>MKVF01000001.1 GCA_001899145.1 Flavobacteriia bacterium 40-80
CGCTTCCTGTGAAGACAAAGTCAGCTTAATGTGGAAGACAGCTACTGAAACGAATGTGAGCCACTATGAGATCCTTCGTTCCCGTGACGGCCAGTTCTGGGAAGAGGTAGCAACAATTCCTGCGGTGGGTAATTCCACGACAGAGCAAGTTTACCATGCAACCGATGCAACAGGTCTTGAAACGATGTACTACAAGCTGCGTTCCGTAGACAATGACGGAACAAGCGAGGACTTTCAGCCTGTTTCTGTGACCTGTAACCCTGGAGCACTTTGGAGCATTCATCCTGTACCTGTTTCTGTGAAAGCTACAGTAACAGTAACAGCTACAGAGACGAGCCATGATGTGTTTGTGATCACGGATATCAACGGACGAGTGGTGACTACCCAACAAGTGGAGATCAAGGAAGGCACGAGCATTTTCGAGCTTGATCTACACCGTTTGTCAGAGGGCACTTATTTCATTAGAATGAACCAGAGTGATAAGTATTCACCGTTGAAGTTCATAAAGGTGGATTAAATCTCAGATTGTTAGAAGGCAGAGGCCAGACCTAGAGACATTCGATTTAAGATAAGATATAAACAAACCAAAGGACTGCGAAAGCAGTCCTTTGGTTTTTATTAGTATGATTAGCACCGAACAATAGAATATGATTTCCAAGTTTATTTCTTCAAAATCCGTGTAAATCTGCTTCATGCGTTTTATCATCGCCGTATAGAGAACTAAATCGAGATTCATTATATAAAAACAAGTGAAAAATTAACTGATTTGTTGTTTTTTCATTTTTAATTTGGAGATATGATGTTAATTTTCTAATATATGTATATGAAGAATTTCTTTTCTCATAGAGAATATTGTACTTTCGCTCTGTAAATTAAATCTAAATCTACAAAAAGTGATTATTGATTGATGATTTCATTGTAACAATATTTGTTCTTGAACAAACATCATGAGGATTCCCATTTTTGTTTTTCTGATTTTCTATGATAGAGATGATTAATACAACAACAATTCTGAAAAAGAATTCTATTGCGCGAAAAATAAAAACAAACACTTTCTTTTTTTCGCTTCTGTTTTTATTTCTAAGCCCAATATTTTTAAAAGCGCAAAGTTATTCGGTAGTTGGTACAGGAACAGCAGGAAATACCAGTACAACTTATCCGACTCCTTTTGGAGACTACTACGAAAATAGTAAAGCTCAGTATTTGTTTCAGGCTTCAGAGCTAGTGGCTGCAGGGATTCCGGCCGGAGCCACTATCAGTCATATCCGCTGGAATGTCAGCGCGTTGAATGCTGCAGGTGTCCATGAAAGATATACAATCTATGCAGGTACAACAACTTCCGTTCAGATCCCCAATAGCGCATTTTTGGCTGTGCCGGATCAGCAATATGGTCCGGTTGATTATACACCGGTAAGCGGAAATAATACATTTACTTTTACCAATCCGTTTATATGGAATGGTACGGACAATATTTTAGTGCAAATTTGCAGTAATTCAGCGAACTCAACATCGGGAAATACTTATACATATAATGCCAGCGTTAACTGGGTTACAGGATTATCTTTTAATGGCTCATATACTGTTAGAAATGACGATAATAATACGCTTTGTGGAGCAACAACCTCTGCTAGCAGTAGCCAGACAACCCGCCCTAATACTTCTTTCGGCTGGTGTAATACTTTAACTTCTTATACTGTTTCCGGAGGAGGTGCAATATGCCCCGGAGGGGATGTTTCAATTTCATTGTCGGGATCTCAGGTTGGAGTAAATTATCAGTTGAAGAGAGGCACAACAAATATTGGTTCTCCGGTAGCGGGTACCGGAACTGCTATTTCTTTTGGGAATCATTCAACATCAGGAACTTATACAGTGGAGGCGACAGGAACAGGATCTTTTTGTTCCGCAGCCAAAACGATGACGGGTTCCGCTGTAATAACAGCAGGTACAAATTCCGTTCAGGCAACATCTGTTTCCGGGCCCCTTTCTGTTATCAGTGGTACCTCTAATACATATTCAGTTACAGGGGGATCACTGGGTACAGGAGCTGTTTGGAATTGGTACACAGGGTCTTGCGGTGGTACTTTGGTTGCTGCCGGGGCTAGCTACTCACCTGTTGTTTCAGGGCCGGTTACTTATTTTGTCCGGGCTGAGGGAGCATGCAATACTACATCTTGTGTATCTGTTTCCATTACAGCTGAAAACGCATGTAATGCTATTTATGTCGATGCTGTTAATGGAAACGATTTGTATTCCGGTTTAGCTTCATCACCGGTTAAAACGCTTAGTAAAGCGTTGTCATTGGTATCGGGATCAAGAAATCAGATTAAGATGACTTCCGGAACTTATCCGGAAAGTACTATTCTGGAGCTACAAAATGATGTGGTTATTGAGGGAAGATATGTAAATGTTTCAGGAATCTGGACAAAATCGTCCGGTACTTCATCTGTTACGCAAATAAATTGTTCCGGCTCGGAAACAATTAGCAATGATATTGCTCATGTAATGGGCTTCAAAAGCGATAACAAAAGTAACTGGAAACTTATAGATTTGAACATAACTACGCTTGCTGCGACCGGTCAGACAGCGAACAGAAAAGGAAAATCGAATTATGCCTTATACATTACAAACGGCTCTTCTTCGTATGAGATAACACGATGTTATATCACTTCCGGAAATGCTTCAGGCGGTCAGGGAGCAAATACAAATTCTTCATTGTTTAATGGATCAAATGGATCAAATGGTTTAGTCGGATCAACGGGTAATGGAGGAGCATCATCCTGTAGCTGGTCAACTGATCGGGGCGGAAGCGGTGGTGCAGGTGGTGCTGGAGGTACAGGTGGTGCAAATTCTACTATTATCGGAGGAAATGCTGGTTCCGGTTTTACCGGAGGAGCGGGAGGAAGAGGTAAGGATGACGATGGATATAGTGGAACCGCAGGTTCGGGAAGAACAGGGACTTGCTCTGGTGGCGGTGGAAGTTTAGGGCCTGACGATAGTGGAAATAATGATTCTCCTTATGGAGGAAATGGAGCGGATTGTACAACTAACGGGACAGGAGGATCGAATGGCTCGACTGTAGCATCTTCATTTGTTTCCGGGTTTTATTCACCCGGTTACGGAACGAACGGCGCTTCCGGATCCGGCGGCGGTGGCGGAGCAGGTGGCGGTGGCGGTGGTGTAGATAGCGGTTCTTGTGCTGCTGCGGGTTCAGGTGGTTCAGGTGGTTCCGGCGGCGGTGGTGGCGGTGGTGCAGGTGCAGGCGGCCAGGGTGGCGGATCTTCCTTTGGAGTTTTTATTTGGAATGCTGGAACTAATGGAGTTATTAATAATTCGGCAATAAACGCAGGAAATTACGGAGAAAAAGGTACTGGAGGTGCTGGAGGTGAAGGAGGTTCCGGTGGTGCGAAATCTGCTCAGGGTAATACTTCCAGTGATGGTCAATCTAATAGAGGAGGACGAGGAGGACAAGGTTCTGGTGGAGGAAAAGGAGGTAATGGTGGTGATGGAACAGATGGTACCAGCAGAGCGGTTGCAGTACAGGGTACGGGAACAGCCCCTGTTTTCAATGCAACTACTCCTGCCATTGTTGTGAATACATCTGTATCCGGAGGAAGCGTAACCAATTCTCCTGTGGTAACCCTCAGTCAGGTTCCTAATAAGATTTGCCAAAATTCCGTATTAAATGTGACTACAACAGTAGCCCCATGGTCCTTTCCAGGCGGTTGGTCTTTTGTAAAATATAATAATTCGAATGTGACATCAGAGTTTACAGAAACCAGTTTAACGGCAGACATCACAACAACAAATACAACAGGTTTTTATAATATGACGGCTAATGGTGTTGTATTTAATTCATATTTGAATGTAAAATCTGACAGAACTTTACCAGTTATTACTATTACTCCTGACCCTGTTTGCACTGGTAGTACAGCAACTTTTTCAGCTACCTCCTGGGGTAATGAAACAGAATATCTTTGGGAGCTTTTTACAGGTTCTGTGGCTGATAACAAAGGGAATACAACAAATAGAGTTGCCTTGCATTCTACAGCTTCTTTTAATATCAGCAATTTGCCAGCCGGAACCTATACGATCCGTTATCAGGTAAAAGAAAGCTGCTGTGGCTGGAGTATTCCTGTATTCCGGACATTTGAGGTTAAAGGACCTGTTGCGGAAATAACTACATCCGATAGTACAATTTGTCATGGTATGGCTGTTTCAATCGGTGGAAATATAACTGCTTCAGGAACCTGGACTATAAATCTGAGTCCATCCGGCTCTGTAACAGGAACAGGAACGACGTGGTCGGCAACAGTTACTCCTTCTGCAACAACAACCTATTCAATTGCTTCTGTCTCTGATGGATGTACGGGTATAGGTACCGGATCAACAACAATATCCTTGCCGGCGAAAGGCACCGCTTTATCTGGGAATGAGTCTGCAACATGTTATGTAAGTGGGAATAATCCTATACATTTCTATGCTTCGTCAGGTAATTATATTGGTTCAATCAACCCGCAAGGGAGAGCAGGAACCTTAACCATGACTTCTTATCTTGACGCCGGCGGAACAATGTACGCTTGTGGTGTTCCTGCGAGTGAAGATTACCGTACTGCTTTTATGGGCAGACATTTTACTGTTGTACCAACCGGAACAATTAGTGGCAGCGGTAATTTGAGTGTGTATTTCCCATATTCTCAAACAGAATACAGCGACCTTGCAGCAGCAAGTATAGGAACGACGACAAGTAACGTAAATGACAATGTTACCTCCCATAGTAGTATTGCAGTCACGAAATATTCTAATCCAGGCAATGAAGACGGGAATCCTTTCAACAATTGCTCCGGCGGTTCTGCCTTAGTTGTTCTTCAGTCAGGTAATGGTAATCTTACAGACCTTAGCTTGTCACCAGTAATTACCGGAACTAATTACTATGCAAGCTTTGGAGTTTCCAGCTTTTCGGAGTTTTACCTGCATGGAGTAAATGCAAACTCCCCATTACCTATTACCTTAACGAGCTTTACCGCTTCCTGTGAGGACAAAGTCAGCTTAATGTGGAAGACAGCTACTGAAACGAATGTGAGCCACTATGAGATTCTTCGTTCCCGTGACGGTCAGTTCTGGGAAGAGGTAGCAACAATCCCTGCTGTTGGTAATTCCACGACAGAGCAAGTTTACCATGCAACCGATGCAACAGGTCTTGAAACGATGTACTACAAGCTGCGTTCCGTAGACAATGACGGAACAAGCGAGGACTTCCAGCCTGTTTCTGTGACCTGTAACCCTGGAGCACTTTGGAGCATCCATCCTGTACCTGTTTCGGTGAAGGCTACGGTAACAGTAACAGCCACAGAGACGAGCCATGATCTGTTTGTGATCACGGATATCAACGGACGAGTAGTGACTACCCAACAAGTGGAGATCAAAGCAGGCACAAGTATTTTTGAGCTTGATTTGCACCGCTTGTCAGAGGGTACTTATTTCATTAGAATGAACCAGAGTGATAAGTATTTACCGTTGAAGTTCATGAAAGTGAATTGATGGCTTTATGGGACACAGATGACGCAGATTTAATATGATTTTGACAAGAGAATCTGTGTCAATCTGCTTCATCTATGTTATCAGCGTTCTATTTGGATATTATTTTTTTCTCTTCCGGAGAGAAAGGCATAAACGACCAAAAATAAAAAACAGACGATACCTACAAAATAGGACAGCTGAATATCATAAATATCCGCTATTTTCCCTTGTAACGGCGGAATAATCGCTCCGCCTAAGATCATCATGATCAGGAAAGCAGATCCCTGAGAAGTATATTTTCCCAGTCCGCTCAGAGATAAAGAAAAAATGCAGGGCCACATGATAGAGCAGAAAAGTCCTGTGGCAATAACTGAATAAACAGTGATGACAGCTCCTTTTTCAAATCCCAGGGAAAGGGCTAGCGGATCCAGGCTTGTCGAAGGAAGGATCCCTGTAATCAGACAAATAATGCTTAATGCTCCGAAAATAATTAAAGTGAGTGCAGGTTTATTTTTCCCCATAAAAAATCCGGCCACCAGAATCCCGATAAAGAAAAAATAAATATCATAATCCATGTACTGTCCCCCGTTTCTGCTATTGAAGTAATAAACGAATCCGAAACCTAAAAAAGGCATTACAATTGTCAGGATGTTTGTGGTTACTTTTGACAGATTAAAAGCATATACGGCGCTTGCCCACCTTCCCATCATCAGGCTTCCCCAGTAAAGCGAAACATATTTTGCCGTCTCTGCTGTATTCAAGCCGGCTACCCCCGGATTGGAGATCAGGTCGCTTAAATTGCTTCCGACAGCAACTTCTACGCCTACATAAACGAAGATCGCAAGCATTCCCCATATTAGCTGAGGATAGGCCAATGCACCCCACCCTTCAGGCCGTTTTTTTGATCGGGATAAAGCAGTAAAAAGAAATATGAAAACAGAAAGAACACTTGAAATCAGGCAGATCAATTGAATTTTTTCTTTCTTTTCCTGGTTCATATCTGTAATTGAATCGAGAAAAAACACGATTCCGACCAATCCCAGAATGACAATAGTCATGGATACAAGAAGTGTTAATCCCTTTTTCATTTCGCCGGTATTTTCTTTTTGCCCGTCCATTTCGTGATTGGGAAGCTTTTTGGAGAAGAAGAATAATGCAGCAACGGATAAGAACAATAAGCCGACAAAAACGTATAGTAAAATTACTTTAGACAGATCGAGATCGGGAATTTCATCTTCTGAAAAAGAAGCAGATCCGAATAAGGCTAAAGCGATCAATAACGGTCCTAATGTCCCGCCGATACTATTAATTCCTCCGCCTAAGCTTACGCGGTTAGATCCTGTTTTTTCATCGCCCAACGCGATCATAAACGGATTGGCAGCAGTTTGCTGAATAGAAAATCCTAAGCCGACTACGAACAGCCCGAGTAGCATTCCGGGAAATGTTTCGAGCCACAAAAACAGAATCATCAGGGCTGCTCCAAAAGCAGAGAGAGACAATCCATAAACAATGCTCATCCGGTAACCCCATTTTTTAATCGGATCCTGTGAAATTTTATAGGTAATATAATACAGGATCACTGCTCCGACAAAATAGGCAAGGTAAAATGCAAAATCCACTAACTGACTTTGGAATTGATTTAACTCAAAAAAATGCTTGCAAAACGGTATGAAAATGCTGTTTCCTGCTGCGATAAATCCCCAGAAGAAAAATACGGCGCACAATGTCAGCAATGCAGAGTAGTTGGTTTTGTTACCCATAAAACTTTCTTGTTACATTTCAGAAACAAAAGTGCAATTTTTATTTAATTTTGTTTCATGGCTAAAACAAAAAGCGCATTTTTTTGTCAAAACTGTGGCTATGAAACTCCGAAGTGGCTGGGGAAGTGTCCCTCGTGCTCCGAATGGAATACATTTGTAGAGGAAATCGTAGAAAAAACCTTACCACAGATTGTCGCTTTCTCGAAGAATAACGACCGTATTCAAAAGCCAAAATCACTGTCGGACATAGAACACAAGGGACAGATGCGCATTCCTTTGAAAGACAAAGAGCTGAGCCGTGTGCTGGGTGACGGACTGGTAAAAGCGTCTTTGATTCTGTTTGGTGGTGAGCCGGGGATAGGAAAGTCAACCTTATTGCTACAGTTGGCAGTCAAAGAGAAGAATCTGAAAGTGCTTTACGTTTCCGGGGAAGAAAGCGATCAGCAGATCAAAATGCGTGCAGAGCGGATTGGAATTGAAAATGAACATTGTTTTATCCTGACGGAAACCAATCTGCAAAACATTTTTAATCAGGCGGAAGAAATCCAGCCGGACCTGTTAATTATTGATTCCATTCAGACTTTATACAGTAATCAGATTGAATCTGCTCCGGGAAGCATTTCACAGGTGAGAGAATGTACTTCTCAGTTGCTGAGATACGCGAAACAAACGGAAGTTCCGGTATTTCTGATCGGGCATATCACCAAAGAAGGTGTGCTTGCCGGCCCGAAAGTGCTGGAACATATCGTAGACGTTGTCATTCAGTTTGAAGGGGACAGGAATCATGTGTACAGGCTGTTAAGAACCATAAAGAACCGTTTTGGAAGCACTAATGAGCTCGGGATTTATGAGATGGTGGGCAGCGGATTGAGAGAAGTCCTTAATCCCTCAGAAATTTTAATCACCAGCTCGGATGATACTTTGAGCGGCGTTGCCATCGCCTCAACAATGGAAGGCTTACGCCCGATGCTGATTGAGATACAGGCGCTGGTGAGCACAGCTGCCTACGGGACACCACAACGTTCTTCCACAGGTTTCGATAACAAACGGCTGAATATGCTGTTGGCCGTTTTGGAAAAACGATGTGGGTTTAAGCTTGGAACAAAAGATGTTTTTCTTAATATTGCAGGAGGGATTAAAGTGGATGATCCCGCGATTGATCTGGCAGTTGTTGCGGCAGTAATGTCTTCCAATGCCGATTTACCTGTCTCAAAAGAAATTTGTTTAGCTGCAGAAATAGGACTTTCGGGCGAATTGCGACCGGTAAGCAGATTAGAACAACGGATCAATGAAGCGGAGAAGCTCGGCTTCAAGAAAATGATTATTTCAAAATTCAATAAAGGAATTGAGAAAAAGAATTATAAAATGGAAATCATTACCTGCGGAAGAATAGAAGAAGTCATTCGAACGCTGTTTACATAAAACACACAAACAAAAAATTATGGATTTGAATCAGGAGCTGTTAAATAAGCGAGAACAAGCAAAAGCAGGCGGAGGAAAAGCGCGTATTGATCGTCAGCATCAGGGAGGAAAGTTAACTGCTCGGGAACGTATAGAATTATTGCTGGATGAAAATTCCTTTCAGGAAATGGGCATGTTTATTGAGCACCGTGCAACATCTTTCGGATTAGATAAATCAAAAATTCCCGGCGACGGAGTAATTACCGGTTACGGTAAAATCCACGGCCGGCCGGTATATGTTTTTTCACAGGATTTCACAGTGTTAGGAGGATCATTGTCCGAAACACACGCTGCTAAGATCTGTAAAATAATGGATTTGGCATTAAAGAACGGTGTTCCGGTGATCGGTCTTAATGATTCCGGCGGTGCCCGTATTCAGGAAGGGGTTGTCTCACTGGCTGGCTATGCCGATATTTTTTACAGAAATACATTAGCTTCCGGTGTGATTCCGCAAATCTCGGTGATTATGGGGCCATGTGCGGGAGGAGCGGTGTATTCGCCTGCGTTGACTGATTTTATCTTTATGGTGGAAGATACTTCCTATATGTTTGTGACGGGACCGAATGTTGTTAAAACCGTAACACATGAAGAAGTAAGCTCTGAAGATCTGGGCGGAGCGAAAACACATGCTGAAAAATCCGGAGTGAATCATTTCACGTATTCAAATGATGTGGAATGCCTGAGAGAAGTCCGTAAGTTTATGACGTATTTGCCTCAAAATTACGGAGAAACAGCTCCAACTACAAAACATACTTTTTCGGAAAGCAAGCTGGAAGGAATTAAGTCAATTTTACCTCAAAACTCAACATTGCCTTACGATATCAGGAATGTGGTTGATTGTATCGTTGATGATAACTCTTTTCTGGAAGTTCAGGCGGAATTTGCAAAAAATATCGTGGTAGGTTTTGCCCGTCTTGACGGAAGGACGATTGGTATTATCGCTAATCAGCCGGCTGCAATGGCGGGAGTTTTAGATATTGATGCATCCAGAAAAGGAGCACGTTTTGTACGTTTCTGTGATTGTTTCAACATTCCTTTATTGGTATTGGAAGACGTTCCCGGATTCTTACCCGGAACAGACCAGGAATGGAGAGGAATTATTTCCCACGGAGCGAAGCTGTTGTACGCGTTTTCAGAAGCTACCGTTCCACGAATCACGGTAATTACAAGAAAAGCGTATGGAGGTGCATTTGACGTGATGAATTCCAAAAATATCGGAGCAGATCTTAATTTTGCCTGGCCGACAGCAGAAATTGCAGTAATGGGAGCAAAAGGAGCAGCGGAAATTATCTTCAAAAAAGAAATTTCGGAAGCTGAAGATTCTCAGGCAAAATGGTTGGAGAAAGAAAAAGAATATGCGGATCTTTTTGCAAATCCTTACAGAGCAGCAGAAAGAGGTTTCGTAGATGATGTGATTCTGCCGGAAGAAACCCGCGCGAAATTGATCGCTGCGTTTGAAAGCCTTGAAAATAAAGCAGAACGCTTACCACAGAAAAAACACGGAAACATTCCGTTATAATTTTGGTAAAACATATTCAGCCCGGGCATTTGTCCGGGTTTTTTTGTGAAAAATAGGAGTATGCTTACAAGATGGAATTAGATACTTTAATTTCTTCGCTATGCGTTCGGTTTAATAATGTTTTCTGCACTGCAGAAGAATAATGCTTTCCTCTTCGACTTTATAAACTAACCGGTCTTCCAAATTGATACGGCGCGACCACCATCCGGAAAGCGAATGCTTCAGCGGTTCGGGATTTCCAATTCCGGTAAACGGAGTCCGCTGGATTTCCTTAATGAGATTGTTGATTTTTTTTAATGTTTTTTTGTCATTTTGTTGCCAGTATAAATAATCCTCCCAGGCAACACTAAGCCAGATTAATTTCATTACAGCAATTCTTTTTCTTCTCCACCACCGTTTTCATATTCTTGTATGCCTTTCAGCAAACGCTCCGCATTTTTCGGGCTGCTTAGTAAATGAAGCGTTTCAGTTAAAGATTCGTAATCTGATTTGGAAAGAACAACAACATCTTCACCATTTGAGCGGGTGATAAACAAAGGAGTATGGTTCATAAAAACCCGGTCTAAAAAAGATTTTAGATTTTGTCTGAAATTACTATATGTAGTGATTTCCATTTTATGGAGAGATTTAATGCCTTTTGAGCAAAGATAAGAAATTTTATTGTACAACAAGATGTACAATGTTGTTTTTTTAATCTATTATTGATTTAATTCAAAATTTTAAGCAAACAAAAAAAACCGATGAAACATTGTATTCCACCGGTTTTTCTGATTTTATGTTAAGCTCAAATCAATTACAGCGTTCCACGTTTTTCTTGCTCACGCTCAATCGATTCAAACAATGCCTTGAAGTTTCCTGCACCAAAACCTCTTGCTCCCATACGTTGAATAATTTCAAAAAATACCGTTGGTCGGTCTTCTACAGGCTTTGTAAAAATTTGCAGTAAATAACCTTCCTCATCAGCATCAATCATAATTCCTAATTTCTGCAATTCTTTGATGTCTTCTTTGAATTTTGACATATGTTCTTTCAAACGGTCAGGAATAGCATCATAATATGCCTGAGGAGGCGTGCTCAGGAATTCCACACCACGAGAACGCATATCTGCAACCGTTTTGATAATATCATCTGTGGCAACTGCAATGTGCTGAACTCCTTCACCTTCGTAGAAATCGATGTATTCTTCAATTTGTGATCTTTTCTTTCCTTCTGCCGGTTCATTAATTGGAAATTTGATGCGTCCGTTTCCGTTTGACATTACTTTTGACATCAATGCAGAATATTCAGTTGTAATTTGTTTGTCATCAAATGAAAGGAAGTTGACAAATCCCATTACATCTTCAAACCATTTTACAGCTTCATTCATTCTGTTCCAATCCGTATTTCCTACCATGTGGTCAATAAATTTTAACCCAACCGGAGCAGGATTATAATCTGATTTCCATTCTACATAACCTGGAAGAAAAACACCATTGTAATTCTTACGTTCTGTAAAAACGAAAACTGTTTCTCCGTATGCACCATAAATTCCTGAACGAACAACTTCTCCGTTTTCATCTTTCTCTACAATTGGTTCAAAAAATGATTTTGCACCTCTTTTTGTTGTTTCAGCATAAGCTGAGCGTGCATCTTCCACCCACAAAGCAATTACTTTTACTCCGTCACCATGTTTTTTTACGTGCTCACCAATCGGAGAATCGCTTCTCAATGCAGTTGTTAGTACCAAACGAATCTTATCTTGCTTTAAAACATAAGACGCTCTGTCTTTTACACCTGTTTCCAATCCTGCGTATGCAAGAGACTGAAATCCGAATGCTGTTTTGTAGAAGTGAGCCGCCTGCTTTGCATTTCCCACATAAAGCTCTACATAATCTGTCCCCAATAACGGAAGGAAATCCTGAGCTCCTTCAAAGATTTTTTCCAATCCGTATTCAACTGATTTTAATTCTTGACTCATATTTTTAAATGTTTTTAAAGTTTTTATTTTTCTAACCAGGATTGATAATATTTTTCGTCTGCAATTTTCATGGCATCCTCTGTTACCATTAGCGGTTTAAATGTGTCGACCATCACGGCTAATTCTTGTGTATCTACCTTTCCGATGCTGCGCTCGTAAGCTCCGGGATGTGGTCCGTGAGGAATTCCTGCCGGATGAAGTGAGATATGCCCTGCTGCAATATCATTACGTGACATGAAATCTCCGTCCACATAATATAACACCTCATCGGAATCAATATTGGAGTGATTGTATGGCGCAGGAATTGATAAAGGATGATAATCGTACAGACGCGGCACAAAGGAACAAACAACAAATGCGTCTGTCTCAAATGTCTGGTGTACCGGAGGCGGCTGATGGATTCTTCCCGTTATCGGTTCGAAATCATGAATGGAAAAAGCATACGGATAATTGTAACCGTCGTAACCAACCACATCGAACGGGTGCGAAGCATAAAGCATTTCGATGATCTCGTCTTTCTTTTTCACTTTAATAGTAAAGTTTCCCAGTTCATCATACGATTCCAGTTCTTCCGGCCGGCGGATATCCCTTTCACAAAAAGGAGAATGCTCCAGCAGCTGGCCGAACCAGTTGCGGTAACGCTTTGGCGTATAAATTGGTCTTCTTGACTCAACGATGAATAAACGGTTGTCTTCCGTATCGAAATCCATTTTGTAGATAATTCCACGTGGAATTAACAGGTAGTCACCATATTTGAAATCGATGTTTCCAAGAAAAGTTCTTAATTTCCCTGATCCTTTGTGAATGAAGATCAACTCATCCGAATCAGTGTTTTTGTAGAAATAATCCGTGGTTTTACCTGTCGGAGCAGCCAGCGTGATATGACAATCACTATTTGTCAGCATAATTTTTCTTGATTCCAGATAATCAGCCGTCGGCTCTACCTGAAATCCCCACAGGCGGTAGGATTGAATATTATTCGCTTTCGCTATTTTGGGCGCGGCAGAGTATTGTCGGACAATCTCTTTTACCATTGTAGGTCTGTGGATATGATACATATTGGAATACATACCGTCAAAACCTACTGTCCCGAAGAGCTGCTCATAATACAATTCCCCGTTTTCCTTTCTGAACTGAATATGACGTTTAGAAGGAATTTTTCCTAATTTATGGTATAATGGCATACAGATGTAGTTTAATGAATAAAAAATGACTTTCAATTAATTTTTGTCCTGAAAAAAGGAAAATCATTCCGGATTTCGTTTGATTAAAAATTTAAGAAGGTCCAATAATCCCAACCACATACGAATTACATTTCTCTAACAAATATAAAATATGACAAGTTCTTTCCCAAATTATTTTAATAAGAAAAAAAACATATTTTTGAAATTTGTTTTATTCATCAAAAAAAGTGTTCATGAAAAAGGTGTTAGTGATTGGGGCCGGTGGTCAGATCGGGACGGAATTAGTCTTTAATTTGAGAGCAAAATACGGTAATGAAAATGTAGTTGCTGCAGATCTGAGTGAAAAATGCCCTGACCATTTGGCCGGAGGTCCCTATGCCAAGCTGGATATACTGAATCGTGAGGCTGTAAGGGAATATATTATAAATGGAGCTTTTTCTGATGTTTATCTGCTGGCAGCTTTACTTTCCGCTACTGCTGAAAAAAATCCTGATTTTGCATGGAAGCTGAACATGGAAGGTTTGTTCACCATTCTGGATCTGGCAAAGGAAGGATATATCAAACAAATTTTCTGGCCCAGCTCAATTGCTGTTTTCGGTCCGACAACTCCAGGTGATCATACACCTCAATATACCGTAATGGAGCCTACAACGGTTTACGGAATATCCAAACAGGCAGGAGAAAGATGGTGTGAATATTATTTCAATAAATACGGAGTGGATGTAAGAAGCATCCGTTATCCGGGGTTGATTTCCTATACCAGCCTTCCCGGAGGAGGAACTACTGATTATGCAGTGGATATTTTTTACCATGCAAAACAAACCGGTAGCTATACTTCTTTTCTTTCGGAAGATACCGCGTTACCAATGATGTACATGGAAGATGCGATCCGTGCAACTATTCAGCTGATGGATGCTCCAAAGGAAAATATTAAAATTCGTTCCAGCTATAACCTGGGCGGAATCAGCTTTACACCAAAGCAGCTGGCTGCCGCCATCGCAAAAAGAATTCCCTTTTCAATAGAATACGCTCCGGATTTTCGCCAGGCGATCGCCGACTCATGGCCGAATTCCATTGATGATACCGCTGCGCAGAAAGATTGGGGCTGGGAGCTGGAATATGATCTCCAAAAGATGGTAGATGTAATGCTCGAACACGTAGAACCCTCAAAATTGTTCAATAAATCTTCAACCAGCATAAGTTAATATACACTCATGCCGATAAAATATTAGTTAACCGGGTAAATTATAAAAGAAGTAATTATATTTCGGTCAGATTAAGCAATTGAAATGGTAGATTTATTTATCAAACTTTTATTTTCCCTATACATTTCCGGGGTATTCGTTTTTCCTTTTTCAGACGAAAAAGAAGAGAAAAAAGAAGCCGGAAGTACCAATGTAGTTGATAAAAACGGGAAAAAAGTAGGTAGATGGTTCTACTTTGGCAAAGATCTTCCGGAAACAAAATATCCGAAGGAAAACCTGGTTCTCGAAGGCCAATACAAAGACGGGAAAAGAGAAGGAACCTGGATCAAATATCATCGTGACGGGAAAACACCTTTGTTTATAGGTGCCTATCAAAATAACAGACCTCACGGTTCATTCAAAAAATACAATGAAAAAGGAACGTTGATTGAATCAGGAAATTTCCTGAATGGAAAATACAACGGAACGCTTTCTAAGTTTTATGACAGCGGAATTCCGATGTATGAAGGAGAATTCCACCAAGGGCTGGAAAATGGAGAGATCAGGCATTATGATAGAAACGGAACCGTTGAGCTGGCCTATACTTCTTATGACGGAGTTGTTTCCGGGAATATGAGAAGAAATGAGATTTTAAATAATGAAAAATTAAAAATATCAGCTAAGCCGGCAAATAAAAGAATACCTGAAGGAACTTTGGTTGAAGCTCAGGAGCAGGCACCGGTTGTTACCAATCCTATTGTTAAGAACGCTACATTTAACCCGAATGGTTACAACAAGATCTATAATGAGAAAGACGATATTTTACAAGACGGTGTTTTCAAAGGAGGCCGTTTGTTTGACGGTAAGCTCTATCAATACGACCGCGACGGTATTTTATTTAAAGTGAAAATCTTCAAAAACGGAATCTATACTGCTGACGGCCAGATTTAAAGTAGAAAAATTTCTAAAAATTCAGTATTCAGTATTCAGTATTCAGTATTCAGTATTCAGTATTCAGTATTCAGTATTCAGTATTCAGTATTTTCCCCTTCTAAATTCATTAATCTTCCGTCTTTTTTTCAAATTTATCCAGGATTTTAGTAATAAAAATGTCTGTTATTGCCTTGATAATGACCATTAAAACAGCGATGACTATTGAAAGATACTTTCCTGCGGACAGAAAGAAAAATCCACTGGAAATAATGAGTATTTGCTGAATAAAAATCCGGATCCACGGAGTAGCAAATGCCCGGTTAAAAGAAGCTGATACATAGTACTTATTCCGGATGAACCAGCTAAAGCTGATTAAATTGCCAAGTAAAATTCCGGTAAAAGCTTCCAGGAAATCACGGTTGTAAAATAAATGAATAAAATGCGTCACAACAGAGGAAGGAGCAACAACATTGGGAACTTTTAAAAAGAAAGAAAAAGAAAACATGGCATGTACATAAGCAAATCCGAAAAAAACAACGGAAAACATGCCGATAACGAACGCATGATAAATTAAATAAACAAATTTCAGCAATCCGTTTTTTCTTAATAATTCCGTCTCACCCGGACTGAAGCTTTTGCCGATGAGTAATTGTGTCTCTGTTGCATGTTGTTTATTCATCAGGGAAATTACCGAGATTCTTAAAATTGAAAAGAGGCCAATTACGATTGTTTCAAATAAAAAGACCACGAGAACAGTTTCACTTTTCCATCGGAGAAATAGTAAGCCGAAAATCAGCCATAACGCATTAAATAAGATGCCGTAATTTTTTTGGGATATAGTTTTCAGGTTAGAGATTAAAGACATAATTAATCAGGAAGACTCAGATAAATTTCCAGCAGCTTTAAATCTTGTGGGGTGGTTATTTTTATATTCTCAGGATTTCCTTCCACCAGATGGATGTGTTCTCTGAGATGCTCCACCAGTGAGGAGTCATCAGTGAAAAAGCTTTGAAAAGGTTGTTCATAAGCCTTGAAGAGAACTTCTCTCCGGAAAACCTGGGGAGTTTGTACAATCTTGTAATGCTCCCGGTTTACAGAATTTGACTCCGCTCCATCAACGAAGCGGATGCTTTCCGCAATTGATTTTACAGGAATAGCATTTCCCTTTCTTTCAGCCGTTTCAACTAAACGGAGAATAGTCGCTTTGTCAATCAGCGGGCGGACACCGTCATGAACGGCAATCAATTCTCCCGAGGCATGTAACAAAGCATTTTTAATAGAATGATACCGTTCTTTTCCGCCTTCGACAATAATTAAAGGGTAATTTAACTGCCTTTCTGTACACAATTCCTCCCAATAAAGAATCCATTCCCGGGGAAGCGTGAGAATCAGCTCGGTGGGAAACGGAAGGTCTGAAAAGGCCTCAATGGTATGTGCCAGGACCGGCTTGTTATTGACCAGCAAAAACTGTTTGGGAATCTCGCTTCCCATTCGCTTCCCGATCCCTCCGGCAGTTATGATAACAGATAGCTTCATACAAAAAAAGCTGTCGGAAGACAGCCTTTAATTTATAGTGTAATGTGAATTACTTAATCTGGTTTGGATTGTTAGCAGCTTCCTTGATGAACTTGCTTTGCAATCTCATCCAGTAACCGAAAAGTACGAAACCGAAAATCAATAGGAAATCATTGAAAATATTACCGATGTTATCATAGAACAATGCAAGCATATTATCAAGACCATCACCTAATGCCCAGAAAAAATCATATGAACTCATAATGCAATCAACTTTGTTATATGTGACAAATTTAAAAATATAATTTAATTCCATGCTTTTATTACAGCTAAATTTAAAAAGAGGGAATCAAATTCCCTAAAAAGCATTAAAAAGAGCTGCTGCTCTCAAAAAAATAACCGGATTCTAAATTTGCCTGTATATTTGCAATATGCTTCGGATATTTTCACAGATTAACATCCTCAGTCTTTTGCTTTTGCCGCTGATTATTGCGGCTTATCTTTATCTTCACTGGAACAGCGTGGAAGGAAGCCTGTATGCTTTTGAGACGGAAGAACTGGTCAATCTGGGAGTTTGGGGAATTCAAAGAGTAGGAATGCTTACCAATGACATTTTGTGTTTTGCATTTGTTTTGGTAAATGCAACCTTGCTGAACTACATTTTCAACAAACAGAACTTTTATGAAAAAAATTCTTTGTTGCCGGGGTTTATTTATGTTATCCTGCTGACAAACGTCCGGGAATTTTATGTATTTGACGGAGCCCTGATTCTACACACATTCTTAATTCTGGCAACTAATGTACTTTTCAGAATCTCATTTAACGAGTTGAATTTTGGAGCGCTTTTCAATTTTGGGCTGTTTCTCGGGATTGGAGCCACTTTTTCCCCTAAATTTTATTTTGCCTTACCGTTATTCTACATTTTGATCTTATTGTCAAAACCATTTAAAGCAAGAGAATTCCTGCTTTACATTACGGGCTGGGCGATTCCCCAGTTTTATGCAGCTTTTTTCCTGTTCTTTTATGATATTCTGAATGAAAAAACACTCTATTCCTGGTGGCTGTTTTCTTATCAGATTCCCTACAATTATTTTATGAATACGATTATAATAGGAATTGTATTTATCTCTACCCTGGTCGGGGCGAAAGCCGTCCTTTCCAAAACAGGAATCCAGCTTAGAAAATTTTCAGGAGCTTACTTCATTCTTATGGTTGTCAGCACGCTGGTTGCTTTTGCTGTATTTTTATTTTTTAAGCGGGTTGATTTTTTCCATTTTTTAATATTGCCGCTGTCTTTGTTATTTTCCGTTTCACTGTTAAAAAACAAAAGCAACTTTGTTCAGATGCTGGCATTCTATATCGCATTGATCTATTCCGGACTTAAATTTTTCTTTAACTAAGCACGGTTGATTCGATTCATTATTGCTACTTTTGTGCAAGTTAAATTGAATTATTCATGAAATTTGGAGTTGTAACATTTCCCGGATCAAATTGTGATGATGATATGATCTATGTCTTGAGAGATGTCTTAAAACAAGACGTTGTAAACCTCTGGCATAAAGACACTGATTTGCAGGGAGCCGAGTTTATTATCCTGCCCGGCGGTTTTTCTTATGGAGATTACTTGAGATCCGGAGCAATTGCGAAATTATCTCCGATTATGAATGAAGTAATTAACCATGCTAATCGGGGCGGCTATGTACTGGGAATTTGCAACGGATTCCAGATATTAACAGAAAGCGGTCTGCTTGAGGGAGCGCTGCTGCACAATAACAATCAGAAATTTATCTGTAAAAACGTTTACTTAAAGCCTGCTAACAATTCGACAGTAATCACTAAAGAGCTGGATAGAGACAGATCGTATAAAATTCCGATCGCTCACGGAGAAGGAAGATTTTATGCTCCGGAAGATATGATGAAAAGTATTCTGGATAACGATCAGGTGATCTTCAGATACTGCTCTGAAGAAGGACAGCTGGGAGAGCTGTACAACCCGAATGGTTCGTTGAATAATATAGCAGGAATCTGTAATAAAGGAAGAAATGTTTTCGGGATGATGCCACATCCTGAAAGAGCTGCAGATGCTGCTTTAAGCAACGAGGACGGAAGATTATTGTTCGAATCAATTTTAAAAAATATATAAATACAGACTTTCATCATGAATGTATTATTACTGGGATCAGGAGGAAGGGAGCATGCGTTAGCCTGGAAGATTTCTAAAAGCTCAATGTTGACAGAATTATTCATTGCGCCGGGAAATGCAGGTACCAGACAGGTCGGAAAAAACGTCGCTCTGAAGCCAACCGATTTTGAAGCAGTGAAAACATTTGTGCTGGAAAATAATATTGATATTGTTGTTGTAGGACCGGAAGAGCCTTTGGTAAAGGGAATTTATGATTTCTTCGTAAAAGACGCTGACCTGATGAAAATTCCGGTGATCGGACCTTCAAAAGCAGCAGCCCAATTAGAAGGGAGCAAGGATTTCGCTAAAGAATTTATGTTCCGCCATGGAATCCCTACAGCGAAATATGCAACTTTCACAAAAGATACGATCGAAGAAGGACTTCGTTTTCTTGAAGGAATGAAACCTCCGTATGTATTGAAAGCAGATGGACTGGCAGCAGGAAAAGGAGTGTTGATTCCGGATACGCTGGATGAAGCTAAAAAAGAATTGGTTGAAATGCTGGCAGAAGCAAAGTTCGGAGACGCCAGCTCTAAAGTTGTGATTGAACAGTTCCTGAAAGGAATTGAAATGTCGGTGTTCGTTATTACAGATGGTGAATCGTATAAAATTCTGCCGGAAGCGAAAGATTACAAACGAATCGGAGAAGGAGACAAAGGCCTGAATACCGGTGGTATGGGAGCGATTTCTCCGGTGCCGTTTGCGGATGCAACTTTTATGGATAAGGTAGAAACACAAATCATCAAACCGACGGTTCGGGGCCTTAAAGCAGACAATTTAGATTATAAAGGATTTATTTTCTTCGGCCTCATCAATGTAAAAGGAGACCCTTATGTTATTGAATATAATTGCCGTATGGGTGATCCGGAAACAGAAGTCGTTATTCCAAGAATTAAATCCGACATCTTAGATCTCTTTGAAGGCATTGCCACACGCACACTTTCAGAAAGAGATGTGCAGTTTGAAGAAAGAAGCGCGGCGACAGTTATGATGGTTTCAGGTGGATATCCGGAAGCTTACGAATCAGGAAAACAGATTTTCGGATTGAATACACCAACCGAGAGCCTGATTTTTCATGCAGGAACAAAAGCGGACGGACCTGCGGTAATGACTGCCGGAGGTCGTGTATTGGCGGTAACATCTTTCGGAAGAACGCTGGAAGTAGCTGTGGAAAAGTCATACAGGACGATTGAAAATCTCGAATTTGAAGGTGCGTATTACCGGAAAGATATCGGGCAGGATGTAATGTGATTTTTTATAAATATCCTCAAATACATTTTTTTATTCCCCATTTCTCCATTAACTTTGCGCCATGAAAAAGGTGCGCTTAGGTATTTTTATTTCAGGAGCAGGATCAAATGCTAAAACAATTGCCCGTTATTTCAAAGGGCATCCGCAAATTACAGTTGCTGCGATTATTTCTAACAATTTCAAAACACTTTTGCTGGAAGATGATGAGGTACGCGAGTATGTGGAGTGTGTTTCATCTGTAGAAATGGCTGAAAGTCAGGATTTTTTAGACCGTTGTAAAAACGACTTTGATTTTATTATCCTTGCAGGATACCTGAAGCTGATTCCTAAAAAATTAATCGAATATTTTCCGAATAAGATCATTAACATTCACCCTGCGATTTTACCGGCTTATGGCGGAAAGGGAATGTACGGAATGAATGTTCACCGCGCCGTTTTCGAAAACCGGGAACTGCAGTCGGGGATTACCATTCATTTTGTGAACGAGGTGTATGATAACGGAATGTTCATAGCCCAGTTTTATACACCTGTTTCTCAATGTGAGTCTCCGGAGAAAATAGCACAAACGGTTCAGAAGCTGGAACATGCCTATTTTCCTTTTGTAATTGAAAAAACGATACTAAATAATTAAAACAATATGCTGGAATTTTTTTCAATGTTTGATTTTTTAGATGCTTTTAAGGCAGGAATGGTACTTTTTGCAGTGATTGATATCATTGGCTCCATTCCGATTATTATCAACCTGAAGCAGCAGGCAGGAGATATCCATCCGGCCCTGACTTCTCTGATTTCATTTGCAATACTGGTTTCTTTTCTGATTTTGGGAGAATCCATTCTGCATCTTTTCGGGGTGAACATCCAGTCGTTTGCCGTAGCGGGTTCCTTTATACTTTTTGCCATGAGCTTAGAGATGATCCTTGGAGTCAAGCTTTTCAGAGATAATATTTCCGGGAAAACCGCCAGCATTGTTCCGCTGGCATTTCCGATTATTGCAGGAGCGGGAAGCATGACCACGATTGTATCTTTGCGCGCCGAATTCTCCGCGATTAACATTGTGGTGGCAATTATGCTCAATATGCTGATCGTTTATATCGTGCTGAAGCTGACCGAAAAAATTGAAAAGGTCCTTGGTGTCGGAGGCATTGCTATCCTGAAAAAAGTTTTTGGAATTATCCTTCTGGCTATCGCAGTTAAACTATTTACAAGCAACGTAAAACAACTCTTTTTAGAAATTTAATTATGGGAAACGTTAAAATTAAAAGTGCTTTAATCTCCGTTTTTGACAAAACAGGACTCGCTCCGATTATTGAGCACCTTCGAAAAGCAGGTGTAACGATCTACTCTACAGGCGGAACACAATCTTTTATTGAGGAAATGGGAGTGGAGGTAGAACGGGTAGAAGATCTTACTTCTTATCCTTCAATTTTGGGAGGTCGTGTTAAAACTTTACATCCGAAAGTTTTCGGGGGAATTTTAAACCGCAGAAACCTGGCGGAAGATCAGGCACAAATCGCTGAATACGAAATCCCGTCCATTGACCTGGTTATTGTTGACTTGTATCCCTTTGAAAAAACAGTACTTTCCGGAGCTGATCACCAGGCAATCATTGAAAAAATAGATATAGGAGGAATTTCTCTGATCCGTGCAGCAGCTAAAAATTATGAGGATGTAGTCATCATTCCTTCTCAGGATCAATACGATGTCCTGCTGTCAGTTTTTGAGAAGACGGGAGACGTTGTTACAACGCTGGAAGAACGAAAAAACTTTGCAAAAGCGGCATTTAATGTAAGTTCTCATTATGACGGAATGATTTATAAATACTTTGCGAAAGACGATGAACAAACAGCTTTTAAGCAAAGCATATTAAATAAAGAAGTGCTTCGTTATGGTGAAAACCCACACCAGAAAGGATATTTTCACGGGAATCTGGATGAGATTTTTGAAAAATTAAATGGAAAAGAGCTCTCGTATAATAACCTGCTGGACGTAGATGCGGCTGTTAACCTGATATATGATTTTAAAGACGATGCACCGACATTTGCCATTCTGAAACATAACAATGCCTGCGGTGTGGCAACACGTTCTACTATGAAGGAAGCTTATCAGGCTGCATTAGCCGCGGATCCCGTTTCTGCTTTCGGTGGAATTTTGATCGCTAATAGAAATATTGATCTGGCTACTGCGGAAATTATCAACGAATTATTCTGTGAAGTAATTATTGCTTCTTCGTATGATGCGGAAGCAATTGAATTGCTGAAATCAAAGAAAAACAGGATTATTCTTGTACTTAAAAAATATCCGGAACAACAAAAGCAGTTTCGTACGATCTTAAACGGTGTACTTGAACAAGATAAAGATACCCTTACGGAAGCGAAAGAAAATTTTACTCCTGTAACAGAGGTGAAGCCGACAGACGCTGAAGTTGAAGATTTGATTTTTGCCAATAAGCTGGTAAAACACACCAAATCAAATACAATTGTCTTAGCGAAAGGTAAACAACTGCTTGCAAGCGGAACAGGCCAGACTTCACGGGTGGACGCCTTGAGACAGGCAATTCACAAAGCTAAAAGCTTTAATTTTGATTTAAACGGTGCAGTAATGGCTTCCGATGCCTTTTTCCCGTTCCCGGATTGTGTGGAAATAGCAGGAAATGAAGGAATCAAAGCAGTGGTTCAGCCCGGAGGATCCATTAAAGATGAGCTTTCCGTTAATTATTGTAATGATAACCGGATTGCCATGGTTTTTACAGGAAACCGCCATTTTAAACATTAAGAATATTTTTCTTTGGAAAAATGAAACAAAAATTGCAGTTTTACGAATATTAAGTGTTAAATATCTCCAGCAGATAAAGGATTAAGAATGGGATTATTCAGTTTTTTACAGCAAGAAATTGCAATCGATTTAGGTACGGCAAACACGCTGATCATCATGAATGACAAAGTGGTTGTTGATGAGCCTTCAATTGTAGCCAAGGACATCCAGACAGGAAATATTGTGGCTATCGGAAAAAAGGCACAGCAGATGCACGGAAAAACACATAAGCTTATTGAAACGGTTCGCCCGCTTCAGGATGGTGTTATTGCTGATTTTCAAAGTGCTGAAGCGATGATCAGAGGAATGATCAAAATGATTAATCCGGGGAAAACACTATTTACACCAACGTTAAGAATGGTGGTGTGTATACCTTCGGGAATCACGGAGGTAGAAAAAAGAGCCGTTCGTGACTCTTGTGAGCATGCCGGAGCAAAAGAAGTATATATGATTCATGAGCCCATGGCTGCAGCTATTGGTATCGGTATCGATGTCGAGGAGCCAATGGGAAATATGATCATTGATATAGGTGGTGGTACATCAGAAATTGCTGTTATTGCGCTGGGTGGAATTGTTTGTGATAAATCCATTCGTGTGGCAGGAGATGATTTTACACAGGAAATAGAAGAATATATGCGCCGCCAGCATAACATCCTGATTGGTGAGCGTACAGCGGAACAATTAAAAATAGAAGTGGGTGCCGCAATTACCGAGCTGGATAATCCGCCGCCGGATTTCGCTGTTCGCGGACGAGACCTGATGACAGGGATTCCGAAAGAAATTATCGTTTCGTATGTAGAGGTAGCACACGCCCTTGATAAGACGATTTCTAAAATCGAAGAAGCGATTCTGAGCGCGCTGGAAATGACTCCTCCGGAATTATCCGCGGATATCTATAAGACCGGAATTTACCTTGCAGGTGGTGGTTCCATGCTGAGAGGCCTGGATAAACGTATTTCTACAAAAACGAAGCTCCCTGTACATATTGCAGAAGATCCGTTGAGAGCTGTTGCACGTGGAACAGCGATCGCCCTGAAAAATATTGACAGGTTCCAGTTCCTGATGAAAGATTAAAATAAATAAATTACTTTTGTGTGAAGTCCTGATTTTTTCAGGACTTTATTTTTGAGGAAATATGAAAAATCTAATAGCGTTTTTTAAAAAATTTCAGCTTTTTCTGCTTTTTGCATTATTGGAGTTGGTCGCTATTTATTTATATGTGGAGAACTACAACTATCCTCAGGTTAAATTTATTTCCTCAGTAAACACCATCAGCGGAGGCATTCTGGAAAAGAGCAATGAGCTTACTAAATTTATCAATACACCACAGGCAAACCGGACACTCCAGCAGGAAAATGAGAAGCTTCGCCAGGAGATAGAACATTTACAATCGTTGCTCGATACTATACATTTTAAAGATACCTTAATCGCAGAGCAGACCTATCAGTATATTCCCGCAGAAGTAATCTATTCGACGTTCAGCAAACGTAATAACTTTATAACGATCAACCGCGGATCAAAAGATGGCATTGAAGAAGGAATGGGTGTTTTTACAGATAGAGCAATTGTGGGAATTATACATAGTGTTTCTGAAAATTACAGCATGATTAAAAGTGTTCTTTCCTCAAAAATCTATATTGACGTAAAGGTGGAGAATAACGGTGCATACGGATTATTGAACTGGGACGGAATCAGTCCTAAGAGAGGTTCTATTGATGGCATTTCCAATGATATTCCGTTGAAGAAATGGTTAAGAGTAGTGACCCGCGGATCAAGCGGTGTGTTTCCAGAAGGCTTGTATGTGGGTAAAATTTCTCAGCTGAAATATGAAAATGCAAAACCTTTGTGGAACATTCAGGTCTGGTATGAAGAAGATTTCCGCCGTTTGTCAAATGTATATGTCATAAAGAACAATCATAAAAAAGAGTTTTTAAGACTCGATCAGTCAATTAATAAAGAGGAGATCGGACGATGATTAATTTTCTGAGATATATTGCAGGTGCCTGTCTGATTGTACTTTCCCAGGTTTTGGTCTTTAACCGTATCGAAATAGGATATGGAGTATATATCATGATCTACCCTTTGTTCCTTCTTATTTTACCCTTTAGAATGCATTTGGCGCAAGTAATGATTATTGCATTTTTGATAGGCATGAGCATTGACTTTTTTCTGAATACTTACGGCCTTCACGCTTCTGCGCTGGTGTTTTCTGCCTATCTGCGCCCGTTTGTTTTTAAAATTATTGCCCCGAACGAAGACTATTCCAGAGGAGATAACTCCGATAAATATGCCTCTTCCTCCAGGTTTTTCGTCATTTTACTTTTATTCATCCTGGTGCATCATCTCTGGTTTTTCCTTATGGAAAGCTTTAATTTAGGCGAGCTGCTATTTACATTTATGAGGATTGGATTAAGCACCGTTGCATCGACCTTTATTGCTTTCTTTATCTTTTTATTGTTCCTGCTAAAAACCCGGACAGAACGTTAAAAAGCGCTTAAAAAAAATCATAAAACCACTGATTTTATTAACTTAGCGGGCATGAAGAAGCAGGGTTTTCTTAAAGTACTTTCTATAATCTTTCTTTTCTTATTCTGTTATTTCCTTTTTATGAATGACGGAACGTATAGAATTAATGAAGAAGAGGAAGAAGAGCTGGTTGAAAATCACTGTAAAAAAAACGTGAACCATTTGAATTTGGCCCATTTTTTTACTCCTTCACAAAAAATAATTTCAGAACTACAGGAACGTCTTTTTTGCGTAGCTAAGAATGAAGTAAACCGGTATTCCACTCCACTTATAGAAAAGCCGCTGCTCCCTCCCGAATGTTAAGTTGATGTTTTCACAAACGTCCTGAGGTTTTAAATTCGGTTAACTGATATTTTAATTTTTCCATTCAGTTCTGAGTCGCAGGGTTTTCTCCTGAAAACAATCTGTTTCAGCAAAAGAAAATCTTCTTCTCCGGATTCCGTGATTTTTCATCCGAAATCTGAAATGATCAATGTTTAAGGATGAAAAATATTCAGAACACTTAAAAAGTGAAATAACTCATCAGTTATCTTGTTTCAATAGTTAATCCGCAAACCCGAAGACAGTTGTGATCACTTACAGTAACAATTATTACTGTACTACCAATACGATAGTTGTTTAAGAATAATAAAAGCAAAGCTGATATTGGACTAAAGCAGATATGTAATCGGTAAGTTTTATCATCAACTTAAAGAATTAAAACATGAAAAAAATATTTTCTTCTTGGAAACAGGATTTCCCGGCCGGGCTTGTTGTTTTCCTTGTTGCGCTTCCGTTATGTCTTGGAGTAGCTTTGGGATCAACGGGAACTATGGCGGTTCCTAATCTGTTTTCCGGGATCATTGCCGGTGTGATCGGCGGGATCATTGTGGGTATCTTCAGCGGTTCACGGCTGGGGGTTTCCGGTCCGGCTGCCGGATTGATCACTATTGTCGCTTCAGCGATAGTTACATTGGGATCTTATGAAGCATTTTTACTTGCAGTAATTATCGCAGGAGCGTTACAGCTTTTAGCAGGCTATTTTAAGCTCGGGATCATCGGAAATTACTTCCCTTCTTCGGTTATTAAAGGAATGCTCGCTGCAATAGGATTGACGCTTATTTTTAAGCAGGTGCCTCACCTTGTGGGCTATGACAAGGATTTTATGGGAGATGAGCAATTTGCTCAGGTTGATGGTCAGAATACGTTTAGCGAATTATTAAATTCATTAAATTATATTTCGCCGACAGCGGTTTTGATTGCAGTCATTTCACTGGCGATCCTGATTCTTTTCGATCGTCCGTTCATGAAAAAAATAGCGCTGTTTAAAATACTTCCGGGAGCATTATTTGTAGTCGTTTTGGGTATTGTTATCAACCTACTGGCTCCGGGAAACATGAAATTAAGCGGGGAACATCTGGTTTCGATTCCTGTAGCGAACAGCTTCCAGGAGTTCAGAGGATTTTTCACGCAACCGAATTTTTCGGCATTTACAGATTACAATGTTTATATCATAGCTTTTACCATTGCATTAGTAGCCAGCCTGGAAACACTATTAAGCGTGGAGGCGACCGATAAGCTGGATCCGGAAAAGTTTGTTACACCGACTAATAAGGAACTAAAGGCGCAGGGATTGGGAAATATTATTTCCGGATTATTAGGCGGATTGCCTGTCACCCAGGTGATTGTGCGAAGCTCCGCGAATATTAATTCAGGAGGTCAGTCAAAATTATCTACTATATTTCATGGAGTGTTATTACTTTTAAGCGTGATTATTATTCCACAAGTGTTGAATCTCATTCCTTACGCATCGCTGGCCGCCATCCTGGTGATGGTCGGTTATAAGCTTTCGAATGTTGGCCTTTACAAGCAGATGTATAAGTTGGGTATAGCTCAGTTTTTACCATTTCTGACAACAATTGTTGTGGTGATGTTCACCGATTTGCTGAAAGGTATTTTTGCAGGCTTGTTTGTGGCGGTGTTTTTTATCATCAAAAACAGCTCGGGCTATTTTAAAAATAAGAAAAACCTGAAGAGCAGCATCCGGATTTCCAAAGACAGGCTGGAAGCTGATAAGGAGGTTGTCACCTTGACATTGGCAGAAAATGTTACTTTTCTTAACAAAGGACAGGTGAAACAAGTATTAAATACAATTTCAGAAAATCAGGATGTGGTGATCGACGGAACACAGAATACATACGTCGATTATGATGTCCTGGAAGTAATACAGGAGTTTAAGGAAAGTGCACCATCAAACAATATTTCAGTAAAAACAATTGCTGTGGAGGAAGTGAATGTAATGGGACATTAATTTTAATTAAAAAAAGAAAGAATTATGAAAAACGAATTTTATAACAAACTTATAGAAAATAACAAAGAATGGGTTAAATCAAGATTAGCGGAAGATGATCAGTTTTTCTCCCGCTTGGAAAAACAACAGGCTCCGCCATTATTGTGGATTGGCTGTTCGGATTCCCGTGTACCGGCGAATCAGATTATCGGGGCTGATCCCGGAGAAGTATTTGTTCACAGAAACATTGCCAATGTGGTGGTTCATTCGGATATGAACCTGCTTTCTGTAATGGACTATTCTGTTAATGTGTTGAAAGTAAAGCATATTATTGTCTGTGGACACTATGGCTGTGGCGGGGTGAAGGCAGCAATGGGAACACAGAATATTGGTATTATTGATAACTGGATCCGGCATATCCGTGATGTGTATCGCTTCCATAAGAGAGAGCTGGATGCGATTGAAAACGACAATGTGCGTTTCGACAGGTTAGTGGAGCTGAATGTTAAAGAGCAGGTTGGAAATGTTGTGAAAACCTCCATCGTGCAGAAGGCTTGGGAAAACGGGCAGGAGCTTCATGTTCATGGTTGGGTTTACGGTTTAAAAGACGGGTTGATCAAAGATCTGGACCTGACCATTTCCGATAATAACGAGGTGGATGAAGTGTTCAGATTGGAGTTTTAACTGATACCAGTAAAAATTTAAAAACAGGAACGATCTGTTTCAAATTTCACGGAGACTTGTAGGGACAGGCTGATAATTTCAAAAAGAAAATCGCACGTGTTTTTCAATGCGTCTAAATGAATAAAGGCGTAATATTTTTATTTACAGTTGCTTAAAAGGAATGTTTTAAAACATTCCTTTTTTTATTTGTCACGGATTTGTTATATAAACGAAAAATAGTACTTTCGCACTGTTTAGATTTAATCTAAATTAAAGTAAGACAAGTTAAGACGTATGAAAAAAACAGTATTAAGTTTAATGCTGGCA
This sequence comes from Flavobacteriia bacterium 40-80, assembly GCA_001899145.1. Taxonomy (GTDB): domain Bacteria; phylum Bacteroidota; class Bacteroidia; order Flavobacteriales_D; family Crocinitomicaceae; genus 40-80. Next base: position 29,060 of record MKVF01000001.1, read on the forward strand.
TTGCCGCTTTTGGTAAAAGCGCAGTGTCCAGCGGCATCAGCTATCAATGATAGCTTTGAGAGTTATGCGGCAGGATCAGGTCAGGGAATGCCGACCTGTTGGGCATTGGAAGGTTCTTCCGGAGGAATGGGACCAACAATCGGGTTAAGAAATTCGGCCGGAGAAGCAAGAACCGGATCAAACTATATTCAGATCTATTCCTTCTTTTCGTCTAATCCGACCAATTATTTTATTACCCCCGAATTAACAGCAATTGACGGCTATCATTATGCCAGATTCTATTTAAAATCAGATGATGCGGGCGCAATGACTGTTACGTATGGGACAATGGATTCACAATCCAATACGGCTTCGTTTAACGCTTTGGGAACGGCTACCCTCACAAATAACCAGTATGTTGAAGTGAATACGGGAGCGATTCCTGCCACAGCACATAAATATTTTGCTCTTAAAATTGAAATCTCCGGGATGCACAAGACAATTAAGCTGGATGATTTCGAATGGGGAGCTTTAGCAGTACCGTGTAATGAGGTAACAAACCTGATCTCTTCGAACGTTACTAAAAACACCGCCAAAGTCTCCTGGAACGGACAAGCCGGAGATCAGTTTAAAGTGGAATACGGCCCGGTTGGATTTACACCGGGAAACGGAACATCTCAGACAATCTTGGCGACTGAAATTAATCTGACAAATTTATCGGAAGGTACGGCTTATGATGTTTATGTAACAACCGTGTGTCAAAACGGAAACAGCACGACCAGCCCGAAAGTGACATTTACGACAACTGTTTGTAGTGAAGCCAGCAACACATTGGCATCACAGATTACAAAAAATGCTGCGGTTATTTCCTGGGCTGTACAGGTCGGAAATCAGTTTAAAGTGGAGTACGGAATGAGCGGATTTGCGCCGGGAAATGGTATTTCTCAGACGGTAACAACAAATCAGATCAACCTGACCAACCTTAATGAAAACACAGATTATGATGTGTATATTACGACTATTTGCGGATCGGAAACCAGCAATAATGCCGTTAAGGTGAGCTTTAAAACCTTGAATACGCTTGCTGCCATGATCGCAGAAGGGAAATCTCCGTTTACTGTTTATCCGAATCCTTCGGACGGAACAATTATTTCACTTGTCACCGAAGAAGATTTGTCAGATTACCATTACGCTGTTTATACTGTTGAAGGAAAACAAGCGATAGAAAATTCACTGAATCAGATAATTGATGTGTCACAATTGGAGAGCGGGGCATACCTGCTTGTTATTCGAAACCGTTCGAATTCATTTACTCATCCGATCTTAATTCAAAAATAAATCAAATATAATTGCTTATGAAAACAGAAGTAAATTACAAATTAGCCTTATTCTGGCTGATCACCATTGTGGGAATGATGCTGCATTCAAATTACCACACGAACGGTTTTATCTATGAAGTGGATATTGTAAAAAAAGGTGCGAATGGCGTTATCCCTGCAGGGCTGATTATCATTCGGAACGTGTTCTACCACCTGCCTCTTATATGGATTTTATTGATTATTTACACCAACAAAACAATTATTAATTTGTTTTTGTTTATTGTAAGTGTCGTGTACTCAGGGTCTCATTTTGTTCACTTTGCGGCGGAATTTAAAAAAGAGCATTTGGATTTTTCCCAAATCCCGCTATTGCTGATCATGTTCGCAATTTCTGTGCTGATTATCATGGAACAGTATAAACATTGGAAAACAAATAAAGCCTGATATGAAGAAATTTTGGAAAATCACTAAACGGGTCCTGTTCATAACTACAGGAGCTATTGCGCTGTTTTTTATAGTGTTGCTGACTTTTGGCTCTTTTGCGGAAATTCACTACAACGGAACAGAAACCAAAGTAATTAAAGCAACACCGGAGCAGGTATGGAATGTGCTGAGCGATGTGGAGCGCTATTCCGGCAGCAGACATGAGGTGAAAAGGGTAGAAGTGCTTTCAAGAGACGAAAACGGAGTGAAATCATGGAAAGAGCATACGAATCTGCATGGAGCTATGACTTATCAGGCACTGGAAGAAATTCCGAATGAGAAAATGGTTATTCAGATGGTGGAAAGTGATTTTGGTCTTTCCGGTGTCTGGACTTTTACCTTAGCAGAAGACAACGGGGAAACAACCGTTTCCCTGCATGAAGATTCTGATGCCAGAGGCCTGCTGATGCGGAGTATTTTAAATGCCCTTGGACGAAACGCTAATCAGAGATTACTTTTAATGACACTCGAAAAAGAGGTGAAGAAAGGGTGATCTTTTTAATTTTTAGCCCTTTTGCTATCAGCTTGCCTGATTATACCAATTTTAGATTATAATTCCTTATCCTGAAGCTTTTTACTAAGCCCTCAGGATAAGGGATTTCCTATCTTCAGAAGATACCTTTTTTTATTTTTAGTTCTTCCTGCCTTTCAACTTTCTGCTTTTCCCTAAAGCATTCATTAATTTTTTATAAATTTTCATCAGAAAACCCTTTTTGTTCATTCAAAGCATCTTAACATTTACATCAAAAGTTATTTTTATAAATTTATATATTCTTTACGTATAAAAGAATTGATTAACAAACATGTACGTACAAATTAAACCACTATCAAAAATTCATAATTTATGGAAATATTTTTACGAAAGAAGCATGCTATTATATTGTTGCTTTTTATATTAAGTATATCGTGGAATAGTTATGCAGGTTCGCAGGTTTATGTGTTTCCTGCAGCAACAGGAACCGGCTATGTTACTTTCCCGGGTGTGGGTAGTGACTGTGTAGATTTATCGGCAATTGTTCCTGTCGGAGCTACTAATGTCGTTGTGACGTTAACTAACCTGGGTGTTGATTTTGATTTATTTGCTCGCAATAATGGTAACTGCCCTACGACAGGTAATTATAGCTATGTTTCTGGTGCAAGTGGCACAACGAATGAATCCGTTAACTTAGGCTCTTTTTGTGATGGAAACAATTGGAGGGTGAGGGTAAATAAATATAGTAGTGGTTCAGGAGGTGCAACTTTAACAATCTCATGGACAGATCCTGCTCCTGTGCCCGGTTTTGGTAGCAATTCATGGAATGTACTTGCATACAATGCGCCAACGACATATAATGCTGTGAATTACCTAAACTTAACGGGTACTACATATAGAGGATATTACACAAATCCAAATTTAAATATAAGCACGAATAGTTTATGGGGATTAACCGCATCTCCTTCGGCGGCTAGTGGCTACGTAGGTTGTCCGGTTACTAATAATAATCACGTTTTCATCTATAAAAGAAAGGGCTTTGCGTCCGGATGTTACTCTATATCAAATATTGTCTATGATGATGCGATACGAATTTATATAGATGGTTCTCAAGTGTATGAAAATACAGGGTGCTGTTCTATGGCAGGAGTGGCATGGCTGGGATATTTAGATGCAAACAGCGAGGTTGAAATTCGCGTAGCAGAAAATACCGGAGATAGTCGTTTGAATTTGGATTTTGCTACAGGAGCGACTTTTTCTGTTACTGCAAATTATGACCCAACAGCCTGTGGTCCTAATATTGTTTTAAATTCAAGTTACTCCGTTGCTCCGGGGGCATCACCATACCAATCCTTGACATATAATTGGACGGGAGCATCAATTGTAAGCGGAGCAAATACGGCTACTCCAACAGTTAATCCTACAAGTTCAACAACATATACACTCAATGCAAGTTATAATGGTTGTGCAAGCGCGCCTGTTAATGTTACGGTAAATCCGCTTATCATTACAGCTTCTTCCACAATTGTTTGCCCAAATGGTACATTGGATTTGAGTACTCCGGGGGAATGGGCATCGTTGCCCACAAATGCAACCCTGGTTACAGGTGCAAATCCAAATAATGAGTATTATAGTCGATTTACGGCCAATACATCCTTTAATACCCCTGTAGAGTTAAAAACTGCCCGTCTTTTAGTAGTTGGCGGTGGTGGTGGCGGTGGCTCTAACGGCGGCGGTGGTGGTGGCGCAGGCGGCTTTTATACGAATTCATCTATTTCTATACCATCCGGGAATACCACTGTAACAATTGGTGCTGGTGGTGCAGTTCACAATAATTCAGCATCACCTAATACAGCTGCGACAAATGGAGGGCAGTCAGCTTTTGGCTCTTATACTGCTGGTGGTGGTGGTGGTGGTGCTTCACGTGATCAGGGCTTAGCCGGCCAGAATGGCGGAACGGGAACTGTACAGGGCTCTGGTGGCGGTGGCGGTGGATGCGTTACATCTGCAACTCGTCATACTGGAGGGACAGGAGTTTTTTCCGGAGGAACCGGGTTTAGAGCTGATTGTCCTGCTGCTGGTGGCGGTGGCGGTGGCGCAGGTAGTGCGGGAAGTAATGCTGCAAGTAATAATGGAGGCGCCGGTGGTGCCGGATTGCAAAGTAATATCACTGGAGTAAACTTATGGTATGCCGGTGGTGGTGGTGGTGGAACCACAAATTTTAATGGTGGTGCTTGTGGAAATGGTAATGTATATAACAACGGTGCCGGAGGTAGCAGTGTCGGAGGTTATGGTGAAACTAACAGTGGAAGTACAAATATAATACAGTATGGTCCAACAGCTAATACTGGTTCTGGTGGAGGTGCAGAACAAACAGGTGCGGCGGGTGTAGTCATTATACGTTACCGCGTACCAAAATATACGCTTTCGGCAATTACTGCAACAGGAACGACTATCAATGAACTTACAGGAGTTATAACGGCCGGTTCAACAGCAGGTACAGTTACCGTAACTTATACCAATGAATTTGGCTGCACAACTGCTCCTGTAATAATAACTGTAGGCGGATCTATCGCACCGTTGGAAACTACCGTATCGCCTGTGGGCAATTGTAGTGGTGCAACGGTTACTTTGAAGGTCAATGACAAAGTAGGAAAAGGGGGGCTGATTGATCATTCAACATGGACAGTTGGTACAGGAAGTATTACTGGTTATACTGTAAATGAAACAAACGCTACTGAAAATGCACGAATTAATGGTACTGACCCATGGGGAAAATCAACCGTAATATGGGAAGGAAGAGCTTCTGGCGATGGAAACGGTGATGGCGGCTGGAATGGATCACAGGTAGCTATTGATAATACAAAAACATATAGATATTCAGTTTGGATAAAAAGAACCGTTCAGGGGACAGCAGGCAGATTCTATTTGGGCCTTCAGAGTAATGCCGGAGGCGCTTATACTTTAGCAGGAAGTTCCGATGGTAATCCTTATTTCTGGTATTCCTCAACACCAGCCGGCTCAGAACTGCCTACCGGAGAGTGGGTGCTTGTAGTGGGTTATGTTCACCCTGTTTCATACACTGGGGCTACAGACCCTACGTCTGGCAGATACACTGTTTCAGGTGGACGATATGGTGGTATATTTTATGATTATAAATGGGCTCCGGGAACGACAACCGCCAGCTTAAGAACCTATCTTTACTATGCGGATGGAACAGCACAACAGCAATGGGTTTATCCGAGAATAGACGTAGTAGATGGTTCAGAGCCAAGTATTCAGGATCTTTTAGCCGGTTTTGATAAAAATGACGGGCTCGGTGATGGTGCGTCCTGGAATTGGTATTCAGGTTCGTGTGGTGGTACGTCAGCAGGAACCGGGAGCTCGATCACAGTTGCACCTGCTTCAACAACACGTTACTTTGTCCGGGCAGAAGGAGGTACCTGTGCTATAACAACTACTTGTAAAGAAGCTACGGTCATTATTAATCCTAAAGTCAGTGATCCAACAATTACGGCAAATGGTGCTACTACATTCTGTAATGGAGGGAGTGTCCAATTAACCGCCTCTGATATTAGCCATGCTGGTAATGCAATGAGTTTTACCGGCGGGCAAGCGGTTAGTTTAGGTAATCCTCCTTCCTTAAAGATAACAGGTAACCAAACTATAGAAATGTGGGTAAAACCTACTAACTACGCTTCCGGAAGACAAAATCCGTATAATAAAGCATATGCCGGTGAAGGTACAATTACCCAGGAAACCAATGGTTACCTTAATTATTACTATGGTATTGATGGTAATAATGGACTCAATTATCAAGGGTTTACAAGTGGAGGAGCAGTAAATAACGGTCAGTGGAATCATATTGCTATAGTTCGGGATTTTACAAACAACCAGTTACGCTGGTATATAAACGGTGTGCTAAGTAGCACAGGAACACCTGCCTATTCATACGCAGTTGCCGGAGGTAATGATGTGACAATCGGCACCGGGTATGCCGGAGGATATGATGGTCTGATAGACGAAGTCAGGGTTTGGAATGTAGCGAGAACGACTTCTCAGATTCAAGCTGATATGAATGCCCCTATTGCTCCCGGAACTTCAGGACTTGTAGGGTATTGGAAATTTGATGAAGCAAGCGGTGGTATAGTTACGGACGCTTCCGGATATAGTAATTCCGGTACTTCAACAGGGACACGAGCTATTCCATCAACAGCTCCAATGGAAGCTCCCGCTGGCACTTACACATGGTCACCTGCTACCGGATTAAGTACAACTTCCGGAAAGGTAGTAACGGCAAGCCCAGGTTCTTCTCAGACATATACGGTAGAGGTAGCTAATCCATTAGGATGTGCAGTTGGATCAAAAGTACAAGCTGTAACTGTCATTGCTAATCCGACAGGAGGAGCGCTGAGCGCAACGGATTACTGTGCAGGGGGAAGTAGTACAGCTTCTGTTTCAGGAGTTTCAAACGTAACACAATATTCGTGGTCTTTAGGTGGTTTAAGTGGTAGCTCCACTACTAGCTCTATAGGAGTAAGCGGTGGCACAGGTGGAACCAGCTATACGATTAGTGTAACACCTCAAAATGTTGTTTCCGGTACAACATGCCCGGGAACAGCGGTTACAGCAAGTATTAAAGTTGACGCACCCTCCACTCTTCCAAGTTTGATTACAGTTGACAATAATACGAATAACTGCTGGGGCCGTCCTGTGACATTAACGGAGAATGGCGGAATATTACAGGGAGCCTCCCAATACATTTATGGAACAAGTGTTGGTGGTACGCAAGTGAGTGGTGCTACTAACGCGACATCTGTTACAACGGTTCCGTCCGGAACAGCCACTTATTATGTCGGAGTTACAGCCAACGGCGCGTGTCCTGCCCAGAACTTAGCAACAGGAATCACGTATGCCCTTCCAACAAGAAATGCTTTGCTATCCTCGAACAGTTCCGGTACGTGCTACGTGAGTGGTTCCAATCCGATCCATTTCTATGATGCGTCAAATAATTATATAGGCTCTCTTAATCCTCAGGGCAGAAC
>MKVF01000002.1 GCA_001899145.1 Flavobacteriia bacterium 40-80
CGGAGTGATCGTTCCGACAGTAACAGTAGGCGCAGAAGTATTTGTAATGGTCGTTCCTGTCCCGTTTGTGGCTGTACATCCATTATTATCTGTTACTGTCACGGTATAATTTCCTGCCGTTACACCGGACAGATTCTGTGCTGTTGATCCGTTTGACCATGAATAAGTGTAAGGCGCCGTTCCTCCTGAAACAGAAATGTTGATGCTTCCGTTGTTGCTTCCACAAGATGCCGGAGTGATCGTTCCGACAGTAACAGTAGGCGCAGAAGTATTTGTAATGGTCGTTCCTGTTCCGTTTGTGGCCGTACAACCATTATCATCGGTTACCGTTACAGTGTAATTTCCTGCCGGTACACCGGACAGATTCTGTGCTGTTGATCCGTTTGACCATGAATAAGTGTAAGGCGCCGTTCCCCCTGAAACAGAAATGTTGATACCACCGTTGCTGCTTCCACATGATGCAGAAGTGATCGTTCCCACGGAGACAATCGGCGCAGAAGTGTTGGTGATAGTTGTTCCTGTTCCGTTTGTTGCTGTACACCCATTATCATCTGTTACTGTTACAGTATAAGTTCCGGCAGATATACCTGATAAATTTTGCGCTGTTGATCCGTTTGACCATGAATAAGTGTAAGGTGCCGTTCCCCCTGAAACGGAAATATTGATGCTTCCATTGCTGTTACCACATGAGGCATTTGTTACTGTTCCTATAGAGACAGTTGGTGCAGGAGCATCAGTAATTGGTGTCCCTGTCCCGTTTGTTGCTGTACAACCGTTATCATCTGTTACCGTTACCGTGTAAGTTCCTGCCGTTACACCGGACAGATTCTGTGCTGTTGATCCGTTTGACCAGGCAAATGTGTAAGGTGCTGCTCCCCCCGAAACAGAGATATTGATACTTCCGTTGCTGTTTCCGCAGGAGGCATTTATTACTGTTCCTACGGTAACGGAAGGTCCGGATGAGTTAGTAATGGTTGTCCCCGTTCCGTTTGTAGCTGTACAACCGTTATCATCTGTTACCGTTACCGTGTAAGTTCCTGCCGTTACACCGGACAGATTCTGTGCTGTTGATCCGTTTGACCATGAATAAGTGTAAGGCGCTGTTCCTCCTGAAACAGAGATATCGATGCTTCCGTTACTGCTTCCGCAGGAAGCAGGAGTAATTGTTTCGACGGTGATTGACGGGGCGGATAATTTATCTGCATTACTAAAGGCATCACTGGTCGCAGTACAGTTACCATTTTTAACTGTTACGGTATAATTTTGCCCGGTTGTCATTCCGCTGATAACCCCTCCTGTCCCAATAACAGGTCCTGTCGGAGAGAATGTATAGGTGTAGGAGGAATTATAATTCGAGATGGTGCTTATTTCTGTAGCTGTACAAGTCGGATTTGTTTTTGAGATAACAGGCTTGGTAGGATTAGCATTTATAACAATTTTTACTTTAACGGTGTCCTTGCATACATTGGAAGGGGTAAATGTATAAACGGCTCCGCTGCCGGCGATTGTAGTGACAACAGGGGAAGGATTCCAGGTACCGCTGACTCCGTCGTTGGAAGTTGCAGGAAGCGAAACGGATTCTCCTTCACAATATGGCCCGAAGGCACTAAAAACTGGTTTTTGCTTGTTTACGGTTACGGTAATCTGATCGGTAGCCGTACACCCGGGACCGGTTGTTACTGTTACTGTATAAGTTGTTGTTTGAGTAGGAGTTGCGGTCGGATTCGGAATGGATGGATCGTCAAGGCTTTCAGAGGGAGTCCAGGAATAGGTTGCCGAACCTGGGTTAGAACCGGAGCCGCCACCTGAACAGTTAACAACTTTAACCGTATAATCTTCGATTTCGTCTGAATTAGTTAAAGCATTTGCACTTCCCCATCCATACCATTTAGAATCACAAGCCTTGTCATTTGCAGCAAAGTCATCATTATCTTTAACTCTTATCCTCATTCGGTAAACGCCTGGTGCCTGTCCTGCAGGCACATTGATCGTCATTGTGTGGGAATAAGAAGATCCTGACATTAGGGCGGTTGTGTAGGCTATCTCGGAAGGATTGCTGAATGTTCCGTCGTTGTTCCAGTCAATCCATACCCGAACGGCACTTTTAGGATTGGAGCCACCTGCGTGAGCAACTGCCGCAGTCAACCCAAAAGAACTTCCTGCACATACTTCAACAACCTGCGAAGTATAATCACTGTACCACTGAGATGTGTTTGTGTTTGGCATAGATCCCTGCACTTTTGTGTTCGGATTACTGATATTAACGTTATTGTGCCCTCCTGTTGTAGAGACACTATTAATATAATATCCTCCTTTTTGAGTCATAGAGGCTGCTGTTGCACATCCTGCCGGTGTAAGAGGAGATTCAGGAGTCGCAGGACTCTCACCGATCTGTACACTTTGCCCGCAGTTTATGGTTACATCTGCGCCTGCGTTTGCAACAGGTGTCGGGCTTACAGTTACCACAACCGGAGTTCTGCTGCTTTCACATCCTCCTGCTGTCTGTGATACGTAATAGGTTCCCGTTGCTAATGCTGTTGACCCTGCTAACGGAGATCCCCCTGACGCTGCAGAATACCAGCTGATACCTGTTCCGGAGGGAACAAGGTTTGCGACAGTTCCTGCTCCGCAAAAGTTTTGAGCGGATGCTGTCGGTGGTGTTGCTGCGCCTAGCTGTGCTGCGTTGCTGAAAGAAGTGCTTGCGTCAGATGGACATGATCCGCTTGAAGCGGTCACGGTATAGTTTGTCCCTGTAGTCATATTGCTTATGCTACCTCCGGCGTTGACTGTTGGCCCTGCCGGTGTAAATGTGTAGGTGTAAGCAGCATTATAGTTTGATATGGTGCTTGTTCCCGCAGCCGAACAGGATGCGGGAGTTGAAGTAATGGTTGGAGCTGCAGGTTTTGCAGTAACTGTCACTGCTACCGATGTCCTGTTGCTTTCGCATCCTGCAGTTGTCTGTGATACGTAATAAGTTCCTGTTGCCAGTGCTGTTGACCCGGCTAACGGCGTTCCTCCTGACGCGGCAGAGTACCAGCTGATACCTGTTCCTGAAGGGGCAAGGTTTGTAACGGTCGCTGATCCGCAAAAGCTTTGAGGAGCTGCTGTTGGTGCTGTTGGAGTACTTAGCTGAGCAGCATTGTTGAAAGAAACACTTGCACTGGAAGGACAGGACCCGCTTGAAGCGGTAACAGTATAATTAATTCCGGTAGTCATACTGCTGATGCTTCCTCCTGTACCGACTGTTGGTCCTGCCGGTGTGAATGTGTAGGTATAAGCGGCGTTATAGTTTGAAATTGAACTTGTTCCCGCTGCCGAACAGGATGCAGGAGTTGAAGTGATTGTCGGAGCTGCAGGTTTTGCAGTCACTGTCACAGCTACCGGAGTTCTGCTGCTTTCACATCCACCGGTTGTCTGAGATACATAATAAGTTCCTGTTGCCAGTGCTGTTGACCCTGTTAACGGAGATCCTCCTGACGCTGCAGAGTACCAGCTGATGCCTGTTCCTGAAGGAGTAAGGTTTGCAACGGTCGCTGATCCGCAAAAGCTTTGAGGAGCTGCTGTTGGTGCTGTTGGAGTACTTAGCTGAGCTGCATTGCTGAAAGAAGCACTTGCATTGGAAGGGCAGGACCCGCTTGAAGCAGTAACTGTATAATTAGTTCCTGTAGTCATGTTGCTGATGCTCCCGCCGGCACCGACTGTTGGTCCTGCGGGTGTAAATGTGTAGGTATAAGCGGCGTTATAGTTTGATATGGTGCTTGTTCCCGCTGCCGAACAGGATGCAGGAGTTGAAGTAATGGTTGGAATTGCAGGGATTGAACCATCAGTAGAATATTCAATGATAACGGCACCGTTAGCACCAGTTCCTCCCGTGGCTGATCTGTCAGCTGTACTTTCAGAGTGTGTTAACCCTCCTGCGGCTCCACCACCGTAACTTCCGCCATTATTCCCATTTAATGATACACCAGACGAAGCTCCGCCTGTTGATTGACCGTTTCCTCCATTTCCTGAAGCTGGTCCATTTCCCGAACCCCCTACACGAGTTGCATTTGATGTGTTGGGACCTCCCGGGTCTGTTGGAGTAGGGTTTCCTCCATTTCCATTTGCTCCTGCAGCCCCACCTCCGGCACTGCCATGGTCTTTTGAACCATTAGGGTAACCGTAACTGCCTTTACCTCCTGTGAAATTGAGTGTTCCTCCACTAGCAGTTCCTCCATTACCACCCGCAGCTTGGGCATATTGATTATAATCATAAGAACTTGCTCTTCTTGCTACGGCATTATTTCCTCCATTTCCTCCGTTTGCAATCATATTTTGTCCATAACCGTCAAAAGAACTTAAACCCCCATTGCTACCTGTACCAACTGTGGTTGTATTAATTCCTCCCGAACCGAGTATTGAAGCTACTGAACCTCCAGCTCCCCCGGCTCCAACCACGATGTTATAGGTTTGACCAGGAATAACGGTAAAAGTTTTTTCTGTATATCCGCCACCGCCTCCACCACCTGCACCTGCACATGCCTCATAACCAAATTCTTTACCACTATCTCCTTTTGATCTTGCACCACCTCCGCCGCCGCCTGCGCCCCATACTTTCACAGTAATTGAGGTAACACAAGGGGGAACAGTCCATGTATAGGTTCCCGGAGTCTCGAATTTCACAGGAGATTGTGCCCAGAAATTAAAACTGATCAGAAAAAACCAAATAAGACAAGCAATTAAATATGCTTTTTTTATATAATAAGGTAATTTTTTCATAAATTATATCAAATTCTCAAAGCTAATAAACGAAAAAAAGCGAGATAAGGTTGCTTTTCCTAATTATTTATATAAAATACAAATAGGAATTAAAGCGACTGATTTTCAATGGAATGATTTTCAATAAGATGAAAAATTTGACATAGATCAATTTTTTGAAAATTATTCAGGCTTTTTGTCAATGGTTAATGTAAAAATCATATCAGGATCAACATAGAGTGATAAAATGCGTTTGCAGATTCATTACACGAATTATTGAACATTGGTGCTCAACGCTGGCAAAAGACATTAAAGGGTGCTTATTCCGATAAAGAATGTAATTTACTGTGATAGTGTAGGTTATTTGTGCTGAGAGTAGCGGCTATACAGCTTTAAATTGTAATTATCTGAAGGTAGGCTGATGGTATAAGGATGGTCTTCTTCCACTGTTAATGTTAGTGATTTAATCCAGGGATTTAACTTTTTCAGGATCTTATAGTTGATTCCCTGAGTATTTGACCACGAAACAAGATTTGTAACGGATTTGGAAACGACTACCTGCCGGGTTTGGAAAGGAGTATATTTTGCTTTTTCAGAAATATGAAAACCGTATTTTTCAGGTTGTTCCATGATCAGTTTCATGGCCAGAATACGGAATATATAACGTCCTGTCTCAGGATTCATGTGCATGTCAAAATAATGATTCATCCCCTGCCATTCCTTATCTTTCAGAAAGCCGCTGACTCCCCGGTTGTAAGCTGCGGCAGTGCTGATCCAGTCTCCGAGCTTCTGGTAAGAAGACTTCAGGTACTTCGCAGCGGCTCGCGTACTTTTTTCTAAATGGTGGCGTTCGTCCACTTCATCATTGATGATAAGGTTGTATTCTTTTGCTGTTTCGGGCATGATCTGCCAGAATCCTTCTGCTCCTGCCGGGCTGACCGTGTTGGTCAAAGCACTTTCTATTGCTGCTAAGTATTTGAAATCATCGGGAACTTTCTCTTCTTTTAAGATTTTAGAAATAGTCGGGAAGAAACGGTTGGCGCGTTTGATGATCTGTATTGTATTTGCCCGAAAGTTTTCGTTGATCAACAGTTCTCTGTCCAGTCGCTCAATAAGGTCTTCGTCTTTGAGAGAGATTTTTTCTCCCGCAAAATCAATCATTTCAGGCAATTCCGGGAATTCCTCCATAATTGCTTTGTTACTTTCCCCGGATTTTTTATTGATATAATCGCAGGCAGACAGCGCTGAGAAAAGAATCAAAAAATAAAAGAGTCGTATAACGTTCATCATTTTGGTTGCCTGAACTTCTGAGTTACTGTAAATAAAGCTAAAAATACAGAAATCGTGTAGATCGGACCGATAATGAAGGGATAATAAACATTATCCTTTTTAGAGAAAAACATAAACGTGCTCAGAACAAAAGATATGGCGGAAATTGCCAGAAATACATACCAAACCTGACGGTCGTTTAAGCCGGCATATACCAAGTGGTGAGTGGTGTGATCTTTCCCTCCGACCATCGGAGACTGACCCCTTATCAGGCGGTTGATGACAACAGTCAGTGTATCTGCGAAAGCTGGTGTAAAGGCGACAAAACAAATTAACAGACCATTCAGAGGAGAAGCGGCATAGAAATGGGTTGCTCCGTTCCAAAGAAATTTGATGGAGAAGAAGGCAACAAAAAATGCAATAAACTGGCTTCCTGCGTCACCCATGAACAGTTTGGAAGGATGAACGTTCAGAAATAAAAACCCAATTAATCCTCCGATCTGTGCGATTAAAAGAATTGTCCAGATATCAATAACATAGCCGTCAAAATAGAATTTTATGGTCAGACATGATAATAAGATGAAGGTGACAACCGTGGCAGTTATGCCGTCCATATTGTCCAGCATGTTCAGAGAGTTCATGAGAGTAACCACCCAGATGATGGTCAAAACCCAGTTTAAGGTGATATAAGGTGTTAAATTGATGGTCATCCCGAAGGCAGCGATAATTGCTCCACAAGCTATCTGGATGAATAATTTGAACAGCGGCCGTGTATTATAGGCATCATCCGCAAGCCCCATTCCGAAAGCTAAAATTCCCCCAAGTAATAATCCTATAAACTCATTGTCACCAAAAATATTTTCGATGCCGGAATACAAGATTTCATAAGCAATGAACATAAAGAAGAACACCACAAAAAAGCTGACTCCGCCTAAAGAAGGCTTAGACTGATTGCTCCAGCGTACAAAGACATCATTCTTATTGCGGATTCCCAGCGTAGCGGAAAATTTCAATAACAAAGTGTTTACTATCAAAGCGATAATCATTCCGCCAATGAAAAAAGCACTATAATTTATACCAATGGAAATATCCATAAAATTTTAAAAAGGGGAGTCAAAGGTAGCAAAAAAAGAATTGCTGTAATCTTTCTGGTTTACAATCGGTTCATTAATTTCCCAGTCGATGTTCAGGTCAGGATCATCAAAACGGATTCCCTTTTCTGAAGCGGGGTGATAATAGTTAGTGCATTTATAAGAAAAAATAGTGTCTTCTTCCAAAGCGGAGAAACCGTGTGCAAATCCTTCGGGAATCCAGAACTGATCTCCGTTTTCAGCGGAAAGAAAGACACGGACATACTTCCCGTAAGTAGGTGAGCTTTTGCGGATGTCGACCGCTACATCAATGACCGAACCTTTGAGAACGCGCACTAATTTTCCCTGTGCATAAGGAGGTGCTTGTAAATGCAGGCCTCTGATCACCCCTTTTTTGGAAACGGAAATATTGTCCTGTACAAATTCCAGCTGGTCTCCAAGGATCTCGTTCAGAAGCTGTGTATTGTAGCTTTCAAAAAAACAGCCTCTTTCATCAGCGAATTTTCGTGTTTTTATCAATACCGGCCCTTCAATTTCGAATCGTTCCACACTCATTCTTCGTCGTCTATATAATAATTCTTAATATAATCATTTTTCACATTTTTCAGGAATCCGCTTTTCTTTAAATTTACTCCGTTCACGATAACGTTTACCGAATTAAACTTTAAAAGCGAGATGATTTCTTCGACACGTTCAACATAATCCCGTTTGGAATAATTTGCCCTGAATACGTAAATCGGAATATCTGCTTTTGACATTATGGAAATACCGTCCGAAACGATCCCGACAGGAGGAGTGTCAATGATAATTGCGTCGTAGTGCTTTGACAGCTCGGAAATCAGCTGGTCATATTCTTTCTTCAGGATTAATTCGTTCGGGTTCGGAGGTATGGATCCGGAAGTCATCAGGTCCAGATTCTCAATATCCGTTTTTTTGATACATTCTTCTAATGTATTCTGATGGATCAGATAGTTGGTAACCCCGACATTATTTGCCGCATTAAAAGCGAGATGGACTTTCGGCTTTCGCAGGTCCAGATCCAGGATGATGACTTTTTTTCCTGAATAGGAGATAATAGTTGCCAGATTTAAAGCCACGAATGTCTTTCCTTCTCCGGAAACGGATGAAGTAACGGAAATCGTTTTGTAATTCGGGTTAATGAATTGGATATTGGAACGGATTCCCCTTAAAATCTCAGCGATCCGTGTGTTTTTGTTCTTCTTTATTTTAATTTGAGAATATTCTGAGTTCATGGTTGCTATCGGCAGCTCACCAAGAATATTCACTTTATCCTTGAGCAATTGAACAATGTCTTTTGCGGAATCAATTTCATTATAAGTAATGTATTTCAGGAAAATAATGATTACGCCGATTATTCCTCCGAGCACGATGCAAAGCGCATAAATCATGGAAACTTTCGGTTTTACCGGAGAGAAATTTTCAACAGCTTTGCTCAGAATCCGCCCGCCCGGCTGGTAGCCTGCATTGGAAATCGCATACTGTGTTTTTTTCTCCATCAGCATGGAATAGTACTTATTGAATAAATCTTCGGTTGATTTCAGGCGTGAAAACTCGATTTTCTTTTCCGGTACTAAAATATATTCCAGTTCCAACGCATTTCTTTTTTCAATAGCAGAAGAATAAGTACGGTCGTATTTTTTTTCAAGAACTTCTATTGATTTTTTTATTTCCCGGATTTTCTGGTCGATCTGCTTTTCTTTAATAGTAATTTCTGGATTGCTTTTCTGAACTTTGTTCAGCAGGATATCCCGGTCAGTGATCATTTCCTGCAGCGTTTCTATCTGGGTTCTGATGATTCCCGAATACTCTTCGTTGGCAATTTCGATCAGAATATTTGAAATTTCTGTTTCTGAAGAGGTGGAGTTGATTCTTCTTTTTAAGTCTTTTAACGTGCTGAGATTGTTGTTTGCGAGGTAGGATTCTTCATTTGCCTCGTCAATTTTCTGGATCAGTTGATCAGCAACGTTATCCGGATTGTTCAGCTTATTCTTTTGCTGGAAGAAAACAATGCTGTCCCTGGATTTATTTAGTTCGATTGCCAGAGAATCCAATTGATTATTCAAAAAATTGAGAACATTTTCAGAACTTTGCTTCTTAAGCATTTCATCAAACGCAAAAAACTCATCTATTATCACATTCACCACGTCCCGCGATAAATTCGCATTGTGTGATTCGAATTTTATTTCAATGGTCTGTGCCTCCGGGTTCAGCGGAATGATCTTTAATGAAGACATCATCTGTCTTGTAAGCAATCCCGGATCCTGAATAATAAAGTAAAGGTCATTGTCACGGGAAGAGCTGAAAGATTCTTTGTCTCCGTTAATAATAACTTCAAAATGAGGTGTTGAGATTAATTTCCCGAAAACGAAAGGAAATGTATAAGTTTTACCTTTTGACTGATACCTGATGAGATTTTCATCCTGTAAAATCAGATAAACCGGCTGTCCGATAATGCTTGAATCCTTGATCAGAAGGGATTTATATCCGAGGCTTGAGCTCTGGTAGATCTGGCTTGTAAGAATGCTCCCTTTGTTGAAGAAGCCAACCGCTAAATCTAATTTCTTGATCGCATTTTCGAACAAAACAGGTGATTTCAGCAATTCAATGTTGGAGGAAAGGCTTTTCTTGGAATTTATATTTTCAAGCTCCAGCACTTCTTTTCCCTGATCATTATCCTGGATCTGAATAATGGCGCTGGACTCGTATACTGATTTGGTATAGCGCAGGTAAATATATCCCAACGAAAAGAAAAATATAGGAAAAATAACCGGCCAGAACCAGTTTCTTTTGAGAATAACTCTGAGTATCTGAAGGTTAAAATCCTTGTTTATGTGTCGGGCATTTATCAAAGCGGCTATTTGAAATAATTTAATAATAAAAGGATCGAAGTTACGAATGACAGGAATGGAGTTGCCTGCTGAAGTGCTTCTCTGACCACTCGTGGGTGTGGCTCTACATAAATGTAATCATTTCCCTGCACAATAATATCTGCGTAAGCTAAGCCATCCAGCGTTGAAAGATCGATCGGAATAATGATCCGCTTGTTATCAACGAAGCGCATTAATTTAACCGATTTGGATTTTCCTCGTGTGGCAAGACCTCCGGCTTCAGCCAGCACTTCCATTAAACGGGTATTATTATTTTTCAGGTAAATAACTTTTGCATCACCGCCACCGCCGGGGAAAACAATAACACGTTTATTTACCACCTTAATGATTATAAACGGATCAATATAATATTCAGAATAATATTTTCTGAGAGAGTCTTCTGCCTGTTTGATAGTCAGACCGCTCAGATGTATATCACTTATAAGCGGAAGCCGGGCATATCCGTCTGTCCGGATAGTGTATTCCATATTTCTGAAAATGTTTCCGTTCGAAGCCGTTTGATCGCCGGTGCCGGTTACGCTTTCTATAATTTGTTTTCCGTCATTCGGGGAAACGGTCAGGGTGAGACGGTCATCCACTGTAAGCCGGTAATCTTCTTCCCTTTCCTTTGGTAAAGAGTCGGGATTTACAATTTCATAATACTGGGATTTTTTATTTTGATGCTCACCTTTAGGCGACCGGAACATAATGTCGCTGTTAATGCCGCAGGCACTTAAAAACAAAAGCATTATAATCGCATATAATATGTTTGCTGTTTTTAGCATTCTATCCCTTTTTGTTTCAATAATTCCTTATAATAATCTTCCATGTCTTTCACCAAACGGGTATAATGGAATTTCTCTTTTACGAAAGCCCAGCCATTTTGTGACATTTCCTGCCGTTTTTTTTCATTTTCAATCAAAAAACGCAATTTTTCAACATATTCTGCGAAAGAATTAACCACAAATCCTGTGTTTTTCTGATCTATAATGTCCTGGACACCACCTACATTGGTGGTAATTACGGGAACTCCTGCTGCCTGTGCTTCAATCAGGCTTACCGGCGTTCCTTCATTTTTGGAAGTTAAGCAAATAATATCCATTCCCGCGTTAAAGGCCGGAATATCTTTGATCCACGAAGTCATCACGATCGGCTGGAAACCATATTTGCTGTTGATCTCCAGGACTTTTGCTTCTATTTCAGCATACATTTCCCCGTTCCCGACAATGAACACTTTTATTTTTTCGGCATTCGAAGTTTTAAGAATGTCATCTATTACCTCTAAAAAGAAGGCGTGGTTTTTAATAGGCGCGAGCCTTCCGATAATTGCGATGGCGGTTTCATCCTCTTTGATGCGATAATGATCACGTGTGGCTTTTCTGTTTTCGGCTAAATTTTCCTGGAACTTAGACAAATCAAAACCTAACGGAATAACCTTTATTTTTTCAGCTTTACAAATCTTAAAGTCTTTGCTCAGCTCTTTTTTCTGAACTTCACTAATGGCAATAATTCCTGTTGATCTTCCTGCAAGGTTCCGTTCAATGTTTTTATACAGCCATGTTTTTGCTTTTCCGAAGTAAGAATGAAAAACATGTCCGTGAAAAGTATGGATAATCACAGGAACACCACAGTCCTTGGCGGCTTTGCGGCCAATTGCTCCCGCTTTTGCTGCGTGTGTATGAACGATATGCGGTCTGAATTCCTCAATAACAGATTTGATTTTTTTATAAGCTTCCCTGTCTGATTTCAGATTCGGAACACGCTTCATTTCCGGAATTAACAGAGGTTCAACACCATATTCTTTTGTGATATAAAGTGAATCCGCTTCCCCTTCCTCCGGTAAACCACCGATGAGCAGCGTTTCAAAATCATCACTCATGTAACGCGTAAGGAAAGTCGCGTTATAAGTTGGCCCGCCGATATTAAAACGATTAATTATTCGTAAAATCCTAATCATGATTGGTTAATTCCTCTGCAAATTTAATAGTTTTACGGCTTTGTTCACGAATTAAATTTTAAAACAATCTTCCTCTTTCATGAAAATTAAATATTTATTATTCACAACATTATTAATTCTTACTTCCACCATTCATTCTCAAATAACAGTGCTGGAAAAAACTGTTGCAGAGATTGCAGCCGGCCGGGACTTTTCGAACGCTGTTTTTTCAGTGGCAGTTTACGACACGAAAACCGGCGAAAAGCTATACGCGTTAAATGATCAGTATTCGATAGGGACAGCTTCCACGACAAAGCTGTTTTCGACTGCGGCTGCTATTTCTATATTGGGAGACAAACAGCTGGAAACACAGTTTTATATCGATGGGGAGGTGAAGGAAGGAGTGCTATACGGGAATATCTGGATCCGTGGAGGAGGAGATCCTGCTTTCGGATCAAAATACGCTTCAAAAGATGAAAATAACCGTTCATTTCTCAATAGCTGGTGTGATTCGATAAAAAGTAAAGGGATTAAAAAAATTACAGGTGCGATTATCGGAGACGCGTCAGAATTCGGGTATAAAGGCTGTCCCGACGGATGGAGCTGGTCGGATATGGGGAACGCTTACGGAGCCTGCCCGTCCGGCCTTGCGATCTTTGATAATGTATTAAATTTCAGGATAAATACGGGAGCTGTAGGAACTCCTGTCAAAATAGACAGCATTTATCCGTATGTTCCAAACTTAAAATTCCATAACTATATAACGGCGGCAGATGTGCAGGGTGATAATTCCTATATATACGGTGCTCCTTTTCAAAATGAGCGGATTGGAATAGGGACATTGCAAAAAAACACATCCATAAAAATCCGGGGAAGCTTACCGGATCCGGAGTTTCAGGTTGCCTATGAACTGAAAAATGCGCTTCAGACATACGGAATAACAGTTCCGGACAGTGTGATGTGTGCGAGAGATTTACTTTTTCAGGGAAAGCTGGATCAAAAGAGATATTCACGTTTTAAATCACTGTTCACCTGTAAAGGTGTGACCGTTTCACAAATAGCCACCTGGACCAATCAGCACAGTGTTAATATGTTCGCGGAACAACTGGTTTGTTTATTAGGATATTACAGGAACGGTGACGGCTCTCATGAAAATGGAATGAACCAGCTGCAGAACTTCTGGAAAAATGCGATTCCTTCTTCCGGATTATTTCTTCGGGACGGAAGCGGATTATCCCGCTCTAACGGACTTAGCACAGGGCATTTATGCGCATTGTTAAATTATATGTATAAAAGCGCAAATTACAATACTTTTTTTGAAACTTTGCCGGTCACAGGTAAGAGCGGGACATTGAAAGATATTTGTCGGAACCAGGCGGCTCACGGAAAAATTCATGCAAAAAGTGGCACCATGCAGCGGATCAAATCGTATGCGGGCTATGTTTTTACAGACTCCGGAAGGCAGCTGACTTTTGCGATTGTGATGAATAATTATGATTGTTCCAATTACCAGGCAACGCTCAGGATGCAAAAAATTATGAACGTTTTGGTAACATTACCGTGATTTTTGAGTAAAAAGGATTATAAAACTTAAATTTTTAAATGAGTAAATGAGAACCAAGTATTTTGATTTGATAGATCAAACTTTTGATTTCCCGCAAGATGAATTTAATCTGCACAACGACAATTTGATTTTTCATGGCATTGATTTGATGAAATTGATCAATGAATATGGAACACCTTTAAAATTCAATTATCTGCCGCAGATTTCTCATAATATTCAAAGAGCAAAGGGATGGTTCAGAGAAGCAATGAATAATATCGGCTATACCGGAAATTACTATTATTCTTATTGTACGAAAAGCTCTCATTTTTCATTTGTGCTGAATGAAGTTTTAGAAAATGATGTTCATATTGAAACATCTTCTGCGTTTGATATTGATATTGTCAAAAATCTCTACCATTCAAAGAAGCTGGAACCGGGAAGGTTTGTTGTCTGTAATGGATTTAAAACACCTGAGTATATTGAGAATATTATTAGTTTAATTAATAATGTGGAACTGAATGTGATTCCGGTAATCGATAATGTTCAGGAAATTCAGGATATGCTGCAGGCAGACGAGAACGCCAACTTCAACATTGGTATCAGAATTGCTTCTGAAGAAGAACCTAAATTTGAATTTTATACTTCCCGCTTAGGGATCCGTTACCGGGAAATCATCCCGTTTTACAAAGCGATTCTTCATGAGAACCCGCGGGTAAAAGTAAAAATGCTGCATTTTTTCATCAATACGGGGATTAATGACACCTCTTATTACTGGAACGAGCTGACAAAGATTCTCCGTGTCTATTGTGATCTGAAAAAAGTATGCCCGGAACTGGAGTATCTGAATATAGGTGGCGGGTTTCCGATCAAGAAATCGCTGGCTTTTGATTTTGACTACGCTTATATGGTAAAGGAAATTCTTACTCAGATCAAGCGTATGTGTACGGACAATGAAATTCCCGAGCCGCATATTTTTACTGAATTCGGTTCATTTACGGTAGGAGAATGCGGTGGCGCGATTTTTAAAGTATTATATCAGAAACAACAAAATGACCGTGAAAAATGGAATATGATCGACTCTTCGTTCATGACCAATCTTCCGGATACCTGGGCGATTAATCAGCGTTTTATAATGCTGCCGATCAACCGCTGGGGAGATGATTACGAACGTGTTCTTTTGGGAGGACTGACATGCGACAGCGATGATTATTACAACTCTGAACAACATTCAAATGCTATTTATTTGCCAAAGTTCACCAAGAACGAGCCGCTGTATATCGGTTTTTTCAATACAGGCGCCTATCAGGAAACCATTGGTGGTTTCGGTGGCCTGAAACATTGCCTGATCCCGGAACCTAAACATGTTCTTATCCAGCGTGATGAGAACGGTAAGATCCAGACTTCCATTTTTTCAGAAGAGCAGACCGCAGAAGATTACTTGAAGATTTTGGGGTATAAATAAGTTATTTTATTCGACGAAAAAATAAATTATACTATTTTTAGGAAGGTTTTGAAAAATATTTTTCAAAACCTTTTTTTGCTTTTATTGAGTTGATTAGCAAATTTTTAGTGTGCGAGCAAGGTGTTGTTCTCACTTTATTTAACAGAATAAAAAGGAAATAATGGAGTACAGGTTTATTTTTTGGCATGAATATCGTACATTTGCACTCCGAAAAATGTGTCTTAACCAATGCAAGTAGAAGAATTATATTTCGAAGATAATTCGTTTGGAAAATTAATTCAAGAATGGGCGATAACGTTTAACGTAACCACACATTCCGCCGAATCTAAGTCAATCATGGATATTAACCTGGTGGACGGGCTTGTCCTTTTTCATGAAAATCACGATATATCTAAACACCACCACGAGCTGATAGAGCTTTTTGAAGCCCGGCAAAAGGGAATCAGCAAAATTGATGTTAACGGAACACTTTCTGTTGCAAAATCAAACTTTGAGCTCTGGCTGGATCGCAACAGATCTAAGCGAATTCTGGTAGTCGGGGATGACGGCCTGAGTAAAAATATAAATACACCTCGTTTCTTAAACGAAATCAAGCTGGTATAATTTTTTGGTACCTGGTTTTGGGGATTTGTGATAATCACAGCTGTGGGGACAGAGTTTTTGGCACAAACTATTTTACATATTCCTGTTTTTGTACCAGCACATATTGTCCGTTTTCGATCGGTAAATACCCGTAATCGTAAACAAAAAAATAGGAAGCTCCTTTTTGAGTTTTGTAAATGTTGGTAAAGTAATGAAAATTAAATCCCGCTTCTGCCAGTGTCCATTCATCGACAGTTGCTTTGCCCTTCGGATTCAGCCGTTCCAGGATCTTTCTGTTTTTTCGCAATATTGAATTGATCTTTCTGACCTGCTTGTTGTTTTCCTCGTTTAGCTTATTATTGTGCGCATTACGGCAATAATCAGAGCAGAATTTTTGATCCTTTCTCCCTTTCAGCGGTTCTGCACATTCCAAACAAGTTCTTATCTCCATTTTATATAGTTTTGTCGTTAAAAATCAGCTACTCAGATAAAACTTTGGGCAACTTAACAAATTTTGAGAGGATGCTACCTCCTGAATAACTAATTTCGTATATAATGAATAGTTGTGCGGTCTTAATTTTACAAAAATAAATCAGAGATGTTTAAATACTTACTCTTTTTTGTTTTCGCTTCTTTTGTAGCAATAAAAGTTGATTCTCAGACACTAAATATAAAACTTTCTTCCGACAAAACAATTGTGGAAGAAGGTTTTCCCGTAACCATTAAATTCGAAGCAAATAAAGGAGGACAATTGATTCTGGATCTCCCGCCAACCTTTAAAAAGACAAATTCCTCCAATGGGATGAACAGGAGCATTGACCAGAAAAATCAAAAAGTAACCGTCAGGCATTATAACCTTCAGTCCGGAACTTTTGAAAAAGAAGGAAAATACAGGATAAAAGGAGTTTATGTAGTTAATGGAAAACGAATAAAGACGAATATTATCCAGATCAAAGTTGTCAGGAAAACTCCTTCAAAAGCAACAAGCACCGGTTATACTTCTGCTTCCAGGGCTGACATCGAATTTCCGGATACTATCTTCGAAAATCAGCCATTTTTGATCAAAACAACTCTTGAATTTGAAGGGAATGATCCTGTTGTGATGGTAAATCCAGTTTTAAAGATTAACAGTAAATCAGTGGTTCTGAAAAGAATCAGCCATTCTGCCTCAACTGGTGGTGCTGATAAAAAATTATTGCTCGGAACTTATTTGTGTATTGTAAAAAAAGCAGGAGATTACCATTTATCATTAAATGAGTTTACTTTTTCAGATGGTCGGTCGCAGGAAGCCGGGAAAATAAAAAGCTTCCGTAAAAAGCTGGTCATTTCGGAACTTTCCGAAAGTGACAGCAGGTTTGATTGTGTAATCGGGGATTTTGACCGGCATGTAAAAGTGCAGAATTTTGACAAGGCAGAGAATACATTTGAGCTGGAGATTACGTATGCCGGAAGAGGGGACTTTAACTCAATTGCATTACCGGTGGTAGAAGGTGAAAATTTTGAGCTTTTAACGGATTGGGAAGTGAGCAATTTTTTTGATCTTTCAGAATATGGTTACGGCGGATTTAAGACGTTTTTGGCAAAATTTAAAATACCGGAACCGGTTAAGGACTTCCAAATCAGGATTCCGGAACCGGATGCTTATAATTATTATGACAATAGCTTTTACCTGTTAGGGGAAGATACTGAAATAGATCGTCAGCAGTTAGAAAAAGCCCAAAGCAGCAGAAAAGTGGTTATTGCTCCGGAGAAAAATGGCAAGAAGAATATGCTGGCAACACTTTCGGTGATCAGCCCCCTGTTTCTTCTGCTGACGCTGTTATTGTTCATGAAAAGAAGCTTTCAGTCTGATGAGAATAAGAAAACTATTAAACGGATGGCTTTTGATCAGAATTTAGAGCGGTTTTTAATTATTGCCGATCAAAAATCAAAAGAAGGAAAAAACAGGGAAGTAATACGTTATGTAAAAAAATCAGTTTACGAGCTGGCGCAGTTCCTTACAGGTTATAAATACGAAGTACGCACAGATATCAAGCTGGGGCTGGTAATAAAAACGTACAGCTTTCCGAAGGAATTTTCATATTTGTTCCGGGCAATGATGAAAAATATTTCCGTTGCGGAAGAAAACAATACGGAAGATATGAATGCGCTCGTTGATCAATTATTCGAGCTTATAGAGAAATGCAGAGAACGCAGAACCATTTCTCAGTATTAATTCCTATCCGGATTAGTTCATACCGCCTCAGAATAACTATTATACCGGCATTCATCATTCTAAAATTTTAAAATCGTTGCCCTTTTAAAATCAGAATTGAGATAAATCGTTAATATTTTTTTCGTTTTTTTTCCATACTATCAATTCTTGAGATAATTTTGTGCGTGATGAGAAACTCTTTCAAGCCATATCACGTAGTGCTGTTTGTTACAGCTTGCCTTTCTGTTCTGGGTGCGATCGTGTTTTTTGTTCCTGAAGGCAGGAAGCTGATCAGCGGATATGAGTTTCGTTTTTTATCAGAAAATAAGCTGTTGAAGAACGGTATTCAAAAGAAAGTAGATGTAAAGAAGATAATTGCGGATATTGATACCTCGTTTGTGGATCTTCCTGAAAAGGAAGATTCTCTGGCGGATAAGGAGCTGATGGGAAGACCCGGTGTTGCGAATTATAAGATCAATGAGAGTAATTTACTGGCTTTTGATGACGCCGGTGCTGAAAGTCTGGCCAACCTGTTTAAAAAGCTGAGAGGTGCTTCCGGTAAAAAAATCCGGATTTTACATTATGGAGATTCCCAGATAGAGGGAGACAGAATGACCGCTTTTCTTCGTCAGCGCCTGCAGGAGCAATTTGGAGGGAATGGCCCGGGATTTATTCCGGCTGTGAATGTTTATAGCACGGTTACTTTTGTTCAGCGTTGTTCTCCTAATTTTAAGAGATATACCAATTTTGGAGGTGATGCTTTGAAATCAAACAGATACGGGATCTTGAATTCAGTGGGCCGTTTTACAGAGGAAATCACTGATTCAGCCGCGATAGCAGAGCTGAAACCGACAAATGCCTGGATAGAGATTGAACCTCATGGAAGTGCCTACGGAAGGGCTAAAAACTATAACAATGTTTATTTGCATTATTCCGATGCGCGTACAAGATGTATTCTGAAGGTTTATCAGAACGGGAATCTGATCGTAACAGATTCTTTGAAAGCGGATGGAAAATATCATGTTTATCCGTTGAACTTCCCCGGGAACCCGGGAAAACTGAAGCTGGAATTTGAATCGAAAGTGAGTCCGAATATTTTAGGATTGTCCCTGGAAGGAGATATTGGTGTTCAGATAGATAACATTGCAATGAGGGGTTCCAGCGGAACATTTTTCGGTAAGATAGATCAGACGCTTGCAAAGCGGATGTATGATGAGCAAAATGTAGAAATGATTATCATGCAGTTCGGTGGAAACTCCATGCCGTACATAAACGATTCGATAAGCGCAAAAAAAGCAGCAAATTATTTCAGAGGTCAGCTTTACACGATTAAAAAGCTGCGCCCTCAGGCGATGATTGTCGTGATTGGTCCGAGTGATATGTCCACATTAGTGGAAGGAGAATATACTACTTATCCGCTTTTGCCGTTCTTTGTGGATTATCTGCGGAAAGTTACGAAAGAAGCAGGTGGAGCTTATTTTGATATGTATGCTGCTATGGGCGGGAAAGATGCTATGGTAGCCTGGGTTGAAAATGGCCTGGCTGCTAAAGATTATATTCATTTTTCTAATAAAGGGGCAAGTATTGCCGCTCAAAAGTTTTACGATGCGCTGATGACCGCTTACACTAAATTAGTCAGTGAATGATAAAGATGCTCATGAAATTTGGATATGTAATATTTTCTGTTCTCTGTTTTATCGCTTGTAAAACACACAGTCAGGACGCGTCCGTAAGGAATAGTGATGCTTTGAATAAATACGTGAATGTTAATTTTTTCGGGATTGTTGACAGTACAGCGAAAATAAAATATCCTTTTATTCATTTTGAACGGAATCATTATCAGTTTTATACATATAACAGCCCTAATTTTGAAAAGCTGTTCTATGATATCCAGCAGATGGTGCGTTACAAAGACCGGAAGCTGAATTTCTATCACATCGGAGGCTCCCATATTCAGGCAGATATTTACTCTAATTATATGCGGGAGCAGCTTCAATCCTATTGGAAAGGCCTTCCGGGTGAAAGAGGGCTGGTTTTTCCGTTTGACCTGGCAGGAACGAATAACCCGTGGAATTATGCTTTCCATTCTTCAAACCGTTGGAAAGGTTATCGTTCTGTAGTGACAAGGCCCGATTCGGTCAGCTACGGAATTATGGGAATGGCAATCTCGTGTACCGATTCATTGATTGATATAGGGTTCAGCTACAAAAAAACAACGAGCACTCCGCCGATTGACCATGTACGAATTTATCATAATAAGGGCGAAATGCCTTATACTATTCAGTTTGATACCATAAAAACTCCTGTTTTAAGACAGACAACCAATACAGACCTGGGTTATACCGATACATATTTTACAAAAGAAGCAGTACATTTTGATGTAAAGTTTACGAGGCTTCCGGATTCTCTTTTCATTGATACCGCACGCTCTAAAACTTTATTTATTTACGGATTTCATCTGATGAACAAACGTCCCGGAATTTCCTATACTTCTATCGGAGTGAACGGCGCAGGATTGTACACGTATATTGACAATGTGAATTTTGAAGAGCAGTTGATGGAATCGCCTCCGGATTTTGTGGCGTTTTCTGTCGGAACAAACGATGGTAATACGACTTATGCGAAGTTCAGGCCGGAAATTTATAAAAAGAACCTGGAAACAATGATGCAGAAAGTGTTTGCTGCAAATCCGAATTGTGCAATTTTGCTTACCGTTCCGAATGATGCCTACTACATGAAAAAGAGTTTAAACAGGAATATTGCAAGGGAACGGGAGATGATCATTGAGCTTGCAAAAGAATATCAGTTGCCCGTGTGGGATTTTTACGGAATTATGGGTGAGCTTGGCTCCTCCAAAACATGGCAGCGCAGTGGACTGATGAGAACGGATCTGGTGCATTTTACTTCAGAAGGTTATAAGCTGAAAGGAGAGATGTTTTTTGAATCTTTCCTGAAGTGGCTGGAGCAAATGGAGCTGAGACAGCAGATTTCACTGATTAAACGCAACAACTGATATGCAGCGATTATATGATATTTTTTCTTTTGAACGTATTGACCTAACGTTTTCAAAATTAGATTTCTGGCTGTTCTTCCTGGCAGTGATGCTGTTATTTTCGGTTTTGCATAAAAACAAGCTGGTCAGAAGCATTTACCTGGTTGCAGTCAGCTTATTCTTCTATTATAAGACCTCCGGATTATCAGTTTTTATCCTGATTTTTACACTGTTATCGAATTACGGAATAGGTCTTTCCATTTCAGCGGCTTCCAGAACTTTTAGCAGAAAGGCTTTGCTGGCCACAGGCATAATTTTAAATGTGCTGGTACTTTCCTATTTCAAATATGCCTACTTTTTTACAAATTCATTCAACGAGCTGTTTCATACAAAATACGAGGTATTTAATGTAATCTCCTATTTCCAGAATGGTTTTAACACTACAGGCAATCACAATATATTTGAAAAGTTATTGCTTCCCGCAGGTGTTTCCTTTTTCACATTCAGCTCTATTGCTTATATCACGGACGTTTATAGAAAGGAAGTACCTCCTGTAAAGAACCTTTTTCATTATTCCTTCTTTATTTCCTTCTTCCCGCATTTGATTCTCGGTCCGATTGTACGGGCAAAGGATTTTGTTCCTCAGATCAGCCACGAATACCACTTGGAGAAAGAAGAATTTGGCTGGGCTGTTTTTCAGATATTGAAAGGATTGTTCAAAAAGCTGATCCTGGCGGATTATATCGCCGTACATTTTATAGACAAAGTGGTCGATGCCCCGGAAGCTTATCCCGGATTTGTCAGTCTGATTGCAATTTTAGCCTATTCTCTTCAGATTTACGGGGACTTTTCGGGCTATACCGACATGGCTACCGGAATCGCTCGTCTGATGGGCTTTAAGCTGATGAAAAACTTTGATTCCCCTTATAAATCTGTCAGCACAGCTGATTTCTGGAGAAGATGGCACATTTCATTGGGTTCCTGGTGGAAAAACTATCTGTATATTCCGCTGGGCGGAAACAGAACCGGTGGATTTGCGTCGATTTTTACCATTACGATCATTTTTGTTTTTCTGTTTTTCATTACACAATGGTATTTTCTGTCCTTTGTTTATATCGGGCTGATTTCTGTGTATCTGATTATCTTGCTGTTGTTCCCGGATTACAAGAAAAACATTTACAGAGATATTAACCTGTTAATTACAATGACCGTTGGCGGCTTATGGCATAATCCCAATCAGAATTTTGTGATCTGGGGAGTTTTGAACGGAATCGGGCTGGTGATCTATAATCACTGGAAGAAAATATCACCGTATGAGAACTCTAATATGTGGATTGCCCGTTTTTGGAAAATTTTGCTGACTTTTTCATTTATCACATTTACACGGATCTGGTTCAGAGTAGAAGGGAAGGATGAACCTTTTGAATATTTAATGCACATAATTTACGCGTTCAATTTCTCGGAAGGCGCTTTTTGGCTGATGTTCGGGACATTCACTGTACCATTGATCTTAATGATCATCGGTTATTTTTTACATTGGTTACCGGAATCAAGTGAAGCAGCGTTGACACGGATTTTTGTTAAAATGCCTTTTGCCGTTCAGGTGTTCATCAGTTGTGTTTTTGTAGTCGGCATTTACCAGCTGGTTGCTGATACCTCCAAACATTTTGTCTATTTCTCGTTCTGACCGGAGAAAATCACTTTACAGAGTGTCATTGTTCCAAAAATCAGGAAAGAAAAACATTCACCCTAATATAGAACGCCGATAACACAGATGAAGCAGATTCACACAAATTCACTTTTCAAAATCATATTAAATCTGTGAGATTAGCCGACCATATAGGAAAAACAAGAACATGAAAATAAATTTTTATTCCCAAGGCTTGAATCTACTTGTTATGAAGTCAGCATTTTAAATGCGGGTGCTGATTATGAATACGACAGAAGAAGGCTGTTTTGAAGTTATTTTTCGGATAGATTTCATTGGCTAAAATAGTGCTGTTACCGGAGAAATTTAGAGTCGTAATCTGAAATTAACTAAATGAAAAAAGGAGCGCCTCGGCGCTCCTTTTCACACTATAAAAATTATTGAAGCTTATTCAACAACAACAGAAGCTTTCACTTCATTACCGTTAGCTAATTGCATTTTCACAATATACATACCAGCATTTAAGCCTGCTGTATTGAAAGAAACATTTCCGTTAGAAGCAATTGTAACATCATTAGCGATCACTGTTTTACCAGCTAAATCAGTAACTGTCAATTTAGCCGCACCTTCATAGTTGTCAACCAATACATTTACAACATCTTTCGCAGGATTTGGATAAAGAGTAGCCTTAACAAGTTTATCAGCATTTGCTAAACCAACTTCCTCCGTTGTAAAGAAATGCAACGTTAAAGAAGGAACAGGTCCGCCTACGAAACCAGATGCATACCAGGTAGAACCGTCAGCAATCGGAGAAACGTATTGCCCGATAATGGAAGAGTAATAATTATACTTTGTTTCATTATCATATCCGATATATACTTTCTCATTATAAATTTTAGCACACACTAAATAACGCGCATTACTTTCCAGTAAAACGTAATCATCCATGTGAGCATAAACAAATTCATTTTGCTTGTCTTCTTCATAGATATAAGATCCGGCAGTTACGTCTGCTAATAAATTGAATGAAGGGCTGTCCGTTCCATAAACAAAAGCGTCATTCCATTTAAAAACCTGGAATAATATTTCTTCTCCGTCAATAGTCAGATCATCTCCGATAGAAGCATTGAACCAAAGACCTTTAATACCAACCTGGTTCCCTTTTGGATGCTTAAACATAATACAAGACCGGAAATCTCCATTTCTTTCCGCAGGACCATAATTTCCTGAATTGAAAGTGAAGCTGCTGTCTGCATTATATTTTGCATAGGAAAATAACTTATCGTTATTTATACGGAATGGGTAGATGAATTTATTGTCTGTAGGAGTATCATCCACAGAATCAGAAACAATAGCGTATTCGATAGTATAATCCCCAACACCTAAAGCACCGTCATAATTAGTGAAAGTGAATTGGTCTGTACTATCTCCTGCATTTAAGAGAGCAATTACGTTACTTGTATCAGTATGGATAACGCTACCGTTTTTCTTTAGATCAACGATAACTTTTACATTTGATTGATTTGCACTACCGTAATTATAGATTTGAGCAGCGTAAACAATTGGGAAATCTGTTGTGCTTTCCGCTAACTGAACAGGAGCCTGAGCAGGGACATTAGCTGTATATCCCGGAGTGGAACCTAAGTCATTCACGAAGTAAGCATTTTTATTACCTAAAAGCATCGATACGCTGTCTCCAGCCATTAAAGCATCGTAAACAATCTCTCCATCTTCTTTTTTGATGAAAGTTGCCGGGATATCAATAACATCTCCCTGAGCATTTGTTCCGGAGCTCATGGAGATTAATTCTCCCGCAGTATTTCCTACAATGACAACACCTACAGCACCTGCATTCCACGCGTTAACCGCTTTAGTTCCAAACTCACATTCTCCTCGGAAAACCAAGGCGATTTTACCCGTTAAATTCTGTGTTGTAGGATTACAAAGCAATGAATCTCCGGCAGAGTTATCTCTTGCAATAATTACAGGAGCAATTACCCTGTTAGCAGGGTCAGTCATATCCGGAGTTAATGCCCAATCAGCAAACGTATGGGCAAAACCTCCAGAAATGTTCGAAGGATACAAAACCTGAACAAATGTCTGCGCATTTGCAAAGCAGGCTCCTCCGGCTAAAACTAAAGAAAGTAAAATTTTTTTCATAGATCTCATTTTATTATCTTCCAAAAATACAAAAATTTCCTGTATAAAAAAAGAGCAGAAAACTCCTGCTCTTTAGATTATCATTTTTTTAAATTTATTTTACAAATGAAGCTTTCAGGAATTCCCGGTTCATACGTGCAATATTTTCCAGGGAAATTTCTTTCGGGCATTCAACTTCACATGCTCCTGTATTGGAACAATTTCCGAAGCCTTCTTCATCCATGACAGCAACCATGTTTTTAACACGATCCATGGCTTCAATCTGCCCCTGTGGTAATAATGCCAGCTGTGAAACTTTCGCAGATACAAACAGCATGGCGGAAGAGTTAACACACGATGCAACACATGCTCCGCATCCGATACAGGTCGCAGCGTTGAACGCTTCGTCCGCATCATCCTTAGGAATAGGAATAGCATTTGCATCCTGTGTGTTTCCTGACGTATTCACGGAAACAAATCCGCCGGCTGCCATTATCCTGTCAAATGCAGAACGATCGACCATCAGGTCTTTGATTACAGGAAATGCTTTTGCTCTCCACGGCTCAATATAAATAGTGTCCCCATCGTTGAATTTACGCATGTGAAGCTGACAGGTAGTGATGCCTCTGTCCGGACCATGCGCTTCGCCATTGATATAAAGCGAGCACATTCCGCAGATCCCTTCACGGCAGTCGTGGTCAAAAGCGACAGGATCATCTCCTTTTTCAACCAGCTGGTCATTTAAAATGTCCAGCATTTCCAGGAAAGACATATCGCCATCAATATTTTCTATCGGATAAGAGACCATGCTGCCTTTGTCGTTCGGCCCTTTTTGTCTCCATATTTTAAGATTTAATTTCATATCAAAGTTTTTTGAAAGTTCGTCGATTATTCGTAATTACGCTGAGCCAGTTTTACTACCTCAAATTTCAATTCTTCTTTGTGCAATACCGCCTGAGAAGGCTCTCCTTTATATTCCCATGCTGCAACGTAAGCAAAGCGGTCATCGTCACGTAAAGCTTCTCCTTTTTCTGTCTGGGATTCTTCTCTGAAGTGTCCGCCGCAGGATTCGCTTCTGTTTAACGCGTCCATTGCCATCAATTCGCCTAATTCCAGAAAATCGGAAAGCCTTAATGCTTTGTCTAATTCCGGATTTAGCTCTTCAATGGTCCCAGGGATCTTAACATCGTTGTAAAAATCCTGGCGGATTTGCTGAATCTCAGTGATTGCTTTCTTCAGTCCTTCTTCCGTACGGCCCATTCCAACATAGTTCCACATTGCTTTACCCAGACGTTTGTGGAAGTAGTCCACAGGTTTGGTTCCTTTGATATTCATCAGGCGCTCGGAAAAATCTCTGACTGATTTCTCTGCTTCATCGAATTCAGGAAGAGCAGTTGAAATAGCTCCGGTTTTGATGTCATCTGCCAGATAATCGGCAATTGTGTAAGGAAGTACGAAATAACCATCTGCCAGACCCTGCATCAGCGCTGATGCTCCTAAACGATTCGCCCCGTGATCAGAGAAATTGGCTTCTCCAATACAATAACAGCCTTTTATGGTTGTCATCAGGTTGTAATCAACCCAGACGCCTCCCATCGTATAGTGAACCGCTGGATAAATTTTCATTGGGGTTACATACGGATCTTCATCTGTAATTTTATAATACATCTGGAATAAGTTACCGTATTTCGCTTCTACTAAGTCTCTTCCCAGCTTATAAATCTGCTCAGGTGTCGCATCTGTCATGTGGTGAATCATCGCCTGCTCTTTTCCGTAACGCTCGATAGCGGAAGAGAAATCCAGGTAAACAGCCTCGCCCGTTGCATTCACTCCGAAACCGGCGTCACATCTTTCTTTTGCTGCACGGGACGCCACGTCACGCGGAACCAGGTTTCCGAAAGCAGGGTATCTTCTTTCCAGATAATAATCTCTGTCTGCTTCTGCGATATCCGTCGGTTTTAACCTTCCTTCACGAATCGCAATGGCATCTTCCATTTTCTTAGGCACCCAGATCCGTCCGTCATTACGGAGAGATTCTGACATCAATGTCAGTTTCGATTGATGATCTCCTGTAACCGGGATACAAGTCGGGTGAATCTGAGTATAGCAAGGGTTAGCGAAAAATGCTCCTTTTTTATGAATTCTCCAAGCTGCAGTTACGTTGGACCCCATGGCGTTAGTGGATAGGAAGAATACATTTCCGTAGCCTCCTGAACCTACAACAACGGCATGAGCAGAAAACCTTTCTAATTTTCCTGTCACAAGATTTCTTGCGATGATACCTCTTGCTTTTCCATCCACTAATACAAGATCCTGCATCTCGTAACGTGTATACATTTTAATTTTTCCTTTACCAATCTGGCGGGACATGGCAGAGTAAGCACCCAGTAATAATTGCTGTCCGGTTTGCCCTTTCGCGTAAAAAGTACGGGAAACCTGCGCACCACCAAAGGAACGATTGTCTAACAAGCCACCGTATTCACGTGCAAACGGAACTCCCTGTGCCACACACTGGTCGATAATGTTTGCCGAAACTTCCGCTAAACGGTAAACATTTGCTTCACGTGCACGATAGTCACCACCTTTGATTGTATCATAGAATAAACGGAAAACGGAGTCTCCGTCACCGGGATAGTTTTTCGCCGCGTTGATACCACCCTGAGCTGCGATAGAGTGAGCTCTTCTCGGTGAATCCTGAAAACAAAACGCTTTCACGTTATATCCTAATTCTGCCAAGGTAGCAGCTGCGGAACCTCCCGCCAGACCTGTCCCCACAACAATTACGTCAATTTTACGCTTATTTGCCGGGTTTACTAATCTGATTTTGTTCTTATAATCAGTCCACTTTCTTTCAATTGGACCTGCTGGTATTTTTGAGTCTAAAACTGACATATTCTAAAATCTTTTAACTTATTATTTTGTCAAATAAAGGTACACCGGAATCACTGCAAACAGAACCGGAACAACTACTGCGAAAATTTTTCCCACAGTGATGATGATTGGCGCATATTTTTTACTTCTTAATCCCAGTGACTGGAAAGCAGAGGAAAATCCGTGCCATAAGTGGAAAATCAAAACGAGCATTGAAACCACATAAAAAATAACAGCGACTGTTGCCAAGTCATTCTTCGGGAATCCGTATTTTGAATTGTCATGGCCGAAAAAAGCGGTTGTCAGAGAGTGTAAGTCTTTGTAGCCTTCTGCTACTTTTACATCTAATTTTTTGCTATAGATTTCCGTGTTATGTCTTAGCTCTATGTTGTCTTTATCTTCCAGATCGATCATTTGATACTGACCGTTTGTAAGTAAGTATAATTTGACGTCCTGTTTTTTGTTAACAATAGCTCCTGTTGCCGGATCATATTCCTGATTGTCAATTTCTTTTACTAAAGTATGCAAAGGGAACGGGCCGTTGGAAATTTTCGCTTTGTACCAGAAGTTCTGCATGTGCGTCACAATGAATACCAAGATCAATGTTCCCAGTAACGCCATGTTTCTGGATGCGAAACTTGAATTTTCCTGTGGCCTGGTGTGGGCGTACTTTACCGGGCGTGCCTTCCTGTTTTGTGCAAACAGCAAAAATCCGTCGATCACGTGAAAGATAATGGAGATATAAGTTAAGTAAGAAAGTATTTTAACCACAGGGTTATGAGCCATGAAGTACGCATACTCATTAAATGCTCTCCTTCCCTCTTCTCCTGCTTTTAACAACTGGAGATTTCCCGCTAAATGTCCTACCAAAAAGAGACATAAAAACAATCCTGTAAGTGCCATCCAGTATTTCTTGGCCAGGGACGATTTTAAAAGAACTGATTTACTCATTTGTTAATAACTGATTTGAAAATAATATCCGCAAATTTAACAACTACAACAATTCAAATGAAATAAAAAAGCTATTTAGATTCATTATTGATAAATGTGGCAAGGATACATGTTGAACTGATTATGGATACGCAGATTTATTGTGATCTTTTCCTGACAAGATTTTTAATGATTTCCACCACTTTGTTCAAAAATCTGTGTTAATCCGCTTCATCCGTGTCATCAGCGCTCCATCATTATCAGTGTAATACGGCCCGCCGATGTCGCAGATTTATTATGATTTTAATCCTGACAAAGTATTAATAATCTCCACTCATTTATTTATTCAAAAATCTGCTTCAATCCGCTTCATTCGCGTTATCAGCGTCCTATATCGACATAAGTTGGATATGATTTCTGCCTCCACTTTCGAAACCACACAATAGAAATTTAACATTATTTACTTTATGATAATGAAAAAATTTTTTTCTTATAAAAATATATTACATTTGCTCTTTACTAAAACCCTATTACTCACCTCTCATTACATCCTAAACAATCAAACTTTAATTCTGTATTACCTATGACAAAATGGTTACTTTCATTTAGTGCTTTCCTTGGTTTATTGGCTTTAAACGTGAACGCTTGGGGACAAAGCCAAACCTATAGTGCTGGAACAACTGTTTATAACTTTACAACTGTTGGAAGCTCAAATTTATCAGGAATACCTGCCGGTTCAACTATGACCATAGAATGTGTCGGCGGAGGCGGTGGTGGCGGTGGTGCTTATACTTCTTCTGGTGGTGTTGCTGATGGCGGAGGAGGAGGCGGTGGTGCCTATGCAACTAGTAATTATACTTTTACAGCAGGAGGGACTTTAACTATTACCGTTGGTAAAGGAGGAAGTGCTGGGAATAATTCTGGCGGAAATGGCGGAAATGGAGATCCTAGTTATGTAGGAACTATTGTTCAAGCAAATGGAGGTGTGGGAGGAACCGGATCTACAAGTGGTACAAAAAGCGGAGGAAATGGCGGAACTGTTGGGATAGGTGCTGGATATTCAGGCGGAAATGGCGGGAATGGTGCAACTGGGACATGGGATTACGGCGGCGGCGGCGGTGGTGCTGGAAATACAGGATCAGCAGGTAGTGCTGGTTCATCAAGTAATGGTAATGCTGGTGCAAAAGGAACTGGTAGTTTTGTGTCTGGTGCTGGAGGTGCTGGAGGAAAACAACCAACTTCTCCGGGAACAGGGGGTTCACCAAGTCCTAAAGCAGGAAGTGGTGGTGCAACTTATGGCGGCGGTGGCGGCGGTGCAGCTGCATACCTTTGGGGGGGAGATTCTGGCCCTGCGAGAGCAGCCGGTGGAGCGGGGGCGCAAGGCTATGTACGTATAACGATTGTTCCACCTTCTTGTACAGTTTCCGTAGCACCTACAGGAATTACTTCATCTGCTGGAAATACAATATGTACAGGGACTAGTACTACACTAACTTCCACCGGAGGAACAAACGGAACAAATGCAGTAGATTTATGGTACACAGGGAGCTGTACGGCAGGATATATCAACCGTTGGGATGCTGTTCCCGGCTCATTAGTGTCAACAACAGCCTCGGTTGCAAACGGAATATTGACAGCAACTTCTTCTACCGTTGACCCTAATATTGGAATGGCTAACTTAGGAACATTTGCTGCCACAACTTATAAATACATCAATATTCGTTACAAAACTACCTCTGCAACAGGTGTCGAAATTTACTACTCGAAAAATGCAGCAAATAGTGATTTAGCAGAAGCCCAGAAAGTTGCCGGGACGTATATTAATGACGGTGCTTGGCATACTCTCTCTCTAAATATGTCATCCAGTGCAAACTGGACCGGGACAATCTATGGCTGGAGGTTTGACTGGGCAACAACTAATGGGGCCGTTGTCGATTTTGACTTTATTGAACTCTCTACAGATCCTATGATAGGTGAAGGGGCATCTATTACTGTTTCTCCAACTTCAACAACGACTTATTATACGAAAAAAATAGATAATTGCGGAACGTCCACTACATGTGCTTCGCAAACAATAACGGTTAAAACTACATCTTCAGCGGCTTCATCTGCATCTGTAACGGCAAATGATAATACGTGTGCAGGAACGAGCAAAACAATAGCAGTCAGCGGCGGCTCTTTAGGAACAGGTGCAAGC
>MKVF01000003.1 GCA_001899145.1 Flavobacteriia bacterium 40-80
TATAAAATCCCTCTGAACGGACAGAAAATAAGGGTTTCCGCTTGGTTTTGGTGTTCATATCTTTATTAGTTTTTTTCTGTTGTGGCTTTGTTCTTTTGTGAGTTAAATCCATGAATAAAATGAAAAATTTACAGGTTCACAATCCGCATTTTATAACGTATCAAAACGAGCTGTTAACGATTGACGTTTTGGGCGGAGTTGATTTACAGCAAATAGAAAGAATGGTTTGCACGCTTCGGATAACCTACAAAGATTATCCGCCTTTGCGCTCAACACTCGATTTATACACCGACAGCCAAACGGATAAACTTTTGCGCACGCTTTGCGAAAAGTGGGAACTGAAACTATTGGACGTATCTAAAACGGTTCACGGATTTATAACCGAACTTGAAAGCTACAAACTGGAACGGCTCAAATATCCGAAAGGAAAGGAAACAAACACTTTTGAATTAAGTGAAGAAGAAGTACGAACCGCACGGGCATATTTAAACGATAAAAACCTGATTGCAAATCTGAAAACCGACTTTAACAATCTTGGAATATTGGGAGAAGATGAAAACGCCTTAATTCTGTTCCTTGCAATGGCTTCGCACAGGTTCAGCAATCCGTTTTCTGTTTTGTGCCTTGCAAAATCGGGAATCGGCAAAAGCTATTTACTGCAAAAACTGTCTTCCTGTATGCCACAAAATGCGTACAGTTTACACACCCAAATAAGTGAAAATGCCTTGTATTATTTTGACAGCCAACAAATAGACGGCAAAGTATTGTTTATTGAAGATTTAGAGTTTACAGAGCAGATGTTAACACCACTTGCAACGCTTCAAACACAGGGAAAACTAACCAAAACAAGAGCAACAAAGAACAAAGACGGACTTTTACACTCCACAACTTTTGAAGTAAACGCAAAACTTTGTTTGTTGGCTTCCGCCTACTGCGAAAAGAATTACGAAAATTTAAGTCTTCCCTTTCTTTGTCTGCACCTGAACCACAGCCACACACAGGATATTGAAATTATGAATTATCAGCGGAAAATATCCGCTGGCTTGATTGACAGAACCGTGATTAATCAAACGGCACACCGTTTAAAATGTGTGATTTCCTCACTTGAAAATGTCAGCGTAATAAATCCGTTTGCCCCACTCATAGAACTGCCCGAAGACTTACCACACCCACGAAAAACGCTGTTATTATTGCTTGATTTTATTGAAGTCGTTACCTTCTTTTTCCAGCATCAACGGGAAAAGGTTGTAAATGAGCAGACAGGCGAAATTTTGACAAAAACCGCTCCGGAAGATATAGAATTAGCGTTTTCACTTCTTAAAAACAGTCTTTTACGCAAAGCTGACGAGTTAAGCACATCGGCACGGGGATTTTACAACTGGCTCAAAAAGTACTTAGCAGAAGCCAAAACAAAACAGTTTACAGCCCTTGACATTAGAAAAGCAAAACCAATCCACCCACGCACATTAAACCGCTATTTACAAGAACTTACACTTTTTCATTACCTGCAAATCACAGGCGGAAATAAACACCGTGGCGGATTTATTTACAAGCTCACGGACTTAAACGAACTTGCACAGCTTCAAAACAACATTGAAACAAGTATTAAAAATACGCTTGACAATATCAGCAGACAATCCGAGAACGAAAAACAAGAACCTGAACCAGAACAAGCACCGAAAACACGAATCGAAGAAAAAGAACAATATACTTTTAAACTGCTTTTAGAACTGGAAAACCAAAATAACGGGCGTGAATATCTGCCCAGTGATATAACACCTCTTTCAAACCGCAGTCAAAGTATAGAAGCCCGATACTTAAAACTATTATGGGAACAGGGCAAACTTAACCGTGAACTGAAAGACCAAAAGTATTACTACACGCTTGCAGTTGGTCAGTAGGACAAAACCCGATGACCAACACCAAAACCCACTAAATACAAGACAATGAGAGTAGGACGACACCAAAAAGAAAATATCTATCTAAAACAGGAATATATCAGTTATCTGCAAAGTAAAAACCTTGCACCGTCAAGCATTGCGCATTATGTGCGTGAACTTGCTTTGTTCCTTTCCTGGATAGACAAAGAGGAAACGCAAATAACAAAACCCGACATATTAAAACATTTAGAGTATTTAAAGAACAAACGGAACTTAGAAAATATCAGCCGTTCACGGGTTTTAAACTCCCTGAATCATTATTTTTCATTCCTGCACAAAGAACAGCAAATAAACGTAAATCCGTGTGCTTTTTTAAAAATACGGGGTACAAAGAAAACAAGTCTTTACCGTATTTACACAACCGAAGAACTACAACAGCTTTACGATAACTTTTATCTGCTGTTTGTACGGAATTACGATAACAGCCATATACCGAAGAACCAACGCAGACAATCCGATTTAAGCAAACAACGAAACGCAGTAATTTTAAATATCCTAATCAATCAGGGAGCTACCACAAAGGAAATAGACACAATAGAGCTGTGCGACCTTGATTTAATGAATGCTACGTTAAAAATAAGAGGTGGCAGAAAGTCGAGCGAACGCATTTTAATGCTCGAAGCAACGCAGATAGGCATTTTAATGAATTATTTACAGAATATCCGACCTCAATTATTGGAATACCACACACAGGAAAACGAAAAACTCTTTTTAACGCTTCCAGAGTATAGCAAACAACAAACGGACAGCCCAAACCTGATGCACGTTTTTAAACCGCTTATAAAACAACTAAAAGAGATAGACAGCAACTTTTTGAATTTTAAGCAAATCAGGGCTTCCGTAATTACAAACTGGCTCAAAGTTTATGGACTTCGCAAAACCCAAAATATGGCAGGACACCGCCACATTAGTACAACAGAAAGGTACAAGGTAAACGACTTGCAACAGCTCACGGACGATATTAGTAAACTTCATCCATTCTAAGCAATGAACACCAATTACAGAGAAATAAACGAACAATATGCTGTATGGCTTGATACTTTGGGTTTTTCCAATGGTACGATTTACGATTGGAAATACCGTGTACGTGATTTTTTAGAGTGGTTAGAAACACAAAGCATAAGCCAATTAAACCAACTTACTCAAAAACACATAAGCCAGTATTTTAACTATTTGGAAAACCGTCCAAACAAGCGTAGAACAGGACATTTATTAAGCGTGTCACACTTAAATCACAGTTTTATTGCCGTTGATAAACTGTTAGAGTTCCTGCACGGTCAAGGGTTGCAAAATGCACCCATACCGACAAATTACCGTTTGCCTGTCGATAAGGACGAGAGAATCCGAAAAATAGAAATACTGACACAGCAGGAAATAAAAACGCTTTTGGATGCAATAGAATCTACTTATCCGACTTTAAATTTTATCCACCGAGAGCAGAACCACTACCAACTAAAGCTGATTTTTGCACTTGCTTACGGTTGTGGACTTCGTTTGTCGGAGTGCCTGAAAATCCGTTTTCAGGACGTTGATTTTGAACGGAAAACCGTTTTTGTGCAAAAAGGAAAGAACTACAAAGACCGATTTATCCCAATGAGTACAGGAGTTTACAGGGAACTGCAAAACTACGTGTACAACTTTAGAAACAAGCAAAAAGCATCACACAACCGACTGATTTTAAAATACAAAAACGACCTTAACAAAATGCTCAAACATCTGCAAAACGTGTGCGAAAACGAAGAAGTAAAGCAAAAACGGCTTTCTATGCACGTTTTAAGGCACTCAATAGCAACACACCTGTTACAGAACGGAATGAGCATTGAAAATATCAGCCAGTTTTTAGGTCACAGCAGTTTAGAAAGCACCCAAATTTACACGCACCTCATAGAGAAATAATATAAAACCGCCACCTACGAAAAAGCCGTTCTAATATCCTGTTAGAGCGGTTTTTTTATTGTCTTACTTCCTGTATGGATAAAGTACGGATAGTGTATAGATAAAGTATGAAAAGTGTATGTTTTTATTATTGATTTTGTGCAGAATGTGTCTATTTTTTGTATATTTGGTTCTGTTGCAAAAACTTAATGCAAACCACATCAAGCACATATAAAAACAGCGGTATAAATTACCTGACCTTTGCTAAAAGCATTGAAAATCCACGTATAAACTATATCTATGGGTTTAACGGTCAGGAGAGAGTGGATGAAGTTTCTGGTAAAGGAAACAGCTACACCGCAGAGTTCTGGCAGTATGATAGTCGTTTAGGTAGAAGGTGGAATGTTGATCCTGTATTTAAAGAATATGAAAGTCCTTATGCAACATTTGCTAATAACCCGATTTGGTTTGTGGATAGAAACGGAAGGGACACTAGTTTTTGTGATAATGAAGCTAGAGAGACTTTCCTTAAGGGTTATAATAAATCGAAGGATTTATTGAAACAAGTTAGTACAGAGCATAATGATGTAAACCAAAAGATTAGAGAATTAGAATATAAGGGGAAAAATACTAAACTTAGTAAAGATGAAAAGGGTGCTTTAAAGGACTTAAAGAATCGTGGATCTGAATTAAAAGATAGGTTGGAAAATCTTCATACAATAGTGAACGATTTTAAATTAATATTAAGAGAAGATACTCCTATTTACGAATATTCTAGTTCAAAAGAAGCCTTTGATCAAGAAGAAAAATTACAAGGAAAAAAATTAAATGGGTTTGTTAGTACTGTAGTTACTGAAAGAGAAACTAGCGGAGGAGTTAAAAAACAAGTTATTCATGTATATGTCAGAGCTCATCAAGATGCTACCAATATTCATGAAAATCGTCATGGTGTACAGTTAGTTAAAGGCGATTTTGATAATATTTTAGATATGGAATATGACGCTTATAAAGTTGAAGGAGCGTATGATCCAGATGGAATAGAACAATTTAGACAAAATGCTTATCAGATATATAAAGCAAATATAAATCCAACTTTGGTTATGCCTTATGAAAGTTTCAACTTACGACGTGCCGTCCAGCAAGTTGTGGAAGGCAATCATTTTCATTAATAATTAATAATATCATGAATCATTACTTAAAAATAATACTTCTTTTCCTTTCAATAGTTCCTTCTATTGTTATAGCTCAACCCAAAACACTATGCGAAACTATTGATATAAAAATTGATTTCTATGCTGTGGGAAATTGCTCTCCATCAGCAACGATTTCTCTTTCTAAAACAGGGCTTACCTGTACCAATTTAAGATATGAAGATATAAATAGTTACGATAGTATATCGTACTCGTCATTATATATCCCATTTGCTCAATTAGATCGAGATAATTTCTACCGTATTAATGAATATGTTCACAAAAATTTTCCAAAGAATATAAACAAAAAGAAATTAGGTGTTTATGACAAAGAGGGGAAAAAGATTATTCGTTTTCATACTCTCCCCATGAAAATTTCATTTGTAGATGAATATAAAGGAAAATACTGGTCATTTACTTATTATTATTGTGATGAGAAAGTTGACAAATTATTATGGATGTTGAATGAATTGATCCCTGATAGCCGATTTTTCATTTATCCAAGATGCCGATAGTGGGTAATGTGTCAAATGGGTAATGTCGCCAATGTGTTGATATGAACAATTTAAAAATTAAGTGTCTTATAATTAGATGATTATTGTTTATTAAAATTAAAAAAGTACTAAAAATAAGTCAAGGTG
>MKVF01000004.1 GCA_001899145.1 Flavobacteriia bacterium 40-80
GAACCAACATCACTACCTTTACTATTTCAAACATTCAACCGCCTCGTTTAGCGGGGACAAAATTACACACTTTTTGGTCTTTTACAAACCTTTTCTATTTTATTTTTTTTGAGAAATCACAATCTCATAATTATCAATAGGATAGCGTAAGTAATTTTTCAAGAATCTCCATGTCTTCCCTGGCTATTTTGTGTTTCCGACCTACAGCATCCTCCAATTTCACCTTAGATAAGGTGTTATTTGAAAATCCCACCATCAATTTGTTCTCCTTGTTAATAAGGCTTTCTACAGAAGCACTTCCAAGCCGGGTTGCAAGAATTCTGTCAAATGCACTCGGCCTGCCTCCACGCTGAATATGCCCCAATACAGTTGTTCTGACATCAAATGCTTTAAGATAAGGCGCCAGCTTATTGGTCAGCTCCTCAACTCCGCCCAGCTCATCTCCTTCCGCCACAATAAAAATACTACCTCTTTCTCCTTTATTCATCCGGCATAAGCTATTTGCAAAAGCCTCCAGCTCCACTTCCCTTTCCGGGATCAAAACCATTTCCGCTCCGGAAGCAATAGCTGCATGTAAAGCAATATATCCGGAATGCCTGCCCATTACTTCAACAAAAAACATACGGTGATGGCTGTTCGCCGTATCTCTCAGCTTATCTACATTTTCAACAACAGTGTTTAAAGCAGTGTCAAAACCTATGGAGTAATCTGTCCCGAAGATATCATTATCAATTGTTCCGGGCACCCCTACAACAGGTATATTAAATTCGTCAGAAAAAACCGAGGCTCCTTTAAAGCTACCGTCCCCACCAATCACAATCAAGCCTTCAATTCCGATTGCCTTCAGATTATTATATGCTTTTTCACGGCCTTCGAATGTCCGGAAATCATCTGATCTTGACGAACTGAGAATTGTTCCTCCCTGAAAAATAATATTATTTACATCTTTATAGTTAAATCGCCTGAATTCATTTTCAACCATTCCCTGGAATCCGTTGTAAAAACCATAAGGTTCACAATTATGAAACAAACATGTCTTTACAATGCTCCTGATCGCGGCATTCATTCCGGGAGCATCACCTCCCGATGTTATAAAAGCTATTTTTTTCATGAAGTTAACTCAGGCTGGTTTTTAGTATTACATTGATTTTTATCAGATCGGGAGGATTGGTAGTGTTCTTTCTGGTAATGGAAACAGATCCGTCATTTATTATATAATCATTCAGTTCTTCTCCTGAAACCTGGTCAGTCACCTTAATAATATCGCCTTTATTAAACTTTATCCCTGTTTTATAGGTAAGAAATCCCGAGTTATCAATAAATTCAAACAGCAGCTCTCCTTTTTCAACCTTCTGCCCGCTCCTTACATACATTTTTCTGAGAAGAACGGGTTTTTCATTAATAAAGAAATAATCTTTCATTCCCTCCTCA
The DNA here is from genome assembly GCA_001899145.1 of Flavobacteriia bacterium 40-80. GTDB lineage: Bacteria > Bacteroidota > Bacteroidia > Flavobacteriales_D > Crocinitomicaceae > 40-80. The sequence continues at coordinate 1,432 of MKVF01000004.1, forward strand.
GTAGATGAAGCCTGTTCATATAACTTGTAAAAAGACTGGTTTTTGAACCAAACCGTAAATTCTCGTGGAAATTTCTCCGAATCCACCCGCGGCAGTAAATTATCCAGGCTCAGAGATGATAACAGCATTTTTAATTCACCGGAATATTTTGCTCCTTCCTGGGTTGCAGCCAAAGATAAAGCATTTGATAAATCTGACTTTAATTTTCTCAGCCTGATAAATTCATTCTGATTGTCAATCGCAAGGATCAAAGTGCTGGTATCTAAAAACTGGGGAATAAAACGTTTTAATTCAGAATTAATAACAGTACCGTCTTTTTTGGAAAATACTTTTATCACTTTATCGGACAGTTTCATATCCAGGACAACAGTATCGTTTACCGCTAATTCTTTCGGACTCTCTTCTTTGGCAGATACCGCATCAGGAGCATGCTTTTTTTTATTCTGCGACTCTGAACAGGAAAAAAATAATAGTAAAGAAATTATGAAGAGAATTTTATTTTTCATTTTTATTTAATAACAGAAAACTCACGTTGTTAATAACTTCGTTAATAAAGCGGACTTCAAGTAAAGATAACAAAAATACACATATTCTATATTTGTAAGAATAAATGGTATTGTATGTTTGGCACTTTACTGAGAAAAAGACTTTCAAGCGATCAGTTTTCCAATATATTCATCAACGCTATATTTGAGGCTACTGAAGCTGGCTTTGAAGTAATAGCGGATATGATGAATAGTGATCCTGCGTTTGTTGTCTCTCCTGAAATTAAAAAGGAGAGCTTTGATCAATTTCAATTAATCATATTAGCCGCTAATTTCCATTTATTAGATAAATTCTTTGAACCTCAGGAAGTTGAGGAAATAAAATCTGACATCATTTCTAAATTAGCTATTATTTACAATGCAGACGCTTTAAAAATAAAAGAGGTTATCAAACATTATTATCAGTTTATTCAGCGTGTCAATCATCCGTCAAAGAATGTATTGTACGGAATCTCAAAAGCGATTTTCTTCAAGTATAATTTAAGTGATTTTCAGGACGAATATTTTAAACGAATGCAGACTCCAAATCCTTTGTTCCTCAAAAGGCTCGATCATCTAATTGAGAACTTTCTTTGGGACTGGGACGTATTCATGAAGAAATATAAGCTATAAAGTTCAGATTAAACATAAAAAAAGCGGACTGTGAAATCCGCTTTAATTTTATCTATAAATCATCAGGTAACGATGCCTGCTTATATGATTTTGGCTTTGGCTTCAGCTTATCTATGAAAACGATTTTTAATTTCTCTCCTTTGCTGGTAACGATCATATCTGATATTCCATTTGTAATTATAACAGCCTGCTTTTTTGCATTATAGATATCTTTATCCATAAACAAGTCGTAAGTATCATCTTTATATTGAATAAAAATCGATTTTATGACGCCATTTTCAACTCTCGCTTTACCGTTATAACAATAAGATTCATTTCCTTCAAAGAAAGAAACGATTACATTCCGGTACATATCGTCGGGAACTGCGTATGAGCCTCTTTTTGCAAAAGCGTCTTCCAGCTTTTTAAAACAGTCATCCGCTTGTGCTACAGCGACAACAGCAGAAAAAAGTAAAAAACTAACTAGTAAAATTTTCTTCATAAATTAAATTAAGTTGTTAAACCCTTCTTTTCAAATATAGCAAGTTTGTTTTAAACAGCGACTAATCTTTCAACTTTTTGTCATTCTGTTTAAATGCGAAATATTCTAAACAAATAACCTGCCAAATCTTTATAATAATTTAAAACTCTTGATACCAATTATTTAATCTCTTAATTAAAAATTTATTTTTTCACTTTAAATGTAAAATGTTTTTGTGTCAGGTAACTGAATGTAACAACGATAACAATCGTCAAAAATTTTGAAACAGTCGGAAAAATATGAAATACTTCGACGAAAATTTTCAATAATGCATAATTCAGCAAAAGGTTCATGAGCACTAACAGAAAATAACGAAACAACTGTATTCTTCCTCTGATATTAGATTCCGTCCAGACAACGTACTTGGAAAGCAGAAAGCCTGTAGGAAAAGTAATGATGAATGAAAAAAGAAAAGCTGCAATATATGGTTCAAATGCGATGGAAGGGGTCAGCTGAACAACCTCTTTTTTGAAAATGAAATTAAACGCAACGAAATACAGCAACAAATCCATAAACATATTTATTCCTCCGCATGCCGCATAATGAAACGTCTGCTTGTTCATGACCGGCCGGAACAAAGGATAAAAAAGATCCAGAAACCGAAGGATTAAATTTCTCATGTCTTAATTATACTTTCCAATAGCGAATATTGCAGGGATCTTATTCAGATCATACGCTTTTTCTCTCCATTCTGCAACGGTCATTGTCTGAATACGCTCATTAGGGTTTGTGAGATCCGAACCAATGCACAGCAGTGTGTCGTCCATCAACTCGTTCAGCAAATCTTCTATCATATTATTATTCCGAAACGGAGTTTCCATAAAAAGATTTGTGACTCCCGACTTTCTGGAATTAAACTCCAAATCTTTTATCTTCCTGACACGTTCTTTCCTGTCTTTCGGCAAATATCCGTGAAAAGCAAACTGCTGTCCGTTAAATCCGCTCGCAATCAGTGTCAGTAAAATCGAAGAAGGGCCAACAAGAGGATGCACGTGAATTTCATGCTGATGTGCAACAGCAACTAATTCCGCTCCCGGATCAGCGATTCCCGGACATCCCGCTTCAGAAATCACTCCGACATCTTCACTACTTAACAGCAAGCGAATAATAGGCATTACATCTTCAGCTGTGCTCCTTTTATTAATAACAAAAAAACGGGATTCATCAATCGGAAATTCCCTGTCCAGCTTACGCAGATAACGGCGTGCCGATTTTATATCTTCCACGGCAAAGCTTCTTAGTCTTATTGCCAGCTGAGCTACTTCCGCGGGAATAATATGCTGTGTTGTCTCACTTCCCAGAGTTGTTGGTATCAAATATAATTTACCTTTTGCCATTCATTTTAAAATTTGAAATAATTTTATCCGTTGCTTCGTCCAGCATTTCGTACACATCAATAAATCCCTGGGTTCCTCCGTAATACGGATCCGGAACAATTCTGTTTTCTTCAGGATAAACCAGATCCAGAATAGGAATCACTTTTTCGCGCTGTTCGTCTGTAGAGCATATTCCAATCACATCCCGGTAATTGTTTCTGTCCATGACATAAATAACGTCAAATTCATCCAGATCGGATTTGGTAATCGGGCGGGAACGAAGAAAACTCAGATCAGTCCCGAAATTCTTTGCCGTCTCTATCATTCTTGCATCTGCCTTTTCTCCTTCATGAAATCCCGAAGTACCGGCAGAATCAACAATAAACGGCAGATTTTGTTCTTCTACCTTCCTGCGAAGCAAACCGTCAGCTAAAGGCGAACGGCAAATATTCCCAAGACAAACCATCAATACTTTCATATCACAAAGTTAATCGTTCGCAAAAAATAGCAATCTTTCATCTGAGATTTAATTAGTATATTCGCAAAAAATCGAAATTATTATAAAAGTACGATATGAATTACGACATCATTGTAATCGGTAGCGGCCCGGGCGGATATGTAACTGCGATCCGTGCCTCTCAATTAGGACTAAAAACGGCTGTTGTCGAAAAAGATTCTTTAGGAGGAATCTGCCTGAACTGGGGATGTATTCCGACAAAGGCTTTATTAAAAAGTGCAAATGTTTTTGAATATCTGACACATGCTGCTGACTACGGTATCCAGGTGAAAGAAGCAAAAGCTGATTTCAAAGCAATCATAGAAAGAAGCCGCGGCGTTGCGAATGGTATGAGCGCAGGAATTCAGTTCCTGATGAAAAAAAATAAAATCGATGTAATTAAAGGTACGGGAAAAATCAAAGCAGGGAAAATCGTTACTGTTACGGGAGAAGACGGAAAAGCAACTGACTACACTGCTGCTAAAGGAATAATCCTGGCAACGGGTGCACGTTCCAGAAACCTTCCTAATTTACCGCAGGATGGTAAGAAAATCATTGGTTACAGAGAGGCGATGAGCTTGCCGGAGCAGCCTAAAAAACTGGTTGTTGTAGGTTCAGGTGCTATCGGAGTTGAATTTGCTTATTTCTATAATTCCATCGGTACTGAAGTAACAGTTGTTGAATTCATGCCGAATATTGTTCCGGTAGAGGACGAGGAAGTTTCAAAACAATTAGAAAAATCCTTCAAAAAAGCAGGAATCAAAATCATGACTTCTTCTGCTGTGGAAAAAGTAGATACGGCAGGAAAGGGTTGTAAAGTGACTGTGAAAACCGAGAAAGGCGAAGAAGTGATCGAATGTGACGTTGTTCTTTCTGCTGCGGGAATTGAAACAAATATCGAAGGGATCGGACTGGAAGAAGTTGGTATTGCTACTGACAAAGGAAAAGTACTGGTAAACGAGTATTACCAGACAAATATCCCTGGTTATTATGCTATCGGAGATATCGTTCCCGGACCGGCATTAGCGCACGTTGCTTCCGCGGAAGGTATCATCTGTGTAGAACAAATTGCAGGACATCATCCGGAGCCTTTGGATTATAATAATATCCCGGGCTGTACTTACTGTAATCCGGAAGTGGCTTCTGTCGGATACACTGAGAAAAAAGCAAAAGAAGCAGGTTACGAAATCAAAGTGGGTAAATTCCCGTTCTCTGCTTCAGGAAAAGCAAGTGCTGCCGGAGCAAAAGATGGTTTTGTGAAATTGATTTTCGATGCAAAATACGGTGAATTGTTAGGGGCACACATGATCGGCGCAAATGTAACGGAAATGATCGCTGAGATTGTTGCTGTGCGTAAACTGGAAGTTACAGGAGAAGCATTGATCAAAACAGTACATCCGCATCCTACAATGTCAGAAGCAGTAATGGAAGCTGCCGCTGCTGCATACGGAGAAGTGATTCACTTATAAGATGTGATTTTAAATATTAGAAAAAGGACACAGATGATTCCGTGTCCTTTTTTTATTCCAATATTTTTCAAAAACTATTCTATTACTCTTTAATCAATTATATTTTTATTATTTAATAAATTGAATTTTGTGAGAATCTTGTCCTTTTTAACAATGTTATTTTTAGTATGTAGTTGTACTACTAAACATAATAAACCGAGATCATTTGAAAAGGAAGATAATTACACCACTTTCTTTTCCAACTTAAATTTTTATTCCCTTAATGATACCATTTTTATTTATGCCAGATTTAGTGAATGCAGAGAATGGGGCGGTCATAAAGAGATTATTAAAGTTTATATCAAAGACACTACATATTGCGCTAATTATATAAAATATGATACTGATTGTGACAAAATGGATCGATTTGGGATTTTACCGTTAGAAAAAGTAACAGATACTATCGTAAATATTACAGAGAATGCAGAAAGTGCGATTAATAAATATTGTCATCAATTGATAGATGCAAAAATAAGCGAAAATCCTCTTGGAAATGCCGGCAATATTTTTCTGCTTCAAAATTCAAAAGAAACATTGAAAATATCAATATATGACGACAACAAATCTAATGTGAAAAATTTCCGGGAGTTAGTGAATACTTTATTAAAAAAAGCTGAACTATAAAATGAAAACATTTATACAATTATTTACGATAACAGTCCTTATCTTTTTAGGATATTTTACCTTTTCTTCATTATTTCTATTTAATAAAGATGGCGGAGGAGATATTATGTTTTTATTTTTAACATATACTTCAATTACAATTCACTTTATCATTTTGCTCAATAATCTACTTCGGAGAACAAAGCGGGTAAATGCTTTATACAAAATCATCAGTCTTGCGATAATTACTTTTGTTCTTGTTTATTCTCAAAACAGTTATTTCTCTCTGATAAAAAAAATTATTTTCTAACCGTTTTGATAATTGAAAAGATCATAAAAAAAGCAGCTATCCTTAAATAGCTGCTCAATATCTGATCTGTAAAAAATTTACTTCGAAATCAGCTCAAACAGGGCTTTCAAATTCGGAGCAACAATAATTTCAATACGGCGGTTTTTAGCTTTGTCATTTACATCCACAGGATAATATTCAGAACGTCCCGCAGCAGATAAAATTTTAGGATCCATTTTCGAACTTGCAAGCATTATCTCAACTACAGATGTTGCTCTCAATACGGAAAGTTCCCAGTTATTTTTAGGATGGTTCGGAGAAATAAGTTTATCCGTATCCGTATGACCTTCTACAATAATCTCCATATCCTTTTCTGTTTCCAGAATCTTTGCCAGATCGACCAAAGCTTGTTTCCCTTGTTCTTCTACTTTTGTACTTCCTGTTTTAAACAAAAGCTTCGCTTCCAGGCTAACATATAATTTTCCATCTTTCTCAACAACGCTTAAACCTTTATCTTCATACGGTTTCAATGCGCTCAGCACACGGTTTTTGAGATCGTTGATTGCTTTGTCTTTCCGGTTAATCAGCTCCTCCAGCTCATATACTCGCTTTTCCCGGTCTGCTAACAACTGCTGTTTTTGCTTCAATTCATTCTCCAGCTCCTGTAATAATTCCTGCTTTCTTCGCAGCTCGTCACTTTTGGAATTCAATTCACCTTGTAAAGAACTACTTTCCTGCTGACCTCTTTTTCTTACTTCATCCAGCTGCTTTTCATACGCCACAACCTGATTCACCATTTTATCATATTGGGATTGTACCAAACGTAGCTCTTCTCCTACCTTCGCTGTATCTTTTTTCATTTGCTCTACTTCACCCTGAAGTAATCCCAAACGTGTGTCACAATCTTTAAATTTCGATTCAAAATCAATTGCTGCTGACTTGTATTTCTCCAGCTCTTCATTACACGCCCGCTCTTTCTCTAAAAGCTCATTGTATTTTTTAGAAGGTACACAAGCCACTGCCATCACCACAAAAAAAGATAAAACAAAAAGATTCTGCAATTTCATACCATTTATTTTTTATCAATTCTTACAAAGTTGAAGAAATATCGACCTGAAAAAACAGAACGGGAGAATAGTTATAAACAGCGTTTTTTTGAATACGGTGGCAGGACTTTAGAGGATTTGCAGGATATTATGACTTTAGGATGTTATAATATCAGGACGTTAAGATATTAAGGCAAAAGATGGACGTTTATTTCTTACTTCTAACGCTCTGACTTCTCTCTTAAAACAGGTCACAACCTGTCTGCGTTTTTTTATAAGCTTTGCAGCCACTCAGTGTCAAACTGATCTCATGTGAGGAATTCGGGAAGCCTCCTAAAGGGCGGAAAACATAATCAAACGAATAGCCGATAGCGAACATCTCTTTGATCTTTATATTAAAGGCAAACATTACTGCCTCGCTTGTCCGGTAAGAAATCGCATAGCTGAACTGGTTATTATGGTCAAACAGCAGGACAATATCCGCGGAAGTTTTTCCTTTTACCGGCATTTTCAAAAGCATGGACGGGAAAAAGCTGAATCCGTTCTTACCAACAAAACGGTAGCCTCCGTTCAGAAAAGTGTGCATTGTATATCTGGATTCCAATCCGATATTTTTCCATTTGGACCCTAAAAACTCTTTGAACACTAATCCGACATAGTAATTTTTTGAATTCCACCAAAAACCAATATTTGCATCAGGCATCCAGTTAGAAACGTACTGATGAACGGTCGGATCGAAATTTTCTGTGGTAATGCTGCCGATATCTGCCGCCAATTGTTTTACACCGGCATCAATTCCGACGGAAAGCCGGTTGTCTTGTGAAAAATTAAGATGGGCCGCATAGGACAGATTAATGCGGTTCGTCAGAAAAATACCGATTTTTTCCGTTGCCATTTTCAGCCCGATCCCGTGACGCGGCGTTAGAAATTCTTTCCGGGGACGATTTATAGGAGTCGTCAGTGTAAAGTTACCGTAATGAGGCATTCCTTCTATTCCGGTATATTGAAAACGATATTGTGCTTTCAGCTCAAAGCAATCCCTGATTCCGGCATGAGCAGGATTCAAAGCAAACTGATTCCAGTACCATTGTGTATATTGCGGCAATTGCTGCCCAAACGCAAAACAACCGGTAACTACCAACAAAATAACCAGCAGCTTCCTCATCGAATCAGATTTATTGCTCCCTTAATCAGATCAGGAAATGCGGAATCTTTAAGATCAATAGTATAAAAATACGTTCCTGCTTCCAGCTTCTTTCCGTTATGCGTTCCGTTCCAACGGTTCCCCTCAGTGTAACCAATTGAGAAAAATACACGCTGTCCCCATCTGGTGAAAACTGCTATTTCACAGTCCGGAAACTTCTCTATTCCCGGAATTACCCAGGTATCGTTAATCCCGTCCCCGTTCGGAGAAAAGGTGTTGAAAATTTTCAGATCCTCCGATACTTCCACAACTATCGGCTTCGAAATTTTACACCCGGAAATCCAGGCATTCGCATAAAACGTAGTTGTTTCGTTCGGAAAGGCAAAAGTATAGACAGAATCCGCATTCTGCACAAAATAACCCGGCTCCCACAAAATCGAATCAACAGCCGTATAACACCGTAAAATGGCATTCTTACCATAATTCACAGCAGTATCGTTGGATACCTGGATATCAAACGTCTTCACGGTTAAAGCTTGTGTATAGGCCCTGAGCGTATCAATGCAATATTGAAAGCAATTGTTTTCTACGGCAAAAATATCTCCATCACTGATCTGGGAAGTAAAAATATAATCATCATCGGAAATAGCGAAAAGCTGTCCGTTGCGATACCACCGGTATTTCCCGGCATCGGGACAATCGTTCAGGTAAGCAGACAACGCTATTTCTTCGTGAGCGCATAAAACGGTTTTGGAAGGTAAGACGGAAAGTGTTGGCTGCACGCGATTCACGGCTTTCCCGCTGATCGTAATGTCCAGTGTAAACTCAGAAATTGTTCCTGCAACATCTGTCCCCGAAAGGCAGATATAATATGTTGATAAGGGATCCAGGCTGTCCACCTGTATCAGGTAGCTCGATTGGATATCTGCCACACAAGTATCGTTTGCATACGTTGTCCCGTCACAAGGATAGGCAGGCTTCACCAAAATAAAGTTCACACCGCTTCCGGCAGAAGTATTAAAATTAAGGCCACTCAAAAGGATATTTGTTGCTCCGCCATTATTATTCGTTTCAAATTTCAGCCAGATTGTTTTCCTGGGTATAAAGCAGAAATTAAAATCATCTTCCCCAAAATTGTAGCTTGTATGTGTTGCTCCGATGTTATTTACTGAAAAGACTTCATTCGGACAGAGCATCAACGCATTGGAACAGGCATCATAAGCCGGTTGTGCAAGAACGGAAAAAGAATAAAAAAACAAGTAAAATATCATTAGTAAATTCAGCATTTTTCTGAATTTCACTATTGAAATCAATTTATTTTTAAAATTCCTGTATTTTTCCATTTAATGGTATGCACTTTTTCAACTCTACGAAATAACGAAAAAATAATGGGTTTCGTTTAAATTTCAAAGTGAAAATACTCGAAACAACTCTTTCACCCGTAAAACGATCTGTGAGAAAATCCTTGCGGCACTTCCTTTTTATCCAAATTCATTACTTTTGGAACGACTTTTGATTTTATGCGAAAAAATTCAGTTTTTATGAAATATATCTACGCCCTTATCTTATTGTGTTTTTTATTCTTTTCAGAAAGTGCCGGTGCACAGTTCTACAAAAGAACACACAGTAATTTCTTCTTAACTCCTGAGATCGGAATGACTTATACCGATGCGGATGTTTCTACCCGGTTCAATGCAGGAGCAGGTTTGAAGTTCGGTTATACATTTGCTAAATACCGTGCGGTTGAATTTGATCTTAGAATCCGTTATTTCGGCGGAGGCTGGGACGGACAGAATAAGCATAATTCCTATCTGACCAATTCTACAGAGGCTATCTACAGCGAGCCGGGAACGGATTACAAACACCAGTTGGGTTATACTGTCCGGAATTTCAGAACCGTGAATCATCACTTTGCACTGGAAGGGCTTTTACGTTTTAACGTGGATTCAAAACGTATTTTCGCGCCGTACATTTTCGGAGGAATTGCAAGTTCTAATTATACGGTAAAAAGTAATTTGCTGGACAGCGATGGGTTTATTTATCCATACGATGCCACATACGTTCCGCATTTAAAAAGTGGATACGATGCAATGCACGACAAAACCTATGAATCTTATATCTACGGGAATAAAACATTTTCAGCGCTGACAGGAAATGCCGGGATCGGGCTGAGCTTTAATGTGAGCGACGGGTTCCGTATCGGACTGGAGCACACCATGTCATTTACCAATAAAGACAATTTTGACGGCTATACTGCTGAAAAAGCGTTCACTAAAAATGACGTTTATCATTTCACCACTATTTTCTTCCAGTTTTACCTGCGTGGAAGACACCAGAAACAAACGGTAAGAGAAGAGAACACTCCTCCTATTGTAGTGACGCCAACACCGGGAATTCCTCCGACCATACGTTACACGAATCCGTATGCACAGGGAGAAGTAGTCAATGAGCCTCGTTATACCTTTACGGCAACGATAAAAGAAGTTGATAATCAGAACAACCTGACTGTTGAATACAACGGGCGGCAAATTTCCGATTATACATTCAATGCCGGAAACGGTCGGTTTACAACGACACAATCGCTGAATCCCGGAAATAATGTGATCACAATTACGGCAAGAAATGCTTACGGAACAGCTACTGAATCAACATCCGTGATCTATGAGCGCAAGGCAGAACAACCTCCTCAGGTATATTTCACAAATCCGGCAACAAGCCCGTACACCAGCTCTTCCAACAGATTTACGCTGAATGCAAAAGCATTGTATGTTAACGGGAAAGAGAATATCATTTTCAGACAAAACGGTATTGTCAATAACAACTTCTCATTCAACAGCTCCACAAAAGATTTTTCCTGTTATGTTGTTCTTGAACAGGGAAATAACATTTTTGAAATAACGGGAACGAACCAGGACGGAACTGCTGTTGCCAGCACAATTATCGTTTATGGAAGAACCGTGAACTGCCAGAATCCGGTAATTTCTGTTAAGCAACCGTTCAGATCTCCGGAATATACCAGCAATTCTACTTATACGCTCATCGGAAGCGTGTTCAATGTAACGAACAGAAATCAGATCTCGTTTATCTATAACAATCAGAATTATACCAATTACACATTCAATCCATCTGACAACACCATTACAGCACAACTTCCATTGCAGAAAGGAAATAATACTGTCACAATAAAAGTGACCAATGAGTGCGGAACGGCAAACGAATCGGAAACAATTATTTACACACCTGCCCAGGAATTGCAGAAATATCCGCCGACGGTGGCATTTATCACACCTTATCAGTCCAATACAACTGTAAATACCAACGACTATACGTTTACAGCAACCACAACGAATATTTCCGGGAGCAACCAGATCAGTGTAAATCTGAACGGGAAAAATATTACGAATTTCACATTCAATCCTGCCAGTCAGCAGATCTCTTTCCGGACAATGCTGATCGAAGGCTATAATACTGCAACTATCAATGTAGCTAACAATGACGGAAACGCGACTACGACAACTACGGTAATTTACAGAAAAGCCAATCCGGCTCCGACAGTAGATTTCACGCGTCCGGCAACATCTCCGTTAACAGTTATACAAAACAGCTATGAGCTTGTTGCAAAAACGACAAACGTTACCCAGCTGAACCAGATCTCTTTCTCTGTCAACGGAAATAAAACTAACCTCATCAGCTTTGACGCTGCATCAGGGGAAATTCGTTACAATGCAGTTTTAAGAGAAGGAAGCAATGATTTCAGCGTAACTGTTAAAACAGAAGGAGGCAGTGCTTCTGATCAGACGACTATCATTTACCGCCCGAGAGCAGTTGTTTCTCCTCCAAAAGTAGAATTCACCGTTCCGGACAACAATATCCAGGTGAAAAACAACACTTACAGCTTAGTTGCCCGAACAGAAAATATTGAAGCCAACAACCAGATCAGCATTTCTCAAAACGGTACGGCAATTACTTCCTTCAGTTTCGATGCAGTAAGCCAGGAGATCCGTTTTAATTCCTCCTTAAATGAAGGAAGCAACCTGTTTGTTGTAAAAGTGACCAATGTAAGCGGAAGCGCTGAAGACAGAGTAACTATCCAATACAATAAAGAAATAGTAATTGCGCGTCCTTCTGTAAAATGGACTTCCCCTGAGGCACCGGGAGCAACTGCCAACGTAAAATTTTATAACTTCACAGCAAAGACAACAGCTGTCACTTCCAAGAATTACATTTCCGTGACACTCAATAATGCGGAAGTAACAGATTTCGACTTCAATACATCGACCGGAATAATTTCATTCAAAGGAATACTGAATAAAGGAAGCAACACGGCGGTAGTAAAAGTACGAAATGAAGCGGCCGAGGCAAGTGACATCACCTCTGTTTCTTATACAGCGTCATCGGTTGTGCTGGAATGTCCGAAACCTGTGCTCTCACTAAATGGAAAAACATTCCGTTCTTCTTCCTCTGATTACACACTTTCCGGAACGGTTCAGAACATTTCGGAAGCAAAAGACATTGCAATTATCATCAACGGGAAAGCATCAGGAGAAGCGATTCAGTACAATGCAGCCGGAAAGACATTCGGGGCGAAATTATTCCTTGCCTCAGGTTCCAATGTAATTGAGATAAAAGCAACGAATTTCTGCGGAAGCACTTCTGAATTCATCACAGTAGATGTAGCTGTGTGCAATCCACCTGAATTGTCAGTTATTTCTCCTGCTCAAAGAATACCTTCCACTCAGGAAAGTGTTATGAAAGTGGAGTTCGGAGCAACAAATATCAGCTCTAAAAATGAAATTTCACTGAAAGTAAACGGTGCTGCACAAGCATTTACTTACGATCCTGTCAACAATCGGATCACTGCGAATGTCAATCTGACCGTAGGGAAAAACAATGTGGAAGTCATTGCATCCAACAATTGCGGAAGCGTCAAAAGCACGGTTGAAATTACAAGAACAGCTTGTGACAAGCCTACTCTGTCGGTGGTTAAATCAACAGTTAACAATAATGGAACAACTACTGCCCAATACTTCAATCTGGATGCGAATGTCGGTTATATTTCATCGAACAGCCAGATCAGCATTACCCACAACGGAAGAGCTGTCAATTTTGTTTACAATAACGTGACAAATATTCTATCACTGGACAGAAGCACAATGACCGGAACGAACACTATTGTAATTAAGCTTACGAACACCTGTGGAACGACCACTTACACACATACGTTCACGCGCCAGGAAGATCCGAATGCGAAACCTCCGGTATTGACATTTGTAAATCCCGCTTCCGAGGCCACCGTAACCCAAAATTTATACAGCTTCAGGTTATCAACACAATATGTCACAGCTCAAAGCCAGCTGGCGATGAAAGTGAACGGTCAATCGGTTAACTTTACATTCAATGCAGGTACTAATACGGTAACATTTACGGCTTCTCTGAAAGAAGGACAGAATACGGTGCAGGCTTATGCTGTAACACCTTACGGAAGTGATGAAAAAACAGCGGTTGTCCATTACAAAAAACAACAGACCGTAAATCCTCCGTCCATTGTCATTACCTCGCATTCCTGCCCGGTTCAGCTGGTTTTAGGAAACAATACCATTTCAGGTTATGTGACTAATATTCAGAATGCCGGTGACCTGGCCTTCTATATAGATGATGCGGTTGTCAATAACGTTTCTGAAACAATAGAAGACGGAAAAATCACCTTCTCATTCATGCTGACAGCCAGAACCGGAAATGCTCCCAAAACATTAAAAATTGTCGCGAAGAACAGTGCTTCTACAGAAACAAAAACATGTGTGATCAACTATCCTTCAGCTTCAAATACGCCAATGACGCCGATAGAAATAACCAAACCGATTAAAACAACACCGCCGCCGGTCAAAACCACCATTCCGACGAGAACAACAACACCAACCAAAACGGAGGAAACACCGATCCTCATACCAAGAGGAAGGAATTAATTAATACACTCAGAAATTAAGAGGAGGCTGCTTCAAAAAGAAACGGCCTTCTTCTCTGTTTTTTCATTTCAGAGGTTCTAAAAACAAAAATTCGCAACCACGATTAGCAGAGCATAATAATTCGATAATTAACACATATAATCCGCAAGAGCAAACTTCAAAAATAACAAGCCGGACAGCCGTAATTATGATCGGGATTTGGATGCCACAAGCCTGTGACCGGGAAGTTCTGAACAGTACAAAAAACAAGAATGTCCCTTGCGGGACATTCTTGTTAACCTAACCTAACCACTATTCACTGAAAAGACTCTAAGTCGTTCGACTTATATCTCGATAACGAAAGTAGTAATTTTATTTAATATATAATATAACTTCTTTAAATATTTTCTAAGTTAATATTTAGTTATATATTTAACATATTGAAACAAAAAGCCTTAATCCCTGAAAAAATTGCACGTTCATCGATGCAAAACTGCGGATGATGCACACTAAAATGGGTGTTTTCATTATTATTTGATGTTCCTAAGCGAAAAAAACAAGCCGGTATTTCCTGCGAATAATAAGAAAAATCTTCTGATGTCATGCGAATATCCAGCTCTACCATTCTGACCTGATCAGTTATTGCAGTCATATTCTCTAAAAAAGAATCAACCGCATCGGGATCATTTTTCAAAAAAGGATATCCTTTCTCGATCTTCAGATCAACAGTTCCGCCTGCCGACTCAACATGCGAATAAACATACTTCCGGATCCATTCATGCGCTTGCAAACGCCAGCCTTCATCGAATGTCCTGAACGTTCCTTTGATCTTTACCTCAGAAGGAATAACATTTGTCGCACCTATGCCCTCAAAATGGCCAAAAGACAACACATTCGGTACTCTCGGATCTGCTTTTCGGGAGATCACCTGCTGCAAATTTAAGATCAGGGAAGCCCCTATGACGATCGGATCAACACAATTCTGCGGTAAAGCACCGTGTCCGCCCTTTCCGTGAATATCAATATACACCTCATCGCATGAAGCCATATAAATACCTTTTCGCCAACCCAGCTCACCAACTTTCAGCTCAGGTGCCACATGAAGCCCAAATATCTTATTGACTTTCGGATTTTCCAGAATTCCTTCTTTTATTAACAAAGAAGCTCCGCCCGGCAATTTTTCTTCTCCCGGCTGAAAAACTAATTTCACAGGAGATTCCAGGTGCTCTTTAAACTGATACAACACTTTTGCTGTCCCCAGTAAAACGGAAGCATGTACATCATGGCCACAGGCATGCATTACTCCTTCATTTTGCGAAGCGAACGAAAGCTCTGTCTTTTCCAGGATCGGAAGCGCGTCAATATCCGCCCGCAATGCAACGCAGCCTTTCGAAAGATCATGCCGCTCATTTTTTATAACAGCAACCACTCCCGTTTTTCCAATGATTTGAGGCTCCAGCCCAAAGCTTTGCAGCTTTTCGAAAATAAAACGGCTCGTATTGACTTCTTCGAAAGAAAGCTCCGGATGCTGATGAAGGTGTCTTCTTATAGCAACAATTTCCTCTTCTATTCTTTCAATGTATTTTAGTATTGTTTCCTTCATTATTTAAACATTTCAGTCAGTACTCTGCCCTTGCTTGTCGGCATCTGAAATTCCAGTAAATGAGCGATTGTGGCTGAAATATCAATCAGCCCGGCTTCTTTTTCGACTATTTCACCCGATTTAAAATCAGGCCCTAATCCCATTAAAAAAATATGCTTACATCCGCTGCAGTGATCTCCGTGTTCTTTAAATCCCGACCTTCTTCCGTCATTGTGACGGCCATGGTCGTTCGTGATGATCACAGTCGTTTTATCTTTCATAACCGGATCGTTCTGAACATAATTCCACAATTCATTGATCAGAAAGTCAATATTTTTAATCCCTCCGACATATCCTTCCCAGTTCCCGTTATGTCCTCTGGCATCGGCCTCCAGGAAATTTACCAGCATTAAACGGGGATGAAAAGCGGAAATTACTTCCTTTACCTTCTCGTAGTTTTGATTGTCTCCTTCATACACCACGGACTGGCCTTTTACTCCACAATATGTCATCGGCATATAGCGGTTCCACCATTTCCGATCCTTCGCATTGGCCAGCATTTCCAGCTTTCCTTTGCTTGACACGATCCATGTTTTCGTTTTATCGATCCCTTTTTCCCGCTGATAATATTGAAAAAGGTTGGGTTTTTTGGGCAGCTGCGAACCATTATTTTTAATACACTGGTAATTACCCGTCAAAATGGACGCATGTCCCGCATTTGTAAATGTCGGGCCGTTATTCTGAAAATTTGTATATAAAACTCCCTGGTGCTTTAGGCGGTTCAGATAAGGAATATAGCGGCGAAGAGAATCGCCGAATGTTTCCTGGTAACGCGCTCCGTCCATCACGACAATAATCACATGTTCCGTTTTAAAGCTGGTCTGACCCGACAACTGAACAAAGGAGCAAAGAATTAGTATCAGGTAAATAAATTTTTTCATAATCCTATTTTTAATCGTGGGTCCACCGTTACGGACTGATCAGTAAAGTCCCCGTTAAGATAGCTATAATAAGCTGTAATTGCAATCATTGCCGCATTATCCGTACAATATTCAAATTTAGGAATAAAAACATCCCATTTTCGGTTCTTTCCTTCTTTCTGCAGGCGTTTTCTCAATCCGCTGTTCGCAGAAACACCACCGGCAATAGCCACCTGGGTAATTCCGTACTCTTTTGTTGCCTTGATCAGCTTATCAAAGAGAATATCAATAATCGTTTTTTGAACAGAAGCGCATAAATTGGATAATTCTTCTTTAATAAAATCCGAATTTCCCTTTTCCTGCTGCTGAATAAAATATAAAATTGAAGTTTTTAATCCGCTGAAGCTGTAATTAAAATCAGCAATTTGCGGCTTGTTGAACTTAAATTTATTTTCATCACCTTCCTGAGCGTATTTATCTATCAGGGGACCACCCGGATAAGGTAAGCCGAACAGCTTTGCCGTTTTATCAAACGCTTCACCCGCAGCATCATCTATGGTAGAACCGATCACTTCCATATCCAGATAATTTTTCACCAGCACCAACTGTGTATGTCCGCCGGAAACCGTCAGGCAAATAAATGGAAATTTGGGTTTTTCTTCATACTGCCCGTCAATAAAATGAGCCAGGACATGCCCGCGCATGTGATTAACACAAATTAACGGGAGTTTATTCGCCAATGCAAGGCCTTTCGCGAATGAAGTTCCTACCAGCAGAGACCCCATCAAGCCTGGCCCTTTGGTGAAAGCAACCGCATCCAAATCAGACAAACACACATTAGACTGATTTAAAGCCTGTTGAACTACGGGAACAATATTTTTCTGGTGCGCACGGGAAGCTAATTCCGGTACAACTCCCCCATAAATCTCATGTACTTTTTGGCTGGCAATTACGTTAGACAAAATGGTACTATTTTGGATAACAGCAACAGATGTATCGTCACAAGATGATTCAATTGCCAGAATAGTAATTTTTTTATCGGTCAATTTCTTTAACTTTGTTTTCTCTATGACAAAAGTACTGATATTTATAGGAAAAACAGTTCTTCGAATGTTAGAATGGATCGTGATATTCCTGATCCTTTTCGCTTTTGCCATCAGAGCGTCTAAAGTTCAGACATTCATAGCACAACAAGCCACTAAAATCCTGTCGGAAAAACTGGAACACCGGATTTCAATCGGGCGGGTTGATTTTATGTTTTTTAACCGCCTGATCCTGGATGACGTGTATATTGACGATGTCAACAGAGATACCCTTGCCGATATCAAAAAAATAGAAGTTTCCCTCAATTATCTTTTTCTAAAAGGTAAAAAAATGGGAATCGGAAACGTAAGGCTGGAAGACGGATTTGTACATCTGAAACAGGATAGTGTAACAAAAACATTTAATTTCCAGTACCTGATTGATTTCTTTGCTTCGAATAAAGAGAAGGAAGATACCCGGCCTTTCCGGATAAACATCAGTAAAGTCGACCTGAAGAACGTTCACTTTAAGCTCGACAATGAATCCTACTTACCTATTCCTTTCGGAGTAGATTATAATCATCTTGATGTTTCTAAAATTTATCTTTCCGCACAGAAGATCTCTATCAAAGGATCAGATATAAAAGCGGATATCCGGCATATTTCCTTTGAAGAGCAATCCGGCTTTAAGCTCGCGAAGCTGGCTGCCTCGGTTCAATTATCACAGAAAGGATTATTTCTTGATAAAGTCAGCCTGATTACTGAAAATACAAGTGCAAAAGTTCCGAAGCTGCATTTCAACATGGACAGTCTCAGCAAATTTTCAAAATTCGTTGATGAAGTCAGCTTTGATGCCGTAATGGATTACAGCCAGGTCAGCCTGAAAGACGTTTCCTATTTCGCAACTGCGCTTCAGGGAATGGATGAAGTCATAAAGCTGGAAGCTGTTGTTACGGATAGAGTAAAGGATCTTAAAATCAGTAATCTTAAAGTAGATATCCGGGAAAAAACAACATTACAGGGAAATTTTGTGCTGCCGGATTTCAGAAACCTGAAAGAAGAAGAAATTTCAGAAGAAATTACGTATGCCTATATCGATTTAAATGAAATAAACAATATAAAGCTTCCTTCTAAAGATGAAGAAAAATTCCTGAACCTGAACGAATTGGTCAGCCGTTTTGAATATGCGCAGATCGATCGTGTAACAGCTTCCGGAACCACAGATAATCTTTTCATTAATCTGCGACAGCTGAAAACAGGTATCGGGGATATTCAAATTGACCACAAGATCAATCTGTTCAGGAAAAATGAACATACAATGGCTTTTAGGGAAATTCACAAGGATGAGCTCCCTATCAGCATAGATAAATTTGATTTAGGTAAGCTCCTTGATCAAAAGCAATTGGGGATAATTGATGGAAACATTCATCTGGACGGAGAGTTTTCCACCAAAACAGGTATTGCCCTTGAAAATATCCAGGGACACTTTAATCGTTTTGATTATAACAACTACAGCTATTCAAATATTTCTTTAAAAGATGTTTCTTACAAGCAGAAGACGATCAATGGAAATATAGATATAAACGATCCGAATATTGATCTGGAGCTGGATGGCAAGATCGATTTAAACCAGGAACAATCCTACCTGGCGACACTGCGCATCAATAAAGCATTTTTAAACCGGATTAACCTTATACAGAGCGATTCCGTCTTCTTTGTAAAAGGAATTGTAAAAGCGGATATTAACGGAAAAGATCTTTTTTCCTATACAGGAAATATCAACCTGGATTCTGTTCAGCTGATCAACGGGAACCGGTCTTTTTATATGCAAGATGCGGATATTGATATGGTCAATTCGGATGGAAGCAATTCCATCTACGTGCGGAGCGAGATACTGGACGCGGACATTGAAGGCAGCATTAACTATACGACGATCGCAACAGATCTGAAAAATACGCTGGCAATCGCATTTCCTGCTGTAATTGAGCCCGTAACTGTAAAACAAAGGAACAGGAAGCAAAATGACATCAGCTACACTTTTAATTTAAAAAACATCAACCCTGTCCTGAACGTCTTTATCCCGGATCTGTACATAGAAAAAGGAACTAAAATTTTCGGAAAATACCTGGGTGAAACAAATGACCTAGATTTAACCGTTCAGTCTCCTCAGATAAAATTCAAGAAATTCAAAGCAGATACTATAAATCTCAGCAATAACTTCTCTTCTGCAGGAGTGGACGCTGTTTACTCCGTTAAACGATTTTATCTGAATGATTCCATCTCGTTCGATTCATTAAATTTTGTAACCCAAGGAACAACAGAACAGCTCAATTCCGTTTTAAACTGGGACTTAAATACACCTGATGCATCGGAATTCACCTGGAATACACAGCTGAAAAGTATGGATGATATTCTACTGAATATTGAAAAATCCTATTTTACAATCAACGCCCACCGGTGGAATATTGAGAAAACAACATCCATTGCTTACAGCCCGAAAAGCATAACTATCAGCGATTTCGAACTGACCAACAATGATCAGTTTTTAAAAGTCAGCGGAAAGCTGACAGAGGATCCGGAGGATAAGCTGAATGTGAGTGTCAATAACCTGGACCTGGAAGATTTCGCCAATCTGCTTTCTACGGATATGAATATCAAAGGAAAGGCAAATGGTGATTTTCATATCGCGGATGTGTTCAACTCCGTCCGTTTTTTCGGAAACACCAACATTAAAAATCTAATTCTCAATAACTCTGAAGTAGGTGACATCAACGTAAAAGGAAAATGGGATAACGAAAAGAAAGCCATCAGTGTCAACGGAGATCTGATCTATAGAAATAATAAAACATTTAACATCTACGGAAACTACTATATTGACAGGAAGCAGGATAATCTGGATTTCAAATTACAGTTCGACCAGACCAACATCGCTTTTCTGAATGCATTCATGGATCCGAAAGTTATTTCAAATATAAAAGGATTGCTGGACGGAGAGCTTGACGTGAAAGGAGAATTGTCACGGCCGCTTATCTCCGGAATGATCGATCTGAAAAAAGGAAATGTGAAAGTTGCCATGTTTGGTGTCAACTATGGTTTCAACGGAAAGGTCAAAGTTTCCGAAGGATTGATTCAGATTGACTATATGCCGCTGATCGACGAAGAAGGAAATAAAGGATTCCTCAACGGTGGTATCGTTCACGAGAACTTTAAAAACTTTAACTTCGATGTATTTGTCGGCCTGGACGATATAAAAACTCCGGACGGAACTCATGGAAGCTTCCTGGCGATGAATACCCAGTATGAAGAAGGACAGATCTATTACGGAAAAGCGTACGTCACCGGTTGGGTCAGTGTCGGCGGGCATATGGATAATATGAATATTGAAGTCAATCTGAAAACAAATAAAAACACAACTGTCGTTATTCCGTTATATGGTGCTGAAGAAATTGATGATGAATTAAGCTATACCATTGTAAAGAAAGACACGATCAACGCAGACTCCGTTAAGGGACTGGATTTTACTGGTATTAACCTCAATCTGAATTTTGATGTCACGCCGGATGCAACTATAAAGCTGGTTTTTGATGACCAGACAGGAGACGAAATCACGGCGAACGGACAAGGGCAGATATCCATTAAGCTGGATGCGAACAAAGATCTGTCAATGGATGGAACTTACACTATTACCAAAGGTGCTTACAACTTCGTTTTTAATCCTATCAAAAAAGAGTTTAAAGTCGAAAGAGGAAGCCAGATTTCATGGAAAGGAGGTTCACCTACGGATGCAGATCTGGATATTACTGCCATCTACAGTGTCACAACAGATGTGTCTGTTATTGCTCCGGAGCTGGAATCAAAACGCTCAACGACCTCTACTCAGAATGTGGACGCAAGAATTTATATGAACGGAAGCTTAAACGCTCCGCGCCTGAGATTTGAGCTGAAAGCACCGAAAGCATCCGAAAGCGCCAAAGCGGCTATTGAACGCATCAACAGTGACAATGACGAATTAAATAAACAGTTCTTCATGATCTTGTTAACAGGGCGTTTTCAGGGAACAGGCAGCGCATCCGGATACGGAGGAAATGCGGCTTTGGAAGCGCTGTCAGGGCAGATCAACAACTTACTGGATGCAGTTTCAAAAGACGTACGGTTAAATGTCGATCTGAAAAATAATGAGGTGACCGGGCAAAACTCTCAGGCTATCGGATTTGAAACGAATGTTCTGAACGATAAGCTGGTTATCAAAGGAAACTTCGGTGTTCAGAACAACACTACAGGAACAAAAACTTCTACCATTATAGGTGACCTGAACCTGGAATATATTATTGATGAAGCCGGGAACCTGCGTGTCAGTATCTTTAATGAATCAAACAGCTATTCTGTCATTCAGGATAAGAACCTGGGACTGTTTACGCAAGGGATCGGGCTGATCTATTCGGAATCTTTCAACAAAATCAAGGAAATGAATATTATCAATTTTGTTGCCGACTGGTTCAGAAAAGATAAGCACTTTAAATTCACCAAGCACCGCCGTCAGAAAACATTACCGGAATATAGAAAAGGAAATACCATACAAGAGGAAAACCGCAAAAGTGAAGAGGAAGTTCCCGAAAAACCAATCGCTACGCCAAACGAAGAAGAATAAAGAAGGGTAACATTTTATTAATATTGGAATCTTTTAGATAATGTAAAGTTAAATTTCACACTATTTATTTCACATAGATTTGTTCCCAAATTAATATTGGATGAAAGTATTTGCATTTACTTTATTACTGTTATTGATAACAGTTAATTCATTTTCTCAGGACAAAAAGGTAAGTGATACCATTCCGGCCAGACCTTCCTACATTAAAACGCCGGTATTGCCTTATTACAGCTTTAAAAAGGGTATCGGGATCACTTCACCGGACAGCATTTACCAGCTCAACATCCGTTTCCGAATGCAGAACCGGGCGACTTATAACCTGAATGACAACGACGTCAGCAGCATAGATTTTCAGATCCGGCGGCTGAGATTACGTTTTGACGGTTATGTCGGAAGCCCAAAATTTCAGTACACCATTCAATTGGGATTTGCCCCGGGAGATCTCGGAGGTACCGTTACTGCAAACGAGAACCTGAAAATAATCCGTGATGCTGTTATCTGGTATCAGCCGAATGCAAGATGGAATTTTGGATTCGGACAAACCAAGCTTCCCGGAAACAGGCAGCGTTTCAATTCATCAGGAGCGCTCCAGCTGACAGATCGTTCTATCAATAATGCAGAATTCACCCTCGACCGGGATTTCGGAGTTCAGATCCATCAGCTGAACATGCATAAAGATCATTTTTCCTACAATTTTAAAGCCTCCCTGACACAAGGCGAAGGAAGAATGTTTGCAAAAAATGATGATCTGGGATTATGCTACACGGGGAAAGTCGAATTGTATCCTCTGGGAGCTTTTACATCCGGCGGCGAATATTTCGAAGGTGACCTCAAGCGGGAAAACAGCCCGAAGCTGATGATCTCCGGGGCGTACTCCTTCAATAACAAGGCAAAGTTATCCAACGGACAGCTCGGGAGCCAATTATACGAAAAAAAAGACTTTCATGGGATTTTCGGCGATCTTATCTTCAAATACAGGGGCTTCGCGTTCATGACCGCCTATATGGCAAGAAATACAGCTAACCCGATCACAACGGATACAGCATCAAATAATATCCGTTATGTTTACGCGGGGCAGGGACTGGATTTTCAGACAAGCTATATTACTAAAAATTTCTTCGAATTCATTTTGCGATATTCTTACCAGAAAGTAAGCAGTAAAATTCACAATTATGCCCCGAATATCTCACAATACTCCGTTGGTGTGACAAAATACTTCTGGGAACACCAGTTCAAGGTACAGTTAGAGCTCACTTATGAAAACAAATATTATGTCAATAATCTGGTAAGAGATAATTTTTATGCGCGTTTCCAGGTTGAAATAGGAATATAGAAAAATCAGATACCAGACTTTCAGAGATCAGACAGCAAGACATCAGATACCAGAGAACAATAAATTAGAAAATCAGATCCTATTAAGGGTCAGAAGACCTGCGTTAACGGAAGTTTTCTGCAAGACAAATTTTCAAAGGCTAAAACAACCGTCTTTCGATTGCTTTCGCTATTTTTGAAACCTGTTATCCAATGAAACGCATGATGAAAAAGATACTAATAGCCAATCGTGGCGAAATTGCAAGACGTGTAATCAGAACTGCAAAAAAAATGGGAATTAAGACCGTAGCTGTTTATTCAGATGCGGATGCTAACGCACCACACGTCTTAGAAGCAGATGAAGCTGTTTATTTAGGTAAATCACCTTCTTCTGAAAGTTATTTAAAACAGGATCTGATCATCGAAAACTGCTTAAAATTAGGAGTGGACGGAATCCATCCGGGATACGGTTTCCTTTCTGAAAATGCAGGATTTGCCAGAAAAGTAAAAGCAGCAGGAATTACTTTCATAGGGCCTTCTCCGGAAGCGATGGAAGTAATGGGAGACAAGCTTTCTGCCAAACAGGCAGTTGCCAAATACAATGTCCCGCTGGTTCCGGGCGTTGACAGAGCTATCTCTGATCCTAAAGAAGCGATTGAAATCGCTAAGAACGTAGGAATTCCTGTATTGATCAAAGCTTCTGCCGGAGGCGGAGGAAAAGGAATGCGCCTGGTAGAGCGCCTTGAAGACCTTGAAGAACAGATGAAGCTGGCACAAAGTGAAGCACGTTCTTCTTTTGGTGATGACAGCGTATTCATTGAAAAATTCGTTACAAAGCCAAGGCATATTGAAATCCAGGTATTTTCCGATACACATGGAAACCATGTTTATTTATTCGAGCGCGAATGTTCCATCCAGAGAAGACATCAGAAAGTGGTGGAAGAGGCACCAAGTGCTGTTTTAACTCCTGAACTACGGAAACAAATGGGCGAAGCAGCAATTGCCGTGTGTAAAACCTGTAATTATGTCGGTGCAGGAACCGTTGAATTCCTACTGGACGCAGATCATAACTTCTACTTCCTGGAAATGAACACACGTTTACAGGTAGAGCACCCCGTAACAGAAGAAATTACCAATCTGGACCTGGTAGAATGGCAAATCCGCGTGGCAGAAGGAGAGCGCCTGCCAAAGCTGCAGGACGAATTATCCATTGACGGACACGCTATCGAAATCCGTGTTTATGCGGAAGATACTTTGAACGGATTTACTCCTGATATCGGAAACCTGAAACGCTACCGCCGCCCGGAAGGAAAATACATACGTGTGGACGATGCGTTTGAAGAAGGAATGGACATTCCGATTTTCTACGACCCGATGATCGCCAAGCTGGTAGTTAAAGGCGCTACCCGTGAGGAAGCAATGGATCGGGCAATTGAAGCCATTGACAATTATCAGATCTCCGGTTTGAAAACAACACTGGACTTTGGAAAATTTGTCTTGAAGCACGAAGCATTCCGTTCCGGTGACTTTGATACCAATTTTGTAAAGCAGTATTTTTCTTCTCCCGAATTGCTCTATGCAGCATTTCCGGAAGAAGGTGAAGCAATGAAAGCTGCTGTTGAAAAGATCTGGGATCACCTTGAAAAAGAAAAACGAAAGGAATTCACTTCTCGCCCGATCCACGGGGCATGGAAGCTGATGACGAAATAATTACTTTATCCCTGACAGAAGTCGGGGATTTTTTTTACCTTACCGCAAAAAACAATTTTAATGAAAAATATCAGCATCAAAAGTATCGAGCAGGCAATAAATAAGGTAGATAACCTGGATGATGACGGATTGGAAAAAATCGCGGAATATTACTCCACAGCTCAGCCGACTTTATTAGGTTATGCTATGCAGGCAGCAATTGAATATGATAATCCGCAGCTGGAAGGCTTATTAATTTATTACTTCTGTTTAATAGCAGAATCTTTTCAGCAGGAAGGAACCAATCCGAAAACCGTTACAGAAGAAATGATCGACGAATTCGAAGAACCGTTCTTTCAGATGCTGGACGAATATTTCAATTCCGATAACGAAGAAATTATTGAAGAGTTTTCCGATCAGCCGGAGCTGATTCGCTTCATGTTCATGGAGATCAGTGAGCCGGATGAAGACGGTACAGAACTGGATGATGAAACTGCCACTCAGCTGTTCATCGTTTCTACTGCCATGATCACTCTGCTTTCAAGAGCAGCAGCATAAAACAGATCCCCCTTCAAACGGCTCAGAATATTCGTGCCTCTTTTTCAAAGTACCTTTCACTTCTGAGAAAGTAATCTGTTTTTTTAAAGCGATTTAAAAGACCATTCAACTATACACCAATATCAATGAAATATAATTAGAGCAATATTGATTTTATCTTATTGCTCTAATTAATATTCGTTTTCGGCATAAAATGATCGCCGGTGATAAAATTTTCCCAAAAGCATAAAAAATATATGTACGCATAATATTATTTCAAATCATTTTACTATTTTTATTGGATAAAAAATATTTATCATTAAATGAGCGACGAAAACATTCAACTGGTAGATTATTACATCCGAATGAACTGGCATAAATTGTCCCGCATGTACAATAACAAGGCGATGGAATACGGATTGACGATCTCTACAGGCTACATATTACTTATTATTGACAAAGAAGGAACTCCCAGCACACAGCTGGGCCCTAAAATGGGAATGGAGCCGACCAGCTTATCCAGAACTTTAAAATCAATGGAAGATGCCGGTTTGATTTACAGAAAACAGGCAGACGGGGACTACCGTAAGGTGCTGGTATTTCTGACAGAAAAAGGTGTGGAACTACGTAAGCTGACAAAAAGCACCATATTGGAATTCAATGAAAAGCTGAAAATCAGGGTCAGCCCGGCAAAGCTGAAAAGCTTTTACGAAGTTATGAAGACGATTGACACCATGGTTGAAAAGGAACTTAATGCACACAAAAACAAGAAACAATTTTATTAATCCATTAAAATTAACAGTAGTAAAATGAATCGAATAATTAAAAAAGTAGCCGTTCTTGGTTCCGGTGTAATGGGATCCAGAATTGCCTGTCATTTTGCGAATGTTGGATGCGAAGTAGTCTTATTAGACATCGTACCAAGAGAGCCTAATGATGCAGAAAAAGGAAAAGGTCTTACCTTGGAGAGCAAACAGGTAAGAAACAGAATTGTCAATGATTCCTTACAATTTGCCCTGGCCTCTAACCCGTCACCTATTTACAGGAAGTCTTTTGCAAAAAGAATTACCACAGGAAATTTCGATGACGACATGAAGCTGATAGCTGATTGTGACTGGGTGATCGAAGTGGTGATCGAACGGTTGGATATCAAGCAACAGGTTTTTGAACACGTTGAAAAATTCCGTAAACCGGGAACAATCATTTCTTCTAACACTTCCGGAATTCCAATCCACCTGATGTTAGAAGGCAGAAGCGATGATTTTAAAGCGCATTTCCTGGGGACACACTTCTTTAATCCTCCGCGTTATTTACAATTACTGGAGCTCATCCCTACTCCGTCCACACAACAAGAAGTTATTGATTTCCTGATGGATTACGGAACAAAAATCTTAGGCAAGAAAACTGTTCTTTGTAAAGATACACCGGGATTCATCGGAAACCGTATCGGAGTTTACTCCATGGCAAAAGTAATGGAGCTGGCACAGGACTTAGGGTTAACAATCGAAGAAGCGGATTCACTTACAGGAGCAATCCTTGAGCGCCCTAAAACAGGAACCTTTAAATTAGGTGACTTAGTTGGTCTGGATACGGCTTACAATGTTACAAAAGGCCTTCAGGCAAACCTGAAAGATGATGAGATGGTGAAAGAGCTGAAAGATTCTAAAGTTCTGAACTTCCTGATCGAAAATAAATTTTTAGGTGACAAAACGAAAAAAGGTTTCTACTATAAAGAAAAAGATGCGGAAGGAAATACCAATCGTTTTGCGCTGAACCTGAAGACGCTGGAATACCGCCCGATGGAAAAAGCAAAGCTTCCGGTTCTCGAAATGGCGAAACAAGCTCCGGATCTTAAAACAAGATTAGGGATCCTGTTAAGCGACAAAACCAAAGCCGGTGATCTTTTAAGAAAGCATTTCGCTTCACTTTTCGCTTATATTTCTCAACGTCTTCCGGAAATATCAGATGTTCTTTACAGCATTGATGACGCCATCAGAACCGGATATGCATGGACTTTCGGCCCATTCGAAAACTGGGATTTAATTGGTATCAAAAAAGGCATCGAGCTGGTTGAAAGCGAAGGTTATAAAGTAGCGGAATGGGTAAAAGAACTCGTTGCTGCCGGACATGAGTCTTTCTACAAAGTGGAAGGCGGAAAAAAATATTTCTATGATATTGCCAGCAAATCCTATAAAGTAATTCCGGGGACAGAAGACATGGTTATTTTAGATGCTTTAAGAGCGGAAAATACCATCTTCAAAAATGCGGAAGTGACCTTAGTGGATCTGGGTGACGGCATCTTAAATCTTGAATTCCATACCAAAATGAATACCATCGGCGGTGGTGTTCTTGAAGGAATTAATAAAGCGATTGATATCGCTGAAAAAGACTATAAAGGACTAGTAATCTACAATACAGGCGCTCACTTCTCTGCCGGCGCAAATGTGGGTATGATCTTCATGATGGCCGCAGAGCAGGATATGGACGAGCTGGATTTCGCGGTAAAAATGTTCCAGAACACCATGATGCGTGTTCGTTATTCTAACATTCCTGTTATTGTTGCTCCTCATAACATGGCTTTGGGCGGCGGCTGTGAAATGTCCATGCACGCAGACAAAGTTGTTGCCCATGCCGAATTGTACATGGGATTAGTAGAATTCGGAGTCGGATTAATTCCGGGCGGTGGCGGTTCTAAAGAATTCGCAAAACGCCTCTCTGATGAACTAAAAGAGGGCGACATTAAAATCAACAGATTGAGAGACCGTTTCCTTACAATCGGACAGGCAAAAGTTTCCACTTCAGCCTATGAAGCGTTTGATCTAGGTTATTTACGCGAAGGCACTGACGAAATTGTCGTTTCAAGAGATTATCATTTGACAAGAGCCAAACGTGCTGCCCTTGAATTAGCTGACAAAGGTTATGTCGCTCCGAAACGTGAGAAGAATGTAACAGTAGTAGGACAGGAAGGTTTAGGAATTGTGTATGTCGGAGCGAACTCCATGTTATCCGGAAATTATATCTCGGAGCACGACAAAGTCATTTCTGAAAAACTGGGCTTTGTACTTTGTGGCGGAGACCTTTCAGAAAATACAGTAGTTTCCGAACAATACTTACTGGATCTTGAACGAAAAGCATTCCTTGAATTGTGCATGCAGCGTAAAACACTGGAAAGACTGGAAAGCTTAGTAAAAAGTGGGAAAATATTGAGAAATTAGAAAGAGATTTCAGATAAAAGACATCAGACAAAAGACTTGATTATGGCTCATAATTTTAGAGAATTGAAGATTTGGAAAGATTCCATGAAAGTGGTAAAGTCAGTTTATTTGCTTACCAGTCAGCTTCCAAATGATGAAAAATTCGGATTGGTGAGTCAGATGAATCGATGTTCTGTTTCAATTCCTTCAAATATCGCAGAAGGTTCAGGAAGAACAAGCAGTAAGGAGTTCCTTTATTTTCTGAATGTAGGCTTATCGTCAACGTTTGAACTTGAAACACAGTTAATTTTATCAAATGAACTTTTTGATCTGCCAATTTCCGGCATTGTCGAGCAGATTCATGAATTACAAAGAATGATAATCGGATTCAAAAAGACATTGGAAGTTCAGGCAGTCTAATGTCTAAAATCTAATGTCTTTTGTCTCTAAAAAAAGAATTAAAAATGGCACAAAACGCATATATCGTAGCTGGTTTCAGATCAGCAGTTGGAAAAGCAGGAAGAGGAGGTTTCCGCTTTTACCGTCCGGATGACTTAGCAGCGGATGTTATCGCTCATCTGGTAAAAAGTGTTCCGCAACTGGAAACTAACCGTATTGATGACGTCATCGTAGGAAATGCAACTCCGGAAGCAGAACAAGGCTTAAACGTAGGTCGTCTGATCTCTTTAATGGGATTAAAATCGGATAAAATTCCGGGAATGACGGTAAACCGCTATTGTTCTTCCGGTTTGGAAACAATGGCGATCGCTAAAGCGAAAATCGAAACGGGAATGGCTGACTGCATCATCGCAGGTGGTGTTGAATCTATGTCCGTAATGCCAATGGGAGGATGGAGAATCGTTCCGAATGCAAAAGTCAGCAAAGAGAACCCAACCTGGTACTGGGGAATGGGGCTTACTGCAGAAGCGGTGGCGAACGATTTCAAGGTTTCCCGTGAAGATCAGGATGCTTTTGCTTTGCATTCACATGAAAAAGCGATCGCAGCAATTAAAGCCGGCAGATTCAAGGATGACATCGTACCGGTTGAAGTAGAGCGTATTTTCTTAGATGCAAATGAAAAACGCCAGGTAGAAAAATACATCGTAGATACAGATGAAGGCCCGAGAGCATCCACTTTGGAAGCTTTAGGGAAGCTGAAGCCTGTTTTTGCGAACGGTGGATCCGTAACAGCAGGGAACTCTTCTCAAACATCGGATGGAGCAGCATTTGTATTGATGATGTCCGAAAAAATGGTGAAAGAATTAGGGCTGGAGCCGATTGCGCGCTTAGTATCGTATTCCGTTGTAGGCGTTGAACCGAGAATTATGGGAATCGGACCGGTTGAAGCAATTCCTGCCGCTATCAAAAAAGCAGGATTGACATTAAACGATATTAGTTTATTCGAGCTGAACGAAGCGTTTGCTTCTCAATCATTAGCTGTGATCCGTGAAGTAGGATTAAACCCGGACATCGTAAACGTAAATGGCGGAGCTATCGCTTTAGGCCATCCACTCGGATGTACAGGTGCAAAACTGTCTGTTCAGCTTATTAATGAGCTGAAACGCCGGAATCAGAAATACGGTGTGGTAACGATGTGTGTTGGTACCGGACAAGGCGCAGCCGGTGTGATTGAGCTGTTATAAGAGAAATAACTATCAACAATTCAAAATAAAAACAAGAAGCTGTCCTTTTGGACAGCTTCTTGTTTTTCAACATAACTCAAACTTCCGGACGGAAACGATAGGCTATAACAGCAGTTCCCCGGCTTATCTCTTCCCATTCGTTACATTCAAAAACCAGCTGGATAAATTCTCCTGTCCGTAATTCAACAACCTGTTCCGTAAGATAACCTGCCAGGTCTGATATTCCGGAATTATGCCCGATGATCAGCAAATCATTAGCTGAAGAATGATTCACTATTTTTTCAAAGAATTGTTCCCGTTCGGCTAAATACAGCTCATCCGGGAAGCTGGTTGAAACTACCTTTCCGGAAGATTCCAGCGACTTTTTTATCCCGTTAAAAGTCTGCTGGGTGCGCTTCGCCGGAGAAATCCATATTTCAAATGGCTTTTCAAATACATAATTTGCAAAAAAACGGTTCAGCTCTTTCATCTGCCGTTTTCCTTTGGGCAACAGCTCACGATCAAAATCTTTTCCTGTTTTTGAAAACTGATCCGTTTTTGCATGACGAATGATATAAAGTCTTTTCATATTTATTGAATTACAGCAATTCATTGGCAAGGTTTGCCAGTTCCGAACGCTCTCCTTTCTCTAATTTAATATGCGCAAACAGCTTCTGCCCTTTCAAACGATCAATCAGGTAAGCTAATCCATTACTGTTTTCATCCAGGTACGGAGTATCTATCTGATGAACATCTCCGGTAAAAACAATTTTAGTATTTTCTCCTGCACGTGTAATAATCGTCTTCACCTCATGAGGAGTTAAGTTCTGGGCTTCATCAACAATAAAAATAATATTGGACAAGCTTCTTCCCCGAATAAATGCTAAAGGTGTGATGACAATCTTCCCCTGCTCTTCCATTTCTAAAATGGCCTTGTATTTCTTCTCATTCTCTCCGAACTGCGATTTGATAAATTTTAAATTATCCCATAAAGGCTCCATATAAGGCCCGACCTTGTCTTCTGCGCCTCCGGGCAAAAATCCGATTTCTTTGTTGGAGAGCGGAACGATCGGACGGGCAAGTATGATCTGGTGATAATGCTTGTGCTGTTCCAGAGCAGATGCAAGCGCCAGCAATGTTTTCCCTGTTCCTGCGACTCCCTGCAATGCTACGAGTTTGATCTTATCATTCATCAACGCGTTAAGCGCAAATGCCTGTTCTGCATTTTTAGGTTTTACACCATAAATAAACTCTTTCTCGATCCGTTCGATCTGATCCGTCCATTGGTTATAAACAGCCAGCGAAGAAGATTTTCCGTTCTTCAGAATATAATAACCGTTATTGACTTTTTTATCTCCCAGGATACCTTCTTCATCAATCATGCCCTTCGTGAAGATCTGGCGTATGACTTCAGAATCCACATGCTCTATCGTATTGGAGCTGGGTTCATTTGTATCAGCGGCTACTTTCCCTGTTTCATAATCCTCCGATTGTATTCCCAGCGCTTTCGCTTTAATTCTCAGATTAATGTCCTTCGTCACCAGAACTACTTCCGTCTTCGGCTCATTTTCTTTTACACAAAGTACAGCGTTCAGTATCTTATGATCGTTCTTGGCAGAAGAATACACCGTTTCCGCATCCAGATGATGCGGGTGATTTTCCAACACAACTTTAAAATTACCCAGCTTAGGCCCTAATGAAATCCAGTCTTGTAAGCTATTGCTTCCCGACAGCTTATCAATAAACCGGATCACTTCACGAGCGCAGAAGTTTTTGGTGTCATTTCCTATTTTAAATTTATCGAGCTCTTCTAAAACAGTAATGGGAATTGCTACGTTGTTCGAGCCAAAATTGGTGATGGACTGGTGGTCATGTAAAAGTACAGACGTGTCCAATACGAAGATCTTTTTCTTTTTAGCCATATTACAAGGTGAGTTATATCTCTAAAAATAACGGAAATGTGAGGTGATATGACTGCAGCTGCTTCAATAGTTATTTACAACGGTTTGTTAGTAGTGTTATTTGTTGCTAATTTAAATCAACCGCAGCAATCAACCGGATTTTTCAGAAAAGACAATATGGCTTGATTTTTTATTAGGAGCGGCTTGTGTGTAAAGGATACTGAGAAAAGGAGAAAGTAAATTACTTTAAAAGGAAGAAGTAAATAATCACCCAGACAGCAATAAAGAAAAGCCCTAAAGAAAAAACGGATCGGAACAGCTTTCTGTCCTTTTTGATAAGTAAAAGGTACAGTGTATAAACAATAAATACAGCAATTAATCCTATAGGAACGAACGGATATGTCATGACATGATGATTTCTAACAAAGATAAGAATATTACTGAAATCAGCTGTAGATAATACGGGTACGTAAAACGGAAAATCGCTAAGCTGAATATTTTAACTTAATGAAACCGGAAAGGGTCTCACTAATACAACAAACCCCGCAAGAATGCAGGGTTCATTATTATCCGGACTATTGCTGTTTTAAAGCTCTAAAGTTGTTATATCAATACCCAAAGCTCTTGCCACACCTGCGCCGTAAGCCGGGTCCGCCCTGTAACAGTTTTTGATATGACGTTCCTGAATAAATTTCTCTGCACCACCCACTTCTGCTGCTGTATTACTAAATAAAACTTCCTGCTGCGCGGGAGTCATCAACCGGAACAAGTTACCCGGCTGTGTATAATAATCCTCATCTTCACGATGGTCATAATGAAAAGCGGCACCTTCCAAAGCCATTGGCGGCTCCGTATATTCCTTACTTTCCGCCCACTGCCCGTAGCTGTTAGGCTCATAATGCAGTGTTGCGCCTTCATTGCCGTCCACACGCATGGCACCATCGCGGTGGAAATTATGGAACGGACATTTAGGCTTGTTTACGGGGATCTGGTAATGATTTACACCCAACCGGTAACGCTGTGCATCACCATAAGAGAATAATCTTCCCTGCAGCATTCTGTCAGGTGAGAAACCGATACCGGGCACTACATTCGCAGGATTAAAAGCCGCTTGTTCCACTTCCGCAAAATAATTTTCCGGGTTACGGTTCAGCTCCATCACTCCCACATCAATCAACGGATAATCACCGTGTGGCCATACTTTCGTTAAATCAAACGGATCAAAGCGGTACGTTTTCGCATCCGCTTCCGGCATGATCTGTACCTTTAATTGCCATTTAGGGAAATTGCCTTCGTTGATCGCATCAAACAAATCCCTCTGATGGCTTTCTCGATCCCGGCCGATAATTTCCCTCGCTTCCTCATTCGTCAGATTCTCAATACCTTGTTCCGATCTGAAGTGGAACTTTACCCAAAACCGTTCGTTTTGAGCATTTAAAAAACTGAACGTATGACTTCCAAATCCATGCATCGTACGGTACGATTTCGGAATTCCCCGGTCGCTCATTACGATCGTTACCTGGTGTAACGCTTCCGGCAAAAGTGTCCAGAAATCCCAGTTGTTATTCGCGCTGCGCAGATTGGTATGCGGATCTCTTTTCACCGCTTTGTTAAGATCAGGGAACTTATAAGGGTCTTTCAGGAAAAATACAGGCGTGTTATTACCTGCTAAATCCCAGTTTCCTTCTTCTGTATAGAACTTTATTGCAAAACCACGAATATCTCTTTCTGCATCAGCAGCGCCCCGTTCACCTGCAACAGTTGAAAAACGTACGAATACATCCGTCTTTTTGCCTATCTCCGAAAAAATTTTTGCTTTGGTGTATTGCGAAATATCATTTGTTACGGTAAATGTACCATAGGCTCCGGAGCCTTTAGCGTGCATCCTTCTTTCGGGAATCACTTCACGGTCAAAATGTGCCAGCTTTTCCAGGAACCAGAAATCTTCCAGCATCATTCCGCCGTGTCTCCCTGCTGTTTTTACGTTTTGGTTTTCGGCAATGGGACGGCCCGATACCGAGGTAAGCTTTTTCTTTTCTTCTGACATAATCGTTAAAATTTAACTGTTAAAATTATTTACGTTTAACTCCAAATCAGCATTCATCACCATCCCAACCAACAAACTGTTAACCAACACATTAATCACAACTAAAAAGTCTTCATTTTCTCTATCCGCAATTTATTTCCTATTGATCAACTATACTGAATACAATGATTTTTCTTTATTAAATACTTTAGTTTTTTATGAAAGTTATGTTCTTTAAGTATGTATGCTTATAAATCCTGTAATAACATCAATTTTCAGATACTTATTTCAGTTTTTTCTTCAAAAAAGCATGTACTTAAAGATAATCATTCTCTTTTAAAAACCGGCATTTCTGACAGGAAATATTGTTGGTTCAACAGTGTACGGTTTCTTAATCAGATAAAGTAAGGCATTTGCCGTATTTTGTCAAATAAAAATTTACATCAATTTTGCTCCGTAATTGCACATCACCCTTATTATAAGAACCAGCTATGAACAGGCACATTATGAGAATTCTGTTTTCAAAATTATTTTTTTACATCCTCTTGCTTTCTTATTCCATTTCCGGATTCGGACAGGATAAAGAATATGAGAAATACCTGGATTCCTTAGAATCTTACCTGACAAAAAAAGACGACAGTCTGAAGCTGCTTGCTATCAGCGATCTGGCATGGGAATATAATTCCATTGATGTAAACAGAGCTATCCGGTTATCGCTGAAAGGAGCTGCGATCGCTGAAAAGCTGAAACGGAAATATGCAATAGGACAGGCGTATGCGGATTTAGGAACTTCTTATTACTTCAAACGTGAC
Source organism: Flavobacteriia bacterium 40-80 (assembly GCA_001899145.1). GTDB lineage: Bacteria > Bacteroidota > Bacteroidia > Flavobacteriales_D > Crocinitomicaceae > 40-80. The sequence goes on from MKVF01000004.1 coordinate 36,717, forward strand.
TTTGACTCATCCGCCTATTATTATCTGAAGGCCTTAAACATCACAAAAAATACAGGTGATTCCTTAGAACTGGCTTCTTTATATAATAAGCTGGGAGCACTTTACAAGGAACGGGCAGAGTATCAGACTTCCCTGTCCTACAGCTTCAAATCACTGGCGATTTATCAAAAGCTGAAAAACCAGCGCAAAGCTGCTTTGCTTTACAATAATATCGGTGTTTCTTATGAAGAACTGAAAAACTTTAAATTGGCAGCATCTTATTATAAAAAAGCCCTGAACATTAATATTCAGGAGAACAACAAGGAAGGAATTGCACGGAATTACGTCGGTATGGGAAATGTTTCCATAACGCTTAACAAAATGGATGAAGCATTCGTTTATTACCAAAAGGCAGCAGCTATTTTCCGTGAGCTTGGCTGGGGGATTGAATTATCGGTTGCGTTAAACAATATGGGAGATGTGCTGGATCATCAGAAAAAGTATGCTGCCTCTCTTGAAAAACGATTAGAAGCGCTGCAGATTGCCGAAGAAATAGAGGACATTCAGTCACAGGCAAAATATCATCTTTATGTGGCAGATGTTCTTATGAAAATGAAGCGTTTTGAAGAGGCGTTACCTCATATCCATACTTCGGAAAAATTGTTTACCGATATAAGATCACACGAAATTCAAATGGATTTATTCGAAATGTATTCCAAATATTATTTCGGAAGTGATGATTTCGAAAAAGGAAGTGATTTCCTTAACAAATTCCACGCATTAAAAGACAGTGTTTACAGCGCAGAGCTTTCCGAAAATATCGCTTCTATGGAAGTAAAGCACAATACACAGCAGCTGCGCCTGGAAAAAGCAGAGGCAGAAGCTAAAAAGCTGCGTGCCACGCAACAACGGAACTATATCGCTTTGGGGACACTTTTTCTGTTAATTACCGGAAGCGTCATTTTTTACAATTCGCGCCAGAAGATCAAACGAACGGAAGAACGAAAAAGGATCAGCGCCATGCTGCAATCTGAAGAAGAGGAACGGGCACGAATCGCGCGGGATCTGCATGACGGGCTGGGACAGATTCTGTCCACTGCACGGATCAATGCAGCGGCCCTGGAAGGTGTTATTGCGCAGGAAGACGAGCCAATTTTACGGACAACATTAAATCTCATCGATCAGTCCGTTACAGATCTGCGAAGCATTTCACACAACCTGATGCCGCAGGTACTTTCCGAAAAGGGATTAATTGAAGCTGTAAGGGAATTGACAGATAAAATTAATTCTGCCAGAGAGCTGCAGGTTCAGTTTTTCTATCCACAAGGATTTCCCCCGCTGGAGAAACCCGTACAAGTCGTACTTTACCGCGTCATTCAGGAAATTGTCAACAATATGCTGAAACATGCGTCAGCAACGGCAATTACGATCACTTTATTGGTGAGGAACCGGACTTTTATCGTTCAGATCGAGGATAACGGAAAGGGATTCGACACAGAACTGATCGAAAAAAGCAGCGGAATAGGCTGGAAAAACATCAAAACCCGCTTATCACTGATAAGCGCACAATTACGCCTTACCAGCGAAGCAGGAAAGGGGACAAAAGTACTAATTGAAGGAACAATATGAATGCAGAGGAAAAAATAAAGCTCATGATCGTGGACGACCATCAGATGATCATCGATGGAATAAAATCATTGCTTAGAAAAGAAAAGCAGTTTGAATTTATCGCGGAAGCAACAAGTGGAGAACAAGGCGTAGAAATGCTGAAAGTTACTGTTCCTGATATTGTGATCGCAGATATCAGCATGCCGGGAATGGACGGAAAAGAGCTTATAAAATACATCAAGGAGCAGTTCCCGGAAATCCGGATTCTTGTACTGTCCATGCACAATGATGCGGAGATCATCGGAGATGTGATGCTGCTGGAAGCAGAAGGTTACATCCTGAAAAATACAGGCAGGGAAGAACTTGTAAAAGCATTGCAAAAAATTGCTGACGGCGGAACTTTTTACAGTGAAGAGGTCTTTCAGACGCTCATTAAAAAGCAAAAGGAATTTATACGGGAAAACAGAGCCCAGCTGGTATTAAGTGACCGGGAAATCGAAATTATCCGGCTGATCACGCTCGAATACTCCAATGAGGAAATCGCGGAACAATTATTTATCAGTAAACGCACGGTAGAAACGCACCGGAAGAATATCAATTTCAAAACCAACGTAAAAACGGTAATAGGGCTGGTTAAATATGCCATCCGGAATGAGCTGGTTACGGTTTGAGGGGTTGCAAATTACAGATTACAGATTGCAAATTGCAGATTGCAGATTGCAGATTTTAGGATTACGGAAAATAAGCTATCTCTTTTTTTGGCAATAATAGTAGCGAATATCATTGTTATCAGCAGCAGATGAAACTGTCCGGGCATGGTTTCAAGGTGTTAGCATTGTGCTATAACAGTAATCAGTGATCATCTTATCTGATCAGTGTCATCAGCGTTCTTTTACAGTCTGTCACCTCTTGCTCTGAACAAGATATTTTCCTGATATTAGGTATTTCCGGTATTTCTTGCTCACCACAGGCGACAAAGCTGATTTCAACATTTTTACTGTCATAAAAATACTCTGCCAGTAATCCTCCGAAGTAGCCTCCTACTCCACCGATTCCCGCTATAATTATTTTTATTTTCTTCATTGCTGCGTCCTGTCGTTTTGAAACGATGTCTTATATAATTCTCTTTCCGTCTTTGATAATTATTTTTTTACCGATAAAGTTTTGTGCATTTTCAAAAGGACTTTTCTCCCAAATCAACAGATTTGCCTTTTTTCCTTTTTCTATACTGCCCACTTCATTTTCTATCCCGATGGCTCTCGCACCATTATAGCTTGCGATTTTAAAAATAGCTTCTGTTTTAAAACCGTATTTAGCCAGGATGATCAACTCGGAAAGATTAACTTTTCCACCATTCGGCATATCAGATCCTAAGCGGATTTCAATTCCTGCTTCGTGCATTTGCCGTACATAATTCATCATTATTGTGAAGTTTTCCCTGCATCTCTCCAATTGTTTTTCACTTAAGGTCAGATCTTTCTTTTGTGTAAAAAATGTAGGCTCGATCTGTTCATAAAGACGGTGCAAAGTAGTAGAAAATGTTGCATTATTTTCTTTCAGCTTTTTAATGAAAAGGTGCATTTCTGCCTCTCTGTTCTCTTTTATAAAACGAAATTGTTCCAGGAAAAATTCAATCACTTTACTTTCTGAGGTCAGCTCCCCGAAATTGGTTTGAAATTGCTGATCGAGCTTTGCCCAATCTTCATCGCTCATGATCACACTATTCGGAATCAAAGCTATATGTTCATAATTTTTCAATCCTTTTTCTAAGGTTTGCGGAATGGTCAGGTATTCGGGATTGAAATCACCAATATGACCATAAGTTCTTATTTTAAGGCTGTCGGCAACTTTTAAAACGGTGGAAAATTCCGGTTCCTTCAAACGGTGATAAAGCTTAACCTGCCGGATACCCAAATGATAGTATTCCAGCAGTTTTTGCCTTGCGACCTGAGATGAAATAACTTCTGTATGGGCAATATAAGGTATTCTGTTGTCTTTTGAGATCAAAGCACCGCCACAGACAATAAGATCAACACTTTTATATACGGAATGACGCTGCCAGAACAGCAGCTCTTTCAGCCAGCTTTCGGGTTGCCCCATCGTCATTACAGTAGTAGTTCCGTAAGGCAGGTATTCATCTGAAAGCCTTTTCCGGAGCAGATCCAGGCTGTCTTTTGGTAATGTTACAGGCGCTTTCTCGTAGTCACCGAACACATCTGTAGGATGAATATGCGGATCAATAAAAGAAGGTGTTACCAGTTTTCCTTTAGCATCAATAATTTCTTTTGCAGCGTAGTTTCTGCTATTGGAGATCTTCTCTATTTTTCCGTTTGTAATCAGGATATTTTTGTTGTATAAAATCTTTCCTGATTTAACATCCAGCACGTTTGCGTTTTGAATAATCAGGTCGTATTTTTTTGCAGGCTGACAGCTTAGGAACAATAAGGTCAGCAACAATAATGCAGAGAATGTCAGCTTCATTAAATTTATTTCGTGTTACTTTTACACTTTTTGACCTTTAACATTTACCTAGCTCAACACATCCTGAATACCGGTATCTTTCTTAAATGCAGCGGCTGCAAACGGACAAAGCGGAATAACTTTCAGATCGTTTTCCCGGGCAAATTTTACGGCCGCTAAAACCAGTTCTTTTCCGACACCTTTTCCACCGAAGGCAGGATCCACTTCAGTATGATCGATGATGAATTTGTCATTCCCTGCCCAGGAATAAGTCATTAATCCGGCTTGTTTTCCATCGGAAAAAGCGCTGAACTCACCGCGTGTTTCGTTATTGTTTTGCTGTATTTCCATCTTTAAATTTTTTAATCCATATTTTTTTCAATTCTCCGGTCAGGAATCAGCCAGATTGCCGCAACGATGGCGTAGCAAAGTGTACTGATACCGGGAAAATAAAAAGACAATGCGATTCCGACAATATATAAAAACATGGATAAATATTCCTTTTGATTGTTTTTAACTGCTTTTGCCAGTACAGAATCCCGGCCTTCGAGCCCGATAATTGATTTTTCTAAAATAGTAAAAGCTATTGCACATAAAATCAATACGACTCCGTATGCAGCAACAGTATTTTCAGCAAAATGATTTTCGCCCATCCAGCCGGTCGCAACCGGAATTAAGGAAAGGCAAAAAAGCTGAAACAAATTCGCCCACAACACTTTTCCATTAACTTTTTTCGCCGCCTGAAACATGTGATGATGGTTGTTCCAGTAAATTCCGACGTAAATAAAGCTCAGAATATAGGAAACGAATTTCGGGATCAAGGCTTTAAGGTCAGAAAAAGCAGAACCTTCCGGAACTTTGAGCTCCAGCACCATAATGGTAATGATAATAGCGATAACTCCGTCGCTGAATGCTTCTAATCTTCCTTTAGTCATTGTTTACAGTTGTTTTTTGAAATTTTCAATTTTGGCTTTTAAACCGGAAAGAAGCTCCGGATCAATTACACCGTTTTCTGCATCAAAATTCTCATAAAACTTCGGCAGAGAAAAGGCTTCCTTAATATCAGCTCCGAATTGCGGGAAAAATTTCTGTGCTTCTGCCATAACATTTCCTCCTCCAAAACCTCCCGGAGAAGCGGTCATTAAAAACATCGGTTTGTCCTGGAAAACTTTCACATTGATTCGTGAGCACCAATCGAAAATATTTTTAAACGCAGCGGAATAAGAGCGATTATGTTCTGCTAAGGAACAGATTATAACATCACATTCCTCAATATTTTTTAAAAAATGATACGCCGGTTCCGGAAAGCCGTTTTTTTCCAGATCAACAGAAAAAACGGGCATCAGATAGTCGTTGAGATCAATTAAATTAACTTCTGTGCCGGGAAAGCTCCTGAGTACAAATTTTACCAGCTGCCTGTTAATCGAAGTGGAAGAATTGCTTCCTGCAAATGCGAATATTTTCATCGTTATTGTATTTAATCGTTTGTTTAATTTTTCAGCTAATCCCGGTTCCCTTTTAAAATCCGTTTACCAAAGCAACCAGGTTCCTTTTACCGAAGATAATTAAAAACTCTGTAAATAGTTTTTATCCTGTTCGTTTACTAAATAATAAAAAGGATAAATTATGAATTTTAAATATTTAATTATGAATTAAATTCCGGAGCAGCTGAATTTACAATCTTTCAATCTTCAATTTTTACATCACCAAAATACCGGATAATACGTAGTGCAAATACCAACCGGACGGTATAGACGGAGCATTCCGCGTGCTTACATTTGTTTTTGAAAGATGGAGCAGAATCCACTCTGAAAAATAACCTGCTCCATTACGGAATAAAAATTAAAATAAAACTAATATTACGATGAAACAAAAATTCTTCAAGGTTCTGGCAGTTGCAAGTGCAATTGCTTTAACAACAGGTGCAACAGCACAAAACTGGTTCAAAACCTCAGCTCCGGACACTATCAATTATCAGGGTATTCGTACATTCGGGAACGATACCATTTATGCATGGGGTATTACCGGAACTAATTATAAACCGAATAAACTCATCAGCTCTTTTGACGGCGGCCAGACATGGAGTGTTCATAACATGAGTACCAACTATAGTGGCTTTGTAGCATCTCCGGCAGGATTACATGTTAATTGGCAATACTCCGTAAATATGAAAGTAGAATACACAACAGACGGCGGCGCAACATGGCAGCTGATGCAGGGCAGCGAGGGTTACAAACTCCAGGGACAGACGTTATTACCTAACGGGAAGCTGCTGTTGGGAGAAAACGCAGGCGGATATCTGAACGTATCACCCGATTATATTTCGATGGGAACAAATTATGGTTCAATATATCAGTATAAAACCGACTACTGGACATCTGACATTAATCCTTCTTCAGGACGTATTATTCTCGGACGCAGTAACGGAGAAACTCATTTGGGAATTTCAGACGATAACTGTCAAACAATCACAGACGTTTCGTTAGCAGGTCTGATAGGAAATATACACAGTCCGCTTGTCAGCTATTCCAAAAACAATACCTGGTTTAATGCAAGGTTATACGGAATGTTGGTCAGCACCGACGACGGAAATACCTGGGTGAGCTGTAATACAAGCGCTTTCACTGGCGGGCTGAAAGATATGACGGCTACTCCAAATAGGGTCGTGGCAGGTTTAAACGACGGACATGTTTTCTCTTCTACTGACAACGGGCAATCGTGGTCGCTCTTCATGAACGGGCTTCCGGACACGCTGGGAATAAACGGTCTCGGAAAAAGCAATAACGGAAGAATATGGCTGACCGAAGGAACATCAACATGGACGGAATCCACGAATGTTTGGAATCATAATGGCGGAATCTGGTACACCGATGATGCAGGTGCAACAACAGGTGTCACAGAGGCGGAACAACAAACCATTTTGAATATCTACCCGAATCCTGCCAAAACGGTTTTGAACATTGAAACAAGAGAACCCGCAACTGTCAAAATACACAATGTATTAGGTGTTATGGTTGCTACACATAAGCTGAATGCAGGCAATAACAGCATTGATGTGAGTGGGCTTACGAATGGTGTTTACTTGATTAGCAATGAAAAAGGCAATATCGTAAAATTTATTCGTGAATAATTCACGACAGGAAATTTTTAATCGCAAACAATAAAAGCACTAATGAAAAAAATAATCTTACTGTTAACACTCATGAGCATCGGAGCCGGAATGGTTTCCTGCGAGAAAATTTTTAAGAAGAAAAACAAAGGCGAAGAATTACCAGATGGCTGGAAACGCTATCAATACACACTTCCTGCAGGGCCTCTTGAAGTTGTCAGCCTGGCTGTTGATAATGCCGGTGTTCCTTATATCGTGACTTCTCACACGCTTTACCGCTTAGATGGCGAAACATTTACATCTGTTCCGGCTGACCATGTAGATGCTTCTGTTTCCGGAGTAACATTTGACAAGAATAATAACTTATTTATTTCTTATTTTGCTCCTTTCAGCACAAGTGGCGGTATTTCCAAATTAAACGGAGCGAGCTGGACGCGGTTAAATACGGACAAAAATTTTAATACCGTCTTTGCAGATAAATCAGGTAACGTTTTCGCAGGAAGTAATGACGGGCTATATGAATACAACGGAACTGAATTTGTGAAAATTGACGGATTTGATGATCCGGTCTCAGCTATAGTACAAGATGCTTCAGGCGCATTGTGGTTTGGAGCGAATGTACCCGATCCAAACCAGGGAAATGCGGATATCACAGTCAGATATGACGGCACATCATTTACACAATATCACCCGGGTGCTGTTGATTATGACAGAGGTACTAATGCAGTAACAGCTGATTCCTACGGCAATGTATATTTTTCCGGTTGGAATAAAGCGGGAAGCGGACAGATATGGCAACTTATCAAAGTGTTGAAATACGATGGCTCCTTATTTTCACTGTTAACGCTTCCCAAAAACAACGAGGGTGATTTTCTATACAGCTATAATGGTGCTTTAGTATGTGCTGCAGGCTCAACCTTATGGGGAATTCTTGACGGTGATCTCGTTACTTTATCAAACGGGGAAAAACCTTTGAGTGATTACCTGGGAGGTGAAAAATGTGAATGTAAAGGCAACTCATCCGATTTCGTTGATATGAAATCGTACGGGAGCAAATTATGGGTGCTGTCCGGTCACGAAGATGAAAATGTAGTAAGTACATATAATTTCGGAAAACCTGAAACCGGCTACTTATATTTATATGAATAATCAAGGTCGTAAAAAAACAGACAATTAAACCCGTTCAGATTTATTAAGAACAAACCAAAAGCAGAGCCGGAACAACTCTGCTTTTGACTTTTTAGCATTATTTTCCTTTTATTACACTGCCTGCAATGCTCCACTGACGGTCTTTATCAGTAAAACGTACCCAGAACGCTTCCATATCTTTCAACGTTGTTTTCTCAAACGGAATCTGCACCGTTATTTTTAAATCCATTGCATCAGCATTGTCCGTTTCTTCTGTCAGCAGCTGATAATCTGAAACTGCCCGGATCTTTCCATTTTTATCCAATACCTGTAATTCCATATCAGAATTTCTCAGCTCTTTTACAGAGAGTCCTTTGGCATTTAAGCTAAGGGTAGCAATTGAAGTACTTCCTGAAGTTTCTTTAATGTCCCAATCCATCCCGTACAGATGTATCCCTGTCGATTCTCCTTCCAGGCCTTTATCCGAGAAGTAGCGATAGGTCCTGCTACTCTGATCTAAATGTCCGCCGGAAGTAATGATGTAATTGCCTTCAAGGCTCACAAACTTGTCTGAATTTCTGTCGTAGAATACAACTTTCCCAAATATGGTATCTCCTTCTTCAACATCTTCCTTAAACGCCAGCTTCACATTCAGTGAGGAGAAAAACTCTTCGTGAATACCTGAAAAATCGTCTCCAAGCATATTACCGGCATATCCTAAAGTATCTGAATTTGTTTTAGTGAACAAAACAGAAACACCCGGGAGCACTTTTCCTTTCTTCACAGCAAAGCCTTTGGGCTCTTCAATTAAAATCTTAAAGGTTTTCCCTGCAGGTAATTTATTGGATGTCCATTTGAGTTCGTCTAATGTTATCGCAACTGATTTGTAACTCACTCTTCTGGTTGTCAGCTTAAATCCCTGAAAGGGTATAAATTTTGAAATTTCCTGTGAAACTGCCACCGGAACAATCAGCATTACGATGAAAAATAATATTACTTTTTTCATACAGCAAAAATAAAACCGCCGGCAAGCCGGGAAAATAAGGCATCTGCCGTAAAATAAAAAATCCCGGATCATCTGAATCCGGGATTTTCCAATGTATCACGTAAAATATATTAGTCTCTGATAATTCCCAATTGATTGAATTTTCTCAAATCAACCGGATCTGCTTCTTTATATAAAGCCTGACGGATCCCATTGTAAACACCGTTTTTAGCAGTATTCAACAGCTGGTCTCTCTGAATTTCATAGTTCTCCGTTTTCAATGCTTTTGTCGTCTTGTTAACAACAACTACATATACACCGTTCTCACCTTTAATCGGAGCTGTAATTTTTCCGTCTTTCAGGTTATTGTATAATGCTCCCACTACTTGTGGTTCGTAACCTGCGCTTCCCAACTGCGGGTTAGCAAATGTAACACTCGCAGACTGAACAGTTGTACCGATTTTTGAGGCCGCCGCTTCCAGGTTATTCGTCCCCTGAAGCTGGGAAGCGATACGTTTCGCTTTCAGCTCCTTGATCACCTCGCGTTTCATTCTTTCTTTCACATCTTCAAACTGAGGAACTCCTTTTTCTCTGACAGCAGAAACTATTGCAACAATGTACTTGTCCGTATCTTTAAAAGGAACTGAGCTCAATGTACCTGTTTCGGATTTTTTATCGTAAGCCAGTTTAATCACATTGTCTTTTGCCAGCGGGCTTGTAAAGTTGTAAACTTTCGGGCTGTTATCATAAATTGTAATCGGGCTGGAAACAAAGAAATTGTTTTGCTTCGCTACCGTATCAAACAAGTTTACTTTTTCAGACGCATCTTTCACTTTGCTGATCTTAGCGTCGATCTTCTCGATCATCTCATAAGCAACGTTCAATGTGCTGCTCTCTGTCGCCTCGCTCGGAGCTAATGTTTTCTGGATCACCGCAAGCACCGGGTAATTTACTTCTTCTTTTTTCAGCACTTCAATAATGTGAATTCCAAACTGAGTTTTAACATACCCAATTTTTCCTACCGGGTTGTCAACGATGAATTTAGAGAACTCAGGAACCATTGCGTAATCAAAGAACTCTTCATATTTACCTCCGGTACTAATAGATGGTCGATCCTGTGAATATTTCGTAACGTACTCTTCGAAGTTATTGCTGTTAATCTGCTTCACTAAAGAGTCCGCCTGTTTCTCCGCTTTAGCTACCGATGCGCTGTCCTGAGCACTTAACAGGATATGTCTCGCTGACAACAGGTATTTGTTTTTATCAATGACCTTAGCGATCTTAGTTTGTGTTCCTTGTGTATAAGGTCCTACAATCTCACCAACCTGCGCATTTTTAAATACGCTGTCCATATAAGAAGGATAAGTTAATCCCTGCTGTGCATTTTTATGACCTTCCGGAAGATAAGTGAACCGGTGGTCTTTCGAGTACAATTTGAATTCACTGTTCGCAATTACAAACAAACTGTCATTTTTAGATTTCGCTAACTTATCTTTTAATGATTCCAGCTCTTTGTTAAACTCCTCAACATCTTCATTAGAAGGTCTCAAAGGAACTTCAAAATATTTTACATCTCTGCTTGCTGCAAAAACTTCCCATTTTTTCTCGTTTTTGTGCTCGTCATAATATTTTTTGATGTCCTCATCTTTTACTTTAATTTCCTCATCCGGAATTTCAGAGTAACGTTTACCAATAAAGGAAACATCTTTCAGCTCATTCTGAGCAAGGTATTCGTTCTCCGCCTCCAAAGTCGTAACATAAGAAGTTAAAGTCATCAGCTGCACATATTTTTCATATTCTCTTGATTTCTTAACACCTTCAACCGTATTTTTCCAGTTTTGCGCTTCCTGCGGGTCTTTTGATGTTTTCATCTGGTCAATACGCTGTTCTAACATTCGTCTGTTGAACTTTCCTGTCGAATCCGTAAACTGCTGCTCGATTGTCGGGTTCAAAGCAAATCCGTCAACACCCAGCAGGTAAGATTCTACCTCTTTATCAGATACACTCAGCTGTAATGCTTCGAACTCTCTTTTGAAAATTTTCTCCTCCACGATCGCATTCCATGCTTTTTCTGTGGAATTAGCTTCATCATCAGCTGTGTATGGTTTTTGTTGTTGCTGGAACTCCTGCTGGTCCATCGCGATCATTTCCCGGAGTTTTGCTTCATACTCCGCATTGTCGATTTCTTCACCAAAAACTTCTCCCGGATAAAATTTAACCTGTTGATTTTTATTAAATTCCGGTAAAATAAATGCAATTAGGGCAACCCCGATGAATACTAGCAGTATCCAAGATTTTTCTCTAATTTTTCCAATAAACGCCATTGTTCGTATTATAAATTGAAGTGCGAATATAATTAACTCCCTTGAATTAATGAAAATTTATTTCAAACATTTTCTGTTTTACCTGTTTCCACTATTTAAACGAATTTTTCACAAAAAATAAAAAATAAGATTTTTTGTGAAAAATTTGGAAATAGAATTTTTAGTTGTATATTCGCAGAGGTTTAGTTGTAAAGGTAGGTTAGGTTAATGGGGGCAGAGCTTTATGTTCTGCCCCTTTTTATTTTAATTAATATACTACAATCCAGCAGAATATACATTGCTTCAATTAACTTATCCCAATTGAAATTCTACTGATTGTCTTCTTGTAAAGCAGCGCTGTTTACAGCATTTTTTATTAAAATTTACTATTCAGGCATATAGTTAACCTGGTAAATATCTGTAATAAACCTGAGGCATATTACTGAATATTGAAGAGAGAATATTGAGTATGAATAGGGAATGTTGAATGGAGAATTTTAGTTGCCAATCTTCATTGCACTCAGCTGTCCGAACGCATTTTTAATGCTGGAAATCTGCGAAAAGGTGATTTTCAGCTTCCCTTCTTTATCGCTGATCTTGCTGTTGTCCGCATGGGACATAACATATTGCAGAATATGCTGAAACTGTTGTGTATCGTAAAACTTAGATTGTGGATTATTAATGAACGTACAGATCATCTTGTTCATTTTGATAATAATCTTCTCAATTCCAAGCGATTCTGCCAGCCAACGCAATTCAAACGATTTAAACAGCTCGGAAACTGCTCTTGGGATTGGTCCGAAACGATCTTCCAGCTCTGCCCGGAACCGGGCCAGCTCTTCCGTTGATTTCAGATTATCCAGGTGCTGGTACAGGCTCAGACGTTCATTTACATTATTGACATAAGTTTCCGGGATCCGTATCTCCAGATCTGTTTCAATAACACAATCTTTTACAAAACTCTGGAAAGAATCCGTGTTCCGTTCATCAAACAGATCTTTAAACTCGTTTTCTCTCAATTCATCAATGGCTTCATTCAGGATCTTCTGGTACATCTCAAATCCTATATCCGTGATAAAGCCGCTTTGTTCTCCGCCCAGCAGATTTCCCGCTCCACGAATGTCAAGGTCTTTCATCGCTATATTGAATCCTGCTCCCAGGTCAGAGAACTGAACCAGCGCTTCGAGACGCTTCCGTGCCTCGGTTGTCATTTCATGTGTTTTCGGAGCGATCAGATAACAGAATGCTTTTTTATTGGAGCGCCCTACTCTTCCTCTCAGCTGATGCAGATCGCTCAATCCGAAATTGTTCGCATTGTTGATGATAATCGTATTGGCATTCGGGATATCAATGCCCGATTCGATAATGGTGGTTGCCAGCAATACATCGTACTCACCCTCAATAAAATCCATCATGACCTTTTCCAGGTCTTTTCCATCCATCTGTCCGTGACCGACAGCTACACGAACACCGGGACAAAGACGCTGGATCATTCCGGAAATTTCCTTAATATTCTGCAGGCGGTTGTGTACAAAATAAACCTGTCCTCCGCGGGAAACCTCATACGAAACGGCATCTCTTATTGCCTCTTCGTTAAATGAAATAATTTCTGTCGATACCGGCTGACGATTTGGTGGCGGTGTGCTGATAATGCTCAGGTCACGCGCTCCCATTAATGAGAATTGAAGCGTTCTCGGAATAGGTGTGGCAGTAAGGGTAAGCGTATCCACCGTTTCACGGAGTGTTTTCAGCTTGTCTTTTACAGCAACACCGAACTTCTGCTCTTCATCAATGATCAAAAGACCGAGGTCTTTGAACTTCAGCTTATCGCTGACGATCTTATGTGTCCCAATCAAAATGTCAACCTTGCCTTCATTGACCTTTTTCAGGGTTTCATTATTTTGTTTTGTCGATTTGAACCGGTTCATATAATCCACCGTTACCGGAAATTCTTTCAGCCGGTAACGAAAGCTTCTGTAATGCTGCAAAGAAAGAATAGTCGTAGGGACCAGGACTGCTACCTGCTTCCCATCGCATGCCGCTTTAAAAGCAGCACGCATAGCCACTTCCGTTTTTCCGAAACCAACATCACCACATATCAGGCGGTCCATCGGTGCAGCCGATTCCATATCTTCCTTGACAGCCTGTGTGGCTTTCAGCTGATCGGGAGTATCTTCGTACATAAATGAAGCTTCCAGCTCATTTTGCAGGTAGCTGTCCGGGGAAAATGCAAAGCCCGGCTGCGTTTTTCGTTTGGCATATAACTGGATAAGGTCAAAAGCGATCTCCTTGATCTTAACCTTTGTTTTGTTCTTTAAGTTCGTCCAGGCTTGTGTTCCTATCTTATTCAGTTTCGGAACAACTCCTTCTTTTCCTGAATATTTTGAAATACGGTGCAGTGAGTGAATGCTCACGTAAATTACGTCGCCGTCTTTATAAATCAAGCGGATAGCCTCCTGTTGCTTCCCGTTGACATCTATGGTTTCCAATCCACTGAACTGCCCTACTCCATGGTCGATATGAACGACATAATCGCCTTTCTGCAGATTGTAAATCTCTTTCAGCGTCAGGGCCTGCTTATTCTGCGCAAAACCTTCCTTCAGACGGAAACGGTGGTAACGTTCAAATAATTCATGGTCGGTATAGCATGCCAGCTTCAGCTCAGGAAATTCGAATCCTTCATGAATGGAAAACTGCATCGGTGTGAATTTCACTTCTCCTTCCAGATCCTCAAAAATCGCATAAATCCGTTCGATCTGTTTCGGCTGATTGGAGAAGATCAGATTGGTATATCCTTTCTTTGTATTTTCATTCAGATGGTCCCTGATCAGCTCAAAATTCTTGTGAAAAGCCGGCTGCTGGTTAATTTTAAATTCCTGCTGTAAATCAGGCTTAAAAAACGGGGCAATTCCCGTTTCAATCACACGCAGTTTTTCTATTTCCCTTCCAAATTCTATTGGATTCAGATAACGTTCCTGCGGAAGTGATTTCCGGACGGTCTTATCCAGCTTTTCATAAATATCCTGCGCTTTTTCGAATTCTTTTTCGACGACTTTTGCGGTCTTTTCATAATCATCCAACCAGACAATGCTGTTTTTTCCAAGAAACTCAAAGATAGTCGCGTGTCCCATATTCAGAAGTGTTCCCTGAACATTCGGAACAACATTAAAAAACTGGTGTTTAGATATTGACAGCTGATCCACGGGATTGAACGTACGGATGGAATCCACCTCATCTCCGAAAAACTCGATTCGGAAAGGTTCCTCGTTTGCGTACGAAAACACGTCAACAATTCCGCCGCGAATGGCAAACTGTCCCGGTTCATAAACAAAGTCCACATAATCAAAATGGTATTCCATCAGCACTTCCTGAATGAATTCGATGGAATAATTCTTCCCTGCCTCAATACGCAGGGTATTTTCAACCAGCTTCTGCTGGGTAGGCACTTTCTCAAATAATGCTTTCGGATAAGTCACAATCCAGGCATTTTTCCCCGAGCTTATTTTTTCCAGAACTTCTGCTCGTAAAACCACGTTTGCATTATCTGTCTCTTCTGTCTGATAAGGAGTCCTGTAAGAATCCGGGAAAAACAGAATCCGTGAATCATTCGGATAGAACGATTCCAGGTCGTTATAAAAATAAGCGGCAGCCTCTTTGTCTTCCAGAATGAACAAGTGATTTCCGGGAACCTGCTCTGCGAGCTGTCCGGCCACAATCGGTTTTGCGGACTGGCTGATCCCTTTCCAGAAAATCTTCGCTTTTTCATTTCTCAGCTGTTCTGCTGACTTCTGAACCTGATCTAAAGATGAAAATAGTTTGCGAAATGCCTGAACATCCATTCTTATTCTCCCTGAATTTTACACCGTTTTAATTTCGGCTTCCCGGATCAATTCCATTACTTTTTCCACCTGGTTTTTAGACCCTGTGAAATAACCAACACGCTGATGCAATTCTGTCGGCTGGATATCCAGAATACGGTTTTTCCCATCTGTTGCCAGACCTCCCGCCTGTTCCGCAATAAGTGCCAGCGGATTACATTCGTATAATAAACGTAGTTTCCCTTTAGGCGAAGTTGTTGTCACAGGATAAATATAGATTCCTCCTTTTATAAGGTTTCTGTGAAAATCAGCAACTAATGAACCGATATATCTTCCTGAATAAGGTGTTCCGTAATCGTTTTCAAACGACTGGCAGTACTCAGCATATGCTTTGATTCCCGGATGACAGACAGCTATATTTCCTTCGTTCATCGCATACAGACGGCTTTTTTCCGGCATTTTCATATCCGGATGTGATAAGCAGAATTCTCCGATAGAAGGATCCAGTGTAAAACCGTTCACTCCGTTTCCGGTAGTATATACCAGCATTGTAGAAGATCCGTACAATACATATCCTGCGACTACCTGCTCTGTTCCCTTTTGCAGCATATCTTCAATTGTCACCAGAGATCCTACAGGAGATTTTCTTCTGAAAATGGAAAAAATAGTTCCGATGGAAACATTTACGTCAATATTCGAAGATCCGTCTAACGGATCAAACAACACCACATATTTACCATTTCTGGAAACTTCATCTTCAAAGGCAACGAAATCGTCATTTTCCTCTGAGGCGATACCACATACTTCTCCACCGTTCCGAAGCATTTTAATGAACTGCTCATCGGCAATCACATCTAATTTTTGCTGTTCTTCTCCCTGAACATTGGTGCTTCCCTGTGCCCCGAGAATATTGTCAATCAAACCGGCTCTGCGTACATCCCGCGAAATAACTTTTGCTGCTACAGCAATATCGTTTAAAAGGCGTGACAGCTCACCTGTCGCATTCGCAAATTCCGACTGGCGTTTGATGATGAACTCGCTTAGTGTGATCGTTTTTCCCATGGTAAAAAGTTTTGCGTTGCAAAAATACGATTGTTGATCGATATTTCAAATGGAAAAATTGCAGAAGCAACGGAGAAAACATTAGGGAAGGTATTGACTTAAAAAATGAAAACAGTAACGGAATCTGGCAATATTCATCTCTGAACGAGTAACCTTTATTACTTTTCGAAGAAGGAATTTATTGAAATGCTTTTAGCCTGCATATGTATTTCAGGTAAACCATCACGCAATGACTGTTTAACTATAACTAATAAAAATACGCAACTTATTAAAAAGACAAATTACTGAATGTATGATTATTATATGTTATTTTTGAGAAATAATAAAAAGTAATTAAATTCGTCAATTAATGAGTTGGTGGCAATTATAACAGACACTCTACAATGACAATAAAATATCTGACATTTATCCTTTTGACACTTTTAGTTTTGACAAGTTGTAGACGTGGTTACAAAGTTGAAGACGGCAAAGTTTACTATGAATATTGGAATGAAGGAAGTGGACAAAACAAACGACTAATTGAACAGGCAGACGCAAATACTTTTCAAAAGTTAACCTTTGACTGTGATTGCGACTTTGTGTTTGGTAAAGACAAAAATCACCTGTTTATTGACGGAGAACTAATAAATAATATTGACCCAAACACTTTCAAATTTATAAGAAATTATATTTTTCGTGATAAAGACTCTGCGTACTTTTTTGGCTTTTACAATAAAAAAAATGACTGTGTTATTAAAGGAGTAAATCCAGACAAAATAAAATTGATTAAATATCCGTGGGCAAAAGCAGACAATATGCTAATTCACGGAAGTGCTACTGTTGAACTTGATGATATAAATGACTTCAAACCGATAGATGATTATTGGGGAAAGACAAAAAAGTATATCGTAAACAACAACCAGATATTGATTAGTGCCTGACAGTAAGCGGTATTGTCTGCAACTTCTTCTTGTAAAATATCAAACAAAGCATTTTCCGATTGTTCTTTTGGAATAGTCGTTTGTTCTGTAAACTGTACTGTTTGCTTTATTTTAAATTTTATTGGCATTAGTTGCTTTTTATATTACCCCTTTTGTTTCTGTCCTGTTACCTGCAAATAAGTAGTAACCGCTAACTTATATTGCGTTTGTGCTTCTGTCAGTTTATCGGCTGTTTCAGTAACTAATGCCTGTGCTTCCAATAAATCAGATAAAGTAACTACACCACTATTGTAACCTGTTTGACTTACTTTCAGGTTTTCTTCGGCTTGTATTGCTGTTTCTTTCATAATGGCGATTTGCTTCCACGCTTCGTTTACATCTGTCCACGACTTTTCTATTTGCAGGTTCAATAAACCTTTGGTGTCCTCAAAGGTGTTTTCCGCAATGCGTTGTTTTATTTTATGTTCTTTGATGCTGTGAGAACCGCCCCACCAATCGGATATTGGAATAGAAAGGGAAACATAAGCCAATCCATTGGTAAAATTGTTCGCTCCTTTTTCCAACATATTGATATGATAACCTGCCAATCCAACTGCAACGGTGGGCATATAGTCGCCTGTTTTCATTTTAGTTTGTAATTGTGTGGCTTCTACCGATTTTTCCAACAACTGATATTCCGTTCTACCGCTTAATGCAATTTGGTTATCGGTGTAATATTGATTGGGGCTTTGGCTTACATCAATTACTTCCTGCAATATCAATGTGCTGTCATACGGTATTCCTATGGTTTGGCAGAATTGCATTGTTGCTAATTTCTTTCCATTCAGCAATTTATTTTTATTGGCTTCTAATTCGCTTTGTTTGATTTGTACTTTCAGCACATCGTTTTTAATAATCAAACCCGATTTAAAAGCATCGTCCACTTGTTTGCGAATGTCTTTTAACAACAGTTCATATTTTTCAAGCGTTTTTTGTTTTTCCTGTAAGGAAATCAACAACCAATATTGTTGCTCGGTTTTAAGCAATATTTCGTTTTCGGTTAGTTGTTGCTGCTTTTCTTTCACATCTACATTCAGGGCTGCCAATTTGTTGCCTGTGCTTATTTTCCCGCCTGCGTAAATGGGTTGTGCGATATTCAGCACGCCTATTGCCGAACGTTGAAACATACTTAATTCCATTCCGGGAAAATAAGCAAACTGCGTAGCTGTGGGCAGGTTGGCAGGGTTACCGTCATATACAGGCAGGTTGCCGCCTTCCATATTGAACTCAATGATTGGATTGATTGCCTGCATACCAAAGACATTGGCACTTACTTTCGGGAAATAGTTGGTGTAAGCATTTTTCTTTACCTGCTGTGCTGCTTCTGTTTCCAAAGCACTGTTTTGTAATGCTTTGTTATTCTTCAAAGCAAGAGCTTTGCTTTCTTCCAACGTGAGTGTTGTTTGGCTGTATGCGGTTGCTGATGTAACTACCGCAACTGCGATTATCATTATTATTTTTTTCATCCTTGTATATTTTTTTTAATTGTCAATAATTCTTTTTCAAATGTTTGGGCATATTCATAACCGAACTGATAGATTTCGTCTGCTTTATTGATGTCAAATGTGCCGAAGCGATTGATTTCATCGGGTTGCATATACACATCACAGTTACTGCTGGCATCTGCTTTTATACTTGACGTAGTAATACGGATAATTCTGCCTACTATTTCCTTATAGCCCAATTTGCCTTCTGCCCTGTTAATGGGATTGATATTTACTCCTATGCTGTTATTACAGGTTGCTTTTATCTGTTCTACAGGGAAATTATTGAGCAAGCCTCCATCACACAGATAGGTGTCTTCCCCGTACAGTACAGGCTGAAAGACCAACGGAAAGCAGCAGGAGGCTTTTACCGCAAAGGATAGTGACCCTTGATTGAATATTAAGGGCTTAGAATTTGTCAAATCAGTAACAGAAACATACAAAGGAATTTTCAATGCTTCAAAACTGTCGTGAGGGATGTACTTTTTTATGATTTTTTCAAATATAGCCGTGCTGAATATCCCACCATTCCTTGCTGATATATCAGAATAACTGAAAAATTTTTCTTTTTTGGCGAAGCTGAAAATTTCAAGTGGTGCATATCCCGCAGCGATAAACGAACCTACCAATGCACCTGCACTTGCTCCTGAAACGGCATCCAATTCAATTTGTAATTCTTTCAAATACTGCAAGACCCCCAAATGTGCAATACCCCTAAATCCTCCTCCGGAGAGTGTAATGCCTGTTTTGTTATTCACTATCATCTCTTAATTTTTAAGCGTAATTCTTTTTTAATAATTGATTGTACATTACAGGTATCATATACAGCGTGAGTATCATTGATACCAATAATCCGAAACACACCACCGCCCCAAGCGGTCCCCAAAGGGTAGAGCCGCTTACAATCATCGGCACAACACCAACGGCTGCCGCAAATGATGTCAGGAAAATGGGTCGCATTCTGCGTTTTCCTGCTGCTATGGCGGCTTCGGAAAGCGACATTCCGCTTTTGCTTCTCAATTCTTCGGCATAATCAATCAGGATGATACCGTTGCGGACTACAATACCCATAAGGCTCATGATGCCTAAGAAGGAAGTTAAACCAAACGGATAACCTGTAATAATCAGTCCTAATGCTGCACCCAAGAAACTCAACGGCATGGTCATCATTACCAGGAAAACCAGTTTTGGTTTTTTGAATTGAAACAACAGGATAAAGAAGATAAGCATTACACCTGCAAACAATGCTTTCGCAAGTGGTATGTAATTTTCAACTTCGTTTTCCTGTTCCCCGCCATAGCTTAGCATAATTTGTTCGCCCTTGCCTATTTTGTTGATTTCAGGTTTTAACTCCGACAATACTTTGTAAGGCAGTACGCCACGCTTTACATCAGCACGAACCGTAATTGTTCTTGTGCCGTTTCTGCGGATAATTTGCCCCTCGCTCCAATCATTGGTAATACTTGTTGCAATTTGTCTTACGGGAACGGTTGCACCTGTTAATGGCGATGTTACGTTTTGATTGGCAATATCATCAAAGCCGTTTTTTTGCTCGGTTTCATTTACCAATTTTACGCTTATAGGATAATCGTTTTCCCATATTGTACCAACAGGCATACCCGAAAAACCTGCCGCTAACGAAGTGGCAACAATACCTTTGGTTAATCCCAATCGGTTAGCGGTTTCATTGTTTATCTGAACGCTTATGCCTTGTCGTGGATTTAGGTAATCGGTTCTTGCCCAAATAACATTTTCGTTCTTTTCCATTACGGTTTTTACCTGCTGTGCTAATGTTTTGATAGTGTCTATATTGTCCCCACTAATATGCACTTCAATAGGTGCTGTGGTACTCAACAGGTCTAATTGTTTCATTCGCACATACGCATTCGGAAACAAGTTTCTGTACTTTGTTTCGTATTCGTTCAATAGAGCAAAGGCATCATCTGCCGTTTGTGTATTAACGACTAATTGAGCATAATTTTTTGACGGAAAATTGGGTGCATAAGTGGTATGAAAGCGGGGCGAGCTTGTGCCTACAAATGCTGCAACATTTACCACTCGTTTGTCTTTCATCAGCATTTGTTCCAAGCTGTCGGAAACAAAAGCGGTTTGTTCTAATGTGCTGCCTTCGGGCAAATAAATTTCTACCGCAAATTGATTGCGTTCCACTTTTGGGAACAACTGACGTGGTACTAATGCAAGTATAACACCGCCTAACACTATTGAAACAACACCTATCAGGATAGTTGTTTTAGGAATACGAAAAGCCCATTCTAATGTACGGTCATAAACTGCCTGTACACTATCCAACAATGATTTTTTCTTCTTTTTGCCTTCATCTTTTTTAATTCCTTTTTTGATAAACACATAGCTCATATAAGGCACAAGCAAACAGGCTATCAGCAATGATGTAATTAATGCTACACCAATGGTTATAGGCAATGAACCTACAAAGTCGCCCACCATTCCGTCAAGAAAAAACACCATAGGGATATAGGTAGCGATGATTGCCATTGTTGCCGAGAAAACAGGAACAAAAAGTTCTTTGGTACTTTTCCAAGCTGCGTCCCAGGGATTTTCTTTGTGGTCTAATTTTTCAATGTGTCCGTCCAATACTACAATGGCATTGTCCACTACCATACCCAAAACCACAATCAAACCTGCCAATGAAACCGTGTGCAGTTCTACACCTAAAGCATACAAAATACCAATGGTTATGAAAATTGAAATCGGAATGGTTGCCCCTGCAATGGCTGCCACACGGAAAGGAAGCAATAACATTGTTACAATAATTACGGCAATAATGGCTATACAAAACTCACTTAAAAAATGCGTAATGGAATGTTCTACCGCTTGCGGCATATCGGCAATTTTAGCCACCTGCACATCAGGTGAAATTTTGCCTTTCAAAGTGTGTAAAGTTTCATCTACCGTTTTGCCAAACTCAACAATGTTGTTGCCGGGTTGCATTTCCAACGAAATCAACAGGCTGTTTGCACCGTTGTTTTTAATGTAAGCATCGGGCTTTGGATATTCACGAACTACACGGGCTATATCTTTTACACGGATAACATTTCCTGTCGGGTCAGTATAAACGATTTGGTTTTTTATGTCTTCTTCCGAATGGTAAGTAGCGGGAATGTGTATCGGTGTAATCAACGCCCCATTGTCCAACTCCCCACCATAATACACCGAGCCTTCCAACTGTGCTGCCGCCAACACACTCATTGGTTTTACGCCATAGTAAGCTAATTTATCATTGTCGGGGTAAATAGTAATCTGTTCCTGCGTTAAGCCAAAGTGTTTTACTTTTGAAACTGCTTTTATTTTTCGCAATTCGGTTTCAATAATTTTTAATTCACGGTCAAGTTCCTTATAGGTTTTACTATCAGATTGTACCGTAAGCAAAATAGCTGATGTGTTACCAAAATCATTGTTGGCTATCAGTGCTAAAACCTGTGGTGGCAGTTCCATTTTCAGGTTGTTTAAGCCGAATTTTATTTTATCCCAAAAAGCATCAGGGTCTTTTACATTGTTGTTTACTTCCACAAACACAATCAACATTCCCTCTTTGGAAATGGAATAGGTTTTTTCCCTGTTTACTTCTTCAAAGCCATACAAGAAACTTTCTACTTTGGTGGCTAATTGTTCTTCTACCTGTTCGGAATTAGCACCGGGATAAACACCTACAATCAGTCCCTGACGAATAGTAAATTCGGGAAACTCATTTCTCGGCATTACTATCAGTGAAAACACGCCAAACAGTACGAAAACAGATGTAATGATTATGGCTATCTGCTTATGCTTCATAGCCAATTCTATGATATTGAAATTCTTCTTTGTCATAATTACTGAATGATTTTAACAGGTGTACCGTTGTTTAATTTTTGCTGTCCTGAAATGATGATGTTTGCGTTTTGTGGCACTTCGCCCTGTATCAAAACTTTGTTGTCAATCAAGGCAATGGTTTGTACAGGTATTTTTTCGGCTTGTCCGTTTTTTTCAACGTACATAAATTGATTGCCTTTTACATCTTTTTGCAGTGCCTTACTGGAAACCAATAATCCTGAACGGTTGTCTTTTGCCGTAGTCTGAACGGAACAAATCATTCCGGGCTTTATATCGCCTGTGCTGTTTTGCACTTCTATTTTTACAGGATAAGTATGTGATAGCACATCAGCCAAAACGCCGATTTCCTTTACCGTTCCTGTAACAGTTTTATTTATGGCATTGATAGTTATTTGAGCGGTTTCACCCTTTTTGAACAGGCTTATTTCGTTTTCGGAAACAGGAATTTTAATGTAAACCGATTGGATATTCAGCAATTCCAAAACGGTTGTTGCGGGTATTACATTCATGCCTGCCTGCACATATTTTTTGCCTAATACCCCGCTTGCAGGTGCATATAAGCTGCAATCACTAATGCCTTTTTGTGCTATGGCTACGGCTGCTTTTGCCTGTGCCAGGCCTGTTTCCACCTCCACCCATTTTATTTCGGGAAGTGTGCCGTTGTCTTTCATCGGTTTCATTCTCCGGTAAGCATCCTCTGCCTGTTGTCGGCTTGCTAATGCTGCCTGATAAGCATTTTGAGCATTGGAAGCATTGACCTTTGCCAATAACTGCCCTTTGCGTACTGCCTGTCCTTCATCTGCAAAAATTTCCGTTATTGTTCCCATTGTGGCAAAGCTCAAAGCCGTTGTTTGTTGCGCTTCTACCGTACCCGAATAGCCCGATTGGATAAGGCCGGTGTAGCTTGCGGGCTGTTCCGTTTGAACATTGATTACATGGTTGTTTTCTGCGGTTTGCTCATTCTCTTTGTGAGAGCAGCTTGCCAGTACAAGTATTCCCGCTACCGCTAAATGATTTACTTTACTCATTGTCTTGTTTTTTTTAAAATATACTATTCGACTAAATACGTTTTTTGGTCTATTTTTGTTTAAAAAAAATGCTTTGGGAAGCATCGTTGTTGTAGGTTATCTGCCGATACCTTTGATAAGGATTTCAACCAGCATCCCTGCTTTATCTGCCAAAGCCTTATTTTTGTTATGGGCGATGATGTCCATTTCCACACCTCTGATGCAGCTTACTAAAAGTTCGCTTAATGTATTTATTTCGGGTGTGATATCGTTTGTGAATAGCTTACTTTCAACGCCTTTTGTCAAAATAAAACCGATCAGCTTCCTTTCTCCATTGTCGTACCTGTTTCGCAGGTTAGTAAACTCTTTATTAAGCCTACCCTGTAAATCATTTTCAATCGCAAAGCTGTACAGGTTGGCTTTATCCCTTAATGTTTTGACTTTCGTTACAATGTATGCTTTCAGCATACTGATTGCATCTGCCTGTTTATTAACGGCAGTTTTTACGGTTTGGAAAAACTCGTCTATTTCAAGGTTAATAACCCTGTCAAATATTTCTTCCTTGTCTTTGAAATAATAATACAAGGTGCTTTTGCTTTTACCCGCAGCTTTGGCAATATCTTCCATTGTGGTTTTTTTCAAACCATACTGTTGCATTAGTTTTTTAGCACCATTTATGATGTCTTGCTCAATAATTTCTTCTTTCCTCATCTATCACACCTTTTGACTAAAAACGTATTTTGGTCAGCAAATATAGAAACAGTTTTTTAATTGTGCAAATTTTTTTTCTTGGTTGTGAAAAATTGATTGATTTAATTGATGTATTTATCTACTGCATTGTAATACCGAAGTTGGTTTTATTCTTCTGTACTGCTGTTTTCAAAACAATCAATTATCACACATTAGTAATCAACTCAACCGTTTGAAACCAATAAAAAGGGCTTCGCCTTTTGCCGTAAATTTCAGGCGTTTGTTGAGAAAATTGTAATCGGGGTGGGTTATCATATAATCTGCAAGGGGAATAGCGGTGCTGAATTTCTTTACTTCGCTCTTGGCTTTCAGGATAAGGGCAGACAAGTAAGCGGCTTTTGCTGCGGACACCTGTGCTTCCAAAAATTCAAACTCCCCTACAAAATACAAAGTGCCTGAACTGATTAACGCCTGTATGAATTTCGGCAAACTTTGCTTTTTCATCATCGGTTTTCAAAATGTCTTTTTTGGCTATGAGCAAAGCGGTTTCAATAGTGTCGTGTAGCACCTGTTCAACGGTTTGAATGTTACGTTCGGGACGATAAGCAATTTCTTCATCGGCAGTTTTCAGGTACGATTTTTTTTACGGTGGCAATATCATTCAGCAAATCAAACAGGTTTCCAATATCAAAAAGTTGCTTCAAAATTTCCTTTTCCTTTTTAAGTTTGCAACAGCCATTCCGTTTGTAAAGGAAGTTCTACTAATTGCGGATAGTGATTTTCGGCAAAAAGAATGTCTAATAAAATTTCTCTTTCGGGATTAGATATTATATGCCCCTCTTTGTTTTTGTTGGCAAAATTGGAAGTGTAAATAAACTTATAATGTGCTTTGGGAATACCGTTTTGATAGCTTCGCTTTTCGTCTAATTCCATTCTCACAAACGCACTTGTTTCAGCGATTTTTGAAAGGTGTTTTTCCAATGCTTCCCTTGTAATGTCGGGACTGATGATAATGTCAATATCCACCGAAAAACGTTTGGGCTCGTTCATCAGTAAAATTAAACTCATTCCTCCTTTGAAGATAAAGGGTAGGTCAGTCAGCTTTAATTGTTCCAACAGATACAAAGCATAAATCATACTTTCCATTAAAGCAGGGTCGTTGGTGTATTTCTTACATTTTTCAGCAATCCAATCGGCTGAAAGTGTTTTTACGTCAATCATTCAATATATTTTTTGGAATATCGGTGTTGTCATTAAAAAACTGTTTTAATTCAAGGTCTTTTCTTCTTCGCTTTGCGTAATGAAACAGTTTGGTAAAATCAATAGCATAACGATTGTAAGAATTGTTTACGATGTGAACCAACTCGCTGCCCTGAAAAGTGGTAAACAATTTTTTGTCGGAATACAAATCCACAATCAGTTTTTCAAGTGTAGTGGTCGTAACCTTGTTTACTTTCTGTACAGGCGATTTGGAAACCAACGGCAGCAAAACAATCGGATTTTTGCTTTCGTAGATGTATCGTTCTATTTCCTTTTCTTCGGGCTGAATAAAAATGTCGCCCGATTTTTGTTCTTTCAAAAAATCGTAAACAGGCTCTAACGCTTCTTTTTCCATTTGCATAATGGTAACAGCTTTGGCAGGAATATGAAGCATAAATTCGCTGACGATTTGGGTTGTCCAAATACAAAATTTGAGCGTAGGAAACTGCTTTTCAATTTTGGTGTAAATTTTCTGTTCTGACTTATCTATGCCGGGTTGAAAAACAGGTTTGAACGCCAACGTAAACAACCCACGAGAAACGGAAGTGATAATTTGCTGCTCTTTGAGATTGAAGATAACCCACCTGAATGTTGTTTCTTTCAAATCGGGCTTCAACTGCTTGTAAAAGGCATACGGTTCCGCTCTTGAAAAAGATTGCCTTTTTCAAAATGCTTTTTAAGTTGTTGATGTATCTTGTCTTTTACCACAATTTTACCTGATTTCGGGACAAGATTACTGTTAAACCTGAGAAAATTTCTTTTAAAGAGGAAATTTCTTTTCCTGTTGACAAGTTATCGTCAGACGAAATTCAGACTTGGTTTCCTAAACCATATTATGAAATTAGTAATGGCAAGGCAATAGCAATTTATGGCAATTATGTGGAAGACTTATTTAAACTTAAACAACAAACAATATTAAAAGCAAGAGGAATATATTAAAAACCACAGCATTGACTTTTTTTCTGTAATTTAGCCAACGGCTCATAACATTGGCTACGTTTCTGCTAAATTGAACTTTCCGCCCAATTTATCCGCCACTGCGCAAAGCCCCGAACCGTTATAAGTAAACCACTGAACAACGAATATGAAAAATAAATCTCAATCAATAATATTTCTAAGACTACTTTCTCTGGCTTTAGTCTTGACGTCAAATGCAATTCACTCTGACGCATGCACAATTTTTTGTGCTAAAGACAAAACCGGACAAGTTTGGGCAGGAAATAACGAAGACCTGCTTTTTAACTTTAGAACATACCTAAATATTGTGGAACGCACCGACTCAACGTTAGGTTGCATTTACTTTACTAATTCAAATAAACAGAGTGAATTTATACAAGGCGGAATGAATGAGGCAGGACTTTTTTACGACGGCAACGCTGTTCCGTACACGACATATAAAGACTTCGACAAAAAGAAAGCGTTCCCCGGTAGCGAAAGAAATATGATGGAATACATTTTAAAAAAATGTAAAACAGTTCCCGAAGTATTGGCACTTTTTAAAATCTATAGACTTCCGGGCACTGAAACAAGCCAAATGCATTTTGCTGACAAATATGGCAATTTTGGTATTGTTGTGGCTGACAGTATGTGGTTGACAAATGCGAACTATCAAATTTCAACAAATTATAATTTATGTCACCCCAATAGAGACAACGTGGAATGTTGGAGATTTCCAATTGCTGAATCAATTCTAAAAACAAGAGAAATTAATTATGAAACTTTCAAAATGATTTGCGACTCTACAAGTCAAAAGAAAATGGCAGGAACAATCTATTCAAATATTCATAATCTCAATACTGGAGACATTTGGCTTTTTTATGGCATGAATTATAAAGCTCCTTTTAAAACAAATATTGCGACACTTTTATCAGGAGGTACTCGTTCCTTTTACCTTTATGAATTATTTAGTGACTTGCCTCTTGTATTAACCTATAAAACCTATTTAGCTTCAGATACTAAAACCGCTATTGAAAACCTGTCTTCATTCAATTTGTCAGAAAGTGAAATACAAATCATTCTGCAACAAATTTCAAATGATTTAGTTGTTTGTAATCATGATTTTACGGCTTATCCGTTTCTATCAAAATTAATCAGCTCAATGAAAAAACCTAACGATATTCTTTGTATGTTTAATGCCTTTGCCCTGTTTTGTATGGACAAGAAAACTGAAGCGAAGACAATTTTAAAAGATATTTTAAAAGAAAACCCTAATGACGAACTTTGTAAGGATTTGCTTAATCAAATGAATGGTAACTTTAATAAAAAAACTAATCACAAATTTGAATTGAAAGGATATGAAAATGCAAAGTTTGTTTATGTTGAGGGGTTAAGCGATCCGAGCATTGAGTATTTTTTAATAAAAAAAAGAACCAAATGGGTTGGTAAGTTTAGCTTGCCTCCCGAAGAGTATCAATACTATTTTTTGGTAGATGGCAAGAAAATTCTTGATCCGACTAATAGTAACATATTAAAAGAAGACGGCGAAACATATAACAGAGTTGTAATTAAAAACTGAATGCTGCTGCCAGCTTATAACAGCAGTTTTGCGCCAGGTAGCCGGACGAGATCCGTACCAATGTTTGTGCTAAATGTGAACTTTCGGCTTCGTATGAAAGGTAATGCTAAAAATCATGCCCATCGCCAAGCCTCGAACCGTAGATGAGAATCATGATACAACCTATATAATCAAAAAGACAAAACAAATATGATAGAAGATAAACTTGCAGTATTAATTGATGCGGATAACGTACCTTATTCAAGGATAAAAGAAATGTTGGAAGAAATTTCTAAAAACGGAACTCCAACTATAAAAAGGATCTATGCAGACTGGACAAAACCAACCGTTTCCGGATGGAAGAATGTGCTTTTGGAAAATGCGATAACACCCATCCAGCAATACAGCTATACTACAGGAAAAAACTCAAGTGATAGTGCAATGATCATTGATGCCATGGATATACTGTACTCTGAGAAAGTGAATGGTTTCTGCATTGTATCAAGCGATAGTGATTTTACCAGATTAGCAACAAGACTCCGGGAAGCAGGAATGACGGTCATCGGATTTGGAGAAAGAAAAACACCACAGCCCTTTATTTCAGCATGTGATAAATTCATCTATTTGGAAATCCTGAAAACTGCGATTCCCGAAACTAAAAGCTCTAAAAAGCAAACTGCAAAACCAAAACAGAAAGAAGAACCAATTAGTAAAGTAGATGCCAAAACAATTAAGCTTATAACAGATAGTGTTAATGATTTGGCGGATGAAAGCGGATGGGCATTTTTAGGAAATTTAGGAAGTTATATCCTTAAAAAGAAACCGGATTTTGATTCAAGGAACTATGGATTTCCTAAACTTTTGCCATTGATTAAAAATATTAATAAATTTGAAATTGACGAAAGAGAAACCGGAGTTGGAAACAGAAGGCACATATACCTCAGAGAAAAAATACTTTAAATCTTAAACTTCATATAACAATAACATTTTAATTGACTTCTTTTAGAATTAAGCTTCTCCGCATAAGGAATCCTACTATAGAACATTAAATTAAACCTGAAAAATATGAAAACATTAATCGCAGCATTTCTCCTGACAGCCACCTTGTTCTCCTGTGATCATCAGGCGCCTTCCGCTCAAAAGAATTCAGAAAATGAAAAAATTATCCGGAAATATTTTGCTCACTTTAATAAGCACGAATGGAAAGAAATGGCAGATATGTATGCCACTGTTTCCGAGTTTAAAGATCCGACATTTGGCAACGAAACCGTAAAGCAAAACCGGGAGCAGATCATTGAAAAATATTCCGGGTTAAGCGAAATCTTTCCGAATGTACAGGATAAGATCATCCGGATCTATCCTTCAGGTGAAAATCACATCATTGTTGAATTTATCTCTACGGGAACAGCTCCGGACGGCTCAACATTTGAACTGCCGATCTGTACTATCTTCACTATCGAGAATGGGTTCATCACTAAAGATTTCACCTATTACGACAATTTTGAGGAACCTAATGAATAAACGGTAAGTAAAATTCTTTACAGAAAGATCACACAATTTCCAGGTACACCGGGCAATGATCCGAACCGTAGATGTCGTTTCTGATATCTGCATCCAGGACTCTTTCTTTCAGTGCTTCTGAAACTAAAAAATAATCAATTCTCCAGCCTACGTTCTTCGCTCTTGCTCCGGCACGGTACGACCACCATGAATACTTTGCTGTATCCGGCTGCCTGAAACGGAAAGTATCTATAAATCCATGTGAATGATAATTGTTCATTCCGTCAATTTCTTCCTGCATATATCCTGCCGCTTTGTTATAATTTTGTTTCGGGCGGGCCAGATCAATGTCTTTATGAGCGACATTCAGGTCGCCACAGACCACCACCGGTTTTTCCTGCTGGAGACGCAATAAATACCCGAGAAAATCCTTGTCCCATTGCTGGCGGTACCCTAAGCGCAACAGGTCACTCCCGGAATTCGGTGTGTAAACCGTCACAAGGTAATAATCTTTAAATTCCAGTGTAATTACACGCCCTTCTTTATCATGTTCCGGAAAACCAATATCATACGTTACCGCGATCGGCTTTACTTTTGTCAGGATCGCAGTGCCCGAATAGCCTTTACGTTCGGCTTCATTCGCATAAATTTCATATCCTTCCAATGTCTGCAAAACCTCTTTTACCTGATCGGTTGTCGCTTTTGTCTCCTGCAGGCAAATAGCATCCACATCCAGCTGCTGCATATCTTCTGTAAAGCTTCGCTGTGCAATCGCACGAATGCCGTTTACATTAAAAGAAAGTATCTTCATTCTTATTTTATTTCTTCAAAATCATCAAAATCATCGTCTTTGTCCTTGTCCTCTTTTTTTTCCCTGAATTCCCTGCGGACAGTAAATAAGGGGGCACCGGTCAGTAACGAAAAAATACTGTTGATAATTTTCTGAACAATATTCAAAAGGAAGAAGAAACCGATCACCTTGAAGACAAAGCCGATTATAAATGTATTTTCAATGCTCAGAATCCCGTCATAGAACCATTGACTGAGCCCGTAAGAAGCATATTGAGGAAAAGAAATAAAAAATACAAACGCAGCAGCACTAAGTGTCACTGCTACTATTTCACCTGTCAGGCTGAACTTCGACTGGAACAACGGCATATCCGTCTGGATTGTTTTCATGAACTGATGCTTCTGCTGATCTTTTTGCAGATTGCTTATAAAATACATGAACAAAATAAGTCCGGTCAGCAGCAACTCCCGCATCATCAGCTCGTGCGTTCCCCGCTCAAAGCCGTTTAGTACCACTACATTAACCAACAGGATATATTTTGCCGTTTTCAAAAGGTATTCTTCCACAACAGACTGAACCCCTCCTCCTCTCAGTAAACTCAAAAGCAGGCGAATAATTCCCCAGATAAATCCAAAGATCGCAATCATTATTCCCAGCCTGAACGCTAATTCAAAAAACTTCACAGATGTAATTTTAGAGCACCAAAATACATAAAAAAAGGAGTTTTTACTCCAAAAATGTATCTTTACACATCAAAATCAGAAAAAATGAAAAGATTTACATTGTTCGTAGTTCAGCTTTTCCTCGCTGCTGCCGTTTTTGCAGAAGAAGGAATGCTGATTCCCTCAGTGATTGATGCTTTTGAAAACGATATGAAAGCATTCGGAATGAAGCTTTCCGCAAAAGATATTTACGATATCAATAACGCCAGCCTGAAAGATGCCATTATTCATTTTGGCGGCGGCTGCACCGCTGAGATTGTTTCTCCGCAGGGACTGATCCTGACCAATCACCACTGCGGCTACGGGCAGATCCAGCAGCATTCTTCATTGGAGAAGGATTATCTGAAAAATGGCTTTTGGGCGAAAACATTGAGTGAGGAGCTGCCAAATCCTGGCCTGACCGCGACAAGAATTGTACGTATTGAAGATGTTACCGCAGACGTTTTGAAAGGAATTGACCAGCTAAAAGATCCATCCGAAAAGAATGCAAAGCTGCTGGAAAATATCAAATCAGTCAAACAGCGTATGACTGCCGGGACAAAATTTGAAGCAGATATCAAAGCGTTTGATTACGGAAATTCCTATTACTGCCTGATCAAGGAAACGTTTAAAGATGTGCGCCTGGTGGGAACTCCTCCCAATGCGGTCGGGAAATTCGGAGGTGATACGGACAACTGGGTATGGCCGCGACATACCGGGGATTTTTCTGTATTTCGCATTTACGCAGACAAGGACAACCAGCCGGCTGAATATAATGAGAGCAATAAACCGTATGTTCCTTTGCATTACCTGCCGATCGCAGCGGGAAAACGAACAGCAGGTGAATTTACTATGGTATATGGCTTTCCGGGAATTACCGAACAACACCTGATCAGCAATGAAATTCAGTTCTACATGGAAACAGAACGCCCTTTACGGATTAAAATGCGCGATCTGTCCCTGGAAGTAATTGATGCTGCAATGCGGAGCAGTGATGAGTTGCGGATCAAATATGCCGCAAAACAGGCACGTATCGCCAATGCGTGGAAAAAATGGATCGGACAGTTAGATGGCTTAAAGCGGCTGGATGCTGTGAACGTAAAGAAAGCTTACGAAAAAACATACAATGAAACAGCTGCAGGCAACAACGAATGGAATTCCAAATACGGAAAAATTACGGCACGGCTCAACCAGATTGAAACGGAATATAAAGCTTATAACCTGGATTATGCGCTTTTCGAGGAATTCTTATATGTCGGTCCGGAATTTTTCAAGCTGATCCGCGGTTTCGAAAGCTTCAAAGACAAATATGCTTCTTATGAAAAAGAAGGAACATTGACTGAAAAGCGTGACGCCTATCTGAAATCCATCGACAATTTTTTCAAAGATTATGATGCTAAGATCGATCAGGCGATTTTCGATAGGCAGTTTCCATTATTTTTAGTAAATTATGCGCTGCCGTCCGAAAATGCCATCCGTAAAAAAGCAGCAGCGGAATGGAGCAAACAGATTTACGGTAAATCCATCTTTACTGAAAAAGAGCGACTGAAGAATTTTGTAAAAAATTACTCTCCGAAATCCGACAAAACACTTTTAAAAGACCCTGCAATTCAGCTGTACAATGGAATTACGGATGATTTCTCTGTCCGCGTAAGGCCATCTGTAATCAATTACAATACGGAGAAAAACGCGCTTTTAAAATTATATGTGGAAGGAAAATACATTATGTTCCCGAATGAGAAGCACTGGCCGGATGCGAATTCGACGCTTCGTATTACGTATGGTAAGCTCGAAGGTTCTCAGCCGAAAGACGGTATCAGCTACGTGGAACATACTACCGTTGACGGTATTCTGGAAAAATACCAGACAGGAAATCCGGATTTTGAATTACTGCCGGAACTGGTAGATTTTTACAATAAAAAAGAGTACGGTGATTATGCCCAGGATGGAGAGATGTGGGTATGCTTCACGGGATCGAATCACACTACCGGGGGAAATTCGGGCTCACCGGTAATCAATGCGGAAGGCTTCCTGATGGGATTGAATTTTGACCGTTCATGGGAGAGCACTATGAGCGACTTCATATTTGACCCGACCAGATGCCGGAACATTGTAGTAGATATCCGCTACGTGCTCTGGATTATGGAAAAATACGCAGGAGCGACACGATTAATTAACGAGATGGATATTCGTAGGTGAATTGAAGATTAGAAAATTACAGATTACAAATTGTGGATTAGGGAACGGGAACAGAAAAATTTTAATCTGGTTTTTAAATTCGCTAACTTTGAAAAAATGATTTTAAACAATATGAAACAATCAGGAATTATATTATTCTCCGCTATTTTTCTTTCTTCCTGTGCGAAGACATGGAATTGTGAATGTCAGACGGCTTACGACGAAACAACGGACACTCCTGTAATGAATACGTATGAAATTTCAAAAGCCACAAAACGGGAAGCAAAAGAACGTTGTGAGGGTACTTACTATGACGGTCCCTTCAAATTTGAGGCAAACAACATGTGTAAACTCAAATAATTACTGAAATTCTGATTATATTGATTGATCGGTATTTTCAGAACCAATGAAAAATATATATTTGTAGCTAGCTTAAAAATTGATCTATGAAAAAAGTTTTATTTATATCTGTCTCAGTATTTGCTTTAACTTCTTGTGTGAAAGACCATACCTGTGTTTGTACCGGCAAAAGCCACATTGAAAATACAGACATTAACTACAATTATAAGGTAAACGGTACAAAAAACAAAGCGAAAAAATCCTGCGAAGAGGACAGCTACACCAACACGGCAGCGGAAGTTACCTGTACATTAAAATGATTTTGAAGCACATCGTGATTCTTTCTTTCCTTGTCCTTTTACTCTTTTCCTGTAAAAGGCAATTTGCCTGTTGGTGCACAGCAAAGGTAACCGTGGATGGAGTGACTACCATCCATAAATACCAGGAGGCGGTTGTAGCCAAAACACGGAAAGAAGGAAAAAAACGATGTGAAAAGTATGCTCAGGATACGGAATATTCAGAAATTGAATGTGAACTATATGACTATTAAAAATATCGTTCTGACAACATCATTTTTAATCCTTGCTGCAGCCTGCAAAAAGCCATATACCTGTACCTGCACATCTACCTTGGGGAGCTTTGTGAGCACATCTGCCAGCGAGTCTAATTTTTCCTCAAAGAAGGAAGCGGAGGAAACCTGTAAGAAAAATGAAAATCTCACAGGATCGCCGAAGGTTGAGTGCAATATTATCCAGTAAACCAGTATTATGTTATTAATCGTCAGCCTTCTTCTATCCACTCTCACCGTTGTATTTCATACATCTATTGAGGCATTTGTCTTAAACAGCGGCTTTTCGTGGACCGTAGCAAAGATTTTACCGTATTCTCTTTGTCTTGCTTTCGGAGCCATCGGCTTCTATTCGCTCTACAAGCTTTTAAAAGCAAAAAATAAAATGATCGGAATCATTGCAGGAATTGTTCTGATGAATCTCATTTTCTGGACGGACTTCAAATTTCATCCTATTTACCAGGGAGATTTTTCTAACGGAAGTGAGCAGTTCACCTCTGACGTTAAAGTGTTAAGGCCCGGATCACTGAGCGTCTTTGCAATTCCCGGCTGCCCTTTCTGTCACGGAAGCATCGAAAGTCTTAAAACCATTAAGAAACGCAAACCCGAGCTGGAAATTAATTTCATGGTCTGCTCGCTTGATAGTACCAGCGTAACTCAATATGAGAAGCCTGTCGACGGGAATTTCGGATTAATTCTTCTGAACGACAGCACTACTTTCTCACAATTGAATATTCATTCTTTTCCCACTTTTATTTTTACCGATAAGCAAGGTAAGAAATACCGCTGGTCGAACGATACTTTTGGTGCTCCTGCCAAAGATTTTGTTGAAAGGAATGTTAAATAAGTTGGATAAAACTTCTTTTTTTCTGACATTTACTTTGCTTTTGTTTATTCAGGCATGAAAACATACAAAAAAATAGCTGCTTTTCTATTGATCGCCGTATTCATTTCTGCGACAATGGGAGTTACTATTTATAAGCATGTATGCCGTTCTGAGGGAGCTTTTACTTCTGTTTTTATCCAAAAAGAACACTCCTGTAAGGAACACAAAAAAGAAACAAAAGAATGTTGTCACAAAGAAACGAAGGAGACAAAGGAAGATTGCTGTAAAGATGAGATCAAATCCTATAAAGTTCAGAGTGATTATAATTACGAATCTCAAAAGATAAAATACCATTCGGTTTTATTGCTTCCATTCAAATGGCTTTTTAAAATCATTGGAAATTATTCCGATTCCGAGATCTCCCCGAAAAAAGTTTCGGGCTTTTTTGCAAACGCGCCCCCTTTTAAAAGCGGCATTTCTTATTTGCAGCACCTGCAAGTCTGGAGACTGTGATTTGATGTAGATTTTAGTCCTTATTTAAGGCTTTCAGTTTACATTTCAAATCACTTTTTTTATGAAATATATTAAATATGTTTTTCTCATTTGCGTATTTCAGCTGAATGCACAAGTGAAAGGCGTAGTTTTCAGCATTGAGGAAAATCAGCATAAAACACCTCTTGCCTACGCCCAAATTAACTCGTCCGATAAATCTGTTTTCTATACGGATGAAAACGGGAATTTCGAATACATCATCTCCAGAAATGCTCCCGATACACTTATTTTTTCCTATCTGGGATACATTTCAGATACACTTATACTGAATAAATCCGACCGGTTTGCAGGTTATGAGATCCAGCTGTACCCAGAAAATATCCTGAAGGATATCATCATCACAACGACTAAAAAATCTCACGGCATATCCAGAATGGACGCTTTGCAGGTAGAACGGATCGGACAGGGTGAGCTGCGGAAAGCAGCTTGCTGTAATCTCTCCGAATCATTCGAAACCAACGCGTCCGTGGACGTAAACATGACAGATGCTGTCACCGGGACAAAGAAAATCCAGCTATTAGGGCTCGACGGTCAATACACACAGATCCAGTTTGAAAATGTACCCGCACTCAGAGGCCTTGAAATGCCTTTCGGACTAAATTCCGTTCCCGGAACATGGGTAAACTCCATTCAGATTACCAAAGGTGCGGGAAATGTTGTAAATGGTTACGAATCAATGGCGGGATTAATCAATGTGGAATTCCTAAAAGGACACGATCTTCCTCTTCTGTTCGTAAATCTTTACGGGAACATTTTCGGGCGCTTTGAAACAAATGTTCAGACAGGAATCGAAATTGGCAAGAAATGGTCAACCGGAATTTTTCTGCATTATTCTGAAAATTTTATGGAAATGGATCAGAATAAAGACGGGTTCAGGGACATTCCGGTAGGAAGACTGCTTTCTGCAATGAACCGCTGGAATTACGAAGGAGAAAAAATAGAAGCTCAATTCAGCATCAGGGCATTCCAGGAGAATAAATTTGCAGGACAGATCAATACGTTTGAACGGGATTTTGATACTCGTTACGGAACGGCATTAAATCAGTCAGGTATAGAGTTTACATCAAAAACAGGCTTTTTATTCAAACAGGTATATCGCAGCCTCGGCGTAATTCTTAATTATAAATACCAGGATCTGAACTTTAAGTTATCCAACACGAACTTTCAGGGATTTCAGAACAGAGTCTATGGGAATATCGTTTATGATGATATTTTCGGAAATACCTATCATAAATACAGAACCGGTCTGAGTTTTGTATATGATGACCTAAGCCAGAACCTGCTGCAACGAGGCAATCAGCTGTCAGATATCCGGACAGACGTGGTTCCCGGAGCTTTTTTCGAATATACCTATACCAGTACACGCTTTACAGGTGTGGCAGGACTTCGTTACGACCATCATTTAAAATTCAAAGGAATGCTTTCTCCGAGAATTCACGGAAAAGTAATTTTGACGGAAAAGACCGATCTTCGGTTTACCGCCGGAAGAGGCTGGAGAATGCCTAATTTTATGGTAGATAATCTTTCGCTGCTGGCTTCTTCCCGAAACTGGATAGCCAGTCAGGAATTACGCCCTGAGATTTCCTGGAATACCGGAATCTCCCTTGTACAGCGTTTTAAATTATTCGGACGGGATGCTTCTGTCGTTGGAGATTATTATTATACATTCTTTGAGCAACAGCTGATTGTTGACCGGGATTTGGCATCCAACGAAGTGGTTTTTAAAAATCTGGATGGCAGGTCTTTTTCTAATGCCGTTCAGATAGAGCTGGAAACAGAACCGCTCAAACGTTTTTTTGTAAGAATCGCCTATAAGTACCTTGATATTAAAGCAGAATATGGCAACAAGCTGCAACAACAGGTACTGATTCCAAAACACCGCGGAATGGTCAATCTCGCTTATAAAACGAGAAATAAACGCTGGGAGTTTGACCTGACAGGACATTTGTACGGGACATCACGACTTCCCGCTTACCAGGAAAGCGGAGTCGTAATCACCGACAAATGGACTCCTGTTTATCCAATTCTGAACGGCCAGGTGACTCATATTTACAAAAATTGGGATTTTTATATCGGTTTGGAGAACATGACCAATTATCGTCAGAAGAACCCGATTGTAGATGCGCAAAATCCATTTGGAACTACTTTTGATGCAACACAGGTTTGGGGCCCCATTATGGGAACGAACGCTTATATTGGTATCAGATTTAACTTAAAACAAAAAAAACATGAAGACAACGATTAAATTATTCATTGGAATAATATTCATATTCATTTCCTTTAACTCAAACGCTCAAAGCACGCCTGCAGTGACGGAAAAAACATTCAAGACTTCTGCGAATTGTTCTATGTGTAAAGAGCGAATTGAGGAGAAGCTCAATTACACCAAAGGAATCGTCTTTGCGGAATTAAATGTTCCTACCAAAATGCTGACGGTTAAATGGAAGACGAAAAAAATATCCGAGAGTGAAATAAAAAACCTCGTTTCTCATATCGGGTATGATATTGACGAAGTTCCTGCAAACGTGGAAAATCAAAGCAAACTACCATCTTGCTGTAAGCCTAATGCGGCGTGTGAGCACTGATTGTTGAATGATGAATTTTGAATACTGAATATTGAATGCCGGATTGCGAATTTGTAATGTGCAATTTTCATTTTAAACCAGTAAATAACATTTTTAAACATTTTGATAAGCCCGTAATGAGTAATTTTAGTAATTAAAACATTTCATTATGGGCTTATCTTCTTCCACAACGAATCGATTAATTAATCAGTTGCTGAATTTTACTTACGACAAAGTAAATGCTGGTTTTTTGAAATTCGATTCTGCTCAGCAAATTGTTGATGATTTGAAAAAATCAACAGTTTCGGATGAGGAATTAATACAAAAGATTATTCGCAAGCACCGGTTTTCCGCATTAGGAGCAGGCTTTGTAACCGGGATGCCGGGACTGGCATTTCTACCCATAACTTTGCCTTCCAATATTCTTGGTCTATTATTCATCCAAATGCGCCTGGCCTGTAGTATCGCGATTGCCTGTGGCAATGACCTCGATGACCAGAAAATCCGGGAATTAATTTTTCTTTGTATTGCAGGAAACAGTGCATCTTCCGTGCTGAACGGTGTCGGAAATTCACTTTCCACTTATTTTATAAATAAAACAGCACAGACGATCAACACTAAAATGACTCAATCCGTATCTCAGAAAGTCATTGAGAAAGGAGTGAAAAAAGTTTCCAAAAAGAAAAACCGCCTGATGCCGGTTATCAGTGGTGCCGTTAACTGCTTTTACGATCTGTTGTCAACCAATCAGGTAGCAATGACAGCTAAAGAAACATTTTTCAGGAATAATTAAATTCCGGATGAAAACCAAATAGGAAAGAATGCTAATTTCGGTATCTTTGTCTTCGAAAATTCAAGCGCATGAGGACAATACCTACAGCCTGCTATTTCCAGCAGATCAATGAAGCTGCCAAGGCAGGGAATGATTTAAAGATTTACAAAATCAATCATTCGGATTATGAAAATTTTGATTTCTGCATCTATCAGAATCTGAGCACCTTGGAAATAGAGCTGGTTACCGATAAAGAAACAGCTTCCGGCTATGACTCCGACAATAGCTACCGTCAATTGCTGGACTGGAATAAATACTATCCTTTCATTCCCAAAACGCCAATTGCAGCTTATGTGCTCCCGAAAGACCTTTCGGTCGGTGAAGAAGTGATCTTAGAAGATTATATCAGTAATGAAGGACCTACAAAAACCTCCCGGAAAGCAAAATGGAACGGACAGGATTTTGAGCTTCTTTAAAGTGTTGTCCTCTTGAGTATTTCTACTTGCTGCTACTACGCATTTTTCCCTGTTTTAACGGTATTTTCTTGTTTTTAATTTTTAGTTAATTAATTTCGAATCTGTTATTAATTTTATTAGTATATTCATTACTGTTTTAAAAAAATTGAATATGGTTATTATTTGGAAAGGGATAGGCATTATTGTCCCGATAGCTTTAGTAGGAATCGGATATGTAGTGTCCTTATTTTATGATGATCGCAGGCTCGGAAATACAGATTTACTGGGATGGGCTTTATTGTACACTTCTCTGCTCTGTTTACTGGTTGGGTTAGCTGTCAGCATTCCTTCAGAAGAAGAGCTGGAACGTACTCAGAAGAAATTAATCTTAAGGAAGCATACTTTCTTCTTTATTCCGATTCTGCTCTGGGGAATTCTGTTCTTGGGAATAAGCATTTATCTTCTGGCGATCTACGATCCAAATAAGAAAAGTAATATTTCAGAAGAAAATTTCACTACAGAACTCTCGGAGGAAGAAAAAGGAACAGTCCTGAATTTTTACAATCCAACCAATGATACGCTGGTTTATTATATCATTGACAAGAATGGGGAGAAAATATCGGAAGAGCTTGCCGGTTATCAATCCGGTTCTCAGCTTTCCGCCATGACAGACGACAGAAGCTATCTCATAGGAAGCAAAACTTCTGACGGAAGCCTGACATTGCTGATCGGAGGAGCAAAGGAAAACGAAAATTATGATAAAGACAAGTTCTTGATTGCCAAGGAAAATGGAAAAGAATTTCTTTTGAGAAAAATTCCGTCACCGACAACACCTTCCAATGATTACGATGAAGTATGGATTCTGGCCGATCAGAATTACAATCTGGCGTTAATTGATATTTCTGATTTGTACAAAAACGGGAAGCTGAACAAGGATTTAGTCAATAAAATAAACTGGAAAGGTAAAATCAGGAAGCACTATAGTGGCAATGACATTATAGAGGTCAAAGTAAATCATCCGGATAAAAACGGTACTGTTGAAATTGTAGGGCCAAATACTGAATTCCCGGAAGAAATAGCAGATAAGACAGACATTTATTTCTTGATTGATTATCTTGAAGACAAAGATCTTACTGAAAAATATCTGAATGAAGAAATAAACCGGTTAACAGAATAATATGTTTTTCCTGCAAGAAACGCCTGTTTTTAAAACAGGCGTTTCTTGTTTGGTAAGAACTTATATTTTAATACTATTGATTATTATACATTCACGAGAGGGGAATCATCATGCTTTCGGATTGGCAAATTTCTTTACTTCTTCTCCACTGATTTCTCCTCCGCACAAAATAATCAATCGCTCAACGATATTTCTCAATTCGCGGATATTCCCTGTCCAGTCAATTGTTTTGAGCGCTTCATAAGCTTCCTTCGAAAAAGA
This sequence comes from Flavobacteriia bacterium 40-80, assembly GCA_001899145.1. Lineage (GTDB taxonomy): Bacteria > Bacteroidota > Bacteroidia > Flavobacteriales_D > Crocinitomicaceae > 40-80. The sequence continues at coordinate 77,595 of MKVF01000004.1, forward strand.
TTTTTTCGCAATCCCATGCTCCGAACAAATCATTGTCATGAAATGATCTGCCAGAAGAGGAATATCTTCTTTGCGCTCATTAAGATTCGGGACATGGATCAGAATCACTGCCAGGCGATGATACAGGTCTTCACGGAAACGCCCTTCTTCAATCTCTTTTCGCAGGTCCTTATTCGTAGCGGCAAGTACACGGCAATCCACCTTAATGTCTTTTTCACTTCCGACACGCTGAATGACATTTTCCTGCAATGCTCTCAACACCTTTGCCTGAGCGGCAAGGCTCATATCTCCGATTTCATCCAGAAACAGCGTGCCACCACTGGCCAGCTCGAACTTTCCTTTTTTATCCTTGATCGCAGAAGTGAACGCTCCCTTCTCATGGCCGAACAATTCACTTTCTATCAGCTCTCCGGGGATCGCAGCACAGTTTACTTCAATAAACGGCATTTTTTTGCGGTTGGAATTATCATGCAGTGAGCGGGCAACCAGTTCTTTTCCCGTTCCATTCTCTCCGGTAATCAGCACCCTTGCATCTGAAGGAGCTACTTTTTCTATCATTTCCTTGATATAAGTAACTTCGGGGCTTTCACCTATAATAGCGGATCCTTTAATTTTTTTGACTGTTGAACGAAGTGCTTTTGTTTCCTCGATCAAGGCGACTTTATCCGTTGCATTACGGACCGTAACCAGGATACGGTTCAGATCAAGAGGTTTTTCAATAAAATCATACGCTCCCTTTTTTATCGTATCGACAGCTGTTTCTATATTTCCATGGCCGCTGATCATGATAAAAGGAGTATCTATATGTAATTCCTGGGATTTTTGGAGTACTTCTATCCCATCCATTCCAGGCATTTTAATATCACAAAAAGCCAGATCATAACGGGCAGCCTGGAGCTTTTCCAATGCCTCTTTTCCGTCAACCGCTTCTTCTACATCAAACTTTTCAAATTCCAGGATTTCACGGAGCGCGCGCCTGATGCTTCTTTCGTCGTCAATAATTAAAATTTTACCCATTTCACTGATTTTACGCTAAAATTATAAAAAGCAGGGCAAATACTATACCTTAAACAGAAAAAAGGGAGCTTATCATGATAAGCTCCCTTTTTATAATTTGACAAAACAAAAATTACTTCACAATCGTAACATGCCCTTTCAGTTCCATCCGGTCATCTGAGTAAAGCTTTTTAACGTTGATCTTCCAGATATATGTGCCGTCCATCTGTACCTTTCCAAGATATGTACCGTCCCAGCCATAATCGTGATCTAACGATTCAAAAATCAGTTCTCCCCAACGATTGAAGATCTGAAGCTGATAGCTCGTAATATCAAATCCTGAGGTTAAGACCGGTTTGAAAACATTATTATATTCGTCTCCGTCCGGAGTAAACGCGTTTGGCACATAGTAGATCAGATCTTCCAAAACTCTGACAATTCTGTGAGTAGTATCGATACATCCGTCCTCAGAAATCGCAGTCAGGACTACAGCGTAATTTCCGGGATGAGTATCCGGAAAATAATGAACCGGATTTTCCTGATTGCTCGTAGCACCATCTTCAAAATCCCAGTGATAATTTACCGCATCTGAAGAATGGTTGAAGAAATTAACCATCGTATTCGAAGATTTCACTTCTCCCGGTGTCAGTTCAAAAGAAGCAACAGGATTTTTCAGAACACACAAGAACAACGGAGCGGTTTTACTGTTGGTACACCCTTCAGGTGTTGATACGGTTAATGTCACATCATAACATCCCGGCTCTTCCAGAATCAAATTCAGCTGTCCGCAACCAAGATAGGTTGTATCGCCGATTTTCCACTGGCAGCTGTCCAATATTCCGGTTGACAGGTTTGTCAATGAAGTGATAAGCGGTGAACAGGCTGAACCTTCGGAGGCTACAAAATCCACCTGCGGAATCGGAATTGTAAAGATCCGAACGGTATCCTTATCTTTACATCCATGAATATCCACTCCTTCAACGATGTAATCTAAAGTGTCCTGAGGAACAAATGGGATTCCGTTGTAAACTCCGTTATTCCACTGGTAAGTCGCCGCTCCCTGCCCAAACAGTGCTGTGGACTGGCCTTCGCAGATTGAAAAATCATTTCCGGCGGAAACTACCGGTAATTCCCAAACTGTGATCACAGCCGTATCCGATACGGTATTCAGACAAGCCGAAACAGAGCTTTCCTGAACGGAAACCAGCTCATACTGATAGGTTCCAGGAATTGCTGTCGGAACAGAAATTGTAGCTTGTCCGGTCGCTGAAGTTATGGTTTGAGGCGCTCCGCCGTTGATAATATACGTAAATGTGAACGGAGACACGCCGTTTGAGCCCTGAAATATTACAGTTGGCTGGGAATCGTTCCGGCATATTTGTGCGTTTCCGGAGATAGTCGCCATCGGCAATGGATTTATCGTCACTGTCGCTGTTCCTCCCTGAGCAGCAGAACACTGCGTTACAGAAGCATCCTGTACGCTTACCAGCTCATAGACAAATACTCCAACCACATTTGTCGGTGCATCAACGGCAGCTACATTCGATCCGGACGGAGTTGTTACGGTATGTTGCACCCCGTTTAACGTATAGGTAAATGTGTAAGGTGCCACTGTATTTCCTCCTGTCAATGTTACCTGAGGCTGATTGGAATGCTGACAGATCGTAATATTCCCGGCAATGGTTGCTGTCGGCAATTCATTTACAACCACCGTCACGCTTCCTGTTTGTGGATTCAAGCAGGCTGTCGAGCTCGCGTCCTGAACACTGATCAGGTTGTAAATATGTGAGCCGGATACATTGGTCGGAACATTGATTGTCGCTGTTCCGGAAGCATTGGAAGTTACCTGCAGCGTAGCACCGTTATTGTATGTGTATCTGAAAATATAAGGCCCCGTTCCGTTTGAGGCGTTAAAAGTAACTACCGGCTGAGGATCGTTCAAACAAACGGTTATATCTCCTGCGATAGTTGCTGTCGGTAAAGGATTAACATTTATATCCCTGCTGTCTGTATTAATACATCCTTCCGCGCTTGTTGCGGTTACGGTATAGGTTGTCGTCCCGACTGGCGGCGTGATATTTGCGCCATTTGACGGTACGTTATTATTCCACACGTACGATACCGCATTTCCTGTTGCCAGCATTGTTACAAAATTCCCGCTACAGATCGTCGTATCATTTCCTGCATTTACCACTGGCAAAGAATAAACTGTCACAGTCACCTCATCCGTATTCTGACAATTGTTATTATCAGTACCTGTAACGGTATAAGTTGTTGTCACATTTGGATTTACCGTGTGAGAAGCGCCGGCTCCCAATCCGTTATCCCAGCTGTAAGTGGATGCGCCGGAAGCTGTTAAAGTCGTATTATCTCCGATACATATTCCCGCATCAAGACCTGCATTTACCATCGGCAGCGGATTTACAGTTACCTGTACCTGATCTGTATTCACACAGTTGTTTGCATCCGTTCCCGTAACGGTATAGGTTGTTGTCACAGTTGGATTTACCGTGTGAGAAGCGCCGGCTCCCAATCCGTTATCCCAACTGTAAGTAGATGCGCCGGAAGCGGTCAATGTCGTATTATCACCAAAGCAAATTACGGCATCTGCACCTGCAGTTACGTTCGGCAAAGGATTCACCGTTACCTGTACCTGATCTGTATTCACACAACCGTTCACATCGGTTCCTGTAACAGTATAGGTTGTCGTCACAGTTGGGCTGACAGTGTGAGATGTACCGGCTCCCAATCCGTTATTCCAGCTGTAAGTGGAAGCACCGGAAGCGGTCAAAGTGGTATTATTTCCGATACAAATCGCAGTATTAGTTCCGGCATCCACGGAAGGAAGCGCATTAACCGTCAGTTGAGCTGTTGCCGCAGAATAGCAGGCATTTGTTGGTGTAAAAGTAACAGTGTAAGTTTCGGAGGAAGTTGTCGAAGAAGAGGAAAGATCCACCACACCTGTCGTTGCATTAACAGAAACAGTATTAGGTGAAACAGAATAGGTTCCCGCCAGCGGAGTCGAAAGGGTCGGCGAAGGATCTGCCGCATCAATACAATAAGCAGGGTCAGGATAAGACAGTGTGTAATTAATCAGTGGATTTACAGTCACCAGCACCTGATCTGATGCCGCGCAACCATTATTATCAATTCCGTTCACCGTATATGTTGTGGTTGCAGCAGGTGTGAAAGCAACGCCATTTGTAACTCCGTTATCCCATGTAAAATTAGTTCCTCCGGAAGCAGCAAGCGTTACGCTTTGACCTGCGCAAATAGTTTGATCCGGACCTCCGTCGATATGCGGAGTAAAAACTGTTACGCTGAATGGTGCAGACTGACACAGCAAATTACCATTATCGTCATAAACTCCTGCTACAATAACAGTATCACTATAGATCGGAAGAGTAACCGTATTTCCGCTTGCCGTATTTGAGCCGTTAACATCCCATCCGATATTTGTTGTCAGACAAGGCCCTGCATTCACAAATACATTATCCAGTCCCCAGTTATCACAACATCCTCCGGAAGATTGTGTCTGTACCCATCTGAACTTTGTACTCGTCGTCTGAGCTGCAGGAGGAATTGGAACGGCATAGGTATTCCATGTCGTATAAGGAGTATTTCCTGCAGCGATAGAGTTATTTCCTCCGGGATTTGAAGGCAAAGTAAATCCTCCGGGGCTATAGTAGATAATATCTATCCAGGTTGCGCCGTTATCCGTACTGTATTGTATAGTTACTCCTTCATCTTGTTCATCAGGCCCTTCACAAGGAACAGCTCCTGCCTGAATGGCATACTTCATTTCAAATTCCAATGTTCCTCCTGTACATACGTCAAAATTATCCGTTACAATCTGTGGCGTTCCTGTTGCTGTGGATGCCCAGAAATAAGGAGAGTTATCCAATGAATTCCCGCAGAAAACACCATAATTCGCACCTCCGGAAGATTGCCATCCCGGTGGAATCGTCTGGTTATTAAAGTCAAATGCCTGATTGGCCTGCGTTACCGTTGCTGTTCCCGTATAAGTTATGGGAACTCCCGGGCAAACCTGGTTAGGGCCTGTTACGACAACTTCACAGGTTTGGGTATATGCCGTCAGGAAACAGCAAAGACTGCCTAATAATAGTATAGCTCTCATGATGGTAGGAATTAAATGAATGAATTATTGAATTATTGCTGTTTATTTGATATCTAAGTTTTCTATCCGGATCTCTTTGAAGTTCCATGCGCCGGAAAAATTAGGATTCCTGATAAAAATCAGAGATCTGTCATCTGATTCGCAGGTAGCTGTGTATAACTGATTGGGGTTGAGTTTGAGGTAATATCTTGATTCGTCACTTCCGTTACAGCCGTTACATCCTTCTTCATATTGCACAGCAATATTACAGCCAATGGTTAATTCAGAATTTGTCAGATTTTTAATCTTTAGAAAGGCATATTGATACGGCAGTTTTCCGGGTTCAATTTCGCAGGAGCCGTCCGAATAAGATATTTGAAGCAGTTGGTTAGATACTAACGTATGTTCCTTTTGAGAAAGGGAAACAGAGCTGATTGCACAACAAAATACGATGCTCCCTATAAGGTTTGGTAGATTTTTTTTCATATCCCACAGTTTAGTTGTATCTATTAATTAAACAGATTTAACCACCGGAAGGTTGCCAAAACAGGAAAGAAATTTTATTAAAAATTCAGCATCAAATTACAACCTCTTAGTTCTGAATAGTCTATGCGTCCTAAAATTTCGAAATATTTTTCTGTTTTTTTTCCTAAATCCTGTGTCTGGATAAAGGAACAGGAATATAAATTCGCTAAATCCACCACATTTACTCCTCCTGATCTCCCGCCTTCCAGGTACGAAAAGGGATCATTCTTATCCCGGATCAGGATCTTCATCCAGGAAGGAGTTTCAAATTTTGTTCCTTCGGAGTAAGCCTGAGAAAGTAGCTCACACATTCCGTATTCCGAAAAAACGGTTTCCACCTGAAGCTTATCTTTCAATATAGCATGAAGCTCAGATTTTGAAATTTCTTGTCGCCTGCCTTTCATTCCTCCCGTTTCTATTACTTTTATACCCGGAAGCTCTACTCCTTCTTCGGCTAAGTCCAGCAAAGCGTACGTAACGCCGAACAGCACTGCTTTTTTCCCCTGGAGCATTGCCTTTTCATAGGTATCACGGATCATTTCCTTATCGTATAAGTAGAAATCTGACAATTCATTTTTACTTGTTTTGATCAGGTGATCCACCATATAAACCAGGCTGGAGAATTGTTGTTCCACATAGTTCGGCAGCAGCGCGATAATGATCTGTTCTTCAGGATTTCCCACAAATTGCCGGTATGCTTTTTCAAAAGACAGCTCATATACTTTTTTATTTTCCAGGAAATGCGTGCTTCTGATCTGCTGTGTGGTTCCGCTGCTCTTAAAGATAGCTTCTACTGCTCTTTTCCCGGAACGAATCTCATGGTATTTAAAAAAGTCGATCGGAAGAAAAGGAATTTCTTGCAGCGATTGTGGCTGATTCTTACGTATTAAATCAGCATAATCCCGATAAACGGGAATTGTATCGTATTGGAAATAAAAAGTCTGAAGTGCCAGATCTTCAAACTCTTTATCTGTTTTAATTGAAAAAATCTTTTCTATGTGCTGATCAGGATTCAATCTGCTGGTCAAATTCTTCGATTTTCAACAAAATATCACTCAACAAATGGCTTTTCTGCTCATTATCCATCAGTGTTCTGATATTTTCCTTAATGATAATCTTCGCGTCCATTACTGTCGCTTCATCGAACGGCCCCGGCAGATTATCAATAATCGTATGGCACTCAAGCGCTTCCATGAAACTTCCGTTAACAGCAATACGAACAAATTCATTTAAGTAGTCGTTGTAATCGTTTGTACTGTTCCATATTGTTGAAAGCAGAGCAACACGTAATTCTTCATCTTTCGAGCTCAGAATCACATCCATCAGAGCTTCAGGAGATGCTTCATCTCTAATATCAGAAATAAATGCGACAATCTGGACCTTCTGCTCTTCGGAACACTTATTATAAATCTCTGCCAGAACAGCTATAACGGAGCTGTCCCCGTACATTTTGAATCCTTCTATGGCTTCTTTGAATTTCTTTTTGTCCAGTGATCGTAAATCATCGACAAAACGCTGCAATTTAACCTTCCGGTTTTTTTCTTCCTTTTCGGACATATTATATCTTATACCTTAGAAATGATGATTATTCATTTTCAGCCACTACTTCCTTCACTTCCGCTATGTGCTGCTTTAAAATCGTCTCAATACCATGCTTCAGCGTTACTGTCGAAGACGGACAGCCGGCACAGGATCCTTTCAACATTACAGTAACCACTCCTTCATGAAAATTTCTGAATTCAATGGCACCGCCGTCATTTTCAACAGCAGGGCGTACAAATTCATCTAAAATATTACGTATGGCATCATCAAACTCAGACGGTGCATAACTTTTTTGCTCAACCATACTCTCTTTTGAAGGTTGCGGACGTTCTGCCGGCATCTGAATCAAAATGTCCTTTCCTTCCTGAATCCAGTTTTTAATGAATTCACGCAATTCCATTGTAATATAATCCCAAGTAATGCTTTCGTTTTTGGTAACCGTTATAAAATTACTGGAAATAAAAACGGATTTCACAAACGGGAATTTAAACAGCTCTTCCGCCAGAGGAGAATATCCTTTTGCTTCTGCCACTGAGTAAAATTCCGCTGTTTTCTCAGACATGATAAGGTATTTGTTAGCTACAAATTTCATAGTAGCCGGATTCGGAGTCATCTCCGCATATAATGTAATCGGAACGTTCATATTTTTATTTTGTAATGCAAAAATACAATTCGGTAATCAATCTTTTTCTTTTTTATATAAACTTTAAAAGTTTCAGTACAATATACACAAAACCCACAAAAGTTATCAAATTGTTAAATCAAATATTAATTTAAAAAATAAGGATTCATAATTAGTTTTTTTTTAGCTACTTTAACGTCATAATTTCAAAAAACTTAACAAAATGAAAAAAGTATTATTTGTTGCTGCTGTTGCAGTATTAGGATTATCATCCTGCAAAAAAGATTGGACATGTAGCTGCACAGGAACATCAGGTTCAGCAAACGTAGCAACTTACAGCAACACAACTAAAAAATTAGCAACGGATGCATGTAAGACTTACGAAACAAATGCAAAAACTGTTTTCCCTAATATTGCTTGTGAAGTGAAATAATTTACGTTCTTATCGTGATTAAAAATAAAAGCTGTCCTAAGGACAGCTTTTATTTTTATGATGAGAATAGATTTATAGCTATTATTCAGACAAACTCAAAATTCAAGCATACACTGTTCGATCTGCTAACCAATTGATTTTATTCATCTCCAAAACAATCATTATCCATTAGAATTTTGCAATTTAAAATACCAGCAAATACGTAATCTAAATACCAACCAGACGGTATTGACACGCAATCAGGTTCCTCTACCTTTGAGACAATAATTATAATTATCTAAAATTTATGAAAAAAGTATTATTTGTTGCAGCTGTTGCGGTATTGGGATTCACTTCCTGCAAAAAAACATGGATGTGTGAATGTAAATGGTCTTACAATACTACATTAGACGGAATAGTGGATACAAAGAAAAATGCTCAGACTGCATGTGAAGCAAAAAGCAATGCTACTGTTGGAAAAACCTGCACGCTCTTGTCACACTGACTTCCGGTATTATTAAAAAAATCAGGCAGCCTTTCAGGCTGCTTTTTTATTTAAAAATTAATTTTAACTTAATACTATGTTTTTATTCAGGATAAATTAAACTTTTAAATTGGCGCGATTTTGAAAAAGAAGATGAGGTTTAAAAATTTTATTTCCCGGGATACCAGTTGGCTGAGCTTCAATGCACGCGTTTTACAGGAAGCCGGGGATGCAACTGTTCCGCTAATCCAGCGAATCCGTTTTTTAGGAATTTTCTCCAACAATATGGATGAGTTTTTCCGCGTCCGTGTAGCTACATTGAAAAAAATGGCAGATTACACGGAAAAGACAGAAAAAAAAGGCAAGCATCCATCTGAACAAAATCCACAGGCTATCCTTGATGATATTCACATGACCGTGCTGCGGCAGCAGAGTGAATTCAACCGGATCTGGGACAATGTCCAGTCTGAAATGAATAAACGCGGAGTTCATATCATCGACGCAGAACATCTAAACGAAGAACAGCAGGTTTTCGTCCGCAATTACTTTGAAAATGACGTAGAATCGAATATCATTCCCTTACTCATCGAAAACATTCAGGAGATGCCTTATCTCCGGGACAAAAGCTTATATCTGGGCGTAGTGATGAAACGGAAGGATTCTTCTTACAGCCAGAAATATGCGATCATTGAAGTTCCCAGCCGGATCTTAGGCCGTTTTAAGGAGCTTCCCGCTCCCGAAGGAAAGCATGACATTATTTTACTGGAAGATGTTATCCGTTTTAACCTTCCCCATATTTTTTCCTATTTTGGATTTGATTCATTCGATGCACATGTCTTCAAAATAACCAAGGATGCGGATTTTGATATTGATGACGACATTTCTACTTCCCTGGTTCAGAAAATTGAAAAAGGCTTAAAAAGCAGGAGAAAAGGGAAACCTGTCCGCTTTGTGTATGATAAAAATATGGATTCCGGGTTGCTGGAATACCTGATGCGGAAACTGAACCTTTCAAGGAAGGACAATGTCATTCCCGGCGGGCATATCCACAATTTTAAACATTTCATGGATTTTCCGGATATTCTTCCAAATCTTATAAACGATGACCGGAAACCATTCATCCACCCGGACTTTAAAAATAAGCTGCGTGTTACGGATGTTATCCTGAAAAAAGATGTGATGTTGTCTTTCCCTTATCACTCTTATGTTTCCGTTATTGACTTACTGCGTGAAGCAGCGATGGATCCGGAAGTTACCTCCATTAAATTAACTGCTTACCGCCTGGCTCCCAATTCAAAGATCATTAATGCGCTTATCAATGCCATCCGAAACGGGAAAGATGTCACTGTAATGCTGGAATTAAGTGCCCGTTTTGATGAGGAAGCCAACCTGGAATGGAAAGAAGTGCTGGAGCAGGAAGGAGTAAAGGTATTGCTTGGCGTTCCAAACATGAAAGTTCATGCCAAATTGTGTATCATAAACAAGAAAATTAACGGGAGGACAAAAAGCTATGGATTTGTCAGCACAGGAAATCTTAACGAAAAAACAGCCCGTTATTATGCCGATCAGCTGCTGCTTACCGCCAACAGGAATATCATGGCAGATATTCACCGGATTTTTAAATTTCTGGAGTCACCAAAACCGGCGATGAACTTATCAATGCTGGAGAATTGTAAAACACTGCTCGTCAGCCCTGTAAATATGAGGCAGAAAATAGTCGAGCTGATTGATAAAGAAATCGCTTTTGCAGCAGCTAAAAAAAATGCGGAAATGACTATTAAGCTCAATTCTTTAAGTGATCTGGAAATGACAGAAAAAATTAAAGAGGCTGCTATAGCCGGAGTGAAGGTCAATCTTATTGTAAGAGGAATTTTCTCAATGAAATCGCAAAACAATAAATTCAAGTATCCCATCAAAGCAATCAGCATTATTGATGAGTATCTGGAGCATGCCCGGATTTTCATCTTCAACAATAGTGGTAAGGAAAAAATCTATATCTCTTCTGCTGACTGGATGCCCCGAAATTTAGACCACCGTATCGAAGCAGCCGCACCGATTACCAACAAAAAAATAAAACAAGAATTAAAAGATTTAATTGAAATACAACTGAAAGGCAATGTTAAAGCCCGTATTCTTGACAATGAATTAAAGAATGAGTATATTTCAACGGACGGGAGCAAGCCTTTTCGTTCCCAGACAGAAACATACAAATATCTTTCAGAAAAGAAACATTGAAGTACAGGATGAGATTAGCAGCCATTGATATCGGGAGTAATGCGGCAAGACTTTTAATTGCTGAAATTATTGAAAAAGAAGACGGAACAGTTGAAACAAACAAGCTGAACCTGATCCGGGTACCTTTTCGCCTGGGGATGGATGTCTTTAACAAAGGTAAGATCGGAAAGCAACGTGAAAAAATGCTGGTAGAAACATTGCAGGCTTTTGGCCATCTCATGAGCGCTTACAGTGTTGACAAGTACCGTGCATGTGCCACAAGCGCCATGCGGGATGCTAAAAACAGTAAAGAAATTTTACAGGCTGTAAAAAGAACTTCCAAGCTGGACATTGAGATTATTTCAGGTGATGAGGAAGCTTCTTTGGTTTTTGAAACGCATATCACAGACAAGCTGGATGCTTCCAAATCCTATTTATACATTGATGTGGGCGGAGGAAGCACGGAATTGAGCCTGTTCAGTGACGGAAGGCACATTTACCGGAAATCGTTTAATATCGGAACAATTCGCTTGCTTAGTGGTCTTGTAAAGGAAAAAGACTGGGACAATATGGAACGTGAAATCAAAGAGCAGGTAAATGATAAAGAGCATGAGCTGATCGGGATCGGTTCCGGAGGAAATATCAATAAAGTGTTCTCCCTGACAAAAAAGAAAGACGGAAAGATGATTTCGGTTTCCACGCTGAAATCCTACCTGAAAGACATGGAAAAGATGACTGTCGGAGAGCGTATGAAGGAATATAATTTCAAAGAAGACCGTGCTGACGTTATTGTTCCTGCACTTGAAATTTATACCAAAGTTGCCAGATGGGCAGGCATTCATGAAATGTATGTCCCGAAAATCGGAGTGGCTGACGGTTTAATTCATCAGCTGTATGAAACTGAAAGAAGAAAGTAATTTCTTCATTCTCTATATCTGAAATACTTACCTGTTTTTGAATCTCTTGTAACATTCATCTGTTCTCCGGAATCAATACTTCTAACAAGCAGGTAATTTCCTTTATCACTTTTCTTAGCTGCATTTGAATCGAACCGAAACTCAGGAAAGCCTTCAACGGTCTGAATATTCAGGCTTTCCAGGTAAACAAGCCGGAGCGAATCATGGCTGCGTTCCGACAATTCTTTCTCTATGTTTTCAATCATTCGTTTTTTTACAACTTTTTTTCTCCAGTTTTCTGCTTTATTCTCCCCCAAATCAAACAGACTTGTGGAAGGAGGTTCATTGTATAATTTCTGAAGCGTAACGTAAGTAGCAAAATCTGATTCTTCAGATTTTAACAATTCGAGAATATCGTCTGATCTGAGAGTTTTCAGATAATTAGTATAAGAGCTGTCCAGAATTATTTCAAAGCCTATTGTATAATACAGCCCATTATCGGCTTTTCCGGATGATAAGACAACCTGATAGCTAAAAGAATCATTCAGCAGCATGCGCTCTCTTTTTTCCAAATATATTGTATCATTGCCGTGCTCCTGTGAAACAGAATAATCCGCTTTTCCTTTACAACCAGGTAAAAGAACAAAAAGTACAACAATGATCAATCCGATATTTTTAATTTCCATACTTCGAATATTTACCTGTTTTTGAATCTCTTGTAACATTCATCTGTTCTCCGGAATCAATACTTCTAACAAGCAGATAATTTCCTTTATCACTTTTCTTAGCTGCATTTGAATCGAACCGAAACTCAGGAAAGCCTTCAACGGTCTGGATATTCAGACTTTCCAGGTAAACAAGCCGGAGTGAATCATGGTTACGTTCTGACAATTCCTCTTTCCAATATTCAATCACTCGTCTTTTTACAACTTGCTTTCTCCAGTTCTCAGCTTTATTTTTATCTAAATCAAACAAACTCGGAGAAGGAAATTCATCATATAATTTTTTGAGTGCAACATAAGTTGCCAAGTCTGATTCTTCTGACTTTAACAACTTAAGAATATATTCTGATTTAAGAGTTTTCAGATAATTGGTATAAGAACTGTCCAGAATTATTTCAAAGCCTGCGGTATAATACAGACCATTCTCCGACCGGTCATATATCCGTGCAATCTCATAATAAAAAGAATCATTCAATAATATATATTCTTTCTTTTCTGCAAATGTGGTATCATTGACATGTTCCTGTGAAATAGAATAATCCGCTTTTCCTTTACAGCTCAGTAAAAAAACAAAAAACGAAATAATGATTAACCCATTGTTTTTAGTCTTCATATTTTGAATATTTACCTGTTTTCGGATTTCTTACAACGTTCATTTCTTTTCCGGAATCAATGCTTTTAACAATCAGGTAATTTCCCTTACTGCTTCTTTTCGCAACATTTGAATCAAATCTGAAATCAGGAAAACCTTCAACCGTTTGAATATTAGCATGATCCATTAAATAGGCTTTTCTTAGATCAATTCCCAACTGCTCATAACGTGCAAGATGCGTCGTCCCTGCTACTACTCTGGCCCTGATATCAGTGGTCTTATCATTATTATATTGCTCCAATAATTTGTCTGTCTTCTCATCACCATACGAATATTCGATCTGCGCAGCTACCTTTAACTGGTTGATCTCGCCTTCCTTTTCAAGCTCTGCCCATTTTAAAGCAAACTGTTTTGGAGTAATTTCACCTTTTGCTACTAGATTTTTATATTTTCCAAATTTAGCCGTCAACAATCTGTTGGTCATCTCATGTGCTAAAACCAAAATAATAGTCTCTAATTCAGATATTTGCTTAATTCTTATTTTTCCCGTGTCAGGATCAGTATCTCCCAATACGCTAATTGTAGTTGATAACGAAATAACTTCCGAATAGTTTGCTAAAGTGATACCGTTTCGCTGCATTAATACTGCAAAGGTGACACTTCTCTTTTTCGCATAGTCCAGCGCTTCATATATAACAGACGGTGGCTCGCTTTTTGTCTGCTGGAAGGCAATGCTTATTTCTTCCGGTTTTTCGGATTGTACTTCCTGGAAATTTACTTTTGTTTCCGGTTTTTTCGGCATTACCTTCCGGCGAAACAAGCTATTATGAGAACTCGTCAGATTCGATTGGGGTTTATGAAGGCGTGTATGCATATTCCTTGGCAGCTATATATTGGTAAAGATCGGAAATCAAAAACTTCTGTGGTAGAGTATTTATACCCTATTTTATAGTAACGAACAAAGAATATTTATATTTTTTACCGGTCAGGAGTGTGAATAAGAATTAACAAAGAAAATTTTACCCTATTTATAGTATCTTCCCAATCTGTACTGACATTAAAAAATTTTCTTCTTTGAAAAAAATGAAATTAATACTTCTCCAACATGAACCACGTTAATTTGTGATATTTGCACTATACACGTTATTGCTCAACTGATTATCATAAATATTATCTGCTGGAGTTGATCCATTCAAAATAAAATTATTCCCGCTAATAATATCTCCGGTACTATCTTCTAATCTAAGTCCTCCGGTTCCGTTTTGAATGACTTGATTATTAGAAATAATAACTCGTTTTGCATTAACAATTCTTATTCCATTACTATGATTACTTATCACCTGATTACCTATAAAAGAATTGTTATATGAACTATTCTCTGTTGAATCTTCATAATAGAAGATCCCATCACATTTATTATTTTTAACTATGTTATTAGAAATCAAATTCTTTTGAGCCCCATTCCCCAAATAAATTCCCGATTTTGTTTTTCCTGATTCGCATACACCACCATTGTTATACACCTGATTATTTGACACAATACAATTTTGCGGCCCATCTCCGGAGTAAGAAACAATGCCATCAAGGCCTATTCCGTGCAGCTCATTTCCATAACTGTAATTCCCAGTGATATTAATGTATTTTGACTTATTTACGGAAATTCCGATTCTGTTATTTGATGTAGAATTACCAACAATATTGCAAAAATAAACACTTCCGTCATCATCACTAAGGGCAATTCCTACTCCAGATTCGCTAAGTGCCCCGGTTACCGTATTTTCTCTAACTTCAACATTATAGGTATTAGGACCCCTCAACAAAATTCCTTTATCAGCGAAATCCTTTATAGTCAACCCGCTAATGTAAATATTAGATGAACTTTTTATCTGAATACCTTTAGCTGTTGGGTTCAAAGTACTGTCACGATAAATTAACGCCCCTGTACGATCTCCTATTATACTGACATTTTTACACCCTATTATATTTATTATATCATAATTCCGGTATAATCTTCCGTAAATTTTTAAAACAATATTGCTTTTCATATTGATTGACGGAACATTATAATAATCTCCCGATTCAATTTCAATACATCCTCCTCCATTTGCAGACAATGTATTAATGACAGTATTAATGCTTGCGATATTTGCTTGATTTATTGCTACGCAATTTTGGGCTTTTACCGTGCTAAAAGCCATAGATAATAAACTTATAATAAATATTCTCATGTTGATCTTTTATTGCAATACAAAGCATTCCTTGATAATATTCAAAATTATTTATTTAAAAATTAACAAATAAATACATTTTAAATAGAAAACAAAACGGATTTATGATTTCACCTCACTACCCCAAAAACACTTTCTACCGCAATTTGTTTAATGTACTCCGTAGAAATCTTTCCTTCTGTTGGCTCTTTACTGTTAGTCAGCACAAAAACACGTTCTCCTATTGGTCTCCATCTTCCCGGGTGAATCGGGCGTGTTTGTGAATAAATCCCAACAGCCTTTAATCCCAGTACAGCTCCGATGTGCAGTGGTCCTGTACTACAAGCTGCAATCGCATCGCATTTAGAAATGAAACATATAAATTCCGGCAGCGAGAATTTACCCGTTACATCCTTAATATTAGGATGTTGCGGAATCTTATCTCTGAACAATTCTCCTTCCTTTTCTGTGCCTGTAAAATAAACGGTTTGTCCTTCTTCTGCCAGTTTCAGCGCCAGCTCAATATATTTTTCTATCGGCCATTCCAGAGCGCTCCCTTGCGATTTGGGATGTAAAATCACTTTTTTTCCTTTGGAAAGCATCACCGGTAAATTCTGTTCTTTTGCCTTAAATACTGATAGTAATTCCCTTATTTCTTCCAATGAAGGCACAGCGGATACTCCAAAATATTCGAACAGCTTAAAATTCAGCTGTGATTCATGTAAATCCGATTTTTTTCGGGTAAAGTCCGGGCGAATATTACACGTAAACAAGTGAAATAAGCGATGTGAAGTCCCGATACGATTCGGAACTTTCGCTTTTTTCATCAGCTTAGCAATTTCTTTCTTCGGGAAAACATGAACACAGGTATCTATTTTCAGTGACCGGATAAAATTTACCTGCTCTTCCGAAGATTTGCTTTCTAAATTTTTCCATTCTATAATTTCATCAATTACAGGGAAACACTCCAATACAGGGCGTGTGTAAGTATTCCCCAGAAAAATCAGCTTACAACCCGGGAATTGCTTCTTTAACCATGCACATACCGGCAGTGTTAAGATCACATCACCGATACTGTCTGTCCTGGAAATTAAAATCGTTTCCGGTTTCATGATTTTTGTAATGTTAGCAGTTTTGTATATTTCACATACGTTGCATAAGCACTTCGCTTAGAAATAAGCCAGCCTGTACGGCCATCCAGGAAGCCCAGCTTCAAAAAGAAACTTTTAATAAATTGAAAGCCGGTTTTCAGCAAGATCAGCAGCCAATTAGTACGCTTTCCATTTCTGTAGGCTGCTTTTGAGGCTATTTCTCCAAAATATTCGATCTGCTTATAATGCTGTTCTGCCGAATAATAGGAATAATGCAATAGGTCACCTTTCAGATGAACAATATTATTCCCAGTGATAACCTCCAGGCGGTCGTGCGGATTTTCCCCGCGCCACTCCGCATTTGATTTTTTCACTAATCTGATCTTTGTATCCGGATACCAGCCGCAATATTTTACCCAATGCCCGCAATAATATGTCAGGCGGTTAAACTTATACGCATCTGCAACCGGATTCTCCAATGTATTCAGGATTGAATTTGCTAATTCCGATGTAAGGGCTTCATCTGCATCTAAGGACAATACCCACTCATTTTTTGCTCCTTGTAGGGCGATATTCTTCTGCTGGATGTGTCCTTCAAACGGATTTTCTATAAAATGTACCTTCGGATAAGACAAAGCAATTTCTTTCGTTCTGTCTTTTGAAAAAGAATCGACGATCAGGATCTCATCTGCCACAGGCAGTAATGATTCGATACATCTTGCAATGTTCTTCTCTTCGTTGAAAGTAATGATTGCTGCGGTAATGGAAGTCATCTTAACAATTAACGAATTTCACCACCTGCTTTGAATCCTTTCTCCGGGATCATAAAGCTCAGCTTACCATTTTCATCTTCCGCCATCAAAATCATTCCCTGAGATTCTACTCCTCTGATTTTTCTTGGTTCCAGGTTCAACAGGACAGCGACTGTTTTTCCGACTACTTCTTCCGGCGTATAGTATTCTGCTATTCCGGAAATAATTGTCCGGGTGTCAATTCCCGTATCTACCGTTAATTGCAGTAATTTATCTGCCTTTTTCACTTTTTCTGCAGCTGTAATTGTTCCCAGACGAATATCCATTGCAGAGAAAAGATCGAATGTTGTCGCTGCTTTTTGCGAAGCAGGCTCTTTGTTCGTTTCAACCGGCTTATTGTTTTGCTGGCTTTGCTTCAGGATTTCCAATTCTGCTTCCACCAGTGTATCTTCAATTTTCGGAAACAGAATATCCGGAGTTTTCACTTCTGTATCAACTGCAAGTAAATCAGTCTTCCCGATCTCCTCCCAAGTCGTTAAGTCAAGTCCTAAACAGTTTCTTAGCCTAGCTGCTGTCGTCGGTAAAAACGGTTCCAGAATCAGGGACAGATTAGCTGTAATCTGCAACGCTATGTGCATGATCGTTTCTACTCTTTTTTCATCTGTTTTCACCAGCTTCCATGGTTCTGTATCTGCCAGGTATTTATTACCTAATCGTGCCAGATTCATTACTTCAACCTGCGCATCACGCAATTTATAAGCGTATATCAATTTAGAAATACGCTGCGGGAATTCTTTGATCTCCGCTAAAATCGCTTCGTCTTCCGGAGTTATTGCCCCCAGAGCAGGAACTTTACCTCCGTAATATTTCTGGGTCAGCACCAGTGCTCTGTTCACGAAATTACCCAAAATTGCTCCCAGCTCGTTATTTACACGTGCCTGATATTCTTTCCAGGTGAATTCACTGTCTTTTGTTTCCGGAGCAATCGCCGTCAACGTATATTTTAATTCATCCAGCTTATCCGGATATCTCTCTAAGTATTCATGTAACCACACTGCCCAGTTCCTGGAAGTGGAAAGCTTGTCTCCTTCGAGGTTCAGAAATTCGTAAGCAGGAACGTTATCCGGCAAGATCAGATCGCCGTGGTCTTTCAGAAGAATCGGGAAGATAATCGTATGAAATACAATGTTGTCTTTCCCGATAAAATGAATCAGCTTCGTATCTCCTTTCCAGTAATCTTCCCAGTTTTTATTATTATCGATAGCCCACTGCTTCGTAGCGGAAATATAACCAATAGGAGCATCCAGCCACACATACAGTACTTTTCCGTTCGCACTTGGTAACGGGACTTTCACACCCCAATCCAGATCCCTTGTCATCGCACGTGCATGTAAGCCGTTGTCGATCCACGACAGCGCCTGCCCCAACACCTGGTTCCTCCATTCTTTCGGATCATGCTGTTGTTTTCCGTCCAGAATCCCGTCTTTGATCCAGGGACGTAGCCATTCTTCATGACGGTCCATCGGCAAAAACCAATGTGAAGTCGATTTTAACACCGGTGTCTTTCCGCTCAGCGTAGAAACGGGATTAATCAATTCCGTGGGACTCAGGTCCGAACCACACTTTTCACACTGATCACCATACGCGTTCGGATTGTGGCATTTCGGACACTCTCCTGTCACATAACGGTCTGCTAAAAATTGCTGGAATTCCTCGTCAAAAAATTGCTGTGTTGTTTCCTCCACAAATTTTCCATTCTGCTCCAGCTTCAGAAAGAACTCCTGCGCTGTTTTATGGTGTAATTCGGAAGAAGTCCGGTGATAAATATCAAAATGGATGTTGAACTTTTTAAAGGAATCCCCAATCATCTTATCATACTTATCGACGATCTCCTGTGGCGTGATTCCTTCTTTTTTAGCCCGTAATGTAATGGCCGCACCATGTTCATCACTTCCGCAAATGAATGCAACATCGTGCTGATTCATCCTGAGAAAGCGCACAAAAATATCAGCGGGAAGGTAAACTCCTGCTACGTGTCCTAAGTGAAGCGGTCCGTTAGCATAAGGTAAGGCTGCCGTAACAGTATATCTGGATTTTGTCATTGTCTGATTTCAATTGTATGCAAAATTAAAAATTACGGCTTGCAAATCACAAATCACCTATTAAAATTGAACGCAGGGAAGCCGGAATTCGCGTTGTGCACAGAAAAGATTTATTCTTTTCTCCGGATCATTTATTTTTCGCAATTTCATACACTATCAAAAACGGGAGCCAGGAAGCAACAGAGAGTAGTGCATACTGCCAGCCCTGAGACAAATCCCTTCCAAATATCCAGAGTAAGATTCGTAAATTAACCCCGGATAAAAGCAGAATATAAAACCGCGTCATCCAGAGCCGGTGTTGCTGAATATTTCGTTGCTTAATCCTTTTCAATGCAAATATGAGAAACATCAAAGAAAGTCCTGTCAACAAGAGAAATGCGGCAATTCCTGGTGCTCCTCCAAATGAATAAAAACTCATCAGCAGCGACGAGGGAAGAAAGAGCAGTAAAGCAATATAAGCTGCTGTTTTTCCCAGCAAACGGTGGAGCCGTACAGACTTCCGGTGAATATTAAAGAAAATCAGCAAACCACACAGCACCATCAGAAACGGTGTGCAAATCAGGTGCATCCATAAAAAGTATTTATAGAAATCGTCCCAGATATCTATTTTGTCGTATAAAAATCCACGATTAAAATCCGGATAAAAATAACTCAGGCCGGTATAGAATATCAAAGTGGAAATAACAACCGAATAGCAATAGAGGAATGAGCGGGCGATGATATTTCTCATTTCTTACCCTGCAAATCCGCAAATTGCTATTTTGGATTTCAGGTATTTTTGTTCACCTTCCTTTTGTAAACGGTCAATCCATTCATCCAGAAAGCGGATGTTTTCTTTTTCTACCGGTGTCAATAGCTTTGAAACATCTTTATGTATCATTTTATACCACTTTTTGACAAAAAATACATTTTTCCAGAACGTATCCTGAAAAATATAACCCTTTGATGCAAGTATCTGATTTTTCATGTACTGCAAATCATAAAGGGATAAAAAAGAACGTATTTCGTAATAAGGCTCTTCATTTTCTCTTTCCGGCAATGCCTTTACATATGTCCCTTTCAGGTAATCTTCCGTCAGCTTTACCACTCCGGCCATAGGGAATTTAAACTGCTCCCCGAGTGCAACAATCTTTCCTTCAGGACGAATTGAAAAATAGGAATAAAAAGTAGCGATGGTGTAATTCAATGTATCACGATCAGTAAATTCCGGCTCATAATCCACTTTCACGTATTTCAGCTCAAGTAAAGTATCATTGATGTACCGGACTTTCATCTCTTCCTCAACAGCTGCTCCGTTGCAATAAAAATTCACTCCATAATTCTCAATTAGTTTCTTTTTATCCAACCTCTTACCCATTTCATCAAATGAGTTCACCAGATATTCATTGCGTAAATAATCCCTTCCGAAAACTCCCTTCTCCACAAAACTGTACAGGATACTTTTATATTTCCTTCCACTCCGGCGAATCTCATTAATTTTTCCGTTGTAGCTCTCTGTTCCCATCTCCTCATTATCGAGAGTCAATGAAATATATTCTCTTTCTTCCTGATTTAAAACAGAAAGGTAGGATGGCAGGTAAACCCGTGATCCTGAAAATGAATCTTCTTCTTTGTTCAGCTCAAACCATTTTGCAAAGCGCTCATCTCTGGCATTAAAAGATTTTCTGTCATCAGATAAGTATTCAAATGGATTTTTTTCGTCTTCCAGCAGCTTTAATTGTCCGTCATCCATGATTTTAAACTTCTTTCCGTCACGAAAACCAATAGCAGCATAAGCAGCATAACCAACAGGGATAATATAATCAAACTGGGGCTGTACTAAAATGTTGTTGATATAGTCAAACAGTCCGAATTTTCCGCCTTTTTTTATTTCAACAATTCCCGAAGCAATTGTCCCGGGATTTCCGATCATCTCATATTCCGGCTGGAGAAGCACTTCTCCTTTCGAGCTCAGCAAGCCTTGCTTCTTATAAGCATCTTTTGCAGAAAGCTTAACAGAAGAAAAAACATATAGATTATCGTGTTCCGTTCTGCTAACACAAGTGAGATTCGGGAACTTTTTTAAAAGGTCTTTCTGTTCCTTTTGGAGATTTCGATCATTGGTATTATAGGCCGTATAAGTCTCTTCCAGGCGAGGATTCAGATCTTCAGCAAGCGTGTTCTTTTCCGTTTCCTTACCCTCCTGAGCATTACTTTTACAGGAAAAAGTCATCCCGGCAAACGCTGACATTATTAGTGCTAAAAGTATTTTTTTCATCATTGATATTTTAATGAAGATACAAATTAATAAAGAACCGGTTCATTGCCTGTTTAAAAGTAAACCTCCGTTCTGGAAAAGTAATTATCCTTATACCAGATTAATGCTCCGCCCAGATTTTCGCCAGCTCCACCAATGTTTTCACTGCTTTTTGCATGTCCTGAACAGAAACATATTCGTGCTTCGAGTGGATTCCCATTTCTCCCGTGAAAATATTCGGGCAAGGTAATCCCATAAATGATAAACGGGAACCATCAGTTCCGCCACGAATAATCATAGGCCTCGGCGTAACTCCTGCCTGTTCCATTGCTTTAACGGCATATTCTGTAACAAACGGAACTGTATCCAGCACTTCTTTCATGTTACGGTATTGTTCAATTACTTCAAATTCCGCTGTCGCACCGGGATATTGCGCGATCGTTTCATCTAAAATGGATTTTAACCGTGCTTCATATTCAGCAAGCTTTTTAGTATCATGGTCACGGATAATGAAACTCACCATTGTTTTCTCCAGAACACCTTCAATGGAAGTCGGATGAACAAATCCTTCTTTTCCGGAAGTTGTTTCAGGAGACCATTCGTTTTTCGGCAAAGCCGTTAAAAATGCTCCCGCAACTTTCATCGCATTTACCATTTTTCCTTTTGCATATCCCGGGTGAGCCGAAATACCATGGATTGTAATTTTCACTGCATCAGCAGAGAATGTTTCATCTTCAATGGAGCCTAATTCACCACCATCCAGCGTATAGCCATAGTCAGCTTTCAGCTTATTCATATCCAGCTTTTCTACTCCTCGCCCTACTTCTTCGTCCGGTGTGAACAAGATGCGAATATCTCCGTGTTCTACTTCAGGATGATTTACCAAATAATTAGCCAGATCCATAATAATTGCTACTCCTGCTTTATCATCAGCACCTAATAATGTCAAGCCGGAAGCTGTAATAATATCATCTCCTATTCTTTCCTTCAGATATGGGTGCTTTTCAGTTGTAATCACCTGTGTTGTATCATCCGGTAAAACAATCGGGGAACCATCCCAGCTTCGGTGTACAATCGGCTTCACATTCGTTCCGCTGCAATCAGGAGCCGTATCCATGTGTGAGCAGAAACAAATCGTAGGAATCGTATCTTTTCTGCTTGTGGAAGGAATGGTTGCAAAAACATAGCCCCATTCATCCATATATGCATCTTCTAACCCTATTTCCAATAGTTCTTCAACAAGCACCTTTGCCAGGTCTTTTTGCTTCATGGAAGACGGAAATGTTTCTGAGTTGGGGTCTGCTGTCGTATCTATCTGAACGTATTTCATGAAACGTTCTTCGACTGTATAATTGTAGCTCATAAATTATTTATTCAATATTTTAAATTAAAAAAACCGATAATAAAATTACCGGTTTTTTTATGAATGAGGTTTATTTCCTTAGAATTTTTCTCTTCCGGAAAAATGAAAATTTCCTTCAATTTCCGCGTTTTCGTCGCTGTCAGAACCATGAACGGCGTTTTCACCAACTGATTTTGCGTATTTTTTACGGATCGTTCCTTCGGCTGCATCTGCGGGGTTTGTCGCCCCGATCAGTTTTCTGAAATCTTCCACCGCGTTATTTTTCTCCAGAATTGCAGCAACAATCGGTCCTCTTGTCATAAACTCCACCAATTCTCCAAAGAAAGGTCTCTCTTTGTGTACTGCGTAAAATTCCTGAGCGTCAGCCACTGTCAATTGTGTCAGTTTTAAAGAAACAATTCTGAAACCTGCTTCTGTAATCATATTCAAGATACCACCGATATGTCCTGCTTCAACAGCATCCGGTTTAATCATTGTAAACGTTCTGTTTCCTGCCATTTTAATTTGATTTGGACTGCAAAGATAAAGCAGTTTAGCAAATTAATGAATTTTTGAGAAAAAAATATTGGTTTCTGCCCGATCTGCTCTGCACTTTGAAACCGGAAGATTTTGAACAGAAATTAAATCCTTCAGAGTAATATGAAATTAAAAATCCTGTCTCATTTTACTGAAACAGGACTCTTTAAGTGAATAGTGGTAAAGTCAGGCAGAGTCTCCCATATTAAGTAGTTTTACAAAATTACGGCAGTTTCCGAAGTTATTCTACAGGGTTAACCCTATTTATTTCTCTACATTTTGACATTACTTCATGTATCAATTATTTTTGCTTTATGAATAGACGAGTTTTGATTGCCGCAGGAAGCATGATTCTCCTGGCCGGAGTATTCTTTTTTCTGCCAAATCAGCCGGAGTATAAGTCTGTCCGGACCTCAGGCAATAACATTTCTTTTGAAGAGGACTCATTGCATTTCATTCAGCTTCTGACAAAGGGACAAGAAATATACGCGTTGAGGGACAAGCTTGAAAGCGTACAAAAATCGCTGGTTTATTTTGATTCCGCGTTGGTTATTGCCGAACGGCTAAACAATCTTCAAATGAAAGCAGCTGCTCATTTTTATATCGGGAATGTGTACAATGCGTGGAACGGGCAGCCTGAAAAGACCATCGAGCATTATCAGAGAACATTTGATCTCTATAAGCAGATACCAAGACAGGAAGCCCGGGACTACTATCTTAAGTACATACTTGCCCACGCTTATGATAAAGCCCATGATACTCTGAAATGCACTGAAATTTTGAATGAAGTTTATGAATCATTAAACTTCACTCCTGAAGATGTCAAAATGAAGCTGGGATTCATGGCAGAGTATGCCTGGATCAGCGCTAACATCGGGAATTACCTGCTTTCAGAAAAATTTTTAGACCGGCACGTTGACAGAAAATCCATTCAGAATGATCCTCAGAACAATAATTATCTTGATCATTATTACATTACCCGTGCAAAAATAGACATCCTGGGGAAAAAGCGGGTTCGTTCCCCTTATACGGATTCGATCGAATTATCTATTGGCGAGCATTTAAGTAATTTTGACAAACAATATTATTTTAACAGCCTGTCCAATCTTTATCTGGCTTCAAAAGAATATAAAAAAGCATTTGAAACCCGAAATAAAGAAATTGCTTTGAGTGAAAAGATCAATTCCGGCGAGATCACAAATCTTTTACAAAAGAATCAGCTTTCAAAACAGTTAAATGATACTATAAAAGAAAATCAGATCATAGACTATAAATTGAAGATAAAAAATCTATGGCTGCTCATTTCCGGTTTCTTAATACTCCTGTTACTGGTATCTTTCCGTTTATTTCAGATCCAAAAAAACAGAAAACAGATTAAAAAAGAAACGCAGATGAAAACGCTGTTCACCAAACAGCTGTTCAAGGCCATAGAGGATGAGCGAAAACGTATAGCAACAGATCTACATGACGGAATCGGAAATGAGCTCGGGGCAATGAAGCATCTTTCTGCTGCTCCGGTCGAACAATGGAATACAAAAATTGATTCTATTATTGAAGAAATACGCACTATCAGCAGAAATCTTCATCCTGTTATGTTTGACAGGATCGGATTAAAAATCACGCTGGAACAGCTGGTGGAACGTGTACAATATCACCAGAATTTTATGCTGACGACAGAAATTGATTACACAACAAGCCTGGGTTCAGATGTAGAATTACAGGTGTACAGAATAATACAGGAAGCGGTAACGAACATAATAAAGCATGCTAATGCAATTGCAGGGAAAATTACGATCACAGAAAACGATAGAATTGTCTTTGTCGAAATCAAGGATAACGGAAAGGGATTCAATATGAAAGACATACTGGAAAACGGGAAATCTTTCGGCCTGTTGAACATTATAGAGAGGAGCAGAGCTATCGGAGGTCAGGCAATAATTAAATCGGACAACTCAGGTACACTTATTACTATTGAAATATTTAAATAAAAATATATGAACTTCCTTATAGCAGACGATCACCCGTTCACACTCGCCGGAACAAAGAGCTTCATTGAAGAATCAGGACACAAAGTAATCGCTACTTGCACGGAAGGAAGATCAGCGCTGGAAAAAATAAAAAGATTGCTCCCTGATGTTGTTGTTTTAGATATCAACATGCCCGGTCTGGACGGAATCGAAGTGCTGGAGCTGATCCGTTTAAACAGGTTACCCGTAAAAGTAATTTTTCTCACCTCTCACAATGAAATGAGCATTTACAAAAAAGCAAGCGAATACGGGGTCGATGGCTATCTGCTCAAAAATTTTGCACAGGAAGAGCTTGCTGACTGTATCAGCACTTTGCTGCGAGGAGAAGAATACTTAAGTCCCAGAATTTCATCAAACCTGGTCAAGGACAATCAATATCATAAGGACCAGATACTCGCAAAGCTTAATTTTGTGGAAACCAAAGTATTTGAGCTTGTTTCCCGGCAAAAAAGCACTAAAGAAATAGCCGAATTACTGTTTTTATCGGAAAAAACAGTGGAAGCTTACAGAACCAGCATTATTGACAAACTTGATTTGCCAAAGGAAAGAAACTCCTTATTGAAGTTCGCAAGCAAATTCTCACAGTTTTCCTAAAGAAGGAGCATTATCAGTCAGCTTCTGCGCAACTATTTTATCAACCGGGAATTCCAGCATTTCCGGAGTTAATTCTGATAAGGCAATCCACCTTAACTGTTCTCCTTCGGAAGCTAAAGGCATTTTTTTTTCTGAAACTGATGCTATTGTTTCTTTCTCTATCTCTGCATAAAAGTAGAAAGAGATCAGCTGTGCTTCCGTGTTAAACGCAGATATCTGAAGAAAATCGTTCACATAAAACAGCTCACCGACAGTAGCTTCCAGACGGAATTCTTCCTGGAACTCACGCCTTAAACCTTCTTTCAGGCCTTCTCCAAACTCCAGGCCTCCGCCCGGAAACTTAGTAAATGCTTTACCAAAACGAAATTCATCAGAAACCAGGAGCTGCTGCTGCTCATTAATCACAATTCCGTACACACGGATGTTAAAGTGTTTGGGTATCATTCCACTTCCAGAATCTTCCTGATATCCGGTTTAAAGTATAATTCTGACTTCAAAACTTTTCCGTCTTCACGATAAATCGGATTCCCGTCTTTATCTAATTTGCTCATGTTGGAACGTTGAATTTCTTCAAAAACTTCTACAATTTTATGCTGCAGACCGTGGCGGAGAATAGTTCCACATAAAATGTAGAGCTGATCGCCCAAAGCATCAGCGATTTCAACAAGATCTCCGTTTTTTACCGCTTCGAAATATTCTTCGTTCTCTTCTTTCATCAGGTTAAAACGCAGCTCTGCTTCATTTTCCGGAAGGAGCACAGGTTCGTAATGATTTTTTATTCTGAACGCATCGTGAAATGCTTCAACTGCTCCTATGATTTTTTCAAATTCCATCGTTTTCATTTTTTATCTGAAATAGAAAAGGGCTGAATAACTCCAACCCTTTTTCAATATTGTTTTGTAAAGAATTATTCTCCTACAACTTCAAACTTGAATGCTGCTTTAACAGTTTTATGCAAGTTTGCTTCAGCATCGTAAGTTCCAACTTCTTTAATCGGCTCGTCTTTAATTTTCAACGATTTTCTGTCGATCTCATGACCTGCAGCTTTTAATGCTTCCGCCAATTGTACAGTGTTTACAGAACCAAAAATTTTACCGTTTTCACCCACTTTAGTAGTGATTTTCAATACTACTTCCTGGATTTTAGCTGCTAATTCCTGAGCTTCAGCAACAATTTTGGATTCTTTATGAGCGCGTTGCTTCAATTTCTCTTCGTGCGCTTTTTTGTTAGAAGGAGTTGCTAAAAGCGCATACCCCTGAGGAATAAGGTAATTACGTCCGTAACCTGGTTTTACAGTTACCAACTCATCTCTATATCCTAACTTATCTACGTTTTTCAATAAAATTACTTCCATTTTTAACTAATTTAAATGATTTGACAACCGGCTTATTTCAACATATCACCAACGTATGGTAAAATTGCCAGATGACGCGCTCTTTTAATAGCTTTGTTAACCTTCGTTTGGTATTTTTTAGAAGTACCTGTAATGCGGCGAGGTAAAATTTTACCTTGCTCGTTCACTAATTTCAATAAGAAGCTAGCGTCTTTGTAATCAATAAATTTAATACCGCTTTTTTTGAAGCGACAGTATTTTTGTTTTTTAATGTCGATGTTAATCGGCGTTAAATAACGAATATCATTTTGTGCCATAATCTTCGAAAATTTTTAAGTTTAATAAATTAAGCTTCTACTTTTTTAGCTTCTCCGTGCTTCGCTCTTCTTCTGTCCGCATAAGCCAGATGATCAACATCCATCTTAATAGTCAGAAAACGCATAACGCGCTCATCACGTTTGAAAATCACTTCTAAGTCACCAACAACAGTTCCTTCACCTTCGAATTCAATCAAAGCATAGAAACCAGTTGTTTTTTTCTGAATCGGGTAAGCTAATTTTTTCAAGCCCCAGTTCTCAATGTGCTTAATTTTTCCACCAAAAGCAACAATTTCATTTTCGAATTTTTGCACTGCTTCCTTTGCCTGATCATCAGACAAAACGGGAGTTAAAATGAAAACAGTTTCGTAAGAATTCATATAATAAATATTTAATTTAAGGGTGCAAATTTAATCCTTTTTCTGAAGAAATCAAATTTTTGACAATTATTCGTTGATAAAATTTACTGCTCTTCTATATGCTTGTTAAATTCCTTACCGACATTGATCGGAACGTATTCCAGTGCGACATTCGTACGGTCCAGCCCGAAATCTTCAACAGAATCCAATCCTAATTTTTTAACGAAACGATATGTTTTTACAACAGTCAGCTGAAAAGGAGTCAGCATATTAGTGGTCGCTACACGTGTATTGATCACCACAAATTTAAAATCCACATCTTTAAACGTATCTCCGATAGAATTGAATACACTTCTGTTTTGCAGCTCACCTTTCTCCACTAATTTCTGGTGAATTTTACGGATCATGTATTCCATACGATGCTCCTCTTTAAATCCGAGGTGTAACGCAACATAATAGCAGTGCTGAGGAACAATTGGTTCCACCGAGTAGCCGACACCCCAAGGTTCCGTCGTAATATCCAGATGGACAAACCAGGTAACTTCCGCTTTTCTCGGCTTCTTACGGAACAATGAATAAAAGATCGTTGAATCCAGTTTTTTTACATTTGCCGAACGTGTCGGGTAAACCAGGTTCGTCGCTTCGTACATAATCCCGTTGTCTTCTCTTATTTTTCCGAGCAAAGGCACGACATCCGCCATTTTTACATATTCGGTAATACGGGAACGCAATTGCCTTGCTTTGTAATACATATAAAGGAAAAAGAAGAAAATAGCAGAAAGAAACAATGCAAACCAGCCACCACTGTGAATTTTGCTCGTATTAGCGGACAGTAATTTCATTTCTATTGCCAGAAAACCGATAAATATAACCACATAGAACCATTTGAACCGTGGAAATCTTGCCATCAGCAAGTAACCCAGCAGCAATGAAGTCATGATCATATTAATGTTTATCGCCAGTCCGTAAGCAGCCGTCATGCTTTCCGAGCTATTAAAAACGATCACCACACAGGCTGCACCGATCATCAGGAACCAGTTAATAGCAGGAATATAGATCTGTCCTTTATGTTCTGACGGATATTTGATTTTGAAATTTGTCCACAGACGCAACTTCATTGCTTCGTTCATCAATGTGAAGATTCCGGAAATTACTGCCTGAGAAGCAATAATAGAAGCTGTGGTCGCCAAAATGATCACAAAACCTATCAGGTATTTTGGTACCATTTGGTAAAACACTGTTTCTCCTTTTTGCAGCTGGAAATCAGGTAATGTGCAGATAGCTGCCTGACCGAAATAATTCACTAAGAGCGCTGACAAAATAAAGATCCAGCTGATCCGGATATTTTTCTTCCCGCAATGCCCCAAATCCGAATAAATCGTCTCCGCCCCGGTAATACATAAAGTGACACCTCCTAAAATCGCCAGTACATAAGGGGAGCGAAAAATCAGGTTTATGGCATATTTCGGGTTTATAGCTTCAATAATAGCCGGGTTTTTCATAATATTGATAATTCCCAGATACATTAACATTCCAAACCATAAAACCATTACCGGCCCGAATGTCTTTCCTAATTTTTCAGTACCGAACTGTTGTACGAAGAAGAGGATTAAGATAATCCCGAGAACATACGGTTTCGGGTTAATGTCCGGCGCAATATACGCCAACCCTTCAACGGCTGAGGAAATAGAGATCGCAGGTGTAATGAAGCCATCTGCCATCAGTGTGGCGCAGCCGATCAGTGTAGGAACAATAATCCAGCGTTTTTTCTTCTTTTTCAACAAAGCGTAAAGGGCAAAAATTCCTCCTTCTCCATTGTTATCCGCGCTCAGCGCATAAACGATATATTTCAAAGTGATGATCAGCATCAGCAACCAGAAAATACAGGAAATCCCTCCGTAAATAGTCTGTTTATCCAGATGCCTTCCTCCTTCGGTAATCGCCTGGAATACATACAGCGGTGAAGTACCGATATCTCCAAAAACAATCCCCACTGTAACTATCAATCCTGAAAGGGTCAAAACCTTCTTTGCACTGCTTGTCGAACTCATTTTCTAAAGAAATAAAACCCAAATGTACACGGAAACTTAAAGTAACAAGAGAAAATTTTCTTTTT
Organism: Flavobacteriia bacterium 40-80; assembly: GCA_001899145.1. Taxonomy (GTDB): domain Bacteria; phylum Bacteroidota; class Bacteroidia; order Flavobacteriales_D; family Crocinitomicaceae; genus 40-80. The sequence goes on from MKVF01000004.1 coordinate 107,730, forward strand.
TTTCTCACTGTCCGTATAACCTGTCTTATTTTTTACGTTATACCGGATGTAATAATTTGCAGCAACCCCGGGCAGGCTTGATCTGATTCCGGGCTGAACAGACCTTACACCGGCATTACTTTACTCCCGGATTTCGGGAAATCCTTCTGAAAATTTAAAAATAGTTTGAGCTGTTTTTAAATCAGAATTGGTATTATTAACGCATCATGATGAAAAAAATAATAGTATTTATTGCATTTCTTTCAGCAGTATCAGGCTTCTCTCAAAATATGAAAATCAGCGGTACAATCATCGACACTAATCTCTTTCAACCAGTGTATTATGCCAAAACATACCTGATCCGTGTTTCCGATTCCGTCATTTACCACTATAAGAACACAGATGAAAACGGTACGTTTGAATATATTGTTCCTGTTGATACCTATCGCTTATTTCTATCGCATCCCAATTTTAACGATAAGGAATTTATATTTGTCGGAACAGCGGAAAATAATGATTTTGAATTAGGCGAACTCTCTCTGGCCGAAAAAGGAAGTATGATTGAAGGGTTAACGATTTATGCCTATAAAGACCCGATTTATTACAAAGGTGACACGCTTATCTATGTTGCAGATTCTTTTGCCACAAAGGACAACGCAATGGTCGAAGACCTGCTGAAAAGACTTCCCGGAATCACAGTTGAAGATGATGGAAGCATTAAATCCCAAGGAAAAGAAATTTCAAAAGTCTTAGTGGACGGAGATGAGTTTTTTGGATCGGATCCGACTATCGCCACCAAAAACCTTGCTGCAAAAAGCATCGATAAAGTACAGATCTATGAGACCAATCCGGAAAATGGTTCAGCAACGGATGATAAAATTCAGGTGTTGGATCTGAAGCTGAAAGCAGAAGCTAAGAAAGGATGGTTTGCCAAAGCAAGTGCTGCAACCGATTTTCGTCAATTTTATGAAGGACAGCTTCTTTACAACCGCTTTCAGAACAAACAAAAGATCTTTGCATTCGGACTTGGATCCAACACACTCAATTCCGCTGTAAGTAAAAGTGATGCATCCGCAGCAGGTGTAAGCAGTCAGTTTCTTGGTGGAGGCGGCTCTGTCAGCGGTTATCCGCAGACATTCCGTCTGGGAGGCTTATTCAACGATCAGATCACCGAAAAATTCAAGCTGGGTGTGGATTATATTTTTTCTGATTCCCGCGTAAAAAAGGAAACGGAGAAGAATACGGAATATCTATTACCTGATACCACTTATTACTCGCAGTATAGAGAAGAGCAGTATTCCAAAAACCAGACACACAATCTGGGTATCAACATTAATCTTAACCCGGACTCTTCGCAGACATTGATGATTCAGCCACGATTCTCATTATCAACAGCAGAAAATAATTCACTGTCCGTCAATAACTTCTTAGACGCGAATCAAAATGCTGTCCGTCGTGCAGACAACAGTACCTCTTCCACCACCAACTCATTTTCAACAAATACACGCCTGCATTACCGAAAACGTTTTGCAAAAGAAAGAAGGACTCTGGAACTGACCGATTACATAGTTTACAATCAATCTAAAAATAAAAACTCACTGCTGTATTCAGACTACTTCTACCTGCTTGGCTATACAGATAACGAGATCAGACAGATGAAAAACAATGACAATAATAATTTTGGAAACACACTGAATGCAGCCTATACTGAGCCACTTTCCGACAAATGGAAAATGACATTCAACTACGAATTATACAATAATGTTAACAGTAAAGAGCTTCTCTCCTACAATTATGACGGAACAGCTTACACTGATCTGGATTCCGCGACCTCAAACCGGTTTAAAACCAATAAGATACAAAACAAAGCAGGAATTGGGATCAATTACGACAATAAAACACACAGCATTGCTATCGGAATGAATGTCCGCAATGTGCTGGTGAACAACGAGAATTTTTTCACTTTAAAAAGCATTAACCAGAATGTCACAAACGCCTTACCTTCTTTCACCTATCGTTATAAAATTTCTCAGAATTCACGGTTAAACACCCGGATCTCCACCAATTCCAGTTTACCAAATGTAGATTATCTTTCTCCCGCACGGGACAATACCAACCCGAATGCAGTACTAATGGGAAATGAAAACCTCAAGCCGGATTACAACATTTCGGCAAATGCAGATTATTCCATTTTCAAGCCGATTTCGGGCATCAATTTCAATATTGGAGCAAGTGCGAAATATACTTTCAATGATTTCGCAAGATCGGTAACTTACGACAGCCTGGGAAGAAGTGTTTCCATGTATCAGAACATCAATACGTTCAATGCCCTTTCCGGAAATTTATACTTCAGTGTTCCTTTGTTTAAAAAAGTAATCCGCCTAAGTCCCAGATTCGACTACACGAATTCCAATCAGAACAGCTTTGTGGACGGCGTCAATAACCTTGCGAACGTCCATAATTTTATTCCGGAGCTGAATATTTCAGCTCTCACCGATTTTATGGAAATTTCGACCGGATTGCGCCTGACAGAGCAAATCGGAAAAAATTCCATCAATACAAATCTGAATATCAGAAATACGGTCTGGAGATATAACTTTGACATGAAATTTTTCCTGCCGTGGAAAATTGATGTCAGCACCAATGCCAATTACAACAACTATTCAAATATGTCACAAGGTTACAATATCAACTATTTCATCTGGAATGCGGCAATTGAAAAAAGAATAGGAAAATATGATCAGTGGAAACTTGGAATTGAAGGTTACGATTTGATGAATCAGAATACACAAGTCAGCAGAACCATCTCTATCAATACGATCGTTGACAGCCGCATCAATATTATTACCAGGTATTTTCTGTTCCGTATAACTTATTCTTTCAACAGCACTTTACGTGTCAATACATCGAAAAATGAAGCTAAATAATCTGTTAATCACGTTTCTGTTCACGCTTTTGTCCCACATCTGCATATCTCAGATGCGTTACGGGACAATTGTATTTGAACGAAAAACCAATCTGGAAAAACGTTTTAGTTCAGCTTATAACAGCAGAGAAACAGGAGGCCCCGGCGGACGAGGAGGAAAAGAGTATAACAGCTCAAACAAATATCTTACGGAAAAGCTTACATTGTATTTTAATGATACTGTCAGCCTGTTCGTTACTGAGCCATTGGAAAACATCAATGACCAGCAAAAAACATTTCAGACACAGACACTGATAAATTTTAATAGGAAAACTATTGAAACACAAATTAATATTCTGGGAGAAAGCTTCCTGATCCAGGACACCTTGCCAAAAAGAATATGGAAATTCACCGGCAAGGTAAGAACAATTGCCAGTACGGAATGTAAGCAGGCAATCTGCACGATCAATGATTCCACGATCATTTACGCCTGGTTTGACACAGAAGTGATGCCTGCGGTCGGGCCGGAAAGCTACTGGGATCTCCCGGGAGCGATCCTTGGACTGGCTTACGAAGACGGAGCCGTTACCTATTTCGCGCAGTCAATATCATCTGATTTCGTAGATATTAACCAGTTATACGCCAAAACAAAATCTAAAAAAACATATTCCCGCCATTCGTTTATCACTGAATTTGCGGAGAAATACACAACAAATTACCGCTTGTACAATTTGATAAAAGACCTGCTGCATTTTTTCTAAACTTTACCATGGATTTTTAAATTCACGACATTTGAAAAATTTAATATTACCCTTATTCTTACTTTTTGCATCCAGCAATTTCGCGCAGAATCTGGAGATAAAAGGAAAACTAATTGATCCGGCAACATCTGAAGGACTGAAAAATGCGGTCGTCTTTCTTGTAAATGTGGATGATTCATTAATTGTCAGCAGGAAAGTGACCGGAGCAGACGGATTAATTGATATGCAACAGCCGCTGGGAAATTATCAGCTGTTCATCAACCACCCGAATTTTAACGAACGGGAATTCTACTTCATCGCAACCGAAGAAAGTTATTTCTATGATTTGGGAGACTTTTCGCTTCCCGATAAAAGCCAGACACTGGATGAAGTAACCATTTTTGCTTATAAGGATCCAGTGTATTATAAAGGAGATACGCTGATTTACGTTGCTGATTCATTCAAAACCAGTCCGAATGCGGTTGTAGAAGACTTATTGAAAAAGCTTCCCGGAATCGAGGTGGACAAAGACGGAAAGATAAAAGCACAGGGAAAAGAAGTGTCCAGAGTATTGGTTGACGGTGATGAATTTTTCGGTTCAGATGCTACCATGGCCACCAGAAACCTTTCCGCTAACAGTGTGGAAAATGTTAAAGTGTATGAGAAAGAGCTGAATGACGCAGCGGCAGGTGACGACAAGGTACAAGTCATTGATCTGACCTTAAAAGATGAGGCTAAAAAAGGCTATTTCGGAAAAGCAAGCTTCGCAACGGACTTCAGGCGTTACTATGAAGGAGAAGGGCTCTTCAATTATTTCACGCCAAAAAGAAAGCTTTCCGCTTACGCACTTTCCTCCAATACCACAAAAACCAGCTTAGCCTGGCAGGATGCCAATAAATTCGGGATCGAGCTCTCCGGTAATTATACCTACGATGAAGAAACGGACAGCTGGGAGAAAAATGAAAACGTAGTGAGCGAGGAAGGTTACCCGCAAATGTGGAAGACTGGTGTCTACTATGAAGAGAAAATATCAAAAAAGCTGAAGCTCGGCGCGAATTACACCTATACCAATTATCGTGTCAAAAAATCCGAAAACCGGTTTTCACAATATTTCCTTGAGGATACGGTGTATTACAACAAGGCAGAAAGCAATTCGGAGCTACAACATCAGAAGCACGAGCTGAACATGAGTGTAAAATGGGACATTGACTCTACACAATCTCTTGAGATCATACCAAAGTTCAATTATTTTGAAACAGGTGAGAACATCCAGTCCCTGCAACAGTATCTTTCTCAGGATACCGTAGCCATGAGGAACGGTACAACGAATAAAGAATATGACCAGCACGGAAGCAACCTTAAAACAAAGGTTACTTATATCAAAAACTTCGGCTCCAAAAAAGGGAGAAAGCTGATGCTGATCGATAATTTTACGTTTGATGAATTCAATAAAAATACCAACCTGTACTACGAGGATGAACTGCCGGCTATCGGAACTTCCTTTAACCTGATCGACCAGCAGAAAGCGGAGGACAGAACGATCCTTTCCAATCTGTTGATTGCAAGATACACCGAGCCGATCAGTAAAAAATGGGCGCTGGAATTCAGCTACGAAAATTTCAACATTAAAAATGACCGTGCTCAGAACTCTTTCAATAATAACGGAGGAAGCTATGATCAGTTAGACTCCCTGACATCCAATGATTTTCAATCTCTGAAATTTCAGAATATTGTTGGTGTTGCAGGTATTTTTACTCATAAGAAGATTTCTTTCACCCTCGGAACAAAGGTCAGAAATGTCCTGATAGACAATGAAAATTACTTTACAAATACAGTGATCAATCAAAATATCACCAATATTCTTCCATATACGAAGTTTGTGTACAAATTTCATGACGCATCCAAGCTGGAATGGAACAACAGAACTTATTCCACACTTCCGACGATCAATCAGCTGCAGCCTGTATATGATAATGAGAATCCGAATAATATCCAGATCGGTAATGCCCGTTTACTTCCGACCTATTCCATCAGCTCTACTCTTAATTACAATACTTACAAGCCCGTTTCAGGAATATGGGTATATGCAGGAGCAAATACACGTTACACTAAAAATGACTTTGCCCAGAACATTACTTTCGATCAGCTCGGAAGAAGTGTGTCCGAATATAAAAATATCGACATGTTCAATTATTTCAATTTCTGGGGAGGTTTCGGATTTCCGGTTTATAAAAAAGTGCTTTACATCGGGCCGAATCTTCAATATACATTCAACAATTCTTACAGCTTTATCAATGACAAGCTGATTAAAAACGTGGGAAATACTCCGGGAGCGGAACTGAGAATTGATTTCGATACGGAAAAAATCTCTGCAAATGCCAGCTTCGGATACCGTATGAACATGGTTAAAAATGTTATAAATCCGCAATCCAATCAAAAAAATGACATTTATAAGGTCTCTTTCTATTTCAAGTACCAAATGCCGTTAAAATTCATACTTGAAACTGATTTTGATTATTTTGCGATGCGAGGTCTGAGCGCGGATTATAACACGAATTATTTTCTATGGAATGCTGCTTTCGGAAAGAAATTCTTCAAAAGAGATCAGTTACGCATTGACCTGATTGCCAATGACATTCTTAATCAGAACAAGAGCATCAGCCGTTTCAACTCCGTCAATGTGATTACGGACTCCAGAAAGCTGATTATTACCAGATATTTTTTACTAAAGCTGACGTATCAGTTCAACTCCTCAAAAATTAAATCAAATGGTGAAGATTAAAAATATATTCCTCGCACTGCTTGTTTTCAGCAGCTGGATTTCCTTCTCTCAGGTAACGGAAGGATATATCAGATATGAGCGCCGGATGAACCTTTTCAAGAAATATCCGGATAAAGACTCTCAACGCTGGATCGGTGAAAAAAACAAATACAGCACGGATCATTTTTTCCTTTATTTCAATGATTCATCTTCGGTTTATATTCCTGATCCTGATGAAGAGAAAAACGAAATTATGAAATGGCTGGTATTACAGCATTCCATGATCCAGAACTTTAATACAATGCAGAATGTAAGTTTGTTAAACATTTACGGGCAGGTAGTTGTAATAGAGGACCAATTACGTCCCAGAGCCTGGAAATATACCGGGAAGATCCGGACAATCGCCAATTATGAGTGTAAACAGGTACTTCTTGATGTAAATGATACTACCACGCTTTATGCATGGTTTACGACTGACATTATTCCCCAAGTTGGCCCGGAAAATTTCTGGGGGCTTCCCGGAGCGATTCTTGGTGTTGCCTCTGAAGACGGAAGAATCACTTATTTTGCGACGGAAGTAGTCGAGAAAAAGGTTGACTTAGAAAAGGTAAAACCGAAATACAGCAATAAAAAAGCGGGCGATTTCAAAGCATTAAAGGAAAGAGTTGCAAAGGAATTTACCCAGAAAGAAGCAAAGCCGCTGGTGAATGAAATTATGATCTGGCAATATTATTAGAATTAATAAAATCCAAATAAAGAAGGCTGCCAATGGCAGCCTTCTTTATTTTCAATATTATCAGGATCATCTTCTGATCTCTACTTTAATTGTTTTTTGATTTTTACCGGTCAGGTTAACAAAGTAAACACCGTCACTTAATTCAGACACATCAATCAGCTGGCTGTTTGAAGAAATAATTCCGGTTTTGATCACTTTCCCTGTCAGATCCATCAATTCAAAGGAAGCGTACATTCCGGACAGTTGCTCTCCTTCAATCACAAAATTATTTTGAGCCGGATTCGGATACAGAATAATTTTTTGAGAAGCGATATCCTCAACTGCCAGGCAATCATCTACCGTTACAGTTAAAACAGCTGTTTTTACACAACCTTTATCAGAAGTCCCTGTTACTGTATAAGCTGTTGTAACAGCAGGAGAAACAACCTGAACAGTATTCGGATTCAGTCCCTGATCCCAGGAATAAGCAGCAGCTCCGCTTGCAGTCAAAGTAACGCTTTCACCCTTACAGATCGTACTTTCATCCGCAGTCAGCTGCACATCTGGCAATTCATTCACGACAACAGTAAACCATAATGTATCACTGAATGCCAGTAAATGATTCACTTCCACATATCCCAGCTGGAACGTTCCTGCCTGAGTAGCGGAAAATACTCCGTTCGGGCTGTCAGTAGTTATATTCATCCCTGAAGATGTAAGCCAGTAATGCGCTTTCGTGCCCTGCGGCTGTATATTTGCATTAAAAGCATCGTTTCGGCAGGTATAGATCGTGTCCGGACTCAGCTTTGAAGGAATAGGCTTTACCAGGTTGAATAAGAATTTATTGGTTCTCGGAATCAATGTATCATGCCAGAAAGCATTCGGGCCGGAAGAAGGGAAAGTCCCGTTATCTGAACCATCCAGCATGTGCAGATTAGAAGTGGAATTGATAAATTCATTGTAAACACCGAGATTATTCATTCTTATAGAAACAGGAAAACCGCCATACGTTTCAGGCAGGGTCGGAACACCGAAAGGATGTCCTTTGTCATACGGGACCGTTCCGTCATTTATTCCGTGCATAATTAACGCAGGCACATCTCCGGCCTCAATAATCGAAGTATCCTGAACAGCTCCCCAAAAATCAAGCACAGCGCGTACTTTTGAAGAAACCACATACGTATTTCCGGCGCAGTCCAGGCATCCCAGATTATTCACTGTACCTCCTCCGTATGTACTTGCAGGCCGTTCTGTTTCTTTATCCATATATCCTACATGAAGCGCAATGTATCCGCCTGCAGACATTCCTCCGAAGAAAATGTAGTTCGTATCAATGCCGTAAGTATTCGCAAACTGCTTAAAATAACGAACAGCTGCCTTTCCGTCCTGGATACCGCGATAAACAGCACGTTCCGCACTTTGCCCGTCCAGCGGATTAAAACCTTTCCGGTAAGCAATGGTTGCTGTGACATATCCACGTTTTGCAAAAGAATCACATAATGCTACCATATCATCCACGTCTTTAGAACCATTCAGGAAACCTCCCGCGTGCGCCATGATGATCAAAGGCCGTTTGGTCAGCGTATCTCCGTAAGGACGGTAGACGTTCAGCTTTAAATCTTCATTCCAATAGGGAAATACCCACTGGGGCGCGGTTCCGTACTGCACATCCATATTGGAAGTAGTTGTCGTAAATATTTGCTTTTTATATCTATTGGGATTATATTGCGCCGTTATTAAAAACGAAACAAATAAACAGGAAAAGAGTACAAATGCTCTCATAGGCTTGATTTTTGAATAAATAATTTAATTAACAATTATTGTAAATTTAATATAAAAATGAAATATACGTATCATGTAAAAGAAAAAGACTTCCTGAACTTTCAATTATTCCACCTGAGCCAGGCAGAGGAATTCAAAGCAAGACTACGGAAGCAAAGGCTATCTATCATGCTGCTTAACATTGCATTCGGTATATTTTTTGCCCTCGAAAAAAAGTTCCTGATCACCTCTATTTTTGTTACGATCGGTATCCTGTGGTTTTTTCTTTACCCGAACAGAATAAAGCGCATTTATAAAAAACGTTTCCAAAATGAGATACAGGAAAAGTATCAACAGCATTTTGGTGTGGATGCCGCTTTTGAAATCAACGAAACCACACTTAAGACAGTAGATAAAGGTGGATTTTCCGAAAAAAGATACGATGACATTCTGAAAATTGTGCATTTACCGGAAGCAACATACATCATCTTCAAAAACAAGCAGACGTTCATTCTTCCGCAGGATGCGACAGAAAATTACGACAGTATGAAAAATGAGCTGAGCGCTAAAGCACAGCAGATGAATATCACTGTTCAGGATCTGCCGGACTGGAAATTTTAAATCCGAAATTTGCGTTAAACTTCGTGAATTTTGAATAAACTGAATTATATTTACGCTGTTAAAAAAATAAATTATGTTTAGAGACGATGAATTCAAAAAGTATGCTACGAAACACATGGGTATCAGCAGCATGCATTTATCAAACTATATAGAATCCTCATTAACTCCTTATATCATTGAAGAACGTCCGCTGAACATGACACAGATGGACGTATTCTCAAGATTAATGATGGATCGGATCATCTTTCTGGGAACAGGAATCAATGATCAGGTAGCGAACATTATCAATGCCCAGCTGTTATTCCTGGAGTCTGTTGACGCAAAAAAAGACATTCAGATCTATCTGAATTCTCCGGGAGGTTCGGTATATGCCGGATTAGGTATTTATGACACCATGCAGTACATCCGTCCTGATGTGGCGACAATCTGTACGGGAATGGCCGCATCAATGGGAGCAGTACTGATGTGCGCAGGAGCAGAAGGAAAACGTTCCGCATTAAAGCACGCACGCGTTATGATCCACCAGCCTCTTGGCGGAGCACAGGGACAGGCTTCTGATATCGAGATCACTGCACGGGAAATTCAAAAGCTGAAAAAAGAGCTGTACGAAATCATAGCACAGCACTCCAAGCAAACGTATGAAAAAGTATGGGAAGATTCTGACAGAGATTACTGGATGACAGCGGAAGAAGCAAAAGATTACGGAATGGTCGATGAAATATTGATCAGAAACCCTAAATAAGTAATTATTTAAAAAAGCACAAAGCCTTCAACCTGTGTTGACAGGCTTTTTTTCATATTATATGGCAAAAAAAGATATAACATGCTCCTTTTGCGGGCGTCCTGCTTCAGAGGTTTCTATTATCATTCCGGGACTCTCCGGTCATATCTGTGATAATTGTATTTCTCAGGCTCACCGCATTATTGAAGAAGAATTCAAATATGCTAAAAAGCAACCCAACAGCAAGCAGGAGGTTCAGATACTGAAGCCGGCGGAAATAAAATCAAACCTGGATAAATACGTTATCGGGCAGGAAGATGCAAAGAAAGTACTTTCGGTAGCGGTTTACAATCATTATAAGCGCCTGAGCCAAAAAACGCAGGAAGATGAAACGGAAATTGAAAAATCCAATATCATCCTGGTTGGAAGAACCGGAACAGGAAAAACATTGCTTGCAAAAACTATTGCAAAAATGCTTAATGTTCCGTTCTGTATCGCTGATGCAACGGTTCTGACAGAAGCCGGCTATGTCGGTGAAGATGTTGAGAGCATCCTGTCACGTCTGCTTCAGGCATCGGACTATGACGTGGCAGCAGCAGAAAAAGGAATTGTTTTCATTGATGAAATTGACAAGGTTGCACGAAAAAGTGACAATCCTTCCATTACGAGAGATGTTTCCGGAGAAGGTGTGCAGCAAGCTCTTCTGAAATTGCTGGAAGGTTCGATTGTAAATGTTCCGCCTCAGGGAGGAAGAAAACATCCGGAACAAAAAATGATCCAGGTAGATACAAAGAACATTCTGTTTATATGCGGCGGGGCATTTGACGGAATTGAAAAGATCATCGCCCGGCGGGTAAATACACAAACCATCGGTTTCAGTAATGAAAGTGTACGGATTGAGAATGAAAATTTATTGCGTTATATCATTCCTTCTGACATCAAAACTTTCGGATTAATTCCTGAGCTTATCGGCCGTTTCCCTTCACTTACTTATCTTCAGCCGTTAGACGCAAAAAGCTTAAGACGCATCCTGACAGAGCCTAAAAACGCCCTGATCAAGCAATATGTAAAATTGTTCGAGATGGATGGAACCAAGCTGACATTTGAAGGGGACGCTTTGGATTTTATCGTTGAAAAAGCGATCGAATACCAGCTGGGAGCAAGAGGACTCCGCTCTATCTGTGAAGCCATTCTGAATGACCTGATGTTTGAGCTTCCGGGATCGGACATCAAAGAATTCAAAGTTTCAAGAGGCTACGCAGAGGAAAAGCTCGGCAAAAATGAGAAATTTCAGGTGAAACAGCTGGCTTAATTTCCTTAACGTTTAATTAATGCTACCTTAATTTTAAAGGCAAGTTGAAACTCTACATTTGACAAAAATTAAGTTCAGATAATATGAGTTTTAACTTGTCTATTCCCACCAAAAATCAAACTGTTTTACTCGTTGATGATGAAGAGGACATTCTGGAATTCCTCAAGTATAATTTAGAAAAAGAAGGTTATCGTATATACACTGCAAAAGACGGACAGGAAGCTGTTAATCTGACTCAGAAATACCGCCCGGATTTAGTGATTATGGATGTCATGATGCCGAACCTGGATGGAATAGAAGCGTGTCATGCGATTCGTTCAGACAACAAAATTCCCCAACCGGTCATCGCTTTCCTTACATCACGTTCGGAAGATTATTCCCAGATAGCAGGATTTGAAGTGGGCGCGGACGATTATATCACAAAGCCGATCCGCCCGAGATTACTGGTCAGTAAGGTCGAATCTTTGCTGAGAAGAAAAAAAACAGATCAGGTTCCTTCCAATATTATTTCCCTAAGTGGCATATCCATTGACAGAAACCGTTATATTGTCAAAAACAACGATATTGAAGTGACACTCCCGAAAAAAGAATTCGAGCTGCTGGATTTATTGATTTCCCAACCGGATAAAGTCCATACCAGGGATGAGATTTTATCAAAGATCTGGGGCAATGATATCATTGTGGGAGAGAGAACTATTGATGTTCATATAAGAAAATTAAGAGAAAAGTTCGGGAATCGTTATATTCGTACCATAAAAGGTGTTGGATATACATTTAATTATGAAAAGTAGCAAACCGATTCTCGTTCCTGTTATTGGAAGTCTTGTTACAGGAACCATTTCTGTAATATTGTTCGGCAGTATCGGGTTTTATTTTTACAAGGAGAATATCGGTGTTATTGTTCTTCTGTCCTCCCTCCTTACCATCATCAATTTTATCATTTTTTATTTCCTGTTCCACCGTTACCTGAATAACCGCCTCAATGCGCTTTTCCGGACAATTAAAAATGACCGCGTGCAGAATGAGCAGAACCGGCGTTCCTTTAATATGACTGAAAATGTGCTCGATCAGGCAAATCGCGCCACAAAAGAGTTCGTGAAAAAGAAGCAGGAAGAGATCGTTAGATTGCAGGAACAGGACAAATACCGAAAGGAATTCATCGGGAATCTTGCCCATGAGCTCAAAACACCGCTTTTTGCCATGCAGGGCTATATCCTTACATTGTTAGACGGCGGAATTGACGATCCGGAAATAAACACAAAATTTCTGGAACGAGCGGCTTCTTCCACAGAAAGGATGATTAACCTGATTGAAGATCTGGATGCGCTGAATAAATTTGAATCGAACCGGATCGGACTGGAAAAAACAAACTTCCCGATAAAAAAGCTGATCAAGGAAGTAATTGATTCCTTAGAGCTGAAAGCAGTAGAAAAGAAAATTACATTTGATATTTCAGGCTTCTCCAACCAGGAAGTAAACGCCGACCGCGGGAAGATTAACCAGGTGTTGACGAACTTGATCAACAACGCCATTGTATATGGAAATGAAGGTGGAAAAATCACCATCCGCAGCTTCGACCTGAACGATCTTATCTTAGTGGAAATTGCCGACAATGGACCCGGAATAGAAAAAGACGATCTTCCACGTATCTTCGAACGGTTTTACCGCGTTGAAAAATCAAGAGCACGAAATCTGGGCGGTTCGGGATTAGGATTGGCTATAGCGAAACAGATCATCGATCTGCACAAGCAGAACATCAATGTACGCAGTTCAGCAGGAATAGGAACAACCATCGGCTTTACATTAGACAAGGCGAAAAATGAAGCGCATGAGATCACTACCAGCCGCGGGTTAAAAATTCACAAATCATAACTCGTCAGCAAGTTCGCTGTAATCACTCGCTATTGTAAATTTTTCCCGGTGCAGATCAGCCAGGTATACTTGTTCACTTTGCATCGGAGAGGGAATTAAAATCACTTTTTCCGGATCTAAAAAATGTAGGTCCATAATAGTCGTATAACCCGAATGTGAAATAATTCTGTTTGCAGCAGCGAGTACCTCATCCTGGGCACTCTCCTCTACTCTTTTCAAAAATTCAGAATGAACCGGAAGATCAGTAATACAATGAATCAGCTCATTTTTCCGATCTGCATAGCCTTCCACTGCTTTCAACAGCTCGTTGGCATACAATACCGGCCCGCTGATAACCGCGACAAAAAATGTTTTTTCTGTTTGTCCACCTTTCATTTGAAAGCGTGACTGCGGCCCGGTAAATTCCACCGGAATTTTTAATCCTTTTTCATCAGACAGCTTCCCCGCAAAGGTATGCTGTTCGTTGTCCAGGATCCAGACAGCATTAAAATTTTTATTAATGAGATAATGATGTGTTTTTTGAAGAAGAGCATTTTTAACCGGCAACCAGCACTGGTGCGTCACAAAAACAGACGGCACATGCTTTGAATAAAATCCATACCTGTGATCGCTGATCACAAGATCAACCTGCTCCTGCCTTACAATCTCTTCACACCGTTGATGATCGCGCTGATGCTCTTTTAAAAGGGCGGGTAACTGAATAAAATTTTTCTGTATTAATGATTTATCCAGTGAAAACCGAAAAGAATATTCATTACTTAAATGATACGAAACTTCATGTTGGAAGTATTTAAGGAAAATATTTTTTTGCTCTTCACTACAAGCGATATGAATTTTATTACTTTGATTTTGAAGCTTTCGGACTAAAGGAATGGAACGATACACATGACCAAAACCCCAATTCAGTGCAGACAAGAGAATCTTTTTTGAATAAACTTCTTTTAATAACATCGACCGAAAGCAATTTAACCAAAAGTTTCAAACGTCTGCACTAATGGAGCCTAACTAATAAAATAAACACATTTCAAAACAATTGTTTTGATGTAAAGCTAACTGTATCAAGGTTAACTATAACATAAACGTAAAAATACTTTTTTTTATTTGATTCGCTTCAAATATTAACACTATTAAAAATACTTTAGCAAAAGCACGAACCCGGGAATTTATTTTGGACCCAACTGTAGGGCGATAAATTTCGTTAACCTGTCAGAACTTTAAAACAGATATATGAAAAAATCAATACTTTTTTTGCTTCTCTTTCTCTCGACATTTTTATCTGCACAGGAAGAATTTTCATTTCAGCTGTATTTTGAAGACGCGGCAGGGACTAAAGACACTATTACGTTAGGATATGATCCTTTGGCTACGGATGGCATAGACGCTACTTTCGGCGAAGCGAACATTTTAAACCAACCGTGGGGAGATAGTTTAGATGTAAGAATTGGAGATCTGACATATCAGGCTTATCCATTAGAATGGCTGAGTAATAATAGTTATTTAACGAAAAAACAAATATTAACATTGCTCTGTGATGAAGAATCGATCGAAGTAAATTCTTCATCGGTTTCTTTACAGTTTAAAATTCAGAATTTACCAATTAAAATAAGTTGGAATTATGATTTATTTGGCAATACTTGCAGATGGAAAAGCTCTTTTTATGGAAATATTTATGGATCAGGCTGGTATGGCCCGGGAATTCTTTTAGGTAGCAATAACGGTGATTATCTCTTAAATTATAACAATGTTAACAATAATGACCCTGCTCCCTTTATGATTATAAATGAAGATCAAAATTATCTTTGGAAATTAATTCAAGCTTATGAAACCAATGGAGACACTATAGCGGTTTTGCAATTCGCTTTTTGGGGTTCTAAAAGTAATGGTATAAATACCAATACTTTTCCAATTATGAGTATTTCTCCCAACCCCTCAACAGATCTAATGACAATTGATTTATCAGACAATTGGAATAATGAACCGTATGAACTTACTATTTATCAATTAGACGGGACACTGATGAAAAAACAAGCGCTCTCATCAAATATTAATACTATCTCCGTAAATGAACTGAATAGAGGAATTTATTTCTTCACATTAACAGATAATGCAGGAACAACTGTAACCCAAAAAATTATGAAGAATTAGTAATGATGACACCTACAGCATAAACACAGTCAGTATAATCATAGTTGTAAATTAGGGATTATATCATAAATATCTTTAATATCAGGAAAGAAAAATTCCCAAAAGTTAGTCCTAAAGGAAGATAGAGATGCAAATAACTTATGAAACAAAAATTATATCTTTGTTTCATGGGAAAAAACAAACTTCGCCGCTTTGACGAAATGAAAGGTATGCCTAACTGCTTCGAGCCAATGGCAGAAACTTTATCTGAAGAGCCGTTTCCGTTAAAAGGCAAATGGCGCACAGATTACTTCAGAAATGACAATCCGATAGTTCTGGAATTAGGATGTGGAAAAGGTGAATATTGTATTGGCCTGAGCCGGCATTATCCTGAAAAAAACTTTATCGGAGTAGATATAAAAGGTGCCCGGATGTGGGTTGGAGCAAAGCAGGCACTGGAAAGCAATCTTTCAAATGTGGCATTTCTAAGAACGCGAATTGAGCTTATCGAACGTTATTTTGATACGGATGAAGTAGATGAGATCTGGTTGACATTTTCCGATCCGCAACCCAACAAGCCAAAAAAACGCCTGAGCTCAAAGATTTTCATTGAACGGTATAAAAAATTCCTGAAAAAAGGAGGAATCATCCATCTGAAAACAGATAGTGATCTGCTATTCGAATCAACCTTGGAGGAGATCAACGAGCACCGCTATGAAATGTTAGAATGCACCAAAGACTTATACGCGGAACTCCCTGAAAATTTAGATGAAAAAACAAAAGATATCCTTCATATCAAAACGCACTACGAAAAGCTTTTTACAGCAAAAGGAAGCATCATAAAATACTGTACATTCAAGGTGCATTAGTACGTCACACGTACCACAGCACCTTGATATACAGCTTTCGTTTCAAAATTTGCTTTTTCGGACAACCTAACCGTCCATACATAGCGCGTATTTGGAGCTACCAGTTCTCCAGTTCTTTTATCAATACCATTCCATGGATTAGAGGCCGTATTTGTCATGAAGATAACATCTCCTGTTCTTGGGTCGATGATCTGCATTTCAAAAAGCACATCCCGCTCATAAAGCGCATACGGTAAAAAAGTCTTGTTACGTTCGTCTCTGCTATCCACATTGAAGGCTGTAACAGCTAACAAGTTATAGTCCTCGCGTACCTGAACGGTATAAGCATCTTTTAATTCACAGCCATTCTCCATGCCTGAAAAGTTAACTTTTACGTCTCCTCTGCTGAAAGCAGGAACCAGGATCTCTTTTTTCGTTCCCAGTGTCTGTCCGTTTAATTCCCATTTGTAGGCTGATAAATCTCCATTTGTCAACTTAACAGGAATAAAAGGAAGCCCTTTTTCATAAACGACCTCATCAGCAATAAAGTTCAGCTTGGGAGCATCCACAACTTCAAGAGATTGCAAGAGTTTCCCATCCGCAGATTTCACTTTATAAAATCCGGAAGCAAGGTCAGATGCGTTCAGCTCTTTGTATGCTCCTAACTGATAGGATGTATTCTCACCGACAATAAATACTGCAGCATCATTATTATTCAGCAATGATTTTCGTTCGGTTTTACAGATTACCTTATTCCAGTTCAAAGAAATTTTACTGATAGCAGACGTTGTTCCTTTATCAGGATTAACCGTATTTTTTACTCCCTGAACTTCTTCTTTCTGAGAATCAGGGACAGCTTGTAATTCAGCTAATTGAGAAGCAGGCTGCTTCTCCGTTTTTAATTCCGTAACGATCTTATTCTGAATAGTTTCAGAATTTATCTGGTGCACAGCTTCTTTTTCCTGCGTATTATTGTTTACATCCGTTTTCGGCTGTTCTGTCGTTTCAGGATTTTCTTTCGTTTTCTCAGAAGCAACAACCGGCTGCTGTGCTGCATCATCCGAATTAAAATAAATTACACCGCCGGCAATGGCCACCACAGCTACTGCAGCAGCAATCCACCACTTCACAGCAGACGAAGCTGTTCCGGCAGCAGCAGAAGCATCCAGACGGGAAGAAAGACTTTCCCAAGCTTTGGGATCGTACACTTCTTCGTGCTGTTCTACCTGCTGTTTTATAAAATCATCTAATTTCATATATACTGTTTCAATACATTTTTTTCAACTTATCCTTCAGTGCTTTCTGGAGATTTGCCTTTGCTTTTGCCAGATTCGATTTGGAAGTTCCTTCTGAAATCCCAAGTGTATCCGCTATTTCTTTATGTGAGTAATTTTCAATTACAAACATGTTGAAAACGGTACGGTATGCGGGACTCAACTCTGCAATCGCTTTCATCACCAGCTGTGAATTCATCTCGGTCAGATCTTCATCTCCAAATCCCGAAAGTGTATCATCCACATCTCTGAAAACCGAATCATCATCGTAGAGGACAGGATCTTTTTTTGATTTACGGTAATGATCTATACATGTATTTACCATAATTCTTCTCACCCAGCCTTCAAACGAGCCTGCATCTTCATATCGTTCCAGCTTATCAAAGATCTTAATAAATCCGTCCTGCAATAATTCCTGAGCCGTATCGCGGTCAGAAGTATAGCGCAGACAAACCGTCAGCATTTTTGAATAAAAAAACTTAAATAATGCTTCCTGGCTTGCCCGCTCCTGGCGCAAACAACCCTGAATAATATTATCTAATTTCTCTTTTTTATCCACAAGTTTCTAATTTGAAAAACGTCCCGTTCTTTGAATGGTTGCCTGTTGTAAAAAAATAAAACTGTAAAATTGAATTTATAAAAAAACCCGAGACAAGTCTCAGGTTTTTAAACTATAATGAGTTGAACTATTAAATGATCGCGTCTAGTTTTGATGTTAGTTGTCCTTTCGGAACTGCTCCAACAGATTTGTCAACCACTTCTCCGTTTTTAACGAATAAGATCGTAGGAATATTTCTGATCCCAAACTGAGCTGCTACTCCCGGATTTTTATCAACGTCCACTTTTCCTACCAGTGCTTTACCGTTATATTCACCTGCCATCTCTTCAATGATTGGACCAACCATTCTGCAAGGCCCGCACCATTCAGCCCAAAAATCAACCACTACGGGTTTGTCTGATTTTAATACTAATTCCTCAAAATTTGCGTCTGTGATTTCTAATGCCATAATTTTTATTTTTTTCCGGTAAACCGGGATATTTATACTTAGAATTATTTCTTAACAATTTTACGATTAATTCTTCAATTTACTGTTGTCAATAAGAATTTTTTTGAAAATCTGCTGGTTATTTGTTCTCAGTAAATAAAAATATTCTCCGTCTTCCAGCTGGGAAGAATCAAACTTTAAAATATGCTGTCCTTCTGAAAATTCCTTTGATGCAACATTCATGACCGACTCAAAATTCAGTGTCACAATTTCAAAATCCACCCATTTCACATCGTTGCATCTGAAGCAAAAATCAATAATTCCGAAAGCGGGACGCTGCTCCACGGAAATCAGCTCACAGAACAACTTCGGATCAATATTGCCTTTGTTAAGGCGGCGAAGCAACGCCCGGTAAAGCAGCATCAAAAGAATAATCGCAATTGATACATACAGTATTCCCAACAATATTTTTACCAAATCCATAATTTACAATGAAATGATTCCTTCTATTTTACTTGCTTTACGATAAATATCCAGAATTGACTCGACATCTATCATCACCGTCTTAATGCTCACACTCGTGTATTTATTTGACTTGGATTCATGCATCTGGATATCCGCCGAATCGTCAAACATCGCGTAGATCATTCCTATTTTTTCATTGTCCGTCGGAACGATGAACTTAAAAAAATAAACATCCGGCCAGGATTGTTCGCTTAACTTTTCTCTTAACCGTCCTAAAAGCGCTTCTAAATCTTCCATTAGTATTTCTTGCTTAACAAAAGTAATCTTTTCATTTCTTTCAGGAGCGTAAAGGGCAGTTTGTTTGTATTATTTTTAACATCCGCAAGCGTATGGATTTTTTTGTCAGAAGCTTCTTTAATCGCTTCGTGAATATCCATGGGATCCGGCTCTTTGGAGACAATCAGCTGCTCATCAATTTCCAGAAAGTCAAACAAATTAGCAAAAGTTTTTTCATTCTCGCACATTTCCTTCAATAAAAGGGAAAGTTCTTCTATCGAAAAAGTGGCAAAGAGTCTTTGCTTCAGGGTATTTTTATTAATGTAATAGGCATTGAACAAATCCGCCAGTGACAAATGATCATACGGAACAAGCACTGGCAGCACACTACAGGGAACGACTTCTCCGGGAAATAAATCCCGCTGCATTTCCAACAGCTCTTCCAGGCGTTCTATCCGCTTCTGAAACATTTTCAAAACCGGGACTTTCTGAATGGCAAACTGCCGGATCTCAAAAACTTCTTCTATTATTCCTTCCCGGATCGCTTCCAGCTCTTCAGCGGTAAATTCTATAAATTCATCTTCATTCATGATGTTCCGAGCCCTTGTGCTTCGCTTTATTCTTACGCATCCGGATGTTTAACATTTCCACAAGCAAAGCGTAGCACATTGCAAAATAGATATAACCTTTCGGAATTTCCTGACCAAATGATTCTGCGATCAGTATCACACCGATCGTAACTAAAAATGCCAGTGCCAGCATCTTGATAGTCGGGCGTTTGCTTATAAAACCGGCAATTGCACCGGAAAAAAGCATCATTACCACCATGGAAATAATTACGGCTCCGAAAATGATCACCATCGGGTGCTTGTGCGGATCGCCATGGCCGATTTCATTCGTCATACCAATAGCCGTGATAATCGAATCAAAGCTGAAAACGATATCGATCATGATGATCTGAAAAATCACGCTGCTCAGCTTTGATTTTCCTTTTACCTCATCATCATGGTGAACGCCTTTCACCGTTTCAGACATTTCCTTGGTACTTTTGTAGATCAGGAAAAGCCCTCCCAGCAAGAGCACCAGGCTCTGACCGGAAAACGGATGGTCAAGGAACACAAACAACGGCGTTGTCATTTTCATTATCAGCGACACCAGCGACAGCAGGATCAGCCGGACAATCAATGCCATTGACAAGCCCAGATTTCTGGCCAGCCGTCTTTTTTCTGCCGGAAGCTTATCAGAAATGATGGAAATAAAAATAATATTATCAATACCCAGTACGATTTCCAGAAGTGTAAGGACTACGAGGTAAAAAATCCCTTCAGATGTTGCTAAAATGGAAAAATATTCTCCCATGAGGTTTTAAATTAAATTATGAAAATTTGTTTCAAATTTTAAGAAATTTCTTCAATTCTCTGCTGTTTTCAACATTATTTGTGAAAATTTCCATCACACATGCTCCCTGCTGCGGATCATACGTGTAAAATTCTTCCATCTGCTGCTCTATTTCTTCCAGACTGCCTGCCTTAAAATAGCGGATTCCGTAAGAAACACAGATACCTTCCGCTTTAAACTGGTGCCTGTAAACAAAATTTTCTTTCAGCTCATCCGTCGTGTCCGGACCGGGAATAATATTGAAAATATCTCCACCGCCGTTATTGATAAGGAAAACACGGAGATTAGCCAGTTTCAAAGTACTCCAGAACGCATTTGAATCGTAAAAGAAAGACATATCACCAACAATCAACGTGTGCCATTTTTCCTGCGTAATCCAGCTTGCTCCTGCGGCGGTACTGATGCTTCCGTCAATTCCGCTCGTTCCGCGATTACACCAGTAGTTCAGGGAACGTACAGGGTTAAACAGCTGGCTGTACCGAATAACGGAACTGTTTGCCAGATGCAGATGTGAATCTTCCGGAACGCAGTCTAATAAAAGCTCAAAGACTTTCAGGTCACAGAACGTTTCCAGCTGAAGCAGGTATTCCTGCGCTTTTTCTTCCTGGATGAAATCCATCTGCTTCCATTTCGCACCGAAATTAGAATTTGTTTCTGCAGGATATTTTTCCAGCACTTCAATAAAATCCGCTTCTTCTACCAGCAAGCTTCTGGTTAAAGCCTGATAAGTATCCATATACGGAAATTCATTTCCTATCTTCCAGTGATGCTTCGGCTGATAGGTGCGGAAAAATTGCTTTATTTTTTTGGAAACAACCGCTCCTCCGATAGTAATCAGCAATTCCGGGGCAAAATCAGCTTTGTCTTCTTCTGAAATACCGTTCAAAGTCCGGTCGATACATTGTACAAAATCACGGTCCGTCATATTGGAAGTGTTTTCGGCCATGATCACTATATTCGGAAGATTATTCAGATTTTTTAACGCCGCCAGCAAGCGGGGATTTGGAAGATGCTGTCCAACCAGCACCATTACTTTCTCTGCTGATTTCCAGATGGATTTCAATACAACCTCTTCTTCTGCAGGAATGTGCTGTCTCCCATCAACAATTACGGAAGGCAAAAGCTCTGCAATTGCTTCATTTATGGGTTCTTTTCCGTAAAGCGGTTCTGTAAACGGGAAATTAATATGAACCGGGCCTTTTATTTTACCGTTGCAGGCATGATAGGCAGCGGCTATTTCACGGGAATTATACCAGCTATCTGTGTCATTGTGGTGATTTTCGCGTAACTGCGTATAATAACGAATATGATTTTTTAAAACATCATCCTGGCGAATTGTCTGCCCGTCACCCTGATCTATCCAGTCGATCGGCCGGTCAGCAGAAATTACCATCAGCGGTACATTCTGATAAAACGCTTCCGCTACGGCAGGATAATAATTCAGCACTGCCGAACCTGATGTACAGATGAGTATTACAGGTTTTTCAAGCTGCTGCGCCATTCCCAAAGCATGAAACGCCGCGCTACGTTCATCAGGGATCACGATCGTCTCAAAATACGGATGCTGGTTAAACGCTACAATTAAAGGCGCATTCCGAGATCCGGGCGAAATAACAACATGCTTCACTTCAAGGTATTTCAAATGAGAAACTAACAACTGAACACCTTTTTTTGAACTGGATAAATTCATACTTCTTCTTGTGAACTACAAAAGTAAATATTAGAATTTGAAAAGAGGGCAGGACATTGAGATTTTACGATTTTGGGCTACATGAGATATTTAATTCACTCATTTACAATTTGATTCTTTGTAAAATTATTTTAAATTTGGAAAAGTAAAAACTTTACATAGTCAGCAGATGATTGTGTGATAAAGTTATAGAAAAATATATAAATAATTAAGTTGTGAAATTTTAAACAAGACACTATTGAAATTGACTGAATACCCCAAAAACATAAAATTCAAATACAGTTGGAGAAAATACCAACAACGGGTTCTTGACTATTTAATAGACGGAAATTGAAGACGAAAAAATAATATTTACAGGACTGATTTTAACAATGCTAACAATATTGACAATGGGATTATTTGAGTTTTTTAAACCAAAATCTAACAGCAGGCAATTTGTGAGCGAAACTGCATTTAACGATAACCGTGACAGACAAATGCAAATGACACCGCAGACACTTGAGCAACTAAGAAGTTTAAACGTAACGACTGATAAAGAATTAAAACTTGAATATTTTTTCTACACAAACACGGCAGACAAAGCGAAACAATTAGAAATGATCATTTATTATAAACTTCATACAGCATGAAAATGAAGAAAAGAACATATATTTTGCCTGTATTACTTATGATAATGAGTATTTGGGCTCAGGCACAAACTGCGAATTACACTTGGGCTCAACATTTTGGTAAAGCAGGAGGAACCTCATCCACCGGTACGGATCTGCTGGCAACAGATCGTGCGGGGAATGTGTATGTATCAGGGAATTATGGAGGCACAGGCATTACGTTTGGAACAACTAACATCAGCGGTACAGGAGGCATTAATGGCTTTATTGCCAAACTCGACCCGAACGGAAACCCGATATGGGCAAAGAGCACTCATGAGATCCAAGCCGGATGGGACGGTGACGGAAATCCAGACAAAATAGCAATAGATTCATCCGGCAACGTTTACCTCTGTGGTTTTTTTCAGACAGGGGCAACATTGAACAACGTTCCGCTCACGGGAAATAACAATTATTTTTTAGCAAAGCTGGATCCGATGGGAAATGTTTCCTGGATTCGCACGACTACAATCCAGGAAATATATAAATCCTTAAATGCAATCCATATAGATGCACAACAGCATATCTGTATGACCGGTTTGTTCCAGAATACGATCGGGTTTGGCCAGGGCTTCACGCTTACCAATGTTTCAAATCCTGCCGGAGTGGATGCGTTTTTGACAAAGTACGATAGCGGAGGAAATATAATCAGCGCAAAGGAGCTGGGTGTGATTAACCCTGTATGGTCAAACCAGAATTATCCTTTTGAACAATTTCAGTATGATAACGAAGATAATCTCTACCGTTTTGTTAAACAAAATGCGGTCCTTGCAAAGTATGACGCAAGCGGTAATCTGATGAATACAGATACGATTTCAGCAACATCGGGTACCTTAGCTATCAGATCATTTGCCGTAGATAAAGATAAAAGTATCCTGTTTAGCGGCTCTTTTACGAATGGACCGCTTATTATGGGCAGTGACACGATCTATAACAATGTAAACAATACCGACTATGATGCTATTGTATTAAAACTGAATACTGCAAACAGTTTATTATGGTGCTATCAATTTCCAACCAACCAAAGTACTAATTATTATACAATGGTAAGGACAGATGATATAGGCAATGTTTATGCGTTGGGCAGAGAAGGCTCATCCTTAGGTATAAGCAGGATACCGGTAACCAAGCTGACCCGTAACGGAGACCTTATCTGGAACAATTTTATCACGAATACCAATCCGCCACATTTTACGATTTGGGGGTATCAATTTCAGCAAAATACCATTGTTCCGGCGCGTAACGGCGGGAATGTGCTGGTGCTGGGCGGATTTAACGGAAATAGTAACCCAAATGCGCCTTCGCAGGGTTACATTTTCTTTGATTCTTTACTCAACTTTACAATTCCCGCCACTCCCCAGAGAGGCGATATCTTTTTAGCCCAACTGGGCACCTGCAATACCGCAAATCCCGTTATTACAAGCTCTGTAAATGCTTTTTGTGAGGGTGACAGCGTGCTCGTTTCCGCTTCTTCGGCGCCTCACTGGTTGTGGTCAACGAATGATACCACCAGCAATATTTCTGTAAAGGACTCTGCAACATATTTTATGTATGCGGTAGAGTCTTCAGGCTGTTTTGCAAAATCCAATGAACTTCATTTTACATTGTATCCGACCTCATCCAATACGATTATAGCAACAGACTGTGACAGCTATACTTTCAATGGTCAGCTATTCACGTCAAGTGGTATTTATAGGGACACTTTAATAAATACCAATGGTTGTGATAGCATTGTTACGCTTAATCTCACCCTTAATACCGTCAATACAGGCACTACTCAAAATGGAGCTACGCTCACAGCTACTAACGCTGCAGGCGGCGTAACTTACCAGTGGATTAATTGTAATAGTGGTGTTTTAATTCCTGGTGCAACCAACCAAAGTTATACAGCAACATCAAATGGAAGCTATGCGGTAATAATAACCAAGGCAGAATGTCGGGATACGAGTGTTTGTATCAATGTAGCAACTGCAGGTACACAAGAAAGTGAAGTGCAAGGTCAAATAATCCTTTATCCGAATCCTGTAAGCAATCAGTTAAAGATAGATATCGGAAACATAGGCGATTTAATAATCAACAATATAAAAATAGTAAACACTTTATCTCAAATAGTGCTTGAACAAAAGTCAAATGTCCAATGGGTAAATGTTTCAGCACTTGTTGGCGGGATTTATTTTATCACAATTGAAACTAATAAAGGCAGTTATACAGGAAAATTCTTAAAGCAATGATTCGCTTTTGACAATCAAAAAAAATGAAAAAGTAAAAATATTTGCAAATTGTTGTTGTATATATTATATTTGTCACTATAAAAATATATTATGAGAAAATTAGAATTTGCATCTCTTCAAGTAAGAGATTTAGAGATTTCAAAGGAATTCTACACGAACAAATTAGGATTTGAAGTATCTGAAATGTCAAATCCCTATGCCTGTGTTTTTAAATACAACAAAGGCGAAGCGAGCTTTGCGATAAGAACACCTATGACGGACATAGACGACAAAGAACTTGGTATTGGTGTTCAACTTTGGTTTGCTATTGAGGGCACCATTGAAGATTTGCAGACAAACCTGACAGCAAAAGGAATTGCAATTGTGGGTACAATCAACAACACACCATTTGGAAAAACTGTAATTGTGAAAGACCCTGACGGCTATACTTTAACTTTCTTACAACCAAATGTTTAAAATGAAAGAAATTGAATTTAAGTTTAAAAGTCCAAATGACAGCCCGGGTTATTTGCTCGGGCAGGTAACCATGCTGTGGCAACGTAAACTGAAAAAGGTTTTAGACCCGTTGAACCTGACACAGACACAGTTTGTTCTATTGGCTGCATTAGGCTGGCTTTCAAAAAAGAATAATGCTGTTACACAGGTTGATATTGCTAATCAGAGCAACGCCGACAGAATGATGGTATCAAAAGTATTGCGGACTTTACAAGACAAGAAGTTCATCAGCAGACAAGAACACCCAACTGATACAAGAGCCAAAGTAATTACATTGACAAATGAAGGTGCAAAAGTTCTGCAAAAAGCATTGACAACGGTTGAAAATGCCGATATAGATTTCTTTTCAGTTTTAGGAAACAAATTATCCTCATTTAATCAGGATATGGTAAAGTTGACAGAACAAAACAAAGGCGAATAAAGCACATATAACTTCCACTAACAAGCGTCTATAGAACTGATGTGCTACGCGTCACAGATTATCTCCGTACCTTTATATAGCGTTAATTAACATCACAATAAGGTAATCCATCCGGTCCCGATTTAAACTTTCCTGTTAAATCGTTATAATTCCCTATCTTTGCACAAAATTTCTATCTGAAAAATGATTACAGTAAATAATTTATCGTTACAATTCGGGAAACGTGTCTTGTTTGACGAAGTGAATTTAAAATTCGTAGGCGGCAACTGTTATGGTGTTATTGGTGCTAACGGTGCAGGAAAATCAACTTTCCTTAAAATATTAACCGGAGATCAGGATCCTACGCTTGGAAAAGTAGAGCTGGAACCGGGAAAACGTATGGCGGTTTTAAAGCAAAATCACTTTGAATTTGACGAGCATCCTGTTTTACAGACGGTAATTATGGGGCATAAACGCCTGTATGAGATCATGATGGAAAAGGACGCCTTATATGCAAAGCCCGATTTCTCTGAAGAGGACGGAATGCGCGCTTCCGAACTGGAAGGCGAATTCGCGGACCTGGAAGGCTGGAATGCAGAAACGGATGCGGCTTCGTTACTAAGCAATCTTGGCATTGATGAATCCAGGCATTATATGTTGATGAAGGATCTTCCGAATGACGAAAAAGTACGTGTTTTGTTAGCACAGGCATTATTCGGAAATCCGGATGTACTGATTCTGGATGAGCCGACAAATGACCTGGATCTGAAAACTATCTCCTGGCTGGAGGATTTCCTGCTTGATTTTAAAAATACAGTGATCGTCGTATCACACGACCGCCACTTCCTTGATACTGTCTGTACGCATATTTGCGATATTGATTATTCCAAGATCAATTTATTTACCGGGAACTATTCGTTCTGGTATCAATCTTCGCAATTGGCTGCCCGCCAGCGTGCCGACAAAAACAAAAAAGCCGAAGACAAGCGAAAAGAGCTGCAGGAGTTCATCTCCCGTTTCTCAGCAAATGCTTCCAAATCAAAACAAGCGACTTCCAGAAGAAAATTACTGGACAAGCTGGATCTGGACGAAATCCAACCGTCTTCCAGAAGATATCCGGGAATCACCTTTCATTCCGAAAGAGATGCCGGAAATCAGATTCTTACCGTTTCCAATCTGTCAAAATCCGCAGATGGAGAGATGCTGTTCAAAGACCTTTCGTTCACATTGAATAAGGGAGAAAAAGTAGCGTTCATTTCCAGAAATTCTGTTGCATTGACAGCTTTCTTTGAAATCTTAAACGGAAGAATGCAGGCCGATAGCGGAGAATTTACCTTCGGGACAACTATCACCACTTCTTATCTTCCAAACGATAATTCTGAATACTTCCAGTCAGATGATTCGTTGATCGACTGGTTGCGACAATATGCACAAACTGACGAAGAAAAAGAAGAAGTAAATATCCGCGGATTCCTGGGAAGAATGTTATTTACAGGTGAAGAAGCATTAAAATCTTCCAAAGTACTTTCCGGAGGTGAAAAAGTGAGATGTATGTTGTCTAAAATGATGCTGGCAAAGGCAAACCTGCTGATCATGGATGAACCAACCAACCACCTTGATCTGGAATCTATCACCGCATTGAACAATGCCATGAGAGATTTCAACGGAAATATTTTGTTCACTTCTCATGACCACGAGCTGGTACAAACCGTTGCCAACCGTATTATTGAGATCACACCAAACGGATACATTGATAAAATGATGCCTTACGATGATTATCTGAAAGATGAAAAAATCATCGCTCAGGCAACGGAGCTTTACGCTTAAAAGCTTTTAAAAAAGATATACAAAACCTCGGGGAACCGGGGTTTTGTTTTCACTGAACTAAAATCTCAACCAAAACAACTCACAGTAACTCTGTCAGCCACTTCTCTTTTCTGAAAGTCATTTTGTCAGATTTTTCCGCTTGGCACATCGCTTGACGGGAACTATCGGAATTTAAAAATGAATACATGAAAACAGGTCAAATTAACGTTCAAACGGAAAATATCTTTCCGATCATTAAACGCTTTTTATATTCTGATCACGAAATATTTTTAAGAGAATTAGTATCAAATGCTGTCGATGCCTGCCAGAAGCTGAAAGTATTGTCTTCTACAGGTGAATATAAAGGCGAGTTGGGCGAACTAAGAGTGGATGTTAAGCTGGATAAGGAAGCTAAGACGATCACTATCGCTGATAACGGTATCGGTATGACAGCGGATGAGATTGACAAGTATATTAACCAGATTGCCTTTTCCGGTGCAGAAGAATTTGTAAGCCAGTATAAAGGCAAGGAAGGTGCGGAAAATATCATCGGGCACTTCGGACTTGGCTTCTACTCTGCTTTCATGGTAGCCGAAAAAGTGCAAATCCGGACGCTTTCACGTAACGAAGGTGCACAGGCAGTTCAATGGGAATCCAACGGTTCCCCGGAATTCACCATTACAGAGATCGAAAAATCAACCCGTGGAACAGAAATTATTCTGTATGTAGCGGAAGATGCTTTGGAATTCCTTGAGAAAGCACGTCTTCAGGAAATCCTGACAAAATACTGCAAGTTCCTTCCAATTCCGATTTTCTTCGGAAACAAGACCGAATATATTGATTCTCCGGAAGGAGAAAAAGACGATAATGGCAACATCAAGCGTGTAGCAGTTGAAGTTCCTAACCAGATTAATAATACGAACCCTGCGTGGACAAAAGCTCCTCTGGATCTGACAGAAGAGGACTACAAGGCATTTTATCGCGAATTGTACCCGATGTCATTCGAAGAGCCGCTGTTCCATATCCACCTGAATGTCGATTATCCGTTCAACCTGACCGGAATTCTTTACTTTCCGAAAATCAACGAGCGAGTTGAAGTTCAGCGAAACAAGATCAATCTGTACAGTAACCAGGTATTCATCACAGACAGCGTAGAGCAGATCGTACCTGAATTTTTAACGCTATTACACGGTGTCATCGACTCACCGGATATACCATTGAACGTTTCCCGTTCATACCTTCAAAGTGACAGCAACGTAAAGAAAATTTCAGCGCACATCACTAAAAAAGTAGCCGACAAATTAGCTGAAATGTTCAAAAAAGACCGTTCTGATTTTGAAGCGAAATGGAACGATCTAAAGGTTTTTGTGGAATACGGCTCATTGACAGATGATAAATTTGCAGAAAAAGCAAAAACATTCACTTTACTGAAATCCATTGAGGGTAAATTCTATACCACAGAAGAATACCTTGAAAAAGTAAAACCGCTTCAGACAGACAAGGATAATAAGTTAGTATTACTTTATACCAATGATGAAGAAAGCCAGTTCGGTTATGTTAAAGCAGCTAAAGACCGTGGATACGACATCTTACTTATTGATGGACCTCTGGCTCCTCACTGGATCTCCAAATTTGAGCAGGACAATCAGGATGTAATGCTGACACGTGTTGACGCTGATAGTATTGATAATCTTATCAAAAAATCAGAAGAAATCCCTTCTAAGCTTTCCAAAGAAGAGGAAGATACAGTGAAAACGGTTTTTGAAAGTGTTGTAAACAAAGACAAGTTCAATATTGAAATCAAAAGTATGCAGTCTTCTGATGCTCCGATCATTATTACACAGCCGGAATTTATCCGCCGTATGATGGAACAGCAAAAATTAGGAGGAAATGCATTTTTTGGCGCATTCCCGGAAACTTACAAGGTGATGGTCAATGCAAACCACCCGAAAATTGAAGCTTTAGCGAAAGAAACAGATAATGCTTCCAAATCTGAAAAAGCGAAGCAGCTGACGGATTTAGCATTGCTTTCCCAGGGATTACTTAAAGGTGAAGCTTTGGATCAGTTTATTGAAAGAAGCATCAGCCTGGTTTAAGTATAAACAGATAATAAAAAGAACGCAGGGATTATTTCTCTGCGTTCTTTAAAATATAAAAATACACACATTGAATAAATTCGCTTTTGCTTTTATTGGTTTCATGGTCACCGGATTCAAGCTTTACGGTGCCTTTTTAGGATTTATTGTCGGCTATCTTTTTGAAATCATTCAGACACCGGCTAAAGGTAACAATCAGCAAGGTCAGGGACAACGCCAGTCACAGAGTAATTACGGTTATGATCCTTACCAGGCACTTTTCGGTTATCAGTCTGCTCCGCAAAATGACTTTATCTCCATATTACTGGTGCTCTCTGCAGCTGTTATGAAAGCAGACGGGAAAGTGCTTAAATCAGAATTAAATTACCTCAAAGATTTCTTTCAACGGCAATTCGGAAATCGTTTTACAAACCAACATTTAGTCTATCTGAGAGATTTATTAAATCAACAGCAGATAAACATCAGTGAAATTTGCAGCCAGCTACGTTACAGAACAACCGAAGAGGTACGTATTCAATTAATTCACTATCTGTTCGGAATTGCCAAAGCAGACGATCATGTTTCCGATAATGAAATCAACGTTATCTATCGGATCGCAAGACAGCTGCACGTAAGTGATGCTGATTTTCAGAGCATCAAAAACATGTTCCATCGCAATCCTCAGTCGGATTACCTGATCTTGGGCATTGATGCCAACGCTTCTGAAGAAGAAGTAAAAAAAGCATACCGGAAAATGGCTGTAAAATACCATCCGGACAAAGTACAGGATATGGGAGAAGAGCATCAGAAAGCAGCTAAAGAAAAATTCCAGCAGATTCAGGAAGCCTACGAAAACATCAAGAAGGCACGAGGAATAAAATAAAAGCTCCCTCAGATGAAGGAGCCTTTTGTCTGGTTTAATTGAAAAGGCAGGTGAAGCTTACAATCCGACGACGTGTCTTACTTCTATTTCGGAGATCTTTTTCTGCTCTCCTGTTCTGGAGACGAACGTTCTGTTGACAAGTTTGCCTGTTACTACGATTTTCTTGCCTTTACCTCCGAAATCAGCGATAAACTGCGCCAGATTTCCAAAGCAAAACAGCTGATACCACTGGAAGTTCACTTTCCCTTTTACGCTTGTCGTTGTTACCATATTAAAGCGGGCGACCTTACTTCCGTTATTCAAATCAGACACGTTCAGACGTTCTCCCATATTACCGATTAATGTTACCTGATTGTTATTCATAAGCTGTCAGTTTTTATAATAAAACCAAATCATTGACTTCTACTTCCGTAATAAAACGTTTCTCTCCGTTTTGTCCTTTATAAAAGCGGGAAATCAGCCGTCCTTCTATCGCAAGGTTCAATCCTTTTGTGCCGAATTCTTCAATAACAGACACCCAACGTCCCCAGGCATGTACCCGGTGCCACTGACTTTTTTTCTTAACATTTCCTTCTGCATCTAAATATGTTTCTTCTGTTTTCAGAGAAAAATTCGCGATTTTTCTTCCATTTTCCAGACTCATCACTTTTGGTTCCGAGCTGATTTTCCCGATTAAATTTACATGGTTCATAGTCTTCAGGTTTTAAGCGTTAGTATTTGATTTAACATTCAAAAGAAAAAAGTCATCCACGTGGATATCGGTAACATAACGTTTATTCCCGTCTTTACTTTCAAACTGGCGATTGATGATTCTTCCTTCAATTGCCACTTCCATTCCTTTCTGAGCCTGCTTAACGAAACGTTCCGCATCTCTTCCGAAAAGAACAAGACTCATCCATTGCGTGTCCTCTACCCAATTTCCTTTTTTGTCTTTATAGTTTTGGTTTACCGCAATGGAAAATCTTGAATAAGAAGTCCCGTTAGATGCATTTTGTAATTCCGGCGCCATTCCGATACGTCCGATTAAATTCACTTTGTTTTTAATTGTTGCCATAAGCTTTCGATTTTTGATGAACGATTATGGTACAAACTTCGGTCAGTGGTAAAATCAAAATCGTTTATTAACCGTTTACTTTCGATTATTATTCACTTATATCCGATTAAATTCGAATATTACAAATTAAATATCTGATTATAAATAATATATAAAATTTTAATGTGATTGGAATAGAATATCTAAAATTTGAAAAGTTTAAGATTCTCCTTCCTAAGAATGAATTTTTGCTAATAGATTAAAATCAAAAATGCGGGATTTAAGTTCAGAAGAATGACCTTGCAAATCTCTTCTTCATTTTTATGTGAACGATCAAGATCCGGTAGAATTTAAAAGCAGAAAAGATATGAAACAAAAAGAGGTTTGCCTAAGGCAAACCTCTTAATAGTAATAAATTAGATGTAATCTAATAAAACCTAACTGTAAATTAAACAACAATTCAAAAATCTATATTCCTATAAGATCTTGATACAAATTTAGGTACTTAAAAGATGAAAAATTAGAGGGCTGGCCCTCTAATTTTAGCTTTTTTTAGATTTAATAATCTTTAAACCAACATCCGAAATATGTGAAAGCCGTTTTTGAGTAGTTGCCTGCTCTATAACAAATTTATATTTTCCAGCCTGAGGGAATTTTCTCCCTGAAAAAATCATTTCGCTTTCCACTAATGAACCTGACTTTTTCCCTAACCATTCACCATTTTCATTTGAAATAAAAAACTGGTGCGCTTCTTTATACTCTTTTTTATCCGGCAATGTCGAATGCAGGTAGATCCACGCATTATTATAATCGTAATCCGTATCTACCCGAAGAAAGAAAATAATATCATAAAGCACTGAAGTATCCGTTATTTCCACTTCAAATTTCTGTTGATCCTTCGCCTCCCAGACATTATTTTTGAAATTTCTTACTTCCGAAAAATAAGGTCCTTTTTCACAGGAAACAAGCAGTAAAAGCATTCCTGCAGCCATGAAATTAACTAGTCTGCTGCCCCGAATCATTCTGTTTCCCTTTATTATTGTTATTTCTTCTCCTGTTGTTATTATTCGGACGGTGTCTCGGCTTGTTCTCTTTCGGAACATTTTGATCATTCCCTCCGTTTGTCATATTATCGGCCTGTGGCTGATTTTTTCCGGGTTCTCTTCGCTGTGGACGTTCTCTGTTCTCTCCCTGTTGTACATTTCTGGGTGTGTTGGAACGCTCACCTCTGTTAGAATTAGAATTGTTAGGTCTGTCCGGACGGGATCTTTGCTGACGGTTATCAGCTGAAGGGCGTTTCTTCTTGCCTTTCTTCGACCCGCTCGTAAGCGCCTGAGCCAACCTGTTAAAGCTTTCGTCTTCTTCTACTCCGATGAAATTCACTTTCTCAATTGAAACTGCCGATTGTGTTTCTGCCGCAAATTCAATAAGATCCTTCACTAATTTACCTTTACGGTTAATCTCAAGAATTTTTTCAACTCTGTCAGGAGCTAAAGCCACCAGTGAATTGGAACTTTCAATAGAATACCACATCAATTTTTTAAAGATGTCTGTTTTCACGTGAGACGCATCTCCTTTTTCTGTTTTTAAACGGGCATCCACACTCGGGAAGGTTCTGATGCCTTCCAAATACATATCCAGCTCATAATTCAGGCAGCATTTTAATTTACCGCACTGACCGGCTAATTTCTGCGGATTCAGAGATAATTGCTGATATCTGGCCGCAGATGTTGAAACAGATCTGAAATCGGTCAGCCACGTAGAGCAGCATAATTCACGTCCACAGGAACCGATTCCGCCTAAGCGGGCAGCTTCCTGGCGTGCACCGATCTGACGCATTTCAATTTTAATCCGGAACGCGTCTGCCATATCTTTAATCAGCTGACGGAAATCAACACGGTCTTCCGCTGTATAATAGAAAGTCGCTTTTGTAAGATCTCCCTGGTATTCAACATCGGAAATCTTCATATCCAGCTTAATTCTCGAAGCAAGCTCACGACTTTTATACATCAGCTCGGTTTCTCTTTCTCTTCCCGTCTTCCATTTATCAATATCTTCCTGATTGGCAATCCGGAGAATTTTCCTGAAATCCGTAATCTTAATATCGGAATATTTCTTTTCCTGCTGAATTTTAACCAGCTCTCCCGTAAGTGAGACAACTCCCACATCATAGCCGGGAACGGCTTCAATTACTACAATATCTCCCGAATATAAAGTCAGTTCCTTTGTATTACGGTACAAACTTTTTCTTCCGTTCTTAAAACGTACTTCAACTAATTCGTATGTTTTTTGTCCAAACGGTAAACTCATATTGGAAAGCCAGTCAAAGACTTCCAATTTATTACAACCTCCAGAACTACAGGTACCTTTGTTCCCGCATCCTCTGGGTGTACCGCCATCATGGGAACCACAATTAGAGCATGCCATATTTATCTTTTAAAGAGGTTCGACTATTATTTTAATTTGCTCATGATAGTACCGGGAACTCCTTTCTTATGCAGATAAACATTTATCGTTTTAAGTTTAAAATAGTTCTCTGATACAAACAAATATCCTTTAGGATAATTGGATGTTCCCCATGAGTTTTTTACCAAGAAGTACTGCTTTTCATTTTGATCTTTATAAAGACCAACAATGTGCATACCATGGTCGTCAGTGGTTGTTTTGTTATCATATCCCAACTGACGTAATTCCGGTGTCACCACCACTTCTTCTACCGGCTCAAGAAACGCATTCGATGTTTTGTCCGCTCCGGCATCTGAAAAGTTTTTATTGTCTTTCCCAACAACTTTAATTGTATTGAGATCTTTCGGAACAATCGCAATTCCGTTTTTAAAGCTGAATCCTTTCTCAGATACATCCGCTCCCCAGGCCACCGTATATCCGTTTTTCAAAGCTTCTGCTGTCGCTGTAAACAAATCATCCAGAGAGACATTATAAGATGTTCCGCTCAGCCAGTTATCCTGAATTTCAAGAATACAGGATTTATTAAGATCGTAATTTGTAAATGAGGTCAATGAAATATAATCATCCAGATTCAGATTCAGCGATTCGAAAAACGACTGCGGTGTATATTTTTTCCCTTTATAGGTGAATTCTTTCGGTTCCGGGCCAATATAGGCATCCAGCACACTGTTAACAGCTACTCTCCAGTAAGTGGAAATCCCTTTTCCTTTCGAATTTTCAACGGATTTCACAACACCTTTGACAATTCCGTCCAATACCTCAAACATCTCGGAATGGTCATAGGAGTCCGCTTCTCCGGGAAGACCTTTATAAACATCTTTCGGAACAATTCCGAATTTTCTCATTACATAAGGAATATCATGAAACGCGCCGCCCTGGGCAAAATTGATCTTACCATCATAACGCACATATTTGTCTGCTTTTGCTTCGTATGCTTTCCGCACGATAAACATCTCGGATAAAGTCGGGACATCTTTCATCCCCTTACGGATCAGCTCCGCTTCAAAAAAAGAAATACCGGAAAAGCTCCAGCAAGTACCGGTCATTCCCTGGCTAAGCACCGGCGTGTCATCCAGATGAGCGACTTTTGTAAATTCATACTTTGATTCTTCTGTATTTGTTACTTTATCCTGTGCAAAAACAGTTGTACAGATAAACACAAAAGCTACACCTAACGCTTTATAATTAAATTGCATAATTTACTTTATTAATAACCAATAATTTGAAACTCCTTTTTCCCGGAGCTCCGATTTCACCTGCTGTAACTCCTCTTCATTGGAGGCAACGCCCACCGCAACACGGTATAAGCCATTCACACAGTCCACTACTAAGGCATTCACTCCCTGAACCTTCATACTTTCTACAAAATCGGCTGCATTGGATTCCACTTTAAAGCAATTCCCGATTAAGTAATATCGGGCTTCATTAATAGAAACTTCCTGTTTTGCGGCAACTGTTTCTTCCTTATTTACGACGATTGTTTTGTAGGTTACCTCATCCACTTCATAGGAATATACCTCATCAACATTTGCATTTTTCACAACACTGTCCACATTCTTTAATAGAATTGGTTTGCCTTCTTCAACAGGAACTTTCTCCAGTTCAAATTCTATGTTTTTATGAGGTTTGAACGGATTAAAATCATGTACGGAAAGTATTCCTGATTGTAAAAAATCAGTTTTTACAGGAATCCAAAAGGAATAAAAAGCGATCGGAAGCAATGCAGCAGCAGCCACATAGCGAATCCATGATCTTTTTTCTTTCGAAGCAAAATCAATTTCCAGTACTTCTGCCGTGTTTTCCGATTCCGTATTTTCAGCCTTTACAGCATTAAAATCAATGAAGTCAATTGCCCGAGTTTCTACCTCCGGTTTTTCCACTTCCGCCTGTAGCATCACATTTAATGTCGGTAAGCCATAAGAGGACAGCAGCAGGTTTGTAAATTTATCCTGTTCAAAACGAACCTGCCCGGAATTATCCAGGTATAAAAAGCCAATATGTTCGATCGCGATCCGTTTTCCTTCCGCAAGCTCGCTTTTCCATCCGGAAACAATCGCCGTAATTTCACCGGCAGCGCGCTCGTATGGTTGTGAGGTTTCCTTTGCATACGCTCCTGTAAGTAATCCATCACTTGTAAGCAATTGCTTATTAAACAGGACAGATTTATAAGGAGGCATCATCTTCCCGGTCTTAAAGTCTAAAACAGCCGGAACTCTCTTACTGATGAATCCACCAAAATCAGGCACGACAACACACGCATGCTTAAGAATTAACTGTGATATTACTTTTTCTAACACCATTGTGCAAAAATACATAAACAAAATACAACAAACAAGTGTACTGAAAAAACGGAAAAACGTTACTACAAATCCGTATTTTTATACAACAACCTATCTTCGATCATTCCGGTATACGGGTCATTTTTGTTAAAAACCGGTCTTGTTTTTTATAAAGTCGTTAGTAAATTCCTAAAAAATTACTTTTATGATTATTGAAATGTTAAAATCGGAGAAAGTACTGAAATAAGACCTTATCTTTGCTACAAGTAGTTGGACAACCATTACGGTTGTTTTAATTAGTTTTCATAAGTAGTAGTAGTTAGGT
Organism: Flavobacteriia bacterium 40-80; assembly: GCA_001899145.1. Classification (GTDB taxonomy): domain Bacteria; phylum Bacteroidota; class Bacteroidia; order Flavobacteriales_D; family Crocinitomicaceae; genus 40-80. Next base: position 144,818 of record MKVF01000004.1, read on the forward strand.
TAGGTTAGTTCAGAATGCAGGCGGAAGTCTGCATTCTGTTTTTATATATCTTTACATCAGGTAAAAGCATGACAGCCTAAATTGAAATAACGTTCCAAAATGAAAACTTTCGTTTCTCAGATCACTGATTTTATTCTCGCCCAAAACAAGCCTGTTCATGAATGGGTAATTATTGTCCCTTCCCAACGTTCCGTAAGATATATTCAGAAATCATTATTTGAAAAAACGGAAAAACCGCTGCTTTCTCCGAAAATTATCACCATTAATCGTTTTTTCGAAACTGTTTCTCCCCGAATGGTCCTCGATAAAACACGTCTTTTAATGAAGCTCTACGAAATTCACCACTCCTTTTCTACTTCGGAGAACAAGTCTTTTGATGAATTTTACAACTGGGGGAAAACGCTGTTAAGTGATTTCGATGAAATTGACCGTTATAGAATTGATTCAAAAAATCTGTTCAAAAACCTGAGAGACATCAAGGAGATCGAAAACTGGAGCTTTAATTCGGAGCAGCTGACAGAAACACAGCTGAAATTTATAAAGTTCTGGGAAGAGCTGGGCATTTATTATAACGAATTTCAAAAACAGCTTTTTGCCTCTAATTCTTCTTACATGGGAAAAGCGCTTCGGGAAATCACTGAAAATATCGACTGGATTTTAAAAAAATACCCCGCTGAAAAGTTTCTGTTCGCGGGATTTAATGCGCATTCACCGGCGGAGCTCAGCATTATTAAACAATTGATGGTGTTGGGAAAAGCCGATATTCTGTTTGACGGCGACGAATATTATATGCACAATGGCCTGCATGAAGCAGGAGCTTTTATTCGGAAAAACCTGGATACGCTGGGAATCCCGATGAAACTGGCTGAATTTAAAAACAATCTTTCTCAAAAATCATTAGAAATTAATGTCATTGCCTGTGCTCAGACAACAGGACAAGTGAAAGCAGCGGCGAGCATTCTGGAAAAAATGCCCGAAGAGCACATTTCAGAAACGTTAATACTGCTGGCAGAAGAAGACCTGCTGGTTCCTCTTTTAAAAAATATTCCCGCAAAAGTAGGCAAAGCAAATATTACCCTCGGGTTGTCATTAGATAACAGCATCCTCAAAACGTGGATTGAGCTGATCTTTAAGGTACAGAAAGGTCTCCAAAATAAACCGGCGGCTTATCATAAAGATATTTTTGAAATCTGCTTCCATCCTTTTATCGAAGAGATCCTAACAGAAGAAGAGAAACAGGAGCTGATCCTGTTTGAAACAAACTTCAAAAAGAACAACCTCATTTACGCCAGCCCGGGCTCATTGAAATTACCAGGAAAAATCAAATCCGTTTTTGAATTGATCTACACCAAATGGGAAAATAACTGGCTCTTTGCGATCGAAAAGATCAGAGATATCAACAGCCGGATCTATCACTATCTGAAAAAGGAAAACGAGTACGAAAAAGCGCTTCTTGAAACGTTCGACAGTGGTATTATTGACCTGCAAAACTGTGCTTCCGAAGGAATCCCTGAAATGGGGCTCGGAACATTTAAAAACCTGTTTACGCAACATTACGCGTCTCTTACTATCTCTTACTTCGGGAATCCGATCGACGGACTGCAGATCATGGGATTACTGGAAACAAGAATGCTGGACTTCAAACGGATCATCTGCATTGGCATCAATGAAAAGAACATGCCACCAAACAATCAGATAAATTCTCTGATACCAATGGATTTAAGAAGCTATTTCGGCTTACCGACCGTTCGTGAGAAACAGGGAATTTTTGCACATCACTTTTATCGTTTACTGCATGAAACCGAAGAATTACACCTCACCTATTCTACGAATATGGAAGGAATGAATTCTTCCGAAAAATCGCGTTACATCATGCAGCTGGAGCTGGAGTTAACGAAAACCAATCCGAACATCCGGTTTAATTACAGCGATTATACCATTGATAACAATGAAGTATTGATCAACGATACTGTCATTGAGAAAAATGAGTATAACCTGGAATTGATAAAAAACTACCTCGAACAGGGCGCTTCCGCATCAGCGTTGGGAAGTTACTATACTTGCCCGCTGGATTTTTTCTATAAATACATTCTCAGGTTCGGAGAGGAAATCCGTATTGAAGAAGACATTGAAGCTTCAACGTTCGGAAGCCTTATTCATGAAACACTGGAAACACTTTATGAACCACTGGCAAATAACACGTTGAAAGATAAAGATACGATTCTCAAAAGATTCGATGGTGAGCAATTGAAATTTTTCAGAAAGCACGCGGATTATGAATTAACACAGCACTTTGAAAAGCATTTTAAAAGCAAAGAGGCCTTTTCTTCGGGAAAAAACCGCTTAAACTTTGAAATGGCAAGCCGTCTGATCCGCAACTTTTTCGATTACGAAAAAAAGCATCTGGAAACAACGGAAGAAGTGATTTATATCGAAGCGCTGGAACAAAAACTGACTGCAGAAATACCTTACATTTCACTGGGAAACTCCGAAGAAACCATTACACTCCGGCTGAAAGGAATTATCGATCGGATCGATTACCACACTAACGGTTATCATATCATTGACTACAAATCAGGAAAGGTAGAATATAACAAGCTGAAAATAAAGGAAGTTTCAGAAGAAGCTCTTTACAAGGCATGTGTAAATTATAAATATTTTCTGCAATATTATTTTTACTTATACCTGTTCTATAAAAATCATGGATTTTGCCCTCAGACGGTTACTTTCGTTTCTTTTGTAAACCTGAAAGAAGTGGAGAGTATCCATAATGACGGCCAGATCTTCGAGGCTATGGTGGAGTTATTTCCTAAAGTAATGCAACGTATTGTTAGTGATCTTTGTAATCGGCAGGAGCCTTTCATACATAAAGAAAAAAATGGTTACAGTTACTGTAATTTCTGTGTATAATAAAATTAGCGCAAAACCGAAATTTATATTGTCAAATCAAAAGTTATTATCCTCCGTTGGGCAGGTAATTCTTTCTTCCCGAAGTCAGCTCCTGACGGAATTTTTCCTGGGCGATCTGTTCAATGGACTTTTTATCAATTTTAGATTCCAGCCAGGCAATAATATCCAGGTACATAAACGGGCGCTGCTCAAACTTTGATTCACTCAGCTTCTTTAAACGGCTCAAAAGCTGCTTAAAGCTTTTCGTTACTTCTGAAGGCAACAGTTTCGGAACATTCCGGATATAGTTCAGTACCTCCCTTTGAACTCCTTGTAAATCACCATTTTTACTCAGATAACGATAAACCGATTTCAACTGATATTCAACCAGCATATCATTCCCCAGCTCATAATGAGCGATCAATATAAGAATATGAGCAAAAGATAAAATATCTTCCCGCAGCGACTGATTTTTGAGTGCAAGCACCTGATTCAGATAATGAATGGCTTTTTTAAAGTCACCTGTTCCAAAATACAAGCAAGCGATCTTGTAATAAAGAACTATGATCCGGTGCGTATCTATCTTTGTTTCAGCAGCATCCAGAAAATCCGTTATTTCGCCTATGCAGCGAAGCCCCCGGCTGTATTCTCCCTGAAGAAACCTCAAATTCAGCAGGTTAGTATAGGTATATTGCTGATGCAGCAACTGAATATTTTCACTTTCTTTCTCTGATGGTTTCAATTGCTCAAAATAATCAAATGCTGCCTGCATCCGTTTGTAATTTCTTAGGTAAAATAAAACTAAAATAAGGTTGTGAATACTCTTAAAGAACAGCTCCTTATTCTGTTCTGCCTGAAATTTATTTTCCTTAAACAAATCAACCGTTTTCTGTGCATATTTGAAGCACATCAGGAAATCCTGCTGAATATAGTAATAACGAAAATAGGCACTATACAAATGGAATTTTTCTGTGAAGCTCAGTTTTTTATAATCAATATCCGGGAGCTTGGACTGAAAAAAATCACGGACAAACATGAAATCTTTTTCATCTCTGACAAAGCCAACTTTCAGATACAGGGAATAGAGCTGTAAAGACAGATTGGACAAACTTACCAAACCGTTCACCCGCTCTTCTATTTTGAGGCTTTTAGCTGACAGCTCATCTGCCCGCGCACCTATGCTCCTCGTCACGTACTGCGATTCAATGAATTTAATTTTTTCGATGATCAGCAAATTCTGAATGGAATTATCCAGCTTTATGGCAAGAAACTTCGCCTTTTCCAGGAGCTTCAACGACTGAAGATACAATCCCCTCATATACAAAAGCTCTGCATTCTCTATATGCTCGTTTACCTCAAATTCAAGGATTTTATTCGAAGAGTTCAAACGGATGGAAGTCAGCAGCTGCCTGTATAAATGTGCCTTAAGATTTGCAAGCTGTACCTTTTTAATCTGAGGATTCTTCTTGATGATCTCCTCATCAGAAGCATCAGGGAACTTTTCTAAAAAGTCAAACAGCACAAGGAATTTTAATTCCTCCGGATTGGATGTGGTTCTTTTGGCGAACAGCTTAAAACTTCGTTTTTCTGCCTTGGAAAGTGATAAAATCAGCTTATTTAAACCCTCTGAAACTGTACTAGACATCGTAAAAAAAGTATAGTGAAAAATGAATTAAGCTATTTAAAATAAGTATGTTAAAAAATATTTTTAAATTTTGAATATCGTAAAATACAATTTTTTTTGTTTTGCATATCCACTATGAACGCATAACTTTGTCGTACACTTTGGATGAATAAAAAATCATAAAGACAGAGTAGGGGTACTCGATTTTGATTAGTAGTGGGAAGGCAGCCGAATGGTTGCCTTCCTTTTTTATTTTTTGGCTATTTTGACTGATCCAGCTTTTTCACCATTGTCAGGATCGTTGCAATAGCAACTGTCTCTCCCGTTTCATCATAAACATCTACCAGGAATTTCACAATTCCTTTCGCGATATCATCTTCTGAACGTTTTTCCTGATCGATTTTTTCCTTTACTGTAAAACGGACACCTATTGTTGCTCCAGGATAAACAGGTTTCACGAAACGAGCTTCTTCCAGTCCGTAATTTAATAATACAGGACCTTTTTTCGGATCCACGAACAAACCTGCCGCTTTAGATAAAATGAAATATCCGTGCGCTACACGTCTTTCGAAAATGGTTCCTTCCAAAGAAGTTGCATCCATGTGTGCATAGAAATTATCTCCTGAAACATTCGCAAAATTCACGATGTCGGCATCTGTCACAGTATGCTTGTGCGTAAATACTGTATCCCCGATTTTCAATTCTTCAAAATACTGTCTGAAAACATGCGGATTGGCTTCCGGCATCGCCGCGCCCACTTGAAACTGCTTGGTTATCGCGGTAATTGTCGTAGGATGCCCCTGAATAGCTGTACGCTGCATATAATGTAAAACACCGCGCTTTCCACCCATTTCCTCACCTCCTCCTGCTCTTCCCGGACCTCCGTGAACAAGCAACGGCATTGGAGAACCATGTCCTGTGCTTTCTTTTGCACAATCTTTATTCAATACCAGGATGCGGCCGTGCATTGACGCTGCTCCCAACACATATTCTGTCGCTTCCTTGTCACTCGGAGTGACAATAGAGGATACAAGCGATCCTTTCCCCATTTTAGCCAGCTCAATCGCGTCTTCTATGTTTTTATACGGCATAATAGTAGAAACAGGTCCAAATGCTTCGATCTCATGCACGTCTGTTTTTCGGAACGGATCATCATTGAAGAATAGAACCGGAGAGAAAAATGCTCCTTTTGAACGGTCTGCTCCGATCACCTCAAAGCTTTCCATATCTCCGAAAACAACTTCCTGGGTCTTTTTCAACGCCTCCACTGCTTCCAGCACTGCTTTCACCTGTCCTGCAGATGCTAAAGCTCCCATTCGCACACCTTCCGCTTTCGGATGGCCAATAGTTGTAGAAGCCAGGCGCTTGGAAACAGCTATTTTAACATCGTTCACCAGTTCTTCCGGAACCATGATACGACGAACCGCCGTACACTTCTGCCCTGCCTTGATTGTGATTTCTTTTGTCACTTCTTTTACGAATAGATCAAACTCTTCTGTTCCCGGCTTCGCTTCTTTTCCAAGAATCATCGCATTTAAAGAATCCGCCTCCAGGTTAAACGGAACATTTTCCCGTGCAATTACAGGTTTTGATTTCAGCATCAAACCGGTTGAAGCGCTTCCTGTAAATGTTACCACATCCTGAGAAGTCACGGAATCAATCAATTCTCTGGCAGAACCAGAGATCAATTGTAAAGAGCCTTCCGGCAGGATCTTTGAGTCAACGATATCTTTTACTACGGCTTCTGTTAAAAACCCCGTTATAGAAGAGGGCTTTACCACCGCAGGAACGCCCGCCAGTAAATTAACCGCGATCTTTTCCAGCATTCCCCAGACAGGGAAGTTAAATGCGTTAATATGAATTGCAACACCTTCTTTCGGTACCATAATATGGTGTCCTATAAAGGAACCGTTCTTTGATAGTGGTGCTGCCTGTCCGTCCACGTAATAAGGCAGATCCGGGAACTGCTTTCTCAAAGAAGCATTGGCGAATAAATTTCCTATACCGCCTTCAATATCAATCCAGGAATCCACACGGGTAGCTCCTGTCCTGTAGCTTATTTCGTAATACTTTTCTTTTCTCTCCAACAGGTATAAAGCCAGTGCTTTCAGCATCCTTCCTCTTTCCTGGAAGGTCATTTTTCTCAGCACTTTGGCTCCTTCTGTTCTGCCATATTGCAAAACAGCCTCAAAGTCAATCCCTTTAGAGGATGCCTCACCGATTACATCTCCTGTAACTGCGTCATAAACCGTCGTCTCCGCTCCTTCTCCCGCAACCCACCGGCCTAATACATAATTCTTAATAGTGTCCATACTATGATTTCAATTTTAGCGTCTTAAAATTATAAATTAAGTTCGAACACAGGAAAGCGGAAGTCAAAAAAAGAACTCGTACCGCATTTTACAGCTTAAATTGCACACTTCAATAAAATTTAAAATTAAAGTTTGCTTTTATTAAATCCCTTTTTACTATGTTTGAAGCATAAAATGTAAAACTAAACGAAAAATTAAAAGTATTAATTATGAGTAAAGAAGTTAAAACAGCGACTGCAAGCAACAAAACAGCGGGTGGATTTTCTGCACTTTTGTCTGCTATTTCCATCGTTATTGCATTGATCATCGGTATCATTATTTACAAATTCATCTTGGGTAACCCGGCAAACTTTATCGATAACAATCCGGAAGGTGAACCACTAAAAGGAAATTTCCTTGGTGTAGTTTACAAAGGTGGGGTAATCGTACCTGTCCTTATCGCCGTGAACCTTATCGTTATCATCTTCATGTTTGAGCGTTTCCTGACATTGGCAAAAATCAAAGGGCAAGGAAAATTAGACGCTTTCATTGAAAAAGTAAAACACTTACTTGCAAACGGAAACGTGGATGCTGCTTTAACTGAGTGCAACAAACAAAAAGGATCTTTAGCAAACGTAGTTCGTGCTGGTTTATTAAAATACAAATTGTTACAGGACGATACTTCTCTGGATAAAGAGAAAAAAATCGAAGCAGTTAAGCAAGAGTTGGAAGAAGCTATCACATTAGAAGGTCCGATGATGTCTAAAAACCTGGTGATCTTATCAACAATTGCTTCCGTATCCGTATTGATCGGTCTTGTAGGAACAGTATTGGGGATGATCCGTGCATTCGCGGCGATGTCTCACGGTACTCCGGACACAGCACAGTTAGCAACAGGTATCTCTGAGGCTTTGATCAACACGGCTCTTGGTATCTTCGGTTCATTGATCGCGATCATCTTCTACAACCTCTTCTCTACAAAAGTTGACCAGATGACACATGCAATGGACGAAGCAAGCTTCACTATTGTTCAGGATTTCTCTAAATCTGTAAGATAATTAGTATTCGTTCTATAAAAAAATAAATAGAAAGTATGGCAAAAATCAGTAAACCAAAATCAGCACCTGCTATCGACATGACGCCGATGGTGGACCTTGCTTTCCTCTTGGTTACGTTCTTCATGCTTTCTGCTAATTTCCGTCAGGACGAAGTAGTTGTTATTGATATTCCTGCTAGTATCTCCGAAGAATTAATGCCTAAAGATTTTTTACAGATCTCTGTAAGCAAGCAAGGCAAAGTATTTATCGGATTTTCAGGAAATGAGGAGGTTAAGAAAGGTATCCTTGCAGATCTGATGGAGAAGACAAAGATCCAGCTGACAACAGAGCAGGCTGCCAATTTTGTTGCTGCAACAGAATTAGGATCTTCTTTCAGAGACTTACCTCAGTATTTGTCTTTAACTTCTGAGCAACGTAAACAATTAGCAGATTCAGAAGACATGAATGCAATACCTGTTGATTCCACAAGAAACGAATTGAAAACGTGGGTCAAAACGGTTTATGAGCATTTGAATAACGACGGAAAAGCACGTTTTGAAAAAATGGTAGCAGAAAATCCGGGATTGGATAAAAAGCAATTAGCTCAGGATATGAAACCTAAATTCATTCTGAAAGCGGATAAAGATGCTCCTTACCATTATGTTCAGGATGTGGTGAACACTTTTAAAGATTTAGACATGGATACGAAATTCTCGTTCATCACGAGCATGGAAGCGGATCCGAGAAAAGAGAAATAATAAAAGAACAATATGGCTCAAATACAAGATACCGGTAACGACAGCGGCAAAGGCAAAAAAAGACCGAAGCGCGGCATGCCGAATGTGGACATGACGCCGATGGTGGACCTTGCTTTCTTGTTGCTTACGTTCTTCGTAATGACAACGACTTTCTCCAAAGCGAAAGTAATGAAAGTAGTGTATCCTGCGAAGCCGAAGAATGAGAAAATTATCCCGGACAATGCGAAGATTAATAATGCATTAACCTTTCTGCTGACAAAAGACCATATCTATTACTATGATGGTGAGTTCTTTACAGAAGGGAATAAAAAAGGAGAACCTGCAACAAAATTAACTGAAATTGAGCTGTCAGGTGTCCGAAAATTGTTAGCTGACCGCAACAAATTTGTGATCGACAAAAAGAAAATTTATGCAGATCAGCTGTACAAAAAAGAAATCGCGGATACCACTTATGTCAAATTAATGACAGAAGCGCAGAAAGACCAGAAAGCAGTTAAAGTGTTGATCAAAACTGACGACAAAGCGCTTACAAAAGCATTTATCGATATGATAGATGAATGTATGATTGCTGACATTGGTACCTACACTCACGTAGATATCAATCAAGACGAGTTAAATTTATTAAATGCAACTGTAAACAAGTAAAGTTATGGCAGCAGAAGCAACAACAGAAGTAGCTGTACAACAATCAGGACTGACTCCTGATGTAGCTATCTTTCTCGTCCTAATGGTTATTATCGCAACCATTTCATTGTATGAGTATTTCTCATCTATAAAATGGCAGCAAGTGACATCTGCTTCGAGGAATAATATTGTCTTCGAAGACAAGAACAAAACGTACGGAGCTTACGAAATCCGTAATAATTACAACCGTAATTTGTTGTTGATTATTCTGGGACTGATACTATTTATCGGTTTATCCTACGGAGGCAGGCTTGCTTACGATAAATTTTTCGCCAAAGAGGCAGCGGCTGATGAGGGAGACTTAGAACAGGTCGTAATTGACTATTATGAAGAACCGGAAGAAGAGGAAGAAGTAATTGAAGAAGAAATTCCGGAAGAAGAAATAATTCCACTGGAGGATCAAACTGCTTTTTTACCTCCTGTAGTAACGAATGATATCGTGGATACTCCTCCCCCAACAAATGCTGAGTTAACAAATTCAAATGTTGGTAAGGAAGATGTAAAAGGTAATGCTGATTACTCAACAGAGCGTGTTCCGCCACCACCACCACCGGTAGAGAGAAAAGTGGAAGAAATCGAAACCGTAGTTGACGAACAGGCTGAATTCCCTGGAGGAAGAGCTGCTTTGATAAAATATCTGAGCGAGCGGATCCAGTATCCGGATATTGCAAGAGAATTGGGATTATCAGGAAAAACCGTTCTTAAATTCGTTGTGAATACTGACGGAACAATTACAGACGTGAAAATCGCAAAAGGAATGCGGGATTGCAGCGAATGTGACAAAGAAGCTGTCCGTGTAGTAAAAAATATGCCGAAATGGGCTCCGGGTAAAAAAGGAGGTAAAGCTGTTAGGTCTTATTTTGTGCTTCCTGTACAATTCGCAATTGAATAGTCAAATAATCAATCATTTTAATACTTCAATACCCCGATATAGAAATATTTCGGGGTTTTGTTATTTTTGTAGGTATGGATTACAAAAAAATCAATAGCATCTTCAGCTTGTTCATGATCTTCGCCATTCTCATCTGGCTCTACTTTTTAATTTTTACAGATGTATTCAACAACATGCTTCCTCCACTTCAAAAATATATTTTTACTGCTGTGCTGGCTTTGTACAGCATCTACAGAGGTATCAGAATGTATATTCAACTAAAAAAATAAATATGAAAAAGATCGCTGCATATTTCATTGGTTTAACTGTTCTCTTCCAATTATTTTCCGGTTGCGGATCCACTCCTCAGGCGAAAGAAGAGATAGCGGATATTTATATTGATGAGTCATTCAAACCATTGTTTGAAACAAGTATTCCTACCTTCGAAAGCCAGATCCAGTCCGGAAGAGTAATTCCTCACTATGTTTCCGAGCTGGAAGCAATAGAAGCATTTAAAAACAATCAGACAAAAACGATCTGTATCACCCGGGAGTTTACTCCGGAAGAAACAAAATACCTTGCCGGTAAAAATGTAGAATTTACAACGGATCATATCGGAACAGACGCGTTAGCGCTGATCGTAAATCCGGCATGCCCGGACAGTGCTTTCACATTGGATGAATTAAAAGCTATTTTTACGGGAAAAGACAGCCTCTGGAAATCCTCCGGAAAAAAGATCAACATTGTGTTTGACCAGTCCAATTCCTCCAATTTCTATTATATCTACAACCTGATAGAAAAACAAAACCTGAGTCCGAATATTTCAGCAGTCAAGTCAAATGAAGAGGTGATCGAGCTTGTCAGAAAGAACAGCAACGTGCTCGGAATTATCGGTGCTAACTGGATCAATGATACACGAGACTCTACCCTGCTGAAATTCAAAGACGGAATAAAAGTATGTGATATCGCTTATAACAAATACTCTGAATATTTTCAGCCTTATCCTGCATATATCTATAACGATGTTTATCCTATGACACGTAAATTCTACCTGATCAATAAAGGAAGCCGGGTATCATTATATTCGCAATTCGTCCGTTTTATGACAGGACAACGGGGCCAGATGATCATCTACAAATCCAATCTGATTCCTTCAACAATGGTTGCAAGAGAGATTGAGATTGTTCAGGAAAAATAAATGATTAATTTTAGAACTGATTTTGAAAAAAAACATTTTTGGCAAACAAATTGTAAACTGATTAAAGTATAAATAAAATAAATACAATGAAAAAAGCAGTCTATTTCGTAGCTTGTACAATTATTTCAGGTTTTACCTTTGCTCAGACACTGGAAAGCGCAAAAGAAAAAACAGCTTATGAACGTTACGATGAAGCAACAAAAGATTTTACTACTCTGATTAGTAAAAATCCTTCTTCAGCTGAGAACTATTTTTATCTGGCAGAAAACTACCTACAATCTGAAAAGCTGGACTCTGCTTCAATTTATTGGAATAAAGCGTATGAAACAAGTCCTGAAAACGCACTGTCTTTAGTGGCGAAAGGAAAGGTTTTGTGGCTTAAAGGAAACAAGGGAGAAGCCTTTGCTCAATTCGAAGCTGCAATCAAGGCTTCCAAGAAAAAAAACGGTGAAGTGTTTCGCCAGATCGGATCCATCTTAACGGAAGCTCCCGTAAAAGATCTGGATAAAGCTATTTCTTACCTCAGAACTGCCGTAGAAGTTGATCCTCAGAACGTAGAAGGTTATTTGTTGTTGGGCGACGCTATCTTAGAGAAAGACCCTAAGAACGGTACGGATGCGATCCGCGAGTATAATAATGCTGAAAAAATCCAGCAATCTCCAAGAACCATCGTTCGTAAAGCGAAGTTATATCAACGCGCCCGCAACTATAAATTAGCAGACGAAATGTATGTTCAGGCTCAAACTCTGGATGCTAAATATGCTCCGGCATATAAAGCACATGCTGAATTACAGGGATTGTTCGGAAAATACGACCTGGCAATTGAAAACTGGAAAAAATACCTGGCACTGAATGATAACAACTATGCACGTTACAAATATGCCGCTGCATTATACAGCTCTCAGAAATACTGTGACGCGCTAAAAGAAGCACAGGATTTAAAAGCGAAGAACTATACTTCCATTTATGTGGAACGTATTGATATCTATTCCACCTACGAATGTCTGGAAAGTTCCGCTGATAAAAATGATCCCGCTAAATTTGAAGCAGGTTTCAAAAAAATCAATGACTTCATCAGTAAATACAGCGCTAAAAATGAAGCGATCGGAATGGATTACAAATATCAGGCAATGTATTTGTCCAAGCTGGGGAAAACAGACGAAGCGATTGCGGCTTATTACAAAGCAGCTGAAGATTCGACTGTAGCTCAGGAAGTATTGAGCGGACTGGCAAAAACATTCACCAAAGCGGAGAAATACGATGAGGCGATCAAAGCTTACAACAAAATTATTGAGAAAGATTCAAATGCCCTTTCCTTAGCTGACTACTTTGAACTGGGTAGAATTTACTTCCTGGCGAAGGATTATGCAAACTCAGATAAAGCAAATGCGCACGTATTGAAATTATCTCCGACTTACAGCTTCTCTCATTTCTGGAGAGGTCGTGCAAATGTGTACATGGATTTAGACAAAACAACCTGGGCAGCAAAGCCACACTATGAAGGTTATCTGAATAACACCTCTGATGAGCAGAAAATTCAGTATAAAAATATGACGCTGGAAGCCTATAAATATCTGGGAGACTATTATATCAATTCCCCGGAAAAAAATATAGAGAAAGCAAAAGAGATCTGGACGAAGATCATTGAACTGGAGCCAGAGAATGAGAGCAACAAGAAAATTCTCGACAAGCTGAATAAATAAAAAAATCTCATAAAATAAGAATCCTCCGGCCAATCGGAGGATTCTTATTTTATATACATATCCATTTTTACTTTGCTGATGTAATACCTTTGACGTGCACTGATCCCACCTTATCCGCTTCTATTTATAGGGAAATATCTTTAAATTTCACATGTTCGGGTAATAATAAAATATCAGCGAAAAACAGCTATCGTATCAAAAATACCGCTATTTTAGCAAGAACTTAGCAGGTAGAACAACAAACACAATATGAAGGATTCTCCACTTATACCTAATAAAACTTCATACAGAAGCGTTATTGTGAAGGTCTTCTTTTTCATGGTTGCACTTACACTTTCTCTGATATGGATTTTCAGTGTAAATGAAAAAGGGTACAACCGTATCTCAGAAGTAATCTCTGATTATTTTAAACCGGATGAAAAATTAGTTCACCTGAATCAGCTCAGAGACGAGGTAACGAATCTTTTAAACTTACAACAATACGAAATCTATTTAGACCACCAGAAGCCTTCTGAAAAATTTAAAAAAGAATCGGAGACCATCGATAACCATCTGGATACCTTGCAGCTGCTTATGGCGGATGAGCCTTCCCAGATTGAAAAAATCATGGAAATAGACTCGTTGCTGGAATCACGGAAAAAACTATTCGCGTCTTATCTTAAAATCAGATATAATTATTCACTGGATATCAATTTCCAGGATAAATTCGGAGATATCAATAACATTCTGACCAAAAAAGTAATCACAGCAGATACCACTACTGTCATTATTGCTCCGGAAAAGAAAAAGTTTAAATTATTCCAGTCCAAAAAGAAAAAAGCGCAACAACAGGCAAATGTTCAGGAAGAACAGAAAATAGAAGTCAAAATCGATACTGTGCAGATCGTAAAGCGGGACAGTGTCCTTAATAAAATCCAGACTTCCATTGATGAAATAAAAGTAGATCAGGAAAAAAATAAGATCCAGATGAAGAATCGTGAAATCTTACTGATCAATACCAACGAGCTTATCGTTAGTGAAATTCTGACGATCATTAAAAACCTGGAGGATAAGCAGCGTATTATCGCATCGCAAAACAACAGGGCATCCGAAAAATTAGCACTTGATGCTATCGAAACCACCAAAACCATACTTATCATCATAAGTTTAGTTTCCATTGCTCTGGCAATTTATATTATCTGGGACTTCATAAAGATCGTAAAAATCAAAAATGAATTAGAAATTGCGAAAAAAGAGGCAGAATTTCACAGTCAGGCCAAACAAAATTTCCTGGCAAACATGAGCCACGAAATCCGGACACCTTTGCAATCGATCGTCGGTTACTCTGAAATTCTGAATAAAAAATTTAAAGACCCGGGAATCAGCACGATCAACAGCTCTTCCAAACACCTGCTGCATATCGTTAATGAGATCCTTGATTACGGGAAAATCATATCGGGAAAATATTCTTTCAATGAGCAGCCTTTTAATGTTCAGGAAATTTTCGATGAAGCCTGGACCATCAGCATGCTGAATCCGAAAGCAAAAAAGCTGGAATTAGTTCAGGATTACCAGTTTGAACAGCTTTATCTGCTGGGAGATGATTTTCGTCTGAAACAGATCCTTCTCAATCTCATCAACAATGCTATAAAATATACAGAGGAAGGAACAGTTTCCCTCGAAGCCAAAACCACATTAAATAACGAGGAAGCGATATTGGAGTTTACAATCACCGATACAGGAATAGGCATTCCTAAATCTAAGCTGGATTCAATCTTTGATGAGTATCAGCAGGCGGATAACTCTCATTTATCTAAAGGCACCGGGCTCGGCTTATCTATCGTTAAAGAGCTTGTGGAAGGCCAGAAAGGAGAAATATCCGTCATTTCGGAAGAACGTCAGGGCTCTGCATTTACTGTTCGCATTCCTTATCAAAAATCTTCTGCAGCCAGCTTAAAAGACGAAGAATCAGACGAAGAGGATTATGCGTTCATTGACGGAAACATCTGTTTTGTCGAGGATGACAGCATTATCCAGAATTTAATCAAAGAGTTTGTCAGTGATTTCATCAAAGATTATAAAATTTTCAATGATGCGGAAGAATTCCTGCAAAGCAGCATCGAAAATATTGACTGTCTGGTCAGTGACATCCGGCTTACCGGAATGAGCGGAATTGAGCTCATCAAAACACTTCGCCGGAATGGTTTTGATAAACCTGTAATTGCTGTAACAGCACAGGTTCTTAAAGAAGAGCATGATGAGATTTATGCAGCAGGGTTTAATGGAATACTTGTGAAGCCATTTACAAAAAAATCCCTTCAGGAAACACTTGCCAAGCACAACGAAAAACATTTAAAATACATCCGGCATAACTCCTTGAATTTCTCCGGATTAAAGAAAATGGTCGAAGATTCCTCCTCTTTTGAACAAATCATCAAGAAATTTATTCGTGATACAAAAAATGAGGTTGCGTATTTAAGATCGCTGAATCATGAACAGTCAATGGATGAGATCCATCTATTGGTTCATCGCATTTCAGGGCGTTTATTACAGATCGGAAGCGAACGCTTAGGGGAAAAATGGCGACAACTGGAATACCTTATCATTAACGATCCTGACAACGTCACCCAGAAAGTCTTAAATGAATATTTTGATGAGCTGACGCATGAGTTGGATGCTTACAGATAAAAAATATTCCGGAACTAAAAGATTATCACCAAGTTTTTAAATTTTTCGATCGGTACAACCTGATTAAGGAAATCAAATATCCAGCTTGTACTTCTCAATCTTCAGATACAGTGTTTTCCGGTCGATATTAAGCATCTTTGCCGCTTTCGATTTATTGAAATTGCTTTTCTCTAAAGCTTCTATAATTTTTGCCCGTTCATTATCTCTCTGAATAGCTTTTAAATCTGTCTCCGAATCAAAAACAGCTGAGTCGGGACGGAAAGAAAGCAGCTCTTCCGGCAGAACCTCTATGGTTAAAGTATCTGAAGAAGCCATCAACACCATTTTCTTAACTGTATTTTTGAGCTCTCTCAGATTACCCGGCCATGAATAGCTGCTGATCTTCTCTGTAACAAAAGGATGAACTTTTGTTACCGACTTATTCAGCTCTTTATTCGCTGATTGAAGAAATGCTTCAACAAAAGCCGGAATATCTTCTTTTCGTTCCCTTAAAGAAGGCATTTTAATCTGAAATTCATTAATCCGGTGATAAATATCCTCTCTGAAATCTCCTTCCGATACAGAAGAAGTTAGATTCTCGTTTGTAGCGGTAATCAGACGGACATTTACTTTAATATTTTTGGAGCTTCCTATCGGCTGGATTGTCTTTTCCTGCAATGCTCTTAAAAGCTTTATCTGGACTTCATACGATAAATTTCCGATCTCATCCAGAAACAGGGTGCCACCGTCTGCGACCTCAAAACAACCTTTCTTATCCTGAGCAGCGCCTGTGAACGATCCTTTTACATGACCAAACAGCTCACTTGCGGCTAGTTCTTTTGACAATGCGCCACAATCAATTGCTACAAACGGTCCTTTGCTTCTGCTGCTCAGATCATGGATCAATCGCGCAATGTGTTCTTTTCCTGTTCCGCTTTCTCCCGTGATCAGTACAGACATGTCCGTCGGTGCGACAATATCAACATTTTTATACAGCTGATTTGCCTTTTCTCCTACTCCACGGACAAAATCAACAGACTTGCCATCGGACACGGAAATATTCTTTTGCTCCGTTTTTAACTGTCTTCCTTTTTCCTTCAGATGGAAATCAATAAGCATCAGCAATTCTTCCTGATTGATTGGCTTTGTCACATAATCCTTCACTCCGAGTTTCATCAACTGCACAGCAGTCCTTACATCGTTGAAGCTGGTAATCACAATAACCGGAACCATCATAAATTCAGGATTAGTCCTCAGAAAATTATCTGCTGTCCCGTCCGGTAAGCGATAATCCAGTAAGATCAAATCGAAAGCGCTGATGGAAGGTTTCAAAGTTGAAAAATCTTTCAGGCTGCTTACGTGCTGAACATCGTACCCTTTCCGGGAAAGATAGCTCACCATAATCATGCTAAAAGTAGTATCATCCTCTATAAACAGAATCCTACCCACAACTTCCATTTTTGTTCATAAATATACGAATTCTGAAAGTAGATGAAATATAATAAAAATTAAAAGTAAAAGACCGTCTAAAAGACAGCCTTTTACTTTTTGAGAATTTACCTAACCACTTATACTTACTTTTCTGAACTTCCAAAATTCCTGTTTCATTATGAGTTGGGGAATTTTTCAATTTACAAATCTAAACTCCCCAACCCTAATTACTAATTTAATTAATCGTGTTTATTATTGGTTTAGTTGTGTCTAATTTATCAGTTGTATAAGAAGCTAACAAATTCATGCCACAGAACATCAAATAAACAACATACTAAATTCCAAATGCTTATTATTTTAACAAATAATCAGCTCCCCACTTTTTTGTAGAACTATTCCACATAGTGTGGGATTATTCCACAACAATCTTCTTCACAACATTTCCTTTCTCGGTGCTGATATTAACCAGGTAAACGCCTTTCTCCAACTGATGTGAGAAATATACATTTGGGCTTCCGTTAGTAAAAGAAAGGGTTTTCACCAGCTGACCATTTATCGAATAGATCTTTAAATCGTAAATCAAATTACTTCCACCGGATTTAATATTGAGCGATTCTTTTGAAGGATTCGGAAAGATCTGAAATTCATTCTCCGAAATTTTATCGACAGATAATGAAGACAGACAAAAATCTATTACAATTTCGGAACCGAAATTAGCGTCTCCTGAATCTAATTCTTTCAGAATAGCTCCGGTATTATCCCTGATCTTCAGGTAACCGGATGCATGTTCAAAGCTGGTCCATCCATCACCTCCCGAATCATTTATCAAAAGCTTATAGCATCCTACAGGAAGGCATTTTGAATACATAAAAGGAGAATGAACGCCATTTGCGACATAGTTCCGCTGATCCCATACTGTCGCCACATTTGCCGCATCCACAATTTTCCAGCTCGTTTCAGAAGTATAAAAATCGTAGCCAAATTCAATATTCACATATTCATCGACTTCTGAATAATTAAATACGGAAGATAACAGATTATTAGATGCGCTGTTATCAGCACCGCCGTTCACTTCCAGGATTTCAGCCTCAAATGTCACTGAACCTCCGGACAACGAAGGAAAGGGAAAGAAAATCGTGTCTGATTGATATTGTACTAAATTTCCCGTCCAGTCTATCATCTGCTCATTCCCGTTAAACTTGTAGCTGATCCGGGCAGAAGTAACATTCACATTCCCGTTATTATAAATTATCAGATAAGGCTGAATAACATCACAGATTTCACTTGTCAGCCACTGAACATTTGCCAGCGCTAAATCCAAAACGGGTGTACCCGGATTCTGATAAACGCCGTCCACATAAACAGCCCCTGTATTTCCCGGATCCAGCCAGTATTTTAATTGCAGGCTGGAATCGCTCAAAGTAGCCCAGGAATAACCGAATCTGCCGAACAGATCATATCCGGAACCCGGATTCATACCGCTACAGCTTGCAGAACCTCCGGTCAAAGCACCGATAATTCTTTTATTCTGATCAAATAAAGGTGAGCCGGAAGATCCCTGTTCCGTTGTTCCATACGTCCATTGGTCGATCCGCCATACCTGGCAATCACTGGCTCCGTTAAAATTCACTTCTGTTTTATATGGATTTAAAAGTGCCTTTGAAATCTTTTTTATATCCTGTTTCGGATGATGGATCACTGTAGCTTCATTTACTGTTTCCTGATCCGAGTTATCCCATCCGTTGTAAAATACATTCCAGGAATTATCAGGTGTCGAATTCAGCTTTACCAGTGTAAAATCAGAGATATTACTGGATGCTTTCAATTCCGTTCCGGTAATAATATTTGTAGTAATGCCATTATTATCAGTGGAATTAGTTTGCGCACAAATCGCGTTGGCAGGAGTTCTTTCCCAGTTAAACCTTAGCACCCAGGTACTGGTTGAAGTCCCGCAGTGTCTTGCTGTCAGATAATAAGGAATAATTGTTCCCGAAGTATTATTTACCAGTGAGCCGGAACATGCCAGCCCTCCACTGATTGTCAACGCAACTCCGTTTTTCTGGTCTTCAAAACCGTTACCTAAAGGGCAGTTAACATCATAATTACACGAGCCGGAACCTCCGAAAGCCTTTGCAAAATAAGAGTCAACATCTCTGAAACCGTGAATTATTTTAGAGAGTATAATTTTAGATGTTCCCCGGTTATACTTCGGTTCAAAAATTTCTATAATGACGTTATCGGACTTCAGAATATCTGTTCCCAAAACATTTTCTCTGTTGTTATTCAAAAAAGAATATGCTCCTGTAAAATATTTATGCTCAGCATCATATATGTACATTAAGCTTCCTTTTTCCAAGTGAAAAGTACCGAAAATAAAGTTTAAAGAAACCGCGCCGTTACTACTAACCAGATAGCGGTATAAAATACTTCCGTCATCCAGCCTGTTTATTTCCGCAGACTTTAGAATATCAAGTTCTACCGAAAGCTCTTCACCAAAGCGATATGATTTCTCTATGGATTCCGGATAGTATTTAGCAATAGAAACCTCATTATCAATTTTCGGGCATTTGAATCCGGATGACGGAATCTTTAAATCCAGATTCCAGGAGAACGGATTACCGTTTTGCAGTAGCTGCGCATTGACCCAGCTACAAAAAAACAATATTAAAACTACGGGTAAGGCTTTTTTCATCAATGAGCAACTCTTTTAATGCTACAACCACGGTTCTGAGTAGAAGTATAAGGAAGTTTTTTTGATTTTTTCACGGCGTCCAGAACAGGAAGAATATAGTGCTCATCCGTTTTTCTTTTAGGATCCCATGTATTATCAATCCCTCCTTTGTAAATTAATTTTCCTGATTTATCCAATAGAAAAAGATGAGGGGTTGTACCCGCTCCCAAATAATCTGCCAACTCAGAGTTTTTATCATAGAGGTAAGGAGAAAGATACTCTTTTTCTTTTGCACGGCTCACCATATCCTCAAAACCATCTCCTGCTGTTCTTTTTGCTTCGTTCGAATTGACAAGAATCATCTTAACTCCTGCCGCTTCGGCTGCCTTATACAATGAGGAGTAGTCCTTTTCCCAACCGGAGAAGTCACCACCACCAATAACAAAAGGACAGGTATTACATGAAAAAACAATTAATAGCCCGTTGTTTCCTGATAGGGTCTCCAGCTTTTTGTATTTCCCGTCAATATCCTGTAATTCAAACTTCGATAATTCCGGCGTTTGCCCGATCTCAAATGAAGCGAGCTCCTTCTGAGCAAAAAGAGAACAAAAGGAGAAAGAAAAGAATAATAAAATAAAATTTCTCATGAATAAATAATTTTCAATTTCTAAAGTAAAAAAATAATCCCGTATTAACGTTCAAAAATTAATAAAGTGTAACAACTAATGAGCAAAAAAAAATCCACCTTACTGGTGGATTTTTATAATATACTCAATATTTTAATGTTCTTCTTCGCCCTCTTTCAAAGGAACAGTCTGAGGAATGAAGTCTTCATCAGCTCCCGGTTTAGAATAATCATAAGACCATCTGTGAACTTCCGGAAGCTCACCCGGCCAGTTACCATGCATATGTTCAACAGGAGTAGTCCATTCAAGAGAGTTCGCTCTCCAAGGATTCTGAGGTGCTTTCGGTCCTCTGAAAATACTATAGAAGAAATTGAACAGGAATACCAGCTGTCCTAACGCTGCAATAATCGCAAATACTGTGATTACTTTATTCAGGTCAAAAATCAAATTAAATGCTCCCTGGTCAAATTCATTATATACGGAATAGTCATAATAACGGCGTGGAGCACCTGCCAGTCCTACAAAGTGCATTGGTAAAAATACTCCGTAAGCTCCCACGATCGTAATCCAGAAGTGAACATATCCCAAACGTGTATTCATCATTTTTCCGAACATTTTAGGGAACCAGTGATAAACACCGGCAAACATTCCGAATACTGCAGATAATCCCATTACCACGTGGAAGTGAGCCACAACGAAATAAGTATCATGAACATTGATATCCAGAGCAGAATCCGCTAAAATAATACCTGTTACACCTCCTGTAATGAAAGAAGAAACCATTCCGATAGAAAATGTCATTGCAGGCGTAAAGATGATAGACCCTTTCCACAAGGTTGTCAGATAGTTAAATACTTTTACCGCAGAAGGAATCGCAATCAGCAATGTTGTAAATACGAACACGGAGCCAAGGAACGGATTCATTCCCGTAACAAACATGTGGTGTGCCCATACAATGAATGATAAGAAACCAATCGCCATAATAGAACCGATCATCGCTTTATAACCGAAGATAGGTTTTCTGGAGTTCGTAGCGATTACTTCAGAAGAGATCCCCAAAGAAGGCAATAATACGATATATACTTCCGGGTGCCCTAAGAACCAGAATAAATGCTGGTACAAAATAGGTGAACCTCCATGGTTCTCCAGCATCTCGCCGTTTACTATAATATCGGATAAATAGAAAGATGTTCCAAGTGCTTTATCCATTATCAGCAATAATACTGCGGAAACCAAAACCGGGAAAGATAATAATCCTAAAACAGCTGTGATAAAAAATGCCCAAACCGATAACGGCAGACGAGACATTTTCATTCCTTTTGTTCTCAGGTTAATTACAGTTACCATATAATTGATCCCTCCAAGTAAGCTTGAAGCAACAAACAATACCATTGAAATCAGCCAAAGAGTCATTCCCAGTCCGGAACCTTCCACTGCCTGAGGTAAAGCAGACAACGGCGGATATACGGTCCAGCCTGACATTGCAGGCCCTGTTTCAATAAACAGAGATGCAAGCATGATTACTGAGGAAACAAAGAACATCCAGTAAGAAAGCATGTTCATAAATCCGGAAGCCATATCTCTCGCTCCGATCTGAAGCGGAATCAACAAGTTAGAGAATGTACCTGATAAACCACCTGTCAAGAGGAAGAATACCATGATCGTTCCGTGGATCGTTACCAATCCCAGATACATATTTTCCTTCAAAATTCCGTTTGGAGCCCAAGTCTCTCCCAGGAAAAAAGACAAGAAATCAGAACTTTCTCCCGGCCATGCCAGCTGAATCCTGAAAAGGATAGACAATAACATTGCGACCAACCCCATTACAACAGCAGTAATCAAATACTGCTTTGAAATCATTTTATGGTCGTAGCTGAAAATATATTTGGATACAAATCCTTCCTCGTGATGATCATGTCCGTGTGAATCATGATGATTATGAGCATCGTGTGTAATCGCAGCCATTTTTTTTATTTTAAGATTATTTATTTATTAAAACTATAGTATCAGCAACTTCAATAGGTTTTCCGGAAGTAAGCGGATCCGAAGATGTATCTGTCCCTTTTTCCTGTACAAGGAAAGTTGAACCGAAAGTTTTCTTGGTTTTCATCCATGTATCAAACTCTTCCTGAGTCTGAACAACCACCATCATCTTCATTTTGTAGTGTGCTGATCCGCAAATCTTATTACACATCAGAACGTAATTGAAATTATCATCTTTCTTAATTTTTCTCATTTCAGCAGTTGTATATACCGGCTTAAATTTAAAACGTGTTGTTAAGCCCGGTACAGTATTCATCTGAACTCTAAAATGCGGAAAATAAGCAGAGTGGATAACATCTTTTGCTCTGAATGTCATCTCATAATTTTTGTTGACAATCAAATGGAGCGTATCTGTTTCGATAACATCGTCATACGCGAATTTATCCTTAGAAGCATCGTGACGGCCTTTCATCTGGTATAATAAACGTAACAAACGTGTCTTTCTGTCTAAATCTGTTTCCAGCTTTTCTCTGTCCTTAGGGATCATCATTAAATTTTTATCATTTAATTTCTGTTCCATCAGTTTAATTCCTAAAACGGAACCGTCATCCGTACCATATTCCATCAGACGAATAGCGCTATCCAATGTTGCGGTGGTAACAAGACCCAATTGATTCTGATCTGTTGTCAGTTTGTAGTCGTGCCCTCCAAGAACATTGTCATCTCCTGAGTAGCGAGCTGTCCATTTGAATTGTTCAGAAAACAGCTCAACATGAATTGCTTCCTTAGGTGAAGCAGACGTGATATCGTTCCATGTTTTAAGACCAAATATGATGATAAAAGCAAGAACTACGGCAGGAACAACAGTCCAGATCATCTCCAGCTTATTATTATGAGGATAATAATAGGCCTTTACTCCTTTTTTTCTTCTGTAAACTCTCGCAAAAACAAACAATAAGGTGTTTGTCAGAAAGAATACCGTTATTATGATTATGAAATTTATATCCAACAACCAGTCGATCGCTTTACCATGTTCTGATGCTGCAGGAGGAAGACATCTTCCGTATGTAATCATCAGGTAAATAAAAGATCCGAAGAAAGCAATCATAAATAATATGAACAGCTTACTGGCCAGATTATTATCTTTCTCGGAAATCTCCTCCTCTTTACGATTCGAAAGCTTTTTTCCTAATTCGTATGTTCTCATTAACAGTGCAATTGCAACCGCACCTAAAATGATCACTATCAATATTAATAACTTACTCATCTTTTTTTATCTTTTGTTATATCAAATTAAATGTCATGATGTAAACTCTCATCCAAATAAGGGTGATTTTTAACCATTAACGGCGCTTTAGTCAGGTTAATTAAGATAATACGAATGAACAGACCAAACACAGCCAGCATCATTCCGATCTCCATTAATCCCAGCTTAGCATTTTCTCCCATTGAACCGGCCATCACCATTACATAAAGATCAACCCAGTGTCCGAAGAAGATTAACAATCCCACAAACACCATTACTCCGGCGTTACGTTTTGCATCTCTTGACATTAATAATAACATAGGGAAAGCGAAGTTCACGAAGAACATTCCGAAATAAAGCAATTTAAAGTGTTCTATTCTTGTTATGAAGTAAGTTACCTCTTCCGGTATATTAGCATACCATATCAACATGAATTGAGAGAACCATATATAAGACCAAAGGAAAGATGTTGCAAATGTCCATTTCGCTAAATCATGAACGTGAGAATCATTCACATGCGGTAAATAGCCTTTACCTCTCAGGTAAATTGTAAGTGTTACCAAAGTAACCATTGCCGTACACCACATTCCTGCAAATACATACCATCCGAACAAAGTAGAGTACCAGTGAACATCAATTGACATAATCCAGTCCCAGGCAGAAGTAGAACTGAAAACTGCAAAGAATACAAGGAAAGTAGCCCCTTTTTTGTAGTTCTTGAAGTGAATGTCCGTGCCTCCTACTGCGTCTTCCTGTAAGGAACGTTTTCTGTAACCTCTTAAGAACAGGATATAAGTAAGGATATAACCAGCTGTTCTTATCCAGAAAAACATTTTATTCAGATAAAAAGATTTCTTGTCAATCAACGCATCATAATGAGCACTTGAAGGATCTGTATGGCTGGAATCCATCCATAAGTAAATATGAGCACCATCCAGAAATGTAATAATCAGTAATGCTAAAAGCAGAATACCTGCACCGTATGGTAAATAAAGTGCTACGGATTCAATTATACGCTTAACAGCTACATACCATCCTGTCTCGGTTGCATATTGTAATGCAAGGAAAAATAACGCTCCTAAACCAATGGCAAAGAAATAAAAACCATCAATCAACATATTCGCTAAAAAGCGTTGTGCGAAATGATTTTCTCCGTGAGATAACTCACAGGCAATTCCCAAGCCTGTAAAAACTACGCCAACTGCAATTAATATAATCGTAAATAAATTGGCTTTTTTAGATATTTTAAACTCCATCTTAATTCGCTTTTTATTTTATTATTTTACAGTTGTTGAATCTGCAGCTACAGTTTCTGCAGCATCAGACCCGTAATTAGGATTTTGTAATTTTTTGATATAATGAATCACTGTCCATATCTCTTTTTTATTCAATAAAGAACGATGTGATCCCATCATACCTTTACCGTAATAAATTGAATAGAACATCTGACCATCCGCAATTGCAAGAGCGCCAAAATTAGCGGCACCAGAATATGCTCCGCTTTTTACCATCGGGCCTTCTCCATCTCCTTTTTCACCGTGGCAATGAGCACACTTGGAAGAATAAATTGTTTTACCGCTGGAAAAAAGAGCCTCGCTGTTCGCCGGAGTCAATGCAATCGGGTTTTTATCTTCCGCTGCTGCTCTATACTCCACCTCAGGATCTTCTGTTATTAATAGATCATCGGCGTACAAACCGTGTGTTTTGGCAAAAGCTATTGTCGCTTTACGTTGATACGGCAACATCAATTCCACTTCTTTTGAATCTGTTCCATAGTAAGGAATTGTAAAAGCCGGAGGAGTCAGTGCGGATTGTGAACGTGCAACATCTGCATGAACTCTACCTCTAAGCTCACCGTAATCGACATAAGGTTCAATTGCAGGTGAACGATACATGTCCGGCATATATTCAACACCGGAACTATCCGGATCACTCGAACATGAAGCGACAAGCATACATGTTAAAGCTGCACCAAATAAACTTGTAATAGATTTATAAACTTTATTCATTGCTTTGCAATTTACCTTTTCTTTAAATTTCTCTTTGGTCTAATTCAACAATCCCCGTAGATCTTAACAAATCATGAATCTCTTCTGCGGAAAATTTTCCATTTTCAGAAAGGCGAACTTCCATAACGAATTTGTCATCGGTAGTTCTCGGATCCGGATTAGAAGACGGCATTCCCGGCAATGTTTTATTTCTCAGGAAATAAGTTAATGCCATTCCGTGAGCAGCGCACAAAACCGTGAACTCAAACGAAATAGGAACAAATGCCAGCATGTTCTCAAGATATGTATTATTTGGCTTACCTCCAATATTCATTGGCCAGTCAACAATCATGAAATAACGCATCCCCAAGGTCGCAACACATAAGCCTGTCAGACCGTAGATAAATGCCATTATCCCCAACCTTGTATTTTTAACACCAATAATAGGATCAATTCCGTGGATTGGAAAAGGTGAAAATACTTCAGATACCTTTATTCCTTTAGCGACTAATTTCTTTGCGCCTTTTTTCAGCACATCGTCATCGTCGTACATTGCATAAAATACTTTATCTGCCATGGTTCTAATTAATGATTGTTAGTATTATGATGAGAATCTTCGTGTTCGTCATCGTGATGATGATCATCTGGTAAGTTTTTGTAATATTCTCCAGAAGATTTCAAAATTGTTTTTAACTCAGCAATCGGTAATACCGGGAAGTAACGGGCAAACAACAAGAAAAATACAAAGAATAATCCGATTGTCCCCAGGTAAATTGAGATATCAATATGACTCGGGTAGTGCATGCTCCAAGCTGCCGGCAAGTAATCTCTGTGGATAGAAGTCACGATAATTACATAACGCTCGAACCACATACCGATGTTCACTACAATAGAGATAAAGAAGGTAAATAACATTGATCTTCTCAGTTTTCTTACCCACATCAGCTGTGGAGAAACCACATTGCATGTCATCATTGACCAGTACGCCCACCAGTAAGGACCTGTCGAACGGTTAAGGAAAGCGTATCCTTCATATTCCACACCGGAATACCAGGAAATAAATAATTCTGTAATATAAGCAACACCCACAATCGAACCGGTAACCATGATTACGATGTTCATGTATTCAATATGTCGTGTATGGATATATGCTTCCAGATTCATCGCCTTTCTCATGATCAGCATTAAGGTCTGCACCATCGCAAAACCTGAAAAAACGGCCCCTGCAACGAAGTATGGCGGGAAAATTGTGGTATGCCATCCCGGAATAACGGAAGTAGCAAAGTCAAAAGATACAATCGAGTGCACCGAGAATACCAACGGGGTAGCAAGACCTGCCAACACTAAGGATACCAATTCAAATCTGTTCCATTGCTTAGCTCTTCCTGACCAGCCGAAAGAAAGGATAGAATACATTCTTTTCGCTACCGGTTTTTTCGCTCTGTCTCTGATTGTAGCGAAGTCAGGAATCAATCCTATGTACCAGAATACTACTGAAACGGATAAATATGTCGAGATTGCGAATACGTCCCACAATAACGGAGAGTTAAAGTTCACCCACAAAGATCCAAATTGATTCGGAAGAGGGAATACCCAATAACCTACCCATAAGCGGCCCATGTGAATCAACGGATAAGTACCCGCCATGAATACCGCAAAGATCGTCATCGCCTCTGCAGAACGGTTAATCGCCATCCTCCATTTCTGACGGAATAATAATAATACAGCTGAGATCAATGTACCGGCGTGACCAATACCTACCCACCATACGAAGTTGGTGATATCCCACGCCCAACCGATCGTTTTATTTAATCCCCAGACACCGATACCGGTTCCTAATAAGTACAGGATACTTCCCACACCATAAAGACCAATAATCAGTGCAATAGTAAATAGGACATACCATGTTTTTGGCGCTTTATCCTCAATTGGCTTACAAACGTCGTTAGTGATATCACCGTACGTTTTGTGACCAAGTATTAACGGTTCTCTAATTGCTGCTTCCTTATGCATTGCAAATTAATTTATCGAGTTATTAATGATGTTTTTTAGTTTCGTGACCTTCAGCTTCATGATGAGCAACTGGTTTATCTACCTGAACCTTCGCTAACTCAGCATTTTCATCATTTCTCACTTTAGTTTTGTACCAGACATTCGGTTTTACGCCGATCTCTTCCAATACCTGATAGGAGCGTTTCTCTTCCGAGCTCTTACGAACCATGGAGTTGATATCATTCCAGTCACCCACGATGATTGCTCCTGAAGGACATACTTCAGCACAAGCAGTCGTTACATCTCCATCCTGAACCGGACGGCCTTCTGTTTTAGCAACCAGCTTACCAGCCTGGATTTTTTGAACACAGAAAGAGCATTTTTCCATTACACCTCGGGTACGAACTGTAACATCCGGATTCAATACCATTCTTCCTAAATCATCCTGTGCAGGATTCACTTGTGTAAATTTCTTGTAAGAAGGATAATTAAACCAGTTAAAGCGACGTACTTTATAAGGACAGTTGTTCGCACAGTAACGCGTACCGATACATCTGTTGTAAGCCATCTGGTTCAAACCTTCATTACTGTGATTAGTAGCCGCTACCGGACACACTGTCTCACATGGAGCATGGTTACAGTGCTGACACATCATCGGCATGTGAACCACTTTAGGATTCAGTGATGCTAATTCCGCTTCATCATAATCAAAGTTTTTTCTGTCTTTTTTCAAGCCCGTAGCAACTTCCTGCTCTGAGGAGTAGTAACGGTCGATACGTAACCACGCCATCTCACGTCCTTTTCTAACCTCATGCTTACCTACAACCGGAACATTGTTCTCAGCCTGGCAGGCAACCAAACAGGAACCACAACCATAACACTGGTTCAGGTCAATGGTCATTGCCCATCTGTGCCCGATTTTTTCTACCGGATGAGCTTCCCACAGGTCAAATTCACTTACAGGAACTTCTCCGTGGTGAGTTACCAGCATATTTGAAGGATTATAAGCTTCTTTACCTGTAGATTTATAAATATCTAACGTTGTTTCTTTAATAATGGAATGACGTCCCATCACCGTATGGTGGATTTGCGTCGCTGCGATCGCGTAAAGCGGCTTGTCTGATTTCTTAACATCAGAAGCAGTGTAATAATTGAATGTTCCGTTATTGTAAGATGTATATTTAAATGCATTCTTACCAACAGGAAGCTTATTACCGTTTTCATCCAGCTCGAAACCTCCGTATTCTTTAGTTACATAAGCAGCAGCACCAACGGATTCACCGTTTTCACCACGTCCGTAACCTAAAGCGATTCCTACTGTATCTAATGTTTGACCCGGCGAAGGAACCACAGGTAATTCCAGCTCAACTCCGTTTACGTTAACCGTTGCCAGATTCAAACCATGACGCTCATCAT
The DNA here is from genome assembly GCA_001899145.1 of Flavobacteriia bacterium 40-80. Classification (GTDB taxonomy): domain Bacteria; phylum Bacteroidota; class Bacteroidia; order Flavobacteriales_D; family Crocinitomicaceae; genus 40-80. The sequence goes on from MKVF01000004.1 coordinate 173,872, forward strand.
ACGTTGTAGCGTAGCCCAGCTTTTTCATCTGAACCGGGTTCATGGTAATGTAATTATCCCATGTCACTTTCGTAATTGGATCCGGCATTTCCTGTAACCATGGGTTACCAACCTGAAGACCTGTTCCGATTGCTGCTTTTTGATATAGCTCGATCTCAAAACCTCCTTTAGCAGGCTGAGTGTATTTCAAGTTTGATAACGCCGCGTCGTTAAATTCTGCTGAGGCAATCTGTTTTTCCGTATCTATACAGCTGTTGTGAACCAATAAGTCAAAACGAACTGTATTCGCTGCATTTGACTCGTATGTATCACGGATAAAACGGTATGCAACTTTTGAATCTTTCCCGCCACGAATAACAGACTCATCCGACCAAACCAATAATGATTCAACTACTGAAGCTGCATTAAACAACGGACGGATAGTTGGTTGCGCGATAGAGTAATGATTTGCTTTAGGAGCATAATCATTCCATGCTTCCAACGCATGAAGATCCGGAGTGATATATTTACATTTTGAAGCTGTTTCATCCTCATAAGCAGAGAAAGAAACAGAAAGACTGATGCCTTCTAAAGCTTTGGAAAATTCTTTTCCGTTCGGCAGAGTATAAACAGGATTCGCTCCGTAGAAGAATATCGCATCTGTTTTCTTGCCTGCTATCAGATCTTTCGCGAAATTGTACATCTTCTCATCTTCAGAAGCGAACAAGTTCACCGGGTTGTTAATATTAATTGTCGTAGAATAAGCGCCGATTACACTGTTCAGCTTATTTGCAAGGACCTGAACCGTAACATCATTTGCTCCTGCAACCACAACAGACTCACCTCTTGTTTTCTTTAATTCTTCAACTGCTCTGTCTGCGATAGCCGCAACATCTTTTTGCAAATCAGAAGGTACGCTTGTTCTAACACCAAACTTACCTAATATATAAGATAGTACTTTCGCTTGTTCGGACGGTTTGATCATCGCTCTGTAATCAGAAGCGGTACCTGTCACCGACATATTGGATTCAAACTGGAAGTGTTTGGACATCCATGCAGCATCCGGGTTTCTTGTTTCGCCGTACTGCGCCTGGTATTCAACCGACATCAGCCATGAGCCTAAGAAGTCTGCTCCTACGGAAACAATTGTTTTCGCTTTGGAGAAGTCATAATCCGGAATTACATTTTTCCCGAAAGACAGCTCGTTAGCTTTTCTGATTCCCGCGTAAGAAACGGCATCATATTGAATATGCTCAAAATTTCCTTCTGTTCCGTAAGTGGCTTTGAATTTTTCAATTGCAGCTTTTAATGCCGGAGAGATAATTGTATTTGTTACAAAAACAATTTTTCCGCCTTTTGCTTTAATTGAAGCTAATTCACTTTTAATCGGAGCATCTATATCAGCAGACCAGTTTGCCTTTTCAGCACCTTTGAATTTTGGTCCTTTCAGCTTTGTACTATCATATAAAGAAAGTACAGAAGCTACTATCTGAGGATTTACATTCCCTTTAGTAAAACCGAAGTCAGGATTTCCTTTCACAAAAATAGGACGTCCTTCTCTTGTTTTCACCAGAATGCTGGCATACGAAGCACCGTCATAATAAGTGGAAGCGTACCACGTAGGCATACCCGGTGTTACGTTTTCCGGCTTAATTACATAAGGGATTGCTTTTGTAACCGGAGCTTCACAAGATGCCAATGTAGCAGCAGCCACAGAGAATCCTAAGAATTTCAAGAAATCTCTTCGGCCAGTAGAAGCTTCGTTTAACGATTCGTCTCCCAAAAATTCATCAACGGACATAGACTGTGGAAACTCTTGATCTCTTCCTTCAAGATAAGCAGGTGTTTCCTTTAATTCATCTATACCTTTCCAATATTTTTTTGTCGTTCCCATAGATTTTCGACTTCTTCTTTTTAATAATTAATAGTGACATTTAGCACATTCCCAACCACCTAATTCTCTTACAGTAACTTTACCGTCTTTCAGATACTTATCATAAAGCGTACGATCATTGTTCATCAAACGTCTGTGAATCTCATCGTAATATCCTGATTTTTTATCTGAAAGAGGACCGTCTGTAATTCCTTTCTCACTGTGGCACTCAATACACCACCCCATTGTCAGTGTTGGTTTTGTCAGCGGAATATTCCCCTCTATTTTATTTAACTCTTCAACCGGAACAATACGAGCTGTTTGCTGTTGTTTTGTCATGTCTCCGTGACATTGTTTACAATCAACACCTCCTACAACGACGTGCTGCTGGTGGCTGAAGTAAACATGATCAGGAAGAACGTGAACTTTATTCCATACCAATGGTTTTGTTTTGCCTGTATATTCAGAACCATCCCAGCCTGCTGCTTCGTAGATTTTTTTAATCTTAGCTTCCTGCTCAGGTGTGTTTCCTGAAATTTGCTTGTGACAATTCATACATACATTCACAGTTGGAATTCCTGCAGTTCTGGACTTATCAGCCGAGTTATGACAGTATTTACAGTCAATACCGTTAATTCCTGCGTGAACAGAGTGAGGAAAGTCAATTGGCTGTGATGGCTGGTAAGCCTCCATCACGTTAATATTTCCTAAGGCCTGAATACCCATGATCAATAATGCAAGGGTCACAACAAGACCTGTGATCCCCACATAAATCTTGTTTTTCCACATCCACTGTCTGACCTCCGCTCCATAAGAAGGATAGTCATTGACGTTTCCACCTTCTTTTTCAGCTACTGCCTGGGAAAGTTGTCTTCTGACACCTCCCAGCGTTAATATAATTGTTACAAAAATCAAACCTGCAACGATCCACAACCATGTATTTCCGGACTCCTGCTCAACAGTAACATCCGTACTTCCTCCAGGTCCCTCAGCTACTTTTGTAGCAGGATCCTGCTGTGCATCCACATAGTTAAAGATTGCATCAATATCCTCTTTTGTCAGATCAGGGAATTGATTCATGCTGGTCGGCTTTATCTTAGAAACCTGCTCAGCATAAGGATCTGTCGCTGCAGCTTTCTGCCAGTTATTAACCCACGCATAAATAGAACCTTCTTTTGCTCCTTCGCTTGCCCATTTTTCCCTTACGTTGTAAAGCTTAGGACCTGTTCCGTCCTTGAAGATCTGGTGACACGTTGAACACTTGTTCTTGAATAAAGTTTCCCCTTGAGAGTAAACGTCAAAAGATGCAGCTGTTAACATTACTGTTACCGCTACAACACACCAATTTGTAAATTTTCTAATCATTTGATTATAAATATCTTATTTAAATGCTTAAATAACGTTGTTAAATTATCTGAAATCCAACGATGGCAAAATTAATATAATCACTAAATGAAATGACAGTTTCATGACAAAAATGAGGCCCTTCCTCCTAATTTATAATCTTTCTAAATAAAAATAAAACAGAACTTTGGAAGGGTATTTGAGATATCTTTATCCGGGTTAAAAAATAAAACAGAAACCGGATGAAATTAAATCTTTTTATTATCGGATTATTATCTTCAATCACTTCGGTAGTTACAGCTCAAACAGGCTCTGTGACTATTCATAAAGACCAGCGGCTGGACCAGAAAATAGCGGATTACGGCTTAATCGTTCCTCCAAACACAACTCCTCAGATTGACGGCTACCGGGTTCAGCTGACTTTCGAGCAGTCACGGGAAGCTATCGAAACCGCCAAAGCAAAATTTTCGGGTGCTTTTCCGGAGATTGACACTTATGTCATTTATAAAGCTCCTAATTTCTTTTTAAAAGCCGGAGATTTCCGTACGTACAATGAAGCGGAAAAAGTAAAGTCGAAAATTGAAATTGACTTCCCTACAAGCAATGTAGTCAGGGAAAAGATTAACCTGCCGAAAATCAAATAGAATCAGCAAATAAAGACTTCATAAAAAAGTAAAAGGTGTCGAAACGGACACCTTTTGTTTTTTCACTCTTAAATCAAATTCATTTTACATCACTCACTACCACGCCTGTGCTTTCAGCGGAACAACACTTCCATTCTTATCAATGAATAATTTCCCCGAAGCTGCATCGGCCATGTGCCCGATGACCGTCATATGCGGATTTCCTTTGATCTTATCATAATCCGACAGGGCAATTGTGAACAACAGCTCGTAATCATCACCTCCGTTCAACGCTGCCGTTACCGGATCAATATTAAAATCAATAGCCGCCATGGATGTCTTGGCATCTATCGGAATTTTTTCATCGTAAACGGAACATCCCAAGCCGGATGCTTCGCAGATCTGGAAAAGATCAGATGCCAGGCCATCAGACAGATCGATCATCGCGGTAGGCTTTACTTTCAGCTCTTCCAAAAACCGCAGAATGTCTTTTCTGGCTTCCGGCTTTAACTGCCGTTCCAGCAGGTAGTCATTTCCTTCCAGATCAGGCTGGATACCCGGATTTGCTTTAAATACTTCTTTTTCCCGCTCCAAAATCTGCAAGCCCATATAAGGAGCTCCCAGATCTCCCGTCACAACAATCAGGTCATTTTCTTTTGCCGTATCTCTATAAACGATCTGTTCCTTTTTTGCTGTTCCCACTGTCGTAATACTGATCTGCATTCCTGAAACGGAAGGATTTGTATCTCCTCCCACCAAGTCCAGCGTATAAACATCGCAGGCTGTATGGATTCCTTCATACAGCTCTTCTAAAACCTCTATGGGAAAACGGTTGGAAACAGCTACGGAAATGACGATCTGCTGCGGAACAACATTCATCGCGATAACGTCTGAAATTGCCGCTACAACACATTTATATCCTAAATGCTTAAACGGAGTGTACATCAAATTAAAATGGACTCCTTCTAAAAAAGAGTCTGTTGAGATCACCATCGCGTGTGTATCTGAAATGCTGATCACAGCCGCGTCGTCTCCGATGCCTTTCAGTGTGGAGCTCTGACGATTTATAAAATTAGACGTCAGCTTCTGAATCAGCCTGAACTCACCCGTCCCTTCTATTTCTGTTCTTTTTTCACTCATGAATCAACGTAAACAAAATGATAACACTGCATTGATAAAAGCCTCCGGCTGCTCCGCATGAACCCAGTGTCCTGCATCTTCGATAATATCCAGCTGGGCATCAATAAAAACATCTTCTATTGAACTCCAGTCTTCCTCTAAAATATAATTGGAAAGCGCTCCTTTTATGAACAGCGTCGGAATGCTTATCGACTTATCCGGCTGAAACGCTTCCAGGATAGACGGCATTTCTTTCTCCAACAGGGAGACATTCATTCTCCACGCCAGCTTCCCTTTCTCCTTCCAGTATAAATTTTTCAGTAAAAATTGTCTGACACTATAAGAGGAAATCGATTTTTTAAGATCTTCATCTGCCTGGCTTCTTGCGGTATACTTATCCAGATTCAGCGATTTTATACCTGCAATAATATCTGAGTGGTGCGGCGGATACGCTTTCATACCCATATCCACAATAATCAGCTTCTCGATCAGCTCCTCGTGCTGACCGGCAAAAAACATTGCTGTCTTCCCTCCCATCGAGTGTCCCATCAAGATGAAATCTTTCAATTCCAGGTCCTGGCAAAGCTCAAATAAATCAGCAGCCATATCCTCGTAGGTATGTGTTTCAGTCCAGTCCGAATGGCCATGATTCCGCTGGTCCACTAAAATCACCTGATAGTATTCCGCCAGCTTGAGCGCGTGTGTCTGCCAGTTATCCGAACAGCCGAATAAACCATGTAAGATCACAAAAGGTTTTCCTTCACCTAAAATACGGTAATGTAATTTCATGAATTACTTTTCGATTTTTTCAGAATGCGGATTTTCAATAGTGTATTTGTGCTCTTCCATTGTGGTTAATGCAAGAATAATCTCGTCTTCGGAAATCTGATTTTCATCGTAATATACTTTGATACCGTTGAATTCCCTGTTCTCCTCAAAATCGTATTCCACTTTGGAAATTCCTCCGTTACCGTACAATTCTTTACGGATAGAAGAACCGCAACCTTTCACACAGCTCATTCCGGCAATTTCAGCGCTCAAAACAGAAGTCGGAACCACTGATTTATGATTATCTGCCTGCTCCTGAACTGTTGTGTCTTCATTCGTTGCCTGTCCTGCTTTGTTGCCTGTACAAGCAGCAAAGAAGAATGCTAATCCTGCTAATAAAATTACGTTTTTCATATTTTAAAATATATCAGTTACCGGTTCAACTCCTGCTACTTCCGGAACCACGCGCTTAATCGCTTCTTCGATTCCGGCACGAATGGTCATCAGTGACATGCTGCAATCGCTGCATGCTCCCAAAAGGCGGATCTTAACAATATGTTCGTCCGTAAAGTCCACCACCTCCACATTTCCGCCGTCAGCTTCTAAATGCGGACGAATCGCTTCCAATGAAGATTCAATTCTTGCCAATAATTCTTCTCTGTTATGCATGTTGTGCCTTTTTAATTCTGCTTATCCTTGCCAGATTTACGTTTTCAATGAAGCGGTCCACCATTTCATCAATGTAAGAAGCCAGTAAGCTGTTTTCCTGAAAAACCGCCGGACGGCCGGCATCACCTGCTTCACGAATGCTCTGAACCAGCGGTAAATGTCCTAAAAACGGCACATTCATACCATTTGCAAGATTCTTCGCCCCGTCTCTTCCAAAAATAAAGTATTTATTATCCGGTAATTCTTCCGGTGTAAACCAGGCCATATTTTCGACAATACCAATAATAGGAACGTTTATCGTATCCAACTTGAACATATTGATTCCTTTGCGGGCATCTGTCAGGGCTACTTCCTGCGGTGTGCTGACAATCACTGCTCCATCCAGAGGAACGGTTTGTACCAGCGACAAATGGATATCTCCTGTTCCCGGAGGCAAATCAATCAGCAGGTAGTCCAGTTCGTCCCAATGCGCATCCGTCAGCATCTGTGTCATGGCTTTAGCAGCCATCGGGCCGCGCCAGACAACAGCGTTATCCTGTTCTGTAAAAAATCCGATGGAAAGAATATATATTCCATAGCTCAGTACAGGCCGGATCATCGGTTTTCCTTCGTATTCGATCATTGTCGGGCGTTCTCCGACGACATCAAACATGGTCGGCATGGACGGTCCGTAAATGTCCGCATCTACAATCCCGACTTTATAACCTTTCTTTACCAGTCCGCCTGCAAGATTTGCCGTAACCGTAGATTTACCTACGCCGCCTTTTCCGGAAGCCACGGCAATTATATTTTTAATCTCAGGAAGAATTTTTCTCCGTGCCTGCGAAGCATCAGCGGGAAGTGACTTTACCGTCAAATCAATCTCCATATCAGAAAACCGGCCTTTTAAGGTATTTGTCACCAGCTCCTGCATTTTTTTTCGTGCGTGCAATGCCGGATTAGAAGTGGAAACAGTCAATGAAATTCTGTTTTCCTCCAATACAAGATCATCTACAAAATTCAAAGAAACGATATCTTTTTTTAAATCAGGATCGTTCACTGTCCCCAACAGCTCAAGTATTTTTTCTCTTTCTGGAATCATCTTCTGAAAATAGTCCTACAAAAATAGGAATATTTAATGAAAGAAAGGACAGATTAAAATGATTAAAGCACCTCCTGCAGAAGGTTAATTTTCCTTAACACTGAGAATTGTCTGGAGCATTCTTTCAAAATATGCAGGGGCAACACCTTCCTCCAGGGTAGAAATCATGAAAAAAATACCATTTACTTTAATTTTTCTCATGATATAATAAAACTCATTTTCTTCATCTTTATTCAGATGAAAAACAAACAGATCAGGTGCACGTTTTTCTACTGCGGAAGAGAAAAAATCAACAGAAAGCATTGCGTCAATAGTATCATCAAAAAGCTGCTCATCTCCTCCCAGCTCTTCAACCAGAAACTGAAAATCTTCTCCCTTTTTTAAGTGCCAGATGAAGCCGTCCAGCTCATTTTTTACCTGGATCTTATAGTTTCCGATCACCTCATCTTCTACGGGAAAACGTACTGTTAAGGGCAAGCCGTAAGTCCGCAGATCTTTTTCTATACTGTTTATGTCAGTGTATTCTATTATTTTTTCATTCTCCCGGTCGGAACAGGAGAGTTGTGTAAACAACAGTACCAATAATAAAAAAAAGGATCTCAATTTACTTTATGTTAAAGGTTAAACGCTATTAGTGAGCAATTGATTTTTTTTTAAATCACAGACTTTCACGGTTTCTGGTAATTATTTAACGATCTTCCAACATTTAAAGTCCTCCTAAATTAATACAAGTTACGCAATGAATAGTTAATTTCGTAATGTTTAATCAAAAATAGTATGAAATACGATCGCATACCTCAGGAGCTTTTCATCAAAAACAGGGAAAAGTTCGTCAAAAATATGAAAGAAAACACATTAGCGGTTTTCAATTCGAATGATATTTATCCTGTTTCTGCAGACAGTACGCTACCTTTCGCACAGCACAGAGATATTTTCTATCTGACAGGAGCTGATCAGGAAGAAAGCATCCTGGTATTATTCCCGGACGCTTCTGATGAAAAGCATCGTGAAATTCTGTTTTTACGTGAAACATCCGAGCATATCGCTATCTGGGAAGGTGAAAAGCTGACAAAAGAAGCAGCTTTTGAAGTTTCCGGCATAAAAACCGTTTACTGGACGCATCAGTTTGAAATGATCTTCCGCCAGTTGATGGCAGAAGCCGAAGGTATTTATCTGAATACCAACGAGCATTTACGCCATTCTGTTGAGATGGAAACCCGTGAAGACCGCTTTATTAAAAAAGTGAAAGCGCAATATCCTGCTCACCAGGTATATAAAAGCGCTCCTATTCTTCACCGGATTCGTTCCGTCAAAGAAAAAGAGGAGCTGGATCTGATGCAAACGGCATGCGACATTACCAAAAAAGGATTTGAACGCGTTTTGAAGTTTACCAGGTCAGGTGTCTGGGAATACGAGCTGGAAGCAGAATTTATCCACGAGTTTATACGTAACAGATCAAAAGGTTTTGCTTACACTCCGATCATTGCTTCCGGAGCAAGTGCCTGCGTATTACATTATATTGAAAATAACAAGCAATGTAAAGACGGAGATGTGATCCTGCTGGACGTAGCTGCGGAATATGCCAATTATTCATCTGACCTGTCGCGGAGCATTCCGGTGAACGGAAGGTTCACTGACCGCCAAAAGGAGGTTTATAATGCAGTCCTTCATGTCAAAAAAGAAGCGGAGAAGCTATTGGTTCCGGGAATAATACTTGCGGAGTATCAAAAGGAAGTAGGAAGGATTATGGAAGCGGAGCTGATCAAATTAAAGCTGATCGACAGCACCGATATTAAGAATCAGGATCCAAACTGGCCGGCATACAAAAAATACTTTATGCACGGAACCTCCCATTTCCTCGGTTTGGATACGCACGATGTGGGATTGTGGAATGAGCCGATCAAGGCGAATATGGTATTTACCTGCGAACCGGGAATTTATATCCGTGAAGAAGGTTTGGGAATCCGTATTGAAGACAATCTGGTAATACGGGAAGACGGGCCGGCATTCAACCTGATGCGCGACATTCCTATCGAAGCGGATCATATCGAAGAAATCATGAATTCAAAATAATATCATTCAAAATGCCACAGGTTTATCATTAGAGCCTGTGGCTTTTTCATTTCAAAAAATGCTGAACTACGAAATTATCGGAAAGGGATATCCTGTTGTTTTTCTACACGGTTTTCTGGAATCTACCCAAATGTGGACTCCGTTAATGTTGGAGCAGATGCCATTCCAATCCGTTTTAATTGATCTTCCCGGGCATGGGAAATCAGATTTGAACAATATTGATGCGGATTTACGCCTGTATGGTCTGGAAGTTTTCAAAGTCCTGGAAACAGAAGGAATTTTCGAATTCGGATTGGTAGGTCATTCAATGGGAGGATATATTGCGCTGGAGATGGCGAAGCATTCTTCCGATATAGAAAAACTGGTGCTTTTAAACTCTTGTTTCTGGCAGGATTCACCTGCAAAACAAAAAGAACGCCAGCGTGTTTTACAGATATTGGAAAAGAATAAGAACCGGTACCTTCTGGAAGCTATTCCAGGAATGTTCGTTGATCCCGCTGCCCATTCCGTATTTATTGAAGAAATGGTTAAGATCGCTGAGCAAATGCCTTTGGAAGCTATTCTTACAGCAACAAAAGCCATGATGAACCGGACAAGCTCGGAAGGTATTGCTGATTGCCTGGGAACAAATCTGAAGATCATTCAGGGAGAGCTGGACACCTCTGTTCCGATGAACCTGATGCTGGAAAAAACAACTAAAAAACCATTCGACCTTTCTGTTTTAAAAGGCGTAGGGCACATGTCCCATAAAGAGGCAGCGGAAGATGTGAAAACTTTACTAATGGATTTTTATAAGGAAGAAATCGGGTAATTTACCTCTTCACTTTCTCCGGCATCACAAAATACTTCTGCCCTAACTGATCATAGGCTTCCGGAAAATAAGCTTTCAGTACTGCCGTATAATAATTATAGGGTTTGTGCTGCAAAAATTTACTTGGCTGTTTGTAAAGATCTTTATCTTCAAATATTCCGTGTTCATCCCGTTTGTAAATCCGCATCAGCGAATCACTCTGCAAAATGGAAGAATCTTTAAGCTCTAACGGATATTCCGTGGGTGAAAGCATTATTCTATTTCCGGTGTGCACATAATTTACATCCTCATAAAATGCAGGCATGACAATTTCTCCCAGCTCTTTTATCAATTGCTTTTCTATATTCTGCGACATCTTTCTCACCATCAGGTTGACCTTGTCCTTAAAAAGGTACAATCCGCCTTCCAAGGCTGTTTTCTGAATGGAGAATTCTTCCCGGTTCAGGATAATATCCGATAAATTTTCTTTCCAGAAAGTACTGTCATTATAGCTTACGGGCAACCTCGGAACGAAATCTGCAGGATTGTGGATCAGGTAGCTCATACCCGGTTCACAGAACTTTTCATTGTACTCCTTAACAAACGAAGGATTACCAATCATGGGATTTGCAAAAGCGTAAACCTTAAAGTTATTCTTTGCGCTCAGCTCTTTTTCCGGCAAATATGCCAGATAAGCACGTACTATCTGTGCCAGTGCCCCTCCCTGAGAATGACCCGTAATACAGATATTATAAATTCCTTCTTTGTTTAATCCTTTTATTTGCTTCAACAGATCATCCTTAAAAAAACAGACTGCCAGCATATAACCCGCATGAATATGGCTCTCCCTGTTTTCCCCAACCTGGTATTCAAATTCTTTACCGTTAATAAGAATTTTACTCTTCACAGGAATCATAGAAGCATAAAGATTTTCCAGCCAGCTGGATTGCTTTGAGGTAGAACCCCGGAAATGAATCACGCCTTTATTTCCACTCGTATAAATCTGAAATTTATTATCCATTCCGTAAACCGGAGAGGTATATACTTTTTTATAACCGGCGGGAAGAATTTCAATGTCACTGCCATACAGATCCAGATAGGTAAAACTATTGCAGATCTGGATCATTGCACGTGCTTCATTGGCATCAAATCCGCTTTTAAGCTGGGCAGTCACGGAACATGTGGCGATAAGCACAAAGAAAAAAATCAGCAGCTTCATGGTTTTATAATAAGAAAGATGTGTAAAGTTACGAATTTACCGTTATTTGAGAAATTGTTCAGGAACCTGAAATCGAATCCTGAGAACAGTAAATATTGCTATCAGAAATTGTCATAAGATCCTTGCGTCTGAATACCTTAGCTTCTTAAAGTCTTTCTAAAAATTGTATTTCATGGTACGGTCGTCCAGAACGGCAAAAGAGATCTTGAAGCTGTGATGGATCTGGATGTCTCTTCCTTTGGAAAGAACGTAATAAGCACCGATCCGGAGTAGTCGCCGGGAAAATTTAATATTGCGTTCCAAACCTGCCAGCACCTCACCATGCCACCAGTGTCCGTCCTGTAAATAGGCAAATCCCGCTCCTCCAACCAAGCCGATCCGTGTCTTTTTCATGAACGGAATTTTATTGATAATCGCTCCGTTATCATGGTACAGAACATGTGCTTCAATGATTCTTCTGATAGTAGGTATCAGTGTGTCTAATTTCTGGAAGGAGTACATCGGGTTGGAAAACCAGATCGGATCACTCCGGCGAAGGTATTTCTTATCCGCATCCCGCAAATCTTTTGAGCTTAAAAACTCGCCGGATTTAATATGATAGCTTAATGTTCCGATAGAGCTCAGGCTGATCTGCTGGCGGATTCCAAAACGGATGTAGTCGAAATCGACATCACTACCGAACAGCTTAGGGATTCCCCGCTCATAATAGACATAGAAAATCGGCCATTTTGAACCTAAAATCACCTTCCGGTAAGGTTCTCTCATATACTTCTGAAAGGGTGTATAAGACAGCTGCAAACTAGCGACTCCTGCCTGATACGTATGAAATTCGGTAGGGTCATCGTTGTTCAGCGATTTGTCCAGCCAGTTGATAAATTTATATCCTTCCAGCGGGCGGCGCTCTGAGAAATTATAGGTAAAAGTAGAATAAAAGCCATTAAACCATTCGTAATTATGAGTTAGCTGTATTCCCGTCACTTCAATGAAATTGGAACGTTTAAAGATCTGTGTGATGGCATCATAGCTCCGTATGGCGTCAAAATCATGAAAAAAGCTCATGCGGATATATGCAGACTTAAAGGGATTATAACGGAAGCTGGAAGATGTCCTTCCTTTCACATCATTGTTCAGAAAACCGTATGAAACTTCTCCGAACAGATCAATGTATTTTTCATTTTTCCATTTCTTGAAATAATAAACTCCCGGTGCGTAGCGAGGCCCGGCAATATAGATCGGACGAAGGCTTGCCGCAATGGAATTGATGGTCCATTGTGTTCTTTTTTCACGGTTTCGGAAATCAACTCCGTACCAAAGGACTTTCAAAAAGGTAACCCTGTTGAATACACTGTCAATAGAATCCAGGTATTCCTTCCGGCTGTGCGCAAATTTGATGGAATCGTTATACTGAATAAACTTTATTTCTTCCGGTGTCAGCTTGATCTGGCGCTTTTCATTCCAGTAAGTTGAATCACGCTCGTACGCTTCTTGTTCTGTGATTGCAACTTCACTGTTAAAGAATTTCTTTTCAAAGCTCTTGTCAAACTGGTAGTTGGAATAAGCCACCTGTGTTTTGATTTTCCGGACGTAATTATTGTATTTTATTCCGTAATCAAATTCCTGCTTTGCCAGGTAGTTGATTCCCTTTTCATTGTATCCGTATTCCTGATAGACACCGAAATAATCGTATTTCAGCAGGTTCCCCTTTTGCAGCTTCAGATCCAGCTTCTGGATAATGAAGAGCGAGTCTATAACATAAATATATCCTTCCAGCGTTGATGTTGACGTCGATCGGGCAGTCACCTTTATTTTGTAAATTGTTTTATCTCCTTCTTCGTATTTCGACTCCAGCTTGTATTTGTAGGCCAGGATTCCAGGATTGGAAACGGGAGAAAGTATTGCTGTCTGATGGATATCAGGAAGCTCGATTGTGTTCTGAAAAAAATTGAAGTCTGACCTTACAGTTGTCTGGTAATACATATTGTCACTCGTACCGCGTAAAGTATAAGCATTACGGATCTCCTTGACTTTGTTTACCGGGGCATAATTTTTCTCCAGCTGCACTTCAAGAAGGTTTAATTTCTGGTTTTGTCCGGCCTTACTTTCATCGAACAAGTCTTCTTCGATTTTGGTATCTTCTTCTTTCTTCTTATTGTTCTTTGGAGTAATGTCTTCATCTATTGTTTTAATATAAACATTCACCTGATGCGCATAATTCCACGGGCTGATCGTATCTCGCCTCTGAACGACTTTCTTGATCACTTCCCGCCCGACATTTGATTTTTTGGCGCTGATTATAATATCGTCTGTTTCTCCCGAAAGTATCGGCAATAATTGCACCTGGATGGCCTGATCCGAATACGACACCGGCACAAACACTTCCTTGTCTTCATAGCCCCAAAGCGAAAAAATCAGATAGATTTCGCCCGGTTGAAAACGCAGCTCGAAATTTCCTTTCGCATCTGTCTTATAGGGAGTATCCTCACTGAATTTAACGTAGATCTCAACACCTGAAAGTGGGTGATTATTCTCATCGACAACCGTCCCTTTTACGGCGTACTGACCAAAAAGAACCGAGGAGCAGCTCCATAGAAAGCAAACTATAAAGTACCTCCGTATGTCACTTGCTCTTATTTTCAAGTTCGTCGATATGTTTTTGCATTCTTTTCATCATCAGACGTTTCATAAAAACCATCAGCAATGCCAGAATTGAAAAAAAGTAATATTGGTACCAGCGGTCAAATCCGAACCGTATTCCCATAATGGTAACACCAATTGCAGAACTGACAGCAATTATCCACCAAATATAAATCATTACTTTATTATACGTTCCCATAATCAATCTTTTATAATTCTTCCCCTCGGTTTTAAAAATTCGTAGTAAGAAAAGTCCTGCTTTGATTTCACTCCGTCCCCGAAAAACTTGCCGTCGGGAGTTGTTACCGTTACCGCCCGCTGGGAAAAAATGCTTGAATCAGCCTGTGTCCAGATCAATTCTTCCGTTTCCATCTTCTGTTCCAGTGCCGGTTTTAACAAAACTACCTGGTTCCGGACAAACATCTTTCCTTCATCCGGGTAATACTCTCCGTATTTTCCGGTTAAAATAGTTTCGATCTTTCCTTTGGAATCAAAGAAATAGACGCACAGGCTATCTTTCAGCTTCGTCACATTCTTCGGTTCGTAATACGTTTCAGCGATCGTAGCGAACACACGCACCTTCGCGTACCCGCTATCGGTGAACACCAGCTGTAAATCCTGGACACGCTCATTCGGATCATTATTCTTCACTGTAATCTTATGAATTTTTTCAAGGTCATTAACGCATGCCCCGAACATCATCAGTGAAAGAATAATTCCAACGAAACGCATTATTAATCAATTTTATATTTTCTGAACCAGCGGTCATTGATGCTTGGAGCAAAGCTCACACCAAGGCTGAAGTTAAAAAACTTTTCGTTGTAAGAGGCATTTCCGGGAATTGTCTGATTCGTATAGCCAAATGAAAAATTGACGGAAGAAATAGAACGCTGAATCAGAAACGGAAAACCGAAACCGGCGGTGATCGTCTTGCGATCAGCATAAGTCCCGCTTACAGCATAAGGCAGCTGGCTGATGGAGCCCCCGATTCTGTAACGTACTTTTGATAAATATCCTGTTGTAACACGGTCTAAAAATAATTGCTGCGGCACATATTCTATTCCGACCGCATAAGCTGTCGTATTTCTGTAGGAATTTCCGGTAGTTGTCGTAAAATTCTCTCTGTAATCCGTCCACTGATTCATTTTATAATCAACCGTAAATGTCAGACGGGAATTCAGCTTTGCATTCTGATTTCTCTTCCTTGTATTCAACACATATTGAAGACCGATATCCAGAGTTTGCGGAAGCGTCACGGAGCCTTTCACCTGGTCGGAAAGGATATAGGCATAGTCATCAAAGTCATCAACATCTTTCGTATAGGCTTTTTCGTAAATATGCGTCGCTGTCACGTTTTGCCGGGGAGTAAAAGTAGCTCCCAGAATAATACGGTCCTGCCCGATCAGGAATTGATAATTAAGTCCCAGCTCATAATAAAAAGAGCGTAAAAAATAAGTAGTGGAATACATTACACCTCCATGAACAGAAGCGCCGTTATCAATATAAGCTGTTTGTGTATTTACAGTGGATCCGAACAAGAATCCCAAATTAGCTCCTACTCCCAGCTTATGGCGTTTAAGGTTCAGCGCATTTACTGCAAGCCCGCCAAAAAACAAATTGGAGTTTCCTTTTCCCTGGTATAAATGCCTCATCGTTTTGGAGCTGTTCAGCGGATCTGATTCATAAAACTGATAGCTGCTTCTTGAAAAAGGCCGCAAGCCAAAGGATGCTCCCATGATTTTAGCAAAGGCGATCCCGAATGCAAAATGATTGATCTGTGTATAAGATCCTGTTTCTTTATTTCCACCGCTATTACTGATATGAAATGTATTATCCAGCCCGATGGAAAAAATAGGCTGACCCTTGCTGATATTCGCGTAAGAAGACGGATTGTAAAAATTAACCGTGATACTGTCCATCTGAGTGGCCAGCGTATTTCCCAACGCATTGTAAACAGGATGGTTTGCGACATCCATATCTCCTATTCCGTTTGAGCTGAAAGGGTTATTTGTATTTTGCTGCGCAAAAAAAGACAAAGTGAGAAAAATAAAAATAAAGCAAAGAATAAGCTTATTGCTTGTTTTGCTTTTGTAGAATACTGTATAATCCATTAATTGTCAGATGTTCATCATAATTCAGAGGTGCTAAAGCGCTTAAATCCAGTTTATCCGCATCACCACCGGTGACAAAGATAACCAAATCTTTAAATTCTTCGAGATAAGCATTTATCATTCCCTCAATTTCATATTTTGCTCCGTTCATTACTCCGGAAGTCATGCTATTAACGGTGGAATTCCCGATTAATTTTGTAGGAACCTTATTTTTTAATAAGGGTAGATTTCCGGTAAATTCGTGCATCGCTGAAAAGCGCATCTGCAGTCCCGGGGAGATAGATCCTCCGCGAAAAATCCCTTCACTGGTCACAAAGTCAAACTTGATGCAGGTACCAATATCAACAACAAGTGCGTTCGTCCGGGATTTTTCATACGCCGCAACTGCATTCGCAAGGCGGTCTTTCCCCAGCGTTCTGCGGGAATCATATTCCACAGTGACCGGTACAGGTGTATTTTCAGACAGCAGCAGCCCATCCTCCACGCAAGACATCAATTCCGCTGTCTGCCGGTCATTCAGCACGGAAGAAACGATAGCAGTATCATACACAGCATTTTTCAGGAAATCCTGCCATTTTTCTCTTTCTCCAAAGGGGAAAACATGCAGATCATATAATTCTGAGAATAAATAAGCTGCAATCTTAATCCGGGTATTACCTGCGTCAACAACCAGCGACCTCATGACAAATTTTTCAGGAAAAGTAAAAAAAATAATTCAATTCGCTTGGTGAATCAAAAAATGTATCTATCTTTGCCCTCACCAAAACGATGGGAATGTAGCTCAGTCGGTAGAGCAAAGGACTGAAAATCCTTGTGTCGGCGGTTCGATTCCGTCCATTCCCACGCGAAGCCTCTCATCTGAGAGGCTTTTTATTTTGAGATAACAGGGACACTGATAGCGCAGATAAAGCGGATTAACACAGATTATTACCTCCTGTCAGTATTTATAATCTGTACATCCGTGCAAAAGCAATCTTTCAAACCTGGCTTTGATTCCTTTATTTTCGTTAAACGTAAATCTGCCGTTGCAAATTATTATCTTTGTAGTCTAATGCAAACACGTGAAAACAGTATATATTGTCAGAAAGGAGCGTTTTAATGCGGCGCATAAGCTTTGGAGAAACGACTGGTCGGAAGAAAAAAATCAGGAGGTTTTCGGCAAATGCAGCAATAAAAACTGGCACGGCCACAATTTCAACTTGTTTGTGACGGTAAAAGGAGCTCCAAGTGAAGAAACAGGATTTGTAATTGATTTAAAACGCTTAAGCCAGATTATTAAGCAGGAAGTAATTGAACATCTGGACCATAAAAATCTGAACTTAGATGTTCCCTTTCTTGAAGGTTTGCTCCCTTCTACCGAAAACCTGATTATTAAAATATGGGATTTGCTGGAAATGCCTATAAAAAAAGAGGGCGGAATTTTATGCAAGCTCCGGCTGGAAGAAACAGAGAACAATTTTGTGGAATATTTCGGTGATCATGTACCTTACTAAATACGAAACTAATGAGCGATAAACATCCGGATAAAATATTAAAGATCGCATCTGTCTATAAAGATGTGATTGCTGAGCTGGGGGAAAATCCTGAGCGGGAAGGTCTTCAGAAAACTCCGGAACGGGTAGCAAAAGCGCTTCAGTTCCTGACGCATGGCTACGACCTGGATCCGGCAGAAATTTTAAAAGGCGCCCTGTTTCATGAGGACTATTCCGAAATGGTCATCGTAAAAGATATTGAAGTGTATTCTTTGTGTGAGCACCACATGCTGCCTTTCTTCGGAAAAGCACATATTGCCTATATTCCCAACGGAAGAATTGTTGGTCTCAGCAAAATTCCAAGAATCGTGGATGCCTTCGCCAGACGTCTTCAGGTTCAGGAACGGCTGACGCTGGAAATAAGAGATTGCATCCAGGACACGCTGGCCCCGCAAGGTGTCGCAGTTGTACTGGAATGTGCTCACATGTGCATGCAGATGAGAGGTGTACAAAAACAAAATTCATTTACCACAACCAGCGCATTCACGGGAGTTTTTCTTGAAAACGAACCAACCAGAAAAGAATTTATTAATTTAGTAAACGCTAATTTACATTAAAACTAAAAATTATGGAAGAAAATTTCATTCAGGAAAGAGGATCCTTCTCAAAGGAATTATCTAGGGATTTCTTTAAGAAAGTATATGCCTATATGGGACTGGCATTGCTGATTTCAGGAGGTGTAGCTTATTACATTGGATCTTCAGCAGAAACTTTTAAAAATCTCTTTTTTACGGAACAAGGAAGTATTAGCCCATTATTTTACATCATTGCATTTGCTCCGGTAGGACTTGCATTGGTTATTCAGATGGCCTACAGAAGTTTATCTATTCCAATACTTATGCTGCTATTTACATTGTATTCTGCAATGATTGGAGCTAGTTTGAGTACCATCTTCTTTAATTACAGTATTGCATCCATCATGACTACATTCTTTGTCAGTGCGGGAACATTTATCGGAATGGCAGTATTGGGATATACCACAAAAACAGATTTAACCAAAATGGGAAGCTTGTTGTATATGGTATTTATCGGGATGTTTATCGCGTCCATTGCCAATTTCTTTATTAACTCAGAAGGGGTTTCATGGTGGATTTCCTTTTTAGGAGTTTTTGTATTTACAGGTCTGACGGCTTACTGGATGCAGCAGCTGAAAGGAGTTGCTGAAAACTCCATGTTAGATGGTGTTGAAAGAGATAAGCTGGCATTGGTCGGAGGCCTGAACCTGTACATCTTATTTGTCAATCTATTCCTTTCTTTGTTGAGACTATTCGGCAACAGAGACTAAATAAAAAATACATTTATCTGATTATAAAGCTGATGATCTCTCATCAGCTTTTTTATTTCTTAAAGATTTGGTAATACCAAATTGTAAAACTTTTTTTTCTCAAAAAGATTTTTATACCCTATCTTTGGCAAAAAAACTTTAAAGTATGACGAATTTTACAAGAAAATCAATTCTAATACTTGCTTTTATAGCGAGTTGCTTTGGGGCGAAAGCACAATACAGCACAGGATTTGAAAACCTGAACGGAGCAAAATCAGGATGGGCAGAAAATACAACTCCCGTTGATATTGATGGAATAACCTGGACACTGAAAAATGCTCTGGTAGCTTCCACAACTGATGCTGGTGATATGAAAAATGGTAGCTTCTCTATGCGGATGAGAAGACAAACATCAGACAATGCTTATGCAGTAATGGCTGCTGACAAATCAAACGGAGCAGGTACTATCTCTTTCTATTATGCACGCGCTAATTTCAGTCAGGACAGAACAGGGATTTCACCAAAAGTTGTCGTAAGAATCAGTAATGATGCAGGAGCAACCTGGACAAATGTAGGAGATACTGTATTCTTTGCAGGAGTGGATGTACTAACACAATGGACAGCAACAACCAATATCTCAGGAGATATCCGTATAAAATTTGATATTGTATCCGGTGACAACGGAAAACGTATAAATATTGATGATCTTAATATTACTGATTACGCTGCGCCTGCAGCCTGTGAAGCACCTACAAATTTAGTATTGACAGATAATCAGAATGGTTCTCTTACTGCTTCATGGACAGCTCCGGCAACTCTTCCGGCAATTGGTTATTATATAGCTGTCGTTCCGACAGGAAATACCCCTGCTCAAGCTGACTACTTTACAGCAGCTTCTTCTGCGACAACATTTACAACAGATACATTGAAAAACGGAACAGCTTTAGCTGATGGTTCTACTTATGACGTTTATGTAATGGCGGTTTGTGCTCACGGTGCAGGCGGATATGCTACTCCGATCCAGGATGATGTAACAGTAACTGACGTAGCTTGCCCTGCTGCAACAGCTTTAGTTTTAACAGATAACACAGACGGATCTCTTACTGCTTCCTGGACAGCTCCGGCAACTCTTCCGGCAATTGGTTATTATATAGCTGTTGTTCCGACAGGAACTACTCCTTCCCAGTCAGACTATTTTACAGCAACTCCTTCTGCGACAACATTTACAACAGATACATTGAAAAACGGAACAGCTTTAGCAGACGGTTCTACTTATGACGTTTATGTAATGGCAGTTTGTGCTCACGGTGCAGGTGGATACGCTACTCCGATCCAGGATGATGTAACTATAACAATTGCAGCAACACCGTCATGTGCAGCGCCTACAAATTTAGTGGTAACGGATAACGGAAACGGCTCTGTTACTGCTTCCTGGACAGCTCCGGCAACTCTTCCGGCAATTGGTTATTATATAGCTGTTGTTCCGACAGGAAATACCCCTGCTCAAGCTGACTACTTTACAGCTGCTTCTTCTGCGACAACATTTACAACAGATACGTTGAAAAACGGAACAGCTCTGGCAGATGGTTCTACTTATGATGTTCATGTGATGGCAGTTTGTGCTCATGGCGCAGGCGGATACGCTACCCCGATCCAGGATGATGTAACTGTTACTATCTCTTCAGCAAGCTGTCAGGATCCTGCAAATATCACTATAACAGATAACGGAAACGCCTCTGTTAACATTTCATGGACGGCTCCGGCAACAATTCCTCAAAATGGTTACTATTATGCGGTAGTTCCTCAGGGAACAACACCATCTGTTCCGAATGATTACGTTAATACAAGCGCAACTTCATTAACAAATATTAATGCCACTACTCTTGCTACCGGTTCAGCGCCGTTAACAGGCGGAACAACTTATACATTCCATCTTCGCTCATTCTGTTTCCACGGAGCTGGCGGCTATGGTAACGAATTCGAGAATGATTTCACATTGACACTTGGTGTAAATGATATCCATTCGGAAATCTCCGGAATTTATCCTAATCCTGCAGAAACAACGTTAACAATAGACACGAAAGCAGAAGAAGGTATAATTTCAATCGTTGATCTGACAGGCAAAACAATTGCAACTTCAGCAATCAAAGGTAATTCTACAACAATCAGCGTTTCTGACTTACCAGGCGGAATGTATCAGGTGGTTCTTTCCACTTCCAATACTACTTCCGTTTCCAAGTTTGTGAAGAAATAAATATATAGATTACATTATAAAAAAACACCCGATGAATGTCATCGGGTGTTTTTTTATATATCTGTCTAACTTCTGACGTCTTGCTCTCTAACCTCTCTTACGGCATTTCAAAATCGCTCTCGTTTTCATCTTCTTCAAACTCTTCCTTATAGTCTTCTTCCACACGGTCAATTCGTTTCACACCTTCGATCAGCTGGAATTTCTGCACTAAAACATCCAGATGCTCACGGTCAAAAACCAGCACTTCTATTTCTCCTTCAAATAATCCGTCGATCGCACGGAAGTAAATCGAGTGCATATTTACGTTCAGCTGATTCGAAATAATCTCCGTAATTCTGTTTACAATCCCCACATCATCGATCCCCACCAGCTTCAGTTTCACCAAATGAGCTTTCAACTTTTGCTGCTTCCATTTCGCCTTGATACAGCGATACGCGTACTTGGACATTAAATGCTCTACCGCGTGGCAATTGGAACGGTGCACTTTTATACCTTCGGTTTTTGTAATAAAACCAAAAATGTCATCTCCCGGAATCGGGCGGCAGCATTTCGCCAGCTTGTATTGAATATTTTTAAAATCCTCTCCTACAATCAGGATATCTTCCTTTTTGTTTATTTTAGGATAGACATCCAGCTCGTGACGATCTTTCGGGGTATCGGACTTCAAGCCGAATTCCAGAAAACCGTTATTTTCTTCCAGCTCCCGGATCTTGTTCATGTCTATTTTGCCCTTTGCCGCACGGATATACAATTCTGTCAGTGAAGGCAGCTCAAAATAATCTTTGATGATCTCTACATTTTCCTTTGTAACCCGAAGATTGAACTGTTTTAATTTACGTTCCAGAATGTCTTTGCCATCCAAGGCAATCATTTTTCGCTCATCATTGAGAAAGTCACGGATCTTGTGTTTTGCCCGGGCAGAAGTCACCATTTTAATCCATTCCTCTGACGGTTTCTGCTTCTCCGAAGTGATGATCTCTACTTGGTCTCCGTTGTGAAGCTCATAGCTTAAAGGGACGAGCTTCATGTTGACTTTTGCTCCGATACAGGTATTTCCGATATGCGTATGAATATCATACGCAAAATCCAGAATAGTGGATTTTACCGGTAGCACCCGCAAATCTCCTTTGGGAGTAAATACATATATTTCATCGGAGAACAGGTTCATCTTAAACTCGTTCACAAACTCCATTGCGCTCAACCCCTGGTTCTCAATCAAATCTCTGACCTCAGCGATCCAGCGGTCCAACTTGCTTATGTTGGATTCGTTCTCCTTGTATTTATAATGCGCAGCAAGTCCCTTTTCGGCAATCTCATCCATTCGTTTCGTACGTATCTGCACTTCCACCCATTTTCCCTGAGGAGACATTACAGTGGTATGCAGCGATTCATAACCGTTTGCTCTAGGTGTAGAGATCCAGTCGCGCAAACGCTCCGGACTCGGCTGATAGAAATCCGTAACAATGGAATAGATTCTCCAGCAATCTGATTTTTCCTTTTCCGGAGTGCTCTCCACGATAATCCGGATCGCAAACAAGTCATATACTTCCTCAAAAGGAATCTGCTTTGATTGCATTTTTTTCCAGATAGAAGAAATGGATTTAGTTCGGACCTTCACATCATACTTATACCCTTCATTATCCAGTGCTTGCTTAATCGGATATGTAAATCTCCTGATAAACCGGTTTCGGACATCTTTAGAGGATTTCAGCTTTCCTTCCAGCATTTCAAAAATATCCGGATCAGTGTATTTAAACGAAAGATCATCCAGCTCACTTTTAATGGAATACAATCCCAGGCGATGTGCGAGCGGAGCATAAAGAAAACGGGTTTCAGAAGCTATTTTCAACTGCTTATCCGGGCGCATTCCGTCCAGTGTACGCATATTGTGCAGGCGATCCGCCAGCTTGATCAGCACGACACGAATATCGTCCGAAATGGTCAGGATCATCTTACGGAAATTTTCCGCCTGTAAAGAAGCATTTTCATCGAAAACTTCCGGGATCTTCGTTAATCCATCAATAATAATGCGGCATTTACTGCCGAAAAGCTCTTCAATATCATCCAGCGTGATATGTGTATCTTCAACAGTATCATGCAGTAACGCGCACACTACGCTTGTTGCTCCCAGCCCGATTTCTTCCGCACAAATCCGTGCAACAGCGATCGGATGAAAAATATACGGTTCACCGCTTTTCCGACGCATGTCCTTATGCGCTTCAACAGCTACGTCAAATGCTTTTCGTATCATCTTTGTCTTTGCGGGAGTCAGGTTTCTGACAGAACGCAGCAATCCCCTGAACGCCGACAAGATTTCCTTCCGCTCCTTTTCTAAATCTATTTCGTGCATGAAAAAACAGTATTTGAAACTAAAATTAATAACATTACAGGAAAATATTCATTTCCGGACATGCTTTTTATCCTTTAACAGCTATTTTGATTTTCTTTGAGCGGTTTTCATTTCTGTCTTTGAGCGCTACTTACTCGGGAACCCATTGCCGGTATTTTAAATCCGCTTAATTTTTTGTTTGTATATTTGTGGCATTACAGGTAGGCTCCAAAGCCTGAAAAGCAGCAGGTATGAACATTTTTTTGCCACTCATATACTCATGTATTCTATTGATCATCATCTTATTACTAACAGTAATTTACCTTCTTGTAAAAATCAGCCGGAAAAATAAAGCACAAAAAGAAACAGAAGAAGCATTTGAGCATCTCCGGCAGTATGAAAACAAATACAATCAGCTACAGCTTGAGAGCCTGCAGGCCAAATTAAATCCTCATCTTTTCAAAAATATTCTGAACTCCATTCAGTCACACGCTTATCAGACTTATTTCGCGATGGACAAGCTTGCGAACGTACTGGATTATATTCTGTATGAAAGCCGGAACAGGTTTGTTTCGCCGAAAGAAGAAATGGAATTTGCCCTGAATCTGATAGAGATAAACAAAATAAAAATCAGCCCGCTATTTGAATTGAAAGTCAAGCTGAAAGCAGACGAACAGGATGTGCTCTACGAACAACAGCTCCTGGCGCCGCTGGTATGCGTGGAGCTGATAGAAAATGCTTTCAAACATGCCGACATTCAGAGTCCCAGTGCTTTTATCTCAATAGAAATAGGGTTCAGCGATCACCTTTTTTTCATGACGGTAGCAAATAAAATATCCCCAAAAATGCCTCTGAAAAAGGAAAAAAGCGGAATCGGAACGGAAACCTTCGAACAACGGTTAAAAATCATTTACAAAGACAACTTCAAGCTGGAAAAATCAGTAAATGAAGATGTTTTTATTGCTAACTTAAAAATAAACCTCCTTGAGTACAAAACTAAAATGCTTGCTTCTGGATGATGAGCTGCCGGGGCTGACGTATCTCAAAATGCTTTGTGAGCAGATTCCCGACCTGGAAGTTGTAAAATCATTCAATAACCCGGTTGTTTTTCTGAACGAGATTCCTTCTCTTGAATTCGATCTATGCATCATGGATATCGAAATGCCGGAAATGAATGGTTTACAGGTGGCAAATCTGATTTCAGGAAAACCCGTCATTTTCACAACAGCATATAAGGAACACGCGGCAGAAGCGTTTGATATCGACGCAATAGATTATGTGCGCAAACCTGTCAAAAAAGAGCGCCTGCAGCAAGCGATAGAAAAAGCAAAACTCCGGCTAAATCAACACCGTCCGGAGAAAAAATTTATTCAAATTAATACGGATAAAGGGAAGGCTGTTATTTTCTTCGAGCAGCTGGCATATATAAAAGCTTCCGAGATTGACAGCCGTGATAAGGTCGCTCATCTCATCGATGGAAGTACCATTGTTCTGAAAAATATTTCATTTAAATCGTTAAAGGCCATGCTTCCCACAGAGGATTTTGTTCGCATCAACAAGAAAGAAGTCATTGCTCTTAAAATTGTAAAGCTTTTTTCATTTGATGAGATAACAACAACGATTTCCACTGATGGAAAAACACCTTTGAAGCTCTCTCTCGGTGAGGTTTACCGCGAAGTATTCCTGCAACGGGTAAGAACCGTATAAATCAATATCCACCGGAAATCTGGCGCCCGGCTGTCAGAAGCGCATCACTTGATTACATCTTTTTACGGTTTTATTACATTTCTTTTTCCGTTCATATTTACTCCGCTTAATCGTTGCAAATTAGTTCGCATTTTTGCCGAAAAATTAATTTGTTCCGACAGTTAATCTTTTTTTAAATTATTACTTTTGCTAGCACCTCTTTATAAGTGACATACACGGCCGGAAACATAGATAAACAGCCTTCTCTGCTTTTAAAATACAAGCATATAAACAGGCTGCATACATTCCTCAATGACATAAACACCCAACAAGAATGAAAAATTTCAAAAATTCTGTTTTCTATGTTACCACGATAAGCGCGTTCTCTGTGCTGATCTACTGGACAATTATTCTGGGATCGAAATTACAAACAGGGAGAAATATCCCCAAGCCTGTTTACGGAAAAGGGCAATGGCAGGACTTCACAGATACGCTGACGCATAATTTACAACATCCATTGGCAATGCTGCTGGCACAGATCGTCACGATCGTATTAGTGGCAAGATTATTCGGATGGATCTGCACCAAAATAGGACAGCCTACGGTAATCGGCGAAATGATCGCCGGCATCGTTCTGGGGCCATCTTTGCTGGGCTTGTATTTTCCGGAATTTTCTGAAGCATTATTTCCGGAAGTTTCAAAAGACAATTTAAAATTCCTGAGCCAGATCGGTTTAATTCTCTTTATGTTTATCGTAGGAATGGAACTTGATCTGAAAGTTCTAAGGAACAAGGCCAGCGATGCTGTCGTAATCAGCCACGCGAGCATCATTATTCCGTTTGCGCTGGGAATCGGGCTGGCTTATTTTCTTTACAGCTCTTTTGCACCGAAAAATGTTCAGTTCTTATCATTTGCGTTATTCACAGGCATCGCAATGAGCATCACCGCTTTTCCTGTTCTTGCCAGAATCGTCCAGGAACGGGGCATACACAAGACACGGCTGGGCACCATTGTTATTACCTGCGCCGCTGCAGACGATATTACCGCATGGTGCTTATTGGCAGCTGTTATTGCTATTGTAAAGGCGGGATCATTTGTAAGTTCCCTATACGTTATCGGGTTATCAGTTGTCTTTGTGCTCCTTATGATCAAAGTAGTCCGTCCATTTCTGAAAAAAATCGGGGATCTGTACAGCACAAAAGCCTCTTTAACCAAACCAATCATTGCCATCTTCTTCCTGATCCTTATTATTTCATCTTATGCAACAGAAGTAATCGGCATTCACGCATTGTTCGGAGCGTTCATGGCGGGTGCAATCATGCCTGAAAGTGCCAAGTTCAGGCATATCTTTATAGAAAAAGTGGAAGATGTCGCATTGGTATTACTGCTTCCTTTATTTTTTGTATATACGGGCCTTAATACACAAATAGGTTTATTAAATGACTGGGAATCCTGGAAGATAACGGGAATTATCATTTTAGTAGCCGTTTTCGGAAAATTTGCCGGAAGCGCCATTGCCGCCAAATATGTCGGACAGAGCTGGAAGGACAGCCTGACAATCGGTGCATTAATGAATACACGCGGTTTAATGGAGCTGGTTGTCCTTAATATCGGACTGGAGCTAAAAGTGTTGTCACCGAAGATCTTCGCTATGCTCGTGATAATGGCATTGGTAACTACGTTCATGACGGGACCAGCTTTAGATTTTATTAACTGGCTATTCAAATCACCTTCTCCCGGAGAAGATTTTTCTGAAGAAGAAAAGGACACCGGGAAATACAAAATTTTATTTTCCTTCGGCGAGCCTAATTCAGGAAGATCTTTATTCAAATTAGCGAATGCACTGACCAGCAAGTTAGAGAATAATGTCACATTGACGGCTATTCATCTTGCTCCTAAAAACGAGCTGGCCCCACACAACGACGAAGATCATGAAAACATTTATTTTGCACCGATCACTGAAGAAGCAGAAGTTTTAAATCAAAAAGTTACCACGCTGTACAAAATTTCCGGTGGAAGCGTGGACGATGAGATCATGAGCGTTGCACATAAAGGGAATTATGACCTTTTATTACTTGAGCAGGGAAGATCTATCTTTGAGGGAACGCTATTGGGGAAGATACTCGGTTTTACAACACGGATCATCAATCCGGAAACCATTCTTAATACTGTAAAGGGAAAAGATAACATGTTATTTGAGCAATCTCCTCTGGATGATGAGACCCGGCTGATCTTATCAAAGTCACACATTCCCGTTGGTATTCTGATTGACAAAGGTTTTCAGAAAACAGACCGCATCTTTATTCCGGTATTTAACTCAAAAGATACGCATCTTATCACCTACGCACAAAAACTGATTCATAATTCGAATGCTCAGATCGTGATTCTGGACGCTGCCGGAGAGATAAGGAACAGCACAGAGATAAAAGAGAAAATAAGGGCTATTGAACAGCATGCCCCGAACCATATTTCGCTGCTGAATCAGCAGACAATGGATAAAAAGTTTCTGGCGGAGCAGGATCTGATGATTATCGGTATTGAAAGCTGGAAAAAATTAATTGACTCAAAAAGCGTATGGCTGACAGAAGCGCCATCCACATTGGTAATTGCGGAAAAAACCGAGAAGTAATTTTCCTGTCTTTATATTAACTACTTCTCAAATAAATCCGGTAAGAATTTTACCGGGTTTTTTATGGCTAACTACTTTTACGGCTGGCAATCAGCTTAACAAAGCTGCTTAATTTCCGCTGAGAAACAGGGAGCTGTATCCCGTTTTCCATGATCACAATTCCACCTCTGTATTTGATCAGCTCTTTTGCTTTGACAATATTGATCAGGTAGGAATGATGGATCCTGAAAAATTGCTCCGCAGATAGAACATTCTCAAAATAACCAATATTTTTTGATGAAAGATATTGTCCGTCTTTTGTAAAAATATGGGTATAGGTTCCTTCTGATTGAAAATACAGCACATCATCAATAGATATTGCATACTGCATATTTTTATGAGATACAAAAATAACCGATACTTCTTTTCGTCTTTTTACCTTCTGCAGAACGGCATCCATTGCTTTCTTAAAATCCGCATCGTAGATTGGTTTTAAAAGGTAGTAGGAAGCATAATTATTATTGAGGGCCTCTATCGCATAATCTTTATGTGCCGTGATGAAAATACTTTCAAATGTACGGGTTTCCAATTCTCTGATAACATCTATTCCGCTTCCTCCTTTCAAATGAACATCAATAAAAACAATATCCACTTCATTTTCTGAAAGAAACACAACTGCGTCTTCTTTATTGTCAAATATTCCGCAAATATTACATTCAGGAAAAAACTCAAGTTTTTTGCTCAGGATCACCTGCCCTGCTATTTCATCCTCAATAATTACGCAATCTATTATCATATACAGGAATATTAATTAGTACAATTGTGCCGGAAAGATGTTCTTCCTTCATATCAAGTATCTGAAAAGAGATATCATGTCCATATTTTCTTCTCATTATACGTATTTTGTCATTTATCAGACGGGTACCTTGCGAGTCATGATGTCTTCTGTCCTTATTTATTTCAGCGGCTCTTTTCCGCCCGATCCCGTTATCCTGAATACGGATTTCAAGAACATTATCTGCATTTCTGACAGAGATTTCCAGATGGCAGTGTTGCTTACTGTGAGCGATTCCGTGAATAACCGCATTTTCAACAAATGGCTGGATCAGCATGGACGGAATCAGGATTTCTCCGGTTTCAGGGGGATATTCCACCTTATAATCAAACAGATAATTATATCTTTTTTGCTGAATGGAAAGGTATAATTCTATTATTTCCAGCTCTTCTCTCAGCGAAATGAAAAAATCATCACTTTTTTCAAGGAAACGCCGCAGCAGCAATGAAAAATCTTCCAGCAGGCGTTCAGCTTCTTTATGTTTTCCCGTAGTAAGCAGGTAAATAATGTTGTTCAGCGAATTGAACATAAAATGCGGATTCATTTTAGATTGAATGGCTTTGAGCTTTAATTCAAGCAATGTATTATTCACTTTGTTCCTGATCTGAATACGTCTGATCTGGAAACGGACAAAGAAATAAACTACCATAATTATCACAAAGGATAAGAGAAAAACGAACCATTTTGTTTCATAGAAATACGGAGTTATCGAAAATTCATAAGACAATACTTCCGGATCAGGATCATTAAAGCTGTCAACTGCCCGAACACAAAAAGTATATTTTCCCGGAGGAAGCATTTTCAGGACTACCTGCCTTGATTTCTGAAGCGGGCTCCAGTTACCGGGAAAATTCTCTCCGGCTAACTTATACTGATAATAAATGTTATTCTGCCGGGAAAAAGAGGGATAATAAAAATCAAACTGGATCGTGTGGACGTCCCTGCTGAAAATGGAAGACAAGGCAACGATCGTATCGTTTATAATGACTGATTTGAATTTCGGTACAATTTTCCGGTAAAGATGCCTTTTTTCAATACGGAATTCAACCAGTCCGTCAATGGATGGGAACCAGATTTTACCATCTTGCTTCAGATAATTGTTACAAAATCCACCATTAAACTCCGTATTTTCAATCCCTGCTTCTTCACCATAATATTCAGGAATAAGATAAGGAATTATACCTTTATAAAAATCCTGAAGCTTTCGCTCCTGTACAGACCAAATTCCTTCATTAGAAGACATAAAAATCCGTCCATCTCCGCTTTTTATCAAAGTAAATATATCCTGATTCAGTTCGCAACCCAATTTATTGTTGACAGAGGTCAGTTTATTCCGATCATAGACAAATAAGCCTCCTCCATAAGTGCCAATCCATAAACGTCCTGAATCATCTTCATAAAAACATCTCACTTCTCCTTCTCTTAAGCCATCCTTTTCTCCCAAGTGAAGAATCTCCTTTCCTGCCTTATTCAGAATGAAAAATTCACCAGCTCCTCCAAAACAAAGATTCCCGTTTCTTAGCTCATAAACAGATACGATATTCCCTTTAGTGCTTAATACCTGCTCGCATTTACCACCCGAAACCTGCTTTACGATTCCTCCATAACATCCTATCCATAGATTATTCTCTATATCTTTATAGATAACCTGAACATGTAAAGAGGGAAGCAAAGGAGGTTGAATGGAATCCTTCAGAATTCTGTTCTGATATATAAGCACACCTTTTCCATACGTTCCAATATAAAGCCTGTTATTAATCCAGGAAACAGAAGCTACATGCTTGTCAATAGACAAATAGGTTTCCTGATTTCCGTTTCTGTCAATTTTGATAATATTTCCTTTGGAAGCGGTTGAATATACTGAGCCCTGCTCATCCCGGACAATGGAAGTAAATGATTGTGATATGTCTGTTTCTGAAGCTGTATAATAAGTCTTTGCTATTTTGGGTGTCAGCACCATCAGCCCCTTGTTTCCCGTACCGACAAAAATGCAATTTTCAGATGGATGATAATAGAGCGCATACAGAGAGCCGGAAGTAAGTCCGTCTTTCATATCATAAAAAAACGGCTGGCCGTTTTTGACATAATATAATCCTCTCGACGAGGTGATCAGTATTTCGTTTTCAGCCGGGAATTCAATATCACGAAATACGACGCTTGTTGAAGGCGCATCAATTAATGGAACGCGGCGCATGGTGTCTGCACTGATATAAAACACATCTCCGTTTACGGCAATTACTTCATTGGCATAAGGATTCTTCTTTAACACCCCGAAATATCCATCCAGAATAATTTGCTTTTTACCCGTGTTTTTATTGACTTTATACAAATGATTGTTATCCGAAACAAAGTAATAATCACCACACAAAACAATGGCGACCGCATCTTTTATATCCGTTTTACAGGTATTGTAAATTACTTTCATATTTAAACCGGACATACGGATCAGCCCGTCTACCGTAATTCCAACCAGTATATTCTTATCGGATGAAGCACAGGAATAAGAATACAATTTCTCATAACGTGGAAAAATTCTGTGGTAATCACCAGATGATGCCCAGCCGAAAAGCTCTTCCGAACTTTTATTATAAAACAGCTTATATGGCACGCCGCTATATTTCCTGTTAGGGGTTACTAACGGTGTAAACTCTGTTCCGTCATATGATGCAAGCCCGTTCATAGTGGAAACAACAACTCCGTCTTTCCACTCTGTAATCTCTATTACCTGATTTTGGGGAAGACCATCCTTAGCGTTATACTGAGAAACAGAGAACGGAAAATCATTCCGAACCGGCTGACTAAACAAAAGCGAGTGAGCCAAATTCAGGAGAATAGTTAACAATAACAATTTTAGACAGTTATTCTTCTGTATCATTCAGAAAAATTTTATATATACAAGCTCAGCACTTCATACATTTATTCTTAACCAGATAGAGATCAACATACTGATCCTCTCTCCCAACACTTATCTGTTCATTACACCTTAACAAGAATCACTGTCTGTAAATAACTCGTAGACCATTCAACTTAAGTTTGTCTCAGTCTCTCCCTGGTTTTAAAGAGTAATACATCCTCTTCCTGTTTGCCTGGTTAACACAAACCTTGCAATAATTATACACACCTCATTAATACAATGATAATGAGACAATTATAATCAACCTCTTTGTATATCCGCATAAATACAAATGTAACATATACAGCATATGTTAATACACACATTTGTTAAAAAATCAGACTCACTTATTAAGTTTATCACATATAAATAATAACCACACCATAATTTCGCCCCGAATCATTTATTTAAAATTATGAAAAGACTATTTGTAATCCTCTCCTTTTCATGCTTTGTTTTGTATGCGCAAACGGGCATCTCGCAAAGTATGAGAGAAAACAGCAATGAACAGTCTGATCGAATTGTCATCTATTTAAACGAGGATCTTTCCGGTAGTTCGTTAGGTCTTGATGAAGGTGACAGCTGGGTCATTATGAACGATAAGACTGGACAGACGCTGCTGGGGACAGGTGAAAGCATCTATCAAAACAGTTTCAGCGCTCCGGGGAGTTATATGATCCGGTTTACACACACAGATGCATGCGGACATGAGCATGGGCAGGAAAGCAAAATCATAAAGCTGACTGTACTGCCGTACAAAATAACATTCCTGTTCAAGGAAGCGACATTCTCAAAGCCACTGGAAGGAAATACTTTCTTTAACAATGAGATCGTCTCTGTTCCTTTTGTTTTGGAGCGTTTCAGCAGCTCAAATACCGAAATTCCTGATTTCAGCATTCTCGCTGCAGGTATAGGAGCAGAAATGAAAGGTGTATCAAAACCAGGACAGTCTTTCAAAGCAGGAAGGAACAATTATGAGTTCACGCTGACAGGTTCACTAAAACCGGACACTTATATCCGTCTTGATTTTATTGATCAGACCAACAATATTGTCCAGCCATTTTACTACCCGCTTAAAATTAAATAAGATATGGATTATTTTAGATTTAAATCGGCAGCGGTCTTCCTTCTGTTAGGGATACTGTTCGGAATACAGACAAATGCTGCAGGACAATGTGGTTTCCAGGCCACGTGCCCTAATACCAATTACCTCAATTTCGGTATCAACTCTGATAATGATGCAAAAAGTATCGAATACGACAACTTTACTGCCGGATTCCATGCCTCTACCGCACGTACCGCTAACGGAACGTATGAGATCTGGGGCCAGAACATGGCATCAAACGGAACAAGCAGTCTATTAAGCCCGACTGTTGTAAATCCGGCTAATTTCCCTGGATTAACTGGCAATGTATTAAAAGTGCACATCGGTTCCAATTCAACGAACCATCAGGCTGTTTTGTTAACCACAACGGGATTATTCGCATGGGGTTCAAGGGGCGTTGTACTTGCTACTGCACTTACAACCAGCACTGTTTTCCAGAAAGTAACTGTTGACGGGCAGGCTAATGGTCTGCCGGCAGGAATAAATCCGGAGGATGTTAAAATGATGTTTGTAACGAGAGGAACAGTAGCCATTACTACATGTACCGGCGATGTCTATGTTTTAACACAACAATCCTATAATACAGGTACGGGCATAACTTCCGGTGTCACCAACACCTGGTATCGCCCGGAAATAAGTGCGGGGGTTTATCTTTCCGATATTATTGCTCTCAGAGGACAATACCAGACTTTATTCGCCTTAAAATCAGACGGCACGCTTTATACATGGGGAAATCAGACATATTTGGGTGATAATACCGCACAAAGTCAGCAATCACGACCGGTAGCGATGACTCTTCCAAATCCGGCAGGCACTATAAAAATGATCGGATGTACCCGAAGAGATGCCTCCACTTCCGGTATAAGTTATTATGCATTATATACAGATGGTAACCTGTATGCGCTTGGTAACAATTCCAACAGACAATTGGGAGACTGGACTACAACCCATGCCCGGGCATGGGTCCAGCCTCAATATTCCAACACGTCAGGTGATGTAATGAATAACATCCACTGGATCTCACCTCAGGAGCATGACCATCAATATCCTTCTATCAATGTGATCACAGCAGATTCCACTATCTATACGTGGGGAAGCTCCAATAATAACATGATAGGCCGCGGTACAGGAGATGAGTATAATCCTGGCATTCCGGGAGGAATGAGTGGATCAGACAAAGTGCTTGCCGTAGAAACAGGAGGGCATACTTCCATGCTGATCAAAAAATGCGAAAGCTATTTTGGTTATGTAGGTCACAGAATCTCAGGAAGTATGGGAGATGGAACAAATACTACGGATAATAAAGCTTCCTACACTTTCGCTACTGCTACCGTGTTTATCTGTGGAGCAACCAGCGTCAACCTGAGCCTTACCGGTTCACCGGTAATCGGAGCACATGGTCTGTACTGCAATAATCAGACAATCGATCTGGACGTAGATCCTCCGGGAGGAACACTATCACTAAAATCGGGCCCGGCTACACTGGACCCTGTTACACAAGAGCTTACCTTCAAAGGCATGGGAAATACAGCTGTAAAGGTTGCATATAGCTATGCCACTCCGGGTTGTCCGGTTGCTAAGGATGTGGATGTAACGCTATATACCGAAGACTGCAACGGCGATGGAGTTAAAAATGAAAAAGATACTACACTACAGGACGTGGCGATTACAGGGAAAAATGTATTAACCAACGACAGCGACCCAGGCGGAGGCATGCTGACAGTAAATACAACACCTGTTAAAAATGCAAATCCGTCAAAAGGAACATTCACTATCAATGCAGGCGGAAATTATACTTATACACCAAATGCAGGATGGTATGGAAGAGATACAATAATTGTAAGTGTGTGTAACGAATTCCCTTCCTGTGTAAGAGATACGATTTTCATTACGGTAAATCCGAAGCCTGTCGTGAACAATGAGCATGAAACGACTCCACAAGGTGTAGCGATTACAGGGAAAAATGTAAGAACCAACGACAGTAATCCTGCCGGTGGTGCACTGACAGTAAATACAATACCAGTTAAGGATCCGTCACACGGAACATTCTCCGTGGGTTCAAATGGTGCATATACTTATACACCAGCCAACGGTTACCACGGAAAAGATACAGTTGTAGTAGAAGTATGTAATATTTATGCGTGTAAAAACGATACGATCTTTATTACAATTAATCCAAAACCGGTGATCACAAATGAAACTGCTACCACACTGGAAGGAACACCGGTTACTACGGGTAACATTACCTCTAACGACAACGACCCTGACGGCGGTACCCTGACGGTCGGAGCAGGCATCGTAAAAAATGGCTCAAACGGTACGGCGACTAACAATGGCAACGGAACAATTACCTACACTCCGGCTAATGGTTTCCACGGGAAAGATACCGTAATTGTAAGTGTTTGTACAAGCGTGAATGTATGTGCAAACGATACGATTTTCATTACGGTAAATCCAGTACCTGTCGTGAACAATGAGCATGAAACGACTCCTCAAGATGTAGCAATTACAGGTAAGAATGTAACAACTAACGATAGTGATCCTGCCGGAGGTACATTAACTGTAAATACAACGCCTGTTAAGGATCCGTCACACGGAACATTCTCCGTGGGTTCCAATGGTGCATATACTTATACACCAGCTAACGGTTACCACGGAAAAGATACGGTTGTAGTAGAAGTATGTAATATTTATACATGTAAAAACGATACGATCTTTATTACAGTTAACCCTGAGCCAGTGATCACAAATGAAACTGTTACCACACTGGAAGGAACACCGGTTACGACGGGTAGCATTACTTCTAACGATAACGATCCTGACGGTGGTACACTCACTGTCGGAGCAGGTATCGTAAAAAATGGTTCAAACGGTACGGCTGTTAACAATGGCAACGGAACAATTACTTATACGCCAGATAATGGCTTCACGGGTAAAGACACTGTGATTGTGAGCGTGTGTACCAGCTTCAATGTTTGTGCAAATGACACGATTTTCATAACAGTGTTAGGTGTTTCCAACGAAAGCACTTCCACTTCAAAAGATACTCCGGTAGTTGTTGACGTAACAAACAACGATTCTATGGGTAGTGACACGCCGGTGATCGGAACAGTTGTTGATCAAGGAAACGGAACGGTGACAAACAACGGAAACGGAACGATCACTTATACTCCGAACAACGGATTCACAGGAAAAGATACGATTATCGTTACCGTTTGTAATGCATCCAATGTAT
>MKVF01000005.1 GCA_001899145.1 Flavobacteriia bacterium 40-80
CGGCCGTAAATGTGAGCTGATATTGCGTTGATGGCTCCAGGATCAGATATTTATTCGCTCCTGCACCAGCATTGGCACTGTTTATCTTCAGCCAGTTGCTGCTGCTTCGGTATTCAGTGGACAAGGTCGAATTGGACCAGTTATAAGGCTGCCTTTTCCGTTTCCGGGCTTTAGTTGCTCTGTCAGTGCTTTTGTTTGCAGGCTTCGGGCTGGTAAAGCTACTCGCCCGAAGCGGCAAAACAATATAAGCACTAACCCTCACAAGCTATCGCCCTTCACCGGGGCAGGAAATCCGGCTTCGGGTTTTCATTCCTATAACATTTTATATCTTTAGCTCGCTTACTATTAAAATATGACAGAACAGGAATATTGGGATTGCAAAGAACAATTTCTGGAAATTTTCAAATCTCTTGCGAAGGAATTTTATAACATTCAGCTTGATAAATTTTCCCGAAGAACAGCACAGGATTATTTCCTTATTGCTGATGCATGGGTAGAATATTTGTATGAATATACGGAATGCATCCACTTCAAAGATATTTCTGTTGCCCAGACGAATAGCAAGTTCTTTGCACAGGAACGTTATCAGCGTCTTTATGATTATGACAGCAAGGTTGTTAAAAACAAATTAAAGCACTTTGTAGCATTTCTTAAAGAAAAAGGATATTCAAATTTGAATGTAGATAAAGCCTTAGCAAAAAAGTAATTTTCTCCGTTCATCTGCTTCTATGAACAGCTATCACACCGCACTCAAAATCTGCTATGCACTAGGATTGCAAAATCAATTGATTGATATTTCCATCCGGCAACAAATCCCACATTCTACTTCCCATTACTGGAAAAACAATACAAACCCGGAAAGTTACATCGGTTCCGCTATTTCTGCATCCATTCAACAAAGATTATCTGACATTCAAAATGCACATCACAGCATCAACCGGATTCCCCTAAAACTATTTTCCGCTTACTGCAATTTCGCTGTTTCAGTTGTCAGGCTTTTGGAAAAGAAGGCCATTCAAAAAACACTGAAAGCTAAAAAAGAAGCATTCATTAATTTACTGGATAACTATTCCGGCTCTATTTCTTATCAGAAAGCAGCAGATTTCCTTGGAATAAAATTGAAAACGCTTTACCACTGGCGCATGCAGGTAAAATTCAAATGTGATCATTCCGCTTTGTTGTTATGTACAAAACGACATCCCAATCAGGCAAAAATCCCGGAAGTAAACACCATCAAAGAATGGCTCATAAAACCTGAATACCGGCACTGGGGAATTCATTCCTTATGGGCAATTGCTTTTAAGCAAGGAGACACAACACTTTCCAAACAGGCATGGTATCATTACAACAAGTTGTTGAAAATTCGTTTACTCGCAAAAAAAGGAAAAAAGCCTTCCAAAAATCCTATTCGTGCAACGGCTGTCAACCAGATCTGGCATGCGGATATCACGGTTTTCAAGACGCTTGACGGAGTAAAGCACTACGTTTATACGGTAATGGATAACTATTCACGGTTTGTCCATTCGTGGCACATTGACACGGTTGTTTCTGCCAAAATCCGGTTGAAAACCATCAAAGAAGCCATTCAAAACGCCTTTGGAGAACAACCATTTGAGAGCTTGCAATTGATCACAGACGGAGGACCGGAAAATGATAACCTGACCATAAAAGCGTTTATCCAAGACACAAAACATCCGTCACACTATCGCCCTCAAAGATATTGAGCAGTCAAATTCTATGGCAGAGGCATTTTATCATACTGCCAAATACCGTTATCTCTATCTCCAGCCCCTCCATAACACAAAGGAATTTCATGTTAAATTCACAGAAATGATGTATGAATACCATTTTCTCAAACCGCATTATGCGCTCGGAATTTATACGCCTGCAGAAGTACTAAACGGTGCTGAAGTGGGAATATCACACAGGAATATCTATGTGGAAGCAGCAGGAAAACGAAGAGAATTTAACCGAAATGTTAACTGCAATCAGAAATGCAGCTGACAAAACCGGAAAGAACGAAGCAAACCAATCAAAACGTACGAATGAAATAGTTGGATTGCAGATTAACTTCTGTAAAATAGAAATCCCAGGCATCTGTTCTGATACCTGGGATTAAAGTACTTTTATATTCAAATAGTTACGAATTTTCGAAGCCCTTTTCTGAGAAAATCTTAGAGGTTGCCCGGCGACATTACCATTTCTTTTTGATAACAATATGCGGATTGCTATAATTCTTATAAGTATTCAGCAAAGAATCTATTTTCTTATCCCATTTTTTTTGACCTGTTATATTTTTGCTATAATCCGTTTCGTTATCATATTTATTCGCATCTTCAATAAGGATTTTGTGATGTTTCTTTATAATTTCATTAAAAAAATATTGAGTATCGTTTGCGTTTTTAGAAATGTATTCTGTTAATTCCTTTCTTAATTTCCGTGTACAAACTTCTGCTAAATCAAAATGCTTCATTTCATGAGCGAACAGGTTTTCAGAAATACTTGTTTCATCTTTTCCAGATAAATCTGAATAGAAAAAACAGAACACATTCATTACTATTGAGTCATTATAAATTTTCAATTCTCTCGGTATGATTGAAACAACAGTGACGGCGCTGTGTTGCTTCAAAGAATCAGGTATTGTTCCTTTATAACAATCCCATGTAATTGAATTTCGCTTATCCCATGGTATAATTAAATGCCCATCGTCGCTAACTTCTACTATATTTTTATCATTACAATCACTAATATTATTGATACTTTTAGTATTCCATTTAAGTGAAATTGTAATAGTAAAGATTAATAAAACAATCAAAATATATTTCATTTATTCTGTATTTTAAATGTTGCTCCTGGACCATGTTGACTTCCTATTTCTGAGGTGCTTATATGGATATTCTCTTCTTTGAACCCTGCCTTTTTTAATTGATTTCTAATCCCATTGCTTAATATAAGTCCTTTTTGAGAAGAGTAATTTTCATTTTTATTTGCCCTTCCTATGGTTAATTGAACATCAACTTTTACGTTTGATAAATCATAATTGCTATAAGCTTTCATGATATTTCCTATAGACCCCATCATTCCTTTGTCTGTGGTTACTTCCCAATCATGTCTTCCGTTATTAAGCATTTTTGCCGAAAATATTGAAGCTCCTGAGAACTTTTTATTGATGTTGTTCAAATCGGTTGTATTCAATTTTTTATGACTAACAGTCTCTTTTTTAGGAGTCGAAGGGATAATAGGTGAAGTACTACCAGTTAACGATTGAGTCGGAGTCTTATCAATATGAATATTGCTTGTTTCAGAATTTTTTTTCTGATTCATTGCCTGAATGTCTTCATCAGTCATAACAGTTGCTCCTTTCGGAATCGTTACGAAAACACCATGACGCACACCTGTTATATTACTTTCACACTCATCACAAGTGGCCTTAACTGTACTTCCAGGAGATGGATTAGCATCATGAGGAGATGAAGTAGATAAAAATTGAATATAAGCTTGATACTCATCAGGTAATCGGCGAACTTCGTTCATATCTACCACAAGTTGGTTTTTTTCATTTTTTGTTAGAGTAATACTATGTTTTTCTGAATAATTAATTATATATGAACTTTCTAATCCTTCTAATTCTATTACAAAAATTGGAGAATTTGAACTAAACTGATATGATGAATAGAATGGAAATTTCCAAACCAATGGATCCACCGCAAAAAACCTACCCAGTCTCGAATCGTGCATACGATACGTATAATTATAAGAGTTTCCACGTCCCTTTATCTCATCATCTCTCTCTTGCCCTTGGAAGGCATAACGATAAGACCCTTCAAAAAAAGAGGAGTAATCAGAATTGCTTGTATTGCAGTGAAGATTAATCAAAGATTTTTAGCACATTTGTTTGAATGTAAATCTATGTTTTTCTTGTTAAAAATCAAAGGTTTTGGGTCACGAAAAAACGAGCAAAAGAAAAGCTCCCAGTTTCCTGAGAGCTTCAACTTAGTGACTACTTAGTGACAGCTTAATGACAGCTTAATGACAGCTTAGTGACTACTTAATGACAGCTTAGTGATTTTTCAGAAGTTTTCTTCCTAAATCGGTTGTAATATATCTTTGATTCATGCTTCTTGGTTTAGCAGGTAAAGTCATTATAATTAGCTTACTATTAAGCAAAGGTAATACGTGTCTATTGAAATTTCTTGTTTCATTACTCATTTGTAAAAAATCAAATATTTCTGTTCTGCTTCTTGGTGTTTCACTACAATAAGAAAGAATATTTTCGCCTTGTTCACTTAAATTCAGACCATCAAAACTATTCTGTTGTTCTTCATCAACTATTTTATATTTCCGTTTAAAAATAATTGAAAACCAATGGTCATTGATTTCAAATTCTGCTTTAGGCAATCCTGCCTTTTCAAGTTCACTATCTATTCTCAATAATCCAGTTCCAAGTTTCTCAATAAAGTTTGAACGATGAAACAAGTCCACAATATTCGGATTTCGGTGTGCGCTTCGCTTTCCAAGTTCATCTCTTGACAATCCTTTTGCCAGACCTCCAAAATTGGTAATAGAAACCCTGTCATCAAAGACTTCGACTTGAATATGAGTTCCTTTGTTAATATAGTCTCTGTGAGCAATTGCATTAATAATAGCCTCTTTGAGTGCTGAATGAGGAATTTCCCATACTTCTGTTCGGGTAAGCTTACCTGATTCAAATTTGAAAGCAACATCAAGAGAACGTCTCAAGAAAGCAAAGATTTCATCAACATTGGTAATCACATCGGAAGACATATCCTTTTGGTCTTCAATGTCCAGCTTGATTGTACCTTTATACCTCACACATTGAATCAGAGACTGCCGAATAAATCGCTGTGGTTCCTTGGTAAAGAACAATACACCAGCATTGTTAAATATTGGTTTTCCATCAACAAATTCAAGGACTCCAAGATTATGTAATGTATCAATATCGGAAAGTATCTGTTCCTTTTTCGCTTCTATAAAAAATCGTCTTAATGTAGCTGGTTCAAAATAGGTATCGAAGTCAGCTTTTAAACATAATGCATCATCAAAAGAGAACCTCTCAGCATCTTTAAACATTTCATAGATTTCCTGGGTAGTTCTTTTATTGGAACTGGTTCCTTCTCTCATGTAAAAGCCTCCTGTACATCTGTAAGGTTTATTCAATCCTTCCTTAATGTGAATAGCCACTACATTTAGTTCATCATCAACGGTTTCGATTTCAATATCTATTGACGGGTCACAGTCTCTTGCAACCGTTTGAATTTTAGACTTGTCTGAATTATTTAAAACTTTGTTCTTAATGTTTCCATTATCTTCAACTCCGATTAAAACAATTCCTCCTTTTGCATTTGCAAAAGCTACAAATTCTTTCGCCAAATCTGAATTAACAGATTCTTTGAATTCCAAATGAAACCCTTCTCCTTGAGTTATTAAATCTTGTAAAACATCTTTATTCATCACTTACAAATTTATCACAAATAATTACTTACCCAAATATACTTTTATGCAACTTCGACACCGCTTCTCGCTGTTCTTGAGTATTAGGATTAATGTACTGTTCTGTCGTTGACGGATAACGATGACCAGCCATAATTTGCACGTGTTCCAAAGAGATATTTCTCACATTGAGCCAATTGCTAATGACACTTCTACGAATATTCTTCGGAGAAACCTCTTTGTTCCCAAATGTTCCGCCTAATCTGCTGATAAATTCGTGTAGTGCGTTTACAGTCATTGGAGTTCCACGCATTCCAAGGAATAATTTATTTGTTGTACTGTTTTTCAAAAGATGCTTTCGGTCATCTTCAATATATCGCATCAACACAGTTATTTGACTTGGCTTCAATTCAAGTGTTCTATCTGTGTTTTTTCCTTGTCCTTTTATATTGACTATTCCAGCATCAAGGTCAATATTATTAACGGATAAGTTTATCAGTTCTTTACTTGTCATTCCTTGATATATCAATAGTCCAATCATTGCTTTGTTTCGATTACCAACGTATCTGTATCGTTCTTCTTTTAAATTGAACAATGTTTCCATCTCTTCTAAATTTAGAAAAGCACTAAAGTCTTTTCCTTTCGGTTTTTTCTCACTGATTCTATACGTTCTGCAGGGATGCTCCTTGACCATTCCAAGCTCAAGATAGCAGTCGTAGAATGCCTTGATTCCAGCAAGAATAGCTTTGCGATATTCACTGCTTTTTCCTTGTATTTTAAGGTCAGCAAAGTAGCCTTCAATATCCGTTAGCTTTAATCGTTCTGCTTTTGGAAACTGTGAAAGAAACCGCCTGATTGTATACATATAGCTAATAACTGTTTCGGCTGTATATTTGAAAGCCAGTTCTTTTTCTACAAAGTTCAATAATGTAGCTTGTTTCATATTGCGTATTGATTTTTGTATTTTCTTCTTTTTGCATATATTAGAGAGGTATCTGCGAAAGAATGCCCCAGAAAGTTCTTGACATATTCAAAGCTTTCTCCTGCATCCATTAAAAGCACAGCACAGGTGTGGCGAAGACAATGAAGTGTTATCTTCTTTTCAATAATGCTTTCATTTTCTGTTCTTTTGACAATGCTTTTCAAAAGTTCATTCAAATTATCTCCTGAAAGTGGCTCACCTCTTTCGTCAATGAAATAAGTCTTTTCCCGCAAGTTTAGCTTGGATAGCAATTGCAATCGGTACATGCTGTAATCTCGGAGAACGTTGAGGAAATAGTCGCTAATCGGAACTGTATATGTTTTGTTCCCCTTTGCTTTTATAACTGTTACAACGCCTTTCTGAAAGTCAATATTGGATTCGGTCAGATTAACCAGACTTCCTCGTCTCAATCCAGAACCATAAGCCAGGGCAATCAATGCTCTCTCAGTTTCATTCTGGCATTGATGGTAAACATCTTTCAGTTCATCAACTGTAAGAACTTGACGAATCAAGGAAAATTCATTTTCCTGTTCTCTTTCAATTTTAATATTCTTTGGAACTGGCAGACCTCGGTCAATTACACGTTCATCTTGCATCCGAAGTGAAAACATTCTTAGTGTTGAAAGATGGTCATTGACTGTTCGGATTGAAATCTGTCCTTTTCCTCTGAATTTTGGACGGTTTACCAAGTGATTGAAGTAAATCTTTATCATAAGTTCATCTACTTTCTTCAAGTTAAATACCTCATATTGCTCAAGAAAGCACAAAAATTCTTTGGTGTATGAAGCATAATGATTGCCGTTGCTCAACGCTTTGGTGCTGACGATGTGAGTTTCAAATCGATTATGCAGGTCTTTATAATGTACTGTTTTTAATTCCATAGCTTGTAATTTCATTTTATGGGTCACGAAAGGTTTTTCTTAGTGTCTATCAGTATTCTGGTGACCCATGGTGTTTGGGTCATGGTGGGTCGCCAACCTTTCAAGAATCATCTGCTTTATAGTATTTGATTCATCCCAGTTGGTAACTACGTAGCTGAATCCCTGATT
Organism: Flavobacteriia bacterium 40-80; assembly: GCA_001899145.1. Lineage (GTDB taxonomy): Bacteria > Bacteroidota > Bacteroidia > Flavobacteriales_D > Crocinitomicaceae > 40-80. The sequence goes on from MKVF01000005.1 coordinate 7,483, forward strand.
TCTGTGTCCTTCTTTCTGCACATACTCGTGGTCAAGCAAGATTGACAAAAAACGGTTCGTATGGCTCTTACTAATACCAAGTGCTTTCTGAATATCCAAGGAAGTAAGCTTGGTTTGTTCCTTCTCAGATTGACTCATCATCAAAACCTTTAGTTTATCAAAGAAATCTCTGGTTCCAGCATCTAATTCATCAATAGTCACCATCAAGGCATCCAAATATAAATCCAGTCCAGTCTGAATATCTTCTTTGGTTACAACTATACGACCTTGCTTATCTGTTCCTCGTTGGTGCTGTCGGAACAATGCCACAAGAGACACAAAACAGTTGAGTTGAAGAGTCAGCATCCGTGCGTTCGTCACATTCAATGGGAGCATTAAAGCAGAGGCATGTGGGTTGATTACTTCAAGTGGATGAATATTTCTGATAATATACTGCAGAAGCTCTTTTGCCTGTTCCTCTGCCTTTTCATCAATTTGACCAGACATCGAAAGGCAATCATACTCCATTAGGCGTTGCATTTGTTCAGAACTGTTATCCATTGACACCAGAACGGTTCTGGGTTGCCCCTCGAAGTATTTTTTACTGTTTTTACAAGCCCCAATACTTGAACTGTGCCCATTGACTTCGGTTCTGTTTGTTACAACTTCTCCGTTATCTCCTTTTGTTGGAGCGTCACTGATTATCTGACCTTTGGCTTGTAAGCACTTTAAGTCATTTATAGCTTTGGAACTTGTAACACCTGAATAGTCAGGAATTAAAATCAGTTTATTATTGATTTTTGAATTTCCATAATATCTGAATGTTCTGGAACTTGTTATATCAATATAATACTGCTCTGTTTCAGGAATCAATCCAGCTATTTTGGTAGCAAGCTCGCTTCCTGTTGTCATATCTTCTGAGTGTATGACAGCATGAAGGTTATATTTGAACTTGTAACTGCTTGAAATAAGGTATAGAAGCAATCTACTTTTTTCTTCTCCGACAATTCCAGCTTTTCCAATCAACTCATTCAGTTGACCGAATAGGTCCTTTGACATGAGGAGCTGTTTTGCCAACTTATCTTGTTTGGTTGAAAATCCTCGTTGTTTGTCTGGCTTTCCTTGTTCACGTCTGACCTTATCCAGCTCCGCTTTAATCTCTTTTAATTCAAGAATAATCTGGCTACTGTTCAAACTATTATTTTCTGTCCAGAAGTATATTTTCTTCTTGGTTTCAAGTTCTTTGAGCAAGTCAAATTTGTCTCTTAACACATCTCCACTTCTATCAACTTCAATTTCAAAATCCAATTCCAATAAAGTTGTATTTTGAGAAATAACACCACGAATATGATAGGATACTTCCTGACCTTTGAAGAAAAATTCTTGGTCTGAAATCATTTGAAATCCAGTTGAATTTGCTGAAGGTTCTATTTCTTCGAGAAACATTAATAGTCCTTCAGTTCCGTGATTAAGCCAAAACTCATTGAGAGAATCTAACGGAGAAACTGCATAAACAATTTGAGCAGTTGTAAGACTTTTTAATTGCTCAATTAGAACTTCACAGACTTCTTTTCCAATCACCAAAATTTGGGTGAGTTCAGCAAGCTGTTCAATCGCTTTCTTTATATCATCTGTCAGTTCTCCATTCCTCAAAGCAATGACTGCATCACGGTTTTCAAGTACTTCTGCCTGAATAAGTGTTGCTGAATCAATGACATTTTCTGTTAAAAAAAGTCGGGTTGTTCTTTTACTTGGGAAGCATGGATAAATACCTTCATTATTCAAATATTCTCCTTTCGGGGTTTGAATTTTGAACCGATGTGCATAAAAGTTGGTAATGTTTCCGTTTTTATCTTTTAAAGGAAAAATAATGGAATAATCTCCAAAGACGGTGTATGCAGTCATGCTATTATCACGAACAGGTGCATCGCTTTTGGTTAATATTCCAAGCTCAATAAATGGGGCTTTGAAAGAGTTATCTTTTCGATGGTGAAATTGTCCTGAGTTAAACCCCAGATGTAGTTTTTGAAAATCTAGTCCAATGCTATCTAAAAAGTGTCGTGGTGCCGTAGCTTTGATATTATTTATTCCTGTGACAAAAGTTTGAAATAAACTTTTTAGCGTTTCCCCCTTGTCAGGAGAAATTTTATCCATAGATTTGCTCATAAGCAATTTAATTATCTGTAAGTAATTATTTTGTACATCAAAATCTTGAAAGCTCCATTGCCGTGGGGCTTTTTTCTTGCTCCTAACTTTATGTTGAATCTATATTCATTTTTATTTTTTAAGTTACTATCTCTCTGTTTATGTGGGCTTCCACATTTTTTATAATTTTTCCGCAAAGTGGTAATTATATGGTTCCTGTGCCATGTTTATTGAAGATTTTTTATTGACAATAGAAAATCAACAGCTTTCTTAGATTTAAATCCAATAAAATCACCTTCCTTTCCTCCCCTTGGTGCGTCATTACTGAAATAATTTTTAAAATCTGTCAATTGGAGCAATTCTTCCATAATATGGGTATCATCATTAAGTCTATACCCCTTTCTTTTGCTTATCCAATTCCATTTACAGAGATAAATTTTATTCTTGAGTAAGGATTTTCTTGACTCAGCTTCAGTAATTATACTTTTTAAGTAATTTTTGTGTGATAACACAAACTCAAGTACTTTTTCTTTCCTTTTTTTCGAGATTTTTAAACCCATAAATAATTACTGTTTTCCTATACACAGCAAGGTTTTTTGTTTATAAAAAATCACTCCAAAGCTCCGCCAGTAACAGATTTTTAAGAATCTGCATATCAGGAGAAATAAAAGTGATGATTCCTTCACCTTGAAGGAACTACCTTTAAAATTTTTTTGTGTTTGTTTGTAGATTGAAATCAGGAATCGAACCTGAGAATTAAAAACTAAGATCTTAGTTTTTAACCCCTGCCAGCCATTTCTACTCCGTTATACGAAGAATTTTAAAAAATGTTTAATCAGACGTAACTTTTTTTCAGAACCCTCGTATATTTTACCCTTTTTTTTGTTCCAAATACCTCTTGAAAAGCCTGTGAATACTGGTGCTATTGTGATATTTACCCATTGCTGTTAAAATTCCCAATTCATTTAATCTAACTGCAATCCAGTCATAGCTTTTTCCTTGTCCACGGTATTCAATAATCAATTTTGTTGCCTGAATATTATTCTGGTTGTTCTTTGCTTTGGCTTTTATTGCTTCAACTCCTTTTATTTTAGCTTCATCGGTTAGGTTCTCAGGAGTTCCCAGGGAAAACCCTTGCTTTTTCTTTATTGCAAGGGCATTTTTTGTTCGTTCGGAAATCAATTTGGCTTCCATTTCTCCAAGTGCCGCATATAAATGAATGGTGAAGTTGGTTGCTTGTGGAAGGTCGCACGCAATAAATTGAACTCCCGCCTCCATTAATGAACTTACAAAATAAACGTTTCTTGCCAGGCGGTCAATTTTTGCAATTACCAAAACTGCATCATTCTTCTTTGCGAAATCAATCGCCTTAAAAATCTCAATTCGTTTTTTCTTGTTGGTCCCTGTTTCAATTTCGGTGTAGCTACCAATTAAAGTTCCTCTGTTGGTGGTAACAAAATTTTCAACCATTGTTTTTTGGCTTTCAAGACCAAGACCTGACCTCCCTTGCTCCAATGTTGAAACTCTAAAATAAGCAACGTACTTTTTCATAATTCTTGTTTTTTAATATTTATGGCGGAATCTAATTGAGTGTTTAAGTTCCGCTGGGGGCTAAAATCATAACAAAAAGAATTTCAAAAATCACAGAAAAATTAATTTCTCTGTGATTTTTTTTCAATTGAACAGAAGTCCCCACGGCTTTTTGTTTTTCGGAACTATTTATCTAAAAAAGATAAATGGAACCAGCCACTACCAGACAACTAACCATTGTTTCATTGTTCGATGGCATAGGCAATAGTTATATTGCCAGCCAACGAGCAAACCTGAATACAAAAAACTACTTTTCATGTGAGATTGAAAAAAATGCAATCAAAGTCGTTGACCATCACTATTCCAATGATCAGAAATTCAAAAAAATTGGTAATGTCAGAAATGTCAGGGGAACGGATTTTCCTGATGATGGCACAGATATTTTGGTGATTTATTCTTTTCCATGTTTAGACCTAAGCGCAATCAAGAAAAATAGGCAAGGTCTGTCAGGCCCTGAGAGCAGTTTATTTTTTGAATCCCTGAGAATCCTGAAAGAACTTAAGGAAATGGACCGACTTAGTGGGTCAAGTCGGAAAATATATCATCTTGGTGAAAATGTCTCTAGCATGAGGAATGAGGACAGAAGACGGATAATTTCAAATCTTCGAGGGATTTTTCCTGATACTTATTCAATAGACATTGACAGCCAACTTGTAAGCGCAAGTCACAGGAGAAGGGCCTATTTTACGAACATTCAAGGAGTTCAACAACCAGAGCAGCTCGGCATAAAGCTGTCTGACATCATCGAAAACGGTTATGTTGACCGAGAAAAGAGTCGTGTCATTCTGACCTCCAACATTACAATGTATAAGTCCTCACTACCACGCCACTACAATTTTGGAATTGGTACAGTCATTTTTAAGGACAAAGAATTCTCGGAGCGTCCAGTTGAAGAAAAACTGGCCTTGTTTCCAATGATGCTTGAGCAATCTGGGTATAAGGGAAAACCTAACAAAAACAACTCTCCACTTGACTTTCCAAATTCGGTTTTTCGATTACCGACAGTTTCCGAATACTGTAAATTAATGACACTTCCTCCAACATATTTGGATATTGATGGGATTTCGACTACTTCTAAAGTATCCCTCATTGGCCTGTCAATTACGGTTGATGTAGTCAAGCATATCATGAGTTACCTGCCTGAAGAGTTAAAAGTCAATGAAAACGAATATCAAAAATCATGAAAGTTATAAGCAAAAATCACAAAGGAAGGGAAATTGAAATTGGGGAATTATCAGTCAAAAGGAGCAAGGATGAAGTTTTAACAGTCATCAAAGTATATCATCAGGGAAGAGGGAGCGAGGAGGATTTGTTTATATTTCATTATAACAAACTCCTGAAAAACTGGATGTTGGACTTGAATAAGAGTATGGTCAGCCTAACCAAGAAAACGAATTATAGACTTCTCAAAGAGGTTTATTCCAAATTCAAGCCAACTGAGCCATGCAACGTACAAGAGTTTATGGACCTGCTTTATGACACTCATTTCGACATTTTTATTGAGTCAAACAAGAAGACCTTCAAATGCAGGTTTACGTTTAAAGAGTTTTTGAAGCGAATGTTCTTATAAAAAAGTGACGCTTTACCTTGATTTTACTTTAAAAAATGCTTATATTTTTAAGTATGTGGTTCGGTCCGTGCTTTTAAGCCAATTCGGCAAATCAATCATGTACATTTTTATTTATAAATCGGTGAGCTAAAAGAGGAAAGAAAGATATTTTGAAGCCTCGTTGCACCTTGGGTTCCTCACCGTACCCATTAATCAGCAACGAGGTTTTGCTTTTATTGAAAAAACGGTGAGATGAAAAAAGACATTATCAAAAGAGACAGCCACGAAACAAATCAGTTCGTGAGATTAACTACAACAACATTCTTTGATGAACGATTAACAGACTCAGGATGCAGACTGCTAATAGCTATATTGAACAATGCAGAAGACTGGAAAGTAAATGTGACATACTATGGCAATAAATTTGGTTGGTCCTCAGGTAAAACAACAAGTGCAAAGAAAAATCTGATTGAATGTGGATACCTGACTGAACAAGTTGAAATGACATCCAAAGGAAAAATTTATCACTACACAATCTTTGAAAGTTTCACCAATGAAGGGAAAAGCCTACATCTAATTTCCAAAGATTGGAAACCAAGCATTGAAAACCAAACGTTGGAAACCAATGATTGGGAACCGCACGCTAATAATATTAATACAGATAATATTGAATCAGATAAAATGAACCAAGAAAAAAATAAGGAAATAAAAATAAGTGATAGTGTAAGTGTTAGCACTCAATCTCAAGAACTAACTGAAAGCATTAAAATTGAAGAAAGAAACACTAACATCAACACTCCACTTCAATTGAAAGAATTCTTTTTTTCTTATGGAGAAAGACCCTGTGAAGAAAAGATTCTTGCATACGTGGAAAAGCAAGGTTATTCAAGAGAAGTTGGAAGAGAAATATTTCTTGAGTTACACAACAAAGACTTCAAGAACCAAAAAGGAACTCCCATCAAAGGAATTGAAAAATACATTGATTCAATGCTATCTGACAGGAGCAAACACTCACACCACACTTCAATTGATTCATTTCTTGAAGCGATAAAACCAGTTAATGAATGGTTTATTAATAAGTCAATAGCAAATAACGAAGACCTCTCTATTTACAGACAGACTTCATTGCTTGATGCCAAAGAAGCAGCAAGAGAGTATTGGAATTCAATATCAAAGGACAAGGACGAATACATTCTATACATGAAAAGTTTTATTGAACAAAATGGGTGGAAATCAATGGCAAACTTCAAAGCCTATATATTCAAGCATCAGCAACGACAAACCCAAAATACAGGAACTAATTATGTGTGATTTGTTCAAATGGAAATAAACATTTTTAGCTGATAATTTGCATTCAAAACAAATGCACATTCAACCCCTTCGTCCTCAAATTCCAGTAGAAATTTATATTCATTCAGGTAGGAACGAAAGCAAAACTTTGAAGTGTCCGTGGTTAAATACTTTGCTGTGAAAGTATCAAGATTCAATTTGTTTGCGGTTCTCGTAATGTACTTTTGAGCCATCAAAAAGCGTTGCTGGATATGAAAGAACTCTATTGAATTTAACCTTTCCGAAAAGCACATTTCAGCCGTCAACTCAAAGTTATCCTGCAAGTGAATTACTTGTTCTGCGGTTTTGATATTTACTCCTTGAAGAATATAATTCGGGAAAAAATAAGCCTGTACAACCTCATTCTGCAGAATCAATTCAGAGAATTCCTCAAGCATTCTATTCGCCATTTTTTGACCAATAATCAGCGCGTTTTCAAGGTGAAAAAGTTCACGTTGAAAACGCTTTTTCAATAGCTCAAAAGGCAATGTTGTTACAATAGAGTTAGGTTTACCAACCACCAAGAAAGCGTGAAAGACAAGCTTTCCATCCATGTATTTTTCTTTTTTAACCAGCATATTTTTAATTCAAAAAAAGAGTGAAGCGTTCCGAAAGTGCTGTAAACTTCTGTTGGCACTCCATAACCTCTGCTTTAGTGAAATTGAATTCTTCCTGCAAAACAGTTGTCTCTACTTCCAATAATTCATCATCGAGTGCTGTAAGCATCATTTTAATTGCCAGTATTTTGTTTTTGTCGCACACTTCTTCTTTTGAGGCATTCAGAACGGAGCGAATTCTGGCGATAAGTTTGAATTGAAATTGTATCAATCGAATGAACTTTATGTAAAACGGGTAACTTTCCATGATTTTATAACAAATCTTTTTTCAAAAATCACAGGCTTCCATCTTTTCCTGTCAATTTCTCGAAAATGGCTTGTGGTGGTTTATTACCATACTGAGCATTAAAACCTTGCATTGCCTTGTCAAAAGCTTTACTTCCTTCATTAGCCTTCATTTGGTCAAGAACCGCAGTTTTCTTCATGGTCTCAAAAGCTTGTTTAGGTGTTTGGACTCCAATTTGGCCATTGCGGTAATCAATGGCTCTGTCAAGTACAGAGGTATTATTTTTGCTGAATTGAGAAGAAGTCATTTTGGCTCCTGACCAACAGCAAATAAAAGACCAGAACATTGGGAACGCTATAAATAAAAGAAATAAAAAATATTTAAATGAATCACTTCCAAGACTCTCTTCAACCGCCTCAATGCTCCATCTTCCAAAGCAGAAATAAATCAGCAGATTGTACCCCACCAATGCAAAAAAAGAAAATCTGCCTGGTATTTTAAAGAACCACCAATTAAGTATCTTCAATATAAACAGAAAAAAATTCCAAATTAACTTCATCCTACTATTTTTTGATTTAACAAATTGATTTTCAAAAATCACAGCATTTCATGATTTCGCCTAAATTTTTGAGTTTTCGTTGGTTTTGATCAGCTTTATTTGAGTTTTAACTTTCACAGGACATAGGGCTTTCCATCAAAAAAAGGCTGTTTTTGGCAATGTTAGTATTAAATGAATTGACTAACAATTATTTACATCCAATATTTAGCCATTTTTTTGGTGGAAAAAATTTTTTCAGGGTGAAAAATTGAAGGTACAACATCTTTTTTGGGAAAGCTCTTTTACCCTGTTGAGTGGTTGAGATAAATTCTAAAAAATTGAAAAATAAAATGTGAACGGCCTTGGACGATGGGTGGGTGGCACTTAATTCTATGGGCTTAAAAAGCGAGCGAATTTTGAGTTTTTAAATAAGCGGTTTAAACAGGTATCATTTTACAAGTAAGAAGCGCCATATTTACTCCATATCCGCCCATAGGGTAAAGATTTATTATTCAACAATAATCTTTGTCCTTTTGCAAGAAAAGTTTCAGAAAACGAGGCTATGGAGCTAATTCCTGCTGTTGTTCACTTAACAAATAAAAAATTAAACTTGTCGATTTGACTCATTATTCTGTTTCCATTTTATCCAGAAAATCAAATAAAAAGAAATAATCCTGGATTACTTCCTTGAAGTTCATATCCATTCCATTATCGCCTGTTTGCTCTTCCAGATAAGCAAAAAAAGTCACGTGCATTGATTTTCTCAAGCTGTTTGGGGTGGTAAATTCAAAAAGCTCCTTTAACCGATCAAGTGCTTCTTGGTCATTGAGTTTGAATGTGTGTTCTGATAGTTCATTTTCCATGAAACAAGGATAAGAGGAAAGAATGGAAGCATTGCGGGAGAAAATGGAAAAGAAATTAACGGAACTCAATGGTTTATTAACGGAGATAAGGTATTTGTTTGGATAGTGACAAAAGTTCAATTCAAACATAGGTTATTTTCAATATGGTTCAAAAATAATCTATATCTTTATTCCAACTGTAAAAAAGTTAACCACAATTTTAACCTAAAACTATGAGCACAGAAATAAACAAATCAGAAAACAACTATCCAACTCAAATTTCAAACTTTGAAAGTGGGTTAATTAACTTTTTAGAATCTCACAACCTCCCATCAAATGGGATATTTAATAGCATTGATGAACGTTTAAGAGTTTTTTCAAATATAGATTATGTAATAAAACAAATAGACCCACAACTTTCTCAAAAATCAATTTATTTATCCAAATTTTTAGCTGCCAGTGCATCAGGTCTTTTCGATGCTTCATTGAATTATCTGTGGGATGAAACAATAATACAATTACGCAAAAGAGTATCTCAATTCGACCTTGAATATTTCTATGATAATACAGTTGGAGGTGACAGAAGAAAAAATTTTAAAACGGAGGATGATTTAGTTAAATTACAAGATAGTGAATTAATCAATGGGGCTAATGAGATAGAATTAATTTCAGATGTTGGTTTCAAGCACTTAACATTCATAAACTATATGAGAAATTGGGCAAGTGCTGCTCATCCAAATCAAACTGATATTACTGGATTACAGTTAATTTCTTGGTTAGAAACTTGTATTAAGGAAGTTATTTCTTTACCAATACCAAGTGGTGCAATTCAAATTAAAAAACTACTTGCCAATATCCGAAAAGAGCCAATTAATGCAGACAATGCTGATGAAATTGGAGTATTCTTAACTGAACTATCTGAAGAACAGTCTAACAGTCTTGCAATGGCCTTTTTTGGAATTTACACAAGAGAGGATACCGATAACCAGACAAGGCAGAATATAAAATGGCTTCTTCCTCTTTTATGGAAAGCTATTGATGAAGATACAAGAAATACTTTTGGAATTAAGTATGGTTATTTTTCTGCAAACCATGAAACCGAGCAAAAAAAATTAGCTCGTCAATTTTTGGAAATTGTAGAGGGACAAAAATATATTCCTGATGATTTAAGAATTCTTGAAATTCAGAATTCTATCCGAAATTTATTAAATGCCCATCGTGGAAGCAACAACTTTTATAACGAACCGCCATTTGCTCGTGAATTAAGAAGAATAGTTGGTATTCCACCTAAAATCCCTAAAGGTATAAACAAACATTATGTACTTACTTTAGTTGAAGTATTTATGAGTAATGGAAATGGGATTGCATGGGATGCTGAACCTATTTATTTAGAATTAATTGAACATTTTGATAGTCATCAAGCAACTATAGCATTATTATCATTCACGACAGACCAAATTAGCAGTTCTCTACAAATTAAGCTTTGTAAACAGAAATATGTAGAATTACTTAATTTTATTAAGCCAAAAATAACTAACGCTTCGACTATAGAGTTACTCGATTTTATATTAGAATTTAAAGGAAGTTATTCTGAAATGAGAAGTGATAGCCGTGTTCAAAGAGTCCTTAAAAATTTAGAAATCCTTGTAAAGTGAAAAATATATAATAAAGGCAAATATATGATTCAGAAAAAGGAAAAATATTTCAATTCTAAAATTACCTCAAGTAAACTGTATTTAGAAGATATTGAAAAAATAATTTCAATATTAGAAACCGAAGGAATTAAAATTGAAATTTCAGATAATGAAAATATTTACGAATCTATAGAAGAGCTTAAATCAGTAAAAGGGAAAAATCCAAATAGTATAAAAATTGATGGAAAAGTCACTGATTCTTTTGTAGAATATATTACAATAAGAATTACAGCCTATAGTACAACAATTTATGTTCCTCATAGTGAACGATTATTGAAACCAGCTTACGAAATAGACCGATTTGTTAACTCAAAAAAACGCAAACCAATATATTCATGGCTGAATTCAAGAACTGCGAAATTTCAGATTGTTTCCAATATAGTTGTATTTCTCGTATTGCATATCATTAACTCTTTAATTCTACATAAACCTTCCAGTTACATTCTTGTAGGTTCTTCAATAGTTTTATTTTGGGTATTTATTTACATAATATCAGAGTTCAATCCAGATTCAAACACAAAAATTGAATTAGAAAGAAAGCATGAATTGAATTTTTACACAAAAAATAAAGATAAATTATTACTCGCGCTTGCTACAGCAGTAATTGGAGCGATTGTCGGAGCAGTTTTAACATACATTACAAAATAAATAGCAGCTTTGGTTGGCTATTTCTTTAAATCTGATATTGTTATGCAGTTGTTTGAAATACCACATTGATTCATCTTGATTATTTTCCGATAAATGTCAACATTGTTGTTTTCCGAAATAAAAGTATGGACGTAAGGAGCAGTTGTCATGATAAGAATATCTATAATATCTGACTTAGAAACTTTACGTCTTAAATCAGAATAAAATTTATAGTATATACCTTGAGCCAATACTTCTAATGATTTCATCATTTTCAATTTATTTTTGTCGACATCAATGGATTTACCTGAGAAAAACCGAGTTTTTAACTCGTACTTTTTGAATGCCTGAATAAATTCATTTCTGCTAAATTGCTTATCTTTCAATTGTTTGAACTCCTCTTTTTCTAATAAATTTGAATATTCGGAATAGAATAAATTTGTATATTTTTGAATATTCTCCATTGCTTCTTTAACGTTCGATTGGCCCAGTAGTAATTCTAATGAGTTTGGATTTAAAGATTTTCCGTCCACTTTTATTCCCTGGGGGGATAAAAGTATAGGGTCAATAGAAGATGTATCCCCTGAGATGAAATCTATCTCACGGAGTCCGAGAGGGAAATAAGAAACTGTAATTGCGCATGGGAAAATGGAATAAAACTTCTGAAAGCTCGTCATCAGTGTATCATTACGACTAATCTCATATAAAGTGTAGGTGCTAAAGCAAAACAAGTTATTTTCATTTATTGGGAAATGCTTCATAAAATTTGAAATAAGACCATTCTCTTTACATATATCACTTACAATATTTGTATCAGCATAGATATATTTATAACCCAACGAATGAATCCCTTCTTTTACTTTGTCATATTTCATCTTTTCAAATTTAGCTACATATAGCAAGAAACCAAGCATCCTTAAGACACTTGGTTTTTAAGTTTCCTATTTTGAAAAATAGTTACGAATTTTCGAAGCCCTTTTCTGAGAAAATCTTAGATGTTGCCCCGCGACCCAACATTACCACCCCACACGTTTTATAACCACTTTAGAAGAACTATACGCTTCTAAATCATTTAACATCTTTGCTATTTTAGCTGTCCATTCTTTCTGTTTAGTAATGTTTGTTCCAAGTTCTGTTTGTTTATCATATTCATCATCCATAATATTATTCAATTTAATCTGCCTATTATAAGTATCATCCACAAATTCTTTTGTTGAATTTTGGCTTTTAGAAACATATTTTGAAATATCTCTTCTTATACTTCTCGCACAAATTTCCCGAATATCAAAATGAACTTGTTCATGCTCTAATAATAATTCGGATGTGTCAATTTTCCATGATTTATACAATTTGAACTCATTATTTATTTGAAAAATAATAGAATCTTTAAAAACTTTTGATCTCATAGTTATGGAAGAAAATGTCATTGCAGAAATGGCATCATAAGAAGATGTTGCAGTATGATGGGGAGGTTTCCCTTTAAAATCATCCCATATCAGTTTTCTGGTTTTATTCCATAAAATAATAGAATCATCCTGATTAGAGGAAAAGTTATTTATTTGGTAACTACTACTATTTGACGCATTTTGGAAACTTACAATAATGCCAAGTGAGAGTAATCCAATTAATAAAATAAGCTTGTTCATATTTTTTAAATTTTTATTGAGTCTTAGAATACTGCATATTCACATCTATGTCCGCTCCTCCTCCATCTATATCCGCTCCTCCTGAAAATTTCACCGAAACATTAAATTTTTCGTTGGATTTAAGATTGAAATTTAATTGTTCTCCTCCGTAGCCGTGCGCTAAAATATCTCCTTTGGAATTTGTAATTGTTACTTCCATTCCAGCATGGGAAGCAGCTCGCCTCGCATCGTTGCTTTGCCATATAGAATATTCTACTCTTACCATTGCGGCAACTTCGCCTAATGACGATGGGGCTTCAAAGTTTTCAGATACTAAACCCGAAGTGTTACGGGGATAAACACCTCTACTACCCGTTGGTTTAACAACAATACCTTTAGGGAAAACACGACCAGTAATTCCTCTCAAATCGTCACCACTAAAAGAAATCTCTCCACTATCTTCAATATTCTTTATTATTTTAAGATTTCTTGATATTTTGGCAGAATTAAAAGTACCATAATTGAAGTTTTCTCTTGAAGTACTTGGTGCTCCTCCAACAAAAACGGTAGCAAATACACCTGCTTTTCTTTCTGGATTAAACTGTGTTCCTGAGGCATCTCTTCCTCCTTGCTCAACTCCATAACCAGCCTCTCTCAACCTTTGCATGTCTTCTGTTCTTATTACATAAATTGGGAGACCAATTTTTTTATAAACGACAATTTGCTGGCCATACAAGACATCAAGATTACCTACAGCTTCATAATATTTAGTATCAATCTTTCCTTCTTTATCAATCAAAGATTCCGCACCTTCAAGTTCGTATGCATCAATTACTCTGTTTTCAGAGAATGCATATGGTGAGTTCCACGGATACTTCGCATAAAGTGGGTCTATTGCAAAAAGCCTGCCTAATCTCGAATCGTGCATTCGGTATTCGAAATTATAAGACTTTCCACGTCCCTTAATCTCATCATCACGTTCCTGCCCTTGGAAAGCATAACGATAATCTCCCTTCGCTACCAGATGTGTTGTCTCTACCACATTGCTTGTTTTTACAACCTCCTTGTAAATATACAAATTTTCCACTTTCTTGTTCGATTCACCAAATGCAATTTCCAGGTACATTGGCCTGTCGGGATACATATCCTGAAACGAACGGTTCAGC
>MKVF01000006.1 GCA_001899145.1 Flavobacteriia bacterium 40-80
CTTTTTTCAGCGTGTTCAGTGTGGTCAGCTCTTTCTCTTCGAGGAAATCCACAAAAGCCGTTGAGAACGTAATCCCGCTGACTGTTTCAATGTCTGACAGGTTGGGGGAAAGGTCATTCGGCTCCGGGAAATCATCTGTTTCCACCATGATAAAGTTTCCGCTTCCGGCCAGTACATTTGTAAAAATTCCCTCAAAAACAGGAGCTTTAGAAAATTCAACTTTCAGTTCAATACTTATCGGAAAAATACCCCTGTTTTTCATTTTGATCGAGAACACTTCAAAAGTTCCGTCCCCAAGCTGGCCAGACACAATACTTCCTGTACTGCCATTAGTGGCATAGATACCGTCTGCTACTTGGTCAAGATGTTCGGGAAATTCGATCTGATAGAAGGTAAACTGATTGGAAAAATCCCATTCTTCGTCGTTCTCATCATACTTAGCAATAATCCCGGTAGCGGTTACGCCGATGATGGTCACATCTTCTAATCCGTTGGGAAGATCGCTTACGGTATAATAGGTGTCAGCCGCTTTCACGCATAAAGATCCATCATGGATAAGAAGGTCTGTAATAAGGGTATAATAATAGCCTGATGAGCCGTCGTCTAAACGGATATAACAATTCTGTGAAGCCGATTCGCCAGCACCTTCCAGTTGCAGGTTGACTACCAGTTCCGCGCCTTCTTTAATGGCTATGGGAACTTCCGGTAACAGTAGCTCGGCATATCCTTCTTTTTCAATGGTCTGATCTGTTGAAAAAATAGTGAACTCATAGGGAGCTTCACCTATGTATCCCCTGAAACGACAGGTATATCCTATTGGAACAGGATGGTGTGAGGATGCCTCCCGGATGTCAAATAGGATGCTCTTAAAAAGATTCTCCGGTTGGCTGGCGATTTCTGTCACCGAAGTATCGGCCGGATATTCGAATTTGGTTATTTCAATTTCGTAGACGCCTATATCATTAAAGCCTTCGTTTAGCGTGATGTCCTTTATCGGTCGTCTGTAATAAGCGGCAGAAGCAAATGAAGAAACTTCATCGTCGGTGTAAGGATTTGCACCGGAGATGAGATTGCCCCTGTAATAGATCTTTGCAAAAACATTTTCAATGGAGCTTTCAGCGAGATAGGAAGTGTCGTCAGTGACCTCAAAGCTGATGTTGAAATTTCCGTCTGCATCCGTCGATGCTTTGCCCAAAAAGAAAACATTCAATGGGCTTTTTTGCCAGAGTTCTACCTGTAGATTGGGGATTTCTTCAGCGAGTTCAGTAGAGGCAGGAGTGAATAAGCAGGTAATCTGTCCCTTTACAACAAATCGTCTGTTGTTTACGATGGTGGTTGACGTTGCCATAATAATAGTTCATGTTCATTAGTTTACGCTTTGAAAAGCTTCTAACTATACTATGAATATCAAAAATTACGTATAAGCAAAACCCAAGGGATCAGAATACAACTAAGGAGTAAGTCAGGAGCTTTTCGTTGCGTAAAACCGGTTTATAATTTATTAATACCGTTTAAACTTAGTTAATTAGTCTTAAAAAAACAAGAATCTGACAGGTTTTAGCGGGTAAATAGTTGTATCTTATTTTTTAACCCGGATTTTTCCTGAGAATTTATTTTACAATGTATGTCAGTAAAAACAGTAGTACAAATATAATAGGACTGGGTTTGAAAAAATAGAGTAAAAATACCTGTTTTTTATAGGGTAAAAATACTCTTTTTTAAAATCAATAGCAAAGATTTTGTATCTGTACCCAAGGAATAGACTAGTTTCTATTTGAGTGAGCGGGCAGGGTAGAAAAATAAAAGGAAGTCTGAAACTTCCTTCGTTTTATAAGTTTTAAGTATGGAATAAGTCTGAAATTCCGGATCTTCGAAATATTATAACAGCTTCTTTATTGTTCCTAATAACTCTCTAAAAAAGCAGTTACATTCTTTTCAATCCGCTCTTTAATATCAGAAGTGTCGGATTTTACAAATGCATTGCCTGTAATCCGCTCATATAATTCAATGTAGCGCTCCGTAATTGTTTTTACGAATTCATCCGGCATATCCGGTATATTCTGTCCTTCCAAACCCTGAAAACCGTTTTCAATCAGCCATTGGCGGACAAATTCTTTGGATAGCTGCTTTTGTATTTCTCCTTTTTCCTGGCGTTCTTCATAACCTTCTTTGTAAAAATAACGGGAAGAATCCGGTGTATGAATCTCGTCAATCAGGTAAATTTTCCCATCGTGAATTCCGAATTCATATTTAGTATCTACCAATATTAAACCTTGTTTTGCAGCAATTTCTGTTCCTCTTGCGAATAATTTGTAAGTATAATCTTCCAGCTGCTTATAGGTTTCTTCCGGTAAAATCCCTCTTGCGATGATCTCTTCTCTGGAAATATCCTCATCGTGCCCTTCATCCGCTTTTGTTGCGGGAGTGATGATCGGAGCTGGAAGCCTGTCATTTTCTTTTAATCCTTCCGGTAAAGTAACTCCGCATAATATGCGTTTTCCTGATTTATATTCTCTTGCGGCGTGGCCGGCCAGATAACCGCGAATTACCATTTCAATACGGATCGGTTCACATTTCAGGCCAATGGCAACACTCGGATCCGGTGTGGCGATCAACCAGTTCGGAACGATATCTTTAGTCGCTTCCAGAAAAAGCGTTGCTACCTGATTCAGCACTTGTCCTTTAAAAGGTATTCCTTTAGGTAATATATGATCAAAAGCTGATATTCTGTCACTTGCGACCATTACAACTAATCCGTTGCTTAATGTATAGACATCGCGGACTTTTCCTTTATAAACGCTTACTTGTCCGGGAAAATTAAAGTCAGAAGAAGTTATAGCCTGTTCCATTTATTTGTTTGATTTTCTGGTTGTAGATATTGTTTCTTTATAGTGAGTCATTCCTCCGTTCTCTGTTTTTTTATCTTCAGCTTCCGCTTTGTCAAAAGCATCAATGATCCTTTTTACCAGCGGATGGCGGACAACGTCACTCTGGTTCAGATTGATGATTTCTATTCCTTCCACACCTTCAAGAATCCTCGTAGCATAAGACAATCCCGATTTTTGCTTGTATGGAAGATCTACCTGAGACATATCGCCTGTAATCACGAATTTTGCAGTTTGCCCCATACGTGTCAGGAACATTTTCATCTGCATTACAGTGGCATTCTGAGCTTCATCAAGAATAACAAACGCTTTGTCCAGCGTTCTTCCCCGCATGAAAGCCAAAGGAGCGATTTCTATGATTCCGTATTCCAGCATTTCTTTTAATTTTTCCGGTGGAATCATATCGCGAAGGGCATCGTACAAGGGCATCATATACGGATCCAGTTTTTCTTTCATATCTCCTGGCAGAAATCCTAAATTTTCTCCTGCTTCCACTGCCGGGCGGGTAAGAATAATCCGCTTTACTTCTTTTTCTTTTAATGCCCTGACAGCTAAGGCAACAGCGGTATAGGTTTTTCCTGTTCCGGCAGGCCCGACGGCAAATACCATTGCATTTTTATTCACTGCCTGTACCAGCTTTCGTTGATTCAGGGTTTTTGCTTTGACTTTCAAGCCGCCATTTCCATGGACGATTGTTTCTGAACCGTCTTTCTTCTGCTGGTCATTTTCGTCGTGATCCCCGAAGATGATCTGCTCGATGGCATTTTCGGTAAGCTGATTGAACTTATGAAAATAATTAAGGATAAGCTGAAATTTCTTTTCAAACAATTCCATTACTTCGCTGTCGCCTATAAGAGAGAGCTTGTTACCACGGGCAATAATTTTCAGCTTGGGGAAATAACTTTTTATCTGATTAAGATAAATATTGTTTATTCCGTATAATTCGACGGGATTTATCCCTTCAATCTCGATGGTCTTTTCCAAATGCTATCTTTTATTTATCGCTTAAATATGCTTATTTTGTTAGAATAAAACCTTATTTTTGGTGCAAAAATAATATAATTTTAGGGCAATTATTTATTGAATGGGAATAATTACATTAACAACGGATTTAGGACTGAAAGATCATTACGTTGCAACACTGAAAGGAAAGATTTACAGTGCCTGTCCGAATGCAGTTGTGATAGATATCTCCCATCATGTAAATCCTTTTAATATTATTCAGGCCGCTTATTATGTAAATGGTGCGTTTAGGGATTTTCCTGAAGGTACTGTTCATGTGATTGGAGTAAAAAGTGAACCGGTTATCAATATTTTTGATGATTCGAAGAATTCTGTTCCCAGCATTATGAAATTTGAAAATCAATATTTCATTTCAAATGATAATGGCTTTTTTGGTTTGCTGTTAAAAGGAAAGCAGCCACAGGGATTCTGGAATATCGATGATGTGCTTTCCAATCCGAGGTATATGAAAGATCCGACTAAATTTATGCTGATCCCCGCTGCGTGTAATATCCTGAATCAATTGGATTTTGAGCATTTTGCCACTCCGTCGAACCGTTATTGCAACGCGAAGCTGATGACTCCTGTTGTTTCTGAGTATTCCATGCTGGGAAAAGTGGTTCATGTAGATAATTTCGGAAACCTGATCACCAATATTTCGAAAGAAGAATTCTATCAGTTCGGTGAAGATGTGCCTTTTGTTATTAAACTAAAGAGAAGCGGGAGAGAACAGCTCGATCAGATTTCGGGTTCTTACGGAGATGTTGAGATTGGAAATCTTGTCGCTCTGTTCAATCTGGATGATGTCCTGGAGATCGGAATTAACCAGGCAGTGAACGGAAACGGAGGAGGAGCCAGCAAATTACTGGGACTGACAGTGGAAGACGAGATTTATATCAATTTTGTACCCAGAGGTTCCAGAGAAACATTAGATTCATTATTTTGATATGATTACCCGGATAGTTAAGCTGCATTTTCAGGAAGACAGAATTCAGGATTTTTTAGATTTTTTTGAAACAGTCAAATACAAAGTGGCGGCATTTCCGAATTGCCATGGAATGAAGTTGTTGCAGGATATTCATCAGCCGAATATTGTTTTTACCTATAGTTTGTGGGAAAGCGAAGATGATCTGAATATTTACCGGGATTCAGAGCTTTTCAGTAATGTGTGGCCGACTATAAAGCCCTGGTTCGCAACGAAAGCAGAGGCATGGTCGGTGAATGAATATTTTAACGGATTTCCGGATTAGAAATTATTAGAATTATGCGATACCTGCTCTATTTTTTGTTGTTGATTTCTTCTTTTTTTGCCTGTGCACAATCCAATATAACTCATACAATTTTTCAGGATACTGTCCAAAGGAGTTTTCTGGTGCATTTACCAACAGGTTATCAGCCCGGAACTCCTGTAAGCTGTGTCTTTGTATTTCATGGATCAGGGGCAACCGCTGTACAGCAGCAGGTATATTCCAAAATGGACAATGTAGCGAATGCAAATGGTTTTATAGTGGTATATCCTTCAGGCATTAATAATACCTGGCTGGTGGGGACGACAGGAACCTATGCAAGCACTTCACGGGATGTTGAATTTGTAAATGCAATAGTAGATACCATTACCGCGCTTTACAGTATTAAAACAGACAGAATATATGCCTGTGGCTTGTCGCAGGGCGGTTATATGAGCCATCGCGTGGCTTGTGATCTGCAGGATCGTTTCGCTGCTATAGCTTCTGTTGCGGGAGGAATTTCTGACAGCTCGTCCTTTTACTGCAGTTCGGGGAGAAATGTACCTGTTTTACTTATTCACGGAACGGATGATCCTTACGTTCCTTATTCATGGGCCGAGCGTTCTTCCGATTTCTGGATAGCAAAAAATGGCTGTGGAATCGTAGCGGATACTTTTGATCTTAATAATTCAAATACGACTGATAATTCTACGGTACAGCACATTATTTATTCCAATTGCTCGAATGAAGTTGCTGTTGAACTATTTCGGATTGACGGCGGAGGGCATACGTGGCCAGGAGCGGCTGTTAATCTTCCGGGGTATGGTGCAACAAATCACGATATCAGCGCGTCTGCTGAAATCTGGAAGTTTTTTAACCGTTTTACGCTGAACGGCACGACGGTTGCGACGGATAAAGTCGTTCTTCAGGATATTACAATTTATCCCAATCCTGTACAGAATGTTTTAAAAATAGACGGTATTTCGGGAGACTTTGATATTAGTATTTTTAATAATACCGGTGTTTTAATACGTGAAACTGCTAATATCCACGAATTGCAGGTACAAGATCTGAGATCAGGTATGTATTTCATTCAGCTAAAATCCGCACAGGGACAATGGGTCCAAAAGTTCATTAAAGAATGATCGAAAATATTCGTTCGATTATTCGGTGACAGTTAACTTTTTTGTGAAATTAAGATCAGAATTGCTGATCTTTAAAATATAGTTTCCGGGTTTCAGGTCTTCTAAATCCAATGCTGTATTTGTACTTACATTTTTAAGTGATTTAATCAGCCTTCCTTGTAAATCCAGAAGGTAAATATCCGCATTGATTGTCTCGTTTGTTTTGATAACGAACGTTTTTTGAGCCGGGTTCGGATAAACAGCTATATTTTGATCCGCTTCCATATTTTTCCCGGTTGACAAAGTTCCTCCTCGTTCGTACTGGCTGAAGAACCGCCAGATTTCTTTGGTAGCGTTAAAATCCCTGCAGGTATTGCCGTTGGATGGCAGTGAAACCGTAGCATCCGGCCACGTATGTCCACCGCCGGTGACTTTATAAAGTTCAACCGTATTTCCGTTAGTTCCTCCGGAATAAACATAATGCTCTGCAGTTGCTCCGTCACTGGTGTTCGTATTCGGAACCTGAGTAATCGCCGGAGTAGTATTACAATTGTTCTGGTTTGCCCAGAAAAGCGTCACTTCTTCGGCCCCTTTGGAAGTGCTGTTCCCTGCATAAGGGACAACGTTGTCACTCGTTCCGTGAATACGGATTGTTGGTGTTGGCCTGGAAGGAGTGCACGAATTATACATTACGACAGACATTGATCCCGTAACGGAACCCACTGCGGCAAATCTGTCTGTTTCACAGGCAAGACAATAACTCATAAAACCTCCGTTAGACATTCCGACACTGTAAATTCTGTTCGGATTGATGGTATAATGAGCAGAAAGCGTATCTATAAGCGCTTCTAAAAACCCGACGTCATCTACGTTGGCTCCCAGGATCCCGAAATTCCAGAAACGCTGGCTGGTGGTTGCTTCGATCGTTCCGTCCGGATGTGCGATAATAAATCCTGCTGTATCAGCAATAGCCTGAAAATTAGTATAGAGTGATTGCTGGTTGCCATTCGAGGTGTATCCGTGTAAGTTGAGCACCAAAGGCGCTGCCTGTCCGGGCGTATAAGATGCAGGAACATAGAAAGAATAAGTTCGTGTTAGGCCACTGTGGACGAATGAACCGTTTATAGTTGTCTGAGAATTGATATATAAGGATGAGAATAAACAGCTGATTATAAATAAGAAGTAGTATTTCATAAATTATATTTTCCCGGAATTTAATGAAAAACAATTAAAAATGGTCTATACGTTGATAGAATTACTTATTCTGAATTTAGTACTTCATCCGTTCTGTTGCAAAATCCATGTTATTTAATTTTTACAGTCCTCTTTTACCTTCAAGCCAATAACCTTGCGAATTGATGTTTCCCTGTATTTTGTTTTTTAAAACTTTTCTAAATGTCTGAACAGATTTAACATTTCCAACTAATGCAAAATCTGCATTGTTCCATTCTTCCGTCTGCAATAAAGGTAAATTGCTTGCCCATTTTTCGTTTCTGAATAAATTAGTTTTGGGAAATAGTGTATAGTTTTCCAAACCTAAAAGCCGGGGAACGTTTTTATTCGTTTCGTCCAGTTCAAAATAAAATTGAAATTGAACTTTTTTTAAAAGTGGCAAAAGTGCTATAGCAACGCCCAGCGAAGTTTCATCACCAAAAAAGAATTGTTGTTTAACGTTTGGATGGTATAATTTCTTACCTCTTGGCGGACTGATAAACAATTCATCATTTGTTTGTAAGGTATCAATGTATTTGCTTCCGATTCCATTGCCGTGAATATGAAAGATAATTTCAAAAACCCCTTTTTCCTTATTGTGATTTGCAATGGTGTAATTTCTAAATTCAGTTTCGCTCACACGTACAACACTTGCATAACCAATTTGAAAACTCCATTTTGATATGTCGCCCTGAAAGCGGATTCTCTTTATTTGCGGACTGATATAAGAAGTTTCTAAAACTTTCACGTTGGGCCGCATTGTATTTCCGAACAAATTGCTAACCCATTTTGGTATGCTTGAAATCATTATTTAGTACATTAAAATTTAATGCAAAAAAACAACGAATGGCTATATGAAACAATGTAAAAAAACAGTAATTATTGGACTATTCAAGGTTTTTGTTTCGGAAGGTTAAGGCAGTCATTCCTGCCACTTTGGTAAACAGCCGGGAAAAATAAGGATAATCTTCATAACCTAATTCCATTGCAATCTCTTTTACCGGTTTATCAGAATAATAAAGTAATCGCTTTGCTTCTAAAACCACTCTTTGCTGTATGTGATGTGAAACAGAATGTCCTGTAGTATTTTTAACACATTCGTTCAAGTAAGGCGAAGAAATATGTAATTGTTGTGCATACTCCGTTGGACTTTTTGCTGTAACGAAGTTTCGTTCTAATAATTCTTTAAACGCTTTGGTTACGATTTCAAATCGTGAAAGTTTATCTAATGATTTTGATTGAATTAAATACTGTGAAATTACCAATCCAATCACAGTGTTACAACTTCCGTTAAGTAATGAATGATATAGTTTTTCATTTTTTCGCTCCGACACTTTTACACAAAGTGAAATAGCTTCAGTAATGATTGAAGATGTCTCTTGGGTTAATACCAGAGGTTTTGCAGGTGAAACGTCTTCCAGCAATTTCGAATATTCCACATTTAAATTTTCGTTGCTGATTGCCAAAATGCTTACTGTTGCATTTTTGAATGATAAAGTTCTGTGTACCTGATTTTGATGAATGAAAATAACCGACAAAGGTTTTAAAGTATATTTCTGAAAGTCAATTTCAATCGTTGTCGTCCCTTTTTCCTGTAAAAAAAATAAATGGTATTCATCCCGATGTGATTGTTTAATGTTGTCAAACGTCTCCAACTGTTCATATAAAAGTAGATCCTCACTTGTCATTCTTCCAATGAAAATATGTTCGCTTAGCTCAGCTATCATGGGATTTACAGGTATGGAATTTGTTTTTTTCGACATGATTTTCAAATTTACAACTAAATTTTCACGGCGTACATTTAGTTATGTTGATTTTTAGTCTGTTAAAAATCTGTCAGTTGATGTCTGCACGGCTCTTTTGTCAGGGTTGCCGGATTATTAGTGAAACTGAAAATAAACAAAAGAAAATGTTTTTTCAACTAGAATTCGATTTTAATTCCCGCTCCCGCTCTGAAATAGAATCGGGAATAGAGTGAGCGTGAGAGCGAGAGAAGAGTGAAAAAAATAAGGATTACCACTCGCGTAATAATCCCGATTCTTTTTTGTGCCCACGACTGGATTCGAACCAGCACACCTGATGGCACCACCCCCTCAAGATGGCGTGTCTACCAATTCCACCACGTGGGCAATTCGGGCGCAAATATATATAATTCACGCCTGATATGTCAAACAAAAATTACTTTTCAGTAAATTCTTTTACCGTTTTTTCTATAATAGCAACACATTCCATCAGCTGCTCTTCATTCATTACCAATGGAGGTGCAAATCGAATGATATTGCCGTGAGTTGGTTTTGCCAGCAGGCCGTTATCTTTTAATCTCACACAGAAATCCCAGGCGGTAGAGCTGTCAGGAGCGTCATTGATCAGGATAGCATTCAGCAGGCCTTTTCCACGGACACTATTGATAAGTGGAGTAGAAGCAATGATACGGTTCATTTCCTTGCGAAATAATTCACCTAATTTCTGAGCATTTTCAGCCAGCTTTTCTTCCTGAACCACTTCAAGTGCCGCAATCGCTACTTTGGCTGCTATCGGATTCCCTCCGAAAGTAGATCCGTGTTGTCCCGGTTTGATAACCAGCATGATATCATTATTGGCTAAAACCGCTGATACCGGGTAAACACCACCCGAAAGCGCTTTTCCGAGAATCAGGATATCCGGCTGAACATTTTCATGCTGTACCGCCAGCAATTTCCCTGTTCTTGCAATTCCTGTCTGCACTTCATCTGCCATAAAAAGCACATTTTTAGCTTTGCAAAGTGCAGCTGCTTTTGAAAGAAATCCTTCTTGCGGGACGTAAACACCCGCTTCTCCCTGGATGGGTTCAACCAGGAAACCGATAACATTCGGATTTTCCAGCACTTTTTCCAAGGCAGAGATGTTATCATAAGGAATGGAAATAAATCCAGGTGTAAAAGGTCCATAATTTTTGTAAGCATCGGGATCGTTTGAAAACGAAATAATAGTAGTTGTTCTTCCGTGGAAATTCCCGTCACAAACAATGATTATTCCCTGATTTTCTGCGATTCCCTTTTTTTCATATCCCCATTTTCTGCACAGCTTTAGCGCTGTTTCAACCGCTTCGGCACCAGTGTTCATGGGTAATACCTTGTCGAAGTCAAAATAGGAAGTGACAAATTTCTCGTAATGTCCTAAGCAATCGTTGTAAAATGCCCTTGATGTTAACGTTAATGTTTGGGCCTGCTCTGTTAATGCGTTGACAATTTTTGGATGGCAATGACCTTGATTTACTGCTGAATAAGCAGAAAGAAAGTCGTAATATTTTTTGCCTTCAACATCCCATACGTACACACCTTCACCTTTGGATAATACTACCGGAAGCGGATGATAATTGTGTGCTCCGTACTGGTCTTCGAGTTGGATAAGGGCTTCTGAATTCATAAAATTATAATTTATTTGAAATACTTATTTTTTGTGCTTTCGGACGAAAATCGAACAAATATAAGCTTAAAAAACTGTTTCATCAAGTCATCCCTGTTTCCAAAAATATTAAATTTGGGGATGCGTTTTTGGCTGGTACTTTTATTCATCATCATTTTTAATTTGGGTTTTTCCCAGGTGGAGCAGGCCGCTTTACCTGCTGACACACTTAGCCCGGAAGTGAATACGGAACCCTTGGATTCGCTGAAAAGCGACAAAGTGGACCAGATGATCGGATTTGCTAAAAAATATCTGGGAATCCCATATAAATACGCGGGATCTTCACCGGCAGGATTTGATTGTTCCGGATTTATCAATTATGTATTGAAAAAATATAATTTTGATATCAGCCGGTCGAGCGCTTCCATGGCTGCCTATGGGAAACGTGTCAAGCTCGCCGAAGTAAGAAAAGGAGATCTGCTGTTTTTTAAAGGAAGCAAGCTTTCTTCAACCGTAGTAGGACATGTAGGTATGGTGATAGAAAACGAAAACGGGATCATCCGGTTTATTCATTCTGCAAACAACGGAGGTGTACAGATTACTACCTTTAACGGAAGTAAATATTACGTTCCCCGGTTCATCATGGCGAAACGTTTGGAATATTAATGTAACTTTGTAATAAATAAAAAGAAGAATATGGCTAGTAAAAGATTAATTAAAAAGAATTTGAACAGTATGATTATCGAGGTTCTGGAAGAATCATTCGATGTTCAGTTCTTGGATGAATCTAAGAAAGAGAAGACAAATGCTTTAATTAATGAAGCTGTCGATTATAGAAATTCAGTAATTGAAAAAATACATGCTGCAAAAACGAAAAAAGATTTTGCACCGATTGTGAAAGATTTAGATGATAAAGTAGATTATTTTATCAATAAGCTGAACGAATTATAATTCATATTTACCATAAAAAAGGAGATATCAACCGATGTCTCCTTTTTTTATTTACCTCATTTCGAAAGAAAATGATCTAAGCTGTATTTTCCGGGACCAAGAATCAGGATGGAAAAATATCCGAGCATAAAAGCCGGTACAAGATCATAGTCACCAAATAATATCCAGTTGTGAAAATTCATAATTACAAATGTCGTGATAAGCAGAGGAATAGTCGCAAATCTGCTGAAAAGGCCTATTATTAAAAGTGCCGAGCAGATTAATTCAGCGAAAATGCATAACGCCAGAGAGAAGGAGCTGCCTAATCCCATAAAAGAGATGAATTTTTCACTGTAAGCGCTAAAGTTTTGCAGCTTTCCCCAGCCATGAGGAATCATTAATATCCCGAATCCGAGCCGAAGAATTAAAGAAGTCCAGTCATTGGCTGTTTTGGATACATTCGTGGAAAGAAGTATTTTTTTTAATTTCATATTTCCTTGTGTTTTATCACACTTTATACTGTTTTTCGGAATATTTGTTTCAAAATATGAAGGTAAAGTACTGACATTTATTTATAGTCTCCGGTTTTGTAGTCTTCCCAGATGGTAACAGCCTGCTGACTAAATGAATCATCCAGCTCCGAAAAGTTTTCCGAGAGCTCATAGCTGCCTTCCGAGTTGAATTCTTCATGTTCGGTGATGGCTGTCTTTCCGCGCAGTATATACTGTTTGTTCCTTTTAAGCAGTAGAACAATGATATTTTTGGGTCTTAGCCTGCTGGTTTCCCCGGAACAGGATTTATAGTAGGTGATCCAGAATTCGGCAATTCTATCCTGATCCAGGTCTGTAATAAGAATTGAGTTTTTTATTGGATATAGCTCTGTTGAGAAAGGGCATTCCAGGATCTGATCGTGATATTCCTGAACCTGTTTTTTATCATAGAGCAGCGAATCGTACATCCGGACGGATAATTCACGCGTTTCCGTTTGTTCTTTGCTATATAAGTGTGGCACCGAATAGTTCGTGGAAACTTTTATATAATGTACACCCAGATCGTCTTTGAAACGCCCGATGCAATGAACTGTTTCATTTGTATATTTACTGGAGTCCGAAACGAAATTTACTTTTCCAACCTGCTCAAATTTCAGCTTTAAAGGATTTTTTCCGGAATCATCAGAGCGATTTTTGGTGCAGGAAATCAATCCGGCTGTAGTTAGTATTAAAAGCAGGGAATATCTTTTCATGGCGTTTTGATAATTATCTCATTGTCCAACTAAAAATACGAGGTTAGATTTTTACCGGCAACTCTGTTTGGTTAAGAATTCATAAATGAAAGTTGCTGTTAACGGATTGCTTATATCCTCAAATAAATGTATATTTATAGTTAGTGTATTTATTGATAGCTTATGAAAGAAAAGAAAATCGAAGTGCTTTTAAACGAATATGCGGAAAGCCATCAGAATAAGACCAACAAGCTGATTCACTGGATTTGTGTTCCGGCTATATTCTTTTCTATTTTCGGAATGATCCGGGCGATTCCCGTGCCGGTATTTTTTGAAGATTTTTCATCTTATATAAATTGGGCCAACCTGATCCTGATCCTTGTATTGATTTATTATCTGTTTTTATCTGTTCCTTTGTTTCTCGGCTTTATTTTCTGGGGATTGTTCGTTTCTTTTGGAAATGAATTCCTGTTTCAGCTATTGGGGACGAAAGGGTTGTTATGGCTTTCACTCGGAATTTTTGCCTTAGCCTGGGTTGGTCAGTTCATCGGGCATGGAATAGAAGGGAAGAAACCTTCTTTCTTTAAGGACCTTCAGTTCCTGCTCATTGGCCCGGCATGGTTGATGAATTTTATCTTCGGAACAGTAAAGCTGAAAGCTTCGGAGCCAATGTCGAAATCAAATTCTGATGATATTTTATAGCTTTAAATCACTTATCATCTGAATTATAAAATAAAAAATGCTCCCGGAGTGAGAGCATTTTTAAATATGAAATGAAAAAGTAATTATAAGTGCATAAAATCTTTTTTTGCTAAAAGGGTTTCTTGCGACTCTCTGTAATCCGGATCGTCCACACAACAATCCACAGGGCATACAGCGGCACATTGGGGCTCGTCATGGAAACCAACACATTCAGTACATTTATCCGTCACAATATAATAAACATCCATGCTGACCGGCTCGAAAGACTCATCCGCATCTGCTGTTTTACCTTCCGGCGTTGTTACTTCGCCAACCAGTGATGTACCATCTGAAAACCTCCATTCCGCACCTCCCTCATAAATTGCATTATTAGGGCATTCCGGTTCGCAGGCTCCGCAGTTAATACATTCATCGGTGATCATTATCGCCATAGCGTTTTCTTTTTTTGTGCAAATATAGTCAGTTAAAAAGCGTTTGATGCTTTTTTTGATGAATTAATAACGAAAAACCGGCCTTTTCAGGGTAATTTATATTCAGTCTAAATTTTGAAGCAGTCTTATTCCAGTGCTGAACGAATGAGTGTTACGTGTCCTGTTTTACGAATTTCTTTTCCGTTGCCGTCCAGTACGGAGACCTGGTAGCCATACACGCCGAACGGGGCTTTCATTCCGTTTTGCATAATACCGTTCCAACCAGTCTGGATATCGTCAGAAACAAAAATAGTATTGTTCCAGCGATCGAAAATCGTCAATTTATAATTGTTGATTTCAGCAAGATTAATTACCGGATAGAACACCGGATTAAGACCTCCCGGAGTAAAAGCATTCGGAATATAGATGAGAGGCTTAAAGACATAACAAGCTTCGTTGGATAAGCTTTCTTCTTTAAATCCGTAAATATTCTGTCCTTCACGGGCAGTGACACGGTAACAGACTTTTCCGTCCATAACCAGTGATTCATTCAACTGATCCTCAAAATTGAGCTGATTACTGGCAGAAATATAGACAGGTGGCCA
Organism: Flavobacteriia bacterium 40-80; assembly: GCA_001899145.1. GTDB lineage: Bacteria > Bacteroidota > Bacteroidia > Flavobacteriales_D > Crocinitomicaceae > 40-80. The sequence continues at coordinate 14,703 of MKVF01000006.1, forward strand.
TTCATATACATCGTTAACTGCCCGGTTCACCTCGTAACGTGTGACTCCTCCAGCAAAAATCGAATAAGAGCTCCAGTCTATATTCAGTGTTAATGTGGCTTCATCTGCCTGAATAATTCTCGCTAAAATCGTTGTTACTTCGTTTGCCGGATTAACAGGTGTTCCGCAGCTATCCAGGTAAAGCACACGGTAGGTGTAAGAAGATTTATTGACATCTATACCGGCTGAGTCGATGTACTCCACATCAGTTCCTGTAATGGCTGCTCTTCCGATTTCCACGAACTGATTTTTGTCTTTTCTTTCGATGACAAGGTCTGTCATATAGGGAAGTACCTCAATATAATGCTTGATCAGGATATTTTTTCCCTGAACAGTAGCCGTTTTTGTATAATGAAAAGCAGGGAGCTGGCTGGAAATTTTTGTCAGCTTAAGGATATTTGAGAAAACTTCTATTCCTTTATCATTAATCGCTTTGATAAAAATTGAAACTTCATCATCATCTTTCAGAGAAATATCAGCGGTATTTCCGGTCAACGTGGCGACTTCTGTCCAGCCGTTATCCGTCTTTTTATAAACTACATAAATAACTCCTTTATTCCATCCGATGTAATCGTTCCATCTCAATGTAGCGATCTTTGAGCAGGGATCATACGTATTCCTTACGAAAACAGAAGTATGCAGAGGAGATTTTGCAGAAGTCTGGAAAGTTATCGGTGTTGTTTCCGTATAACAGGAATCAAACGCGGAAATAGAGTAGGTAACAGAGCCGTCTTTTGTGTTCGTAACATGCGTGTAAGTGGTATCAAGGCGTCCGTAAACAGTATCTATCTCATATAAAATTCCAAGACTGTTCGTTTTATAAATAATATAACCGTAAGTATCTGTCTCTGAATTTGCATACCAGGAAATCAATGCGTTTCCGGTTGCTGTGTCAATGCTTATTCCGGCCAGTTGCGGCATTAGCGGTGCGATCTTGTCTTTTAAAGTATCACCCTCAATATCGGAGCTATATTCACAGCTTCCTTTTTGGATGCCGATCTGATAATTGATAAACGCTTTGCAAATAGTAATTGTGTCACGATAGACCGTTGTGGTTACCGGAACGCTGTCGTGAAGTATCCAGTTTCCTGCCGGGTATTCTCTGTAAATATAATAGTGAGTTCCGAAACTGTTCATATTGGCGGCCGGAGCATTCCATTGAAGCAGCGCTGTCCCGTTCTGAGGATTTTGAAGAACCAGATCAATTACAGCTGCTGACGGCCCGGCAGTTAACATTCCGGAACCGGCGCAGGAGCTTGTATAAGCAATATGAAAGCTTGTATGATTTCCCGGAGGAATGGTCACTGTTGTCTGAGTATTTGAGTTGATCGTAGCTACAACGGTATTCTGCTGGTTCCGGACATAAAAAGGCAGGCTAATGCTTCCCGTATTTTTGAAAGTAAGCAGGTAAGATCCATCAGCCATTACCTGAATACATTCCACTTCCGGTAAAAAACCTGCTTCCGGGTTTTTAACGTTGATCTGAATGGTTTTATAAACAAATTTCGGTACCTGGCAATAATTATCAATTGCCTGAATAACAAAAATGTATGTTTTTTCATTTTGCATAACACCATTGTTCATCAGGTGATCACAGGATGTCTGCCAGTTGAAAGAAAAATTTTTGGTTCCGTTGAAAGACACCGGAAATGTTTCTGTTAGTGTGGCACACGGTGGAGCAGTGCAACCTGCTGCGGCAGAAGTATAATTTGCCCCGAACATCTGGCCGCTGGCGGAAACTGTTACTGTCTGGGGTTGTCCGTCCTGCAGCAGATCGTTATCCGTTACTGTAAAATTGATAGAAATACCGCTTCCTGCCACTACATCAATAGGAACATTCACCGGAATGCTGGAAGTAATTACCGGTACGTTATTATCCGGTAAGCAATTGACCACCAATACCTGAAATTCACGTTGAACCACAGACCATTTTTCTCCGTTTTTATAAGAGGTGATCTCTACTTTTATAACGAAATTCCCGATCGTATGTGATAGAAAATAAACTTCTCCTGACAGTGGGTTTATTGTGAAATTCTGATTCTGGCTGTCGAAGCTGGCGTCAGGAGTTGGGGAAAGATAGGAGAAATTAGTTTCAAACTGTAATTCTGTCGGATCAGCCGGTGGATTAAAGGTGTTGTTTTGAATGTTGTTGAGCGGTTTCCCTAAAGAAAATACCAGTGAATCAATATCCGGATCAAAGGCATTCATGTTGTAAGTAAAAGGCGTTCCCTTACATACTATAATGAACGGATCTTCCAGAAATTGCGGAGAGCTGTCGACACAGCTTGAATTTTGTGTTTTAAAAATAGTAGCCGTGATCGTAATGCCGTAATTTGTCGGATCGACCAGGTTTGTTATCGATGCATTTCTGGAAAAACTGTCAAAAGTCAGGATCCATCCGTTCGCAGGTGGAACTCCTAATAATGTAACGGGATTACTCCTGTACACCAGCTTTTCAATAGCGCCCGCACCGTTCCCGGCAAAGCTTCCGCTTCCGCAGGAAAGCTCCGGAGGTGATCCGGCGACCGGCTTGCATGCCGGAGAAATGTCCACCCGTTCAACAAAATAAACCGGAACTGTGCTGGTGGAAGGATGGTTCCACACTTTTAAAGATTCCTGAGAAGTGCTGATGTTGGTCTGGTTGCAGTCTCTGTAAATGGTTAATTCGAAAACGTATTGATTTCCCTGGCATTTCCATGTGATTTCGCCACCCATAATATGAGTTGCCTGTACAAAGTGTACAGAAAAAAACATTCCTATCAGCAGTGCCCAAAATCTCATATAATCATATAACGTTTAAAACCTTTAAAAGTATGTCGGAAATCGCAAAAAATCTCTAAAAGTAAGCAATATATCCGAAATGAACTTTTCCGTCTTTCAGGTTGATGGTGCTGTTTTTTTGTTTTCCCAATGCGTAGGAGATTGAAAATGAGCCGATTTTTGTCCCGAATGTAAAGCCTGCGCCAAATCCCAGCGGGTAATCCTCGTAAAATGTGCTTGCCCGGTTTTGAAAGTAGCTCTGATCGTAGAAAGCGAAAGCGTACGAGTTTTTATCTACCAGAAAACGATATTCCAATGTAGCTGTTAGAAAAGCGGTGGCGTAAAGCTGTTCCTCGTTGAATCCCCGTTGAATAAGCTGTCCGCCGAAGCGATACACTTCATTCTGATAGTACGCAGGCGCTCCCATATAGTTTCCTGTCAATCCGGTACGAAGCACATTTCTTTTATGCAGGGTAATGAAATGCTGATAATTGATATAAAATTTATAAGTGACACTTTTGTCAAATTCCAGGGAATCCGGATGTTTGGTTTTTCGCTGCCCTACCGAAGCATCTACTGTTAACACATAGCCTTTGGACGGATTAGGTAAATAATTCAGCGTCTGCTTGGTCAGGGCAATTCCGTAATAGTTGGTTTTGCTGTCCCTCAAATTGGCAAAGGCAGAATTATTTACTCCGCCTTTCAGGAGGGAAGAGCTTTCGTTCCGATAATAGAATTTTACATAACTTCCGTTGTTTAAAGCATATTGGACACCTACCTGAAATTTTATTTCTAAAAACGAAGTATCTCTTTTGTATAGATTGAAATTCCCGTCAAATCCGAAACGTGTCCGGAACAGATTGGGAGTATTTAATAAAATAGAAAGTGATTGTGTCTGATACTGGATGCTTTTCCAGTTTAAGCTAAAAGTTTCTGCCCGTTTTAATTCATTGACTAATTTGAGCTGCAGCTCACCTGTTAGCATGTATCCTTTGCCTCCTGTTTTTGGCTGTAAGCCAACCACTCCATTCGCCAGGCTGACTTTTTTTGTCTGCAGGTATAAGAACAGCTCTGCTCCCCAGGGCGTAAAAAGCACTTCCGCCGGCTTTATTTCCTGAATAAACGGAAGCAGCGAAAGCCGGGAGGAAATCAGATCCAGCAGCTCCTGATTGAAAGAATCACCCGGTTTTATCTGAATGTAAGAGCTGATCAGCTTTTCAGCGATCCGCTGATCCCCACGGATGTTGATCTTCGTCCATTTTATTTCCGGTCCTTTTTTTATATCTAACCGGGCATGAAGCATTTCCTGATCAAATTCTATACTGTCAAGCCTGACGGAAGCAAAAGGATACCCGTTGTTTTCCAGTGACTGGTGAATGCTGTTTTTCAGTTGTGTTATTTCTGCCGGTGTAAAAGGATAATTGGACAGGTATTTTTCAGTTAGACGTGCTTTTTTTCGTAAAAAGTACAAATCTTCCTCAGGAATCCGGATTTTAGCAGCATTAAAGCGGTTTCCTTTATATAGCTGGTAGAACGTGCTGCCGGAATTACTGATAACGCTATCGACAGATGCAAGTAAAAAACCTTTTTTCTGAAGTGTTTTTATTTTTTTTTCGATATAATGATGTGCCTGAACAGAATCTTTTACTTTGATTCTTTGGATTTCATGATTGCCGGAATCTTTAAAGCCAAATGAAATAAAATAAGAACGTTGGGCCCAGCAGAAAGGGCTGAATGCTAACAGAAAAAAGAGTATAAAATAGTTGATTGATATTTTCTTCAGCACTTGTGAAAACAATTTAACGATGGTATGTTAATAATTTTTTAATATGACAAAAGAGTATTTTTCGTATTTTTGGTTCTATCGTTTAAAACAATTATCTATATCAAATTATGAGAAGCAGATTGACCTTAGTATTAGTTGCTACCGTTGCGTTAGTGGCTATTTCGTGTGGCGGGCCGAAAAAAGCTAAATGTGAAGCTTACGGTGCCAGAACCACTCACTCTAACGAGTTAGCAAGTAAATAAATTAAGGTCAACCATGTTGACCTTTTTTATTTCGATAAATTTGCTTTAATCTCTTTCATAAACTCAGAAGCATAAACGAATTCATTCACTTCTTTATTGTCAGTATTCGTAATTGTTTTATTTGTACCTGTCCACCAGTTTTTCCCGTTGTAAATAAAATTGATGTTTTCACCAATTTCGATTACAGAGTTCATGTCATGCGTAATCACAATTGTTGTAATATCGTATTCATGCGTGATTTCCCGGATCAGATTGTCAATCAGAATGGAGGTCTGGGGATCAAGGCCTGAATTGGGCTCGTCACAAAATAAATACTTCGGTTTCATGGCAATAGCCCTTGCAATGGCGATTCGTTTCTGCATACCACCGGAACATTCTGCCGGGAATAAGTGGTTTTTATCTTCCAGATTTACACGCTTCAGACAGAAGTTGACACGTTCGGTCATTTCTTTTTTTGACATATTCGAGAACATGGAAAGCGGAAATTTTACGTTTTCTTCCACTGTCATTGAATCAAATAATGCGGAGCCCTGAAATAACATTCCGATTTCTTTGCGGATTTCACGGCGTTCTTCTTCGTTCATTGTTACAAAATCCTTCCCATCGTATAAGATCTCTCCTTCATCCACTTCATGGAGTCCCACTATACATTTTGCCAGAACAGATTTTCCCTGTCCTGAAGCACCAATGATCAGGTTCACTTTTCCCTGTTCAAAAACAGCGGATACGTCATCCAATACCAGGTGTGTCCCGAAGCTCTTCGAAATATTTTTAACCTCGATCATAATAGCATAATTTGAGTAATAATGAAGTTGGCAATCAGCACAAAAATGCTGCTGGTAACGACTGCTTCCGTAGAAGATTTACCTACGTCAATTGATCCTCCTTTAACATAATAACCGTAATAAGACGAGATAGTGACGATCAGAAAGCCGAAGACAACGGTTTTGGTAAGCGCATAATACACATCATAAGCGCGGAAGAAAGAGCGTATTCCCAGAACATACGTGTCCGTATCACAGAGATTGGACAGCAATAATGCCAGCCATCCGCCGATCAGCGCGAGTGTCATTGAAAATATGATAAGAATCGGGAAGAAGAGCAGGGCAGCAATAACTTTTGGTAAAATAATGTAGCTTAAAGAATTAACTCCCATTATCTCCAGCGCATCAATTTGTTCCGTAATCCGCATTGTTCCGATCTCTGATGCGATATTCGATCCGACCTTGCCCGCAAGGATCAGGCAGATAATGGTTGGAGATAATTCCAGAATGGTACTTGAACGCGTGATATACCCGACTGTATAAGCAGGTAAAAACGGATTGTCCATATTCGAGGCGGTTTGCAAAGCAATTACACCTCCGATGAAAACGGACATTAAAGCAACGATCATGATGGAATCAATACCAATTTTCTGAATTTCTTCGAACAGCCGTTTTCTGAAGATCCTGAATTTTTCCGGCCTGGAAAATACAGTTCCGATCATTAAAAAATACTTTCCGATGTGTCCAAGCAATTTCACGCGTTATTTTTTGGGATATTGAGATGTAAATTTAAGTAGAATTCTCTCAAGTAACTTAGAAACCCTTTAAATTTTACCGACAGCAACCCTATAAACACAACTATATCTACTGTTCTTGCTCCGTTTTTGGAGTCTTTATTGAGCCTGTTTTTCACTTTCTTTCTTAATTCAGCCTGCTAAATCTGCTGATAAAAGTTAAAAAAAACAGCTTTAAAATTCCTCTGAAGCTAAAGCGATAGAATTAAAAACACTTTCTTATTTTTGTGCTATGAACCCGGAAAAGGAAGCCAGGAGAGCTAAAAAAATCGCTGTTTTGAGGAAATATCTTCCTGAAGGGTTTGAGCTGTTCGTCCTCCGGTTGCTGGAAGAATATCCCGTAAACTTTAAGATTGTTCCTCCGCGAGCCACAAAATTGGGAGATTTCCGGGTAGATAAGTTAAAGAATTTGCTTCAGATTACTATAAATGGCAACCTGAACGCTTATTCCTTTCTTATAACAACAGTTCATGAATTTGCCCATTTGATTACCTATAAAAAATACGGCTTTAAAGCGAAACCTCATGGGGAGGAATGGAAGCGTGAATATTCCGTGCTTGTTTCGGAAATGCTTCACTATCATTCTATTCCTAAGGATATAGAAACGGCGCTGGTGAATTCTCTTGTAAATGTAAAAGCTTCTTCATGCTCCGACTTAGGGCTGATGCGTGTCTTAAAAGCGTACGATACTGATCAGTTATCGGGTAAGAATATAGAAAGCCTCACTAAAAATACTATTTTTGTTTACCAGAAAAGAAAGTTCAGGCTTCTTGAGAAAAGAAGGACGAGGTATTTGTGTGAAGAATTAATAACGCAGCGGAAGTATTTGTTTCATGCGTTGACTGAAATTGATATGTATGAATAATAACTATTGTATCATTATGGCAGGAGGAATAGGCAGCCGTTTCTGGCCTCTTTCCGTACCTGAGAAACCGAAGCAGTTTTTAGATGTTCTCGGAATAGGGAAATCATTGCTGCAGATGACTTTTGAACGATTGAACCAGGTTTCTCCTGTCGGGCAGATCTTTATTGTTACAAATCAGCTGTATTTTGATCTGGTAAAAGAACAATTGCCGGATTTACCGGTTGAAAATATCCTTTGTGAACCGTTGCGTAAAAACACGGCTCCTTGCATTGCTTATGCGGCTTCTAAAATCTATCATCTGAATAAAGATGCGAATTTGGTAATAGCCCCTTCCGATCATTTGATCCTGAAAGAAGATTTGTTTTTGAAAATAATTGAAACGGCCGTTAAACAGGCTATTTCAGATGACCGTCTGGTGACTTTGGGTATAAAACCAACGCGCCCTGATACGGGATATGGGTACATTGAATTTGTGGACAAAGGAGATATTATTCCGGGGCAGGTGAGGGAAGTGAAGCACTTTGCAGAGAAACCAACGCGTGAGCTGGCCGAAATATTTTTGAAGTCAGGGAATTATTACTGGAATTCTGGAATCTTTATCTGGAGAGCAGAGGTTATTTTGTCAGCGTTGAAGAAGTTTAAGCCCGAATTATACGAACTTTTCAGCGTTGAAAAAGGTTTTTATAATACCGCAGAGGAGAAATCCTGCATTTTGCGGGCTTTTGAAACCTGCGAGGATATTTCAATTGATTTCGCAGTGATGGAAAATGCTAAAAATGTAGATGTGGTGCTGGCCAACTTCGACTGGTCTGATCTTGGAACCTGGGGAAGCTTAAATACGCATCTTGAAAAGGATTATAATGGAAATGCGGTTATCGGAGGAGCGGAAGTGCATTTGATCAATTCCTCGGATTGTATTGTCAATCTTCCAAAAGATAAAGTCGCCATTATCGATGATATGAACGGATATGTGATTGTGGAAGATCAGAACCGGTTGATGATTCTGAATAAGAAAAACGAGCAGAATCTGAAAAAATACCTGGATTTATTAGAGCGATAAGGCTGGAAAGCAGATTGTCTCAATCCTGCGCTAAGATATTTTTCTTTGCGGTCACTATCGTATGTACATCAAATGTTGTTTCGGAGGTTTTATATTTGACTTTAAATACTTGTAATTCATCAAATTTTGCTTCGAGAAGTTGCTTTTTCAAGTCTTCAAGTGTGTGAAAGTGAAAAAACACACGGCCTCCGCTGCCTGTTTTGAAACCTGATTCAGCGTGATCTCCTTCTACAAAACTCAAGTAGATCAGCCCATTTTCGTTTAACAAATCGTAAGAGCTGATAATTAGCTCTTTACTTTCAGCAGGTGAGAGATAAGGCAGGCAAAATCCACCAACAATTCCGTCATATCTGGCTGTAAGGGAGCTGATTTTTCTGGTATCCATGACGATAAATTCTGCTGCCGGATTATTCTTTTTGGCAAATTCAATCATGTTGGGAGCAATATCAATTCCTAAAATGTCGAAGTCAGGCCTTTTAGATAAGAGATATCTGGTGATGTTTCCGGGACCGCAACCGATCTCTAATAATTTTGCGTTGGGTTTAATAACAGAATCACAGATGTGATCGTAAGTGTCATTATACAAGTCTAATTCCATAAACTTGTCCTGATAGATAGAAGCAACGTTATTCCAGGTTTCAAATGTTTCGTTATAACTGTCCATGGCGTATTATTTAAGAAGTTTCTAATTGTTTATTGAAAGAGTTTTTGAAGTAAGAATAATAAAAGTTGAATTCAAAAAGCATTTTTAATTGGTAAAATAGTTGTTAAATAAAATAATGTATGTCATAGCTAGTACTAACCAAAGGAACCCCATTTTTTATGTGATTCATTTTCATTTATATTCTTTTAAAATATTTTACGGTCATAATCTTTAGCTGGAGTTTTATTTATGACATATATTCTTGATTTTGTCAGATCAATTTATTCAATATATCAGGTAATGAGCTAGTTCTTTTTATACGGCCAAAATAATTGTAGTTACTCCGGTTTATAAAGGGAACTTATATATGAAAAAAATTATTTTTGCCGCAAATTTGATCTTCCTGTGGTACGAAAATATCTTCTCCTGTTATTTATGATTCTTTTATCACTTAAAAGCTATACACAGTATGATATATTGCTTCACAAACCCTATAAGGAAAAATACCTTGCACTGGATTCGTTACTGGAAACAGCTAAGAGGTGCACCACCTATCTGGAGGCGTTGGCTGTCTCCGACAAAATTCAACAGTTAGGAAAACAGCATAATGATCCCGAAATGGTGCTGGAAGGGAAATACTATTTGGCATTTTATATACTGGCTTCTGAAAAGTATGATGAAAAACAAGCCGTCAACAGAGTGGAGAATATAGCTGAAGAAGCCGAAAAAAAGAAAATGCTTCCTTTACAGATTCGTGCCAATTACATTTTGGGATATTATTTCTGGAATGTCAGGAAAAATTATGAGAAAGGATTCCGGTATTATTTAAAAACTGACCGGTTAATGCAGCAGATTACACCGGATGAGTTTCCTAACTTTTCAAAATATTATAATGTTATTTCAAGTACTTATTATACATTCAAAGATTATCAGACAGCCATCAGACTGCTTAATAAAGTCATTAAACAACCATTCGATAAATATAACTGGCATGACAAATGGACATCTTACAATAATATGGGATTGTATTATGATAAGTTAGGTATAAAAGATTCTGCCTTGCAGTATTTTCAAAGAGCACTGGAAATACCCTTTTTAGAAAAACAAGACATACGTTATACTATAGCTAATGGAAATATAGGAAACTTGTATTACGATCAGGGAAAATATGAAAAGGCAGTTCCACTGCTACGAGAAAATTATGAAAATGCAGTAAAAAATGAAGATTGGGGAGTTGCTGCCGGAGCGGCCATTTTACTGGCAGATATTTATGTTAAAAACCATGAATTTGATCAGGCTGAACAACTCCTGTACCTTGCCCGTTCCTACATAAGCAAATCTGAAAAAAAACACCTTTTAGAAAGCTATTACCAAGTTGCGAGCAAATTTTATGCTGCTTACCGGCGGACAGAGCTGGGAACCATCTACCAGGACTCCCTGATAGCTGCCATCAAACAAAACCATAGTGATTTTGATGCCATGATATTGCTCCGGGCACAACAAAAATATGATTTGAACCAGTTAGAAGCCGAACGTCAGAGTGCTCATCTTTACCGTAAAATGACAAGAATGCGCACTGTAACAATACTTGCTGTTTCCATTCTGACGATAGGGATTCTGTCGGTGTTTTTTTTCCTGAAACGTAAATCACTGATCATGGGACAAGAACAAAAGCAAAAAGAAATAGATCTGGCAAAAAAACAACTAGAACTGGCGGAGATGCAACTTAACGGGCTCCGGAACCGGATCGAGGAGAAACGAGAAAATATTGAAGTTCTCAAAACTATTGAAAGTGATGAGACGATAGAGCGATTGAAAGATCTGCGAAGAAAAGCGATCATTACCGGAAAAGACTGGAAAGATTTTTGTGAAACCTTCGACACAGTATATCCAGGATATCGTTATCATTTAAAACTGGAAGTTCCGGAAATTTCTCCTGCTGAGACCCGTTCAGTTTTATTGTATAAACTGGGATTAGAAACCGAACAGGTTGCCGATGCTTTAGGCGTCTCAAAGGCTACCATCCGCACTACCTGGTACAGATTGAAAAATAAGCTTTCTGATACTAAAATAAAAAACATGCAGGAACTTGCTGCGAGCATAAAACCTAAAACTACAACCTGAAATCAGTTTTTCAACCTATCAGTAATACTGATAATATTCTTCATTCCGGAACAGGATTTTAACCCTACTGTTCAAAAAGCTCAAAAACGATCATCTGTCACTCCAGAAAAACTGTTTCTTACACAAAAGAAGTAAATCACTAATAAACAATATATTCAAAGTAACAAGAACACCGAAGAATGAATTTGTGACGCTTTTGTGACGCCCTTTCTGAAGAAGAGAGGCTTTGATATGGTAGATTTGATGTGATTTGTACTGAAAGTACCACATCCAATTTAAATATATAAACAATGAAAAAAAGTGTATTATTCTTCGGGTTTATTCTCATGATGAATATGACCTATTCACAAGATTCCGGTTCGTTAAAAGCCCGTATAGCGGAAAAAGAAACCGTTTTTCAACAAACAGCTAATACTTCCCGGCAGTTGCATAACACCATGAAGGAAGAACTAAAAGAATTATATGTATTGTATAAAAAAGAAATTGAGACAGAATTGGATCGGCTATCGGATAAAAATTTAATTCCGGCTAAAAAAGAAGAATTGCAACGTATCACGGAAAAAATTCAAAACTACTCACTAGAAAGGTAAAAATATGATGGAAAAACTACTTACATGCCTTGTATTAATTACAGGATTAATCATCCCCTTTGCTGGAAAATCTCAGGCATATACAGAAAATTTCGATGATATAACAACACTTACAGGCAATGGTTGGTTTATGCAAAACAATAGTTCTCCTGTGGGGAGCAATTGGTTTCAGGGAATTGCTACAACTGCAAATCCTGAACCATTTATTTCTTATAATGGTGCAGTCAATTCCTATATTGCAGCGAATTTCAGCAGTACGGGTGGTGGTATAGGAACAATCAGTAATTGGTTGATCACCCCGAACCGTACCATTCGGAATGGAGATGTATTTACATTTTATACCCGAAAACCAACCATCAGTAGTGGTCAGACAGATTATCCCGATCGTTTAGAAGTACGTATGAGTACAAATGGTGCAAGTACGAATGCAGGTGCTGATGCAGGAGAAACCGGAGATTTTTCTACACTTTTACTGAGCATAAACCCTACGTTGGTTGCAGATGTTTATCCGCAGGTTTGGACGAAGTACACGATTACGATTTCAGGCCTTCCTGCTCCAACTTCAGGACGTATCGCTTTTCGTTACTTTGTAACCAGTGCCGGTTCTTTAGGCAGTAATAGTGATTACATTGGCATTGACAACGTTGTGTACACACCTTATACATGTCCTGCTTTTACTATGACAACAGGTGGGATGCTTACCGGTGGAGTGGCTGGTTCCTCTTACTCCGCATCACTGGCACAAACAGGGGCATTGGGAACCCCCAATTTTGCGATTACAGCAGGAGCATTACCTCCGGGAGTAACTCTGGCAACAAACGGGACTATTTCCGGAACTCCTACAGCTACAGGAACCTTCAATTTTACAGTTACAGTGAGCGACGCAAGTGGCTGTTCCGGGGCTCAAAGTTATTCAATTACAGTTGTATGTCCGGCAAATCCGATTACACTGGCTGCTTCGCCGGCACTGTGTGACAACGGATCTGCTTATACTTTAATTGAGGGGTCTCCTGCCGGTGGAACATACAACGGAACAGGAGTGACGGCAGGTCAGTTTGATCCTTCCTCAGGATCGCAAGCAATTACCTACGATTACACTGACCCGTATGGATGTGTTTACAGTTCAAATTATACAATTACAGTAAATACAGCTCCAACCGTTACGCAAAGTGCAATTTCAGTCTGTGATAACTCCGGGACGTTCGTTTTGATTGGTGGATTACCAGCAGGTGGAGTTTACAGCGGAACAGGAGTAACAGCAGGAGAATTTGATCCTTCCGCAGGCACTCAGACAATTACATATACATATACTGATGCTAATGGCTGTGTAAGTGAGGCTACGGAAACAATCACAGTGAATACAGCTTCAACCGTTACACAGAGTGCAATTTCAGTCTGTGATAACTCCGGGACGTTCGTTTTGATTGGCGGATTACCGGCAGGTGGAGTTTACAGCGGAACAGGAGTGACAGCAGGAGAATTTGATCCTTCCGCAGGCCCTCAGACAATTACATATACATACACTGATGCTAATGGCTGTGTAAGTGAGGCTATGGAAACAATCACAGTGAATACAGCTCCAACCGTTACGCAAAGTGCAATTTCAGTCTGTGATAACTCCGGGACGTTCGTTTTGATTGGTGGATTACCGGCAGGTGGAGTTTACAGCGGAACAGGAGTAACAGCAGGAGAATTTGATCCTTCCGCAGGCACTCAGACAATTACATATACATATACTGATGCTAATGGCTGTGTAAGTGAGGCTATGGAAACAATCACAGTGAATGCAGCTCCAACCGTTACGCAAAGTGCAATTTCAGTCTGTGATAACTCTGGTACGTTCGTTTTGATTGGTGGATTACCTGCAGGTGGAGTTTACAGCGGAACAGGAGTAACAGCAGGAGAATTTGATCCTTCCGCAGGCCCTCAGACAATTACATATACATATACTGATGCTAATGGCTGTGTAAATGAGGCTACGGAAACAATCACAGTGAATACAGCTCCAATCGTTACGCAAAGTGCAATTTCAGCAGTATGTGACAACTCCGGGGTTCTGGTTCTGACAGGTGGATTACCTGCAGGTGGAGTTTACAGCGGAACAGGAGTGACGGCAGGTGAGTTTGATCCTTCCGCAGGCACTCAGACAATTACATATACATACACTGATGCTAATGGCTGTGTAAATGAGGCTACGGAAACAGTCATTGTCAATGTAGTACCTGATGTAGCGGTTACATTAAGCGGAACAACGTTGACGGTTACCCAGACAAGTGCTGCTTACCAGTGGATAGACTGTGAAAACAATCCGATAGCAGGAGCAACCAACCAGTCATTTACTGCTACTGTCAACGGGGATTATGCTGTTATCATTGAAAATGAATATGGTTGTGCTGATACATCTGCTTGTTACAATATCAATACCGTAGGTATTAAATCACTTGAACAAAATGAATGGAGTATGTACCCTAATCCTTCAGCAGGAAATATACATATCCGCTCAAGTGTATCGGGTAATTTTACTGTGATAAACAATCTGGGACAAGAACTGATTCGTTTTGATGTGCAGGCTGGTATAGAAAATATAGTTAGCTTAATACATTTACCTGACGGTGTATATTTCATCAAGGGAACAGAAAGTGCTGTGAGTACTATTGCTCAAAAGTTGATTATCCGTAAATAGAATAAAGTGATTTTTATAACAAGAGACTGTCCGAGAGGGCGGTCTTTTTGTTTTTAATAAGGTTCCTTCCAAAACCGAAGCTGTACAGAATAATAGTATTCATGATAGAAGGGTAGCAGTTATTTTTAATAGTGAATAGTTTGTTTTGATATTCAAAATGAGACCCAAAGGAATTACAAAACAAAAAAGCGGACAAAATAAGTCATTTAACTTTAATTGTCTGCCCGCTTTAGTGGGGTTGGTGCAACTAAAGTCAAACTCTAAATATAATTAGATGAATTTGTTAAATATAAAAATGCTAAAAAAGAGTGAGTTTGAGAGTGAGAGAAGAGGAACAGAGCAAGTGTGACCGCTCTCGCTCTTCACACTCGCTCTGTAAGTGGAGGCGGTGCAACTGAAATCGAACTCTAAATAATTGATTAATAATGAGTAGTGGTTTTGGAATTACATGTCTAAATGTGTTTGCATTATTTATTTATTTTCAATGAGTTTTAATGTAAACAACATGATCCTATCATAGTCTAAAATAAAATCTTCATAGCTCTTGTCAATAGTAAAATCCGGAATTAAACCATGTCCGTTATTTAACTCCAGATTGTTGAGTATACTACATTTATCTGCGAAACTGAACGAAATCTTTGTGTTCGGAGTTTCTTTGACATTGTCCCAAAGACCACCGCCCATAACGATTGGATTGCCACCCATTTCTGTTCCAATAAAGGTTGCTCTGTTTTGTCTGTCCAGCGCCGCCGCAAATACAACTGCTGCGGAAGTAGATCCTGCATTCATTAATACATAAACATCACCATTAAAGCGACGCTTATGAGGTCTGTAGGTTCCTCTTTCAAATTGACCGTAGAGTGCAGGCCGGGTTCGTTTCATCAAGTCTTCCTGATGTTTGTTCTTCACCACCCTAACACTTTGTTTAATTTTAAATGGAGAGTTCAACAAGTATCTCAGCACTTGTGCTCCGTTACTGGATTTTCCGCCATCATTATCTCTGATATCAATGATCAGGTTTGAATATCCTGTTTTTAGAATGAGGTCGAATTGTTCATCGATGACCTTTCGTGATGATGATTGATGATTCGCTTTGATGTCATTATTATCAAAAGTGTTTATGGTCAAAGTCACTGTCCGGAGTGAATCATTCACTTGGGTATAAATGTTCAATTCATTTTGAACCGGATTTCTTTCTTCATCAATTGCCCAGAACGTTTCTAAATTGATTCCCGAAATGGTTTCCATTTGGGTAGTACTGCCCTCATTTGTCTTTAATTCCAGTGTATACGTTTCACTTGGTCCATAGGTGAAATAGTAGTAATAAAAAAAATTCCCGTTCAGCCAAAAGAGAGGATGGCCTGTGTCATATCCTTCCCTGGGTAAAATGAGCGAGCATTTATGAATGATACTATCCATTGAAATTCCGTTGATACTTATTATTTCCTGGTTATGATCCAGGTTGCTGTTGCTTGAGTAATTTTCTTCAATGAAAACCTTTTGATCAATCAGTTCAATTTCCAGTGGAAACAAATGCTGGTTTTCGAAGAGAGTTTTTCTTATCGTTGCGCCAGGAGTTATTGAGGTATGCACATCTTTGAAAAATGCCTGAACAGGCGCGATGAGCCTAAAAAACTCAATACCGGTCATGGGTTCTGTTATACACTTATAGACACTGTCCAGATAATCATCTGTCTCCTTTTTTGTATTGTATAAATAAATAACAGTACCCTTGTCCTGAATGTATTTTCTCAAATAATTAAAATCTTCTTGCAATTCAGCCACCGAATATTTCTTTGTATCAAAGGTGTTTATCTGCGCGTTGATTGAAGGAACTACCGTGATAAGGTGTAGAAGAAAAATGACAGCTCGTTTTAGCATAGGATTTGGAATCATTAATTTAATTGATTTTATGCTTTTTTACTTTTGAAAATAAATAATTCAACTTTTTTACTTTTTCTAAATTGTAGGGTATGCCATTAAAGTCAGAAATCTGGAAACCAGGGAGCATCATTCTTTTGCCATCTACGACAAAAGCAAAATAAAATTCCCCTGGATACAATTGCAGATCAAGAACCCATTTGTCTCCAGCTTTCGTCATAAAACCGTCGGTTTTTGTCAGCAAGAAATTATCTATCACAACATGTTTTGCGCTCTCATATCCCTTGAGTTCGATCCTGTAATTACATGTTTTATCAAATTGTCCGTTCAAACGGTTCTTTTGACGGATTAATTCTGTATTTTCAGGATAAATGAGTAAGTATTTATCAATTGTTTCAATAGCTTCATTCTTTTTTCCAATACAATAAAGGGTAATACTTTTGTTTACAATGTCGGAAATAGCAGGTACTTTGCTGTTGAAATAGATTTCGTAAACCGGATAAGCTTCAAACATTCCTCCGGTTTCTATCAATCCGGTGGCTAAAAAAGACAATGCTTCGCTCTGGAAAGTGCTGTCGTGTATAGAATTTATTGTTGTGATTGCTTTTTGGTATTTACCCTGTTCGCAGAATTTCAAAGCTTTAACCAGTTCTTGGTCTTTGAAAAAATCATGGATACATATGGAAGTGTCACCCAGTGCTAATAATTCGCTGATCGAGGTTTTATACGGTTTTTGATAGTCAAGTCCATAATATAACCAGATTTCACCGGTTGACAAATTCTGGATATTTGAATAGATCGTGCCTGCGCCTTCAGGATCATATTGGTGTGTCGAGCTGCAAATTCGGGAGAACGATTCAAAAGTCGGCTCATTATTTTCCATGAGTTTTTGTGCAATAGGCATTCTCCAGCACGGTTCTTCATTTTGAGCAGGATTAAAAATGTTATAATTCGTCGAGACCTGGAATGAAGCTTGTGTGATTTTCATACTGTCACCTGCAATGATCCCGAGATTTCCATATTTATCCGCAATGTGCAGTTGAGATGACTCTAAATTATCAAGCCTGTATTTCTTAAACAAATCAATAACTTCCTGAACGGTAGAACAATGTTTTAAAATATGCTCAAACAGTTTGAATGTTCCTCCCGGATAGTATTCTTTTTTCTTACCTTGATTATAATCGGCACCTGGGATCCAATTGAAATTAAAGAACAATCCTGCATCATTCGTTCCTCCCTGCTGATCAAGATTCGGATGATTGTAAGTGAAATAAAAATATCCGAAAGATTTATCAGAGGCAGGCACTATGTTCAGGTAGCTTTTAAACGTGAACAACCAGTCTTCGTTGTTTCCTGCCCAGATTTGACCCTTACTGTCTTTTCCACTAAAAATTGTACAGGAATAAGCTTGAAAGTGAGTAAATGCGATGATTGAGACAATGAATATTTTTATCGTTTCCACTGATTTTATTGGGTTTAATAATCCAACTTTGTTTAACGGATCTAATTAGAATTTATTTCATGGCTGTAATAAACGCGTATTTGTAATTCAAAGATTAGAGTGAGTGATAGAAAAGAATAAGTAAAACAAACCGAATGAGATGCTCTACAGAAGAAAAAGTTAAAAATGAGTGGTAGTGAGAGAAGAGGGGCAGAGTGAGTGGAAGACGGGGATCGAACCCGGTAAGAATAACAATGTAAAATCAAGGTAAGTGTGATCGTTCTAAAAAAGAAAATTCAAAAAAGAGTGAGTTTGAGTGCGAGAGAAGAGGAACAGAGCAAGTGTGACCGCTCTCGCTCTTCACACTCGCTCTGTAAGTGGAGTCGGAGGGTTTCGAACCCTCGTCCAAACAAAGTATTCCCAAGTCTTCTACATGTTTAGTTCATTATTAATTTTCGATTTTGCAACGGGAATGAACACCCAATACAAAACTTAGCCTCTTAGAATCTCACGCCTTCCACGAAGCAAGGTCAGCGCCAGTCCATTTAGATGATACCACTAAATCCGGGTCCAACGGACGAAAACACCGGAGTGGTACTTGTCCCGCTTACTATACTTCGGCTGGGATTAAGCTTTTATCGAATCCTTCGATTAAGCCGCAAGTGCGTATGACTCGTTGTCATTTATTGTTCGAGACAGGATATTAAAGAGCTCCACCTCAACGCTCTACATGCTTACACCTGACAATCTCATTTGCTGTCAAATCCAATACGACCCCAAAGAACTTCCACAAAAGTAAGGAAATTCAAGCATTTACGCTAAATTTGTGTTCCCTTTTAATAAAAAATAACGAGACATCATGCAGACGTTCGAAAGCTTAGGAGTTAAGAAAGAACTTATTAAAGCTCTTAAAGAAAATAATATACTTACTCCTACACCTATTCAGGAGAAGACGATTTCTACGTTGTTAAAGTTTAAAACGGATTTTGTCGGGCAGGCACAAACAGGTACGGGAAAGACAGCTGCTTATTGTATTCCATTAATTGAATCGATAGATCCGAAAACAGAAAAGGTTCAGGCGCTTATCATTGCCCCGACCCGTGAGCTTTGCCAGCAAATCGCAAAACAGCTCTTTAAATATACAAAATACACAGAAAAAATTTTTATTGAGAAAATAACAGGAGGCGTGCCGTTGAATTTACAGATAGAAAATTTAAAGCGCCCGACACATGTAATTGTAGCTACGCCGGGACGTTTGCTGGAACTGATTAATAAAAATATCATCAGCCTGGATACGGTCAATACGGTTGTTATTGATGAAGCAGATGAAATTATCACCATGGGTTTCAAGCAAGATCTGGATGCGATTTTAAATGTAACGAATCAAAAAGCATTTACGTGGATGATTTCCGCTACTTATCCGGATGATCTGCATACAATGGTCAAAAAATATCTGTCTAAAGATTATAAGAAAGTGCATATTGATGGTGGAAATATGCTGAATAATAATATTTTGCATCAGTATTTTATCTGCCCTAAAGAAGAAAAAAAGGACTTTATTCTTGATTTTATCTGCAGCCATTCAAAAGTAAAAGGAATCATTTTTTTACGCACACAGCATCAGGTGGATGCGCTGGCCGCTTTTTTAGAAGAACAGGGAATATTAGCAGGAGTGATGCACGGTGAGTTAGCTCAAAGAGACCGGGAAAAAGCGCTAAGAATGTTCCGGACGAATAAAATAAAAGTATTGGTGGCCACGGATATTTCTTCCAGAGGACTGGACGTGGAAGATATAGCGTATGTTATTCATGAGAATGTTCCTGAAAAAGTAGAGACATATGTGCACCGGAGTGGAAGGACTGCGAGAGGGAACCGGAAAGGAATTGCGATGAGCTTTGTCGCACCGGAAGAATTAGGAGCGTTGAAAAAAATTCAATCTATGCTTAATTTGAAATTTAACAAAGTCGAATAAAATATTCATCAAATTATGACGTTTATTTATCAAAAGCACGCCTATGATAGATAATGTTACTAAAAACGCTGCTCCGCAGGCCTTGGAGTTGAATATAGGCCCCTCTGAAGAAGTTATCCAGGCAATTTTAAACTATAGTAAAAGTGTAGAGCCAATAGAGATAGATAATCAGAAAATATTATTAAATTTTAATTAGCTTTCAAAAGCCACTTTCACGAGTGGCTTTTTTTGTTGTATATAATTAATAAAAAGTATTTTACTCTTCTGAGAATAAAGCTGTCGATAGGAGACAGCTGTTTTTTGAAGTCATTGCTTCAGATTCAGTTCATCTTAATTAGTTTTAGCAGATCTGATTTTACTCCAAATAAGAAAGCCACTTCATTCTCGGAGTGGCTTTTCTTTAATTATTTCTGATATTTTTACTGAACTGCGTCAGCACGTTTTTTATATTCTATTGCTTTTTCATTGTTACCAATAGCCCGGTAAATCTTCGTCATGTTCAATAACGTTTGTTTATCATTCGGGTATTTGGAAAGGTACTTTTCAAGCGGTGCGATTGCTTTCTGAATAGTTTCTTTCGCTTCTGCCTCCAGCTCTTTTACTTTCGGATCGCTTGCCTTCATGTTGTCCAGTTTTTCATTGATAGCAGCATATTTATTAACATAAACAGCTCCTAATTGGTACTGAGCATCATAGTAATCAGGTTTGATTTCAACTGCTCTCTTTAATGAAGATTCCGCTTTATCAAAGTCACCTTTGCTTAAAGTGATTGTACCGATGTTATACAGCAAGACGTGATTATTCGGATCCTGCTGAACCGCTTTGTCAAGCAGTTGTTGAGCGCTCTCCATATCATTTACATTGAAATAATAATTCACTCCGGCAATCAGAACATCTTTGTCATTCGGATATTTTTTAATCGCTTCTTCGATCAAACCTTTTACTTCGTCTAGTTTTTTTGCATCCACTAAATTTGTAATGGCATTTGCGTAGGATTCGCCTGGTTTGTAACCTATCTCAGCTAATTTTTTGAATTTTTCGGCAGCTTCTTCGTGCTTTCCGGCAGCTTGGTAAGCAATTCCTGAATTATATAAAGAAGTACTGTCTACCTTACCAACTACATCATTAAAACGGTATGCCATTTCATAAAGTCCACCGGCTTCTAAGTATTTTTTTTCGTTAAACATTTGGGAAGCTCCCATGTTAAACTGAAAAACATACGTCCCTACATAATCAGTAACATCTTGCTTGAATTTTTTATCCTGATATGCTTTTTTTAAAGATTCAATACCGGTATTTAAGTTCTTCTCTAAATTTTCTTTTTGATAAACTGTATCTGTCGCGTATGCCATCATAGAGCCAATGTAAATTTTCCCTTTGTAAAACAAAGTTTTGGCGCTATTCATTGTTGTTTCATTAGAAGCTGCTTTGTCAATATAATCTTTCGCTTTATCATAGCTCTCACGGCATTCAAGCATTGCTTTTTCATTTTTTGCCTGGGCTGCCTGCATAAAGCACATTTCAAATGTATTGTACTCTAACGCGGCAGAAGTTTCATACATTTTTTGAGCGTACATACCACCCGTCGTAAACAGCGCCGTAGCTAAAGCTAATTTTAAATTTCTATTTTTCATAATCTTTATTCTTAGCGTTTTTAATCTTCATTTTCTTCAATTGCCGTGCCATTATCCAGGCCTTCCTCTCCGTCATAATTTTCGTCTTCTTCATCTGACTTCGGAACTCTGGCAATAGCAGCGATACTCTGGTTTCCTTTTAAGTTGATCAGGCGGACACCCTGAGCAGCACGTCCCATTACACGTATAGTATCCATGTGCATACGGATAGTGATACCGTTTTTAGTGATGATCATCAAATCATCTTCATCAGTCACACTTTTCAATCCTAACAAAGGACCTGTTTTATCTGTAATGGAAATTGTTTTAACTCCTTTTCCTCCGCGATTGGTGATACGGTAAACCGGTTCACCGTCTTCAGGATCATTCAGGAAGGAGCGTTTTCCGTAACCATTTTCAGAAACAACCAATACTGTCTCGGAGTTCGCATCTTTAATGGCAATCATTCCCACAACCTGATCGTTTCCTCCCGCAAGAGAAACTCCGCGTACTCCGGAAGCATTTCTTCCCATCGGGCGAACCTGGCTTTCATTGAAACGAATAGCACGCCCTCCGTAAGTCGCAATCACGATCTCATCGTTTCCGGTTGTTAACAATGCTTCCAGCAATTCATCATTTTCACGTATTGTGATGGCATTGATACCATTCGCTCTCGGACGTGAATAAGCCTCCAGAGAAGTTTTCTTGATAACTCCCTGTTTAGTACACATGATAATGTAGTTATTTTCTACATATTCACGATCTGTAAGGTCCTGAACTTTTACGTAAGCTTTAATCTTATCGTCCTGTTCAATATTCAATAGATTCTGTATTGCTCTTCCTTTTGCAGTTTTATTTCCTTCCGGAATTTCATAAACACGCATCCAGAAACATTTACCCTTTTCAGTAAAGATCAATAAATAGTTGTGGTTGGTAGCCACAAATAAATGCTCCAGGAAGTCTTTATCACGGGTTGCAGAACCTTTCGATCCCATTCCGCCTCTGTTCTGAACTTTGTATTCCGCTAAGCTTGTACGTTTGATATATCCTGCGTGTGAAATGGTAATGATTACTTCCTCATCAGGAATCAGATCTTCCATTCTCATTTCACTCGCACTGTATTCAATGATAGAGCGTCTTGCGTCACCGAATTTATCTTTTACGAAATTTAACTCGTCTTTAATGATCTGCATTCTGCGGGATTCATTCTCAAGGATATCTTTTAAATCCGCAATTAACGCCATTAAATCTGCATATTCCGCTCTTAACTTATCCTGTTCCAGACCTGTCAGCTGTCTTAGACGCATATCTACGATTGCGCGGGCCTGAATTTCGGAAAGATTAAATCGTGCAATTAATTTTTCTCTTGCGTCTTCCGGAGAATCTGCCGCACGAATAATTTTGATTACTTCGTCAATATTATCGGAAGCGATGATCAAGCCTTCTAAAATATGCGCTCTTTCTTCCGCTTTTCTCAGGTCAAACCTCGTCCTTCTTACAATCACTTCATGACGGAAATCAATAAAGTGCCTGATCATGTCGCGAATGTTCAGCAATTCCGGTCTTCCGTCAACAAGGGCTATGTTATTAACTGAAAATGAAGTTTGAAGAGCAGTATATTTATATAGTTTATTTAATACAACATTAGAAATGGCTTCCCGTTTTAATTCAAAAACGATCCGCATACCATTTCTGTCAGATTCATCACGAATATCCGAAATTCCTTCAATTTTTTTATCATTGACCAGCTCAGCAGCTTTTTTGATTAGCTCAGCTTTGTTAACCTGGTAAGGAATTTCTGTTACTATGATCTGCTCTCTGCCATGATATTCCTCAATTTCCGCTTTAGCGCGCATTACCACACGGCCACGACCGGTCAGTAGGGCATCCCTTACACCCTCATATCCGTAAATAATACCTCCTGTAGGAAAATCCGGAGCTTTAACATAATCCAGTAATTCTTCCGCTGTGATGTCTTTATTATCGACATAAGCGATACAGCCGTCCACAACCTCTGTAAGATTGTGAGGTGCCATATTGGTGGCCATACCTACCGCGATACCTGATGCTCCGTTTACCAGCAAATTTGGAATTTTCGTCGGCATTACGGTCGGTTCCTGTAAGCTGTCGTCGAAGTTAGGGGAGAAGTCCACTGTTTCCTTATCCAGATCTTCCAGCATTTCCTCTGAAAACTTTCTGAGGCGCGCTTCCGTATAACGCATTGCTGCCGGGCTGTCACCATCGACAGAACCGAAGTTACCCTGACCGTCTACCAGCGGATAACGTAAAGACCATGGCTGTGCCAGACGAACCATGGTATCATATACAGATGAATCACCGTGCGGGTGGTATTTACCTAATACTTCCCCGACGATCCTTGCGGATTTTTTATGTGGCTTATTAGAGCTGACTCCAAGCTCCTGCATCCCGTAAAGCACACGTCTGTGAACCGGCTTGAAGCCATCTCTCACATCCGGCAAAGCACGGGATATAATTACGGACATTGAATAATCAATGTACGCGGACTTCATTTCGTCCTCTATATTAATTTGTATTATTTTTTCTCCTTCTGCCATAATGTCAGTTTTTCTCTATTTTTAATGCACCAAGTTTAAAAAATTGCAATCCCCAAAGTTAATCATTTTTCTGTATTTGAAAAGGCAAAAAACCTTGAAAAAAATTCATTTATAAACAAAATTATGTGGATAAATGAACGTTTTGAATTAGTATATATTTTTAATTGGAACTATATTTGTTATGTTCGGGTAATTATGTCGCAATTGCGATGAATTTATAAAGAAACAATAGTAATATGGAAGCAAAATTCTCACAACGTGTCAAGGATGTTATGAGTTTCAGTAGGGAAGAAGCTTTACGTCTGGGAAATGACTTTATAGGCGTGGAACATCTCTTGCTGGGAATGATCAGAGAAGGAGAAGGGAAAGCGATTTCAATCCTGCGGGATAATAATATCGACCTGCCGCAAATCAGACAAGAGCTGGAGCAGGAATTATTAAAAAATACGACTGTAATCTCTAATATCAAAGGGAATATTCCTTTGGTAAAACAAGCCGAGCGTGTTTTAAAATTTATGTATCTTGAAGCTAAAATGTTCCGGAGTGCTACAATCGGAACAGAACACCTTTTGTTGTCTATTTTGAAAACAGAGGATTGCTTTGCCTGTAAAATCTTAAATAAATACGGAATTATGTACGAAAATATTTCAAGCGAAATGGATAATTTCTCCGGTGAATCAGACAACATTAATCTCCCGAAAGCGGAGTTCCCATCTTCGGATGATGAAGGAAGCGGGGATTTCGGAGCAACTAAAAAACCGGTAGATCCTAAGTCAAAAACGCCTGTTCTGGACAATTTTGGCCGTGATCTGACCAAACTGGCAGAAGCGGGAAAATTGGATCCGATCGTCGGACGTGAGAAGGAGATCGAGCGTGTCAGCCAGATTCTCTCCAGAAGAAAGAAAAATAACCCGATTTTGATTGGTGAGCCTGGTGTAGGAAAAAGTGCCATTGCGGAAGGTCTGGCGTTGAGAATCGTTCAGCGTAAAGTTTCCAGGATTCTTTTTAATAAGCGTATTATCTCTCTTGATCTCGCATCTTTAGTTGCTGGAACAAAATACCGCGGACAGTTCGAAGAGCGAATGAAAGCCGTTATGCAGGAGATTGAAAAAAATCCGGATATTATCTTATTTATTGATGAGATTCACACGATTATCGGCGCCGGAGGAGCCAGCGGCTCATTGGATGCTTCAAATATGTTTAAGCCGGCTCTGGCAAGAGGGGAGATGCAGGCAATTGGAGCAACTACTTTAGATGAATACCGCCAGTATATTGAAAAGGACGGTGCATTGGAAAGACGTTTTCAGAAAGTCTTGATTGAACCGACAACAATTGAGGAAACCGTTCAGATTTTGAATAACATCAAAGAACGTTACGAGGATCATCATATGGTCACTTATACGCCGGAAGCAATAGAAGCATGTGTGAAGCTGACAGAGCGTTACATTACGGACCGTCACCTTCCGGATAAGGCAATTGATGCGCTGGACGAGGTAGGTTCCAGGGTTCACATTTCCAATATCAATGTTCCGAAAGAAATTATTGATCTGGAAAAAGAGCTGGAGGAAGCGATTGCTAAGAAAAATGAAGTTATCAAACAGCAGCAGTACGAAGAAGCAGCAAGACTACGGGATGTTCAGCGTCAGCTGGAAGAACAGCTTGATGTGGAAAAGCGCAAGTGGGAAGAGGACAGCAAATCTCATAGAGTGATTGTAACGGAGGAGAATGTAGCAGAGGTTGTTTCAATGATGACAGGTGTTCCGGTTACTAAAATTGCTCAGAAGGAGAGCGGCCGTCTTGTGAAAATGGCAGAAGAACTTCGCGGAAAGGTAATTGGCCAGGATGAAGCGGTGGAGAAAGTTGTAAAAGCCATCCAACGAAACAGAGCAGGATTAAAAGACCCGAATAAGCCAATTGGTTCTTTCATTTTCCTTGGGCCGACAGGTGTTGGTAAGACACAGCTTGCCAAAGTATTGGCGAAGTATTTGTTTGACACAGAAGATTCCCTGATTCGTATAGATATGTCTGAATATATGGAGAAATTCTCTATTTCCAGATTAGTAGGAGCACCTCCGGGATACGTTGGATATGAAGAAGGGGGGCAATTGACGGAAAAAGTCAGAAGAAAACCCTATTCAATTATATTATTGGATGAGATTGAGAAAGCGCACCCGGATGTATTCAATCTGTTGCTTCAGGTACTTGATGATGGCCAGCTAACGGATGGTTTGGGAAGAAAAGTAGATTTCAAGAATACCATTCTGATAATGACTTCCAATATCGGAGCAAGACAACTGGCGGAATTCGGTACAGGAGTTGGTTTTGGTACGAAATCCAGAGAGGAGCAGCGTGATGAAAATGCAAAAGCTGTAATTCAGGGTGCTTTGCGAAAAGCTTTTTCCCCGGAATTTTTAAATCGTATTGATGATATGATTATGTTCAAATCTCTTGGAAGAGAGGAAATTCATAAGATCATTGATATTGAATTGGGTAAACTATACGGAAGAATCAAAAATCTGGGCTATGGTATTGAATTAACTGAAAAAGCCAAAGATTTCATCGTGGACAAAGGATACGATGAACGATTCGGGGCAAGACCGTTGAAGCGCGCAATTCAAAAATACATTGAGGATCCGTTAGCGGAAGAAATTATCAAAGCAAATCTTGTAGAAGGTAATAATATCTTGATGGATGTAAATGATGATAATACCGGTCTGGTTGTTAAAATAACAGACAATAATCAGATTAAAGAAAGAGAGTAAAATAATAAGAATTAATTTTGATTTAGAGGCTGTTTCATTTTGAGACAGCCTCTTTCTTTTCTCCTTAGTAACGAAGAGCTTTATTGATTCAGGAGAAGAAAGGAAAATACATCTATTGTGAAAATTTATTATAGATTCGTCTATTAATAATTATTATTGAACCATGAATATAGAAGCAATCATAGAAGAACATTCTCATCATTTTCTGCAAGGGGTAAAAACGGAATATGAAGGAGATAAAGAAGCAGTCATCATTATACAAAGCTATGTAAGAACGGGAATCATTAGTGAAGAGGAAGAACATCTGTTGAAAACCCAGCTGATGGATTCGCTTAAGATTGTCGGTATCGGTGTTCCTTTCGCATTAATTCCCGGAGCATCGGTTTTAATACCCATTCTGATAAAAGTTGCCGATAAATACAATGTCGAATTACTGCCTTCCGCATTTAATACAAGTGATGATAAACCAGAAAAATAAGATAAACAATTCTGTGTTGTGTGTGGGGAAGTCTTATTTTGAGGCAGATAAATATTTAAGCCTTGTTGATATAATTATTTCCTCGGAAAAGACTTGCAAAAAAGAAAAAAGTACTTATCTTTGCCCCCGTCTATAATTCGGTAGTGTATGCCGGATCGAACAGCGAAGACGAAGATTCGGTAGCTCAGCTGGTAGAGCACAACACTTTTAATGTTGGGGTCCTGGGTTCGAGCCCCAGCCGGATCACAAAGCACAGTACAAGCGCATCATGGGGTGCGCTTTTTTGTTTATAATCAATACTTTAATAAAATTTCAAATTTGAGATAGCTCAAAGAAGCTCATATAATTCGTGACCTATCGCATGACTCGTTTTAATTTTCAAATTTAGGTCACGAATTCTGAATTGGTATTCAGCTCACAAGATGCAATGAAAATAAAAAAGCCCTGATTAACAGGGCTTCATTACTATAACTTTCATATTTATGCGGTCTGGACGGGACTCGAACCCGCGACCCCATGCGTGACAGGCATGTATTCTAACCAACTGAACTACCAAACCAATTTTCTAACTCTTTTAAGTCTTCAGCTAAAGCTGAATTCGAAATTGTGTATCGCTTAACATTGAAAGCAGTGCAAAATTAGTGATTTTTTTGAGTATTCAAATAAAAAAGCCTGAATTTTAAAGTGAATAATATAATATTTTGATAATCAGTAATCATTGAGGATTAAATTCAAATTTTTTCAACTTCAATCCTTCCTTTTTGACAGATAAGCTAAAATTTCCGGAACCATTTATCAGAATTTGAATATCATTTTTGTTAAGCTTTAAATCAATGTTATTAATGGAAATATCGTTGATTTTTACATCGTTTTTTATTCCGAATTTAGTATTACCGACACCACTTTGGGCAAATGTGGTAATGTTATTCATAATATCGCCTACTTCGAAGACCAGGGCATCATCAATTAATTCCCGGAATTCCTCATTAAACATGTCTGCGATCGTGGCAAATACCTTATTATTGAAGACCGTTTCGATATCCACGTTTTTAATATTCAATAAGGTGTTTTTGTGAGTGAGCTCAGGGATTCCCTGCACCCAGACATTTCCGGACAAATCTCCTGAAATTTTTGCATGAAGGTAAAGATTTTTCTTTCCGATAATAGCTTCAATTTTCTTTATTTTCAGCTGATATCCCTTGATCAGAAATGTTTTTCCTGTAAGCTGATTTTCAAGAGTTTCGTTGATCTTTTTCAAAGGAACAAGCAAATGAATGGATATTTTGCTGGTATAATCATGATCGTACTCCTTCTGAATATCTACTCTTCTAGGCAAAGGCACTTTTGGGATATCCATGGTGTCTTTTCCGAACCGGGAATAAACCTTTGAAAGAATATGCAGGTTTAATTTTAAAGAATCGGAATTGGACTTATCAACATGCACAGTTACTTTTTCCGGTTTGATCCTGACAAACAGATCAGGCTGATGTTTGGTTGCCCGGATTGATTTTTGCAGATTTCCCCAAATTCGGGTGATTGGTTTTTTCAGATTAATTTTGGACGCAAGAATTTCATCGAGTCGTTTCGTTAGCTCATCCTGCCGCTGCTGGAGAATATCTTCCACAACATTTTTGAGATTAATATCAATGCCGGCAATTTTTGCATTGGGTTCGTTGACCCAGATAATTTCACTGATCACGGTTTTGGTTTTCAACTTTATGGAAGGATCCAGTGAAAAGGAAGATTTTGCACGAACAATAAGATCGAAAGAAATAGGATTTTTATTTCCGATCTTAATACTGGAATTCCCGATGAATTTCTTGATAAGACCAACATCAGCATGTAGAGGTAATTCGGAATAAATGTAATCCCCTTCCATTTTCAGCTTTAAGTTGCCCGTTCTTTTAAGATAAATGATCAACGAGTCTTTCTGGTTCATGGCAGGTACTGTTTTATTGATTAAAACTGTCTTTAATTTTCTGTTTGCCAGTAGCTCAATATCTTTTAAGCTCAGATAGACGGGGAAATTAAATTCTGATATTTCCGGTTCATACAAGACATGAGAATGGCTTTTCTCAATTTTCATTTTACGATGGGGAAGCAGAAAGCGGTAAACGAGAAAACCAACGATGATCGTAGTGATAGCAAGGAGGATAATTTTTCGTTTGCTCATGAAAAGAAGTTTGACGCAAATTTAGGAGGAGGAATAATGCAAAAAGGTTAATAAATCAAAAAATAAGCTATGCTTGTCGGATAGATTATTATCAATTAATTAGCCTCCGGCTACCTATAACAAAAAAACGTCATCTTTTCAGGGATGACGTTCTTTGTATTTCATTAAGATGATTATCTTTTTTTGTCAACTTCTACGTGAGCCAGCTCTTCAGACTGGTATTCACCATTGTCCAGTTTTGACTTTAATTTTTTGAATGTTTCAATCGTATAGGTAACATCCTCCAGGCTGTGAGCAGCAGTAGGAATGATACGTAACATGATCACATCTTTCGGAACTACCGGATAAATTACGATGGAGCAGAAGATACCGTGATTTTCACGCAAATCGAATGTAAGATTTGTTGCCTCTGCTAAGCTTCCTTTCATGAAAACAGGTGTTACCGGAGTATTGGTGTGTCCGATGTCAAATCCTGCTGCTTTGAATCCATTTTGAAGCGCATTTGTAATTTCCCACAATTTATCTTTTAATTCTGGTTTTGTTCTCAGCAATTCAAGGCGTTTTCTTGCTCCGATTGTTAATGCTATAGGCAATGCTTTTGCATAAATCTGAGAACGCATATTGTATCTGAAATACTCGATGATACCTTCTTTTGCACAGATGAAACCTCCGATTAAAGCGATTGATTTTGCAAATGTACCGAAGATAACATCAATTTCATCCTGAACTCCTTGTGCCTCAGCTGTTCCCTGACCTGTTGCTCCCAGCGTACCGAAACCATGAGCATCGTCCACGAAAATACGGAAGTTGTATTTTCCTGATTTTCTGAATTCAACGATTTCTTTCAGTTTCCCCTGATCACCAGCCATACCGAATACACCTTCAGTAATTACCAGAATTCCGCCTCCTGTTTTCTCTACCAAAGCAGTTGCGTTTTTCATCTGCTTGTCGAAAGATTCCATGTCATTGTGCTTGAAAACGAAACGTTTTCCCGGATGCAGGCGCATACCGTCCAGAATGCAGGCATGAGATTCGCTGTCATAAACGATCACGTCATTTCTCCCTACTAATGAGTCAATTGCAGAAACCATTCCCTGATATCCGAAATTCAAAAGGATACAATCCTCTTTTCCCATGAAATCAGCGATTTCATTTTCTAATTTTTCATGCTCGCTCGTCTGACCGGTCATCATACGTGCTCCCATCGGATAAGCAAAACCGTATTGAGCAGCAGCGTCTGCATCTGCTTTTCTCACTTCCGGATGATTTGCCAATCCTAAATAGTTATTTAAAGACCAGGTTAAACACTCTTTTCCTCGGAAAATCATGCGAGGTCCGATTTCTCCTTCTAATTTCGGGAATGTAAAATACCCGTGAACTCCTTTAGAGTATTGACCGATAGGTCCTCTGTTTTCATAAATTTTATCAAAAATGTCGTGTGCCATTTGACAGATATTAAAATTATTAAGTGCAAAATTACATAATAAATCGCAGAGTAGGACGGAAGAACGTATTGACTTATGAACAGTTCATTGTGCTTACTTTCGGGAATTCTAAGAAAAACAGAAGTTTTCACGTGCTTCTGAATTTTCAAAAGAACTCTTTTTAATTGCAGATTGCTTGTTCCGTAATTTTTAAAATCTCTCTTACTTCTTCCAATGTAGGCGCTTCCGCATAGGTACGCAGCACCGGTTCTGTTCCTGAAGGGCGGATCATCATCCAGCGCTGGTCATCAAAGAAGTATTTAAAGCCGTCTGTTGTCTGAATTTCTTTTACGGAATATTTCCCGAAAGCTTTATAATTTCCTGCTTTACAGTTTTCAATGATGCGGAGCTTTAAATCTTCCGTAATGTGTAAATCGTTGCGCTCGAATTTGAATGCTCCGACAATTTCATACACTTCATTGATCAGGTCATCAAGGGATTTTCCTGATTTTGCCATGAATTCCCAGATGATCAGTCCCATCCAGATGCCGTCTCGTTCCGGAATATGTCCTTTTACAGCAATTCCACCGGATTCTTCTCCTCCGAGCAACACATCTTCTTCGACCATAATTTTAGCGATGTCCTTGAAGCCGATCTTAGTCGTCTGATGCTCTAAACCATAGTAAGCCGCCATTTTCTCGATGCGTGGGGTACAGCTGAAAGCTGTTACCACTTTCCCGGACATGCTTTTATATTTCACCATATAGTGAAGCAACAACAGGATGATGTGATGTGAATCAATAAATTCGCCTTTCCCGTTGTACAATCCGATTCTGTCGGCATCACCGTCTGTTGCAAGAGCGCAGTCAACATTTCCTTTGGAAAGGATGAACTGCTCCAGCTCTTTCAGGTTCTTGGCAATCGGTTCCGGCGCCTGGCCCATAAAAGAAGGGTTGTAATCGGCATGCAGGAAATCAATCTCCGGGAAGAGCTTCTTCATCACGTTTTGTCCGGCACCATACATGGCATCGTACACAAATTTTAATCCTGACTTTTTAATCGCTTCAATATCGAAATTCGCGTAAATGTGATCAATGTAATCCTGTTCGACCGGCAGTTTTTTCAATGTTCCGTTTTCCAGTGCTTTTTTTATATCCGTTTTGGTATAATCAACCGGACAGGTTTCCGGAATGATATCTTCGATTTCCTGGACATACTCCGGCTGTAAAGGTCCTCCGAATTCCGCTTTTACCTTATATCCATGATAGGAAGGAGGATTGTGGCTCGCCGTCAGTATGATTCCCAGCTGGCATTTGTATCTGTTGGCTGCCAGAGAAAGCATCGGTGTGGAAGTAATCCCTTCTGCATAGCTCACTTTTAGTCCTTCATGTAAGAAAACCCTGATAGCTGTATCCATGAACAATTCTCCCGCGAAACGGCAGTCATGACCGATCACGATAGAAGGATTCTGGAATTTACTTTTCATCCATTGTGCAGTAGCATAAGCTACTCTGGACACATTTTCCGTTGTAAAGTTTTCGGCAATGATTGCTCTCCAGCCATCTGTGCCAAATTTTATTTTATGTGACAAAGTACTTGTGTTTTAATTTAAGGTTGAGCGCAAATATAATTCATTTTCATTATCTGTCTATGAAACAGCAGAAATACAGCAGATTTTCCGGATATGGAAGCCCTGTTTTTTGTGTTTCCGGCTCTATAATTTTATAAACCGGTGTATGGCGGACTGATTTTGATTGTTTGTAATCTTAAAGATGTAAGAGCCATTCGGATAGTTTCTTACAGGCAATTGAAAGCTATTTGTGAAAGTTACGGATTCAATAAGCGTTCCTCGTATGTCAATTATTTCAAGTGTATAATTGTCATTTCCACCCTCGATGGTAACATAGTCAGAGGCAGGAACCGGATAAATTTTAAATGAATCCGCTGCGTCTGCTATTTCAGAAGCCGATAGCATCAATGTAGTATCTTTTTTGATGTAATTGATCTTATTGATGATCCAGTTGTCAGGATCCAGTTGAACAATATTGGTGACGTTTGCCAGTCCCTGTATAAAAATATTTTCGTTGTTACTTGTGATCGGAACGCGAATCAGCGTGTCTGCTTCTCCCGTTCTTGCTACTTTTACAACTATAGGATTGGTAAATAACGGAGTTGTATTTTTTGAAGTAAAATGTTTGATGTTCAAATGCAGGTTGTTTCCGCTGTTATTCCAGTTGACGGTATAAGTAGGATAACCTTCACCGAAATACCATTGATCAAAAAAGTCATCCAATGAAATTCCTGTTACCGATTCCATTATTTCTTTGAAATCAAGAGCGCTTGCTGTCTGGTTTTTATAGGTATTTAAGAATGTTCTCAGACCGGCGAAGAAAAGGGAATCGTTATTAACGATAAAGCGCAATGTATGAACGATTGCAGCTCCTTTATTGTAAACCAGGCGGCTGTCAAAAATGGCGGACTCATCTGTTGAATCTGCTACCCAGACACTTCCTCCGGCTTGTGACATGATATTGGTATGACGTTGCTGCATATCACCTGCGGCCTGATTCGGAAAGAGATTTTGCAACATCAGATATTCCGAATAGGAAGCGAATCCTTCGTTGATCCAGATATTGGCCCATGTTTCGCAGGTAACATAATCACCCCACCATTGATGTGCAAGTTCATGAGCAGTCAGCGATTGTTCAAAAAATCCTTGTGTTGTCATTGTTTGGTGCTCCATTCCTCCGCTAATCGGAGCCATGCAGTGTCCATATTTTTCGTTGGCAAAAGGATACATTCCATATAAACCGGAGAATAATTCTATAAAATCTGCCGTATTTTCAATTTCAGTCTGAAACTGTGTTAATGTTCCCGGATTGTTGTAGATGTAATTCTGGATGAATATTTCATCAGGCGTTCCCTGAAAAGCGTACACGTTGTATTCTGCATACTCTGCTACGGCAACGGAGATCAGGTAATAAGCAACAGGATGGCGATGATACCAGTGATAGGTTGAAGTTCCGTTCCCGTTGTCGGTAATGCTGTCTAATATTCCGTTAGAACCTGCTTTCAGGGAATTATTTACTGTGATATTGACTGCACAGGAATCCGCTTTATCTCTTAAAACCTGTTTTACTGGAAACCATTCGTAAGCGGAAAACGGTTCGCTCAAAGACCATGTCACTTGGTTTCCCCAGCTGGGAGAACTGTCTGTCGTCATTCCGGATCCGCCGAGCGGGTTAGATGCAGCAGTAGGAGGAGCCCCGTAATAGAAAACGGTAATTTCGAATTCTTCTCCCGGATTCAGGTTTGCAGGTACTTTCAGCACCGACTCATTTTTGGAAAAAGTACTGTTTACGCCATTGAAATAAATGCTGTCAATAGTAAATGTTTTAAAAAGCTCAAATAATACGGAGTCTGTCGTTACCAGTGTTTTTCCTTTAATGGTTCCGCTTCCTTTCAGATAAGTGGAAGTATTGCTCATTTCCAGGTCCAGCTTATAGAAAGAAACATCGTATTTCTCTGTTTCTGACAACTGGGCAGTTGTCAGGGTAGGAGTTTTAGCGGAAACGCTTTTAGATTTTAAGTGAGAACAGCTGTATTCTTTTTGCTGTGCAAAAATGCTTGTTCCGGCAAGGATCAGGAAAGATGAAATGAAAAGTTGTTTTAACATATCCTATTTTTTATCCAAAAGTAAATTAATTAATGAAAGATCGCTTTTTCAGACATAAAAAAAGGCCTTTATTCAAAAGACCTTTTCTTAAACTGTATTTTTTATTTAGTGTTCTAAACCAGAGAGGTAACGTTCTGCATCTAAAGCAGCCATACAACCCGTTCCTGCTGCCGTAATTGCCTGACGGTAATTTTTATCTGCAGCGTCCCCTGCAACAAAAACGCCCCGAACATTCGTAAGAGAAGTCCCCGGTTGTGCATATTTAATATAACCCGTTTCGTCCATATCAATCCAGCCTTTGAAAATGTCGGTATTCGGCTGGTGCCCGATAGCGACAAAGAATCCGGTACACGGAATTGTTTTTTCTTCTCCGGTCACATTGTTTACAGCCAAAACGCCTGTAACCCCGTTGTCGTCTCCTAATACTTCTTTTGTTTCCGTATTGAACAAAATTTCAATGTTCGGTGTATTTTTTACTCTGTCCGCCATAATTTTTGATGCTCTGAACTCATCACGACGTACCAGCATTGTTACTTTCGAGCATAGCTTTGACAAGTAATGCGCTTCTTCGCAGGCAGAATCTCCTGCTCCGACGATTACAGTCTCCTGTCCACGGTAAAAGAAACCGTCACAAACCGCACAGGCAGAAACTCCTGCGCCCATTTTCAGGTACTTTTGCTCTGATTCTAACCCTAAATACTTAGCGGAAGCACCTGTTGAAATAATAATTGTTTTTGCATGAATTTCTTTTCCGCTGTCTGTCCAGCATTTATGTACCGGGCCTGTAAAATCCACTTTTTCAATGATTCCGAAACGAATATCTGCCTCAAATCTTTTTGCCTGCTGTTCCAGCTGGAGCATCATTTCAGGACCTGTAATTCCTTGCGGATATCCAGGGAAATTCTCCACTTCATTGGTTGTCGTTAATTGTCCTCCTGGTTGAATTCCCTGGTATAAAACAGGTTTCATATCAGCTCTTGCAGCATAAATGGCTGCCGTATAACCTGCAGGACCGGAACCGATGATCAGACAGTCTGTTATTTCAATTTCGCTCATATTATTTTTGTGAATTAGTTATTCTCGACTTAAAACTGCTGCAAATTTACAATTTCATCTAACAAAA
This sequence comes from Flavobacteriia bacterium 40-80, assembly GCA_001899145.1. Classification (GTDB taxonomy): domain Bacteria; phylum Bacteroidota; class Bacteroidia; order Flavobacteriales_D; family Crocinitomicaceae; genus 40-80. The sequence goes on from MKVF01000006.1 coordinate 50,172, forward strand.
GTCCTCCGTTATTGAAAATAGATTTGTTAAGCATTGATTAATTTCAAGAATCGCCGTGAATTTCTTTGTTTTTCCGTATTTGTGCATTACTTTTGTAGCCTGATTTTTCAAGATGATAAGCGAATTTAAAGCGGTAAAGCAATTGTACCCATTTCAGGAAAAGACAGTTAATGATATTTTAACTGAATTTGAAGATAATGGCGAAAATTTCAATTTGTTGTTTCAGTTACCTACAGGCGGCGGAAAAACGGTGATTTTTTCCGAAATAGCCAAGAGGTATATTCAGAAATGGCAGAAGAAAGTGCTGATTCTTACGCACCGCATAGAGCTTTCGCAACAAACATCCCGCCAGCTTTCAGCTATTGATGTGAAAAATAAGGTCATCAGTAGCGAAGTGAAAAAGCTGGAGGACGATGAAGATCTTGACTGTTACATTGCAATGGTTGAAACGTTGAATAACCGTCTTCAGGAGAACGAAAAATTTATTGACGGTGTAGGGCTGGTAATTGTCGATGAAGCGCATTACAACAGTTTCAGAAAGATTTTTCAGTATTACAAAGACGCGAATATTCTGGGAGTTACTGCTACTCCTTTAAGTTCCAATAAAGCGCTTCCCTTAAATGATAATTACAATAAGCTGGTCGTTGGTGAGTGTATTTCTTCTTTAATTGAAAAAGGATATCTATCTGATGCTGAAACATATACATATGATGTGAATCTTCACGGGCTGAAAATAGGATCCAATGGAGATTTTACTATCAGCAGCTCTGACCTGGTGTATGGAAATTACTTCATGCAGGAAAAATTACTCTTCGCTTATGAAGAGGTTTCTGTCGGGAAAAAGACCCTGATCTTTAATCCGGGGATCGAAACGTCATTGAAAGTGGAAGAATTATTCAAGAAGCGTAATTATAAAATAAGACATCTTGATTCTACATTCAGTGACAGAGACCGGAAAGATGTGCTGGAATGGTTTAGAAATACGCCGGATGCGATTCTTACTTCCGTTGGGATTCTTACAACCGGTTTTGATGAACCTACCGTAGAAACGATCATTATTAATCGTGCAACGCGTTCACTGACACTTTACCACCAGATGATCGGCCGTGGTTCCAGACGTTTACAAAATAAGGAACGGTTTTTATTGATTGATCTCGGAAATAATGTCCGCCGCTTCGGGTTTTGGCAGGATTATATCAATTGGCAGGATGCCTTCCGTTTTCCGGATCGCTTTCTGGAAGCCCGTCTGGCAGATGCAGATGATATTGAGTTTGAGATCGAATTTGAATATAACCGCTATCTTCAGGATTATCTAAATACGGATAAGCTGAAATCTTTTGATTTAAAAGAGCGCTATTATCATTATCTCGATCTGGGAGATAAAGGTAAAAAGGCTGTAGACGATGCAATGCGATTACATACGGAAGTATTGTTAGAAGCTTCCAAAAATTTAGATGAAGCATTTGAATACCTGAAAGCGCTGGATGAGCATGTGGAACACACGCTGAAACAATATACGAAGTGCATTGCTAAAAGCACACCTAATTATTTTAAATTTCTGAAAGAAACTTATTTACGTCAGATCGGGCAGGAGCTGAGAAAAAGCCTTGATTGGGGAGATGAGGAAGAGGAATAATTTCTGAATGATCTCAGAAAAGCAAGGAGACAGTAGTTCCGGATTCCGCAGAATGGATCTCCATTTTTATGGAATGTAATCTGAAAATGATGTCTGCCATTGACAGGCCTATTCCTTTTCCCTGATAGCCATTTGTATTCTGGCCTCTTACGAAGTTTTGCTTGATGATCTGAATGTCCTGTTTTAGGATTCCGATTCCTTTGTCTGTAATGTCAATTTTTAAACGCCCTTTTTCCAAGGATAGAGTAATTACGATCAGTTTATTATCAGAATATTTTATGGCATTTTCAACCAGATTGCTTATAGCAAGCTCCAGCAGCTGCTGGTTAGCAGAAACGATCATTTCTGAAGGTGTTTCTATCCGGATCTCCACATCAATAGTCGCATGGTGGTACAGTACTGCGTTTTCAACGACCTGCCATATAACTTCATCGATCCGGATGGGTTTGAATTCAAAGCTTGTTTTGGCACCTGACAGCAGCATCATATTGTTCAGTGTTTCTTCCAGATCCTGAACATATTGCTTTATTTTATTGATCTCCAGCTGAATTTCTTCCTTACTTTTCGCCTGTGGGAAAGTTACTTCAAGTGTTCCCAGCAGCGCGGTGATCGGTGTCCTAAGCTCATGGGAAACGTAGTCAATGAAATTTTTCTGGACGTGAAACATTTCCGATACACGGGCAATAAATAAGTTATACGTTTTTACCAAATCCTCTATTTCCGCGTAAGAATCGGTAATAATTACCGGTGTGTGAAAATTCTGATTGTCTCTTTCTTTCAGCTGGTTGACAATGTTAACAATCGGAACATAAGCAAATTTTCCCAAAATTATAGAAAACAGATAGATAACCACGACTCCTCCGATGCACACAAAAATCAGGATGGTCAGAAGCGATTGCAGCTGCTGATTAAAATCAGTTTTATCTTCCCGTGCTATCACCACGAAATCACCTTCGTTATCGTGGTAGAAGATCCCATTGTAAAAATAATCATCTGCAATGAAATGATCCTGGTTTGTTTTCCGGATGTTGTTCAGGATTTTTTTAGTGATATTGTCATCATCAGGCATACTGCCTTTTACTTTCTGATTCTCGAAATTAAAAATGGCAATATCTTTTCTCGAAATGGTTTTCCGGAGCTTGTCTTTTATTGTTTCGTGTTCCGAATGGCTGATCTCGTCTTCCTCCAGGTAGTAAAGGGCAGCTAATAATGTTTTATTCTCCAGTGTATGGATTTCGTAGTTCTCCATCCATTTATAAAATAAAAAATAGATAGCTCCGGAAGCGATCAGTATTACGATGCTGAAAACAGTTACTAAATAAAGAGAAAGGCGGTGTCTTAGCTGCATAAGTTACTTTTAAAACCGGAATACATAACCTATTCCTTTAACAGTGAAGATAAACTTTAAATCCTCTTTTTCAATTTTATTTCTCAGATAGGAAATATAGACATCCACCACATTTGTCTGGTTGTTGAAATTAATTCCCCAAACTGCGTTTAACAACTGAATGCGTGTTACAGCTTTATTTTTGTTCTCAACAAGATAGAGCAGCAGTTTTAGTTCTTTAGGAGAAAGCTCTATGATTTGTCCATCCAGAAAAGTCCGGTATTGCTGCATGTCAATGGTGAGCCGCCCGAAATTGAGAATAGTGGAAGTATTCTGTGTATCCTGAATGCTGTTTCGCCGGGTTAATGCTTTTATCCGTGAAGATAGTTCATCGAAATGAAAAGGCTTGGTCAGATAATCGTCCGCACCAGAATCCAGAGCGTTTACTTTATCGTTTACGGAATTTAAAGCACTTAACATTAAAACGGGAGTGAAGATCTTTTTATAACGAAGTGTTTGCACCAGCTGTATTCCGTCAATTTTTGGTAGCATTACATCAATAATGAAGAGGTCAACAGGCGTGGAAAGATAGCTTTCCAGAACTTCTTCCGCAGAGCGGCATAAAATAATGGTATAGCCCTGCTGCTCAAGTCCGGCGACTAAAAAATCACTGATGCGCTTATCATCTTCGGCAATTAGGATCTGCATTTTTTATTTAGGCTGATTAAAATGTGTCTGTATAGCTAAACTATTCAAATACTAACTCACTTGATTTAAATACTTTGCTCCATTTTGCAACAAATTCAGAAGAAAGTTTTTTCTCTTTTATCGCAACAAAACTGGAGTACAGTGAAGATTCCCCCTGTATGATATAATACAATTGTGATTCCGGTGTTTTATCACCCTTAAAAGAAGGTGATTCTATTTTGAACAGAGCCCAGTGATTTTTATCAGTTTCATTTTTTTCAATTATTGTTAGCTGTGCTTTAGGTGCGGAAGCCTTAGTTTGCTCGTACATGAGGCTGATTGCCTTATCCATCGGAATACCTGTTGCTCCTTTTATAGACATCATTGTTCCGATAATGGTCCAGTTGTCAACACTTTCATTTCCGGGAATGATTTCCATGAAATGAATTTGTTGTGTCTCTTGATTAGACCCAAGCTTCCATTGATATTCTTCCGGCCAGTTAATTTTCAGGTTTTCAATTTTTTCCTGTGAAAAAGAATTGAATGCAACCAATAAAATAAATAATTTAAAAACTTTCATCTGATAGGATTTTATATTTAAATTGAAGTATGTTCGCTATTTTTCTATAACACGTTTACTTTTACTCAATATTTACTTCACAAGGTAAAAATAATAAATTATCTCTCATTCCTTTGACGTTAGCTGTACTCTGTAATCATTAATTGCAATGTTTGCTAACGCTGATCTTGCATATAAGCTTAAATTTTGTACTATTATAGTACCGAAAATTAAAATCAGATGAAAGAAGTAATTTCATTATTATTGATTACAGGAACAGGTTTTCTTGTTTTTTTGGTATTTCTGCTAATCGGGATTATAAAAAAGAACCTAAGGCTGGTCATGATATCCGTGCTTATTTTTGTTGTTTCTTCAGTCGTTGGTATCTGGAGCATTATAGTGGTAACAAAAAAAGCGTATGACCGGTTTTCAGAACTTGCTGAGCCCAGATCAGGAGTTGCAATTTATGCAAGCCTGTTCGGACAGCAGCATTCCGATTGTCTGGAGATAATAAATTATAAGGATCAGCTGATCCCAAAGATAGATGTGGCTATCTGGCTGCATTTCAAAACCTGCCCGGAAGAGCTTGAAAGAATACTGAGCCGGAAAGAATTTAAAATGGAGAAAACCGCTGCTGTAAATCTTCACTTTGAGCAACAGCCAAGCGCAAATGAAAACTGGTTTAATCCTAAAAAATTGGGAGATACTGTCTTAATTTTTACCTGGTACGATGAAAGAAATAACGGACAGGAAATTTACTGTTCGGCGGATAGTACAGAAGTATATTTAAAAGATATTTTTGATTGATTATTTTTTAAAAATTCCCAAAAAACGCTTAAAAATGATTATTTTCGCTCGGCTCAATAAAATGGGTGTTACTAATCATTAAATTATGGAAAAAGTACTTCCTTATCAACCTAAAAATAAGGTCAGAATTGTAACAGCAGCGTCTTTGTTTGACGGGCATGATGCTTCTATCAATGTGATGCGCCGGATTATTCAGGCGACCGGGTGTGAAGTGATCCACCTCGGCCATGACCGTTCTGTTGAAGAAGTGGTAAACTGTGCTATTCAGGAAGATGCACAGGCAATTGCGATGACCTCTTATCAAGGTGGACATACGGAATATTTTAAGTATATGTATGATTTGCTTCGTGAAAAAGGAGCACCACATATTAAAATAGTTGGTGGTGGTGGTGGAACGATCCTTCCTTCGGAGATAGAAGAGCTGGAAGCTTACGGAATCACGAGATTATACCATCCGGATCACGGTAGATCCATGGGATTACAGGGAATGATCAATGATATGATTGAGCGTTGTGATTTTCCGGTTGGAACAGGTCTTACAGACGAGATAACGAAAATTACCGATAAAAATATTCCCGCGATCGCACGGCTTATTTCTGCAGCAGAGAACTTTCCGCAAGAAGCGGAGCCGTTTTTTGAAAAGATTCACGAAATGGCAGCTAAAAATCATGTTCCGGTTCTAGGTATTACAGGAACAGGTGGAGCAGGGAAGTCTTCTTTAGTGGATGAGCTGGTTCGCCGTTTTTTAATTGATTTCCCCGAAAAACAGATTGCCGTGGTTTCTGTCGATCCGTCAAAGCGTAAAACGGGCGGAGCGTTATTAGGCGACAGAATCCGTATGAACTCAATTAAAAGTGATCGTGTTTATATGCGTTCACTGGCAACGCGTCAGTCGAATCTGGCATTGTCAAAACATGTTTCTGAGGCTGTTTCTGTTCTGAAAGCAGCAAATTATGACCTGATTATCCTTGAAACTTCCGGGATCGGGCAGTCAGATACGGAAATCCTGGATCATTCAGATGTTTCATTGTACGTAATGACACCGGAATACGGTGCGGCGACACAGTTGGAGAAGATCGATATGCTGGATTTTGCGGATGTTATCGCGCTGAATAAATTTGATAAAAGAGGTGCATTAGATGCACTTCGTGACGTAAGAAAGCAGTACCAGCGGAACCATAACCTTTGGGACAGTAATGTAGATTCCATGCCGGTTTTCGGGACAATTGCCTCGCAGTTCAACGATCCGGGAATGAATACGCTTTACAAAGTCATTATTGATAAAGTAAAAGAAAAAACCGGAGCAGATCTAAGTTCTACATTTGAAATAACGAAGGAAATGTCAGAGAAAATTTTCGTCATTCCTCCGGATAGAACCCGTTATCTTTCAGAGATTTCTGAAAATAACCGTTCGTACGATAAATGGGTGGAACAGCAGGTAACAGTCGCAGATCAGCTGTACGGTCTTCATACTTCCATTGAAACGCTTAGAAGTTCAGCTATTGAAGATAAAGACCGCTTGATTAAAGGTCTTCAGGAAACATTTGAAAGTGTGAAGCTGAACTTTGATCCGAAAAACTGGGCGATCATTGAAAACTGGGATGCAAAGAAAGAATTGTATAAAAATCCGAAGTTTGAATTCAAGGTACGTGATAAAATCCTGACGCTGGATACACATACGGAATCTCTTTCTCATACGCAGGTTCCGAAAGTGGCGCTGCCAAAGTTCAAATCCTGGGGAGATATTTTAAAATGGAATTTACAGGAGAACGTTCCGGGAGAATTTCCTTATACTGCAGGGTTATTTCCATTCAAACGTGAAGGAGAAGATCCGACACGTATGTTTGCGGGAGAAGGCGGTCCGGAACGTACCAATAAGCGTTTCCATTATGTATCGCTGGGAATGCCGGCAAAACGTCTTTCCACGGCTTTTGACTCTGTAACGCTTTACGGAAATGATCCTGATCCGAGACCGGATATTTACGGTAAGATCGGTAATTCCGGTGTTTCCATCTGCTGTCTGGACGATGCGAAAAAATTATATTCCGGATTTGATCTTACACATCCGCTGACTTCCGTATCCATGACGATCAACGGACCGGCTCCGATGCTGTTGGGCTTTTTCATGAATGCAGCAATTGATCAGAACTGTGAAAAATACATTAAAGCAAATGGTCTGGAAGCAGAAGTAGAGGCTAAGATCAATAGTATTTATAAGAAGAAAGGAGTAGAGCGCCCGCGTTATAACGGAGATCTTCCGGAAGGTAATGACGGTTTGGGACTGATGCTGCTGGGTGTTACCGGAGATCAGGTGCTGCCAAAAGATGTTTATGAAAAAATCAAGGCGGAAACATTAAGCCAGGTTCGCGGAACGGTTCAGGCAGATATTCTGAAAGAAGATCAGGCACAAAACACCTGTATTTTCTCAACTGAATTCGCTTTGCGTTTGATGGGCGATGTGCAGCAGTATTTTATTGATAAGAAAGTGAGAAACTTTTATTCCGTTTCCATTTCCGGGTATCACATTGCGGAAGCGGGAGCGAACCCGATCACGCAGCTGGCGTTTACACTGGCAAACGGTTTCACGTATGTAGAATATTATTTGTCAAGAGGAATGGATATTAACGATTTCGGTCCTAATTTATCTTTCTTTTTCTCAAATGGTATCGATCCTGAATATGCGGTAATCGGCCGTGTAGCGAGAAGAATTTGGGCAAAAGCCCTGTCAAAAAAATATGGAGCAAATGCCCGTGCACAAATGCTGAAATATCACATTCAGACTTCCGGACGTTCCTTACATGCGCAGGAAATAGATTTCAATGACATCCGCACAACTTTACAGGCACTTTACGCGATCTATGATAACTGTAATTCACTGCATACAAATGCGTATGATGAGGCGATTACTACGCCAACGGAAGAATCTGTGAGAAGAGCAATGGCTATCCAGCTGATCATCAACCGGGAATTAGGATTGGCGAAAAATGAGAATCCGTTGCAGGGATCGTTTATTATTGAAGAGCTGACGGATCTGGTAGAAGAAGCGGTATTGTCTGAATTTGACCGTATCACAGAACGTGGGGGGGTATTAGGAGCGATGGAAACCATGTATCAACGTTCAAAAATTCAGGAGGAATCATTGTATTATGAAACCCTGAAACATACGGGCGAATTCCCGATAATCGGAGTAAACACATTCCTGAGCTCAAAAGGTTCGCCTACGGTAGAACCTAAAGAGGTGATCCGTGCTACGGAAGAAGAAAAGCAATATCAGATCAATATGTTGCATAATCTTCAGAAAGCCAATGAGAAGGAAACTACTGAAGGATTAGAAAAAGTACAGGAAGCAGCTATTCAGAATAAAAACATGTTTGAAATACTGATGGATACTTGTAAAACAGCATCTTTAGGGCAGATAACTAAAGCATTGTTTGAAGTAGGAGGACAGTACAGAAGAAATATGTAGTTGTTCGGATTCCGTATTCCTTATTTGGATTAAAGAAATAAAATATGATTTGAACTTCCCTTTAATAGATTATTGGAGGGAAGTTTGGTTTATGTGCTTGTAATTGATGGATGAATTATTAAGTTTGGATGTGAAATGAAATCGTTAATAATAGGAAATTCGCTAGTGTTTCTGTGATCTTATAGAGCCCCGGTTTAAGTATAAAACTACAAGTATCACTACGAGCTTAGTCTAATACTAGTTTGTGTTTTACTCTTCCTTTTTGTTATTGTTACATTGTATTAAAATCTCCAGAATATTTTGTTGGATAAATAACTTCATAGAACCAGTCATCCTCACTTATTAAAACTCGTCTGCCGATTAGGACGTTTTTGTCTAATTTATTTTGTTGTAGAACGTCAAGAATTATTTTTAATGATTTGTCTGTATTCGTTACAATATAAAGTATATTTCCACCACCAGGACCTAAGTCGCTAGCAAGCCATTCCCCAAGTTTTTTATTATCAAGAGCTTTATCTAATTTATCTTCAATTTCTTGCCGTTTGTTCAGTAGTTGAATTTCGTCTTTGAAAACTGTTGGTTGAATTTGAATAAATAAAATTTCATTTCCTTTGAGAGGTGTCCACTTGTAACTGTTTTGTAATTCAGCTTTTTTAATTTCAAGTTCTTGCTTCTTTAATTGTTGAGTAGAAGTAAAAGCCTGTTTAACATTTCCAGGAGTTGATATATCTACTTCATATAAGTGCAAGTCAAACTTGTCATCACTAAGTATTAATGCTCTTGCAACATAAATGATGCTGTCTGTCTTTTTGTATAAACTAAAATATTCTTTATTAGTTAATAAAGTTGGGTTTATTAGCTCACCAGTTTGCTTTCCTGAGAAGTTGTTACAACTTATTAACCCTAAAAATGTTATGAGTCCTATTGTAAATATTTTAAACATCATTTTTTCTGTTAAGACTATTTCTGTTGTTTTAGAAAATCCTTTTTAGTTCTTATTAATTTTTTATTCAATCTAGGTTGATTATTCTTACTAACATAAACTATGGCAACATCGTAGCCGTGTTTTTCTTTTTCTGCAGGTGTGAAAAATATCAGAGTTCCTAGTGCGTGTTGTGTATTTAAATCATTAAATTCCAGAACTTCAAAGTAATGTTCATTAAATCTTTGTACCGTACCTCCGGGGCTTGAAAAAAATGCAACTTTCATTTTTCTGAAATCATGTCCACCGCGGGCATCTTTAAAAATATCATTTAAGATTTCTTGTTTTTCAAGAGGTAGAATGTCTTCATATAAATGCTTTTCTGACTGAGCATAAATATTTAAGGTTTTAAACACAAGAAATATTAAACAGAAGATGTATAGAAATATGTGTTTCATTAGTTGTGTTTTTAGGCGAAATTAAGGCTTTTATTACTGCAAATAACTTATTTAACTATTAATAAAAAAGAGGTTACTCTGCCTGAATAACCTCTTTTATCATTTTTTGAAAATCAGTTTCTTATATAATGAAACAGCTTCCAGTAAGTAGCATCTCCAATTTTTAAAACATCTCCTTTTACGAAATCCAATGAGATATATAAATCTGTTGCTTTTGTATTTTTTTGGTCAGAAAGAAGTGTTACTTTATTATATTCCAGTTCTTTTGCCGCTTCCATAACATGTAAGATCAATTCTCTGCCATAACCCTTTCCTCTGGATTCTTCTTGAACAGCCAAAGCATCAATGTAAAATTCTCCTGTCTGCGTTTCTGCCGGAATGTTCAGCTTTTGTCCGTAAGTGCTTAAAATCGCATTTCTTCTCTCTTCGAATAATAATCCGTTATACGCCAGAACAGCTCCTATGATCTGATTACTGTATTCTTTCACCCAGATATTCTCATAACCGTACAGATAATCATCTGCTGCAATGCTCTTTTCTAAAAAAGACAATTGTTGTGCTTTGTCGGTCAATCCTGTGTAACATTCGATAACTTCAGGCATTGCTTCCAGTAATAACGGAGCAATAATAGCGGCTTCTTCAGGTTTTGCTTTGCGAATCATGACGTATAAAGATTAATAAATCCAAAATTAAAAACTTTTATGAATCCATACTCTTTAACGAAGTATTTTCTCAACGGAAAGACTTTCTGATTCTCAGGTTTATTGCGCTTTCCGGTACGCATAATAAAATACTACAGGTAGAACCGTAAAGGACAGCAGCAGACAGATCAGCATTCCGCCAACGATCATGATCGCGAGCGGTTTTTGGATCTCTGATCCCATACTGTGTGACATGGCAGCGGGAAGAAGTCCCATTGAGCCCATCAGTGCAATCATTACAATAGAACGGATCCTTGATTTAACAGCGGCGGAAATGGCCTCTTTTAGTTGTAATTTTTTCATTTGCTCCCGCATAACTGCTATCAGGATGATTCCGTTAATGGTGTTTACACCGAACAGGATAATAAGCCCGATTCCTGCTGAAATCCCGAAGATGGTACCTGTGATCCAAAGAGAGAGGAATCCGCCGATAAACGCAAAAGGGATCGTGATAGCCGATATAAGTGTATCTCTGATATTACCGAAATTACTGTAAAGCAATACAAGAATGAGACAAAGAGATACCGGAATTACGGTCATCAGCTGTTTGGTTGCCCGCTCCTTACTTTCAAATTCTCCCGCCCATTCCATGTAGTTTTCTTTGGGTAGCTTGATTTCTTTTGCGACTACTTTTTTTGCTTCCTGGATGGTCGTTCCCAGATCGCGGTTTTCAATGCTGAACCCGACTCCGATATAACGGCTGCTTCCTTCCCGGTAAATGAATGCCGGCCCTGTTTTATACTGGATTGTTGCTATTTCCTGTAACGGAATGCTTCGTCCGTTGCTGGAAGGAATCAGGATATTACCGATTTTTTCCGGCGTGTTTCTGTAATCCTCTTCAAAGCGCAGCACGATATCAAACTGGCGGTCGTTTTCAAAGAATTTTGTAGCAGATTGTCCGCCGATGGTCATGGCAATTACGGCCTGAACATCAGCAGTATTTACTCCGTATTTAGCCATTTTTGAGTCGTGTAGCTGGATCCGTAATTCAGGCAACCCGATATTTTTAAATACTTTGATATCAGTGATTCCCCGTACTTTTTTAATGGAAGATGCAATGTCATTGGCATGTTTTTCCAGATCATACAGATCGTCTCCGAAGATTTTAATTACCAGCGAGCTTTTAACACCGGCAACATACTCTTCCACATTGTCCTGGATCGGTTGGCTGAAGCCGAATTCAATTCCCGGATAATGCTGTAATTCCGTCCTGATCTGCCGGATAATTTCTTCCTTGGAAACTTTTCGTTTCCATTGATCCTCATCTTTCAGCTGTACGTTAAATTCAATATTGAAAAAACCGGTTGGATCAGTTCCGTCGTTCGGACGTCCTGTCTGTGTCAGAATAAAATCGATCTCATCGAATTTTGACAGCAGAATCTCCTTCATCTCTCTGGTCAGACGGGAAGATTCGTCCAGGCTGACGCTGTTAGGAAGCGTTGCTCTGATATAAATAGCTCCTTCGTTGAGCTTCGGAAGGAATTCGGAACCATAGCTGCCAAAACGAACAATACATAGCAAAAGAATCACTATAAAGCTGATCAGCGTTATTTTCTTATTTCTGAATGAGATTTGAAACAACCCGGAGATCGTTCGGTTAAAGAAACGTGAAATCTTATTTTCTCTTTCAACAATGTTACTTGTAAATAACAGCTTGCACATGGCGGGAACATAGGTGAGGCTGAGCAGTAAAGAACCGATGAGTGCGTAACCCAGTGTAAATGCCAGCGGAGAAAACATTTTTCCTTCCACTTTCTGAAAGGAAAATATAGGGAGCAAGGCTACGATCAAGATCAAGAGCGCAAAAAAGATATATCCCGCAACACTTCCTGCACTTTTTTTGATAATTCCCATTTTGCTGATCTTTGAAAAGCGTTTGTTTCCTATCTCGTGATTCTTTTCCGCGAGCGCGACAAAGACTGTCTCCACAATGACCAGCGTACCTTCCAGCAGCAATCCGAAATCCAGTGCTCCCATCGAAATCAGGTTGGCGGGAAGCCCCTGGATTTTCAACATGATAATGGCAAACAGAAAGGCAAGCGGAATAACAGAGGCCACGATCAGTGTTGATTTCCAGTTGTACAGGAATATGAATACGATTACGGAAACGAGGATAATTCCTTCCATAAGATTTTTAGATACTGTCTTAACAGTGCTGTTGACAAGCTTCGTACGATCAACGACAATTTCTATCTGTGTTCCTTTCGGAAGCTTTCGCTCGTTCAGCTCCTGGATCTTATCTTTCAGCCTTCCGATCACATCTGAAGGATTCTCACCGCGCAGCATGATAACAATGCCTTCCAGGATATCATCATTTTCATTGTAACCTGCAATGCCGAGCCGTGGTTTATGTGTCACTTTGACATTTGCAACATTCTTAATGAGAATAGGAGTGGAACCGTTCAGCCGGATAGTAATATTTTCAATATCCTGTAATTTATCCAGTAAGCCCACACCCCGGACAACATATGCCTGATCTCCCTGCTGGATGATGTCTCCGCCGACATTGATATTTGATTTGGAAACAGCCTCATAAATATCCAGTGGTGATAAATTGTAATTTTTCAGCTCTGTAGGATTGATCTGTATTTCGTATATTTTCTCTTCACCTCCGAAGCTTACAATATCGGCAACACCGGCAACACTTAAAAGTTCGCCTTCAATTGTCCAGTTCTGTAAGGCGGTAACTTCTTTAATCGGCATATCACTTTTGATCACATAGCGTAATATCTCGCCGGTGGCCCCGGAAGGCGGTTCGATTGCTGCATCAGCGCCCTCCGGCAGATGAACAGAGGCCAGTTTATTGGAAACATACTGCTGGGCATAAAAATCTTCCACTCCGTCTTCAAACTGGATGGTCACCACGGACAAGCCAAATAAAGAAGTGGAGCGGATAGAGCTCTTTTTCGGAATACTGTTCATGACTTTCGTCAGTGGTAATGTTACCATCTTTTCCAGTTCTTCGGCGCTTCGTCCCGGCCATTGGGTAATGATCCGTGTCCGTGTATTGGTCACATCCGGAAATGCTTCCACCGGTGTATGAATGTAAGTGTAAATACCGGCTATCAGCAGAACAGCAGTGGAGAAAAGGACGAAAACAGCATTTTTCAATGAAAATGCGACAATATTTTGTACCAGCTTGTTCATAATATCAGTTGTTTGAAACTCCTTCGTAAATCAGCAGGGCATTTTTCGTAATTATTTTTTCCCCTGCTTGAACACCTTCTTTCGTATAAATAAAAAGCTCATTTTCAGCAACAGGAGCTATTTTTCGGATTTCCAGGTGATGATCATCTTTATAAGCGACGACATATTGCCGGTCGTTATTGAAAATAACAGCTTTGCGGGGAATAGCAACTGCTTTTGCAGCCTGGATATTTTTGTCGATGAATATATCCGCGCTGAGGCCGGGTAACAGCTTCAGATTTTGGTTCTGGAGAATTACGCGTGCTTTTAGAACGTGCTCGTTATCGTCGAATACATTGTATATCTTGTCTATTTTTCCATCGTAATAAACATCCGGGTAGGCGATGGTACGCACTTTAACTTTGCTTCCTTCCTGAATATATTTCAGATTGCTTGCATAGATATTAACCATTACCCAGACTTCTTTAAGATTTGAAATGGAGAATAAAGGTTCGTCTTCCATGCTTACGGTTTGTCCCACGCTTATTTCTTTCTGAACGATATAACCGTTTTTCGGAGAGATGATATTGTAAAGTCCGGCAGAAGTTCCCGCGCTGTACATTGACAGGGTTTCGTTTATTTTCTGAATTTCCACACGAACCTGCATCAGGTCGGTTTCCAATTGATTCACCTCCGGAAGGGTAGCAAGACCGTCATTGAGCATTTCCTTCTTGGAAGAAACCTGAGATTTCAGAAGCTTTTCCTGATTTTCAAAAATGCGCTTTTGCTGGCTCAGAACGATGATATCATTTGATTTGATAACGGCAAGCACCTGTCCTTTTTTGACAAAATCTCCCAGCTCAAATTTTACTTCCTGAACTACTCCGTTCAGTAAGCTTTTAAAGGCAACCAAATCGTTTTGATCATATTCGATCTTTCCTGTCAGCGTTAGCTGCTCTACAATGGGCTCTTCTGAAGCGACAGAAATTTCCGTATTTTTTTTCAGCGCTTCATTCAGGAAAAAATGGGGCTGATCGATATCGGCTGCCGGTTCATTTTTTGTTTTGCAGGCAATAAGCAGAAGCATCAATTGCAGGTATATAAGCTTTTTTTTCATATATGAAATTTGTTTTTCAATGGTTGTGAGTTATAAGTCTTTCCCGATTAAATATTGCAGCTGTTCAAATGTCCGGAGGTAATTTTTTTCAACGCTGAAATAATTCCCCTGCGCTTTTACGTAAGCATCCGTGAAATCGATAAATTCGAACAGTGAAACCTGCTTGTTCTTTAAATGCCGGATATAACTTTCGATAAGTGTCTGAAACTCTTCAAAAGAGGTTTTCGGGAACTGAGAAAGCAATTCTTCATACGACCTTAGCTGTTGTATCAGCTTAGTGATACTTGTTTCTAAATTTATTTCCAGGGATGTCAGCTGGTATTTCTGTTGTTCTAACTGTGCCTGTGCAGATTTGATATTTCCCTGGTTCCGGTCAAAAAAGGGAAGATCGATTCCGATTCCTATCCCGAAAAAATCGCGCATCATACTTCCTCCGCGATCATAATTCATAAGGATTCTGACGTCAGGGCTGGCATTCGCCTTTTCTAATTTTAATTGTTGTTCGGCGAATAAAAGCTGCTGTTGAGCATGCTGTTTCAGAATACTTGAATCTTTTGCCGATTCGATGATGTCCTCAGGAATCTTCCGGCTTATATCAGGTTCTTGATATTCCCCGAATTCAAGCATTTCAGTTGTCAGGTTGGGAATCTGGGTCAGAATTTTTAATTGCTGCAATGCTTCCGCTTCTTCTGCATTCCAGCTGATCAGCTGCTGCTTTAAATCAATATAAGCTGTCTGAATGCGGTAGTATTCTGCTTTTGAAAAGTTCTGCTTTTCCATTTGCTTACGGAAATGCTCGGAAAGCTCGCCGTAGTAATCTAATAATACGGAAAGCTGTTTTTTTTCCTGGGTAATTTGCTGCAAATCAATAAACGCAAGACGAAGGTTCATCTTCAGCTCACGTACCAGCTGCTCAAATTCCAAAAGGACGGTATTTTTTTCAGTGGTCTTTAAATCAACTCTTTTCCGTCTTTTTCCTGCCGTTTCGATTACCTGCTCCAGATCAAATGCGAATTGCTGGTGATTGCCGTAATTCCCGAAAAGATAAGGCAGGTCATCCGCGGAAGTATTGGACCATAAGTTAACCTGGCTGATGCTGAGGCTTGGGTTTTTCCATAACTTGCTCTGCAGGATCTCTGCATCCGCTTTTTCAATGGAATACTTTGCTGCTAATAATTGGTAGTTCTTCTGAATGAACTGCTGTTCTAAATCCTTGATAGACAGCTTTTTTTGCTCCTGAGAATAAGCAGCTGAATAATGAAATCCATGGACTATGAAGATCAGGAGAAATAAAATAACTTTCTGCATATCCTGTAAGTATTCTGCAAAAGTATCCTCAGAAGTTTAGAACAACGTTTAAGATAGATTAGAAATAGATTAGAATACTGCTGCGAACATCAGGAAGGATCTACATCAATGCTTATCCGGACGGATTTGAAAGGAAGCTGCGCGTAAAACTGATCGATTATTTCATCAATTTTCAGCTTGATCTTTTTAGGAGATAACTCACGTTCTATTTTAATGGTGATCTGTTTCAGGTACAGATTATTAATCCGCTTGATGATAGGATATTCAGGTCCTAAGACACGATTTCCCAGAAATTGTCTGAGCTCTTTTGCAAGGAAATTTGCGCCCTCGTTCAGATTTTTTTCTTCTTTGTGCTTTAAGGTAATGGTAATGAGCTTGAAAAAAGGAGGATACATGAAGTTTTTCCGTTCCACGATCTCGTTTTTATAGAAACCGCTGTAATCATGTTCCATTACCTTCTGTATAATCCAGTGATCGGGCTGTCCTGTCTGGATAATAACTGTTCCTTTTTTATCTTTTCGTCCGGCGCGTCCCGCCACTTGCGACATCAGCTGAAAGCTGCGTTCAAATGCACGGAAATCCGGGCGGTTCAGCATCATGTCTGCATCCAGAATTCCCACTAATGAAACGTTTTCGAAATCCAGTCCTTTAGACAACATCTGCGTGCCGACCAGGATATCTGTCTTTTTATTTTCAAAATCTTCAATAATGTTCTGATACGCGTTTTTGGAACGAGTAGTGTCCAGATCCATCCGTTGAATAACCGCTTTCGGGAAAAATACAGCGAGCTCATCCTCGATTTTTTCAGTTCCGAATCCGTACATATTCAGCCGGTTACTTCCGCAGTTTTTGCAGGAACCGACAGGAGCTGCCACATACCCGCAATAATGGCATTTCAGCTGGTTGGAAAATTTATGATACGTTAAAGAAACATCGCAGTTGGTGCATTTCGGGGTCCAGTTACATACTTCGCACGTCCATGCCGGTGTGTATCCACGGCGGTTCTGAAATAAAATAACCTGGCTTTTATCTTCCAGAGCTTTATGGATGTGATCAATCAGCATGGAAGTAAAATGAGATTTCATTGAACCGTTTTTTCGTTCCCGCTTGATATCTGCGCATAAGATTTCGGGAAGCCTGGCATTTCCGTAACGTTCTTTCAGCTCTACCAACGCAAATTTTCCTGTTTCTGCGTTGTGATATGTTTCCATAGAAGGAGTCGCTGAGCCCAATAGACAGTCCGCTTTGAAAAGTTGCCCCAGAACAACCGCCATATCCCGTGCATTGTAGCGCGGAGAAGGATCATATTGCTTGAAAGAGGATTCGTGCTCTTCATCAATAATGATCATCCCAAGATTTCTGAACGGTAAAAACAGGGAAGAACGTGCTCCGAGAATAATACGGAAACGCTGCGGATGATTGTTCAGTACATGATTCCAGATGTCCACACGTTCATTCTGGTTGAATTTTGAATGATAAACACCTATCAGTTCTCCGAAATAGGCTTCAAGACGTTGAATTAACTGCGTTGTTAATGCTATTTCCGGCAATAGAAAAAGTACCTGTCGGCCTTTTTCTATTGTTTCTTTAATGAGCTGAATGTAAATTTCCGTTTTTCCGGAACCGGTGATTCCGTGAAGCAAGGTGATCTGCTGCTGATCAAACGCGCTTTTTATCTGCTGATATGCGAGATCCTGTGCTTCTGATAATCGCAGGTCTTTCAGCGAATGTTCTTTCTTGTTTTTATCGAAACGGTCAATTTTTAATTTTTCAATCCTGAAAACTCCATTTTTGACCAGTGTGTTAATAGTAGATGCGGAAATCCCTTTTTCCTCCAGTGTTTTTTTCATTACCGGCATTCCCAGCATTTCGTGGTCGATCAAACCGATAAAATATGTGATCGCTTCTGCCTGCTTTTGTTTCGCTTTATTTTTATCCAATTGGTCGAGTAGGAGCGCCAGTTGTTCCAAATCCTGAAAATTCTGCTCTAAAAAGATAAAAGAAGCCGTTTTGTCAATGTACTTATAGGAAAGCTCTTCAACGGAAATAACGATCTTTTCATCGATCATTTTCTTTATCAGCGGCTGGATGGTTTTTATATTCAGCAAATCCGAGATCTCTTTCAGGTCAAGAACTTCTTTTACTTCTAAAGCATCAATGACGGCGGTATATTTATCGTTGGAAAGCAATGTTGACAGGTCAAAATCGGGATGCAAAGTAATTTTTGATTCGGAGGCGAGTTTTAAATTAGATGGTAAAGCCGCATTCATTACATCTCCGATAGCTGCCATATAGTATTCTGCCATCCAGAACCAAAGTTTGAGCTGATGAGGAGTTACAATCGGGGTGTCGTCCAGAACGGTCTCAATATATTTTGCCTGATATTCCGTGGGAATTTCTTCGTGAACACGGGAAACTATTCCAGAATAGAATTTGGATTTACCGAAGGGAACAACTACCCGGACACCGATTTGAATCAGATCATTTAATTCATGAGGGACGCGGTAAGTAAAAACATTTTTTACGGATAAGGGTAAAATGATATCTGCAAAAAACGTTTTACGTTCATTCATGATAAATAAAACATGGTTATTTAAAGTTAATTACAGAAAAATTGCTGTGACTGGTACTGGACATCCGGTGTACAGAAGCTCAGCAGCCCGGTAATGCTTCCCAGGCAAAGCTCCCGCATGGAATTCAGGTCAATAGCTGTCATTTGATAGCCGTTCACATTGACATTTTCTTTTTTAGAACGGATGATGGTTGTTCTTGAGGTAAAAATTCCCAATACATTTCTGTCATTGGTTGCCGTCAGATTCGTGTAAGTGATTTTATTCTGAGCAATTGAAGAGCTTGGTTTTGTCAGTGAAATATAATTGTACAATACTTCAGATCCGGAAGTAAGCACGATATCAATTCCCAGCAGATTACGTTTTATAACGTTCGGATCATTGGAAACATTGCTTTTCATCAGCTCGTAAAATGTTTGCCCGTTTGCGCTGGTATTGATCTTTTTGCTTGCAAGATCACTGAAATTTCCTGTTTTGATAATCCAGTCGAAAGATCTGATCACGGAATCGGAAGCACTTGTAAATTCAGCGAAGAAAACCCGTAATCTCATATCAAACATAGATCCTGTTCCGTAATTTCCCGTTAGTGGCTGGCTTCTGTAACGTTCATTATTTGTTATAGGATTTGCAAAAGCAAATTTTGCCACATTATTCGCCAAAGAGGTAATTTCCACGTCACGAACTAATTCAGTCGCTCCGTTCACATAAAATTCTCCGTTGTTAATGTTCAGCTCCAGGCGGTATTCATAGCCCGATTGTGCTTTCAGGGGATCTGCTTCCGTTGTTTTGAACATGTACACCTTTTGGTAAGGATAGTAGAAAACACCGCTTTCCTTGTTCTCAATTAAAGTATCGATGAGATTGAAAGTTCTTTTTAAAACACCGTTCTGGTATTCTTTAACAGTTCCCACAACGGATTCAAAGTAATTGGAATCTGCAATTGCAGCCGTCGTAAGGTTGTTATCCGATGTAACAAATGCGCGGTTCACCTTTACAAAATGTGTCGATTCATTAGGATCAAGGACAGCGTAAACGACTGCGGAAGGTTTTGCGGAACCTGTGATTTTGATATCGTCATTACAAGCTGTCAATGTTAACACGATTGCAATTAGTGCTATAAAAGAAAATTTCATTTTTTTCATTCGTCAATATTCGGAAGACCAAATTTACAAAACTATCTGATTGCTGTACGTCGTTTCAATCAAGGTTTTGGCTATTTTGCTCAATTTATATAAAAATCAATCCTTAACACGGTTAAATTTCATTGCTTTCAGCATCCAGTTAGGGAGTGACTGCCCCGGCTTTTTACCATTCAGGTTGATATACCAGCCCAATTTTTTCATTACCGGAACTTTATGAGTTTCTACAAATTCAATCCATGTCCCGTCCGGATCTTCAATATAAGAGAAACGTCCGCCGGCCTCGCCCATGTCAAATGTTTTTCCTGAATCTACCGTGAACGGGAATCCTGCTTTTTCACAAGCACTTTGTAAAGCGTCCATTCCCTGAATGTCAAAGCATAAGTGAATAAATCCCCAGTCGCCCCAAAAACGGTTCTCGAAGATATTCCGTACATCAGTGCGCTCTACTGCCTGGATCAGCTCAATTTCCGTAGGCCCCAGCAATTTGGCGAATGGCCCTTTCCGCTCCTTGCTGTGACGCAGCAAAACACGGCGTACAGCTTTGTTTCCGCCCGGAATATTTTTATAAGCGTTAAATACTTCTGTCACATCGTAAACAATCTGGTCATATTCCAGAACGTCCTGGTATAATTTAAGCGAATTCTCAATATTACTGACACCGATTATTGTGCCTGCAACACCACCGGTTTTTCCGGAGAACTTCGTGTCTGAGAAAAAACCAAGTCCTTCCACTATTTCAAATAAATTCCCGTTCGGATCTCTTACAAAGAAATGATCCTTTCCTTCCGGTGTTTTTTCTATCTCTGAAACAAGATCAAAATTCAGCTTTTTGTAATAATTGTAAGTTGCCTGTACATCACGGGATTTGATCTTGCAGGCATAAAGTCCGTAGTCACCTAATTGTACTTCAAAGGCAGGCTTTTCTGTATTGCGGGAAGTGTATTGCCAGATCTCGAAGCCTCCGCCTCCCTGCATGCTCAGCGCTAAAGTAGCTGTCCTGCTCTGAACTTTTCCTCCTGTATATTTTGTCATTAACGGTGCTTCGGCAGCTTCTTCAAAAACTTTTACATCTGTACCAAATGCTTTGCGGTACCATTTCCATACTTCCTGAACGTTGGGAACACCTATTCCCATTTGCTGAATTCCACAGATAATCTTTTCCATTTTCTAATGATGAATTTTTACAAAGCTAATAGAAATTGATTTACGGGCAAGCCTCAAAAAAGGATATTAGACTTTCGATATTGTCATAAACAAAGATATGCAGATGCTGCCGAAGTTTCTATTGTCCGGAATCTGATTATCTTAAAGTACGGATTGTGCAATAATTAACGATTTTATAGTGCTCCTGATTGATGAAAAATACTATTTTTAAAACTGATCAATAATTTACAGAGAATATGAAAAGGATAGTTTTAAGTTTAGCGGCACTAGGAATCATGTACAGTATTTCTTCCTGTAATAATTCTGCTCCTGCTTCCGGGAAAGCAATGGAAATAAAGGATGTTTCTGAGGAATCGACTGAGTACAAAGTAGATCTGGACAATGCAAAAATCGAATGGTCAGGAAGCAAAATTATAAGTGGCGGCCACCATGGAACAATTAAATTAGCGGATGGTTTGTTTTTTGTTACAGACAGGAAAATTGAAAAAGCTTCTTTTCTGTTTGACATGAATTCTATTGAGGTAAAGGACCTTGAAGGAGATATGAAATCTAATCTGGAAGCTCATCTGAAAGGTACGAAAGAAGAAATGACCGATGATTTTTTCAATGTAAATAAATATCCTGAAGCTAAATTTGAGTTCGGAGATGTGGAGCTCAAGGCCGGGGAGCAGCAGATAAAAGGGAATCTTACGCTGAAAGGGATCACTAAATCCATCTCTTTTCCGGCAACTGTGGTGATTACAGATGAAGTAATCACTTTAAAAGCCCCGAAAATCACATTTAACAGAACAGAATGGAACGTGAATTTTGGATCAACAATGACAGGTGCTGCAAAGGATAAGGCGATTTCCGATGAAATTGTTTTGAGTGTTGAGCTGACAGCCCGTAAGTAGATTTGGCCATAGAGGCTCTAAAAATAATCTGCGCATCTGCAGTTGAGATTATCTTTAGGATAAAGCAATAAAAAAACTCCGGAACTTCCGGAGTTTTTTTATTTATCAGATCGTTGTTATTAATCTTCTTTTTTCTTTTTTGGAGCTGCTGGTTTTTTAGCAGCGGTTGGTTTACCTGCAGCCGGCTTTGCAGCTTTAGGCGCAGCTGGCGCTTTTTCCGCTTTTGGTTTTTCTTCTTTTGAAGTTTCTTTTTTAGCAGTTGCTTTTGTTGTTTTCTTAGGTTTTTCTTCGGTTTTGGATGCCTCTTCTTCAGTAGCAACAGCTTCCGTTTCTTCCTCTTCCATTTTGATAAATCCTTTTTCATTCAGCATATTATACCACTGAAATATCTTACGGATATCAGAAGGATAAACACGCTCTCTGTCATAATCAGGCAGAATTCCGGCAAGATAATCCTCCAGCTTTTTTACATCTTCTTTATGAGAAATTGTATTCTGTCCATTTTCTTTTGAATAAATGGAAGAAAAAACATCTTTTAACGGAACGTCATCTTCATAAGTGTAAATGCTGATATCTTCAATAGCAGATATCCGATCCGTGGCATACGCAGGCACTCTTTTATTATTGTCCAGTGACTCGACAATAATGCTGTTCTTGCTTTGTGCGATTACTTTATAAAGTCCCGGTTTACCTGAAATCGAAATTATTCCTGTTAGATTCATAAATTTTCAAAATTTGCCCAAAAATATAAAGTTTGTCCTACTATCCAAATTTAATTCTTCAATATTTTAAAGGTTTTAACGAAAAATGCATTTTCCACTTTTACAATATAGGTCCCGTTCGCTAATTTTTTCATGGAGACAGGTGCTCCTTTAAAACGATCTGATTCTATTAAGACGCCGTCAATCGAATAAATACTGTAATTTTCAATTTCTGCATCTGAGCTTATAAACAGCAAATCCTCTGTGGGATTGGGATAAATCGTTATATGCTTACCGATTTCACTTACAGACAGCGTAGAATGATAATAGTCTGAATAATTGGAACAGCCTGCGCTATCTGATACTTTTACCTGATAATTTCCTCCGGTAACAATGGTCAGCTGCTGGCCGGTTTCGTTTTCCAGCTTCTCTCCGTTCCGGTACCACTGGTAGTTATGCGCAGAGGTGGATGTCAATACATTTCCGCTGGCGGAAATAAGCGGTTGAACAGGAGGAGAGCCGGCTTCAACTACTTTGGTAAGGGTAGAGTAGCAGTTCTCTCCATATTCGAAGCTCACAGAATAAGTTCCGGGAGACGATATGACGATCTGTTCGGTAGTATCTCCGGTGGACCACTGGAAATTACGCATGGAATCCAGTGAAGTAATTCCCAGATTAAAATCTGCGCCGCAGTATCCTATATTATTTGAAAATGTCCCATTGTGTGCTACTAACTTGTACGCGTTAATACGCCCCGGCCCGTATGTATAGTTCGGAACGGTTCCGTAATGAATATAGACGTCCGTATTGTTCATTGCATCCCGGATAAAGTCGCTGTAAGAGCTGCCCGGGCATTTTTCCAGGTATAAAGCCGCGATTCCCGCAACGACAGGAGATGCCATTGATGTCCCGCCGTTCCTTGCGTGCCATCCTCCGAGATCCAGTGCTGTATTATAGCTGCTACTCGCTCTCATGAATGCAGGTGCTGCTCCCAGCATCATATCACCGTTGGAAGTGACATTCGGTTTCAGCACGCCTTTTCTGGAAGGGCCACGACTGGAATGATGCGCGATGTACCCAACCGGAGGATATGGATTGTATGGATTTTCAACACCATTATTATTAATATGCGTCAGTCTGTTTCTGATATTTCCGACCGTCATGATCTTTTCAGAGCAGGCCCACGATGATACAAGAGTTGAAAGCGAATCCGGACGCATGTATTTTGTTATTCCCGGAAAAGTTGAAACATCCGGCAGGTTAGTAATCATGTCATTCAGGTCTGCCCATTTTCCGCTCCACAAATCAAATTGGCCCAGTCCGCTGACAGCGAGCTGATAGAAATATCCCAGAGAATCATAATTTCGTATTAAGGCTTCAATATTATAGCTGTCACCTACAAGTGTTTTGTAGATTTCAACGACGGCTAATTTACTACCGTTGACAGTGCGAAGCGTATCCTGAACGTAACTCGCCATTGTTTTAAGATTGTAGAAAGTTGAGTACGGAGTCTGAACAAATGTCAGTGAATCGTTCGCTGCAAAAGCAATGTTGAGCTGATTGGAAAGAGTAGTATCAGACCACCAGTCAAAGTAAACGGAATTTGCCAGGATCTGATTGGAAGGATTGTTTCTGAACCAGACAAAATTGGTATCATTATAAATTTTCCCTTTTAAGTGGTAATTTCCTTTATCACCGCTGTTTCCTGCAGCTCCCACAATGATACGCCCTTTTTTAGCATCGATCATTTGCTCCATCAACTCAGAAGCGGGATCATTTCCGTCATGTGAGCCGAAATAAGAACCTACGCTTAAATTCATTACAGCAGGAATTCCCAGGCTGTCTGCGATTTTGAATAAATAATCACAGGCATCGGCAACGGTTAAGGTCCAGTTCGCTTTGCCAAAGTCTGTTTCAATTACGACAATTTTTGAATCGGGAGCCATTCCCTTGTTTTTTCCGTTTGCCCTGCCGTTCCCTGTCGCAGCGCCTGTGACAGTTGATCCGTGATAGGTGCCGGATTCTGTTAGCGTACACGTTCCGTTGGCAATAGAAAGCGAGTCGCAGCTCTGTCCGTAATTATAAGGCTGCGGAGCCGTTGTGTTGGTCGGAGCACTCTGATCCCAGTAAGCAATCACCCGGCGGACCCCGTTTTCATCAACGAAGTCGGGATGTGTCCAGTCCAGCCCCTGATCGACAAAACCTATAAGTACATTTTTTCCGGTATAACCGCGTATTAAGTCGCCATAACCGTCATGCACTTCCTTTACATGCTGAACGATCCTTGCCGTATCTGATAATGGCTGCCCGTTGTGAAACTCAAAATAGAACTGTTCGATTTCCTTATTCTTTGATAAGCTGTTAATAATTGTCGGAGTTGTCTGGATAAACACCCAGTTTGGGGTAATGTGCTTAATGCTTATATTGTGCCTGCGCAACGTACTCAGCGTTTTTTCTCCTTTATATGCAACCGCAAAAGCAGTAAGTTCATTTGGCTTTTCCTGAAGATATTTTACAAACCGGAAATTATCAGATTGTGAGAAGCAGGCAGAAGAGAAAAGCGCGATCAGGAAAACGAGCAGAGATTTTTTTAATACCATTTATCCTTATTTTAAGTTAGTTCAGAAAGAATTTAAGACGAAAGTCACTCTTTCGGCCAATAATTATACATAAAAATATACTTTTATAAAAAAAAATGAACGAGAGCATGAAAAAAATTATTGTGAGATTAACGTTTTCATTCTTTGCACTGGGATTAACAAACGTAGTGTTTGGTCAGGTTGACAAGGATATTTTAAATTGGTACAATACACATAAGGCCGGATTACAGACTGAAAAAGCATATAAAGCTTTGAAGGGAAAAACGTCTAAAACAGTTATTGTAGCGATCATTGACTCAGGAATTGATATTGAGCACGAAGATTTACAAGGTAAAATCTGGGTAAATGAAAAGGAAATTCCCGGAAATGGAATAGACGATGATAACAATGGTTATGTAGATGATATTCACGGATGGAACTTCTTAGGTTCTCCGGACGGAAAAAATCAAAAATATGCTCGTTTAGAGAAGACAAGAATTTATGCTAAATACAGAGCGGAATTTGAAAATGTAGAAGCTGCTCAAGTTCCTGCTAATAAAAAAGCGGAGTATGAGCTGTTTATTGCAGCTAAAAAATCCATGGAAGAAGATAAAGAAAAATATTCCATGTACAAAGAGCAAATGGCACAATTGCCAATGATCCTGGAAATGGTTCCCCAAATGGTTGGTCAAAAACTGGGAAAATCAGATTATACGCTGAAAGATCTTGAGAAATGGAAGCCAAAAGATGTACAGGACATACAGATCCGCCAGCTGGCAATTGCGATTAAATCAGGTGAGTTAAATAAAGAAGTGATTGACAGCCAGATGGATCAGATCAACTCTATGCTGGATTACTACCTGAATCCTGACTTTAACGACCGTGAATTTATCGGAGATGATCCGGATGATTTTAACGATGTTAAATATGGGAACAATGATGTTGAAGGTCCGGATGCACTTCACGGAACACATGTTGGAGGTATTGTAGGAGCGGTTCGTGGAAACGGAAAAGGAGGAGACGGTGTTGCTGAAAATATTAAGCTGATGTCTTTAAGAGCAGTTCCGGACGGAGATGAGTCAGATAAAGATATCGCTTTAGCTATTCGTTATGCAGTTGATAATGGTGCTTCAGTGATCAATATGTCCTTCGGAAAAGCGTTTTCAATTCATCAGAAAGAAGTTTATGAAGCGTTGAAATATGCAGATGAAAAAGGAGTGCTTTGTGTGCATGCTGCAGGTAATGATGCTAAAAATCTGGATGTAGACACAAATTATCCGACAGATAAATATTCTTTCCAGGATAAAAGTTTCACAAACTATCTGACAATCGGGGCATCTACGCGTTTTCCTAAAGGAAAATTAGCAGCTTCTTTTTCTAACTACGGTCAGACAAAAGTAGATGTTTTTGCTCCTGGTTTTGAGATTTATAATACTGTTCCTCAATCAGATTACAAAAAATTACAGGGAACTTCAATGGCAGCTCCGATGGTAACAGGTGTGGCAGCGTTGCTGAAATCTTATTTCCCTGAGCTGACTATGACACAGATCAAAGATGTGATTTTATCAACTGCTAAGTCTTATAAAGGTACACAGCAAGAGTTGCCTGGTGCTGAAACGAAAGTAGATTTCGGTACTTTAAGCGTAACCGGTGCAGTGGTTGATGTAAATGCAGCCGTGAAAAAATGTATGGAGCTGACGAAATAATCAGTTCTGAGAATAAACAAAAAAAAGCGGAATTTCAGATTCCGCTTTTTTTGTTTTGATACACAGGAAGCAGGTCGATGCCGTTTTTTCCTTTTCCTCTGAATTTCTTTTCAAATGAGCGGAACAGATAAAAGCTTCCTGTTCCGATACCGAATCCCACAATTCCTGATCCTGCCGTAATTAAGTAATTTCTGGTTTTATTAGCATCGTTTGATACAAGACTCACGATCGGAGCAATTACAAGTGTGGTTACTGCAGAAGCAGCGGCAAAATAGAAGCTCGTTTTCATTCCGATTGTCGAAACCGGAGTATATACTTTCTGGATATTCTGCTTCATTATTTCAATCGTTGCCTTTTTCCCGCTGAACAGCTCTAATTGACGCTGCACGGAATTATTCTTGGTGAAGTTTTTTTCGTGGATCAGATGCGGCCGTATCCAGATGCTGGTGTCTGTAATTTTTAAAATTTTACCCTGACTGCTGTTTGTTCTCTGGATATATTTGTCAGAATAGCTGTCCGTTTGAGAAACGAGCGTAAAATATGCCGACCGGTATTTTTTTGTCAGGCTGTCACTGCCGGCGATCAGGTAATAATGCTGAGTATCAATGATCCTGTTTTTCCGCTCCTGTTCTGCAAGATATTCAGTATAATCATCATCAAATGAACTAGTAACATTCTGCTTTTTGTAACGTTTCTGAAAGTCGCTTTTTTTGTACTGGTCGGTGAGAACCAGATAGTTTTTATTATTAAAAAAAATAGGAAATTCATTGTAAATCGTTTTGACGCTGATATCCTTCTGATAACGGTTCTGATCGTTGAACAGAATGATTTTAGAGCTGTCTTTGGAAACGATCCATTTACCGGAAACTGTCTGGCTGATCAGCTGGTGATTGATATATGTATTAAATTGGTGCTCAAACGAATAATCTTCTGAAAGTGTCAGTTTTTCCTGATTCCAGTTGTTCGTATTATAAAATGTACCGAACATTTCCGCTCCTTCAAAAAGCCATTCCCCGAAAAGATTTTTTTGTTCTGGTTGCGAGAATCCACTGAAAGTGATCAGCATACATAGAAATACGATGCGCATAAAGACATTAATTTGAAAATTTTATTTTGTTTTTTGTCGTCCGGTGGTTTTTGGTTTTGAACCGGTAGCCTCCCGTCAGCTTAATGTTGAAAAGCGCGTTCCGATAGGTGAGATCATCAAAATTGATTTGTTTATAATCCAGCTCTCCTCCAAGCATAATAAACCAGTTTACAGGATTGTACCCCACATTGATTTTTGCGTCTATCCGTGGTGATACACCTAAAAAAGTCCGTGTATAATCATCTATCGAATAAAATTTATGCTGAATGGAAATTCCCAGCCCGAAAACTCCGGAGAATTGCCAGTTTTTCTTACGGTTGACATAGGCGATGCCGGGCAGTGCCCCGAATTCCAATGCGCCGATCCGGTTGGATTTATTACGATTTGTTTCCTGTGACGAGAGAAAAACTTCCGGAACAATAGGCTCTCCGTGATTTGAAACACCCGTATATCCAAAGTTCCCTTTCAGATACCAGGAAGTAACCTTTTTTTTGTAATGCCCGGAACGACCTTTCATTGAATTTACTTCAAATTCGGGATTGAAAAAATAGTATGCGGCAATATTCAGGTTGATTGTCGATGTCTCCGGGAAAAGCATGGTCTTAGATGTCACCTGCGGCACTTTTTTGCTGGCATTCAGCAAAGCGTAGCCGCTGAATCTGAAAAGATCGAATTCAGTATAAACCCGCTTGATGGGAAGATCCAGCTGCAGACCGAAATATTTTGTTTGTCCGTAAACATCGCTGTTTTCAATATTGCTTAGAATCATGTAGCTGAGACGCACAGCGATCCATTTATATGAACCTCCTATACCGAGCATTATTCCGTGATTTACTCGGTAGGTAAGCTCGTGCATGACGCTGTTGGAATCTTTGAACGAGAGAAAGAAAGGAGAAGAAATAAACCCGATGTCTCCGTAAAGTACCAGGCGGTTTTTAAACAGAATGTATTTATCAATAGTGTCGGTGTCATTCTGATCTAAAAGGCTTACATCCGTCTCCTGTGCATGCGTATTGTGAGGTACACAGAGAGAAAAAAGCAATAAGATAAACAAAATGTTCCGCATCAATATGAATAAAACTACAACTAATTATCAATCCTGATTTAAAACAGGCCGGCCGGTTATTACAGCAGTTAACCTGTATAACAAAACCTACGAAAATAGTGAATTAAAAGGTTATTTTTGTAATCAGATTAAAGTTTTTACCTGATAAATGTTTGAAGTAAGAAACTTATTTTTCAGAATGGTGATATTATTGCTTCTTACAGAAGCGTTTTCAGCCTGTACGAACGAATGGAACCAATACAGCATATTGCCGTTGAAGCCGGTTGAATATCTCCCCGAAGGGACGATTGAAAGTGAAGATGCGTTCGTATTTGGAAGAGCTTTATTCTTTGATAAGCGATTATCCCGGGATTCTTCCGTTTCCTGTGCTGTCTGCCATAAGCCGTTTCTGGCATTTTCAGACGGTTTGGATTTAAGCGACGGAGTTTTTGACCGGAAGTCGAAGAGAAATTCTCCGTCTATTATAAATATGCGTTACAGCCCTGTTTTTATGTTTGATGCCAATATTCCCACCCTTGAAATGCAGGCACTCTCTCCTGTTCAGGATCACAATGAGATGGATATGACAATGAAAGAAATCATGGAGCGTATTCATAAGGACAGCTTGTATATCACATTGAGCCAAAAAGTATATGGAAAAAAAGTAGAGCCTTATACCATTACCAGGGCTTTGGCCGCCTATCAGCGAAAATTAGTTTCTTTAAATTCTCCGTTTGATCAGTATTATTACGGGAAAAATCCGAAAGCGATAAGCCTGGACGCAAAAAAAGGTTTTCTTTTGTTTAAGGATAAATTTAATTGTGTGAGCTGTCATCCGTTGCCGATGTTCACGAATTATAAGCCGGAGAATAACGGTCTTTCTGTTATAAACGGAGATTACGGACGGTACCGGTCAACGGGCGATTCGTCCGATTTCGGAAAGTTTAAGGTTCCCAGCCTGAGGAATATCGGCATTACTTCTCCTTATATGCACGACGGGAGATTTAAAACGCTGGAAGAGGTGATCCAACATTATAGGGAAGGAGGTGAGGCAACAAAATACAAAAGCGAACTGATAAAATCGTTGAAAATTTCCCCACAAGAAGAAAAGCAGCTCATAAAATTTCTGGAAAGTTTGCAGGATTTGGATTATTTCGTTAATTTTTGAGTCATAAATGTTAAATTTCATCTTTTTGGAACGTTTCTGGATGTGTGAATTGTAACTTTTGGAGATTTCAAGCTTATAATATAAAATGAAGTCTGCAAGCTTTGTTTTTTAAAACCAAAAACCAAGAAATTATGAGAATGAACCCGTATTACCATCAGACGGATTTTCAGCAGATCAAAGAGCTGGAAATTGTTGAGCTTGCTAAAAGCGATCCGACAAAGTTTGAAGCTTTGTACAAAAAGTATTATGAACAGATCTTCCGTTACATTTATCAGCGTGTGGAAGATAAAGAAACTGCTTTTGATCTGACTTCACAGGTATTTTTAAAAGCGATGAACAACATTTCCAAATACGAATACAGAGGAGTTCCGTTTTCCTCCTGGCTGTACCGTATTGCTAAAAGTGAGGTTTATCAGTCTTACCGGGATTTGAAGACGAACAGAGTGGTGAATGTTGATGTTTCAAATATTTCCAATTTGATGGAAGAAATGGAAGATGAATCCGGCCGGGAAGAACGTGTTTCAAAAGTGCTTCAAAACCTGAGAAACTTAAAGGAGCAGGATTTGTCGCTGATTGAGCTGCGTTTTTTTGAGAAACGTTCGTTCAAGGAAATCGCGGATATGTTGTATATCACCGAAAATAATGCAAAAGTTAAGTGTTTCAGAGTGATCGAAAAACTTAAAAAGATGATGTAAAAAAACAAAAGCCTTGTATCTTCAGTCAGGATGCAGGGCTTTTAAATTATAAATATTAATAGTAACTGCTTATGAGCAAAATTTTATTCATTGAAAAAGAAAGGCTGACCTCTGAAGAAATTTCCAGATATATGGATTTTCAGCAGTTGTTTCAATTCAGGGAAGCAGCAGGAGTAGCAGAGGAAGAGTTGTTTGACATGGTTCCTGTAGAGAACTATGAACAAATTGAAGTTGAGTTAAATGTGATTAACAGTATTTCTGAATTAGAGAATAAAAAGAGATTTTTGAAATCATCCATTAATTAATATAACCATCTGAAAGGTTTGAGAATAATGTAAATTATTAACAATTATTTCTTTATATTTTTTCAATATTTAATACTATTATCACTTTGATAAATAATTATTTATTATAACTTTGTCATTCAATTTGAATATAACTCAAATTATATGAAATTTTTAGCAACTACATTCTGTTTAGTCTCCATGTTGTCGGTTTTTTCCCAGGCATCAAATTTTAACAGTCAGGGAGCATGGTCAAGAAATAAGAAAGAAATCGTAATGAGCTTAGGAGCTACTCAGTTTTTAGGTGATTTGGGAGGAAGAAACCGTATAGGGAAAGACTATACGATGGGAGATTTAAACTGGAAATCAACTAACTTTAATATCGGAGTAGGATTCAGATATCGTTTCCATAAGAATTTCGCCACAACTACCATGTTGAATATAGGTATGCTGAAAGGAGATGATGCGTTGACAGATGAGCCGATCCGTAACGCAAGAAATTTACACTTCAGATCACCATTGATTAACTTGAACCAACGTATTGAATGGATTATCTGGGCGAATGACAAAACAGGAAGCCGCTACGGAATGAAAGGAGGCGCTAAAAATCACAATTTTCAATTGTACGCTTTTACCGGGATCGGAATCGCATGGTTTAATCCTCAGGCTCGGTATCAGGGAAAATGGGTTAATTTAAGACCATTGAAAACAGAAGGACAGGGAATGGAAAATGGCCCTAAAAACTATCTTCCTATTACAGCTACGATCCCTGCAGGGCTTGGTGTGAAATTTGGTATCGCTAAAATGTGGACGCTGGGTATTGAAGCCATTTATTTAAAAACATTTTCTGATTATATAGATGACGTTTCAGGTTCCTATTATGATCCTGCTATTCTGGCAGACAGAATCGGGCCGGCTTCAGCTTATCTGAGTAACCCTTCTTCGACACCGAGCTTGTTTAATCCGGGGTCTCAAAGAGGAGATAAAGACAAAGATGCTGTGTTCTACCTGAATATCATAGCAACTAAAAACATTACCTATAAAAATTATAGCTCTTCATTGAAAGTTAAGAGATATAAATACAAAAGATCTAAATTCTGATATTCAGAAATTAATTATATTCAAAGCGAGATTTACTTCTCGCTTTTTTTTTACTTAAATGTCATGTATAAAATAGTTCGTTTTTTCTTATTCTTTTTTGACCCTGAAGAAGTACATTATTTTACCGCAAAAGCATTGAATATTACTCTGAAAATTCCGGTTATAGGAAATATCTGGAAAAAGGTATTTGTTTTTGAAGATCCGCGGCTGGAAAGAGAAGTTTTTGGTTTGAAATTTAAAAATCCGGTGGGATTGGGAGCAGGCTTTGACAAAGATGCTAAAATGTACAAAGATCTTGTTCAGTGCGGGTTTGGATTTGTAGAAGTTGGAACGCTTACACCTGTAGGTCAGGAAGGAAATCCTAAAAAGCGCCTTTTCAGATTAAAAAAGGATAAAGCAATTATAAACCGGATGGGATTTAATAATGAAGGAGCTATTGCTGCTGCTGAACGGCTGAAATTGCGGAAACGTCAGATCATAATAGGTGGGAATATCGGAAAGAATAAGCTTACTCCAAATGAAGAAGCGACGTCTGATTACCTGAAATGTTTCAATGTGTTATACAAGCATGTGGACTATTTTGTAGTCAATGTTTCTTCTCCGAATACACCCAATCTTAGAGAACTACAGGAAAAAGAACCATTGAAACGGCTGCTGATAACACTTGTTGAAGAGCGAAAACGTTTGAATATTACTAAACCGATCTTACTTAAGATCGCACCTGATTTGACAAACAGCCAGCTGGATGATATTGTTGAAATCGTTCTGGAGTCTGAAATTGACGGAATAATCGCGACAAATACGACTATTTCCAGAGATAATCTTAAAACCTCAAAGCAGGAGATTGATGCAATCGGAGCAGGAGGACTTTCGGGGAAACCTTTGGCTCAAAGATCAACGGAAGTAATTCGTTACATTTCAGAAAAATCAAATAAAGCGTTTCCGATTATCGGGGTAGGCGGTATTTCCTCGCCTCAGGATGCAATTGATAAATTAAAAGCAGGCGCTTCTTTGGTACAGATCTATACCGGATTCATTTATGAAGGTCCCGGTTTGGTAAAGCGGATCAATAAACGAATTTTGAAAGAAAAATTATAATATGGAGAAATTGAAGCTGATTGAATGCCCCAGAGATGCAATGCAGGGGCTTTCGGAATTCATTCCGACAGAAGTAAAGATAAAGTATCAGAACGTTTTGTTGAAATGCGGATTCGATACGCTGGATTTCGGAAGCTTCGTTTCTCCCAGGGCAATTCCTCAGATGCGTGATACGGCGGATCTTTTGAAAGGTTTGGAGCTGGACCGGACAACGACCAAGTTGCTGGCCATTATCGCCAACGAAAGGGGAGCAGAAGATGCGTTACAGTTTGAAGAAATAAGCTATTTGGGATACCCTTTCTCCATTTCAGAAACGTTTCAGATCAGAAATACGAATGCAACGATTGAAGAATCCTGGTCAAGAGTGGCAAATATTGCTGAATTAACTTCTAAAAAAGGGAAGGAGCTGGTAGTTTATCTTTCCATGGGTTTCGGGAATCCTTATGGTGATCCGTGGAATGCTGAAGTGGTTTTTAAATGGGCAGAGCGTTTGAATAAAGAGCTGGGAATAAAAATATTAGCGTTGTCTGATACGATAGGAGCAGCTTCACCGGAATTAGTGTCGGATTTATTTACGAACATCATTCCGGCTTTACCGGATGTGGAATTCGGAGCGCACCTTCATGTCAACCCTGTAAATGCTGAAAAAATTATTGCGGCAGCATATAACAGTGGCTGCAGGAGATTTGACAGTGCTGTAAAAGGTTTTGGGGGTTGTCCGATGGCAGAGGATAAGCTGACGGGAAATATGCCAACCGAAATATTGATTTACTGGCTGGAAAAAAATAAAATCGACACAGGAATTGATAACTTTTTCTTTGATGAAGCGTTACAATTGAGTACAACCGTTTTTCCAATACATTAAAATATGAAGAAAGCAGGAGATATTTTTTTTATTCTTTCTTTACTTGCACTGACAGTTTTAACAGCATGTAAAGAAAATTCAAATGAAGGAGAAGAAGGAGTGTCCGGAGATTCAGGTTCAAGCTCTGAGTCTGCCCCGATCAAGCCCAAAGAATATGAAGAAGAAATAGAAGTAATTTTTCAGGATAGTAAAGCAAATACGCCTTTGGAAGATTCATTGCTGAAGGCTGTAAATCTTTGCAATCCGGACCAAAAAGATTTGAAGAACTATATGTCTCCGTCATGTAATTCTAAATTTTTTGAAGTATTTCCGTTAGTGAACAAAGCGACAATGCGTGATCGTTTTTTAGTGCTTTGCAGATCGGGCGTACATGGTTTTCCCGTGAGAAGAGTGATTGTCTTTGAAAAAGAAAATGGTACTTATATGACGACTAATACTTTTGTAGCTGATTTGGTAGCCATGGAAAAATCAAAAAATTCAGAATATAAAGATTTAATTCTTCAGTTCATGGATACGGACGAGAACCGTTTTGAGTGCCGTTATACCTGGAGAGAAGGAAGATACGCGTACGACAAGGTCATGAAAATTAATGGAAACCGAATTAAGACACAATACCTGGATTCCATGAAAGTGGAAATAGGAAGAGAGATTAGCAGATTGAGATTATCGTATTAAGATATTTGCTCTTAATTCTTTAGCAGAGTAGCTTTTAGGCTTACTTTCCCCACTAGAATTTTTGCCTGGCTGAATGTAGTATTTAAACGGTCAATGATAATTTTAGCTTTTTCACGGTCAAAATATTCTCCGGCCTTAACGTTCAGCTCTTCCTGCAGCCGGAACAAAATAGAAGCAGTTCTATAAGCGCTTAGTATTTGATTATAGGTCAGGTTATTCTTATTTTTCGCGTCCGCCACACTTTGATTTGTAATCTCAAATTTACTTCTCACCGGATCAGTGAAAGAATTGATTTCCATAATAATGGCGCGGTCAACAAAAATGTTTACTTCAGATGTTCGTAAACGCTTGAATGTGCTGTCTTCTTTTGAAGTAGGATAACTTTCCAGTTCTGTCTGAGAGGCATTGTAAACAGCTGCAAACCCGTTCCATTTCCCGATACCGTTTCCTCTGGTGATCAACCTGAATTCCTTTTTCTTGTCCAGGAGCTGCTCTAAAAATACACGAACGCTCATGCTGTCTTCTTCCTGTAATACCGGACGGTCCAGCTTCCAGCTGTTAGAAGCAAACACATCATTAAACCGCAGTCGGACACGCGCATTATAATCCGGTTCCGTGGAGGTCACATTGATATGCATCATCACTTCATCTGCCTGATTAGTGGTAGCTGTATTCGGGATAGCCAGCAGACGGATCTCAAATTGTTCTGCTTCCTGTTTTGCAGGAAATCTGAATTCCTGTGTTGTCATGTCGAAAGTAGTGGAATCTTCATAGATATATAATCCTTCGTTTACTGTAAAAGGAACCCAGTTTCTTCCAAATGCGTCCACTGCATGGTCCAGCTTGCTTTGTAAAATACTTCTTTTTTCCAGGGCAGCTTCTTTCTCTTTTTTCAGTGCCTGTATTTTTCGTTTGGTATCTTCCAGTTCACCGTTCTTCTGGATATACAGCTGCTGCTTTTCCTTTCTGGTTTTCTTGTCATAATACGTTTTATCCAATTCTCCTGCGACCGCTTTTTTACTGTTTTTCTTCGTATGGATGGTATAGCTTGTAACGTTTGCAATATCGTGCTCAAGATTAAAAATCTGTGCCTTTAGGTCTTCTTTTTTATTTTCGTAAAAGCCAATCCAGTAGTCATATCCTTTCTTTCCATGTATTTTTTCGTCGATTACTGCAATCTGGTTTTTCAGCCCATTAATGATGTACTGATACGTAGTTCCTTTGGCAAAAGCGGAATCCGGTGAAAGAAAACGTGTCTCGCCTGACCCGAAAAGATGATAGGTCCTGCCGTTTTTTTCAATGACTACGGTTGTTTGTTTGTCGGTATTGTATCCCCAGATATCCAGATGGATGTTGGTGATTTTATTATTCCCGAAGGTCTGAAAATCATTCCCTGCAACACGTCTGGGCTGGATAGGGGAAATGTCCTTTTCTTTTTGAGGAATAAACTGCAGCTGATAAGGGAACAGCCCGATGGCTTTAGGCAATCCTTTGTTCCAGCGCCCGTTTTCGTCTTTTTCCCGCTCTTCCAGCAATCCGGCAGTCAGGCTTCCGTCTCCCGCCGCGACAAGGACATTCTGAAACTGGTCGCTTCGTCCTCCTAAATGCTGGAAGATTTCCTGCGTACGCTGTTTAACATATTCATTGATGGATTTATTTATGGCGTTCAGTGTTGTCAACTGATCATTGTCATTTAGAAAATGAAAAGATTCTGCCATTTTGATCTTATCATTCAGATGCAGGCCGGGATTGAGCAGCTGCTCTGTTTTGGGATGAATGACTCTTCCTCCGTCTTCGTCTTTCAATGCTGCCGCTGGAAGGTGAAATAACAGCAGGTTTTCAAAACGTTCGTAACGGGACTGATAGATTTTAAAGGTTTCGTCATCCTTCATTCGTTTTGCCAGGAGTATTTTATTGAGTTCCCAGATAGCTACTTTGTTAGATGCTTCTGCCAGAAGCCCTATCGGGGACTTTTGAATTTCGGAAGTATAGATTGTGAGAAATTCCGGGTTATTGATGATATGTGTTTCAATCGAGTCGTAATTCAGCTTATTGTTACCGAACGTAATTTCAGGGCCTGTATAATTAAAGTAACGCCCGATATTATTTTCCAGAATCGGACTTTTCCTGACGATGTGGAATAAATAAGCCCGCTCTTCTGTTGTTAAAGCATCTCCCTGAGCTGAAACATACAATGGTAGTATAAACAATAATGTAGTTAGTAATCGTATCATCATGAATGTAAAAATAGAAAGGATTTTGTTTTCAAAAGAATTCCGGTCTTAAAATAATGCACAATATTTCTTTCGTAACAAAAATAAAGCGGGAAATCGTTAATTCAGAGTGATCTTTTCTTCTCCCAGAAAACGGATGGCATCTCCTGCAGGCTTCAGCTTGATTCCTTTGTGCTTACCGGCATAATTTGTAATATGTTGCACCACTTCCTGAACATCATCTGAAAATAAGAATAACCTCAGGTCTTCCGGACTGATGGTTTTTTCCTGTTCCATCTGTTCAATATGTTCCTGGATATTGCGGTGATATTCAACGCCCATAATAACAATGGGAAATTTTTCAATTTTGCCTGTCTGGATAAGTGTAACTGTTTCGAAAAATTCATCCAGTGTTCCGAATCCGCCGGGAAGTACAATGAAGGCAAAAGAATATTTACGCAGCAGCTCCTTTCTGACAAAGAAATATTCAATCGTAACAAATTTATCCATGTAAGGATTTTCTTTTTGTTCATGAGGCAGCAGGATATTACATCCGACAGAAAGTCCGTCAACATCTTTTGCACCCCGGTTGGCTGCTTCCATGATTCCGGGGCCTCCGCCGGTCATAATTGCAAAGCCTTTTTTCGCCAGCTCAGCCGCTACTTTACGGGCAAGGATATAATAATGATTGTTTTCTCCGAAGCGCGCGGAACCGAATATGGTAACTGTCGGTCCGAGAAAGTGCAGAGCGCGGAAGCCCTTTACAAATTGAGCAATAACTCCCAGTGTATATTTTAGTTCCTGCCAGCGGGTACGTGCTCCGCTCAAAAAACTTTTTTCTTCTCTTGAGAATGGATTTTGTCTGTTCATTATCTGTTGTTCAGTTAAATAATCAGTGTGTTTATGTGAAAAATAAAAAATCCGACATTTCTGCCGGATTTTGTCTTTATTGTAATGTCAATTTTTTCTCTAAATCCTCTAAGTAGCCTTTGAACTGCTTATCCGTTTCCGCTAAATTAATGACAGTTCTGCATGCGTGAAGAACTGTGGCGTGATCTTTCCCGCCGCATTGTGCACCTATGCTGGCCAGAGAAGATTTTGTCATTTTTTTGCTGAAGAACATCGAAATCTGGCGTGCCTGAACCACTTCACGTTTCCGTGTTTTTGATTTTAGCATGTCTATTGATAGATCGAAGTAATCACAAACGATTTTCTGGATATAATCAATGGAAACTTCCCTTGCAGTGTTTTTAACAAACTTATCGATCATCTGCTTTGCCAGATCCAACGTGATCGCTTTTTTATTCAGCGAAGCCTGTGCAAGAAGCGATGTAAATGCGCCTTCCATTTCGCGGATATTCGTATTTACGCTATAAGCAAGGTATTCTACTACTTCATCCGGAAGTTCAATACCATTGCTATACATTTTCTTTTGAAGAATAGCGATCCGTGTTTCGAGGTCAGGAGTTGTTAAATCAGCTGATAATCCCCATTTGAAACGCGACAGAAGACGTTGTTCCATTCCCTGCATCTCAACAGGCGGTTTATCTGAAGTCAGAATGATCTGCTTGTTGTTCTGATGTAAATGGTTGAAGATATGGAAGAAAACATCCTGTGTTTTTTCTTTTCCTGCAAAAAACTGAACGTCATCAATAATCAGCACGTCAATCATCTGATAGAAATGAATGAAATCATTGGTAGTCTGATTTTTGATCGCATCAATGAACTGGTGTGCGAATTTTTCCGATCCGACGTACAGAACGGTTTTGTTAGGATTCTGTTTTTTTATCTCAATACCGATGGCATGTGCCAGATGTGTTTTTCCAAGCCCTACGCCTCCATAGATTAACAAGGGATTAAATGCGGTTCCGCCGGGTTTATTTGCAACGGCAAAACCTGCGGATCTTGCCAACCGGTTACAATCTCCCTCTACAAAATTCTCAAATGAGTAGGACGGATTGAGGTTGGAATCAACATCTACCTTTTTCAGTCCGGGAATGATAAAAGGATTCCGGATTGGATTATCTCCTAGATTGATCGGCATATTCATCGGTTCATTTTTCAATGAATTCTTATCTGATGTAGGAAGCTTTACTGTATAAGGTTTCGTATTCCGGTCGCTATTTTCCATAACGATGCTGTATTCAAGTCTTGCTTCGTGCCCGATTTCTTTTTTAATAACTTTCTTTAATAAAGTAATATAATGTTCTTCCAACCATTCGTAGAAAAAATGAGAAGGAACCTGGATCGTCAGGATATTGCTGTCAAGTCTTACAGGAATGATTGGTTCAAACCAAGTCTTGTAAGCTTGTAAAGCAATATTATCCTTGATGACTTTCAGGCATGCATCCCAAATTTCTGTATGGTTTTTGCTCATTATTTTGTGGTATTTATAAGTTATTTTATATTTTGGTTTTTTGTAATGGTTTCCTCTCAAAAGGGGAAGACAAATATTTGGATAAATTAGTTTAAAAAAAAATGATTTGCCTATTGATTTTTAAAAATATTTTACTTGTAACGAAAAGAGAGGGTTTCAGTAAAGCGATTTTCTGATATGTAAAATATTTCTGTAAATCAAGGGTTTTAGTAAAAAAAAGTTAAAAATAGCCAGGGAGATGGACATCAATTTTATTAATCAGACGACGTTAAGAGTGAGATACGGGGAAACAGACCAGATGGGGTATGTTTACTACGGTAATTATGCGCAATATTTTGAAGTAGGTCGTGTCGAGGCGATGAGAGAAGCGGGGATGTCTTACCGTGAACTGGAAGAAACAGGATATATGCTTCCGGTGGTTAACTTGCAGGTTAATTATTTGCTTCCGGCTAAGTATGATGATCTGGTTACTGTAAAAACAGAAATTGTATCTTTAAAAGGAGCGCGTTTACTGTTCCAGTATGAAATCCTGAAAGAAAACAGTGTTTTATGTAACGGAGAAACTACTCTTGTTTTTGTGAATAAACTAACAATGAGGCCGACTCCGCCACCGAAAAATTTTATCGGATTAATAGAGAGTTTGAATAAATAATCCTGCTTGTTTGTATTTTCATTGATTTTAAATGTATATTTAAGAAAGTAAGCATAAAGTTATGGACAGTCAAAATAAGCGATTTGAATTTGTACCGTTTACTACACAGGTACTTCAAAGAAAAGTTTTCCCCAGAGAAGGAGAAATAAAGCTGGGAGAACGGTTAAAAGCTCTGGACAATCACGCAGGATCACGTTATTACCTGATCGGTATAAATGAAGATATCGGTCCGCAGGCGAATCATGGAAAATCGGGTAGCCTCGGAGCTTTTGATTCTTTTCTGGATTATTTCCTGAACATTCAGTCCAATGAGCATTTAGCAGGAGATAATATTTGCGTGCTGGGCCAGGTAAACCAGATGTACAGCCATGCTGATGTGGAAGCTTCCCGGTTAATGGTTGAGGAACTGGATAATTTTGTTTTACAGATACTAAATGAATATCTACCGGAGGACGCGGTTCCGATTGTGATCGGTGGCGGGCATAATAATGCGTATCCGCTTATAAAATGGTCTTTTCAGAAGCTATCACATCCGATAAATGTTATCAATATTGATCCACATGCGGATTTGCGCCCTCTGGAAGGAAGACACAGCGGTAATCCGTTTTCATATGCAATAAGCGAGGGGATGCTGAACAAATACCATGTAATGGGATTGCATCAGTCTTATAATTCACAATATATTCTGGATGAGCTGAGAACAAAGGAATGTGTTTATTCTTTTTTTGAAGATTATGTGAGAGGAGAGAGTTTTTCCAAAGATCTGGAACGTTTTTTTGAGTCAGTGAGCCAGAGAGAATACGGAATTGATCTGGATCTGGATGCTATTGAAAATATGCCGACAAGTGCGATTACGCCCAGCGGTATTTCCATTCAGCAGGCAAGAAAGTATATTTGTAAGATGGGGAACAGCCCAAAAGTTCAGTACTTCCATCTGCCGGAAGCAGCTCCCGTAGCTGTTGACAAATTGAAATACCTGGTAGGGAAGACGCTCAGTTACTTTGTTTCTGACTTTATTAAAATGAATATGCAGGCGGTTAATCACAAGAAATGATTATTTTAAGGAAGACGCGTAAATTTTTAGAATGTTTTTTCCCTTTGAGATTGCTGCTGGCACATCTCAAATACAATTTAATCACCTGTATTTACTGGGTGATCTTGTTTGGGATTGTAGCAGATAAATTTGCGACGGATTACGGAGTTCCTTATTTATTTCTTTCTCCGGAATATAACGGCGCGGTTAGCTGGCTGTCATTTTTATTCATTGGTTTTGCCGTAGGAGGCTTTTCCATTGCTTATAACATTTACAGTTATATGATCATGGGAAAAGTATTTCCCTTT
Source organism: Flavobacteriia bacterium 40-80 (assembly GCA_001899145.1). GTDB lineage: Bacteria > Bacteroidota > Bacteroidia > Flavobacteriales_D > Crocinitomicaceae > 40-80. The sequence continues at coordinate 91,642 of MKVF01000006.1, forward strand.
ATATCAACTTTGTCAAAACCGTTTTATAAATTTTGTATCAATAATGCTGTTTTACCCGTTTCATTCTGCATTTTTTACCTGATCCGTGCTTCAAAATTCCAGCTGGAAGAAGAAATGGCATCGGGCATTGATGTATTTGTATTTAACCTGTCTTTTATCGCCGGCTTTCTTCTGTTTGTGCTATTATCATTTTTGTACTTTTTCCCTACCAGCAAGGATGTTTTCAAGCTTTCAGGAGATACTTACGCTGATCTGGAGGAAGAACCTGTAAGCTCGTTTTTTCACAAACAGGAAGATTGGACCAAGATCCGGAAGTACAAACAGAAAACCTACATTTATCTCCAGTCATTTTCCTCACTTAAATTAAGCCGGCCGATTCAGCATTATGACAAAATGTTGCTGGAGAAAGTTTTTTCACAGAATTATATCAATGCGACCTTATTCGAAATAGCTACGCTTATCGCTTTCTTTGGGCTTGGCCTCTTTAAAGAAATTTCATTTTTACAGCTGCCCGCCGGGATGAGTATTATCATGCTGCTGACAGTTATTTTAATGTTGTTTTCCGTCTTCTCTTCCTGGTTCCGGAAATGGACTTATCCGTTCCTTATCATTCTGTTGGTCTGCTTAAACTTTTTATCTAAGAATACGGCATTATTTCGTTATAATACTTATGCTTACGGATTGAGTTACCAGGTTAAGAAACACAAAAATTATTCCTGGAAAACTATCCAGAAAACAGCGGATGACTCTTTGCTGAATCTGAAAACCATAGAGAATGCAAAATTGATTTTATCTAACTGGAAACAATGTACTCAGGTTGAAAAGCCGAAGCTGATCATAGTAATGACTTCCGGCGGCGGATTGAGAAGCTCTTTGTGGACATTTGAAGTTTTGAATTACCTGGACAGCATTTCAGGACGTAAGTTTAATGATCATTTACACATGATTACCGGAGCTTCCGGAGGAATGATCGGAGCAGCATATTACCGGTCCCTGCTGCTGGAAGAAAGCCTGAAAACCAATTTTAAGTGGGATACACAAAAATTCAGAGAGAATATTTCGTCGGATTTACTGAACAATCTGTCATTATCAGCTTCTGTAAACGATTTATTTTTACGTCTGGCAAAATTTGAATATAAAGGAAAGCTATATTCAAAAGACAGAGGTTATGCTTTTGAGCATCAATTACATAAAAATACGGGTAACATCTTGGAACATCCGCTTTCTTATTTTGCCCCGTATGAAAAAACAGCAACCATACCGTTGATGATCTTTTCTCCGACTATTGTAAATGATGGCAGAAGACTGATAATCAGTTCTCAGTCTTTGAATTTCATGAGCCATGCAACAGGTGAGGACCGGCTGACAAGATCTTATGAGAATATTGATATCCATTCTTTTTTTAAAGGAAATAATGCCGGACAGCTGCGGTTCAGCAGCGTGTTGAGAATGAGCGCAACCTTTCCGTATATCCTTCCGATGACAAGCTTACCGACTTATCCCGAGGTGGATGTGATGGATGCCGGGATCAGGGATAATTACGGAGGAAAAGTAACATTAGAGTACTTATATGAATTAAAAGACTGGATAAAGGAAAATACCAGTGGCGTCATCATTGTGCAGATCCGCGACAAAAAGAAATTGCTTGTTGATGAACGAATGGCACAAATTTCCCTTTTTGATAAATTGACCGTTCCTGCGACAACGATGATGAGAAACTTTACCAAAACGCAGGATTATGATATTGATGAAATGATGAAGTTTGCGTTGGGAAGCTTTGCTTTTCCGACAGATATTGTTACCTACAATCTTAAAGAAGCTGAAAATATGCGGATTTCCCTTTCATGGCACCTCACTAAAAATGAAAAGAAAACCATCAGGGAAGCGATTTACAGCAAGGATAATCAGGAAGAGTTCAGTCATTTCCTGAACCTGTTTAAGTAAATCATTTTTTTACACGTACTCCGATCACATTCGGTAACGGCCAGAATTCCCCGTTTGCATCTGTAGGATAAGTATTGGAAACGTAGCTACCTAATTTTTCAATACGGTGCTCTCCTATGTTAACATACAGGCTGGTTTGTGGTCCTCCTTCCATATAAACGGCATTGCGCAATCCCATGCTGACCATGAAATTGATCATGTAGTTCTGGCTGTAAGGGGAACGTGTAAAAATAAAATAAACCATTCCGTCTTTATCTTCCGCAACGATCAGCTGACTGCAATACTGAGCCCGCTTGTTCCAGCTCATCGGTCTGCCTTCCGCATCAATCATGCGTAAGCCTTGTGAAAAGCTGCTGTATTTAGAGCGGATAGTGCTCCATGGATGAAAAGTTAAATCGACCACATTAAAATTAGAAAGCCCTTCTTTTTTCGGATTTGCGCAAATCATCATGTTGTAGTTGGGGTAGAGCTGAGGATTATTGGCATGTTCAGCGTTATTGATGAGCAAGCCTTTACTTTTGTAATAGTTCCGCAGATCATACATGCCGGCATTGATGACAATATTGTAATCAAATTTTTCGGCGTAATCCACTACACAAAGCAGTTCCCTGTTATTTTGAGTGGCAGACTTAAATTCGAATTCCGCTACGGCAGGATCAATTTTTAAAATGCTGATTTTAGAATTGTTGACGATCGCTGAATCCGGAGCAGTTCGTTCTATATAGGAAATTCCTTTGGAAAGCTCGATCCATTTATTGTCATATCTGGTGTAAGAAGAGTTCTTGAACGGAGAGATAAGGGCTGTATCCTGAGGAATGGCCAAACTGTCTGCCTGCTGCACGATATTTTCTTCTTCCACCTGAGAACATGCAGTAAACGAAAATGTTAAGGTCAATGTTCCGAAGAAAATCAGTTTTTTTACCATCTCTTTAGTTTTTTGCTAATAAACAAATTTATTATCAAATTTCTTACCATGAATCGGAAAAACGTTGGATAATTCACCCGAATAATAAAATTCATAGGTTATCATTCCGAAGGTGTAACGTTTTCCGTGGACATCAATTCCCGAACCTCCGACCTTGGGATCTTTTTTCGGGACACTCTGCGGATAACCGACATTAAATAACGTTGTCAGAATTTCCGGACGGTCATCAATCGGGAAGCCTGCACGCTGCCACTGCATTTTTATCTGTTTCACAAATAAAGCAGCATACAGATAAGAATAATAATGATTCCTGTAATCAACCAGGCGGTTCATTCGTATAGCGTCTTTTCCGCTCAAAGTATCCAGCTTGTCTCTCACGGCCGAGTAATCACTTCCCGAATAAGTGCTGTCATCCTCTCCGGGATAAGTGATCAGCCTTTCGTATTCTTCTCCCAGATAATAAGGTGATGAAGCATCTTTCAGATAATATTCGATTTTCTTCGCAGTATTCTCTTTGATTCCTGTTACTCCGTAGGAATACATTGATTCCACGGAAAGGATCTTCAACGGTCCGATCACCTTTTTGTAGGTCTCACGGTTAGAATTGAACAAACGGATCTGCTCTCCGACAAGACAAGCGACAATTAACCGGGATTCCACACCTGTGACTTTCGAAACGGAATCGATCAGGTGCTTGTCTTTGATAACCGCCTGCTTAAAATCTTCCCACTCGATATAATTTACCCAGTCAAAAGCATTTTTTTTACTGATCTTTTTATTTCCGTAGTCGATGGATTTGCTTTTGTTGTAATGCCGTACTGCCCGGATATACGGATCATTTCGATCTAAAGTCAGCTCAATAACATCCAGCATTTTGTATAATTCAGTAACATCAGCCTTCTTGTGGTACTGCGCAAGAATCGTATCTGCATTGACAGGATAATAATTATTCAGCAGTGTGATCCGGCGTAAGAAATCCATTTCTTTTCCTTTGGAAAGTTCAAATTCACGTTCTTTTCCTTTGTATTTCTCATTGATTTGTGCCAGATGTCGATTGTTGATATCTACTTCTCCTTTCTGATTGGTAAATCCCAGCATAATGGCAAAGTAAGAAGCGCATAGGAAAAATCCGATTAACGCAAACAAAATAGTAATAGTGGTGATGGTGACCCTAACCCATCTTCTAGAGAAAAATGCTTTCACGTATGCTTTAAAATTTGAGGTCAAATTTATTGCAGTTTTCGATTGGGAATACAAAATCTCAAAAAAATATTGCAGAATTCTGCTGAAGGGATTTAACGTGTTTTCCGGAATTGGAACCGTTCGTCATAATTTGCAAAAAAATAAGTTCATCAATGCAAATGGATTTGCTAAATTTGAACAAAAAAAATTATGGCGTTACAACATATCGAACCGGCTTCATTATGGAAACATTTTTCTGATTTGAATGCTGTTCCAAGACCTTCCAAAAAAGAGGAAAGAATCATTCAATTTATAATGGATTTCGGTAAAAACCTTGGATTGACAACTATCAAAGATAAAATCGGGAATGTGATCATCAAGAAACCGGCAACACCGGGAATGGAAGACCGTCAGACGGTTATCCTTCAGTCACATCTGGATATGGTACACCAAAAGAACAATGCTACTGTTTTTGATTTTGATAAGCAGGGAATTGATATGTTTATCGACGGTGACTGGGTGAAAGCAAAAGGAACAACTTTGGGCGCAGATAACGGAATCGGCGTAGCTGCCATCATGGCTATTTTAGCATCTGACGAAATCGAGCATCCGGCTATTGAAGCGATGTTTACCATTGATGAGGAAACAGGAATGACCGGGGCAATTCATCTGAATCCTGAAAATTTCAGCGGAACTATTTTACTGAATCTGGATACGGAAGACGACGATGAGCTGTCGATAGGATGCGCAGGAGGAATTGATACAAATACTACTTATAACTATAAGACAGTTCCTTTACAGGGAGACAACACATTGATCGCTATCGAGCTGAAAGGGCTTATCGGCGGGCATTCCGGGATGGATATTCACAGAGGAAGAGGAAATGCCAATAAGCTGGTGAACAGAATACTTTATCACCTGGTTTCTCTTTTCGATGTAAAGCTGGTGGAATTTGACGGAGGAAGTCTTAGAAATGCAATTCCCAGAGAGGCAATAGCGAAGATCGCAGTTCAGAAAAGTGACAGAAAAGATGTTATTGTGGAAATTGAGAAGATCGCGGGGATCATCAGGGGAGAATTTCTTACAATTGAAAAAGGATTGGAAGTCTTTGTAACAGCGGAAGGAATTGTTGAGGAGGCGTTATCTACAGACGATACGATCAAAATTATTAATACGCTTTACGCTGTCCATAACGGAGTTTTCAGGATGAGCCCGGATATGGAAGATTTAGTAGAAGCATCTTCCAGTCTGGCAAGAGTAATTGTAAAAGACGGAAAATTTATTACACAATCGCTTCAGCGCTCAAGCGTGGAATCAACAAAAGCGGATGTTGCGAATACAATAAGAGCGGCATTTGAGATCATGGGGTGCGGAGTGGTTCAGAATGGTGATTACCCGGGATGGAAACCAAATCCGAATTCACCGGTTTTAAAACTGATGGCTGATTTATACAGAGAACGATTCAAAGAGGAACCGAATATCAAAGCTTGTCATGCGGGATTGGAATGTGGTATTTTGGGAAAACATTTTCCCGATCTGGATATGATTTCTTTCGGCCCGAACATAAAAGGCGCACATTCTCCGGATGAAAAAGTTCAGATTTCATCTGTTCAGAAATTCTGGGGGTATTTACTGGAAACCTTAAAACGAATCCCCCAAAAATAATGTTCGATTCCGCAAATGCAAGAGAACAGCTGGTGGAGCTGGCTAATACCAGGATTCATTTCGGGAAGTATCAGGGACGTTATCTCATTGAGCTTCCTGAGCCTTATCTGGTATGGTTCAAGCAGAAAGGCTTTCCGCCGGGAAAGTTGGGGGAACAACTACAACAAATTTTGGAAATTAAGATGAACGGGCTGGAGCAGTTAATTTATCCGTTAATCAAAAGATAATATAAATGGAAAACAGGATTTATAAAACAAAAGTACTTTGGTCACAAATGGATCCGAATCAGCATTTAAGACATTCAGCGTATGCGGATATTGCAGCATCAGCCCGTCTTGATCTCCTGGAAGCCGGAGGAATAGATATGACTGTTTTGGCGAGAATAAAATTCGGTCCAGTGCTGTTTAAGGAAGAACTGGTCTATCGGAAGGAAGTTCACGGAGTTCAGGAGATTACTGTGAGATCTTATCTGAAGCGTATCGAAAGAGCTTATTCAAGATGGGCGATTGTTTCTGAAATATACCGTCAGGATGGAGAATTAGCTTGCATTGTTTCGGTTGAAGGAGCTTGGATTGATTTGAAAATAAGAAAAGTAGCTTCTCTTCCTGAAGAATACAGAGCTGCGTTTCTGAATACCCCGAAAACAGAAGACTTTCAAATTATTGACTGATTATGAGAAAAAGAATAATGTTCGCTGCAGTGATGCTGATTGTAACTTCAGCATGCGCACAAGTTAAAAAAACAGGAATTATTGGCTTCTATAACGTGGAAAACCTTTATGATACCCTTAATGATCCGGATAAAGATGACGAGGAGTTTTTGCCGGAAGGAAAGAATCAGTGGACACAGGAGCGCTACAACGACAAGCTGAAAAAAATGGCGCAGGTGATGAACGATATGGGAAATCTCCTGGTGTTGGGTGTTTGTGAAATTGAAAACGAAAGGGTTTTAAGAGATGTTCTGAAGCAGCGGACGGATAATAAGCTGGCAATTGTCCATTATGATTCAGATGATGCAAGAGGAGTGGATGTTGGCTTATTCTATGATTCGACACAATTGAAGCTGGATAATTCAGGATATTTACGGTACCGTACTGTGGTGGAAGACAAGCCGACAAGAGATATTCTGTGGGCGAAATTCTCTGCCGGTAAACAAAATGTTTATTTCCTTGTTAACCATTGGCCAAGCAGAAGAGGAGGTGAAAAAGAATCAGAACCGAATCGTCTGAAAGCAGCAGACGTATCAAGAAATTTTATTGATTCAGTAACATTAGTGGATAAAAAGGCTGCTTTTGTTTTTATGGGAGATTTGAATGATTACCCGACAAATACCGCTCCTTTGAAGATCGCTGAAAAGTTAACACCAATGATTACAAAAGCATCCGGAGAATTTGGGGGAAGCTATAACTATCGTGGCGAATGGGACGTTCTGGATCATATTATGGTCAGTTCTTCCTTGTTCAAAAATAAAGGATTTACAGTGATCAGTAATTCCGGAAAGATCCTGTCTTTTCCTTATCTAATGACTGTTTATAAGGGGAATAAGGTGCCTAATCGTTTGTACGCCGGAGATAAATATTTAGGAGGGTATTCAGATCACCTTCCAGTGAGTATTGAAGTGCAACTGAAATAGAAGAAGATATTTTATCATGAGATACTATTCGTAACTTCTGAATTGCGGATAGTATTCTGTCAAACTGTTATTTTCCTTATCAATTCAGCTAATTTCTCAATTTCTTCATCGCTGTTAAAGTTGTGAATACAGATTCTTAATCGTTCCTGACCTTCGGCAACAGTAGGGCTCATGATGGCTTTTACCGCAAATCCGTTTTCCTGTAAAAATGAGGCTGCTCTCTGCACATACTCATTTCCCGGAAGCAGGAGAATCTGAATAGGAGAATAGGGATCACTGATGAAGCTGAAACCTTTTAATTCTGCTCTGAATAGTTTAATTTTTTCTTTAAGTGAATTTATTTTAATTTCTGATAAAGATTTATTTATACATTCTGTAATGTGATCGTATTGATAGGGTGGAAGCGCTGTAGTGTAAATAAAGGAGCGGGAAAAGTTCACCAGAAATGCTCTTACTTTTTCACTGCATAAAACGGTGGCACCGTGTGTTCCGAAAGCTTTCCCAAAAGTGATCAGCCGGATAAAAATACGTTTACGGAGTGATGAGTCGAATGTCATCCCTTTCTGATTTTCGCCGTATATCCCTGCGCTGTGAGCTTCATCAACAATCAACAGCGCATTGTATTGTTCACATAAATTGAGAATGGATTCGACCGGTGACAGATCTCCATCCATCGAATACAGCCCTTCAATTGCCACAAATACAGTTCCTTCAGCATTTTTCAGCCGTTTTTCAAGATCTTCTGTGTCGTTATGCCTAAACGAATAGCTTTTAGCAAAGCTCAGTCTTATTCCGTCACGGACAGAAGCATGAATGTACTGATCGTAAAGAATAGTATCTCCTTTTTGCGGTAAAGAAGAAAAAATTCCCAGATTTGCATCATAACCGGAGTTATAAATCAGACAACTTTCTGACTGGAAGTGAGATTGTATGAATTTTTCACAATCAATGGCTTCTTTACTGTTTCCTGAAATGAGGCGTGAGCCGGTGCTGCCTGAAAGCCGGACTGTTTTTTCCGTGCTTTCTTTCGCTATCCCCAAATAATCGTTGGAATAAAAGTCCGTCAGCTCCGGAAATGAAAAAAGGGAGCGTAAACTCCCATTTTCTATTCTTTCATTTAATTTCTTTTCAAATGAATTCATATTAAAATATCATGAAACAGTTACTTTTCGCGGTGTAAAACCTCCTTTTCGTGCTTCTTCACGACGCAGTTCTTTCTCCGCTTCTTTACGTTTCTTCTCCTCAATGATCTGATCCGGCTGAGAAACCGGTTTTTCACCATCAGCAAATGGTTCTTTGGGAATTAACCCAAGAATATTAAACATTTCTTTATCCTCGTTGAACTCCGGGTTTGGAGTGGTCAGCAGCTTGTCTCCTGCGAAAACAGAGCTGGCTCCGGCCATGAAGCACATTGCCTGTGCTTCCATGGACAATTTGGTTCGTCCTGCGGATAACCGTACAATTGACTGTGGAAACAAGATTCGTGTAGTGGCAATCATCCGGATCAGCTCCCATTGCTCGATCGGCTTTTGCTGCTCCATCGGTGTTCCTTCAACGGCAACCAGCGCATTGATAGGAATGGATTCCGGCGGCGTTTCCATGTTCATATACGACATCAGCATGCCGATACGGTCTTCCACCGCTTCACCCATACCGATGATACCACCCGAACATACGGAAATACCTGCTTTCCGGGCATTATCAATTGTTTTTAAACGGTCTTCATATTCTCTTGTGGAAATAACATCACCGTAATATTCCGGAGACGTATCCAAATTATGGTTGTATGCGAATAAACCTGCATTTTTAAGACGAACCGCCTGATCCTCATTCATCATTCCCAACGTACAACAGACTTCCATATCCATGTTGTTTACAGCTTGTACCATTTCAATAACGGTGTCGAAGTCGCGGTTATCTCTTACTTCCCTCCATGCCGCTCCCATACATAAACGGGAAGATCCGTTAGCTTTTGCATTCTTTGCCTGTTCAACAACATCTTCCACTGTCATCAGCTTATGAGCATCCACATCAGTGTGATATCTTGCCGCCTGGGGGCAATAGCCGCAATCTTCAGGACACCCTCCGGTTTTGATGCTTATCAAAGATGACATCTGAACTTCTCGTGGGTTATGGTATTGTCTGTGAATTGTAGCTGCCTGAAAAACAAGTTCTAATAATGGTTGATTATACAAATCAATCAGTTCCTGCTTTGTTTTATAATTGGGGTTTATCTTCATAAAAATGCCGTTTACGGGAAACAAATATAATTAAATTGGTAAGAGCAGTACTATTTCACAAATGGAAATTACCAACAGCACCTGTTTAAATATACTTCGAAGTATTCTGCGGAGATTTGGATTGTTTTGTGATAAATGTTTCTTGCCACTGCACATTTTTAGCACAGAACCGGGATGAAATCGTTCGGAAAAATTAATTTTGGAAATCTGTTCTTAAGAAAAATGAGTATAGAAAAATACAGAAAGGAAATTCCTTTAACCGGATTATATCAAAGTAACCAATGGATTTTTCCATTGTTCTTTTTTATTTTGAATTTTATCCTGCGTTTTCTCCGTCTGACGGAAAATCCACTGAGCGGAGACGAGCCATTCTCTTTGTATCATGCACAAATGTCACCGGGAATGATTATTTCAGAGCTGACGAAGGGAAACAATCCACCTCTATTTGAGCTGATGCTTCATTACTGGATTTCATTGAAGGATGTCTCGATCGGCTGGATTCGGTTGTTTCCTTTGTTTTTCAGCGCATTGACCGCTCCATTTTTATTTTTGCTTGCGAAAGATGTTAAACGCGGTTTTTTTCCGTTCCTGGTGGTGTTGATATATACATTCTCTTCCTACCATCTCCAATATGCACAAGAAGTAAGGGTTTACAGTCTTTTCGGATGCCTGGCAGTAATTTCTATGTGGCTGTTTTTGAAAATCTGGAGAGATCAGGAAAGTTTAAGCAGTTGGATTGCTTTTACAGCTGTCAACATTCTGATGATCTATGCCCATTATTTTGGATTCATCCTGTTGTTGATCCAGACCATATTGGTTATTTCAACAGTAGAAAACCGTTTGAAGAATCTAAAAAAATATACCGTTTATGTCTTGATAATGCTCGTTTTGTATGCACCGCTGATTCCGGTTTTATTACGACAATTTATCTTTTCAGGTGGAAAATCAAAGACCTGGTTAGCCTCTCCCGATTCTGCCGAAGCTTTGTATAATATGTTGTGGAAGTTTTCCAATAAACCTGTGGTAACTGTAATTGGAATAGCCATTTTACTGGCAGCAGTAATAAAATTCCTTATTTCAAGGAATAAAAAGCTATCCGTTGAAATAAAGCTCTTGCTGACTTGGTTTATCATCTCATTTTTCGGAATGTTTTTTATTTCGTTCAAAATTCCGATGTTCTTAGACCGGTATCTGATTTACGGCTCTTTTTCGTACATCCTTTTACTGGCATATTCACTTCAGTATTTATTTCCGAAGAAATTATTTTTCATTACCTCCGGAAGCATCCTGGTTGCTTTATTTGGAATCACATTCTCTCTTATTGTTCTTGTCCGCAGAGATGCGCCTTTAATAGCGGAAACGGTTCGGAAGGCACAATTAAATGGTTATGCAATAGTGATTTGTCCCCAGGTATACGCTCCGAACTTTACTTATTACTACAATCAAGCCTATTTTAAATTAGTTAAAGAAAATCCGCTTTATAGTGAAATGCTCCGCCGGTTACGAAAAGAAAACATATATTTGGTGTACAATCACATCGAAATTGAACAACTGAAACGTGATAAATGGCTGTACATTGACGTGGCAGCGTCACTGATCGTACCGGAAAATCAGATTCTGGAAAAGCTGCAGTCCAATCATACTTTGAAAATACAGGAAAATTTAGACGAGATTACAAAAGCGTATTATTTTGAATAAATTATGAATGTAGAGATAGAAAAGATAGGGCATCATCTGGCACATCCGAAAGGAGAGGACGGGATTAAAGTGGCGGAAATGATGGCAAATTCCAATTACGGAATGATTGAAAAAAGCTTCCGTCAATTAAGTGAAAAAGATAAATCTGTTCTTGAAATCGGATTCGGAAATGCCAGCCATCTGGAACCCTTATTGTCCGGGCATCCGGAAATTACTTATGTAGGAGTGGAGCAATCGGAAACAATGATCCGTTTTGCGAGAGAATTATGGAAAAATACACCTTATTATAAATTCATTCGCTCAGAAGATTTTGCTGTGGATCAGTGGCAGGAGGCTTTTGATGCTGTTGTAAGTGTAAATACACTTTATTTCCAGGAAAACCCCAAATCTTTTGTAGAGAATTTTTATCCTGTTATACAGGATAACGGATCCTTTATTCTGACCTTTGCAGATAAGGAATTCATGGCAAAAGTTCCCTTTGTCAATGAGCTTTTTACGCTCTATTCACTGGGAGACGTTAAAATCATTTTTGAAGATACCATTTTTGCTAAAACAGAATACCATACTTTTAATGAAATTCTTACCAGTCCTGACGGAGAACAGTTTGGAAGGGATTTTCATGTGGTATGTTTTTATAAGTAAAAATGAAAGTACATTTTATAGCGATAGGAGGAAGTGCAATGCATAATCTTGCCATCGCATTGAGCAGAAAAGGAGTCGAAGTGAGTGGTTCCGACGATGAGATTTTTGAACCGTCACGCTCCAGATTAAACAAGGAGGGAATTCTTCCGCATACGATTGGCTGGGATGAAACAAAAATTTACGGTGATCTGGATGCGGTTATCCTCGGGATGCATGCGCGTGAAGACAATCCGGAGCTGCTGAAAGCCAAAGAGCTGGGAATTCCGGTTTTTTCTTATCCCGAATACCTGTATGAGCAGTCAAAAGATAAGAAACGTCTTGTTATCGGTGGCAGCCACGGAAAGACAACCATTACTTCTATGGTTTTACACGCTGCTAAAGTGTTGAACGTTAATGTGGATTATATGGTAGGTGCGCAGCTGGAAGGTTACGATTGTATGGTCAGACTTTCCTCGGAAGCTAAATTCATGATTTTGGAAGGAGATGAATACCTTAGCTCACCGATTGACAAAAGACCTAAATTCCATTTATACTACCCTGATATTGCGCTGATCAGCGGAATCGCCTGGGATCATATCAATGTATTTAAAACGTTTGAAGATTATAAAGATCAATTTGAAATTTTTGCTGATCTGGTTTCTGATACGTTGATTTATAATGAAGAAGATGAAGCGGTGAAAAGTGTAGGCGAACGCGTAGCCAGACGGATCAATGCCATTCCTTATAGAACACCGGCATACAGAGCAACTTCTTCCGGAACAGTTATAGAATGGGATGGAAATTCATACGAGTTACAAATCTTTGGGAAGCACAACCTGCAAAACTTGATAGGAGCTATGCATCTGGCTTCATTTCTGGGAATTGAGACCTCTGCCTTTTTCGAAGCAATGAAAACATTTACAGGAGCAGGAAAAAGGCTTCAGAAGGTAGCCGAAAGTGATTCATTTGTGATGTATAAAGATTTCGCGCATTCTCCTTCCAAGCTAAAAGCGACGACATCGGCTGTTAAAGAGCAATATCCTGAAAGAAAAGTGGTTGCTTGTATGGAGCTGCATACTTTTTCCTCTTTAAATAAAGACTTTTTACCGCTTTATGAAGGAGCGATGGAAAAAGCGGATGTGGCTATTGTCTATTTTAATCCCAAAGTAGTAGAGCATAAAAAATTACCTGCATTGGAAATTGCGGAAGTACAAAAAATTTTCGGAGCTAATGTAAAGGTAGAAACAGAAACGGAAAAAATTCGCTCCTGGCTGATGAATGAAAACTGGAATAACAGTGTTTTGTTAATGATGAGTTCCGGAAATTTTGACGGAATCGATTTTGACCAGCTGGGAGAACAGTTGATTAAATAGCAACATTTATAGATTTGTTCAATATTTCCCATGAAATAAACAATTTGAATACGGTATCCGGAAAATTGTTAATAAAATATTACCAATAGCTGTAGTTGATTAACAATTAATTAATTAAATTTAGTCCATATAAACTACTTTTAAATTGTTTTTTTATGAAGAAAAATTATTTTGTCTTGCTCCTTTTACTGTATGTATTCGGAGCGAATGCTCAACAGCAGCAGGTGAATACAATTCACAGCGGTCTGCAACAACTATCCAAGCCCAAGATTTCACAAAAAGCAGATCTGGCAGGGTTGAATCTTAATAATAAACTGAGTTCTTTCAAGAAGAAGAGTTTAGTTAGTGACGAGTTCATTTCTAAAGCTATGGGATGTACTGATACATTAACTTATTCCGATTTGAAACAACAGATGGACGATCCAAATAATTATTATATTAATATTATTGATAATATTAATCTGACGAATCCGGTATATGCTCAGGTATATAAGACGGGGTCAACACCTCTACAAATTAGTAAATTAGGAATTTTTTTGGGAAAAGATCAGGCAGATTTAAATAATGCAGTTAGTGTTAAACTATCTATTTATAATTTAACTGCCGGAGGCGCGCCAAATACAGAAATAGGGTCGGTAAATTATCTGATTCCTGACGTAAATCTTTCATTACGTTATGTTTCTTTTCCTTCTCCTATTACCGTAACTGGTGGGTTCGCAGTAGGCATCTCTATTATTACTGCAGGTAAAGAAATACAAACAATGATCAACGATGAGGCAGTTAATACAACTTATGATGAGGAATTGCTTTATCTTAAATTCGGTACAAATTCTTTTGCAACTCTTAAATCATTATTTGCAGGTATTGGCTATGATTATGATTTCGATCTGATAATGTATCCTATTGTTTCTTATAATGTAGATACTCCTTCTTTGACAGCCACGCCAACAGCAGGATGTACGAATAGCCCGGTTAATCTTGTTGGGACTTATACTCCTACAGACCTGGCCAGTAATCGTTTTTTGAATTTGTATGAATTTTTTGAATATTTCAACTACTCAGGAATTACTAATGAAAGTTTATCAATTTATCCTTTAGGTGCAGCAAATCCGAGTATAGTTTACCCTTCGGCAAGCACTTCTTATACTTATACTACTCCTGGAAATTATACTCCTGTATTTGAGTATGCTATATGGAGGTTTTCAATACCTACAACGATAGATTGTTATTCCAATGTAAGTACTAATATAACCATTAATAACCCGCCAAATGCTACTTTTTCTTACTCAGGGAATAGTTTCTGTCAGTCTTCTTCAAATGAAACACCAACAGCAACTACACCGGGAGGTACTTATTCTGCAACACCTGCCGGCTTGTCAATAAATACAAGTACCGGTGTAATTAATTTCTCGACTTCAACAATAGGAAATTATGTTGTTACATACAATGTGACAAGTGGAGCATGTCAGGCTTCTTCTACACAGAATGTAGCAGTCACAGCAGCTCCAAATGCTACATTTAGTTATGCGAACAGCTCTTACTGCTCAAATGGAACTAATCCGCAGGTAATTTTAGGTACGGGAGCATCTGCAGGTACTTTTACAGCTTCACCTTCAGGATTATCAATTAATACTTCCACCGGAGAAATTAATCTGTCAACTTCAACAGCAGGCAGCTATACTGTAACCAACACCATTGCAGCAGCAGGTGGATGTGCAGCAGACGTGAAAACATTCAACGTATCAGTGACAGCTGCTCCGGTAGCTTCAATAAATCCGATTGCGGCAGTTTGCCAGGATGCAGGTGCTGTAACGCTTTCCGCAACTCCGGCAGGAGGTACTTTTTCCGGTACAGGAGTTTCCGGTAATTCATTTGACCCGTCTGCTTTAAGTGCAGGAACTTATACGATCACTTATTCTGTGACACAATCCGGCTGTACGGCAAGTGATTCCAAATCAGTTACTGTAACTGCTCCGTTAAATGCCACATTTAGCTATGCAAATACTTCTTATTGCTCAAACGGGACTGATCCGCAGGTAGTTTTAAGTTCCGGAGCATCTGCAGGTACTTTCTCAGCTTCACCTTCAGGATTGTCAATTAATTCCGTAACAGGAACTATTAACCTGGCAGCTTCAACAGCTGGTAGCTATACTGTAACCAATACAGTTGCAGCAACCGGAGGATGCTCAGGAGATGTTAAAACGTTCAATGTATCCATAGTAGCTGTTCCGACAGTTGCAATAGATCCTATTTCTTCCGCAGTTTGCCAGGATGCAGCTGTAATAACACTTTCCGCGACTCCGGCAGGAGGTACTTTTTCCGGTAATGCAGGAGTTTCCGGTAATTCATTTGACCCGTCTGTTTTGAGTGCAGGAACTTATACGATCACTTATTCCGTAACACAATCCGGCTGTACAGCAAGTGATTCAAAATCAGTTAATGTCACTGCACCTTTAGATGCAACTTTTAGCTATGTGAATACTTCTTATTGTTCAAACGGAACTGATCCGCAGGTAGTTTTAAGTTCCGGAGCATCTGCAGGTACTTTCTCTGCTTCACCTTCAGGACTGTCACTTAATCCTGTAACAGGAACTATTAACCTGGCAGCTTCAACAGCAGGCAGCTATACTGTAACCAATACAGTTGCAGCAGCAGGCGGATGTGCAGCAGATGTGAAAACATTCAATGTAGATGTGGTGGCTGTTCCGACAGTTACAATAGATCCGATTTCGGCTGCAATTTGCCAGGATGCAGGTGCTGTAACGCTTTCTGCAACTCCGGCAGGAGGTACTTTTTCCGGCAATGCAGGAGTTTCCGGTAATTCATTTGATCCGTCTGTTTTAAGTGCAGGAACTTATACGATCACTTATTCCGTAACACAATCCGGCTGTACGGCAAGTGATTCAAAATCGGTTACTGTCAGTACACCGTTAAAAGCGACATTTAGCTATGCAAACAACTCTTATTGTTTGGATGATCCTAATCCGCAGGTAGTTTTAGGTACAGGAGCGTCTGCAGGTGCTTTCACGGCTTCACCTTCAGGATTATCAATTAATGCTTCTACCGGAGCTATCAATCTGTCAGCTTCAACAGCTGGTAACTACACTGTGACTAATACAGTTGCAGCAGCAGGAGGTTGTCCGGGAGACGTTAAAACAGCTACAATCACAGTGGATGAATGTTTGTCTGTTAATGAAATTGAAAGTATCAAAGTTCAATTATTCCCTGTTCCTGCAGGAAATGAGCTGAATATTTCCGTAAGTGAGGATGTTACTGCTGCAATATTGACAATTGAAGGTAAACTTGCCTTAGCACCGTTCAATATTTCCAAGCAATCGACATACACTTTAGATACACGACCTTTAGCGAAAGGAGTTTATTTGTTGAAACTTACCACAAATACTTCTGAGCTGGTGAGAAGAATTATTCTTGAGTAAGATATTTTTCTTACAATTAATACGAATCCCTGTTGATGAATTTCAGCAGGGATTTGTCTTTCTGCCAATTCGTCTTTATTTTTGTATGGCATAAATATTGAAAATACCGTCACACAGGTTTTCTGATTTGCAGAAACGTGAATACGCATAAAAATAACGGTATTAATGACAGTTTGGCTGTCAGCTATTAAAGATTTGAAATGGATAGAAATAAAGAAGAAGATATACTGAGCAACTTATCTGAAGCGCTTGTTCAGGGAGAAGCAGAGCTGATTCCCTTATTAACGTCGGAAGATGAAGAACATTCAGAGAATGGAAATTACCCGGAAGATTTATCGATATTGGCCTTAAGGAATAATGTACTGTTTCCGGGAGTCGTGATACCAATTACTGTTGCGAGAGATAAATCATTGAAAATCATTAATGAACAAAATAAAAAAGATAGACTGATAGGTGTTATTTCTCAGACAGATCCTGATATGGAAGACCCTGATTTTGAGCACTTATATGAAGTGGGGACATTGGCGAAAATCATGAAAGTGATTAAAATGCCGGACGATTCCACGACGGTAATATTACAGGGAAAAAAGAAATTTAAAATCGTTCAGCCTTTACAGACAGACCCGGTTTTAAAATCACAAGTGGAGTATATTACAGACAAGAAATACGAAGTTATTTCCGAAGAGCTGGATATGTTGTACAAGACCATCAAAGAAAAAGCTTTGTACATTATCAAAGAAAATCCTTCTATTCCCAACGAAGCATCTTTTGCAATAAGTAACATCGATTCCCCGGCATATTTATTGAATTTTATTGCTTCTCATATGGATACGGAAGTCGATAAAAAACAGGAGGTGCTGGAAATTCAGGATCCTTTGCTGAAAGCCTACAAGATTTTGGAGCATCTCAGTGTTCAGGCACAGGTGCTGGAATTGAAAAACGATATACATAATAAGGTTCGTAAAGATTTGGACCGCCAGCAACGTGATTATTATCTGAATCAGCAAATAAAAACAATCCAGGAAGAATTAGGAGACAATCCTGCTGAAATGGAGCTGGAGCGCCTGAAAAAAAAGGCTGCTGAAAAGAAATGGACGGAGAAAGAATCCAAAATTTTTGAAAAGGAGCTGATGAAGTTTCAGCGGCTAAATCCACAAGGAGCAGATTATTCCGTGCAGCTGAACTATCTGGACTTATTGCTGGATCTGCCTTGGTTTGAATATACTTCTGATAACTTGGATATCAAACACGCGCAGGAGATTCTGGACAGGGATCATTACGGATTGGAAGATGTAAAGCGCCGGATATTGGAATATCTGGCTGTTCTGAAGTTGAAAGGAGATATGAAATCCCCGATTTTATGTTTCTACGGTCCTCCGGGAGTTGGTAAAACATCTCTTGGAAAATCCATAGCGACTGCATTGGATCGTAAATATGTACGGATGTCATTAGGAGGGCTGCATGATGAAAGCGAGATTCGCGGACATCGCAAGACATACATTGGAGCAATGCCCGGACGGGTGATTCAGAGTCTGAAAAAATCCGGTTCGGCAAATCCGGTATTTATCCTGGATGAAATTGACAAGCTGGGACGAAGCAATCACGGTGATCCGTCTTCCGCTTTGCTGGAAGTGCTTGACCCGGAACAAAATGCTGAATTCTATGATAATTATGTGGAAACAGAATTTGACTTGTCCAAAGTAATGTTCATTGCGACAGCAAATTCACTCCAGACAGTTCAGGGGCCGTTAAGAGACAGAATGGAGATCATTGAAGTTTCCGGTTATACCATTGAGGAAAAAATTGAAATTGCCAAACGCCACCTGATTCCTAAGCAATTAGAAGCTCATGGTGTTGAAAAGAAGCAATTTAATTTAGAGAAAAAAATTATTGAGAAAGTTGTAGAAGAATACACACACGAATCGGGAGTTCGCGGCCTGGAAAAGATCATTGCGAAGCTGGTACGTAACCGTGCGAAGCAAATCGCGATGGAAGAGGAGTTTGATCCAAAGCTCACCTATGAAGAAGTGGTGAAAATCCTGGGGCCCGGCCATCCGAGAACAAAATCAATCTCCAATGATGTCGCAGGTGTGGTGACAGGATTGGCATGGACAAGCGTAGGCGGTGATATCCTCTTTATTGAGTCGTCCATTACCAAAGGAAAAGGAAAAGTAACACTGACAGGAAATCTGGGTGAAGTAATGAAAGAATCTGCGATTATTGCATTGGAATTTCTTAAAGCGCACAGTAACTGGATCGGTCTTGATCAGGAAGTTTTTGATAAATACAATGTACATATCCACGTTCCGGAAGGTGCAACGCCAAAAGATGGGCCGAGCGCAGGGATTACAATGCTGACTTCACTTGCTTCCTTGTTTTCACAGAGAAAAGTAAAGAAAAATCTTGCAATGACGGGAGAAATAACGTTACGTGGAGAAGTTTTACCGGTTGGAGGGATTAAAGAGAAAATATTGGCAGCAAAACGAGCTTCTATCAAAGAAATCATCTTGTGCGAAAAGAATAAAAAAGATGTGATGGAAATCAATCCGGAATATATCAAAGGCTTGGTTTTTCATTATGTAACAACAATGAAAGAAGTAATTGATATTGCACTGACGAGTGAAAAAGTAAAGTATCCGATAACAATTGAATGATAAATGATTGATTCATATAAACATAAAGGATTAAGAAAAAAGCTGATAGAGGAATTAAGGACCAGAGGCATTTCCAATGAACGGATCCTGGATGCCTTTGATAAAGTTCCCCGTCATTACTTTCTGGATCTGGCTTTTGAGATGCAGGCGTATTCCAATATGCCTTTTCAGATCGGTGCCGGCCAGACAATTTCCCATCCTTTTACAGTTGCTTTTCAGACACAGCTTTTAGAGCTGAACAAAGGAGATAAAGTGCTTGAAATAGGTACCGGGTCCGGTTTTCAGACTTCGATCCTTTGTCAGATGGGAGCGAAGGTTTTTTCCATAGAAAGACAACGGGAATTATTTATAAAAGCCAAATCCATCATTGATCAGCTCGGATTTAATCCCAGGTTATTTTACGGTGATGGTTACAAAGGCCAAAAAGCGTATGCACCTTATGATCATATTCTGGTAACGTGCGGTGCACCTTTTGTCCCTGATGCGTTGCTGGGACAGCTTAAAATCGGCGGAAATCTGGTTATTCCGCTTGGGGCAGGGGCAAAACAACAGATGAAAAGGATTACCAGACTTTCCGAAACGGAATATAATGAAGAAGATTTCGGAGAATTTAGCTTTGTACCCATGCTGGAAGACAGAGCAGATCTGAAACATTAACCGGTAGATATGAGTAAAGAGAAACAACTTAAAATAGACGTCGAACAATTGATTTCCAGCAAGAATCCGAAATTGCTGAAATGGTTGCCGCGTTTTGTTGTTTCTTATCTGAAAAGAATCATTCATCAGGATGAAATCAATGATTTTATCCAACGAAACGGAAATAAGAAAAATCAGGAATTCTGCGCAGCAGTTGCAGCTGAATTTGAGCTGGATATCACTATTACCGATTTAGAGCGAATTCCCAAAACAGGACCGGCAACTGTTGTTATGAATCATCCGCTGGGAGGAATGGATGCTATTGCTTTTGTTCACGCTTTAGCAGATTACAGGACAGATATAAAGTTTGTGGTTAATGACCTGCTGCTGAACCTGGAAGGAATGAAAGAAATGTTTGTCGGAGTGAATAAATACGGGGCTAATTCTCTTGCATCCAAGAAAAAAGTATCAGAGCTTTTTGATACGGATCAGCTGATCTGTATTTTTCCGGCGGGCCTTGTTTCCCGTAAAAAAGGAGGTAAAGTAGTTGATCTGGAGTGGAAAAAGACATTTTTGACAATGTCCAGAAAATCCAAAAGACCGATTATCCCTGTCTATATTGACGGTAAGCTTTCCCGTTTTTTTTATAGATTTTCCAATATCAGAACCTTTCTGGGCATCAAAATTAATTTGGAAATGTTATATTTAGTTGATGAATTGTTCAAACAACGAAAAAAGAAGATTGGTTTTATTGTTGGAGAACCTGTTGAAATTGATTTTTTCGATAAATCAAAAAGCGATAAAAAATGGGCTGAATGGATGAAGCAGACGGTTTATCAGTTAGGAGAAAATAGATGAAGCAAGAAGAAATTATACCGGCAGTTGATGTCAGATTACTAAAAACGGAATTAAACTCATCCACTTTTTTGCGTAAAACACGTAAGGGAGATAATGAAATTTATTGCGTTAACATTCATAATGCTCCGAATGTGGTGCGTGAAATCGGGCGTTTGCGGGAAATAACTTTTCGTGATGCCGGAGGCGGAACCGGAAAATCATTGGACCTGGATGAATTTGATACAAATGAAATCTGTTACGATCAGCTGGTGTTATGGTCACCTGAAGACGAGGAAATCATCGGCGGTTACAGGTATATTTTGTGCCAGAAGGCGATTCAGCCGGATAGTATTCATCTATCCACCACTCATTATTTCCATTTTTCGGATGAATTTATAAACGAATATCTTCCGTTTACGATAGAGCTGGGCAGAAGCTGGATCCAGCCTAAATTCCAGCCGTCGAATAATCCAAAGAAAGGATTGTTTGCCCTGGATAATATTTTTGACGGTTTGGGAGGCTTGGTCAAGCAATATCCGGAGATCAGGTATTTTTTCGGAAAATTTACAATGTATCCGAGCTATGCTACGGAAGCACGAAATTATTTGCTGGAATTTTTAAATTATTACTTTCCGGACGAGGAAAAACTTGTAACCCCTGTAAGGCCACTGAAAATAAAAGAAAATATATCTTTTGTGGAACGTGATTTAGAAGGCCTTGAATACAAGGAAGGATACAAAAAGTTAAATGCCTATGTCAAACAATACGGAGAATTTATTCCTCCTCTGGTAAGTGTTTATATGAGCCTTTCGCCAACAATGAAAACTTTTGGGACTTGTATCAACGAAGATTTCGGAGGAGTGGAAGAAACGGGGATTCTGATTAAGATCGAAGATATCTACGAAGAAAAAAAAGAGCGGCACCTGCAGTATTGAACCATACAGTTCATTTGCTGAGCAGCG
Organism: Flavobacteriia bacterium 40-80; assembly: GCA_001899145.1. GTDB lineage: Bacteria > Bacteroidota > Bacteroidia > Flavobacteriales_D > Crocinitomicaceae > 40-80. The sequence goes on from MKVF01000006.1 coordinate 113,448, forward strand.
TCCTTAACGCCTTTTTCGTAATATATTTCGTTTCCTTTGTATCGCTTTCAGCTTCCCAGCGTTCGCAGAGCGTCCTTACGAATTCCGGTTGTGTTTTGCTTGCATCATTGAGCCAGTTCCCGACACTGTCCTGAACATATTTTGCTTTGTCAGATTTCAGCATTTCCAGTATAGGTAAACCTATTTCAGGATTTTGCTTTAATTCTTCAATATGCTCGCACCAGACTCCTCGTGGCCTGGTTGCTTCTGTTGTAAATCTCCTGATATTTTCATCCGGATGGATTGTCCATCCGGAAAGGATCTCAATACTTTTTGTGAGATTCAGAGTGATTTTAGATCTGACCGCTAACCACGAAATTTCCCGTACTCCGAAATGTTTGTCAGCAGAAAATGGAAGAATTTGTTCAAGTGTCCCGACAATATCCAGGTTTTTATTCTTCCCGATTGTATAAGTCGCCCAGCAACGGACCACATCGGCGGGATGAGCTGAAATCAGCTCCAGAAATTCTTTGTCATTATTTTTTTCTGTCTGTTCCAGAATACCCGTTCCGATCGCTTCATTGATTGTATTAACGGTTTGTTTTTTCAACCGGTCGATTTTTTCCAGAACAGGCTTCAGATAATCTGTCCGTTTATTTTGCAGGAGCAGATTCTCCAGTAATAACTTCTGGTCAACAGCGAGCCATTCCACAAGATTCGCTGTTTCAATCTGCCCCGTGTTCAGCAGCTGTAAAATATCAGCCGGAATATCTTTTGTCGAACGTGCTCCTTTTCTTTTAGTCTCTGTCATCGTATTTTAATAATTTTCCGGTTCAGTTTTTAGATAGTGAGAACAGGAAATAACCAGGTTCATATCCGGGTTTTAGCTTCCAGTGTTTTCTTTCCGAAAAAATAGTGTGTCGTTTTTTCATCCGTAAAGTAAATATCTCTGAAGTAAAAGATCTGTTCTTCGTATTCATCAGGTTTGTCTTTGTGCTTTTTGACGAGGACTGGCGTAATCGAAATGGAATTGTATTCGATGTAAACAGGGATGCTCTTTTTAAGACGGATCAGGTGTTGCTCTCCTTTTGAAAGCAATGTATCCAGAGAATCGGGAATGATTTTATTTTCATCAATTTCAAGGATTTTTTTCGCCAGCTCAATCGGATTCTGACACCTTACACAACCGTGTGAATACATTCTGTTCGGTGTTTCTAAAAGTCCTTTTTGGGGTGTGTCGTGTATATAAACATCATATTTATTATAAAATTCAAATTTAATGATGCCCAGTGAATTTTTATGTCCCGGAAGCTGGCGGACCTTATATGGAAAGTTGTTTTTATTTAATTTCTTCCAGTTGATCAGATGCGGGTTGACAACTTTATCACCCTTAAGAAGCTCCATCTGGTTGCGTTCGAGGTAGTCCGGATTATTTTTTATTGCGGGAAGTATTTCTTTTGTGGCAATCGAATAGGGTACGTTCCAGTACGGATACAATTGAATCCTGTTTAACTTGGATTCCAGCACCGGCGTATTGTTTTCCACTTTCCCCACTACAACATTGTGTATTGAAGCTATAGTGTCCTCATTGAAATAATAAAGCTTAAATGCCGGAATATTAACACGAATGAATTTTTTCGGATAGCTTTTTTCATAACGGGATTTCTCCATGTACCAGGCAATGCGTTCCGCGAGATCTAAAGGGGATTCTTCCAGGATATGCTTGGTGGCCTGGCCGATAATTCCGTCTGCGCGAACATTGTTCTGCTTCTGGTAGCGTTTAATGATTTCTACCGGATCTTCATCTTCCGAAAAAGGGAATTCCTTTCTTTTGAGATTTTCCAGCGCATTTTTATAAGCTAAAGCTGAATCTTTTTGTGAAAGAGGAACTTCAAATAATTTCAGGGAAATATCAGCAGTATCCAGATGGTTCTTTAGTGCTTCCGCGAGCATCAGATAATGGTTGTTTTTGGGAAGAAATGAGTTAGCAACCGCATAAAAAACATTTCGGTTAGAGATAGTTCTGAATGTGCTGAGATGTTTGAAGTCAGCCAGATCGAAAGCTCTGCCTTTCAATTTTAAAGAATCGCTGAATCCGTTTTCCAGATCGCTGAGTAACCGTAAAGAGCCTATTGTAAGTTGTACATCGGATAAAACAAAACGTACATTATCAGGTATTTTACTATCGCTTTCAGCAGGAATATAAATCCGGTTTTGAGGCAATCCGAAATACAGTGTATTTGTCAGAAGACTATCTAAGATCCGTCCGCTGGCTGTTAAATTTCCTTTTTTATCGTGGAACAGACAGGTAAAATCATTCTGCTGGTAAAATTGAATAACTTGTTCTTTATCTGCAGCTGAGAGTGAATCATAAAGTGCAATATGACCAGCTCCTTCATGAAATAACTCTTCAGTTGTTTTGATTTTTCCGTTAGCTTCGGAGCTCTGTCCTTTTTGAGAGCAGGAAAAGCTTAAAAAAGTAAGTATGAAAGCAAAAAATAGGCGATAGGTCATGTTTTTAGAAGGGTTTTGTTTATGTTTGTTGTTCAGGACAAATATAAAAAAATATATGTTTATTGTTACCTATTTGCTCATTGGTTTAACGGCCTTGATCTCTTTTTACGGATTTAATAAACCTTCACTGATAGACCGTTTTTCCTTCAGTCCATACAGAATAAAACATGACAGGCAGTATTACAGGATCATTACACATGCTTTTTTGCATGCTGATTCCATGCATTTGTTGTTTAATATGATGTCCTTGTATTTTGTCGGAAGATATATGGAAGCCGTTCTGGTTTACTCGTACGATATAACAGTAGGTGAATTTCATTTCCTGGCCATCTATCTGGGAGGCGCTATTGTCGGAACCATTCGTTCATATATGAAAAATGCGGATAATTATAATTACCAGTCTATCGGAGCTTCGGGAGCCGTCAGCGCAACCATTTTTGCATTTATTCTCTGGATGCCCAATGTTGAATTCCTGTTTTTCTTTGCGATCCCGATGAAAGCATTCGTTTTCGGTTTCCTGTACCTGGCGATAGAATTTGTCGCAATGAAGCGCGCACAAGGACGGATTGCACATGATGTACACATTATTAGCGCTTTATATGGTGTTGCTTACGTTTTATGTATTAATTTTGACAAAGGAAAAGAATTTATTGACCTGATATTAAGAATCAATGGCTGAATTATTCATTAACAATAACGGAGCAATCCTTCCTGCTGACAAGCCCACTATTCAGACGGGCAGCCGTGCTTTTATGTATGGAGACGGTCTTTTTGAAAGTATCAGAATTATCGGAGGAATTCCCATCAATCTGGCAAATCATTTCAAGCGTCTTGAAGATGGTGCAAAAGCAATCCAGCTGCGTTTACCGGTATATTTTACACTGGATTTTTTGAAATCAAAAATTGAGGAGCTGATTCAGAAATCGGGAATTACAGAAGGAGGTAAGTGCCGTGTTTCCGTTGACCGTATGAACGGAGGAACTTATTTCCCGGAAACCAATGAGATCAATTACTTTATTGAAGTTGTCCCTTATACTTCTAATTTCTTTGAATTGAATAATAAAGGCCTGGAAATTGATATTTACCAGCCATTAAAAAAGCAAAACAACTTTTTAGCGAACTACAAAACCAAAAACGGCCTGATGTATATCATGGCTGCAATTATGGCTAAAGAAAAAGGACTGGATGATTATCTGATAACAAACGAAAAAAGTGTTATTCTTGAATCCAGTAATTCTAATTTGTTTATCGTCAGTAACGGTGTTCTTTATACGCCAAGCCTGGAAGATGGTTGTATAGCAGGGACGATGCGGATGCAGGTCATCAATCTGGCAATCAAGCACGGGATTCGAGTATATGAATGTTCTATCTTACCTCAGAATTTACTTTCTGGCGATGAGATTTTCTTCACGAATGCTATCCGTGGAATTGTTTGGGTGGGTGGTTATCGCACCAAACGTTATCAAAATACTATTGCCAGAAAAATGCAGGCTTATCTGAATGATTTTTGGGAAAATGAATTGGGGATTCAGTACTGATCTGTCGCTTTCTATTTGATAGTTAAATTTTCAGGATTTCTTCTGCTATCCCATATTATAAGGATGATAATCTCAGTTTTCGAGATTTCATATAATAACAGGTAGTCCCGAATTATTCTTAGACGAATATTCTCATAATTTGTTTTCTTTCCCGTGCTTGGATTTAAAGAAATGAGATTCAATTCTTTTAAAATCAATGTATTTAGTTTGATGCTAAATGACTTGGACTGATTTCTTCTGATCCAATATTCCAGTATTTCTTTTCTTTCAAGGAAAGCTTTTTCCGTCCAGATTACTGTTCGTTTAGCCATTTGTTAATTTCAGAATTTGCCTGTTTGTCAGATAAAATTTTTCCTTTCGAATATTCTTCTCTTGCTTCAAAAACACGTTGTTCCTGCTCTTCGGATAATTTATAGGTGTCTTCCTGAAGCTCAAAGTCGAGAAGTCTTTGAATTTGTTCAATAACAGCAATATTTTTCAGATTAGCTATCTGATTAATAATGTTCAATTTTAATTCAGCAGAAGACATTTTGAATTTTATTTCTCTCAAATATACAATTTTGGAATGAATTTTAAAAATGATTTTTAGGAAAATGAATCCGGAATACATCTTTGATTTGTTGCTTTTTTCTTACATTTGTCGCTGATGGAAAAGCAGGTCATTTTAAACTCAGAGCAATTTCAATTAACCCTGAAAAGGATTTGCTATCAATTAATTGAAAATCATGATGATTTCTCGGATACTGTTTTAGTCGGCTTACAACCGAGAGGTATTTACGTTTTAAGCAGGATAACTTCCATTCTTGAAGAAATCACAGGACATAAAATCGTATGCGGACAGCTGGATATTACCTTTTACCGTGACGATTTCCGCCGCCGAGAAAAACCGTTGGTTCCCAGTGTGACGAATATCGATTTTATCATCGAGGGTAAAAAAGTAATTCTTATTGATGACGTCTTATTTACGGGAAGGACCATTCGTTCCGGGATAGACGCATTAATGGCATTCGGACGGCCTAAATCAGTGGAACTGGCAGCATTTATTGACAGACGTTTTAAACGTGATTTGCCGATTCAGGCGGATTATGTCGGGAAATCCATTGACACGCTTATCTCAGAAAAAGTGTCGGTCGAATGGAAAGAAATTGAAGGAGAAGACAAGGTAATTTTATATACACCGGAAAGCAATGGATAATTTAAGTGTAGATCATCTGACAGGAATTAAAAATTTAACGGAAAATGACATTCAGTTAATTCTTCAGACGGCGGAAAGCTTCAAACAGGTTATTAACCGCCCGATTAAAAAAGTTCCTTCGCTCAGAGATATTACCATTGCCAACTTATTTTTTGAAAATTCAACACGTACAAGACTTTCTTTCGAATTGGCACAAAAACGCCTTTCTGCTGATGTCATCAACTTTGCAGCTGCAAACAGTTCCGTAAAAAAAGGAGAAACGTTAATTGATACGGTCAACAATATTCTTTCGATGAAAGTGGATATGGTGGTAATGCGCCATCCGAATCCCGGAGCAGCCGTTTTCCTTTCCCAGAAAGTAAAAGCGAAAATTATCAATGCGGGTGACGGAACACACGAACATCCTACGCAAGCTCTGCTGGACGCATTTTCCATTAAAGAGCGTCTTGGAGATGTAGCAGGAAAAAAAGTAGTGATCGTTGGTGATATCTTACACTCACGGGTAGCGCTTTCTAATATTCTGTGCCTTCAGAAATTAGGAGCAGAAGTAATGGTATGCGGCCCGGCAACACTGATTCCTAAATACATTGACCAGCTTGGAGTAAAGGTAGAACATAATTTACGTAAAGCATTGATGTGGTGTGACGTTGCTAATATGTTACGAATTCAGCTGGAGCGCCAGGATATCAAATATTTTCCTTCTCTCCGGGAGTATTCCATGCAATATGGTCTGGATAAAGAGCTGCTGGATTCTTTAGATAAGGAAATTGTTATCATGCACCCCGGGCCGATTAACAGAGGTGTGGAAATTACCTCAGATGTAGCTGATTCCGAACATTCCATCATTCTGGATCAGGTAGAGAACGGTGTGGCTGTGAGAATGGCATGTACTTATCTGTTGGCCGGAAAAATCAAAGTTTAAGTTTATTTCAGCTTTCAAAAACCCTTAAATCAAAAGCAGATCTTATTTCCTGTTTAGAGAAGCTGAACCAGGAAAAAGACAATCCGTACATTTTGTTGAATTGCCGGAATAAATAAAGGAACATCCCAAAATAAGCGGTACTGGTTGCTATTCCACCTGCGAGAATTCCGAAATATTGAATAGTTAAAAATCCCGTGATTACCGTAATAATATTCCCAAGTAAAGAAGCTTTTACATTGATCATGTTTTTTTCTACTCCGGAAAAGTGATGATTAAAAATAGTGAAGACAGCCAGAAATAAAACGCCTGGAGCCAATGATAAAAACAAAGGTTTGAAATCGCCAAAGCTCTTCCCAAGGATCCAGGAAAATAATTCGTTGGGTAGCAACAGGAGAATTAATAGCGAAGGAACAGTTAAAATAAGGCTCATTTTGGAAAGACGCTGTGTCAGCAGAATTTGCTTTTCTGCAGATTTCAAATTAACTGACTTGCTGTAATGTATTGCGCTAATACTCTTGCATATAATCCATATTATTTCAACTAAAGATGTCGCAACAGAGAAAATACCCAGAGCTGCCAGACCTAACGTTTTTTCAATCAGGTAATAACAGAAACGGTAATTGATCATCTGTGAAATATTGTTCAGCTGCATCTGAAAACCGATTTTAAAAAACGCTGCCAAAAAAGAGCGATGTTCGCTTTCAGTTGGCTTTTTCCGGGCAATTTTAGGAAGCAGAAAAAGCACTGCTAAAGCAAGTGTTACGGAATAAGACCAGTAAAATGATTCAACAACTGCTCCGGTAAAATGTTTTTTCTGCAATACGATCAAAAATACCATGGCGGTAACGGAGCTGAACGCTTTTGTAATTTCGATAAGATTTTGACGGTTAATCTCTTCTAATCCTAAAAGGGAGCTCTGAATTAATGAAATTGATCCCAGAATAAAGGATAATATTATTAAATCAAAGTGGTAATGCTCGGGGAATAAACCGGAATGCACTAAAATAAAAGGCAAAATAAAAGCCATGAGCAGATTCCATAAGCTTGCGGTTGCCAGCAGTCTGATGAGCTGAAATCGTGGAGCAAGATAGGTGAGCACTGCTCCGGAAAATATGTTTTGGAAAATTCCGACAATTGTGATTCCCAGAACAATAACGGCCATTTCTCCACGGCCGTATGCCCCAAGATATTTGGCTGTAATGAGTAATATCAGCAAATTGCATACTGCCGTAAAACCTTTGCTGAAGATGGTTTCCAGGATCTTACGAAACATGATGAGCCAGTATTTCGTTGTAAACTTCGTCAAATTGCCTTCCGACAGCTTCATAGCTAAAATGCTTCAGCGCGTATTTCCGGATTTGGACTGCATCAAAAATATTTTGTTGCTGAATAACAGACAACATTGCTTCTGTTAGCTGCTCTTCATTCCGGACATCAATTAATATCCCGTTGTGTGAATTGACGTGTTCGGGAATGCCGTTGACAGCTGTCGAAATAACAGGTTTTCCGAGCATAAAAGCTTCCGGAATGACACATGGAAAATTTTCATAATTACTGAACAGCACTAAAGCGGTGCTTTCGCTGATTGCTTCTGCTATTTCCGTAGTGGTTTTTGTTCCTTCAAAAGACAAGAGTGAGGCTGGAATATTTAACTGATTGTAAGCTAAATCAATAAAGGGTTCTAAAATACCATCGCTGACAATTAAAAAATGAAAATCAGCTGTGCGTTGAGAGAGTTTTTTGATGCTCCGGATAATTCCCGAGACATTTTTATGTTCATCTATCGCTGTTGAAATATGAATGAATTGTGATTTTACAGGTTGATTTACAGTGGTATTATGAAAAATATTTTCATTCACAACATTCGAAATAACACGCATCGGAACTGTCACTCCGTGTTTCATCAGCGATTTTTTCAGGTCTTCGCTGACAGGCAGTATTTTTGCGGCTTCGTTCATAGTACGTATTGCCATTTTTAACGGCAGAGCGGGCATTTTATTTTTTCCTTCATGGAAAGCCGTGGAATGCTCGGTGACTACGAACGGAATATTGAGCTTTCGTTTTAGTTGCGTTACGAAATATCCTGTCGGATAAACAACGTTCAGGTGAACCAGCTCCGGTTTTTGGCCGGATTTCAGGTAGAGTGAGAAAGCTTTGTCAAATGCTTTCCGGGTTCTGTAAAGCTGTAAAAATTGCTTTAAAAGCGGAACAGAAATCGTGACCTTCGGATAATAACAGGTAATGCTGCGGACATTATTCTCTGTTACATCTACAATTTCGTAAGCACCCGAGGTGTGGGAAAATACAGCTATAACGGTGATTTCATTAAACAAGGCCGCTGCTTCTGCATGCTTCTGGACGAAATTCCCCAGAGTTGGCGCGTTTTTGTTCGGATACCAGGAAGCGAGAAACAGGATATGTTTTTTTTTCTGCAAAATTCGTTATATCAGTGTTTTTTCAAAGATAGCCACCAATTGTTCTACTGCAAATTCAATTTCTTCTTTTGTCGTGTAACGGGAGAATGAAAAGCGCACATTTGGCCGTGAACCGTCCGCATTTATTCCTTCCAGGACATGAGAACCTTTAACAGCCCCGGAAGAACAGGCACTTCCGCCGCTTGCACAGACACCTTTCAGGTCAAGTGTAAACAGTAACATTCCTGCTTTGCTCGTTTTTGGAAAACTGACATTCAAAACGGTATATAAGCTGCGTTCAGGGATTGTGTCACCGATGAAATAAACGCCATCTATCTTTTCTTCCAGCTCCCGCATCATGAAGCTTTTCAACTCCTGAACGTGTTGTTGATGCCCTTCTACATCCTCGTAAGCCAGTTCCATTGCTTTTGCAAGGCCTGCGATTCCATACAGGTTCTCCGTTCCTCCACGGAAACCACGTTCCTGCGCACCTCCGTGAATCATCGGCTCAATGGTATTTTTTCTGTTGGCATACAGAAAACCGATTCCTTTGGGTCCGTGAAATTTGTGTGCTGCACACGTGATGAAATCAATATCTAAATCCTGTAAATCAAAGGTATAATGTCCCATGGTCTGAACCGTGTCAGAGTGGAACAATGCATTGTATTGACGGGTTAATTCGCTTACTTTTTTTAACGGGAGCAGGGTTCCGATCTCGTTATTGGCGTGCATTAACGATACCAGTGTTTTTTCTGTGGAAGCCGCCAGAAGCTGTTCCAGGTGATTCAAATTCACGTGACCTTTATCGTCCAGCCGAACGTAAGAAACAAGCACATCTGGATATAATTCTTTCATGAACTCCGCTGTATGACCAACGGCATGATGCTCAATCGGGGAAGTAATAATATGGCGCACTCCTAATTTCCTGACAGCGGTATGAAATGTCATGTTGTCTGCTTCTGTTCCTCCGGAAGTGAAAATAATTTCGGAAGGAAGGCAATTCAGCTTCGAGCTGATGGTCCTTCTGGCATTTTCAATAATCGCTTTTGCCTGACGGCCGAGATAATGAGAAGAAGAAGGATTACCGAATTCATTTTGCAGCAGGGGAATCATACATGCTGCAACTTCAGGAGCAATTGGGGTAGTAGCGGCATTGTCCAGATATACTCGCATTTTGACTTGAATTTAAACAGTTACTGTTTCTAAAATTGACACTTTGAATATTCCGTCACGGTCAATTTCATCCAGTCTTACCTGAACAATCTGATTGACCAGTGTTTCATCGTAAGGAATCTTCACTTTTATGTAGTTTTCTGTAAAACCATACATTACACCTCCGTCTTCTTCTGCTTCAAAAAGAACCGTTCTTACAGAATCAATATTCTGCTCATAGAACTGACGTTTCTTTTTATCGGACAGGATATGGAGCATTTTGCTGCGTTCACGGCGCTTTTCCATCGGGACACGCTCGCCTAATTTCGGAGCGCTGGTATTTGCTCTTTCGGAATAAGTAAACACATGTAAGTAGGAGATATCCAGCTCTTTGATAAAATTGTATGAATCCATAAAGTCCTCATCTGTTTCCCCCGGAAAACCGACAATTACATCCACACCGATACAGCAATCAGGCCGCAGCGCTTTAATGCGTGCTACACGGTCTGCATAAAGCGAGCGCTCGTATTTACGGCGCATTTTTTGCAAAAGACGATCATTTCCAACCTGTAACGGAATATGAAAATGCGGAACGAAACGTTGCGAGCTTGTCAGGCAGAAATCAATGATTTCATTATTCAGCAGGTTCGGTTCGATAGAAGAGATGCGGAACCGTTCAATCCCCTCTACTTTATCAAATTCCTGGATCAGCCTAAAGAAATTCTCATCGCTGCCCTGGCCGAAATCGCCGATATTGACGCCTCCGATCACTATTTCTTTTACATCTGTCTGAGCTACTTTTCTGGCTTCACCAACAGTTGCTTCAATACTTGCATTGCGGCTTTTTCCTCTTGCCAGCGGAATAGTACAAAACGTACAGAAATAATCACAGCCATCCTGAATTTTCAGAAAGGTACGTGTGCGGTCACCGAGTGAAAATGAAGGAATGAATTCTTTCGTTTCCTTAATATTCTTGAAAGCTACTTTCGCGGCTTCTTTTTTCTGAATGTCTTCGATGTATTGAAGAATATCAAATTTTTCATTTGCGCCCAATACCAGATCAACTCCCGGAATCCCGGCAATTTCTGTTGGTTTTAGTTGCGCATAACAACCAATGATGGCAACAAACGCATCCGGATTAATTTTTAATGCCTTTCGAACCAGCTGCGCACATTTTTTGTCTGCAAATTCAGTTACAGAACAGGTATTGATGACATAAACATCCGGCTGATCTTCAAAATCAACCCGTGCAAACCCGGCGTTCTCGAACAAACGAGCAATGGTTGAAGTTTCTGAAAAATTCAACTTACAGCCAAGTGTATGAAAAGCTACTTTTTTGTACTGGTTCATAGTCTGTACAAAGATACATCAATTGACGGAATTTTTGGACATAGTTTAAAAGTTAGAAACTTTTTAAAATCTTTATTACTTCACTAAAGTCCATTTGTTGTTCTGGAAAGAATAGTGATTTTTACTTATATTCCATACTTCAATTGGAATATTGTTTTTAGTTTTCCCTCTAATTATTATATTTCCTTTGTTATCTCTCATAATTATTTCTTTTTCAGTAGATTTATCTGTAAAATTTAGATAATCTATATACATAGCCCCACAGTAATCCTCAGGAAAAGGTACTATATCTTTAATACAAATAGAATCATAATACCATACATTGTTTTTCTGTCCGTTAAGATATTCTCCGGTGATAGTAATTTTGGAAAGAGTGTCAAAAGCAAAAATTGTTTCACAAACAGAAGTAGGAAAAGTTCTTTTTTTATTTCGTATGATTTTCACACTATTCGAAGATCTAAAATCATCAGCAAAAAAGGTGTTATTACTAAAGAAAGAGTAAAGATTTTTTTTGAATGTAATTGAAGATTCAATATAATATTCATTCCCTTGATAAACAGACTCTAAGTCCAATAAATCTAAAATGTTAGTTCGTAAATTAGCTTTATCAGACAGACAGTCGGTAGAAATAAATTCTTTTCTTTTTGAAAAAGCAGATAAACTTCCTAATAATGTATCAAATTGATTAAAAGTGACAAATTGTTGGATCGCTTTGTTGAAAATAGTGTCTTCGCTGATTTTTTTATTGTTGGGAACAATCGTTTTTTTTGAAAAAATCAGATCATCATCGGGAGGAAAAAAATTATTATTAAAAAGTGCTTCATTTGTTTCGAAAAGTAACAGACAGATAAGCTGTTTTTTTAAATAATTATCTGCAGAAGTTATGGAGATAATATCAATAGTTTTATTGTCTTTAAAATGTTCAATAGTAGTGAGATTTTGAGTGTTTTTAAAAGTGATCTTCTCTTTATTGGAATTAACTCCTTTGTGACACCATGTTCCCTGTGGAATATAATTGATAAATCTTCCTTTCTTTTTAAATTGATCTAAGTGAGTTTCTAATTTTATTGAAATACTGTCTGAAAAAATGATTTGCAGGAATGCTTGGTTTCCTGATAATAGTGAAAAAAGCAGAAAAAGGAGTTTATTTTTCAACATATTGCAAGATACACATTTTAACAAAAAATCGCCGGAGTTACCCGGCGATTTGTATCATTATTTACTAAAAAGTTGATTTATATCAACGTGGCATATTTTTTTCCGTAATACAGCATCTGTTCCACAAATCCCTGTTTGTTGATCAGCTTCACATCAGTGATTTTGCCATTCGCATCTTTTACCAGCTCGTAAGTTGGATTCACAAAACCGCTGTATGGTGCGATGTTCAAAGGTTTAACACGTTGTAATACCTGCTCGTGTGTTGCTTTGTCCACTTTTGTTCCGTAGTTTTCCACAAGAGCTTTTCCGGCAGCGTAATCGCCTTCGGATTTGATGCGTTGAATTTCTCTCAGCAGCTCACCGAAAAGGACACGTAATTTATTGTAATCTTTGATATCGTAATAGATTTTTCCGTTCTTTATTACTTTCTCGATTACTTTGTCTTTCTGTCCTTTTTCAAACACCCATGCTGCCACCAGCTGACGGTTTTGCATGTGCTCTTCTTCCAGGTGGTTGCCTAATTCCAGGCGCTGTAATTGTGTTAATAAGCCATTTCGGATATAGGAATCATATTCCGCTTTTCCGACTTCAAGTGATGGCATTAATCCGATATTAACCAGTTTTTCATCCAGCAGGAAGTACAGGGCAACTAAGTCAGCGCGAGCTTCTTCCAAAGTGCTGGCAAAGTTTTTCAATGTTTCGTTGGGCTGGCCGACACCTTTATTAATTTGTCCTGACGCGTGTCCGATCACTTCATGCAGCGCAGTGTGTAATTTTCCTGCTAATGCAGCATGTTTTTTACCTCGTTCGATTTCTTCTTCATCGTGAGCGAATTCATTCAGCATTCCCGGTCCGCTTGCTTTGTCATAAGCAGTAATGATATTTCCTAAGCTTACGGATTTGGAACCGTGCTTTTCACGAATCCACTCGTTATTCGGAAGGTTTACACCAATAGGAGTAGAAGGCGAACAATCACCCGACTCACTAGCTACCTGTACCACTTTATAGCTGACACCGGTTACTTTCGCTTTTTTGTGTGCAGGAAGAATAGAAGAATTGTCTTCAAACCATTGTGCATTTGCTGCAACAACAGACATTTGTTTGGAAGCTTCGAAATCGTTGATTTCAATAACACTCTCAAAAGTAGCTCTTTTTCCGATCGCGTCACCATATACTTCGATGAAGCCTAAGATGTAGTCAATATCACCTTCGGTTGCGTGTGTCCAGAGGATATTATATTCGTTCCATAATTTCAGGTCACCTGTTCTGAAATAATCAATCAGCTTCAGCAATGCTTTTTTCTGGGGTTCATTTTCAGCATATTTAACGGCTTCTTTCAGGTTTTCGATCATCTTATCCATTGCCTTTCCGTAACGCCCGCCACTTTTCCATACATCTTCCGCCAGCTTGCCGTCTTTCAGGATCATGGTGGAATTCAGGCCGTATTCGATCGGCTCATGGTCGTTTTTGTCAATTACTTTTGAATAATATTCCTCGACCTGTTTTTGAGTAACACCTTCTCCGTAAAAGTTATTCGCAGATGCAGCAATCATGTCTTTATTGCTGTCTTTTACTTTTCTTTTTGCATACAGAGAAGGATTGAAAATCGCTTCAATGGCTTCGTTACTCAAAGAAGCATTATTTTCTTTCAGAAGCTTCTGGAAGTACTCTTTGCTGAATTCTGGCTTGAATTTATCCATTCCGTAATGATGGTGCAGACCATTTGCGAACCAGAATTGTTTTGCGAATGTCAGGAATTTCTGATAATCCTCGTTTTTCTCATTTTTATAGTTTCCTACAATTGTTTCAAATGCTTTCCTGATTTCCAGATTGTATTTGAAATTTTGGTCGTAATGAATGTCACGTCCGTAATGTCCTGCTTCTGACAGGTAATAAACCAGCAATTTTTGATTCAGCGAAAGGTTTTCAAATCCTTTGATATCATAGCGCAGCACCTGGATGTCTGCAAACCGGTCAACAATAATATCACTGTTATTTTCAGCGATTTCTTCTGTTTCTTTCATATTATTTTGTTCTGAATGTTCATTTTTACAAGCGCTTAACGTTAGTGTGAGCGCCAAAAAAGAAAAAGGGACGATGTTTTTTCTCATAGTTTACACTTTTGATGAATTTTCCGTTTAAAGTTAATTATTATCATGGTGAAAAGAGAAAAAAATTGAAATTGAACTGAAAAAAGAGGTTGAAAGGTAAAATAAGGGGACGACGGAGTTAATTCTATAGGAAATAAACAGTAACAGTCCTGAAAATTACTTTTAAGCCCGGTGCATAACAATTGTTGAAATCTTTTCTTAAAAGACATTTAACATACCAAATAATAGTTAACTTTGTGCTTTACCTAGAGAGATGTTGACAGAAGATTTACAGTCGAGAGTTAAAGACATTTTTTCAGCTTATCTGGAGCAGAACGGTCACCGCAAAACTCCGGAGCGTTTTGCAATTCTTGCTGAGATTTATAATTACAGCGGTCATTTTGATATCGAATCACTTTATATCAAGATGAAAAATAAGAATTACCGTGTTTCCCGCGCGACTTTATACAATACTATCGAATTGCTTCTGGCATGTAGCTTAGTCCGCAAACATCAATTTGGTAAAAACATTGCTCAATTTGAAAAATCTCATGGCTCAAAGCAGCATGATCATGTTGTTTTAACGGATTCAGGCGAGGTTTTAGAATTCTGCGATCCCCGGATCCAGCAGATAAAAGCAACGATCGAAGAGATTTTTGATGTTAAAATTTTACACCATTCGCTTTATTTCTACGGTGTGAAAAATAATGAGAAGAAACCGGAAAATCAGCCGGTTCACCAATAAATCAGTTTACAGTGGATTTTGAAGTAAAATTTATCAGCGATGATAGTGTTGTTTGTGAAATCAGAGGCCGTTTACTGATCGATGACGAGGTGAACAAAATTCTGTCGGTACTGGAATCACATCTGGAAAACAACATTATTCTGGACTTAGGACAGCTGACGTATATTTCAAGCGCCGGGCTTTCTCTCTTTATCAGGTTGTTGACCCGTACCCGTATTCACAATAAAAAGATTGTTCTTGTCAATCTCCAGGAAAATGTAGAAAAATTATTCCGGATAGCAAAGTTAAACGATATTTTTGCGATCTCGGATTCCATAGAAAACGCAGTAACTATTATTAAAAACAAGTAATGAGTGTAGATGTATTATTAGGTCTTCAGTGGGGAGACGAAGGAAAAGGTAAAATTGTGGACGTTCTGACGCCTCAATATGATATTATTGCCCGTTTCCAGGGAGGACCAAATGCAGGACATACGTTAGAATTCGAAGGCAACAAACACGTGCTTCATACAATTCCTTCCGGAATCTTCAGAAAGGAAGCGATCAATCTGATCGGTAACGGTGTTGTTATTGACCCGGTTGTTTTCAAAAAAGAAATAGACAAGCTGGCTCCGTATAACCTTGATTTAAAAAATGTGCTGCTGATCTCGAAAAAAGCACACTTGATCATACCAACACATCGTTTGCTGGATGCCGCTTCTGAAACTGCAAAAGGAAAAAATAAGATCGGTTCAACATTGAAAGGAATCGGACCTACTTATATGGATAAAACAGGAAGAAATGGTCTTCGTGTTGGTGATATCTTTTCCCCGAATTTCAAAGAGAAATACCAGACATTGGTGGATAAACACACTTCCATGCTGGGACATTATGAAGGTTTTGAATACGATTTATGTGATTCTGAACCTGAATTTTTCGAAGGAGTTGAGTTATTACGCTCATTAACATGTGTTGATTCAGAACAATACATCAATGAGGCGATTAAAGCAGGAAAGAAAATTTTAGCGGAAGGAGCACAAGGTACTATGCTGGATATTGATTTTGGTACGTATCCGTTTGTGACCTCTTCTAACACTGTTACAGCCGGAACCTGTACAGGACTTGGTATTGCACCGACTAAAATCGGAAATGTGATTGGTATTTTCAAAGCTTATTGCACACGTGTGGGATCCGGACCTTTTCCTACAGAACTTTTTGACGCAGACGGAGAAGCAATCCGCCAGGAAGGAAGAGAATTTGGTTCTACTACAGGTCGTCCGCGTCGTTGTGGCTGGATAGATCTGCCGGCAATGAAATATGCGATCATGATCAATGGTGTGACGGAATTATCTATGATGAAAGCCGATGTATTGAGCGGATTTGATACAATAAAAGCCTGTACGGCTTATAAAATAAACGGTGAATTAGTAGATTACATTCCTTTTGATATCGCAGATCATGAAATAGAGCCGGTTTATATAGATTTAAAAGGCTGGAAACAGGATCTGACAGGATTAAGTAATTACAACGAAGCACCGCAGGAATTAAAAGAGTATGTGTCGTTCCTTGAAAAAGAGCTTGAAGTTCCGGTAACAGTTGTTTCCGTTGGGCCGGACAGATCTCAGACGTTAAACACGAAGTAAAATTGACAGGAAATTCAAAAATATCATTTATTAAAATTGCGCTTTTTATCAGCGCAATTTTTTTGCTTTTTCCAATTGGATTAAAGGCACAGAAAGGTGTTATTGAATTATTGCCGGGAACACAAAAGCTGACATACGACAGCAAATCCGGCGCTCAAAAGCTTTTGGGCGGTGGTGTCAACCTGAATTATGAAGGAAATAAAGTGTATTCCGATTCCGCTTATTATTACGAAAATAAAAAGCTGATCAAGGCTTACGGACATGTGCACGTTACCAAGAACGATTCTTTAAATCTTTACTGCGATTCGCTTTGGTATTATACGGATACAAAAAAGGCAAAGCTGTTCAGCAGGGTGCGTGTAATGGACAATGAATACCGTCTGACGACCAATTTGCTGGATTATGATGCCGGAAGCGGGCTGGCAGTTTACCAGACAAGAGGAAAAGTGGAGAATCTGCTGAAAAATGAAGTGCTTACAAGCATCAGAGGTTACTTGTATCCGAATGAAAAAAACTTCCATTTCAGCGGAGATGTCCGTTACCGGAGTGATTCGCTGGATATGGATACCGATACGCTTCAGTATAAATACATAGAAAAAAAGGTCTATTTCTTTGGAGAAACAGTTATTAAAACAACTGATGCGGACATGTACTGCAATAAAGGCTGGTATCACACGGAAAAACAGGATGCTGTGCTGGAAGACAATGCGTTTGCCATTCAAAACGGAAAGCAGATTTGCGGGGACAGTCTTTATGTGAGTGATTCTGAGAAAATGGCTATCGGGCGAAAAAATGTTCATTTTATAGATACAGCGAATAAAATGGAATTTCTGTCACAAATGGCCTATTTTTCCGAGAAGCAACGGAAAGGGTTTATAACGGACAGCGCCTGTATCATTTACCAGCTGAAAGACGACACTTTGTACATTCACAGCGACAGCATCTGGATCTATACCGATTCATCCAATAAGCTGGAACGTGCGGAATTGTTTTGGGATGTACAGATTTACGGAACAAAAATCCAGGGTTCCTGCGACTCCATGACCTTAGACAAGCCGATTGAACGAATCACGCTTCACCGGGAGCCAATGATGTGGAATGAAAATTCAGAGCTAAAAGCAGACACCATGTTTGTTTTTATAAATGATTCAGTCATCCGGAAAGTTGATCTGATCCAGCGTTCGACAGTAGTAATGGAGCTTGATTCCGGTAATTATTATAACCAGGTAGGAGGAAAGCTGATAGAAGCCTTTTTCAGAGAAAATAAGTTGATACGCGTTGAAGTCAACCAAAATGCCCAGACGAATTTCTTTCCGCAGGATACTTTACGAAGCGATACGCTTGTGGAAATCAAGCGCCAGGGTATGTCGCGCTTGTATGCCAGCAGCCTGAAAGTATATCTTGACAGCGGAGAAGTGACAGGAGTAACGTATTTCGGAAATCCGGACGGCGCTTTTTACCCGATCCCTTTGATTCCTAAAGAGGAGCTGTTTGTCAAGAATTTTTCTTTTAACCCTGAATTCAGGCCTAAAACCCGAAAGGATATTTACCGGAGAAAACGGGGATTTAAGAAATAAATCCTTTATACTATCGGTTCGGCTTTAAAGCCCTTACTCTTGATAAGCGCTATTATTTCCTCTTCTGTAATGCCTTCTGACTTTACGGTAAGTATTTTGTCTGCGTTTGTAATGTTCACATCCCATTCGGAGATTCCTGCTGCCTGATCCAGGCCGGGTTTTACTTTTGATACACAACCACCGCAATTAAGATTGGTTTTGAACTGAAACTCTTTATTTTCCATTGCTTTAAAATTGATAGTACAAATTTCGGTACAATAGCATTAGAAATTGTTGTAGAATTTCCGGTTTGATTTGTGAGATTTACGGTGAAATAACAGGGTTTTCCGCATTATTTCTGAATGAGCAGCCATTTTATCAGCTCATTATTGTCCACGATGCTCCAGGAATGAGGATGCCGGGTATTGTTGGGTTTTCTGTATCCTTTGTTCTGTGTTAAAATTAATTCGGCTTTTTTGTTGCCAAGTCTGTTCAGTTCGTTAATGAACGCGGAGCATTCTGTCACATTCATGGATGTCAGATCCGCGTTTCTGTTTGTTAACCACCACTGGATATCCGGTTCGGAATATATTCTGACGGGAGTTTTCAGTATATTTTTTAAAGCCCTTTGTGAAGTATCCGAAAACGAGTAGGGTGAGAGCCTGTAATAACTTTCAATATTTGTTTCCGGTGTACCATTTGCCTCTTTTTCAATTCTGTCGATCATGTAAACATTCTCTCTGTTTACTTCCGTATCTTTAGGCAGCCTGATATCTCTTTTGGCGGAATTGTAAAATCTTTCGAAATCAAGCGGCGGATCAATCGCAAAGACAGCGACAGGCTTGATCGTTGCATTTTCAGCGTATTTGATCGCACAGCTTCCCCCGATTGAAAAGCCACCGATGAAAAACCGCTGATCCATCAGCTTGTGTCTGCTGGTGACATCCTGCAGAATGGCATTGAGCGACTGCTGGCTTAAGCTGTCAACACCAAATGACAAAACCCCGTCCTGAAAGTTGGGAATAATTGTCAGAAGCCCGTTCTGTGCGGTTAATTTCGGGAGATCGGTTTGCAGAAATACACTTTCCGCAGTTTCTCCAAATCCGGGAATGAGAACGATGTATCCTGTCCAGGGAAGCTTCGGCGGATAGATTATGGTGTAGCAGTTCTTGGTGCTGTCTGTTTTATCAAGATAAATTTTATCGGCTTTCTGACCGTAAACCGAAGTCAGAAAAAAAGTCAGTGCAATTAATAATATGTTTTTCATCGTTTGTGTATTTACGTTGCAGTTGATAAGATCAAAGAACGCAACAGGGAAAGAATTATTCGAAATTCTCTTTTATATTTTTTTTTGATCGTTTTTGGAACTTAAACGGATTTTCTATTACAATATCAAATGCTATGTAATGTACATTATAGGGATTTTTTCTGCCAATCAAATTGTTCATATATCCTATGCTGAAAATAAACGGCAGCGTTTTGGGTGAATACGAATAATATAATGAAAACCGGCTTTCACGATAATTGAAGTCTGTCCAGGTACCGGGCGTATTTTCTTTGCTGACTGAAAATAATTGTTCTGAACTTAATGTTACAGCTTGTGTTTTCGCTTTGTTCAGTGAGGCTACAATTTGTAAACGAAAACGTGAGCGGAACTGAAAATTTTCATCTGCATTTTTAAAGTCGGGTGAATAGAATTTGCGGAATTCCTGCCTTAATGTCGGTACAAATTTTATATAGGAAGTTTTGAGTATGTATGAAAGTCTGCTATACAAACGAAATTCCTGTTTTGATCTCAGTTTGTCGTGTTCGTAAGGAGAATTTTCTGAGTATTCGTCTTGTCTGCGGTAACTTAATGCAAATGAATACTGCCACGTTTTACGAGACTGATGATAGAATTCCTGGTTAAGAACAAAAATTGCAGGTTTGTAAAACGGGTCGTAATTGTCCGGATTGCTTTTTCTCCCGACACCAATGTACGACATGGATTGCCAGCTTTTTTCGATCTCCTGCCGGATGCCAAAAGCAAACCAGCCTGCTGTGCGGGCTTTGCCTTCTCCAGGCGGGCTGATTTGCGAAAAGGCTTTGCCTGTAAACAAGCCAAAAAACAAAATGCTTAGGCAATACTTTTTCACTTAGTCGGCAACTTTGCTTAAAATAGCTCCTTCAGCATCAAAAGACACTTTCCATTCTTCGCTGAAAGATTTTAATTCAATTTTGTAAATTACTTTGTCGCCTTCTGTGATTTTTTCTACATCATCCACACGATAGTCTTTAAAATCGCTGTTGATTTTCGCCACTACTTTCTGAGGCAGATCGCTTTTGGAAATTTCTTCTTTGTGGCGAATTAACTTTCCTGTTTTGTCGTACCAGGCGTCGTGATCTGTTCCAAGCAAACCTATTTCAAATTCTACCTTGTAATGCTCTCCCTTGAGTTTCCATTCTACGTCATACGCTTTGGGAAACGATTTTTGAAAACTGTTTACAATTACAGATGGAACCTGGCTTTGCGAAATACGCTGTGCCAAGGCGGTATTGCTGAATAATGTCAACGCAAACAAACCCGTTAAAAATACTTTTTTGCAAATAGCATTTGTTGTTTGATTTCGCTTCATTTCTTAAAATTTAAAATTATAATACAAAGTTAAAAGCAACAATCTGGAAAGAACCGGGAATTTTTAAGGTTCATAAATAATCCGCAAAAATGAATTGTAACTTTCATTCTTTTTATTTATCGGAATACCTGTAATTAAACCGATTGCCATTTTTTTGCTCAACTTAATTTTGACCTGTGGCCGGATAGTTATTTCAAATTTTCCGTTATTGATTTCTTTGTTCAGTTCGACACCAATAAAATGTTTGGTGTGTGGAATGGTATAAAGGAACGACGAGTTAATCTGCCAGTTAACGGCTAATTTATTTGTTGCAAAATCATGTTCAAGCAAAGGTGAAGCGTAGATCAGTGTGTGAAAATTTTCGCCCCAGCGTTTAGCAGCAATAAAAAACGGATTATAAGCTGTGCCTGTAACTAGGTTGTTTTTGCCAAAATGTCTGAAGTCGGTAAATTCAACAAGTTGTGTGTAACCAACAGCTAACGTAGTTTTCAGCCTGGTTGAAATAAAAAATGAATATTGTGTTGAAAATCGCAGGCATTCTAATTTGTTGTCAGGAATCTCAGCATTTTGTGCTGCTCTTTTGAAAAAAGAAAAATCAGCCTCTACTTCAAAACCCAGGCGGTTGATTGGTGCAAATTCATATTCGACTAAAAAAGCATTTTTGTTATAATGTCTGAAGTTTGAAAAATCAAAACCTGCATTAAACTCTTTTTCGCCTTTTCTCGCCCCCAAATCACGCACTAAGTCAAAATATAAAGGTTCTGCATGTGAAACCTTATCTGTTCTTACAGTTGTCTGAGTAAAACCATTACCAGCAAACGTAACGATTGCAACAGCTGAGAGATATGTTTTTATCACGTTCATGTTGCAAAACAACAACGTGAATCAGGAAAAATTTGGGAATATTATTTAAAACGAATTTTAAAATAATGCAAATCATTTTCAAAACGATAGTCGACAGAAAAACCGTATAGATCGCAAATTGCTTTTACAATTGCTAACCCAAGTCCTGTACCGTTGGTGCTGTTTCCGGATTTGTGAAAGCGTGAAAATAGCTTCTGTTCGTTTACCGGTGTTTTTATTCCTGTATTGCTGACGGTAATTGTTTTTTCCGAAATTTCAACATTGACAATTCCGTTGAGAATATTATGAAAAATGGCATTTCTCAATAAGTTTGAAATGGCAACGCCGGCGAGAGAAGCATCCATGTGCATGGTTACGTCTGCTGTTTCTGAAATTGAAATTTCCACATTTTTAAATTCAATAACTTCTTCCAGATCACAGACCGTTTGGTGAACAACTTTATTAAGAGAAACGGGTTGATTGTCTAAAAACTGCTTGTTTTCTATTTTGGTTAACAGCAACAGCGATTTGTTTAATCGTATCATCCGTTCAATTATCTGCATTACTTCGGCGATGCTTTCTGCTTGCTCATTTTCCAGGCTTCCTTTTTCTATCAGCAGCTCCAGCTTGTTGGTGGTGATTGCCAGAGGAGTCTGCAATTCGTGTGACGCATTCCCGATAAATTGCTTTTGTTGCTCATAAGTTTCAATTGTATGCTGCAATAATATGTTCACGGCATTTTGCAGGTCGGCAAATTCTTTTGTCTGAGTCTTGATCTCCGGAAATTTCTTACTGCTCCCGATCCGGTAATTCTTCAACTGGCTGAGAAATGAATAAAAAGGTTTCCAAAGCCGTTTCAATACAAGATTATTGATTAAAATAATGCTTATAATCAGAATCAGATAAAGACCGATCGTTTCCCGCAGCAGCTCTTCTACCAGATCGTCTTCTTCCACCATTGAATTGATAATGTTCAGCTCGTAGTAATGACCGTTATTTTCAAAAGCGGTTGTGAGCATCCGAACAGGTTCCGGCTCCGGTTCTTCATCGTCTGCATCCTGCATATACATTAACGTATCGATGTAGGTGTCTTTTATGGAAATTGCTTTTGCCTCCGGGATTTTGTGAATGGCAAAAAAGCTTTCCTCAAAATTACTTTTTGCAATGATGGAAGTATCTTTTTGTAATTGGTAAATTATCTGCCGTTTGTAATTATCCAGGCCTTCATCAACACTTTCTTTAATTTCATTGAGCATGTTAAAATAGAAGACAACCGACCATGCTCCAATGATGAAAAACAAGGAAACAGAAAGATAAATAAGTGATTTGTTCAGTAATTTCATCTGCTCATATTTTGCTTTTAATCATGAAGATAGTTTCAGATTGTTGAAGTAATAATTTATCTATCTGTCAGTTTGTAACCAATTCCATAAACGGCTTCAATCTCAATATCTGCGTTTGCAGCCTGTAATTTTTTACGCAGGTTTTTTATCTGGTAGTAAATAAAATCGTAGTTATCGGCCTGGTCAATGTTATCGCCCCAAACGTGTTCAGCTAATGCGTTTTTTGTTACCAGCCGGTTTTTGTTGAGTAAGAAATAATTCAGGATATCAAATTCTTTTCTGTTCAGCGGAACGTTCTCATTGTTTACAGCAAACGTTCTTTCCTGCAAATCCAGAAGAATATTAGCAGTCTCAATTGTATTTTTACCGTCTAATTTATTTCTTCGCAAAACGGCCTTTACCCGTGCATTAAGCTCTGCAATGTGAAAAGGTTTTGTAAGATAATCATCTGCGCCGAGCTCAAGCCCTTTCAGCTTATCATCAAGGGAGTCTTTAGCGGAAATGATGATGATATTTCCGGATTTCCCTGTGTTTTTGAGTTGTTCCAGCAGTTGTAATCCGTTGCCATGTGGCAGCATAATGTCGAGCAAAATGCAATCATAACTGTAAATTTCAATTTTTTCACTTGCGGAATAAAAATCACTGGCCGTTTCAATAACGAAATGTTCTTTTGCCAATGAAGCTACAAGCGTATTTAACAGTTCTTCTTCGTCCTCAACAATCAAAATTTTCATACTGCAAAGATAGTTATTGAATTTGGGAAAGAATCGGGAATGTCTCATGATCAGTCATCCGCCCGGCCTTTATGTACTTTTTTGACTGTTAACGTTGAATGCCCGGTTATTTTTTTAGCGCTAACAACAACTCGTCCAATTGGTTGAAGTCTATTGTCATTCCTTCTTTAAAACCCATTGTTAAGGTTGTTTCAAGGTCTGCCAATGTATCGAAGGTAAGCAACATATCTACCAATACTTTATCGTCTTTCTGGCTGAAGCTGTTTTCCAATAAGTTTTGAGGGTATTCGGGGTCCATTGTCCCGTTTTCATCACAAAATCCGTCTTTTTGGGTAAAGGATTTTTCTTTTATAATCTTAATATAATCGGCTTTGCTCCAATGTTTTTCACCTTCGGGAC
Source organism: Flavobacteriia bacterium 40-80 (assembly GCA_001899145.1). Lineage (GTDB taxonomy): Bacteria > Bacteroidota > Bacteroidia > Flavobacteriales_D > Crocinitomicaceae > 40-80. Next base: position 137,616 of record MKVF01000006.1, read on the forward strand.
CTACCATTGCATACAACCAGGACCCGCCTTCCCGGAAATCCATTGTTTTGGTTTCTGCCCGCCATGGTTTTGGTCCCCACCATTGATCAAGAAGCTCGGCTGTTGTCCATGCTTTCCAGACTAATTCAAGATTGGCGTTAAATTCACGTTGGATGTGAATGGTATTGTTTTCCTTGTTGACCGTAAAGTCAAATAATAAATTACTGTTCATATTTTTTGTTTTAATGTTGCGTATTGTTTTGCATCTTTTTTAAAGTCTTTTCAAAAGTGTTCAGGTTGCGGGAGGTAAAAGCATCTTTAAGGTTTTTTCGCCCTAATATTTTCCCGAATGATGAATCAAGTGTATTGCCTTTCGGCACTTTCCAATAAAAATTATTTGTAACGATTTGTGCTTCTTCACCTTCTGTTTTTACCGACTTTTCAAATTCTGCCATCAGTGTTTTTTCAATACCGTCAATTCCCGTAAAGCCGTAAATGTGAAAATCAGCATTTGCCGCAAAAGGATTGTTGCTAAAAACAGCTTCCACCTCATTTTTATCTTTTACAAAAAGAAAGGCTTCGTAATTAAAATGTTCCGACATGGATTTCTCCAACAGCTTCTTCAATTCGCTCTTGCTTCTCGCTGATGAAAAAAGGATATTCCCCGAAGCCAATACGGATGATACATGCTCCATGCCCGCTTTTTCAAATACAGAACAAACATCTGCCATTTTCATATTGGTACCTTTTACATTTACACCACGCAAAAAGGCGCAATAACTGTTATTCTCAGTCTTATTTTTCATATTCAATTTTTGATTGTTGCCAATAAATCGTCGAGTTGATTAAATTTTGTTTCCCAAATTTTGCGGAACTGTTCCAGCCACTTATCTATTTCTTTCATTTTGTCAATTTCGAGAGAATAATAAATTTCCCTGCCTTTGTGCTCCTGTTTTATCAGCTCGCATTCTGTCAAAATACGTAAATGCTTGGAAACTGCCTGCCGGGTAGTATCAAAGTGTTCAGCAATGGTTTTGGGTGTCATTGCCTGTAATGCAATTAAAGAGATGATTGCCCGTCTTGTCGGGTCTGCGATTGCCTGAAAAATATCTCTTCTCATTTTATTCTGACTTGTATTTATGAAACCAATAGGTTACAAATTTAAATGCAACTTTTCGGTTTCGCAAATTTTTCCTTGATTTTTTTTATTTGATTACAATCGGATTCTGATAAAATACAGCTTTAATGGAACGCAGATGACGCTGATTTTTTATGATTTTTACCTGTGTTATCAGTATTTTATTGATTTTCGCCGAAATACGGCCAGGTTCTCACTTTTTCCATTTCAATCTCAAACTGTTACTCACTACACTTACACTGCTCAATGCCATTGCTGCTCCTGCAATCATGGGGTTCAGCAGGAAACCGTTGATCGGGTAGAGGATACCTGCTGCAACCGGAATGCCGATGAGATTATAAATAAATGCCCAAAATAAATTTTGCTTGATAGTGGCTACAGTTTGTTTTGATAAACGGATTGCCTGTGGGATCTTAGTGAGGTCGGAAGAGATGATCGTCATTTTCGCAACGTCCATGGCAATATCCGAACCTTTCCCCATTGCGATGCTTACGTCAGCTGTTGCCAAAGCAGTGCTATCGTTAATACCATCACCGACCATTGCAACAGTTTTTCCTTGTTGCTGCAATTCTTTTACAAAATCGGCTTTATGCTGTGGCAATACTTCTGCTTTGTAGTGTTTTATGCCTGTTTGCTCTGCAATGGCTTTGGCGGTTGCTTCATTATCGCCTGTGAGCATATACAGCTCAATGCCCATTTCCTGTATTTCTTTGATTGCCTGTACGGATGTTTCTTTGATTTTATCTGATATGGCAATAACGGAAAGAGCTTGTTTGCTGTCCGAAAACCAAATAACGGTTTTGGATTGTTTACCCCATTCATCGGCTTGCTTTTGTAGTTGCTCTGCAATGCTGATGTTGTTTTCAGCTAACAATTTTTTATTTCCTGTAAAATAAGTCTCGTTATTGTAATTGGCTTTGGCTCCTTTGCCTGTAATGCTGTCGAAGCTTGATAAACCTATGGCAGCTTCACCGTCCAAATGCTTTATTACCGCTTCTGCCAACGGGTGTTCGGATTGTTTTTCTATGCTGAATAAAATACCTTTGGTTGTATCGTCATTATTGAGCCATTGAATGTCTGTTACCTTTGGTTTACCTTCGGTAATCGTTCCTGTTTTATCTAAAATAACGGCATCCACTTTTTGGGCTAACTCCAGGCTTTCGGCATCTTTTATCAGAATACCCTTTTCAGCACCTTTACCAACTCCAACCATTATGGCCGTAGGTGTAGCCAGTCCCAATGCACAAGGACAAGCGATTACCAACACCGTAACTGCGGCTAATAATCCCTGTATTACTCCGTTATCGCCACCTAAAAAGAACCATAGAATAAATGTGAGAACAGCAATACTCATCACAACAGGAACAAAAATGCCTGCAATCTTATCTACCAATTTTTGAACGGGAGCTTTGCTTCCCTGTGCGTCCTGCACCATCTTGATAATTTGGGCAAGCATCGTTTCTTTTCCGACTTTAACCGCCTTAAATTGAAAACTTCCTTTTTGGTTAATCGTTCCTGCAAATACGCTGGAATTTTCTTTTTTCAATACAGGTACAGGCTCACCGCTCAGCATACTTTCGTCCACGTAGGAACTGCCCGAAATAACCAAACCGTCCACTGCAATTTTTTCGCCCGGTTTTACGAGGATAACATCACCTGTGCTTATTTCTTCGATAGTCGTCTGCTTCTCTGTTCCGTCCGTCTGTATCACGATAACGGTTTTAGGTTGTAAGCCCATGAGCTTTTTAATGGCGGAAGAGGTGTTGCCTTTGGCTTTTTCCTCCAACAATTTGCCTAAGAGAATAAATGCGATAATAACGGATGCTGCTTCAAAGTAAACGTGTGCGTGTAATCCTCTCTGATGCCAGAAATCTGCAAACAGCATATTGAACACACTGAACAAATATGCAATACCTGTACTTAATGCTACCAATGTATCCATATTGGCAGAGCGGCGTTTTGCCTGCTTCCAGGCATTGATGAAAAAATCTTTTCCTAACCAGAAAACTACAGGAGTTGAAAACAGCCACATGATTTCGTTACCATAAGGCATATCCATAAAAAACATACCAATAATAACTACAGGCAATGAAAGTATAATTGCCCCGATTGTTCGGGTTTTTAATTGCTGAAATTTCTTTTCATGGATAGCTTCTAACGTCTCCTGCTGCCTGGTCTCCTCTTCAATTAACAGATCATAGCCGATACTTTGTACTGCTTTTTGCAGCCTGTCAGCATTTGTCATATTGGGAAGGTATTCCACCGTAAGGTTCCCGGTCGCAAAGTTGACCGATGCACTGATTACTCCGGGCTCACTTTTTACAATGCTTTCAGCACTTCCCGCACAGGAAGCACAAGACATTCCCAATACAGGCAATGTCTTTTTAATGGTAGTAACACCATAGCCAAGGTCTTTAATCGCCTTTACCGCTTCGGGTACTGTTTCGTTGTTATCTACGGTGATGATAGCTCTTCGGTTATTCAGCTCTACTTTGTGATCTTCTATACCTTTAACCTGTTCCAGTCCCTTCTCAACAATTAATGCGCAGTGTTCGCTCTCCACACCTTCCAATGGGAGATAAATGATTTCTTTATTGTTATTTGTTGCCATATTTCGCTTGTATTACCGTACAATACAAAATTCGCAATAAGAAGGGAAGGTATTATTGTAGTTTTATGGAATTGATTTGTAAAATTCAAAGAAGACCGATTTATTTTACAGCAATAAAAATTTCTACTTCTGAATTTTCACTGTTTTGCGATTTCTCTCCGTACACCTCAAAATCATACGTATAGCTTCTGTTGAGCTCCTTGTCTTTTTGCCAGATTTCTTTCCATGTTTCAGCTATTGCATTTGGCATTGATCCTTTAGCAGTAAACTTTTTGAAGTTCGCACCTTCAAATGTTCTCCCGACAAGCCCGTCAGGAATGAGATCAAGAGAAGAAACCGGTGAACCGATTATCGTAGTGTATTTTCCTGTATGATCACTTTCATAATCGGTATAGACAGAATACACTTCATTACCTGTTTTGTTTGGGATCTTTTCGATTACGTTTTCAGTATAAAACTTTCCCCAAAGTGCACCTAAATCGGTGATTGCCTGTCCGTTTTCGTTTGTCGTTTCGATGGAAATTCCGATAATTTTAAAGTTATTGCTCATATTGTTTTGATTTATTGTACATTACCATCTTTGTATATTAGAATGCTGCCGTTAATATCCGTAAATGTGCCATTAAAATAGTGTCCGTTTACAAATTCACCTTTATATTCACTTCCATCAGCAAAACGATAAGTGCCTTTTCCATTTATTATGCCTTTGGAAAACTCTCCTGTGTAAACATCTCCATTTTCTAAAATCAGCTTTCCGGTTCCTTCGAATTGACTCTCTTTGAATTCTCCTTCGTACACTTGTCCGTTTGAAGAGGTAATTTTTCCTTTTCCGTCCGGCTTATTATTTTTAAATTCTCCTTCATATTTTGTACCGTTTTCATATAACAAAGTACCTGTCGTATTCATTGTGCCTTTCGAAAATTCACCCATATAAACATCCCCGTTTTTAGAGATCATCTTACCGGAGCCTTCAAACTGTCCGTTTTTGAAGTCCCCTTCATATTTCCAGCCTTCAGCAGAAGTATATATGATCTTTCCATAGGGAATTCCCTGAGAAAAGTCCGCTTCAAGTATATTTCCATCCGGGTAAATTAATTTACCGTGTCCGTTCAGATCATCACCGCTGAATTCACCCTCATAAACATGCCCGGATGAGAAAAAGAATTTTCCCTTTCCTGATCTTTTGTTGTCTTTATATTCTCCTTCATAACGCTCTCCTTCGGGAGATACAGAGATCCCGTAACCGTCTCTCAATCCTTTTTTAAAGTGTCCTGAATATTCTGATCCCGCTTCTCTGTATTTTCCGGATCCGTTATAATAGCCATCAAGAAACTCTCCTTCATACGTGTTTCCATCATGAAAGGTGAGTATTCCATATCCGTTAAAGTCACCGTTTTTTACCTGTCCGGTATAGGTCGAGTAGAGTAGTTTGCCTGAAAAAACTTTCAATGTCCCTTTTCCCTGAATATAGCCATCACGGCATTCGCCATCCCATTCTATACGTACATTTTCTATTTTATAAGCATCTTTATAACGGCACTCTGTTTCAGGTTTTACAGCTAAATTCTGACCATTTAAGCTAAATGAAAAGAAAAAGCAAAGCACAACAATTCTGTATGCCTTTCCAAAACCATAAGAGCTGATCATCCGGTTGTATAACTTTTTGTTTTTCATACTTTCATAACGTTATGACCAAATTTACGAAAAAATAAGGTGAATTATGCAGCCTTAAACTTCATCCAAAGGCTTTCTCTTGTTCCCGCGTATTTGTTTAAAGTGGCTTGGTGTAAGCCCGGTTACTTTTTTGAACTGATTGCTCAGATAGGCTACGCTTGAATAATTTAAACGGAAGGCAATCTCGCTCAAAGACAGTTCATCATAGACTAGTAGTTCTTTTACTTTTTCTATTTTTTGAGCGATAAAATATTTTTCAATAGTCGTGCCTTCTACTTCTGAAAACAGGTTGGACAGGTAATTGTAATCATGGTGCAATTCAGTGCTCAGTACCTCTGACAGATTTGTTTTCATGTTGTTGTCCTGATGATGAATAAGGTCAATAATTACATTTTTGATCTTCTCAATAATCCGGCTTTTCTTATCGTCAATAAGCTCAAATCCAAGTGAATTAAGCACTTTTACCAGATTTTGCTTCTGCTCATCGGTTAACTCTTTTTCCAGCAGCACTTCGCCCAAGGTTATGTTTTTAACGCTAAGGCCGAGCTTCTCCATTTCATGCTGCACTACCATGATACAGCGGTTACAGACCATGTTTTTTATAAAAAGTGTGTGCATATTCCGGCTTATATTGTGCAGTGTCACTTCCCGGAATTCAACCGGTTATTCTTCTGCATCAGGTTTTCTCTGGTTCTGGATTTTGTATAGCTTTCAAAACGAGTAGGTTGCTTTTGAGGCGGCCAGAAATTATTGTCCAGATCACAATCTGCTGTTTCGAGATAAGGATCTAAACGGAATTGTTTTACTTTTTTATTGAAGATAAAAACTTTCGTGATGGTCTGGTCGTTCATCCGCCAGATTTCGGCCGGAATATAAACTGTTTCGTACGTATCATCTTCAAATATTGCTTGTACAATAACAGGCATTACTAAACCGCCTGCGTTTGTAAATGTCAGCTCATACAGCTGAATGTTCTGATTCAGCAGCTGCTTCTGATTTTCAGATAAACTGCTCAGATAGTGCTCATATTCTTCGTAATCGATTTTATCGGCAACGTAAATATCTTTTTTCGCATAGAAATCATCTATTGTTGAATCGAGCTCGTTGATAGTTTGAGGAATACCCGTTTTGTTGCGGAGCTCAGAAATATAAACATCCCGTTTTTCGCTCTGGGCTTTTTGTTCTTTTTTTATTTCTGCAGGATCAGAAGCCATTAATTGCTTATGAGCAACCTTATCCAGTGAAATGTCCACAAATTCGGTCGTGTAGAACCATCCTCTCCAGAACCAGTCCAGGTCAACAGCGGAAGCATCTTCCATCGTTCTGAAAAAATCTGCCGGGCTCGGATGCTTGAATTTCCAGCGTTCGCAATAGGTTTTGAAAGCATAATCGAATAATTCCCTTCCCATGATTGTTTCGCGAAGGATATTCAAAGCGGTAGCGGGTTTTCCGTAAGCATTGTTTCCGAATTGTTTGACAGATTCGGAATTGGTCATGATCGGATTGATATTTTTCTGATCACCTCTCATATAATCAACAATCAGTGGGGCAGGGCCTCGCCGTGAAGGATAGTTACGCTCCCATTCCTGCTCTGTCAGGTATTGTACAAACGTGTTCAGACCTTCGTCCATCCATGACCACTGGCGCTCATCGGAATTAATGATCATCGGGAAAAAATTATGCCCGACTTCATGGATAATCACCGACCACATTCCGTATTTTGTTTCTGCGGAGTAAGTTCCGTCCGGTTCAGGGCGTCCTCCGTTAAAGGAAATCATCGGGTATTCCATTCCGATATTCTTGGAGTGAACGGAAATAGCCACCGGATAGGGATAATCAATCGTATATTTGGAATACGTTTTCAGCGTATGTGCGACCAGCTTTGTCGAATAGCGTTCCCAAAGCGGATTTCCTTCTTTCGGATAATAGGACATTGCCAGAATATTCTGATTGCCGATCTTTACATTCATGGCATCCCAAATGAACTTTCTGGAAGAAGCAAAAGCAAAATCACGGACATTAACGGCTTTAAAAATCCATGTTTTTGTTTTTGTCTTTGTTTTTTTCTCTTTTTCCGCTTTCCGAGCTTCTTCCTCTGTCACAATAAGAACAGGCTGGTCTGACGTCTGTGCCTGCTTAAAACGATTGCGTTGTTCTGCTGTCAATACGGTAGAAGCATTTTGTAATTCGCCTGTTCCGGCGACAATATGATCTTCCGGTACGGTAATGCTCACTGTGTAATCACCAAAAGGAAGCGTAAACTCTCCCTGTCCTAAAAATTGTTTGTTCTGCCAGCCTTCTACGTCGTTGTAAACACACATTCGTGGGAAAAACTGCGCAATGGTGTACAGGTAATTATTTTCTTCTTTAAAATATTCCATTCCTGAACGTCCGCCAACCTTATCCCGGTCGTTAATGTTATACCACCATTTTATCCGGAATGAAACACTTTGTTTTGAAGCCAAAGGTTTTTCCAGGTCAATGCGCATCATGGTTTTGTTGATAAAGTAGCGTATCTTTTGCCCGGTAACGGAAGCTACTTCTTCAATTTTAAATCCGCCATCAAAGTTAATCTGGCGGTGTTCGTATTGTTCAATGCTTTTAAAATCATTCATGTCGTCCACACGGATCAGCTTTGAATCGGAGTTTTTATCGTAGATGTTCTGATCCAGCTGAATCCATAGATAGGAGAGCAAGTCCGGTGAATTATTAGTGTAAGTAATTGTTTCTAATCCTTTGATCTGCTGATTTTCATCATCTAAAATGATTTCTATTTTATAATCGGCTTTCTGCTGGTAATACTGATGCCCGGGAGCTCCGGAAGCAGTACGGTAAACATTCGGAGTAGGCAGCAAATCATAGAGCTGGGCAAATTTATCCTGCGAAAAAGCAAAGCCGGCTACACTCAAAAAAGCTGTAAGAACAATTCGTTTTACCATGATATTAATTTAATACATGAACCCGGAAGAAATACTTCCGTTATTTTTTTATCCTCAGCAACAAAGGTGATCTTATTTTGTTGTTCGCTGAAAACGTCCATTAAATTACAAAAAGCAATTTCAATTTCACGTTTTTCAAGCTCAATTTTATCTGATTCAATGTAAATATACAACAATCCGTTTTTCTGAATTTCATAGTCGAGAATGTGTAAGGGAATGTTTTGCAGCTTATATTTCAGGCGAAAATTCTTCAGCAGATAGCGCTCAAGAGCATGGATCGTTGTGTCGTTTTTTTCTATATATGCCAGTCCTTTTTTTATGAAATTAACCCGCAATAAAGCGTCTTCCACATCATGCCCGGTAAAAGAAAGTGTTCCCTGAAACGTTTTTGTCTCTTCATTGTATTGCAGCTCTGCAAAAGCGAAATAAAAGTCATGCGCCCGCAATTGAGCCGATAAAAAGAGGAAAAATGTAATAAGGAAGTATTTCATATCATTTCAAAATTCCCAGGCAGATCTTCATGCGGATAATACGTTTTACCGAAGTATCCATTTGTGTTTTGAAGGCATTGTCAGACTGATATTTAGCGATTATATCTTTGAATGCTTTATCAGTATTGACAGGCATCAGCGCAATGTCACATCCCGCTTCGATCGCTTTTACATCACAGTTGGGTACACTTGCGACTCCTCCCATATTCAGGGCATCTGTCACAACAATTCCATCAAATTTCATCTCTTTACGAAGCAGATCCGTAACGATTTTCTTAGACAAAGTAGCCGGTAATCCGTTTGTGTTATAGTTCGGGTTATTAACAACTGCCAGGTGGCCAACCATGATGGAAAGCACTCCGTCCCGGATCAGCGGCGGATAATTCTGGATTTCTTTCAGCTCTCCGTCAATTGACTGCAGCGATTTATGCGTATCGCCGGAAACCAGTCCATGACCTGGGAAATGTTTTGCTGTTGCAATGATACCGTTTTCCTGGCTCGTCTGAATGAATGCTGCTGACCATGGAATGATATTTTCCGGAACAGCACCGAAGCTTCTCCAGCCCACTGTTTTATTGGGGCTCATATCTACTACCGGAGCAAAGTTATAATTGATGCCGATTGCTTTCAGCTCTTCGGAAATCGTTTTTGCGCATTCCCGTACTTCTTCTATTGTTTTAAGCTCATTCGCCTTTTTAACGGGTTCCGAACCGGTAATTTTGCGGTTAATCAAAGACGGCTCGGCGTCTGCACTGTATAAAAATGCAGGGACTCCAAGCTGTTGATTGATATCGTTGATAGAGTCAATCCAGGACTTGAATTGTTCTTTTGTTCCGTTCAGCATTAAAATTCCTCCGATTTTCCGTTCACGGACCAGGCGGAAAATTGTTTCTGTCGGCTGTCCCAAACGGCCCATTGCCGGCATGATCACCTGAGCTACTTTGGAAGTATCGTCCAGCTTAGCGAAGTATTCTTCTACTTTTTTATCCAAATCGCTGTTGGAAGTATAAAAATCCTTCAGTGTAAATGAATGTCCTTTTGTATCGTGTGAAACTTCCTGTTTTTTAACTGTTTTAACTTGTGATTCTTCCTGTTGTTTTTGTGAGCATGCGCAAAAGCTGACGGCAAGAACGGGAAGTGTGATCAATAATTTTCTCATAACTTTATTTTCTTATTACCCGGATAGATGAATCCAGGCCTATTTTTATAATTTGAGACGGAGTTGTGCAAATAGCGTGCAAACGTTCTTTGACGATCGCGTCTGCTTTTGATTTCAATTCATCGGAAATATCATCAAAGCAAGTAGGGCTTTTCTCACCTGAAAAATTCGCGGAGGTAGAAACAATCGGTTTTTTCAGCTGACGTATTAATTTTACACAGACAGGATCATTCGTAACCCGGATTCCGACAGAGCCGTCTGCCGCTTTCACTCTTTCCGACAGAGAACGTACCGAGGGATAAATGATGGTCAACGGTTTGGTGGCATAATCAATCAGATCGTAGCAGACCGACGGAAAATCCGTTGTATAATGTTCCAGCATCTGAATGCTGTCCACCAGGACGATAAAGCTTTTTTCCGCCCCGCGCTGCTTTAAAGCTATAAGCCTTTTGCACGCTTCATCGTTCGTCGCATCACATCCCAGTCCCCAGATCGTATCGGTAGGATAGAGGATGATCCCTCCGTTTTTAAGTGTTTCAATTACCTTCTCCATGTTCCAGTAAATCCGGTCGTCGTTGTTTTGTACGCTCCAAAGCCTGTTCTTCGCGGTATTTTTCAATTTTATTAAAATCTCCTGAAAGCAGCACCTCAGGAACTTTCAAGCCTCTGAATTCCGGTGGCCGGGTATAAACAGGAGGAGAAAGTAAATTGTCCTGAAAACTGTCTGTCAGCGCGCTTGTCTCATCGTTCAGCACCCCCGGAATCAAACGGATGACAGAGTCCGCAAGAACGGCAGCCGCGAGCTCTCCTCCTGACAAGACATACGAACCGATGGAGATTTCCCGGGTAATATACAGCTGACGGATCCGTTCATCAACGCCTTTGTAATGCCCGCAGAGAATGATGATATTTTTTAATAAGCATAATTGATTACTGATATTCTGTTCCAATAATTCACCGTCCGGTGTCATGTAAATGATCTCATCATAATCACGTTCTGCTTTCAGTTTATCGATCAGAGAAGCTATTGGTTCACACATCATTACCATTCCCGCGCCGCCTCCGTATTGATAATCATCCACATTTTTATGCTTGCTAGTGGCATAATCACGAATGTTGTGAATATGAACTTCACACAGGCCTTTTTGCTGCGCCCGGTGCAGGATCGAAGCGCTGAAAGGCCCTGATAATAATTCGGGAAGTATCGTTAAAATATCAATTCGCATAAGGCAAAAATAAGCTTAAAAAAGTTGGATAAGTTAATGAAGGCAACTATTTTCGCTATATACAATTGTTAATAACTCATTTTGGAAGGGCACTTATTACAGCGTATAATAGAAAAATCAAGTATAATTATTGCTCTCTGCGCTGTATGTACATTAGCGACTTTTTCCGTTTACTTCGATCAAAACATTGATTCCTTTTATTATTACCTGTTATTCTGCGGATCTTACCTCGCGTATGATTTCTTTCGTCATAACTACAAAAAAAACCGCCACTGGCTTTATTATCTTCTTTTGATCAGCCTTTTGATCGGGGCTCTTGATGCTTTTTGGGAAGTTTCGGCGGAATCGAAGCTGAAGGTTGGAATACTGGCGCTGCTGACATTTTTTTACAAGCCGGGAATTCCTTTCTTAAATCCGATAAGAGAGATCCCATTTCTGAAAACTATTGTTATCACTATCGTGTGGATGGGAATGTGCACACTTCCATTTTCCCTGAAATTTATCATTACTCATTCTTTTTTCTGGAGTGAATTTATCTTTGTCTTTATCCTGGTTCTCCCTTTTGATTATTTTGACAGGGATATAGATGGCTTTTCAACATTAATAAAAATCGTCGGTATTGAAAAAATGAGGTTTTGGATCATGGTTATTCTGGTGCTGATCTGCTTCGTGAATCTGACTCTTAATACACCTTACTTCCTTCATTTTTATTTTGTTGCGCTGATTCTGGCTTTCCTGGTTTATTTCTGGGATCGCTGGGAAGAAAAATGGGAACAGTACCTCTTATTTGACGGCCTGCTGATTCTGCAGTTCTTATTCTTATTAGGAGAGAAAGCGCTTTCGCTGTGAAGGAGTAGGGAAGTAGCATTTCGGATTTTGAAGCCTGCGTCTTCTTTTTGCAACAAAGTCATATACAGCATCCGTCAGGAATAAGGGCAAAAAGCGGAAAATACGCAGTACTCTGTAAGGGAACCGCAATTCTTTTAAGAGTTCAAAAAAACCTTTGGATTTTGAATAAATCCGGTTGTCTTTCAGATAATAAAATGTTGAATAATTAATTTTTATTTCTTTCTCAGCAAGCAATGTTTGTGCAAAGCCGGATTGTAAAGGGGCGAAGCGCAGCATTTCATTTTTTTCGTTTTCCAGAATGAACCCTACAATGTAGTTGCAAAAACCACAATCGCCGTCGTAGAATACTATTTTATTTTCCCGGTTTTGTTCCATAATTAACTGCAAAATAAGCAAAAATGCGCCAATAAAGCAGTTGTTAACATATTGACTTTCTGATGTTGAAAAGTATATTAACCATTTTATAACATCCATTCGGATTTATTTCTAATATTGTTCAGTAATTAATAATTAACAAATACTATTTTTATGAAAATCGATGTACGTTTACAGGAGAGCTACTCCAGAGGAGAATTATTGTTAAGGACGTTTTTTGGTCTGTTTTATATCATCATTCCTCATGCTTTTTGTTTATTGTTTTTAGGAATCGCAAATATGTTTGTGAAATTAATCGCTTTCTGGGCAATCCTTATCACGGGAAAAATGCCAAGAGGTATTTTTGATTTCCAGCTGAACATGATACGATGGGGATTAAGGTTAAATGCCAGAATGATGAATTTATCCGATGGGTATCCGGCTATCGGGTTAAATAAAACGGATAATAATACCATTATTGATATTGAATACCCGGAAACAATCAGCAGAGGTTCCATGCTGCTAAGAGCATTCTTCGGTGTGTTTTATGTTTACTTGCCGCATATATTTTGCCTGGTGTTTGTCAGCCTGGGTGTAGGTATTGTGAGTTTTATCAATTTTTGGGTGATCCTTATTACAGGAAAGCACATCCCCGCTTTACACGGTTATTTGACAGGGCTTCTCAGATGGGGAATCCGTATAAATCTATATTTGAGTTATTTAACTCAGGAATACCCGCCGTTTTCTCTTAAAGGAAATGAAAACGACTGGACCGTTTAATTAAATAATAACAGATGTTCAAAAAATGAGAGCTTGTAAAAGGTTCTCATTTTTTTATTAGCTTTATCTCAAACAAAGAATATGGAAGAACACTTGCATCTGCCACATAATGAAGAGGAATTTTCCGGAACTCCGGAAAAGACAGGATCAAATTTTATTGATGTTCAGTACATAAAAAATGAAATTGATGAGCTTACAAGGTGGATCCGCATTTTCTCGTTCACAAGCATCGTTCTCCTGATTTTAAATCTGGTGACCAATTTTTGGAGCATATTCTATGTAAAAGATTATTCCAGTATTTTGGGGATGATTATAGGAGTGGTTGCAGATATTATCATTCTGGACAAATTGTTCAAAGCAATAAATTCATTCAGTAAAGTAAACGCTCAGGATGATCTCGGAAGCCTGCTGGAAGGATTCAGCCACCTGGAGAAGAAGTTTTCCATCACTTTCGTATTTTCCATTATCGCAATTATCCTTTTTGCTTTTTCCCTTATCTTCTTAATAACGCTGATACCATGAAAACAGATCATTACAATATGTACTATACGCTTTCTCATTTAAAAGATGCTGTGAAGCGAAATTTTATTTCTTCTATTATTTTATTAGGCTTTTTGCTGGTATTTGTTGCTGTGGCGCTCATTACGGGAATGAAGCAGGCAGCTCTTACAGATCCGGGGCAGGAGGCCTTCGTAAAAGGAGTTGTGGTTATTGTATATATATTGTTTGCAGGACTGTTTGTGGGGCTTTACTTCCTGGTTTCAAACTACATGCTGAAGTTTACCAGATTTACCGAAGCTTTTCTGAACCATGAGAAACAGGAAGATCTGCTTCAGGCAATCAGAATGTTAAAGATCTTTTACAGAAATACATCCATCTGTTTATTTATCAATATTGCTTTTATTCTTCTGAGTTTTATAGCCGCATTTGGCTTTGTTGCCGGTTCTGTTATGTAGTTTCTGAGAAAAAAATAAAAGGAATGCTTTGTCAGCGGTTCTGAATCATTAATTTTGTGTAAAAAACTAATGAAAAATTTAAATACTTCAGAGCTGAAAGTTTCTCAATTAGCAGAAAATATTATTGGTTCTGAAATCATTAAGTTAGCTGCAGAAGTTAATCATTTAATTGCTCAGGGTCAGAAAATATATAACCTTACTATCGGGGATTTCAACCCGAAACAGTTTCCGATTCCCGCAGAATTAAAGGAAGCCATCATTGAAGCTTATCAGAACGATCAGACTAATTATCCTGCTGCGGATGGAGTTCCGGAACTGAGAAAAGCGGTTTCCAACTTGCTGAAGGTAAGAGGAAATCTGGAATATTCACCGGATGAAATCCTTATCGCGGGTGGAGCACGGCCTGTTATTTACAGTATTTTTTCTGCTTTGGTGGATCCGGAGGATACAGTGATCTTCGCTGTTCCGTCCTGGAATAACAATCATTACGCTTACCTTCACCGTGCTAAATCCGTGGTGATCGAAGGGAAGCCTGAAAATAATTTTATGCCTTCAGCAGCAGATATTCGCCCATCTATTCGCGAGGCAGCTCTTGTCGCGCTTTGTTCACCGCAAAACCCTACAGGAACGGTTTTTACGAAGGAAGGGCTGGAAGAAATCTGTGATCTGATATTAGAGGAAAACAACAGAAGAGGACCGGAAGATAAGCCGGTATATCTAATGTTTGACCAGATTTACTGGGAACTGACAATGAAAGGCACACAGCATTTTAATCCGGTGGTGCTTCGCCCTGAAATGAAAGAATATACTGTTTTTGTGGACGGAATTTCAAAGTCGCTTTCTGCGACGGGTGTCCGTGTAGGCTGGAGCTTCGGACCTAAAAAGGTGATTGCAAAAATGAAATCACTGTTGTCGCATATCGGTGCATGGGCGCCAAAGGCAGAGCAGATCGCTTCCGCTAATTATTTATCTGATCTGGATACTTACAGTACATTTCTGGATGGACAACGTGAGAAGATTTATGCACGTTTAAAATCTTTGTATGATGGTTTTCAGGCACTGAAATCAGAAGGACACGCGGTTGATGCAATCACGCCTCAGGCAGCAATTTATCTGACAATTAAATTTGACTTAATTGGAAAAACAACCGCTGAAGGAAACGTATTAGCTGAAACAAAAGATGTAACGGGTTATATTTTGAATGAAGCAAAAATTGCCGTAGTTCCTTTTTATGCCTTTGGAACATCTGTAGATTCTCCGTGGTACAGACTTTCTGTAGGTACCTGCGCTGTAGAGGATACGGAAGAAATCATTTCGAATTTGAGGGTGGCGTTGGAAAAATTGAGGTAAGGAGAAATACTGAATAAATAGCCGGAAAGTTTAATTCCGGTTATTTTTATAAATATTCTATTTAACATAATAGAAATTATAAGACAAATTAGACGGCTGAGTCAAACAGGGGTTAAACGACGCTCTATTCCGTTTGTTTTCTACACTTTTCGCGTAAGGGCCGGTTTTTAGATTCGGATTCTTCAGACAATCTTTTTACCAATATATCCAATCCAACATATCCGTTTGGTTTGATCAGGTACAAAATGCATTCTTTGACCATGTAAGGAGAAATTGCAGTGTAAAGAAAATAAACGAATTTCACTATCAGGACATACAATATTAAGACGATTGTTGAATTGATTTATTCTTGTTTGCGACTCTAACCTGGAATTACCTCCAAATGCATTTCTATCAAAATTACCGGTCCTCCAATTTGAAAAATAGTGATTCATTTCTATCAGACGATTTATAAGGTTTACAAGTAAATCACCTGAAAAACTAGCAATCTGTTGTTCAATTTGAGAACAAAAAGATAATGATGGAAAAAGCTCCTGCCTTTGTATCCACAACATAGCTCCAGAGTCTATTTCTAATGCTTCAAGTTTGTTATCTCTTAAAATACTTTGATCTATATACGATTCATGATACTGAACAGAATCTCCATCGTATGCATGTCGTACTTCGACATTCTCCTCTACTAATGAATTAGAGTCTTCATCTATATATTCCAATTTGATTGGTAAAGTTGTATGCTGCCATAATTGATCCATATCGAAGCTAATTGCTAACAAGTCATTTTCAAAGGCGTAGCCAAGACCTTTAGAATTTTCACCATTAAATGAGTAGTATGGATAATCTAGAATTAATGGTGACTTTGATACCATTGAAATAATAAGATTTTTCAAATCCTTAGTCTGACCTGAAACCCATTGTTGGAATAGTAAATCTTTATGAAAGTTAAACTCTGAAAAACGATTTACAGATATGATACTAGCTTTTCTGTTATGCGACTTTCCAGCATTAATACACATTTTAAAAAATGAATCATATAGATTGGAAACTTCTGCTACGGAACATTCTTTAATTGAAAGCTCATTCAATACGAGTCTCATATTATATTAGCTTCATTAAGTTATTATCCCATTCATCAAAAAAACCATCAGGCCAGAAATCTATTCTTCCATCAGAATCTAGTTTCGGACAAGAAATTTTGGAAAAATGCTCAGAAGAATTTAAGTCTCTATGAAGGAAGAATATTTTCACGTTACTTGAAGGTATACCAGATGAAACGGCAACTCTTATTCCATTTAACACATGATCGCTATGTGTTTCCACGAACAGTTGAACTCCTAATTTAGAGACTAGAGCTAATAATTTACCCATTATTGATTGTCCTTTAGGATGTAAATGTGATTCAGGATTTTCAATTATCAAGATATCTCCTGATTTGGCTGATAATAGTGATACAATTACCGGTAAAACATACGTCAAACCAAAACCGACATTGCTAGGCTTAATTTCATTTGTGAATCCGTCATTTGTTTCAAATTGATATTCTAATCGAACAGCGTCAAAACCTTTTAATTCCTCAACATTGATTTTTGTTCCTGGGGTTATCTCACCCATCCAAGCCCATACTTGATGTATCAAAGTATTTGAACGTGAGTTTTTAAGACATAATTCTTCTGAAACCAATTCATTTCCGTAAACAGAAAGATAATGTGCAACAAACTCGCCTTTATTTCCAATATTTCCATTTTGAACAACTTCAAAATCAGATCTATCATAAAACTTTTCAGGAACAAATCTTTCTGCATTTAAATATTGGAAGTTTTGATTAAAAAGACTTATACTTTCGTAATCAATGTTTTCAGGTGCTTGGTTTTTATATGGTAAAATGTCTGAATCTGAATTATAGGCAAAATCCCAATCAATAGTATTATTATTTTCAAATTCAAGAGAAAATATTATTTCTTCTCTTTTTGCGGATTGATAAAGAGCATCTTTACCTACTCCAACATCTACATAATTACCTTTCAAGGCTAAACCATTATTTTTTAAATAGCCGTTTTTGTAAGACTGTCTTAACAATAACAGGGTTTGTAACGCTGTTGATTTGCCCATACCATTTATTCCCGAAAATAAATTCAGGTTTGAACATTCAAACTTACCGTTCTCAAGAACTTTAAAGTTCTTAATATCAATTTTTTTGATCATGATTCAATACCTCAGATATTATTTTTTTTATCTCTCTAAATCTTATTCTTACTTGTCCTACTCCACCAGTTCCTGAACTAATTGCTCCCAAAAAATGATCATCGCTATTCATCAAGTTTAAAAACTTCGTATTCAGCAATTCTTTATTTTCAATTAGACCAACTAATTCTGCATCATTTAGTTTAGCTAATGAAGTTGACCAGACTTCAAAAAGAGCTTTATTAATTGGTTTTCTTCGTGTCTCAGTAATATCAAATCTCTTTCTGAAAGCATAGACATTAAATAATTCAAATGAAGTATTCATAGCTTTTGTAAAAATTTTTTGAATTTCGTTAAGTGATTTGTCATCTAACTTATTCAATTCAGCCATTGCTTCATTTAAATACGTGTCTAAGTCTGGTTTATAATTCTTAATCGGATCCTTCAGGTAAAAAGCAATGAATCGATTCACAAAGTCTCTATCCATCATGCGATCGGAGCTTATAGAATAAGTTGTAGCTTTTTGAAACTCATCGGATTCGGCTAATTGTCTCACTAACTCGGAGGCTTTTCCCTGATTAAGAGCATGTCTAATTTCTTGCGCTGATAATACTAGTCCTCCTGTGTTAATACGCTTGAAAACATTGTATTTTACTTTTTCTGGAGTTCCAGCATTAATAACATAGATTGTAATTTCGAATTCTTCAATTCGTCGTTGTAAATCTCTAGGTAAATCGGAGAATTTAAAATTATTGTACTGATGCAAAAATTCTAGATTTTCCAATCTTAAATCCAAGTCTATGACAAACCTTTTAAGTGCAGTTATCCGTTGAAGACCATCAACTATAAGCCATTTGTTGTCGTTAGATCCGTCAAAATAAAATGCGGGTAGAGGAAATCTAATTAGTATTGATTCAATTAGTCTGCTTTGTTTCGTATCATCCCATAATCCACCTTTTCTTTGAAATCCGGTTAAGAGATCAATCTCTTTATTTTTCAACCTTTTAAAGATAGCTTCAAGTATCAGAGGTTTTGAAGTAATATCGACTAATTTTGGATCGAACGGTTCATCTATTATTGTATCAGAGCTGTCATCTTCTGCTTCTACATCTTCATTATATATATCAGTTTCAATATCATCATTCTTAACCGATTTCTCAATTTGTGAAGAAGTCGCGACACTTTTTATTTGATCTACGTTCAGGTCAGAAGTCGACACTCCTAATGCTGTTAAACTCCAAAGAGTTCTTTGATTACTTTCTATTAATCCCGCATTTTTCAAATAATAACGAGCCCAAGCTAGCCGATATCCAAGTTCAGTTCTTCCACCTTCTTGATGATTATGAATCTCATTCCTGTCTTCTTCACTAAGGTTTAGATGATCCGCTACATATTTTTCTATTGCATAAATCGATGCAGTCCCTCCTGAAAATTTAATTGAATCAAGGGTTATTTGAAATAATTGATCAAATTTTGGAACTCCCATTTTAGCTTAATAATTTAATTTCTTTACAAACCTCTTTCAACAACTCACAAGGATCAACATCTATCGCCAAAGCAATCAAATACAACTCGTCTACCCGCAATTTCGTGCTGGAGTTATTTGTCAACTCACTTAATCGTGTTTTGCTAATCCCAGTTTTCCTGGAAACGTCTGAACGATTTACTGATTTTCGGGAAAGAAATAATCCTAATTCGGTCATTATTGTCTGTTTTTCTGAACATAAATGTACCAAAACAGAACAATTTTTCCGAAAATCTGAAAAATGATTTGGAATTTTATCCGAAATTCGATACATTTGTTTAGAAAATCGGATAAATCATTTCAAAAATAAGAATATGTCATTTTAAAAAACCTAACAATCCTCTATTAGTTAAAATATTTATTTTAACTTATCTTCCCAAAACCAATTACTAATTTTGTTAGTAATTCATGAAGAGATCCGGCAGCGCAGATTTACCTTTACATTATGGCCACGTTCCACCATGGCTGGCAGAACGCATGGCTAAATTAGGCAAAGCCGTTGTAGAAGAAATTCTGGCCGATCAGGGCAAAAACGCCTTATTATCCAAATTAAGCGATCCCTTCTGGTTTCAGAGCTTAGGAGCAGTAATGGGAATGGACTGGCATTCTTCCGGTATTACCACTTCGGTCATGGGAGCTTTAAAAAGAAGCATCAATCCGTTTACTAAAGAATTCGGTATTTTTATCTGTGGCGGTAAGGGCAAGCAATCAAGAAATACACCGAATGAGCTGTTACGGTTTGCGGAGATCAATGGCTTAGCCGCGCAGGATCTGATTCGGAGCAGCAAGCTGAGCGCAAAAGTGGATAATACGGCTGTTCAGGATGGATTTCAATTGTATCAGCATCATTTTATCGTAAGCGATGAAGGCCAGTGGACAGTCATACAACAAGGAATGAATGACAACAGTTCTACTGCCCGCCGTTACCACTGGCACTCCCCTTCCGTAAGATCGTTTACAGAAGAACCTCATACGAGTATTTACGGAGCGAATCAGGGTAATATTCTCAATCTTACCGATAAAATGGCACAGCCTTTAAAAGCAGCCATGATGGAGGTAACGACAGAAAATCCCGATAAAATGTTATCTGAGATTTCTAAGATCAGACACCTGGTGATGCCCGGACATCATGATGTAAAGGCAAAGGATGTGGATCTAAAGCGCTTAGGAGCTGTTTTATGGCTGGCACAGGAAAAGAACGTGAGCAATTTTGAAGAATTATTGCTGCTGGAGGGTTTAGGCCCGAGAACGCTGCAGTCTTTAGCTTTGGTAAGTGAAGTAATTTACGGGCAACCGTCACAATTTAAAGATCCTGCGCGTTTTTCGTTTGCTCACGGTGGAAAAGATGGCCACCCCTTCCCTGTTCCCACCAGCGTCTATGATGAAACGATCGATACTTTACAGCGGGCAATACAAAAATCGAAGCTCGGACAACGGGATAAAATCCAGGCGATCCAGTCGCTTTCAAAGATAACAGACCGGATGGCAGAAGATTTTGTACCGGATGGAAGCCTTAATGAATTAATTGCTCATGAAAGGGCAAACTCCTGGAAATATGGCGGCAGAACAATATTTGGTAAAGCGAAGCCTCCTAAAAACCGACAACTGGATTTATTCAATGATCAGTTATAATAATCTTACATTACCCCAGGCAACAGCCATACAGGAGGAGCTGAGAACACAGCTGCGGTTTGATCTTGTAAAAGAACAGGATTTCAATACCATTGGCGGAGCAGATATTTCTTTTAATAAGGGTAGTAACCAGTTTTTTGCAGCTATTGTTATGCTTAGCTTTCCGTATATGACCTTGCAGGGATACGCACTGGCCAGAGGAAGCAGTGATTTTCCTTATGTTCCGGGGTTTCTGGGCTTCAGGGAAATCCCCAGCTTGCTAAAAGCATGGGAGATGATTCCGGACAAACCTGATCTGCTGGTACTGGACGGACAGGGTATTCTCCATCCGAGAAAAATGGGAATTGCCTCTCATTTTGGTGTGCTTACCCAGCATCTCACCATTGGCTGTGCCAAGAATTCGCTTTTCGGAAAGTATGAAGAACCCGGCCTGCAGAAATATTCAGAGAGTCCTATATACGGGCATAATGAAATTTCAGGCTATGCGCTCCGCACTAAAGACCGTACGCAACCGGTATATGTTTCTCCGGGATACGGATTAAATGTGTCACAGGCATTAGCTGTTATCCGCAAATGTGTAAATAAATACCGTATTCCCGAGCCTACAAGAATAGCCCACGAAATCGTAAACCAATTCAGAACAGGTAAGTTAAAAGAAGGCTATCACAAGGTCATTCAAAACCCGGAGCTGTTTTAGATTCCCACATACGATCTGAAATTGTATATTTCCAAAACACCTGGTACATTATGTTAAATAAAACCATAGACAATGTACATGTATTTTAAGAATTAAATTGAAAACAAACCTTCGTCAATTCGGAATATTAAAAGTAAATTTGTAAAACAAACAATGTGTTTTATGAAAATCGTTCTTAATACAATTGAAGAAGCAATTGAAGATATAAAAAAAGGCAAAGTCATTATTGTTGTAGATGATGAAGACCGTGAAAACGAAGGTGATTTTATCGCTGCTGCAGAGATGGTTACACCGGAAATGATCAACTTCATGGCTACTTCCGGCCGCGGCCTGATCTGTGCTCCTCTGACAGAACGACGTTGTGAGGAATTGGAGCTCCACCTGATGGTAACCAACAATACGGTTCTACACGAAACACAATTTACCGTATCCGTTGACCTGATCGGTCAGGGCTGCACGACAGGTATTTCTGTTCATGACCGCTCGAAAACGATTAAAGCATTAGTAGATAAAAATACAAAACCGGCTGATCTGGGCCGTCCGGGACATATTTTTCCTTTAAGAGCCAAAAAAGGCGGAGTTCTGAGACGAACCGGGCATACAGAAGCAGCGATCGACTTAGCAAGGCTTGCAGGGCTGGAACCGGCAGGGATTCTTGTGGAAATCTTAAACGAAGACGGTACCATGGCACGCCTGCCCCAGCTGGTAGACGTTGCGAAGAAATTTGATCTGAAGCTGATATCTATTGAGCAGCTGATAGAATACCGTATGAAGCACGATTCATTGATTGAAGAAGTCGTGAATGTGCACATGCCGACAAGCCTGGGTGAATTTCAATTGTACTCATTTAAAGAAAAGCTGACGGATCAGGAGCACCTCGCTCTTGTGAAAGGCACATGGACAGAAGATGATCCGATTTTAGTACGTGTACATTCCTCCTGCCTTACCGGTGATATTTTTGGTTCCTGCCGTTGCGATTGCGGTCCGCAGCTGCACAAAGCAATGGAATTAATTGAGCAGGAAGGAAAAGGCGTGATTGTTTACATGAACCAGGAAGGCCGTGGTATAGGACTGACCAATAAGCTGAAAGCATACAAGCTTCAGGAGGAAGGATTAGACACTGTAGATGCGAATCTTCAGCTGGGCTTCAAATCAGATTTGAGAGATTATGGGATCGGCGCTCAGATCCTTCGTCATCTGAACGTAGGAAAAATGCGCCTGATGTCGAACAATCCGAAAAAACGTACCGGCCTGATCGGCTATGGACTGGAAATAGTGGAAAATGTTCCCCTGGAAGTGGGAAGAAATAAGTTCAACGAGAGCTATTTAAGAACAAAACGGGATAAAATGGGACATTCCCTTCACCTGGATGCCACAGACAATGATTAAAGTTTCAAATTTACATAAAGCGTATCAGTCACTTGAAGTTTTAAAAGGTGTCGATCTCACAATAAACAATGGGGAGATCCTTTCGATTGTCGGTTCTTCCGGCGCGGGAAAAACCACACTGCTGCAAATCCTCGGCACCTTGGAATCTCCATCCAAAGGAACAGTATATTTTGGTGATATTGATATCTTTAAGCTCAAAGAAAAAGAGCTTGCAAAATTTCGTAACACTGAAATTGGCTTTATCTTCCAGTTTCATCAGCTGCTTCCGGAATTTAACGCTGTTGAGAATGCTATTTTACCGGCGCTGATAAAAGGTGTCTCTAAAGAAGAAGCGATTCAACAGGCGGAAGCACTTTTCAGAATTCTTCATATTGAACATCGGAAAGATCATTTTCCGAATGAGCTTTCGGGAGGGGAACAGCAGCGTGTTGCCATTGCAAGGGCTTTAATCAATAACCCTAAATACGTTTTTGCGGATGAACCTTCCGGGAACCTGGATTCTCAGAATGCAAAAGAGCTGCACCAGCTTTTTTTTGATCTGCGGGAGAAATTCGGAACGGCTTTTATCATTGTTACACATAACCAGGAGCTGGCAGATATGGCTGACCGTAAATTAACAATGAAGGACGGGATAATTGCCGAATGAATTCCATTTAAAATAATCCTTATTTCCTGATAAAAAATACAAATGACAACCCAAGAGCTGAAAGACTTCCTGGATTTTAAAGCGGAACAGTATAACTGTCCGGATTTCATAAAAGATGATCCGATTCAGCTGCCCCATCAGTTCAGGCGACGGGAAGATATTGAGATTGTCGGTTTTATTATCGCGACAATTGCATGGGGAAACAGAAAAGCCATTATCAAGAGCGGTGAAAAGCTGATTAAGCTCATGGGAGAAAATCCGTATGAATTTGTCATGAATTATGAAGGACAGCCGCTTTCTTTTGTTCACAGAACCTTCAATCATCAGGATTTATCCTTTTTTATCAGCTCGTTGCAGAATATTTATCAAAAATACGGCAGTCTGGAAAACGCTTTTTCATTGAATTCCTCTGAAAAAGGAATGCAGCAACGGATTATGAATTTCCGTGAAAAATTTCTTGAAATCCGGCATGATCCGAGATCAGATAAACATTTATCCAATCCGGCAAGAGGGGCGTCTGCGAAACGGATTAATATGTTTTTACGCTGGATGGTTCGAAATGACGGAAGAGGTGTAGATTTCGGAATATGGAAAAGTATCTACCCTTCTGAACTATATCTGCCCTTAGATGTTCATACGGGAAATATCAGCCGGAAATTGGGATTGCTTACGCGGAAACAAAACGATTGGAAAGCATTGGAAGATATTCAAAAAATACTGATCGAATTTGATCCGTCCGACCCCGTAAAATATGATTTTGCGCTCTTTGGGCTGGGTGCTTATCAGGAATTGGACTGATTCTGATTTTCCTTTTCCGGATGTTCAGAACTGTTATTTTCTGTTATTGCTGTACCTTCTGTAGTATCCGTTAGCGCATTCTCTTCCTCCGGAATATTGTAAACAGGAGCCGGAATAGGTGACTTTGGGGTATAAGATATCGAATTCAGCGCATGATCTACTTCATTGACTTCTTTTTCAAGGGGAGCGACAATTTCTCTTTCAATTTCATCGGATGTATCTTTTAAGATCTTGTCGAGATTCAGCTCTTTTTTTATCTCCATTCCTGACTTGGTGATTTCCGATTTCAGCTCATCTGAGGCCTGTTTGATCTGATAAATGGTTTTACCAAACGTTTTTGCGATTCCCGGAATACTTTTCGGACCGAAAAAAATCAGGATTACTAATAAAATCAGTAATACTTCAGAACCTGCAACATCACTTAAAAAAAGAAGCATTTATTCAAGATTGATATCAGCAAAGTTACTAAATTGAGCGGAACTAATCATTTTTTGTCGAATTATTAACCTTCTCCGGCTTTCACAGCAGAACTTCCGGTCAGGAGTTTCATTTTCTTCACCTCTCCTACTATCCAGATAATATCTCCTTTTCTGAGTATAAAATCAGATTGCGGATTCAGGATCCTGCGACCGTCTCTTTCGATACCGACTACCATTCCTCCTGTGAGCTCCTTGATTCGTGATTCCCGGATGTTTTTGCCATACAGCTCTTCCTTTTTTAGCTCGATATTTTTCAATGCGATGTCCTGTTCTTCCAGGTCTAACGTTGCAATTAAGGTTTCTTTCAGATAGTTTGAAAACGCATTGATCTGATTATCGGAGCCGATTATATACAGCTCGTCACTTGGGTACAGAATATCTGTTTTAGTAGGAATGTAGATGGAAATCTCTCCCCTTTTTATGATCGCGATATTTATTCCGAATTTTTCCCGCAGCTCCAGATCTCCCAACTTATATCCTGAAACACCGGATTCCTGAGGGACAATAATTTTAGTCATGTGACCGTCCCAGGGTGTAAGATGGCTTTTGCCTTTTATTGCTTCATTTGCATCACGGCTGTTCAGATTTTTAAGGAAGTGATTTTCAAGTTTCTGATACCATAATTGTATTTTTTTTGGCATTGTAACCAGCAGAACAACGATCAGCAAAAAGGCGATTATAGCCGTTTGCCAGCTGAAGAAGCTCGAGATGTAGAATCCTAAAACCAGAAGGGCCAGGATCATCCTGAATAAGATTATAATGGAAACAGGTCCGATAAATTTTCTGTTCAGGCGCAGCTCCTGCATCGCTTGGACTGCCAGCCTTCTGAACGCCAGCGCCCATAAGAATGGAAGCAGGGAAAGCAATGTCAGGAATGCAAGGATAAATCCTCCGTTTTTAACCAAGCGTTCAGCTTCGTCCGTAAAGCTGGAGGAAATCAGAATGATAGCAACTACTACTACCGTGATCAGGATAATATGAGTAACATTCGCTCGGAGCACGATCTGCCAGGCTGTCTGCGTTTTTACTTTTTGTGTGTTCGCTGAATACCGGTCGATCATTCTTTTTACCTTTTTGGGTAAAAAATGTTCCAGGAAACGGTTGACCCTGTCTGTCCAGATAATAAAATAAGGAGTTGTAAACGTGGTTATTGCAGATACGGCAACGATAACCGGATAAATAAAATCACTGATCACTCCAAGTGACATACCTAAAGTGGCGATAATAAAGCTGAACTCCCCTATCTGCGCATGGCTCATCCCTGTCTGTACGGATTGCTTTAAAGGCTGTCCTGCAAGTAATGCTCCTGCGGTGGTAGAGATTATTTTACCGAAAATCACTACCAGTGTTATAACAACAACCGGAATAAAATAATTTACCAAAGCGGAAGGATTGATCATCATCCCGACAGATACGAAGAAGATCGCCCCGAAAAGATTTTTTACAGGTTCGATCAGGTGCTCGATTTTTTCAGAATAAATTGTTTCTGCAATAATAGATCCCATTACAAAAGCTCCCAATGCCGGCGAAAAACCTGCTTTATAGCCCAGGATCACCATCAATAGGCACAAGCCGAGAGAAAGGATCAGAAGCATTTCATCATTCAGGTGCTTTTTGGTTTTCCGAAGCAAGGTCGGGATAAAGAAAATTCCTACTAAAAACCAGATGATCAGGAAGAAAGAGAGCTTTAAAAAGGAGAATAACAACTCCTCTCCGGCAAACTGCTTGCTGACGGATATGGTTGTGAGCAATACCATGAGCAATATCGCTACAATATCTTCAATAATCAGAGCTCCGAATACAACAGAAACGAATTTCTTTCCTTTGAGGTTCATTTCATCAAAAGCACGAAGAATTATTGTTGTGGAGGACATGGAAAGCATTGCTCCTAAAAAGATGCTGTCAATTATTGTCCAGTTCAGCAAAATTCCGGTAAAAAAGCCGGCAACAAGCATAAAAACAATATGGACGCCTCCGGTAATCAGGGCGCTGCCTCCTACTTTCATTAATTTTTTGAAGCTGAACTCTAAACCAAGGCTGAACAATAGGAAAATAACACCTATTTCTGCCCAGACTTCTATACTGTGAGGATCCTGAACGGTTGGAAAAAAGGAAAAATAAGGCCCTGCCAGATACCCCGCAATAATATATCCCAATACAAGCGGTTGTTTCAGAATCTTAAATAATACCACAGATATTGCAGCTGTAATAAGAATTAATCCCAGGTCATTTATGAGTGGTGGTAATAGCTCCATTGAGTTTTTTTTAAACTTTAATCTAAATAAGACGAGTTGTTTTCAACCCCGGAAAAGTTACACAAAAATAAATTGTGCTCTTGTTATTTTCGGTACAAAAGTACTAAAAACAGGCGGTTTTATCAAGCCTTGTCCTTCACGATTGCTTTCAGATCAATAATTTCTTTCTTGATAGATAAGATGGAAGCTCTCAGATCATTGTCATCCAGTTTTACAGATGGAAGCTCCGGAGAAATGTAGTTGACAAATTTCCATATTTCGATCACCTCGTTAACATGGACAAAATAAGGCTCATACAGCGGGTTGGTCGATACCAGCTGAAAAGATTGCTTGTCATCTAAAAAGTTGTTGACGATTTTAAATACGATTCCATCTTCCTTTGTAACGACAATACACGGTGTTCCGTTTTTGATCAGCCGCCAGTTCTGGATAAATTCAGCAACGACAAAAGAACCATGAGTAACAGGAGGCATCGAATCCCCTTCGATCGGAAAAGAACGGTATTTTTTTTGCTTTGAAAGAAACGGAAGGGAAAATGTCGGAAGCACTTTCAAATATTCCGGGTCCGCATAACCACTGGTATAACCTGCTCTCGCCTTTTGAGGAATCAATTCTATCAGCTCATTGTCTTCTGAATCAATGGTCTGTGTCAGAATGCGGATTTTTTTTCCTTCCACGTCCATTTCCTGACTGCTTATAAACTGCCTCCACTCATCTTCTGAGAAAAGAGAAAAATTATTTTTCAGAAACGCATCACAGGATATTTTATAATATTCACAAATTTCCAGCAGCTTTTCCAGGCTCGGCTCCGCTACTCCGTTTTCGTAACCACTGTAAGTGGACCTTGTTAACCCGAAAACAGCAGCTAATTCTTCCTGTGATTTACCTGTGGATTTTCTTAAAAATTTTAAATTACCGCCAATATTCATGATTATATTTTTATCATCAACTGACGTAAAAGTAATCAAAATTATTTATTTTCCAATGGCTGGTACTTAGAAATTACAGGCTGGTTGGTTAATTCTCCGTAAGCGGCTGAAATACTTGCTCCTATAAAAATAGCCTGTGAACCATAATAAACAAAAGCCAGCAAAATCAGGATCACGCTGATCACGCTTCCCGACTTTGCGAAATAAGCGACATTCATATAATACTGAATCACAAATTGTCCTATTTGCAGTAACACAGACGCGAAAAAAGCCCCCACCAATGCCACCCTGAATTTCACGATCGCGTCGTTTAGAAAACGGTAAACAAAGGTCAGAAAGATCATCATTAACAGGATAGAAAGTCCATGCTGTGTAACACCCAGCCAGAACTTTGAAATAAATACAGAATTGTTCAGCATCGCTTTTCCGAATGAATTGAAAAGCAATTGCGCGAAATATGCAGCCATCAGGAGAACTCCGAAGCCACCCAGCAAAGCGATAGAGATCAGCCTAGAAATGAGGTTTACGAAAAACTTTTTCTTTCCGGACTCAAAATGTGGTGTTATTCCATAGAAATAGTTTACGCTGGTTTTCAGTGAAATAAAGATCGCAGAGCTCGAAAACAGCAAAATAACAATACCAACATTCTGAAACACGACATTATCTCCCCCGAATTTTATGGATTCCAAAAAGGACAATATCCCGCTGAAATCGCTGATCCCGAAGTATTCAATCAGATATTGATTCAATACATTTGTCACCGTTGCTCTTCCTACAATCGACCCAACCACATTTACCGCAAGATATAATAACGGAATCAGTGTGAAAATCAGGTAGAAAGATAAAGCGGCTCCGTGAAACAATCCCATATCAAGTGTGAACCGGGAGAATACACCTTCAAAGATCTGCTTTTTGTGTGTCCACGACAAATCCCTAAATCTCTTCCTTTTGCCTTTTTGATTCATACTTCGAAAATAAGCATCTTCAAAGAGAATCACGTTAAAAACAACTAAAAATAATTTGGGGATTTAAGCTTTTATCTATCAGGAGGCATTCGCCACTCCACGGAAAAACTGAACCGCGCCGAAGATAATTGCTCCCCATGCGACGACATATTTTCCTCCTCCGCTCGCAGACGAATAAGTGACAGCAGTAACCACTATTCCTCCGATACACCATAAAGCACCGTATAACATATCTTTCTGAGCTCTTTTCTTTTTGGCATCTCCGATATGGGTTCCCAAATTGTCAACAACAATTCGCGCCGTTTCTTCATCCAGCCCTTTTTCAACCAGGGAATCAATCACTTCATCAGGCGATTTTTTCTCTTTTACCAAAAGATGAGCTGCATATTCATAGATTTGGCTTACAGCCTCTTGTTCATTCTGTTCCATGGCTTTTAATTAGTTTTCTATTGTATATAGTTCACTTCAAAGGTCGTAAAAAATGATAAAAAGTTACCAATTTCTCTATTTTATTTGTTAATTTAGTAAGAATATGTTTTAAAATCTGGAAGTTATGAAATACGGTTTACTCTTCTTTTTATGTGTTATTTTTTTGCCGCTTCTCTCTCAAGGCTGGCTGAAATCCGGGGCGGAATGGCACTATTATTCCAACGGGGAAGGTCTTCAGGTGTATCATCACATGAAATTAGAAGGAGATGTAATTATCTCGGGAAAAACCTATCAGAAAGTATTCAACCAGCGCTATTTATATTTCCCTGTCTCTCCTTCCAAGGATACATTAACGAATTATGGCAGCGAATCGTTTTTATACAGAATGAACGGCGATACTCTTTTTCAATTAATACATTTCCAAGATACTACTTTTGAAGATATTGTTATTATCTTCCGGGACCAGGCACATTGGCAATCGAGAAGTAATCTGAACGATACTTCATGTACCCAAACACCCGATTATACAAGCACGTTTTACAATACTGAAACCGTCAACGGTATAACAGATAGCATTTTTATCGTAACTGTTTCAAATGTATATGATCGTGAAGATTTTATGATGGGACCGTATAGCCGTAGATTTGGTTGTAACTCAGGAGATTTTACACCCAGATACGATTGTATTCATGAAATAGCCATATTCTCTGTCTATTATCAGCTTTTGTGTTACCAGGATAATGAAGGCTTTTCAATAAAAAATGTACAAAATGAATGTGATTATTACTTGACATTAAATACGGGCGAATTAAGTCGTAACAATATTTCTATATATCCGAATCCTGCTACATCAAAAGTTACTATACAATCAGAGATAGCACTTGATGAAGTAAGCTTATATGACCTGCAAGGGAAAAAGCTTCCGGTTCAGTTAGACTTTAACTTGAAACAAATTGATATAAGTAATTTTAAACCGGGGATTTACTTTTTGGAAATTACTTTCGAAAAAATGAAGATAACTGAAAAGTTAATGATCGAATAAATAAACTTTTTGAATGGTACTCAACGATTGTTCAGCATACAGGACAACCGTTTCTTTTTTATTTGTAGTAAAATAATTCGCATAATAAAATCCTTGAAAAACAACATCTTTAAAGTTCAATAACAGCTCATTTTTTTCTTCCCCCTGCAATGTGTATTGATTCGGACGGAATAATAGTTTCTTCCTGTTTCTGCTGATTTGATTGATCTCTCCAAAAAAAGAAGCTTCAAAATAATCGGTCGGGTGAAAATAGAAATCTTCCGCCTTTGCAGACCGGGTGAATTTTCCGGCTCTGAGAAAGTGGATGGTATCGCACATTGCCATTGCTTCCGACCCGTTATGAGTAACTAATAATAAAGTAGTTTTGCGTACTTTCCGTAACTTTAAAAAATACTGTACGATCTTCGATTTCAGATGAACATCCAGATGGGCAAATGGTTCATCCAGCAGGATTACTTTGGGCTCTTTTGCAAGCGCTCTTGCCAATGCCAGCCGTTGCTGCTCTCCTCCCGAAATCTGATGTGCTTTTAAGTTTTCAACGGATTTTAAATCAAACAATTCCAGTAATTCTTCTATCATTGCTTCCCGGTCTTCTACTGTAAGATGCTGTGCCTGAACTCGTATGTTTTCACGAACTGTATGATAGGAATCCAGCGCGTAATCCTGGTTCACCAATTGAATGTCTTCATATCCGGGAATCATCTTTTCTGCCGGACCGATAATTTTCTTTCTCTCAAATGTGATTCTTCCTTCCGAATAATCCAAAAAGCCACCAATCAGCTTTAGCAAAGTTGATTTTCCTGCTCCGCTTACTCCGACAATACCATGGATTTCTCCTCTTTTCAGCTCGAAAGAAATGGAATTTAATAATTGCTTATCAGTAGCGTAAGAAAGATTTTTAATCGAGATCATTTAATTTCAGGCTTTTAGGAAATTCCTTTGACGCGATAAAGATTCCCGGCATTTCATTCCAGAACGGTTCATAATCACGAATATAGATTCTGATAACCGTATGCTCCGGAGTTCCTTCCTGTTCAAAATCCAGCAGCATTGACTCGGAAACGCCCATGTATCCTTTTTGTCCGCCTTTCAATATCAAAACAACCAGAAACATATTAGGAACAGCTTCATTAAAAGCTTTTCCATCAGCGAATTGTCCCTCAAGATGAAAAACAGCATTTCGCTCCACCTCTACTTTTTCAAGTGACTCGGAAACTTCCAGCTCATCCTCCCAATCGTATTTTAAATTGTTCTCTGATTCCTCTCCATTGTGATGCGCAGCCGCATGCTCTGGTGAAAAATCACTGTTTACCTGGAAAAAATGGACACTTACTTTCATGCTGATGTATTATTCCTGCAAATGTAAGTAAAACTTAGTGTTCTGACCGGTACTTTATTCAGTTGAACTTTAAAAATTCTGATTAATTTTGTCAAAAAAAGAATTTATGTCCACCATCATCTCCCCTTCTGTTTTATCCTGTAATTTTGCAAATGTTCAGCGTGACGTTGAAATGATCAATGCTTCCGCCGCAGACTGGTTTCATATTGACATTATGGACGGAGTTTTTGTCCCGAACATTTCCTTCGGATTTCCGGTGATGGAAGCCATTCATAAGCATGCAAAAAAGCCGCTGGACGTACATTTGATGATCAAGGATCCGAATCCGTATATAGGAGATTTCAAAAAAGCCGGAGCGGAAATACTTACGGTACATTATGAAGCGTGCACGCATCTGCACAGAACCATTCAGGAGATAAAAGCCTCAGGAATGAAAGCGGGTGTGGCGCTGAATCCGCATACACCTGTTCATTTACTGGAAGAAGTCATTCAGGAGCTGGATCTGGTGCTTATCATGTCAGTCAATCCGGGATTCGGAGGACAAAAGTTCATTCCTTCTGCAGTTGAAAAGGTTAAAAAGTTAAAGCAGTTAATCATTGAAAAAAATGCTTCTGTTATTATTGAAGTGGATGGGGGTGTCAATCTGGAAACAGGCAGGCTGCTGGTTGAAGCCGGAGCTGACGCGCTGGTAGCAGGAAGCTTTGTTTTCAACAGTGAAAATCCTCAGAAGACAATAGAAGCTCTAAAACAACTTTAATGCTCTCTTTGTTCGAAAAATGGTTCGCGTACAATTTCGAAGCCAACAAAAGCTGGTCGAAACAATTAGCATTGTTTGAGAACGACCTGACGGATTATTGCATTCGTTCCATGTCTCATATCATTAACGTAGAACACCTGTGGCTTTCAAGAATCCTGGGAAAAACCGTTGAATCCGGGGATTGGGATATCCTTCCTCTCTACCACTTTGAACGTTTTCATGTGGATAATCACGTGCTGTTCGAACAGATTTCGCTTCAGTTTTCGGAAGACCAGCTGATCACTTACACCAATTCAGAGAAGATGATCCGAAACAAGCTGTTATCTGATCTGTTGTTTCATGTATTGAGCCATTCCAATTATCATCGTGCCCAGATCGCAAAAGAATTCAGATTATTGGATCTGCCCGTGATTCCGACCAATTATATTGAATTTTGTTAATCAAATCCGGAAACTCCTGATTTCTAAAACAGAAAAACAATGCTACAGCTGAAAAATCAAATTTACACCGGAAGCAATCACAGAAAAAGTGTGTACGATCTGAACATTCCGGATAATTTCAATAATAAAATCATTGTTTTTATCCACGGATATAAAGGCTTTAAGGATTGGGGCGCATGGCAGCTGATGGAAGCGGCTTTTGTTTCAAAAGGTTTTGGATTTTGTAAATTCAATATGTCACACAACGGCGGGACAGTGCAGCAACCGATAGATTTTCCGGATTTGCAGGCATTTTCCGAAAACCGTTATTCGTATGAAGTAAACGACGCCAAAACAATAATTACGCTTATTCATAAAAAATACCCGGATGCTTCCATTATATTAATGGGGCATTCAAGAGGCGGCGGAATCGCTTTGCTCTGCGGAACACATCCGGCTGTTCATTCAGTAATTACACTTGCTGGTATTTCTTCCATTGAAAAGCGATTTTCCGATAAAAAGATGCTGGAACAATGGAAAGCGGACGGTGTCCGCTACGAAACCAATTCCCGTACCGGTCAGGAAATGCCGTTGAAATATATTCAATACGAGGATTTTATTGTGCATCAGAAAGATCTGAATATCGAACAGGCCTGTGAGAAAATTGAAAAGTTTTGCCTGCATTTTCACGGAACAGATGACTCCGCAGTTTCTATTCAGGAAGGCATTGAAATCGCTTCCCGGACAAAAGGACCACTATATGTTTTGGGCAACAGCAATCATACTTTTGAAACCGCACATCCATGGAAGGAAGCAAAAATGAGCGAAGCACTTTCTTTTATTGTTGAAAAAAGTATAACTTTCCTGTCATGAATTTTTACGATGAAATATTTGAAAAAACGACTGATCTTTCGATTGGAACTTATGAAAACTGCACATTTACTGATTGTGATTTTTCTAACAAACCGTTTTCCTCTTCTAAATTTATCGACTGTACATTTGAACGCTGCAATCTTTCAAACGCTTCCATAGCAGGAACCGCTTTTCAGTCCGTTACTTTCAGCGAGTGTAAACTGATCGGGCTGCTCTTCGAGCATTCAAACGATTTCGGTTTTTCAGTCAATTTTTCCGGCTGTATTCTTGATAACAGCGTGTTTTACAAAAAACATCTGAAGAAAGCAGCTTTTATTAATTGCTCGCTGAAATACACAGATTTCACGGAAGCACAGCTCAACGAAGCCATTTTTCACGGAAGCTCGCTGCTTCATGCTGTTTTTGACCGTTCGCAGCTGGAAAAGGCTGATTTTTCAAAAGCGCATCACTTCCAGATAAATCCTCAGAACAACCAGCTGAAAAAAGCTAAATTTTCCGAACAGGGATTACGCGGATTGCTGAGCGGATTGGATATTGTTATCGTAGATTAATTGTATCAGAAGCTGCAAATTTCAGGATAACTTATCCCGTTTAATTAAAGCTGTATTAATTTTTTAAGCGCCATTGCTTTTATAATCCCGGCCTGTTGCTTTTTACCCATCTTTTCTTTATTTTTAGGCAAAAAAAATAATTTATGGAAAACTACATCATTATTGCTATCCTCGTATTATTATTCCTTAGCACTATTATTATTGTCAAGGAACAGACCTCTGTTATTATTGAAAGATTCGGTAAATTCAGCCGTGTAGCACATTCAGGGATCAACTTTAAAATTCCGCTGATTGACAGAAAGGCATCCACACAAAACCTTCGTGTACAGCAGCTGGACGTCCTTGTGGAAACGAAAACATTAGACAACGTGTTTGTGAACGTGAAAGTATCTGTACAATTTAACATAATAAGATCCAAAGTAAAAGAAGCTTATTATTCCTTAGACAATGCTAAGGGCCAGATTGCTTCTTATATTTTTGACGAAGTAAGAGCGGAAGTTCCCCGTCTGGATCTGGATGACCTGTTCTCCAAAAAAGACGATATCGCAAATGCGGTAAGAGATAACATTGCAGAGATCATGGATGCTTACGGTTATTCCATCATTAAAACGCTGATCACCGATATTGATCCGGATGCGAAAGTAAAAGAGTCCATGAACCGTATCAATGCAGCTAAACGTGATCGTGATGCGGCATTGCAGGAAGCGGAAGCAAAGAAAATCACTATTATCAAAGAAGCAGAAGCAGAAGCGGAATCAAAACGGTTAGCAGGTGAAGGTATTGCCAAGCAGCGTCTGGAAATTATCCGTGGTTTCAAGGAATCCGTAGAAGATTTTCAACGAAGTTTACAAGGTGTGACGCATGAAGAAGTAATGCAATTTGTATTGATGACACAGTATTTTGATACGTTGAATAATATCGGGACAAATTCTAAAAATTCCGCAATATTAGTTCCGCATTCACCTGGAGCATTAAAAGATTTTCAGGAGCAGATTATTTCAGGTACATTCCTCGCAGATCATACGAAGAAATAAGCCATTATAAAATCAGGGAACGGTTGTCAGTAAAAAGGCAACCGTTTTTAGTAGGAATATAAAATGGAAAAGACACTATTTGATATTGCCTTTTCTGTTAATTTTACTTCCGTTCAAATAAAGAATATGCAAGAAGAATTACGCAATACAGAAACTCCTCAAAGAGTAATGGAAATCATGATGGAAAAAGACGAGTTCACCAAATGGCTGGGAATTGAGTTTATATCCATTGAATCCGGTGCCTGTCAGCTAAAATTCAAAGTCCGCAAAGAAATGCTGAATGGCTTTAATTCGATTCACGGTGGAGTGCTTTTCAGCGCTGCGGATTCTGCATTCGCTTTTGCCTGCAATTCTTACGGTTTGTTGAACGTCGCTTTAGAATGTAATATTTCATTCACACGTCCGGCATTCGAAGGACAGGAGTTGTTACTTACGGCGAAAGAAATTAACAAGGGAAAAACAACTGCCATTTATGAGGTTTCCGTTGTAAATGAAGAAGAAAAGCTCGTCGCTTTATTCAAGGGAGTTGCTTTCAATACACAGAAAGTACACGGATAAATCAGCTTTTCGCTTTACTGCGTTTCAGAACCACATATCCGATAATCCCGGCAGTAATCGAGGCAATTAAAATGGAAAACTTTGCTTCATTTATATGGGCAGCGTCCTCAAAAGAGAGCAATGATACAAAAATGGACATCGTAAAGCCGATTCCGCCAAGCAACCCTACCCCTATCATTTGTCTCCAGTTAGCCTGCTCCGGCAACGAAGCGATTTTTGCTTTTGTGGCAATATAGCAGGTAGCTACAATTCCCACCACTTTTCCTATGAGAAGTCCGGCTATAATGCCAAGTCCCAGAGGTGTTGTCAAACCTCCCAGCATTCCTTCCTGATAGGTGATGTTGGTATTGATGAGCGCAAAAACAGGAACAATGAAATAATTAACCGGTTTGGTTAAAAAGTGCTCTAATCGTTCCAAGGGAGATTCTTCTGCTGTTTCATTGGTTGGAATGGTAAACGCGATCAATACTCCTGCAATTGTTGCATGGATACCGGAATGGTGGACAAAATACCAGACGAATATTCCGGGGATCAGATAAAAGAAAAGATTCGTTATTTTCAGCCGGTTGAAAGCTACCAGCAAAGCAAGGATTGCAGCGGCATAAAGCAAATATGTAAAATTTAATTCTGTAGAGTAAAATAATGCGATTACCAATATTGCGATCAGATCGTCCACGATCGCCAGCGCTGCCAGGAAAATCTTTAAGCTGGCCGGAACCGATTTACCCAATAGCGAAATGACCGTCAATGCAAAAGCAATATCTGTTGCCATCGGAATTCCCCAACCATGAACGGTATCCTGATTGTAATTCAGGAACAGATAAATGAATGCAGGAACAACCGCTCCGCCAACGGCTGATAAAATAGGCAAAGCCGCTTTTTTGAACGAAGACAACTCTCCTTCCA
The DNA here is from genome assembly GCA_001899145.1 of Flavobacteriia bacterium 40-80. Lineage (GTDB taxonomy): Bacteria > Bacteroidota > Bacteroidia > Flavobacteriales_D > Crocinitomicaceae > 40-80. The sequence goes on from MKVF01000006.1 coordinate 174,523, forward strand.
CCAGCTCCCGCTTGATTTCTAAACCTACCAGAAGAAAGAAAACCGCCATCAGGCCGTCATTAACCCAGTTTTCAATGCTGTACTTCAGATGCACGGAACCTGACTCAAAGCCCACGGAGTATTCCAGCAATGACTGAAAGCTTTCCGCAATGGATGAATTAGCAATTATAAGTGAGATGATCAGGCAGGCGAACAAAACAAAGCTGCCGAAATACGCTGTATTTACAAAATCGACAAAAGACTTTAAATTTATTTTCCCTGATAATTTCATACTACTGATTACAAATACATTTTGATATCCTAATTAATTTTTTGATTCAGATAAAACCTGCTTATACAGCTGTTCGTATTTTGGTATGATCTTATCAAACGTAAACACTTTGGAGCGTTCCAGCGCATTCTGCTTAAATTGGTTCAGCACTTTTGGATCTTTTAATATTTTCACTGCATTTTTTGCCATGTCCTCTACATTTCCGACATCCGATAAATAACCTGAATATCCCTGGATATTAACTTCCGGGATTCCTCCGGTATTGGAAGAAACTACCGGCACTCCGACCGCCATTGCTTCTAAAGCAGCCAGCCCGAAGCTCTCCGTTTGTGACGGCAGCAGAAATAAATCTCCGAATTCCAGCACTTCCTGTGTATTACGGACTTTTCCGACAAAACGGACAGATCCGCAAAGATCCAGGTCACGACACATCTTTTCCGCAATTGCACGCTCCGGGCCGTCTCCGACCAATAACAACCTGGAAGGTATCTCTTTATGTACCAGGTCAAATATCTTCATTACATCATCAATCCTTTTGACTTTACGGAAATTAGAAATATGGATCAGGATCCGTTCATCATCTTGGGCATAACATCTTCTGACATTCGGATTGACGTGTGGAATCTGCGGTACCGTGTGAATAAAATTCGGGATTACTGTGATCTCTTTATCTACCTTAAAATGCGCATAAGTATCTTTTTTAAGTGATTCAGAAACGGAAGTCACCGCATTTGAATTGTTGATACAAAACGTAATGACCGGCTCAAATGACGGATCTTTACCTACCAGCGTAATATCCGTTCCGTGAAGCGTGGTAATAAACGGAATTTTGATATCCTGAGCTTTCAGGATCTGCTGGGCCATATATGCTGCCGATGCGTGAGGTATTGCATAATGAACGTGTAATAAATCCAGCTTTTCATATTTAATAACATCCACGATCTTAGATGCGAGCAATGTTTCGTAAGGCTGAAATTCAAAAAGCGGATAGTCCGTCAGAGATACTTCGTGATAGTAAATATTCTTTTGAAACATATTCAGCCGGACAGGCTCTTTATACGTGATAAAATGCACTTCGTGGCCTTTTTTTGCCAGCTCGTTTCCTAATTCGGTTGCTACTACTCCGCTTCCTCCGAATGTGGGGTACAATACAATTCCAACTTTCATTATTTACCTTGAATTAATTCGTAAAACATCCGGTGTATTTTGGGCCGTACACCTTGTTGTGTGATCTTCCAGTTTTCCGCATCCGGATAAACGCGGTTGGACAGAAATACAAATATCAGCTCATTTTTGGGATCTACCCACACATAAGTTCCCGTAAATCCGGAATGCCCGTAACTCTGCACTGAGACCAGATCACATGCCGGACTTTTGGGATTTCCTACTGCCGGCCGGTCAAAGCCTGCTCCTCTCCGATTCCCTGAAAACTGCGCTCTGGTATATTCTTCCACAACTTCCTTTTTTATCAGCTCTTTTCCGGCGTAAGAACCTTTATTCATGAACATCTGTAAAACAGCCAGCAAATCGGTGGCATTTGAAAAAACTCCTGCGTGCCCTGCAACGCCACCCTGCATTGCGGCTCCCGGATCATGAACAAAACCGTGAACCAGTTGTTTTCTGAAAAGGGTGTCGTTTTCTGTCGGAGCGATTTTCGAAAGCGGGTAATAAGATAACGGATTATAGCCCGTGCGGTTAAGCCCCAGCTCTTCATAAATATGTTGCAGGACAAATTTGTCTAAGGTTGTATTCGCTTCTTTTTCCACGATCCGCTGCACAAAATAATAACCCAGATCCGAATAGAGGTATTTTCCGGGAGTTCCCAGCGGTGTTCTCAAGAGTTCAGCCATCATCGTATCCCTGTAATTTCCATCAATCCAAAGATTGGCGGCCACCTGTTTGCTGTAGAAATCCGTCTGCTCCTTGTTGTAAACGGAAGCTTTTAGTTCCCGTAGCAGCATCGTTCTTTTATAAAATGGTATGAATGCTTTAAATCCGGCCTGATGTGCCATCATGGAACGTAAAACAATATTTTTAACTACTGAATTCTCCACCAGCTCCGGCAGGTAATCCACCAGCTTTTTATCCAGTGTGAATTTCCCTTTGCTCTGTAAATACATTAAGGCGGAAGTGCTGGAAACAATCTTTGTAACCGAAGCCAGATCGTAAATATCATCGTTTTGCACTTCTTCATTTCCTTCGTAGGTCAGCTTACCAAAGCTTTTATTGTAAATCACTTTTCCTTTATATGCGAATGCAACCTGGCAGCCGGGAAATACACCTTCACTGATGCACTTCTGAATATAAGCGTCTATTTCACCAAGCTTCTCACGCGACAGCTTAAATTCTTCCGGATCGGAGAATGACAAACGGTTTAATGCGGGATAAGTTATTCCGGCATTTACATTCAGGCGATCATTGAGATGATACGGTAATTTTCCCTGCATCGGTAAGGCACCACAAATAACCTGAGCAGTCCTGTTCTGCACAAAACCGGTGTTTTCATACGCAAAAACCACTGATTCAAAGACATCCAGAAATACCGTATCTGTCAATATAAAAGGAGAACCGAAAACAACCAGTCCTTTTCGTGCCTGCTTCGGCGCGTGTTCTAATAGAAATTTAGGTAATTCCTTCTTTATTTCGCTGATCTCCTGCTCAGAGCTGTTTTCTAAATGCAATGTCAGTAGAAACTGGTTGACATGCTTATATTTATCCAGCTTATTTCCGATGTCCTTCAGGGATTTAAAAGATAATATCTGTGTATTGGTCAGATTAGACATCATGGAAGTGAACGGATAAGTGTAGTTTCCCGCCGAAACGATCAATCCTTCTACATTGTGTGTGGTAAAAGGGAAAAAATCAGCTTCATTTTTAACCATCGTCACCGCCTTTTCAGCGACTTTGTTCTTGAAATAGCTGACCTCATTAGAATTGATCTCTTTTACCGGAATGTTTTTTACTCTGTAAACATAATCGTATTTGAAGGAAAGGATCCGGCTTACCTTTTCGTTGATCTCTTCTATGGATATTTTCTTACGGTCAATTTCTTTTTTGATCAGCTGAATACTTTCCTCAACCGCTTTCGTGTTCAGCAAAAGGTCACAGCCTGCTTTATAGGCTTTCAGATTCAGCTCCGCAGGTTCTCCGAATTCCTTCAGAGCAAGCATATCCATTCCGTCGCTTATTACCAGTCCCTTAAACTGAAATTCAGAACGCAGCAGCTCTTTTATCACTTTAGCAGATAAGCTTGCCGGAACATCGTCCAATACGGGTACTTTCAGATGCCCGACCAAAATTGCAGGAAGCTGTTTTTTTAAGACTGACTTGTAAACAGGAAAATCGTATTTTTCCAGTGTTTTCCGGTCGTGATCGAGCAACGGTAATGTGGTTCTCGAATCTCCGGTAGTTGTTCCGTGTCCCGGAAAATGTTTGAGTGTTGTTAAAACAGCGTTTTCAGAAAATCCTTCAACAATAGCGGTTACCTGGCGCTCTATTTTTTCGACAGAAGAGCCAAAAGACCGTGCTCCGATAACAGAATTAGGGGAAACAATATCCGCGACGGGAGCTAAATTCAGGTTAAAGCCCAGCTCTCGGAATTCTCCCGCCATAGCGTATGCCAGCTGACGGGTCAGATAAGGATCGTTTGCAGCAGCAAATGTACCGGGTTGCGGAAAGGTCATCACATCCTTGACTCTCATTCCAATACCTGCTTCTCCGTCAATCGACATAAACAGGGGAACTTTTGAAGCGGATTGAAACGAATGAATCGCTGCTTTCAGCACTTCTGTGTCACCATTATAAAACACAACACCTCCGATCCGGTTATTTTTTATCTGATTTAAAACCGCCTCTTTACTTTGCTTATCATTCGGCGAAAAGCTGACCATGAATGACTGCGCGATTTTTTCCTCCAGCGTCAAAGCTTGCAACTGCTGCGCAATCCATTCTTCTTTCGGTAAAAAATCTTCTGACCTGACAGTTACTGTCTTATCTGAGAAAGAAAAAACACTGATTATCAGTAGAAAAAATATGATCGGGCGAAATTTAGGTTTCATTCTGGGTAAAATTCGTTATAAATATAATAGTTCCGAAGGCAAAAGCCAGTCCAAAACATATCATTAACGAAAAGCTATGAAAAGATTACCCCTGAATTTAATTTTGAATATTGAATATTGAATATTGAATGGCAGGATTACCTATCTAGTATTTAATACTCAAAGCTGCTTCAAATTCAGGAGGAACTTCAAACTGCATGCGGCATTTTAAGACCGGATGGTAAAAATCAATATAACCAGCATGAAGATATAAACGCTGTGCAGGTTTCCCATACAGATCATCGCCCAGAATCGGTAAATGAAGCCCTTTTTCATGAGAAGCATGCATTCTTAACTGATGTGTTCTCCCGGTTACCGGCCAGAAATGAACATGCGTAAACCGGTCCTCCAGCACTTTTATTTTCTGATATTTAGTCAGTGCGTCTTTCCCGTATTCATAACATACTACCTGTCTTGGGCGGTCGTTCAGATCGACACGCAAAGGCAGATTAATTTCTCCGGAATCGGCTGTTAAAACTCCGTCCAGAATGGCATCATACCGCTTGATGATGCTGTGATCAAGAAATTGCTGTTGTAATAACTGATGTACTTTTTTCTCTTTTGCAGCAATGAGAATGCCTGAAGTGGACATGTCTAGCCGGTGAAGCAATAACGGCCCTGTTGCGTCCGGATAGCGTGTTTTCAGCCGTTCCAGAACAGAATCTGTATAAAGATTTCCCGGAACGGAGAGAAAACCTTCCGGCTTATTAATAAGCACCAGATAATCATCTTCGTAGATGATCGCAAGCTCTTTTACTTCCTCTGATTTTTGGCGTAAACGAACCAACATCGGATTTTCCTCTACTTCCAGTCCTTCCAGCATGTGCGAAAGAATCGGTTCACATTTTCCCTTACAGGAAGTATAAAACTGACCATGCTTTCGTATTTCCGATTTAGGAGATTGTCCCCACCAGAACTCCGCCAAAGCCAAAGGCTTTAAATTGTTATTATACGCATATTGAAACAACTTCGGCGCAGCGCACTCACCTGCTCCGGCAGGCGGTAAAACACCAAGCGTTTGGGTAAATAGCTGATCCAGATCTTTTTCCTCGCCTTTTGCATTCAGGAAGCGGAATTCCTGAAAGATCTTCAGCTGAAGCTGACCGGAAAGCTGCGCACGTTGCTCTTTCTTGATTTCTATAAGGTTCGTAAGCTGCTGAAGCTTCGATCTCAAATCTTCAATTTCACCGTTTTTTTCTCTTTTAAACCGTTTGAACTGAATATGCTCCGTTGCGCTCTGACGATTCAGTTCTTCCAGCTCTTTCTGTTGTGAATCCTGCAACGCCACACGGTAACGGTCCCGCTGTTCTTTTGAAATTTTTAGTGCATTTCGCTGGTTTTCAATCTCTTTTTCAATCGATTGGATTTTATTGAGAATGAATTGCTTTTGCTGTGGCAGCGTTTCATCCGTTTCCAGTTCCCTGAGCTCTGCATTGATCTGGTTGATCGCTTCTACTTCTGTAAGGAAAAATCCATCCGGATCCAAAATATCAAATACCGGCGGCACAAAATAATCGTAAATATTCTTGTCACCCAGTTTCCCTGAAAAACCGGCTAAAAAGCCGATTTCACCCTTCAACGATTCGCACACCAGCACACCGAACATCTTCCCGGAAACGGTTCCTTCGTATTCCTTCTCTTGTTTAAAATCGTGCCGGATTTCATCTGAAACGGATAAATAACGCTTTAACTCATCTGCTGCCTGTATCGCCCAGTCATGTGGATTATAATTAAATGGATAATTTAATTTATCAGGTTTATTAATATTATTTTCAATATTTTGTAATAAATGAAATTTTTCCATTTTAAAAACCGGCTTTATCATAAAACGTGAGAAGCTGACGACTTACCGGATGATAAAAAGTCAATTCCTCTGCATGCAAAAATAAACGTTCCGCGGGAGTTCCGTACATATCATCACCGACAATCGGGGCATTTAATCCTGAAATGTGTGCCGCATGCACCCGCAATTGATGCGTTCTTCCGGTTTTCGGATAAAAATTCACTTTTGTCAGTCCTGCTTTCCGCTCTATCACTTCAAAATAGGTCAAAGAAGGCTTTCCGTTTACTTCATTTACTTTCTGGAACGGAGGATTCCATTCATCAGCAGAAAGAGGAAGCTCAACAGTGCCCTTATCCACTTCCAGAATTCCGTTTAAAACAGCGGTATAACGCTTGGAAACGCGCTTTTTTACAAACTGCTGCTGAAGATTCGCCTGTGCTTCCTTCGTTTTAGCGAATACCATTATACCGGAAGTCGGCATATCCAGCCGGTGTACTACCAACAGTTTTTGTTTTATCGTTTCTTCCAGTAGCGATAGCAATGAAACCTCCTGATTATTACCGGGAACTGCACATAAATTCGCTGGTTTGGAGGCAACGACAATTGCTTCGTCCTGAAAAAGTATTACAGGTTCATCGACTAATTGATTTTCTTTTTTCAGCGGATTCTCTTCAAGGGCAATTCCCTGAAGCATGAAATCCAGGATCGGCTTGCATTTTCCGGTACACGCAGGATAAAAATCCAGGTGTTTCCTTATTTCTGATTTCGGAGGTTTCCCCCACCAAAATTCACCAAAAGCCAAAGGTTCATAACCATTTTTAAACGCGAATTGGAGCAGTTTAGGTAAAGCGCAGTCTCCGGCAGCTGCAGGCGGTACTTTCTGAACAGTTTCTGCAAACAGATCACGGACATTTTTTAGTTCTCCGGATTGATTTAAAAAGTTGTATTCATCAAAAAGCTGCTGTTGTAACTGATTCGATTTTAAATTTCTTAAATTTTTTAATTTCAGTATTTTATTTTCTATTAATTCAATTTCTGATTTAATTAATTCCTGCTTATTTAAAAGGCTTTTCTTTAATTGCTGTAATTGAATTTTATCGAGTGAACTTTGCTTGTTAAGAATTTCTATTTTTGCGAAATCTGATTTTAAAATACTTATTTCCCGATTTTTATCTCTTTCTTTTTTATTGTTTTTATGAAATTCTTTTAAATCCGCTAATTTTTGCCGGCTTTCATCAATTACTTTTTGAAGATCATTTTTTAATTCAACCAATTGAAAATCTGACTCTAATCGCTCTATTTCTGCATTTAGCTCATTAATTTCCTGTTCTCCTTTTAAAAAGAACCCATCTTCTTTCAGCATGTCGAAAACCGGGGGAACAAATCCCCTGACATGATTAACACCAGCGAGTTTTCCGGAAAAACCTGCTAAATAACCGATCTCATTGCTCTTTCGAACTAACAATACACCAAACATTTTTCCAATTACCATTAATTCAGGATGGTTGCCCAATCCAAAATTATGTGGCAAGTCAAAATTATGCTGTAAATAATCCTGGACTTCTTTTGCGGCTTTTTGAATCAATTCATGAGGCTGGTAATAAAACGGAAAGGTGAACTTATCGGGCAATTCACCTTTTACATTTTCTAACTTATGGAATTGATTTTCAACAGAGAACATTATAAATAAATATTAATCTTTTTTGATTACTGTAACAAAAAATACAGGAAATTAAAATTACGACTATATTAAAATTCACAATGGTCAAATTCCTTAATTGTTATAATTCTTACTTTACTTTTTTTCCGCAAAAAAGTAACAAAAAACTCGTCGCCGGAAATTTCTAGTCACCAAAATGTATTTATTACCTACAAAAATAAAACTCGCTATGCTCAAACAATTATTTTTGTTCCAGCAATTTCATTGTTTTGGTACCGACCTTAAAATTTATGCGACGTCACAAATTTCGTTTTAGTTCTCGTTTATCATTATAATTTACCATATCCAAATAAAAACCAGCCTGAATAATGAATATTGAAATACAAATATTTTCACGTTTTGATAAAGAATATCATCTGTAATAAAAGTACTGTAACTCTCTCAGATTGTAATTGGAAGCCATCACTTCGCCATACGCTCCTGCACTTCGGATAAGCAGGTAATCATTTCTTTTTAAAATGGGTAATTCCACTTCTTTTCCAAACACATCCGAGCTTTCGCAAATAGGCCCGACAATATCGTACGGAAGTACCAGTGAGGAATGATCGTTCAGTTTTTCTATTTTATGAAAAGCTTGATACAGCGCAGGCCGCATTAGTTCTGTCATTCCGGCATCTACTACCGCAAAGTTCTTTTTAATTCCTTTTTTGATATATAATACTTTCGTAATCAAAGCTGCGCATTGCCCGACAACGGCTCTTCCCAATTCAAAATGAATTTCCTGTCCGGCTCTCCGCTCGATAAAATCATTAAAAATCCGGAAATAGGTTTCAAAATCTGGGATATCGCCGTCCGGTTGGTGGTAGTTTATCCCTAATCCGCCTCCGACATTAATAACCTTTAAGAAAAAACCGCGGTCTTCAAACCAGCTTTTCCATTCATTCACTCTCACACACAGGCTCTTAAAAACACTCAAATCAAGTATCTGTGAACCTACATGAAAATGAATCCCTACAAAATTAAGGTGGGCAGAACGTTTTAAAACTGCCAATACATCCGGCATATCGTAAGAGCTGATCCCAAATTTATTTTCATCTAAGCCAGTGGTAATGTAATGGTGCGTTTTGGCATCTACATTCGGATTGATTCGGATTGCCACATTGGCAATAACGTTCATTTCCTCAGCCAATCCGTCAATTACCTCCAACTCTTCCAGCGATTCTACATTAAATGCAAAAATCTGCTGCTGAAGCGCATACCTGATCTCCTCATCAGACTTTCCGACACCCGCAAAAGTAACTTTTCCGGCTCCAAAACCTGTTTCAATAGCTTTTTTAACTTCATTTCCGCTCACGCAGTCAGCACCAAGACCTTTCGCTGCAATCCGCTCTAAAACCTTATCATTACAGTTTGCTTTCAACGCATAATGAACATGAAAATTAGGATAACGGCTGAATTTATTGATGGCTTCCAGTGTTTCATCTAAAAACTGCAGATCATAATAATAGCAGGGTGTTTTAAAATCTTCCGGTAATCGTATTTCTGCTGCTCTCATCTCAAAATAATCTTGCGTGCAACGATCTCAAAACTTCCTTTTTGTGTTCTGTTTCCAGTAAGATGGAAACATTAAAATCGGATCCGCCATACGAAACCATCTGCACCGGTAAGTGCTTCACGGCATCCAGAACTCTGGCAACATAACCGTGCGAATTACGCCCGAAATCACCTACAACACAAACAATGGTCTGGTTTTCGTCAATATCAACGCTTCCGAAAGATTGTAAATCTTCAATGATCTCTTTTAAATAGGTAATATCATCAATGGTAATGGAAACGGCGACTTCGGATGTCGTAATCATGTCGATTGGAGTTTTGTAGCGCTCAAACACTTCAAAAACCCGGCGTAAGAAACCATAAGCCATCAACATCCGGCTGGATTGAATATGAATCGCAGTAATACCATCTTTAGCGGCAACTGCACGAATTGCTCCTTTTTGCTGCCCGTTCGCGGAAATCAACGTTCCGGGCTTTTCAGGTTCCATCGTATTCAACAGCCGCACGGGAATGTTGTATTTCTGAGCAGGAAGAATACTTTGCGGATGCAGGATTTTCGCACCGAAATAAGCCAGCTCGGCTGCTTCCTGGAAGGATAAGTTACCGATTGGTTTTGTTCCGCTTACAATACGCGGATCATTGTTGTGCATCCCGTCAATATCCGTCCAGATCTGTACTTCTCCGGAACGAATCGCCGCACCGATCAGCGAAGCGGAATAATCCGAGCCACCACGGCGAAGGTTGTCAATATCTCCAAAAGCATTTTTACAAATATACCCTTGGGTAATGAACCATACGGGCGTTTCCGTAGTTTCCAAAAGAGGTGAAAGCTTTTCTGTGATGTATTCAACGATTGGTTCGTTTTCTTCATCAATCCTCATAAAATCCAGTGCAGATAACAGCTTTGCCGGAATTCCTGTTTCCTGGAGGTAATGAAAGAAAAGACCTGTGGACATCAGCTCGCCCTGAGCCAGCACAATCTTCTCTTCTACTATGGTAAATAAATCGTTCGAAAAACCCTCAATCAATGAGAAATGACGATTAATAAGCTCTGTTGATTTTTGCTTGCACTGCTCATTCTCATAAAGCTCATCAATAAGAGCATCGTATTGAGCCTTTAGCTTGGTTAATTTTTCTAATCCTTCCTGTTTCTTATTTTCTGAAAAATCCTTTGAAATTTCCACCAGCGAATTTGTGGTGCCGGATACTGCTGATAAAACAATCAGCTGTGTTTTGTTTCGGTCAATTATATTGGTTAAGTTTTTAATTCTTGCCGCGCTCCCGACAGAAGTCCCTCCGAATTTTAATACGTTCATTTTATTGGAAAATAAGCGCAAAAATAATGACTTTTGATGAAGAATCAGGAATCAAAAATAAATTCCGAAGGTCTTTTTGCAGATTATAGCGTTTTTAGAGCGGGGAACATTTACCTGAAAGTAATAGTTCATTCAAATAAAAACTATCTCCTTGCTCCTATTTCATACAACCGGCGAATCCGGATTTCTTCATCCGGCTCTTTTTTTAATTTTCCGAAATAATCTTCGGTCAGCATCCGCCGGAAAAACCGTTCGATCTGCTGTATGGAATTCCTGGAAATATTTTTCATATGAAAAACAGATTCATCTGAAAATTGAAGAAGCGTTCGGTCTAATTCTTCATCCGTTCTGAACACCTGGATTTCAAAAGAATTCACCGCTGATTTTATAATTAAAATTGCTGCCATCGTCCCCTGTTTATCAATCTAATAACCAATTGATTACATGAAATGGATCTGTATAATTCAGAAGAAGAAATAAAATTCCGATTCCTGTCATTAGAGCTGTTTTCTTTTTGCTAAAGTGAAAAAAGCAGGTGATAACAAACAAGGTAATTAAAACAGCTACTCCAAATACCCATAAAAACAAATTCAATGAGCTCCACGATGAAAAAGGCAAGCTTTTAGGATCATGTAGTAGCAGTTCATTACCTAATATTCCATACACTACTGCAGCATATGTATAGAAAGAAATAATTATCAGGACAAAAAGGCCGATAATTGAGCTTTGCAAGCTGTTAATGTTATAACTTTTAATCATCCGCAGTATTTTCAATATTGATTTACTTCTAAACTCCAAAAATCCACAATGCTAATTTATGCTTAAAATCCATTCAGTTAAAAACTTCCCTATTGATTTTTTCTAACTTTAATTTTTCGAATGAAAATCAGCATGAGCAAATTTATTCACGATGTCAAATTGTCTGTTCTCGAGCTTTCCGTTATTAAAGAGAACGGAACAGCGCGGGAAGCACTGAGCAATTCTGTAAAAATAGCACAACATATCGAAAAGCTGGATTTTGAACGTATCTGGTTTGCAGAGCACCATAACATGCAATACGTGGCAAGTTCCGCACCTCAGATCCTGATTGGGCATATTGCTGAAAAAACAGCTTCCATCCGTGTGGGTTCCGGCGGAATTATGCTTCCGAACCACACTCCTTTGATCATCGCAGAGCAATTCGGCACACTGGAGACACTTTATCCGGGCAGAATTGACTTAGGGCTCGGACGCGCGCCGGGAACAGATCAGATTACTGCTGCAGCGATCCGGAAAAACAATATGCACCGTTCCATGAGCTTTGAGGAAGATGTTCTGGAACTGCAGTCTTATTTTGACAATGAGAATGAACAGAAAGCCGTTCGCGCATTTCCCGGAGAAGGAAAAAATATTCCGCTGTGGATATTGGGTTCCAGCCCTGACAGTGCCGTTTTAGCAGCCAGACACGGGTATCCCTACGCATTTGCGAGCCATTTTTCTACTAATTATTTCGAAATGGCTTTATCGACTTACTATAATCAGTTCACACCTTCTAAGCACCTGCAAAAACCGTATGTGATGGCGGGTGTGAATATACTTGTAACAGACACGAAAGAAGAAGCCGAGTTTTTAAAATCATCCTTAATCAAAATGTTTTTAGGAATCGTTACCGGGCAGAGAGTTCCTTTACAAAAACCGGGACCATTACCCGATATTTACTTTGAACCGGAAGTGCAGCACACTGTGAACAGCTCTCTGAAGTTTACATTTGCCGGAACAAAAGAAACTGTTCGAAAAGAATTGTCAGATTTTATTTCCCGTTATCGTATAAATGAGCTGATGATCAGAACGACGGTTTATGATTTTGAAACAAAGCTGAAATCTTTCAGCCTGCTTCACGATGCACTGCTGAAAGACGAAATTTAATTACTACATTTGACTATCATAATCAGCGAGATGAAAAAAATTATTTTCCCATTTATCCTTTTAGCTTTATTATCCTGTGATAAGGTCAATTCCAGAAGGCAGTTTTTCGGCGAATGGCTGGTGCTGAAAAAAGAACAGCAGGATGCAAACGGAGACTGGCAGGACATCACAAAAGAATGTGAAAAGGATGACAGCGAAGCTTTTCGAAATATGGGGAAATGGTATTATTTTCCGGGGAGCTTACGTTGCAGCAATACAGATAAGGAGGCGGTTGGGAGCTGGAATTATGAATCATCCGAAAAACGTCTGGTATTTGCCAACAGCGCAAATATCAATACCTCGGAAGCCATCGTCGAATCTATTGATGATAACGGAATGGTGCTGAATATGAATATCGCGGATACAATGAAGATGAGAATAACTTATCAACGAGTGAAATAAGAAATTTTCCTGACTTAATTGAAAACGATTACTTTTCATTAAATCATGTACATATCGCTGACAGCATTCATATTGTTTTTATCGCTTTCAACTGGTTGTAATCCTCCTTCTGAGAATAAAAGTTCATTCCGGGAAGCGGAAAGAAAACTCATTGAAGCCAATATACCGGATACAAATCCTCCGTCTTCTATTGAGGATACAAGAAAAAAAGCAAAGGAAGCATTGACTTATTGTAGGTTCAAAGGAATGAACGAAGCTTTTTGCATATTGATTGATATGAAAATTCATTCCGGCCGTAACCGGTTTTTTGTATGGGACTTTACAAAAGACACCATTTCACATAGTTTTTTAGTCGGCCATGGATGCTGTAACAATCCCTGGAGCGGTGATTATTCAAAAGAAAAACCTGTTTTCAGTAATACGGGAGAGAGTCACTGTTCTTCTCTGGGAAAGTATAAGATAGGAAAAAGAGGATACAGCAGCTGGGGAGTAAATGTGAAGTACCTTCTGCATGGATTGGAACCGTCGAACAGCAACGCCTTAAAGCGCATCATTGTATTTCATTCATGGGAAGCGGTTTCCGATGAGGAAATCTATCCGCGCGGAACACCTGAAGGATGGGGATGCCCTACTATTTCCAATAACAACTTCAGAGAAATAGACCCTTTACTTATGAATACTCAGAAACCCGTTCTTATGTGGATTTACTCTGATTGACCGGAAATGATAAGATTTTTTGAGTCCTTCAAAAGTTTACTCTACATCCACAATCTCAATATCATAAACAAGAACAGAATTTTCAGGGATATCTTCCAGATTACGATCACCATATCCCAGCTGAGGCGGAATGACAACTTTCGCTTTTCCTCCCTTTTTCAGATAAGCAAAAACTTCTTTCCAGCCTTCGATTAAAACACGGGCGTCATAGGTTATCGGGTCAGCGGGCGTTTTCCGGTCGAAAATTTTTCCGTTCAGCAGCTTACCTTCATAAGCGAAAGTAACCTTATCTGTAAGCTTAATATAGTTTTCTCCTTCACCTTCTTTTTCGATGAAATAATATAATCCGGAATCCGATTTCTCAAATTGTTCCGGTTGTTTTTTCACATATTCTTTTATCTGATTATCAAAATCCTGAAGCTCTTTATCTGAATAAGTACTACAAGAGCTTGCAAGAGCAAGAATAATTATCAGAAGTAAACTATTGATCCGTATTTTCATTCTTAAAATTTAACCGGTGTAACCGTATAACCTTCTTTTTCCAATAGCTTGATCACACCTGTTTCTCCTCCCAGATGACCTGCTCCGACTGCAATAAAAGCCGTTTGATCTTTAATGATCTCCTTGATCTTCGGAATCCATTTATGATTTCTGTTTCTCAAAAAGGCGTCTTCTTCCGAAGCAATGACGCTTTCTTTGTGGGCAATAAACAAATACAATGAGTCCAGGTATTGATTTCTGTAAAGTTGTTGCATTTTCTGCATTTCAGCTCTGGAATTGTCTTCCTGGCGGATTCCTTCCATCACTAATTCCGTTTGCTGCTCTTTTGTCAGATTATCAAAAATAGCTATCTGCTCTTCTATCGTTTCCAGACCAAGTGTTTTGATTTTTTTATTTTCAGCAATTTCTGAAATTGTTTTTTCATAAGATTCTGTTTTGCCAAGGAACTGTACCTGTGTAACTGTCTGTAGCACAACAAAAGGTTTCATCTTTTCAAAAGTCGTACGGAACATTGCTTCATCCATCCCGGTATTTTTTTGTACCCATTTTACTAATGAGTCCTGCTGTTCTTTATTGAAAAAATCGAATAAAGTCCCTTCTTTCAGCATAAAATGCTGCATCACATCCATTTGATTAATATTTGCGATCTCCATAACAACCGCATCGGATTTTGAAATATACTTTTCCAAAGATTTCGGGAAATAGAAATAGTCTTTTTCTATCAGGTGCATGGTGCCGAAGAGGTAAGAAGGTTTTGTCAGTCCATTTCCTTCGATTTTCCACAACAGCGATTTCTGCTCCGGTGCGAGATGGTTGGTAATCCATAAAAAAGAGCTCAATCCTGCTAAAGCAGTTAAAACACCAAGCTTATACAATAACTTTTTCATTTTCAATTATTTTATCAATTTAACTAAGTACTGGTAATCTTCTTCAAACAATAATTCCACTTTAAATCCAACTTTTTCAGCAGCAGCCTTCATTTTATCAAAATCCACATACAGCCACGGGAACCACTCACCTGTTATTCCGTTGTATTCCATCTGATAGTCGAAATTTCCGTAGTATTCGGTATTCAGATCCATCCATAAGCCGCCTTCTTCATCTTCGTACAGATAAATGATATCTGATGAATCAACAATTACTTGTCCTTTCTCATTCAAAAGCTGGTACGCTTTCAGAAGCGTGTTTTCCAGGCTGGAAAGCGTTCCTGCAATTCCAATGCCGTTCATCAGCATCAGGATTGTATCGTAATGTTCTCCCTGAAGTTCGTAAAAATCAGCTAAGCGCGCATCAATGCCCTGTGCCTTCATATAGGAAACGGCTCCTTCGGAAATATCAATGGCACAAACGTCTTTCCCCTGCTCTTTCAGATACAGCGCGTGTACTCCTGCTCCTGCTCCGACATCTAAGATTTTCCCTGAGCATTCACCTACGGCTATCTTTTCCAGCTCCGGAAAATCAGCATATCTGCGAAAAAGATAAGGAACAGGAATTACATCGTCTTCACAGATCTTAGAGTGAACGATAATTTCCGCCTTTTTTGAAGGTTTCTTCTGATAGTCGAGAATAGCTGCTCCTAACGGATCCCTCATGCGTTAATAGTCATAATCATCATATCCGCCGTTACCGTAATCCTCATTATCGTAACCGTCTTCATATTCGTCACCACCGAATTCGTCTTCAAAGTCTTCATCAAGATCAAATTCATCCTCATAATCTTCTTCCAGATCAATCATCCTGGAATCTTCAGGTGGCGCGATACCTACCGACATTACCACTTTGGGAGCATCTACCGGTTCTTTAACAATGTCGATCAATTCGATAAGGAAGATCCACATGCGCATAAAATCGTACACTAAGATCACTTTCTGGTCCGGATCTTTCACGAAATCCACCAGCTTGTTTTCAGACATGATTGCAATAGGCTCCGGCATATCTTCGTCAAACGACATATCCATCAGCGTAATTTCAAAGCCTTTATCCCATTCGTCATTGGACATGTAAAAAGATGCCATCTGGTCGCCTGTAAAATTAAACGAAGCTACAATGGCATTGTAAAACGTTTCAAACGTTTCCTCTCTGTTAATAACAATATCCCTGAAGATTTCCTGATTTTTATCTGAATCTAAAAGAACACGGAATTTGTATGCACTCATTATCTGAACTATTTTCGCTGTTTCGAAATTACATTTTTTTTGGTTTCATGCCAAGAGTTTCTGCAACTTTAAGCATGTAGCCATAAGCAGCTTCATATTCATTCGGAATCTCTCCCTCCAGAATAGCTTCTTTTATACGGCTTTTTATGATCCCTATCTCATTACAAGGTTTTAAATCAAAAACTTCCATAATAACAGCACCCGAAACAGGTGGCTGAAAATTCCTGACATGATCTTTTTCCTCAACTTCTCTCAATTTCTGCTTTACCAGCTCAAAATTGTTCCGGAAGCGTTTTACCTTCATTTCATTTTTAGAAGTAATATCCGCGGAACAAAGTGTCATAAGGTCATCAATATCTTCTCCCGCTTCAAAAAGCAGCCTGCGGATTGCAGCATCTGTAACATCTCCTTTTACCAGGGCGATCGGCCGTAAATGAAGCCGTACCAGCTTCTCTACATATTTCATTTTCGCGTCCAGCGGCAGCCTTAGCTTTTTGAAAATACGGTAAACCATCTTCGCTCCCACTTCCTCGTGATTATGGAATGTCCAGCCGTGCTGCGGGGAAAATCTTTTTGTATTGGGTTTTGCAATATCGTGCAGGATAGCCGCCCAGCGCAGATACAGATTGTCTGTATTTTCAGAAATATTGTCCAAAACTTCAATCGTGTGATAAAAGTTATCCTTGTGGGATTTGCCGTCAATCGTTTCTACACCGTAAAGTCTGCACATTTCCGGGAAAAATTGCTCCAGCAATTTGGTTTTAAAAAGGTAATCCAGTCCTTTGGAAGGCTTTTTGGAAAGAATGATCTTATTCAGCTCATCTGTAATACGCTCCTGGGAAATAATTTTCAACCGTTCAGCATTTCTCAAAATGGCTTCCAGGCTCCTTTTCTCAATAGAAAATCCCAGCTGAGTAGCAAAACGGATCGCCCGCATCATTCTCAACGGATCATCAGAGTAAGTTTTATCCGGATCCAGAGGAGTTCTCATAATTCCTTTTTCCAGATCACCCAAACCGTCAAACGGGTCAATCAGGTCTCCGAAGTTATCTTTCATTAAGCTAAGGGCCAGCGCATTGATTGTAAAATCACGTCGCAGCTGATCATCTTCAATAGTTCCGTTTTCCACTGCCGGTTTGCGGGAATTTTCAGAATATGATTCCTTCCTGGCACCCACAAACTCCACATCAATGTCTTTATACCGGAAATGAGCCGTTCCGAAGGTTTTAAAGTAAGATACTTTCTGAACTTTCAGCTTGGTTGCAACTAAACGGGCAAATTCCAGTCCGTCTCCCACTACAACAATATCAATGTCTTTTGACGGACGGCCCAGAAAGATGTCACGAACATATCCACCTATCACATACGCCTGAAAATCATGATCGGAAGCAATACTTTTTGCTACTTTAAAAACCGGATGCGTCAACTTTTCTGCTAAGTTCATTTTTGACATAGGAGTGCAAATATAGTCAATGAATTGCATAACTCAAATCTTCCTTTTTGCTTCGTCCAAAGGCAAAGGACAGAAAATAGATTTTTATCCGATCTGTGTTTCCTGATGCAGATTAAAATAAAATTAAGCCGAACTAAAAAAACAAGCTGTTTAAATTGTAACCTTAATCTAACTAATGAATTATACTATCAATTTAAAACCAATGAATTATGAAAACGCTAACACTAATCTTCTTGTTTCTGTCTGTGTTGGGAACAAGCACTGCTCCTGTCAACATTTCTGATGCGTTAAAGCAGCATAAAATCAAAATTAAAACTTCTTTCAACCAGCTCGGAAAGGATGGTATCGCCCTGGTGCTGACGAATCCGGGAACACAAACAATTTCCATTAAGATCCCGGCAGGAACGATTTTTCATCCGGAAAGCGATGAAGAGCAGACGCTTATGAACGTAGAAGAAATGCTCATTTCATTAGCGCCACAGCAAACCAAAAAAATAAATACCGGAGGTTATTGCACGATGCTCAAAAAGCACTGCCCGAAAAGTGAAAATGCCTTTAAAATTGAGGAAACCAACAATGAAAAGCTACTCTCTTTTATTGATTTCCTGAAAACCAATACAGTTTCCCCGGACAATTACCAGGCTGCTATCTGGGCACTTACGGATAATGAGGAGATCTCCTCTATCCTGCCACTGACGGAGGCAGACAAAAAGCTTCGGGAACATATTGCGAAATTAACCAACCGTAAAAATCCATGGTATTCCAGCGAGCAGCAAGTTCAGGCAGAACAGGGACGACCGATTCAGCGGAACAGAGTTGATATTCAGGGAGAGTTGTTTGTAAAGCTGCAGGAGAATACCGAATTTACAGTTTCCGTTGAAAATGCTGCTCATGAAGTAAAGCTGGAAATGCCCGGAACGCATCTGATCGAAAAAAATGTCGAGAACTCTTTCAGCTTTAAAGTTTCCGTAAAAGAATGGGAAATAGGAAAATACAGTGTTGTACTCCGTAAAAAATCAAATAAGGCAAAAATCGCGTTTCACGATTTCAATGTCTGAAAGCCATGATAGAAAAACGAATCCGTGGATACAACCAAATCTTTGATACTGTTCACGGATTTTTTTTATTTTAGCGCGCTGCTTATTAAAAAATTCAAATGACTTTTACCACCAAAGAAAAAATATCCTACCTGTTCAGTGTTCCTGTAATCGTGGCTGCACTCGGCTATTTTGTTGACATCTATGATTTATTATTATTTTCCATTGTCCGGATTCCCAGTTTAAGAAGCATGGGGCTGGATGTAGATACGTATGGAACAATGATCCTGAACTGGGAAAAGACAGGTTTGCTGCTGGGTGGAATTCTGTGGGGCATGCTGGGCGACAAAAAAGGCCGTTTATCCGTTTTGTTCGGCTCTATCCTGGTTTATTCGCTTGCGAATGTCTGCTGTGGATTATTGCCGCATGTCGAATTTATGGAGAAGCAAAATGCTTATGCGCTTTTTCGTTTTATTGCCGGATTGGGATTAGCAGGAGAACTGGGTGCGGGAATTACACTTGTATCTGAGTCTTTGCCCAAAGAATTACGGGCAATCGGAACTTCTATTGTTGCCGGGTTCGGGTTATTTGGTGCCGTCGTTGCCAGCCTGACAGTAGAATTGGCTGGTGACTGGACTGTTTCTTACTTTATCGGCGGCGGACTTGGATTGTTACTTTTAATATTGAGAATAAGTGTGGTAGAATCCGGTATCTACAAAAACATAGCTAAAAATGAGCAGGTTGCGAAAGGCAATTTCTTATCTTTTTTTACTAATTATAATCGGTTCGTTCGTTATATGAAATGTATCGCTATCGGTTTGCCTACCTGGTTTTGTATCGGAATTCTGGCAGTTTTTGCAAATCAGATAGGAGCTGCTTTGGGGATCCGTGAAGAAATTGATCCCGGGAAAGCTATTCTCTGGGCGTATGTCGGGATTTCCGCAGGTGATCTGGCAAGCGGTTTTATCAGCAATAAATTAAAATCCAGGAAAAGAGCCATTTTCTACATGATGCTGTTTACGATCATCGGTGTAGTTTTAATGTTGTCCGGAACCGTAAAAACAGTTGAAATGTACTATGTTTTCTGCGTATGGCTCGGGCTGGGAACCGGTTACTGGGCTTTATTCGTAACAGTAGGTGCTGAACAGTTCGGAACCAATATCAGGGCAACGGCAGCTACGACCATTCCGAATATGGTTCGGGGAACCTTAGTGATCATGATCTTAATTTTTAATTACTTCAAACCATCCTACGGTGTAATCTGGGCAGCGGTTATTGTTGGTATTCTGGCATTTGGGCTGGGAATTTATTCAACACTGACCATTCCCGAGACACACGATAAAGATCTGGACTTTACGGAATGATAAGATCCGTCCTCTGTAAATAAAAAATATAAGCGTATATTCACGTTTATATACTTTCGTGAAAAGTGCTTTTTAATGGAAACGTCAATTATCATTATTATCATCGGCCTGTTCATCTTTTGGGGACATTTTTTAAACGGTATTTTTCAGTCAAAAAATATTCCCGATGTGCTGGGGCTAATACTAACAGGTATCCTTATCGGACCTGTTTTTAATATTGTTGATCCGGCTTCATTCGGAAAATTCGGTTCTCTCTTTAGCAATTTAGTGTTGATCTTTATTCTGTTTGAAAGCGGAACGGAGCTTAGAATAGCCGAAATCAAAGAATCATTCAAAGACTCCGCAGGCATAACCACGCTTGGCTTTATTGTCACCACTATTACGATTGCTGCCTGCTGTATGTTGATTTTCAATCTTTCATTTATCACCAGCTTATTCATCGGATCAGCGCTTGGAGGAACTTCATCTGCTGTTGTTGTCGGATTGGTAAGGAAAACAGCCGTAACTCCAAAAACAAGTGCAACGCTCATCATAGAATCCGCTGAAACAGATGTATTCACATTAGCAATCCCGATTACACTGCTGCATTTAATGACTTCCGGGAATATAGAAGCCGTTTCCGTGATCTCCCAATTCGTTTCCTCTATCGTTTTCGCACTGATAATCGGAGTTGTCGGAGCATTTCTCTGGTCGTTCATACTTAACAAATTCCCCCGTTTGAAATCTACGAAGTTCTCCACTCCCGCTTTTCTTTTTTTGCTTTACGGTGCTTCCGAATATTTTAAGTTCAGCGGGCCGCTAACCGCATTATCTTTTGGTATCGCCATCGGAAACTTACGTTACCTGGAACCAAAAATCCTCGAAAGGATCATTCCCAATCAGCGGATTGTCTTACCTCAGAAAGAACGGGATTTCTTTAGTGAAATCGTTTTTCTGCTTCGCACTTTCTTCTTTGTATTTATTGGTATCAGCATCCAGATAACGCGTACAGACTGGCTTTTCTGGGGCATGATCATCACTCTGGCCGTTTTTATGACACGACTGGCCGTAGTTAAAATAATCGTTGCGAGAAATACTCCTTTGGCAGATAAAACAGTGATGTCTTACATGATTCCAAAGGGATTAGGAGCAGCTGTCATTGCTACGTTGCCTTTACAGCAGGGAAATAAAGACGGCGTGATCATTCAATCCATCTGTTTCTCTGTCATACTTTTCAGCACACTATTCTGCGTTTTATTCTTCTTTCTTGCGCAGAACGGAATTACAACTCCCTTTTATCGCCTCATTTTCGGAAAGGACAAAGATCAGGATCCAACGGAAGATCTCTCAACTCAACAGGAAAACATACAATGAAAAGGTATCTTTTCTTTGGGGACAGCATCACTTTTGGTGAAGGTGACATAATTGAAGGCGGCTGGGTAAAGCGATTGGAAATAAAATGGAATAATCCGGATGTTAATCTGGTAAACAAAGGAATAAACGGAGAACATTTAGTCTTGTTTCAAAAAAGATTTTCACAGGAACTTTCAGAAATTACCGGTAAAAATCAGGATCATATAATTTTTAGCTATGGCACGAATGATCTGGCAAAATTCAATGGGAATTACCTGGTGAGCATCAAACGATTTGAAACGATCTATAGAGAAATTATTGCCCTGACGTTACAAAAAACCAATTCTGTTTCGATATGTACTGTTTTGCCTGTTTCTGATACTTCGGAAGGTGTCAAAACATGGTATGGTTTCACACGGAGAAATGAAAATGTCCTGAAATATAATGTTGTGATCAGGAATTTAGCGACAGAATTTCAGCTGAACCTGATCGATTGGTATAACGATTTTGCTATGTTGAAAAATGAGCTTCTAAGCGAAGATGGTCTTCATCCTAATCCGAAAGGGTATCAATGGTTATGTGATTTTGCCGGACAAATTATTGATCATTAACCTGTAGAAAAGTCGCTCCAAGAGAAAAGATTCTAAATACATAAATATTATATAAAGTGAACATCCGAAAAGAAGAGATTAAAGATTATAATGAAGTATTTAAAGTAATTAAAAATGCTTTTAAAGATGAACAATATAGTGACCATAGGGAACAATTTTTAGTAGAAAAATTAAGAAATTCTGAATCATTTATTCCCGAATTATCTTTAGTTGCAGAAATTGACAATAAAATTGTTGGTTATATCCTGTTGACAAAAATTAAAATAGTAGATGATAATTCTAATCAGGTAACATCTTTAGCGTTAGCGCCGGTAGCAGTTCTGAAAAAACATCAAGGAAAGGGAATTGGCGGAAACTTGATACGAAAAGCACACCAAATAGCTAAAGAATTGAAATTTAAATCAATAATCTTATTAGGTCACAAAAAATACTATCCGAAGTTTGGTTACGAAATGACAAAAAAATATGGGATTAAATTGCCTTTTGATGTTCCTGATGAAAATTGTATGCTAATTGAATTAGAAGAAAATGCTTTAGAAAATGTAACTGGGATTGTGGAATATCCTGCGGAATTTTATGCGTATTAAATAAATACTACCACCAACATTTGTAGATTTATCTCATATAAATCCGTTTTGGATAGTGTCGGTACTAAAGCTTTTATATTCTTCACTGGAATAATTCGTGGTTTTGCCGGGTAAATTATTCCTGACCTGTAATTTTCTTTTTGTGCTTTGCGCCCCAATCTGCCAAAGTAGAAATTATATCTTTCAATGACTTACTATATTCTGTCGGCCTGTATTCTACTACTACCGGCTTTTGGTCAGCAAGAACTACTCTCTTCACTAAACCGTTCAGCTCTAAATCTTTCAGCTCTCCTGAAAGCACTCTGGCCGATATCCCTTTAATAGTACGCTGTAATTCATTAAAACGCGTATGTCCGGCCAGCAGCGCAATCATAACACGTAATGTCCATTTCCCACCTATAACGTACAAAGCATCTTCCGTTGCAGACAGATGTTTAGTACATTGCACTTCAGAAAATGCTTTTTTTTCAGTTGATATCTCTTCCATTTTTATGATCTGCTAATAAAAAAGTTAGTACTAACCTTTTATTTACTACTAACTTTTTATTAGCAAATATACATAGTTTTGACACATCAAAAAATAAAAAATGAAAGCAACAAAAATTATTTATTATGTAACAACAGGGCTTATGTCCTTTGCTATGTTATTTTCGACTTATGCTTATTTGACGAAACCCGAATTAAAAGAAGCATTTCAGCACCTGGGCTTTCCTGATTATTTCAGGATTGAGCTGGCAATTGCCAAAGGTCTTGCCGCAATTGCGCTCTGGATTCCTGTCCGTTTATTAAAGGAAATCGCTTACATAGGGCTGACAATCAATTTGATTTCCGCAGCTATCGCACACATTGCTGTCGGCGATCCGACAGGTGCTGTCATGTATCCGGTAGTCATTTTAACAATATTGATCACTTCTTATGTAACTTACAGAAAAGAAGCAATTAACTAGGAAATTTAATTCAGGGATTTTCAAACGAAAATCCCTTTTTCATTTAAAAGAAACGAAACAAAATTTAGAATTTTCATAATTACTTTACAGCTCTGATCATACGGTCTTTTCCCTGTAAATCTTTAAACAGTTGAATATGCTGATAACCGGCTTCTTCCAGCATAGCGACCGTTTCTTTTCCGAACTGTTCATTGATCTCAAAATAGAGTTTTCCTTTTTCTTTCAGAAGCTTCTGCCCTTTTTCCGCTATTGCCTCATAAAACAGCAAAGGAGCTGTATCCGGAACAAACAAAGCCATTTCCGGCTCAAAATCCAGAACAGTATTACTCATTTCAACTCTCTCGCTATTCATGATATACGGAGGATTTGAGACGATAATATCTATTGAATTATTTTCAGCATTCCAGTCATCAGTCAATACATCACATATTTCAAACGGAACGTCCAGCTTCAGTAATTGTGCATTGCCTTTTGCTGCTTCAACTGCCTTACCGCTTTTCTCCAAACCGGAAACCATTGCCGGAGGAAACGAGCTTTTCAGTGCAAGCGCAATACAACCGCTTCCGGAACAAACGTCTAAAATCCGGGGATTAAGAAGAACTTCTTTTTTTAGGTCATTTACAATTAAATAGACCAATTCTTCGGTTTCCGGGCGGGGAGTTAATACTTCAGGAGAAACTTTAATTTTAAGGTCATAAAACCCTGTAAATCCAATGATTTGCTGGAAAGGCTCACCTTTTAAAAGACGTTTTACCATAAAATGGAAAAACAACAGATCCGATTCTGAGAGGGCTCTGTCTTCAGGCAGCAAAAAAGCATTTTTCACAGAAAGACGTTCTTCAGCAGCTACATTAAACATGAATTTTATCTCGGAAAAGGAAAAAGAAAGAGAAAGTTTTTCCTGAAAATAGGTTTTTACAGAAGAGAGCTTATTATCTCTGACGAACATTCTTATCTCGTTTTTGCGTAAAAAGTATAGCCAAATCCGATCGTCAGAAATTGCTGCACTTTTCTGAAATCTTTCCCGGACATTCCTCCGTTTGATGACATTCCGATGGTGGTATTACTAAACGGTATTGTTGTAATATTATATCCCAGGAAAAAGCGAAAGGAGGATTTTTCTGCTGCGGTCAGAATAAATCCCAGGTTAGGCTCTATGTAAAAACCGGTATCTGTACTTGTTATTCCTGCATCTTTCAGCTTATTAGAGCTGTACATCGCCTGCGCAGCACCTACCTTTACTCCGAAATCCGTGGCGAAACGAGTGCTATGGAACTTCTCGTGAGACATTTTAAAGAAAAACCCGAACGTATTATTTCCTCCGTGTACATTTTCTGCAATTGTAACCGCGTTGATCTTTATGAAATTATAGAAAATTCCTGCCCCTATTGACAAATGATTCCGGAAAGAATACTGGTAATAGGGCGCAAAATAGATCAATCCGTCCATAAATGTCCTGTTGAATTTATTTGACAAAACGACCGGGAGCCCAAGCTCCATCGTAACCGAATGTTTAGGGTCTATTTCAGAAACGGATGACATGTAGAACATATCTGATTCTTCTTGTGAATAAAGCCAGCCTCCTGACAGGATACACATTAAAAGCAAACTATTTTTAATCCATTTTATCATAACAATCGATTTAATATTAAAAATATGCAGGTCTCATATTAATTGATTTTATCCGTGAAAATCTGCTCCATATGCGCTTTCCGCGTCCCATAATCTATTATGCCTTTGTTTCTAATGTTAATCTACTAAGTTCATTTTCTTCAGAAGAAAAGACGCATTCATATTCTGACAGACACCCTTCTTCCAAAGATAATCAAAATATAGCTCATCTCCCTGAATTGTCGAGTCGAAATAGCCATTAAAGAAATAATCACTTTTATCAGATAATTCGCACAATGCGAGATCGTGCGTCGCGATAATACCCTGTGTATTCAAACGTTTCAGCTTCTGCAAAAATTGTTTTGAACCTTGTTCTTTATCTATACTGTTTGTTCCCTTTAATATTTCATCCAGCAGAATGAATATTTTTTTTCCGGACTCAATTTGATCCAGGATAAATTTTAAACGGGTTAATTCCGCATGAAAATAAGAGCTTTCATTGCTCAGATCATCACTTGTCCGCATACTGGAATAGAGTGAATAGTGTGGGATGTTTACAGATTCAGCGAAAACCGTAAAACCGGCATTTGCTAAAACGAACAGTAATCCGACAGAACGCAGATACGTACTTTTCCCCGCCATATTAGGGCCCGTTAATATCATCAACCGGTGTTTTTCATCAAAGTAAACATCATTTGCAACAGCTTTACCGGAAGCTATCAACGGGTGTGTCAGAGATTTTACTTCTACTCTGTCTTCTTCGTTGAAAACTGCAAATGTTGTCTGCGGATGATTGAATTTCAAAAATGCTCCTGAGATATATCCTTCTAATTTTACCAGATCAGTTTCCCAATCTCCTATTTTGTTCTGATAAGCATCCAACCATTTCTTTAAGGCAATCCGTTGATGGAAATCCCAAACCAGAAAACCATTCAGAATAAATCCTACCAGAAGATTCATTCGGAACTCAAAACGCTTCTGGATCTTCAACAGCTCTTTTAAAGCAGTTATCGCACTTTCGTCTTCGGAACTCAACCGTTGTACAAACTGTTTTAAGGCAGGCTGCTCAGCTTTCAATTTCTTAATCAGTTGCAGCTGATCGGTCAGAAAACGGATTTTGCCTTCATAACGGCCGATTGTGAATATAATCCGGTTGGTATCTTTCAAATACCTTCCGACCAATAATAAATTAATAATCAATACAAAGCCTAAAACATTTCCGCCGACCAGCCCGAAGAAATAGGCTGAAATCAATCCGATCATCAAACCCGACAGTACAAAACGGATACTGTTCATCCATACGGTATTGGTAAATGAAAATGTTTTCAACTGTGTTAAATCATGGTTCAACGCTTCTTTCCGTTCATCTACAGCTCCGTTCACCCGGAACTGCATACACCAATCCATGTCCTTGCTCAATTCCTCAATGATTGTATTGATTTCTTTTTGCGAGTCAGCTCCCGTTTTGAGCAGATCTGCCAGAAATCGTTTCCCTTTTAAGGAAAACGTTCTGTTCAAAAACTGGTATACACTGTTTTTACCAAACAGATCCATATCATGCGCAAAAGGATGTCCGGAATCCCTGAACTCTTCACCGTCCTCAAAAACACCGGAATCGCCATTTAAAGCGGACAGCTCGTTTTCCAGCAGCTGTTTCCATTTTTTAGCTTTGCTCAGTGTTGTCTTTGCATCCTGAAAACGGGATACAGCAAGTAGAAACAAAATAAGTCCGGCGAGAACAGAAGGAATGACAATTTTCATGTTTCCCCAGAAAAAATAAACTCCTAAAGAAGTCGCCAGGAAAACCAGCAAACGAATAAGCACCCACTTTCGGAAGGTTTTGGTAGCTGTTTGGATTTCATTTTGGACGATCTCCAGCTTATTAAGGTAATAATTACGGGGCATGCTTTATAAATTCTTCATTTCAGATTGTAAGGACAAAAGTAGCAAATGAATCTTTATATCTGCTTATCGTAAAAGGCCGGAAAGACGTACAGCTTCAAACAGCTGCTGCAAATACACTTTTATCAATCAGCAACAAACTGATAATGAATAATTAAAGTCAAAAAATATATAACCATCAATAATTTAATACAAAAATCACAAAAAACAACTTCAAAACCACGTAATATTCAGCAGATAATCCTAATTTTGCAGTCTTTAATTTTAATAGTACAGTATAAAAAATGAGTCATGCATTAGGAAATCATATTCTCGTTGAGTTTATGGGTTGTGATCCGCACGTAATGAACGATGTTTCATCTATCGAGCGCGACATGGTAGGAGCTGCGCAAAAAGCAGGTGCTACGGTGATTAATTCTACATTTCATCATTTTTCTCCCTATGGAGTTTCCGGAGTTGTTGTAATTCAGGAAAGCCATTTGGCAATTCACACCTGGCCGGAATATGGTTATGCTGCTGTGGATCTGTTCACCTGCGGAGAAATGGATGCCTGGATCTCTTTTGATTATCTGAAAGAGAAATTCGGTGCGAAGCAGTATTCTGCCTTGGAAATGAAGAGAGGTGCCATCCAGTTGCTGGAACGTAATGAATTTGATATTTCCTCCATGCGTGAGAAAGCTGGTGAATGGAGAAACCCTGAAATGTACACCAGAAATGTATGGTTTACAGATAAAGATGACAGTCAGGCACTTTCTTTGAGATTTACAGGTGAAATTTTCTATGATGTACAATCTCCTTTCCAGCGGGTAAGAATCCTTGAATCTTACAAATATGGAAAAATGTTGACACTGGATGATATGGTAATGACCACTGAAAAAGATGAATTCCATTATCATGAAATGATTTCCCATCCTGCTTTGTTCACTCACGGAAACGCTAAAAACATTTTAGTGATAGGTGGCGGTGACGGAGGTACGGTTCGTGAAATTCTTCGTCACGAAGGTGTTGAAAAAGTAACAATGGTGGAAATCGACGGTGAAGTAATTGAAGCATGTAAGATCCACTTGCCAAAAATCGCTGCTGCATTTGATAATCCGAAGCTGGATTTAAAAGTAGCAGACGGAATTGCCTTCGTAAAAGAAGCGGCAGATGAAGCTTACGATATTGTTATTGTTGACGGTTCCGATCCTGTAGGTCCGGCAGAAGGGTTATTCTCAGTAGAGTTTTACAAGAACTGCTACCGTATTTTAAAACCGGGCGGAATTTTAGTTGCGCAGGGAGAATCTCCTAAATTCAATGAAAAAGCATTCTCTGAATTGAACTTTACATTAAGAGGTATTTTTGGTCAGGATAATGCTCCTGTATCCTTGTTCTTTGTTCCTACTTATCCGACAGGTATGTGGAGCTTCCAATACGGATTAAAGGGTGCTGCTCAGCCAAAAGCAATCAGTAAAGATTCAGAGATCGAAGCATTTGCTGATGCGAAAGGGCTGCGTTATTATAATGCAGATGTTCACAAAGGAAGTTTTGCAACTCCTAATTTTGTGAAAGCACTTTTAAAATAATTTAATTTTTAATACTTTTAAGGGTAATAATCGTTCAGTTATTACCCTTTTTCATTTAAAATAAAACTATGATATTTGATCCCAACGGTGTAGGCATCGCGAACGGCAATATTTTCGGCTTTCCTGTAACAGAACAGGAAGCCCAGATCGTTATTACTCCAATCCCATGGGATGCTACGGCTTCTTATGGAAAAGGAGCAAGCGAAGGCCCTCAGGCAATTCTTGAGGCTTCCACACAGCTGGATTTTTTCCACCCAAGATTGGAAAACGCATGGCAGACAAAGGTATTTATGTCAGCTGTGTCGCAAGAATGGAAGGCTATTAACGATGATCTTTGTGCCAAAGCCGTTGAATATATCCAGTTTTTGGAAGATGGAGGAAAGCTGGAAAATAATCCGGCTTTTCAGACACTGGTCGGAGTAATTTCGGAAACACAGACCGCATTAAAAAACAATCTGAAAGAGCGCGCTTTAGAACTCATTCATCAGGGAAAAATTCCCGCGGTATTGGGTGGTGAACATTCTGCTCCACTGGGTTTAATTGAAGCATTAGACGAACAGGGACAACCTTTCGCCGTTCTCCAGATCGATGCGCACGCAGATCTGCGCGATGCTTACGAAGGCTTTGAGCAGTCACATGCAAGCATTATGTATAATGTCGTTAAGAATACTAAAAACCTGGTCAAATTAGTGCAGGTAGGAATTCGCGACGTTGCTCAATCAGAGATCGACCTGATCCGGCAAAGTGAAGGAAAGATCAATACATTTTTTGACTGGGATATTAAAGAAGCGCAGTTCAACGGTGCAAGCTGGAGACAAATTACAGATGAAATCATCAGTGAGCTCCCTGAAAATGTTTATATATCATTCGACATCGACGGCTTAAAACCTTATTTGTGCCCGAATACCGGAACTCCTGTTGTGGGTGGTTTTGAGCTGGAAGAAATCAACTTCCTGTTTTTCCGTCTGATCGAAAAGGGAAAACGCATTATTGCTTTCGACCTGAACGAAGTGGCTCCGGAAAAAGAAGGTGACTGGAATGCAAATGTCGGAGCAAGAGCATTATGGAATTTAATTTGTGTGACTGAAAAATCAAGAAGATTATATGGAACGTTCCCAAATTATCGCTGAAAACCTTCGGAAAGGGTTCTATGGCGGCCTTAATAAATCATACAAGCAGCGTATTGATCATTTAAATCAGCTTGAAAAAGCGGTCCGGCAAAATGAGAAACATATCATTGAAGCTATTTACGGAGATTTTAAAAAGCCGGAATTTGAATCACTTTTAACGGAACTGCTTCCTTTTTATCTGGAGATTAAACATTTTAAAAAGAAGCTCAAAAGCTACATGCGTGAGCATTCAACTGATACTCCGATTACGCTTTTTCCCGCCAGCGGAACTATTCATTACGAGTCAAAAGGCGTGGTACTTATAATCGGGGCATGGAATTATCCGGTTAATCTGACACTTATTCCGTTAATAGGTGCGATCGCAGCAGGAAATACTGTTTTACTGAAACCAAGTGAAATCAGCTCTCATACTTCAGCGATGCTTGCCCGAATCCTGAATCAGATATTTGATGAACGTGTCTTAAAAGTCGTTGAAGGCGGTGCTGAAGAAACAACAGAAATTTTACGTTGGAAATACGATCATATTTTTTACACTGGCTCCACAAACGTCGGAAAAATCATTTATGAAAGTGCGGCAAAGCATTTAACTCCCGTAACACTTGAGCTGGGAGGAAAATCTCCTGCAATTGTTGATGAAAATACAAATCTTGATAAAGCAGTCAAACGTATCCTCTGGGGAAAATTCGTCAATGCCGGGCAGACGTGCGTTGCTCCCGACTACCTGGTATTTCCCAGATCTAAAAAGCAGGAGCTGATCCGGCTGATCACTAAATATGCTGCAAAATTTGAGATTGAAAACCCGGAATATGCTGCGCATATTATCAATGAACGGCATTTTAACCGCCTGCTTTCTTATATTCGTGAAGAAGATAACTTCTTATATAAGGGAACTACCGACAAAGAAAATTTATGGATGTCTTTACATGTCACTGATGTAGATATGCTTGAACATCCGCTGATGAAAGAAGAAATTTTCGGGCCGTTGCTTCCGGTAATTTTTTATGACGACATTGAAGAATTCCGGGAGATTTACAACAGGCATCCGGATCCGCTCGCTTTTTACATTTTCAGCAAAAACAAAAAGTTTATAAATCACCTGGTTAACGATTATCCTGCAGGTGGTGTTCTGGTAAATGACTGCCTGATGCATCTGGCACATGAAGGGCTTCCGTTTGGCGGAAGAGGCACTTCAGGAATCGGAAACTATCATGGTTTTTCCAATTTCACCTGTTTTTCTCATGCAAAAAGCGTCATGAAACAGAAATACTGGATGGAGGCTTTTTACCGTTACCCGAAATATACGACAAAACGATTGAAATTCTTAAAGAGAATCGTAAAGCTCATAAGCTGAAAGTAAATATCCTGACTAATAGTGAATAGTGTTCTTCACAGTATTCATTATTCGCTATTTTTTCTCAGGCAAATTCCGATAAATATAGCCAGCGATCGGTAGATGTTTCTATTTTATTCATCACCGCTGTCAGCTCATCGCCTATTTTCATAATCTCTTCATTAGAAAGGTCACCGGAAGAAAGCTTTGAAGAATATTCTTCTTTTTTCAGCTCTAACAATCCGAGCTCTTTTTCAAGCTGCTCAAATTCTACCCTTTCTTTATAGGAAAGCTTCTTTTTTTCCTGAGAGGCAATAATTTCTGTTTCCTTATTTTTTACAGGTTCTTCCACAGGTTTTTGTGATTGCTCTCCTCTTTTTGCTTCCAGCTGCCGTTTCCTGTAATCCGAATAATTTCCGGTAATATCTTTGACCTTTCCTTCGCCTTCAAAAACAAATAAATGATCGACCATTTTATCCATGAAATAACGATCGTGAGAAACAACTATCAAACATCCCGGATAAGAACGCAGGTATTCTTCCAGAACGGACATCACAAAAATATCCAGGTCATTTGTCGGCTCATCCAGAATTAAAAAATTAGGGTTCGCCATCAAAACTGTCAGCAACTTCAAACGCCTTTTTTCTCCGCCGCTCAGCTTATAGACATAATTATAGTGCATGTTCCTCGGAAAAAGAAAACGCTCCAGCAGCTGGGCTGCGGACAGCTCTTTTCCTTTTTCCAAAGGAATATATTCAGCTATATCGCGGATGACTTCAATAACTTTCTTGTCTTCATCCACTTTGATAACATCCTGGTTGTAATATCCGAAAACCACTGTATCACCAATCACTACTTTTCCGTTATCAACAGCTGATAAGCCCTGAATCACATTAAGAAAAGTCGATTTCCCCGTTCCGTTATTACCAACAATTCCAAGACGTTCCTGGCGCTGGAAATTATACGAAAAATCCGTTACAATTTTTTTATCCCCGAATTGCTTTCCTATTTTATGAAGCTCCACCACTTTTGTGCCCAAACGTTCCATTTTTATCGGGATATCCAGCTCTTCTTCCTCAATCCGCTGAGAAGCGACTTTTTTTACTTCATGAAAATTGTCAATCCTTGCCTTTTGTTTAGTTCCCCTTGCTTTAGGCTGACGGCGGATCCAGTCCAGTTCTTTTTTAAATGTATTTTTCGCTTTATCAATAGTTGATTGCAACTGCTCCTGCCGCTCTGCTTTCTTTTCCAGGTAATAGGAAAAATTTCCTTTATATTTATAGATTGTCTGATCTGCCAGTTCAAAGATGGTGTCACATATCACTTCCAGAAAATAACGGTCGTGTGTTACCATCAGGATGGTTGATCTTGATTTTGATAAATATTCTTCCAGCCATTCGATCATGTCCAGATCCAAATGGTTCGTCGGCTCATCCAGGATATAAAAATCAGCCTCAGAAATAAGCGCTTTCGCCAGGTTAATACGTTTCTTCTGGCCTCCGGATAAGCTTCCCGTCTTTTGGTATTTATCTTCCAGCTTTAAAATACTAAGGATCTGATTTACTTTCACTTCTAAATCCCACGCATTTACTTCCGTCATTTTTTCAAAAGCGGCGTTCAACCGGTTTTCATCATTTGAGAGCTGCGCTTCATTATATTCTTTCAGCACCTCAAACTCTTTGGTTTGCTGGTCAAAAATAATTTCAAGGATCGTTTTGTCCGGATCAAAATCTTCTGTCTGTTCCATAAAAGCAACCCGAAGATCGTTACGATAAACGATGCGGCCGCTATCAATAGATTCCAGCTGCATCAAACAGCGAAGTAATGTAGACTTGCCACTGCCATTTTTTGCAACAATTGCCGCTTTCTGACCTAATTCAATACCAAAGGTCAAATCCCTGAACAAAATTCTGTCACCAAAGGATTTGGTAATATTCTCAACGGAAAGGTAATTCATCTGAAATTTCTTAGCGGATCCGGTCAACAGAGTCAATTAATTTTTTGTCTTTTTTAATACCTCTGATCCCAAACAGGTAAAAAATATAACCGACTGCCAGTAAATAAACTCCTAACTCGAACTGAGCACTTTTTTCGCTTACCGTAGGATTTTCTGTCAGAGACTCTCCGATAAAATAAGACAAAACGATGATCATCAGATAAGCTGCATACATAAATGAGCCGATCCTTGCAGCAGACAGCTGCTTTTTTAAATTCCTGAAAGAAATGATTACATAGATTACCCACAATGTCAGTACGATAGCACCAATAAAATAATATTTCACAGAAGTTTCCGCAACCGGGTTTCCGGAAGTGGTTGCTATCAGCTCATTGGATTTCAGTAAATAAGAAATATCATTTCCGTAAAAGCTGATAATCGGAGCTCCTACTGAAAAATAAACCAGTACTAAAGCGGCCAATGAAAAATAGATTGTCTGAATTCTCTGAATCATAAAAAACTTTCTTTTCAACAAAGATAGCATATTCCTTTTAAAACCGGTTTGGTAATATATATGTAAAAATACTGTTCTGTACTTGTCAGGAAGATATCATCTTCGCAAATCCGGGAATTTTAAAGAAATGTTCAAAACAATAATTGTAACAGCCTAATCTGCTGAACTCCAATTCGAACCTCACTTATTAATCTGTTAAAAAATGATTGCAATTTTTTTTGAACAATCTTCGTCTATTATGAAATTTTATCTACCTTCATCTTTTAATAAAATTTAAATTTTAGGTTAATTATATAATATGACAAGGAAAAGCTACTCTTTAAAAAAACTGGTTTATTACTTTGTTTTTCTGGCGTTGTCCGAATTTTTCTCCCTATCCTTAAATGCTCAAAACCTGGTCTTAAACCCAAGTTTTGAAAACACCACAGGATCTTGTTCAGGTTTAACCGCCGGAGAGGGATTTAGTCAGGTTGTCAATTGGGATAATGCAAATTCCAATACACCGGGAGATTCCTGCTCTTCTCCCGATTTATTTTCTCCCTGCAACACACTGCCGATTGTAGGAGGTCCTTCCCCAACCTTTGCACCTAATTCATGGCTGGGTCATCAATGTGCAAAAAGCGGAGACCGGTATGCGGGAATCATTACCAATGAGATGGGCTCATCATTAGGGCAAAGTTATCGTGAGTACATTCAGGGAAAATTATCTTCTCCACTTCAGGCCGGACAAAAGTATTGTGTTTCATTTTATATCAGCTTAGGAGATGATGTGACTTTCGCATCAAACAATATCGGTGTCTATTTTTCCAATACGCATTACCTCCGGGATGCCTGTGCTCAGGGATCCCTGATCAATGTCACTCCACAGTTGAACTATAATTGTAATGTGATTACAGACACTGCCGGTTGGGTGCGATTGCAATGGGATTATGTCGCCACCGGAGGAGAGTCTTATTTTATGATCGGGAACTTTTACAACGATGCCAACACTCAAATTAACAACAGCGGTGTTACTTCAATGAATCCTTATGCTTATTATTTTATTGATGATGTGAGTGTAGTTCCAGGGCCCTGTGATTTTGCAGAAATCATGATGCCGAATGCAAGCTCATGCCCCCAATCTACAGCTTCTACTCCTTCTGCTCCGATGGCATCATTTTGTATCAATGATCCGGCAGTAAACCTGGTAGCCCAGACGGGAATAAATTGTTCAAGCCCTGCCGGCAGCGGTACATGGGGCGGAACGGGGATTACAAATCCTGCATTGGGAACATTTACTCCTTCTGTTGCGGGAGTGGGAACTCATACTATAACTTATACCACACAAAACGGCTATGTGGCCACCGCTTACGTGATAGTAAGCAACTGTACCGCCCTATCTGTCTGTCGTGAATCCAACGGCGATCTGACTGTTTCAGGAGGAACAGCTCCTTTTTCCTGGCAGCAGCAAACAACAACGCAGGATTGCAGCTCTTGTCTTCTGGGATGCGTAGCGCCTCCGGGATGCGCAGTAAATGTCACTTCCTGGTCAACATTTACAACAGGCACAACAATCCCTGCTCCGACAAATTTACCTGTAAGAGTAAGTGATGGTGCAGGAATGACACAAACCATAACGAACGTTTCTACTTTGACAGCATGTAATGCTACCGGCTGCCCGACAATAACAGTATCCGTCAGCTCCCAGTCAAATATTTCATGCAACGGTGCGAATAACGGAAGTGCAGTTGTTTCCGCTTCCGGGGGCGCTTCTCCCTATAATTATTCATGGGCACCGGGAAATCTTACCGGAGCAACACAAAGTAACCTCTCACAGGGAGCTTATACTGTAACAGCTACAGATAAAAACAGCTGTACAGGAACAGTAACAGTTACTATAACACAACCCTCAGCCATGAGCGTCACAACGAATGTGACCAATGGAAACTGCGGAACGAATAACGGTTCAATAACTGCTTCTACATCAGGCGGAACAGCACCATATACCTATTCCTGGTCAAACGGAGGAAGCGGAGCGACCATCAATCAGCTGGCTGTTGGAAGCTATACCGTTACAGTAACAGACAGCAAGGGTTGCCAGGCAACAGCTGCAGGTAACGTAAATACAACGTCAGGCTTAACTGTAAGCACAACAGTTGTTTCCAACGAAGATTGCGGACAGCAAAACGGAGCCGTTAATGCTACGGTCAGCGGCGGAACAGCTCCATATACCTATTCATGGTCGAATGGGGCATCCACTCAGAACATTACAGGCCTTACCGCCGGAAATTATTCTATTGTTGTTACTGATGCGAATAGTTGTTCAGCCACTTCCAACAGTATCATCACCTCTAATAGCACGTTGACCGTTTCTGTTTCCGTAGCTCAGCACGAAACATGTAACCAGCACAACGGAGCAGTTACATCAACTGTATCCGGAGGAACGGTACCTCTGTCCTACTCCTGGTCGAACGGAGCTACTTCAGCAACTATTCAGAATCTGGATAACGGTACTTATTCTTTAACCGTTACTGACGCTGACGGATGCTCAGTAAGCTCCAATTCTGTACAGGTCAATGATCAGGCATCCTTTTCAATACAGAATCAGACGATACAACCGACTTGTACTACTCCTACAGGTTCGATCACCATCACACCGAACGGAGGCATTTCTCCTTTTACCTATCAATGGTCAAACGGGGCAACTACCTCTTCTGTTAGTAATTTAGCTCCCGGAAATTATTCTGTTATCGTTACGGATAATTCAGGTTGTGGTATTTCTCAGAATTTTACAATCAACGCTGTACCGGTAATTGAATTCGGGGTAAATGTCACCAGCACGAACTGCGGGCTTTCAGATGGGGCGGCAACTGTTGAAATTATTACCGGAACAGGGCCTTTCTCTTATCTGTTTACTCCGGGAAATCAAACAACACCAACCGTGGAAGAATTAGCAGCAGGAAATTACGCTGTAACGGTCAGCAATGCTCAGGGCTGCTCACTGACAAAAAACTTTACCATCCAAAGCGGGAACAATTTGCTGACGGATATCACCTCTTCAAATGATCTGCTGGAAGACGGAGAAACAAGCATCTTAATGGCCACAACTAATCCTCCAAACGTTACTGCAACTTATAACTGGACTCCATCTTCTACCCTTTCGTGTAACGACTGTCCGAATCCGATTGCAAGTCCTACTGTCAATACCTGGTATTATGTGACAGTTATAACGGACAATGGGTGCATCGGAAAAGATTCTGTACTGGTGAGGATGAAGAAAAAATGCGGTGAAATATACGTTCCGAGCATATTCTCTCCAAATGGTGACGGAAATAACGACATTTTTACTGCAAGAGGAGCGTGTATAGCGAAAGGAATTGTAACAATTTATAACCGTTGGGGTGAGGTTGTTTTTAAAACAGATGACATCTATGAAGGATGGGACGGCACTCAACGACAGAAAGAAGCTAATACAGGTGTTTATATTTATCGAATAGAGGCTGTTCTGGAAGACGAGACCACTCACGAATTTAACGGAAGCGTTACATTGGTCCGATAAAAGATAAAATACTTATTTTCTGAAACAAAAGATGCTCCATTTCGGAGCATCTTTTGTTTAATCAATTTCA
Source organism: Flavobacteriia bacterium 40-80 (assembly GCA_001899145.1). Taxonomy (GTDB): domain Bacteria; phylum Bacteroidota; class Bacteroidia; order Flavobacteriales_D; family Crocinitomicaceae; genus 40-80. The sequence continues at coordinate 211,851 of MKVF01000006.1, forward strand.
AATAGAATACCAGTTCACACTACTCTGACATATACTCTCCTTCTGTACGCAGCCATAATTGTATTCTTCCTTTATCTGTTTTTGAATAAATTTTCTGATCCGGCTGCTCCTCAAAGAAATAAGATATTTTTGAGCTTTCAGAATTGATAATACTTTCTCCCGGCCTTATAAGCTGATCTCTCACAAAGCCATCGACACGTCCGTAAATGATCTTTTGCAAAACCACATTCTCATTCCAGTCGTTAATTATCGCACAGGAAAAAACTGCCGGTTTTATACGGATCTTCCTCCCTGATTTCAGCTTATAACTGCTACTGCCGTATGATACATACGCCTTGTATTCTTTTTCAGCTGTAACAACATATACGTTAACTGACCATATATAAAGAACAACCGACAATAAAATGCCTGTTATAAAACCAATGACCGCACCCCTGCTTTCATTCTTTTGAAATTTTTTCCAGATCCTGTGAAAAATAATTGTCACAACAAGCCAGAGAACAAAGGGTAATATCGCCCCGAAATAATAATTTACAAGCATACTATATAGTTTAATGAAAAATTATTGTCAACAACTAAATTACGATTTTAATAATCATTCCATAGAAATCACCTGGTTTTTTATTCCCCAGAGAATCAGGCCCACTACATTTTTCGATTTGGTTTTGTGCAGCATTTTTTTTCGATGACCTTCCACTGTTCGTTCGCTGATACATAGCTGATCTGCTATTTCTTTTGTGCTTAACTGCATGCAAATCAGATGAAGCACTTCCACTTCCCGGTCAGAAAGGTCCAGAAAGCTGAATTTGGTTCTGCCCGAGCCTTCCGCTCTTTTCATATTCATAATAATATTCAGGATTTCAGGCTCAAAATAAACTCCATGGGTATGTACCTGATTGATCGTATGAATTACTTTTTCCGGAGCCGAATTCTTTGGTAAATAAGCAGAGGCTCCATATTGCACCATGAATTCTACAAATTTTTCAGAATCAAAAACAGAAAGAGCGATGATTTTTATATCCGGATATTTATCCGAAAGGATTTTTGAGGTCTGAACACCGTTCAAAACCGGCATCCGGACATCCAGCAGAACAATATCAGGACGAATATTGCCTTTATTTCCCAGGTATTTCAGGAGATCTTCTCCGTTTCCGCCGTCAAATACTACTGCCAGGTTTTTTTCCTCTCTCAATAAAAATCCGATGCTTTTTCTGAATAATAATTCATCATCAACAATAGCGATCTTAATTTTGCTGCTCATTTTCATTAAATTTTAAAGTGAAATGGAATCCTTTTTTCTTTATCTCATAATAAGGCACCGCATTCAACATATCAGAGCGAAAAAGAATATTTTTCATCCCGATTCCTTTACCCGGACTTACTCCTTCTTTTTCCATACCCGCTCCGTTATCGCAGTAGGTCATCATTTTCGATGCTCCTGAAAGCGTAAAGGAAAGCTCAATTTCAGTAGCTTTTCCATGACGTGTGGAATTGGTAATCAGTTCCTGCATAATGCGGAACAAATGCAGCTGCTGCTCAAGAGAAAAATCCCTGAAGAAGGACTGTCCTTTTTCGTTCTCATACCGGATTTTTGTCATCTCCGCTTCCGATATATTATCACATACTTCCTTAATCACAACATCCAATCCTCCGTTTTCTATCGAAGGAGGAATGAGATTATGTGTTATCTGTCTGGCGCTGTCAATAAGTAAATGACATGCTTCCAATGTACTGTCAGCTATTTCTTCTCTGACATTTTCTACCAGATTTTTACGCTTTAAAATATGAACATTCATGGAAACGGCATTCAGCTTGGAACTGATATCATCGTGCAAATCTCTTGCTATCCGGAGCCGCTCCTGCTCCTGCGCATCAACCACCGCTTTCAGAATCTCCTTCTGCATTTTGAGCTGTAATTCTTTATTCCTCAAACGCTGTTCGAGCACTTTTTTTCTGGATAAATAAATAAAAATCACTACTGTCGTCAATAAGATAAAAAAAGTCAATGCCGTTAAAAATATATACAGCACAAACTGCCTGCTTTCAATATTATTCATCTTTATTTTTTCTCTTGTAAACAAAAAAGTCAAACCATTGAACTGTGATCATCCCATGCAGGAATAATATTCCTAATTCATGCAATAACCAGATAATCATCATATCCTCCTTTTGTAAGGTAACTAAAAAATCTGCAAATAAGAAGACCAATATCTCGAGCGCTGCACATACCAAAACACCCAAAGCAATATATAAAAAGGATCGTGTTCCCGAGATAATATTATATAGATAGAAAAGTGAAGCTACCACCAGTAAGTAATTGGTAATAACAACTTCCCATAAATTAAACCTCATAAAAGCACCCGGATTCAAAGCATATACCAAAGCTAAAGTCAATGTCATGAACAAAATGTACCATCTGATAAATTTTCTTTGCGTGGAGTTATGACAGATCCTGAGATAAAACAGCCCCAAAATCGCAGATTGGGAGTAGGCGTAAATATGGAAAAGGGGAACATTAAAATTGAAAAGCAGCCGTACGGCTTCAGACCCGATCTCGATTAATAACATCAACCATAAAAAAAGAGTTATGATTCTTAACCACCCGCTATTTCTTCTCAATAGCTGTACTGAATACAGAAATACATTCAGAACAAGGAAAGCGAAATAAATCCAATATAAAACAAATGTCACACCAGTCATCGGAAAGTAGAGGCTGCAAGTTTTCCACAAAAGTAATAAGTATATGGAAAATTGCTAAATAAGAAAAATAAACACGTAGTAATACTACAATTATATACGTATAAACACCTATATAAAAGACAATGCTGTTTTTATCAACTAATTCATAATTTCTTTATTCTAAATTTTTTACATTTATTTGAAGATAAAAATCAAAAACATGCTCTTAAACCCTTATTTGAATTTTGACGGAAATGCCGAAGAAGCATTTCGTTTTTACCAGACCGTATTCGGTGGTGAATTGTTCATCCAGAAAATGAGCGATGCCCCGGGAACTGAAAACCTGCCGGAAAATGAGAAAAACCGAGCCATGCACGTTGCCATTGCAATCGGAAACGGGCAACATTTGATGGCATCTGATTGCCTGCCAAGTGCAGGACATGTGCTGAAAGTAGGAAACAACAATTACATTTCCATCACTCCGGACAGCCGTGAAGAAGCAGACAGGATCTTCAATGGATTATCAGCCGGAGGAACCATTGAAATGCCCATGGCAGATATGTTTTGGGGAGACTATTTCGGCTCTTTTACAGATAAATTCGGTATTTGCTGGATGATTAATTATACAAATCCGAAATAACTTTTGTAATTTTCTCCGGATTATAAAGTTATGTGATACAAATGAAAACCTTTGCGGAACAAGTCATCGATTTTAACCGGCAGCTTCGTTATGCAGGTTCCCTTCCTGAAGATTTTCAGGTACTGAATCCCTATCTTGATAACCCCGAGACGATAAAAGTCATGCAGGAATTCTATCATAAATATTATAATGACTGCAACCGGAGAAAATTCATTATCGGCATCAATCCCAGCCGGCACGGAGCAGGCGTTACAGGTATTCCCTTCACAGACACAAAACGGCTGGAAAGCGTGTGCGGCATCAAAATGAAATCTGCCCGTACACACGAAATATCCTCTGTATTTTTATACCAGATGATAGAAGAATACGGAGGAGCGAAGGCATTTTACCAGAATTTTTACATCAATTCCCCTTTTCCGCTGGCCATTATCCGGAAAGCAGAAAACGGAAGCTGGCTAAACGCAAATTATTACGATGATACAGCACTGTTCCGGGATGTCAAAAGCTTTATGATCGATTCATTAAAACGCCACATCAGCCTCGGACTGGATACCTCGGAAGTTTTTGTCCTGGGAAAGAAAAATGCGACATTCATCAATAAGCTGAACAAAGAAGAGCAGCTGTTCGAACGAATCACCGTACTGGAACACCCAAGGTATATACAGCAATACAAATCCAAAGAAGCAGGACTGTATATCGATAAATATATTTCACTGTTAAATCCCTGAAAACATGAAGCTGATCTGCAAAGCAACTATCCAGATTCAAAAACCGGCCGGTGTAGTTTTTGAAAACATTGTCAATCCCGGTAACATGACGCACTATTTTATTGCCACCAGCACGGGAAGAATGGAAGAAAAAGCAGAGCTTGTATGGACATTTCCGGAATTTGAGGACAAATGCCCTGTCAGTGTTACTGCAATTGTTCCTGATCGTTCCGTTGAATTCGTATGGGATCCGGAAACAGTAGTAAGAGTCGAGCTGAACGAGCTGGAAGATAAAAGCACAGTAGTTAAAGTAACCGAAAACGGAAAAGAAATTTCTGAAAACAACCTGAAATGGTTCGGAGGAAACACCGAAGGATGGGCAAATTTCCTTGCCTGCCTGAAAGCATTTTCAGAATACGGCATCAATCTCCGTAAAGGTGCTTTTGATTTTATGAAACAACTATAAAGATGAAAACGCTCCTGATCATTTTAGCAATCTTCTCTGTGGAATATACATTTTCACAGACAACATTTCCATCTTTTCTGGAAGGAACATGGAAAATGGAAAACCGGGATATCTATGAGCACTGGGATCAGCTTAACCCGCATTCACTAAAAGGTTTTTCCTATGAAATCTCCGAAGGAAAAAGGAACATTACCGAATACCTTGATATAGCAGAAGACAAAGGAAAAATCAATTATACCGCAACCGTAATCGGGCAAAACAGCGGTAAGGGAGTTACATTCCGGCTCATAAAATCCGACAGCGTTTTTGTCTTTTCAAATCCCAGCCATGATTTTCCAAAGAAGATCGTATACAAAAAACGATCTGAAACAGAAATTCTTGTCACGATTTCCAATGAAAAAGATAAAGAGTTCAGCTATACGCTGCACAAATATCCCGACAACAACTCCACTACGGATTATGACGAAAAGCTGGCTAAAAAGCTGGGAGCTGACGATTACGGAATGAAAAGCTATTTCTTTGTGATCCTGAAAACGGGAACAAATACGCTTACGGACACGATTGACAAAGAACTTATCAGCGAAAGCTTTAAAGGACACATGGATAACATCCACCGGTTGGTTGAAGAGGGAAAACTGATCGTCGCAGGACCATTTGGAAAAAACACAAAAAATTACAGAGGAATCTTTATCCTCAATAATATCAGCTCGGAAGAAGCCGCAAAAGAGCTCCTGCTGACCGATCCCGCCATAAAAAACGGCTTATTGGATTACGAAATTTTCACATGGTACGGCTCAGCCGCCCTTCCCGAATACCTGCCCGTTTCCGGCAAAATACAAAAAACGAAACCCTAACATAATCAAAGCTTATGCTGACAGCTATACATCCGAAATTACCCATGCGAAACAAATCCGTAACTAAGGACTTTTACGTAAACCAATTGGGATTCAAAGTATTCGGAAATGCAGATCATGCAGACTATCTGATGCTTGAAAAAAACAATCACCAGATTCACTTTTTTGAATTTAAAGAACTCAATCCCAAAGAAAATTACGGACAAATCTATATCCGGACAGAGGACATTGACACTTTATACCAGTCATTGCTGGACAATAAAGTCAGCATACACCCAAACGGGCCATTACAGATAAGACCCTGGGGACAAAAAGAATTCGCCCTGCTTGACCCGGACAATAACCTGCTGACCTTCGGGCAATGTGTATAATTGAAAAACTGAACGATCCGTTTATTTAAAGGAGAAAATAATGAGAACAGATAATACCAGAATTTACAAAATGTCTTTCGCCAGCGTTTATCCGCATTACATTGCGAAAGCGGAGAGGAAAGGACGTACAAAAGCGGAAGTAGATGAAATCATCTTCTGGCTTACGGGATACGATGAACAAACATTTCAGCAGCACCTTGACAATAAAACCAATTTCGAGAACTTCTTTGCTTTGGCTCCTCAGATCAACCCCAATGTTTCAAAAATTACAGGTGTGATCTGTGGTTACCGGGTAGAAGAAATTGAAGATAAGCTGATGCAGCAGATCCGTTACCTCGATAAGCTTATTGATGAGCTGGCAAAGGGAAAAGCAATGGAAAAAATTTTAAGGCAGTAAAGTTCCGTAACATATTGATTATTTAATACACGTACAGCCGGATTTCACACATTTGATAAACGAAAAGCCCAATCAAAAAAATCAGACACAATAAATGAGAAAGACACTTATCATCAACGGACACCCTGATAAAGAAAGCTATTGCTCATCGCTCGTTCAGGCATACAAAAACGGGGCAATAAAAGCAGGAGCGGAAATAAAAGAAATTACAATCGCTGACCTGCGGTTTAACCCAAACCTGCAATTTGGCTACAGAAAAAGAACGGAACTTGAGCCCGATCTGCTTGAAGCGTGGGAAAAAATAAAATGGGCAGATCACCTGGTCTGGGTTTATCCCGTTTGGTGGGGTTCCTATCCGGCAATGATGAAAGGATTCCTTGACCGGCTTTTTCTTCCCGGATTTGCCTTCAGCAAAAGGGAAAATTCGCTTTGGTGGGATAAGCTCCTGAAAGGAAAATCAGCGAGGATCATCTCAACACTCGATCAGCCGGCATGGTTTTACACGCTCATAAACAGAAGACCCAGCTATTGGGCGATGAAAAAAATGACCTTGAATTTTTGTGGTATAAAACCCGTAACAACAACAACGATCGGTCCGCTCCGGTTATCAAAGCCTTCCTGGCGGGAAAACTGGCTCAAAAAAACAGAGCAGAAAGGTTTCTCTGACAATAGAAAATGAATTAAAACACATAAGAATTTGAATATCTGAACAGGTAAATTCATCTGCAAACTGCCCGGTTAATTTATTATTTTTATAATATGGAAAGAGCACTGTACAACATTGATAACAACTTATTGGAAAACATTAAGCACATTGTTCTTAATGCAAGAAAAAATGTATCTCAAAAAGTAAATCAAGAGCTTATCTTAACTTATTGGCAGATCGGGAAAGAAATTGTAGAAACAGAGCAGAAAAACAACATCGATAATCAGACATCAAGACAAATCATACTTCATCTTTCCAGACAGCTAACCAACGAAGTCGGAAAAGGATTTTCCCGTTCCAATTTATTCAATATGAGAAAATTTTATATTGAATATCCAAATGTCCAGTCAGTGACTGGACACCTGACCTGGACACACATTTGCGAGCTTTTGATCATTGAAGATAAAGACAAACGCAGTTTTTATGAAAAAGAAAGTGCCAATGCTTCATGGTCTATCAGAGAACTTAAAAGACAAATAGACAGCTCGCTTTATGAGCGTTTATTGCTTTCAAAAGGAAAAACCAATAAAGAAAAAGTCCTGGAGCTGGCACAAAAAGGACAGGAACTCAACAAAGCAGAAGACGTATTGAAAAACCCTTACGTTTTTGAATTTTTGGGTATTCCCGAAAACAAACCGATTTTAGAAAAGGATTTGGAAGCCAAACTTATCCGTCATATTGAAGACTTTTTGCTGGAGCTTGGTAAAGGCTTTATGTTTGTCGGTTCACAACAACGGATAACTATAAATAACACGCATTACTACGTGGATATGGTTTTCTACAACAAAATTTTACGTTGTTATATTCTTATTGAGCTTAAAACCACAAAACTTAATATTGCAGACGGAGGCCAATTGAATACCTATTTGAACTATTACAAAACAGAAGTGAATGATGAAACCGACAATCCGCCAATCGGAATAATTTTATGTGCAGAGAAAGACGAAATTACAGCAGAATATATTTTAAGCGGATTTGAGAATAACGTATTTGCTTCAAAATATGTAACTATTCTTCCGGACAAAGAAAAGTTAATTGAAGAAGTGGAAAACGTAATGAACAAATAATGCCGAATATATAGCAATTAAGGGCAGAACCGATAATTAATAGTATTTAACTCAATAAAAATTAAAACCAACCACTTCCGTTAGCTATTCAAATTCACATAAAACACGACACGCTAAAAAAATGAAAGCAACATTCTTTTCAGATCAGGAAGAATTCAGAAAATGGCTGGAGAAGCATCACCGGAACGAAACCGAACTGCTCGTCGGCTTTTACAAGGTAAGTGCCGGGAAACCCTCCATGACGTGGTCTCAATCCGTAGATCAGGCTCTTTGCTTCGGCTGGATCGACAGCGTAAGAAAATCCATCGACGAAGAAAGCTACTCCATCCGTTTTACCCCAAGAAAGAAAACAAGCATCTGGAGTGCCGTCAACATACAAAAAGTAGAGGAGCTAAGCCAGGCCGGGATGATGACCGAAGCCGGCTTGCTCGCTTACAGCCACAGAACAGAAAACAGGTCAAAAATCTATTCTCATGAAAAAGAACCTGAAAAGCTGACTGCCGGATACGAGAAAATCTTTAAGAAAGACGATACCGCATGGGATTTTTTTCAGCAGCAGGCTCCTTCTTACAAAAGAATGATCACCCACTGGATCATGAGTGCTAAACAGGAAAAAACACAACTGTCACGGCTTGAAAAAGCAATTCAGGAAAGCAGTCAGCAACAACGCATTAAATTTATGTAACCATGAGCAAAACCGTCAACGAATATATTGCCACATTTCCCAGAGAAATACAGCAGATCCTGAACACCATCCGGACACTGGTCACCGAAGCAGCTCCCGGAGCAGAAGAAAGTATTTCCTATGGAATGCCGGCATACAAGCTGAACAAAAAACCGCTGGTCTATTTTGCAGCCTTCAAAAACCATATCGGATTCTACGCAACTCCTTCCGGACATTCACAATTTGCGGAAGAACTTTCAAGATACAAACAGGGAAAAGGCTCCGTTCAGTTTCCACTCGACCAGCCAATACCGCTTGACCTGATCAGGAGAATCGTGAAATTCAGAGCACAGGAAAACAAAAAATAAGAGATCATGAACAAAGACATCCAGGCATATCATAACCGGCAAACACCGGAAGACAAAGCCATCTGTGATTTATTGTACCAGGAGATCTGTCAGTCTCTTCCCGAAGCGGAACATAAGATCTGGCACGCACATCCCGTATGGTTTCTCGATGGGAATCCCGTTGCCGGTTACAGCAAACAGAAAGCAGGTATCCGGCTTATGTTCTGGAGCGGAGCAGATTTTGAAGAAGACGAACTGAAAGTCAGAGGCGGAAAATTCAAAGACGCATCTGTTTTCTATAATTCAGTTTCCGAAATCGACACAGCAAGCTTAAAACGATGGCTGGAAAAAGCAAAATCCATACAATGGGATTATAAAAACTTAATAAAAAGAAAAGGAGTTTTGCTCCGCATAGAAAATAAGGAATAATTCATGGGCAATAAATCCTATCGTTCCTGTTAAACAGAAAAACCGTGTATTTGCACACATAAAGTAAATAAGCCCGAAATGTAAAAACTAATTTCTTTCAGACAAATCAGGACAACAACCCAAAAGCGGCTGTTGCATTGTTTAATCTCTAACGAAAGGAATTATGTTGATCTTACAAAACATTTCATATACACATCCCAACAAGGAACTACTGTTCAGTGATATCAACCTGACAGTAAATAAGCACGAAAAAACAGCGTTAATCGGCAACAACGGACGTATTGTGTCTTATTTATTTTTCATCTTAAAATAAATACTCACCAATACATCATCTTTGCTTTCAATCAAACATTTTTCTAATTTAGTTGTGATGTAACCTATTTTTGAAAACCTTTTAAAAAACACTTTATCATTGAACTTTTTTAACCAATTTACATCAAATAAATCTGAATTAAAGTTCTCTGGGTCAATTATAAACTTCAAAATATCAGATTCAAGGGTATATTCTTTTAACTTTTTGCGCCCGAAATCAGAAAAATCACTTGAATATAACAAATAAAAGTAATCGAAAACAGGCTCTAATTGATAGCGATTTGCCTCATTATTGACGCTCTTAATTGTGTCATGAATTGTATTAATATATTTTTTACGTAATTTAGGTTCAACAGGAACCTTTTTTAGTAACATTCTATTAATTACTTTCATCTGAAAGTTTTTATTTAATTCGATATTTAGCCTTTTTAAAAAATCTGCTTGTTTGTCCTTATCCAGAGAGTGATATATAATTGGTACATGAAAAGGATCTGTATTTTTGTAATCTATAACACTTAAATCAATATCTTTATTTATATATTTCGGGTTCCTCTTAGATGTGAAATATAGAATATCAATATATAATTGATTAAAAACTCTTTTTGAATTTAATATCTCTAAAGAAGCTTCGATTGATTCAATTGTCAAAAGAGAATTCTTTTCATTATAAAATTCAATCCAAAAATTATAATCTCTGAAAATATTACTACTATAGATATTTGTGAATTTGAAAAACTCATTGATGTTTAAATATATCTCTTGTAGTTGATTTTGGTCAAATTTAAAATAAGCAATTACAGTACAAATGTTTTGAAATTGACGCTCAAATTTAGTTCTGAAATTAGGATTAATCTTCAGATAATTTATAAAATGATTATTTTCAAAATTTTTACCCCAAAAAGAATTAATTTCATATGTACATTTAAAGAAATTATTAATTATTACAACGATTTTCTTTTGACTTTCAACGTCTATTTCTATATCTCGCAATCCACTCTGTTTTATAAAGATTTGCAATTCAGCAGGCTTGTCGAAGTCAATAATTTCCTTAATTAGAAAAGAATTAAATTTTTCCAATTTTGAAATACCAGAAAATCTTTTTTGGAAGTCAGTCAAATCAACATCTTTTAAAGAATAACCCAACAGAAAGGCTTTAATGGACTTCTCTTTATTGTATGCAATATTTGAAAATCCATTTCCTAAAATGAAATTTCTACTTAAAAAGCGATTTAACTGGCCAATAATATTGTATAAGTTTGAATAATTTGAATTTTGAAAACTTCCGCCTTTTTTAGCGGATTCTATATCTTTTAATACCTTTCCATGTATATCATCCATATAATTACATAGCCATTGAATATAGACACCGTCTTTAACATTCTTTAAAAATTCAAGCTGTGATTCATCTACGTAATATTTAGTATTTGAAATTGCTTTTTCTAAATCTATTTTATCAGCTTTACTTTTTAAAGCTTCTAATTCATGTTTAGTAAATCTTGTATCAAAATTGGGAAATCGATTTAAGTTGATTTTTAACCTTTTTAAATTAAACTTACAGATGAAAGCAAGATCCATTTGTTTAAGCTTGTTGGCTTTTAATTCGATTTCTTCAAAAGCAATATAAGATTTGTAAAATTCTCCCATTTGATAAAGAACATAAGCATAAGACATATCTTCTTCAAAGTTCGAATTCTCCGTTATCCTATAAATCTCTATTCGCTCTATTATTTCCGCATATTTTAAAGCGTCATAAGAGCATTGAAAACAATCACATGAATTATTATTTGGATAATACTTATCATACAAAGCTATTCTTTTAGTCTCTTCTGTTTTCCAATTAACTTGATTTGGATTCTTCTCCACATATTGAACTCCAGAATGTAATAAAGTAGATATTATATAATTTAATTTCGTTTTTTCGTCGTCTTTAAATGACTCATCTTCTTTTCCTTTATATTTATCAAGCAAATCGAACAATTCATAATTATCAATTGTCAAATCAGTAGTATCAAAACTATAATATGCACTTTCTCCTTTATTCGATTTTATTGGATATAGTCTTACCAAAATATGTTTTGGAATGATTCGATAATAGTCAAATCGTTTTAAAGAGGTATATAAATCATCAATCAATTTTGATTCCTGAGAAACTGAATCTATTTTGTTACGTTTATGTTCGAATGAATCAAAATCACGGATGTAAGATAATTGTTGATAAACCTTATTTCCAGTAGCTGAAAGTTTTTTGTGCTCTTCTATGTTTTTCAAAGCTTTATCAGAATAATTAATCACATTTATCCCTAAATTCTTAAAATAATCTATTTCGCTTTTGGATGTATCGTTACGATGGTTTAATAGATAAGTTCTCTGGTGATGTTTTTGTAAAATGTGTTGAATATCTCTTATTAATATTTTTAAATTGACATCTCCTACGCCATAACCAATAAAAAGGATAATCTTGTTACTAAATAGAGATTTTACAAAGGTTTCCTTTAATGTATTGTTTTGAGAAAATTCTAAATAATCGGTTTCTTTAAAGACGATGTTTTTATTTTCAAAATCACCATGATACTTAATAATTAAATTGTTATGCTCTGCGTAGGGCAAATCCACATCTTTTGAAACAATTGAGAAAGGTAATCCTTTATTATCTACTACATTTTCAAAGTAATTATCATAATTTGTTGTAATTATATGTTGAGGCTCTAGCTCAAGAATTAATTCATGTAGTGGATTATATTGTTTGGCATTTTTAAACAAAGTCTTTTTTACAATATCATTGTACTCTTTTTCTCCCTTTTCATTGTAGAGCATTTGTGCTATTTTCAAAGAATCGTTTTCATCAGTCGGTTCATTTAGATAACCTTTCACTTCTGTAACTAGTTCATTCCAAAGAGGAATCCCTGAATCTTTAGAAATCCCAGCACCAGCAAATACAACTAATCTATTATTTTTTATGGCTTCATTTATTATGGAAACCTGATTGTCAAATGTTCTTTTATCCATTTCTTTATAATATCGGAACCTTATCTAAATTTTCTTTTGAACGGTTCAATTCTTTTAGTTTTGTTACAGAAAGACGATAGTTATATTGTCTTTCTGATGGCAAATGCGAGAGCAGTTTATTGTATATTAAAGTTCCGCTACCGTTATAAATTTCTTCAAATGTACCATCTTGATAAAGGTTTACAGCTATAAAATAGAGAGGAATTTCATCTAAGTTTTTTGTAAAATAAAAGTAATTGTTAAATGATGCTTTTATTTGTACTTCTTTATCAGGAGATAAGGTTACATATCCATCGTGTGTACGCGTATTATCATGGTATAGTGTTAGTCCATACTTTTCAGCTACAAGAACTTCTCCAATATCACCTACCAATTTACCATCTAAAGTAAATTTTTTGTTATGGTGCTTAAACTTGTCTTGAAGTTTTGAAATTGTAGCAAACAAAATCGTTAATTCTTCCTTCATTTTTTAGTTAAGTTGTTAGATGATAATTTAATTTCAAATATAACCATTTTCCCAATATTTCAATCTCAACCTTTTTATTTTCAGCACCATTACCCTATAAAACCTCCATTCCTTTATTTTCTTTCACTTCACACCATCGACCTTAACGCTAAAAAACACAAGCAAACAAATAACATTCACAACAATCAACACTTTTTAATAGCTTTGTCTTATGGTGGAACTGGAACTATTCTTACTATCATTCGGATTAAGTGAAGAAGAAATTGCTCTGATGAGCGATTTAGGTAAAGAAGAAAAACTTGCTTTCGGCAGCGAGCTTTCCAACTTCGGACACGTTGCGGAAAACTTTTATTTCGTCAAAAAAGGAATGATCCGTTCCTACCGCATTATTGACGGCGATGATTTTACCTATAATTTCTTTCTGCCGGGTGACATTTGCGTCGATCTGGAATCATACCTTAAAAAAACACCGAGCGGACTTTACATGGAAGCAGCGGCACATACCGAATTGATCCGGTGCCGGTTCTCACAGGTTGTTCCCTTGTTTGAAGAGCACCCGAGGATTCAGCGGATTGCCTTAAAAATGGCAGAAGCGGCTTATCTGAGGGTGTTGGAACGCATGAAGGAATTTCAGTCCGACTCACTGGAACAGCGTTACCTTAATCTGATAAAAAAACATGAAGAATTATTCCGGAATGCTCCTTTACAACACATTGCCTCTTATTTAGGTGTAAAACCGCAGAGTCTGAGCAGGATCAGGGCGAAGATAAAGTGAGATGGGGAGATGTTAGATTTTAGACGCTAGACAGAAGATGTTAGACGTTAGATATTAGACAGAAGACGATAGACATTAGATGCTAGATGTTAGACTTTAGACGATAGACCAAGGACGACAGCAGGATTTTAAGATTTTAGGACATTAAGACCAGAGAACAGGGATAAAATATTTTTTGTCTGAAAAATCGCTGTTCCGGTATTTCTTAACATAGGTGAATTTTTGCGTGAAGTGAGTGCTCTACTTTTGTTTCATAAAATGATAATGAAATGAAAAAGTACAGATTCACTATGGGTACTTTGTTTTTTTTAGGAACTTGTTTTCAATCGTTACACGCTCAGACAGCACCTACCTTGCAGGAAATTCTGGACAGTGCATTGACGCATGATTACAGTTATGAAAACAAACAATTAAGCCTGAAATCCATCGAGTTGGACAGGGAGCGTCTGAATGACGTGTACATGCCGCGAGTAGAGCTGAATGCAAAAGAAGCTTATCTTTTTGCAGCGGCCAATCTTACAACACCGGAATTTGCATTTACGCAGTTGCCGATTCCGCTGCCGCTTGTCATCCCGGAACACGAAAACCGCTACCAGATTGACAATTTTATGACACAGGCAGACCTGAAAGCTACTTTTGTATTGTTTGCAGGAGGAAAGGTCGGTTATCTTAAAAAGGCAAATGAAGCCCGGCTGGAGGCTGAAACAGCGTTGGTCAACACCGATAAGAACGGAATTGTTCAGAACGTAAGTGCTGTTTATGACCAGCTATCGATGTTGAAAGCCGTCAAAGCAATGCTGGACGAAAGTCAGAAACGGCTGGATGAAAATACAAAAACTGCCCGGAAAGCACTGGAAAACGGTCTGATTACTCAATACGAATATAACAAGGTCAACCTCGCTCAGGCACAGCTGAAGTCAAAATACAAAGAATACGAGGGAAAACGCCGGCTGGTTTTGCTGAACTTAAACATGCTGACTAAAATTCCGATGGAACGCCTTGAAAAAATAGACGAAGACCTTCAGGTAATGACCATCGCTTATGTGGATGCACCTCAGAACCGTCCGGAGCTGACAGCATTGAATGCGGCCGTACGTGCAAACGAATACAAGGTGAAAGCTGCCAAAACATGGTGGATTCCCAAATTGGGAGCGAGTGCTTCCGTCAGCTACCTGGGATTGCAGAATCCGCGGATCCGTACCACCCAGCCGACACTGATCACACAGGAAAAGATAAACTATACATTCAACAACTTCAACGCTGCTCCTATTTTCACTGCCGGAGTAGGTTTAAAATGGGATCTGTTTGATGGCCGTGAAGGAATCACGGAAACTAAAAAAGCACAGTTGGACCTTCAGATTGCCAAAAACAAGCTGGAAGACGCGAACGAAAAAATACAGCTACAGCTGGAAAAGAACAAAGTCGAACTGGAAGTTGCTTCCGAACAGCTGAATGTACGCCAGATAGCATTACAAATTGCTGAAAACTCGATGGATCAGGCCATGAAAGAATTCAAAATCGGACTGATAAAATCCACACAGCTGCTGGAAGCGGAAAATGACCTGCAACAGGCAAAATTAGACTTCTCCCAGGCCGTATTTCAACAAAGAAGAGCAGCTGTAAATTACCTGGAAGCTGCCGGCATTTTAAATTCAACAACATTAAAATAAAGAAACCATGACAACAAAAAATATAACACTGGGAATCGCTGTTGTAGCAACCTTACTCAGCTCCTGCTCTTCTTCTGTTCCGGAAAAACCGGTTCAGGGAAAAATAAAAAAAGAGATCATTTCCTTCACGCCAAAAGTAACCGGGCGGATTCTAAAAATCTACGTTCAGGAAGGAGATCTTGTGCACACAGGCGATACACTGGCGATGCTGGATGTTCCTGAAGTAGATGCAAAGCTGGCACAGGTAAGCGGTGTCGTGAAAGCCGCCACTGCACAAAAAACACTGGCAGATAACGGGGCAACGGAAAATCAGCGGAAACAGCTGAAAGCAAAATTAAACGCCACGAAAGAGCAATTCATGTACGCCGAAAAATCATACAACCGTTCTAAAGCCATGTTCGATGATGGCCTGATCGCACCACAGCAATTCGATGAAATTACCGCTAAATACAACGCTGCAAAAGAACAGCAGGACGCCGTTCAGGCAGAATGGAACGAAGTAGAGAAAGGTGTCCGCTATGAAACGAAAGACGCAGCCGCAGGACAACAGCAACAGGCACTTGGTGTATTACAGGAAGTCGAAATAGCTTATTCCGAAAAATACATCATTGCGACCAATACGATGGAAATAGAGACGATAACATTGCACGAAGGAGAGCTTGCAACCGCCGGATTTGCACTTTTCAACGGATATATTCCTAATTCCACTTATTTCCGGATGACAATAGGAGAAAAACAGATCGGAAATTTCCCGAAAGGCAAAGAGCTGACACTGGAAATTCCTTACCTGAAACAGGAAATAAAAGTGAAAGTACAGAACATCAAACAGCTGGCACGTTACGCCGATGTAACAAGTCCCTACCCTAACCTGGAAATGGACGAAGCTTTCTATGAGCTGAAGCTGATTCCTGCTGATTCCGGCGATTGGAGCAGCTTATTAGTAAACGCTTCTGTTCTTCTGAAAAAATAATACCATGAAAAATCTGATCATATTATTAAAACGGGAGTTTAAGATGTTTTTCACCAACACGACACTTCTGATGACGTTCTTTCTCGCTCCGGTCATCTATGCCGTCATGCTGGCATCCGTTTATAAATCCGGAAAAACAACAGAGCTTCCGGTAGTCGTGGTGGACAGAGACAACAGCCCGATGAGCACGCAGGTAATAGAAATGCTGAACGATAATGAAGGAATCGAGGTCATCAAGGTATTAGCCGAGTCAAACGATGTCCAGTCCGAAATGATCGAACGTCAGGCAACAGCTGTCGTTGTCATTCCCGACCGGTTTGAGGCAGACGTGTTGACAGCAAAGCATCCCGAACTGATGATCTATGTCAATACCGTTAACATGCTTACCGCGAATTTTGCCAGCAAATCCGTGCAGACTTCTTTGGGAACGCTTTCCGCCGGAATCGAGATCAAAGGTTTGCAGAAAAGAGGAATGCCCGGTTATTCTGCTGTGGATAAATACGAACCTTTCAAGCAAAATTATGTGCGTGTTTTCAACGAAACGGGAAATTACTTCAGCTTCATGTGGCCGCCGATGATGGCAGTAGTCCTGCAACAGGTAATTCTGCTCGCAATGGCTGTAAGCATCGCGTATGAAGTGGAGAAAAATACTTTTGGAATCGGAATTGTCAAAAAAACAAAATCGGCACTGGTCACTGTTTTTGTGAAAGTGTTTCCGTTATGGGTGCTGTCCATTCCGGTTATATTGATCTTTTACGGATTTCATCATTTCTTTAATGCCCCAATTCCGGCACATCCGATGAATTTTATCGGTATCTCCGCATTGTTCATTGTGTCCGCTACCCTGCTCGGCACCGTTATCAGCGCACTAATTCCGAATGCGTTAAAAGCAACACAAATTCTCATGCTGATGTCCGCCCCGGGATTTATCATCGGTGGTTATACCTGGCCGACATTCGCCATGGCAAAACCGATTCAGCTACTCGCAGATATTCTTCCGCTGACACCTTTTGTCAATGCGTTCAAACTGTTGTTGATGGAAGGAGCAAGTGTGCATCAGGTACAGCCTTATCTGTTGCAGCTTGCATTACAAATCGCTTGTTATTCTGTGCTAAGTCTTTTACTGGTAAAATGGCGGATCAAGAAAGAAGAAAAAGCTTTACTTGTAAAGAATTAGGGGAACAAGCGTCATTATCATTTTCAAAGAGCTGTCTGAAAAGGCAGCTTTTTTTAGTTGTTCATATTCAGTTTGATATGTGGGGTTTTTTGTATAAGTTTATCATTATATCATTGATTTATAGATAATTGTAAAAAAACATGAAATAGGAAGAAACTTTAAATAATTTACTACCATCAGAACTATTGATTGAGAAAAAAATCCTCCCAACAACTATGCTGATGATCTTTAAGAAGAGAAAAATTGATAAATTCTAGGGGGAATTTCCTAATGACTAATTAGCTAAAACAGACTCAAACAAACGGCTAAACAAGGATTTGGAATCAGACAGACTGATGTTCGTTCTTAGATTAAGAAATCATCTTACGGTCGAACACCAAGCTATCAGCTGATATGTTATTTCAACGCTACCCTTACTTTACTTTTTTTTAACCCTTTTCTTTGTTCTGAAATTAATTTAGGCAGTTTAATATTTAAAAAATCTTCAAATTGTTTCTCCGAAACAAATTTAAAAATTGACTCTGTTAATAGATAAACTTTTGTCTCTAATAGTTTTGGCATTTGATTATTTGAATCAGAATCCAATTTCTTTGCATTTTCATATGCCGTGCGAATTTCATAAATAAAATTTAATGGATTATAACCACCTTTATCAAATTCTGATATTTCAAATTTAAATTCATCACATTTTTTTGATTCTGTGGAATCAAAATTATCTTTTTTATGTAGATACAACCAAACCTCAAAACAAGGATTACTTAAAACGACATTCCAGTTTTCTTTTTCATTGCAATATTGAATTATTTCGTGTAACTGACTTATCTCCCATTTGTCAATATCCATTACAAACCATAACTCATCTTCGTCAATCAGTCCTTCCTGTTCAACATAATGAATTGCTCTATCGAGAACCCATTTTGGAGAAGATTTTGTTTCGTGCTTGTGAAACAACTCCTCATCTAAAACTTTCTTTTCAATTACATCAACTTTTACTCTAGTAGAAAAATGCTCAAACAATTTAAAATAGTCAGGTTCGCGTTTTCCTCCCTCACAAGCGATTGCAAATAATCTGTAATCTCTAACTAATTCTTGGGGTAACTCTCTGGAATATCCTCTCTTTTTACGACTGTTCATATTCACTCCAGTTTAATTCTTCCAAATTAGCCAAAAATGGTATACCTCCAAAACGACCTTTAAGATAACCTCTCCTAATGTCTAAATCATATCTAGGCTTAAACTCGCTTAATGAATATAATCTTGAACACTTCATTTCACTATCTTTTTCAACAAACCAAATTTCATCTTGTCTAAAAATATCTAAATCCAATAAATTTGATTCGTGTGTTGTGAATACTAATTGACCTTTCGTTTCTGGCTCATTCATTATCTTGGATATTAAAGCTTTCAATAATGCAGGATGCAAACTTTGGTCTATTTCATCAATTATAAAAGTCATTCTCTCATTTAAAACACCACTAAGTGCAGGAATAAAATCAAGTAATCTTTGTGTTCCATCAGACTCTTCTTCTAAATCAAAAGATACAGAATTACCATCTTTATCAATATGTTGTGACAATAATTTTTGTACTACAATATCATCATCTTCTGTCTTAGTAATAAACAAATCACAACCTTTATAATACATTATAATACCTTCATTATCTTCTAAATCAGATAAAATTTCCTCTTTTATATCTTCATCATCTTCACCAAAATATTTATCAAAATCAAATTCCTCTATTTTCAGCTCCTCTACTCCTGTATCAAAAGTTTTCAATAAAGAATTTGAAAAGATTTTAAATTCATCTGAAACAGAAATATGAGGTGTCAAATTTTTGTATTTACTTTGAGGATGAATAATTACAATGTTTTCTAACAAAATGCCCTTAAAGTTGGTTACTATATCAAACTTAAGTTCTGAATCCTTACTCAAAAGTAACTCATTGTTTTTAAGTAAGTTTTCTTCTAATAATTCTATAAGCAATTTATTTTTTGCTGATTTTATAAACTTAGGAGCAGTTGTAATTTTTGTTTTGCCTTTTGCGATTGAGCTTCTATGAAAAACCAACTTATCATCTTTAATATTTCCGGTTTCATATAACCACTCTTCCAAAACAATCGTTCCATCAATTTTCACTCCATAGGAATAAAACTTATTTTCTAAGAACAATTCAATTTCAAAAAAAACTGGTTTGGATAAGTACTCTTTATCTAATTTAAATTTCTTGCTATTAATTGAAGTTTTTATTCCACCATTTTCAACAATAGATTTAAGATATTCAATAGCTTTAATTAAATTAGACTTACCCGCACCATTTGCACCGTAAATGGCTGCAGAACGTAATAAATTGACCGGAAAATCATACACGTGAGACTTATGAGTTTTGAAGTTACCAGCAAACATATTAAACTCTGTTTCTTCCCTAAATGAAAGAAAGTTTTCTATTACTATTCTTGCTAACATAATGTACCGATATAAATATAAACAACAAAATAACGAAAAAATCTCTTAAAAAGAGATATAAGCAATAGAAAAAGGCAAAAATAAGCATATCAGAGAGAAAATAACGCCGAACAATATGAATCAAAGTATCAAATTTAGGGGCCGTAATTATTCAATATAAAAATTTATATTCTCTTTTTTGTAATTTAGCAAATGCTTTAAAATGAGTATAAAGTTGAAATTTACTTGCTTTTACCAACCTTTCAACAACCAACACTAAAAAACAAAAAATGCAACCAAAAGAATTAATCGGAAAAACGATAACTGACATTTACGAAATTCAGACTATAGAAATCGATGGTTTGGATAGTAGCGAATGTTTTATCCGGCTTGACAACGATTTTCTTATTGACATTCCTTTTGACGGCAAGCAAGATCTTCAAACAAAAACATTGGCAAAAAATGCCGTAAGCTTATTCGCTGACTTGTCTGACCTTGCTGTTTATCACGTGAACAAAGACAATAAAACGGTTGGCGAAATTGCAGACAATTACCAACAGCAAAAACGAAAATTAACTAACAGGATTCGGAAATTCTTATTCGGAAAAGATGTTGAAATCAATGAATACAAACCATATAAAGCTGAATACAAAGAAAACAAGCTCAAAAACATAAAAAACCGAAAAATCATTGACTTTATCTGGTATGCGGACGACACAGAAAAAGGATTTTTGCTGTTAGACAATGGTTATTTGATTACTGAAACAACAGTTGCTCCACACGGAACAGGACTTGCAGGCCTGAACTATTTTGAAAGCTTAAACGACCTGACAAACAGACGGGGAACAGGCTATTTAAAGCTGACAGATGAAATGAACAGCAGTTACTAAAGGTTGGGCATCGTGTGTAACTTTGTACAGTACGTAAAAACAATCAAACGATGAAAGACAATTTTTCAACACAATCAGACAAATATGCAAAATACAGACCGGTATATCCGTCAGATTTGTTTGACTATCTAAACTCAATCGTCCAGAACAAACAAAACGCCTGGGATTGCGGAACAGGAAACGGGCAGGTCGCCTGCGAGCTGGCGAAAACTTTTGATAACGTTTTTGCAACCGACATCAGCCAGTCACAAATTGATAATGCTTTACAGGCAGACAACATTTTCTATTCGGTGCAGCCAGCCGAAAAAACCACTTTTGACAGCGAGCTGTTTGACTTGATTGTTGTTGCCCAGGCGATTCATTGGTTCGACTTTGACAAATTTTATGCAGAAGTGAGACGCACAGCAAAAAACAATGCCTTGCTGTGTGTTACCGGTTATGGCAGATTAGAAATTTCAGAAAAGATTGACAACGTAATTGCTGACTTTTACGACAACGTTATTGGTAAATACTGGGACAAAGAACGAAAATACATTGACGAGAATTATAAAACGATTCCGTTCCCGTTTGACGAAATTCAGGTACCAGACTTTGTAAACACACAGCACTGGACATTGGAACATCTGATCGGATATCTGAACACCTGGTCAGCCGTAAAGCATTTTATCAGGCAAAACGGCTTTAATCCGGTTGATAAATTGCAATCAGAAATTGAAAAACTTTGGAGCAGCGAACAAACAAAACAAATTCATTTTCCTTTACTTTTACGAGCAGGGCGGACAGGAAGATAAAACGACCATCTTATATTCAGGTGTTTTGCTGTAAAACACGTATTTTTAAACGACAGATAAGCTAAAGAAAATGAAACACATTCAGCTCATAGAAACAATACTTTATGTAAATGATCAGCAGGAAAGCACGGATTTTTATTCAAAGCTGTTCCGGCAAAACCCCGACCTGAATGTTCCCGGAATGACCGAATTCAAGCTCGCCGAAAACTGTAAGCTGGGATTAATGCCGAATAAAGGGATTGCAAAAATTCTTTCGGACAAAGCACCACATCCCGAGCAGGGAAACGGAATACCGAGATGTGAGCTTTACCTTTACGTTGACGACATTGCACTTGAATCTGACAACGCAATAAAGATCGGCGCAAAGCTCATCAGCCCGGTTGAAGACAGAGATTGGGGCGATAAAGTCTGTTATTTTGCAGACATTGACGGCCACATCATTGCATTTGCCGAAAAGCTGAACAAATAAACCAGGCTACGGCAGTATAAAAGGCCAGGTTAAAGCACTCCCATTCAACATCAGCATAAGCCATTTATGCTTTTCCCTTTTTCGGATTCTTAAAATAGAAAAATTCAATGAAGTAAAAAATAAGAGAAATCAAATTTCTTATATATTTGTTTCATTATCAACGACAATTCAAAAACAGTAAAACATGGAAAACCAGCAACCAGATAAAACCGCATCAGGAGAACTTGAGCCCAAAGTAACAGGAGTTGGAGGCATTTTCTTTTTCTCTGAGAACTCTGAAAATATCAAAGAGTGGTACAATACAAACTTAGGAATTGCTGCCGGTGAATACGGTGCTACATTTTCCTCCAGAAATATGGACCGCCCGGAGGAGATCAACTACCTTCAATGGAGCCCGTTCAAAAAAGGATCCGGCTATTTTGCTCCTTCTGAAAAGGAATTTATGATCAATTACCGGGTACAAAACATAGAAGGCCTGCTCAAAAAGCTCAAAGAAAACGGTGTTACGATTCTGGATGATATCGAAACTTACGATTACGGAAAATTCGTCCACATCATGGATCTCGAAGGGAACAAAATAGAGCTTTGGGAACCGGTGGATAATAAGCTGACATAATAATCACCTCAAAACGGATAATATGAAAATTCTGAAAAAAATCGTTCTTGCATTGCTGATCCTGATAGCAATTGTACTGATCATCGCTTTGTTCGTTCCGAAAAACTTCAAAAGCGAAAAAACAATCATCATCAACAAACCCAAAAATGAAGTATTTGAATACATCAGATACATAAAAAATCAGGACAACTTTGGTGTATGGCAGCTCTCGGATCCGGATATGAAAAAAACATATGAAGGCACCGACGGTACGGTAGGCTTCAAATACAGCTGGAAAAGTAAAAAACTCAGCGAAGGATCACAGACCATTACAGCAATTGATGAAGGAAACCGCGTAGATTCCGAGCTGGATTTCGGCTTTGGAAAACCGGCGAAAGCTTACTTCATTGTCAAAGAAAAAGGACAAGATCAAACGGAAGTTACGTGGGGAATCACAGGGAGAACTCCCTACCCTTTCAATATCATGAGCCTTTTCTATGACATGGGTAACGATTTCCGGAAAGGATTGGAAAACCTCAAAAAAGAACTGGAAAAGTAACTATTCTAAATATTGAAAAATAAGAATATGGCTGAACCGAAAACAAAGCAGACAGAAGAAAATGTAATTGATTTTGTCAATTCATTTGCAGATACGGAACAAAAAAAGCAGGACAGCTTTGAGCTGATAAAATTATTTCAGGATTTTACCGGCTATGAACCTGAAGTGTGGGGACCTTCCATCATCGGATTCGGAGTCTATCATTATAAATCAGAACGGAGCCGACAGGAAGGCGACTGGCCTTTGATTGGCTTTTCCCCGCGCAAAGCGGCAATTTCACTGTATGTTTATTCAGATGCTCCGGGACAACAGGACCTATTGAAAGAATTGGGAAAATTCAAAATGGGAAAAGGATGTATATACGTAAAGAAGCTGTCGGATATCAACCAGGATGCCCTGAAGAAAATGGTGAATACGACCATTGAATTTTTACAGCAGAAATATGGATCAAAATAACTTTTAAAAATAGCAACCAATGATTAAAAACATCTTTGAAAACGAAGTAACGGCAGAATTAATTGAACGCATCAATAAAATCTCTCCTGAACAAAAACCATCATGGGGAAAAATGAGCGCGGATCAGATGCTGGCGCACTGCAATGTCACCTACGAGCTTGTGTATGACAACAAGCACCCGAAACCGGGCGCTTTTAAGAAATTTATACTGAGATTTTTTTTAAAAGGCCTTGTAACGGGCGAAAAACCATATAAAAAGAACAGTCCAACAGCACCTGAATTTCTTATCACAGATGCAAGAAATTTCGAAAAGGAAAAAGAGCGTCTGGTTACCTATATCCACCAGACACAACAGTTGGGTGAAGCCTATTTTGACGGGAAAGAATCTCATTCATTCGGAACATTGACCAAAAACGAATGGAACAATATGTTTTATAAGCACCTTGATCATCACCTGAAACAATTCGGAGCATAAAACAGATCGTATGCAAAGCACGAAAAGTGGTCAGAAGAGTGGGAAATCATCGCATCAATCGTGCACAAGGATCCCCTGAAAAATACCAACCAAATGGGAATCAGATGTATAGCCGGATTGAATGATAAATACAAAATAATAATACGGAGCAGATGAAAACTATTAAGATTGAAATTAAATGGGCGCTTATTTTCTCGGTCATGGCGTTGTTATGGATGGTGCTGGAAAAGCTTTCAGGGCTTCACGGGAAATACATTGACTACCACCTCTACCTGACAAACCTGTTTGCAATTCCTGCAATATGGATTATGGTGCTTGCGCTAAAAGACAAAAAGAAACATTCTTACGGCGGACAGATGAGCTACCCGCAAGGGCTGATTTCCGGAATTATTCTATCTGTGATCATCGCTCTGCTGAGCCCGTTGACACAATGGATCACTTCTTATGTGATCACCCCGGAATATTTTCCGAATGTGATAAAACGTTCCGTAGAGCTGGGATATTATAAAACAACCCAAGAGGCAACCGCGCACTTTAACTATCCGAACTACGCAGTCCAGGGAGCAATCGGAGCATTAATTATGGGAATTATCACCACTGCAATTGCCATGATTTTTATACAGACAAAGAAAAAGCCGCAGGCTCTTTAAACGAAAACATAACATAAATCCGTATAAAAGCAGGAAAAGCAAAAAATATGAAATGAGCTGCTGCACACGAAATTATTTTCATACATTTGCAGCATATTAAAAAAGGAAATGGTGTTCTTCCTTACCCAACCGTCCCGATAGCTATCGGAGCTGATGACGCCTGATTAATTAAGTATTGAATAATTTAATCAGGTGAGCTATGTCTAAAAACAAACAAAAATCATTTAGTAAAAAATCAGCGCTTTTCCTGAAGCTGTTCTTCCGGAATTATCCTGCTGTTCCATACATGCTTAAGTGGGCTTTCATAAGCTTATTTATCGGAGCCTGTATCGGAAGCGCATCTGCCGGATTTCTGATCTCGCTGGACCGGGCAACCGATTTTCGTGAAAGTCATTTATGGCTGATCGCTTTGTTACCTGCGGGTGGTTTTCTTATCGGGCTTTTATATTATTATTTCGGAAAAGATGCGGAACAGGGAAACAACCTTCTGATTGACACCATTCACCAGCCACAAAAAATTATTCCTTTCCGGATGGCTCCGTTCGTTTATATCGGAACCATTGCAACACATCTTTTCGGAGGCTCTGCCGGCCGTGAAGGAACTGCTTTACAAATGGCAGGAGCTATTGCCGACCAGTTTTCCAAACCATTCCGGCTTTCTGCATCAGACCGGAAAATTCTTATCATATCAGCCATTGCAGGCGGATTCGGGTCGGTATTCGGAACGCCGTTAGCCGGTGCCGTTTTCGGTTTGGAATTCTTTCTTTTAGGACGGATCCGTTACAATGCCGTTTTCCCTGCTTTCTTAACCGCAGTCATAGCAGATCTGGTAACACGGCTCTGGCAGGCACATCATACCACCTATTCCATCAGCTTTGTCCCTGATATTTCATTTTTAAATCTCCTGTATGCAGTCATCACCGGTATTTTTTTCGGTCTTTGCGCTGCTGCATTCAGCAAGCTCATTCATAAAGCAGGCGCTATCTTCAAATTAAAAATTGCATATCCGCCATTACGGCCTTTTGCAGGCGGAATTATAGTAGCGGCAGCCGTCTGGGCAATCGGAACAACAAAATATATCGGCCTGGGAATTCCTACCATCATCGGCTCTTTTGATCAGCAATTACCGGCTTATGATTTTATTCTGAAAATGGCCTTTACCATCATTACGCTGTCAGCAGGATTCAAAGGCGGAGAAGTAACACCTTTGTTTTTCATCGGAGCAGCTTTGGGAAACGCTTTAAGTTATTTTATTCCTTTACCGACAGGACTTTTGGTCGGAATGGGCTTTGTTGCCGTTTTCGCAGGCGCCACCAACACACCAATTGCCTGCAGTATCATGGCTATTGAGCTTTTTGGCGCCAAATGTGGTGTGTATGTCGCTGTTGCCTGCGTGGTCTCCTATTTAATGTCCGGGCACAACAGTATCTACGACAAACAAATAATTGGCGAGCCGAAAAACCAGAGATTTTCAGACCATAAGGGAAAACGGATCGATGAGCTCAAAAATAAATCGTACAGATCACCATAAAAAAGGAAATACCGCTTTCCGCTCCTTCGGATAATCAGGGAATTTTTCCTTATACCACTTATGATGAGAGATTGCTCTTGGGATCAGGTTCGCAAATGTCCAGATAAAAAATGCAAATCCCGGTAAGCTCCAGGTAAGAATGGCAAATCCTGCCCACTCGATAGTTTCTCCGAATAAATTAGGGCAGCTAACGTAGTTAAACAATCCTCCTTTTGGAATCTTATACCCCGTTTCTCCCGGTTTGCGGAGATGAATTAAAAGCGTATCCGAATGCCAGTTAATAAACATTCCGGCAGCAAAAATCAACGTTCCGATAATAAACTGAGGAGTTTGCAGCCATTCAAGAGAATATACTCTGAATTCCCCAAGGTAATAACCGATCAGAAAACCATTGTTCAAATTAAAGAACATAGCCATCAGCATGATGGAAACCGGCATTTTTTTTCCGTTGGTTTTGATCCGGAGCGGGAAGATAATGCTTCTGTTCAGGTAATGTAAAGCAAAGAATCCAATAATGATAAAATTAGTAACCGACTGAACATTGCTGCCTGTGATTACAAAATAAGAAAGAACGATCAAAACAAAAAATTCCATGATGAACCATCCCAGCTTGTTGTCAATAAGCGGTCCCCAGCTTGATTTTGTATGCCTTCCGTAAGGTGCGGTGATCTTCAGCAGGGCAATGAATGTCACTAATGCCACTGCAATCCATATCCATGTATAAAGCTTATATAATTCAAATGTTATCATAATTCATAAAATTAATTGGTAAATGTAAAAATGTTCAGCCACATAGCCATATAAAAGAATTGCTTTTACAGTACTGTTGAAGTTGTTTCTCAAAGCCTTCCGATCGTTCTGAACCATTCAACGGTATCCGTCAGTGTCTCTCCCAGCTCTCTGACCGAATAGCCGAGCTCTTCCTGCGCTTTCGTTGATAATGTCAGCTTATTTCCGTCTTGTAGAATATCAATATATGCCTTATCGTAAAGTGGCTGTTTATTAGTCAGATAAGCGTAGGATTTAACGAAAGGCAGACCGATATTTGCTACAAAAAGAGGTAATTCCGTCAGGCGTTTCTTTGTTCCTTTCGCTTCCAGAACCAGGTCTGAGAATTCTTTAATGGTATAATAGCGTCCGCCAAGAATATAAGTTTCTCCTGCCCTTCCGTTTGTCAACGCTGACACCGCTCCTTTTGCCATGTCACGGACATCCGCAAAATCAAAACCGCCTTTCACGACAGCCGGAACACTTCCTTTGTAAATATCGATCACCGCTTTTCCGAGCTTGGAAGGCTTATGATCCGGAGGCCCTACCGCAGAAGTCGGGCAGACAATCACCACATCCAGCCCCTCTTTTGCTGCCTCGAAGGCCAATACATGACCGTCACGCTTGGTCTGATCGTAAAAAACGGATCGTTCCGTTACAAATGGCCTGGATTCATCAATCGGAACATCATAAGGCTTGTGACTGAACGCGTGGACAGAACTGAAGTGAACGACTTTCTTCACACCTGATTCTTTTGCCGTTTCCAGTACGTTCTTTGTTCCGGTCACGTTAATATCGTAAACTTCCTGTATGAATTTATAGCCCAGCTCGATCATTCCTGCAGTGTGGATCACTGCATCACACTGTCCCATCAGCTCTTTCAGCGATTCCTTATTCAGCACATTCCCCTTAACGACCGTAACAGGCAAACCCTGAAGAGCGGAAATATCATTATAAACCAGTACGGCTACTTCATACCCGCGGCTGATCAGTTCTCTGCATACTGCTGCGCCAATATGGCCGGATGCTCCTGTAACTGCTACTTTCATTCCTCAAAAATAAAATTATTTACATTCTTCTTTTCAGATTCTGATATACCATTAACCAAAAATCACTTTTTAATCAGCTCCGAATTATAATACTGCTTATCAAAAGTTACTTCCCTACCCACAAAATCAGGCAGCTCAAATTGCTCAGACTCATCTTTTAATTCTATTTCTGCCAGGATTAAAGGAGCTAATTTCCCGTGAAATTCATCAATTTCCCAGCTATGATCTCCTGCTTTAAAAGAATATCTTGTTTTTGACAAGCAAGCGTCACACATTTTATCCAACAACATTTCGGCTTCATTTACCGGGATTTCATATTCAAATTCCGATCTGGTCATTGAAACGGTCTGAGATTTAACGGTCAGAAATCCTTTCGTTCCTTTTATCCTGATTCTCAGAATACCTTTTTCAGTATCAAAAATATACCCCTGCCGGATCAAAACCCCGTTTTCAGGACAGGATTGCCTCCATTTTTCCTCATTTACAAGAAATTTACGCTCAATTTCCACCATAACCCATCGTTTCCCCGCAAATTTAAGAAAACAATTATACCTTTGTTTTATGGAGATCATTCCACATACCAACATTGATTTTAACCGCTGGGATGCCCTCGTAGCGTCAGATGAGCTGACTCCTTATGATTACAGCTATTACCTGAATGCTGTATCTGAAAAATGGTATGTATATGCAGACCCGGAATACACCAAAGGCTTTGCATTTTCTACCGCTTCCCGGCTGGGCGTTGAGAATGTAACCATTGCGCCTTTTGTGAGAGCACATCGTTTTTACGGAAACTGGACTTCCGAAGAAATTTCAGCAGCGTTCAGGGAAATTAAAAAGCGTTTTCGCGGATGTATCTTTCAGTCTGACCGTCAGATCGGAAACAAGGTACGTTCCTACCAGATAGCAGAAGAAATTTCCCTGTCATCACATGCAAAGCGGAACATACAAAAAGCGGGGAAAAACAACCTGATCATAAGAAACAGCGAAAAAATCGAGCCTGCATTCAGGATTTTAGCGGCAGAACTGGAACAGAAAATTGCAGGTTTTAATAAAGATCAGCAAACTATTTTATTTAATCTTTTAATTGAATTAAATAAAAATAAAAAACTGATTATAAAAGAAATAGTAAAAGAAAATAAAGTAATCGGAGGCTTATTTTTTTTCAAAGGAAAAGCCAGGGATTTATACATCAAGGGAGGAGCTGACGAAGAAGGAAAAAAATCAGGGGGAATGTATTTTGCGATGTATCAGCAGATTCAGGAAACATTAGAAGCGGGAAAAGTGTTTGATTTTGACGGCTCAGAAGTTCCGGGAGTTAAACGGTTCAACCACTATTTCGGATCGACCGACCACAATTATTATCAGGTTTCCTGGGATAATAATCCCGTCTGGTACAAGACAATTCGAAAATTATATTTAAAATTGAAAAAATAACATCTTGCAATTACCAATTATTATAATGAAATTTCCTAAACGTAATTTTCCAAAGGTTTTCATTTTTCTTATAGACCTGCTTATTTCCCTGTTTGCACTTTTCATAGCATTTTTAGTCCGCTTTGATTTCACTTTTACAGATGCTCTGCTCTGGGAATTCAGCCTTATCAAATACTCTATTCTTGCCTACATCGTTGTCAAAGGTGGTTTTTTGCTGCTGTTTAAAACACATTTGGGAATTGTTCGCCATTCTTCCGTTCCCGATTATATCAACGTAGTAAAAGCTTCCTTTTTATCTACTCTGGTATTTATATTGTTAAGTATCATCAGATATTACAAAATTGACGGACATTATCTGTTCCCGATTTCCATCTTGGTCATGGAATTCGTGCTTTCCATTCTGTTCCTGATGGGGTTCCGGGCAGCTATAAAACTGCTATACCTCGAATCAATTAAGAGCGATGCCAAACCCGCAAATATCCTGATATACGGTTCCGGCGTTTCCGGATTAGTCACCAAAAGAAGCATTGAAAAAGACATCCAGCTGAATATCAACATCCTGGGATTTATTGATGATGATAAAAAACGAAGAAATTCCCTGTTGGAAGGAATCAAAATATACCATACGTCACAATTAGAGCAGCTGCTGGAAGAAAATGAAATAAGCAGGGTAATTGTGGCAATACAAAAGCCCGATCCGAATAATCGTTCGTTCGTTGTTGAAACCTGCCTGAAGCACAACGTGGAGGTACAGCAGGTTCCAAGTGTAAAATCGTGGATTAACGGAGAATTTTCCACCAAGCAGATCAATAAAATAACCATTGAGGATTTGTTAGGAAGAAAACCGATCGTGCTCAGTCAGGATAAGATTGAAGAGGAATTAAAAGACAAGATCATTCTTGTAACAGGAGCCGCGGGATCCATAGGAAGCGGCCTGGTAAGGCAAATTG
The DNA here is from genome assembly GCA_001899145.1 of Flavobacteriia bacterium 40-80. Classification (GTDB taxonomy): domain Bacteria; phylum Bacteroidota; class Bacteroidia; order Flavobacteriales_D; family Crocinitomicaceae; genus 40-80. The sequence goes on from MKVF01000006.1 coordinate 242,617, forward strand.
CCGGTTATCAGCCGAAGAACATCGTTTTATTGGATCAGGCAGAATCACCCCTGTACGAAATAGAAAATGATTTGAAAAGTGATTTTCCGGAACTGAAATTTGAAACCGTCATTGCTGATATTACCAATCAAAAGCGGATCGAAAACGTATTTGAGCACTTTAAGCCCGAATATATTTTTCATGCGGCAGCCTATAAGCACGTTCCTCTCATGGAGGACAATCCTTTTGAAGCGTACAACACGAATATCATCGGCACAAAAAACATTGCGGATGTGGCGCTTCAGTACGGTGTAAAAAAATTCGTCATGATTTCCACAGATAAAGCGGTAAATCCTACGAACGTTATGGGAGCTACAAAAAGAGTAGCGGAAATCTATACGCAATATCTCAACGAGAAAAAGGCGACAAAGTTTATTACTACCCGGTTCGGAAATGTATTAGGATCAAACGGGTCCGTGATTCCTCTTTTTAAAAAGCAAATAGCATCCGGCGGCCCGGTAAAAGTAACACATCCCGAAATTACACGTTTCTTTATGACCATACCGGAAGCCTGCCAGCTCGTGCTGGAAGCAGGAACAATGGGAAATGGCGGTGAAATCTTTGTTTTTGACATGGGAAAATCCGTTAAGATCATTGACCTGGCAAGAAAAATGATCCAGCTCAGCGGGCTGACCGAAGGAAAAGATATTGAAATAAAATTCACTGGGTTACGTCCCGGAGAGAAATTGTACGAAGAAGTGCTTTCCGACAAGGAAAATACCACAGCGACTTACCATCCGCAGATCTTAATTGCAAAAACCCGCAAAACGGAAGAAAAAACAATACAACTTCTCGAAGAATTTTTTAATTTAGAGCGTGAAGATAATTTTATTATTGTCAAAAAGATAAAAGAAATCGTACCGGAATATATCAGCAATAATTCAGTTTATTCAAAACTCGACAACCATGGAAATTGATCCTTATCCCATACAAATCCGTTTCAGTGACTGTGACATGATGGGGCATGTTAATAATGCTGTTTATCTGACTTATTTTGAAAATGCACGCGTTCATTATTTCGGGAAATTATTCGGCCCGGAAAGAGACTGGAAAACCGAAGGAATGATTTTACGAACAAACGAAGTAGAATACTTATCCCCTGTTTATCTTCACGATCAGCCATTCGTGGAGCTGTATGTCGAAGCTATCGGGACCAAAAGTTTTACCGTAGGCTACGAAATACGTGTAAATAATGAATTGAAAACCATCGGGAAATCTGTTTTGGTCTGCTACAACAGTGTAGAAAAAACAGCCACTCTTCTCACTGAAAAAAGCAGAGAATTACTTCAACTTTTAAAACGCTATTAAACGATGAAATATACCGCCTTTTTATTCGCATTCCTTGCTGCTTCCTCCTTATTTTCCCAGATTGAGATCAAAGGAACTCAGGGGAAGCCCTGCTACGAAAAAGCAGCGCAAAAAATGCGTAGCAAATATATTGATTATGATTGCGGAAAAATCGCGGGCGTACTGGATTGCAATGAAAAATTAGAATATGAAGAACAGGCAAACATGTTTTTCTCAAAAGGCTCCGGGCAGCCTTATACGGGACAATGTGAAACATGCCATCCGAACGGATTATTGGAGAGACGCATAAAATTCACCAACGGGCGTGAAGACGGAATCGATACCACTTATTATTACAGCGGTTGTCCGATGGTAGTCCGGGAGCACACTTTAGGGCTTGAAAACGGACGATGGAGATATTATTACGATTCTACTCAGCAACTCGCCTGGGAAAGAAATTATTACAGAGGAATTAAACAGGGAGTACATGTTTTCTTTGACAATAAAGGAGATACTACCGTCCTCGAAAATTATGCGAACGATCTGCTGAATGGTGTGAAGAAAGTATATTTCACAAAAAATAAAGTGGAACGTATCATCTATTACACCAACGGAGTTTTCAACGGTCCGTACATTACCTATAACATGGACGGAAAGAAGATCCAGGAGCTCAATTATAAAATGGGAAAAAAGGACGGCGTACTGACTTTTTACTACGATGACGGGACATTGTTACGCACCGAGAACTGGACGATCGGCGTTAAGAACGGAGAGTTTAAAACGCTCTATTACAACGGAAGCTTACAGTCTATTGAAAATTATAAAAAGGGAATCAAAGAGGGAATTTTTGAAGAGCGTTACAACAACCAAAAAGTAAAACGGAGAGCATTTTATAAGAAAGGAGAACTGATCGAAGAACATATTTTCGATGAATACGGAAAAGAAACATACACTTTCGGAGCACAACCGTATCCGGAAACAGAAGATGACGCCGTTCCTGAATTTCCTTCAAATACTAAGAAAGAAAAGAAAAAGAAGTAAATTGATCTAACAGGGGAAATCTCACTCCTGCCCGATCATCCGTTTAAAATCTGCTTCCGAAATAATAGGAATTCCCAGCTTTGTCGCTTTTTCCAGCTTTGCCGGTCCCATATTTTCTCCGGCCAGAACATAATCTGTTTTAGAAGAAATAGAGCCTACATTCTTGCCGCCGTTTGCTTCTATTAAATGCTTGATTTCATCGCGGGAAAATTCTGAAAAAACACCGGAAACAACAAAGCTTTTAGATTCCAGCGCATTAGAAGCCAAAGCGATTTCCTCCTGCCGGAACTGTAAGCCGATATTCATCAAACGTTCAATAAGATGGATATGCTCCTCTTCCGAGAAAAACTGCTGGACGGACAATGCGATTTTTTCACCGATCTCTTCCACAGCAATTAAGTCATCATATTTCGCCAGCGCTATGTTTTCAATATTTTTAAATGCTCTTGCCAGCTGTTTGGCAACAGTTTCCCCTACAAAACGGATTCCTATCGCAAACAGAACACGTTCAAAAGGTACTTGCTTAGACGCTTCAATACTTTTTAACAGGTTATTCGCAGACTTCTCTCCCATTCTGTCCAGATCTACCAGCTGATCGAATCTCAGTCTGTACAAATCAGAAACGTCTTTTATAAGCCCTTTCGAAAACAGCAGATCAATCGTTTCGCTTCCCAAACCATCAATATTCATCGCTTTACGGGCAATAAAATGCTCCATCCTGCCTTTCACCTGTGGCGGACAGGAACGATCACTCGGACAATAATGCTGCGCTTCTCCTTCCCTCCGGACTAACGGAGTATTACATTCCGGACATTCGGAAATAAATACGATTTTCGGAAAATCCGGCATACGTTTATCTGTGTTGACACCAACAATTTTGGGGATGATTTCCCCTCCTTTCTCAACATATACGTAATCACCAATATGCAGGTCGAATTTTTCTATCTGATCGGCATTGTGCAATGATGCCCTTTTTACCGTCGTTCCTCCTAAGGAAACAGGTTTTAAATTCGCAACAGGTGTGATAGCTCCCGTTCTTCCAACCTGATAAGAAACAGATTCCAGTACCGTTTCCACCGTTTCCGCCTTAAACTTATAAGCAATTGCCCAACGCGGGGATTTAGCAGTAAATCCCAGCTTCTTCTGGATGGAGTAATCATTTATTTTCACTACGATCCCGTCAATCTGGAATGGAAGAAAATCCCGCTGAACATCCCAGTATTCAATGAAATCCATGATTTCATCCACGGAAGAAGTTTTAAAGATATACTTCTGCTCTTCAGAAGGCGTTTTAAATCCCCAGGTCTTAGCCTTCATGACTGCTTCATAATGACTTTTAAAAGGCAGATTATCACCATAAAGTCCGTATAAATAAGAATCTAACCGGCGCTCCGCAGCCACTTTTGAGTCAAGTGACTTTAAGGTTCCTGAGGTCAGGTTTCTGGGATTGGCGTATTCTTCTTCAAAATTAACCCTCCGCTGCTCGTTCACTTTCTCAAATGAAGCAATAGGCATAATAATCTCTCCACGGATCTCAAAATCCTCCGGATAATCACCCTTCAGCTCCAGAGGAACCGAACGGATTGTTTTGATATTGGTAGTAATATCTTCTCCCCGTGAGCCATCACCACGGGTTACGGCACGGAAGATTTTTCCTCCGATATACTGGATCCCGATCGCAACACCGTCATATTTTAATTCACAGACATATTCAAAAGGCTCATTTACCAGCCTGGTGGCACGATTCGCCCAGTCAATAATTTCTTCTTTCGAATACGAATTACTCAATGAAAGCATCGGGTAACGGTGCTTCACTGTCTCAAACTTTCGGGTAATATCGCCGCCGACACGTTTCGTGGGGCTTGTCGGAGAAGCAAATTCCGGATTTTCCTGTTCCAGCTTCAGCAGCTCCTCCATCAGCTGATCGAACTCATAATCCGAAATCTCCTGACGGCTTTCCACATAATACAAGTGATTATGGTAATTAATTAAATCTGTTAACTGCTGAACTCGCTGCTGAATATCCATTATTTTTCCAAATTGGGATACCAAGATAATTTGTTTTTTGTGCCTGAGCAAACGATTTTTAAAATTGATACTGTTCAAGATGATTTTCCGGTGATAAAAAGCAGGGTTGAAAATTAAACTTGTAATAATGTTATTCGCTCAAAAATTATTAATTTCGCTAGCAAATTATTAATCAAAAATCATCGTAATGAACAAAGAAGTATATATTGTTGCTGCCGTGAGAACTCCAATGGGGGCTTTTATGGGCGGTTTATCAACTGTTCCTGCTCCCCAGTTAGGTGCTGCTGCCATCAAAGGCGCATTAGAAAGATCAGGTTTATCTGCTGATAAGGTAAACGAAGTTTTCATGGGTAACGTACTTCAGGCAGGTGTAGGACAAGCTCCTGCAAAACAAGCGGCTTTAGGTGCAGGAATTCCAAACACGGTTCCATGTACGACGGTTAACAAAGTATGCGCTTCCGGTATGAAAGCAATTACATTCGGAGTTCAGTCCATCATTGCGGGAGACAACGAAGTAGTTGTAGCAGGCGGAATGGAAAATATGAGCCTGACTCCTCATTATATCAATGGACGTACCGGAACAAAATTCGGTAATATCACTATGCTGGACGGCATTACAAAAGACGGGCTTTTAGACGTTTACAGCCAGGTTCCTATGGGAAGCTGCGCTGAAAAATGTGCTGAAAAATATGAAATCACAAGAGAAGACCAGGATAACTTCGCCGTTACTTCTTATAAAAGAGCTGCTGCTGCATGGGAAGCAGGAAAATTCAATGAAGAGATCGTTCCTGTAACAGTTTCCACACGAAAAGGAGATGTTGTCATCAGCGAGGATGAGGAATACAAAAATGTATTCCTTGATAAAATCCCGGGATTAAAACCTGCTTTTGACAAAAACGGAACTATCACCGCTGCGAATGCGTCCACATTAAATGACGGTGCTTCCGCTGTAATCTTAGCTTCAAAAGAAGCAGTTGAAAAATACGGTCTGAAAGCGATTGCAAAAATCATTTCTTACGCAGACGCTTCACAGGAACCGGAATGGTTCACTACAGCTCCTTCCCTTGCTGTTCCGAAAGCTTTGAAAAAAGCAAACCTGAAAATTGAAGATGTGGAATACTGGGAATTTAACCAGGCATTTTCAGTTGTAGGAATTGCAAATGCTAAGATCCTTGGGTTAAATCCTGAAAAAGTAGATGTAAACGGAGGAGCAGTTGCTTTAGGACATCCACTTGGAAATTCAGGATCCAGAATCATTGTAACGTTGATTAATGTATTAAAGCAAAACAACGCGAAAATCGGTGGTGCTGCAATCTGTAACGGCGGCGGCGGTGCTTCTGCAATGATTATTGAAAAGATCTAGTCGAAAGAAAATCACTCTTTATAAATGAAATGGCCGGGAGAAAAAATCTTCCGGCTTTTTGTTTCAGGTTATATCAGTCAAACAATGTAAGCGGAGGCGGTGCTTCATTTCCCTTACCGGGAATTTTCAATGTAAGCCCCAGATCTTCGTTCAGACGTCCGATAAAATAAGCAGCCAGCAAGGGAGATTCAACCTCCACATTCTGATGGACAAAAAAATACAGCTGTTGCAATCCTTCTTTCCGCCATTGTTTGATTCGTCCGACCCAGTCATCCAGGCGCTTCGTGTCAGATGGATGATTAGCTCCGACATAACGGATAAAAGCAGCCGGTCCTGTCAGCTGCATGTGCAGCATATCCCTTCTTCCTGCAGTATCGACAATAGTATTTGCCATACCCTGCTCTTCTAACAAGGTACAGTACTTTTCCCATATTTCCTGATTCGAAAACCACTCTTCATTACGTACTTCCACTGCCAGCGGAATCGCTTTCGGGAACTTTTCCAGCACTCCTTTTAACCGGTCAAAATCTTTCGGATGGAAATTCTCGTGCAGCTGCATAAATGCCATTCCCAGCTTTTCTTCAAAATTACTGACGGCATCACAGAAATTTTCTATCGGTTCCTGCACATTGATCAGACGCCGGTAATGAGTAATAAGATCGGTCACTTTCGGGAAAAACTTAAATCCCTCAGGTGTTTTGTTCTTCCAGGTTTCCACTTGCTTCCAATCCGGCATCTTGTAAAAAGTTGCGTTCATCTCTATGGCATTGAACTGCCGGGAATAGTACGTAAGCTCGTCTTTTACTCCCTTTGGATAAAATCCTTTCAGGTCGTTTCTGTTCCATTTGGCACAACCGACATATACCTCAAAGCTGTTTTCCTTCCGATACTGATTCAGTACCCGTTTTGTCTCCGGGTGATCAGCAGGAAATGAAAAATCTACCAGATCAGGATTTTCAACTTTTCCGAATTTCATACTTAATGCTGCATTTTTGATTAAACATACGTAAATTATATGTTTTTAATGCCTATTTTCTTTCAGTATCGCCGGATTTTTTGTTGTTTTGACCAGATTTTATTTTTGAGTGGATCTTATTTGCAGATTCGCCTTTTTTAATACTTTCAGTAAGAAAATTATAATGAACATTCACGATCTTATCATCAATGACAAACAAATAATTGCTTTAGATGATATCTTTCTAAGCAATGAAAATCAGGTAAATATCCTTCAGCTGATCCGTGAGCACAGGTACATTGATGAACTCAGCAAATATGAATTACCGGCCAATAACAAAGTACTGCTGTACGGAAATTCGGGCTGTGGAAAAACAATGACCGCGAAAGCTATCGCCGGTGCACTCGGAAAACCTGCCCTGATCCTTAATCTGAGCAATGTTGTCTGCGCACGTATCGGTGAGACGTCCCAGAATATCAAGCAGGTATTTGAAAAAGCGGGAAGAGAAAAAGCAGTTCTGTTTCTGGATGAATTCGACCAGATCGGGAAAGCAAGAGGAAATGACGATAAAGATGTCGGTGAAATGCGGCGCCTGGTCAATACCATTATCCAGCTTATGGATTACTATCCGGATAATGCGCTGCTGATCTGTGCTACCAATCACCCTGAAATTATTGATGTCGCTCTGATGAGAAGATTTCAGCTGAGAATAAATTTTGAAATGCCGATCCGGAGAGTGCTGGATACTTATTATGATAAGCTCCTCTCGCCGTTTCCTGCAAACCTCCGTGATGTAAAAAGAAAATATGACATCTCATTTGCCGAAGCTAAAGATTACGTCTATACAGTTGTCAAGTCTTCATTAATAGATGAGCTGGAAAAACAGGAAAGAACAGCAGAAAAATAAATGAAAATCTTTTAAAAACAGCCATACCCGGATAGTTATTACTGGAACGAAAGTAAATCGTAAGGTTATAGCAAGCTTTGTCGTTACAGGAATTCTTCCACTACGGAAATATTTCCCGAATAATCAATTACGGGCATTTTACCGATGCAATGTTCTAAGCTGCGCAGGTCCGTCAGCGAGCTGTCCAGGTAACGTTCAATAACGGAAATGTGTAAAAATTCTTTTGTAGGTAAATTTTCACTGGTATCCGGTATTTTATAAAATAAATCAAAAAGTAACTGCTTAAAGAAAGGAGTCCGCGTTTTGCATTTGTTGATTACCCTGTAATATTTTGGAAAAAATTTATATCCTCTTCTTCTGGATTCGTTTTTAGGACTTTTTGCAGACTTGCTCAGATCATTGAGATCTACCTGATAACCAGCATTCAATCCATGTTCAATAGCTCTGGATATTAAATAGTTCAGCGGTAGCTTATACAAGTCTCCCTGATGATATCCGCCTCCGACATCGCAATGAACTCCACAAAACCATACCTGCTCTAATTTTTGATTTTTAAATTTTTCTCCGGTTTCCTGCTGCCAGAGTGTCGGAGCAAAAAACACCCGCTTTTCATCTATTGCCAATGCGTGATAAGCATTCTGAATCACCGAGCTTAATTTCACATCATGAAAACGGTGTTTTCCTGTGCCAAATCTTCCTATTTTAAAAGGAATTCCCAATGAACCAACTGTATCCCATACACCGATAAACCGGATAGGCGTTTGCTCCAGCGGATAAGAAAAGTGTTCACGAAAGAACTTCGATTCGTCACTTTCGGGAGCGTATTTTCTATCCCTGCTGCGATAAATAAAAAAGGCTCTTTCTGCCTTGGTAAGATAATCCCTTTTAAGAATTCCGCAGTTTCGGATCAATCCTGCAAGGCTTCGGACAGTATATGCTCCCCTGCTGAATCCAAACAGAAAAATCTCCGTACCGATCGTATAACGTTCTATGATGAACCTATACAAATCCAGGATATTTCCATCTATTCCTTTACCGGTAACACCTCCAAAGAATTTATCCGAACCATTTCCCGTACCAACTCCTTCGTCATAGTAAACATATTGAACATCGCCATTCGGACATGTTTCTTTCAGGGTATGGGCAAAACTTTTGAATACATTGGTCGGAGCGACGTATTTACCGTCTTTGTTTGCTGAAGAATTCCAGGTTCCGTCAGCAAATATTACAATTCGCTTTTTCATAATCTCTGCAGTATTAGTGATCTGTTATTTCCGGATAATTTTCCCGATCTCAAAGTGCATTCCGTCAGGCCGGCTGAAATGACCTCCCCAATAGAACCCCCATTTGTTCGCAATGGGAACGAGCTCTCTCACAGATCCCGGCTGCCCGACAAGCGCAGGTGTTTTTCCCAGGCCGTTCCAAGCAGGATTGATGTCAAATGCCGTCCCGTAAGAATGATTGGATAAAACAGTTCTGCTCCCACGGACAAAACGGGGATAATAAGCTCCCGCATACGTTTTAACAAGAGGCAATAATCCCTTCTTCTCTATCTCTATAAAAAATTGTTGTAACTGATAAGCACATTCCTTATGAAATCTCATCCGGGTATATTTACCATTGGTAGCAACAGCGAGCTGTGGAATTTCTACAGTGATAATATTGTCTTTTTCAAAAGAATTGGTAATGATGATCCCTTCCGGATTATTGACAGTAGGATTCGGTTTAAATGCTATTTTTCCGAACAGTGCTTCCCGCTGAGCATTCGTGACCAGAGGAGGAAACGATGATTTCTCCGGAAAGTTCAGAGATTTTTTCTCAGAAGATGCCGCCGGGTCTTCTATATCTAAATGAAAGCCTGAAGAAATTGCTTTTGCCCACGTTACGGGACCAACGATTCCGTCATCCTTCAACTTATATTTTCGTTGAAACTGTTTGGTAGCCTCCAGTGTTTTACCTCCAAAATCGTCGTCTATAATATTTTTATACAGATTCAGATTTCTCAAAAAAGCCTGCCAGTCTCCCACCAGCTCGCTTTTCATTCCTTTTCGGAGTACAGTTAGTCTTTTCATAATTAGCTTTAGGTCAATTCTACATTCTTTCCGACCATTTCTGATAGCCGGTCATTAACACAAACTTAACTTATTCTATCTGTTTTTTATAGCGTATTTCTACTGAAAATTAAAAGGTATAATTACCTTTTTTTAATAGGGTATTTTTACGCTGCTAAAGGAATTTATTCAGATTTTTTTTCCAGCCTCAATATAAACTACAGCTCCGTCCATAGGAGAATAATTTTTAAATTCTGATCTTCTTTTAATTGATTTACAACAGAAAAGAATAGTTACTAATCCAGAACATCAAAACAGGATGAAGTAATTTTTTCAGCAGAATGAGGCATTGACTAATTCAGCGAAAATTTATTTTTATTAATTTAATTAAAACAAATAAAATGAACCATATATGTTAAAATTAACAGGTATTTTTTATATTTGAGAATACCTAATAATTTAATCCCTATGTTGAAAAGATATAAGGAAACGACTGTGTATGAAGAATCTGTTAACCGACTTGACTACATTTATTCAAATTTTGATAAAGTATATATTTCCTTTAGCGGGGGAAAAGACAGTGGCATTTTATTGAACATGGCCATCGACGCAGCCCGCCGTCATAATAAATTACCTGTACATACCCTTATTATTGATCTGGAGGCGCAATACGGACATACGGTTGATTACATAACACGCATGGCATCCAAACCGGAGGTTAAGCCCTACTGGATCTGCCTGCCGATACATTTAAGGAATGCTGTAAGCCAATTTCAGCCCCATTGGATCTGTTGGGATGAAGATAAACGTAAAGCGTGGGTACGCGAGTATCCTGATCATCCTTCAGTCATAAAAGACCCCGATTATTTTCCGTTTTTCCGCAAAGGAATGGAATTTGAAGAATTTGTTCTTGAATTTGGCAGATGGTTCTCCGGCGGTGAAGAAACCGCATGCCTGATAGGAATCCGTACAGATGAAAGCTATAACCGCTACAGGACAATCGCAAATTTCACAAAAAAACGCTATCAAAATAAGCAATGGAGCACACAGGTAGATACCGGACTTTATAATTTTTACCCGATCTACGACTGGGCCACAAAAGATATCTGGATCGCCAACAGAAACTATCAGTTCGATTATAATAAGATTTATGACCTGATGTACCTTGCGGGAGTGCCGCTTTCGAAAATGAGGCTTTGCCAGCCTTACGGAGATGATCAGCGAAAGGGGTTATATCTTTACAAGATACTGGAGCCCGAAACCTGGGGAAAGGTAGTACACCGTGTGGAAGGAGCCAATTTCGGAAACCGGTATTCGGAAAACAGCAGGACGGTATTCGGAAATTTTAAAATAAATCTCCCTGAAGGTCACACCTATGAAAGCTATGCAAAATTCCTGCTGGAGACCATGCCTCCTTATTTAAGGAATCACTACAACTCCAAGATCAATAAATTTCTTGAATACTGGAAAAAGAACGGTTATAAGAAAAATATCCCCGAAGTGGCAGATCCTGCCTTGGAAGCACAGAAAAAAGCACCTTCCTGGAGAAGGATCTGTAAAGTATTGCTTAAAAATGATTATTGGTGCAGAGGACTTTCCTTTTCTCAAACCAAAGGAGAAATGGAGAGACAGCTGAATATATTTTTTAAAATCCCTAGCTATAATATATATGATCACACAGATAATAGAGCAGAATAAAAATGCTTCTTTTCAGCGAAAAGTAGAGATCTACAACCGGATCACAGCGCAGCTATATGAATTTATGGGATTGAAACATCCTGTCTTAAACATTCAGCTCATCCCGCTTGATCGGGTGGAAGGCAATGATTACAACCCAAATAAGGTTGCTCCTCCGGAAATGAAGCTTCTTGAGCTTTCCGTAAAAAAAGACGGCCTGACAATGCCCATAGTCGTAGCAGCCGAAAAAAAGAACGAAAACTGGGTAATTGTTGATGGTTTTCACCGCACAGCCGTGTGTAAGGATGTTCCGGAGATCCGAGAAAGCCTTGAAGGTTATCTTCCTGTTACTGTCCTGGAAAAAAACCTGGAAAGCAGAGTTGCTTCCACCGTGCGTCACAATATCGCCAGAGGAACACACCAGGTAGAATTATCTGCAAAGCTGGTTGCATTTCTCAAACGTAACGACTGGTCCAACAAGCGTATCGGAGAAGAATTGGGAATGGATCCCGATGAAGTATTAAGATTGAGACAGATTACAGGCTTAGCGGAAGCATTTCAGGATCAGGAGTTTTCAAAATCATGGGAGCTGAAACAATAATATAAAATAAATCCGGACATCACTAAGCAGTGCCCGGATTCTTTAAAAACTATAAACAAAAAATTATTTCGCTTTAGCGAATAATTCAGTTACTTTATTCCAGTTAATCACATTAAAAAATGCTGTGATATAATCCGGTCTTCTGTTCTGATAATTCAGATAGTAAGCATGTTCCCAAACATCCAATCCTAAAATCGGAGTTCCTTTGCAGCCTTCTCCCATCAAAGGGTTGTCCTGATTTGCCGTAGAACATATTACCAGTTTTCCGCCATCTACACATAACCACGCCCAACCTGAACCGAAACGTGTAGTCGCTGCTTTTGTAAATTCTTCTTTAAAAGCAGCAAAAGAACCAAACGCAGCATTTATCGCTTCTGCCAGCTCTCCTGTAGGATCACCTCCTCCGTTCGGAGATAAGATTTCCCAAAACAGGTTATGATTCCAGAAACCACCTCCGTTATTTCTAACAGCAGGAATATCTTTTCCTTTTACAAGAATCTCTTCGATGGAAGCATTTTCCAGATCCGTACCCTGAATTGCATTGTTCAGATTGGTAGTATAAGCCTGATGGTGCTTTGTATAATGGATCTCCATTGTTCTTGCATCAATATGCGGTTCCAGTGCGTCGTATGCGTAAGGCAATTTTGGCAATTCAAAACTCATAATATTTAATTTTTAAGTTATACATTTTGTTTCTCCAAATATAGCACTTTCCTGCCGATTCAAAATGTCAAAAAATATGAAAATATGGTTTCGGAGCTTTAAAATCCTGGCTATTTTCTTTAAAACCATTCTGAATAGTCAATTTTTCAAAAAAAAGAAAACTCATATCCATTCATTACCCTATCTTTGTCGGGAACTTTTTTGATTTGAATTATGAATGTATTTGTAGCTGCGCACTCCGGATTAAGATGGATTGTATTAATACTTTTGGTTGTTGCCATTGTCAATGCTGTATCTAAGAAAAATAAAAATTCTTATACCAAGAACGACCGTTTAATCAACTTGTTTGCAATGCTCATGATCCACATACAGATTTTGCTGGGAATCGTATTGTACCTGTTTAATCATGTTGGTCTGGGCGGCAGAATTTCATACAGCGAAGGATGGATGAAAAATCCGATGTATCGTTTCTTTGGTATGGAACATATTATTATGATGGTGTTGGCAATGATATTTGTCACTATCGGGAATAAAAAATCCAAAACCAAGGAATTCGCTGCGCAAAAGCACGGAGCAATCATTACTTTTTACCTGATCACATTAATTTTAGTTTTAGCTGGAATACCATGGCCATTCAGAGGTTTGGGAACAGGATGGTTTTAAGAAGAACCGTTCCCTTTTTATTAGCTGCCCTGGCAGCAACAAGCTGTACATCTCCCGGAACATCAACAGTTGAACCCGCGGATACAGATATTATACAGTCGGTTGAGCCCACCCAGATCTACCTGAGAAACTGTGAATCCTGTCACGGGATGAACGGAGATAAAGGTGTTTCAAATGCTGCAAACCTGAAAAAAAGCATATTGACTGATGCGGATATAAAGAAAACCATTCTGGAAGGAAACTCCAAAGGCATGATGCCTTATAAGGATTTGCTTACAGAGCAGGAAGTGCTGGCTTTGGTAGAATATGTAAAAATGCTGAGATACAAATAAATGCAGACAGGAAGTCACGTAACGATAGATGAAAAGGAAGAAACCTGTGTTCTGGTTGGTGTGATCACAAGCAGCATTACGGAAGAACAGGCACATGAATACTTGGATGAGCTGGAATTTCTGGCGCTCACGGCCGGAGCAGTAACTAAAGCAAAATTCCTGCAAAAGCTCCCTACAGCGAATCCGAAAACATTTGTCGGAACAGGAAAGCTTGAAGAAATAAAAGAATACATTGATTTTCATCAGATTGAAATCGCTATTTTCGATGATGAGCTCTCTCCTTCCCAATTACGAAATATTGAACGTGAATTAGGAATAAAAATCATTGACCGGAATATACTTATTCTTGACATTTTTGCGAGCAGAGCAAGGACTTCCCACGCAAAAACACAGGTGGAGCTTGCACAATTGCAATATATGCTTCCGCGCCTGACAAGAATGTGGACACACCTTGAACGCCAGAAAGGTGGTATCGGTATGCGTGGACCCGGAGAAACACAGATAGAGACCGACCGCCGGATCATTCAGGATCGCATCGCTCTTATGAAAGAACGTCTGAAATCCATTGATAAGCAAATGGCGGTACAACGAAGCAATCGAGGCCAGCTGGTACGGGTTGCTTTGGTCGGATATACAAACGTCGGGAAGAGCACACTGATGAACTTATTGAGTAAATCGGATGTATTTGCGGAAAACAAGTTATTCGCCACATTAGATACCACTGTCCGGAAAGTAGTGATTGAGAACCTGCCGTTTTTACTGACAGATACAGTCGGTTTTATCCGTAAGCTGCCACATCAGCTTATTGAATCCTTCAAATCAACTTTGGATGAAGTACGTGAAGCGGATCTGCTGGTGCATGTGATTGATATTTCTCATCCAAACTTTGAGGATCACTACCGGATCGTAAATGAAACACTTGCAGAGATTGACAAGATAGAAAAGCCTCAAATATTAGTTTTCAACAAAATTGATGCTTACAAATACATTCCGAAAGAGGAGAATGACCCGACTCCGATGACCAAAGAAAATATCTCTCTGGAGGAATTGAAAAGAACGTGGATGTCCAAAATGAACAACAAAAACTGCGTTTTCATTTCTGCACATGACAAGGAAAATATAGAGGAATTGAAATCCGTTATTTACGAGGAAGTCAAACGTATTTTCCAGGTGCGCTATCCCTACAATCATTTCTTGTTTTGATGGTATAAAATCAAAAATCTTTATAGCTTTGTTCTTTCTGAAATGCAATTATGGAAAAGACAACGTCTATAAATATCGTTTACGACAGAACAGGTTTCGAAAACGACGAATTAATCTCAATATACAGGACATTACTAAAACCTCGTCTGATCGAGGAAAAAATGCTGATTTTACTTCGTCAGGGTAAAATCAGCAAATGGTTTTCCGGCTGGGGACAGGAAGCGATTTCTGTCGGAACAGCGTATGCAATGAAAGAGGAGGAATATATCCTTCCGATGCACCGGAATCTAGGAGTTTTTACCGCCAGAAATATTCCTTTAGACCGTCTTTTCTCACAATTTCAGGGAAAAATGAACGGCTTCACCAAAGGGCGTGACCGCTCTTTCCACTTTGGAACAAACGAATATCGTATTGTCGGCATGATTTCCCATTTAGGACCGCAATTAGCCATTGCGGACGGAATAGCACTGGCTGCCAAGTTAAAAAAAGAAGCAAAGGCAACACTTGTTTTTTCCGGTGACGGAGGTGCTTCCGAAGGTGATTTCCATGAAGCGCTGAACGTTGCTTCCGTATGGGATCTGCCTGTAATTTTTGCCATTGAAAATAACTGTTGGGGGCTTTCCACACCAAGTAATGAGCAATTTCGCTGCAAGCAATTTATTGATAAAGCGATCGGATATGGAATGGAAGGTGTCAAAGTAGATGGGAATAATATCCTGGAAGTGATCCGCGAAGTACGAAAAATCGCTGAAGGAATGCGTCGGGAACCGAAACCGGTATTGATGGAATTCATGACCTTCCGTATGCGCGGACATGAAGAAGCTTCAGGAACCAAATATTATCCGGACGGGCTACAGGAAAAATGGAATGAATTTGATCCGGTTGTCAACTTTGAAAATTACTTACTTTCAGAAGGTATTCTGACCGCTGACAGCGTTGCGAAAATAACAGAAGAGCTGAAAGCGGAAATTCAGACAGGTTGGGATAAGACCGCTGCAGAGCCGGCAATCATACCGGACACGCAGGCAGAGTTTGAAGATTTGTTTGCTCCTTATGTGCAGCAAGTTATTGAAGCAAGCGGAAATAAAACGGAAAAACGCTTTATTGACGCAATTTCAGACGGCTTGAAACAATCCATGAAAAAGCATGAAGATCTGATTATCATGGGCCAGGACATTGCCGAATATGGTGGTGTTTTCAAAATAACCGAAGGATTTGTGGAGGAATTCGGAAAAGACCGTGTAAGAAATACACCTATCTGCGAATCAGCTATTGTAGGCGCAGGACTGGGCTTATCCATTTCAAAAATGAAAGCGGTTGTGGAAATGCAGTTTGCTGATTTTGTAACCTGTGGTTTCAATCAGATCGTCAACAATTTAGCTAAAATTCACTGGCGCTGGGGGCAAAATGCGGATGTTGTAGTCAGAATGCCCACAGGAGCGGGAACTGCCGCAGGTCCTTTCCATTCTCAATCCAATGAAGCGTGGTTTTTTCATACGCCGGGACTAAAGATTGTTTATCCTGCATTTCCGGGCGACGCAAAAGGTTTGTTAACTGCTGCCATTGAAGATCCGAACCCGGTGATGTACTTTGAGCACAAGTTCTTATACCGTTCGATCAAAGAAGAAGTATATGACGATTATTACACGGTAGAAATAGGAAAAGCAAATGTCATTCAGCAGGGAACGGATATCAGTGTCATTACCTATGGAATGGGTGTTCACTGGGCAATGGAAGCGGCTAAACAGCATCCGGAGATCAGCATTGACATTATAGATTTAAGAACACTGGCACCTTTAGACAAGGAAGCGATCTTCTCCTCCGTTAAAAATACAGGAAAAGTCATTGTGTTGCATGAAGATAACTTTACCGGCGGTATCGGAGCAGAAATTGCGTCTCTTATCAATGAAAATTGCTTTAGCTTCCTGGATGCACCGGTAAAACGTATCGCTTCGCTGGATACACCAATTCCGTTTGCAGCAGATCTGGAGCAAAATTTCCTTCCGAAAAAACGATTCTTCGACGCGTTGACAGAATTAGCGGAATATTAATGACTAATGAATAGTGAGTATTGAATACTGAATTTTGAATAGTGAATATGGAATGATGTTCACTATTCATGTTTTTAGCCTTGCTAAATGATCGAGCTGAGCCAGGCGATCAGTAACGCATCTATAATTAAGATCAGCAGTACAGCCAGCCATTTTTTCTTTTTTGACAAAGGTTTCTTCGGTATTTTTTCTGCTGATGGCCGGATTTTCTCAGGCTGCTTTTGTTTAACCTCCTCCGGTGCCTTCTGAATTACTTTCGGTTCTTTCACCGGCTCAGATACGGGCTTCTTCTCCTCTATTTCCTGTTTTGGAAAAGTTCCGGTAATAAAAATCTCATTCCAGTCATAAGTATTTTTACCAAGCTTTAACCTGTCTCCAGATTTTAACAATGCTACTCCCTGAATGCGGTGACCGTTTATAAATGTACCGTTTACCGATTTCAGATCATTTGCAAAAACATTTCCTTTAAAATCTTTAAACAGCTGAAGATGAAAAGCATCCACAGAGCTATCCTGCAGAGTTATTCTGTTTCCGAGGTCCGAACCAATTGAGAAACTGTTCTTTTTCGCCTGTCTGATCAGATCTTTCCAGTTCAGTGCAAAAGCATCTGATATTTTAACAACATCATTCTCATGAAGCTCCACAGCTCCTTCTATCCGCTGATCGTTTACAAAAGTTCCATGCAATGAATTCAAATCCGTCAGATAGACATTCCCTTCTACATCCACAAAAATTTCCAGATGCTGTGCATTTACACGTTCATCGTCAATCAAAATATCATTTGACTGGTCTCTTCCTACTTTTATCAGCAAAAAACTCATACTATCCGTTGATTCCGTCTCTAAAATTAACAATAGTATCTGTCGAAAAGATTTTTATCTCCACTTGTAATGAACAACAAATTGTTTGAATTTCAAATTACACATTAAAATCAGGGCTCGCTCAGCTCCATTTTACTCATCAGCTCATAATCGTTTAATGTTTCCAGAAAGCGTTTCAGGTATTTTTTTTCATCTGCTGTCAATGGAATTCCATTCTGAAGTGAGGGATCTAAATTTGTATGAGATTTTACTCCGCTACTATAATGCTCAAGCACCTGGTCAATCGTAAAAAAACGGCCGTCATGCATATATGGGTAAGTCAGCAATACATTGCGAAGCGTCGGCACTTTAAACCTACCTTTGTCCGATTCCAATTGTGTGATTAAATACCTTCCATCATCAGCAGAAATCTCATCTAATCCATTGTTCCGGAAAGAATAATCGGTAAACAGCGGTTCTTTGTGACAAGAAGCGCACTTTTGCAGAAATAAATTATAACCTGCCTGCTGATCAGCAGTAAATGATGCTTGTCCCCGTTTAACTTTATCATAGTGAGAACCATCTGAAACAATCATCAGCATGTATTGTGTCAAAGCGCGAAACAGCTGCTGATCCGTAATCTGGTCCGTTCCGAAAGCTGCTTTGAACTGTTTCTTCCAGTAATCCGAAGCATTCAGCTTATTGATAACGTTCAGCATCGTTTCATTCATCTCTACCGGATTTGTGATTGGGGCTATTGAAAACATTTCCAGGTGATTAACTCCTCCATCCCACATAAAATGCGGCTGCCATGCCATATTGAAAACGGGCGGGGCATTTCTTGTTCCTGTTAAACCTCCTACTCCTGAGCTTACAGCGACATTGTGGTCTGCAAACAGGTGTGTCTGAGCGTGACAAGTGGCACATGAAATTGTATTATCCAAAGATAAAACCGGGCTGTAAAACAAAAGCCTTCCTAATTCAAATTTCTCTCTGGTAACCGGGTTCTGGGCCAAAGGATAAACCGGTTCGGGAAAATCGACCGGCTGATAAAAAGACAATAGGGGCAGAACAGGCGTTATCAGTGTTTTTTTACATGCTGTAAGCACCTGCAACAGACATAAAATAATGATAAATCTCATTTTATTTATACAGTTAAAGCAGGTGCCGGATTTCAACACCTGCTCCGATTCTTATTAATTATGAATGTATTTAAAACTTACTCCCGAATTGTAAAAATCCGTCGCCATCGTTACCGCGTTTTGCCCCGGCATGTGCACCATTCCAACATTAGAAACAGAACCCGTTGTTGTAAACAGCCGTGACGGATCAACTCCCAGATGAATCATTCCTGTGCTGGTTGTAGTGACATTCAGAGATTCTGTTCCAAAAGCAGCTGTTTTAGTGGTAACAATATTATTATTTCCGGAAAAGCCACCCAAATGATACGTAAAAGCTCCGCCCATTCCTGCCTGCGGAGAAGTTCCTTCCGCCTTCACCATGATATATCCTGTATTCCAGCTCCAGAACATTCCTGAAGTTGTTGATAAAGCGCCTGTTTGTGCACCGCTCACATTTCTTGTACTGTCAACACCCATAACATACGAGATTCCGGTATAATTCCCCACAGGAACTCCAGACAATACCAGCTGAGCGCCTTCGGCCTCATCCAGATTTACCAGGTAATAACTCTCCGGTTGTGTCCACCAGGTACCGTCTTCTTTTTTCAGCTTGATATTGGAGACGAAGTATTTGAATGTCGTAAATGTCAGGCTATCTCCTGTTTCAGGATGTACATACTGCATATTCAGAGAAAAATCCATGGTTTCATTTACCCAATAGTGCGCGAGCATCAGGGTTACTTTTCCGGTTTCCTGCACTTCCTCATACTGGCAGGTCCCGTTATCTGTTTTTGCTTTATCACTATAGTTCAAAGCTTCAGGATCCGTACATCCTTCTTTTTTGCATGAATTAAATACTAAAATCCCTGCCGCTACTACTAATAACGCTATTTTTTTCATTTTAAGTTCTTTAATATAATTTTAATTTTCAACAAATTAAGGCAGGCATACTACTATCCTTTCCCGGACTTCATGATTACCTGCGACATCTTTCAGCACATCCATACGAACAATCACCGTTGTCGTGTCCTGTAAGTTGTTGATCCAGTGCTCATGAAAATTATAAGCCTTTGCCTGAACATCATACGTTGTGGTATATACTACCTCGCCCGTTGATGAATTGATAGCGGAAAGTGTATATCCTCTCATGGTTCCGTCTCCGGTAACCGTTCCTTCCATGTGTACCTGGTTCCAGGAGAAAACAGTATCATTCTCCTCCGGCTCCGTAAACGTAATTATTACATTATCAGCTCCGCTATCTTCTTTTTTACATGCGCTGACAGCAACAGTTGCTGTCAGCACGATCATATATATCCATTTCATTTTTTACTCTCAAAAAAGTAGTTAATACCTATTCTAAACATCGCTTTTTGTGACACAAGCCCCTGATTCAGCTGCTGTGTCAAGGGAATATACACCTGTGCATTGATCCCCAAATATTTATACAAAATAAATAAGTTGACCTGCGCATTGTAAATATTTCCGCCGTTAAACGTATCCTCCGAAAGCTGCCCGTTTTTACGGTCTTTCCAGTTATGCATAAAGTTGAAACCGATCTGCGGAATAATTTTCAGATCAGAGCTCACATCCCAGCGATAGAAAAATACCTGTGAAATACTCAATGCATTACCAAAACGGTATTTGTATTTATTTTCTGTCTTATAAGTAAATCCGGTTTCATTCTGAAGGCCGAATTTTCTGTACTGAACAGAATAATTTACATTTGCAATGATATCTACAGATCCGGTGCCGGGAAGCATATTCACTTCATCAAATCCAAGCTTGAAAAACTTACCTGTGGGTGCTTTCACTCCAAGTCCAATTGTTCCGGAGTGACGAAAAACCTGCCCGATCGAATCCATGTTATCTATGAAAACAAAATTACCGATGGCTGTCACGTCACCCAGTCCGTGAACCGGAGTCACCACACTGTCCGTCTTCTGATTATAGACATAAGGAACAAACACCATCACCTGAAAGCGTCTTCCTATTTTGTAACGTCCATACAAGTCTGTTGTAGAGAAGAACTGAGATGAAATACCTCTGTAACCATGCCCGTCAGGAGCAGGCTGACTTTCAAACCAGCGAAATGTAGAACGGACCCCGACAAAGTGATGCCTGCTGTTAGGCAGCATTCCCACGGAAAAAGCATTCGCAGCACATCCGCAAATATCACAGGCGAATGAAGAAGATACTCCAGCGATCAGGAGCATCATCCCCAATACTATTTTTTTCATTTTTAATTTATTAATTATTGATTTGTCCGGTGAAATAAAAATGTTCAGACCAATTTTTATTATCCACTGCTCTATCACATTTCGATATTATTTCACATACGAAAACCAATGAATGCAAAAAATACGCACTCTTTCCGTTTCGGATTAAAATCCGGGAAGATGCGTGTATTTCAATAAAATAATAATGAATTAAATTGCCGGTGGATGGAAGATATACGGAGAAAATCCGTTTGTTTTTTGTTGCGCAATAAAGAAATGTTGCCGGGTATCCTTCTTTACAGCATAAACTGCATCAATGACTTCTTTAATTTCGGACTGCGGAATAAAAACCAGCTCTTCCACCTGAATTTTTCGTTCTTCCTGCTGTTTTCTCTTATCTTCCTTTTCCAGTTCCTTCTTCAGATGACATTTACCGTTACATTCCATTTCAGGCTTGTCCTTGTTCTCACATAATTTTTCTGCAATGTATTCCTGATTCATCCAGAAATTAGCATAAACCAGAAGTCTGCTTGAAGCATGAAGCAAAAAAGCACCAATAAACAGATATGTGATAATTTTCCTCATTCTTTATCAAAAGGAAAAGAAATAATTTCCGTAAAATTAAGAATTATCCGTTATCCGGCGGTCTTTTCGTTATAAAAATGCTTAATCCGGAAACAGCATATTTTTTACTGTATTTCGTCCAAGTTGAAGCGGATATTCCTATAATAAAAAACGCTGTCCGAAAACAGCGTTTTTTATTTACATCTTAATTTTTTATTTCAGATTTGCCAGCCGTTCTGCCTGCTTCTCCAATGCTTCCCTGTATTCTTTTTTCAGGTCAGCAATAATCGCTTTTGCAGGACGAATCTGTTTAATGGCAGTCACTCCCTGACCTGCAGACCAGATATCCTTCCAGGCCTTTGAATTATTCGCATTTAATTTCGAAAAATCTTCTTCTTTTTTCTGAGAAAGGTCCACTCCTGCTCTCTCAATGCTCTTTATCAGGAAATTGGCATTCACACCGGAAACCGCATCTGTATAAATAATATCATCAATTCCGGATTCGACCAGGATTTCTTTATAGTCTGCTTCTGCCAGGCTTTCTTCAGCCGCAATAAAATGTGTTCCCATATACGCAAAATCTGCTCCAATACATTCAGCTGCCGCGATATCTGCTCCGGAATTAATCGCTCCGGCCAGTACTAATGCTCCTTTGTGGAAAGAACGGAATTCGGAAACCAACGCAAACGGATTTGCTAAACCGGCATGCCCGCCAGCTCCTGCGCTGACAGCGATCAATCCGTCCACTCCTGCTTCCAGCGCTTTTTGCGCATGACGCTTTTTAATCACATCATGAAAAATCAATCCGCCGTAGCTGTGAACCGCATCAACAACCTCCTTGACTGCTCCAAGTGACGTTATTACAACAGGAACTTTATATTTCATGCACAATTGTAAATCAGACATAACTCTGGGATTGGTCTTGTTCACAATAATATTTACTCCAAACGGAGCAGGTTTGGTACCTGTTTC
The DNA here is from genome assembly GCA_001899145.1 of Flavobacteriia bacterium 40-80. GTDB lineage: Bacteria > Bacteroidota > Bacteroidia > Flavobacteriales_D > Crocinitomicaceae > 40-80. Next base: position 265,151 of record MKVF01000006.1, read on the forward strand.
CTTCTCAAATTTTTCCAGTTCTGTTATTATCTCCACCAGCATATTTTCAAAATCCTGCTCTGTTCTTCCATTCAAAGAAGGAAATGTCCCCAAAACCCCGTTCTTACAGCATTCAACCACAAGCTTCGTTCCGGAAACTAAAAACATAGGTGAAACAATAACCGGTAAAGCCAATTGCGCTTTTAATTCTTCTATTTTCATTTTGTCCTGTTATTCTAAATATCGTCCGCTAAAAATAGGAAATATATTATCTCTCCCTACATTGTTCAACAATGAATAATATCTTTGCAGCATGATCAATTTAGAACAGGTAGGAGTTCATCTTCCTCAGGGATATTTATTCAGCGAAATCAGCCTGCAGCTGAATCGTAATGACAAAATCGGACTTGCCGGAAAAAACGGAGCAGGAAAATCCACTATGCTGAAGCTTTTAGCGGGCTGGAATCAGCCTTCGGAAGGAAAAATTCATAAACCGAAAGACTGCAAAATCGGTTTTTTGACACAGGATATTCATATTGATGACTCGCAAACTGTTTTTGACTATCTTAAATATTCCAATGAAGAACTGAATTACTTACGGGATAGAATTGAGTTCCTCAATAATGAAATCACCAACCGGACAGATTACGAAAGCGAAAGCTACCTGAAAATGCTGGACGAATTAAACGATGTCAATCACCAGTTTATCATTCATGAAGGATTTCAATGGGAAGAAAAAATCGCTTCCACATTGGAAGGTCTGGGATTTCAAAAAGAAGACTTTCAGAAAAAGCTGAGCGAATTTTCGGGAGGCTGGAAAATGCGTGCAGAGCTGGCAAAAATACTGGTAAACAAACCGGACGTTATTCTTCTCGACGAGCCGACCAATCACCTGGATATCATTTCTATTGCATGGCTGGAAAATTACCTTCAAAAATTTGACGGATTGGTCATAGCTATTTCTCACGACCGTCTTTTCCTGGATAATGTCACAAAAAGGACTATCGAGCTGATGAACGGAAAAGCGTATGATTATCCGTATTCTTATTCGCAATATAAAATCAAACGGGAAGAAGAGCTCGATCAGCTGGGTAAGGCTAAAAAGCAACAGGATAAAGAGATCAAACAAACGAAAGAATTAATTGACAAATATCGTGCAAAAGCGAGTAAAGCAGCGTTTGCGCAATCGTTGATAAAAAAGCTGGAACGTACTGAAATCATAGAAATTGACAACAACAGCGTTGCCAAAATGCGCATCTCATTTCCGCTGAGTGTTCAACCCGGAAAGTGGGTGCTTGAATTACATAATCTCGGAAAAACATACGGTGAAAAAACGCTTTTCAAAGCTATTAATATTACGGTCGGAAGAGGTGAAAAAATCGCATTGTTAGGTCCTAACGGAATTGGTAAATCCACTTTATTAAAGCTGATCATGAAACAAATTGAAGGTGAAGGAGTGGTTGAATTGGGTCACAATGTAAACATCACTTATTTTGCACAGGATCAGGCTGAAAAATTAAACATAAACAAAACGGTTTTTGAGACCGTTGATGATATCGCTACCGGCGAAAACCGAAAAGATCTAAGAAGTATTCTGGGAGCGTTCCTGTTTTCAGGAGAAGACACCGATAAAAAAGTCGGTGTACTTTCCGGAGGAGAACGCACACGCCTTGCTTTGTGCCAGTTGCTTCTGAGTCCTTCCAACCTCTTAATTCTCGACGAGCCGACCAACCATCTGGATATTCAGAGCAAGGAAGTATTAAAAAAGGCGTTGATACAATATGAAGGGACATTTATCATTGTTTCTCACGACCGTGAATTTCTGGACGGTTTAACCAACAGGATCTGGGATATCGAAAATAAAACGCTAAAGATTCACCATTTTGATGTAAAAGAATATTTACAGAAGAAAATGGCTTCTGACTCCATGAATGCAGCAGCTGAAAGTAAAGACATTCCAGTTCAGGAAGAGCAAAAAACAGTTCCTGCTGATTCAAGGGAGCTTCGAAAACAGCGTTCACAAATCCAGAATAAAATCAAAAAGTCAGAAGAAGCAATTGAAATTCTTGAGCAAAAAGTAGCAGTGCTGGAAACTGAAATGGCAGACATTGATTATTCAGACGAGAAAAAATCAAGCACGACTTTAGAGGCTTATCAGAACGCAAAAAAGGCACTGGAAGAAGAAATGTTAAAATGGGAAGAGCTGGTGGAACAATCAGATGAATTAGGAGCAGAATGATACAAGGGACATTAAACAAAATGAAAGTTGAGCAAGGAGAGAAAATTCAGTATTCTCTGTACCTGAACGATCAGTTAATCAATATGAACGAACGGATCGGCTCTTCTTTCACAATGGAACTGACAGGCGCTATTTTTTGCCTGAAATGCAATTCAAGGACTAAAACTTCTTTCAATCAGGGGTTTTGTTATAAATGTTTTCTGTCTGCGCCGGAATGTTCTCAATGTATCATTAAGCCTGAATTATGCGAAGCTCATTTAGGAAAAGGCCGTGATCCGCAATGGGAACAAGATCATCACAATCAGCCTCATTATGTCTATCTGGCTGCATCAGATGCCGTAAAAGTAGGAGTCACCAGAGATACCCAGGTTCCTACACGATGGATCGATCAGGGCGCAAGTTCAGCAATTATCTTCGCGGAAACTCCCAATCGTTATGAGGCCGGAAAAATAGAAGTCGCTTTAAAAAGTTTTTTCACAGACAAAACAAACTGGCGGAATATGCTTAAAAATCAGGTGGATGATTCCATTGATTTAATCAGCGAAAAATGGAATTTAGAAACACAGCTTCCGAGGGAAATTACGGATTTCATAACGGATGATGAAGAGGTTCATACATTCAATTATCCCGTACTCTCCTATCCAGGCCAGGTAAATTCAATTTCCCTTGAAAAAGTCATTCGCTTCACCAAAGTGCTTGTGGGAATAAAAGGACAGTATCTGATCTTTGAAGACGGAAGTGTCATCAATCTCAGAAAATATGGAGGTTACCAGGTAATTATCGGGTAATTTTCCAGGTGGCAATATTTATTCGTTTATATACCCGATCGTATTACGTTTCGACTGGCTCTCAGTTTGCGAAAACTTTTGAAGATAGCCATAAATCAATTCAAACTGCTCTTCATGATCGTTGACAGATTTTTTCAGTTCTTCAAGCTCACATAAAATAGTTTCATTTGCCAGCAAAAGCTCACGCATCTTTGTAAAGACTCTTATAATCTGAATATTCACTTCGATAGCCTTTTCACTATTCAACACACTTGACAACATGAGAACACCATGTTCTGTGAACACATAAGGCAGCGTTCTTCTTCCTCCCCAACTTGAAGTCGCGTTTTGCGACTTCAAGTTTTCCCACTCTTCTGTTGTCAGCTGAAACATAAAATCTCCCGGAAAACGCTTTAAATTTCTTTTAACCTGTTCATTGATCCTTTTAGTTTCAACATCATAAAGGCCGGACAGATCACTGTCCAGCATCACTTTTCTATTTCTCAATTGATAAATTTTATTGATGATCGTCTCATCGGGAATGACAAAAGTCAGCTCGTTGCTCATAATTAAAGTTTAGTCGTTACTATTGAAGTTATTAAAAAAATAGCTCTTTACAAAGCCTGAATTGTTTTTATTACTTAATGAATTAAGGAAAAATTACTATTTGCTGAATAAATTTGGATGTTTAGACGATATTACTATTTTTGTCGCCGAGGATTTTTATCTAAAAACAAAAAAATATGAAGGCTTATGTTTTTCCAGGGCAAGGCGCTCAATTCTCAGGTATGGGAAAAGACCTGTATGATGCGTCTCCTGTTGCAAAAGAATTATTCCACAAGGCAAATGAGATTTTAGGATTTGATATAACGAAAATCATGTTTGAAGGAACAGAGGAAGAGCTAAAACAAACGAAAGTAACACAACCTGCGATATTCTTACATTCAACAATTTTGGCAGCATGCTTAGGAGATGAATTCAAACCGGATATGGTAGCAGGGCACTCCTTAGGAGAATTTTCTGCTTTGGTTGCCAACAAAACGCTGACATTTGAAGATGGCCTGAAATTGGTCTACAAACGTGCGCTCGCTATGCAGGAAGCGTGTGAGGCTGTACCATCAACTATGGCTGCTGTTTTAGGCCTGGAAGATGATGTGATCGAAAGAATATGTAAGGAAACACCTGGCATTGTTGTTCCTGCAAATTACAATTGCCCAGGACAGCTGGTTATTTCAGGAGAAGTAGAAGCGGTTGAGCGTGCTTGTGAGAAATTAACGGAAGCGGGAGCAAAACGAGCATTGATTCTTCCTGTTGGAGGTGCTTTCCACTCTCCTCTGATGGAACCTGCAAAAAAAGAGCTCGCTGCTGCAATCGAAGCTACGACTTTCAGCCAGCCGACATGTCCTGTTTATCAAAATGTGAATGTGCAGGCGGTCAGCAATCCTGAAGAGATCAAAACAAACCTTATCAATCAGCTGACGGGTGCAGTAAAATGGACGCAGATTATGCAGGAAATGGTAAAAGACGGTTGTTCTGAAGTGATTGAAGTCGGACCGGGAAAAGTGTTACAGGGACTTTTCAAAAAGATCGACAGAAATCTGCCTTGCAGCTCTGCTTCTATTTAAAAACACCACATATAAATATACCCTTATTACTTTTTCTAAGTAATAAGGGTATAAAATAAGTATAAACTAGATTGTTTATAAAATTTTTTAGTACATCTCTATTGTTTTTTACTATTAAACAAACACTAGCTATACAAAACAGTCACTCCTTCCTGAATGTCACTTAGTTAATTACTCAGCGAACTTTATTTTGTACGGCATGGTTGCGCTGCCTTGTAATTTACCATAATGGTAATTCCTGAACAACCACCACACAGCGGGGTTACGTACCATACATCATAATGAAAAACTTGGTACCCCGTTCCAAATGTACTTAGTGCATGTGAATTGCAAGCATTTTTAATATAATTGATTAATGTTTCTTGTTCTGTAACAGACATTACTCCATCACTTAAAACATGCCAGCCTGTTGGAGTAAGTTCCGTTACAATAACCGAATTACCATTTACTACTGGATTACAAGGACCTCCAGCAAATACCTGACAATTTAATTTATTATCAAGCGCACCTACAGTTCCAATTCCATCGATAATACCGCATAATTTTGTACCTAGAGATGAATAACTCCACTCATTAATAACCGATAAGGTACAATGTTCTAATTTTGCAGGAAGATCACCGTCATGTACTGATTCAGAATTATTTTTAATTTCTTTCCTACAGGATTGAAAAGTAGCAAACATTGCAGTGAATGTAACTGCTAATAGAATAAGTTTTCTCATAATTAATTTAATTAAGTACTGGAACACAAAATTAACAAATAATAACAAAAAACAAACTATTTATTAATATATTTTGTCACAATATAAAGAGAATAATATTCAGATATGAAAATTACACATCATTTCAGGACATCTCAATTTATTTTTCACTTAATTCCCTAAAAAATAATACATTAAATATAGCAAAAACCCCGGGATTAACCGGGGTTCAATTATTAAAAATAATATTATAATATTATGCGCTATGTTGAGCTCTTTTAATCAGATTCAAGGCAGAACCTGCTCTAAACCATTCAATCTGTTGCTCATTATAGGTATGATTTAATTTGATCTGCTCTTTTGTTCCATCTGAATGAACAATTTCTAATGTCAATTGTTTTCCCGGAGCAAAATCAACCAAATCAATAAAATTAAAGGTATCGTCCTCTCTGATTTTATCATAATCCGCTTCATCAGCAAATGTTAATCCAAGCATCCCTTGTTTTTTCAGGTTAGTTTCATGGATACGTGCAAATGATTTTACGATAACTGCTCTGACTCCTAAATGACGAGGCTCCATGGCAGCATGCTCACGAGAAGAACCTTCGCCGTAATTTTGATCTCCGACTACAATTGTAGGAATATCAGCCGCCTTGTACGCTCTCTGAACTGATGGTACAGCATCGTATTCACCTGTCAGTTGAGATTTAACCTTATTCGCTTCTTTATTGAAATAGTTAATCGCACCGATCAGCATGTTATTAGAAATGTTATCTAAGTGACCGCGGTAACGTAACCATGGACCAGCCATTGAAATATGATCCGTAGTACATTTACCTTCTACTTTGATCAGTAATTTAGCACCAGTGATGTTTTTTCCATCCCATGCAGGGAAATTTTCCAATAATTGCAAACGAGACGAATCCGGCTCTACAATTACCTGAACATTTGAGCCATCTTCAGCCGGAGCCTGATATCCCGGATCTTCCACATCAAATCCTTTCGTTGGAAGCTCATCTCCTTTCGGAGGAAGCAGCTTCACTTGTTCTCCCTTATCATTTGTTAAGGTATCCGTGATTGGGTTGAAGCCCAGATTTCCGGAAATTGCCAATGCAGCAACCATTTCAGGAGAGGTGACAAATGCGTGTGTATTCGGGTTACCATCTGCACGTTTTGAGAAATTACGGTTGAATGAGTGAACAATCGTGTTTTTCTCTTGCTTATCAGCTCCTTCCCGATCCCATTGTCCGATACAAGGTCCGCAAGCATTTGTAAATACCTTAGTTCCCATCTTCTCGAACGTAGCTATGATTCCGTCACGTTCAATCGTATAACGCACCTGCTCAGATCCCGGATTGATTCCGAATTCTGCTTTTGGTGTGATTCCATATTTGACTGCCTGTTCAACAATAGAAGCGGCACGTGACATGTCTTCGTAAGAAGAATTAGTACAAGATCCGATCAAGCCCCATTCTATCTTCATTGGCCAGCCGTTTGCTTCTGCTTCCGCTTTCATTTTGGAAACCGGTGTTCCGCGATCCGGTGTAAATGGACCGTTTATATAAGGTTCTAATTCTGTAAGATTAATTTCGATCAGTTGGTCGAAATATTTTTCCGGTTCTGCATATACTTCTGCATCGCCTGTCAGGTGTTCAGCAACCTGGTCAGCCAAAGCAACCACTTCCGCACGGCCTGTAGCTTTTAAATAACGACGCATAGCGTCATCGTATCCAAATGTAGAAGTAGTAGCGCCAATTTCAGCACCCATATTACAGATCGTTCCTTTTCCTGTTGCAGAAAGTGAAATTGCCCCATCACCGAAATACTCCACAACTGCACCTGTACCGCCTTTTACGGTCAAAATATCTGCCACTTTGAGAATAACATCCTTTGCAGATGTCCATCCGTTCAGTCTTCCTGTTAATTTTACTCCGATCAGTTTCGGAAATTTCAGCTCCCAGGGCATTCCGGCCATCACATCCACTGCGTCAGCACCTCCTACTCCAATGGCAATCATTCCAAGGCCGCCTCCGTTTACTGTGTGTGAATCCGTCCCAATCATCATTCCTCCTGGAAAAGCATAATTCTCCAGCATTACCTGGTGAATGATACCTGCTCCCGGTTTCCAGAAACCGATTCCATATTTGTTGGAAATAGACGATAAAAAGTTGAAGACTTCATTGTTTTCATTCAGGGAGCGCTGTAAATCTGCCGAAGCGCCAACTTTTGCCTGAATCAAGTGGTCACAATGAACCGTAGAAGGAACAGATACTTTCTTTTTACCGGCTTGCATAAATTGCAACAAAGCCATTTGAGCCGTTGCATCCTGCATTGTTACTCTGTCCGGTGCAAAATCCACGTACGACTTGCCTCTTTCAAAAGCTTGCGTTGCGTCGCCATCCCACAGATGGGCATACAAAATTTTTTCAGAAAGAGTTAAAGGTTTTCCTACAATTTTTCGTGCTGCAGCGATCCGTTCCGGAAAACGTTCGTACACCTTTTTAATCATGTCTAAATCGAATACCATTGTTCTTTTTGTTACTTCATTTAATCTCTTAATTTAGTTAGTTTTTCAGACATTAGTATTTAAATCAAAGTTAATTTTCACAATTTAAAATGATTCTATACAATTTCAATGAATGGATAACTTTATCCAAACAATATGGGGTGCCACCCCAATTCTAAAAAAACAATTCACATTTTATTTATCTATCGTTGATGATAAAATAGGATCGAAAGCATCAATTAAGCTAACTTATTAATAAATTGAGCTAAAAATAAAAAAGCCGATGAAGAAAATCTCCACCGGCTAAAAAATATCTCGATCTATTTCAGAGTCACTTCATTTACCACTTCTTTTGCTTATTGCTTGATAGAAATAGGCTTAAACTTAGTCAGATTGATTCCTTCTACGGCAACTTTGTATTCTTCAATTGTAGGAATCCGTCCAAGAATAGCAGATAACACGACTACCGGAGTCGATGCAAGCAGAGATTCTCCTTTTTTACCGTCTCTGTCCTCTACCACGCGCCCCTGGAAAAGACGTGTAGATGTTGCCATAACCGTGTCTCCTTTCTCAGCTTTCTCCTGATTTCCCATACATAAGTTACATCCCGGACGTTCCAGGTACATAATGTTTTCATATTCTGTACGGGCTACGCTTTTTGGTAAAGCATCACTAAACTCAAATCCTGAATATTTTTGTAAGTATTCCCAATCACCCTCTGCTTTCAATTCATCAATGATATTGTAAGTTGGAGCTGCAACCACTAAAGGTGCGTTAAATTCTACTTTACCTTTTTGTTTTTCAACATTCTTAAGCATTTGGGAAACGATTTTTAAGTCGTCTTTGTGAACCATACATGAACCTACAAAGCCAAGATCCACTTTCTTGTCACCGCCGTAGTAAGTTAAATCACGGATAGTATCGTGCGTATATCGTTTAGAAACGTCAGCATTGTTTACGTCCGGGTCAGCAATCATTGGCTCATTGATTAAATCCAGGTCAATCACTACCTCCGCGTAATATTTAGCATTTGCATCAGGTTGTAAAGCTGGCTTTTCTCCGGATCTGATTTCAGCAATACGTTTATCCGCCTTCCCGATTAAACCTTTTAATACCTGGTTTTTGTTATCCATACCTTTATCAATCATGATCTGGATACGGGATTTGGCAATTTCTAACGATTGGATTAATGTTTCGTCCTGGGAAATACAGATAGACGCTTTCGCTTTCATCTCCGCTGTCCAGTCAGTAAAAGTAAACGCCTGGTCAGCTAATAAAGTCCCGATGTGAACTTCGATGATACGACCCTGGAAGACATTTTCACCGTCAAATTGCTGCAACATTTGTAATTGAGTAGCGTGAACCACATCACGGAAATCCATGAAAGGTTTCATTTCTCCTTTAAACGTAACTTTTACAGATTCCGGAATTGGCATGGAAGCTTCGCCAGTAGCTAAAGCTAAAGCAACGGTACCGGAGTCAGCACCAAAAGCAACTCCTTTAGACATACGTGTGTGTGAGTCACCACCAATAATGATAGCCCACTCATCAACAGTAATATCATTTAATACTTTGTGGATAACGTCTGTCATTGAATGATAAACACCTTTCGGATCACGAGCTGTAATCACTCCAAAGTCATTCATGAACTTCATCAATTTAGGTATATTAGCCTGTGCTTTCTTATCCCAGACAGATGCAGTATGACAACCGGATTGATAAGCTCCGTCAACACTTGGAGAAATAACTGTAGCAGCCATTGCCTCTAACTCCTGAGATGTCATCAGACCTGTTGTGTCCTGAGAGCCAACAATGTTTACCTTTACACGAACATCAGAACCGGCGTGTAATATTTTACCAGGAGTAACACCTACTGCATTTTTGTTGAAGATTTTTTCAACTGCTGTCAGACCAGCACCTTCATTAGTTACTTCTTTAGCCGGAGCAAATACTACAGGAGCTGCAACACCTAAAGTCTGAGCTGCAAACGTCTGGATTTTTTTACCAAACACGATAGCATAAGAACCGCCTGCTTTGATAAACTCCATTTTTTGCGGTGTTAAAGACCGGGAGATATCAATCAATTCTTTATCACCATTGTATAATTTTTTAGTTTTTGTATTAATAGTTAATACAGTTCCTGTAGAAACAGAATACGCTTGTTCCAAAACCGGCTCATTATTTTCATTACGAACAACCTGTCCGTTTTCATCTGTTTTCTTAACCCAGTTTTTCAAATCGATACCGATACCACCGGTAACGTCCACCGTAGTTAAGAAAATCGGGGAAATACCATTTGTACCTGCCACAATCGGAGCAATATTAACAAAAGGAACATAAGGGCTTGCCTGCTTGCCTGTCCAAAGTGCCACGTTATTCACACCTGACATTCTTGATGATCCCACTCCCATTGTTCCTTTTTCAGCGATCAACATAACGCTTGCATCCGGATGTTTCGCTTGTAACGCTCTGATTTCAGCCTGCGCTTCCGGGGTGATCATACATTTACCATGTAATTCACGATCAGAACGAGAGTGCGCCTGATTCCCCGGAGATAATAAATCTGTAGAGATATCGCCTTCAGCGGCAATATAAGTAACTACCCTGATTTCTTCCGGAACAGCTGGCAACTCAGTAAAGAATTCTGCTTTAGCATAACTTTCTAAAATTTCTTTAGCAATTGTATTACCTTTTCTGTAAGCTTCTGCCAAACGATTTGTATCTGCTTCATATAAGAAAACCTGTGTTTTCAATACGTCAGCAGCTCTCTTAGCATTTGCAACATCATCACCTAAAGCTAAATCCAGCAATACTTCGATAGATGGACCACCTTTCATGTGAGATAATAATTCAAATGCAAAATCCGGAGTAATTTCAGCAACAATTTCTGCCCCTAAAATAATTTCTTTTAAAAATTTTGCTTTAACACCTGCTGCCGGAGTAGTTCCCGGTAATGTATTATAAACAAAAAACTTAACTGAATCCTCCCTATGTGGGTTATTTAAGTCTTTAATTTGTGTAATAATCTCACTCAACAATCCTGCGCCATCAATTGGTTTCGGATGGAGCCCTTGTTCTTTTCGTTCTTCAATTTCTTTGATGTAATCCTGATATAAATTCATGATAGAAGTTTTTTAGATGAATTCTAAAAATTGTTTTTTGTATTTAAAAATCTGATCTGTCTTGATTCATTCAGGAAATCCGGTGTACTTTCCATCCTTATATCCAAATCGAAAACCATATTTTAAATGTTATTTTTTCAATCAAATTTTGCCCCGCGAATTTATAAATTTCTAATCATAAAAGCATTATATTTCCTACTTAATATCACTTATTTTGAGCGATTATAAATAAGCATAATTCAATATCCGGTTTTTCTCCATTTTCTATCCCTGAAAACAAAATCTTTTCTCTATTTTTGCCACCACACTCAAATAAATATTCCGTTGCAATTTCTTACCGTTACATTGTTTGTTTGCTTTATTTTTCTCATTTTAAATAAAAAAATATTTAAATCGTCATTCCTGTCTTCCAGATCTATCTGCAGCATCTTTGCCTTAAAATTTGTACTTGTTTCGTTTTTCGTTTTTTACCTGGATAAACATCACGAATATGATTTGAAGGGAGATCATGAATATTATCTTAACGATGCTAAAGTTCTAAATCGTGTCTTTTACAGCGATCCGGTTACCTATTTCATGTTACTGACCGGTTTTGACAATAGTGATGCAACTAAGGAGAAATACCTGGCCGAAACAAAGTTATGGAATAATCCTACAAAGAAATATAACGACTGCAGAGCGGTTGCCCGCGTTCACAGCATCGTTGTATTTGTTTCTGCCGGAAATGAATACATCCACCTGCTTTTCGTTGCGCTGCTTTCCACCTATACTATTTTACTTTTTGCCGGAGCATTTAGCAAATATCTTTCCAATCCTGACATCTTCATATTGTTTCTGGGAGCAGGGATTCCTTCTTTCCTGATTTACGGAGGCCTGGTGATGAAAGAACATTTACTGTTCTTCGGTATTGCCAGCTTTTTATACGGTATAAAGCAGCGAAGGTTAAACAGCCTGCATCTGTGGCTGGGCCTGTTCTTTCTTTTTACTGTAAAAATATATATTTTCTATGCGATCGGATTGTCTATCCTTTTTTATTTCCTGATAAAATCAGCTAAAAAATATACTTCAAAAGTCTTTATTATTATCGCATTCATCATATTGCTTACAGGAGCATTATTTTCCTCTTTCGGTGACAGAATTGTCAATCGTATTTCCAACCAGCAATATGCTTTTCGAAACGTAGCAACAAAAGGTATTTATTTATACGAACCTGCTGACAAAAACAGGAGCTTCTTTTATTATCTGAACATTAAAGATACAGCCTTTTTCAGAAAAACAGATACGGACCAGCTTCTCTTAAAAAAAGATATCAGAGCTTTAAAAGTAAGACAAGCCGGTACTCAATCCTCTCAGCCTGTCCTTCTGAAACAAGATCAGCTGTTTGATATTGCAATGATTGTCCGGAAAACATCTCAGTCCTATGTTCAGCCTTATTACTTAAACTATGATAAAAAACGGCTGATCGTCAGTATTCCGTCTTCCATTTACCACTGCCTGTTTCAACCTGATTTTAAAACTCCCGGCAGCAACGCCAAATATCCGGCAATTGCCGAAACACTTTTAATGACGACATTCGCCATTTTTTCCCTTTTATACGGCCTTGGAAAACACCGGAAAAAATTCAACGATCCACTTGTCATTTCATTACTCTTTTTTATCTTTCTCTCCGCTTTTATCGTAGGAATAACAACTCCGGTTGTAGGAGCTATGGTACGCTACCGGATTCCGACATATATAGCTTTGGCAATTCTATCTTTTATATTAATTGATCCGATATGGAAAAAAAAGTCGCGCTTATCACAGGAGCAACATCCGGGATAGGAAAAGCAACAGCACACCTTTTAGCTCAGAACAACTTTGATCTGATCCTTACGGGAAGGCGAAAAGAACGGCTGGAAGCACTCAGGGAGCAACTTGAGCACTTGAACGCTTCTGTAATTGTTCTTCCTTTTGACATCCGGAATAACGATGAAACGGTTTCCGCGATAAGCTCCATACCCGGTCATTTCAAGAAAAGGATCTCTGTTTTAATCAATAATGCGGGACTGGCAGCAGGAAGGGATTCATTTCAAAATGGATTATTAAGCGACTGGGAACAAATGATCGATACCAACATCAAGGGGTTGCTGTACATTTCAAGGTTAATTGTTCCCCTATTCATCGAAAACAAAAACGGGCATATTATAAATATTGCCAGCATTGCCGGAAAAGAAGTGTATGAAAACGGAAATGTCTATTGCGCTACAAAACACGCAGTAGATGCGCTCAGCAGGTCAATGCGTATTGATCTGTTCCGGCACGACATCCAGGTTACAAATATTGCCCCCGGAGCTGTGGAAACAGAATTCTCGCTCGTCCGTTTTAAAGGTGACAAGGAAACAGCAGACAAGACATATGACGGTTTTCAGCCTTTAACGGGTGAAGACGTCGCAGAAGTAATTCTTTTTGCCGTAACCCGCCCTCCGCACGTTTCAATTAACGATATTCTTATAACCCCGAAAGCGCAGGGAAACGCCACTTCATTCAACCGGAAATGAAAAATACACTGACTTTTATCCTGATCATTTTCTTTTCTTTTTCCTGTATGAAAGGAAAAAAAGTTGATTTTATCATTTACAATGCAACTATCCATTCCCTGAATGAAAACAATACGGAATACCAGGCAATGGCGGTTAAAGACGGTAAAATCGTAGAGCTCGGCCCGGACAGGCAAATCCTGAATAAATACAGATGTCCGGAGGATTTTGATGCTCACGGAAAGCATATTTACCCGGGATTTTCGGATGCACACACACATCTTTTGCTGCTCGCGCAAGAGCGGTTAGCAGCTAATCTGAATGAGGCAAAATCACCGGAACAACTTTTGGTTATACTCGAAAAATACCAGTCCCGAAATTCTTATGATTTCATCATCGCAAGAGGATTATCCTTTCAGAAGGAGCAAAAAGAAGCTTTATCCGTATTACTTACAAAAAGCTTTCCTGCGATTCCTGTTTTTATCATCTCTAAAGATGCTCATTCAGCAGTCTTAAATCAAAAAGCAGCAGCATTTCTTAACATTTCACATGGAAATGAGAAATTTACCGGAGTAATTGAGGAAGAAGCGTTTTTTGAATTGTATGAGCAATTCCCGGAATTTCCGGAGCAACAAATCAAAAATCAACTATTTGAAATTCAGGATGAATTATTACAATACGGAATCGTAGCTGTTCACGAAATGGGATGGAGTAACAAAGAGTATAATTTCTTCAAAAAATTGTATGAAGACAAAAACTGGAGAATTCACATCAGCGCATTTCTGTTCCCATCGGATGAAAATATGAATCTGTTACAAAACGGAATTATCAAACACAAAAACATGCAGATACGAGGCCTTAAACTACTACTGGACGGCACTTTCGGCTCTCAAACTGCTGCTATTTCCGGTCACTACAAAAACGGTGGGAACGGAAAAATAAACTACGCTGATGAAACACTGGATTCTCTGTTAAAATTTGCTTACAATCATGAGCTTCAATTAGCAGTTCACACAGCAGGAAGCAGAAGTGCGATAACTTTCATGAACCGGATAAAAATGCTGAAATTAGATGTTGGTAATCTTAAATGGAGAATGGAACATTTACAACAAAGCACACCGGAAGTTTTAAAGTTACTCTCCGAACTTTATATCATACCGTCAGTACAGCCGTTTCACGCAATAAGCGACATTCAGTGGCTTCGGTCAGTTATTCCGGATATTGACAAATGGTTTTATAATTACAAATCTTTGTATGAAGCAAATGGAATTATTGCAATCGGCTCCGATGCTCCGGTAGAAACGTTTAATCCGTTTGAAATCATCTGGGCTGCCAACTCTCGTAAAGATTCAGAAAACACACCAGGTTCGCAGTTCAATCCTGAAGAAGCGATTTCCATTGAAACATTACTGAAAGCATATACACAATTCAATCCTCAGATTGTCGATCTGGAAAAAAACTTCGGGATTCTTGATAAGCAAAAAAATGCAACATTTTTCATCAGTAATCTTCCTATCAGTTCCAATTACAATTCCATTTATAATTATTCTACCGGCACTTTTATAAAAGGAAAAAAGGTTTACTCTGCCGAATAAACCTTTTATCTAAAACCAAAAAAATTATGTGCCCTAAGTATGTAGTAATTAAGTTAAGACTTTAATCAAAACATAACTGTACAAATATCTGCTTTTAATAGAAACTCTTGATATAGAATGAATATATGAGCCGGGAATTTGAATTAAAAGTCAGTTCGGATGAATATTTATTTTCACATCAGGTGTTTTTATTCCTTTTTTTATGTATATATTTAGGAAGTCAATAAAACTTTAATACGATGATGGAAGTTACCCGCTTATTTGATATTCCATATTACCAGCTGGAAAAATACCCTAACTCAAAAATGTTCTCTTATAAATCAGAAGGGACATGGAATAATATTTCAACAGAAGCTTTTATTCAGAAAGTAAACAACGTTTCAAAAGGGCTAATCAACTATGGAATAAAACCAAATGATAAGATTGCCATTGTTTCTCCTAACCGTTACGAATGGAACTGTATTGATATCGCGGTACAGCAGGTCGGAGCAATCGTTATTCCTGTTTATCCGAATATTTCAACAAATGATTACAGGTATATTTTCAATGATGCGCAAATCAAGCTGGCATTCCTGGGAACAGAAGAATTATTTGAAAAGCTGACGTCCATCAAATCGGAAATTCCTTCTTTGGAAACATTATATACATTTGACGTAATCAATGGCGCAAATTACTGGGAATCCATTTTCGATATATCAGATACGCATGAGGAAGAATTAAGAGCCCGCAAAAGTGTGATCAAATTCGAAGATCTGGCAACTATTATTTATACATCAGGTACAACAGGAAATCCTAAAGGAGTGATGTTATCACATAAAAATATTCTTTCAAATGTAACAGCCTGTATTCCTATTATTCCGGCAGACCATAATTCCCGTGTCATCACGTTTTTACCTGTATGCCACGTCTACGAACGAATGCTGCATTATTTGTACATGAAACTCGGAGCAGCGATCTACTTCGCAGAATCCATGGATACTATCGGAGAAAACATCAAAGAGGTAAAACCACATGTATTCACCGCCGTGCCGCGTTTACTGGAAAAAGTATATGATAAGATCATCGCAAAAGGAAATGAGCTGGAAGGATTCAAGCGTAAGCTGTTCTTCTGGGCGGTTGAATTAGCAGAAGAATATGATGTACAAGGAAAAGGATTGTGGTATGGTATAAAATTATGGATCGCGAGAAAACTCATTTTCTCTAAATGGATGGAAGCTTTAGGTGGCGAAGTAAGAGCGATCGCTTCCGGAAGCGCTGCTTTATCTCCTCATTTATGCCGTATTTATCTAGCAGCAGGAATCAATGTATTAGAAGGATACGGTTTAACAGAAACATCACCTGTCGTATCTGTGAACAACCTGAAAGACGGAATCCGGATCGGAACAGTCGGTCCATTACTAGATAATGTAGAAGTGAAATTTGCCGAAGACGGTGAAATTCTTGTAAAAGCACCTTCTGTCATGATAGGATATTACAACAAACCGGAAGCGACAGCAGAAGCTATCGATGCTGACGGCTGGTTTCACACAGGAGATATCGGTGAAATGATCGAAGGAAAATACCTGAAGATCACAGACCGTAAAAAAGAAATTTTCAAAACTTCCGGAGGAAAATTCATTATCCCGCAAGCGATGGAAAACAAATTCAAGGAATCCCGCTTCATTGAACAAATCATTGTGATCGGTGAAGGAGAGCGTTTCCCTGCAGCCTTGATCGTTCCCGCATTCCCGTTTCTGAAAGACTGGAGCATACGAAAAGGATACGGCCTGGAAAACCTTTCGAATGAAGATATTATTAAAGACGAGCGCGTTATCTCACGGATCCAGCAGGAAGTGAATCGTTTTAACGAATTATACGGAAACTGGGAAAAAATAAAACAATTCCGTTTACTTCCACACGAATTTACAATTGAAGGAAACGAATTAACTCCGACATTGAAATTCAAGCGGAAAATCATCCTGGAAAAATACAAAGCGACTGTTCAGGATATTTATCAGGCCGGTTAAAACTCGTTTTTTGAATAAATTAAAATCCACGAAAGTGGATTTTTTTATTTTTGCAGCATGACAGCAGATTTCGCACTTATCCCGCATTATTTTCCTAATCTCAGTGAAGAGCAGCAATTGCAGTTTTCCGGATTGAAAGAAGTTTATAATTTCTGGAATGAGCAGATTAACGTCATTTCAAGGAAAGATATGGATAATTTCTACAAACGTCATGTATTGCATTCGCTGGCCATTGCCAAAGTAATGCCTTTTGTTCCCGGAAGTAAAATCTTAGACATCGGAACCGGAGGTGGATTTCCAGGAATTCCGTTAGCGATACTTTTTCCTGAATGCGAATTTCTGCTGGTCGATTCGATTGGTAAAAAAATTAAGGTGGTTAATGAAGTTGCGAAAGCGATCGGATTGAAAAATGTTCGTGCTGTTCATGAACGTGCCGAAAAAATAAACGGGCAGTTTGATTTCATTGTTTCCCGTGCTGTGACCGCGATGCCTGATTTTCTTAAATGGACTAAAAATAAATTCCTGAAAGAGAATAAAAATGAATTTCCAAATGGAATTCTTTATCTGAAAGGCGGTGATCTGGCAGAAGAAATGGCTCCGGTAAAACATTCTTATAAATTTTATGATATCAGGGATTTCTATAACGAGGATTTCTTTGAAACAAAAAAAGTTGTTTATGTAAAGGCCTGAAAAATGGAAATTTTAAATGACCTCCGTACTTCACGCTTTACACCGTTTAAAGAAATTGCTCAAAAAGTAATTGATACTAATCAGTCAGAGGAGTTAGTAAATTGTACAAAAGACAAAAAGCTAAAGACCAACGCGCTCTGGCTTCTCACACATGTCGTCAAATTAAATCCAGAGCCCGTATTTCCTTTTCAGGAAAAATTTATTGATCTTTTATTAGCGCCGCAAAATTTCACGGACCAGAGAAATACCAGTGTTATTCTGATACACCTTCCCTACACTTCCTATCGGGAAGGAGAAGTAATTGATTTAGCGTTTGCACATATTATTTCACAGGAAGTTCCGGTTGCCGTCCGGGTGAATATGATTTACCTTTCACTTATTTATACAGCAAAATATCCCGAACTAATGCAGGAATTAATTCAGATGAAGGAGATTTTACTCCCGGGTGCGCAACCTTCGCTCCAGGCTGCATTCAGAAAAGTAAAAGCTTAAATCATCAGATACTCAGCTGGTATTGCAGGACTACCTGTCCCCTTCTCAGCGAAGGATCAGCCAGGATTCCGGTTGCCGTCTGATTAAATACCGGCCTGGACTGGTAATCTAAGGATAATTTAGAATTTTGTCCGGCAATCAGCCAGTTCAACCCGATGTTAAATACCTGCACAGGGCTTGCCAGTGCCTGGTATTTTGCATGTGAATGAATAAAATAAGGCTGCAGCGTTCCCTGCTTCCCCAACAGCTGATCTTTGAACTTATAAGCAAATTGACTATAAAAGACGTGTCCGGTTCCGATTAGCGGAAAAGCGTTACCCGCTCCGTTAAATGTACTGTTAGGGCCAACGCCGTTTGCTACATTAAAGACTCCGGCATTACGAATGTAATCAGGCCCGAACTGGTAATTCATATAGGCAGCGTAAGCAGTCACTGCATTTTTTTTATCCGGATTCAGCGCATAATCAACAAAAATATCCACTCCCAGCTGAAACAAGGGGACAGAAACCGTGTCCAGTCCTGCAGAACGGTACCACATCGCATTTTTCTGATATTGTGCTCCCGCTCCAAGATTTATAATCCGTTTTTTTCCCAGATAAGAACCGCTCATATAAGGCGTTTTGGTTGTTTCCTTTTCCATAAACTGCCAAAAGAAATATCCTGCGTAATTCATCTGAGGTGCTCTGGTGGAAAAGGCCGCCTGATTGATAGCTGTCGGAGAAAGCGGCACGATAAAGTTCAGACTGTTTTGCACCGGGAAAGGCTTTGAAATACTCATCCTGTAATTCAGCTTACTAACCTCTCCTTTCAGATAAACACCATATTTCCGTCCAAACTGATCCGTAACATCATTTGTTGATTCCATCACGACAGGAAGATCCATCCCCAGAATAGACGCTACGCCTGAAGAGCTGAAACGGGAAGTTCCGTTATAGCCGTGCAAACCTCCTCCAATCACGATGATATTTTTATATAGCTGCTGATCCACCGTAACGTCATGGATGAACAAACCTGATTTTCGCGCAGAAATTGAATTGAGATTATTCAACCCTGCCTGTGTATAAAAAAACGTAGATTTTGTTACCTGCCCCTGTACTGAAAACCGAAGACGCCGGATACCGAAGTCAGCCACATGCTCCTGTTCGGTTCCATTTAAAAGTGATCCCGGGTTATTGTGATTATATCTTGTCCAGAACTGACTTAAAATTGAAGCCCTGATGTAATGTACAGAATCATTTTTAAAGGTTATTTTCAAACCTTCTTCAAATAATTTATTCTGCGTAAAACCAACCGGCACAGCAAATAATGATGCGGCAAGCAAAATTCTTTTAGCTATTCTCATATCCTTTCTTTTGTCCGCCGGCATCAGATTAAGTTCAGAAATTCTGTAAGTACCGGCCTCATATTTCAAAGTTCAGCTTTCATGTCCGAATGGAATGTACTGTCAACTCTCAAAAAACAATACAACAGCCTCACCTTTTTATTTTCCGAAAGATAGGAAAACAAAAGCAATTTCTCTCCGCTAAGAAGCAGCAGAAGCCTCTTTTTACAAGAAGTTAACGAAATAAAGCTGCTGATCTACGGGAATAAAAAAACTCTCCGGTGAACAATATGCCGGAGAGTTTCCTTTAAACTTTGAAGTTATCCCAGATAACTTTTCAATATCTTGCTTCTTGAAGTATGCTTCAATCTGCGGATTGCTTTTTCTTTAATCTGGCGGACACGTTCTCTTGTGAGGTCAAATTGCTCCCCGATCTCTTCCAATGTCAGCGGGTATTTACCGTTCAGGCCGTAAAACATTCTCACCACTTCACCTTCTCTAGTTGTCAAAGTAGAAAGAGAACGTTCAATGTCTTTTCTCAGAGATTCGCTCACCAGCTCTTTTTCAGGATTATTCATGTAAGTATTGGGTAAAACATCATACATTGTGGAAGAACTTTCGTCTCCTTCCGACAAAGGTGCATCCATCGATACATGCCGTCCGTTATTTGCCATTGACTGTTTGACATCATCCACCATAACCCCCAGAAATTCAGCAAGCTCATCTGCAGTCGGGGGACGCTCATATTTTTGTTCTAATTCTGAATAAGCACGGTTAATTTTATTAATCGTCCCGATCTTATTTAATGGCAGGCGCACTATCCGTGCCTGTTCAGCCAATGCCTGCAAAATCGACTGGCGGATCCACCAGACAGCATACGAAATAAATTTAAAGCCACGGGTTTCATCGAACCGTTCCGCCGCTTTTATCAGTCCTAAATTTCCTTCATTAATTAAATCCGGAAGTGTTAATCCCTGATTCTGATATTGTTTGGCAACTGAAACGACAAAACGCAGATTGGCTCTGGTCAGGCGCTCCAAAGCTCTCCTGTCCCCATTTTTTATACGCTGAGCCAGCTCCACTTCTTCATCGGCAGTAATCATCTGCTCACGCCCGATCTCCTGCAGATATTTATCTAATGAAGCCGTTTCACGGTTGGTTACTTGTTTTACGATTTTCAGTTGTCTCATAAGGCGATTTTTAATTGTTAATTATTTTGGTTTAGCATTCTTACTATTAAACGAATAAATAACGAGAATAGTTGTCTTTGTTACCAAAATGAATGTTAAAATACATTAATAATATCTTTGTACAAACCAGCTATATAACAAACATTTACACCAAAAACCGTGTGCTTTCCCACTGATTAAAGGGTGTGTTTTTTTGAGTCTGTGACAAAATTTGTATTTTTAACCTGCACCAATTGAATTTCGTTTGAAAAAGTCGGCTCTATTACTTATCATTTTGATGTCTTTTTTTTCCTGTAGCAAAAAGACAATGAATGAAATAAAAATGTACAGAGAACTTGTAAAAAGAGACCTCGCCTACATACAGCATAAAGGTAAGCTGGTCGTTCTTTTTGAAAATAATACCGCTTCTTATTTCGAAAACCGGGGAAGCAGCATGGGATTTGAATATGAAATCTTAAAAGAATTCTGTAAAGATCATGAGCTGGAATTAGATGTCCGCGTGATCTCCAACCAGGATAATATGTTCCTGATGCTGCAGCAGGGAGAAGTGGATCTCATTGCCTGTAATCTTTCAGTTACCAATGACCGGAAAAAAATCATCTCTTTCTCCTCTCCTATCTTACATGTAGAACAAGTTTTGGTACAGCGGTCTGCTGACGAAAATTCAACTACTGAATTTATTACTGATGCAACACAACTTTCTGAAAAAAAGGTGAATGTATGGAAAAACTCCGCTTACTTCACAAAACTCAAGAATATCCAGAATGAAATCGGGGATACCATTTATATTTATGAAGAAAATGGTGATATCAGCACCGATTATCTCATTGAGCAGGTAGCGGACGGAACTATAGACTATACAGTAGCGGATAAAAATGTCGCTATCATCAATCAGTACTACTGGAATAATCTTGATATTTCATTACCTTTAAGCTTCAAGCAGAAAATCGCTTTCGGGCTGCGAAAAAATACGCCAAAGCTAAAAGCGGAGCTGGACAGCTGGATCGAAAACTTTAAGAAATCAGATCTTTACAATTACCTGAAATACAAATACTTTGAACTTCCTTCCACAGCGAAGCTGGCGCTTAAATCAACCAATGTGTCCGGAACGGTCATGTTCATGAATATCCTGAAATCCAAGACAAAAAACAAACCTGTTGAATGGCAATTGGTTGCCGCTATTATTTATCGTGAATCCCGCTTCAACCCAGATATCATAGGATTGGGAGGTGCTTACGGATTATTCCAGTTTATGCCGCAGATCGGAGCAAAATTCGGAGTTTTCCCCAATTCCGGCCCTGAAGAGCAGATCGAAGGAGGAATCCGGCTGATTTTAAAAAATTACTCGTTATGGCCGGATGCGGTTACTGAAGAGGATCGCATCAAATTTACGCTGGCCGCTTATAATTCAGGAGCATCTCACGTTCACGATGCAAGGGCACTGGCAAGAAAGCATAAGCTGAACCCGAATATATGGGATGGAAATGTAGCAGTGATGTTCAGAAACCTATCTAATCCGGAATATTACAACGATCCAGTCGTTAAAAACGGCTCTGCCCGCGGCGCGCATACCGTTGGATACGTTTATGATGTTTTCCAGCAATATTCTCATTATAAAAACACAAAATAAATAATGTCTTCTGACAAACAATTAATTGTTATTCAAGGACCGACCGCCTGCGGAAAAACCGCCTTATCGCTGGTGCTGGCAAAACACTTTCAGACTGAGATCATTTCTGCTGATTCACGGCAGTTTTATACTGAAATGGAAATCGGAACAGCAAAACCTTCCAATGAAGAATTGAATTCCATCCGCCATCATTTTATCAATTCGGATTCTATACATCATTTAGTAACAGCGGCAGAATACGAGCAGCGCGGATTAGAGATGCTCCGGCAGCTTTTTTCTAAATACCAAACCGTCATTATGGTCGGCGGTTCGGGAATGTTTGCAGATGCTTTGACCGATGGGTTAGATCCCGTACCAACCGATGAGATCATTAAAGAAAAGCTGACGGAACGTTATGAAAACGAAGGACTGGATAAATTGGTACAGGAATTGGTAACTCTCGATGAAAGTGCGACGGTAACTATCGACCTGAAAAATCCGGTGAGAGTTATCAGAGCGCTTGAAGTAATTTTGATTACGGGGAAACCATTCAGTTCTTTTAAAAGTCAGCAGCCCAAAAAGCGTTTTTTTAAGGTACATCGTTTTGCTATTGACCTTCCGAGGGAAATACTGTACGAACGGATCAACAGACGGGTGGACAATATGATGGAAAACGGTTTATGGGGAGAAATTCAAGCGCTTTATCCGTACAAAGAGCTGAAAACACTGCAAACTGTAGGATATCAGGAGTTTTTCGGGCATCTGGACGGAAAACACTCCTTGGAAGAGGCCATAGAGCTGGTAAAAAGAAATTCCAGAAGATATGCAAAACGGCAATTAACATGGCTGCGGCGGACAAAAGATATTTATTGGTTATCCGGTCAGAATACAGAAGAACAATTTGAAGAAATTCTAAACACATTAAAATGAAAATTCAGTTAGAAAAAGTTGTTCCGAAACCGTTACGTGACAGTTACAACCCTGAATCAACCTGCTGGAATGCAGATGTGGAAGTGCTTCCGGGAACTAAAATTGTGGTGGAAGCAGTATCAGGCAAAGGAAAATCGACGTTCGTCAACAGCATCTACGGAATCCGGAAAGATTTTTCCGGAAAAATCCTGATCGACGGAAAATCCACAAAGGAAATTTCTATTGACGAATGGAGTATTATCCGTTCAAAAAGATTATCAGTTGTTTTTCAGGACCTTCAGCTGATTCCACATTTAACTGTAAACGAGAACCTGGCGTTAAAAAATGAGCTGACTAATAATACATCCGTGGAAGAGCAAAGAGAACTTATTCAAAAAGTAGGCTTAGCAGACAAATGGAATGTTCCCTGCGGAATTCTTTCGTACGGGCAGCAGCAGCGCGTTGCTATCATACGTGCGCTGCTCCAGCCTTTTGAAGTGATTCTTCTGGATGAGCCTTTCGCCCATCTTGATCAGGAAAATTCACACATTTGTTATAATATGATCTTGGAAAAAGCGGAAAAGAACAATGCGACCATTGTGCTGACCACTTTGAACCACGCCAAAATTGATGTTTTTGACCAACATTTGTTATTATGAAACTTTACCATAAACTCTTTTTTTCAACTACCAATAAAACTCAGTTGATAGTTGCCGGCTGCGCTACATTCATTGGTTTTTTACTATTGCTCATCGGAGTGAACTACGTATTTCAGATTTATAATTTCAGAGCGAAAAACGAGCTTCTGACGGATAATGTGTTTGTTGTTCAACGTAAGGTTTCCAGCGGCGGAGCATTCAGGCTCCAGAAAACAGACTTCAATGCGAACGATCAGGAATTCATTAAAAATCAGCCTTTCATTGAGCATTTTCAGCCACTGACAGTTAATAATTTCGATATTGATTTTCAATTAGCGGACGAGAATATGCCATATATGCGGACGGATATTTTTATTCAGGGAATTCATCCTGAATTTCTCGACGTGAAAAATATTGACTGGAGCTGGGATACAACAAAAAAGATAGTTCCTATCATTATTCCGAAGGAGTTTTTAATCATGATGAACTCTTTTATGAGCTCGAAAGACATGCCGCAGATCTCGGAAGACCTTGCGAAAACGATCCACTTTAAATTTAATCTCAAAAAGAATGACCAACGCGAAAGCTTTGAGTGCCGTGTAGTCGGATTCACCAGTATATTCTCAGCAGTTCTGGTTCCGGAAAGCTTTATCCAATACGGAAGTGAAAAGTATGGAACCGAAAAAGAAAAGATCACACAGTTGATTCTGTCTCATACGAAAGAAAATTTCGGCACATTTAAGAAATTCCTGGAGGAAAATTATCTGGAAACCAAATCTACAGATTTGGTAATGAGCCAAATCAAAAGCATGACACTTATTTTATTTAATTTCATTGTAGCGCTGGCATTCATCATTATACTGCTTTCAGCTACTATTTTCTCTCAATACAGCCAGCTGCTGATCGAATCGAAAAAATTTGAAATCCGTACCATGCTGCGATTAGGCCATAAAGTAAAAACGATTGTCAGCACGCTTTATAATTATTTTTTCAGGCTGATCCTGATCATCAATCTTCTGGTGCTGGTGACTTTTCTGGGATTGTTGTTCCTGTTAAACAGTTATTTCGTTAAATATGGTTTCGATTTTCAAAATTTAATGTCTTTTCATCCGTTCTGGATGCTCGCTTTTATTAATTTTGTCCTGCTTTTTGCGATCAGAAGAAAAATTCTTTCCATCGTCAAACAATTTAACTAGTTAAGGATATGTTAAGGATAAATCTAAAATCAATTTCGAACGTCTATCATAAAAAATATACTATGAAAAATTTGCTTTTACTACTGTTATTCACACTTCCTATGGCGGCTTTCAGCCAAAAAATCAAATTAAAAGTAGATGATCAGAAAGACACTACTGTTTTTTTAGTAAAATATTACGGTAAGAACATTTTGTATGCGGATACTGCGGAAATGGTAAAAGAAGTGGTAACATTCGACGGCTCCAAGCAAAAACCGGGAATGCTGGGCTTGTTGCTTCCGGGCCAAAAGTTCTTCGAGTTCATTTATAATAAGGATGAAATAGATATCGAGACAAAAGGACCTGATTATGTCGCGAACATGAAAGTGAAGAAATCAGAGGAAAACATCTTGTTTCTTTCGTATATCAATTATTTAAAGACAAGCAGGGAAAAAGCAAATGCACTGATGGATCAGTCCAGAAGTCTGGATAAAAACTCAAAAGAATATAAAGACCTGATGAACCAGGTAGATGGCATCAGCGGCGCTGTAAAAACCTTCCAGGTTGATTTCGCAGAAAAAAACAAGGGTAAATTAGTCGGGAAGATCGTGAAGATGTCAACGGATGTTGAGATTCCGGAAGCTCCGAAAAATGAAAAAGGACAAGTAATCGATTCTAATTTCAGATACTACTATTACCGTGAACATTATTTCGATAACATTGATCTTAGAGATGACCGTCTGGTAAATACAGCAATGTTTCATCAGAAAATCGAATATTTCTTCGGGGATAAATTCCTGCTGCAGATCCCGGATACAATTGCCGTTCAGGCTATTTCAATGCTGGACAAGATGGATTACCGCTCAGAAATGTTCAAATACACGTTGACACATATTATGGTAAATGCCGAAAAATCCAAGATTATGGGCATGGATAAATTGTTCACGATTCTCGGAGACCGTTATTATTGTAAAGATGCGCCGGACGGGAAATCTTATGTGGATTGGATGACTTCTGATAAGCTGGAGGAATTGTGTAAAAAAATTAAAACAAATAAAAACCTGGTAGTCGGTGCAAAAGCTATTAATATCAAGCTGACAGATTCCACTGAAGTAAACTGGCATGATTTCTATTCCTTAAAATCTGATTATGTTATTCTCTATTTTTGGGAAGCTACCTGCGGACACTGTAAAAAATCCACTCCTTTATTACAAAAGTTATATGCTGAAAAACTGAAAGCACGTAATGTAGAAGTTTTCGGGATCAGTAAAGCCATTGGTGAAGATTTCAAAACATGGAAAAAATTCATATCGGACAACAAATTATCATTTATCAATGTGGCCTTGACGGATAAGATCTACAAAGAAGCTCAAAAAGATCCGTATAAATTTATTCCTCACATCACTACTATAGAATCTTTAAATTATTCTGATACGTACGATATCTACTCTACTCCCAGAGTTTTCGTCCTGGATAAGGACAAAAAGATCATCGGGAAAGGATTAACCATTTCACAGCTGGAAGATTTTATGGATCGCGTCCAGAAAGTTGAAAATGCGAAAAAGATCATTCCTGCTGATAAAAATAAGGAAGACGAGCACGACGAAGAACATCACTAAGATTTTAAGCCGGTTTATCCGGCTTTTTTATTATTCTACCATTTAGTGATTATGAATCTCCCGCCCTTTTTAAATTCCAGGGAGTTAATCCCTTTCATATAGAATTTCCGGCGATTCGTATCAATGCGCTTTAAATTTTCTTCTGAAATATCATTATCCCAGGTAGTAAAAAACGTTCTTCCGTAGACCTGTGTCTGAAACTGCTCGTACCAAACCAGTATATCATTTGGAAGGTAATCTCCGTCCGCTACATATTGAAAAATTTCAGGGTGATATTTTTCATTTTCTTTCAGCCGGAGATTATGATGTAAAATTGCCCAAGCCTTACCATAAGCATTTAACCCGATATTTCTCTCGGAAGGAAACCCGAAAGTATGAATCAGCTGATAAAGATAATTCCAGTTGGAGCTGTCCAGATCAAACAGGTTTTCCGGCAGCTCAGACCTTATTATCTGGTATTTTCCCCTGACAGATTTGTTATTCCGGATAATCCGCTGATCAATATAATAGAGGCTGTCAATAATCTCTATATATCGATGATTAATCCGCTCTTCGTACATTTTTTTGAAATACAATGCACTATCTTTCAATGCATGATAATAGTCTGTCGATTTGAATTCTACATCTGCTGCTTTTAAAAAATCATCATTCCCTGAATTAATAATCAACTGACGACCAAAAGCATACATATCATCGAACATTTTTAGCTGCTGCGAAAGAGAATAAGCTTTTTCCAGGTTTCTGACATGGACGTAATCGACCGTCTGAAAAGCTTTCTTATAATTTTCCAGTGCTTCCTTTTTCTGTCCCATATAGGTCATGCTGTCAGCTTCGTTACACAGCAGATAATATTCAACATATGTCTGATTATAAGCACAAGTATAAAACAGACACAAAACAATAAATGTGATTATGTTATTCATAAAAAAGGTATTACAATATCATGTTCATAAAAAAGGTATTACAATATCATGTGTAATACCTTAAAGATAATTTTTTATCAGAATAAATACAGTTACTGCTTAATCTTTCGAATTAGAAACCACATACACCCGAAGCGTCAGCTTTTCAGCATCTGTCATCTTCGTTCTGGGAATCATCTTATTCAGCGTTTTATGCCATTGTTCTGCTGTTTTTGCCGAAGGATCAGGAAGCTTATGGCATCGCGCGCAATTATTTTGCATCAATACCTGGCCTTCCGTCTGGATCACGTCTGTGCTGACTGCCAGCGCTTCAGATTTTGTCAGAACATCTTGTTTCTCTGTTTTTACTTTACTTCCCGTTCCTTTTCCGGAACCACAGGCGGTGAGGATAACTGTCAGTACCAGTGAGCTTAAAATTACTTTTTTCATAAATATCAGATGTTTGGATGTATTCTCACAAATATAAAAGAATCATTCAAAAAACAAATGTGAAAAAAACTATTATAATGTTAAACTAACTTGTCAATAAAATGTCTTACTCTCTTTCACCATTCTTCTCAATAACGGATTCGGACGGTAACGATCATCTCCATACTCCGAAAAAAGATTTTCTAATTTTGTCAGCACGTATTCCAGACCAAGCTCATCCGCCCATTTTAAAAGTCCTTTCGGATAGTTTACACCATTGGTCATTGCCAGATCAACATCTTCCACAGAGGCGATTTTCAGGAATACTGCATCAATGGCTTCATTGATCAGCATCACCAGGATACGCTCAAAAATTTCTTTTCCTGATTGTTCATTTTCTGTTGGTTTCGGCAGCTCTGCTCCTTCTGAATAATTGTAGAAACCTCTTTTGGTTTTTCTTCCAAGATAACCGGCTTCTTTGTGACGTTTCTGCGTGAATGACGGCCGGAAGCGCGGATCATAATAGAACGCTTCAAAAACTGTTTCTGTTACCGTATAATTGATATCGTTCCCGATGTAATCCATGAGCGTGAACGGTCCCATTCTGAAACCTCCGATATGTGTCATCGCCCAATCAATTGTTGCAAAATCAGCAACACCTTCCTCATAAATTTTCAATGCTTCCCCATAAAACGGCCTTGCCACGCGGTTCACAATAAATCCTGGTGTATCTTTGGCAATGCAGGCAATTTTGTTCCAGCTTTCAATAACCTCTTTAGCTGTTTTCAATATGGTTCCGGACGTCTGAACAGCAGGAATTATCTCCACTAATGGCATCAGCGGCGCGGGATTAAAAAAGTGAATTCCCAGGCAGCGTGACGGATCATTCAGTGAAGCTGCGATAGAAGCAATTGACAAAGAGGATGTATTGGAAGCAATAATGCAATTTTTTGAAACAACTTCTTCAATCTGTTTGAAAACTAAATTTTTAATTTCAATATTCTCAATAATTGCTTCAATCACTAAATCTGCTCCTGAAAAAGACGTAACAGCAGTAGAATAATTAATTCTTGCCTGAATTTCCTGTGTTTCTTCTTTTGACAGCTTACCTTTCTCTACTAATTTTGCAAAAATCACCTGATAGGAAGCTTCTGCTTTATCCAGCATTGCCTGATTCGTATCTACCAGCACAACTTCGTGACCATTCTGGGCAGCGACCTGAGCGATTCCTGCTCCCATTGTACCTGCTCCTAAAACACCTACTTTATTTATTTTCATTTTTCAAATGCTTTGTTTATTCTTTCTTTTTAGCCTCTTTTGATAAGAATGTGTAGGAAAAATCAAATGGTATTTTATACCGCAATTTCTATCTTTCTCATTATTTTCCTTTAAAAACCGGTTTTCTCTTTTCTAAAAATGCCTGAACTCCTTCATTGAAATCATCCGTATTTCCTGCTTCGGTCTGTAATGCTTCCTCCACAGCCAGCTGTTGTGTCAAATTGTTTGTCCACGTTTTATTAACTGCTCTTTTTGTCAGCCCTAAACCTCTTGTAGGCATTTGCGCCAGTTGTTTCGCAAATTGACCGACCGCTGCATCCAGTTCTTCATCTTCCACCACTTTGTAGATCATGTTCATGCGCTCCGCTTCTTCGGCAGTTACTTTATCACCTGTCATAAACAAAGCCATTGCCTTCTGATAACCGATAATTCTCGGCAAAAAGAATGTTCCCGCTGAATCGGGAATTAAACCGATCTTAGAAAACGCCTGAATAAAAGCAGCGGATTTTTTGGCAAAGGTAATATCACAGGCTAAAGCAATGTTCGCTCCCGCTCCCGCAGCTACACCATTTACGGCTGCAATTACCGGTTTTTCAATCGTGCAGATCAGCTCGATAATCGGATTGTAATGCTCTTTCACAATAGATTGAAGCTCCGGTCCCTCAGGATCCATCGCCTCTGCCAGATCCTGCCCGGCACAGAATGCCTTGCCTTCTCCTGTCAAAACAATTGCACGGATTTCCTCATTCCCGGCCGCATCTTTAAGCGCATTCTGGAGCGCTAAAGCCATCTCACGGTTGAACGAATTAAATACTTCCGGGCGGTTCAGACGCAGATAGCAAACGCCGTCTTCTATTTTCTGGATTAAAGTCATAAGTCTAAATTTGCGACTAAAATAAACATTCACTTTTGATTGTTCAACAGCATTCTTTTATATTTATCAGCATAATCCTCTTTTATTTATAAAATAGGATAACATTTTCTTAATATCTGTCTCATTGGTTTACCCTACTTTTGCTTTGTAATAAATTCTACGACATTTTGCTTCAAAAAATCTATGTACTGCTTTTTATATTAGTTCTGATGTCAGGGCTTTATAATTTTTCCTATTCTCAGACAGCTTCTTTAATTATCAATGAGGTTTCGCAGGGAAATGGCACTCAGGAATATGTGGAACTTCTAGTTGTCAGCGATCAGCCAAACAGCTGCATCAGACCTACGCTGGATCTGAGAAAATGGGTAATAGATGACAACAACGGTTATTTTGCAAGCGGCAGCGGAACAGGAATCGCAGACGGCTCAATGCGCTTTGCCAATAATTCATTCTGGGCAAATGTGCCTGTGGGAACGCTTATATTAATTTACAATCAAAACAGCTTTAACAGCAGTAAAATTCCTCCTATAGACAACAGTTTAACAGACGGTAACTGCCGCCTTGTCCTTCCTGCAAATTCCAGCTTATTCGAGAAAAACGGCGCGCCGACAATTTCCAACGGAAACTATCCTGCAACCGGCTGGAGCACAAACGGTGACTGGGAAACGGTCGCGATGAGAAACGACGGGGATGCTTTCCAGATTTATAATCCCGGAAATCTGACAACTCCTGTTCATGGTGTTGCCTGGGGAAATAACAATTTACATCAGGACATTTATTTCTCAGGCGGTGCCGGCGGATTGGTCTTTTCCTTTACAAATGCCGTTTCCGATGATTATCACAATCAGAATAACTGGAGCTCGGGAGCTGTCGCGTCTAATGAAACTCCGGGACTTCCCAATTCCGCTAAAAACGAAATTTATATCAATTCGCTGTCCAACAACTGCTCTTCTGCTCCTTCTTCGGTAACACTTCCGGTTTTACAAACTTCTGTCGTAAAGAATACAACCTGTAATAAACCAAACGGCGAGCTGGGCTCAACAGTCAGCGGCGGAACAAGCCCTTTTACTTATTCTTGGTCAAATGGAGCCACTACTTCCAATTTGGAAAATGCAGCCAGCGGAACATATACGTTAATTATCACAGACGCCAGCGGTTGCAAAGATACTTCTGAAATTATACTTCCCGCTTCCGGCGCCCCCAACATCATCCTTACTCCCGTTCATACTTCGTGCGGCAATAATAACGGAAGCATCTCCTCTACCGTTACCGGAGGAACTTCTCCTTACACATATGAATGGTCAAATGCAGAGACAACCACTTCCATAAACGGTTTAGCGAGCGGAAATTATCAGCTGATCGTCACTGATAACACTAATTGCAAAGATACCGCTCAGGCAACGATCAATACCTCCGCAGTAATTACCATAGATACCAATTTACTTGTTCATACTTCCTGCGGACTGACAAACGGGGAGCTTTCCGTAAGTGTCACCGGAGGAAGCGGAACATATACATACAGCTGGTCGAACGGTACAACCACCAGCTCTTTAGTAAACTTAGGTGCAGGAACATACACTGTAACAGTTACTGATAATACCGGCTGCTCAGCTACCCGTTCTTTTGCGGTAAATTCAAGCAGTGGGATTACTGTTTCAACAACATCGGTCACGCAGACAACCTGTAATCAGAACGATGGCGCTATTTCAGTGAATGTCACCGGCGGACAGACACCTTATACATTCGGCTGGTCAAATAGCGCTGCAACTCAAAATATCAGCAACGTTGCCGCAGGCACTTATAACGTAACCGTCACAGACGCGAATGGCTGTCAGGATACATTAAACACAGCAGTTGTTATTAATTCCAGCGCTACTCCCGACATCACATTGACGCCGGTTCATACTTCATGTGCAAATAATAACGGAAGCATTTCTTCCACTGTTACCGGAGGAATCGCTCCTTATACTTACGAATGGTCAAACGGCCAGGCAGGCACTTCCATAAATGGTTTGGCAAGCGGGAATTATCAGCTGATCGTTACCGACAACAATAATTGTAAAGATACTGCGCAAACAACCATCAATGCTTCCAGCTTACCAAATGTACAAATTACAACAACGCACACTACCTGCGGATTAAACAACGGCAGCGTCAATGTATCTGTCACAGGAGGCACTGCCCCATATACATATATCTGGTCAAACGGACAGACAACTGCAATGCTCCAGAATCTCTCCGCTGGGAATTATAGCATATCTGTAGAAGATGCCGGCGGATGTACGGCTTCTGCTCAGACGACTGTAAATTCAAGTACCGGCCCTTCTGTAACAGTAAATGTTGTACAGCAGGAATACTGCAATTTACACAACGGAGCAATTCAGTCAACGGTTTCAGGAGGAACAGCTCCTTATACCTATCTCTGGTCCGGAGGCCATACAACCGCAAATATTCAGAATTTAGATAATGGTTCTTACAGCCTGGTTGTTACCGATCATTCCGGATGTCAGATCACTTCGAATACGGCTCAGATCACTGATCAGGCAGGATTTACAATTCAGGGGCAAACCGTTCAGCCCACTTGTCAGTCACCCGCAGGAAGCATAACACTTTCCACTAACGGAGGAACCGCTCCTTTTACTTATCAGTGGTCAAACGGAACTACATCTTCCGTGATAAGCAATTTATCCCCAGGAAACTATACGGTGATCGTTACGGATGCTTCTGGTTGCCAGCGAACGGAAAGCTTCACCATAAATGCAGCTGCATCCATTGATTTCATCGTAAATACAACGGCTGCTTCCTGTGAACAGAATGATGGCACTGCTTCTGTGGATATCATCAACGGAAACGGGCCGTTTTCTTTTACTTTTTCATCCGGACAGAACACACCTTCAGCAACAAACCTTGCATCCGGAAATTACACGGTAACTGTTTCCAATAATGACGGATGTACTTCTACCAAACCGTTCGTTATTTCACAAAATAATACGATCAGCGTTGATATTGAAAGTTCGAAAAATGTCCTGGAAGAAGGAGAAAACGCGGTTTTAACTGCAACTTACTCACCTTCTTCCCTGAATGTAATCTATTCATGGAGCCCAAAGGAAACGCTTTCCTGCCCGGACTGCCCTAATCCAACAGCAACACCGACTGCTGATACGTGGTACATCCTGACCGTAACGACTGCAAGCGGATGTTCCGGAGTTGATTCAGTTCTCATCGCTTTCAAAAAAGAATGCGGGGAAGCTTACGTTCCGAATATGTTTTCACCGAACAATGATGGAAATAACGATGTATTTGTCCCTAAAGGAAAATGTATCGTAAAAGGCATGATACTGATCTACAACCGATGGGGAGAATTAATTTTCCGTACAGATGATATTCATCAAGGTTGGGATGGTACGCAAAACGGAAAAGAAGTGAATTCGGGTGTGTACGTTTATAAGATCGACCTCGTAACGGAAGAAGAAAACACGCTTCATCTAAACGGAAGCGTAACGCTGGTACGGTAAGAATCTGAAGCTTGTTAATATCACAGAAACGCTTTGTTAAGAAAATAACAACAAATGTTCGATGAAATCAAAGAAATATTCATCTATATTTGCATAACAATTTAAACATCTATGTTCAAAAAAAGCTTTGCTTTACTACTTATTCTGTGTAGTCTTCAACTTCAGGCTCAAACACCTAAACTTGTTATAAATGAAGTATCTAATGGTTCTGCAGGAGAAAAAGAATATATAGAATTTCTGGTAACAGGTCCTGTAACGCCTGCCTGTCAGGCTCCTTCCACTTTAGATCTGCGAAACTGGATCTTTGATGACAACAACGGATATTTAGGCTCGGGCAGCAATAAAGGCATTGCTCAGGGAGCTTTCAGGTTTAAAAATATTGCATTCTGGTCTGCCATCCCTGTTGGTACGCTGATCGTGGTTTACAATGATAATGATTATGAATCTTCTCTGATCACCAACGATATTTCAATGAACGACGGAAATTGCAGGCTGGTCATTCCCTGTACTTCTAATCTTCTGGAATCTCAAAGCTCCTCTCCATCCACCAATGACAGCAGCTATCCTTCCGGCGGATGGGCGACACCTTCTAACTGGGGCCCGGTTGGCCTTAGAAACAGCGGTGACGGAGTATTAATTTTCCAGCCCGGAAATCTGACAACACCTGTTCATTCCTTCGGTTTCGGAGATGTAACAATAGCCAATGCCGACATCAGCTTCTCAGGAAGCGGAGGCGGAAAGGTATATTCCATGAAAAACACAGCCTCAAATGATTTCTATAACGTCAGCAACTGGGTGAGTGAAAATGCAACGAATACAACACAGACTCCGGGATTACCAAATAATACGGCAAACGAGAATTATATCCTTTCTTTGAGCAACAATTGCCAGACACTTCCTGTTTCAATTCCTGTGTTACAGACATCCATCCTTCAGAATACAACCTGTAATCTTCCCAACGGCGCTTTAGGTTCCAATGTAACCGGCGGAAATGCACCGATCAGCTATTCCTGGTCAAACGGAGCAGGTACTCCGTCCATCACTAACGTTCCAAGCGGCTCTTACAGACTTATTGTAACAGATGCCAGCGGATGTAAAGATACTTCAGATATTGTTCTGGCAGCATCAAACGCACCTTCTGTTTCTCTTACATCAATACCTCCGACCTGTGGTTCCTCCAATGGTTCTGTCACATCATCCGTGACAGGTGGAACAACTCCTTACACCTATGCCTGGTCAAACGGCGGAACATCTTCTTCAATCAACAATGTAGCCAGCGGAACTTTTAAATTAATCGTAACTGATAATTCCGGTTGTAAGGATACTGCGGAGGTAATTCTTCATACGAGCAACGGTCCTGCGATTACCTTGACTCCTGTCCATACTTCCTGCGGACTGAATAACGGAGCAATTTCCGCTTCCGTTTCCAACGGCGTTGCACCTTATAGCTATATCTGGTCGAATGGCGGAACGGGTTCTTCCATTAATACTCTTTCAGCAGGAACTTACAAGCTTATCGTTACAGATGCAGGCGGTTGTAAAGATTCTTCAGAGGTTACCATCAATTCTTCGTCAGGCTTAACTACTTCCATTACAAAAACAGATGTTTCTTGTAATGCAAATCCATGCGACGGCTCTGCGTCATTAGTTGTGAGTGGTGGAACACTTCCTTACCAGGTTCTCTGGAATACAGGTGCATCCTCCTCTTCATTAAATAATATCTGTGCAGGAGAATATACGGTGAAGATACAGGATGCAGCAGGATGTGAGAAAAAAGATACGGTGAAAATAAATCAGGGAAACATTAACCTTGACGGAGGAAGTAATGCCACTATCTGCCAAAACGGAACCTATACATTCAATGCTACCGGAGCGGACAATTACACATGGAGCAACGGAGTTTCCAACGGTTCAAGTGAAACTTTTACTTCTTTAGGGCAATTTACATATTATGTTAC
Source organism: Flavobacteriia bacterium 40-80 (assembly GCA_001899145.1). Lineage (GTDB taxonomy): Bacteria > Bacteroidota > Bacteroidia > Flavobacteriales_D > Crocinitomicaceae > 40-80. The sequence goes on from MKVF01000006.1 coordinate 300,806, forward strand.
CGGAAGCGCCAATGGCTGTACTGCTACTGATTCTGTAATCATCATTATTAATGACTGTAACAGCCCTGTGATCGCATCTGTTCTGGAAATGCCGAATGTGTTTACTCCTAACAGTGACGGAAGTAATGATATTTATAAACCAACTATCGAGCAGGCAATCGGGTTAATCTCTTTTACGATACTGAACCGTTGGGGAAATGTGATGTACATTAATGAAGATATTATCGAATGGAACGGCATTTCAGATGGTAAAGAAGCATTACCGGGAACTTATTTTTACCTGGTAAGGTATAAAACTACGCTCAACGAAGAATTGACACAGCACGGGTTCTTCGAATTAGTCCGTTAATGCTGGAAATACTCTACCAGGACGAAGATCTGATTGCAATCAATAAACCTCATGACTTATTGGTTCACCAGTCTCCTATTGCAAGGAATGCTGAAGTTTTTGCCATCCAGCTCCTGAGGGATCAGATTGGCAGGAAAGTATATCCTGCTCATCGCCTGGACCGGAAAACCAGCGGAATTCTTTTGTTCACTCTTGAAAAGGAATGTGATAAAAAATTACAGCTGCAATTTTCCAATCAGGAGGTTAAGAAAGTATATCATGCTCTTGTACGAGGCTTTACAGCTGCAGAAGGAAGTATCGATTACGCTTTAAAACGGGAAGAAGACGGTAAAATACAGGAAGCTGTAACGCATTATAAAACGCTACGGTATTTCGAGATTCCGGTCGTACATGGAAATTTTGCTACTTCGCGATATTCTCTGGTGGAAATATATCCGGAAACAGGACGTTTTCACCAGATCAGAAAACACTTTGCTCATATTTTACATCCTATTATCGGCGACAGGCCGCATGGCTGCAATAAGCAGAATAAACTCTGGAAAGAACAGTTTCAAATGACGAATATGCTGCTTCATGCCGGTGAAATTTTGTTTAAGCATCCTAAAAATGAGCTTCTGTTAACCATTACGGCAGCCAAAAGTGAAGTATTTAATACAGTTATAAATTTACTGGAAAAAAACAGCTTACTGAAATAAGCATTATTTAATAAGTGTGATAAAACCTGTATAAAGAAACGTTTCACTTGTTTCGATACTTTGAAAGGTAATCATTCATGTTAAGTATCATCTCCTGGGAGAACGTTCCATACCATCCATAATCAGGATCATGTGATTCGAAGACAGTTTCTCCCCACCTGTTAAAACAAGCACAGTATAGGAATCTTTCCGGAAGCCGGCAGTCATTACCGGTTTAAAGACATGCGCTCAAAATAAGAAAAGGTTGCCATTTTCATTTTAGCAACCTTTCCATATTTTAATATTTATTTTTCTCTTAAAACTTATAGCTTACGCCGAGGCTTGGCATGATCGGGAACTGGTAAATAATCTCGTTTGTGACACGATTTACGTAGAAAATATTCTTTCTGTTGTAAGCATTCGTTACACTTGCGTTGACCTCCAGATTGGATTCATTTTTAAAGATGAACGATTTTTTGATCGTTACGTCCAAGCGGTGGTATGCAGGCAGCCTTTCGGAATTGAATTTCCCCATGATCAGCGTCACATCGCCGGAATTGGTTGTGGTATAATCCGTAGTCACACCTGAAGGAAATGTTTCATTCTGATAAGCTCCCGCAGTCGGCGTGAACGGCAATCCTGATCCGTAGTTCCAGCGAAGATTAATCTCAATATCTTTCTTTTTACCCAGCTGGTAAGATGCAACAATATTCACGTTATGTCTTCTGTCAAAAACGGGGTAATAAAATTCATATCCGTCATGACGTTTGGAATATCCCAATGAATAAGTTACCCAAAGGAACATTCTGTTCTTTTGAAATTTACCTAAAAAGTCAACTCCGTATGATTTACCGGATTCTATAATGAAATCTTTTTTCAATTCGTCCGGAATATCATCAAACTGAGCTTCGTCATTGTATTGTTTGTTCTGGTTAATATTACTCAATTGTGTAAAATCCTTGTAATAACCTTCTACATTTAAAGTAACATATTTCCCAAGATCCACCTCTACTCCACCCACAGCATGCCACGCGAACTGCAACGCATTTTTCACTGTTCTGACTTTACCATTTTCATCGGTATAAGTTTCCTGGAAATTTGTCGGAGCGGATAGCAATCCGTTGAACAGGTTCACAACATCTCTGTCCGAAGAAGTGGAAGTAAAGTTCTGAGAATAACGCCCTCCGGAAACTTTAAATCTGAGGAATTCGCTTGCGTTATATTTAACTGCTAAACGAGGCTCCGGTGAAATAGTACTTCGGGAAGCATAAGCCTGAAGCCTGAAGCCCGGCTGAAATACAAAGCGCTTATACACCAGACGGTAATTCACAAATGCCGCTAATTCGAATGAGAAATTCTCCGAGCTGATAACATTTCCCAGCTCATTTGCTGTCTTATAATTCGTATTGAACGCACTGATTAAAATCCCGGCGTCAATCTGTGATTGTCTCTTTTGGAAATAAGTAAAGTCAAATCCTAGGTTCGCTCCTCCTATGCTGCTTGTTCTCGGCGCAGCAGAACCTGCTTCTGCGAATGAAGTGGAGAAATAACTTCCGTTTACATATCCTTTTATAAGAACGGGTGAATTCTGAGGTACGATATTAAAGTTCATTCCTCCGCCTCCCTGTGTCCATTTTAAAGACGCAGCGTTGTAATAGTTAACGCTGTCATAGTTGTAAAAACCGAAAAAGTTAATTTTTGATCCTCCATCCGTATTAATTGTCAGTTTTCCGAAAACATCCGTAAAATTGAAGGGCAGGCCGCTTCCCTTATTGACTTTAGGATAAAGTACTTTGGAAGTGTATGGCAGAAGGGAATGTTTAGCCGATAGAAGAAAAGAAGTATTGCTTAGCTCCTTTCCATTCTTCCCGAGCGGGCCTTCCAAAACTAATTTTCCCATGAAAGGCGACGCTGAAACTTTTCCTCCGAATTTATTCCGGTTTCCGTCTCTGTACGTAATATCCATCACGGAAGAAATACGCCCGCCGTACTTTGCGTCAAAACCTCCCGTGTAAATATCCACATTCTTGATCAGTTCCGATTCAAAAATAGAAAAGAAACCAATGGAGTGAAACGGCGTGTAAATAGTCATACCATCCAGCAAAATGCGATTTTGAATCGGTGTTCCTCCACGAACATAGAGCTGTCCACCCTGGTCACCGGTCGTAACAACTCCGGGAGTAACACTGAACGCTGTAAGCACGTCCGGCTCACCACCCTGAGAAGGGATCCGTTCCACATCTTTCTTATTAAAATTTATCTCGGAAACGGTAACCGTTGTCTTCTTATGGGAAGACTGCGCTTTTACAACAACATCATCCAGCTTTTCGTCTTCCATTTCTTTCAACACATAGCTGACATTGACAATCTGATTGGCAGAAGTAACTTTAATTGTTTCTTCCAGCTTTTCAAAAAAATCATTTTCTATCTTCAGCTTATACTCTCCGACGTTCATTTTCGGAACAGAGAAAAAACCGTCAATATCTGTTACTGCCTGAAATACTTCCTGGCCAGAGCCGTAAATATTAACCTGCATATAGATTACCGGCTCTCCTGTCTTCTTGTCTTTCAGATAACCTCTGATGGTTGCATTCTGAGCAAACGACAGCGTAATACAGAATAAAAATGAAATCGTTAATAGGATGTTGGATAATTTCATGAGTTTCCTTCTACATTATATTTAATAAGGTTGCATATTTACTATTTTCTATTGAGAAAATGGCGAAAAAAAAATTAAAACTGCACTTTCATTGATTAATGAGTATTCCGTGCTTTCTTCACTTTCTCCCAATAGGTATCCATTTCCGCTAAATTCAACTCTGTAATCACTTTTCCATCAGCAGTAATCAGCCGTTCCAGCTCCTGAAACCGGGCAATAAATTTCCGGTTTGTTTTTTCCAGCGCTGCTTCAGGATCGATATTCATAAACCGGGCATAATTGATCAGTGAAAAGAAAATATCTCCCAGCTCCTTTTCCGCTTCTTTTGAATCCACATTTTCCACTTCCTTAAACTCTCTGATTTCTTCTTCCACTTTCGCCCAGACCTGGCTTTTATCATCCCAGTCAAAGCCTACTCCTTTCACCTTTTCCTGGATCCGCTGCGCCTTATTCATCGCAGGAAGACTTTTCGGGACTCCTCCCAGCACCGATTTATTTCCTTCTGAAAGCTTTATCTTCTCCCAGTTACGTTTTACTTCTTCCTCATCTTCCGCTTTCACATCACCATAAATATGCGGATGGCGGTGGATCAACTTATCACACACACCATTCAGAACATCTGTCACATCAAATGCTTTGACCTCGCTTCCCAGCTTTGAATAAAAAACAAGATGAAGGAACAAATCTCCCAGCTCCTTTTTTATTTCTTCCAGATCTTGTTCATGAATAGCATCCGACAATTCAAAAGTTTCTTCTATGGTCAACTTTCTCAGGCTTTCAAACGTCTGTTTCTTATCCCAGGGACATTTTTCCCGCAGATCATCCATAATGTCTAATAATCTTTTAAATGCGTCTAATCTCGGATCGTTCATCATACTTAAAGGGCTGTTTAAAATCTGTGCCACAAAATTATTGATAATTCAATTATTGATTACATTTGCCACATGAAAAACCTTTTTTACCTTTTGATTACTTTCCTCATCGCACTCAGCGCCTTCGCTCAGGGAAATAATCATTTAGGTATTGAAATACAAAACCGTACAGGATTCATCATTGCCCACCGCGGACTTATGAGCCATATTCCTGAAAGCCACGCCATCGGCGGAGAACTTACTGTTTATTATCAGACGAAAGGAAAAAGCGAATATCACCAATTGTATAAATATCCGAAATACGGTGTTTCCTTTATCGGAACAAGTGTCGGAAACGGGCACATTCTCGGAAGCATGTTCGGAGGAATAGTTTTCGGGGATTTTCCCTTTATAAAGACCAAAAAAGATGAATTTTCGGGGAATATCGGTGTCGGGATAGGTTATGTTACCAAAATTTACGATCCGGTGAAAAATCCGAAAAATTCGGCGATCAGCACTCATCTGAACGCATTAATCAATTTAGGTATAAAATACCGTCACTATTTCAGCAACGGGCTGTATTTCAATTTAGGCTTTAATATTACACATGCCAGTAACGGAGCGTCAAGAGTTCCAAACCTGGGAGTCAATCTTATACAACCGTCTATCGGAATAGGTTATCTGCTCGAAAATGTGGAATTAAAAACTAAAGAACAAAAAATTGAGCTTGATAAAAAATGGAAATTCGGACTCTTAGGAATAGTCAGCTGTAAGGAAATTTATCCTATCGGGGGGAAATTACATCTGATAGGAAACCTGTCGTTCACTGTGACAAAACGCTTTACAAAAAAATCAGGAATTGAAATTTACGCGGATGGCTTTTATAAGACTTCTATATTAAATGATGTGTACCGGGACGACACAACGCCCTGGAACGTGATTCAGGCAGGTGTATTCAGTGCTTACAACCTGTATATTAATAAACTGAGAGTCGTTGTCGGATTGGGCGCTTACGTATATGATAAATTTAAGCCAGACGGACCGATATACACCCGTTTGGGATTCAAATATCAGATTAACAATCATTTACTTGCAGTAGTGGGGTTAAAATCACATTGGGCAAAAGCAGATTATGTGGAATATGGGATCGGATATACGTTTTAAAATACTTTCGCTTGCGATAATTGCTGTACTTTCTTTCTCTTGCAAAAAGGCAGAGGACAGAACATGCTTTAAAACGCTGGGAGAAGACAGCAGTCTTGAATTGCCTCTTCCCCGCCTGGATAAATTATCCGTAACAGGGAAAATCAAATATATCCTTATCCAGGATTCAACTAATAAGGCAGTAGTTCATGGAGGGAAAAATCTCATTAAACACATTGATTTTTCATACGATGCAGATTCCGTTTTACATATTTCCAATAAAAATAAATGCAATGTGTTACGGAAAATGAACCATCAGCTCACGGTAGAATTACATATTTCCGATCTTTCTTCATTAACAATAAATTCCGGGGATTCGGTTGTTTCGAGAGGTACCCTGAAATCACCGTTCATCTATGTAAAAGTAAACGACGGAGCAGCATCAATTGTGCTGGACTTTGACGTTCATCAACTTGATACGTATGTAGTATATGGTTTTGCAGATCTCACCTATACAGGAAAAGCAAAGACCTGCAACAATAACATATCTTTTGCCTCCTCTCTGAATGCTTTGGGATTAAAAGTATCTGATTATATCTATATCCGTTCTTTTACCAGCCAGCCCGTTTATTTTAACACAAACCAGACTTATATGGAAGGGTTAATAGAAAGTAACGGAGATATTTATTATGAAGGAATTCCTTCTCACCTGGATGTAAAAACCGAAGCAGGAAACGGGAAATTAATTAAGCTGCAATAGCTTTTGATTGTTTTCTGTAGATTAAGAATTTATGAATAGTGAATAGTGAATTGTTCATGGTGTCTAGCCGGACCCCATCATCTTTTAAATATCTGGATATCCTTAAATCGTAAAATCCCTGGTCTTTTGTCTTGCGTCTTTTGTCTTACATCTAACTTATGTTATCTTTGCAACTCGAAATCTAAAAAATATGGAAGCAGTAATTAAAACCAATAAAGGGGATATGCGTGTTACTTTTTACGAAAAAGACGCTCCGAAAACAGTTGAAAATTTCGTAAAGCTGGCAAAGCTGGGATTTTATAACGGGCTGAAATGGCACCGAGTACTTCCTGACTTCGTTATCCAGGGGGGCTGCCCAAACACAAGAGAAGGAGCAAACGGATATCCGGGAACAGGCGGACCGGGATATAGTATTGACTGCGAGCTGACCGGAGAAAATCAATATCATGACAGAGGAGTGCTTTCTATGGCTCACGCCGGAAAAAATACCGGAGGATCTCAGTTTTTCATCTGTCATTCCAGAAATAATACCGCTCATTTGGATCGCCATCATACCTGTTTCGGAAAAGTTACCGAAGGAATTGAGGTAGTAGACGCTATTCGTGAAGGTGATTCTATCGACGAAATTTCAATAATCGAATAAATATATCAAGTCCCGGCAAACCGGGACTCATTTCTGTCTGAAAATATGCAATTCGGGAAACTTCCTTCAAATGTTGTGGAATTAGTTAAAAGAGCGGGATGGTTTCTCGTCTTTATGCAAATTACCCGGGTTCTGTTTTTCCTGTTCAACAAAACAACTTTTCAGAGCTTTACTTTTTCTGACTTCATTGGAGGATTATGGTTTGATATTGTAACGTTTAATTTAATCGGATTTCCGTATATCATCCTTCATTCTCTGCCCTTCAGATTTCGTTTTACAAAAGCATTTCAATTATTTCTGAACAGCCTTTACTACATCATTTTCATTTCGTGTCTTTCGCTGAATCTGATCGATGTCATTTATTATAAACATTCTCACAAAAGATCTACCATCGACCTATTCTCCATTGTTTCGACAGGAAACGATTTTCAGCAGCAATTAAGCTCTTTATTCCGCGACTTCTGGTTTCTGTTATTATTCATGCTGATCTTCCTTGGAATTTTCATCTTCATTCATAAAAAAACATTTAAACGCCCGGTTTTCACCACCTATAAAGCAGAATTTTTTTCTTTCCTCATTATTACCGGATGTACCATCGCTTTAGGAAGAGGAGGCTTTTCGCTTCGCCCCATTTCCACTCTGAACGCCAGCTTTTTTACTTCACCTGACAAGATCGGGCTGGTTTTAAATACGCCGTTCACAGTTGTTAAGTCCATAGGAAAACAGCAGCTGGAAGTACCGGAATATTATACACCGGAAGAGCTTCCGAAACATTTCAATCCCGTACAAACCAGCCAGCCACAGCATTTATTTTCACAGCAGAAAAACGTCGTTATCATTCTTCTGGAAAGCTTCGGGGCTGAATTTGTCGGATGTGCAGGAGCAAAACGATCATTTACTCCTTTCCTGGATTCCATTGCGCAGCACAGCTTAAACTTTAAAAACGGAGTGGCAAACGGAAGCCGCTCCATTGAAGCAATGCCGGCCATTTATGTATCCATTCCAACCTGGATGGATGAAGCTTACATCACTTCTCCATACGGAAGCAATAATGTCCGATCGATTGCCCAAATCTTAGGCTCAAATGGATATGAAACCGCCTTTTTTCATGGTGCAACCAACGGCTCCATGCGTTTTGATGCTTTTACAAAGCAAATGGGCGTAACGCATTACTTCGGGAGAAATGAATATGGAAACGATGCTCATTTTGACAAATCCTGGGGAATCCTGGATGAATATTTCCTTCCCTGGTCAGTAAAAAAAATGAATGAGCTTAAAAAACCGTTCTTTTCAACCATTTTTACGCTTTCCTCCCATCATCCGTATTATATTCCGAAAAACTGGAAGGGGAAATTAAAAAAAGGGCCGCATCCGCTATGCGAAACAATCAATTACACGGATGAAAGCCTTCGCTTATTTTTCAAAGAGGCAAAAAAACAAGACTGGTATAAAAATACCCTGTTCATTTTTTTAGCGGATCACACACCGGCAGCAGTCAGCTCCAAATATGCTTCACATACCGAAATATTCCATATACCGATTCTGATTTTTGACCCGGAACAGAAAGTAAAACCTGTAAATTCCGATGAGTTTTTCCAGCAGACGGATCTGTATCCTACCCTGCTCGATTTGCTGGATATCAAAACTGATTTTTACGCGTTCGGCAACTCCTATTTCAAACACAGAAATGAAGCAATGAGCTATGCTCAGGGGAATTATTTTTATTTCTTCGAAAACTACATTCTGACATTTCAAGACAATGAATGCCGGAACCTGATCAATATAAAAACTCCGGGTGCTGTTCAGGCAGATTCGCTCAGCTCTTATCAAAACAAAACTCAAATCGTGAGCAAAAGAATCCGGGCGATGATTCAGACCTTCAATTCTGATTTAGTGCACAATCAGGCGAATACGAATAAACGTTAATATTTTTATAATTTTTCAAACTTTAAGGCACGATTTTTGCTATTTCCGGAATCAGTAAAAATTAAAATGTCAGGGAAGAAACGCATTCGATTTATCATCAATCCGATTTCCGGTATCGGTAAGAAAAATCAGTTACCTGACCTTATTGAAACGTACCTGGATCACAACAAATATGACTATGAGATCCGCCTGACAGAATACAGGAAACATGCCAGGCAAATAGCCATAGACTCCTCTCTCGAAGGCTTTGATATTGTTTGTGCTGTCGGAGGTGACGGCTCCGTTCATGAAGTGGGAACCGGACTCATCGGTACAGTAACACAATTAGCCATTATTCCCACAGGTTCCGGAAACGGTCTGGCGAGACATCTGAAAATCCCTCTGAATATCATAGAGGCGATTAAATGTATCAACGAAGGACATTCTTCAAAAATGGATACCATTCTTGCCAACGACAAGCCTTTTCTCGGTTTTGGAGGCTACGGCTTTGACGCGCTCATAGCCAAACGATTTGACGAATATCATAAAAGAGGTTTTTCAAGTTATGTAAAGCTTGTCCTGAAAGAATTTTTCCGGTACAAACCGGTTCACACAATTATAGAAACAGAGAACCAGCTCATTGAAGATCATTACTTTCTTTGCAGCATTGCTAATTCTTCCGAATTCGGAAACGGCTTCTGTATCTCCCCGAACTCAAAGCTGGACGACGGAATACTGGAACTTTGCCTGCTCCGTCCGATAAAACTGACCGCTCTCCCCGGATTAGTCACTGATTTTTTCCGCCGGAAAGCAGATCAGAATAAAAATATTCAGATCATTTCTTTCAAAAAAGCACGGATCCGGATGAAAGGCAATATTGCACATTATGACGGTGAGCCTTTTAATGTCAGAAATGAGCTGAACATAGAAGTAAAACCAAAAAGTTTAAATATCTTAGTAGGCAAAAATTACAATGCAATTCATTGATTCAAACTTAGAGATCATATTACCTTATCTGGACAAGCTGACACCTGATACAAAGCCGCTTTGGGGGACGATGTCCGCACAGCAGATGGTAGAACATCTCACTCATACCGTTGAAATAGCTGTTGAGCTGCATCAATATCCTGTACAGGTAAATGAAGAAATGTACGAAAAGCTGCAGGCTTTCATTTTATCGGACAAACCGCTGCCCAGAAATTTTAACGCGTCATTTGTGAAGGAGAATCCACCACTTATTCATGAGGAAATTGAACTTGCAACCGATGCTTATTGCGAAGCGTGGATAGATCTGGAACTTTGGTTCGCAGCAAATCCGGGACGAAAAACAGTGCATCCGCATTTCGGGCCGCTGGATTTCAGCCTCTGGAAACGACTGCATGAAAAGCACCTGACGCACCACTTCATTCAGTTTGGTTTAATTAAAGAATAAAAAACACAGAAATGGTCATTGGAATTTGCGGAGGAAGCGGGTCAGGAAAAACAACATTATTAAAGCGGTTATCAAAACACTTTGAAGATTTTCGCCCGACAATCTTCTCTATGGACAATTATTATAAGCCGCTGCATCTTCAGCATGTGGATCAGAACGGAGAAGTGAATTTCGATCTCCCTACAGCCCTGAATACAGAATTATTATTCGCTGATTTTCATGACCTTGTCAGTGGTAAACCAGTAGAAGTAATCGAGTATCACTTTAATAACCCGGCGGAAAAAAATGTTCTGATCACATTGAATCCTTCTCCGATCGTCATCATTGAAGGATTGTTTCTTTTTCATTATGAAGAAATCCGGTCAAAACTGGACTATTCCATTTTCGTGGACGTAGATCTGAACATACAGCTGGACAGAAGACTCTACCGTGATCAGGAATCCCGTGGGTATTCAAGGGAAGCAATTCTTTATCAATGGAATAATCATGTTACACCCTGCTTCAATGAATATTTATTCCCGTACAGGAAAAATGCCGACTTTGTTTTCTTCAATGATCACCGGGCCGACGAAGAATTTATTAAATTAGTTGGTAATTTGGAACAAAACGTGAAATTTAACGAGCTTGCTAAGATTAATTAAACGATATTATTCCCCGATTTTATTTTTAATCTCACTGTCAGCATTGGTGATCGTGTCTTATATTGCACTACACCGTGATTATGACAGTGCGATCCGCCAGTTTCAAAAATCATTCAACCGCACTCAGAAAGAATTAAACAATTACCTGGACAAATTATCGGCTCACACACGATTTGATTCCTTACAATTTGAAAAGCATCCTTTTTATGTTCATCTCTATGTGAATGATTCTTTAAGCTACTGGAGCACCAACACCGTTCCTGTATCTCAATTTGCGGATTATCATTTTCCGGCGGACGGAATTATTCATTTGCAGAATGGCTGGTATTATGCGAAAACTTATGAAAAGGATTCGATCAAATTAGTCGCTTCCTTTTTGATTCGTTCTCATTATCCTTACGAGAACAAGTACCTGAAGAACGATTTCCCCGCACGTTTCAATTTTCCGTTCAAAGGATATATTTCGCTGGAAAAAGAGAAAGCATTACCGATCTATGACAACGGGCAGTTTTTGTTTGGCGTGATTCCTTACGAATTCCAGAATGTGAAGTCATTTTATTCCGACAGCATATTCGGATTGCTGATCCTTACGACTTTTTTTCTCTTAAACAGCATACTTCTCTTCTTGCGGCGCAAAAGCGCTTTTATCAAAATCTTTGTCGGGTTCACTATTATATGGCTTCGCTACATTTCGCTGCGTAGCGGCTGGCTTTCCGTATTTGATGAAATAACCGCCTTTCAGCCGACACTTTACGCTTCTTCGGAATGGTTTCCTTCCTTCGCTGATTTCTGGCTGAACATCCTGGTGCTGATCTTTGGAATAAAAATTCTTTTTCAGCTGCTGCTTCCTGAAGACAAAGAAGAGATGAGCAACAAGCTGCTTCGCGGAATTTTCAGCACATCACTCTTGTTATTATTTCTGCTGTTCAACGATTATATATTCAAAGGATTAATTGAAAACTCCTCTATTAAGCTGGAAATAAACAAATTATTCGGGTTAAATTTTTATTCGTTTTTTGCTTTAACTTCCGTCGGTCTGTTGTTTTTTGAATTTTTAAAAGCATTCCGCAAGCTGATCAATTTTTACCAGGAGAATGAAGTTCCTGCGCTCCTTAAATATGGAAGCGTAGGCTTATTGATAATCAGTTATCTATCTTTAAACCTGTTCTTTCACCATCCGTTTAAGAACTGGATCCTGATGTTGCTGATCCTTCCTGTTTTTTACCAGATATGCAGCAAAAACAAAAAAGAACTGCCCAATTACACCATCATCTTTATACTTTTTCTTTTTTCAATCCACAGCTTCAACGTACTGCAGAACTTTCTGGATAAGAAAGAGAAACAGGAACGCCAGCTGCTTGCAAACCAGCTCGCTTCCGATCAGGATATTTCAACAGAAATAGAATACAGTGCGATCAAAAACAGCATTGAAACAGACGAGTACCTCGTCAGGCTTCTGAAAGAAGATAAAATGGTCAGTCCGAGCGGACTGAAAGAAAACCTGGAAAAACGGTTCTTCAATAACTTCTGGGAACAGTACGAAGTGGAATTTTTTCTGTTCAACAGCAAGGGAATTTCTTTACTGAACTTTACCAGCAATCAGACTTCCAACATCCAGAAGCTCGACCGGATCATCACTTATAATTCAATTCCTTCTGAAATTGATGAAAATATTTATTACATCAAAAATTTCACGAGCCAGTACGCCTATATCATCAAACAGTTTATCTGTGACGGGGATAACTTTTACGGATTTCTGTACATCGCGCTAAAAACGAAAAAAATACCTGAAAACATTGGTTATCCGAGATTGCTGATCTCTTCCAAATCAAAAGTATTTGACGTTTTGGAAAATTATTCCCTGGCAAAATATTACAATCACAAATTAGTATATGATTACGGAAATTATATTTATCCTTCCGTAGATGAAAATATGCTCAAGCTTATCAATTCGCGGCATGATGGCTTCGCAAACAGAAGAGATTACAATCATTACATTTACCGTCGTACCAATCTGGATACGATCGTTGTGTCGAAACCAAGCAACACAACGTTCCAGTTTTTCACCTCTTTTTCTTATCTATTCTGCTTCTACGGCTTGCTGCTGCTGCTCCCTTTGAGCGAAAAGCTGCTTTTCAAAAAGAACTGGAGAATTCTGCCAACACTGGCACTCAGAATTCAGATTCTACTTTTCGGAATCGTTCTGATCACTTTATTCGCTTATGGAATTGGATCCGGAATTTTCATTCAGCGCCAGTACAATGAAATTACCAATCAGCACATCAAAGATAAATTAACTTCTATTTCGGTAGATCTAAACAACCTTAATAACAGCGATAGCAGCGCGTTCGAGCAGGCTTCAAGCGATTTGCTGGAAGTCCGGCTTCAGAACCTTTCACGTGTTTTCTCCACAGACATCAATATTTTCAGCCCGAACGGATACCTGCTTTCCACATCACGTCAGAAATTATACAATTCAGGACTGATCAGCGAACAGATCAATTCCCGTGCTTTCAAACACATGACAGATTATAACAACAGCGAATATATACATACGGAGTATATCGGAAATCTGTCTTATACTTCGGGATATGTTCCCATGTACAATAGTGACGGAACAATAAAAGCCATTATCAACCTGCAACAGTTCGGGCAACAGGAACAGTATGAGCTTCAGATCGAGAATTTCCTTGTTTCCATTCTCAACATTTTCATTCTGCTGCTGGCTTTTACGACAATGTTTACATTGTTCATTTCCAACTGGATCACGTTGCCGCTGAAAAAGCTGCAAGAATCAATTGCGAATATCCGCTTCGGAAAATACAACCAGCCGATCGAATACCAGGGAAAAGATGAAATCGGTGAGCTGGTAAAAAAATACAATGAAAAGCTTCAGGAGCTGGAATATACGGCGCAGCAGCTGGCACAAAGCGAACGTGAAAACGCCTGGAAAGAAATGGCGAAGCAGGTGGCCCATGAGATCAAAAACCCGTTGACTCCAATGAAGCTGCGTTTACAGCATTTCCAGCGGATTTTTGATGAAAATGAAAAAGTGGATAAAGCCCAGATCGACAAAATAGTTGAATCTATGGTAGAACAAATTGATACTTTGGCGAAAATCGCGAATGAGTTCTCTAATTTTGCAAAGATGCCAAAATCGACCTTTACTCCGGTGGATCTGGTTAAGATCATTCAGAATGTAAAGGAAATTTTTCAGTCCACTATTGATTCGGAAATCGAATTTTTCCACGCTAAAAGAGAATGTATCATTCTCGGGGACAAAGACCTGCTGCTTCGTGTTTTCAATAACCTGATCCAGAATGCACGCCAGGCTATTCCGGAAAACCGGAGCCCGAAGATCGGCATCTTCATCCATAAGCTCAAAGATGAGTGGCATATCGAAGTAAAAGACAACGGTTCCGGTATCCCTGAGGAGAATCAATCCAAAATTTTCACACCGTATTTCACTACCAAATCCAAAGGGACAGGACTGGGATTAGCGATGGTAAAACAAATCATCGACATGCACGAAGGGAAAATCAATTATGAAACTTCTTCAAAAGGAACAACTTTCAACATCACTTTTAAAGTGTATGAAGAAGGAAGTGAAAAATGGGAAGCACAATAGGAGACTGAAAGACGCAAGACATCAGACGTAAGAAACAAGACGTAAGACATTAGATGTAAGACTAAAAATACAAGATCTTACGGTTCGCAATCTCATCAGTTTTATCTTCTGCTATTTCAAGCCAAAATGTTTTTCTGCTTCCTCCGCGATATAACCTCCAATCGAAAGAGACGCCGTAGCTGCCGGTGAAGGGGCATTTAAAACGTGAATGGAATTTCCGTGGTATTCGATCCGGAAATCATCTCGTGTGTCGCCGTCCTGGCTCAGCAATAAAGCTCTCACTCCTGCTCTTCCCGGTTTAATATCTTCCATCTGGAGCGATGGAATTAATCCCTGAAGGGTTTTCAGAAACAAACGCTTGGAAAAAGCTCTCCTGTATTCATTGATCCCAAAGCTCATATTATTAAAGAACAGCTTCCATGTTCCTCCGTAAGTCAGGGCATCTACTGTATCTTTCAGCGAGAAATCCGTTTTTCCGTATCCTTCTCTTTTAAAAGTAAATACCGCATTTGGTCCGCATTCCACATCTCCGTTTGTCATTCTTGTGAAATGCACTCCCAGAAACGGCATTGCCGGATTCGGAACGGGATAAATCAGGTTTCGTACTTTATGTCTGGCATCATCTGTCAACTCATAATAATCGCCGCGGAATCCCACTACTTTTTCTTTCAGCTTCACACCGTCCTTTTTTGCTAATCTGTCCGCAAAAAGGCCTGCACAAAAAACAAGATGCTTTGCTTTTATCGTTCCTTTATTTGTAATAACGGAAGATACTGATTCGCCTTTCACCACATCTGTTACTTCGTGCTGCAAAAATAATTTGCTCTCCGGCTGAAGTGACAGGCCAATCTCCACCATCTTTTCCGTAGCACCTCTGAAATCAATAATTCCTGTACACGGCACCCACAAGCCCGCGATACCTTCACAAAATGGCTCTATTTCTTTTATTTGCTGTGCTGTGATTTTTTCAACTCCTTCCGTGTCGTTTGCAACTCCGTTTTTGTAGATCTTTTCCAGCTCCGGCAGCTCCTGCTCTTTTGTCGCCACCACAATTTTACCACACACATCATGAGCTACTTTATGTTCTTTGGCAAAAGCAACCAGCTCCCGTCTTCCCTGCACACAATTTTTTGCCTTGTAAGATCCCGGTTTGTAATACAATCCCGAGTGAATTACTCCTGAATTATGACCGGTCTGGTGATTGGCAAGCAATGCTTCTTTTTCAATCAATGCTAATTTCAACTCCGGAAACCGCGACTGCAGCTTGTAAAAAGTAGCTGCACCAACAATTCCTCCTCCAATTATAGCAACATCGTATGTCATTCTAAAAACAATTTATTCAATAATCAATTCTTTTCGCTGCTCCTGTTTCTTCGCTCCATAAAAAAACAGAATTAAGCTCGCCAAAATAAAAACATGGCTAAAATCCTCGCGGTTAAAATATCTGGAAACGTCTAATTTCAAAACAAAGCACGACGCTCCGGAAAAGCTCGTTATCACTCCATAAACAAATAACTTCAGATCTTTTTGTCCCTTTCTGATCAGAAATAGGCTGATTCCCGCACAATATACAATATACGTCAGCACAGAATCTATCAAAACAAATGTAAAGGTCACCAATCCTAAAGCCAGTGTCAAATTGATCACCAGCTTTGATTTCAACAAAAGGTTCAATCCTTTTTTTATATCAGTATCAGCTAATAGCGAAAGCATGCCTTTTCCCACAAAATAACCGGACACAATACCTCCGATCCAGTGAGGCATTTTGCCATAAATCCCTGTATATTGATAAAGAGAATGGGCGATGCCCGCTACAAAGCAGGTAATGGAAAAGGTCAGGAAGAAATAACGCCAGTTCCGAACCAGCTCATTTTCAGGTTTCAGGTTCAGATACCAGAGCAGGCACAGAACTGCTACCAGCCAGTTATAAATTAATGAAACCGGTTCCTGAAGGGACAAACCAAACAATTCATATTGAATCACTTCAAAATCTCTCATTCGGCAAATGTAGCTTTTTCCTTTATTTTCTCCACATTGATTTGTTGGTTAATTTATTTTTCATACTCTTATTATCGCTGATATTCGTCTATTTTTGCAGGAAACTTTTCTCATTTGAAAGTACTGTCCAAACATATTGAAAACGCAGTAGAGCAGTTGTCTTCATTACCAAGCGTGGGAAAAAGAACGGCCTTGCGTCTTGCACTTCATCTCCTGAAAAAGGATGAGGATGAGATCAGACGTTTTGCACAGTCTTTTATTCAGATGAAAGAAAATATCCTCTTCTGTAAGTGCTGCGGAAACATATCCGATCAGGTGATCTGTGAAATATGTTCCAACCCGGCAAGGAATCATGATGAAATCTGTATCGTTGAAGATATCAGAGACATTATGGCGATTGAAGAAACCGGTTCTTTCAAAGGAATTTACCATGTTCTGGGAGGCGTTATATCGCCCATGGACGGAATAGGGCCGAATGATCTTAATATTCATTCTTTAATAGAAAAATTACACCAGGGAAATGTAAAAGAGATTATATTTGCCCTGAACGCGACAATGGAAGGCGATACCACAAGTTTCTATCTGTATAAGAAAATAGCTGTTTTTGATGTATTTATCAGCGCGCTCTCACGGGGAGTCAGCGTAGGGACAGAATTACAATACGCAGATGAACTGACGCTGGGCAGCTCCATCATTAATCGTACACCTTTTAAGTTAACCGTTTAGTTTTACACGACCTTATTTGTAACATTATTAAAATATTTATGCGAATAGTATTAGGTTTTATACTGACTCCGGTTTTCTATCTTCTTTTTTGTTTCTTCTTAGGGATATTTCATCCGATTCAATGGCTTTCTTTAAAATTAGGAGGATACAATGCTCATAAGAAAAGTGTGGACATACTGAATTTCTTTCTGAATTATTCTCAATTGATAATGCTCAACTGGGTCTGCCTGAAGCAGCGTTTCAAGCTTCCGAAAAACCGCTCCATTCTTTTTGTATCCAATCATCAGTCTTCTTTCGATATTCCGGGATTAATCTATTACTTCAGGAAATTTCACGGAAAGTTCGTTTCTAAAATAGAGCTTTCGAAAGCTAAGATCCCAAGCATTTCCTTCAATCTCCTTCATGGAGGAGCGGCAAATATAGATCGCAATAATCCGGAGCTTTCCAAACGTGAAATAGCAAAGCTGGCAGACAATATGAGAAACAAAAAATGGTCAGCTTTTATCTTTCCGGAAGGTACGCGTTCTAAAGATGGAATCATGAAGCCTTTTAAAATCGGGGGGATAGAAACATTTGCAAATCTTGTCCCTGACCTGCTTATTGTTCCGGTTGCCATTTCCGGCTCTTACAATATCGTTCGCAGAGGCCCTTTTCCGCTAATGCCTTTTAATAAGATAAAATGGGAAGTTCTGGAACCCATTGAATTAAGAGGTAAAAACATTGCAGACATTGTTAAAGCGGCAGAAAACGCAATCCGAAATAAAATTTCTAAATGACCTCAAAACGGAAGATCTATCTCCTCGGACTCCTGACGTTATTCGCTTTTCCGGTTCCTACATTCATTTACAGAATTATATGGCAATCAGAAAGCTTTTATGAGATCATGGAGCTGGATCTCTTCTGGAACCTGAATACCCTGAACGGTCTGGCATTTGGAATTATATATGCACAGCTTGCCGTTTTTCTGTTAAAAAAGCCTGTATTCAAAAATGAATTAAATAAGCAGCAGCAAATGATCCGGCAGCTAAATCTGAATAAATTCGATGCTGTTTTTTTGTCTCTCTGTGCCGGTATCGGAGAAGAGCTGCTATTCAGAGCAGGAATTCAGCTCTGGCTGGGCCCTGTAATTACAACTATAGTTTTTATTGCCGTACACGGATATTACCATCCGAAAAACTGGCGGATGTCCCTGTACGGGCTTTTGCTTACTCCTTTTATATTGGTCCTGTCTTTTGGATATGATTACTGGAGTTTATGGTTTGCCGCGGCGGCCCATTTTGCTTACGACTGGGTATTATTTAACGAAAGTTCCCTCGAAAATAATACGCGCTGATTTTTAAGATAATAGATATATATAATTAAAAAAATCTTTTTTTGAAACTATTTTAACAATTATTCGTTAAACGGATGTGACGTTTATTTCCATAAAGTATGAATCTTATTAGTCAACAATTACTTACAATCTGTTTTTCCCTGGTGATAATGATAACAAATTCGTTTTCATCTGGCCAGCAGGATCCGAAACATGCTTCCGGCATAAAAACAGAATCTGAAACCTCTGTTCACAAGCTTGTCAAGATAAACAATGATTATCTGATGAATGAATTGTATCTTCAATCATTAAGCTCAGGCAAGCGGTTAACGGAGCTTGAACCCGGAAATGCTAATTTCAATTACCGGTACGGGGTAGCCTTAAATCAGACTTCCAAATACCTGGAAGAGCCTATCACCTATCTGAAAAAAGCAGCGGAAAAAACTTCTTCAAAAGCCGACATGTTCAATCCAAACGAAAAAAGCGCACCCACTGATGCCATTTATCTTTATGCGCTTGCTTTACACAGGTTCGGAGAAATCGATGAAGCAATCGATAATTACAAGAAATTCATTGCTGTTGCAGGAAATAAACATCCGCTGTACAATCAAGCAGCATTAAACTTAACACAGGCAGAAAATGCTAAAAACACTATTGATAATAAAGAAATAAAGGAGCTGGTACCTTTAAACACTTCCATAAATACAAACACTTCCGAGTTTGCTCCTATTGTTTCCTTCGATGGTACTAATCTGTATTTTACTTCCGGAAGGCCCTGGACAAAAGATAATAAAGAGAACCAGATAGATCCTGTTACCGGCACTTATTATGAAGATATCTATGTCAGCTCATTGGTTGACAATGAATGGACAGCTCCTGAAATGATCGGTTTCTGTTCTCCTTCTGAAAATGAGGCGAGCATTTCCGTAAGTGTGGATGAGCGCAGAGTGTATATATACAACAGTGAAACCGGAAACGGAGATATTTATTATTCTAATTTCGAAAACGGAAAGTTCAACCAGATAAAAAAACTGAACAATGATAATGTCAATACAGAGGACTGGCAGACGCACTATACTGTTTCTCCAAACGGAAAAATGGCATTATTTACCTCAAACAATCCGAAGGGATTCGGAGGGCTGGATATTTATATGATTACTAAAAACGCGGATAATACCTGGTCAGCCCCCGTAAATTTAGGTCCTGAGATCAATACAAAATATGATGAAGATGCTCCGTTTATTTCATTCGACGGAAAAACCCTGTATTACGCTTCAAATAATGAAAGATCGATCGGAGGGTTTGATATCTTCAAAGCAGAATGGAAAGACGGAAAATTTATTAATTCCGAAAATCTCGGAACTCCCGTTAATTCAACGTACGACGATTTATTTTTCTCAATTACGGCGGATGGGCTGACTGCCTATATTTCTTCTTTCAGAAAAGGCGGGCACGGCGAACTGGACATCTACCAGGTAATATTTAACGAAAGTAATTCCACGAATTCTGTCCTTAAAGGACGGATCTATCTGACAGACGGATATGAAACAATTCCCGAAAATATAGCAATGCAGCTGAAATGTATTGATTGCTCGGATGAAGAAATAATAACGCTGTTGCCACGCATCCGTGACGGTAAATTTTATTCCGTTCTGGAAAAATGTAAAAAGTATGAACTAAAGTACATCAACTCTGTTTCAGGGAAAGAAATCGCAATTCAGAACTTCAGCACAAATTGCGAGGAAACATTTGAATCAATTGAAAAAGAACTGGGAATTGAAGTTGATGAAAACCGGGAAATTTCAGTAAGCCAGCTTTACACATTAAGAGGTTCCGTATTTGATAAAGAAACGAATGCAAAGCTGGAAGGAGCTGAAATTGAAGTTCAGGATAAAAACGGAAAAACACTTTATTCAGTGTACACCAGAAAAGACGGCACGTATGTTTCCAATGACTTCAAAGGATTAAAGCTTAACTCTAACACGACCTGCAAGCTTATCATTAATAAGCCAGGATATATTTCCGTTTCCAAAGATGTTGCATTTGTTGCCGGCAGTGATCGTTATATTGATATAGAACCGATCGGTATTGAAAAATCCAAAGCAGGAAAAGACTTGGGTAAAGTGATGGTATTAAACACGATTTATTACGATCTGAACAGCTCTTATCTACGAAAAGACGCGAAAAAAGAGCTGGATAAGATCGTCCAGGCAATGAACCTGAATCCGAATATCGTTATTGAATTAGGTTCCCACACGGACTGCCGTGAAGACGATGAATACAATCAATGGCTTTCTGACAGAAGAGCAATGCGCGCAGCTGAATATATCAAAAAGCGTATTAAAAACGGAGACGCACGCATCACAGGTAAAGGATATGGTGAAACACAGCTGCTGAATAATTGCGGATGTGAAGAAGCAGATGATTCCAACTGTTCAGAGGAACAGCATCAGATGAACAGAAGAACAGAGTTCATCATTGTGAAAGAGTGATCTTAATACATTTATCTAATAATAAAAAAGGTGGTCAAAAATAATTTTGACCACCTTTTTTTTATGTTTTTTATTGTACTACCGTTGGGAATGTTACATCCACATCTGTATCACCGGCATCACATCCTCCGGGCTTTTCACTTGCATCGTGGAAGTGTTTCAAACGGATTCTCACTGTTCCTTCACTTGCCGTATTCTGATCAACAATTAAGCTGCCGGTAATTCCTATTTCGTCAGCGGATGAAAAAGTTAACCCGGAAAGTGTTGTTGATTTACAGATCAGGTGATGGTCCGCTTCTGCTATAATCTCAGCAGTCAGGTCTTCTGTTTCGGAAGACGATTCATATAAAAAAGAAAGGGTCATTGCATACGTTCTTCCTTTCACCAATTGGATCGTATCGATAGTCGGAGCTACGCCTCCTACTCCATCCAGATCACGGAAATAATACGTGAAAACATTATTTGCCGAATCTTTCAGCTCCAGCTTCAATGTTGTAACGGCATCATGGTCATGATCATCATGCGGAGCTTCGATTTTTTCTTTTTTACATGCAATTGCTACAATTGCCATACTCATAAATAAAATTGCTTTTTTCATTTTTCTCTTTTTTAAAATGGAACTTGAATTTTTAAATAAACACATCTCCCCATTTCGTCTGCATAGTACCTGAAACGATTCATATAATCACGGTATTTCGTATTTAACAGATTTTCCGCATTCACACTGAACACAATATCTCCTTTATCATAATTCAGATAGTACAAAACAGCCAGATCCATTAATACATAACCTTTGGGCGGTGCAACATAATCATATTCGACCGGAGCTTTTGTCTGCTTTCGAACCAACGTGGAACCTATTCTTATCTTTAGCTGATCTTCATTTATGAACTCCTTTGTAAACAATAAAGAAGGTCTCAGACGATCCGCCGGGATGTTCACCAGATGCTGCTTTGTTTTTTGATTATAAGCTCTGACCAAGGAACCTTTCAATGAAGCGGAAAGCCAGCCTGTAAACTTGTAATTCACATTCAGATCCATTCCCGAATAGGTGGCCTGTACCTGTTGATACGCGAAAGCCGGATAAGCTCCGTAGATCGTCAGGATCGGCGTCCCGGTGGATTGCAGGTAGATATAATTGGAAAACCAGTAATGATAAACATCCAGTTGAGCGCTCCAGCGGACCGAAGAATAATTGATTCCTCCGCCAATATTCCAGGCGCGTTCCTCTTTTAAATTCCGGTCGCCTATCTCGTAAAGAGCTGCTCCGTGGTGAATCCCGTTGCTGTACAGCTCATTTATGGACGGAGCGCGCCACGAATTACCACCGGAAACTCTCAGGTCCAGATGATGGTTGATCGTGTACAAATACTGAAATGTACCGGACAGATGGCCGTAATTATGCAGGTAATTACTTACACTTCCGTTTTCAATCAGATAAGTATCGTAGTTCATCCAATCATATCTGATCCCGGCTTCCACCCGGTGCTTCTCGGTAATGTTCCAGCTTTCAATCCAGAATCCTCCTGCCGCGTTTTTATAATAATTAGGTACAAAATAACGTCCTTCGTAATAATTTGTCTGGTGCCAGTAATTAACACCGATTTTACCTTTCACTTTCGGGTGCCATTGATGGATATATGCAGCAGTCATGCTCTGAGTATTCAGCTGAAGTGACATCAATACAGATTCTTTTGTCTGAAAACCATTATGGCTGTCCATTTCTTTGCGGTCATTCGATTGGAAGGAATAGTTCAGCTCAACCGCATGCTTAGTGTTGAACTTATACATATTATTCCACACCGCCAGATGATGAGTGGTATGAAGCCTTGGCGCCTGGATACGATAAGTAAAATCACCTTTAACAGCAGGTTCTTCCGCGTAAAAAGCTTTAAGCAAATCACTCACATTCGAAATATGCGCAGCAGCCAAAATTCCCAGATTCGTCTGGAAAAAAGTATAAGCCACATGCGAATTCCAGCGCTTCCCTTCGTAATTTAACATTGCAGAAGAATTGACTTCATCCATCGCGGTATTGGCAAGATAATAAGACGGGGCTTTCAAAGTGCCTGATTTTTTATAGGCTCCCTGCAACAGCCAGCTAAAAGACTTGCTCTTAGGAAAACGTCCGTGCAATTTTAAATTTCCCAACAGCTGATTCCCGTTAGTCGCATAACCCAGATCTGCAAGTCCTCCGAATCTCTTATCCGAAGGAATCGGCAGCATTTTAGTCGAAATTACTCCTCCAACAGCATCCGAACCATATTCAACAGCGGCGGCACCTTTGATAACAGTAGTAGATTCATAGGCATAAGGATTGACTTCCGGGGCATGTTCATTGCCCCATTGCTGTCCTTCCAGCCTGGCCTGATCCACTAACGTCAGCACACGATTTCCGTACATCCCGTGAATTACGGGCTTTTGAATCGTTGCTCCTGTAGACAAGCTGGTCACTCCGGGAATTGTTTTCAATAAATCAACCCATGTTTTGCCGCGTTCAAGCTGCATATCCAAAGAAGCCGATTTTACCTTTTGTAAAAAATCCACCGAGTAAGACTTGCCCATTATTATTACTTTTTCCAGTTCGTCATCATAATGATATTCAAGGAAAACAGTATCCTTTACCGGAGCCAGCAATACTTTAACAGCTTTTACCGGCTCACAGCCAAAATGATGATAAAACAGGAAATTATAAACTCCCGGACACAAGCTGTCTATCATAAAATAACCACCGGAATCAGTTGAATACGTTTTGTTCAACTCCTTCACGGTTACTTTTGCACTTAAAACCGGTGTGTAATCGTGCTCATCAAGAATAATCCCCGAATAAGAGATATTACAAAGCTGAGCATAAGAAAACCAGGAATTAAGAAATGCAAAAGCCAATAATAACTTTTTCATTATAATGCTACCAATACATAACCGAAAAACACCGCTCAAAATGAATAATCAGGCGGCAAATACAGAGAAATGAGATTATGCGGTAAAAGGCGGGCCACGGGATTTTATATCTTTAAAAATCTCTCCGGCCGTTAAAACAGCTTCAAAAAACGTGTGCTTTTCAAAACTTCTGAAAACATGGAAAGAGTAATCGAAATCGATCTGGTCAAAAACCTGAAAAAAGAATATATCACAAATGTGACAGGCTTCGGAAAAATTAGACTTCTGCTTCTCAACTACAGATTCATGCTCATAGTGGCAATCATGGAAATAACTTTTAGGCAGCACAATAAAAGCCGCCACAAAGAAATGGAGTATGATCACCAACTGTTTCAACATAGCACAAATATAAAACTAATAAGTGCTCAGGTAAAGTCTTTCTGTTAAATATTTTTCAGGCTGCTGGTTTTTGGCGGTATTTTTGTATATTGATTCTGAAAGTTTCTTATGAATAAGCTCCTTATTTTTATCATTACGGCAGTTGTGTTACTGTTGAATAACAATTCAACAGCGCAGGAAGATACTTCTGCTTATCACACTGAATTGAATCCGGTAAAGATCGTCCGGAGCAATTCTGCTTATGCTTATGAGCTGAAACGCGTACAGAAATTGTATCCATATGCTTTATACGCAGCGGCAATCCTGCACGAACTGGACGATGAGCTGGCTTCAATGGATAAAAAACGACAGATAAAAAAGACATCCAAAGAAACACAAAGCAAGCTTTTTGATGAATTCAACTACATGATAAAGGACCTGTATCGCTCGGAAGGGAAATTACTCATGAAGCTGATCCACCGGGAAACAGGAATGACAGTAGATGAAATTATCCGGAGGTATCGCGGAAAGCTTCAGGCAACTGTTTATACAAGTATGGCAAAGATGTTTGAACAGGATTTAACCGTCAGATATGATCCTTCCGGAAAAGATAAACTCACAGAAAAAGTAATTCAGGACATTAAAAATGAAGCCGTTTACTTTGATCCTACTTATAAAAAAGTAACGAAAGAAGAATACAAGGAAGGCATGAAAGAATACCGTACCAGTAAAAAGGAAATGCGGCAGGAAAAAAGAGAACGCAAAAAGGACGAGCGAAAAGAAAAAAGGCAGGCATCAAAAAAATAGCATCATTTTTTATGAAAATTAAACATGATATTATTTTATTTTTAACTTAGGGGTTCAGATAAATTAATTGTGTATGAAAAAACTAATACTTTCCCTAAGTGCCTTAACCGTTTCGTTGTTATCACTTCAGTCATTTGCTCAGGATTGCAGCGGAAACAGATACAGTCAGGCCATCTTTACAGACATTGACTCGGCTGTAAATATAAAGTACGGCTCCAATTACAAACAGAACGGCGCTACTTTAGAAGACTTATACTTGGATATCTACTATCCGAAAAACGATACGGACACAGATCGTCCTGTAGTATTATTAGCACACGGAGGTTCTTTCATGGCAGGTACCAGAAAGGATTTAGCTGCTATGTGTAAAAATATTTCTGCAATGGGATATGTTACCGTTTCCATATCTTATCGTCTGTTAACAGCTGACGCGAATGTGCTTTTAAATCCGGGTCCGGAATTCAAAAAAGAAGTTGTCAGAGCTATTCATGACATGAAAGCCGCTGTGCGTTTCATCAGAAAATCATACGACAATAACAATCCTTACGGAATTAATCCAAACATCATTATTGTCGGAGGTGTTTCCGCGGGTGCAATTCTGGCAAACCATGTCACTTTCTTAGACAGCGAGAACAAAGTTCCAAGTGATCTGACAGCTTACATGACTGCGCAGGGAGGTTTGGAAGGAAACTCCGGAAATCCTGGAATCAGCAGCTACCCTGCAATGGTTTTGAGCATGTGTGGAGCAATTATGGATACTGCCTGGGTAGAACCGGGTGACCAGCCATACTACGGTGTTCATACTATGCCGGATCAGGTAGTTCCGAATTTGTACGGCCAGCCAAATGTAGGAATGACTGTACCTGTATATGTATATGGAGATTCTCTGATCTATAAAAGAACGTTAAGCATCGGTGTTAACTCCAAATATAAAAATTATGCTACCGGACAACATTGTGAATTCGGGCCAGAATACTTCGCTGATATGATGGGATTCACTTACCAGAATCTTTGTGTTCAGGGATTAAGCACTAAAAATAACCCTGAAAAAGTTTATTTTTCCGTGTATCCAAATCCTGCTAACAGCACTGTGACTATTGAAATCCCGGGAAATAAGTGGGACGCTACCTATGAAGTTATTGATTTAGTTGGAAAAGTGGTATATAAATCAACTATTCCGTCTGACCAGATCTTAACTCAGTTAGATGTTACTTCCTTCCCTTCAGGAGTTTATCAGATTAAGGTAAATACGAATGATAACAGAGCTTCTATTAAAAAGTTCATCATTGAATAATTAATCATTTAGTTTTTATAATTTTAAGTCTGGCAAAAGCCAGACTTTTTTTATTTGTATGGATACATCCAGAATTATTCTTATCGGGTTTATGGGATCGGGAAAAACCACCCTCGGAAAAAAGCTGGCAAATAAATTAGCATACGAATTCATTGATACAGACTCACTCATTGAAAGTTTTTATGGGAAAACCATTCCTGAAATTTTTGCTACGGAAGGAGAAACAAAATTCAGGGAATGGGAGCAGTTAATAGTATCAGAGCTTGAATCAAGAGAAAATTGTATTATTTCGGTTGGAGGCGGCTTGCCCTGCTATGAAGGTAATATGGATAGATTACTTGCGCTCGGAAAAGTAATCTATCTTCAAAGATCTCCAAAAGAATTGTTTCATCGTCTGATTAACAAGAAAAATGAACGGCCACTCTTAAAAGACAAAACGGAGCACGAATTACTGGACCACATTACCAATCTCCTGGAGAAACGAAAAGAATACTACGAAAGAGCGCACATCATCGCAGACAGAGAACACCAAACTCCTGCAAAGCTTATTCAGCTTATTGCTGCTCCATAGAAGTCTGCTCTGCTTTCATTGCTTTCTTCTTCTGAAGATAATCCGCCAGGTAAAAAACAGACAGTGTCAGAATAGAAATTCCAAGCATTATTTTATCGGATAATTGAATATCCAAATTAAAGAATTTAAAATTCATATAAAAGAACAGTACGCAATAATAAGCGATCAGACAAAAACCATGGATCCAGAAAGCAATGCTTTTCCGCCGCCAGAGAACAACCAACCCTGCTACAAAAATGATCCAGATGCAAATATTAATCAATTGAAAATTTATCAGATGTTCTTCAAAATATTCTTTTGAAAGCCCCAGATCTTCTGCCCGCTTCTGCAGCAAGGCAGCTATATCAATTTTTTTCTGCTCGTAGATCAGCGTGCTCATGGACAAAACATAATAGCTCAGCAGATGCCAGATCAAAAAGATAAATGCAATTAAAAGGTTCACATAAAACACTAACTGTGTCCAGATGCCGGGCTTTTCCTGCCCAAACATCCAAGTACCAAAGGTTTTTACATATTTCTTTGCGACAATAAATTCTTTCGTTTCCAGGCTATTATTTTCCATAAATTATTATTTCACAGTTAGAAATCGCTTTCAAATCCTCTAAATTAAAACATTTTTTCTAAGATTATCTTTAGTTTTACCGTATGGAAAATTATCTTAAGGCGACTGATTTTTTAGAAATCCATCATTCTTCGACAATTCATTTCTGTAAGGATATAAATCCTTCGCAAGATAAAAAAGAGCTAGCGATAGAATTGTATTATAAAGTCAGAGATCATTTTCTTTACGATCCTTTCCATCTACACCTTACTTCTGAAGCGCTCAAATCCTCCTCTATTTTTCAGAAAAAAAGAGCGTGGTGTGTTGAAAAAGCGATCGTTCTAGCAACATGCGCGCGTTATTTCGGAATTCCAAGCCGGTTGGGATATGCCATTGTCATTAATCATATCGGAACAGAAAAGCTGACTCGTTATCTCCGGCGAGATGAAATCGTTTTTCACGGGTATATTGAGCTTTTCATCGAAAACAAGTGGGTAAAATGTACACCCGCATTTGATAAACGTGTGTGCAAAATTTCCGGTGTTACACCATTGGACTGGGACGGAAAAACAGATTCATTGTTCCAGGCGTTTGAAAAAGATCAACAGTTTATGGAATACCTGCACGATTATGAGACTTTTGACGATGTCCCTGTGGGTTTAATGAACAAAGAGATGAAGCATTATTATCCCCATCTCTTTGAAAATATTATTGATACAAAAGAATTCTCTTTTATTCCGGAATCATAGTCTGAAAAGTGCTCTTGCTTTCGGATCAGACACGGCGTTTTCCGTAAGGGAAAATTTATACGATTGTTTTTTATATAATTCATTTTTGGCTTTTAGCTCCAGGATAATATTATCACGGGATACTAGAATCTTAACTTCTTCCCCGACAGCTAACGCTCCTATTGTTTCCGACACCTGACTTCCGGCCACGCGGTTCCCGTTGATGGCGATAATTTCGTCATTCACGCTCAACCCGGCTTTTTCAGCCGCTGAACCGGAACGGACAATTTTTACTACTCCGTCACCGCCAACAGCTATTCCAAGACTTGGGCTTTCCTTCGAAACATCCTCTACTTTTATTCCCATAGCTCCAAATATTTTCGCATAATCAGGAGTTTCTGTCCCGTGAACATATTTCGCAAAAAACCAATTCATGTCTTCCTCCATAAATTTAGAGAAGTCACTTTCGAACTCAGCATTTGTGAAACCGGTATCTTTTGTTTTATAGTATTTCTGATACAGCAGACGCATAAAATCATCCAGTGTTTTTTTACCATTGAACTTATCAATAATCAAAGCATCCATCAGCGAAGCAACCAAACCGCCTCTCGTGTAATACGTCATTGTCGTATTGGAGGAGTTCTCATTCGGTTTGTAGGCCTTGATCCAGGCATCAAAGCTTGCATGTGATAAAGGCTGCACTTTTGATCCTACAGAACCTTCCACGTGATTTACAGCAGCCTGAATTGTCCCGAGGTAGCTGTTTTCATCAATAAAACCCGCTTTATAGACGATGAGGTCCTCATAATAAGAAGTAAAACCTTCCATAACGTAAAGCAAAGGTGTATAAACTTCTTCATCGTAATTAAACGGCCCCAGTTCTTTCGCGCGGATCCGCTTAACATTCCACAGGTGGAAATATTCATGCGCCACCAGCGTTAAAAATCTCACGTATTTATCAGGGGAATAGGTAAATCTGTTGACACTTAACGTTGTGGAATTTTTATGCTCCAATCCTCCTTGTCCGTCCGTTACATTATGAATTATAAAAACATAATTTTTATTCGGGTTTTCTCCAAAAATAGCGGTGGAAGCATCTACAATCTTCGCCATGTCTTTTTTCAGCTGGTCAACATTATAATTTGCCTCACCGTACATTGCTACAGTATGCTTACATCCGCTTGTCGAAAATTCAAATACTTTCTGATTCCCGATCTCTATCGGGCAATCCGCCAGTTCATCATAATCAGCATACACAAACGTCTGAGCACCGTCACTAGCAACACCTTCTCCTTTTTGTTCCAAAGACGTAGTAATTGTAGAAAAAGTAGGATGAGGAACAATTGTCAGCTTTCCGGATTGATTACGGTACTTTTCAGAATACATGAAAACTCCCGTGCCGCTTACAAAACCGTGTGTCAAATCCAGAAAGCTGGTTCTTACCGTCAATTCAAAAGCGTAAACTTCATACTGAACCCTGATATTTTTAGCTGTACCATTTTTCACTTTCCAGGCATTCTTTTTGGTCTTTTCAACCATCAAAGTGTTTCCTTTCTCATCAAAAGCTTTTACTAAATTGACATTTTTAGAGAAATCACGAACCAGGTAAGAACCCGGAGCCCAAACCGGCATTTTGACCTCAATTTCCTTTTCCTTAATATTTTTTATGGTCATTTCCACCTCAAAATAGTGCGATTGAGGATTCGACATTTTCAATGTATAGTCAATCTGAGCACTCACAAAAGAATAAATACTAAGGAGTAAGAATGTTATTTTTAATTTCATCATGGTTTTTGAAGTTTATCTAAAAATATATTCAATTTTTAATTCAATATAAAACGATTTCATCGCCGTCATTCACTACATACGTATTTTCAAACACGGCTTTCGCCTCATCCAGGTGCGTATAAACAGCTCCGTAACGAGCGCTCAGATGCCCTAAAAGAAGTTTTGAAACTTTTGCCTTTTTTGCAATCGTTGCTGCTTGTTCCGCTGTAGAATGATACGTCTGTCTGGCACGATCTTTCATATCATTGGCAAATGTCGCTTCATGATAAAGGAGGCTCGCACCTGCAATATGTTCTATAATCGACTCATCGTATTTTGTGTCGGAACAATAAGCATATTTGAATGATTTGTCAGGCGCTTGAGTGTATCTTTCATAAGAATATTCCTGCCCGCTATTCGAAACATAATTCTGGCTCATTTTGAACAGCTGGGCTGCGGGAATGGGCACTTTATCCAGCTCGAAAAGAAATTTATTGATTTTTAGTTTTTTGGGTGTTTCCTCAATAACAAATCCATTGGTCGGAATCCGGTGATTTAAAGGAAAGGTCCTGATAATTATCGCGTTATCACGGTAAATTTCTTTTGCGCTGTCACCGTTTATTGAAACAAAATTAATTTTAAATCCCAAAGGATATCCTTCTATTTCCAGCTGCATCCGGACAATTTTCTCAAGAGGATCAGGTCCGTAAATTGTCAGGTCACGGTCACGGCCAAGCAGGTGCATCGTACTGATAAGTCCTACTAATCCGAAATAATGATCTCCATGTAAATGTGAGATGAGAATAGTATCTATTTTCTGGAGACGGACTTTATTTTTTCGTAACTGGATCTGCGTTCCCTCTCCGCAATCGATCAGAATATGGCGGTTATTACAAAAAATGTACTGAGCTGTGGGATTTCGATGATTTGTAGGCAGAGCAGACCCCGAACCTAAAATTAAAACCTTAAATCCCATTTATCCTATTTCTTGTTCTGCTTTTTCTCTTGAACCGGCTATCTGCAGCACTTTATCCAACTGTGCTATTTTTATCAGCTTATCCACCATCGGCTGAATTCCGCAGACTACGAATTTACCATTTGTATCGCGACAGTTACGGTGTCCTAATAACAGCGCGCTCAAACCGGAGGAATCGCAATATTTTGTATCACTTAGATCTACCACAACTTTATTCCGCGACTTATTTTGAAGTTCTGTAAATAACCCTCTTAATTCCGTTGCGTTGGAAGCATCAATTTTTTCTACTTTACTGACCAGCAGGTCGTAGCTCGGTTTTTCGATTATTTCAAATTTCATATCTACATAAGTTCGCTCTAAAAATAATAAAATTATGATAGTTATTATCACAGATAAATGAAAAATGAGATTTTTGACGTTTCTTTCTGTTTGCATTTACGTTTTCAACCAGCCTGCCCTTCGCAGCAACTTGTCAACATAAGTATTTATCTCCGCTTCCACTTTAAAGAAGTAAAGCAAAAGAGGATAAGTAGCTGTAAATACCACGGAACGTAACACAATATCTATCCACCGGTTATCCAGGTGAGGAATCAGCTCAAAGAGCAATACATTAACGCCAAAAATCAGCATCACCCATCCCTGGCTGCCCGTAAACGGATGCAGCTTGTAATGCTTCCACACAAAGTAAGCACGCCCGACGTTATAAACCAGCAAGGCGATCATGGTGCTCAATGCAGCTCCCGACATGCCTATACGGGGAATAAAAAAGATGTTGAGAGCATACACAATAACGATCAGTAAAAATGTGAAGATCAAATCAAAAGCGAACTTTTTGGACATTGTAAAAATTGCCCCGTTGAGTCCCAGATACATATCTGTAAGCCTGCCTATCATCAGGAAGAGGAACACCGGAATTCCCTGGACGAACTCAGGTTTCAGAATATAGAAAACAGCTTCGCGATTGATCCAGATATACATAAACAGTACCGTTGAAATTATCAATAAGACAGAGCTCACTCGCTGGTACAATTCCTGCATTTTAACCATATCTCCCGCTTTCCAGTAAACAGCTACCAGCGGATTGGTAATCCGCGTCAGGGACCGGTACGGAACCTGAAGGAATGCGGTAATAAAAACGATAGTAGTGTAAATTCCTGTTTCGGCAAGCCCCAGATAAGCAGCAATCATCATTGCGTCTATAGTTGTAACAATCAAGCTGCCGAGCGTATTAAAATAGCTCAGTGCACTAAAGCGGAACAGGATTTTTCGAAAACGCTTCGGAATACTGACTGACCAAACACGAAAGTTAAGCTCTTTCAGGTAAAACAGATACATTGCCAGGAAAAAGGTGGGGATAAAATAAATAACGGAAGATATTTTTATCAAAAGATCAAAATCTATCCATCTAACACCATAAGCAACAATCGCAAGCGTAGTAAGAATTCTGAGGAACACCTCATAAAGGAAAACGGAAATCACATTTTTGTGAAGTGCTCTCAAGTAATTTTCGAACAGAAAAAAATAGATATATGCAATACCAATCGGGATGAACCATAAATAATACTTCACAAAATCAGGTGACTTCTCCGCGTAATAAGAGCTGATCTCGTTTCTGAAAACCAATACCAGAAACGTAAACAGAACAACGCCCACCGTAACTATCAGGAAATTATACTGTAAAAAACCATAATTATTTTTTGCTTTATTTCTGAAAAACGGGAAAAACTTCCCGACGGAATAAACTGTTCCCAGATTACAGAACTGCGCAAATAAAAGTCCTACGGAAAGAAGGAGGTTTAACAGTCCCATTTCTTCTGTTGTCAGGAAAATGATAAACAAAAAGGCTTTGTTGAAATATCCTAAGAACATCCCCAAATAGGAAAGTAACATCGTTCTGAAAGCGTCTTTCTGAATATATCCCATCTAAAAAGTCGTAATAAACTCCAAAGCTATCATTTTTTGAGTGAAAATAAATCCATAACAGAATGAAAGTTTTAGTTTTGTATGCTATGGAAACTGCGTCTGATCGGAAAAAAGTACTTATAATCAGCTATTATTGGCCACCTTGCGGAGGAATCGGTGTTTTGCGCAATCTCAAATTTGTAAAATATCTCCGGGAGTTTGGCTGGGAGCCCGTTGTCTATACTGTGAAGAATCCAAGCTATCCTTTTTTAGACTATAATAATGAAAAAGAAATTCCGGAAGGGATTGAAATCATTAAAGGAAAAATATGGGAACCATTGCAGCTTTTCAAGAAAATAAGCGGCCGAAAAAAAACGGATCCCTTGCAAAATATCACTGCGACAACCTCTTCAAAAAAATCATGGATAGATAATTTCGGAATCTGGGTCAGAGGAAATTTTTTCATTCCGGATGCACGAGCAAGCTGGATAAAGCCATCTGTGAAGTTGTTGTCTGAATATCTGAAAACGCACCCTGTTGATGCTATTTTAACCGATGGGCCTCCTCATACTAACACTGTAATAGGAATGCACCTTTCCCAAAAGTTTAATATTCCGTGGCTGGCAGATTTCCAGGATCCGTGGACACAGGTGGATTATTACAAGCTGATGAACATCGGTAAATCAGCTGACAAAAAACATAAAAGCTTAGAGCAGGAAGCTTTTAAAACCGCAAAAAAAATCACTATTGCAAGCCCCAGCTGGAAACGTGATTTAGAAAGTATCGGGGCAAAAAACGTAGATGTCATTTATTACGGATACGACGAAAGTGATTTTAAGGATTTCCAAAAGAAAAGGACAAACTATTTCAAAATTTTCCATGCCGGCTTATTGGGAAATGACCGGAATCTTTCCTGTTTTTTTGAAGTGATCCGGGAAATTTTAGAAGAGCGCCCGGAATTAAAAGAAATTATCCGTATCGATTTTGCCGGCGAAGTGGACTATACAAACAAAGCAGCTGTCAAAGCAAATCACCTGGATGAAATCACTACCTTTCACGGAATGATTCCGCGGAAAGAGGTTATTTCGCACTACGAAACAAGCAGTTTATTACTCTTGCCGGTCAACCAGGCGGAAAACGCACAGGGAAGAATTCCCGGAAAATTATTTGAATGCATGCGTACCGACACTCCTATTCTGGTTTTCGGACCTGAAAATGGTGACGTCAAACAGATCATAGAATCTAAAAAACTGGGGATTTCGGTAGAATATCAGGCAGAAAAAAAACAGCAAAAACACTATATTTTATCGCTGATCGACAAGCATTTGAAAAATATTCCTCTACTGGAAAGCCGTGATATTAGTGAATTTTCAAATTTTGAGCTGACGAAGAAACTGGCAGGGTATTTAGATGAGCTTACAACTGAACAGGTTGCTAACAATATTTTACATTAACTTCTCAACTTCTAAATCTAAACAATAATGAATGATTTATTATTAAAATTCTTTAACTTTATTCAAAATATAGGCATAACTCTCACTACCTTGGGAAAAATCTTATTCCTTTCGAAAAGAAATAGATTAAATAGAACTGTAAATAGAAAGGAGAAAACACTGGTGATATTAGGTAACGGACCTTCGCTCAATACTTCTCTTACTTATTTTAATAATGAAGAAAACCGAGTAGATGTTTTAGGGTTAAATAATTTTGCGACGACCAAATATTTTGAAAAAATCAAACCATCGTATTATGTACTATTGGATGAAAAATTTTATCCCCTCGAAAAGCACGAATACGATCAATATTATATAGATTTAATAAACTCAACTTTTGAAGCATTGGAAGCAAAACTAACATGGGAGATGATATTGTTTGTTCCTTTTAAAGCAAAAAAATCAGCTTATTTCCAAAACTGTTTAAAACGTAACAAATATATTAAGGCTTCCTATTATAATGTCACACCAATTGAAGGCTTTCCTTTTATAAAACATTTATTCTTCAATAATAGACTGGGATTACCACGTCCTCATAATGTTTTAATTCCTTCATTAATGATTGGTATTTGGGAAGGATATTCAGAGATAGCAATTGTCGGTGCAGATCATTCATGGCTGGGTGAAATTCATGTTACGAAAGAAAACGTAGCTTTAGTCAATCAAAAACATTTTTATGATGAAAAGAAAAGTAAGCCGCAATTAATGAAAAACTATGCAATGCAGCAGAGAAAATTACATGAAATATTGTATGGATTTTACCTCTCCTTCAGATCTTATTGGGATATAAAGAAATATGCTGAATCAAAAAAAGTTAAGATATATAACTGTTCTGAAGTATCCTTTATTGACGCATTTGAACGTAAGGAGTTAATAGAAATACTAAAATAAAGCACAAAACAAGCAAGACGTATTTTTCTTATATTTGCCCATATAACATATAATGAAAATAACATAATGTTGTGTTTCATATGATCTTTATAAGGCAATTATTTACATACACATGAAAGGTAAATCGATATTAATAACTGGAGGAACGGGCTCGTTAGGAAAGGAATTAACTAAAAGAATCTTGAGTGAATATCCTGATTTGAAGCGTTTGGTTATTTTTTCAAGAGATGAGCAAAAGCAGTTTCAAATGGCTCAGGAATTTCCTCATTCACAATTTCCTCAAATCAGGTATTTTATTGGTGATGTAAGAGATTATGAGCGTTTGATAAGGGCCTTTAATGGTGTGAATTATATTATTCATGCAGCAGCAATGAAACATGTTCATATTGCAGAATATAACCCTGATGAATGTGTTAAAACAAATATTGGAGGCGCTCAAAATGTTATAAATGCAGCACTAGCGACAGAAGTAACTAAAGTTGTTGCGCTTTCTACCGATAAAGCATGTGCTCCAATTAATTTATATGGAGCGACCAAATTGACTTCCGATAAATTATTCATCGCGGCAAACAATATTCGTGGTACAAAAGACGTTCGGTTCTCAGTAGTAAGATATGGAAATGTGATGGGATCGAATGGCTCTGTAATCCCATTTTTTTTACAAAAAAGAAAGGAAGGATTTCTTCCAATTACAGTAAAGGAAATGACACGATTCAATATTTCACTAAAAGGTGGTGTTGATATGGTTCTCCACGCCTTAGAAAATGCTTGGGGAGGAGAATTATTTGTACCAAAAATTCCTTCTTATAACATTATGGATGTTGCTAAAGCGATAGCTCCAAATGCTGAATTTAGATTTGTAGGAATTCGTCCTGGAGAAAAAATTCATGAAGAAATGATAAGCCCTTCCGACTCATTTTTCACTTATGATTTAGGCAAATATTATGCGATTTTGCCACAAACACCAACTTGGAGCATTAATGATTTTGTCAATAAATTTAACGCTAAGAAAGTACCTGACGGCTTTTCTTATAGTTCAGACGCTAATTCTGATTGGGAAACTGTTGAAAGCTTAAGAAGTCTGATCAAAGAACATGTGGACTCTACATTTGAAGTAATATGAAATCTATCCCATACGGAAAACAGCATATTACACAGGAAGATATCAATGCAGTGATTCAGACACTACAATCAGATTTCCTGACGCAAGGACCAAAAATAGCCGAATTTGAAACAGAATTTGCAAAATATATCGGAGTAAAATATGCTGTGGCAGTTGCAAATGGAACCGCTGCATTGCATTTATGTGCAATGGCACTAAATGTAAAAGAAGGACAAAAAGTTATTACAACACCAATCACTTTCGCAGCGTCTGCAAATTGTGTAAGATACTGCGGTGCGGAAGTTATTTTTGGAGATATTGACCCTGAAACGTATTTATTGGACATTCATTCTGTTGAAAAATTAATAGAAAATGCTCCGAAGGGGACGTATCAAGGAATAATCCCTGTCGATTTTGCAGGAAGAGCAGTTAATCTGGAAGAATTTAGAAAATTAGCAGGTGCACATGGAATGTGGATCATTGAAGATGCATGTCATGCTCCGGGAGGTTATTTTGTGGATTCAGCGGGCACAAAACAATTCTGCGGAAACGGAAATTTTGCCGACCTGGCAATTTTTTCTTTTCATCCGGTAAAACACATAGCATCGGGAGAAGGTGGAATGATTACTACAAATGATGAGCAGCTTTATAAAAAAATCTTGACGTTACGAACTCATGGAATCACACGTGATGAAAAATTATTCTCCAACACTATTGAACTAGCCGGAGGAGAGGATAGTTATCCTTTGTGGTATATGGAAATGCAGGATTTAGGATACAATTACCGACTAACAGATTTTCAGGCAGCCTTGGGTGCAAGTCAATTAAAACGTGCCAATGAAGGTTTGAAAAGAAGACGAGAAATAGCAGCTAATTATCAACAAGCATTTGATGGAAAAAGTTATTTAAAGGGACAATCAGGACTTATTGAGGGTCATGCTTATCACTTGTATGTTCTGGAAGTGGAAGACCGGTTGAATTTGTATAATTTCTTAAGAAAGAAAAATATTCTTGCTCAAATTCATTACATTCCCTGTCATTTAATGCCCTACTACAAGCAATTTGGCTGGAAAGAAGGAGATAAAATAAATGCAGAAAATTATTATAAACACTGCATTAGTTTACCAATGTACCCAACCTTAACAAATAAAGAACAGGATTTTGTAATTCAGACAATAAACGAATTTTATGGAAAGTAAATACCAGACTAAACAAGAAGACTTTTGGGCGGGAAACTTTGGAAACGAATACATC
This sequence comes from Flavobacteriia bacterium 40-80, assembly GCA_001899145.1. Classification (GTDB taxonomy): domain Bacteria; phylum Bacteroidota; class Bacteroidia; order Flavobacteriales_D; family Crocinitomicaceae; genus 40-80. The sequence continues at coordinate 338,603 of MKVF01000006.1, forward strand.
CAGAGAAATAAAAGCGCTCAATATTTAGCTGCAAATTTGAATTTTTTCTCAAAAGCTTTGAACAATATTCCTGCACCCAGGTCAGTTATTGAGTTTGGAGCAAATGTAGGAATGAATCTGGCAGCATTTCAATTGTTGTTTCCTGAAACCATTGTAAAAGGTATCGAAATCAATGAAACTGCGGCAGAAGAGTTAGTAACCCGTATTGGGAAGGATAACGTATTTAACCAGTCCATATTTGATTTTAATGTAGATGAACAATTTGATTTGACGCTTATTAAAGGAGTGCTGATTCACATTAATCCTGATATGTTGTCCACTGTTTATGAAAAACTGTATATTTCATCAAAAAAATACATTTTGCTCTGTGAATACTACAATCCATCTCCTGTCACTATTCCTTACAGAGGACATAGTGACAGATTGTTTAAACGTGATTTTGCAGGAGAAATGATGGACAAATACAATGATTTAAAACTGGTTAATTATGGATTCGCATATCATCGGGACAATTCATTTCCACAAGATGATATAACCTGGTTTTTGATGGAAAAAATAAATGGTTAATCTCTGCATCATACCGGCAAGAGGCGGCAGTAAAAGAATTCCAAGGAAAAACATCAAGGGTTTTCTCGGCAAGCCCATTATCGCTTATTCCATCGAAGCCGCAATAAACAGCAAATTATTCGATGAAGTAATGGTATCTACTGATGATGTAGAAATTGCGGAAACAGCAAAAAAATATGGTGCAAAAGTTCCTTTCCTGAGAAGTAAAACAAATGCGAGTGATGTTGCTACTACTGCAGCTGTAATTGATGAGGTTCTGCAAAACTATCAAAATGAAGGAATGAAATTTGATTTCGTTTGCTGCATTTATCCTTGCGCACCATTTGTGAATGATACAAAATTAAAAAGCGCTTTTGAACTTCTTAAGGAAAAACAATTTGACACGGTATTTCCGGTTATTGCTTTTAGTTTTCCTATCCAGCGGGCACTGAAAATTACAAATAATAAGCTAAGCTTCATCCAACCGGAATACGCATTGACAAGATCACAAGATTTAGAGCAATCCTTTCAGGATTCAGGGCAATTTTACTGGATGAGCGTTCCTGCTTTTCAAAAGAAAGGGAAAATTGTCACAGAAAATTGTGGCGGAATTGTAGTTTCAGAAATGGAAGCCCATGATATTGACAATGAGATAGATTGGAAAATGGCTGAATTAAAATATAAGATGCTGAAATGAGTGTTTTTCCGAAAAAATACAGAATACTGAAAAATAACGAATTCTCCTCCGGAAACTATAAAATAATTCCTATTCGTTATGAAGACCGGCTTGCAATAATGCAATGGCGGAATGAACAAATTTATCACTTACGGCAACCCAGCCCGTTAACAGAAGAAAACCAGAATAATTATTACAACAGTATAGTATCTAAATTATTTGAGCAGGATCAACCAGACCAGATTTTATTCTCATATCTGGAAAATGATCAATGTATCGGATATGGTGGACTGGTTCACATTAACTGGACAGATAAAAACGCTGAGATTTCATTCGTAATAAATACCAGCCTTGAAAGAGAAGAATTTCACAAGCATTGGGGTATTTATCTTGATTTGATAGAGCAAGTCGCTTTTCTTGAACTAGGACTTCATAAAATTTACGTATATGCATTTGATCTGCGGCCACATTTGTATCAGGCAATAGAAGCAAAAGGATATTTAAAAGAGGCAGAATTGAAAGAACATTGCTATTTTAACGGAGGATTTAAGAATGTAGTGATTCATTCAAAAATTATAAAATGAGCCCATTATTAAACATAAAGTCCGATTTTATATTGCGCCCGGCTACTCTGGATGATTGTGTATTGTTTTTTGAGTGGGTAAATGACGAAGATGTACGGAGGCATTCATTTCACACTGAAAAAATCGAATGGCAACATCACAAAAAATGGTTTCATAATAAAATGAATAGCCAGCAAAGTAAGCTCTTTGTTTTATCAAAAAACAATATTCCAATCGGACAATGCCGTTTAGATAAAGAACAAGAGTTTTGGCTAATTGATTATTCAATTGATAAGAAATATAGAGGAAAAAGTTATGGAAATATAATTGTACAGATGTTGATTGAAAAAGATTATAGTCCAATAAAAGCGATTGTAAAAAAAAACAATATAGGCTCTGTAAAAGTGTTTAAAAATAATTTCTTCTCATTACAGGAGGATCAATATTTGAATGAAGATGTGTATGTTTTTTATAAATTTTGACAATTCTGATTATGAATCTGTATATACTTTTATCTGAAAAAAAATGGCACAAAAGTCTTTTTGTGAAGCTGCAAAAAAAATATCAGGATAGAGCGGAATGGCTGCTGATAAATAATCCAGGTGAGTTTACCTTAGAGAAGTTAGATAAGCTTAATCCTGATAAGATTTTCATACCTCATTGGTCATACATTATTGATAGACAGATTTATGAAAAGTACAAATGTATTGTATTTCACATGACTGATTTACCCTATGGAAGGGGTGGCAGCCCTCTTCAAAATTTAATTATCAGAGGATTAAAAAGAACTAAAATAACAGCAATAAAAGTAAATCAGGGAATTGATTCAGGAGATATTTATCTAAAAAAAAACCTTTCCTTAGATGGTACCGCAAGAGAGATTTTTGAAAGAGCAGTACCCGTTATCCAAAAGATGATCATACAAATCATTGAAGAAAAAATAATACCACAACCTCAAACCGGAGAAGTAGTTCTTTTTAACAGAAGAAAGCCTGAGGAGGGAAATATTAATGATCTGAAAGAATTAGAGAAAATATATGACTATATTAGAATGTTGGATTGCGAAGGTTATCCGAAGGCTTTTATAGAAACCGAAAACTTTAAGATTGATTTTTCAAAAGCTCAATTTAATCAGGAACAAAACTATATTGATGCCCATGTTAGAATATATAAGAAATAAACGGGTGATGGTCGTAGTCGCACATCCTGATGACGAGCTGCTGGGGCTGGGAGCGACAATGAACAAGCTGATATCCGAATATGGAATTACCGCTCATGTGGTAATACTGGGAGAAGGAATCACATCAAGATCGGAAGAACGTGATGTGGAAAAATGGAAAGAAGAGCTTGCTATTCACAAACAAAACATACAAAATGCTCAAAAAGCAATAGGATATCAATCCTTAGCTGTTTATGATTTCCCGGATAATCGTTTTGATACGGTTGCGTTACTGGACATTATCAAAGTGATCGAAAAGGAAAAACAACTCTTTAAACCGGAAATTATATTTACACATCACGGCGGAGATGTCAATATTGACCATCAGCGGGTATTCGAAGCTGTCATCACGGCAGGCAGGCCAATGGCTCAGGAAAAGGTAAAAAGCATTATTGCATTTGAAACTCCGTCAGGAACGGAATGGCGAGCATCTTCAGATCCTCGCCATTTCATTCCTAATTTTTTTGTTTCCGTATCTGAGGAAAATATAAATGCCAAAATAAAAGGAATGGAAAGCTACGAGTTCGAAAAACGCCCCTACCCCCATCCCCGTTCTCCACAAGCATTGAAAATACAGGCTCAGCGGTGGGGAGTGGCCGTGGGAACAGAGTTTGCTGAAGCATTTCAGGTAATACGAATAATTAGTTAAATTAATACTTCAGTATATTATGAATAATGAAAAGGTGTTCATTATCGCGGAATTATCAGCAAATCATAATGGGAACTTAACAACAGCCATTGAAACGATCCATGCAGCAAAACGCGCGGGTGCAGATGCTATTAAGTTACAAACTTATACAGCAGATACGATGACTTTAGATTGTGATAAAGATGATTTTATTATAAAAGGAACAATTTGGGAAGGACAAAATTTACATCAGCTCTATCAGGAAGCATATACGCCATGGGAATGGCATGTACATCTGTTTGAAGTAGCAAAAGAAGAAGGTTTGATTTGCTTCTCCTCACCTTTTGATAAAACAGCAGTCGATTTTTTGGATACATTAAACTGTCCGATATACAAAATAGCATCTTTTGAAATCACGGACATTGAGCTGATCAAATATGCCGCTTCAAAAGGAAAACCAATGATTCTTTCTACGGGAATAGCCGAATATGAAGATATAAAATTAGCTGTTGACACTTGTCGTTCTGTTGGCAACAATGATATTACCTTATTGAAATGCACCTCTTCTTACCCTGCACCGGTTGAAGAAGCAAATTTGATAATGATAAAACGTTTTGCTCAGGATTTCGGGGTAAAAACCGGTCTATCAGATCATACGCTTGGGATTACCATACCCATTGTTTCCGTAGCAATGGGAGCGAAAGTGATCGAAAAACACTTTATCACAGACAGGGCTATTGGCGGGCCAGACGCAGCATTTTCGCTGAACGAGCAGGAATTTACAGAAATGGTTACAGCCGTGAGACAAGCCGAAAAATCAATCGGAGCAGAAAGCTACGAAACGACTCCTAAGCAAAAAGCAGGAAAACAATTTGCCCGCTCGTTGTATGTGGCCGAAGATATAAAAGCAGGAGAAGTGATTACAACAAATAATGTACGGACGGTAAGACCGGGATACGGCCTGCATCCTAAATACTACCATGAAATACTGGGTAAAAAGGTAAACCGGAATCTTGAAAAGGGCGACCGATTTTCTCTTGATGATATTGAATAAAAAAGAGGCAAAAGGCCTCTTTTTTATTCAATATTTTTCTTTCTTCTATCCGTCCAGATTCCCATTCCTATCAACAGGAAAAATACCACACATCCAACTGCTGACAGCATATTCGCTGTTTTATAAAACGGATAAACATATGCTAATTCAATTTTATGCTTTCCGGCCGGAACTTCTAAACCCCGAAGTAAATAATCAGCTTTTACAATAGGAGCTTCTTTGCCATCAATGTAAGCTTTCCAGCCGTCTTCGTAATAAATTTCAGAGAAAATTACCAGTTGTTTACTGTCACTTTCAAAATCATATTGCAGTTTCTCAGGATGATACGAAGTCATTTTTACAGCACCTAAACCGGAATAAGTCTTCGAGCTCAGCTTTTGCGCTTCAGATGCCAGCATTACAGCATCTGTGGACGGCTCGAAATTATACGCTACCTTTAAATCCATCAGCTGCAGGAACGAATTGGAAGAATCTCTTTCCAACATTACTTTAGGAATGAAATCCGTTCTCTTGTTAACATCCATTACAAAAACAGCTTCGACATTATCATTCAATCCCGCACTTAAGCTTTTTTGAAGTTCTTGCGGGATCTGGATATCAAACGTATCGTTCTGAATCAATACCTGGATTTTCTCCGTTCCAGTAACAGTTGCTCCTTCGGAAGCTTTACCGTTTATGAATAGTTTTGCTATCGCAGTTGGTTTGACTTCGTAAGAATTTCCTAATGCACGGATTTCTTCGTTAGGCGTTTCAAACGTTTTTACTTCACGAACTAACCATGCATTCCCTAAAACTGTCGGATTCTGAGCTGCTTTTCCATCTTTCTGGATAATATATTTTGCATTCAGCATCTCCAACACTTTGAAATTGATATTTCTGGTAAAATGAAATTCGATCAAATTCTGGTATCTTCTCAATTTTGCTCCGTGATATCCTCCGATTGACTTGTGAAAATAAGAAGTTCTGGAAGAAGTAAACGGATTGGAAGTCAGATCTAAAACACGATAGTTTGTATTTCGGTTCAACGCTCTGAACTTCTCGTATTCAATAGCTTTATTAATAGCAATCTTGTCACTGAAATCCATTTTTTCAGCTGTTTCCTTCCCTTTAGAAGCTGCTTTTTCAATAGCAGGAAGCAAAAACGGCTGTGCACTCTGCTCCATGTTTAAAATGTCCAGATCTGCCGAAGTTGCCAGCTCCGGATACAAGTAGTTACTTTTATCCTGCCAGTAAACATACTCTCCTGATTCATCTTCTTTACTGCTCAGGTAGTTAAGATCAACACCCACCAGATCAATCATTATTAAAGCTCCCAATCCTGCAACAATAATCCGTGTGTCCAGCTCTGTGGCAAATAACAACAATAAAATACCAAAAGCAAGAACAGTAAACAGTAATGAACGGTTCATGGAAGAATTATAAATGTCCTTTCGAACTTCTTTCAGCGCAGCTGTATCGTACGCTTTAAAGTTTTTTTCAATTTGAGCATCAATGAGCTGATCCAGCTGCGCCGGATTATTTTTATCTATTCCGTTTTTTGCCAGCTCTTCCGCACTCATGGAGAGTAGCTGGTTCATCATATTCGCTTTTTGTTTTTTTTTCGAACCCAGAATGGATTCAAACTGCTTTGCGTCCGTCGCCGAGAAGTAATTATCATTCAAGCCCACAAATTTCAACAGTAGCAGGAATACGACAAATATTCCCGAAGCAATATAAAATTTCCTGCTTTGTGCTTTCAGATGCTCTCTTTCAGTATAAAACTGATTCAGGATCAATACTGCTAAAATCGGAAAAATCATACTTGTAATTGACAGAGTGATCGTTACTGCACGGAATTTATTATAACCGGGAACATAATGAGCAAAGAATTCCGTCAGCCCCATAAAGTTTTTACCCCAGGAAAGCGCCAAAGTAAGCAAAGCGATGGCAAAATAGGCCCATTTAATTCTGGATTTTAAAAATACCAACGCCAGAAAAGCCAGAAAAATAACAATGACTCCAAAGTAAACAGGACCGGAAGTGAAGGGCTGATCTCCCCAGTACGAATAATAATTCATAATAAAGTTTCTCGCTTCTGAATCAATCTCCGCATTTTCAACAATTTCTGTAAACGGTGAATTAGCAACAGCTTCAGATGCTCCTCCTTTGACATAAGGAGAAAGAATAGTGAACGACTCTCCTACTCCGTAGCTCCAGTTCGTAATATACTCTAAATCCAGACCATCTTTATTGCTCTTGTCAATTGGTGTACCATCAGCGTTGATAGTGATATCATTTCCTCCACGAATGGTATATTTAGCATAATCTTTAGTAACTTTAATATTCCCGATATTAATAAGAACGGCGATTAAAGCAGTTGCCAGAATTCCCGCCGTAGCTAAACCAAATTTTTTCAATTCTCCCTTTTTGATCGCATCGATTAGAAAATAAATTCCTAACGCCAAAAATAAAAACAAGGAATAATAAGTGATTTGCAAGTGATTAGCCGTTAACTGCATAGCAAGAGAAACCCCGAAAACGATTGAGCCCCACTTGATATTTCTGGTATATGTCATTATAAATCCACCGATCACCGGAAGCATAAACGCTATAGCATTGGCCTTGGTAATGTGACCTGCCTGAAGAATAATTATATTATAAGAAGAGAATGCGAAAGCAATCGCTCCCAATAAATTCACCCATTTGTTAAGACGAATACATAAACCGAAGATGTAGAATCCCAACATGTAGAAAAACAGGTAACCTATCGGAGTATTCAGAAATTTATGCGCTACATTCAGTGTCGTTTTGAAAAAATTACCGGGATAATCAACGTGAATCTGCGCTGAGGGCATCCCACTGAACATGGCATTTGTCCAAAGAGGCGTTTTGCCGTCTTGTTCCCTGTAATCCACAATTTCCCTTGACATTCCGGTAAATTGCTTCACGTCATGCTGTTTCAAAACATAACCATCCAAAGCAGGTTTAAAATAAATCCCTGCGATTACCAGGAAACCGATAATGGCTATAAAGTGAAATCCGTACTTAGCAAAAAAATCCTTTAAATTCATGTTTTCTGTTTTTAGACTTTGTGAAGATAAACATTCATTCGGGAAAAATAATCCGAAAAATCATTAATTCTTATATCTCCTTGTGGCTTGTATCTTCCACATCTGATTCATCAATAGCCGTATCTTTCGGAATGACGAATATTTTTCCTTCGTTCTTTTTGATAAACTCTTTTCTTTTCTGAACAGCTCTATCCTTTTTTTTCTGCTGTTCCTGCTCGTGAACAGCTCTTCTCGCTTTCATCAGCTGCCCTAAAAAGCGAAGGAGCACGAATGCTCCTATCACAATTAATATGGTTTTAAACTTTATCATTATCTCGATAAGTGCATGTTTCTTTCTGCATAAATCTTCATAAAGAAAGGATCACGCAGATCTTTGATAAAACGAATTCCTTCTCCTGTAGATTTCATTTCCGGGCCAAGCTCTTTCTTCACATCCGGGAATTTCTCGTAAGAGAATACCGGAATTTTAATCGCATATCCTTCTTTTCTCGGGTTGAAATTAAAGTCTTTCACCTTCTTCTCGCCCAGCATCACCTTTGTCGCGTAATTCACGTACGGTTCATCATACGCTTTTGCAATAAACGGAACTGTCCTGGATGCTCTCGGATTGGCTTCAATCACGTAAACTTTATCATCTTTGATCGCGAACTGTATATTGATCAATCCTACCGTTTTTAACGCGATCGCCACTTTTTTCGTGATTTCTTCGATCTGCGTCATGACCAGATCTCCGAGATTGTAAGGAGGCAGCAAAGCATAAGAATCTCCGGAATGGATTCCAGCCGGCTCAATATGCTGCATGATCCCGATAATATATACATCTTCTCCGTCACAGATCGCATCTGCTTCCGCTTCAATTGCTCCGCCGATAAAATGATCCAGTAAGATCTGGTTTTCTCCCATTTCTCCGATGATATCTACCACGTGGTGCTCCAGCTCTTCCTCGTTGATAACAATTTTCATCTTTTGGCCACCGAGAACGTATGAAGGGCGGACTAATAACGGAAATCCTAAATCTTTTGAAAGCTCTATCGCCTGCTCTGCACTTTGAACGACTCCGTATTTAGGGAAAAGAATATTATTCTCTTCCAGTAATTTAGAGAAACGTCCTCTGTCTTCTGCCAAATCAAGCGCTTCGAAGCTTGTTCCTATGATTTTTATTCCGTAACGGTTCAGCTTTTCTGCCAGTTTTAATGCTGTCTGACCTCCCAGCTGAACAATGACACCTTCAGGTTTTTCATGCTGGATAATATCGTAAATATGCTCCCAGAAAACAGGTTCGAAGTATAATTTATCAGCTGTGTCGAAATCTGTTGAAACGGTTTCCGGATTACAGTTGATCATAATTGTTTCGTAACCGCACTCTTTTGCAGCAAGCACACCATGCACGCAGGAATAATCAAACTCGATTCCCTGTCCGATCCGGTTAGGCCCGGAGCCTAAAACGACAACTTTTTTACGGTCTGAAACCACACTTTCGTTTTCGTATTCAAACGTCGAATAGTAATAAGGTGTCTGTGCTTCAAATTCAGCTGCACATGTATCTACTAATTTATAAACGCGCTTGATCCCGAATTCTTCCCGTTTTTTGTAAACTTCTGATTCCAGGCATCTCAATAAATGAGCGATCTGCCTGTCAGCATATCCTTTTTGTTTTGCTTCAAATAATAGTTCTTTCGGAATGTTTTCCAGATGATATTTTTCAATCTGGCGTTCTAATTTAATCAGCTCCTCAATCTGTTTCAGAAACCATAAATCAATTTTGGTTTTCTCCTGAATCGTTTTGAACGGAATTCCCAGCTTAATCGCATCGTACACATGAAACAAACGATTCCACGATGCGTTCTCCAGCGAATGTAAAATTGCAGCCTGATCGGTCAGCTCCTTTCCGTCTGCTCCGAGACCGTTACGGCCAATCTCCAGTGATTGACATGCTTTTTGCAATGCTTCCTGGAAAGAACGTCCGATTCCCATTACCTCACCTACCGATTTCATCTGTAAGCCTAAACGGCGGTCAGTTCCCGGGAATTTATTAAAGTTCCAGCGTGGTATTTTAACAATCACATAATCCAGCGTCGGCTCGAACATAGCCGAGGTAGTTTTAGTGATCTGATTTTTCAATTCATCCAGACGATAACCGATCGCCAGCTTAGAAGCAATTTTCGCAATCGGGTAACCTGTCGCTTTGGAAGCCAGCGCTGAAGAACGAGACACACGCGGATTGATTTCAATAGCGATAATGTCTTCTTTCTCATCCGGGCTTACGGCAAACTGAACGTTACAACCCCCTGCGAAATTCCCGATAGAGCGCATCATTTTGATTGCCATATCACGCATTCTCTGGAATGTTGTATCGGATAAAGTCATTGCAGGAGCAACAGTAATAGAATCTCCCGTGTGGATTCCCATCGGGTCAAAATTCTCTATGGAGCAAATAATTACTACGTTATCATTGGAATCACGAAGTAATTCCAGCTCGTATTCTTTCCATCCCATCAGGGCCTTGTCGATCATCACTTCGTGAATAGGCGACAGCTGTAAACCTCTTTCAAGTAATGTGTCAAATTCCTTCGGATCGTGAACAATAGATGCTCCGGCTCCGCCTAAGGTATAAGAAGCACGGATACATAGAGGAAATCCAAATTTCTGAGCGATCTCCTTTCCTTCAAGGAAGGATTTCGCAGTTTGCTGAGGAGCCATCGGAACACCGATTCTTCCCATCAGCTCACGGAATTGTTCACGGTCTTCCGTAATTTCAATTGCTTTGGTATCTACACCGATAAGCCGCACATTATACTCTTCCCAGATTCCCATCTCCTCACATTTCATAGCGAGGTTTAATCCTGTCTGTCCTCCCATTGTCGGGAGAACTGCGTCAATCTGATGCTTATTCAGGATTTCAACAATAGATTCAGGTTCCAGTGGCAATAAGTACACGTTATCCGCAACTACTTTATCCGTCATGATGGTCGCCGGATTAGAATTGATCAGGGTTACTTCGATACCTTCTTCTCTTAATGATCTTGCTGCTTGAGAACCGGAATAGTCAAACTCACAGGCCTGACCGATTACAATAGGACCGCTGCCAATAATAAGAACGGACTTGATAGAATTATCTTTCGGCATTTATTTTTTTTTCAATTTGACAATAGAAACTTACAAATTGAGCGCAAATTTACTTTAAAAAATGGTTACTTCAATGAGAACAGCCGATGTTTTTACGGAAAATTTACAACACTTATTAACAATGAGCAGGAAATAGAAAAAATTGAGAAGAGGAGAAGATTTTGAAATAAAACGGAATTCAGAACAGGAGGACAAAATACACAAGAATACGCTTTATATTCTTATTTTAGCCGTTCATCTCATTTGCCGGAAAGTCAGGTTTATTCTCGGCTGAGCAATCTTTTTCGAAACAGGAAGACCGTGTTGCCAGCAGCTTTGTGTCATTCCTTTCATTTCCAGTAAGGAACCGTCTTCCAGTAAAAGCTCCACTTTTTCCTTTGTTTCCAGGTGTTTAAAAACAAATTTCCGCTCCGCTCCGAAGCTCAGTGAAGCGATCGAACCGCCCGGCATCAGCTCTTTTTCTGAATCCTGGTGCATTCCCATTCCTTCTTCCCCTGAATGATAGAGATTCAACAGACAGGCATCGTAGCTTTGTTTTGTATGGTTTTCTACTTTTTGTTTTATTTCCAGCAAAAAAGGATTCCAGATTTCCGCATGATGTGTTTTTCCCGAATAAGTATAACTTGCATTTTGCCGGGCAAACCATGCCACTTTCCGTTTGGTTACATAATGTTTTCCATATAAGAAGCTCTCATCATTTTGCCAGTGAATTGTTGTCATCAGCTGCCGGAACAATTCAAATGATTCCGTCTGCGGAAAGATTTTCCCATAGTAATATACCTCACCGTCAAAAGGAAGTAAATTCACATTCGGGTCAGAAGGTTCATCAAAAAGTTTCATTGTCATTCGATAATTGTTCCGTCAGCATAATACCATTTTCCTTCCTGCTGCTCGAAAACAGAACGTTCGTAATGCACAAACGGGCGGAGCTTCTTATCCCGGTAATATGCTTTAAACATTACGATATTCTCTTCTGTTTCTATAATTTCCAGCTTCTGCCAGTGTGAATTTTTCGCCCAGCGTTCTATCTCTCTCCGTGAATACAGCTCCCGCTTGGAAGGAAGTGTCGTTTCCAGTAAATAATCTACGTTCGCCAGAACGTAAGCCGTATAACGGGAACGCATCAATTCCTCCGGAATCAAAGGTGTCCTGTTTCCTCTCAGAAAAGGCTGGCAGCATATTTCAAATGCCTTTCCGGAACAACAATAACAACTATTTTCCAACATGTTTTCCTGCAATAAAACCGGTTGTCCAGGCCGCCTGAAAATTAAAACCTCCGGTAATTCCGTCAATATCCAATACCTCTCCTGCAAAAAACAATCCTTCCATCTGTTTATGCTGCATGGTATTTACATCTACCTGCTTCAGAGCAACTCCACCGGCCGTTACAAATTCTTCTTTAAAAGTTGTTTTTCCGCTTACCGGATAGGTATCATTGATCAGCTGATTAACCAGCTTATTCAGATTTTTCTTTCCTAATTCATTCCAGCGGAGCTCTTCTGAAAAACCCAGTCTATCACAAATAAACTGCCACATCCGCCTGGAAATACCGAAAGGGTTAAGATTCCCGACTTTCTTCGCGCCATGTTCTCCCTGAGCAAGCGACTGAAGCATTGCTCGTATCTCTTCTTCTTTTTTACCGTTCACCCAATTCACCAATAAGTTAAACTCATAGTTTCTCTCCGCCAGCAAGCGCGCTCCCCATGCTGAAAGTTTCAGCACGGAAGGGCCGCTCATTCCCCAGTGAGTAACCAATAAAGGGCCATTTGCCACTAACTTTTCCCGCTCTATTTTACTTTCCGTCTGCTCCACAACAACTCCCATCAGCTCCGTCACCGGGTGATTTGGCATATTGAATGTAAACAAAGACGGAACCGGATTAATCATTTCACATCCCGCCTTTAAGATCCACTCCATACCCGAACGTTTCGGTATTCCTCCAACAGTCAGAATTACACGGTCAGCTGTTATCTTTTCTGTTGCTGTTGTCAATTCAAAATAATCAGCTTTTTTCTCCATTCCCAGAATTGGCATCTGAATCTTTATTTCAACATTCAGCTGAATTGCTTCCTCCATCAGACAATCGATGATTGTTTGCGAGCTGTCGGAGCGGGGAAACATACAGTTATCCGGAAGTGTTACCAGCTTAACTCCACGGGATTCATACCAGTCAATAGTATCCTGTACAGAAAATTGCTTAAATGCTTTCCTGAGAAATTGTTCTCCTCTCGGATAATTTTTCGCCAGCTCATCTGTATCAAAACAATGATTTGTTACATTACAGCGCCCGCCACCGGAAATTTTAACTTTCGAAAGCACTTTCTGCGATTTTTCGTAAATCGTCACTTCTGCTTCCGGGAAATTCCGTTTCGCTGTTACAGCACTAAAAAACCCGGCTGCGCCGCCGCCGATAACCGCGATTTTTAATGGATGATTCATGCTGCAAAATTAGAGAAAATCACTGTTAAAATGGCATAATCAAAACAATCATATTAATATAATCTATATTCACTTCAAGCATTTCACATATCCATTAATTTTGCAGCATGGTAAATTTTATTCTAATAGCTGTATGTATTCTTACCGGGATGCTTTTCAAGTATGCCAAATGGATTCACCCAGATGCACATAAAGGAATTAATACGTGGATACTCTATATTGCTCTTCCTGCCGTTTCGTTCAAATATCTACCCAAAATCCATTGGACAAATGAATTAATTGTTCCTGTATTAAGTGCTGCTTTAGTCACTTTCGGCAGCTGGCTATTCATGACGATTTACAGTAAATCCAAAAACTATTCTGCCAGAACCAAAAGTACACTGGAACTTTCCAGCGGCTATAGTAATACTTCTTTTATCGGTTTTCCTCTTATTACTGCTTTTTATGGCGAGAAAATGTTGAGCATTGCTATTATCTGTGATCAGACAATGTTTTTTATTTTATCAACTTTAGGGATTATTACGGCACTTAAAGGTGGTAATAAATCTCAAGCTGTTAATGCACGATTTATCCTAAAAAGGCTTATTACATTTCCTCCTTTTATTGGATGTATTGCAGCATTATCACTTGCTCCGATCGTAAATTTAGAAGTTGCTGAACCACTCTTCGATAAACTGGCTGCAACAGTTGCTCCGCTTGCTTTATTTTCAATTGGTCTTCAGTTAAAATTCAACGGATGGAAAAAACTGAGCTCTCAGATATTTACAAGTGTTTTCTACAAATTATTAATTGCTCCTGCCCTTGTATTGGTTCTTATTCTTTTTACAAATGTTTCAGGAGATATTGCAAAAGTGAGCATCATGGAAGCTGCTATGCCTACCGTTGTAACTTCAGGCATTATAGCCGAACAATTTCATTTGAATACCAAGCTCATTAATTTAATTATAGGAATCAGTATTGTTCTGGGATTCTTTTCAACAACGATGTGGTTTGAAATTCTTGAATCTGTTTTCTGATTCACTTCTTTTGAAAAATAAATTTTTCTCTTTTTACAGTTGTATTTTATTTTTTATTTACTTTGTACTTCAAAGTGCTTTAAAAATGAATGATAAAAAAGACTATTTACAAGATCTTGCGGAGATTCGCTCTATTATGGAAAAATCAACCCGGTTTATTTCCCTCAGCGGACTTTCAGGTGTCTTTGCAGGAATTTTTGCGCTAATCGGAGCAGGGATCGCTTACTGGCTGATCAGTGATTTTTTTAATCAGCTTCCTACTGAAAACAGCACCGGAACCTTCGGTGAACTACTCTTATCTCTTGAGCTGAAGCTTTTAGCAACAGCTTTGGGTGTTCTCTTTCTGGCTCTGCTTTCCGCCTACTTTTTCTCTTCAAGAAAAGCAAAAAAGCTCCAGCAGAAAATCTGGACGAAATCATCTAAGCTGGCTATTATCAATCTGTTTGTCCCATTATGCACCGGCGGGCTTTTCTGTATTGTTCTGTTTCATTATAATTTTATCGGTTTAATTGCTCCTTCCATGCTCATCTTCTATGGTTTGGCACTCATCAACAGCAGTAAGTTCACGCTGGATGAGATCCGGTTTTTAGGATGCCTGGAAATTATTCTCGGGTTCATTGCCTGTTTTTTCATCGGGCACGGAATTTTATTCTGGGCTATCGGATTCGGCGCTTTGCATATCATTTACGGGATTTCCATGTATTATAAATATGATTATAAGAAATGAAAGACTTTATTTCCAAGCTGAATAAATCCTTTGAAAGCCGGATCCGACTGGGTATAATGTCACTGCTTATCGTGCATGAATCCATTGACTTTCTGACTTTAAAAGAAATGCTGGATGCCAGCGACGGTAACATTGCCAGCCACGTGTCCGCACTGGAAAAAGCCGGTTACCTGGCTATTGAAAAAAAATTCATCGGAAAAAAAACAAATACGGCCTATACAATAACAGATGCAGGGAAAACGGCTTTTAACGAGCATCTGGATGCTTTGGAAAAGCTTCTGAATCGCTGAACTATTTTTTTAAACTATTACTTTGAAATTCAAAGTACTTTATATAATTAAAAACTAAAATTATGAACAAAAAAAACATCTTGGTTATCAGCAGTCTGATTATGTACTGCTTTCTGTTTTACAAACAGACAATAGGAATTAATATTCTTCTATTCAATTTATTATTAATAATAAGCTTGCTTGCAGCTGATCTCTCGCTTTTAAAAAATAAAAAATGGCTGATAGTCGCCTGCTGCTCTGTTATTACCGCGACGGGATCTTTATTATACGGCAGCTTTTTATCTGCTTTTACCAACGTGATCAGCCTGCTCTTACTGGCAAATCTCAGTCTGGAAAAAGAAGCTTCTTTGTTTTTCTCGCTGATCCAGTCCATTGCAAGCTATATTGTAACTCCGGTTCTTCGTCTCTTTAAATCCACTGAAGTTTTTGACAGAAAAACGGAAGAGGAAAGTAACAAAAAGGAATCCATTTTCTCTTTGGGAAACATCTTGAAAATAACGATTCCTGCTATTGTTTTACTGTTCTTTTTCCAGATTTATAAGAACTCAAATCCTGTTTTCCATGCTTTCATAGACCGTCTTCATCTGGATATCTCCTGGGACTTCATTCAATTCTCAATTTTCGGGTTGTTTCTTATGTATGGATTTTTCAAGCAGTCAAAAATCAATGGTTTGGCTCAGGCAGATCAGTCTTTCAGCAATAATATAAAAGGTTTCTCACCTTCGGAAACTTCTGTTTTTACCTCCGGGAAAAAGGAATACGACGCAGCTCAGATCACTTTTATTTCACTTAATTTGCTTTTATTAGTTGTCAACTTCCTTGATATTCAGTTTCTTTTTAACTCACAAATCTATTCTGCTTATATGTATTCACAGTACGTGCATCAGGGAATTAACAGCTCTGTTTTTTCTGTCCTGATAGCCATACTGGTAACACTCTATTTTTTCCGGGGAAATATAAATTTTACAGCAGGAAATAAGCGAATCAGGAGACTGGCAGCAATATGGATTATCCTAAATATCGCATTACTATTTTTCTGTTTTGAAAAAAATACTGCTTATATCAGGGAATGCGGATTAACTCACAAAAGAATCGGAGTTTATTTCTATATATTCATCACTTTCATCGGTTTGCTCACCACACTTTTCAAAATTTATAAAACCAAGAGTAATATGTACCTGGTAAGAATAAACACCTGGTTTCTGTTTCTGACACTTACGGTTAGCTGCTTATTCAACTGGAACAGGATCATACTGGAATATAATGTCCGGAATAAACCGGAAATAAGTCATTATTACTATTTGTACAACCTTCCTGAAACCAGCCTTCCTTTTCTTTTAAAAAATCAATATTTATTATTTGACAGTGCTTCGCAAACACATTATGAAAAGTTGCTGAAGAGAAAGGAGAAAAAATTCATGAAAAGATTTCACGCTAAACAATGGCAATCCTGGAATTTTGAAGAGGAAAGAATCTTCAGAGAGCTAAAAAAGATTCCGAAACAATAAAGCCTGCGTTATGCAGACAGGACGCTTTTCTGTCAAAACCCCAAAATCCGCAGCCCACTGACTTACAGGAAGCTGCGGATCTATTTTTTTAATATTCAGACACTTTTTTTCATCAAAATACGACATCTATCGTATTCCATACGTATTAACATGTTTTCATCTTTGTGAAAAATTTAACGTATGAAATATTTATTTACTTTGTTGTTACTTGCCACTTTCGGAATGTCTTACGGGCAGTCTGTCAGTTATCGGGTATTAAAAGATGCTCCGGAAGATTGTGCAAATCTTTGGGTCAACCTGGAGCTGCTGCAATTTGAGATGAACATGAAAAACATCTCCGCAGCAAACCTGGGGCTGGGAATTAATTCCATTTTCCAGATGAAAAACCGTTTCGGAGCGGAAACAGCTTTCCGTCATTCTTACTTTACTTTAGGAAGGCAGGAACACCGTGTTCAGTTTGAGGTAGGCGGATTTTTCAATTTTGTACAATACAAAAGAATCCGTAATCAGAAAGTTGTTTTAAAATCTTCCAAAAGCGGAAATTACACGACAACCACCTACATCACTCCACCGGCAACCAAGCTGAAATCCATCGGAGTTCGGGCTGGTTATGCATATAATTCGGAATCGTATGAAGATACCAAAAAAGACTTCAGCGGAGGTTATTACAAATATCGTTTCGGCGGGCTTTATGCCGGATTATTATTTACCACTCAGGTCAACTATAAGCTAAATGCTGAAAAATACGGCACCCGAGCGCTGAACTTTGTAAAGCGTTATTACCTTGATGTATTGATTTATCCGATGCAACAAATCAGCGAAAGAACGACAGGTATTCCCGTGATGAATTTTGCTCCGGGTGTTTTCGGAGGACGTGCGGGAATCGAGCTGTTATCTCCTGAGAAAAAGAAAAATTACGGAGGTGCATCGTATGCCAAATTTGAATTAGGTTACCGCCCGGCTGACGGATTGTATTTTATGCTGACCTACGGAATTTCATGGAAGACAAAATTAGGAGGTTTGAACGCATATCAGGTTGTAAGAGAAAAAGAATAAAGCTATGAAAAAGATAATATATTTATTTTTTGCACTTGGATGTGTATTAAGTGCAAAAGGACAAAAAGAAAATCTGGGAACGTTGATCAATTCTACTTACGAAGAGATCTCTCCTTATATTTCTCCGGACGGCTCTAAAATGTTTATTGTCCGGGAAACAAATCCTCAGAATACAATGGCAGGTGAAACGCAGGATATCTGGATGTGTCAGATCCAGAATGACAGCGTCATTTCTCAGGCAAAACATTTAGGATATCCGTTCAACACCACTTATAAAAACTCCCTGGAATACCAGAGCCCGGACGGTCAGCTGAGAATCATCAAAGGTGTTTTCAACAAGTACCTGGATTTCAAAAAACGGGGATATTCGTACTCTGTGCTTAAGAAAAACGGATGGTCAGATCCTATTCCCCTGAAAATAAAGGATTACGAGAACATGCAGCAGGGAAAATACGTTACCATGTGTATGGCTCCAAGCGGTAATTATATGATCCTTTCTTTTTCCGAAACAGCGGGAGATGAAAAAAGTTACCTGTACATTTCGAAAAGAATTACGGACGAAAAATGGACCCGTCCCGAAAAGCTGCCTTTTACTGTCCATGGCGACTTCGGTCCTTACATCGCTTCGGATGATAAAACAATGTATTTTTCATCGTACAGCCGTGACGGTTACGGAAGTGCTGATATTTTTGTAACAAAAAGGCTGGATGATACCTGGAAATCATGGAGCACTCCAACCAACCTCGGGCCTTCTGTCAACTCTGAAAACTGGGATGCTTATTTTATTGTTTCTCCGAGCGGACGATACGCGTTTATGTCCAGTGGTGACGGCATCGGAGGAAGCACGGATATTTACAGAATTCCGCTGTTTTCAAAAAATAAAGAGAAAAAAGAAGAAGTGCTTGTTAAAGAAGCCAAACCGGATCCGGTGATCATTATCGAAGGGATTGTGAAAAACGCAGAAACAAACGAGCCTATGCAGGCATCCCTGGAATATTTTAACTTATCAACAAATGTTTCGCTGGGAAATGCCCGCTCTTCTGAAGTGGATGGGAGATTCAAAATCATTCTGCCTTATGGTGCCAATTACGGTATCGAAGCAAGCAGACAGGGATTCTATGCGGAGAATCTGAATCTTGACCTTTCACAATACGGAGAATTCGCTACGGTAAAACGGGATATTCTTATGAAGCCATTCAAAGTTGCTGCTGTCATTCGTCTGAACAATATCTTCTTTGAAACGGCTAAAGCAACATTGCTTCCGGAATCGCAGATGGAATTGGATAATCTTGTGAAAATCCTGAATGAAAATCAGGGAATGAAAATCGAAATTCGCGGACACACGGATAACGTAGGTTCGGACGCTTCCAATCAGACACTTTCAGAAAACAGAGCAAAAGCTGTTGTTACTTATCTTGTGGAAAAGGGTATAGCGGCGAACAGATTAACTTCCATCGGATTTGGCGAATCTGCTCCTGAAACAACTAATGACACAGAGGAAGGACGAGCTCAAAACCGACGTGTTGAATTTAAAATTATTTCTATCAAATAACTACTCTACAGCTTTAGTAAGCTTGATATTCAAAAAAAGCGGATGTTGAAAAACTATCCGCTTTTTTTATGATAAATGTTAAATGAATTTTCCTGTCTGCGAAAACAGTTTTAATTTGCCATTTCGCTCATGAATTTAATCCGCATCAGGCGCAGCTCTTCCTCGGAATAATCACCGTCAAATTCCCGGTATGCCTCGATCAGATCATCTGTTTCCGCTTCTTTGAAGTAATCATAAATTTCTTCCTGGTTGTCCTGATCCAGAATTTCATCAATATAATAATTGATATTCACACGTGTTCCGGAAGCAACAATTCCTTCGATTTCTTCAATAATATCGTCCATTGATTTTCCCTGTGCCCGGCCGATATCTTCCAAAGGTAATTTTCGGTCGATATTCTGAATCAGCTGAACTTTTAAAGCCGATTTATTGGCAATCGATTTAATGACCAGGTCCTGAGGACGATCAATATTATTTTCTTCCACATATCTTTTGATCAGCTCCGTAAACGGAATTCCGTAACGCGCCGCCTTTCCTGTTCCGACTCCCTGAATATGTGTCAGCTCATCCACAGTAACCGGATACTGAAAGCACATGTCTTTTAAGGAAGGTTCCTGGAAAATAACAAACGGAGGGATATTCTGCTGCTTTGAAATCGACTTTCTTAAATCTAAAAGCATCTGATACAATGTATCGTCAAAAGCGCTTCCTTTTGCGTCCACCACCACATCATCTTCTGCATCCGTATCATCAAATTTACGCTCTTTTACAATCATAAACGAAACAGGATTTTCCAGGTATTCCTTTCCCTTCTCTGTTAGTTTTATTGTCCCGTAAGAATCAATCTCTTTGTAAATAAAGTTATTGACATCTGCCTGGCGGATCACCGCGCTCCAGAAATACTCATCTTTATCCTTGCCACTGGCAAAAGACGGCAGCTTATCGTGATTATACGATTTGATATCCGAAGTAATATTTCCTGTCAAAAAGCTGCAGACATGTTTCGCTTTCTGCATTTCATTCAGATCCGTAACGGCCTGTAATAGCTTGATAATGTATTCTTTTCCTTCGATTTTTTCACGAGGATAACGGCAGTTATCGCACATCGAACTACATTGATGCTCATCAAAGTCTTCACCGAAATAATGAAGAATATACTTTCTTCTGCAAACAGAAGTTTCTGTAAAGGAAACAATTTCATGCAAGAGCTGACGCCCGATTTCCAACTCGGTTACCGGTTTGCCCTGCAAGAACTTTTCCAGCTTTTCAATGTCTTTGTAACTATAAAAAACGAGGCATTCCCCTTCTCCTCCGTCACGTCCTGCACGCCCGGTTTCCTGGTAATAGCTTTCAAGCGATTTCGGGATATCATGGTGGATTACATAACGGACATCCGGCTTGTCAATTCCCATTCCGAAAGCTATTGTCGCCACGATCACATCTATTTCTTCCATCAGGAACATATCCTGGTGTCTCGCCCGTAAATGAGCATCTAACCCGGCATGGTACGGTAACGCATTAATTCCGTTCACCTGAAGGATCTCTGCCATTTCTTCCACCTTTTTACGGCTCAGGCAATAGACAATACCCGATTTACCTTCACGTGCTTTAATAAAACGGATTATCTCCTTTTCAACATTCTTTTTCGGACGAATCTCATAGTACAGATTATCTCTGTTAAAGGAGGATTTGAATACTTTCGCATCCAGCATATTCAGGTTTTTCTGAATATCATACTGAACTTTAGGTGTCGCTGTAGCGGTCAGCGCAATAGTCGGCACTTTCGAGATCCGTTCAAAAATCTCGCGCAAACGGCGGTATTCAGGACGAAAATCATGTCCCCATTCGGAAATACAGTGCGCTTCGTCAATTGCAAAAAATGAAATGTCCACACTGGTGAGAAAATCAATATTTTCCTGTTTCACCAGCGATTCCGGAGCAACGTACAATAACTTCGTATTTCCGTTCTGGATATCATTTTTCACTTTTGTTATTTCTGCTTTCGTTAGTGAAGAATTCAAAAAATGAGCTATCGCTTCATTATCGCTAACATTTCTAATGGCATCCACTTGATTTTTCATCAATGCAATTAGTGGAGAAACGACGATTGCAGTTCCTTCACTAATCAATGCGGGTAGTTGATAGCATAATGATTTTCCTCCTCCAGTAGGCATGATAACAAAGGTGTTATTCCCCTCAAGCACGCTATTGATAATATCCTCCTGTTTTCCTTTGAAATTGTCAAATCCGAAATAAGTGCGTAAGGCACTTTTTAGATCTACTGTCAAATTCATGTATCTTAAATTTTCCTGTCTGATATATAAAAACATTCTAATTTAAGCAAAAAATCCAAATCGGCTGCAACTTTTTAAAATTTATTCGATACAAGACCGTTCGAGCTAAATCAATTCTTATTTTTGCATACATATTATGAGTAAAGAAAAGCAGGAAATGAATTTTTTCGACCATCTTGAGGAATTAAGATGGCGGCTGGTAAGAAGTGCTATCGCGGTTGTTGTTATTGCTGTAATCATCTGGATCTACCAGGAATGGATCATGAACAATATTTTTATGAACATGGCAAAGCCGGACTTCATATCCTTCCAGCTACTTTGTAAATACCTGCATGTGTGCATTGAGGAAATTCCCGTGCAAATGCACAGCAACACCATGGGCGGGCAATTCGCCTATTCCATGTGGATGAGCTTTCTTGGCGGTGTGGTGGTTGCATTTCCCTATATCTTTTATCAGCTCTGGTCTTTTGTCAAGCCCGGACTCAAGCAGACGGAAATCAAAGCGGTAAGAGGAATTGTTTTTTACGTCAGTCTTTTGTTTTTCCTGGGCATCTTATTCGGGTATTTTATTGTTGCTCCTCTGAGCGTTCAGTTTTTCGGTTCTTACCAAATCTCCAAGCAGATCTCCAACTTCTTTACGATCAGCTCTTACATGAGCACCATTCTATCTACTGTTTTTTATTCGGGATTATTTTTTCTTCTTCCGATTTTAATGTATATTTTGGCAAAAATCGGGATCATTACAGCTGCTTTTTTAAGAAAGTACAGGAAACATGCGATTGTTGGTGTATTAATCTTAGCTGCTGTAATTACTCCGCCGGATCTTATCAGTCAGGTAATTGTTTCAATTCCCATTTTGTTATTGTACGAAATCGGGATTTGGGTAGCTGCCAGAGGTGAACGCGAAAGTTTGAAGGAATGAACAACTAAATGAAATTTTTTTTATTACTAACCTTACTTTTTTCACTCTTTACCCTGACCTGCTTCGGCCAGCAGACCAAAGTATATGGTAAAGTCTATGACGCAAAAACCAAAACACCTCTTGACTTTGCAAAGATCAGCTTCAAAGACAGTGATATCAGCGTATTTACGGATGAAGATGGAAGTTATGTGATTGAAACTTATTACGCTACAGACACATTGATCGTTTCCAATTTCGGCTACAAAACATTCAGGCAGAAAATTCAATTGGATAAAGCTCAGGAAGTCAATATCTACCTGGAAATAAGTTCCGAAGAACTGGATGAAGTCGTCATAAAAATGACAGGAGATTCTCCCGCCATGCGAATCTTAAAACGTGTCATCCGGAACAAGCACATCAACAACAAGGAAAAATTAGAAACTTATGAATATGAGCTTTACAATAAAATCCAGGTGGATCTGAACAATATCGGAGAAAAATTTGAAGGGCGGAATTTCGTCAAAAAAATAGATTTCATTCTGAATTACCTGGATTCAACGGACAGAGAAGGCAAAACACTTCCGGTTCTCCTTTCCGAATCCGTTTCAGATTTTTATTTCAAAAATAATCCTCCCAAAAAGAAAGAGGTCATGAAGGCAAGCCGGATTTCAGGTATTGACAACCTTCAGATCAATCAGGTGCTGGGAGATGTTTATATGGACATCAATGTATATGATAATTATATTGACCTGTTCCAGCGGGCATTTGTTTCTCCGATCTCTGACTACGGAAAAAGTTTCTACAATTATTCTCTTGCGGATTCCGCATATATTGACGATCATTTTTATTTTAAAATTGATTTCAAACCAAAACGCAGCGGTGAAACAACATTTGAAGGCTCTATGTGGATTCACGATACAACGTATGCTGTAAAAGAAATAAAAGCTTCACTTTCAAGTATCGCCAACATCAATTATATCAACGGTTTTTATATTGAGCAATACTTTGACCAGGTACAAAAAGAAGTATGGATGATGATGGACGAAAAAATAGTCATTGACCTTAAAATTACCCGGAATACCAAGCTGTACGGTCTCTATCTCCGAAAAACATCTTCCAGAAATAAGTTCAATATCAATGAGCAGCGACCGGATGAATTCTACAAATCCAATCATACCGTTGAAACATTAGAAGGCGCCAATGAACGGAGCGATCATTATTGGGACAGCATACGCCACACACCGCTTTCGATAAAAGAAGAAGGAATCAACACGATGGTGGATTCCCTGAACAGAACGCCTTTCTTTAATACGATGAAGAATATTGTCATTCTGGCAAGCACAGGCTACTATCCGTTCAAAAAGGTGGAATTCGGAAATTTATACAGCATCATAAGCATTAATCCTGTCGAACGCTTCAGAACGAGTTTATCCCTGCGTACATCCAATAATTTCTCAAAACGAATTGAGCTTGGCGGTATGATCGGTTATGGTTTTTACGACCGGAAAATAAAGGGAGGCGCACAAATCCGTATCAATGTTACCCCGAAAAAAAGAGGAATGCTGACCTTATTTGCAAATTCCGATCTGGAACAGTACGGCAGCGGCTCATCAGTGGGGAATACTTTTGCGACTTTTTTACGTTCTTCTCCTTTGGATAAGCTGTTTTATGTCAACAAAGCAGGATTCACCTTCGAAAAAGATATCAGCAAGGATTTTATTTTTACCGCAGGAATCGAAACCAAACAGCTGTATTCCATGGGCAATGCCCGTTTCGAACGGCTTTCATCCATCAATCAGATAGAAAATGTCCACCAGATAAAAACAACTGAGATAAAATTCAATATCAGCTGGGGAAAAGAACGCCAGTTTATCTCCGGCGTTTTTGACAGAGCGCTGCTCGGATCGCGTTTTCCGATTCTGACAATTGAATCTACATTCGGGATAAAAGGGATCCTGGGAAGCCAGTTTAATTACAATCGTATTGAATTCCGCCTGGACCATACCAGAAATACAGGCGTTTTAGGACGGATTCGCTATGGTTTTACTGTCGGACAGTATTTCGGGCAAACTGCCTACCCTTTTCTGAACATTCACACAGGAAGCCAGACATATTGGTTCTTGACCAATGCCTTTAACAAAATGCACTACTTCGAATTTATCTCGGACAGGTATGTTTCAGCCTACGTCGAACATCATTTTCAAGGGCTTATTTTCGACCGGATTCCGGGGATAAAAAAGCTCAAATGGAGATTAGTGGTACATGGAAGAGCAACCTGGGGAGCTTTAAGTGATAAGCACAACAGCATCCTTATCATCCCTTCTTATACAAAGGATTTCGGAAAAATTCCGTATGCCGAATTTGGTGTGGGAATAGAAAATATCTTCAAGTTTTTCCGCGTAGATCTGGTTTACAGAGCCACACACCATATTCCCGGAACAAATCCTTTTGGAGTAAGAGTACGCTGGGATATTATCATTTAATGTTATTTTTGAAAAAAATTATCGCGTGAAGCTGCACACTAAAGAAATAAACAAGACTTACAAAGGAAGAGCGGTTGTAAAAGGTGTTACTGTTGAAGTCAGCCAGGGAGAGATCGTCGGATTGCTCGGACCGAACGGAGCCGGAAAGACAACTTCCTTTTACATGACAGTCGGTCTTGTTCAACCGGATTCGGGACATGTTTTTTTAGATGATCTGGACATCACGGAATATCCGATGTATAAACGAGCGCAGCTCGGAATCGGCTATCTTCCGCAGGAAGTTTCCGTTTTCAGAAAGTTATCTGTTGAAGATAATATCATGGCAATCCTGGAAATGACCGATCTGGGGAAAGAGCAGCGAAAAGAACGCGTGGAACAGCTGCTAGAAGAATTCAAGCTGACGCATGTGCGAAAAAATCTTGGTAACCGCTTATCCGGAGGAGAAAAAAGACGGACGGAAATTGCGCGTGCGCTGGCTACCAATCCCAAATTTGTCCTGCTGGATGAACCTTTTGCAGGCGTTGACCCTATCGCGGTGGAAGATATTCAAAGCATTATCGCCGATCTAAAGCGCAAGGATATCGGGATCCTGATCACCGACCATAATGTTAATGAAACACTTTCCATTACAGACAGGGCATATCTGCTGATCGACGGACAGATTTACAAGCACGGAACAGCGGAAGAGCTTGCTTCTAATGAGGACGTACGCCGTTTGTATTTAGGGCAACATTTTGAATTGAGAAGAAAAACGTATTAAAAAAATACCTGAATCCGGAAATACTGAATCAACCTCTTTATTTATTCTTCACCTGCTCCCAGGTCGCATACATTTTTTCCTGTGCCGGACGGTTAGGCTCTTCTTCCCGTAACGGCTCCGCCAACTTCAGTGTCGCATGCAGCTCGCCGGGAAGCGCCTGATACAGTTGCGTTCCCTTGGTTTTCCAGGCAATCATTTCATCGCTTACTTCCTTAATGATCTTTGCAGGATTTCCAACCACCAGGCTTCTTCGCGGAATGTTCATCTTTGCAGGAACAAATGTCAAAGCTCCGATAATACATTCTTCTCCTATCTCCACCTCATCCATCACCACTGCATTCATTCCGATAAGACAGTTTTCACCGATGATCCCACCGTGAATAATTGCTCCGTGGCCAATATGTGCACCTTTTTTCAGAATTGTTGTAGTTCCGGGAAACATGTGAATGGTACAATTTTCCTGTACATTACATCCGTCTTCAATAATGATTTTTCCCCAATCTCCGCGAATAGCCGCACCGGGGCCAACATACACATTTTCACCGATAATCACATTTCCCGTAACTGCCGCCTGCGGATGAATAAAGCTCGATGCTTTGACAACCGGAATAAATCCATTAAATTCGTAAACTGCCATTTTAAATTGCGCTATGAGTTATTGTAATTTTTGTAAGAATCTGCCTGACGAAGATAGACATAAAATTTATCATGATCATCACTATGGATTTCCTATTCCGGAAGATGATGAGCTTTTCGGAAGGCTGATTCTGGAGATTATGCAGGCAGGGTTGTCCTGGAATATCATCCTGAAAAAAGAACCGCATTTCCGGGAAGCTTTTGATGAATTTTCTATCGACAGAATAGCGGAATATGACGAGGAAAAAATTAATAGTTTGTTAGCAAACCAAAACATTATAAGAAACGTCTTGAAAATACGTTCTGTAATTCATAATGCACAACAAGTTAAGATGCTCCAGGATGAATACGGAACTTTTAACGAGTGGATATACTTACAAGACGCAAAAGATAAAATTGAATGGGTAAAAATCTTCAAAAAAAAGTTTAAATTCGTTGGAGGAGAAATCGTCAATGAGTTTTTAATGAGCATCGGAGTTTTAAAAGGGGCACATCAGGAAGATTGCCCGGTTTTTGAAAAACAGCTGAAGACTTACCAAAAATGGAAAGAACATGAGTAAAAAAATTATAATTCTGATTGTGGCCCTGTTTGCTTTGAAAGCAAATGCACAAGTTATTATAGGCGGAAATGTCGCTTACCAGATTCCTTTTGGTGCAGACAAAAATTTTTACGGATTACAGGTTTTGATCGAAAAGCCGACAAACGAAAGAAACGCTTTTTTCGGAAAAGTCTCTTTTTTCTTTCCTCAGAAACTGACAGTGAGAGATCAGTATGTTGCAGACGCAATTGATATGAATGTTTCTCCTCCTTCGATAAATCTCTCCAGCTTTACCAATTACAGTACGTTTGGAATTGAATTCGGCCGTAAAATTTACATTATCAATCCTATTGACTATGGTTTTTCACTTTACGGAGGATCAACGGTAATGCTTAGCTTCAATAACATAAAAAGCCGTATTGAAAGCTTCGATAAAACAAAATACCAGATCTACGGAGGAAATGATATTCAGACAGACGGAAAAGGAAGCATTTTCAATCTGGGGATCGGTTTAGGCGGCGGAATGAAATATGATTTTCGTTTTGGATCGGTTTACATGGATCTGGGAATCGGATATAACATCCTGCAACTGGCAACAAATACTATTGCACAACAGGGGTATTCATCTTTCGGCAGTCCTTTAAATTTTGTTGTCGGAGTGGGTTACAGAAAGATTCTTTTCATGAAATAATAACCTGAGTTGGTTTACTAGCTTAGAGTGTAATTTTTTGACAGGCTATAAAAAATTTCTTCTCTTATACTTTTTGTTCGTCAAAAAGTATGCAAAAACCTCGTCGCCGTGATCTTTTTTGCCACCCAAATGTGCTCATTCCCTACAAAAATAAAACTCGCTCTGCTCAAACAATTATTTTTGTTTCGGTAATTTCGCTGTTTGTGCCCCGTCAAAAAAATCAATGCGACTTTCCCGGCTTCGCTCTTGGTTTTTTAATTAAAAGCAGAAACAATTTCCCTGCCCGAAACAGTTTAATACTAAATTGGTAATCCCGAATTGATCAAAAATTCAGACATATCTGAACCATTTCTTTCTTATTTCGATGGAATTCCAGGCTTCTGAAAGTTCTTCATACGACAATCGCTGTTGTTTTCCTTCCTGAAGCAGCTTTATTTTTTCAATATCTGAAAGCTGATTCGGAGGCAGTGGAAACACCGGTTTAGCGGTCATCTTTTCTATAATCGAAAAAACTGATCGCGGAATTTTTGAGTGTTTCGGTAGCGGATGTGTCAGCTGTAAATTGATGAATGCTTCCGGATTCGGATGCGCCAAAGGTATTGTTCCTGTAAAAATATTAAAAAGCGTAATTCCCAAAGCGTAAAAATCTGTTGTTTCATCTGCCAGTTCCGTATAGCCCAGCATCAGCTCCGGTGCGGAAAAACCAATTGAAAACGGTAGCTTAAACATTGTTTTATGCCCGGTTTGAAAACTCAAGCCAAAATCAAGCAAGTGCAGCTGAAAATCATCAGGTGAAACGGCATCAATCAAGATATTGGATGGTTTCAGATCTCCGTGGATATATCCTTTTTCATGAACAGAATGTAACAATCCGATAAGTTGAGATACAGCTTTAGGAACGTGGCGGTAAAAATCCGCATCTGAAAGCTGATCCAGATAATCATTCCATAAAAGGCCTTCCCGGTATTTTTTTACGAAGGAAGAATAATGCTCATTTTCAAAAACACATAAGATTTCAGGAAGTCCCGGTACTGAAAAGGATAATTGAGATTCAATCCGCAGCTGTTCTGACAATTCAGGAGAAACAGCTGTTTTATCGACAATTTTCAAAACACCCTTTTCCCCTGTTTCCTTATGACGGACAAGGTAGGTTTCCCCGAACTTTCTTCTTCGGGAATTCAACGATTCTATCTTTTCAAAATCAGTAATCTGAAGCATATTCATTTACAATTTCTTCTATGAACCGTTCACAAATAAAATCGCCTCCGTTCAAAATACGCCTGCACCACTCTATTTTTAAGGCAATTTGCTCTTCTTCGCTCAATTTCCAGTTCAGGTCACTCTCTTCCAGACGCTGCCGGATCGTATTTAAAATAATCGCCACTGAAACAGAAATATTAAAGCTTTCTGTAAATCCATACATAGGAATCCTCACCAATTCATCTGCTTCGAGAATAACCTCATCACTGATCCCTCTTCTTTCCGTCCCGAAAACAAATGCCAGCGGTTGTGACACATCGAGATCATAAATCGTCTGGTCTTCCGTGTGCGGTGTCGTTGCAACAATTTTATAGCCTTTCTTTTTCAATTCGCGGATACATTCCACCGTTGCAGTTTCAGTGTCTTTGTAATTGTGAATATCCACCCAACGACCTGCTCCGAGTGCGATGTCCCGCTGGATCTTATATTTGTTGTCTTTTTCAATTACATGTAAATCCTGCAGGCCGAAACAGTCACAGGAACGCACCACGGCGCTTGCATTGTGCTCCTGAAACACATTTTCAATGACTACGGTCAGATGTCTTGTCCGTTCTTTCGCGATACGGTCAAACATTTCCTGCTTGTTCGGTGTAATGATCCCGTAAAGCTTCTCATATAATTTCCTGTTTATTTCCGATGGTGTCAACTGCATAGTGCAAATATATAATATTAAGACCTTTAGAGAAAAGATGAAAGATGAAAGACGATGAAGTTACTTTTTGAGCTGATCCGCTTATATTTGAGAAACAAGAAATAGTATGTATAAGAAATTGGTATTACTTATTACAGGAGTTGTTTTCCTGTCTTTTTCTCTTCAGTCGGATTTCCTGACGGAGCAGAAAAGATTCCAGCGGGTCAGAACAGCAATTGAACAAAAACAAAGCATACTGGAAAAAACGCTCAAAGAGTACAAGCTTTCACTGCAGGACCTGAACATCCTGCTGGTCGCATACAAAGAAAATGACCTTCTTGACATTTATGCTAAATCTGTTTCCTCTAAAACATACAGCAAATTATTTTCTTATAAAATCTGCGCACGTTCAGGACAACCGGGGCCAAAGAGAAAGCAGGGAGACGGCCAGGTTCCCGAAGGTTTTTATCATATTGACCGGTTCAATCCAACCAGTAATTTTTATTTATCACTGGGACTTAACTATCCCAATACTTCAGACAGAATTAAAAGCGAAAAAGGAAATACAGGCGGAGATATTTTTATTCATGGATCGTGTGTCACAATAGGCTGTCTTCCGATGACAGACGACATTATCAAAGAAATTTATCTCTTAGCTGTTCATGCCAAAAATAACGGGCAGCAGAAAATTCCCGTTTACATTTTTCCATTTAAAATGACAGATAGCAACATGAGCACCTACAAAGAAAAATACAGCAATGATCCGGCACTCATTTCTTTCTGGAAAAACTTAAAAACCGGATATGATCAGTTTATGGAAACCTCCCAGGAAATCCGTTTTTCTGTTTCAGAAAAGGGAGATTATGTGTTTCGTTAAGTGCTGATTCTATCCACCGTAATAATCCGGAAAGTGTTTGAATTAATAGTTATTCTGATATTATTTTCAGGACTGCTCACATAAATATTCTTACCGATTCTCAGGAATGAAGCTTCTTTTTCCTGTTCTATAATTTTAAAAAGCAGCTGTTCTATTTGTGGTTTCGAAAATCTACTGTTCAGCTTTTTGTTAATCCGCTCATAAACAAGCTCTGTGTAACAGATATTATCCAGTATTTCTTTTTTATTGATATGCACACCTTATTCTTTAATTAACTGACATTTTGATTTTCACCGCTTTCAGCATATCATTATCAATACGTGTATCATTCATAATTTCAAAACCTTGTCCGATATAAAATGGCAACGGTGAACGATAATTCTCCCCGTTTTCTTTTTTATCATTGTCATGGTCTATTACCCATCCGTAAAACTCCTCCAAATCTTCCTTAAGGCGTTTGATCAGCTGGCTTCCAAGTCCTTTTCCCTGTTGTTTTGCATTGACAATAATAGAAAAACGCGTTTCATTATCCTTTTCAAATTCAACTGCCCACGCCAGAATATTTTTATCTTCATCCTCGATTAAATAATGATGATAGTGTTCCACTCCTTCTAATAAGATTCCAAATCTGTCCTTTAGTTTTAAAGGATATTCATCATTCCAGAG
This sequence comes from Flavobacteriia bacterium 40-80, assembly GCA_001899145.1. GTDB lineage: Bacteria > Bacteroidota > Bacteroidia > Flavobacteriales_D > Crocinitomicaceae > 40-80. The sequence continues at coordinate 369,791 of MKVF01000006.1, forward strand.
TTGGTTTATCTGATGAAACTGATGATCTGTTAAATGGTGTATTTTTATGATCGCTACTGACATTTTTCTAAATTTAAATGGTCTACTTCTTCTCTCACATAAACCGCTTTGCGAATTCCCACATCACTACTCCGGCACATACGGAGACGTTCAGGCTGTGCTTTGTACCGAACTGGGGAATCTCAATGATATAATCACTGTGGTCAATCACCGACTGGCGTACTCCATCCACTTCATTTCCGAAGACAAGCGCAAATTTTTCTCCTTCCAGCTGATCGATGTGCTGTAAAAATGTTGTCTGTTCCGCCTGCTCTACGGTACATACTTTTATTCCCTGTGCTTTCAATTCCGTCAGCAGCTCGTCAATAGAGGCTCTACCTTCCCATTCAATCGTTTCTGTTGCTCCCAACGCTGTTTTATGGATTTCACGGTGCGGCGGACGTGCAGTAATCCCGCACAGATAGATTTTTTCCACATTAAAAGCATCCGCTGTCCTGAAAAATGAACCGATATTATTCAGACTCCGGATATCATCCAGTACAATAATGACCGGAAATTTCCGCTGCTGCTTAAATTCCTCATCGCTCACACGATTCAGCTCCCACAATTTCAATTTTCTGTTCACAACTTGTCGATTTTGTACAAAACTATCGTTTTTAGGCTATATTTTTTTCAAATCAAGCTGTTATCTTTGCCTAAACTCAGATTTCGATGGCAAAAACAACTTCTACCGAAGAAACTCCTTTAATGCGTCAGTACAACCAGATCAAAGCGAAACATCCTTCCGCTTTGCTTTTGTTCCGTGTGGGCGATTTTTATGAAACGTTTGGTGAAGATGCGATCAAAGCTTCTAAAATTCTTGGAATTGTCCTGACCAGCCGCAGAAACGGAAGCGGTCATATCGAGCTGGCGGGTTTTCCGCACCATTCCATGGACACTTATCTTCCGAAGCTGGTTCGTGCCGGAGAGCGTGTGGCTATTTGTGATCAGCTGGAAGACCCAAAGTTGGTAAAAGGAATCGTAAAGCGCGGTGTGACGGAACTGGTTACTCCCGGAATTTCCTTTAATGATCAGGTGCTGGAGCAAAAGAAAAACAATTTCCTTTGTGCCATTCATTTTGACAAAAACGAGCATGGAATTTCTTTTCTGGATGTGTCAACCGGTGAATATATGGTCGCTCAGGGAGATCTGGCGTACATTGATAAACTGATTCAGGGGTTTGAACCAAACGAAATCATTTATCAGAAAAAATACCATTCGACTTTCACGGAGAAATTCGGGGAAAATTATCATACTTATCGTCTGGAAGACTGGGTATTTCAGCCCGATTTCGCGAATGAAAGCCTTACCAAACAATTTGAAACCAAAGATTTAAAAGGTTTCGGAATTGAGAATATTCCGCTGGGAATTATTGCTGCCGGAGCTATTTTGCATTACCTTTCTGAAACACAGCATCATCAGATCGGGCATATTACCTCCATCGCACGGATTGAAGAAGAAAAATATGTCTGGCTGGACCGTTTTACTGTCCGGAATCTGGAACTGATATTTTCACAAAATGAACGTGCCACTACCCTGCTGGACATCATCGACAAAACGCTTACTCCCATGGGCGGTCGAATGCTAAAACGGTGGATAGTGCTTCCTTTGAAGGACATTACTCCGATTAAGGAACGTTTAAATTCTGTCAAAACATTCGTCGAAAAAGAAACATTACGAGAAGAACTGCGCCAGATGCTGGGGAATATCGGTGATATTGAACGAATTGTTTCCAAAGTTGCTGTAGGAAAAGTTACTCCGAAAGAGATCAAGCAATTACAACGAAATCTCGCACTGATCACTCCGATAAAAAATCTGCTTTTTGCGGACAAATCCAAGGCATTGAACCGTATTTCGGAACAGTTAAATCCATGTACGTCACTCATCGGGCTTATTGACAAAATGCTTGATGAAGATCCTTCCAATCAGATCGGAAAAGGAGCTGTCATCAACAGCAATGTGAACGAAGAGCTGGATGAATTACGCAGCATTGCTTTCTCAGGTAAAGAATACCTGGAACAATTGCAACAACGGGAAATCGAACGTACCGGAATTCCGAGCCTGAAAGTTAATTTCAATAACGTTTTCGGTTATTATCTCGAAGTAACCAACGCTCATAAAGAAAAAGTTCCGGCAGACTGGGTCCGTAAGCAGACGCTGGTAAATGCCGAGCGTTATATTACGCAGGAGCTGAAAGAATTTGAAACTAAAATCCTTGGAGCAGAGGAAAAAATATATGCAATCGAAGCACGCCTGTTACAGGAGCTCATCACCCAAATGGCGGAATATATTCAACCGATACAGCTGAATGCACAGCTGCTGGCAACCTTAGACTGCCTGCTCGGTTTCGCGGAAGTTTCCGTTGCCAACAATTACATCATGCCGGAAGTGAACGAGTCGTTTGTCATTGACATAAAAGACGGAAGGCATCCGGTAATTGAAAAACAGCTCAAAAACGGCGAAGTATATGTTGCCAATGATGTTTATCTGGACAGCGAAACACAACAGATCATCATGCTCACCGGGCCGAACATGTCGGGTAAAAGTGCTATTCTGCGCCAAACCGCTCTGATCTGCCTGATGGCGCAGATGGGATGTTTTGTTCCTGCGGCAAAAGCCAACATCGGAGTTTTGGACAAGGTGTTTACACGTGTTGGCGCTTCTGATAATATTTCCTCCGGAGAATCAACCTTTATGGTGGAAATGAACGAAACATCCAGCATTTTGAACAACCTTTCCGAACGTAGCCTGATCCTTTTGGATGAAATCGGACGGGGAACAAGCACGTATGACGGAATTTCCATAGCTTGGGCAATAGCTGAATACCTGCATGAGCACTCTAAATTCAAGGGAAAAACGTTGTTCGCAACGCATTATCATGAGCTGAATGATATGAGCCTGAAATTTCCAAGGATCAAAAATTTCAATGTCGCTGTAAAAGAAGTAGGGAACAAAATTCTTTTCCTGCGGAAATTGGTCGAAGGAGGCTCCGAGCACTCATTCGGGATTCATGTTGCCAAGCTTGCCGGAATGCCGACACAGGTTATCGCAACTGCCAATAAAATGCTTACAAGGCTGGAATCTTCACACGGTTCTACCGAAAAAGAAAAAATCAAGGAAGCGATTAACAGCAACGATATGCAGCTAAGCTTTTTCCAGCTCAATGATCCTGTTCTGGAGCAAATCCGTGAAGAGCTGGTAACGATTGATATCAATACGCTGACTCCTGTGGAAGCATTGATGAAGCTGAACGAGATCAAGAAGCTGACGGGAGGATAAATTTTGTAGTTATTATGAAATTCGTTGTCAAAGATTTGTAGTGTAATTCTATATCTTGGGTGATTTAAAAACAGGTTTTGAAATTTTCTCTGATCTGCTACACTCGTGCTGTCAATAAAAAATCTACAAATTCCATTATCGCTTTTTTTGTAAATTTACTATTAAATATAACCATGGATATTACACTATTTTTTAATATAGTCTATATAATAATGTTTTAATTATGAAAAACATAAGCATAATCCTAACAACTGTAATATTGGTATTTTTCAGCTGTAAGAAAAACATTCTTGACATACGGTTCAAAATGAACTACGACACAGAATTCACTATTAGCAGCGGGATGGGAATTAACCTGCCTTTTAATATTTATACACCCGATATTACCACAAATTCCGAAGAACAGTTTGCAGCTAATGACACCCGGAAGGATAAAGTGAAAGAGGTAAAATTAGAGTCTATGCAGCTAAGCATAACATCTCCTTCCGGCAGTAATTTCGATTTTTTAAAAAGTATAGAGTTCTATATAAAAGCCGATGGGCTTGATGAAGTAAAATATGCTTACATAGATGAAGTACCCGACGGGAAAACCATACTAAATCTAAACACTGTTGACGTAAATCTGGCAGATTACCTTAAAAAGGATAAATTCAGCCTTAGGGTTAAAACAGTGCAGGATGAAATGCTGGGACAGGATACCGATATAAAATCCGCCAGTGTATTTGCGGTAACAGCAAATCCTTTAAAAAGGTAAAATGTTAAAGTATAAGCACACCTTTTTCTCAAAAAATACCAACATATCAGCATTTCGCATGAAAAACTATTTTTTACCGATATTTCTATTTTCCGTTATACCATTTTCATTTAGCCAGAACTGCAATTGTGACAGTACCTTCAGGTGGTTAAAAGAAACATTTGAAAACAATGATGCGGGTTTTCAATATGCAGTTGATCAAAAAGTAAAAACTGATTATCAGTATCATACGGCAAAATATTTTACAAAAATAAAAGACATTACCGGTAAGGAAGAATGCGCAGAAGCACTTAACGAATGGTTACAATTCTTTCGAAATGGTCATTTGTGGTTCAGTATTAACTATGATAATAATCTACCGGCAAATGAAATCAAGAAGCCGGATCCGGAAGTAATACGGAAACAATTTCAGAATTGGGAAACATTTCCATATAAAGAAAAAGAATTCAACAGTTACTTATCATCATTGAAAGAAGCCGGGTTGGAAGGAATCTGGTCGAGTCCTCCTTACACAATCGGAATCAGAAAAGTAAATAATGAATACATTGGTTTTATTATTGAAGCCGATGGTATCTACTGGAAAAAAACTCAGATAAAATTACGGATTAAAGAAGAAAACGGAAAGCTGAATACGCTGTTTTACCTGCAGAATCATTCTACTTTGGAAATCTCGAACACAAGATTAATCGGAAATAACTATCTGGCAATGGATCATATTATGCTGAAAAGAGTTCAGCCTGTTTATGCGAAAGAAGAAGCAATAGAACGTCATTTAAGACTTTTATCTGCAGGAGATCCCATTTTTGAAAGGATTACAGATAAAACAGTAATCCTCAGAATCCCTTCATTTTCCTCTTCTGAAAAGAAGAAAATAGACAGCTTAATCGAATCCAATAAAAATGAGCTGCTTACGGCTGAAAATCTGATCATTGATTTAAGATATAACGGCGGAGGAAGTGATATTAGTTTCCAACAGCTGCTACCATTATTATATACCAATCCTATCAGGGAGGTTGGAGTGGAATATTTATCTACACCGCTCAATAACAAAAGGATGGAAGAATTTCTAACAGAACCTGATTTATCGGAAGAAGAAAAAACAGAAATAAAAGAGGCATTAAACAAACTCAATGAGCATTTGGGAGAGTTTGTAAATCTAAATGATGATTCATCTGCTAATGTGGTTATATTAGATACTGTTTATCCTTTTCCTAAAAACATAGGGATAATCATCAACCAGGGAAATGCGAGTACAACGGAACAATTTCTTCTGGCTGCCAAACAAAGTAAAAAAGTAAAATTATTCGGGACAACAACAGCAGGAGTTCTTGATATTTCCAATATGTATTTTGTTGCTTCTCCCTGTAATAACTTCAAGCTGGGGTATTGTCTTACCAGGAGCAAACGTATTCCGGATTTTACAATTGACAGGAAAGGGATTCAGCCGGATTTTTATATTGACAAAGAAATCCCGGAATATAAATGGATTGATTTTGTAAACTCGATTTTGAGTAACGAGTACTAAGTTCAGGATGATTGATAACTATTAACTTTTCTCTGGTCTTTCCATAATTTACGATTCAAAAACAACCTAAAGCGAATTCAACAAAGTTAAAAACTCTTCTTTTTTTCTGATAGCCAATGGAATAGAAGATTTGTCCTTCATGATGATTTGATTGTCTCCCTTCAAATAATGATCAAAAAAGAGCATATTGATCAGATGGGACTGGTGGCTTCTGAAAAACCCCATTGGCATCAACATGTTTTCATATTCTTTCAAAGAAGTAGAAACCAACAACCTTTGTCCATTGATGAGATAAAAAGTAGTGTAATTTTTATCTGACTCACAGCGAATGATGTCCTGAACATTCACCGAATGTATTTTTTCAGTGGTTTTCAGAATCAGTTTTTTCAGGTTCTTGGGACGTTCAATGTTTGAAAACAAAGTGTTCAACTGAAGCTCCAGCATCTCCTTATTGATCGTTTTTTCTGCTTTTTTGACAGCTTCTACCAAGTCTTCAGGATCAATCGGTTTGAGTAAAAAATCAATGGCGCTGAAACGAAACGCCTTGATTGCAAATTCCTGATAAGCAGTCACGAAAATCACCTTAAAATTAATCGGTCTCAATTTTTGCAACAAATCAAAGCCCGTTCCGTCACTCATTTCCACATCCAGAAAAACCAGGTCCGGCAAGTACTTTTGAATGGCTTTCACGCCAGACTCAACGCTATCCGCTTCTGCAATAATAGCTACATCAGGACAATGTTCCTGGATCAGTTCTGTGTTTTTTTTCCTGATGGTATCAATATCATCAATAATAATGGCTCTTAACATACCTTTTAATGGTTAAACACGTAAGGAATTTCAAAATAAGTTTTTACACCCTGGATAATGTTGTCTGTATCCATGATGTTAGTAGTTTCAATACTGATATTTTTCCCGGAAGCAATGCTTTCCAGTCGTTCTCTTGTAATTTGTGTGGATAACGATTTATGTTGCTTTTCCTCTTCCTGCGTCAATCCAGCCCCATTGTCGGTTACTTCAAAAGACAATTTTTCATTCTGAATACGGTAATGAATTCGCACCAAACCGTCTTCCTGCTTGTTTTTCAACCCATGCTTGATGGCATTCTCTATGAAAGGCTGCGTCAACATCGGCGGAACAAGTAACGATTCCGGATCAATTTCTTCATCGATGAGAATTTCGTATCTAAAATTATTATTATACAACAACTTTTGAATAGTCATGTAATTTTCCAGCATACTGATCTCTTCGCTGAGCAAAATGTAATTTTCCCTTGAATTTTCCAGGATCTGACGGGTCAGCTTTGAAAACTTTGTCAAATAACTGATCGCTTCCTTATCTTGTTTCTGATGGATCAGACTCTGAATGTTGTCCACCGAATTAAAAATAAAGTGCGGATTCATCTGCGTGAGCAGCAATCTTTGCTTCAGCTCCTCGTTTTTACGAGCTTCGGCAAGGTTCTTTTGCTTGAAGTAATAATTCAAGAATAAGATGATAATCAACAGTAAAACAGCAATTGAAACCACAATATACAAGATGATGTTTTTGCGTGCATTCTTTTGTTCATTCTCCAGCTTGAGTGCAGCCATTTTTTTCTGCTGGGCAACTTTTGTGAGCAATTCCTTGTTCTCAAACTCATATTTCAACTGCTGCTCTTTCAATGCATCCCGGGATTCCTGAATCTTTGCGGAATCTTTCAACACGGCATAGGTCTCATACATTTCAAGGGATTTGTCAAATTGTTTGGCTTCCTTATACAGCTGATACAAAAATTTGCGGGCATGCATCTCAATGTTGAGCGAATTATATTGCAATCCAATCGCAAGTGCTTTTTGCAGGTAATTTTCCGCTTCCTTGTATTTCTTTTGAGATATGTAAAATTCCCCCAGACTTGTATAAACATTGGATTTGAACAGATCCGACTGATCCTGTTTCAAGGCTTCTTCAAACATCAACAAGGCTTCCTTGTATTTTTTTTGCTTGAAATAAATCCTGCCCATTTTATCCAGAATAAGACTTGCGAATTGCGTATCGCCGATGGATTCTGCCAATCCCAATGCTTTCTTTAAATATTTTTCTGCATTGACATAATCGCCCATCAGCAAGTAAACATGTCCGATGTTGTGATTCAATTCAATGTTGGTTAAAATATCCTCAACGTTTGGATTCTTCAACGATTCAAAATGCTTCATGGCTTTCTTGTAATACAAGATCGCCTTTTCATCGTTTCCCTGCTTATTGTAAGCATTGGCAATCTGCATGGTCGCATACGCAGCAGCACCGGCATCTTTTTCTTTTTCAAAATATTTCAATGCGCGGAAATAACATTTTACTGCATCCGTAAAATTTAATATTTTGGCATAACACACCCCTTTTCCAACCAAGGTCATTGCCAGCTGGTGATAGTCTTTTATTTCGATGAATATTTTTTCCGATTTGTCCAGCAATTCAATGGAGCGCATCACATCACTGCTCATCAAAACCGAAGCTTCATTGCTGTAAGACTGTCCAATGGCACTTCTCCAAATCAGCTTCTCTCTTGTACTGATCTTCTTATTTTTAAGGTTTTTTTCTGCAAGCGATTTCACCTTTCCAATAAAATCAACGTGATCCGGATCTGTGATTCTTGTGTTTGCCATGATTTGCCCCATGACTTCCAGTTTTAATGTATCATGAATGTTAGTCTTTAGAACCAACTTCAATGAATCAATGGGATTTTGGGCAAGTGCATGAAAGGCGCCGGAAAAGAAAAGACAAGAGACAACTAAAAATAGTTTACTGAATCGAGAAAAATGAAACATGATTTCTAAATGTGTTTAATGTATTGAATCGGGCGCAAAACTAGCAAATTATAAAAGATATTTCTCACGAAAAATTGAACTAGTTTCATATCATTTGATATCCATGAAGTTCCAAAAAATCTTTTTTTCAATACTTTTAAAATGGAATAAACGCAAAAATGTCATTCCCTTTTAGGAAGGGAATGACTTTGCAGCAGTACAGGTAAAGTTTGCTGTTTCTTTTTACTACTGTATAGTATTGATTTCCTGCTAATTTTAATTCAATCAGTTAATTTTTCTTTCTTGCCAATAAAAACGGGAACAAAGCACTCAAAGTAGCCGCCGCTCCAACAATGATTCCCAGTTTTCGGTTGGAAACTCCGCCTGAAACTCCGCCATCAATATTTGGAGAAATAACTATCGCAATGATTGAAACAAGAACTGCCAAGACCAAAAGGATGTTTGCCATTTTCGGATTGGAGACAAACAAAAATACACCACTCAGCAGAACAACCAAAGTAAGAACAACCATCAATACCCCAATAAAAGTAAAAGTTCCCGGAGATGGAATATCAATGATCGCCTTTTCTCCTGCTTTGATGATCTCAAGCAGGCTTTCCTTCTCATATCCATCTTCCATTTGTTCACTTTGCTGTCTGTATTCATCCAATTGTTTTCGGCTTTCCGATACTATTTCCTGATACTCTTTTGCATCCTTGGCGTCACGGAAACTACGGAATACACCAAGCCCGCCTATACACAAAGAAATAATTACTACCAATACTCCAATAACTTTCAATGCAATTTTCATTTTACTTTAATTTAAACATTTCTATTTTCCTACTCATCCAGCTTTTCGGTTCCGCTTCTGTTCGGGATTCAGCACAATTTAGTTGTCCCTAATAAGTTTTACGGCTCGAAAATATGATGGAAAATTTAAACAGAAAACAAGAATGAAAATCCGTAAGAACAGAAAGGATATTCGTTGTTGAAAGGAGGATATTTGTTTTGGTAATATGAATATCTGAAGGATAATTATTGAAATAACCGATCAGCAAAGCTGGAAGTACGTATCCATTCGAGCCACAAGAGAAGCTGAAGGAAACAACAGTTTTTACTTTTAGTAATTCCTTCTATAAAATCGGTGTTTAGTTTTTTTCCTTTTATTAGTTAGTCATCAGATGTGTGAATTAATTTTTACGGTTCAATTATTTTTTGAAAATAATCATTGACATCAGCGATAGACCCTTGTGTCAATAATTTCAAATAAAATATTTACGGGGCTATGTTTAGAATTTAATTTTCTAAACTCTCTTATCAAGTCCCGATCGGAGTTAGCATCATTAAATATCTGCTGCAACAATTCTAAGTCAACTTCAGCATCCTTTATGTCATCGAATATCTCCTGCCAATTGCGACCGCTGATTGCCTTCACACCATTGTCTATTTTTATCTCTATTTCCACTTCTAATCTTATTTTGTAAATGTAACTTCAATTTTCGGGTAAAAACTTATTTTTAGGCTTTAAATTTGTAACTGTTCAGGTCTTAATTTCTTCCGATTGATTATGAGTTTCCTTGTTGAGTTACTGTGTTTTTTGATTAGTTTCCTTAATCATTTTTCAGTCTTCTTGTCCATAATTGAATTTAGTTAATATACAAAAAATCTCTTAAATTTGTATGTATTAAAATATTTAAGAGATTGAAATGATAGAGTTATACTGTGGCGATATTACAAAATTGGAAGTTGATGCTATTGTAAATGCAGCGAACACATCTTTACTGGGAGGTGGTGGTGTTGATGGAGCAATATAGTCGAAGATTGTCAAACAATCAGAAATAAACAAGGTGGGTGTAAAGTGGGGAAGCAGTCATAACTACTGCCGGAAAACTGCAAAATTTGTTATTCATGCTGTTGGTCCTGTTTGGAATAATGGTAATAGCAATGAAGAGAAATTACTGGCATCAGCATATTTCAACAGTCTTAAACTTGCATTAGATAATCAAATACAATCTATTTCATTTCCTAATATAAGCACTGGTATTTATAAATTTCCCAAACAAAAAGCTGCTAAAATCGCTATAAAAACTGTGTCTGATTTCTTGGCAACAACAGACAATTTTAAAAAAGTAATTTTTGTTTGTTTTGATGAAGAAAACTATAAAATATATTATGAACTTCTAAAATTGTCGAATCCTATATCATAATTTATTTTAATAACCTTTCTAATTCTTCGAAAGCGGCTTTTACATCTACTTCTTGATTCGAATCTATTGATGTATTGAATATTTCTTTTTCTTCAAGATAATTATAGGAAAATATATAAATACTTCCATCGCTATAGAACATAATTTCACATCCTATTTTTTCTCCATTTATATCAACTTTATCGACAAACTCCATCTCATCATCATCATTATAATGCTGATAACTCAAATCATATCCTATTAATCTAGGCTCAAATTCATTTTTAAACCATTCTAAGTTAAAATTCATACGTAAGTTATTTTGTATGAAGAATTTTTGATAGATTTTGCAATATCGGTAGTGCCCCTCTTTTCTATATAAAAATATACTACTGACCTGATTTTAAAAGTCTATATATTCTTTACTTATACATTTTTCGTTGTATTCTAGAAGCTATTTTTACATTTAGCAGTATTAATTCATTTGTTTATAGCTAATTTTTCTGCATTTAATTTTAAAATCAGAATTTTCATTTTCTTTCAATTCAGCTCTCTCAAATATCAACGGAGAAAAGTCAAAAGTAATAATTCCTCTTTCGTTTGTTAAAAGTGCAGCATTTATAGAAACATTCGATTGGTTTTCTGTGTCTATAAAACAAAATGAAATTATGTCTTCAAAAGAGAGTGTAATTATCTCAAATTCATAATCATTTAATTTATTCATACATTTAATAATCACCTCAATCTTCTTTGAAGTATCATCTGCATCATAAACAATTTTTAAAACCAATGAGTCTGAAAAATGTTCATATTTGTTTTTTATTTCATCTATCATATTTGAAATTTTATTGTCCAATAGGTGTTGAATAGTGTAGTCCGTTCGGAATTTTCAGATAATTAGGTGGAACTTGATTCCAAGGAATATGATTGGTATGTCCACTACCTAAATTACCTGGTATGTCCATATTGTGACCATGCCCAGAAAAGAACTTCCCGTGTTTTGAAAAATCTACTTGAAAAACTACTTTTCCTTCAGAATTATATATATAATTTGAAACAGCGAATTTTTTATCACTACTTAAGTATGTATATATCGAATTAGGAGTCGCTCCATAAGCTCTTGCTTTTTCTGTGCCTGAAAAAGATTTCAAATTTCTCAAATTAGCGGATTCACTCAAAGAACTCTCTTTTTCAAAGGTAGTGTTTTTTCCGTTCTTAATTTCTTCCAGTTGATTATGAGTTTCCTTGTTGAGTTGCTCTGTTTTTTGATTGGTTTCCTTTGCCATTTTTTCGGCCTTTAAAGGATCTTTCTGGGTTTCAACGTTAGTATAGTTTTGTTCAAGTTCATTAGCCGTTACTTCTTGTTTCGTGGCTGACTTTTTCCAACCGCGGCGGTATTCTTTCCAGAATGCACGTTCTTTCGCAATGTATTTCATTGGCTGGTTTCTCAGATACATGAAATAGCCTTCATTCGCGGCAGCAAAAAGCATCTTATTAATCCTTGTTTTGGAATAAGCCAGTATTTTTCGAGGTTTAGTAATTATGGATGCAATGACTTTACCTCCTTTTACCAAACCTGATTTTGTACCTTTGAAAACTGTTTTAAGTTTCCCTAATCTTCCGGTTGTACCAGCAAATTTTGTAAGTTTTGCGACTCCCTTAACAATACCGTATCCTGCAGCAAATATCAGAATGATATTGACAATGGTTTGAAATACTTTATTGGTATAATGAAATGCTTTTCGGCATTCTGAAAATGATCCTTCTATCATGTCTGCTTCATGAGTAACTTGTCCCCACATATCTCCGACATTGAATAATTTGGAAAATCCGGAGAAAAACTTGTTTACTTTTTCATAACCATCTCTTCCATGTTTACCTCCTGTCACATGGTAGGCCATCCAACCAATAAGAGCAGGTATACCAAAAATAATGGCTTCACCAATGGTAAGCACAATATCAACAATAGCTGCAAGGATTCCCCATATAGCACCGACTACACCACAGGCAAGATACTGAACCCAACCAATTCCGTAGTCAAGCCCCCAGACAATTGCCTCACCTGTTTTTTCCAGCCAGTTCTTTTTAATGTCATATTTGCGTACAGGAACTCCCAATGCTTTTAATTTATCATAATCTTCCTGATACATATCTTTCATTAAGGCATCTTCTGCTGTTTGCCCCCACCTCTTTTTGGTGATTCCGTTTAGTAAACTGAGAATCAAAGCACGTGCTTCAGTAGGTGCTTCACGAAAATAACGGACAATAGCCCTACCATCGTTAACTCCTGTCCAACCTGCCAGCAGGTTTTCAATTCGTTTAGCCGCATAATAAGCCGCATACTGCACAGCTGCTCCTCCTTTCGAATACAAGATGTTTGCCAGTGCATTTGCAGTAACGGCATTCAACTCACCAAAAAGACCGGATTCAATTGTACCTCCGGTTCTTTTTTTAATCGAATCCAGCAATCCTGGAAGTGAGGAAGAATCAAATAGATTAATGTAATAAAGGATAAGATCGTAGTCTTTTTGAGAGGTATATCCTGCGATTAGGTCATTGACAATAGTCTTGGCTACATATCTGGTAGCATCAGGTGATTTGGCTCTTACCAGCTCTTTCACAATAAGTTTTCGATCGTAATCGGTAACATCTCCCATTAGCCATTCAACCATATCCCATCCTGTTGTCGAACTGAATGTTCCATCTTTCAGGTAGCTCAGTATCTGAAGCGTATTACCGGACGAACTTGATTGAAAAATCTTATAAATTTGGTGACTTTCTACAGAATCAGTCCATCCTTCAAGTAAACTGACAATTGTCTGAGCATCTGCTTTGGGATCTCTTTTAGGTTTTTCGGCCTGTCTCTGAACGATATTGATTCCCGGAACTGCCTTCTGTTGTATCGTATGCGCTAATTCATGTGCCAGCAAATGCTTTCCTGACGTTGTACCAGGAGCGTATTTACCATTATTGAAGTAAATATCCTTTCCATGTGTAAATGCCTGTGCTCCTATTGATTTACTCATTTGAACAGCCGAAGTTCCTGTATGAATCTTTACATCGCTGAAATCAGCACCAAATCCACTCCCCATTTCCTGCTGTGTTTCAGGCGCCATGGAAGTACCTCCTCCTTTAGAGGCAGTTAATTGTGCTGAAAGATTACTTCCCGAGGCTGCACCATTCGATTTGGCTTGAACAGCTTCTTTTTCCTGACATTTTTCACATTTGGTTTGCACTCCTGTTTTTTCACGTGATTCGCATTCTGTACATTTTGTCTGAACAGGAGTTTCTTTTTCATTTAATTGTACTTCATCTTCCTGAAGCTGTACGTTTTCATCTTCTTTTGTCTGAACGCTGTCATCCTCGTTCAGTTGAACATTTTCTTTTTCTTCCGTCTGTACTTCTTCGGGTGCTTCCAGTTGTACATCATCCTCTTCTTTGGATTGAATTTCTTCTGCTCTTATCGCATCTTCCCCTCCCATTGAATCCGTCATCCCAGCTTTGGACATTTCCGGTTCTTTCAATTGTACGTTTTCGTCTTCCTTACTCTGAAGCTCTTCTTCTTTTAACTGTAAACGAGGAGTGAGGGTTTGGGATAATGTTTTGGCTTGCACAACCCCCTTACCAGTAGATGAAAAACTATTTCCGGATGAAGATTTTTGAATAATTTCATCAGCAGCACGATCTGCTTCCTTCTCATGTACATCACCTGGTTTGTTTTTCAGCAGCTTTGGCATCACCTTACGACGAAACAAGCTCTGACTTAGACTGGCGTTATCCGACTGGGGTTTATGAAGACGCACACGCATATAGTTTTCTAATAGTATTGTAAATTTAAAAAATAAAAAACTGTTATGACAGCGTATTTATACCCTATTTAAATCAAGTATTTATACGTTTTGTTAGCTGATTTAGTACATAAAGTATTTCTTCATACAGCTGCATATACTGCATCAAAAGAAACGTATTCCGAATTTTACAATTGACGGAAAAGGGATTCAGCCGGATTTTTATATTGACAAAGAAATCACTGAATATAGGTGGATCGAATTTGTAAATTCGATTTTGAGTAACAAATGGTGATTCTGCATTGTTCACTTACATACATTCCGTCATAAGTGCTCAACGTCTTAAAATCATAATATCCTAACGTCCTAAAGTACTGCTACCTACTCCCCGTAAACACTCACCGCCCTCTTAAACCTCGTTGTGATTTCTTTTCTAAGAGATTCCGGCTGAAGGATCCTCAATTCTCCTCCATAACTCATAAAATCACGGATCAGCTCTTCAGAGATCAATACTTCCAAATTGAAAACAACTCCCGTCTCATCCTCTTTCACCACCCGTTGAGAAGAATGGAACGGTTGCGACTGAATATATTTGGAAGCAATTGTTCCCGCTCTGAAAACAACTTCTTCTATCTGGTTGTTTCCGGCGGTAATTCCCGTAGAATATTTAAAAAAGCCAGCCGCAGAAAAATCAATCGGCTGTGTGAATATTTCATCTGTAATAATAAGTTCATCCATACGTTCCAAAGCGTAGGTAATTGCAGTCGCTTTGTCAAAGTCAAATGCTATCAGGTACCAGCGGTTCCTGTATTCTTTCAACAGTAATGGAACCGTTTTTCTCAGCTTACGAATCCCTGAAATGAAGCTTTCATATTGAAACTGAACAATCAGCTTACCTTTGATCGCTTCCAGTAATTCAGGCAGATATTCATTGCCACTCGAAGCAAAACCTGTTTCGAATTGTACCAGATCAGCTGTTTCGTCCTTCAGATCTGCAGAGGTGGAGATCTTATCAAAAATCTTGTTGATGGCAAAGGCGAATTGCTGGAACATCGCCGTATCTTTAAACTGCATCAATGTCTTTGAAGCAAATTTCAAAGATTCGATTTCTTCCTCGCTTAAAGGAATATCATTGATAGAGAAGGATTCATCCTCATAGTAATATCCGTTATGGCGCTTGCTGTATTTGATCGGAGCATCCATTTCCTCACGCATAGCAAACAAATCCTTTTCGATGGTAGATCCGCAGATATTCGCTCCGTCTTCGGAACCGAATAGGGCTTCTTCGCACGCGGCTCTTAATTCCTCTTTTGACGGAAAAGGTTTGTATTTATTGCGTATGCACCGGTCAATAATGCGGTAACGGATATGTGCGTTTTTGATCTGAGGCATAATTCTTTCTTATTCGCAGCCGCAAACTCCCATTACTGAAAAAGAAATTTTCTCTCCTTTCTGCCCGGTAATCGTCATCAAAGCTTCTATCATCTGGTTGGCTCCGGCAGTTCCGATCTGCTTCTTATTGGAGAATACCAATGTATAGCGCTCGTTGGAAAATTTATCAGTTCCTTTATAAAGAAGGCGTTCCTGTCTTCCATTGATATTAATCAGGCAATCCTTTTTCTCATCTTCGATGTAAAGAAAAGTCCGGTTATTGTAATCTGCCTGATCGCGGGAAAAGAAGCAAGCGCAGTTTTTTGCATATTGCGGAAGTGCTTTAAAGTTAGTAATCTCAATGGTCGATAACAGGCTGTCTGCTCCAGCATTCTTAATTTTCTGCTTGAGTTCATCCAATTGGACGGAACGTTCTTTTAATTGTCCTTCTGTACGGGAAAGAGAAGCTTTCAGCTTTTCATTTTCCTGTGACAGCTGCTGAATTTGCTTTTCCTGCTTTTCAATCAGGTTGGTCTGATCATATAACTTCGGATCAGAGCTTTTCATGTCAGCAATTTCCCGTTTTATAAGAATCAGCTCTCTTTCAAGAGAATCCACATAACGTGACAGGTCTTTAATGATCGCGTCTTTCGTTTGGGCAAAAAGAGATAAAGGAAGTAGCAGCGTGATAAGTAAAAATAATTTCATTTGAATCTATATTATCAAGTAAAAAGAGGACCGAGATCCTCTTTACAATCGTTTAAAGTCATTGATTAAAATCCGAAATTCAGCTTGAATCCTGTTCCGATCGTCGGATTGAAAAAGTTCTTTTGTGTTTTTACCACATCGTAATGCCACAAGCCGTCCGTATCGGTATAATATTCTGTATAATAATGGTATTTGAAGTTATTCATCGTTAAACCAAAAGTCACGTAATATTCAATTCCGAAACTATTGCTGAACCAATGATTCATTCCCAGGTTAAACACAAGCATAAATTGATTCAGGCTGTTTTTATAATCTTGTGTCAATGACGGGCTATAACTGCTAAAGTTACCAACATCATTATAATTTCTAAATTTAAAACGGGGAGCAATAAATAAACCATTCATTGCAGGCCTGTTTTTCAATAGATAGTGTTTATAAGCGATAGAAAACATTCCTCCGATTGTACCTTCTCTCCTGTAAGAACCATCATAATCATAGTTCGGAATATTTGCGACTAATCCTAAAAAATTCATTCTGTTCAGACCGTATCTTGAAATGGTAGGTCCCAGCTCAACCTCTATTGAACTGTTGAAAGACACTGCACGCTCGTAAGCAAAGGCCATATCACCCACAAGTAATTTTACAATATCAAATTTTACCGCATTTTTAGGTGCGTAAAATACTTTTGGTGCTTTTCCTGCTGTATCTGCTCTGTGTTTTTGGGAAAAAGAAACGCTTGTCGCTAAAACTAAACAAGCCAAATAGATCCATTTTTTCATAAGAATTTGTTTTTCAACGTTCAAAAATATTCATTTAAATCATAAAGTATCGTACACTAAACGATTATTTTATTCACACAGTTGGTTTTAAGACGGTGCCGGAACTGAAAGTCGATCCGCCCCAGACGTACACCTGCCCAACCAACCTGGTTCACTAACGTAATCTCCCCTTTTTTATTGAGCACTTGCGCCGGTTCCTCCAAAAATGTATGTGTATGACCTCCGATGATGAGATGAATTCCTTCTGTCTGAGCAGCCAGCTTTAGGTCTGAAATCTTGTCAGAATCGTACTCATAGCCTAAATGAGAAAGGCAGATAATGAGGTCCGCTTTTTCGCGGCGCAGAATTCTCACGTATTCCTGTGCGGTTTCCACAGGATCAAGATATCTTGTTTCTTTGTACAGGTTTTTAGATACAAGACCTTCGAAATTCACTCCAAGCCCAAACACGCCGATCTTGTATTTTCCCCTCTGAAAAATTTTATATTTTACGGTTTGTCCTTCCAGCACTGTATTTAAAAAATCATAATTGGAGCAGATAAAATCAAAGCTGGCGTATTGCTTTGCCTTTAAAAAACCGTCCAGTCCTATATCGAAGTCATGATTTCCCATTGTCGCAGCATCGTAGCCCAGCTCTGACATTAGCTTGTGCTCTAAAACACCACCGAACATATTGAAATAGGGTGTTCCCTGAAAAATATCTCCGGCATCCAGCAACAGAACATTTTTCTGTAAACGGCGAATGTCTTCGATCATTGTAAACCTTTTTGAAACTCCTCCCTGATTGGGATATTTGGCATGATTGGCAGGAAATGTATCGATGTTGGAATGTGTATCATTCGTATGCAGAACGGTCAGTGTTTCCACATCTTCCGCTGCCAGAACAAACGAAGGCTTTACTCCCAGCGCGCCCACGACAAAGCTGGTATTTCTTATAAATTTTCGTCTTGATTCATTTACCATACTATTCTGCTTTCGTTAGGATCCGGTAAGGTATCATACGCCTGAAAAGCTTTTATGAGCAGTTCCCGAATGGGAATTCCCGTCTGGATCACTTCTCTGTTATTTTTCAGAAAATACATTTTGTCTCCTCCGTTGAGCAGGAAATCACTGGTAGCGATCCAGTATTCTTCCGCTGTAAAAGAAGGTAATAATTGTCCGTTCTCAATCCGGAACCCGGAAATAGGCTCTCCTTTTGAATTTTTCAGATAGGCATACATTTCATCCAGCACTTCTCTTTTCACCCGAACATATATCAGCTCATTATCGAAAGGCATCAGCTTGTATATATCTTCGAGAAAAACATCTCCTTTGTTAATGGTTGAACGTAAGCCTCCGAAATTCAGCAAAGCAATACAATTTTCTGCTTTCAGATCTTCTTTTGCTTTCTGAAGCAGCATATCCGCCACCAGATTCCCTAAATTCCCGCCGGGTCTTTCATTGATGAAGTCAATTTCAGCAAAGGTTATCTTCTGCTGCATTTTTTGCTTTAATTCCTGGCGGTAAGGAATGATCAGCGAGTCTATTCCCGCATTATCATTCACGTTCGTTACCGTTGCATATTGATACGCAACAGTCGATTTAAAACTACAAGAGCAGGCGATAAAGCCTGCTCCTATAACAATTATTTTGAAAAAGTTATTCATTATTCAATCACAACTGTTCTTGAAACATCTCCCTGCTCAGTCGTTACGTTAATAATGTAAGTTCCTTTATCCAGCGAAGAAACATTGATTTCTTTTGCGATCACTTCGTTAAGGAATTCTTTTTTCACTAAACGGCCTTGCGTGTCAAAAATTCTATATTCGATCAGAGACGCACCGTCAACAGTAACCGTAATTGTTGAAGAAGCCGGATTCGGATATACTACAAATGCCTGTAACAACATATCGGAAGTCACTCCTAATTCACAACCATTTACTAAATGCGTCATGTTAGAGAAATCAATAAAACATGCATATTCAGGATGATCGATAAAAGGATTACGGTTCTTTTGTAATGAATCGATGTAGTCATTACGTGAAATCTCCAGATTTGAAGGAGGGAATTGTGTATTCCACTGTTTTAATACTGTCTGATCCTGTCCGTAAGAAATTGTATTTGAAATAGAAGATGGAAGTTTCCATGTTGTACCGTTCTCCGTGTATCTTGTACACATATAGAACATTGCTCTGGCTGCAGCTCCTTTTTGCTCATCTCTCGGTTCATATACCCATTGTCCCTGCGCGTTTTTACCAAAATACGAATTTGCATTTGTCTGGATAGTATCGCTCACTACAATTCCCAGCGGGTAATTGGAGCGGATCTCATTTGCCGTGGTTTGATGTACCGGGAATAAGTTATGATAATCACTGTAGAAATTCGCATCTGAATTATCAATCGGGAACCATGAGTTCGCGAATGTGTGTTCTCTGGACATTCCCACGGATGTAAAATTGAACGGAGCATCAAAATTATAGTTCACTCCTGTGTAAGAACAGGTAATTGTTTTTTTACCTCCCGTAGTATCTCTTGAGTAAAAATTATCAATCATTCTTGCTGCGTAGTTGCTGTAATAGTTTTGCGTATGAGGAGCTACTAATCCGTGCAGATCGCTGATCAATGTAGATGATGTTGTATTAATTCCGCTGTATTCTCCTGACGGAACCATTGTCGCCGGAGTTGTCTGATTACCTGTCAGTGGAGCCGTTGTCAGATAGTTTGTATATTGACCTACCCCGTTGTAAGCAAATACTGCAAAATAATAGCTTGAATTCGCCAGGATGTCATTCGGAACAAAGGATGTAGCTGAAGAAGCTTTTACCACTTTAGCACCTCCGATCATATCTCCCGGAAGGTAGGCTGTTCCATCTACAGGAACCTCTGTTACAGGTGATCCTTTTTTTCTCAGTATGATATAACCCTCTGCATTTGCCGCTGTAAATGCCGCGCTTAAACGATACGTCTTAACACTTGAGAAATTAAGAGCCGTTGGCTGAGCAGCAGGTTCTGAAGCGAAATTATCCCCGTAACCAATCACATTGAATGTGAATGAAGGGAAATCCAAATCGTTAGAAGCGATCGTAACTGTAGCAGTTCTTGATCCTGAAGCGGAAGGAGTAAATTTAATTCCTATATTTTCTGTGGACAAAGCCGCAACTGAAACCGGGAATGTAAGCGTATTATTTAATGAAAAATCAGCCGCATTAGTCCCTGAAATAGAAATCGAGGAAACCGACAAAGCATCCTGTGAACCTGTATTCTGGATGCTGAAAGGTAAAACAGAAGAAGAACCTTGCGTAGCACCTACATAATGTGTAGTATTGTTCGCAATCGCATTTGCTCCAACATTTACTTTCATCTGCTGGGAAGTAACAGCCGCTGCATTTACGACAACGTTATCCAATCCCACATTACCTCCCGCTTTAGTCACATAAATAAATTTGATAAAGCGTGTCGCAGAGGACAATGTCAGGGATTTATTGGCATAAGGAGTGTTTCCGCTTATATCCGTAGCATTATGTGTTCTGGAAGTCGTATATGTATTTCCATCCACGGACTCCTGAATTTCAAAAGTACCTGTTCCGAAGCTGTTTCCTGCAATGTCATACGTCATTGTTCCCGGTGCGCCTGCTACGTTTATGATCAGGTATTTACCAGCAGATCCAAATTTAAAAGCCGGTGCCGGATTACCTGAAGCGGTATAATACTCAGGAGTATTAGCTGTCCACCCGATCGATGGCAATTGTGATCCTGCAAAATCACAGGAGGTCGGCAAAGTTGCCTGAGCCATGGCAAAAAATGTTGCCGTAACTCCCAACAAAAGCGATAAAATTTTCTTTTTCATAACTTAATTGATGTTTAATTAAAACTGTAAACCTATACTAATATTAAATCTCAGTCCCGGCCCGTACATCACTCCCACGGAGTTGATATCGAAACCTGTACCGTAAGTGTTGGACAGCAATGCATCCGAGATGTATTGCGTTCCAAGTGTATTAACAATGCTTCCGTTAAATAACAGCGCATAATTATTTTTAATTACATATCTGTAGCCCGCATAAAAGTTCAGTAGTCCGTAGCCCGGAGCTTTCCAGGAATCTCTTCCGGCATTTGCACCATTCAGGATGAATGGGTTAAAGTCTGAATAGAAACGGTCAAAATACTGATATTGCACTTTAAAATAAAGACGTTTAATTGGCTCGTAACGCAATGCAAGCGCAGCCATCGTCTGCGGGGCATCTCCCACGTGAACGCCTTTCGCATCAAATGAGATCTGCAGCTCATACGCCGGGATTACGACTGTTTTAGAAGAGTTCCATTTCCAGTCTCCTAATGATAATGAACCTTCCAGGGATAATTTCTTAACGATCTTCCACTCACCATCCACTTCGACTCCCATGTGAATCGCGTCCATTCCCTGAACATTTACACGGATTGTTTGCTGAGGATCGTTCGGATTAGGAACCTGTAAGCCATAAGGGAACGGCTTGTTTTTCCAGTTTGTAAAGTAAGCGTTGACAGAGAAGCCTAATTTTTTGGATTTGTAGTTATATCCCACTTCTACTGCCTGAATGATTTCATTCTGAATCTCTTCAAAGAAATTATTGTATGTATTATCTACTACATTGGAATACATAGGAGTTCTCGACAAGTACCCCAGGTTCATGTAAATGTTGGAACGTTCTCCCAGGATATAATTCGCTCCGACTTTAATTGTTCCTCCGGGAACCCATCTGTAGCCGGTATTATTGTATTTTAATCCTTCCGAGCTTGATGTGTAAGTCTGTCCGTTATAGTTAATAGTGTCTTTTACTCCGATTTTCAGAACGGTATCTCCTAAATCCAATTGTCTTTTCTGGAACATATCCACACCGGAATAACCATTATAGTTACCTGTCAGATTGACAAATGCCGACCATCTTGTGCCTGAAAATTCAATCTGTCCGAAAGCTCCTGCCCATTGCACAAATCCTAATCGCTGATTCTCATAGCCGTATTCAGCGATTTTGTCACCCACCTTTTTCATCGGAGAAGAGGTGTTCATATTTGTGTTGTTCACAAAATAATCTCCTCCAAGCAAATCTGTAATCACACGGTAATGTTCTCCAACATAATAACGGTAATCCAGACCTCCGGAAAATGTCCAGTTTCTGTTTATCTCATAATTCAGCTGTCCCAGGTATCCTACCCAGTAATGATTGTTCACGGAAGATGTTAAAACATTAGATGACTTCAGTAGTGTTGGTGAATAATTCAGGTCTATTGTGGGTTGAACCTGGCCGAAAAAGCTTACTTCCTGGTTGTTTCTTATAACCGCGTCCCAGTCCAGCTGGCCGTTTTCATCTTTAGCCGCCGAAGAGTAGTTGTACAATTTTGTTCCTCCCCCTTTACCAATAGATGCGTAAACAATGTTTGACAAGCTTAGCTTTTTATTAATCGTCCAGAAATCTTTTAGAGTAACCTGCGTTTTATTGTAGTAATTCAAACGTTCAGCCATGATATTCTGTCCTCTTGAACGGAATGTATTCATCGTTTTATAATCATCGCTTACAACGCCCCAGTGTTCGTTAAAACGGATAC
The DNA here is from genome assembly GCA_001899145.1 of Flavobacteriia bacterium 40-80. Taxonomy (GTDB): domain Bacteria; phylum Bacteroidota; class Bacteroidia; order Flavobacteriales_D; family Crocinitomicaceae; genus 40-80. Next base: position 392,561 of record MKVF01000006.1, read on the forward strand.
CTTTATCATAGGCCGGAGCTGAAGTAATTGTCGCTCCCAAGTCTTTTGCCTCTGTTGAATCCCAATATTGAACTTTCTGATTGTAGGAACGTTGCGCGTGTTTTTGAGGCGCTCCGAAAACAGACAGGGAAACCAGGTGGTTTTTCATCCGTTTCTGAACTTTTGCGTAATAGAAGCCACCGACAGAAGGTGTACCATTTACCCAGCCGTCCGTTTTTTTGAAAGAAGCTGCCAGCGTCACACCCCAGCCATTTTTCAACAAACCGGAATTATACCCGATCGAAGTTCTCCATAAATTTCCTGAACCGTATTCCTGTTTGAAAGTAAATTTTCTTTTTGAGGATAAACCTGTTGTAAGAATGTTAATTGTTCCTCCGACGGAAGGCATGGAAATCTTCGTTGCCCCCAAACCTCTCTGCACCTGGATTCCTCCCGTAATAACATCTAAACCAAACCAGTTCGACCAGTAAACAGCACCATTTTCCATGTCATTTACAGGTACACCATCAATCATTACACCTACATTTCTCTGGGAGAATCCGCGAACGGACATTCTTGAATCTCCTTCACCTCCACCCTGTTGTGTAGCGTAAACTCCCGGTGTAGCATTCAGCAACATCGGAATATCACGTGAACCTAATTCCTCTTCAATTTTCTTCGCGTCGATTTTCGTTACGGAAACAGGAGTCTTGCGTTCGTCCTTAATAAAAGATGTAGTTACCTTCACCTCTTCCAGCTCGATGCTGGATCCGATTTCCAGGGTAAGGTTCTTTACCGGTTCTTTGATTTCGATTTCCATTACAACAGAATCCAGCATTTCTGCCACTACCCTGTATTTTCCGTAAGGAACATTTTCAAATTTTACTTTTCCGTCCTCGTCCGCAACGCCTTTTATCTGGCGTCCCAGCTGAACATTTGCGAAAGGAACTGTTTCTTTAGTCTTACTGTCAATCACCGATATATTTACCTCGCTCGTCTGAGCAAAAAAAACTGCCGGCAAAAAAAGAAGGATAAATCCAAGAAGTCTCATTGTCGTCTTAAATAATGAATAAAGCCGCCTGTCGGTGACAAACGGCTTTATACAATTAAATTATTTTACGATAAATTTCTTAGTCAGCTTATTACCGGAAGCTCCTTTTGCCGTGACAAAATATACTCCTGCGTTCACATCCAGATCAATCGTCATGAATGATTTGGCATTGGTAATGGTTTTTATAACCTGTCCTAAGCTGTTATAAATAATAACTTCTTCTACTTTGTCTGTTGAAATTAAATTAATTTGTTTGTTTTCAACCGGGTTCGGATAAATATCAAATCCGAATTTTTCAGCTTTTGTAATGTTATTTGTTGACAATGCATTACATTCACAATTGTGAATCCCTAAATTATCCACATTCATTCTTCTTGCAGGATTTCCCTGGTTATTTAAAACCGTATCTCCGTTTTCATCAATAACTACAACAAAAAAGGACAAAGAATCCCACTGCTCATTTGGTTTGAAAGCTGCCGGGTTAGTAGTTACCCCTTTTTTCACAGATGGTTTTCTCACTAAAAAATGATCTGCAGAAACAACCACACCTCCATTAGCGACAGAAGTACCGTTATAGGTCCAGCCGCCACCGTTGTTAGGTTCTCCCGGATCCTCCCCGATTTTACCAAAAATATCAACCGGCTGTACATTTGACAAGCTGCTTACAGGAGTTGCCAATGGTGATCCTGCCGGGATCTTTCCTTTAAAAAGTACTACCGCATCATTTCCGTTCCAGTAGAATGCTTTGCTCTGATTATAATCCGGGCAATAATAAGCATCTGCCTTATCCTGAAGATCTTCCCAGATAGGAGCTTCCTGACCTGTACCACTCGGATTCCTTTTATCCAATACACCTACATGTACATCTTTAGGAGCAATGGTTCCTGTCAGCTGGATAGCATTTAAAAGCGTCGGTGTAGAACTGCCGTTATCATATCTCACTACAAAGTAGTTCGATAGATCTACTGTTTCGTTCGTAGGATTGTAAATCTCCAGTGCCTTGTTGTTGCTGAGTCCCTCCAGGTACTCAGAAATAAATAATTCCGAACAATCTTGCGCTTTAGTTGCAAAAGCTGAAAACAGACTTAAAAAAAGTAACGTTTTTTTCATAACTTAACTTTAAAAAATATAGAATTTTGAATTTAGATACAAATAAAAATGACTGTATTAAGCGACTTCCTCCATTATTTCAGAGGATACACAAAATTATATTTTATATAATCTACACATTTTTTAGTGATATTTCCCTCAGGTTTCAGTCAAACGCTTGTTTGCATCTAGGAGATCCAAGAGAAACTTAATACAAATGTAAGACAAAAAATGTTTTGGCAAAAATCCGAAAGTTATCATAATATGAACAATTTCTTAAAGTTTGTTGACAATTGTTATATTGCACCTAATTTTATACGAATAATAAACGCTGAATATTTATGAGAAATTCAATACTTTTCATTTCTTCCATCCTTTTTTCAATAGCCGTTTACAGCCAGATTTCCATTCAAAAGCAACCGCTAACGGTTGACCAGATCTGGGGAAGCGGAAAATTTTACGAAAAGCAGCCACAAACCATTGTTCCGCTCAAAAAAGAGAATTACACTTATTTAACTCTGGAAAATAATGAAATCAATAAATACTTCATTAATGGACCTTCCGTCCAAAAACAAGGGACAATCGTTACTTCCGCCGCATTAGGGATCGAAGCCATTGAAGATTATATCCTCTCACCGGATGAACAACAATTAATTATTGTAACAAACAACCAGTCTATTTTCCGGCATAGCTATACGTCCGACATATTTTATTACGACATCGAAAAGAAAAAAGGATTTGAAATAGCTTCTCAACATAAAGGAAAAAGAGATTTTTCTTTTTCTCCTAACGGAAAATTCATCATTTATTCCCATCTGAATAACTTATACAAGTTCGATCTTTCTACTCAAAAATCAACTGCTTTAACAAGCAACGGAAAATCAAATGAGATCATCAACGGAACGGCTGACTGGGTTTATGAAGAGGAATTTTCCCAAACCAAATATTACGACATCAGCTATGACGGACGGTATCTTGCTTACGTAAGCTTTGAACAATTTGACGTTCCTCCCACCATACTTAATTATTATGCTGGCAATACCTATCCGGATTATGAGGTTTTAAAATATCCGAAAGTAGGAGAAAAAAATTCAGTTGTCCGGTTACATCTCATTGATTTATTGAAAAACAAACAATCCACCATCAATTTGGGGGATTACGAATATATTCCCCGGCTTAATTTTTCCGACAAAAATGATTATCTGGTCGTACAAACTTTAAACAGGAAACAGGACTTTTTGCAATTTCAAAAAGTAAGCTGTTCTAATGGAAAATATAATGTAAGTGTTCTTTATCAGGAAAAAGACAGCCGTTATATAGAAATTGAGGAAAATATTTATTTTGAGCCTAACCGGGATTCCTTTCTAACCCTCAGTGACAAAGACGGATTCAAGCACATTTACAGAATTCATTCTGACGGAAAAACAGAACAATTAACAAAAGGCAGATACGATATTCAGGAGATACATGGTTTTGACGGAGAAGGAGATGTCCTTTTTACAGCAGCGTATTTTTCTCCCATCAACAGCTCTGTTTGCGTAATCTCTCCGGAAGGAGAAGGCTTTAAGGTTATTTCTGAATATACCGATAAACATTATGGTGTCAGTGCCTACACTTCCGGCAACAGTTATTATTACGGATATTACACCGGTGCGAATGAACCTAAAACGATCGGATTCTTTGATTTCGGAGATGAAGGTATGTTTCATATTCAGGAAAACAACCAGCAGTTAAAAACAGAGTTGGAAGCCTATAACCTGAGTCCTAAGATTTTTACAAAAATTAAAGGGGTTTCGGACTCGCTAAATGTCTCTATAATCAAACCATCGAATTTTGATCCTGCAAAAAAATATCCTGTTTATTTTCATGTTTACTGCGGCCCGGGAAGCAATACCGTTATTAACCGGTACGGAGGCCCGGAATATATGTATCATCAGCTCCTGGCTCAGCACGGCTATTTTGTGATCAGTGTTGACACCAGAGGAACATTGTACCGCGGTGTCGATTTTAAAAAATCAACTTACGGTCAGCTTGGCAAGCTGGAATTAGAAGACCTTATTGCCGTAGCGGGAGAGCTGTCAAAATTAAGTTATATTGACAAAGACCGGATCGGAATCCAGGGATGGAGCTACGGAGGTTTTATGGCCAGCCTGGCAATAACAAAAGGAGCAGATATTTTCAAAGCCGCTATTGCCGTTGCCCCAGTAACTCAGTGGAATTATTATGATAATGTTTACACGGAACGTTATATGAATCTTCCTGAAAATAATCAGAGCGGCTACAAAGAAAATTCGCCTATATATCATACCGGCAAAATAAAAGGAGCATTTTTATTAATTCACGGAGATGCGGACGACAATGTGCATATTCAGAATTCAATGGAATTTGCAAAAATGCTCATTCAGTCAAATAAGGATTTTGATTACTTTGTTTATCCGAACAAAGATCATAGCATAGGAGGTGTACGAAAACATTTGTTTAATAAAATGCTAAAATTCACATTATCAAACCTCTGAAAAAAGATATAAGAAATAGATTTTGAGTTTTTGTTTTTTTTATGAAAAAATGACTTTAATAAATATTTCTTTACTAATTTAGTTGCCACACTTGTATAAACAATTTACAGAACCTTAGAAAAATCATAAAAAATGAGCGAAGTTGCTAAGATTGAACTAGACGGAAAAGTATATGAATTTCCGGTAATTACGGGAACAGAAAATGAGAAAGCGATTGACATTAGCGCATTACGTTCCAAAACAGGTTATATCACACTGGATATCGGTTACAAAAATACAGGTGCTACACAAAGTGCTATCACATTCTTAGACGGGGAAGAAGGAATTTTAAGATACAGAGGTTATGCAATTGAAGAAGTTGCTGAAAAATCTTCTTTTATGGAGGTGGCCTACCTATTAATTTACGGAGAGCTGCCTACACAAAAACAATTAGATAATTTTATCCAAAGCATCACAAGACACACGCTGATTCATGAAGACATGAAGCAGTTCTTTGAAGCTTACCCTTCAAAAGCCCATCCGATGGGGGTTCTTGCATCTATGGTTTGCTCTTTATCAACATTTTATCCGGAGTCTCTAGACCCGAACAGAGATGCTGCGGCAAAAGACCTGACGATCCACCGCCTGCTGGCAAAGTTACCTACTTTAGCAGCCTGGGCGTACAAAAATTCGATGCGTCATCCGTTCATGTATCCTAAGAATGATCTGGACTACTGCTCCAATTTCTTACACATGATGTTTGCGATGCCGACTTATGATTACGATGTTGATCCTGTCATTTCTTCCGCACTGAATAAATTATTGATTCTTCATGCAGATCACGAACAGAATTGTTCTACTTCAACAGTAAGAATCGTAGGTTCTTCTCAGGCAAATCTTTACGCTTCCATTTCAGCAGGTATTACCGCATTGTGGGGCCCGCTTCACGGAGGAGCGAACCAGGCAGTTATCGAAATGCTGGAAAAGATCCACAAAGACGGTGGGGACGTCGCCAAATTCGTTGCAAAAGCGAAAGACAAGAACGATTCGTTCCGTTTGATGGGATTCGGGCACCGCGTTTATAAAAACTTTGACCCTCGTGCGAAAATCATCAAAAAAGCGTGTGATGATGTTCTTAATAAATTAGGCGTTCAGGATCCGTTGCTGGATATTGCCAAGCAGTTAGAACAAGTTGCGCTGGAAGATGATTACTTCAAAGCAAGAAATTTATATCCGAATGTGGACTTCTACTCCGGAATCATCTACAAAGCGATCGGAATACCGACAGATATGTTTACGGTAATGTTTGCATTAGGACGCCTTCCGGGATGGATCGCACAATGGAAAGAAATGATTGAAAAAGGTGAGCCGATAGGAAGACCTCGTCAGGTTTACGTAGGTGAAACTCCGAGATCTTACGTTTCTATCGAAAACAGATAAGCTATTTTATATCAACAGAGAGGGACTTTTTTAAGTCCCTTTTTTGTTTTTAAGAAATAAAAAAACCGAATAACTTCCGCTATCCGGTTATAATAAATATCGTAAAAATTCTTACATCAGCATACCACCGCAAACATTGATTGTCTGCCCTGTGATATAAGTTGACAGATCAGAACCTAAGAACACTACCAGGTTGGCAACATCCTCCGGTTTTCCACCACGTTTCAACGGAATAGAATTTCTCCACTCTTCCACCACTTTCGGATCCAGAACTTCCGTCATTTCCGTTTCGATAAATCCGGGAGCAATGGCATTGGAACGGATATTGCGTGATCCTAATTCCTGTGCGACTGATTTTGTAAAGCCAATCAAGCCTGCTTTAGATGCCGCATAGTTTGCCTGTCCTGCGTTCCCACTGACACCAACAACAGACGACATATTAATGATAGAACCTTTTTTAGCTTTCAGCATCGGGCGCTGAACAGCTTTTGTAAGATTAAAAGCCGATTTTAAATTGGTATTTATCACTTCGTCCCATTGCTGTTCCGTCATACGCATCAAAAGCGTATCTCTGGTAATTCCTGCATTGTTAACCAGCACATCAATCGTTCCGAACATTTCCACCACATCATCTACCAGCTTCTGAGCCGCTTCAAAATCCGCAGCATCTGACCGGAATCCTTTGGCAACACCACCTTCAGATGTCAACTCAGCTTCCAAAGCCTTCGCTTTTTCCTCTGAGCTCATATAAGTAAAAGCCACTTTTGCTCCTTGTTTCACACATTCCTGCGCAATTGCTTTTCCTATTCCTCTGGAAGCTCCGGTGATTAACACCACTTTATCTTGTAATAATCCCATAAATAACAGTCTATTTTATTGTTTTCAAATATATACAAAATCAATTAAAGAAATCCCAGGTAATCCCTACACGAATAACACCGGGAGCAACCGGATATCCTTCTACCGTAAAATTTTCTCTGCTGTTCCAGAATGTATCGAGGTTCTCATATCTCAAAAATACTCTGAAATTATCAATCTGGAAACCTGTATAAATATCCACACGTACTACCGGCTGATAGCTCAGGGTTCCCTCAGCGAACTGATATAGATCTACCAAATGATTATAAGAGATCAGATCGTATGCTGTCTGGTATCTGGCTGTAGCCCCAAAAATAAAGTCAAATTTCTTTGTAGAGAACAGCAGCTTGTTCCAGTAAACGTTCAGGCGCGCATCCAGCAAGGGAACAAAACGAATATTCCCCGAAGTCACATTTAATGCCAGGTACGGATCAAAATGGAAATGTCCCGCTTTTACTTTTGTCTTGATATTGATATTTAACAATGAAACATTGCTCAGCGTATCATTTCTCAGCTGGTTATCCACCAACCAATACTGATTTGAAAGATTCGCCCAGGAAACATTCGCCTGAAACGGGAAACTTTCTTTCCAATTAAAATAGCCTCCTATTTTCAATGTCTGCTGTAACTGTAGATCTGTCAGGTACCATTTTACGGAATTTCCGGAATAATTTCGCATAAATACGGACGGATACCTGTTTTCAAAAAGCAAATGAGCACCTATATCAAATTTCCTGTCTTTCCAGTTCAATGTCGAATTACTTAACACTTCACCGGCAGCGCCAATAAAAGTAAACTCAAACTGTGATTTTAAATCAAATTTTGACCAGCTGAATTTCAGATCCGCATCCAGTCCGATCTCCGTCGTATCCATAAAAATCCCCTGATTTTTATAGTTCCAGAATTGGTGAAAAGCTTTCGCAGCAATACTCAGCCGGGAGGACTGAATATAATACCCTCCTTCATTCCTGACACGGTACCACTGGTAATGGTCATAAGTACTATCCTGATCTTTATATACAGAATCATAATTAAGAATTGTTTCTCCTGTTTCTGTATATTTTCTGCTTTGTAATTTCAGCTCATTTTGATAAATAATCCCATGCTTCACTAAGGAGTCTTTTGTAAAAGACAGCAAGTGTTGCGTTCCGGCATCTACAGTAGTAAGCTTTGAAGATGCAGTTTGGTTTATTACCGGGATCAGCTGAACAGGGTAATCATTCAAAAGCGAATTATTCTCAACTCCCTGGCTGCTTCTTCTTTGTCCGAAATAATAATTCAGATAATAAAGTCCTTTATAACGTTCTCCGTTATAATTCATCAATAACTGGATCACATTATTTTTGTAGCCTGAATTTCGTAAGAACCCTGCCTGTTCGCTTAAGTGATGACCATTATAAACAAGATGAATATTAAATTTTTTAGCGATCGTATGCTGGTAATCAACATGGACATTTTGCAGGCCCCTGGAAGCAAATGAGTAATAAAACCCCAAATGAGGCAGCCCCACATAATAATTCTTCAGTTGGTTGAAGGAAGGTGTATGCTGGCGGAACAGGTTCAGTCCGCTTATATAATCTGTCTGAAAAAGACCGCCGGGTGAGATCAAATTTCCACCGGGCTGCAGCGTAGCATAGCCTGACTGGCTTATACTTATTGAATCCAGATCTTTTGTCAGAACTCTGTTGTCATATCCCAGCGTGTCTGAAGTCGTTGTCACAATAGCATATTGCGCATTTATACTTCGCAGGGAAAGCATAAAGCACAAACAAAAAAGCAACTTTGCCGCTACTGATTTCATGAGGGATAAAGATATAAAAAAAGGGGAGCAAAACTCCCCTCCTTCTAAGAATATCTGATATTACAACTTGTTCACTTTCAAAGTAAGCCCTGATTTTAAGTTAGCTGCTTTATTTTTGTGGATAATATTGTTCTTAGCAATTTTATCCAACATACCAACAACTTTAGGCAACAATTCCTGAGCTTCGTTTTTGTCAGTTAAGGAACGTAATTTTTTAACTGCGTTACGAGTAGTCTTATACTGGTATTTGTTACGCAATCTTCTAACTGCGTTAGTTCTGATTCTCTTTTGTGCTGACTTGTGATTCGCCATTTTATAAATATTAAAAAATTTTACTTCAAAAAATTAAGCAGCCCATAGGAGAATCGAACTCCTGTTTCAAGAATGAAAATCTTGCGTCCTAACCACTAGACGAATGGGCCATAAATCTGGCAGCCCATAGGAGAATCGAACTCCTGTTTCAAGAATGAAAATCTTGCGTCCTAACCACTAGACGAATGGGCCTTATTATTTCAATAAACAAACACGTTATTTTGTTTGCGAGTGCAAATATAGAAGGTTTTTCCTTAATCACAAGCAAAAAACCGAACTTTTTCAAAAAAAATCAATCTTCATCTTTTTCGAATCTGAAACCTAGACGTTTTCCTGTCTGGAGGCTGATACTATTCGCAATAGCGATCGCCTGCTGGACATTAATCTGGGCAACCATCTCGTAAGGAGGAGTCAGCAGGTCAAAATTTATCGCATAAGCAAAAGCGCTTTGAATGATAAAACACATCATATCATCGTTCACGACATTTTCGGTAATTGACGAAAAGTTACCTGTTATTTCTGATTTCCCTTCTACAAAAAAATGTCCTTCTTTATTGACAAAGATACGTGCGATCAGATATCCGGGATCTCCTAACCGGGACTTCAGCATTGACTCCGCTAAAAAGTTATAGATATAGATGATTCCGAAATACCCTCTTGTTGTATCTTCCTTCAAATAATCCAGCTGCCAGTAAGGATGCGATTTGGGCAATAAAAATACGTTGGTGTGCATGTGAAAAATAAGACAATCACTCCCGACAAATGCCTGAATCTCCGCTATGCTTTTATCGATTATTTCCATGCGGATACGGCTGTCTGTCAGCTTGGATCTGAAATAATCCACTTCTCTTCCCAGCACTTCGCGCAGATGGCCGAACACATCCTGCACATCCTTAATAATGTCTTGTTTAAGAGCTGCCTTATTCTGCAACAAGTTCAGCAGCTCTTCTCTATTTTCTTCTAATTCCTGCATCTTAGTTAATAGGCTTTAGCAAATACCACTCTGTATTTACTTGGCTTGCCGGTTACCATACATACTCCGTCTTCTTCCCGGGCATCCAGCGGAATACAACGGATAGTTGCCTGTGTTTCCGCTTTCACAAGCGCTTCTGTTTCTTCTGTTCCGTCCCAGTGCGCCAGGAAAAAACCTCCGTCTTTCTCCAGCTTCTCTTTAAATTCAGCGTACGTATTCACTTTCTGAATTCTGGATGTCCTGTAATCTAACGCTCTTTTATACAGATTCGTCTGCATCTCCTCCAAAATATTTTGGATCGTTTCTGCCAGATTATCAAAAGATACCACTTGTTTTTCTTTCGTATCTCTCCTTACAATTTCCACCTGATTATTTTCCAGATCTCTCGGTCCCATTGCCAGACGTACCGGAACGCCTTTCAATTCATATTCAGCGAATTTCCATCCCGGACGTTTGTTATTATCATCGTCATATTTGAATGAAACGCCTGCTTTCTGCAAATCGCTTTTCAACTGGAAGAATTTATCAGAGATCTTAGTCAGCTCTTCATCTGTCCTGAAGATAGGAACAGCAACAACCTGGATCGGAGCCAGCGCCGGAGGCAATACAAGTCCTTCATCATCTGAATGAGACATAATCAATGCTCCCATCAGACGCGTAGAAACACCCCAGGACGTTGCCCATACGTGATCCAGCTTCCCTTCTTTGTCTGTAAATTTTACATCGAAGGCTTTCGCGAAGTTCTGGCCTAAAAAGTGAGAAGTTCCCGCCTGTAAAGCTTTCCCGTCCTGCATCATCGCTTCAATACAATATGTATCATCCGCACCGGCAAAACGTTCACTTGGTGTTTTCTTTCCTCTGATTACCGGCAAAGCCATGTATTTTTCCGCAAACTCCGTGTAAACATCCAGCATTTTCTCTGCCTCTTCCACAGCTTCCTGCTTTGTTGCATGTGCCGTATGTCCTTCCTGCCACAGGAATTCCGCTGTTCTGAGAAACAACCTCGTTCTCATTTCCCAGCGAACCACATTCGCCCATTGGTTGATCAGGATCGGTAAATCGCGGTACGACTGGATCCAGCCCTTATAAGTATTCCAGATAATCGCTTCGGAAGTCGGACGGACAATCAGCTCTTCTTCCAGCTTTGCTTCCGGATCGACAATTAATTTCGTTTTGTCATTCGGATCCGACTTAAGCCGGTAATGGGTTACCACAGCACATTCTTTTGCAAATCCTTCTGCATTTTTTTCTTCCGCTTCAAACAAGCTTTTCGGGATAAAAATGGGGAAATAAGCATTCTGATGACCTGTTTCTTTAAACATTCTGTCCAGATTGCTCTGGATTTTTTCCCAGATCGCATAACCGTACGGCTTGATCACCATACAGCCTCTCACGCCTGAGTTTTCTGCCAGATCCGCCTTCTGTACAAGTTCGTTATACCATTTGGAATAATCTTCTTCCCTGCTTGTTAATTGTCCCATCTTATCTGATTAATGTTTCGTTAATTCGGCCTCAAATTTAGAAATTTAGATTATCTTTAAATAGCTATTTAAAACATTCATTATGAAATTCACAAAAATTTCAGTTTTTGCAATTGCTGTTTCCGCGCTCATTTCCGGATGTGGTTCGGTGTATAACAGCAATTTAGCAGGCGGAGATGATCTTTACCAGGTTAAAGAAACATCTATTCCGTTAGGTGGCTCCATTGACGATGAGCTTTCTTACTCTTCCTATAAATATCAAAAGGAGCAGCAAAATTATTCCGGAAGGGAAACCAAGCAAAATACTTTCTATTCGAATAATTACAATAGTTATTATTACTCTCCTTTTTATAACAATACCTACTTTGATTATGGATACGGATTCCGGCATCCAATGTCTTCTTTCGGGTATAATTATCATTACGGCTACAACCCTTACTATGGATATCCGGGTTATCTGACCTATGGTTATGACCCTTATTATGGCTGGGGAACCTATCCTTCTTATCATTACGGTTACGGATATGGTTATTCTCCCTATTACGGAATGGGCTTCGGCTACTCCTCCTATTATGGGATGGGATTCAGCTACTCTCCGTATTTTGGTTATGGATATGGCTACAATCCTTATTACGGTTACGGCGGGTATTACCCCAATAACTATTGGGGAGGAAATAATAACTGGGGCAACTCCGGAAATTCATGGGGAAATAATAATTCCAATAACTCTTCAGGGATTCACTATTCAGGACCAAGAGCGAATAACTCCGGCGGCGGTGTGGTCACAAGAAAAAATATTCCCAATACGGTAGGTATGACTACTGCTCCTTCAACACCAAAAACGACAGTATCTTCTGTCCGCCCGAACACAAAAATTACGGAAGGAGTTACAGGAAAACCTGTTGTTAACGGTACTGTTTCAAACGGACTGAACAGAAACACTGTTCCTGCGACTAAAGTACAGGGAACAAGAATCTCTACCGGCTCAACGATCAATAGCACTATTACACCGGCAAGATCTAATCCTCAGTTCAATACAATTAAAGGAACGGCTCCTAACAGAACCATCAGCCCAAACACTAGTACTCCGACAAGAACAAGTGTTCCTCAGCGTCAGACACCGAATGTTCAAACGCCTGTGAACAACGGGAATTACAATAGTACGCCGACAAGAAGCAACGGAAATCTCAATTCGACCCCTTCTACACGGCCTTCCGGTGGATTTAATACCACTACTTCTCCACGTCCTTCAGGAGGATTTAATTCCGGCGGTTCGTCAGGATCCGGAAGTTCCGGAGGCGGGACTCGTGGCGGAGGCGGAAGCACTTCAGGAGGAGGTAATTCAAGAGGCAGATAATCCTAATCAAAATTTATGTTCCGAAAACTCTTTTTTTTATCCTCTTTTTTATATTTTTCAACCTATAATCTGACAGCTCAAAATGTAATTGATGCTGTCAGGTTTTCTAATATTCAGACACAGGGATCTGCCCGGTTTGAATCAATGGCAGGAGCATTCGGGGCCCTTGGAGCAGATATTTCCTCCAATCAGATTAACCCGGCGGGATACGGGCGTTTTTCCTCTTCTACTGTAGGAATCTCCTTTCATGTCAATTCCGTAAATGCCAAAGGAAGCTTCCAGGAAAATAACCTTGAAACAAAGAAAGCAAACTTCAAGATGCCGAGTATAGGAATCGTGATCAGTAAAGATATTTCTAAAAACAATAACGGTTTCTTGTACAATCAGTTTGGATTCAGCTATAACCGGATTGAGAATTTTACAGGTGTTAAACGTTATCAGGGAAGGATACATAAATCGCTTTTAGATGAATTTGCTTCCTACGGACAAGGACTGGATCCGAATAATCTTCCACCATTCACAACAATGCTGGCATGGAACACGTATGCAATTGATCCTGATGGTTCCGGTAACGGCTATGTTGCCAATCTGGCACCAACTGATACCATGTTCCAAAAACGCACAATCACAACGAAAGGTGGGATCGGAGAATACGCATTCAACTATTCGCTTAACTATCTGAATAAACTGTATTTTGGCGGAAACCTCGGGATAAAAGCAATCAACTATTCGGACAGCTACGTACATTCAGAAATAAATGATCCTAATTCAGTGGCACTGATTGACTCATTTAATTATGAATATACTTTAAGAACAAAAGGTTCCGGATTTAACCTGAAATTAGGCGCTATTTATTTACCCACAAATTTCCTTCGCTTAGGATTGGCTTTCCATAGCAAAACTTATTACAATCTTACGGATGACTGGACAGCAGATATGACAACTTATCGTTCAGACAGTGTATACACCATAGGAGAGAATTATATTCCTGTAGGGAAATACAAGTATCGGTTGAGAACTCCGGGAAAATGGATCGGTTCAGTTGGTATCATTTTCGGAAAGATGGGAGCAATCAACCTGGATGTGGAATATGTAAACTATCGTGGAAATCAATTACGCTCTACCCGGGATTTCGCATACGATCCGGAACCAAATGATTATGCTTATCAGAATGCTGAAATAAAAGACATGTTACGGCCTGTTGTTAATTTAAGGATTGGAGGCGAATTGGTGATTGCAAGCAATTACTTTATCCGCCTTGGCTTTGCACATTATCCGCAACCCTATAAAAAAGAATATTCCGGTTCCTACCAGGCTTCTTCTGTCTATAGTTGCGGTGTAGGATTTCGCCTGAAACGAGTTAACTTTGACCTGGCATACAAACTTCAAAACAACAACTTTGACTACATTGCTTACGAAGGAAGTACCGCTCATTTCAAGAATTCCAGCAGTTATTTTGTAGGCACTTTTGCTTTCAGATTCTAAGAATTATAAGAGAAAATAGCTCATGATATTTCTTCGCTGTCGCCGGGCTGTTGCTCTTTATTATCCCAGGATCTGTTCAGGTGATACAACAATACGAAAATACCACTTACAAAGACATTCATAATAACAACCGGGATCGGAATGATATCAAAAGGAACATAAAGAAACAATCCAAAGCAGGATAAAAGAGCGTAAATGATATACAACTGAAATCCTGATGATTTCTTCTGTAACATCAGAATGACACCTGTCAATCCTAATACCAATGTAATCAGCGCAAATCCATGGCTGAAATAAAACTGATCGTTTTGAATACGTTGTACAGCATACATTCTCTCGAAAATCCCATACACATCTTCAACACCGGTAGATTCCGTCAGTTTTTTAGCACTATTGATCAGCTCCTCCAACTGTCCTTTACTTAACTGACCAATGATAAGTGCCTGAATCTGCCCTAACAGCTCATAACTTATATTTAAAATGGAAAGAACTGCCAGTATAACCAATCCTCTCTTGTTTTTCCGGGAAACCTCCTTTATTTCATTCATCAAAATCCTTTTTTACAATATAATATACTCTTTTCAATCAACGGGTGCATAAACGTATCTACTTCCACGGCAGGGACAAGCGAACGGTATTCTGCCACTATCCGCTCCAGCTTCGGGCTTGATTTCTTTGGCCTTCTGAACTCCAGAGCCTGAACCGCGTTCATCAGCTCTATTCCCTGAATCTTATAACAATTTTCCAGCACACGGAACAGCTTTGTCGCAGCATTCGCTCCCATACTTACATGATCTTCCTGCCCGTTTGAAGAATCAATCGTATCTACACTTGCAGGAGTTGCCAGCTGCTTATTCTGCGAAACTACTGAGGCCGACGCATATTGCGGAATCATAAAACCGGAATTCAAGCCCGGTTTTGAAACGAGAAAAGCAGGTAAATCTCTCGTTCCGCTGATTAGCTTATAAGTTCTCCGCTCAGATACAGATCCCATCTCCGCCATAGCAATAGCCAGAAAGTCCATTGCCAGGGCCAATGGCTGCCCGTGGAAATTCCCCGCGGAAACGATCAGGTCTTCATCCGGGAAAATTGTCGGGTTATCAGTTACAGCGTTCACTTCACGTTCAACGATGTTTTTTACATATTGGATCACATCGTAAGAAGCTCCGTGGATCTGCGGAATACATCTGAAGGAATACGGATCCTGAACGTGCTGCTTCTGCTGTTTTATCAATTCGCTGTCTTTCAGCAGGTCTCTGAAAATCCCTGCTGTTACCTGCTGCCCTTCCTGCTTTCTGATCTCATTCACAGATAGGCCGAACGGTTCGATCCTGCCATCGTAAGCATCCAGGGAAATCGCTGCTACTTTATTAAACTGATTCCATATTTTTTCCGCTTCTGAAACACAATGACTGGCATAAGCACTCATAAACTGCGTGCCGTTCAATAAAGCCAACCCTTCTTTTGATTTCAGCTTTACCGGTTCCAGACCATATCGCTGCTCTAATACAGCAGCATTTTCAATTTTTCCTTCAATTTCGATTTCTCCGTGACCAATAATCGGCAGGCACAAATGAGCCAATGGAGCCAGGTCTCCTGATGCACCTAAGCTGCCCTGCTGATAAACGACCGGAAAAATATCATTATTATAGAAAAACAAAAGCCGTTCAACTGTCTGCAGCTGCACACCTGAATTTCCATGCGCCAGCCCTAAAACTTTCAATAACAACATCCGTTTTACAATCTCATTCGGAACACGCTCTCCTATTCCACAAGCGTGAGACAGCATAAGATTAGCCTGTAAAAGAGACAAATTTTCACTATCTATAACAGTATTACAAAGAGATCCGAATCCTGTATTTATTCCGTAAATCACTTTGGATTTGTCCTCCATTGCTTCATCCAGATAAGTTCTGCAGGATTCTATTTTATCAACAGCTAAGTTACTCAAAGCAACTTTTACTCCGGAATGGATAATCTGATCAATTTCATTCAGAAACAACCAGTTATTATTAATATGATGAACGCTCATAAGCTAATGAGAATAGTTATTTTGATAATAAATGTATCATTTCTTCCAGGCTTACTTCTTCCTGTTCGCCCGAAATCATATTTTTCAAAAGGATCAGATCGTTCTCCATTTCCTCCTCACCTACTAAAGCGACATATTGCGCGTTAATGTCATTGGCGTATTTCATTTGCTTCTGAATTTTAGCGGAAGAAGGATAAATATCGCATTCAATATCATTCATGCGTACTTCCTTCATTAGTTTCTGGCAGTGGAACATTTCTTTTTCCCCGAAATTAATAAACAGCAGCTTTAGTCCTTTTGAAAGATCTTCCGGAAATAAATTTAATTCATTCAGCACATCGAAAATCCTGTCAGCACCGAAAGAAATCCCGACTCCTGAAACATTTTTCAATCCGAACAAGCCTGTCAGGTCATCATAACGCCCACCGCCACAAATGCTTCCCATCACCACATCATTGACTTTCACTTCAAAAATAGCTCCGGTATAGTAGTTCAATCCCCGTGCTAATGTAACATCAAATTTCACTTCCGCACGCTGTAATCCCAACTCATTCGTACAATTCAGAACATATTCCAGTTCCTCAACTCCTTTTAGTCCAATCGCTGAACCTGCAAGGTATTTTTTCATTTCGGCCAAAGCTACGGCATTTTCATACGAAGAAGCAAAATCGAATAACGGGCTGATTTTCTCAATAGCTGATTCCGGAATTCCTTTGGAAATAAGCTCTGCCACTACCCCATCTTTTCCGATCTTATCCAGCTTATCTATCGCAACAGTAATATCAACCAAACGTTCCTGTTGTCCTGTCACCTCTGCAATCCCGCTTAAAATCTTACGGTTGTTAATCAAGATCGTAAATGAAGGAATTCCCAAAGTTGAAAGCACTTCATCAAAAATCTGCACAAAATCAACCTCATACACTAAAGAATCACTCCCGACAACATCCGCATCACACTGAAAGAATTCCTGATAACGTCCTCTTTGCGGACGGTCAGCTCGCCAAACCGGCTGGATCTGGTAGCGTTTAAACGGAAAGCTGATTTCATTCTGATGCTGTACCACAAACCGGGCAAACGGAACCGTCAAATCGTAACGTAAAGCTTTCTCTGCCAATGAATTTGCGAAACGCGGAAGCTGGTCATTCTGCAACGCTTCAATGTCCGCTTTTTTAAGCTTCTCTCCCGAATTTAAAATCCTGAAAATCAAACGATCTCCTTCTTCACCATACTTTCCCAACAAAGTGGAAGATAATTCAAAAGAAGGGGTTTCAATCGGAGTAAATCCGTATTTTTTAAAAACGGATTTTATTGTGTCAAATAAATAATTTCGCTTTAAAACATCCTGTGGCAGAAAATCTCTCGTCCCTTTTGGTATTGCTGGTTTTTGTGACATATTCAATTTGTATTGCTTGCCAAAATTAAGAATTAAATTCCGCTTTAAAAATGGTTTTCTGTTTTTCGGTAAGATGCAATTACTGATCATAGAGAAAACAAACAATATCCACGATTTTCTCAACAAACATTCCGTATTTGCTAACGAATTATTAACTTCGTGACCCAACAACAAAAACATTGAGATGCTGAAAATTGACATGCACACCCATATCATTCCTGCAAAGCTCCCGAAATGGGCACAGGAATTCGGTTACGGAGATTTCATCTATTTAGAAGATGTTGATTCTCAAACCAAAGACATGATAAAAGGAAGTCATTTTTTCAGACGGATCAAAGACAATTGCTGGGATGAAAACCTTCGTATTGGAGAATATTCAGGTTTCAATACACAAGTTCAGGTAGTTTGTACGATCCCCGTGCTTTTTTCCTATTGGGCAAAACCTCAGGACGGCTTAAAAGTAGCCCGGTTTCTGAACGATCATATCGCAGATCTGGTAGCACGTTATCCTAAAAACTATGTGGGATTGGGAACATTACCCATGCAGGACACGGAATTAGCAATACAGGAATTGAAACGCTGTAAAGAAATCGGTTTAGTAGGTATCCAGATTGGCAGCAACATCAACGACCGTAATCTGGACGATGCGGATTTTTTCCCTGTTTTTGAAGCCTGTCAGGAGCTTGGAATGGCCGTTTTAGTCCATCCATGGGCAATGATGGGAAGAAAAAACATGCAGAAATACTGGCTACCGTGGTTAGTGGGAATGCCAGCCGAAACTTCCAGAGCAATCTGTTCAATGATTTTTTCGGGCATCTTTGAGAAGCTTCCTGATTTAAGAGTCTGCTTCTGTCACGCAGGAGGTTCTTTTATCCCGACTTTAGGAAGGATCGAACATGGTTTTAATTGCCGTCCGGATCTGGTAGCCGTAGATAACAATGTGAAACCAAGCGCTTACCTGAACAAATTCTGGATCGACTCCGTGACACATGATCTTGACCTGTTAAAATACCTTCTGACGAAGCAAAATGCTGATAAAATATGTTTCGGTACAGATTATCCGTTTCCGCTCGGCGATCTTGAAATCGGTAAATTCATTGAGGAAAGTGACCTTCCGAAGGAAGTACAGGAGACGATTTTTTCTAAAGCGGCTTTGGATTGGTTAAATATTGACAAAGGGTTTTTTGTGTAAATTGGAAAATTGCGGATTGCAGATTGCTAAAAAATCTTCTCAATCTTCCCATTTTACAATCTTACAATGTCTCAAGAATTTGTAACTTTACAGGCAAATCAAAATCACATGAAATTTTTTATAGATACTGCTAATCTTAAAGACATACAAGAAGCAAACGCACTTGGAATTCTGGACGGAGTGACAACCAATCCTTCCTTAATGGCAAAAGAAGGAATTACCGGAAAAGAAAATATTCTGAATCATTATAAAGCGATCTGTGAAATCGTGGACGGCGATATCAGCGCGGAAGTAATTGCTACAGATCTTGAAGGAATGATCCATGAAGGAGAAGAATTAGCGGCATTACATCCGAATATCGTTGTAAAAATACCGATGATTCCGGAAGGAATCAAAGCTGTTAAATATTTCAGCTCCAAAGGCATCAAGACAAACTGCACATTGATTTTTTCTGCCGGACAGGCATTGTTAGCTGCAAAAGCAGGAGCAACTTATATATCTCCGTTCTTAGGCCGTCTGGATGATATTTCTTTTGATGGTGTCGAGTTAATTGCACAAATCAGACAGATTTTTGACAATTACGCTTTCTCTACAGAAATATTAGCTGCTTCTGTACGCCACCCGATACATATTATCAAATGTGCTGAAATCGGGGCAGACGTCATGACCGGGCCTTTAAGCGCAATTCTTTCTTTAGCCAAACACCCGCTTACAGACAAAGGGTTAGAGCAGTTTCTGGCAGATCACGCAAAGGGTAATAAATAACCAGTAAACGATGAGATTTGAGCATCCGGGAGTTTTGTGGGCTTTGCTATTGCTGGCAATCCCCATTATTATTCACTTATTTCATTTTAAGCGTTTTAAAACACTCTATTTCTCAAGTCTTATCTTTGTAAAGCAGATTGAGCAGGAAACCAAATCTGTCAAAAAGCTTAAACACCTGTTAATACTCATCAGCCGTTTGCTGGCTTTTGCAGCGCTGATTCTTGCATTCGCAAAACCTTATATCCCGCTTTCGGAAAATACGCTTCAGGGAAAAACAACTGCCATTTACATTGATAACTCATTTTCAATGACGAATCTCGGAAGTGAAGGACAGCTGTTTGAAACAGCAAAGAACGAGGCACGGTCGATTATCGGACAGTTGAATGATGATGAAACATTCTTAATTGTCTCCAACGACCAATCTGCCGGAGAACAGCGTAAATACTCAAAAGCAGAAGCATTACAGCGGGTAAATGAGCTGACTGTCTCCCCTTTTTCAAGAACCTTTTCCGAAACTGCAAACTGGATTCAGACCCAGCTGGAAAATGAAGAAGAAAAAGTACTCAGCCGCCTGATTTATATTTCCGATTTTCCTGTTCAGACGTTCGGAAACGACCTGATCTTAAACAAAAGCACACAGCTCTACCCTATTCAGCTGGTTGCTCAAAAAAGCTCCAACATTTCCATAGATTCAGCGTGGTTTACCAATCCGAATTTTCGTTTGAATACGCCTAACGAGCTTCAGGTGATCATCCGGAATCACGGCGATCAAAATATTGACAACCTGGCGCTAACATTAAAAACAAATCAAACACAGCGCGATATTTTCATTAACGTCAGAGCAAATGACACAACACAAATTACGGTCAATTATACAGACAATAAAAAGGGTTGGGTAAATGGTAAATTAAGTATTCTGGATGAAGGTATTATTTTCGACGACGACCTCTTTTTTTCGTATGAAGTTCAGGAACACAATAATTTAGTGATCATTGACGGAGAAGATGCTGTTCCGAATATCAAGACAGTCTACGAACTCGATCCGTTTTATTCCGTTCAGTCATTTAATGACAAGTCCGTTGATAACAGCGTTATCCAAAAAGCAAATACTATCATTCTGAACGGTCTGAACAATTATCCCAGCGGATTAACAGAATTGCTGGCTGCAAAAGCAAAAGAAGGTACAGGAATTGCGGTTTTTCCCGGAAAAAACATTGCCCTGCCGGAAATCAACATCTTTCTGCAAGCAATCGGATTAAACGGAATTGCCAGAAAGGTAAACGAGAAATTTACAATTACCAAACTCAATTCCAACGATTTGTTTTTCAAAGGTGTTTTTCAGAAACTACCAAAAACCTTATCACTTCCGGCACAAAACAATTATCTGAAAGTAAACCCTTCCGGACGCACAATTTCCCTTCTTCAATTTGAAAACAGTGATCCTGTTTTGCTTCGTTCTTCTGAATTAAACACTTTCTTGTTTGCCGGTTCTCTTTTCAAAGGGGACGGTAATTTCATGAGCAATGCTATTTTCAGTACGACCTTACTCCGGATAGGCGAGCTCAGCAAAAGCGAAAAGCCTTTATACCTGACCATCGGAGAAAATACAAGATACCCGGTATTACAGGAACAAGCGGAGAAACCTTTACGTTTAGCCGGAGAAAACTTCGAATTCATTCCTCTTAAAACAACTGCTCAGGGAAAAAGCTGGATTTCTGTATATCAGATTCCGGGCAAAAATATCACTGCCGGGCAATATACTATTTCAGATGATAAAGAAATAGGTCATTTGTCCTTAAACTACGATCGTTCCGAATCGGAATTGAGATTCGTAAAAATGAGTGATTTTGAGCAGGCCTTGAAAGAGAAAGGATTCCATAATATCAAGAGCAGTATTTTAGAAAAAAAATCCCTTATTTCTCCAATAAATACAGCGAACGATAAAGAATATTGGAAACTATTATTAATTTTGTCCCTGCTGTTTTTTTTCACGGAAATGGCATTGATTAAATTCTGGAAATAAGTCTGGTACTATGAAATACTTGTTAAAAGCAGTAACCATTTTTGATAAGACGTCTGCTCATCACCGGCAAAAAAAAGATATTCTTATTGAGGAGGGGGTCATCACGAAAATTGAAAATCAATTAGCGGAAAATGATGCGATCACAGTAACAGGCGAAGAATTAATTGTCAGTAAAGGTTGGGTAGATCTGAAAGCCTTTCTTTGCGATCCGGGAGAAGAGCATAAAGAAACAATTGAAAAAGGGTTAAATGCTGCCGCTTTCGGTGGTTTTACACACATCTGCTCACTGCCAGCCACACATCCTTCAGCAGATAATAAAACTCAAATCGAATACCAGATCCGGAAATCAGAGAATCATCTGGTACAGTTGCATCCTTACGGAACAGTAACAAGTGAGCTGAGAGGAGAAAACATGGCGGAATACTTCGACATGAAACAATCCGGAGCCATTGCATTTACGGACGATGAAAAACGTGTCAGCTCAGGAGTTTTATACCGTGCATTGCTCTATTCTAAAACCTTTGGAGGAAAAATCGTAAGTTTTTCAAACGACCTTTCTATCTCTAAAGGAGGAATTGTCAACGAAGGAATTGCTTCCACAATGACAGGACTAAAAGCTGCACCGGCCGTAGCCGAATGGATTGATATCGAAAGAAATATCCGCCTGGCAGCTTATACGGACGGAAATCTGCACCTTACAGGAATTTCAACTGCTGAAAGTGTAGAGCTCATCCGTAAGGCGAAAGCAGAAGGAATAAATGTTACGGCAGATGTTCATGTGGAGCATTTGATTTTTACGGAAGATAAAAATTTAGATTTCGATACGAACTACAAATTCAGTCCGGTTTTAAGAACGGAAAATGACCGTACAGCACTCTGGAATGCCTTAAAAGACGGAACGATTGATTATATTGTTTCCAATCACAGGCCTTGCGACACGGAAGAAAAAGAAGTAGTCTTTGACGATGCTTCTTTCGGAACAATCCGTTTGCAGACAGTAATCAATGAGTTGATGCTCGCGCCTGAATTTGACATAGAGCTGGTTGTCGACATTCTATCCGGCAGAAACAGAGCATTTTTAGAAACAGATACAGAAGCTACGATTGAAGTCGGAACTGCTGCTGATTTAACGGTTTTTGCACCGAAAAGTAAATGGATATTCAATAAAGATACTCTTCTTTCGGGATGTCGGAACACTTATATGCTGGATCAAGAACTTACCGGTGCTGTTGTAGCGGTTATCAACCGGGGTCAAATTCAACTCAAAGACTAATGCCTCAAAAACGAAAGTTTTTTTCCGAATTTTTTAAAAAGAATTCATCCGTCGGCTCCATAACGCCCAGCTCTCGTTTTTTAGCAAACAGAATGCTTCGCCAGATTGATTTCAGTGAAGACATCATTATCGCCGAATTAGGTCCCGGAACCGGAGTTTTCACGAAAAAGATCATTGAAAAGTTAAATCCCGGCTCTAAGCTGTATGTTTTCGAGCTCAACAAGGAATTTGTCGAAATCCTGCAAAAAAATCATCCTGATCCACGTGTGAAATTCATTTGTGATTCCGCTTCCAACATAAAAAAATACCTGCAACAGGATGGAATCACACAAGTAGATTACATTGTTTCATCTCTTCCTCTTAGCTTAATTCCGGATAACATCCGTACGGAAATTATCGAAGAGTCCTTCAATATCCTCAAGCCGGGTGGAATAATGACACAATTCCAGTATTCCCAGCATTGTAGAAAACTATTCGAACATTATTTTTCAAATGTCAGCACAGAATTCACTTTTCTGAATATTCCGCCTGCGTTTATTTATGTATGTGAGAGATAATGGGGAGATTAAAAGATTGGAAGATGAAAGGTTGAGAAATTGGATGTGTAAACCAGAAAAGGGATTAAATATCATTTTAATGTCTTAATGTCCTAAAATCATAATATCCTAACATCCAACACCTAGCTCCTGTTAATCAGCTCCGCTATTTGCCGCAACGCTACTCTCGCCTCTTTCATAAATGTAAGCGCCGTCCAAACGTGCATCATTCCAGGGTATTCAAAAAAATTAAACGAACGGCCTTCCTGCTCCAATCGTTTCTTCAAGTCCAATGAATATGGATATAAAATATCGTGTGTTCCGGAAAAAATAGAAATTTTTCCCAGTTCACTTAAATCGCCCAAAGCCGGACTCACCAGAAAATGATCCCGCGGACAATCACCTACATAATACGGACTGATAACATCAAAAATTTTTGGAGAAAGCATCACATCATAAGGCTCGTAAGCCGGAATATCCTCATGTAGCTTCGAAGCGTCCAGTTCCGGTGAAATCAGGATCAGCTGGGAAGGATGAACTCCGTTTTTATCCCGCAGCAATTGTGCCAGCGCCAGAGAAATTGCCCCACCTGCAGAATCTCCCAGAAAGATCAAATTTTCTCTTTTTACACCTTTTACCGTTCTTTCGTAAGTCTCTTCGACCATTTCATAGGTCTCTTTATAATTCGCATGTGGTAACAACGGATAATCAGGAACAATAAATGTCGCTCCGGTCTTCTTTATTAAAAACTCCACCATCCGCCAGTGATGAGAAGTGATATTATTCAGATGTCCGCCGCCATGAGAAAAGAAAATCACTTTTTGTGAACCATTCTTTCTTGGAGTCAAGGTCCATACCGGACGCCCCTGAATTGTTATTTCAGAAACTTCACAAAAACGCTTCAGGGAGGAATGAACAGGGGCCGGACTATGATTAAATTCTCCGGTTTCGAAAATACGCAGAAGACTGTTTTTACGATCTATTCTTACCAGATACCGCTTTACCGCTTTTGAAACAAGACTCTCCCTGGAAGTGTGCCTGTAAAATATGCTGTCCATTTATCAGATGATTTTTACCCAAAACTATGAATTTATGATGTTCTGCTTCATTCTAAAGGAAAAAATTAGCTTTTTTTTTAAAGTCTGAAGCCACTGAAAAAGCAGCAATTACAGCAAAAACATTTTTCTTATTTAGAATTTTTATAAATAATGACATTTCTATGACAAAAGCATGCTGCCTGACCATTACATTTGTCTTGTATTTTCAAAGCAATTAGCGTGTCAGCAAAATTGTCAATACAGATGTTTGATTGGATGAAAGACCGGGAGTTAATCTCGGTCTTTTTTTATACCTTTGATTCATGAAACAGCTTCGGAAGTTACTCTTGCCTCTTAGCTTTATCTATGGAAGTATCGTTGCTGTCCGTAATTTTCTTTACACATCAGGAATAAGAAAAAGATTCATTGTTCCCAGGAAAAGCATCGTTGTAGGGAATTTATCTGTTGGCGGAACGGGAAAAACGCCTCATGTCGCCTATCTCCTGAATCTATTATCAGCAGAAAAACTTAATATACAGGTGATCAGCCGCGGATACGGCAGAAAAACCAAAGGATTTTCAGAAGTAAAAGAAACAGCTACTGCATTGAATGTCGGTGACGAGCCGCTCCTGCTCAAGAAACGTTTTCCATCCGCAAATGTGGCAGTGAGTGAAAGCAGAATTCACGGAATTGAGCAGACGCTCCTGAAAAATAATCCACAGGTTTTCCTGTTTGACGATGCCTTTCAGCACCTGAAAATCAAAGCGGAAGTGAATATCCTGCTCACGACTTTCAGTGAACCGTTCTTTAAGGATTTTGTATTACCTGCCGGCAATCTTCGGGAATTCTCCTGTGGAAAAAAAAGAGCGGATTTTGTCATCGTCACAAAATGCCCTGAAAACTTATCAGAAAAATCAAAAAAAGAATTCTGCAAAAAACTAAATCTCAAAAATAAAAACATCTTTTTTTCAAGGATTACTTATGGGCCTTTAACTCCTTTTAAATCTGCCAGTAAAGCTGCATTTGACAAAATTTTACTGGTTACGGGAATCGCCGACCCGGCACCTTTAGAAAAGCATCTTACGCATTCCGGTCAGGTCCTCTCTGTTCGATTTGCTGATCATCATAATTTTGAGCAGAAAGACCTTGAGGAGATTCATAAAAAATTTGATACTTTTGCACCGTACGGAAACGGCATTATTGTAACCACCGAAAAGGATTTTGTTCGCCTCTCTCAACCAGAATTCAGAGAACGGCTCCAGAGTTATCCATGGTATTATCAGCCGATTGATGTCGTAATAAATGAAGAAGAACTATTTAAAACTAAAATATTAAATTATGTTAGAACAATTTAAGGAATCTGTAGCATTTATCCAGTCTAAAACAAATGTAAAGCCAACGGTGGGCATCATTCTTGGTACAGGATTGGGCGGACTGGTAAAAGAAATTGAAATCATCGATGAAATTTCCTACGGAGACATTCCCCATTTTCCGGTTTCAACTGTGGAAAGCCACAAAGGGAAATTAATTTTCGGAAAACTTGGAGGAAAAGATGTTGTAGCAATGCAAGGCCGTTTCCACTATTACGA
This sequence comes from Flavobacteriia bacterium 40-80, assembly GCA_001899145.1. Lineage (GTDB taxonomy): Bacteria > Bacteroidota > Bacteroidia > Flavobacteriales_D > Crocinitomicaceae > 40-80. Next base: position 418,722 of record MKVF01000006.1, read on the forward strand.
AGGCTACAATATGCAACAGGTAACCTACCCGGTTCGTGTGATGAAATTACTCGGTATTGAAAAATTGTTCGTTTCCAATGCATCCGGAGGTGTTAACCCTGATTTCGAAGTAGGTGAAATCATGATACTGAATGATCATATCAATTTATTTCCCGCACATCCGTTAATTGGAAAAAACATAGATGAATTAGGGCCTCGTTTCCCGGATATGTCAGAATCTTATTGTCCTAAAATGATTGACACGGCACTGTCAATCGCTAAAGAAAATGATATCAAAGTTTCTGTAGGAACTTATGTCGGATTAACAGGCCCGACACTGGAAACACCTGCAGAATATTATTATGTTCGTGCGATCGGTGGCGATGCAGTAGGCATGTCAACTGTTCCGGAAATCATTGTTGCACGCCACATGGAAATTCCTGTTTTCGCTATTTCCATCATTACGGATCTGGGAGTTAAAGGGAAAATAAAGAAAGTAAGTTTACAGGATGTAATTGACGTTGCCAGCAGACAGGAACCGAAAATGACACTAATTATGCGGGAACTGATCACGAGAAGCTAGAGAATAGACGCTGAATTCTGGTATCCGGGAGCGAAGCGGTTCTAAATATAAAATATATCATAGAGAATGTCTGTAAATAACAAATATGAAGCAGTAATCGGTTTGGAAGTGCATGCACAAATGCTCACCAAAACCAAAGCTTATTCAAACGATATCAATGAATACGGAGCGAATCCGAACACAAACGTCAGTGTAATTTCACTTGGACATCCCGGCACACTTCCGGTGATGAATAAAAAAACAATTGAATATGCCATTCGCCTGGGGCTGGCATGTGAAAGCAATATAGCTCCTTATCAGTATTTTGCACGTAAAAATTATTTCTATCCCGATCTTCCGAAAGGTTACCAGATAACTCAGGATAAAACACCGATCTGTACAGGCGGGCATATTTTCATCAAAACAGATGACGGAAATGAAAAAGAGATCGGTATCACCCGTATCCACATGGAAGAAGATGCCGGAAAAAGCATTCACGATGTGGATGTTTACGATACGCTTGTGGATTTAAACCGTGCTGGAACACCTCTTCTGGAAATCGTTTCAGAGCCGGATCTCAAAACTTCTCAGGAGGCGTACAACTACCTGACAGAAGTCCGTAAATTACTCCGCTATCTGGACATCTGCGACGGAAATATGGAAGAAGGTTCTATGCGATGTGACGCGAACGTTTCCGTGATGCTGAAAGGCTCAAAAGTATTCGGAACAAAAGTAGAAGTAAAAAATATGAACTCCATCCGGAATGTTCAACGCGCCATTGAATTTGAAATCAGCCGCCAGATTGAACAGATCGAAAAAGGAGAAGCGATTGCTCAGGAAACAAGAGGTTTTGATGCCTTAAAAGGAATTACAATTTCACAGCGTACAAAAGAAGCGGCGAATGATTACCGTTACTTTCCTGAACCGGATTTACAGCCAATTACTGTTTCCAAAGAGCAAATTGAAACCGTTCGTGAAACAATGCCTGCATTACCACGGGATTTGTTCTTCAAATACATCAATGAATTGGGCTTATCCTCGTATGACGCTCAAGTCCTTACAGACACTAAATCCATCGCTTTGTATTTCGAAGAAGTCATTCAGACGACAAAAAATTACAAAGGTGCTGCCAATTTCGTTATGGGTGACGTGAAGTCATTCCTGAACAATCGCAGCATCGAGATCGAAGACTTCCCTATTCCGGCAAAACATATTGGACTGTTAGTCAATATCATCGATGAAGGAAAAGTTTCTACTTCCGCAGCATCACAAAAGCTGTTTCCGCTGATGGTAGAAAATCCTGCTGTTGAGCCGTTAACACTGGCAGAACAAAATAATTTAATCCAGGAATCGGATGAAAACAGCCTGATCACTTACATTCAGCAGGTTATTAATGAAAACCCGGTGGAAACGGAGCGTTACAAAAACGGCGAAAAACAACTGTTAGGGCTTTTCATGGGCAAGCTGATGAAGGTTTCCGGAGGCAAAGCCGATCCGAAGCTGGCAAATCAACTTTTAAGAACAACATTAGACAATTTATAATGAAATACTTCCTTGCATTACTTTTAACGGGATTTCTTTTGTCCTGCTCCTCTGACAAAGAACAGGAGTCAGTGGAAACAAACAATGCCTTAAAAGATAAAAAAGCGAATGTCTGGATCAGCGGGACAATCAAAAATGCACATTCCGTAAATATCAAGCTTATCGCTTCCTTACAGCAGGGAATTGTCACTTTGGGAGAAACCACTACGGACGAAAAAGGAAATTTCAAACTGGAAGGAGCTATCAACGGTTTCGGTATCTACCAGCTCCAGTTTGACAACTCACAGAGCAAAGTGCTCCCGCTTCCGCTGAACGTCAACGATAAGCTGAACATCTCAGGTGGATACACAACCATTGAGCGGCTTCCGGAGCTTTCCGGGACAGACTGGGCAGCTACAGTAACGGAATTCTTCGTTCATTTCAATGATTTTGCGAAAGTACAGGAACCTGTTGTAGCGGATAACGGCCTGACCAATGAACAGAAAATGGAAAAACTGTTCCAACTCAGAAAGCCGCTGGATGAATTCGCAAGAAAAGCGATCACCAAAAATCCTTCCAGCGAAGCAAACATCCTGTTTTCAACGACATTGACACCTGCTATGGGATACCAGTACTGGGATTCAACGAACCTGGAACCGCTTCGCCTGATGGCAGCAGCTTACCAGGAAACGTATGCTGATTCGCCTTTCGGAGCATCTGCTGCAAGACAATATGCACAAATCGCAAAAGGATTCGAGGAGTATAAGGAATATACAAAAAACGGAGGTGGAGCTAAAACTTCAGGAGAAAAAGCGCCGGAAATTGCATTGCCGAATCCAAATGGAAAAGTTATGAGACTGTCCGAGCTGAGAGGAAAATATGTATTGGTTGATTTCTGGGCATCCTGGTGTGGCCCGTGCCGTAAAGAAAATCCGAATGTTGTGAAAATGTATGACAAATACCGCGCAAAAGGGTTTGAGATTTTCAGCGTTTCCCTGGATAAGGATTTAGAATCATGGAAAAGAGCCATCGCCTCAGACAACCTGAAATGGCAATATCACGTCAGTGATTTAAAACAATGGGATTCTTCCGTGATTCCGCTGTACGGAATAGAAAGCATACCTTTCACGATTTTACTGAATCCGAAAGGAGAAGTTCTTGCCGTAAATCTCCGCGGTGCACAATTGGAACAGAAATTGAGTGAAATTTTTAAATAATTAGAAAAATATGAGACATTTAATAATCATTGGATTGTCCTTTTTAGCTGTTTCAGCATGGGCGCAGAATAAAGTAAAAGCGACGATTTCGGGAAATATTTTTAATCTGAGTACTGTGGATTCCGTTAAATTAGTGCAGCAAAAAAATCTGGGCTTTACCACTTTCGGCGCTGCAAGGCTTCAGAAAAACGGAGATTTTAAAATGCAGCTGGAACTTCCGAATGAAGACTATTATGTATTGCTGGTAGGTGAAAAGCCGATCAGCCTGGTGATCCGTGAAAACAGCTCTATCCAGATATACGGTGACGGAAAACAGCTGGATCAGCACGTAAACATCGTTAATTCTGACGAGAGCAATGAGCTGAACCAGTTTTTAAGAGAAATGAACATCTATCTTGCAAAACGTGATTCCGCAACTGCTTATTTACAGCAAAATCCACAGCTGGCACAAAGTATTAATCAGTCTTTCAATCCTGTTTACAATAACTTTCAGGGATACAAATCCAATTTCCTGAGAGAGAATGCCAACAACGCCAGTCAGATTGCAGCCATTCAGGTGACGGATGTGGAGCGTGAATTCGCCCAATATGAAAATATTGTTCTGAACCTGGAGCGTGTGTTTCCTAAATCACCGACCGTTGCTGCCGTAAAAAAAGAATACGAGACACAGAAAATTGCCAATCAGAAAAGAGAAATGCTTGCTCCGGGAAACATAGCTCCTGATTTTACGCAACAAAAACCGGACGGAACGCCGATGAAGCTTTCCGATTTAAGAGGAAAGGTTGTTCTGCTGGACTTCTGGGCATCCTGGTGCGGACCTTGCCGTAAAGAAAATCCGAATGTCGTAGCGAACTATAACAAGTATAAAGACAAAGGATTTACTGTGATGAGTGTTTCATTAGACCGTGACAAAAGCTCATGGTTGGCTGCGATCGAAAAAGACGGGCTGATCTGGCCGAATCATGTCAGTGATTTGAAACAATGGTCGAACGAAGTTGCAAAACAATACAATGTCAGCGGAATTCCTTTTACAGTTCTTCTTGATCAGGAAGGAAAAGTCATTGCTACCAACGTTCGGGGCGGCGATCTGGAAATGTATTTACAACGGATTTTCGGATTCTGAAAGTGAGCAGCGGACAAAAGAAAATATACTTTCTCTCCGATTTTCACTTTGGCGCACCGACTAAGGAAATAAGCCGGGAACGGGAATTGCAGGTATGCTCCTTACTGGATCATATAAAAGAATCCTGCCGGGAACTTTATCTGGTTGGAGATGTTTTTGATTTCTGGTTTGAATACAAAACGGCTGTTCCGCGCGGTTATGTGCGTTTCCTGGCGAAAATCGCTGAATTTACAGACAGTGGTATTCCCGTAAAATGGTTTACCGGGAATCACGATATGTGGATCTTTGATTATCTCCCGGAAGAATTAGGTGTACAGTTGTACCGGAAACCGATAGAAGCGGAATATTTCGGACACACCTTACTGATCGGTCATGGCGACGGGCTTGGTCCCGGAGATGTCAAATATAAATTATTGAAGAAAATATTCGCATCGAAAACCTGTCAGTGGCTGTTTGCCCGTTTACATCCCAATTTTGGCATCGGGCTGGCCAACTGGTCTTCTTATAAAAGCCGTAAATCTACCGGAACTTCAGACCGCATTTTCCTGGGAAAAGAAGACGAATGGCTGTATCAGTACTGCCTGCGGAAAGAAGATCAGAAGCACCACGATTTCTATATTTTCGGACATCGTCATCTGCCGTTAAAGTTAGCCATCGGCAGCACTTCCACTTACTTTAACCTGGGAGAATGGCTGCATTATAATACCTTTGGAATTCTCGACGAAAACGGATTTCAGCTGGTACAATGGAAGGAACAGCAAATCATTCCTTTTGATCACAAAATCATTCAGAACGATGAAATATAATTTATCAGAAATCACCGATTTAATCAAGGACAGAAGAACCATCTATCCGGAACAATACACGTCACGTCAGGTACAAAAAGAACAGGTTGAAAAAATACTGAACAATGCAATCTGGGCTCCTACTCACGGGAATACGCAACCGTGGAGGTTTCAGGTGTTCATGAGTGAAGAAAGCCGCGAGGAGCTGAGCAGACTGTTAGGAACATTATATGTGGAAAAAATCCCGTCGGAAAAGCAGAACAGCATGAAGCTGGCAAAAATTATCAGTCGTCCGTTAAAATCGTCTGTGGTAGTTGCGATTATAATGAAGCGCGATGAAACAGAAAAAATCGCCGAGATCGAAGAAATTGAAGCTGTTGCCTGTGCGGTGCAGAATATGCATTTGACATGTACTGCTTACGGAATCGGCGGGTTCTGGGCAACTCCAAAGATGATTAATTTTACAGAGTTCAAAGATTTTTTGAAAATCGGTGAAAAAGATAAGTGCTTAGGGCTTTTCTACATGGGATATCCGGACATCGAATGGCCGAAAGCCCACCGAAAACCATTGGAGTACGTAACGGAATGGAAGTAAAAGCTGCCTGAGAGAAAGATCTCTTCTGGTCACATACCGTTTTCCTTATCCCTTTTCCGCTTATAGGAACCTTCTGTAAAGGAAGCCACAAGATAGCCGAACAGCATCGCTCCGAGAATTAAAACCGTCAGCGGAATATTAATGGTAATAAAAATCAGGCTGAACGGTATCGTTACCCAATTTGCAATAGCAAAAACAACTATTAAAACCAGCAGACAGATCCCCAAAATAAATTTGGTTTTCTGCATCGGAGATTTACGTTCCCAAAAATCTGACATACTACTAAAATTAATTAATAATCATAAATTTAATAGAAATCTGATTATCCGAAAATGATTTTACAAATAGTTTTTCAATTACAGGGCGTAATTACCTTATTTTAGGAAAAAATATGTAGTTTTGCTCCACTTAAAAAATCAAAATTAAAAGCTAAAAAACGATGAAAAAAACTGCATTATTCGACACTCACGTTGCTTTGGGAGCAAAAATAGTTCCTTTTGCAGGTTTTGAGATGCCGGTTCAATATGAAGGTGTGAATGCTGAGCACGAAGCGGTAAGACAAGGTGTTGGTGTTTTTGATGTTTCTCACATGGGAGAATTTTTCCTGAGAGGAGAAAAAGCACTGGACCTGATCCAGAAAGTGACGACGAATGATGCCAGCAAAATTGATATCGGAAAAGCGCAATACACGTGCATGCCTAACGGTAAAGGCGGAATTGTGGATGATCTGATCGTTTATCGTTTAGCAGAGCAGGAATATTTTCTGGTAGTAAACGCTTCCAATATTGAAAAAGACTGGAACTGGATCAAAGAACATAATGTTTTCGGAGTTGAAATGACCAATGCTTCCGATGAATATTCTCTTTTAGCTGTTCAGGGTCCGAAAACAATTGAAGCAACTCAATCATTGACAAACGTGGATTTATCAGCTATCAAACCTTTCAGCTTTGTTGAGGGAACATTTGCAGGTTGTGAAAACGTTATCATTTCTGCGACAGGCTATACCGGAAGCGGTGGTTTTGAGCTTTACTGCAAGAATGAATCCGTAAAGAAAATCTGGGATGCTCTTTTTGAAGCGGGAAAAGCACAGAATATTCAGCCTATAGGACTGGCAGCACGTGATACATTACGCCTGGAAATGGGATTCTGCCTGTACGGTAACGACATCGACGATACAACTTCTCCGATCGAAGCAGGTTTGGGATGGGTAACAAAATTCACAAAAGATTTTGTTGATGCCGACTTACTGCAAAAACAAAAAGAAGAAGGTGTTTCCAGAAAACTAGTCGCTTTCGAACTGATCGACAGAGGTATTCCGCGCCATGATTATGAAATAGTGAATGAGAACGGCAGCGTGATCGGTAAAGTAACTTCCGGTACAATGTCTCCAAGCCTGAAAAAAGGAATCGGTTTAGGATATGTTTCTTCCGATAAGGCAGCATTAGACAGTGAAATTTTCATTTCCATCCGTGACAAAGGTGTAAAAGCAAAGGTGGTAAAATTACCTTTTTATAAAGCATAATAACATTCATCAATATATTAAAAAATCCACTCAAATTGAGTGGATTTTTTAATTATAACCGGCTAGACACTCTTACATTGACCAGCTCTTAAAGAGCTTCTGCTGTTGGTGGTTTTTATCGGAAAGCTCTTTCACACGGTAATTCAGATAAAAGAAACGATTAACTTCAGGAAGTGTCAGCTCTATCAGCTCCTTTCTCCGGATCACTGTCAAACGCTTGCTGTCATTATCAAAATACTGAAGCCATTCGTCCAGCTGCTGCTGTGAAAATATGCCGTTCACCCCGATAATCTCATCTTCGGGCATCAATTGTCCTAAATCGGCCGGAGATCCCGGATAAATGGATTTCACCACCATTCCTGTTTGCCCTGCTGTACTCTTAAATCCTAATTTCGATGCACTGTAATTTGCTAAAGGAACGTGCTCCAGCTCTAATCCGATTTCTTCCAGAGCATCCACAATGATAGATTCAAAATTCTTCGTCCCGTGGTAAAAATCAGTATAAAGAAAATCAAGATGGTTTCCTGCAAAATTCCGGATCAGCGACCAGAAATCTTCTTCCCGAACTCCTTTCCCCTGTAAATAAAAATCGTAATACAGCCGCTTCATCACGTCATCAAGACGGTGTTTACCATTCGTATGCTTCAGCATCAGCACATCCACCACAAAAGCCAGCAAGCAGCCTTCCGTATAAATAGATACTTTTCTGTTTGGTGCTCCCGGAACATAACCATCCAGCCAGGTATCAAAAGAAGCTTCTGCTATAGACATCGTAAAGCGCGCAAAATTATCAAAGTGCTTTTGCAGCTGATTATCAAATTCTTTCAGATAATCTCCCAGGCTAAACACTCCGCTTCTGTATAACATCAGATCTCCCATATATGTCGTAACGCCTTCGCACAAGTAACCGAGCTCTGAATAATTTTCCTTCGTGTAATCGTACGGAAACATCTCAACAGGGCGGATAGATTTCACATTCCAGGCATGGTATAATTCATGAGAGCTTACCCCCAACAATTCTGAATAGAAAGATCGAAACAAGTCATAGCCTGGTCCGAGTAAGATCACAGTCGAATTCAGATGTTCCACACCGTGGTACGCTCTGAAAGGAACTATTTGAAAAAAGAAATGGTATTCTTCAAAGGGGAATTCCCCGAATTTTTCCAGCTGTTTTTGAGTGAATTTTGAAAAATCCGATTTCAGCAGCTCAAAGTCCGGCTGGCATTCGCCCTGAAACCACAAATTAAATCGCACATCGCTCACTTCATAAAAATCATGCTTCAGTGCTGCAGAAGCGATCCACGGGGAATCTGCCAGTTCCTCAAAATTCTTAGCATAAAGCGTATGTCTCTCCGTTTGCTTCAGGCCGCTGGCAATTTGGTAGTTTTCTGGAACATCTAATTTTACACTGCAAGGCAGCTCTGTCATTCCCTCCACATAAATACAGCAATTCACCGGATTGACGTACAGCTGATCAATGGTAAAATAAGTAGACCCCGCATTCAGATCCACAGCGTAATACTGATAATTCACTACATACTCTTTTCCTTTTTCGGTCGTGATCTGCCAGCGATCTTTTGTGATTTTAGAAGTTCCAACCGTTTTCCCTTCGGAAAAAACTTTAAAGCAGCGGACATTTTTAGCAAAATTTCCAAGCTCATAACGTCCCGGTCGCCACGCCGGAAGTTGAATTTCATGATGTTCAGAAACCGCCTTAAATCGTACTTCTATATCTATATATTGCTGTTGGGGATTTTTACAACGGAACGTATATTGAATCATAAGCTACTTCATTTTAAAGCACAAAAAAACCGATTTTAAAATCGGTTTCCAAATATTTTGTATCTAAAGAAATCTTAATGTTGATGACCACCCGGACCATGTACATGGCCATGAGCAAGCTCATCTTCCGTAGCTTCGCGGATATCTTCAATATTTCCTGAAAAATGAAGGTTTGTTCCTGCCAATGGGTGATTAAAGTCCATACGAACATCCGCATCGCTGATCTCCAGAATAGTTCCTCTCAGCATATTTCCTTCATTATCAGACATCGGCAAAACTGCACCTACTTTAATCTCATTTGTATCAATAACACCTTCTTCGTTTTTAAAAACGTCTAAAGGGATGTTTACAATATTATCATCAGAAGCTGTTCCATAAGCATTTTCAGCTGTAATAGAGAATTCAAAAGGATCTCCAGCTTTCAAACCTTCAATATTCTGTTCAAATTCAGGAATCAGCTGGCCTGCTCCGAAAAGAAAAACCATTGGCTGTTCTGGTGAAGTTTCTTCTATTTTTTCTCCAGTTGAATGGTTAGACAATTTGTAGCTCAGTGTTACTACTTTGTTTGTGTTAATCTGCATATTTTCTATTTTGCTCAAAGTTACGGAAATAATTTTGAAAAGAGGAAAAGTGGGTGTCACATTAACTTTGGTAAAGTTAAAAGGTTAAATTATGAGAATGTTTTAGTTTATGAAAAATAAAAATGCCCCGAAGATAGTCGAGGCGCTAAATGTTTTAGCTCGTATGTTTTTATTTATTTTTCAATGGAACTCGTGAAACATTTGGGCATAAAAAAACCTCCTGATTATGGACAAGAGGTAACCCAAATGTTTTCACAACGGAATAATCCTTATTGTGATTTGCTTTTCAAGTTTCACAAATATATTATTTTTTCTTAATATCTGATTAGGTATTTATACCCTAAATGCAATTAATGTTAAAAAATTATGGTTTAAATCGTTATCTTCATCACTTGAAATTAAACTATTAGTATATAGATATATATGAAAAATATATTGGGATTAGACTTGGGAACAACAAGCATTGGCTGGGCTCATGTAATCGAAGGAGAAATGCCTGAATTATCAGAAATAAAACAAATCGGAGTACGCGTTAATCCTTTAACAGTTGATGAACAAACTAATTTTGAAAAGGGAAAACCTTTAACAACTAACGCTGACAGAACGTTAAAAAGAAGTGCAAGAAGAAACTTAGATCGCTTCAAAATTCGTAGAAAAAATTTAATTGAAATTTTAATCAATTCAAAAATTATTCATTCAACATCTACTCTAAACGAAGATGGAAAAGATACTACGTTTGAAACCTGGGGTTTAAGATCAAAAGCAGCTGATGAAAGGATTGAATTAAATGAACTCGCACGTGTTTTATTGGCGATTAATAAAAAAAGAGGTTATAAGAGCAGTAGAAAAGCGAAAAATGAAGAAGACGGAAAAGCAGTTGACGGAATGGGAATTGCTAAAAAACTATATGAAGAGAATCTTACACCCGGACAATTTGTTTTTGAACGTTTAAAAAATGGTAAAAAAGTAATTCCTGATTTTTATCGTTCTGATTTACAAAATGAATTTGACAGAGTTTGGAAATTTCAAAAACAGTTTTATCCGGAAATATTAACGGATGAATTTTACAAAGAATTACAGGGAAAAGGACAACGCGCAACTTCTGCTATGTTCTGGACGAAATATCAATTTAATACCGCTGATATCAAAGACATAGATGATGATCTGAAAAATGAGAAAACAATAAAACTTCACGTACGGGATCAAAAGAAACTACAAGCTTATAAATGGCGAAGCAGTTCTGTAAGTAAGCAATTGGAAAAGGAGCAAGTTGCTTATGTCCTAACTGAAATAAATAATAATCTGAATAATTCAAGCGGCTATCTTGGAGCCATCTCTGATAGGAGCAAAGAATTATATTTCAAAAAACAAACTGTTGGGCAGTATTTGTATCATCAACTTTTAGAAAACAGACATACTTCTTTAAAAAATCAGGTTTTTTACCGTCAGGATTATTTGGATGAGTTCGAAAAAATCTGGGATACTCAAGCTAAATTTCATTCAGAATTAACTGATACATTAAAGGCAGAAGTTCGGGATGTCGTTATTTTTTACCAACGGAAACTAAAGTCACAAAAAGGATTAATCAGCTTCTGCGAATTTGAACAAAAAGAAATTTTAGCTGATGGAAAGAAAAAAACGGTAGGAATGCGTGTGGCTCCGAAATCTTCACCGTTATTTCAAGAGTTTAAGATTTGGCAGAACTTGAATAATGTCCTGATTAAAAAAGCGGGAAGTAAGAAACGTACTGTCAAAAAAGACAATCAACAAACGTTAACAGAGGGTGAACAAGAAATCTTTGATTTAAGCCTGAATGCGAAACAAATCCTTTTTGATGAATTAAACATCAAAGGGAATTTAAAATCATCTGCTATTATTGAGTTACTTGGTTATAAACCAAAAGACTGGGAAGTTAATTATTCAAATCTTGAAGGCAATCGAACCAATCAAGCATTGTATAATGCCTATTTAAATATCTTAGAAATCGAGGGGTATAATCAGGAATTGTTAAAACTTTCCGACAAAGATGAAATCAATGTTGCTGAATTAAAAACACCTGCTCACGAAATCAAAGAGATGGTAAAGTCTATCTTCGCTGTTTTAGATATTAATACTTCTATTTTAGAGTTTAATGCAGAACTTGGCGGAAAAGGCTTTGAAAATCAATTATCCTATCAGCTATGGCATTTGCTTTATTCAGCAGAAGATGACACTAAAAAATACAGTGAAGAAGATAAACTGATTTATGGTAATGAGAATATAGGATTAAAAAAACAGCTATGTCAAAAATTTGGATTTAAACCAGAACATGCTAAGATCTTGGCGGGGATTTCTTTTCAAGATGACTATGGTAATCTCAGTACAAAAGCAATGCGAAAAATTTATCCATACATCAAAGAATCTAAATACAGTAATGCTTGTGATCTGGCTGGTTACCGTCATTCAAAACATTCTTTGACAAAGGAAGAGCTGGAAAAAAGAGTTTTAAAAAACAAACTGGAACCACTGCAAAAAAATAGTTTGAGAAATCCGGTAGTTGAAAAAATTCTGAATCAAATGGTAAATGTAGTTAATACATTAATTGATAAAGAAAATGACAAACTAGAAGCAGAAGAAAAGGAACGTAATTTCCGTTTTGATGAAATACGGATTGAGTTAGCTCGTGAGTTGAAAAAGAATACTTCGGAAAGAAAAGAACTTACCGAAAGAATCAATAAAGCTAAATCTGAAAATGATAATATAAAAGCAATCATAAAAAGAGATTTTCCAAATGTGCCAAATCCAACAAAAAATGACATTGTTCGCTACAAATTATATCAGGAATTAGCTTTTAATTGTTATAAAGATTTATACACTCATCAAAAAATTGATTATTATAAGCTATTTGGTAAAGACTATGATATTGACCATATTATTCCACAAGCAAAACTTTTTGACGACAGTTTTTCAAATAAAGTTTTAGTTCCTTATCAAGCAAACAGAGATAAGGGGAAAAAGAATAATGCTACAGCTTATGACTATATGTCTACTAAATCTCAAGAAGAATTTGAAAACTATTTGGCAACAGTTGAGAGCTTATATAAAGAAGGAAAAATTTCTAGCGCTAAATATCAGAAACTATTAAAAAAAGAATCTGAAATTGGTGATGGCTTCATCGAAAGAGATTTACGAGATAGTCAATACATTGCTAAAAAAGCAAAAGAGATGTTGTTTGAAATTACCAAATCAGTAGTTTCTACTTCCGGATCTATTACTGATAGACTACGTGAAGATTGGGGATTAGTAAATACGATGAAAGAAATTAATCTTCCTAAATACCGCGCATTAGGTTTGACAGAAATGGAAGAGCGTAAACATGGACAAAAAGTTGAGGTCATAAAAGACTGGACAAAACGAAATGATCATCGACATCATGCGATGGATGCTTTGACGGTTGCTTTTACAAAACATAATCATATTCAATATCTAAACTTTTTAAATGCCCGTAAAAATGAAAATCATAAATTTCACACAAACATTATTGGCATAGAAAATATTGAAACAGAACTGATAGAAGATAACAAAGGAAACAAAAAACGTGTGTTTAAAGAGCCTATTCCAAACTTCCGCCAATTAGCAAAAGAACATTTGGAAAATGTTATTATTTCACATAAGGCAAAAAATAAAGTTGTTACCAAGAATAAAAACAAAATTTCCGGTCAATCGAAAACACAGGAAGTACTGACACCTCGCGGTCAACTACATAAAGAAACTGTTTACGGACAATATCATTTTTATCAACAAAAAGAAGAAAAAATCAGTGCAAAATTTGACAGAGAAACCATCGAAAAAGTATCCAACCCGTTGTATAAAAAATTGCTCTTACAACGTTTAGAAGAAAATGACAATGACCCTAAGAAAGCATTTTCAGGAAAAAACGCCCTTTCAAAAACTCCAATCTATTTGGACGATAAAAAGGGCAAAACTGTTCCTGAAAGTGTGAAATTAATTTGGTTAGAAAAGGATTTTTCAATTCGTAAAGATATTACACCTGAGAACTTCAAAGATGAGAAATCAATCGATAAGATCTTAGATGATGGTATCAAACAAATACTCAAAGAACGCTTAAAAGAATTCGGAGACCCTAAAAGAGCCTTTTCAGACTTAGAAAAAAATCCTATTTGGTTAAACAAAGAAAAAGGAATTTCCATTAAACGAGTAACCATTAGTGGTGTTAGCAATGCAGAAGCATTGCATTACAAAAAAGATCACTTTGGCAAGCCGCTTCTGGATAAAAAAGGTAATAAAATTCCAGTTGATTTTGTGAGTACAGGAAATAATCATCATGTAGCTGTATATCGTGATGAAAAAGGAAATTTACAAGAAAATGTCGTTTCTTTTTACGAAGCCGTTGCACGAGTCAATCAAGGATTACCAATTATTGACAAATTTTATAATCAACATTTAGGTTGGCAGTTTTTATTTACGATGAAACAAAATGAACTGTTTGTATTTCCCAATGAAAAGACAGGTTTCAATCCAAATGAAACAGATTTATTAGACCCGAAAAACAGAAAGTTGATTAATCCGAATTTATTTCGAGTGCAGAAAATTGCTACAAAAAATTATTTTTTTAGACATCATTTGGAAACTACTGTTGAAACACCTAAAGAATTAGCTGGTGTAACATATAAACCACAGCTTGGCTTGAGTGGAATAGTAGGAATTGTCAAAGTCCGTATCAATCATCTTGGAGATATTGTAAGTGTTGGGGAGTATTAAAATAACATTATGAACGAAATAGAAATATACAAATCAGTTGATAACAAAGTAGAAGTGTCTGTTCAAATAGATAAGGATACTATTTGGTTGGATGCGCATCAAATAGCACAATTATTTGGAGTAAATCGTCCTGCAATAGTAAAACATATTGGAAACATCTATAATTCAAATGAATTAGATAAAAAAACAACCTGTTCCATTTTGGAACAAGTTGCCGCAGACGGGAGAAAAAGAAAGATGAATCTATACAATTTAGATGTAATTATTTCTACCGGTTATAGAGTTAATTCCACAAGAGCCACTCAATTTAGAATCTGGGCAACCCAACGTCTCAAAGAGCATCTTATTCAAGGTTACACCACTAACCAAAAACGCCTTGACGAACTTCAACAAACCATTCAACTCATTCAAAAATCCATTTCAGAAGATACCAGTTTAACAGAAACAAAAGGTTTATTAGAAATCATAACCCAATACACCCAAAGCTTTGTGTTACTTAATCAATTTGACAGCGACTCCATTCAATCTGGAAATCTGAATGAAGAAATAACCTATGAAATTGATTATTCCGAAGCAAAAGGTGCATTTCAGAACTGAAAAAACAACTCATTACCAAAAAAGAAGCAACAGAATTATTCGGAAACGAAAAAGACAACAGCTTTAAGGGAACATTAAAAAGCATTGTCCAAACATTTGATAGCAGCTACCTTTACCCAAGCATTGAAGAACAGGCCGCTCACCTGCTCTACTTTATCATCAAAAATCACTCTTTTTCAGATGGAAATAAACGAATAGGAGCATTTTTATTTATTTGGTTCTTAGAAAAAAACAAGCACCGTTTTAAGCTGAACGGAGAATTAAAAATTAATGACAATGCCTTAGTAGCACTTGCTTTATTGGTTGCTCAAAGTAATCCGTCAGACAAAGAACTGATGATTCAATTAATTATTCAACTCATTAAAAATCAATAAAGAAACGAAACCTTTTTAAGTAGTATCAGTAAAATAGTTTACTCACGTTAAACTATTTACAATGGTAAAACGCACTCTTCACTTCAGCAATCCTGCTCACCTGAGCGTTCAAAACCGCCAGCTTATAGTTGAGCTTAAAGATGAAAACCGAACCAGACATTCCGTACCTATAATAGATTTAGGGATGGTCATACTGGAGCATTCGCAGATTACGTTAACTTCTTCCGTTATGGAAGCTTTAATGGATGAAAAAGTAGCACTGATCTCCTGCAATAAAAATTACATGCCCAGCGGAATGTTCCTTCCTTTCGATGCCAATACAGAACAGACAAACCGCATGCGTATACAAGTGGAAGCCAGCGTTCCTTTAAAAAAACAACTCTGGCAGCAGACTATTAAAACAAAAATACAAAACCAGGCAAATGTGCTGGATAAATTAGGATTGAAAAGCGAACGTCTTCACCACCTAAAAGATAATGTTTTAAGCGGAGACAGTACAAATTGTGAAGGTCAGGCCGCTTCTTATTACTGGGGACAATTATACGGAAGTGATTTTATCCGATCAAGGGAGAAAAGTACACCGAATGCACAATTGAATTACGGCTATGCCATTTTACGTTCCATTGTCGCACGTGCCTTAACGGCCTCCGGATTACATCCGTCTATAGGCATTTTTCACCGTAACAAATATAATGCTTTCTGTCTGGCTGATGACATCATGGAACCCTACCGTCCTTTTGTTGATTGGATGGTAATTGAAATGCTGGAAAATGACGTTGACATAGATGAATTGACCAGAGAACAAAAAATAACATTATTACAACTTCCTCAGTTAGATATCACTATTGGGAAAATTACTCGTCCGCTGTTTCACGCAGTAAGTACTACCACCGCAGGACTTAACAAATGTTTTAAAGGAGAATTACGAAAAATTCCTTATCCTGAATTTGAATGAATCATTAAATGATTATCGTGGCTTGTCTGATTTCTGATATCTAACAACGTAGCGATTCTAATCTTTAAACATGGAAAGTTCACGATTTAACGCTTATAGAAATATGTGGGTAATGGTATTATTTGATTTGCCGACGGAAACAAAAAAAGAACGTCGGGATGCTTCCTTGTTTCGAAAAAAACTTCTCGAAAACGGATTTATGATGTTCCAGTTTTCTATTTACATGCGTTTTTGCCAAAGTATGGAAAATGCGGAGATGCACACCGTACAGGTAAAAAGAATGCTGCCAGCTAAAGGAAAAGTGGGTATTTTTTCAATTACTGATAAACAATTCGGAAGAATGGAAATCTTTCATGGTAAAAAACCTCAGGAAAGTACTCCACCACCACAACAATTAACGCTTTTTTAATTTGTACCAGAAAAGAAAATTTGCTTTTCAGATTGTATTTTCGGGGATAATAAGGTCATTTTTTCAATTCAGAAAAACATTTCTGAACACCTTGCTATTTCTACGATTGAGCTACATGACGTTGTAACTCAACCGTAAAAATAAAGAACTTGAAAGCAAATCACAACCTGCAAATAGTCAAAAAAATAAATTGGAAAGTTGTAACTCAACCGTAAAAATAAAGAACTTGAAAGCAAATCACAACTAAATGATACTATTGATATACAAAAGCGTGTTGTAACTCAACCGTAAAAATAAAGAACTTGAAAGCAAATCACAACGAATCTATGAATCTATTTTCTTTTTTTACAGTTGTAACTCAACCGTAAAAATAAAGAACTTGAAAGCAAATCACAACTGATGTCCCTAATTTCTTTTTGTTGTTTTCGTTGTAACTCAACCGTAAAAATAAAGAACTTGAAAGCAAATCACAACCATACTGTTAAAATCATTCCTCCATTTGCTGTTGTAACTCAACCGTAAAAATAAAGAACTTGAAAGCAAATCACAACTTTTGAGGCAATGATCCCGGAATACTTACTGTTGTAACTCAACCGTAAAAATAAAGAACTTGAAAGCAAATCACAACATCCGACATGCTTTTCATTTTCCTGATAACGTTGTAACTCAACCGTAAAAATAAAGAACTTGAAAGCAAATCACAACTAGTTGGTAATCTTCGATGTTCAACTTTTCGTTGTAACTCAACCGTAAAAATAAAGAACTTGAAAGCAAATCACAACTGAAGTGATATTCTTTCTTCTGCCGTATTTGTTGTAACTCAACCGTAAAAATAAAGAACTTGAAAGCAAATCACAACACTAAATCATTTATGGTTGATGTAGTTACAGTTGTAACTCAACCGTAAAAATAAAGAACTTGAAAGCAAATCACAACTGATTGAATGACATCTCCCCAATCAAACGTGTTGTAACTCAACCGTAAAAATAAAGAACTTGAAAGCAAATCACAACCAAGATGGTAAAAATGTAGGAGAAGTAGAGGTTGTAACTCAACCGTAAAAATAAAGAACTTGAAAGCAAATCACAACAGCAATACATTCAAGTTAGAGAATGACGGGTTGTAACTCAACCGTAAAAATAAAGAACTTGAAAGCAAATCACAACTATAGTTCCGGCAGATATTCTTTAAAGTCTGTTGTAACTCAACCGTAAAAATAAAGAACTTGAAAGCAAATCACAACCGCGCTTACCTTTTGAAGTGCCTTTTTTATGTTGTAACTCAACCGTAAAAATAAAGAACTTGAAAGCAAATCACAACGTCAACCACGCTCAACACGTAGCCGAGGAAGTTGTAACTCAACCGTAAAAATAAAGAACTTGAAAGCAAATCACAACGACGAGGTGCAGGCTGACTTGGAAGCTGAAGTTGTAACTCAACCGTAAAAATAAAGAACTTGAAAGCAAATCACAACTGTCATCCGGAGGCGTGAGAATAACAAGAAGTTGTAACTCAACCGTAAAAATAAAGAACTTGAAAGCAAATCACAACTGCCCAACCTGCCTTATATCCTCGCTCCTGGTTGTAACTCAACCGTAAAAATAAAGAACTTGAAAGCAAATCACAACAATGGAGAAGTATTTTATTTGAAAAGCATTGTTGTAACTCAACCGTAAAAATAAAGAACTTGAAAGCAAATCACAACCCATTTTGCGGAATGAATACAAAAGAATACGTTGTAACTCAACCGTAAAAATAAAGAACTTGAAAGCAAATCACAACGCCTCTTTAGATTTTAGTTTTGAGGGATTAGTTGTAACTCAACCGTAAAAATAAAGAACTTGAAAGCAAATCACAACTGCAATTCTGCTTATTATTGAAAATGGCGGGTTGTAACTCAACCGTAAAAATAAAGAACTTGAAAGCAAATCACAACAAGATGTTAGGTCATAAATCGTATAGGACAGTTGTAACTCAACCGTAAAAATAAAGAACTTGAAAGCAAATCACAACGTATTTGTATTTTTTTATATCCCTTATAGGGTTGTAACTCAACCGTAAAAATAAAGAACTTGAAAGCAAATCACAACGATGGGAAATTGATATTAAACTGATTGTTGTTGTAACTCAACCGTAAAAATAAAGAACTTGAAAGCAAATCACAACGTCAACCAATGGTCTGTTTTTCGGCTCATTGTTGTAACTCAACCGTAAAAATAAAGAACTTGAAAGCAAATCACAACGCGTTTCAGCATCTATATAACCGTCTCCTGGTTGTAACTCAACCGTAAAAATAAAGAACTTGAAAGCAAATCACAACGTTGACGGCAAGGCATATTCTATGGGGGCAGTTGTAACTCAACCGTAAAAATAAAGAACTTGAAAGCAAATCACAACTTCAAGTACTAGCGCATGGAGCGCACTCCCGTTGTAACTCAACCGTAAAAATAAAGAACTTGAAAGCAAATCACAACTAATACTTTGCTATCACGGGACGAATATGAGTTGTAACTCAACCGTAAAAATAAAGAACTTGAAAGCAAATCACAACTAGTTTCTTTTGAAAATATTATCCTGAATAGTTGTAACTCAACCGTAAAAATAAAGAACTTGAAAGCAAATCACAACTTATTAGGGAAAAAAGATCTTCATGATGTGGTTGTAACTCAACCGTAAAAATAAAGAACTTGAAAGCAAATCACAACACTCCTGTCACAAACCTTTTTTGTACCCAAGTTGTAACTCAACCGTAAAAATAAAGAACTTGAAAGCAAATCACAACTCCTTGTTGATTTAGTGCTCTATCCATTACGTTGTAACTCAACCGTAAAAATAAAGAACTTGAAAGCAAATCACAACACAAGAGTGTTGTTTACTCTCAATAATCTAGTTGTAACTCAACCGTAAAAATAAAGAACTTGAAAGCAAATCACAACCTAGCCACCTTTTGCGGTTGTTTTGTCGTAGTTGTAACTCAACCGTAAAAATAAAGAACTTGAAAGCAAATCACAACTTCTCGCGAGAAGACATTTGAACGCCAACTGTTGTAACTCAACCGTAAAAATAAAGAACTTGAAAGCAAATCACAACGACAAACCTTTTTCTGCCCTCTCACGCTGTGTTGTAACTCAACCGTAAAAATAAAGAACTTGAAAGCAAATCACAACAACAGCCCAATAACACCTCCAGAAGTCAAGTTGTAACTCAACCGTAAAAATAAAGAACTTGAAAGCAAATCACAACGATAATGTTTACAACGTTTATCCAATATACGTTGTAACTCAACCGTAAAAATAAAGAACTTGAAAGCAAATCACAACTGGAGGGACTTGATGAGATTGAGATTTCGTGTTGTAACTCAACCGTAAAAATAAAGAACTTGAAAGCAAATCACAACTCCGCGCCCGGATATCTCGTGAGGCTTCAGGTTGTAACTCAACCGTAAAAATAAAGAACTTGAAAGCAAATCACAACTTTTTTCTTGAGATCATCACGTATTTTTTTGTTGTAACTCAACCGTAAAAATAAAGAACTTGAAAGCAAATCACAACTGAACATTATTTGAAGTTAAGAATAATTCGGTTGTAACTCAACCGTAAAAATAAAGAACTTGAAAGCAAATCACAACATAGACCGGTTAAATAAATACGGATGTCTTGTTGTAACTCAACCGTAAAAATAAAGAACTTGAAAGCAAATCACAACTTGGACAGTCCGCCAATTTTACGGGTTAACGTTGTAACTCAACCGTAAAAATAAAGAACTTGAAAGCAAATCACAACCTCATGGAAAAACAATAAAGGAAGCTATTGGTTGTAACTCAACCGTAAAAATAAATCACTAACAATTAGGTTAAGATTCATTCTATTACAATGTGCAAAGAATCAAGGTTGAACCGCGTTGTTACAATATAACCTTCCGGGTCAATCAGAACCACATGCGGAAATCCTGCTACCTGGAAAGTATTTTTGATTTCTTCCGAGGAAAGTGCCTGATCGAATTGCAGCTTAAAGTATTCCCTGAGTTCGGTTAACTCCTGGATGGTACTATTGTCAAGCACTCCGACCACTTTAATGTTCGAAGTATTCTTTGCGGTAAATTCATTGATGAACGGGAATTTCCTGATACACGGAGCACAATACCTCATCCAGAAGTCCAAACACAGGTATTTGCCGCCGGCCAGTTCGCGGATAGTAACCAATTCATTATTCTCATTACGGATCAGAAGATCGGAAACATTTGGTTTGATCCGGATATCCGGTTGTACATCGGTTTTTTGAAAAACCAGATAACCTTGCTTTTCGTTTATTTCGAGAATTTCATACCGTTGCTCTTTAATCCCGAAATACCGGGTTTTCGATACAAAACCGGTGTTGATGTAGCTGGTCATGAGCGTAAATCCCGAAACACCGTAATTATCGATCGAAAGAAGGTCTTGCGGATCTGAATAGGATCCGTTACCGTTTGCATCAAATAAAATCATGGAAACAGAATCTTTACCCACAACAAAATCTCCGACCCAATAATTGTAAAGTTTAACTCCCAGGAAAAAATCCCGGTTTACCGGCTCCAGAAATGCGAGATCACTATTGGTCGATACCTGAGAATAGAGCTTGTCCATAAATATTTTTGAAAGCGTGATTTTCAGGTTTTTGTTCGTTTCTCCGGTAGTTAAACTGATCGTAAAACCGGCGTTTAACTGTTCGGGTTCGATCTTTTTTACCTTGTGGTGAAAGGAATAATAGAAATCCCGCTGTTCACGCTTAAAACATTGGTACAGGAAAAGAGTGTCGTTTAAACTCTCCAATCCTTCAAAAGTGGCATCAACGATGGACGTATAACAGCTGTCATAGCTTGTGTAATTTACCTCTTGCGGGAAACGGACGAGGAGGTCTTTGGCGCTGTAGAAAGGCAGGAACAAGTCTTTCCCGATCATCTGGTGAAAGGCATTTACATCGTACCTGTTAAATCGAATGGTATCGTTCCGGTGATTCTGGCATAAGGAAGTGAAAGGTATTATGCCGACAGCTAAATAGATTAAATAGTAGATTATCAGTGTTTTCATAATACGATCTCAATTGTAACTCAACTGTAAAAACAGAACATCTTTACTCCCTAAAAATCAATAATCCAAAAATTCTTTTGCCCAGTTTTCCAGCTCTTCAGCAGACCATAGCTGAGGAAAGAATTTTCTGCGCTGAAACGCCGGATGTAAATATTTTTTCCATTCGGAACCTCCTGTTGCAGCCTTATTCTCTCCTTTTGCATCCAGATACGTTCGGGCAGTATTGATATGTACCAAAGGCCAATGAATATTATACAGCTGATCGAACAGACGAAGCTCTCTTTTCAGTTCCGGAGATAATTCACCCATTCGGGCAATTTTTAAATCCAATGTCTGTCCCTGCATTTTTTTGGCCAAAGTCAGTAGCTCTTCAGCATACTTCTCTTCAAATTGTCGTAATGTAAGTGTCTTATTACCCGTTTTATGATCATAGCCTGCATCTTTCCAGTAAAGATTTCTGAAATAATCCTCTAACACCGGATTTTCGGGCAGACGGGCTCTTCCTCTTTCATTCACCAGGTTTTCTATACCTGTAATGTAAAACTCCAGGTAACGGAAAGAGACTGCTTGAAAACCGCTTGCCGGAGCCAGCGTCAGACGGAATTTATTGTAATCATCATAATCCATTCCTTTCCCCATAATATCGAACGAATTGACCAGCATTGCAGTATAACGGTTAATACGTTTGATTTTTACCAGTAAAAATTCTTCGGTAAGCGTTTCCTGTTTGTGAATTTGTTTTACCTCATTCATGATCAGCTTCAGAATCAGCTCCGTAATCTGATGGTAAATGATAAATATTTCCTCGTCCTCAAAATCCGTTCTCGGATGCTGCAGGTTCAGGAGCGCATCTCGCTGGATATAATCCCAATAGTTCAGCGGCTTTGCATACAGCAAACCGTTCAGATAGGTATCCGGATTTTCTCCAAGGTCCTTATACTTGTCACGGATGTCGTTAATTAAATCTGGATTTTCCATAAGTTCGGGGTATTTTTAAGATATATGATCGGATGATTTTGCCAGTCTGGCCATTTTTAATTTTAACTGAAACTGCTTTGCCATTCGTTGTGCATGTACCAAAGCGTATTCCGCATTCTCTCCCTGGAAATATTCTGTAAGTGTTTCTTCAAACAGTGTCAGCCAGCGCAGAAAATGCATCTCGTAAACCGGTAAGTCTAAATGAGGAGGAAACGGCCTTCCTTCATACGTCCGCTCTCCCAGCAGAACTGTCTGCCAGAAAGTGTACATCGTATTCAGATGCGTTTCCCATTTATCATGAAGGCGCTCTGTAAAGACAGGACCGATCAGATCATCCAAAGCGACCTTTTCATAAAAAGTATCGACTAAAAAAACGACATCCTCATAAGTTGAAATTGCTTTTCTCATCAAAGAAGTTTACTCCTCAAAATTAAATTTATTATTGGAAAGAAAAGCTGACTTTTGTCAATTTTCGTGTAAAGGCATCTTCTTTTTTGTAAATAAAAATCCCGAAACGGCGATTACTAGTAAAATTACATTGATGATCCACAAATGATCGTACGAATAATTTTTAATCAGCTTGGTAGCCAGGTAAGGCATGATAATAAAAGCCATGGAAATGCTCAGTCCGTTCACACCCATGTATGCTCCCCGTTTCTTTTCAGAAGAACGCTTTGCCGCGACAGTTGAAATGAAAGGAAGCACTAAAATTTCCGACAGGCTCAGAAACATCATAGAAATATAGCAGGACATCATCGAATGGTCTGCTAAAAGCCAGGCATACGCGATCAGTAAAGACAGACACCCCAGAATAATACTGATATAAATATTGAATTTTGACTCCGCATATTGCACCACTATCATTTCCATTATGACGACAAACAATCCGTTGAAGCCCAATATGAATCCGATCTGCTGTTGTCCGAAACCGAGATCTTCTTTATAATACATCGGTAAAATGCTCAGCAGCTGAAAAAATGCACAGGCATATAGAAAGCAAAAAAAGCTGAATACCAGGAACCACTTGTCCAGATAAGGAGAGCCTTCATGTTCTTCTGTAGAAGGAACTTCCTGGTCAGTTTCTTCCACTGCCTCATTTCGCTCTTTCCTACGGAAGAAATAAAGAAAAAATACTACTGAGGTCAAAAATGTGGTAATTGAATTTCCGTAAAACAGCCAGGAATAGGAAATCGAAGCCAGAAATCCGCCTAATGCCGGTCCAAACGAAAATCCCAGGTTGATAGACATTCTGTTCAGGGAAAAAGCACGTGTCAGGTTTCCTTTTTTCGCATACGAAGTGATTGCTGCTGAATTGGCAGGACGAAAACATTCATTTATAAGGCTTAATACAAAAATAGCCACGCAAACTTCCTGGACAGTATGCAGAAAGGAAAGTATTATAAAGACCGGGGCAGTAAATAGCAATGTAAAAAACTGCACATGGAATGCACCGATCTTATCGGTCAGCCAGCCGCCGATCACCGAGCCAAGCAGCGCTCCTATTCCGAAGCAGCTCATCACCAGCCCGGCCTCGTCCGTCTCAAATCCTAAAACAGTTGTCAGATAAACGGTCATAAACGGAATAACCATACCACCTGTCCTGTTTAACAACATGATCAGCGATAGCATCCAGGATTCTTTGGACAATCCCTCAAAGGCAGAAATATAAATTCTAAAAAGTTTGTTCAACCGGGAAAATTTGGGCGAAGATACACAGTAAAATATTCCTGCCGTTCCCGAAAAAAGAATTTAAACAAAGAGTAACACTTCATCAGTAGTTATAAAATCGATTCCCGCCTCAATAAGTACCTTTCCAAGTTCCTTACTATTCATAGTCCAGGTGTTTGACAGCATATTGTTTCTTTTTAGCTTTCCTATCAGATCATCACTATATGTATCACACTGAAAATCCAGTCCGTCGATTCCTTCAGACTTCAAAAATTCAACGGAAAATTCATCTCCAAGGTACAGGCAAGGAACCGTCGATTGTAGTTTTATCATTTTCAGCAGGACAAGGTCAAAGCTGATAAAAAATACATTTTCCGTTTCATCTCCGAGCAGCTTTAAAACCTCATCCACAAAAATTTTCTTCTGCTGTAAAGTAAGATCAGATGGTTTCAATTCCAGCCAAAGTGTATGTTTCCGGTTCCAACATTTTAAGACCTCCGGCAAAACAGGAATTTTTTCTCCGTTAGATAACAGATATTCAACTAATTCGGAATAGTTGATCCTGTTTACTGCAAGTTCATTGATGTGGTCATCATGAAAGACAACAAGCTGTCTGTCTGCCGTCAATTGCAAATCTACTTCAATTCCGCCCAGCGGTAATTCCTGAGCTTTCAGAAAGGCTGCAAGAGAATTTTGTGGAAGTCCAAAATCTTTCCATGCACCGCGATGTGCTATAATCTGAGTACTTTTCAATTTATTTATCTCCACCGGTTACAAAATCTTTCCGGGAACCATCAAAAATTTTATACTTCCGGTAACTACATTCCAGATCACCATTGAAAAGTTTTATTTTTCTATCCGGTTTCAAACCTATGTTTTTCAGCGCGTCCTCATTGGAAGAAATGATCCAGCAATCCCAGCCCTGCATTTCGCTTTTAAACCAGTCGCCAAGTTCTTTATATAACTCTTCAACCTCCTCACCTATCCGTTCTCCATACGGCGGATTACTGATCAGCACACCTTTCGGAGCTGTTTTTTTCACTTCATGAAACCCTGCTGTTTTTACTTCAATAAATCTCCCAAAAGGAAAAATACGCAGATTTCTTCTTGTTTTCAAGACCATATCCGAATTGATATCCGAGCCTGAAATTGTAAACGGTAACTTTTTAGGACGACGGTCTATCGCTTCGAACAATTCGTTCCAGACTGCTGCATCGTAGCTTTTTAAATTTTTAAAAGCATAATGCGTTCGTTCCGCATTAGAAGGAATGCTGTGGGCAAGCAATGCAGCTTCAATAAGCAGTGTCCCTGAACCGCAGAACGGGTCCATAAAATCTGATTTTCTGTCCCAGCCCGACATCCTCAGCAAAATCGCTGCCGTCACCTCATTCAACGGCGCAAGACCTGTTTCTGTACGGTATCCCCGCTGGAACAAAGGTGCACCGCTTGTATTCAGCGACAATACAACATCATTGTTCCTGATATACACATCAATAACAATCTGAGGAACTTTTGTTTCCACATTCGGCCGTTCACCCGTTTTATTTCTGAATGTATCCGCAATTGCGTCCTTGATCAGCAGCATCGGAAATTTCGAATGCTTGAAAATAGAAGACTGCACAGCTCCCCTAACGGCAATTGTTTTTTTTACATCAAAAAAAGAAGTCCAGTCAATTTTAAGAGCTTCCTTATAAATGTCTTTTTCTTCCCGGATTCTGAAACTGGCAATCTGGATCAGGACGTGCAGTGCACATCTCAGATGCAGATTCAGGAAATAGACATCTTTCATTGTTCCTTCCAGCTGTACTGCTCGATTCAGAATTTTCGTATCTGTATAACCCAGCTCATTCAGCTCCTCCTGTAACACTTCCTCCGCACCGTAAAAAGTCTTAACTGTTATCGTATATTTATTTTCCATCATTTTCAAGTTCTTCATCATTTTTTAAGTTCGGCATTTTCCATCCGAATTTTACGCTCAGTAAGCGGATCCCGATAATAACCAGCACAGCTATAAGCATGTCCAGTTGCGGCAGCCAGTTAAAATGGTGCAGGATTAAAAATAAAATTCCTCCGCCTAATGCTGCCGTAGCGTATATTTCTTCCCGGAAAATCAGGGGAATTCTATTACATAAAATATCACGGATCACACCACCGAAAGAAGCGGAGATAACTCCCAGCATCAATGCAACAATAGGAGCACATCCGAAATCCAGCCCTTTCTGCATTCCCAAAATGGAAAACAAGCCCAACCCGATCGTATCAAATATAAAAAGTGTGCTTCTCCATTTATAAAGGTGTTTTCTGAATACGATCCCTAAAACAGCCCCGCCAAATGCTGAAGATATCAGGTTGATATTCTGCATCCAGACAATTTCCGTATTCAGCAAAAGGTCACGGATCGTTCCGCCGCCGAGAGCCGTAAAAAAAGCAACAACTGTCGCCCCGAAGTAATCTAATTTCCTGTTTGCTGCTGTTAAAACACCACTGATGCCAAATGATATAACTCCAATAATCTCTAAAATACCCAACAACATCAGAAAATGATATTTTTTACGTTATTTTTGTACAAATGTAACCAAAGTATTGCCGATAATTGATACAAAAAATCACATATTTCATTTGCCTGCTGTTCTTTTCAACTAACCTCACTGCACAAAAAGTGGGATTAGTTCTTTCCGGAGGAGGCGCTGCAGGCTTTGCTCATATCGGTGTCATTAAAGCGCTCGAAGAAAACGGAATACCAATAGACTATATTTCAGGAACTTCAGCAGGTTCTTTAGTCGGTGCGATGTACGCAAGCGGAATGACTCCGGACGAAATGATCGCTTACATTCAGTCGGAAGAGTTTATCAAAATGTCCGCCGGCCAGCTGGTAACGGACAAAAAATTCCTTCTGCAACGCCAGACAGATGATGCTTCCATGATTGAAATCCCGTTTTCTCTGGACAGCATTCTTTCCAAGTCACTTCCTACCAATTTAATCCGTCCGTATTCCCTGGATTTTGAAATGTTCAAAAACTTAGGTGTTACGGGCGCAAATTATGACAAAGATTTTGACCGGCTTTTTGTTCCTTTCAGATGCGTCGCTTCTGATATTGCAGCAAAAAAATCAGTTGTATTTTCAAAAGGCAACTTAAATGAGGCGGTACGTGCATCGATCACCTACCCGTTTTACATGAATCCCATTCGCGTGGACGGGAAATTATTATTTGACGGGGGGCTTTACAATAACTTTCCTTCCAACGTAATGTATTACGAGTTTCACCCGGACTTCATTATCGGAAGCACTGTTACGGATAATGCGCCGCCGCCTACTGAGGACAACCTGATCAGCCAGATCACCAATATGCTTATGAATCACAGTGATTTTTCAATTCCGTGTGAAAGCAGCATTATTTTAAAGCCACAGACAGGTATCAACACATTTAACTTTGAGCAGGTCCAGCTGGCGATACTTGCCGGGTACGAAGAAACATTAAAAAACATAGGGCAGATCAGGGAAGCGATCCAACGGCGGGTAAGCTCGAATGAGCTGTCCAAAAGACGTGAAGTGTTTAAGAAAAAGATCATTCCTGTAAAAATTTCGGAAGTTTCATCAGCCAATCCTAAGCGTTACAGCTTTATCACAAAGTCCTTGTTGAGCCCAAGAGAAAAAGAACCTGTTTCCATGAAAAAGCTGGAAAAACGTTTTTTCCGTCTTACGGAAATGGAGCACCTGGCTTATTTATACCCGACGGTTTCCCTGAAAGAAGATTCTACTTACCTGTTGAATGTGAAAATTAAAGAAGCGAAAAAGTTTAAATTCGAAGTCGGTGGCCATTTTTCCTCCCGACCAGTCAATGTAGGCTATATTGCTCTTAACTATTACCATATTAACCACAATGCCTGGCACGTTAAAGCAGAATCCTATTTCGGAAAGTTTTACACGTCCGTCCGTGTAGCTTTGGATTTCCAGCCTCCGATGAAATATCCGATTATTTTTACACCATACTTTATCATGAACCGCTGGGATTACTACCGCAGTTCCACTACTTTTTTTGAAAATATCCAACCATCCTTTCTGATTCAGAATGAAATTTTCGGAGGGTTAAAAATCAAAAGTCCGATAGGCAATAAAGCAGTCATGGAGCTGGATGTCCGTGGCCTGGAAAACAAAGACTCCTACTATCTGAATGGAGTTTTTACTAAAAATGATACTGCTGATTATACGAAGTTTACAGGGATTTCGACACATTTCCTGATTGAAAAAAATACCCTAAACAGAAAACAATTTGCCACTGAAGGAAGCTTAATCCGGCTTTCTGCACGCTATATTACAGGTTGGGAATTAACTCGTCCGGGCTCAACTTCTTCCAGTAATTATCAGCAAATTGAAAAAGGACATCACTGGATCAATATCAGAGCAAGATACTCTACCTTTTTTGTGAGCAAAAAGCATTTTCATTTAGGAGTGGATGCGCTTGGAGTATTGAACAGCCAGTCACTGTTCAGCAACTACAAAGCTTCCATTCTGGCAATGACAGCGTTTTCTCCCATTCCGGATATGGAAACATTCTTCTTACCGGAATACCGGTCTCCGCAGTATGTCGGGGCTGGTCTCAATATGATCATTACTCCTTTGAAAAATGTGGACCTGCGGTTTGATGGCTATTATTTTCAGCCCTTCAAAACAATTATTCAAAATGAGGACGGAACTTTCAATTATTCGAAATTATTTAAAGGAGAGCGTTATATTCTCTCAGGATCAATCATCTACCACAGCCCCGTAGGCCCTGCCCGGCTGACCTTGAACTATTTCCACCGGTCTGCGCAGCCACTTATCTTTCAGTTCAGCTTCGGTTATATTCTGTTTAACGAACGTTCTATCCGATAAGGTGAATTAAATTCAAACTGTTGCCAGGATTTCCTTCATATTTTTCTGGTATTCGGGATGAAGCATCAGGTTATTGTGAAGCTGATTTTCAAGCACGATCAGCCGGTCTTTATGTTTTAGCAGCCGGCTCAAACGAAAAGAATTTTTAATGCTGATCTGCTCATCCTTATCTCCGTGAAAAATATATACCGGCATTTTGCATTTTGCCAGAAAATCAGATGTCGGAAATTTATACTTCAGAATAAATAAAGGAAAAACCGGATAATTTTTCCTCATAATGTGAGAGAGATTGAAATAAGGTGCTTCCAGGATCAGTATTTCGGGCTGAAATTTTTGGGCCAGGTAAGCCGCAATTCCGGAACCGATAGAATAGCCTATAAGAATAATCCCGGAATCCGGATAATGCTGTTTCACCCATTTGTATATCACTTCCGCATCGTCATACATCTGCTGTTGTGAAAAAATTTTTCCGTCGGATTTTCCGAACCCGCGATAATCAAATGTAATGAAATCATAACCGGAATCCGAAAAGAAGGAAGAGAACATTCCCCAATACTTCAACGACTTGGAATTACCGTGTAAGTAAAGTACCACTCCTTTCTTCGGCAGCGGGGTTTCAAACTGCAAAAGATTTAATGCTGTTCCTTCTGTTATTTTTACAAAATGTTCCGTGTAGGGATTTTCAAACTGAAACTGGTATGTTTTTGGAAGCTTTTCCGGATAAAAAATAATCCGCTCCTGGAAAAGATACAGGAGAACACAAAGAATTATATATATCAGTAAAAACAACATTTTTTCGGGAACGCAGCATCAAGATAGAACATTTACAGCAAATACGAAAGTTTTAATTGAAAGTATTCCCTTGTGAAATATCCCCTGTTTCATAACCTTTTAGAAACCATTCTTTTCGTTGTGCGGAAGTTCCGTGCGTAAATGAATCAGGGTTTACGTGTCCCTGCACTTTCCGCTGGATAGCATCATCTCCAACTGCCTGGGCAGCGCTTAACGCCTCATCGATATCATCTGCGTCCAGGTACTTCCGAATATAATGGGCAAAAATCCCGGCATAAAAATCTGCCTGCAGCTCCTGGGCAACAGAGAGCTTATTTTGCTCTTTCTCCGACAATCCCCGCTGCGCTCTTCTCACTTTTTCATTGGTTCCCAGAATATGCTGCACATGGTGTCCCACTTCGTGCGCTATTACATAAGCAATGGCAAAATCACCGCCCTTAGCTCCGAACCGGGTCTTTAATTCATTGAAAAAATCCAGATCCATATACACTTTTTCATCCGCGGGACAGTAAAACGGCCCAACGGCAGAAGTCGCACTCCCGCAGCCTGTGCTCACATTTCCTGTAAATAAAACCATTTTAGGATAGCGATAAGGCGTAGTGCTGTTCTTTAATAGTTCCGACCAGACATCTTCTGTGTCCGCAAAAACAGTTGCCACAAAATCGCCAAGCTCTTTTTCCTCTGGTGTGAGTTCCCTTGTTTCACCGGATTGCCCGATTTGATTATTAACCTGTTCAACAACCTGGTTGGCCGTTTCAGAGCTGCCACCCATAAACTGAACAATCAGGTAGATGATTACTCCGACGATCCCGCCGCCGGTAAGTATTCCGCCGCCGGAAATTCCTCTTCTGTCTTCCACATTAGAGCTTTGCCTTCTTCCTCTCCAATCCATATCTGAAATTTATTTTCACAAGATTAAAAATACTATTTCCGTGAAATAGTAAATCCATAATAAAAGTTAATCTGTAACAGAATGAAAATCTAATATCCTCAAGGAGTTATTTCTTCTCAAAACATGAACTATACGGTCCTATCAGCCCAGATTAAAAATTCTTGTCACCCAGTTTTCAACACCGTTTGAAATATATTCAATCCCAATTGCAATCACTACGAAACCGATAATCCTGGAAACCGCATTAATTCCCGAAGCTCCAAGAGCCCTGACAATATAAGGTGCGGATTTTAGAATGAAATAAACAGTAATGGCGATCGACACTACAGCCAGTAAAATGATCACTATTTCTGTCCATTCCGTGTGGATCTGACGGTAAGTAATCAATAAGGAGATAGTACCTGGGCCGGCCAGCATCGGGATGGCAAGAGGTGTAAGTGAAATTTCCGTTCTCTTTTCCAGATCCGCCTGTACACTGCTTCGTTTCATCCCTTTGTGCTTTGTAAAATTACCTGTAAGCAAAGCGAAACCGGAAGAGACAATGATCAGTCCGCCTGCGATCCGGAGAGAATCAAGGGAAATGTTAAAGAAATTAAGGATATATGATCCGATAAAAAAGGAAATCAAAAGAATACAGAGAACATTAAAAGCTGTCCAGAAACAGGTTTTCTTCTGATTAATAGCTGAATCATTAGAAGTCAGTCCGACAAAAACGGGTACAGTTCCCAACGGGTTAATAACTGAAAATACTGCGGCAAATACGCTAATAAATAATTCCATCATTTTTTGCCACAAAATTCTGCATTAATAAACAGAACAATGTTATCATGAAGTGACGGAAACATTAACATAAGGTGAACAGAAAATGTTCAGGTCAACAATATTATGTCTTTCTTTTTTGCTTTTTCGCGGCCGGAAACAAAATATTATTCAAAATTAGCCTGTAGCCCGGAGAATTAGGATGGAGATTAAGATCGGTCGGAGGATCTCCTACCAGATGCTGGTAGTCTTCCGGATCATGTCCGCCGTAAAATGTCCATGTTCCATCCCCCAAAGTTCCGTGGATATATTTTACCGTATTCAGCGACTGATTTTCAGCCAGCGCCAGCACATTCGGCTTTATCAGCTCTTTACGGAAATCGGTTGTTTGTCCCATGAATCCATCAATAATATCAGTATGGCACTGCGTCAGCATGGTCGGAACGACATCCCATTTTGCAGAAAATTCAAACAGCGTAAATTTATCCTGGTTTTCAGGAATACGGTGCAGATCTGTTCCGTCTATATTGGAATATTCATAGATCATCGGATCTCTGACGATGGTGAAATCCCTGAATGCCAAAGTATTTCCATAATCCAGCTTTTGCTGATAGCCCGGCTCGCTCGGATCTCCGTCGTATATTGATTCGCAAATATCTGTGTTGTGAGCAGCCAATGCAATATCAAAGCTGTCTGTCCCGCTGCACATTGTGAATAAAAAGCCTCCGCCCAAAACAAAATTCCTGATGTTCGTTGCTACCGCCAGCTTCAGCTTGGAAACTTTGCTAAATCCTAATTTACGGGCGTCATTTTCAGCATCCTTCACTTGGTCCTGATACCATTTATATGAACTATAACGCGCATAAAACTTACCGTATTGTCCCGTAAAATCTTCGTGATGCAGGTGCAACCAGTCATATTGAGGCAAAACGCCCATAACTATCGCTGAATCGTAAATCTTATCATAAGGTATTTCAGCATATTCCAGAGCCATTGTAACGGCATCGTCCCAGGGAAGTGATGTTTTCGGTGTATAAACTGCTATTTTCGGCGCTTTTTCCAGCTGAACAATTTCCTGGTTCACTTCCGGATTAGCGATCTGATTCCGGATATTTCCTGCCTGTCCGTCCGTAACCAGCTCATACCGGACACCACGGATCAGCAGCTCTTCTTCGATTGATTTGGCATGAGGCATCATGAAGGAACCTCCGCGGTAGTTCAGCAGCCATTCTATGACCACTTCCCGTTCCAACGCCCAGTAAGCAATTCCGTAAGCTTTCAGATGATTGGTCTGAGTGACATCCATCGGGATCAGGATTTGAGTGGCTCTACCCCAAATACCGGTAAAAAGGACTATAATAATAACAAACAACTGCTTCATTGATCTGAATTTAAAATGGTGTGTCGTCCACTTCTCCGAAATCAATATCATCATTCATCTTACTCTGGACCGTATAAGTTCCCAAAGGTGAAGAGGATTCAAAATTCTGATTTGCAGTCAGCGCACTTCCCACCGGATTCAACGGCTCAAAATCATTGCCAAAATTGTCCAGATTCTCAAAACGTGCATATTCTCCTATGAAACGGAGGCGAACCGGGCCTGTTGCACCATTACGGTGCTTGGCGATAATGATCTCGCCCACTCCTTTGTTGGATTCACCGTTTTCATCCTGATCAAAACCATAATATTCCGGGCGATAGATAAAAGAAACAATATCCGCGTCCTGCTCTATCGCTCCCGACTCACGCAGGTCGGAAAGTACCGGACGTTTATCACCACCTCGCTGCTCTACCGAACGGCTCAGCTGTGACAAAGCGATCACAGGAACATTCAGCTCCTTGGCAATCTCTTTGATTGACCTTGAAATTGAAGAGATTTCCTGCTCGCGGTTCCCCGAATTTTTCCCACCGCCTGCTGTCATCAGCTGAAGGTAATCAATAACCACTATTTCAATATTGTACTGCATTTTCAGACGCCGGCACTTTGCTCTTAAGTCGAAAATGCTCAGTCCCGGTGTATCGTCAATGTAAATCGGCGCTTTTGCCAGTTTGGTAATTCTCGCGTGAAGCTGCATCATCTCATCCGGACGAAGATTCCCTTTTCGGAGCTTTTCAGCCGGAATCCTGGTTTCAGAAGAAATCAGACGTTTCACCAGCTGAACGGAGGACATCTCCAATGAGAAAAGTGCCACTCCCATATTATAATCTACTGCCGTATTTCTGGCCATGGAAAGTACAAAGGCTGTTTTCCCCATCGCAGGGCGGGCAGCAATAACGATCATGTCCGAACGCTGCCAGCCGGAGGTCATTTTATCCAGCTCTCTCAACCCCGTCGGAATTCCTGAAATACCATCCGCATTTTTAGCAGCAGCTTCAATCTCTAAAATTGCCTCACGTACTACGTTCTGCATGAGGTCAACATTCTTTTTCATGTTATTTTCAGCAATGGCAAACAATTCCTTTTCTGCCTTGCCTAAAAGCTCAAATACATCTATTGTTTCGTCAAATGCATCTTTCAGCACTTCGTTACACATCCGGATAATTTCCCGCTGGATAAATTTCTGCGCAATAATACGGGAATGGTATTCCGCATGAGCGGCAGAAGCAATACGTTTTGTCAGTGAGGATACATATAAAATCCCTCCCGCAAGCTCTAATTCTCCCTGTTGTTTTAATTTATTCGTAACCGTTAACAAATCAATCGGTTCCGAATTTGCGAACAATTCTCTTACAGCTCCATATATATATTGATGCCGCGGTTCATAAAAACTGTTCACAGTTAAAATATCAATGGTATCCGTAACTGCGTTTTTATCCAAAAGCATTGCTCCCAGAACAGCTTCTTCCAGTTCCAGCGCCTGAGGCACTACTCTTCCGATTTCGCTAATCAGAGGAATAGTAGTATTTTTGATTCTTTTCGCAGGCCTTTTTTCTGTCTGATTATCCATAGACACAAATTTAGACAGAAGAATTGGTTTAAAATAATGGAATGATACTTTTTTTTGAACGGAACTAAAAATGACTTTTAATAACTCAAAAAAAAATGTGTATATCGCATTGGGGAGCAATCTGGGGAATCGCTTACAGCATTTTAAAGATGCGTTAGCGCTCATCGAGCAGGAAATCGGAAAAGTGATCAGAAAAGCTTCTCTTTATGAATCAAAAGCCCAGGGATTTATTTCAGAAAATGATTTCCTGAATACAGTGATCTGTTGTGAATCGGAGAAAAGCCCGGAAGAAATCATGCGGTTGTTATCCGGCATCGAATCCAGGCTGGGAAGGAAGCGTCTGAAAGCCGGTTACAGCGACCGTCCGATAGATCTGGATTTCCTGGTTTATGAAAATTTAACGTTCCGGTGCTCCACTCCATCTCTGGCACTTCCACATCCGCGGTTCCTTCAGCGGAATTTCGCCTTAATCCCCCTTCTGGAGGTCGCTGACAGGCTGTTAAACGAACAAATACACAATGAAGTTCCGGTATCGGAAATTAACAAATTCAAAGGGGAATTACAAGCCTCTGTATGTGAATTTTAAATTTTGATAAGCTTTTTCCTTTTAAATGTTAACAATTTTTCATCCTAAGAAAAAAAATGACTAATATTGTCACAGATTTATCAAATAGGAAAACTAATAGAGTAAATATGAAAAATTCAAGTATCAAAGGTTTAACGTTAGCTGCTATTGCCGGTTCATTAGCAGCGAGCTGTGATCTAATGAAAGATGTTGATTATAAAATCACTCCGAATCCATTAGAAATGCACGGAGATTCCATTCGTATCAAAGCTGATGTAACATTCCCTGAAAAAGGTATTAAGAAGAAAGCTTCTGCTGAAATTACTCCAACTTTAGGTGGTGTTCCGTTAAAAACGTTCACTGTATTGGGTGAAAAAGCAACAGGAAACGGTACAACGATCCAATATAAACCAGGCGGAAAAGTAACTTATACAGACGTTATTGCTTACCAGCCTTCTTTTGAAAACACAGATTTACAAATAACAGGAAAGGTATATAAAGGGGCGAAAGAAAAACAAACTATCGAACCGTTCACGGTAGCGAAAGGAACAATCATCACTCCTCTTTTAGCTAAGAAAGATTACAAAGTTGCTATTATCAAGGATGAGTTCAAACGTGTGTTAGAATATAACCAGAAAGCGCAAATCAACTTTGACAAAGCAAAATCCAATTTACGTAACGGTGAATTGAAAGATAAAGACATCAAAGATTTACAGGCATGGTTGGCTGCTGCTGAAACAAATGCAAAAATCGCAATCAAAAATGTAAATATTACAGGTTACGCTTCTCCTGAAGGTGAGCAGGGAAGAAACGAATCATTATCTTCCGAGCGTTCTGAAACAGGTAAAACAGCAACTCAAAAAATTGGTAAAGATGCGAAAAACAAAGCGTCTGAAACAGTTGCTTTTAATTTGGTAGGAAAAGGTGAAGACTGGGAAGGTTTCAAAACTGAATTGAGCAAGTCTTCTATGAACGAAGATGACAAGCAATTGGTTTTGCGTGTATTGGAAATGTACAAAGATCCGGTTCAAAGAGAAACTGAAATTCGTAATATGTCTAAAACATTCACGTATTTAGAGAAAAATGTTTTACCACAGTTGCGTCGTGCTGAGATCAGCGTAGTATATGACAAAACAGGTTATTCTGATGAAGAATTGGTAGCATTGTCAAAATCTAAAATTGATACGTTAACTGTAGAAGAGATCTTATTCACAGCTACTTTAACAACTGATGTTAACGAGAAACTGAGATTATACAAAGAATCAGAAAGATTGTTCCCTAACGATTACAGAACAGTGAACAACGTAGGTGTTGCTTTATATGAATTAGGAAAAATCGATGAGGCTAAAGCTAAATTCGAGAAAGCTAACTCAATGAAACAAAACGAAACATCTACTAATAACTTAGCGGCTATCGCTGGTGTTAAAGGTGACAGAAACGGAGCGAAAGCTTTATTAGCGAAAGCAGGTTCATCTAATGAAGCAAAATACAACAAAGGTATTTTAGACATCTTGGATGGTAACTACGGTTCTGCGGTTTCTAACTTAGGAAAAGACAACTATAACAAAGCTTTGGCTCAATTATTAAACGGAGATAACAGCGCTGCTTTATCAACAGTAAACAACTCTCCTGATAAAGAAACAGCTGAAGGTTATTATCTGAAAGCGATCATCGCTGCTCGTCAGGATAAATTAGGCGACATCGTTGATAACCTGAAAAATGCGTTCGCTAAAGACGCAAGCTTAAAAGCTAAAGCTCTTAAAGACATGGAATTCTACAAATACGCTGAAAACGCAGCTTTCACTGCGATCGTTAAGTAATCAATTCCGATAAAAATAAAATACTGAAAAGCCGGTGAAATTCACCGGCTTTTTTATTTGACAGAAACTGCTATTCTATTTTATTAAATCCTAAGAGTTTATTCATAAAAACGTTCGTCAAAGCCAACCAAATAAAGCCTGGTCTTTGCACGTGTAAAAGCCGTATATAACCAGCGGTTGAAGCTTGGGTCACTGTATTCATCCATGATGTAACCATGATCAACAAATACAGCTTCCCATTGCCCGCCTTGCGATTTATGGCAGGTGACTGCATAGGAAAATTTCACCTGAAGCGCGTTGAAATAAGGATTTTTCATGATTTTCTCATAACGTTTCTGCTTGTTATGCTCCTCCGCGTATTCTTCTTCAACAGCAAAGAACAATTGTTTCTGTTGTTCCCGTGTCATTCCCGGCTGTTCGTTGTGCAGAATGTCCAGTAATAACAGCACTTCCAGCTCTCCTACTTCCTCGTAATCAACAAATAAAATAGTTGCCCAGACAAATTTATGGCCGTATCGTTCTTCTCTTTTTCCCGTCCGGATAATCCTGAAAATTTCCCCGTTGGCAATAAATCCCATAGGAGACAACTCTTCCAGCCAGAAATAATTATTTTTCACAACCATCAGCCAGTCGTTCTTACATAAATCTTCCTCAAACCACAAAATACGATTACGAATCTGCAGGTTGTAATAGCTCGCTTTTTTATTGGATTTAGTGATAAAGATCGTCTCGTCTATACCATATCGGTTATAAGCATTTTCCAGCTCTTCCTGCAAGGCCATCCCATCGATCCGGATGACATCTTTTTGCCGGTCGGTGAATAATTTCGGAAAATGATCTTCATCGAAGCTTTTTCTGAATTTTGTTGCATTTTTCAGGATCAGTGAATTCTCTGCCTGGCGCAACACTTTCGTTAATTTCACTTCCTGAAAGGAAGCTCCGAAAAAATGATGCTGCATATATTCCGGATTGAGAGCAGGGGAAAAATCACTTCCTACCGGTGGCAGCTGCCCTTCATCTCCTATAAAAATCAGCTTGTTGGCGGAATGCTGAAAAACAAACTCCATCAAATCATCCAGCAGGTTCCGGCTGGATACAGTACCGTCATTCAGCAGGGAAAAATCTCCGATCATGGATGCTTCATCTACCAGAAAGACACAATTTTTACGCAGGTTAGGTGCCAAAGCCAGTGAAACTCCACCTCCTTTTTCTGCCTTCTTCCGGTAAATAAACTTATGAATCGTGAATGCCGGAAAATCCGCATTCTGCGAAAAAACTTTCGCAGCTCTTCCCGTTGGGGCGAGCAGGACAAATGTTTTTTTGTTCTCTCTTAACGCCTTCACGTAAGCTCCGCTGACAGAAGTCTTTCCTGTTCCTGCGTAACCTTTCAGGATCAGGCAGGAACGTTCCTGAAGAGAAGAAAAAGTAAAATCAGCCAATAAGCTGATCACCTGCTCCTGCTCTTTCGTCGGAACAAATCCCAGATGATTATGAATACTATTTCTTAATGCTTCGTGCAAGAGAGTTTTATTTCAAAATTAACGGTTTTATTTTAGCCGGATGCTTTTAGGTAAAATCAATTACAGTCGTTCCACCATTGTCTTTTGATGCTGACAGCAAATCTGATCGCAGCTAAACGCATGTTATTTACTGAAAGTAGTTATTTTTGATACCTTTGTATAAAAACAAATTAATGGCTGGGAAAATTGCGTATTTCATATTATCAGAAGACGAAATTCATCTGAGCTATTCAGAAAATGATCATTTTCAATGGATAGAAAAATTTTCGTTTGCGAATAAAACGGATTTTTATTACAAAGAACAGCTCCAGCAGCTCATTGACAAGCATAATTTTCATAATTCTGAGTATGAAGAGCACCTGCTTATGTGGTATTCGCCCGTAAGTACGCTTATTCCGATGAATTTACTGGAAAACTCTAATCCGAAAACATTGCTGGAATACAGCTTTTCAGATCAAAAATTGCAATATGACGCAGATTACAACCGGATTCCGGAACTGTCAATTATTAATATTTACGAAATTCCGCTTTGGGTAAAATCATTCTTTGTTATGAGGTTTCCCAAAATTGTCATGCAACATTTAGGAACAGGATTGATCCGTGGAATTTTTAATACCGGCTCTTTTAAGCCGACTGTACATTTATTTCTTGCAAAACAGTACGCATTGATGTTGTTTGTAAAGCACAATGAGCTGAAGCTGTACAACAGCTTTGAATATTCCAATGAAAACGACCTGATATATTATACTTTAAATGCACTTACGCAAGTTGATGCTCTGAATGACAGCGGAGCGATTATCCTGCATTCACTTGCAGACGATTATTCAGCTATCACGGAAGCTTTTACTGCGAACTGGGCAAAATTAATTGACGGGCAGAATTTCAAAACGGAAATTCAAAAAGTACAAACATTAAACTATCTGGCAACTTGCGTATAAACAGAGGAAAATTAAAATCAAGGCGTTTCAGTGTGCCGAAATCGTTCCCTTCAAGGCCAACGACGGATTTTGCCAAAGAAGGGCTTTTCAACGTGCTGGAAAACAGAATTTCATTACATGATTTACGTATCCTGGATTTGTGTGCAGGTACAGGGAATATTTCATTTGAATTTGCTTCGAGAGAAGCCGGGAAGATCATTGCTGTTGACCAAAATTACAATTGTGTGAAGTTCATCTCTTCCTTATCAAAAGAACTGGATGTCGCAGACGATATTGACGTAATAAAATCGGACGTGGTCCAGTTTGTGAAACAGACCAGCTTAACTTTTGATCTCATTTTCGCAGATCCTCCTTATGCCGAAAAATTTCACCGGGAATTAGCAGATATTGTTTTTGAGCGGAACCTGCTGAGTGACTTCGGGTGGCTGATCATTGAGCACGGAAGGGACACAAATTTAACGGAGCATCCTAATTACATGGATCAGAAACGCTATGGAAATGTTTATTTTTCTTTCTTTAATTTAAAAAAATGAAACGTATTGCCGTATTTCCCGGATCATTCGATCCATTCACCAAAGGACATGAAAGTGTTATTGAAAAAGCGCTGGATCTATTTGATGAAATCGTCATTGCCTTTGGAGTGAACACGTCCAAACAATATGTTTTTGAGACCGAGAAACGGATTCAGCATGTTAAAAACATTTACGCTTCTGTTCCAAAAATCAGTGTTGTTCCCTATTCAGGTCTTACAGTCGATTTCTGTAAGTCTGTCCATTCGAAATACATCCTTCGTGGTTTGAGAGATACCAAAGATTTCGAATATGAAAAGGCAATCGCGTTGATGAACGAAAAAATGGCGGGAATAGAAACCGTTCTCTTTTATACTGATCCGGAAGTAGCGGCTATCAGTTCTACTATCATTCGTGAAATTCATAAATCAGGAGGGAATATTTCCTCTTTTGTAACTAATTTTTCAGATCTCGTTTAATACAGCATGACACAGAAAATCGTTTTAACTGCAAGTTTAATTTTGAGCTTTTTATTTATTCAGGCTCAGAAAATTACCACCATAAAAGGATACGCTCCGGATTATATCGGCAAATCTATTGAAGTGTACGAGTTTATGGATTTGCTTTCTATGAAAGAATCTTTGCTTGCCGTTTCTACCGTAAAAGAAGACAGTACATTCTCGATGAGCTTCATCAATCAGAAAGTGCAAAAGGTGGTTATCCGTTCTAACAATAATTATTCTTATCTATACCTGGAGCCGGGAAAGACGTATGAGCTGCTTTTGCCCCTTCATGACAAAGACAAGCCGTACCGTCCGCTGGGTAATTACGTCACTTCTGTTTTTCTAAACCTGGATTCGAATGATATCAACCAGAAGATCATTGATTTTGATAATTCCATTGATAAATTTTACGCAAGAAACCTTGTTTATTATGTAAAAAACAAGCAGAAATTTCTGGATTTGCTGAAAACCTATAAAGATTCCGTCTATGCTTCCATCAAAAACGACAGCAGCTATTACGGGGCCTTTGTTCATTATTCTTTTGTGGATATGGACATGAGCTTATATACCAACGAAAAAGCCAGACAGTATATCTTTGACACTTACATCAGCAAATATCCCGTATTATACGATAATGATTTTTATTTCACTTCGATAAAAAAACTCTATTCAAAAATCTTTTCGCAATTGGACATGGAAGTAAATAACCGTGTCTATATGGCCATTTTGAAGAAAAGTCCTGCCCTGATTATGAAAGCACTGGAATCCGAATATACCTTGCGTCCTGTTTTCGCTTCCAAAGACGGAAAAATGGTTCTTACTCATTCCAACGAACGCCTGAGAGAGCTGATCATGATCAAGGGGCTTTCAGAGGTTTATCATAATTCAGAATATCCGAAAACCAACGTTATTGAGATCCTGGACAGTGTCAGCAAATTCGGAAAGTATCAGGAAAACCGTTTGATTGCCTCGAATATCATTTTGAGATTAACCGAGATTACTCCCGGAAATCCGGCGCCGAATTTTGCGCTGACGACAAAAAAAGGCGATTTGCTGTCGCTCAAATCATTTGAAAATTCCTATCTGTATTTTCATATTTTCCGCCCAGATTACGCAACCAGCTCACAGGATATCGAGTTGTTGAAGCAGATTTACCAGCGCTACTCGGACATCGTTCGTTTTGTTTCCGTCTATCCGAAGAATATAAAAGCGAATAAAAAGAATGCACAAATAATCCAATCCATTCCATGGGACATTATTGAGCTGGATGAAGAAGATAATTTTTTTAAGACTTACAAAGTCAATAATTTCCCTTACTATATCCTGATTGACAGGACAGGAACGGTAGTAAGCGCACCAGCATTAGGCCCCAAACCAAACGGAGAGCTTATGACCATAGATAAGATCTTTTACGACATCCGTAAAATGGATGAGATTATAAAAGAACGCGAAAAAAGGAATAAATAAGTAATTAATTTAGAAGACTTTAGACTGGGAATTTTGGCCTTTTGGAACACACTTAAATTTCATTTAAAAACAGCATTGTATCTACATTGTCAGCGAAATCGGTTATTTCGGGAGTTTGCGCTTTGCCAAAAGGGACGAAATCTTTTCCAATAATCACCTGAATATTTTCCCGGTGCTCTGTAAGGTATTGCTCGACTTCCAAAGGGGAAGCATAGAAATGATAATGCAGCATTGCCAGCGCAGAATGCAGCTCTTTGGATTCCTTCAACAGCAGGAATCCGTTTTCCAGAACAGGGATCTGATTCAGCAGATGTACTGCCCTGTTGTAATCATAATTATTCGCATATTTATGATGATGGATGATTTCTCCATAAGCAAATATACCTTCAAAAAAACGTGCTAAATCAAAGCCTTCGGGAAGCAAAATATGCGATACATTTCTACAGCCCAAACCGAAATACTGAAAAATATCTTTCCCCAGTTCATGAATTTCTTCCTTAGTTTCTGTTCCCTCTAAAACAGCGACTGAAGTTCTGTTTCTCCTGAAAATATGCGGGTATTTTCCAAAATATTCTTCAAAATACTTTAACGTATTATCACTTCCCGTAGCAATAACGGCATTCATTCCTTTCAAAATATCTTTTACAATTGTAATACGTTCCGAAAAACGTGCATCAATACTTTCTAAAATCGCTGTCAGCTCCGGCAGCAGCGTCTGATCATCAGAAGATAATTTTGCCATTATTCTGTGACCGGCAAGCAGCACGCACATAAAATCATGAAAGCCAACCAATGGAAGGTTCCCGGCCATGATCACAGCTACCTTCTTAGGTTCTGAGGCAAATTCATAATCAGCGACAAATTGTTCAAGAACAGAACGTTCTAACATTTCCCCATGAGCCTCTAAGCTTTGCTGCACAGAATCTTTCGTGAACCAGCCGTTCAGATGAAACTGGCGGTTAATGACGGATTGTAAACGTTCATATTGTACCGGAGAAATTTTCCAATGAATTTGAAAGTGTTCCTCTTTTGCCGCAGAACGCATTATTTCACCTAATTGTACCAGCCCGTCAATAATTTCTTCTCTGTTCACGATTTTTTCCTTTTCGGCAAAAATAAAGGTTTTCGATGTTAATTTAATTAATATTTAAAATTGCCTTTCACTGAAATCATCTATTTTCAGAGAAATTTTGATCCAGATGAATTTAGAAGAAGTTTTACAATACAGACGTTCCGTACGAATATTTGACAGTGAACAGCACTTAGATACGGAAAAAGTGAAGAAGTGTATAGAACTTGCGACACTGGCTCCAAACAGCTCTAACATGCAATTATGGGAGTTTTACCATATTACTTCTTCAGAAAAAATCAAAGAGCTCACACCTGCATGTCTAAACCAGACAGCCGTATCCACTGCCGGCCAGCTGGTTGTATTTGTTACAAGAAAAGATTTGTATAAAAAAAGAAGCAAAGCCATTATCGAATTTGAAAAAGGAAATATCCGTCGCAACAGTCCTGCTGAAAAACAGGAACGACGTATTAAAGACCGGAAATTGTACTATGGAAAGCTGATGCCGTTCTTATATGCCCGATTTTTCGGAATACTGGGATTATTCCGAAAAACAGCGGTCACTCTTACAGGATTGTTCACACCTATTGTAAGAGAAGTTTCTGAGCGTGATGTTCGTACTGTACAACATAAAACATGTGCGCTTGCTGCTCAAACGTTTATGATTGCAATGGCAAATGAGAAATACGATACCTGTCCTTTAGAAGGTTTCGACAGCCAGCGCGTCAAAAAAATACTCCATCTTCCCAGCACTGCGGAAATCAACATGATTGTCGCTTGCGGCATCCGCAAAGGAAATGAGGGAATCTGGGGAGAACGCTTTCGCGTTCCTTTTGAAGAAGTTTATTTTGAGAAATAAAAAAGTCTGCTCTTTAATGAAGAGCAGACTTTCAGGTTATAAATTACATTCTTATTCGATTCCCATCTTATCCAGAACTGCCTGGCTTACACCTGTTGAGGAATAACCGCCATCATGGAAAAGGTTTTGCATCGTTACCATCTTCGTTAAATCGGAGAATAAGGTAATACAATAGTTCGCACAATCTTCAGCTGAAGCATTTCCTAACGGAGCGATTGCGTCCGCATAATCAAAGAAATCTCCAAAGCCTTTAATGCCTGTTCCCGCCGTAGTTTTTGTCGGGGACTGAGAAACCGTATTGATGCGTACTTTTTTCTCTACTCCATAGTGATAGCCAAAGCTGCGGGCAATGGACTCGAGCATTGCTTTAATATCTGCCATATCTGTATAGAACGGATAGGTTCTTTGCGCCGCCATATACGTCAGGGCAACAACACTTCCCCATTCATTGATGGCGTCCATTTTCTTAGCTACTGCCAGCATTTTATGCAATGACAGGGCAGAGACGTCAATTCCTTTCTGGAAATAATCGTAATTTGATTCATCATAAGGAATGTTCTTACGGATATTCACACTCATTCCGATTGAATGCAGAATAAAGTCGATTTTTCCTCCCAGAACTTCCTGTGCATGTGTATATAATTTTTCAAGATCTTCTGTGCTTGTCGCATCCGCAGGAATAACCACTGAATTTGTCTTTGCTGCCAGCTCGTTGATCTTTCCCATTCTCATTGCCACAGGAGCATTTGTCAGAACAAATGTCGCTCCATGTTCAAAAGCTTTTTCAGCTACTTTCCAAGCGATTGAATTTTCATCCAATGCTCCGGTAATAATACCTCTCTTTCCTTTTAATAATCCGTTTGACATAAGTTACGTATTTGAGACAAAAATATAAATATTATGCAGATATCAGCTTTTCGGGGCTATGTTTTCAAATATGAG
This sequence comes from Flavobacteriia bacterium 40-80, assembly GCA_001899145.1. GTDB lineage: Bacteria > Bacteroidota > Bacteroidia > Flavobacteriales_D > Crocinitomicaceae > 40-80. The sequence continues at coordinate 463,652 of MKVF01000006.1, forward strand.
ACTGTTTTCATTCCTATATTCAAGAGGAATAGTGCATGTTATCAATTCAGCAACATCTATATCCAAAAATTTTAAGAATTCAATAAGACAGGTCAATGAAGGATTAATTGTGCAGCTTTCAACTTCTTTGTAAGCTTGCTTGATCCCGCGATTCATTCTGGAGCTCGCTTATACTTGTATCAATACCTTGTCCTACTCTCCCATTCATTTGTTTCTATAACAAAAATGAATCTTGCATATCCCTGTTCTCTTTAGCGAAAGGAAGAAAAATCTACTGGCAAAAGGAGGTTTATACCCATTAAAAATCAGGCATTTATACCTGATTAAAATAAAAAGTGTTTTATTAAATTTGATGAACTAACTTAAAAATAATGAAACGAAACAGAAAACAGCCAACGGATTTACCTGCCACGCGTTTATAGGATATAAACGTTTCCGCACGCCAGCTTTCAGCGAAATGGAAGGAAAATATGTAGTATATTTATAAATCACTTATCAGATGCTGAACATTTCAAAACATATCAAATTGTTCAGTCCCGGTTTTTCACCGGGGATAAGATCTGTTTTTTTTATTTTTAACCTTCTATTGCCTTTCTGTACAACAGCACAGCAAAACCTTGTACCTAACGGAAGTTTTGAGGAATATAACTGGTGCCCTAATAGTACGGATGGTTATTATATCAATGCCTGTAAATATTGGACAATGCCAACATTAGGCACGTCCGATTATTTCAATGCATGTAGTACAGAATATGATGCATCTCTACAAACCTATATGTTTAGTGTGCCGGATAATCGGCTTGGCTATCAATATGCAAGGACAGGAACTGCGTATGCTGGTTTTTCATACACTGAAGGCAATGATCCACTGTTTGTTGGAGACCAAACTTTTACAGAATATATACAGGTAAAGCTTAAACAGAGTTTAGAGCAAGGGCAGATTTATGTGTTAAAATTTTATGTAAGCAATAATACAAATTTTATTTGTGGAAATACTGTCGGAGCTTATTTTTCTCCAACTGAAATACAAATTCCAACTTATTATAATGTTGATTTAATTCCTGATTTTCAAAGTAATCTGTCTGTATTTTTTTGTGATTCCACAAAATGGTTTGAACAATCCTATCAATTTGTAGCCAAAGGCACGGAACAATATCTTATAATAGGAGTTTTTACAAGACTATATGAATCACAAACGAGTGATTCCGATGGAAATATCATTTCCGGCCTTGGACAATTTGGTGCTAATCAATACTTATATATTGATGATGTGTCGCTGACAGAAGTAGATTTTAGTGTGCCGAATGTATTTACGCCTAATAACGACGGGAAGAACGAGGAATATAAAATAGAAGGATTACCTAATAATTTTTCATTCACTATTCTTAACCGCTGGGGCGAAAAGATATTTCAGACAGATAAGGCAAATCAGGAGTTCTGGGATGGTACATTTACTGGAAAAAGATGTCCGGACGGAGTTTACTTCTATATACTCGAAAGCGTAAAAGACAATTTAAAAAAAACAGGTTTTATTCATTTGGTAAGATAAAATTTAAGTTATTATGAAAAATTTTATCAAGCGGGTAATAACTTTTGCAGTCATTGGCTATGCTTATCAATCAGCCTTTAGTCAGGCAACAAATGGGACTGTACTCAATAATAATTATAATTCCACTTGGTATCTTGGTTGGAGCAATAATGGTGTCAATCCATTATTATTCAAAACCAACGCCATCAACCGTTCCAAATTCAACGGCATTGTCAACTACAATATCAGTGGTTATAACGGTGCAAGAAACGGCTATATGCTGGTTGGTAATGACAACAATTCCATTTCTGCGGGTAACCCTAATATCTACACCCAAAAAGGAGCATTTTCGATGCTGCATCTGAACGGAACAGGCTCACAGTATCAGGAATTTGGCTATCGTCCGTGGATGAATGCTGGTGTAACTTTTACCGGAAACCGAGATTTGAGCTACGTCGGTTTGCGGCAGGTAGGCACAGCTGAAGATTTTACGGAAATGACTATTATGTGGTCTGATAATTCTGGAGGCGGTGCCGGACCTGATGATATGGCATTTCGCTTTACAGGAGACGGCAATGGAAATACAAACATTTCGTCCAATCTCCAAACAAATGATGATTTAGACGGATTGCACATTGCGCGGTTCGCGCCGACGGGAGAATTTGGTCTGGGAAATACTTTTGGGATCAACGCTCCCGGAACTCCCGCAAATCTCTATGTCCGACCTGCCTCACTGGGCCATTACAGCCTGAGCGACCTGCGTTCGGTATGGCAGCAATTTACTAACAGAGATGGGACAACAGGCACCGGTACAGGCGAAACAGCCAACGACGGATTACGGTTTGGTATTATTGGCAACGCCAATACGAACATCAACGGGACAGCGGCACTGTATAACCAGGAAAACAGAGCGTTACTTTTTTCAACTAATGCTAATACAAATACGATTAATATTACAGGAGGAGCTACTAACGAAAGAATGCGTCTGATGTCTGTCGGTACGCCTACGAATTTAGCCGGAGGCGGATTCGGCGTGTTTAATCCTGCCGGCATAAACACTAATTTTACCCGAATGGCAATCAGTCACAATCCGGGCAATCCGATCACCCGGCCGTTGAGCTTACTGCACCTGGGATATAATACAGGAGCTGTCGCTATAACCCCCGGAACAGACGGTTGGCGGCCGTGGATGGACATTGGTATTTTTACTACTAACGGAACAGACAACGTTTATTTGGGCTTAAAAGATGAAGGAGGTCCGCTTGGCGACAGGCAAGATGCAGTATTAAGCTGGGGAGATAACCAGGTATCAGGGCTTCCTCCCGGAAATGGTCCCGATAACTTCAGAATGATTTTCACATCAACGACCGCTCCAAGCGGAGGAGGCACGCCTCCTGCAACAGGTGTGAATGGTCTGGAAGGGATGCGTATGACTCCCACCACAACAGCAGGAGTATTCACAGGTATCGGTGGCGACCCTACCGCTAACCAGTATGGACCTGCCGGAACCAGCATTAATCCGACAGCTACGCTGGAGGTCAACTCGTGGGGAGTAACTACTGCTCCGGGTGGCAGCTCAGGATTACGTTTCACAAATCTGAATACCACTTCACCAACGACAGCCAACCCGGGAACAGGTGTGTTGAGCGTTAATGCCAACGGCGATGTGATTTATGTTCCGGGCGGTGGCAGCACTTTCGGTAACGCCTGCGGCGCAACACCAAATCCATTAACAACGGATATAGAGATTCCCCTGAATCATCACAACCTGCACTTTACAGGAGTAGGTAACAGTAACACAGATATTGTCGCTATCGGCTGGAATTGCGGTCTTAATCCTTTATTGAATGCTTACGGAAAATTAGACGTTGTTCAGCTCGGAACGACATCAGGTATATTTACCCCAACACCATACAGTATCGCGGGCAGATTTACCAGCGCGCCACAAACATCTCCTACAATTGCATCTATAGGAATACAGGCACAAGCATTAAATTCGCCGAACACTAATGCCGGTGTATATTCAATCGCAAGTGGAAGCGGTATGGCCAATTACGGAATTTTTTCCACTGCCTCCGGAGCTACCAGTAATTATGCAGGATATTTCAATGGAAATGTCATACGAACAGGAACCGATAATTTCACTTCAGATTCCACATTGAAGCAAAACATCCAGCCGATTACAGACGCGAGAGGTATCATCAGACAACTTTTACCGAAAACGTATGAATTCAATCACAGCGTACATCCGAACATGGAACTACCAAACGGTAAGCAATGGGGCTTACTTTCCCAGCAAGTGGCAACTATTTTACCGGAACTGGTAACAGAAATTACTCATCCTGCACAATACGACAGCTTAGGAAATGAAGAACATGCTTCGTTTACCTACAAAGCCTTGAATTACCAAGCATTTACAAGTATTTTGATACAAGCTGTAAAAGAACAGGATACGTCTATTGATTCATTAAAAGCGACAAATGATTCACTTGTCATTGTAAACAATAAACAAGACAGCATTATCAACAACCTCAACGACCGTCTTTCCCGATTGGAAAATTGTCTGAGCGGCATTTTGCCGGTTTTGTGCCAGATGAGCCATAATTCCATTCAGCAAAACACACCAGAAGTGCAACAGGCTATCCGTTCACAACTGTCTGTTTACCTGTCAAACAGAGAAGCAATTATCTTAGACCAGAACGTTCCTAATCCGTTCGCGGAACAGACGACAATCAACTTCTCCATTCCCGAAACGGTTCAGAAAGCGCAAATCCATTTCTACGATGGAACGGGTAAATTGCTAAAAGTCGTGGATATCAGAGAGCGTGGCTTAGGCAGCATCACCGTTTTCGGTTCAGACCTGTCTGCCGGAACGTATATGTACACGCTTGTCGCTGATGGTGTGAATGTCGCAACGAAGAAGATGGTAAAATAATGATCATCAGGAAATTAGAAAACCGGATTTTATGATTTAATAACTAAACACAACCTCTCTTGTAATGATAATATGAGAGAGGTTGTTGTTTATCAGAATTCTCTTCCAGCCGTTCAACTATAACAACCAGCTACTTTAACGTGATTTTTAAGCCGTCATAGGCTACAAAGACATTCTCCGGCAATTTTTTCTCTATCTCTTCGTGTGTTCCGAAAAGATGAGAAATATGTGTCAGATAAGCAACTTTCGGCCGGAGTTTATCAATCAATTTCAGCGCTTCTTCCAAATTCAAATGGGAGATATGCTCTTTTTCTCTTAAAGCGTTAATGATCAGCACTTCTGTCCCTTTCAATTTCTCAAACTCTGTTTCAGAAATAGTTTTACAATCAGTGATGTAGGTGAAGTTTTCAATCCGAAATCCCAGAACAGGCAATTTGTAGTGCATTAATTCCACGGGTAAAATCCTCACACCTTCTTTAAGCGTAAAGGAATGATCCTTATCAATAGGTATCAGGTTCAGCTTCGGGATCCCGGGATAATCATCTCCGGAGAAAGCATAATGGTATTCCCGCCTTAAAGCAATTTCCACTAATGAGCTACAATAAATATCAATGTCTTTATTGTTCAGATAATTAAAGGGACGGACATCATCAAGGCCTGCTATATGATCTTTGTGCTCATGTGTAAAAATAACCCCTTCCAAGTCCTTTACCTTTTCACGAAGCATCTGGTATCGGAAATCCGGGCCGGCATCTATCACATAATTCTTTTCATTCAATTCAAGCAAAACAGAGCAGCGTAAACGGTTGTCCCGTTTATCAAGCGAAGAGCACACCTCGCACTCACAGGCAATCATGGGAATTCCCTGAGAGGTTCCTGTTCCTAAAAGCGTTACTTTGAATGAATGCAGAGACATTCTAATCTTTTTGTGCTATATAGCGGATTAAAATAATTGCCCAGGAAATAATCAGCAGCATTCCTCCTACCGGCGTGATCAACGGGAAAATTTTTCCTGCTTCTATGCCATGTATTTGCTTGGTTGACAGAAAATAGATCGACCCTGAAAAAAAAGTTACGCCAATCAGCATAAGGTTTACCGGTGATTTCAATGAGAATTTCAGATATTGCTGGATTCCTGCTAATAGTAAAAGTCCCATTCCAGTGTACATTTGCAGCCTCACTCCTACTTCAAAAGAGGCAATTTTCTCGGCATCTAAACCCGCTTTTTTTAATCCGTGGGCAGCGATCGATCCTAAAATAATCCCCAGAAAGATTAAAAAAACTCCTGAAATAATCGTTTTCCTGATAATTGTATCTGTTCTCATACTTTATTGCATTAAAATTTTCGCGTTTTCAATTGCTGCATCGCTGATCTTATCTCCACTCATTAATCCGGCAATTTCATTTAAACGTTCTTCATGCGTTAATTCTTTGACAAACGTTTTGGTAACTCCGTTTTCCTCTGTTTTATACACTTTAAACTGATGTTGGCCTCGCGCGGCTACCTGTGGCAAATGTGTGATTGAAAACAGCTGCATGTTTTTTCCCATTTCTCCCAGCATCTGCCCCATTTTTAAAGCAACTTCACCAGAAACTCCCGTATCGATCTCATCTAAAATAAGAGTAGGCAGCTTTTTCTTTGCCGAAAGCAGGCGTTCCAGGCTCAGCATTAAGCGTGAAAGCTCTCCTCCACTCGCTGCTTTTTCGATCGGTTTCGGCTCACTTCCTTTGTTTGAAGTAAATAACAACTCGATTTCAGAACAACCATTTTCGCTCAGTTCTTCTGATTTATCAATACGGATAACCATTTTCGCACCGGGGAGCTTCAGCTGCTCTAGTAATTCTTCTGCCTGACGCTCTATCACCGGCTTTCCGCTTAAACGATCCCGATGAATATTTTCTGCAAGCTGATTCAGCTCTGAGGTCAGCCTTTCATACTCTGCTTTAAACGAATTCAGCTCTTTTTCCAAACGTTCTGATGAAGAGCTTTCGGAAAGGAACTGCTCCAGTATCTTTTTCAGCTCAGCCTGAGAATTTACCTGATGTTTTCTAAGCTGGCGATTATAAAAATCCAGCTGAGAAGAAATAACTGCCTGCCGTTCTTCGTCAACAGATACGGAAGCGGCAACATCGGTTGCTTCGTCGTTAATATCTTTTAATTCAATTATAAGCGATTGGATTCTTGATTCAAATTCTTCAAATTTAGGATGAAGTCCTGTAACCTTTGCCAATTGGCTTTTCAGCGTGCTTAAAGGTGAAAGTACGCCATATTCTCCCTCAACAGCAGAATTGACCAAGGCAAATTGCTGAATAATTTCTGTTGCATTTTCCAGCTGCTCCAGTTGCTTTTCCAGAGCTTCAAAATTGTTCTCATTCAATCTCAAAGAATTTAATTCTTCTATCTGAAACTGGATATAATCCGCTTCTTTCGCAGATTGATTCAATTGATCTTCTAATTCCCTGATTTTTATTTTTAACTGCTTCCAGCTCTTAAATTTTTCCTGATATGATTTCAGATTCAAACCAATCAAACCATCAACCAGGTCCATCTGGAATTTTCTGGACTTAAGCGTATATGTGTGATACTGGGAATGAATTTTAATCAATTGTGAAACCAGCTGGTTCAGAATGCTTAACTGTACAGGTGTATCGTTTATGAAAGCTCTTGATTTTCCGCCGGCAGCGATCTCTCTTCTGACAACTACTTCGTCAGAATAATCAAGATCATTTTCTTCAAAAAAGGATTGCAGATCCAGCTCTTTGATCTCAAAAACTGCTTCTGCAACCGTTTTTTTCTGCGAATCCCGGATAACGCTATAATCCGCTCGTTCTCCCAGAATCAGGTTTAACGCTCCTAAAATGATTGATTTCCCGGAACCTGTTTCACCTGTAAAAACAGTAAAACCATTGGAAAAATTTAAGTCAATTGATTCAATTAAAGCAAAATTCCGAATATGTAATCTGGATAACATCAGTTCAATATTTCCATGTACTGAGAGGAATTAACGGGATCTAATTTTTTAAGCAGGTTGACAACATCTGTTTTTTCCTGTTGTGTAGCATCACTATACAAAGCTTTCAGCTCATTTTTCTTTCCCTGGACGAATACCATAATATTTACGGATCCCGGTCTTGATTGCGCAATCGGAGCCAGCTTATTCAATGCGTCATAAATAGCTTTTAAGCCTTCATTATATTTTTCGTACATAATGTCCATTCCTTTACGATGATACTCGTAATAGCAGTCTCTTAAAGGCTCAAACAACTGATTCATCGTGTTGTCTATCAGGTTATAACGGCTTTTCTTTTTAGGATCATTATTATTCCATCCTGCTCCTCCTGACTGTGCCAAATTGACAATGCTAAACGCCTCGTTAAAATAAGGAGTTCCTCCTTTCGGGCTGAAGGAATCGTAATCCAGTCCTAACATATAATACGCATAAAAAGCTAAAATGGAAGTCAGATTATCCCGGAATTCACTCGGAGCATAGGAGACTACCGAATTTCTTGAATATTCTATTGTCACATTTTCATCAATATGCTTGAATAAAATGGTGTTATAGGAAGTATTAAAAACCGGGCGTGTCAATTGAACCTGCATGGTTCCTTCATAAACTCCCTGCGAAGGGATCTTGGAAACCTGAAACTGTAAATTGCAGTTCAGACGTTCTTCCATCTTGAAATTATCTTTCGTCCATTTCGTGTTGTTCATAAAGTCCTGCATTACCTGCTTCAGCTGATCCAGAACTTCTTTATCTACCGTAGTTACCTCCAGCTTCGAATTTGTAACAATGGAAACCTCACAGTTCAGTTCCTGTGAAAAAAGACTCCCGAACGAAGTCAGTATGCTTAGAATAAGAATCTTATATTTCATAATTTTCCCTGATAAAATCAACAATGTCCAATGCCACCTGTTGCTTGGTTTTTAACTCAAAACTATAAATTTTATTGCTTTTATCAATGATTTTTATTTTGTTGGTATTATGTCCGAAACCTGCTCCCGCATCTTCAAGGGAATTTACAATAATCGCATTCAAATTCTTTGATTCGATTTTTGATTTCCCATAAGCTTCCGCATCTGAGGTTTCAAGCGCAAAGCCGACGAGATACTGTTGTTTTTTTACGCTTCCCGCCCATTTGAGAATATCCGGATTTTTCACAAGTTCCAGCTGCATCTCCTCTGCGTTCTTTTTAATCTTTTGTTCCGCTGTATTTCGTGGTCTGTAATCCGCAACAGCTGCGGAGAAAACACCAATCCGGCATTGTTGCCAGACTTTCTGAACTTCCCCTAGCATTTCTTCAGCTGTCATCACATCCACACGATGCAGATTAGGATGGTGAAGCACCATTTTTGTCGGGCCTGTTACTAAAATTACTTCAGCTCCTTTATTCAAAAAAGCTTTCGCTATTTCGAATCCCATTTTTCCGGAGGAGTGATTTCCGATAAAACGAACAGGATCAATCCTTTCATAAGTCGGACCTGCAGTTATCAGTACTTTTACTCCCTGAAACTCATCTGAAGATGCTAAGAAATCACAGACAAATGCACCGATCTGTTGCGGCTCCTGCATTCTTCCATGCCCAACCAGGCCGCTGGCTAAAAATCCGTAGTCAGCAGGAATCACTGTAACACCATCTTTTTCCAGCTGTTCCAGGTTTCTTTTTGTAGAGGGATGCTGGTACATGTCCAGATCCATCGCCGGTGCGACAATAACAGGGCATTTTGCGGAAAGAAAAGTCGTCAGCAGCAGGTTATCGGATTGTCCCGAAACCATTTTTGCCAATGTGTTTGCTGTCAATGGAGCTATTATCATTACATCCGCCCAAAGTGCCAGCTCTACATGGTTCGTCCATTCTCCCGTTTTACTGTCATACAAATCAACAGCTACCGGATTCTGCGACAGCGTGGACAGAGTCAGCGGAGTAATAAAATCACAAGAGGCAGGGGTCATCACTACTTTGACCTCTGCCTCTAATTTTTTAAAATACCGAACCAGCTCCGCAATCTTGTAAGCAGCAATACCGGCAGTAACACCTACCAGAATATGCTTCCCCATCAGATTACTTTTTTTCTTCCGGTTTTCTAACATAAATTTTATCTTCCAGCATCTCGTTCATCGCAATTGCAACCGGCTTCGGAAGTTTTTCATAAAACTTGGAAATTTCAATCTGCTCGCGATTTTCAAAAACTTCCTCCAGGTTATCTACGGAAGAAGCGAACTCCTGTAGCTTAGAAGTCAGTTCTTCTTTCATTTCTGAAGAAATTTGATTCGCTCTCTTTGAGATTATCACGATTGATTCGTAAATGTTACCTGTTTCATTTTCAAACTTAATCGTGTCTCTTGTTATTGTTGAGCGCTCAGATGTATTATTTTTAAAGTTCATAACTTTTATTATATCGATTCTACAATTTTAGTCAGTTTTGAGTAATATCCTTTTACTTCCTTTAGATAAGTGGTATTGGGAAACTCGGCTACAAAGTTAAGATATCTTTCGATAGCTTTATCAACACGTTCCTTTTTTTTCTCTTCAACGCTGTTAATTGCCAGCTGATAGGAATTTTTTACCAGAATATAATATGCTTCTTCTCTGTTAAGGGAAACAGGATATTTCAGCAGGAAGTTCTCAGAGCTTGCACAAGCTGCCTTGTAACGCTCCATTTTCGAATAGAGCCTGACAGATTCAAATGCTTTTGTTTCCAGCTTTCCGTAAAGTCTGTTTAACAGCTTATTACACTCTTCTATATATTTAGAATCAGGATAGCTATCCACAAAACGTTGCACTTCTCCGATTGCCGTTTCCGTTTCCGTCTGGTCCAACGAAAAATTCGGCGAAAGCTTTGAAGCACAGACCACGGAATAATACATCGCCTCTTCCGCTAATTCCGAGTAAGGAAAGCGCACTACAAAATTGGACAGGAAATAATTCCCCATCGAGTAATCTTCAAGAAAATAATAACATTTTCCAATCCGAAAATATGAAATTTCTCCATCCTCATTTTTAGGAGAACGCTGATAAATCTGCTCATAAAGAGAAACAGCCTTTTCATAATCCTCTTTCTCAAAATAAGTCGCAGCGTATCTCTTTTTCTCCTCATGATCGTCAGACCGAAGGACTTCGTTATAGGAATCACAGGACATCAGAATAGTCAGACCTGCGGCAAAGAAAAAGAAAAAATTAAACTGCCTGATGAATTTCATACGCTTAAAAATGCTGAATGAGAACGCAAATTTAGAATAAATATTGTATTAAACGATTATCTCACTCTCAAGGTTCTTCCAACCTGAAGAACTGTTGTCTGCCGGATGCCGTTCAGCTGACATAATCTGGAAATGGTCGTATTGTTTCTGGCAGCTATTTTGGACAGCGTGTCTCCTTGTCTGATTTTATAATAGCTTGCCGACGTTTTAGTTGGTGTTTTAGCTACAGAAGCCACAGACTGCCCGTGATCATGATCGTGCTCATCCATAATATCGGAAGGTTTTGCTCCCGGGCGTAGAATACCTCTGTGAACCAGCAGGTCACACTTCTTTAATTTTCTCGCTTCAAAATCTATGATCTCTTCCGGATTGATCGGTGCATCGAAAAAGCGTACTTCAAAATGGAGATGTGCTCCGAAAGAACGTCCTGTATTTCCTCCCAAACCGATAATATCACCTGCCTTTACCTCATCATTCGGAGAAACTATTACCTTGGAAAGGTGCGCGTAAAATGTTTCCAGACCGTTTTTATGGCGAATAATTACCAGATTCCCGTAACCTCCGGAATTGTACTGTGCATATCTCACTTTGCCCGACCAGGCTGCAACCACAGAATCACCTGTGTTCAGATTCAGGTCTATTCCCTGATGATAACGGTATTTTCTGTACCCGTACCGTGAAGTAACCACTCCCGGAACCGGCATCGTAAAAGCTTCCGATTCCCCAAGATCAAGTGCTAAAGTATCTGTAATGCTTCCCAGCCCGTAATGGTCACTGGATGTAAAGCATCTGTCATTACACCATGTTTGTACTTTGTCAAAATTTTTGGAAGCAAGGTATTTCTGAAGCGCCGGGTTCATTACTCCGTCAAAACCGACATCTTTCAGATAAGCCCAGGATCTGTCGCTGTAGATAACCATCCTTTCTCCGTTTTCAGCGACTATTGTATCAATAGGTGTTTGTGCGTTAATATTAAAAATTGCCAATAGAAAAACTGAAAACAGACCGGGAAACTTCATGCCATAATTTTTTTGATGGTCGCAATTTAAACATTTTTATACAAATAATGGACAAACAAGGGCGAAAAATAACGCTTCTTTAAAATTATTTTTTGTCAGTTGCCGGATAGACATCTCTGATAAACAAGTCATAGAAGACAGGTTCATCAGGCTTTACAACATCCAGTAATCCCTTGGAACCGTAAGCTTCCGAAGCAGGAACCACTACCCACAGCTTATCCGCTTTTTTTACTCCTAACAAGGCTTTTTTCAAGCCTTTAACGATTCCGAAATCGCTAAACTTAAACACATACGGTGCTCCTTTAAAACGACTGTCCACATATCTCGGGTTAGAAGGTGTACTGATGACGTAATCATATACAATCTCACTGTCTTCAGTTGCCTTCTCTTCTTCATACTTTTTGGATTCAGCAAGTATCCAGATTTTTGTTCCGTCTGTTTCCCTTTCTGGCTCCAATTCTCCCAGCACTCTTATTTTCAGAATGTTCTTCGCATCCGGCGGAATCAGGCCTTCGATACCTAATTTTCCTCTCGCCAGCTCAGATGGAATAAGAATTTCAGCAAAATCACCTATTCTCAACTTTCTCAACGCAAAATCCCAGCCTTTTGTCTGAATTTGAAATCCCAATAAGAAATGTACCCATTGCCGGTTGATCAGCTTACTCCCGTCAACAACAGAACCATCTTCCAGAAGCACTTCATAATCAATTTTATAAACGTGCTGATCTTTCAATAAATCACCTTTCCCTCTTTCAAACCATTTGATTTCAATACCGTTATCAAATATTTGCTTATCGAGCTCTTTAGAATTTGTCAGTAATTTTTCATTTCTGTAAGCAGAGTCTTTTACACCAACCAGTGCTTCAATTCGCTCCGGCTGATCCTTTAATTTCTGTTCAGATTCATTTTTTACCCCTTTTACTTTACAGGAAAGCAAGAGCAGCACCAAGCCGGAAAGCAAAAACAGTTTCTTCATTTTCATTATTTTAATGCAATTAACTCCATATCCACCACCAATACAGAAAGGGGCGGTATTTTATCTAAATCTCCGACTAGTCCATGTGCCAGATGGCTTGGGATTATCAGCTTACACTTGTCTCCCACTCTCATTAATTTTATTGCTTCCTGCACACCTGATTCAATATCTTCGCGATCGATCTTAAAGAAGTCGTTTCTGTCCAGTTCCGACTGATAACAAACTGTTCCGTCCAGCAAGCTGATCTTATGACGGACTTCAGCAGTCATTCCCCGCTCTGCTTTCTGTCCGTCTCCGCGCTTCAGAAAAGCAATTCTCAAACCGGATCCTGTTTCCTGAAAAGACAGCTTTTCATGTTGATCAATAAACAATTCGATATCAATATCTTCATTTTTAGCAATCCCTTTCCCTAATTCAGTCGATTTATCTTTATCCCACTGGATTGTTTCCTTTTCCTGTTCCCGGCATCCTGCTGACAGCAGAAGCAACAAATAAAAACTATTCTTTATCCAAAAATTCATATACTTTTTCTTTAAATAAGGTAATGGCTGATTCCATGCTCCCTTCGTACCTGCCACCGGCAGCATTGATATGCCCTCCTCCGTTAAAATAGTTCTGTGAAAGAAGATTTACTTTATTTCCTGTTCCTTTAGAGCGGAAAGAAATCTTTATATAATCATCAGCCTCATTAAAAAAAGCCGCCACTTTCATTCCTTCTACAGACAACGCCATATTTACCAGCCCTTCCGTATCTCCCTTCTTATAATGAAAATCATTTAATTCGTTTTGGGTCAGTGAGATAATTGCCACTTCATTGTTTATGACCTCCAGCTTTTCGCTTAATGCAAATCCTCTTAATTTCAGACGGTCAACTGTATTAGTATCATAGACATTCTCGTGGATTTCATAGTGCTTGACTCCGATCTCAAGGAGCTGCGCCAGAATGCGGTGGGTTTCTGCAGTAACCGAAGGGAAGCGGAACGATCCGGTATCTGTCATTATGCCCAGATAAATGGCTGTCCCTGTTTCAACCGTCAGCAAATCCAAACGGTTTGCATTTTTCAATACCTGAAATAAGAGCTGGCTGGTAGAACCAACTTCCGGAAAGCTATAGGAAATATCAACAAATTGTTCAGGGTGAGTATGATGATCTATCATGATTTTAAAAGCAGAAGAAGCATCGAAAACAGCGCCCATTTCAATGCCCATACGTGAGCTGCCATTATAATCCAGCGCAAAAAGCAAATCACATGAAAGCAGCTTTTCCCGGACTTTTTCCGGCTCATTGTCAAAAATCAGGATGTCTTTTGCTCCTTTTACCCACATTAAAAAATAAGGGATTTCATCCGGAAAACATACCGTTACATTCTTCCCGAGCTTTTTACAGATATGATATAATGCAAGACTGCTTCCAACTGAATCACCGTCAGGAGAACGGTGCGCTGTAATAGTAATGTCAGATGCCTGTTCTATTTTTCTTAAGATTTCTTCTTCCATTTAAGGTTATGCTTTATGCAAAAGTAACGAAGATAAATTGAAAACACACACGATAAAGCAAACTTCATTTTTAAGCCTTCCGGTACAGGGCAGCGCTAAAAACCAATAATCTTAAAAATTCAATCCAAAACAGATTTTCATGATAATATTCATTCAGAAGGGCATCTGAAATTTTCAGCATCAATCCCCATTCACCGGAAATCAATAACGGAAGAGCATAATAAAGCAATAGCAGCACCAATGCCTGAATTACCAGTTTTCTCAGGATCTTTCTGTACGTCGGGTAAATCCCGGACATTGTCGTTTTCGAAATATTAAAAGCATATAAATTCACCAGTATTGCTGACAAAATTATATTCACTGCAATGTAAAATAATTCAAAGGCAAAAAAGGTATCTTCTTTCAGCAGCAGCATTATTCCAAACAGCAGCTTTGAAACAAAATCTGAAAACAGCACCACGTTTATATATACCAGACTTCCCATCAACAGAAAGTTCCTGACCATTTTCATTTCCATAGGAATACTTTTTAACTCCCTAAAATATAAAATCTCCGGATTTCAAATCATCTTTTTTAGAAACCGATTTCTATTTTTAGTAACTTTGCTTTTGTTGTCTTTGTAACAAAAAGATTGTTTCCACGTTAAAACAAGCATGAGAATAGTATTTTTTTTGATGATTTTTATATTCAGTGGTCTGAGCTTTAGCCAGGGTCACAGTGATTTAATGACCGTCGAAAATGAGCTTTCTCAATTAGCTGTTCAGTTGCGCCAGACACAGGAAGATGTTCAAAAAATTGAGATCAGCAAAAAAATTATCGGGAAGCTGAAAACTTCTTTAAACAGTAAAGAGGCTTTTGATTATCCGTTTTCAAAAGTAAAGACAATCGGTTTTATCACAAGCCCAGACAAAAAAATACGGATTGTCAACTGGAACATTGAAAAAGAAGATTTTTCGAACCAGTATTTCTGCCTGATCTTCCGTTACGATGATCGTAAAAAGGAATACATCAGCTATGAGCTGAACGATGACGGCGATCCTTATGCCGTAATTCCCGAGGACTACGTGGACGGAAGCCAATGGTACGGAGCATTGTACTACAAGATCATTCCCATAGAAAAAAACAATAAAACGATCTATACGGTGTTGGGATATGATGCAAAAAATAAAACCAGCCATATCAAGCTGATTGATGCCATCACATTTTCGGGAACTAAAGTGAAATTGGGAAGTCCTATTTTTTACAATAAAAAGAAAGTTCAGAAAAGAGTGATCATGGAACACTCCAAAAAAAGCGTCATGTCGCTGAAGTATGATGAAGGAAGAGGAAAGATCGTATTTGATCATCTTTCCCCGGAAAATCCGATTATGGCGGAATTCCGTGAATTCTATGTTCCGGATATGTCTTATGATTCCTACAATTTTGAAAACGGCCGCTGGGAATTACACGAAGATATCGTTGCTACCAACACCGAAAAAGGAGAAAAGCAGCCTGCTCTGAAGGTGTATGACATGAACAAAAAAGGAGAAATGGTGAGCTCCACGCAAAAAAATGTGTGGATCGATCCTACGGATAAAAATGCTCCGGCAGGTTCCAACATACACACTCCTGCTCTTCCTGATGCGGTTGAAAAAACAAAAAAACAAAAGAATAATCAACCAGCAAACATGGAGCAATATCAGTTCCCGAAAACTTCTAAGAAAAAGAACGTTCCGTCTTCTTATGAAGTGATTTTGAAGAACAAAAACAAGAAAAAGAAAAAATAAATAACCATATTTGTCAAAAAAAACAGCATGCTAAACGACAACAACTACAGTGAAAAGGAAGAAATTTACTCTAAGGTAATTAAAGCGGGTAAAAGGACTTACTTTTTCGACATCAAAAGCACCCGCGGAAACGATTTGTATCTGACCATCACTGAAAGCAAAAAAATCTCGGATGACGGATACGAAAAATTTGAAAAGCATAAGATTTTCCTCTATAAAGAGGACTTCGAAAAATTCGAAGAAGCCCTTCAGGAAACAATATTAAAAATCAACGAATTAAAAAACAACTTCTGATTTTTCAAATTGTTGTTGAGAAATATTCTTTATAGAATCGTATCAGTTACGAATTCTATGAATTATCTTTATGCAAAATAGTGTTAGAATGGGAAAAATAATTGCAATTGCAAATCAGAAAGGAGGTGTGGGAAAGACAACAACATCCATTAACTTGGGAGGTTGTCTTGGTGTTCTGGAATACAAAACCCTGATTGTGGACGCTGATCCTCAGGCAAATGCAACTTCCGGAGTGGGAATTGAACCTAAAAACATCAAGAACATTTACGACTGTCTGATCAACAATGTTCATCCGGAGGAAATAATTATTCCTACTTCCAACCCGAACCTGGATCTGCTTCCTGCTCACATCGACCTGGTAGGAGCGGAACTGGAAATGATCGAAATCGAAGACAGAGAATACCGTCTTAAAACCGCCTTAGACAAAATCAGAGATAAATACGATTTTATTATTATTGACTGCTCCCCTTCTCTGGGATTGATTACAGTGAACGCGCTGACAGCAGCAGATTCCGTTTTAATTCCGGTACAGTGCGAATATTTTGCGCTGGAAGGTTTGGGCAAATTATTAAATACGATCAAAATCGTTCAGGGGCGCCTGAATTCCAATCTGGAAATTGAAGGCATCGCGCTGACGATGTACGATACGCGGTTACGCCTTGCAAACCAGGTAGTGGAAGAAGTAAAAACGCACTTTCAGGAATTGGTTTTTGATACCGTTATTCACCGGAACACCAAGCTGGGTGAAGCTCCAAGCTTTGGTGAAACAATCGTGATGCACGACGCGGCAAGCAAAGGTGCGATCAATTACTTAAACTTTACAAGAGAAATCCTGCAAAGAAATAACATGACTAAAATTACAAATCGAGATAAAACGATAGATATTGACAATGAGTTCTAATAACGCACAAAAAAAACCGGCTCTTGGAAAAGGTCTGGGAGCATTATTATCCAACGCCTCTACTGACATCACCTCTAAAAATAACGAGGGAACGGATGTTGTCAATTCTATTGCGCTGATTCCGGTAGCGGATATCGAAGCCAACCCTTTCAACCCGAGAAATAAATTTGACGAGGAAGCACTGGAAGAGCTGAAAAGCTCTATCCAGCAGCACGGGATCATACAGCCGCTTACCGTTCGCAAAATGGGACGGGGAAAATATCAGCTGATTTCCGGCGAACGCCGTTTCAGGGCATCACAGCTCGCAGGTCTGACAGAAGTTCCTGCATATATCCGGATCGCCAACGACCAGACAATGCTGGAAATGGCATTGGTGGAAAATATTCAGCGCGAAGACCTGAACGCCATCGAAGTTGCGCTTTCTTATCAGCGACTGATCGAAGAATGTGATTTAACTCAGGAGCAGCTTTCCCAGAAAGTAGCAAAAAGCCGCGCAAGTATTACCAATCACCTGCGGTTATTAAAATTACCTGTCGAAATCCAGTTAGGTGTTATTGAAAATAAAATTTCAATGGGACATGCCAGAGCATTGGTTTCTGCCGGGACGGAAGAAGAGCAGATCAGGATCTACAACCAGATCGTAGAGGATAAGCTTTCTGTACGTGATGTGGAACGACTTGTAAATGATAAACCGGAAACCGGAAAAGAAATTGAAATAAAATCCGCGCCTGAGAAAAAAGGTGCATTGTCCACGCATGAATTTTCTTTTAAAAATCATTTTGCAGACAAGCTTTCTTCAAAGGTAGATATCAAAAAAGCTTCCAACGGTTCAGGAAAAATCGTTATTAACTTTAGTTCGGAAAGTGATCTGAGCAGGATAATCGAACTGTTGAATAAATAAACGGATGAAGTTAGGAGCATTCCTGGTAGTTTTCTTTTGTTCCGTAGCTGCTTTTTCCCAAAAAGAAATTGTAGTTGATTCGTTAGATTTCAATAAAGAAAAAGTGAAAGAGAAAGATACGGTTAAAAAACATTCTGTTTTGAAAGCCGCTCTTTTTTCCGTTGTGCTTCCCGGAGCAGGCCAGGTTTATAATCATATTGCAATGCCTAAAGGCCAGAAAAAGGCTTACTGGAAAGTTCCGCTGATTTATGCAGGGCTTGGAGCTACAGGATATTTCATCTATAAAAATCACATGACTCAAAGGGACTTAAAAGCAGAATATCGTTTCCGTGAGGCAAGTGAATTTACTCTTAAAAATGATGAAAGATGGCTGGAATATGACGCCAATGCCATCTTACAGCTTTACCAGAAGCATCTGAATCAAAGGGATCTGTTTATTCTAGGTTTTGGGCTGGTGTATTTGCTGCAAGTTGCAGATGCTGCAATTGAAGCGCATTTTGTACGTTTTGATATTTCTGAAAATCTTACACTTCAGCTCCGGCCTGCAATCATACAGAATCCATATACGATGTCGATGTCGGGCAATTTAGGAATAAATGTCGCGTTAAAATTCAAATAATGAAAATAGGACTAATCGGATACGGAAAAATGGGAAAGGCAATTGAAAAAATTGCTTTGGAACGAGGCCATGAAATTGCTTTCAGAGTAAACTCCGCCTGCCCGATCGACCAGGTCCGGGTTTCAGATGCGGACGTTTGTATCGAGTTTACCCAGCCAAAACTGGCATTAGGACACATTAACACCCTGATCGATCATCAGGTTCCCGCCGTCATAGGAACAACGGGCTGGAACGAACATCTGGAAGAAATAAAAAACCGGGTACTCACTACAAACGGAAGCCTGATCCATGCGAGCAATTTCAGCATCGGAGTAAATTTATTCTTTCAGCTGAATGAATATTTGTCTTCCCTGATGGCTCCTTACAGTGATTATAACGTAGAAGTAGAAGAAATCCACCATACGCAGAAATTAGATTACCCGAGCGGCACGGCTATAACGCTGACAGAAGGCATTATTTCCCATCATCCGGAATACACCAAATGGAATACGGCATTGAATGAAGCACCTGAGAAACAGAAACATTCAATTCCTGTAAAAGCTGTCCGCGAAGAGAATGTTCCGGGCACACACAGCATTACCTATTCCAATGAAATTGACAGCATCAGCATTGAGCATATTGCCAAAAACCGGACAGGCTTCGCATTAGGAGCGGTAATTGCTGCCGAATGGATTGCAGATAAAAAAGGAATTTATACATTTAGAGATATTTTAAAACCAAAATTATGAGCGCACTGTATTTTTACTTATTCTTT
The DNA here is from genome assembly GCA_001899145.1 of Flavobacteriia bacterium 40-80. Classification (GTDB taxonomy): domain Bacteria; phylum Bacteroidota; class Bacteroidia; order Flavobacteriales_D; family Crocinitomicaceae; genus 40-80. The sequence continues at coordinate 483,042 of MKVF01000006.1, forward strand.
CTTGCTCACCCGTACATTGCTATGTGGTGGACCAGTTTTCCGAAAGCAGGAAGAAAATCATGGGAAGCGTTGGTTCCATTATACAATTACTATGTCGCATTCAAGGTAGGTCAAAGTAAAGGTTGGTGGGCATTCCTGATGCTTATTCCCGGAGTACATATATACATGTGGGCAGTTTGTAATGTTGGATACCTCAGACGTTTCGGATTCTTTTCCGCTATTGATACATTACTGGCAATAGTATTTCCTTACCCTTTATTTTTCAAAGCGAAAGACAAAGCTTTCCGCGAGCCGACTAACTGGGCAAATCCGAAAGAAGTAGAAGAACGAAAAGCGGGAGATCACGTTGCTTTGTTCTTTGCACTTCCGGTTGCAGGGCATATCCTGGCTTTTATTTCAGAGGCATTAAGCTCCAAAAAGAATAATTTCGGAAAGAAATCAAAAACACGCGAGTGGACTGAAACTATATTATTTGCATTAATTGCAGCGGGAATCATCAGAACGTATGTTTTTGAGCCGTTTAAAATCCCTACGGGATCAATGGAAAAAACATTGCTTGTCGGCGATTTTCTCTTTGTAAACAAGCTTGCGTACGGACCAAAAGTTCCGGTGACACCACTCTCCTTTCCTTTATTCCACAATTTCATTCCGTATCTGAACATCAAGTCTTATTCGGAAGCGGAGACACTGGAATACACACGTCTTCCGGGTTTTGGAAAGGTACAGCGTTATGATGTAGTAGTTTTCAACTATCCTTCCGGTGATACGGCTGTTTACGACCCGAGAGTTCCTTTCGGATTGATGGGACATGATTACCATGGAATTGTCAATAATGAAGCTATTATTTTATGGATGCAGTCTCTAAGCGGAAAAATTCAGGCAAAAGCTGCTGAAACAAATAATCCGAATAACGCCTGGGAAATTGTTTATGAAGAAGAAGCACCGAATTTTATCAAGAATCTGTCCTACTGGAAAGAAGAAGCAAGAAAATTCCTGGGAGAAGATAAAATGGCGCATGAAGGCAATAATATAATCCGGCACATGGGATTAATCCGACGTCCCGTGGATAAACGCGAAAATTATATCAAACGCTGTGTCGGAATCCCGGGCGATGAGCTGGAAATCATTAATTCTGTTCTTTATGTCAACGGAAAACCGGCTCAAATAGCTCCGTTCCAGAATTTAAGATATACTATTCTTAACCCGGATGACCTGACACTGGGGATTTCATCTGAAAAATTCACGAACCAGATGTATGAATCCTATGGCCTGGAGCAAGGGCGGGATTATTTCAATACATCGGACGGGCTGATGAAGATGAACCTGACACAGGAAGAATTAAAACGCCTTCAAACAGTTTATCCTAAAGTAAAATTCGAGCTGGAAATTGATTCCACCTATGAAATGAAGGTCGGAAAAGATTCTTTGGCAAAAACAGGTTATCCTGCGACTGTTCAGATCAAAAACCTGGAGAACTTTCCGAAAGACATCAATCATGGAAATACCATGACCAATTTTGAAAAAATAAAAATTCCTGCAAAAGGAACAACTGTAAAGCTGACTGCTCAGAATATTCCTTTGTACCGTAGAATTATCACAGCTTATGAAGGCCACAAGCTGGATGAGAAAGCAGACGGATTTTATATTGATGGAAAAAAAACAGACAGTTATACCTTCAAAATGAATTATTACTGGATGATGGGAGATAACCGTTACAATTCTGCCGATTCCCGTGTATGGGGATTTGTTCCGGAGGATCATATTATAGGAAAAGCATCTCTCGTTTGGTTCTCTAACAGTGGTATTCCGGAGATCGGAATCCGTTGGGAACGGATTTTCAAATTCATCAAGTAATGCACATCAGGCTTCCGATTGCTTATTTCGGTGCTATTGGGTATTATCAAAAATATGTTTGTGCGGATCGTGTCTGCTTTGAAGTAAATGAACATTACACAAAGCAGACGCTTCGTAACAGAATGTATATTCTCGGACCAAACGGAGTACAGCAGCTGTCTGTTCCCGTAAAAAAAATAAACGGCTCCAAAACAGCTGTAAAAGACATTCTCATTTCTTACCGTGAAGATTGGGTGAAGCTGCATTTAAAAACGCTGGAAACGGCCTATTCAAGCAGCCCGTTTTACGATCATTACATTTTTGACATCCAACCTGTTTACGAAGAAAAGATTGAGTCTTTGATGGAGCTCAACCAGCGGTTTCATCAGCTAATCACCGGATGGCTTAACATTGAACGATCGTCCTTCTACAGTGAACAATATGACCTAATTGAAGGAGAAAAAGACTTTCGGTTAATTGAAGAGTTGCCTGCCACAGAAGTTAATTACCGATACCAGCAGGTATTTGATAAAAATCGTATTTTTGAAGGAAATTTGAGTATTCTTGATGCTTTATTCAATCTGGGGCCAATGGCGAGAACACTCTTAATAAACAATGAATTATGCAGGTAGTTTTAAATAAGAAACAAATTGATCAGAAGATCATTCGTTTAGCGTATGAAATCCTGGAAAATGCCACGAATGAAAAACGGATTTACCTTGCAGGAATATGCGGAAGCGGCATTCGGATCGCTCAGGAAATACAGAAGATTCTTGCTCCGCTTTCAGCAGCTGAAATTGTTGTTTTTGAAATTACGCTTGACAAAAATAACCCGTTGAATCATCCGATCACCACCACTATTGACCTGGCCGAAATCGACTATCAATACATCGTGCTGATTGATGATGTCCTGAATTCAGGAAAAACAATGCAGTATGCGCTGACCACTTTGCTGAAGCACCCTGTTAAAGCAATCAAAACATTAGCTCTGGTAGATCGCCTGCATCATCAGTTCCCGGTAAAATCCGATTATACAGGGATTTTGCTTTCCACTACTTTAAAAGATCGTGTAGAAATTGATTTTAACACCGATAATTACCAGGCCATTCTCGTATAATGGAAAAGATCACCGAATCGGACAGCCATTACGATCACCTGGAAAACTGGTCTGTATCCGACATTGTAAATGCCATTAATCAGGAAGATCAGAAAGTGGCGCTGGCAGTTGAAAAAGAGCTTCCGAATATCGTCGCATTCATAGAAAAGGCTTCCGAACGCTTGCAAAAAGGAGGCCGCCTGTTTTACATCGGTGCAGGAACAAGCGGACGCCTTGGAATTTTAGATGCCAGCGAATGCCCTCCTACTTTCGGTGTTCCTGCAGAATTAGTTACCGGAATTATCGCAGGTGGAGACAAAGCGATCCGCAAAGCGGTTGAAAATGCGGAGGACAATACAGAGCAAGCCTGGAAAGACCTGCTGGACAACGGAATTGAATCCGGAGATTGCCTGGTAGGCATTGCTGCATCCGGAACAACTCCTTATGTTTTAGGTGGAATACAAAAAGCTAATGAAAACAGCATTTTAACTGCCGGTATTTCCTGTAATCCCGGAAGCCCGTTAAGCCAGGCAGCAAATCATGCTATCACACCAGTTGTAGGACCGGAGTTTGTCACCGGAAGCTCCCGGATGAAAGCAGGAACAGCACAAAAAATGATTCTGAATATGATTTCCACCACTTTAATGATCCGGCTCGGGAGAATCAAAGGAAATAAAATGGTGGATATGCAGTTAAGCAACAACAAATTAGTGGATCGTGGAACAAAAATGATCGTTCATCAACTTCAGATTCCGTATGAAGAAGCCAGAAAATTACTTCTGAAATATGGCAGTGTGAGGAATGTAGTCAATAGCTTTAAGAAGTAATTCATCCTGAATCATTTGTATTGTAATACACTATTTTTATTCCATTCAATATAAATTAACCCGATATTTATCCGTTTGTTTCCTTCCTAAGTTCACAGGGCGGACTCTGCTTTTATTTGAAATATTTTTTATATTTTTAACGAAATTTTTTAAAAAATATATCAACTATGAAGAAAATTTTACCCCTTTTGGTAATTGCTATGGTATTCAGCTGTAGAAAAGATGAACCTCATGACGCGTTTGAATATATGTCATTTGAAAAAGCTTCATGCTATAATGGAACCTTAGACTCCGATGAAGAGTTTACAGATTGCGGAGGAAGTTGTAAACCTTGTGAGTTTGTTACCCCGCCCTGCAGCAACACAAAAAATAAGATTACACTTTCCAGTACCACTTTAGGTACAAAAACTTATACGATTACTGAAGCAAATATTACGAAATCAACCACACCACAAGGTAATCCGCAATATGTTATAATATTAGGTAATGATACAAGACTTACGATCGTTTACAGTAAAAACCTGAAAAACAACCAGACACCAGGATCTACCGCTCTACCTGAAAACACTTACTATAATGTACCAAGTTCCGACCAAAAAAAATTTTTTGTTGAATATATCGACGGTTCATACGTTTCAAGCACTTACGCCGGAGGCTCCTCTGGAGGAGAAGGCTACTTCAATCAGTTGAGCAATGAAATGAAAATTGATTTTTGTACGACACAATTAAAAAATTCCTACGGATTTAATTCATATTACTATACTCTATCAGGAAATCTAACGCTAAAATACTAAGACATGAAAAAATCATTACTTCTATTAATAATTGTCCTTGGAAGCTTTCAGCAGGTTTCTGCCCAGATAAAAACATATGCCAATAAAAAAACAAACGAAGAAGAAAAAACGACAACAACTTCTGAACCAATCAATCCTAATGCACCTGTAAAAGGTGAAATTATAGACAACACCGTAACCGGACTGAAATTATACCAGATTTATATTCCTCTCTGGAGCGGCATGATTTCCAAGTTTAATAGTTCATTGTACAATTTATCAACCGGTGGCCTGGTAAATTTCGATAAATTCAGCCTTGAAGTTGAGTACAACTATATGTTCGGAGATCGCTTTTTAGTAGATTACGGCATTGAAGAATACAACCGCAATGATATTGTTATGCCGATGACAAAACCTAATTCTACTAATTATGGAAGAATTTACGGTACTTACTATTTTATGAATAAAGAAAAACTAAAGGAAACAACCGTAGGTTTAAAAACAGAGGGAAGGATCAGTTATGTAACAAATGTTCCTGCATACAGAAATATACGTTATGGAGTCAATTTGGGATTCGAGCACGGTGTAGCTTTTTACGGACTCAACCAGAGAGAAATATATGGCCAGGCCATTGACAACCCAAATGAGCCTTTAAAGGCGTTTGGTTATAATTATCAGTCAGCCATGACGCGCTATTCTTTTTTAAGCTTAGGTTTTTCAATTGCCAATACAGAAAATGTGACTGTTCAGTTTGAGAATTACGGTAAAAGAAGAAGCGCGGGAATGGGAATCTTCAATTTTGACCTGTTAATTGCTGTTCAGAATAATTATGAAAATGTCTATGGTTCTTATGACTATATAAGTGAGTCGAGCAATGACATCCACTTTTTAAAAGAATATAACATCAATGACTACAACAAGAAAACGATGGTCGGAGGAAGAGTTTACTATCGCTCTGTTCCTCTTAAAGGCGTTATAACATTCAATGCGGAAATAGGTTACCAGCCTGGCTTTATAAAGCAGAATAACCTGTATGCAAAATTTGTATTACAGCTGGCATTAGGAAATAACCTCAAGAAAAAATAACATATAAAAATTAAAGATGTTCAGAAGCGGTTACGGTTAACTTTAACTAATTCTCTTTTGAACATCTTTCCTCCTATTTCCCTCTGAAATTCGGACCTTCAATTTTTAAACGCTGGTAGTGTTCGTACTTGTCTTTTATAAAGGTCACCAGTTCCATTTCACTCGCTGTTTTCAGGAAATCGACATCAATATTCAGGAAGTCAATAAAATGATCGAATTCATCTTCGGGGAGATTGACAATATCATACGAAGTGTAAAGACGGATAAGCTCTTTCAGCACAGCACGCTGGCTGTCCTTGTATTTCATATCCGCAAGCCACTGCTTTGCTTTTTCTTTTTTGGAAAAAGCCTGATATAGCGCTGTGATAGGGCTTTCAAGCACATTGATACCTGTTACTGTTTTAGTTTCACGTTTTGCAAGCGCTTCACGCTCTTCTCTGATCTCATTCAGCGTTTTCAACGGGCGGATGACCACCGTCTGTATGGATTCATATCTGGGTTCGATAATGCCTTTAAATGTCATCTGGCAATTTTCATCCGGTTTTACCCTGAAACCAAGCGTATAATATCCTTTTACAGAAATAGTAATCGAATCATTCGCACGGCAATAAGTGGAAAAACGTCCGTCCGGTGAGCCGAATACACCTCTTCCCGTTGTTGAATTGACAATCATCATATTGTAGAAGGCGTTGGAAATGCTCGTATCCGCGACCTGCCCGTGAATATATACCTGTTCACAGGATTGGCTTTGCGCCGAATGTGAGCAACCCAACCAAATAACAATCAGAAAAAAATAACGCATCATACGAACGAAAATAAAACTTTTTACCATAAAATTCACCTTTTTATAAACCATTTTTTAGTCCGCTTATTATATTTAATAAGTAATTTTGCGGTATGAAAAGAGTTGTTGTTGGTCTTTCCGGAGGTGTTGATTCAAGTGTCACCGCCTATTTGCTTAAAGAACAAGGTTATGAGGTGATCGGAATGTTCATGAGGAACTGGCATGACGAGTCCGTTACTTTATCAAACGACTGTCCCTGGATCGATGACTCCAACGATGCTTTATTGATCGCCAATCAGCTGGGTATTCCTTTTCAGGTAATCGATCTCAGCAAAGAATACAAGGAACGCATTGTGGATTACATGTTCTCCGAATACGAAAAAGGAAGGACACCCAATCCGGATGTATTGTGTAACCGGGAGATCAAATTTGATGTTTTTTTAGATGCGGCAATGAATCTCGGAGCAGATTTCGTGGCAACGGGCCATTACTGCCGGAAAACATCTGACGAAAACGGCCGCCAACACCTGTTAGCAGGAAAAGACCCGTCAAAAGACCAATCTTATTTTCTGTGCCAGCTGCGCCAGGATCAATTAGAAAAAGCGTTATTCCCTATCGGGGATTATTTAAAATCCGAAGTAAGGGAAATTGCAAAAAGATCGGGACTCATCACTGCAGAAAAAAAAGATTCTCAAGGCTTGTGCTTTGTAGGAAAAATCAGCCTTCCGACATTTTTACAACAGAAATTAGAACCGAAGCAGGGAGATATTATCGAGATCGGTGCTGACCTGGAGAAATTAAAAGCATATCATGAAATTCCTGTAAATGAAGACAGTGTGGAGCTTCTGGCTACGCCGTTCTCTTTTAGCCGGGAAGAAGGCTTCAAAGTCGGAGAACATCAGGGCGCACATTATTATACGGTCGGGCAACGAAAAGGATTACATATAGGAGGACGACCTCTTCCTTCATTTGTTTTACAAATAGACATTGACAATAACCTGGTTTTTTCCGGTCAGTCGGAAGATCATCCGGGATTGAACCGCCATGCCTTAAAAATAAACACAGATGAAATTCATTATGTGAATCCTGATTACGAGCTGGCTGTCGGGGAATCTTATGAAATGGATGTCCGGATCCGTTACAGGCAGCCGCTTCAGAAAGCTACTGTCATTCGTAAAGAAGACGGAATTTATATACTGTTCAGACAGCTTCAGCGTGGAATCACTCCGGGACAATTCGCTGCCTGGTATAGAAATGAGGAATTGATCGGTTCAGGAGCAATTGCCTGAGAGCAGGCACTGGTCAATTGTTCGAAAAAGAAAAGAAAATCGTATGCTTGTTATTTTCAGTATAATTTTCGTAGGTACGAATGAAGTCCATTAGCTGAGCAACTTCAAATATAGACAGTGAGCTGTTCGCTCCTCTTTCCTGGTGCAGTTTTAATTTACTTTTTGCAACGTTCAATTTATTCTGTATCATCGTCAATTTATTTTCCAATTGATATGACTGCTTTTACGGCACTGAATTTCTTTAGGTTACAAAATCAGTAAAGTTTTCAACATTTTATTAACAATCACAGACAATATATAATTACATAGTATTTAAAATCAGTACATTAAGCAAACCTTCTTCTACAATCAATTGAGAAGAAAGAGGTTGTTCCATCCACTGCATTTTAAGAAGAATTTAATTCAGAATGATTGTTAATCCTTGTGTTAATTATTGTATCTTTGCGTCCCGTAGTTACAAAATTTAATATGTCAAATTCTACTAAATATGTATTTGTAACCGGGGGAGTCGCATCTTCTTTGGGAAAAGGGATTATTTCAGCTTCTCTGGCAAAATTGCTTCAGGCCAGAGGTTATTCCGCAACTATTCAAAAACTGGATCCTTATATCAATATTGATCCGGGAACTTTAAATCCTTATGAGCATGGAGAATGCTTCGTTACAGATGACGGAGCGGAAACAGATCTGGATCTGGGGCATTATGAACGTTTTCTGAATGTACCTACTTCCCAGGCAAATAACGTTACAACCGGAAGAATTTACCAATCTGTTATTGAAAAAGAGCGCAGAGGTGATTTCCTTGGAAAAACCGTGCAGATCATTCCGCATATTACGGATGAAATCAAGGAACGTATTCAGTTATTAGGAAAAGAGAAAAAATTTGACATTGTAATTACGGAGATTGGCGGAACAGTCGGTGATATCGAATCTCTTCCTTACGTTGAAGCTGTTCGCCAGATGATGTGGGAATTTGAGAATGACTGCTGTGTTATTCACCTGACACTTGTACCCTATCTGGCTGCTGCCGGCGAATTGAAAACAAAACCAACTCAGCACTCGGTAAAGCAGCTGCTGGAATTGGGAATTCAGCCGGACGTTCTGGTTTGCAGAACAGAGCACGAGCTGGACTTGAACTTACGGAAAAAAATAGCGAAGTTTTGTAATGTTGCCGTAAATGCGGTAATTGAATCAAGAGATGCTGAAACCATTTACGATGTTCCGATGCTCATGCTTGCAGAAGAGCTGGATAAGGTTGTTTTAGAGAAATTAGGCCTGACTGCCAAGACAACGCCTGATCTGGATTCATGGAAAGCCTTCCTGGACAGACATAAGCACCCGAAATCAGAAGTGAATATCGGGCTTATCGGAAAATATGTTGAACTAAAAGATTCTTATAAATCTATTTCAGAAGCATTTATACATGCCGGAGCGCAGAATGAATGTAAAGTCAACCTGAAATGGATCCATTCGGAGAAGCTGACTCCTGAAAATGTCGATGACGAATTAAGCGGATTAGACGGAATTCTCGTTGCTCCCGGCTTCGGCTCACGCGGGATTAACGGGAAAATCGACGCTGTACGCTACGCAAGAGAAAACAATATTCCTTTCTTCGGAATTTGCCTGGGAATGCAATGCGCGGTGATCGAATTCGCACGGAATGTTTTAGGATTTGAAGATGCCCACACAACAGAAATTGCTGAAGATTGTAAATATCCGGTTATCAGCATGATGGAAGAGCAGAAGCATATTGCGAATCTCGGAGGAACAATGCGTTTAGGAGCGTATAAATGTGAACTGAAACCAAAATCCAAAGCTTCAATGGCTTATAATTCAGATGTGATTTCTGAAAGACATCGCCACCGCTTTGAATTTAACAACGACTACTTAGAACAATTCGAACAAAACGGAATGATCGCTACAGGAAGAAATCCGGATACGGGGCTTGTGGAAATTGTGGAAATACCTTCTCACCCATGGTTTGTAGGTGCTCAATTTCACCCGGAATATAAAAGCACAGTGGCGAATCCTCACCCGCTGTTTGTTTCATTTGTAAAAGCATCATTAGAAAATAAAAAGTAAACATGGATAAAAATAAACTTATAGGATTAGGTTTAATCGGATTTTTGCTGGTTGCCCTCGGAATACTTAACAGGCAGGACGCAAAAGAAACTACGGCTGAAGCTTCCAAGAACAAAAAAACGGAAGTCACTGCACAAAAAAATACAGAGGCAAAAGTACCGACAACTTCTTCCGCTGCCGAAAACAAAACCGCCGAATCTTTCAAGGATGAAGTTATTAAGCTGGAAACAGATAAGACCATCTATGAATTTTCAACAAAAGGTGGTATTCTGAGCGCTGTGTATCTGAAAGAATTCGAATCGTACAGAAACTTCCGTAAAAAAGAATTCCATCCGCTGAAATTATTCGGAGAAGGAGATAACAAAAATGAGCTGGTTTTCAACTTAAACGGCAAGGAATACCGTACAGGAAACCAACCGTTTGTTATTGTTGAAAAAAATGACAACCGCCTTGTGCTACAACATAACGTTTCTGCTAATCAGTTCATCCAGTTCATTTATACGACTAAAAAGGACGCGTATGACATGGATTTTGATATCCGTTTCAAAGGCTTTGGCGGAAATGTCGCTCCTAACAGTGTAATGCTGGCATGGAAAACAGACATGTATAAAACAGAACGACTTTTGAGAAACCAGCGAATGGTATCAACCGTTTGCTTCCAGAATGCGGAAAAGAAACACGACTGGCTGGCAGAAGCCAGCGATGATGCGGAGAAAAACCTTGATCAAAACATCAACTGGGTAGCTTACAAACAAAGCTATTTCAGCTCTATTATGAAACCTTCTTCCGTATTTACAAAAGAAGGAACAAAGTTCGAGATCAAAAATTATTCGCACGGTCATAAGAAGGAAATGTCTCATATAAAGCATTACACATCTGAAATGAACCTGGGAATCACCAATACGGCAGATGCGAATGTTCACATCAATTGGTTTTTCGGACCGAATCAGTACGATTTGCTGAAATCATACAACAATGACTACGATGATATCCTTAACCTGGGCTGGGGAGTTTTCAGATGGATCAATGTTTACCTTTTCCATCCTTTGTTTAAAATTCTTGCTTCCACAGGTGTGAATTACGGTCTTGTAATCTTGTTAATGACACTGATCATCAAGTTTGTTCTGATGCCGATTCAGTGGAAGATGTACGTATCTTCTGCAAAAATGCGCATTCTGAAACCGGAGATTGATGAATTGAACGCGAAATATCCGAAACAGGAAGACGCGATGAAAAAGCAAATGGAAACGATGTCCTTATACCGTGAAAGCGGAGCTTCGCCGTTCTCCGGATGCGTTCCTATGCTAATTCAAATGCCTATACTATTCGCGGTTTTCCGTTATTTCCCTGCTTCATTTGACCTGCGTCAGAAGCCGTTCCTGTGGGCAGAAGATTTATCTTCTTACGATTCCGTATATGACTTTGGAACGTATATCCCGATGTACGGAGATCATATCTCTTTATTTACGCTTCTGATGTCTGTGACCACTTTGATTTTCACATGGTATAACAGCAATAATATGCAACAGCCGCAACAGCCGGGAATGCCAAACATGAAAGTGATCATGTATATTTTCCCGTTCATGATGATTTTCTTCTTCAATAATTACTCGGCTGGTCTGTCTTATTATTATTTCGTTTCCACGCTGATTTCGATTTTAATGATGATGGCTATCAAACATTTCTTTGTAGATGAAGAAAAGCTGAAAGCTAAAATGGCACAGAAAAAAGCAGAATCGGCAGCAACCGGAGGCGCTAAGAAATCAAAATTCCAGGAACGCCTGGAAGCAATGCAGAAAATGCAGCTGGAACAGCAAAAAGGTAAAAACAAGAAATAAATTTTAAAATACAGCGAAAAGGAGGTTTGAAATACAAGCCTCCTTTTTCTTTTTTGCTATTTTTACAGACATGAGACAATTAATGATCGTTGGTTTGTTTTTAGCGGCCGGATTTGCAGCCTGTAATTCTTCTGATCCTTCAACAGAGAAGAAGAGCAGTCATAAGCAGAAGAGGCACAACTTTCCTAAGCATGAGAGCTTGATTAATCCGTTCTACCTTCCTTATTTCATTGAAAATGTAGGGATTGAATATTATCCGCTGCTATTTAACAGAAAGCTCAATACCGGCCTCTATAAAGCTAATTTCTATGTTAAGAACGGACGTCTTCCGAACAATATTTCCGAGAAGTTCACTTATCTGTTCAATACGGAAAATCAATTGGAAAAACTTTCACATTTCTCACAAACAACTTACAATCAGCCTTATTCCGATTTCATTTTTAACTACAACGAAGAAAAGAATATTGAAAAAATGGATATTATCAAATACATGTCCATTCTCAATCAGCCGCCGTTTTACTACAACGTGGACTCACTCTACTCCACCATTGTCATTCCGAAAGATGAAATTCACCTGGATTCCATCTATTTCTTTCCTTCTTTTGAACAGCCGGAATTAGTCTATCTGCGATCAAATAATAAGACGATTGAAATCCGTATTTTCCTTCCGATCGGGGCAACAAAAGAGGATATAAAAGCGGAGATCGATACTTATAAAGATCGTCTTCAGGTGGATGAGTTCACCAGCATTCTTCTTACTTATACAGACAATGGGCTGCCCATCGAAACGTATGAGCTAAGCTCCAACCTGGAATCCAGCTTTAAAATCCGCGCTTGGAATTACAATCAAAAATGGCTGCCTGTAAAGTATGTTGAATATCTGCATGGCTCCATGATCAAAGATATGGCCATTGAATACAATGAGCTTGATCTTCCGAATTTTATCCGGATGAACAAAAAGGAATTCAATGCTTATTACGAGTTCCAGCATGTTGACTAAGGACGAGCGAAAAGCGTATAACACAGAATTCTGGGAAGACTTCAGAAAATTCATGCGGCCTTATCCTTCCGAAAGCGGAAAAAGAGTCAACTGGCTGAATTATCCGACCAACATCAGATATCTGTATGTTCGTCTGGATGCCAATAATAAATTCGCCGCGTTAAACTTCGACATTCAACCAAAAGATGAGGGAATACGTTCCATCATCTGGGAACAAATGGAAGAATTAAAAACCGTTTTAACAGCTTCTATGGGCGGTGACGGAGGTGAATGGCTCAAAGACGAATATTATCCTTCTACGGGTCATTTTTCCAGGATTCAGTGGAAGCTGGAGCAGGTGAATTATTTCAAACCGGAGGATAAAGAAAAAATATTTTTCTTTTTCAAAAATAAATTACTTGGTTTTGACGATTTTTACAGCAACTTCAGTGAGATATTAATTTTATTAGCAAAATAAATTTTATACAAATGAAACACTTCATCTTGTCAGCAGCAGCAGCTTTATCAATTACTGCATTCGGACAAACCATTATAATCAATGAAGATTTTGAAAGCGGGATTCCTTCCTCATGGACCGTTATCAACAAGGACGGGCTGACACCGGACGCTTCCGTTTCGGAATACACGGAAGCTTGGATTAGTACAACAGATCCTTTTGATACGAGCAGCACCCCGAATCACTGTGCAAGCGCGACTTCTTTTTTCACGACAACAGGAAATGCGAACCGCTGGCTGATCACGCCTGCAATTACATTAGCAGGATTCGGAAATATCCTGGAATTTAAAGCGGCGTCTTTCGATCCTTCTTTCCCGGACAACTACATGATCAAAATAGGAACAGACGTAAACAATCCTGATGGTTTCACAACGCTGGTGACTTATCTTGCCGAAGCGCCTCACTGGAGTACGCACAGCTTAAATTTCGATACGTTGGGTTATAATAATCAGACGATCCACATCGCATTTGTTCTGATCTCTGACAATGGTCATAAATTGTTCCTTGATAATATTTCCTTCCGCGTGGAAGATCCGGTTTCAACAAAAGAAACAGCAGCAGGTGTTTCCGTAAATATCTATCCGAATCCAACTGCTGATATTTTGAATATCTCTGTAAATGGTGAAAACGTAAAAAAGGAAATTTACAATCTGGCAGGTCAAAAGCTGATTCAGACAACAGAAAATGCGGTTAATGTACAGCACCTGAAACCGGGAATTTATTTACTGAAAGTTGAAAATTCTGATCGCCTGATCAAGTTTATTAAGGAATAATTTCTGAAGAGATTCTCCATAAAAAAGATGCCCGAACTAGTTCGGGCATCTTTTTTATGTCTTGAATTTTTTATTCTAAAATCCCTGAACTCCGTTCACGGTTGTATATTTCAATACATTCTTCTTTTCCGGGTGAATAATCGCAAAAGCAGACTGAACAGCTATTGTTCCCTCATGGAATCCACACAAAATCAATTTAAGCTTCCCTTCGTACGTGTTCACATCTCCAATCGCATAAATCCCTTTGATATTTGTAGAATAATCACGTGTATCTACTCTAATTGCACCTTTTTCAATCTCAAATCCCCAATCAGCAATAGGACCCAGAGAGGGTTTCAAACCAAACAACGGGATAAAATAATCAGTCTCTTTTACAAAATCCCCTTCTTTCTGGTGATTAATTACCACTCTTTCCAGAGTTCCGTTTCCTTCCAACCCGACAACTTCCGCTTCTGTGATCAGCTTGATCTTTCCTGCTTCAGCAAGGTCGATTACTTTCTGAACAGAGTCCAGATGACCACGGAAAGAAGCGCTTCTGTGAACCAATGCCACTTCGGAAGCAATTCCTTTTTCCGCTAAGAAAATAGACCAGTCAAGAGCAGAATCTCCTCCACCTGCAAGCACACAACGTTTTCCTCTGTAGAATTCAGGATCTTTGATAATGTAATTCACTCCTTTATCTTCGAAGTCCACAATATTATCAATAGGCGGTTTTCTTGGCTCAAATACTCCCAATCCTCCTGCTATCATTACGATAGGCGCGTGATGCTGTGTCCCCTTGTCTGTCGTCACAATAAAAGAACCATCCTCTTGTTTGTCAATAGTTACTGCTGCTTCACCTAAGGTAAATCCCGGCTTAAACGGCGCTGCCTGCTCCATTAATCCGTCAATCAGATCACCTGCCAGCACGGAAGGAAATCCGGGAATATCGTAAATGGGTTTCTTAGGATATATTTCTGAACACTGTCCTCCGGGCTGTGGAAGTGAATCGATCAAATGGCATCTTAATTTTAACAATCCTGCTTCGAAAACAGTAAAAAGACCAACCGGTCCTGCTCCAATGATGATGATATCTGTTTCTATCATTTGCAATAAATGTTATGTTTTGAGTCCACAAAGTTAGTGAACTATCTGATTTTTGCGAATAATTATTTAGATAAAATCTAAATTATACCGAAACAAATATTAATCAGGCTCCTGTTGATTTTATTTCATTGCTCTGAATATATTTTACAACGATATTTAATACGTTTTTCAAAGCAAGCCTATCATTTTTGTCAGCAAAATAAAACAGCCCCGTAAAATTTACGGGGCTGTTTTTCAAATCTCTATATCAAACTTTATTAAACCAGCATGGTCACCGGATTTTCAAGGTAGCTTTTTAATGTTTGCAGGAATGCAGCTCCTGTCGCTCCGTCAACCACTCTGTGGTCACAGGATAAAGTCAATGTCATCACATTTCCGGGAACAACCTGATTGTTTTTTACGACCGGAATCTGCTGAATTCCGCCTACTGCCAAAATACAGCTGTCCGGCGGGTTAATAATTGCCGTGAAATTATCAATTCCGAACATTCCCAGGTTAGAAATTGTGAAGGTAGAACCTTCCCAATCTGCAGGCTGAAGCTTCTTTTCTTTGGCACGTTTCGCATAAGCTCTCACTTCTTCACCGATCTGGGCCATTCCTTTTGTATTCGCGAAACGAACTACAGGAACAAGAAGTCCTTCGTCAACAGCTACCGCAACCCCGACATTTACATGGTGATTTTTGCGGATCACATCTCCCAGCCAGGAAGAATTCACGGCAGGGTGCTTAGTCAAAGCTAATGCGGATGCTTTGATAACCATATCATTAAAAGAAATTTTCACTTCTCCGGATTCATTCATTGCCTTTCTTGCCGCAATCGCATTGTCCATGTCCACATTGATCGTCAGATAGAAATGTGGCGCCGTAAATTTACTTTCCGCCAGTCTTCTCGCGATCGTCTTTCTCATTTGAGAAACCGGCACATCTTCGTAGCTTTCCGTTCCGGAAGCTATTTGCTGTACCGCACCACCGGAAGCCGGAACATAAGGCACATAATGCTCTACGTCTCGTTTAACGATGCGCCCCTGATCTCCGGTTCCTCTGACACTGGAAATATCTATTCCTTTTTCGTCTGCTAATTTTTTCGCTAACGGAGAAGCAAATACTCTGTCACCTGTAACAGCTGAAGGAGCCGTTGTTACCGCAGAAGCAGCAGGTTTGGAAACTTCCTTCACCTCCGGTTTCGATGTTTCTTCTTTTTTCGGTTCCTCTTTTGCTGATTCTTCTTTTGCAGGTTCTTTTTTCTTCTCTTCGGCCTTCGGAGCTGCTCCTCCGGCAATCAATGCTGAAATATCTTCTCCTTCCTGTCCGATAATAGCAAGTATGGAATTAACAGGTGCCCCTTTTCCTTTTTCAACACCGATATACAACAACACTCCATCGTAGAACGATTCAAACTCCATTGTTGCCTTATCTGTTTCGATCTCAGCGATCAGCTCTCCTGATGCTACCTTATCTCCTACTTTTTTGTGCCATTCAGCAACAACACCTTCTGTCATGGTGTCGCTCAGTTTCGGCATATATACTATTTCAGCCATATTTAGTTCTTTCTATATTAAAATGCGTTCAATTAATATTCTTTGATATAAGGATAGTCTTCCTGCATATAAACATCTTCGTATAATTCATGAGGTTCCGGAAGCGGTGATTCTTCAGCGAATTTCACGGATTCTTCCACTTCTTTTTTCACCCATTGGCCAATCTCTTCGATTTCCTGATCGGTTAGCCAGTTATTTTGTTTGATAACATCTAAAACATGCTCGATCGGATCTTTTTCAATCCATTCGCTCACTTCTTCTTTCGTTCTGTATTTCTGAGGATCGGACATTGAATGCCCTTTGAAGCGATATGTTCTGATATCCAGCAATGTCGGCCCGTCACCTCTTCTTGCGCGTTCCGCAGCTTCCTCAATTGCTTCGTGAACAGTTTCCGGCCTCATACCGTTTACTGATCTGGATGGCATATCGTACGACAAGCCTATTTTAGATAAGTCTTCAACGTTTGTAGTTCGCTGTACCGATGTACCCATGGCATAATTATTATTTTCAATAATAAAAATCACAGGCAGCTTCCAGATCATCGCCATGTTGAATGTTTCGTGCAAAGCTCCCTGACGTACCGCTCCGTCTCCCATGGAAACAAACGCCACGTTCTCCGTACCCTTGTATTTTTCTGCGAAAGCCACTCCTGCACCCATTGCGATCTGAGCACCAACAATTCCATGTCCTCCCATAAAGTTTTTTTCTTTATCGAAAAAGTGCATTGAGCCTCCTTTACCTTTGGAACAGCCTGTCTTCTTACCGTACAATTCCGCCATTAAAACCCGCGGATCTGTTCCCAGTCCCAGCGGATGAGCATGATCACGGTAAGCGGTCATGTGTTTATCATCCGGGCGGCAGGCGCTCACCGTACCGGCAACAATTGCTTCCTGTCCAATATATAAGTGGCAGAAACCGCCGAATTTTTGTTGTATGTATAACTGCCCCGCTTTTTCTTCAAAACGGCGCATCAACAGCATATCTTTATACCATTTAACGTAGGTTTCTTTCGGAAACTTCGTTGTTTTTGAATTCGATTTTTTTGTTTGTGCCTTTGGGGCTGGCGACTTCGCTGACATATAAATGAATTATAAATATACAAGGGCAAATATAACAATATGATTGTAAAATGCCATAAGAACGGATTTAATTAAACACTGCACAGCATTTTCCTTTAATTTTCTTTCAGCGTACGCATTACAAACGAGCTTTGAACAGTTGCTATATGAGGAATTTTAGCCAGCTTTTCCTTTACAAAAACAGCATATTCTTCCATATCGGTAATCTCCACTTTCAGTAAATAATCAAAATGCCCGGCAATATGATAGCAGGTAACTACTTCTTTCAGCTTAATGATCTCCTGCTCAAATTCTTCCAGATATTCAGAAGCATGAGATTTTAACTGGACATTGCATAAAACTGTCAGCGAATATCCCAGCTTTTTTTTATCGATAATTGCTCTGTAATTTCTTATTACTCCCAGCTTTTCCAGGCGCTTGATCCGCTCGTAAGTAGGTGTATTGCTCAATCCTACTTTCTCTGCGATCTCTTTTGTATTCAACTTCGCATTGTCTTCTAATAATCCTACAATCAAAAAGTCAGTTTCATCCAGCTGAATGGTAAGCTCTCTCTTTTCTTTTTTCATATATTTACATATTATTATTTCCAGAAATTTATTCTGAAAATATATTTCCAACATCCATTATACAGATTTTAATTCTGTTTAAGACAAAAATATAGATTAATTTTCTTTTCATTTTTAATAAATAGAAAATTAATCTAAATTCATTGAAAAATACAGTCAAAATGGATTACACAAAAATGCGCCCCGAAAGTTTAATGATGACCTACGGATATAAACCGAAATTATCTGAAGGTTCCTTAAAATGTCCTATTTTTCAAACTTCTACTTTTGTTTTTAATTCCGCAGCGGAAGGAAAGCGTTTTTTTGAAGTTGCTTACGGATTAAGCGAAGCTTCGGAAGGGGAAGAAATGGGATTGATTTACAGCAGGCTGAACAATCCTGATCTGGAAATCCTGGAAAACCGGCTATGCCTGTGGGACAAAGCGGAGGATTGTGCTGTTTTTGAAAGCGGAATGTCTGCTATTTCAACGGTGATGCTTGAATTTTTGACTCCCGGTGATTTACTGCTTTATTCGCGCCCTGTATATGGCGGAACAGACCACTTTATCAATCACTTTCTGAAAAAGCTGAATATTGAATCCATCGGGTTTACTCCTGATTGCTCGAAAGAGGAAATCATTGAAAAAATAAAACAATCCGGACGGGCAGATAAATTATCACTGATCCACATTGAAACACCTGCGAACCCAACCAACGCGCTGATTGATATTGAGATGTGCGCAGAAATAAAAAGACTTTTTTCCACCAGTGAAAAGGAAATAATTTTTTCTGTGGACAATACCTATATGGGTCCTGTCTGGCAGCATCCGCTGAAGCACGGAGCTGATCTTGTGCTTTATTCCGCAACAAAATACATCGGAGGGCACTCGGATGTAATCGCCGGAGCTGTTCTCGGTTCAAAATCGTTGATGGCCCGTGTAAAAGGGCTTCGTACTTTCCTTGGAAATATGACTGCTCCATTTACCGGCTGGATGTTGATGAGAAGTCTTGAAACCCTGAAAGTAAGAATGGAACAGCAGGCCAGGAATGCTGCTGAAGTAGCGCGTTTCCTTAGAAACCACCCGAAAGTGGAAAAAGTTTATTACCTGGGATTCATTGAAGAAGAAGGAACTGAACGGCAAAAAGAGATTTACAAAAAGCAATATACTTCACCCGGAGCAATGATTTCTTTCGACATCAAAGGAGGAGAAACGGCAGCTTTTAAATTTCTGGACAGCCTGCAGCTGATCAAGCTGGCGGTCAGCCTGGGCGGAACAGAATCACTGGCGGAGCATCCGTACACCATGACGCATGCAGATGTTCCTCTTGACATCAAAAACAGCATGTTTATTACAGAGAATATGGTGCGTCTTTCCATCGGAGTGGAATTCTACGAAGATATTATTGCAGACATTCGCCAGGCTTTGGAATTAGCATAAAATCGTTCCAAATAGTTTTATTGTCCCGTGAGTTTTAATTCACGGGATTTGTTTTTTAATAGATCCTACTTTGACTTCGGGAGAATTAGTGCAAAGGTCAACAGTAAAAACGGAACTTTTTTTACTTTTGAAAAATGGAAAGGAAAAAGGTAACTTATCAGAATTATTTCAAGCTTATTTTAGTTTCGGCTGTTATCAGCTTATGCTGCCTGATACTTATTTTTGTAGCAAAACACCTGACAGAACAAACAGAGCATTTACTATTTCAATCTATATATTCCAATTACAATTTTTTATTTATTATTCTCCCTACCATCGGTATCACCTCCATCTATTTTCTAAGAAAATATTTCTTTAAAGGCCGAAAAAACAAAGGTATTACCGAGATTTATAAAACGCTCGATCAAAGGAAGGAACATCTTCCTGCCTTTAAAATACCTTCGCACCTTATAAATGGCTTTCTGACTGTAATTTCCGGAGGGTCCACAGGTATAGAAGTTTCTTCAGTAGTAGCGACAGCAACAGCGGGAAACCTGGTTCATAGACAACATTTTTCGGCATACGCTTACAAAAGAGAGCTGATCTGTGCCGGTGCGACAGCCGCAGTTGCGATTTTGTTTGTCAGCCCATTGGCGGGATTCCTGTTCGCTATTGAAGTTATTTCAAGAAAAGTGCGAAAAACGATTATCATCAGCTGCGCCACCTCTGCAGTTGTCGCCTGGATTTTTATTTCCTTATTTGAAAACGCAACATTGCTCCCCTTTCCTGTTCAAAAATGGAACTGGCATGCGTTGCCGTCTTTTATTGTTTTAAGTTTGATCGGGAGCTTGTTATCTGTGTATTTTACATTGCTGGTTACCCGTATAAAAAAGATATCCGGTAATATAAGCAATAATTTTGTGAGAGTCAATCTCTGTGCGATTTCAGTCGGGCTGTTAATTTTTCTGTTTCCCACTCTATATGGTGACAGCTATCACGGATTAAAAGAAGCTATCAGCTCTCCTGTTGTTTCTTCCTTAACTTTAGCTTTGCTATTTTTTCTGAAACCGCTGACAGCAGCTTTGACGTTAGGTGCAGGCGGCGATGGCGGTGTTTTCGCTCCAAGCATTGTCGCGGGTGCGATACTGGGATTGTTTTTTGCCAACTTCTGCAACGGACAGTTTGATATGAATCTGATCCCGCTGAATTTTGCGCTGGTAGGAGCCGCTTCCATGTTGTCCGCATCTATTTATGCGCCTCTTACGGCTTTAATCCTGGTCTGTAATTTAACTCCGAACGGTTATCAGCTGTTTTTTCCTTTATTGATCGGAAGTATCTCCGCAAGGTATTTCGCGCAGCTAATTCTACCTTATAATGTATATACTTACGATTTTTACCTGCAAAGGACAGAAAAGGGAAAATGAATACTATCCGGATAAAAAGAGTTGCTCCGAACGGCCTGCATCTGCTTCAAAAGATCGGCAGGCAGACTTTCCGTGAAACATTTGCAGCAGCAAATTCAGAGGAAAACATGACAAAATACCTGGAAAAAAGCTTCTCTTTGGAAAAATTGGCCGATGAGCTTGACGAGGGAAGTTCTGAATTTTACTTTGCTGCTCTTGATGATCTGATTATCGGTTACCTGAAGCTTAATTCCGGGCAGTCTCAAACAGAATTGCAAGATCAAAAAGCACTGGAGATCGAACGTATTTATGTTTTAAAAGAATTTCACGGAAAGGCTGTCGGGCAAATGCTCTTTGAAAAAGCAATGCAAATTGCACGGCAGATGAAGGTAGATTTTGTGTGGCTGGGTGTCTGGGAAGAAAACACACAGGCGATCCGTTTTTATGAAAAAAATGGTTTCCAGGAATTTGACAGGCATATTTTCAGATTGGGTAATGACGAGCAAACAGACATTATGATGAAATTACACCTCTGAATAAAGTCAATTCCATAAGCCTATCTAATTCAAAAACGAGCGACAGCTAACAGGCAGATATTGTCATACATCACTCCAGACCCTGCTTCCGGATTCCGGATCATTTTCCACCCGAAGTGATTTCGGCATTCGTTCTTTCAGCTCTTCCACGTGTGAGATAATCCCGACAATTTTATTTTCTTTATTCAGATTCAGCAGTGTTTCAAAAACAATATTGACCGATTCGGGATCCTGCGTTCCGAAACCTTCATCAATGAAGAAAAAGTTCCTGTCTGCTTTTGCGTTTGCCTGCACACTTTCTGCCAGCGCCAGCGCCAATGATAATGATACCTGAAAAGACTGTCCGCCGGAAAGCGTTTTTACGCTCCTGCTCTTCCCTTCGTTTAAATAATCAATGATTTCAAAATTATGGTCGGAATTCAGCTGCAGGCTTAGCTGATTACGTGTCATCCGGTGAAAACGAACATTCGCCATATCGCACAGCTGCTTGAGGTAAATAGAGGAAACATACTGTACAAATCCCGCTCCTTTGAACAAATTAGACATGATGTTCAGCTGTTCCGCTCTTTTTTCCAATTTAGAAAATTCCTGCAGTAATGTCTTTTTCTCTTCGAAAGCTTTTTCCAGACGATTCAATTCAGCTTCTTCTTTGACAACCAGCGCGCTGTTTTCTTTTAATTTTTCTTGTTCAGATTGCCATTTTTCGGTTTCTTCTTTAAAACGTTCTTCATTATAAATAACCGATTCAAATTTCTTTTCTAAATCACTAATTGTATTTCGAAGCGTTTCAAATTGAATCCTGAAATCCTGAATTTCTTTCCGTTCAGCTTCAACATTTAAAGGGCGGCTCAGGATCGCTTCCACTTCTTCCTGCGATGTAAATTCCTGTTGTTGCAGTTTAGCGTGAAACTCCTTATTCAGCTCCGCATTTTTTTCTTTTTCGGTTTTCAGCTGCTGCGAGAGAATGGCAATCCGGGAATCAAGCACTGCTAACTCTTTTTGTAATTCGTTTTTCCGATCGGAAATCACTTTATACTGGTATTCAATTCTTTGATTTTCAATTTTTAAATCATTTAAAATTTCTTCTGATGCCTCTTTCGTTAGTGATTGAAAAGCTGTTAAGCTTAATATTTTTATATTTTTCTCATTTGCTTCAATTTCAGACTTTTTAGCGGTTAGTTCCAACGTAAATTCTTCCAGTGCCTTTTTATATCTTTCAATACTCATCCGCTGATTTTCTATTGTGGCCCGTATAGCTTCCAGCTGTTTGTTCTGTTCTTCTATCTGCCGTTCAACAAGCAATGATTCCTGTTGTTTTTCCCGGAACAGCTCCGGTTTTTGAGCATCAAACTCTTTCCATTCAAAAAGCTTATGATGTGCGTGGATGTGTTCTTCTATTTCTTTCAGTTGGCTTTCCTCCTGCTTTAGATCATTTTGCAGCAATGACTTCCGGTCCGTCAAACGCTCAAAAAGCTTATTGCACTCATTCCAGTGTATTTTTATCTGTTCCAGCTCCTTCAGCCGTTTTGATACTAATTCTAAATCTGCTGAAATGTCACCTGCTTCCACAACATCCGGATGTTCCAGTGCACCACACAACGGGCAAGGCATGCCATCCTGCAAAGTATTCGAATAATGTGCCAATTTTTGCTGTACTTCCAAAGCAGATCTTTGTGCTTCCAGCTCTGTTTGTTGTTGTTTTAATGCTTCCTGCTGTTTCCGGGAAATATCTTCAAATGTTTCAGAAATAATTTCATTTGCTTGAAATTCATCTTCTATATCCTGAATCTCTTTTTCTTTCTGATTTATTTTAAGCTTTTGAGCTTCATGATTTTCATTCAGCTGCTGTAATTTGCCAAACCAGTTTCCGGCTGTAATAAGAACTTGCGAATCAATTTTTTTTGATTTTAGTAACGTAATTTCCTGATCTGTTTCCAGCAATTGTTGCTGCAATATTTTTTCCTCATTTTTCGCCTTTTCAACAGTTGCTTTTCCTTTTTCCAGCCGTTCGCTCAGCTGTTCAATTTCTGTTCTCAGGTGTAAAATCCGGATAGCTAATTCCCAATCATTTTCTTCTGTCTTTCGTCTGGAAAGCTGCTCAAACAAGGATGTTATTTCCTGAAGCTGCTGCTCAGTTGATTGGAGTTCTTCTTTTTTCTGACGCTGGTTTTCATCCAGCTTGTTTAATTCCTCTTGCTGCGCCTGAAGCAAAGTAGCAGCGCTTTTAAGATCTTTCAGAAGTTGACTGAAAGCCCCGGAAACACGTTCAAAAAGCTTCAAATTCTCTTCTCGCCTTGCAATTTCAGGCTGTTGCCTGTCTAATACGGAAAACTCTTCTTTTTTCTTTAAAAGGGATTCAAAATCAACTTTCAACGCTTTCAATCTCTGAAATTCTTCATTGATTTTATCAAAGTGTTTCTGCTGATCCACATTCTGTTGTTTCAAGTTTATCAAAACCTCTTTTTTGGCTTCAATCTCTTCCTGCGAGACAGTTTCATACCCTTTCAGCTGTCCTTCCAGCTGTGCTTTTTCCTGATTGTTCTGTGCATTTAAACGGGAAACCTTCTCGAACAGGTCAAACCGTTCCAGCTGAAAAATTTCCTTCATCATCGTTGTCCGGTCGGCTGGCCCGAGCTCCAGAAACTCTTTAAACTGCCCTTGCGGGATAATAATCGTACGTTTGAAATTCGAATAGCTCAAGCCAATGATTTTTTCAGCATCGGTATGTTCCAGCGGAAACCAGTCGTTATTTTTCCATCTGTAAAAAACGGTATTCCCTGCCTTAACATCTTCAAAACGTTTTGAATTCCGGCTGAATTCACGTGTCACCCTGAAAAGCTCATTCTCCTGATTGTAAAAATCAAACGCGATATACATCCGGTTCGACTTCAGGTTCATCATATTATAGCTTCGCTTTTCTCTTGAATTCAGGCGTTCGGTGTCACCGTACAGCGCAAAGGAAATTGCTTCCAGAATGGTTGATTTTCCGGAACCTACCGCTCCGAAAATACCAAAAAGCCCGGCTTTCGTCAGCTCCGAAAAATCAATTGTCTGCCGTTCCTGGTAAGAATACAAGCCTTCTATTGTTAATGTTACCGGAATCATTTCAGATGCTGCGCATTTCGTTAAACAAATTCATCAGTTCTTCATTGGGAACCTGCCCTTTATTCCTGGATTGAAAATATTCTTTAAACAGAGTTTCCATATCCTGATTCAGATTAATCTCCGTTCCGGATGGCCGTTCATTGATTGTTGTTGATCTGACTTTGGGAATTAAAAAGATGATTCCGTCATGTGCCTGAAATAATATCCTGCGCTCTTCTGCTGTCAAAAATGTGTCGGATTCAATCGTTAGTTCCACTAAAGTATCCGGGTTTTCCAGCAGCCAGCTTTCCGCTTTTTTCACCTCATCAAAAGTTTTCCGCTCTAATCTCCGACCGCTTTGCAAAGGGATTTTTTCTATCCGGGCTGTTTCTCCGGGTTTCAGATCGACGATTGCCACATATTTCTGTTGTCCGGCTTCTGAAAAAGAATATGCCAGAGGTGAACTGCTGTAAATTACCGGTTGATTACTCCCAACATCCTGATAACGATGCAAATGCCCTAAGGCCACATACTGGATCGAAGCGGGAACAGCATCTGAATACACTACATCCGCATTTCCGATGTTGAGCGGTTTTTCACCTTCGGGTTCTTCAAGTATTTCTCCGCCGCGTTTCAGCATGTATAAATGGGTCGTCAGAACATTTACACCTTTTTCATCGCAAAAATCATCGGCGGATTTCTGCCATTTTTTCGCCAGGCTTCCCTGTAATGACAATTGCTTGTCTTCTCCAAAATATTCCTTAAGACGGACTTCATTGGCAAAAGCAGTATGTATTACCCGAACGGGAAATTCAATTTCCGGAAGCTTAAATTCCACAAATCCCGTCTCGGAACGCGTGATCTTAAATCCTTCTTCGAGCTCAAATGCAGTTATTTTATCTGTCGGATGGCCGATGAAAATGATTCCGTTCTCTCTTGCCAGCACATCTGCTACATTTATACGATCAGGCGAATCGTGATTCCCTGCGATAGCAATCGCCGGAACTTTTCCGTTACGGGACAATCTTTTTAGTGTTTTATAAAGCAATTCTGTTGCTTCAATAGGAGGATTGAATGTATCGAATAAATCGCCAGCAACAATAACCATGTCC
Source organism: Flavobacteriia bacterium 40-80 (assembly GCA_001899145.1). Lineage (GTDB taxonomy): Bacteria > Bacteroidota > Bacteroidia > Flavobacteriales_D > Crocinitomicaceae > 40-80. The sequence continues at coordinate 508,717 of MKVF01000006.1, forward strand.
ACTTTTTGTTCCTCCGCAATCCGGCAGATTTCAGCCAAAACAGCCTGCTGCTCTTCCAGGCGGCTAAAATTATCCAGACGTTTTCCAAGATGCCAGTCGGCGGTATGAAGTATGCGCATAGTGTTTTCTTGTTCCTAACAAAGTTAGATTTTTACGGGGAATAAAGGATTAAAAATTGGAAGATCGGGAAGATTCGAAAATTATTTTTCGTAATAAATCATTACATTAACAATAATTACACCAGTCTCTGTACTGTGATTAAGGAGAAAGAACTTCAATAGTTGTGCTATCTATTTTTATTGCTATTTGAGAAGATGCTTTGTCAAAACAAATTTGCGGATATTTCTCAATATCACCATATAAAATTGAAGATGTTTGAAGTCCGGAATTAATTTCCTCAATTTTGCTTTCAATTTCTCCTGTCTGAATATTTATGATTTTGGGATACTTGAACATGTCCCATGCAAGTTGGTCATTTATAGCAAAAACATTCCCGAACTCTCCATTGACCTTTATCGGTTTTGAAATTTCATTTGTCAGGAAATTCCAAACAGCAATATGCTTTTGCGGTAAAATAGGTGGTTCCTCATCATCAAAAGGTTCCTCATCTGAAGAAGCAATGAGTATTCTATCATTATCAATAAAGCTTGCAGAGTTAATCTCGGTGCCAAAGTCCGGATACAATGAACTCTTATCTAAAAGAAAAGGATTTTTGAAACATTCAGCTATCTCAAATAATTCAACTGTATCAACCGGATGCCAAGCCCAGCCACAAACCATTAAATATTTATTGTCCGGGCTTATTGAAAGTCTTGAGTGAAAAATATCAGATGGTTTCCGGCCTTGAATATTTGTAACAATTTCTCCGGTTTCAACATTTTCGAAATCAAGCTGGCAATAGTCAATCGGACAGTGTACTAAAAATGTCTCATTTTCAAAAGTGATAAAAGCTGCCGGAAATTCATATGTTTCAGCATGATAATAGCTACGATTAATTTCCCTGATTATTTCATCATTTTTTAATAAGAGACCTTTCGTCCCAAGACGCTTATAAATGAATGAATATTGTCCGTCCGGTGAAGTAATTGAGCCGTCAAAGCTGAAAGCGAAGTGGTATTTTGCAAGTTGCGTTTGTCCTCCATTCAAAGAATACTGTTGGCCTGCTGAAACCCAATCAACGATATTTCCATTTAGCCAGTCAATTGTCTGCAAGTAATTTGTTTTTATGGTTTTTCTTGTCATTTGTAATGTTCGAAATAAGGTAATTAAATTAGTAATAACAGCAATATAAAGTTGCCTTCCGTTAATTAATTTAAGTATTTTCAGAAATAATACGGTTTGAACAGTATTTCACAACCGAAATCAGAACTTACCATCCTGCTGACAACAGGCTTTTCTCTGAAAATAAAATCGGCTTCGTTTCTCCGTCATATTGCACGATGAGAAGATCCTCAGCCGGTTCAATTGTCTGTTTTTGTTTCCATTGTTCCCAGTCAAATGAAACCGGAAGCATACAGAACCGGAACTTGTGATGATCTAGTTGCAGCGAGTTGATAGCTTGAATTTTCGAATCCTGCTCTAATTCAGAATTGAATAAATCCTTTGGTTTGATCTTGTAGAATTCAAAATAATCAGCGGTGATCAGCTCCAGCAAAACAGGATTTTCGTATTTGCGGGCATATTCATGCAAGACTTCATAAACCTGATTCAGCGTATGCTTATGAAATGAATAACGATTTTCGAAAAATGCTCCCAGCTCCATCAGGAAATCAAAAATACTGTAGTTAAGAGCCACATATTTCAATGTTTCGACAGCGCGTTTCTTATTCCAGTAAATTTCCAGCGCATTCTCCAGCTGAATGATTTTTGCCAGCTCTTCTTCTGAAAGAAAATTACTTCTGATGATCTGATACGGCGGTTCCGGGTCGAAAACATAACCGTAATTTTCATATTTCATTCGCACGGGAGTTCCTTTCAGAAATTTCAGAAATCCCAGCTGCAATTCGGGTGGAAATAATTTAAAAGTTGATTCAAAGCTAAATTTCAGATCGTTCATATATTCCAGCGGCAGTCCGACAATCAGGTCCAGGTGCATTTCGATAATATCGTCCAGCTGCTTTATAACATTGCTGGTCTTCTCGAAGTTCTGCTTCCTGCTGACTTCCCTGTTACTTTCCTGATTAACAGTCTGGATCCCGATTTCAAAACGGAACAGATTTTTCGGTACATGCTCACGGATAAACCGGATAATGTCCGGATGAACAATATCTGCCGTTATTTCAAACTGAAATACATTTTCCGGACGGTGATATTCCAGAATAAACTGAAACAATTCCAGCGTAAAATCTTTCTTTACGTTAAATGTCCTGTCGAGAAATTTAATGACTTTCCCATGCTTCATCAGATACAACAAGTTCTGCTTGATGGTGTCCATCGGCAGGTAACGCATTTTATTATCTAAGCTCGCCAGGCAGAATTCACATTTGTACGGGCATCCGCGGGAAGTTTCAATATACGCTACTTTTTTCGACAGCTCTTCCGGCTTGTCGTACTGATACGGGTTTCTTCCTGCTAATTGTTGGATATCAAATGTAATATTCTGTTCGTTGAAGACGATTTCTCCGTCTTTTTTATATAACAGATTGGGAACATTTTCCACATCCGGATAATTCCGGACAAATGCTTCAAACGGAATCTCTCCTTCTCCGACAACAATAAAATCAACATACGGCAATGCAATTACATTGTCATATTCATAGCTCACTTCCGGTCCGCCCAATAAAATTCTCGTATTCGGATTCCGCTGCCGGATTTTCTCTGCTACCTTCAGCGTCTGCGTGATATTCCAGATGTAAACGCTGAAGCACACTACTTCATAAGCCGCACATTTTTCCGCGACTTCGTCAAAATCGTTTTTTATGGTAAATTCCTTCCAGTCCAGCTTTCCGGTAGCTCTGTTCAAATCGTATAGAATCCGGATCGCCAGATTCAAGTGGATATACTTTGCATTTAACGTCGATAAAAGAATCCGCATCAATTAAAGTTTATTGACAGACAAGTGTGCTGTAAGTAGGAGAAAAAGCGATCCATGCACCGAGCGCGCCGGGAATGTTCCCTACTGCGTTCGTCGGTAAGGTAAAAGGGCTTCCGCCGGACATTTTTTGTAGGGAGATTGCGTATAAGAAACGGAAAACATTGTATTCGTAATTGGAAAATTTGATTTCCAGCGTATCTCCGCGCTTGTAATAACCTTTGTAAGCATCAGGAATTTCCTCATCATACGACATCGGATTTTCATAGAAGAATTCAAATGTCTTTCCATTGAAAAACTCATCGTCAATGTACGGTGTAAATGTTTTGTAATAGCGTTTATCTTTTGGCTGGCCGGTCGAATCAACATTGAGGCGTTTCACTTCAAATAAATAAGCGTTGTTTTTCTGCGGAGGATCCTGTAAAAAATGATGGCTGAAACCATAATCCGGCAAATCTGTTTCTTCTTTCCAATAGGAGCTCAGCAACGGGATCGGATCCAGTATTTTGGAAGCTGCCTGATAAGTTTTGCCTTCAAAATCCACCTTCAGCGTGTACGTTTTCCCTACTTCCCCTTTAAAGTTCGGATCTAACCCGACATAGGCGCAAATAGTCGTCTGGTTTAAGACTTCCAGCGGAATTCCCAGAAAATTAGCAACGGTAGTATCCATTCCCGCAGGAAGATTGTCCGTGCAGATCTCTGTCAGCTGGATCGTCGTTGTCCCGTCAGAAACCCAGACAGTAGCGCCGGAAAGATAGCTTCCTAATATTTCAGCCTGAGAAACAGGAGCATATACATTTTTATTTTTGGAGATCAGCACAAGCGGAAAGCCATCTGTTTCTATCAATCCTTCGATTACCACTTTTTCCTCATAACCGGGAATAGCCACCTTTACGGGTTTCGAACACGAAACTGCTGCCAGCAATAGCATTACCAATACACTTATTTTGCTTAAAACTCGAAATTCCATGTCACACTTGGTAAGATTGGAAATAATGAAACCTGTTTTACGGACATCGCAAATTTATCGCTTGTCAGATCTCCTTTAACCGAAAGGTACAAAAAATAAGGATTCGCCCGGTTATACACATTATAAACAGAGAAATTTACATTATGGCGGATTTTCTTCAGAACTTTCACTTCTTCTCCATCCACTATTTTTGTTTTCTTCCTGTAAGGCTTATCAAACCAGGTCGCTGAAAGATCCAGACGGTGGTAATCCGGCATTCTCGTTGAATTCCGTCCTCCGTATTCCATAACTACTTCCTGATTATAGATGTACCAGCTGGAAGGCATTGTCAAGGTATTTCCCGTTGCATAGACAAAGTTGGCGGAAACAGTCCAGCGATCTGAAATTTTATAATTCAGCACCAGGTTCAGATCGTGCCTTCTGTCGTATTTGGAAGGGAAAGGCGTAGCCTGTATTTCCGGGAACATCCGTTCCGATTTCGCCCATGTATAGCCGATCCACCCCGTGAGCTTTCCTGTTACTTTCTTAATGAAGAATTCCGCTCCGTAGCTCCATCCTTTTCCGTTTATCAGCTGATTATCCACGTTATCATTTACATTATCTGTCGGCATGGAACCGTTGGCAAATTCCACCAGATTATACATGTGCTTGTAGTAAATCTCTACAGAGGTTTCATATTTTCCTCCGAAAAAATCTTTGAAGTAACCCGCTGTTGCCTGCCATCCGGATTGCGGCTTGATTTTTTCTGTTGACGGAACCCATAAATCAGAAGGAAAGGCCACCGATGTCAGCGATGCCAGGTGAACATATTGATAATTCACTGAAAATCCTGCTTTTATGGAGCTGTTTTTTCCTAAAAGAATTCTCGTGGAAATACGCGGTTCCCAACCGTTATGAAAGGCAATCAGATCACCTTTTGAGTAATGTGTCACGCTGTCTGAATTTACCGGTCCCTTTTCGTAGCGGTCAAACGGCCCGACAAATTGATACATGCTGTAACGCAAGCCGATATTCAAACGCCATTTTTCAGTAATATCCCAATCATCCGCGATAAAAACTGCCGATTCATGCGCATTGAGCCTCTGTTGCTTTCCCGTATCAAAGCTCACGTCCTCCTGGTATGCTTCCACCGTTGCAGGTGTAAAGCGGTGAAATACGTAATCCACTCCGTAACGGATCCGGTGACGGATATTGGGCAGCCATGTGAAATCTATTCTTCCTCCGGCATCACGAATCCCTGTCCCCATAGTAATGTCGTAATTATCCACTTTGGAAGAAAAATTAATGTCATAGCCCGTATAAAATCCGGTAACGTTCATGAAATGTTTCTGGCTGAACAGGTGATTCCAGCGAATAGAAGCCATTTGATTTCCCCAGGGCATCGAAACAGACATGCCATCATCTGCGCTGGAGTACTTAAAGTTGTCTTTTCCCAGATAGGAGCTGATAAACAAACGGTCTTTACTGGAAAGACGGAAGTTGAATTTAAAATTCAGATCGTAAAAATAATATCCCAGACCGGACAGAGCAGGTTTTTTGGATAAAAAAGGCTTCATAAGAACATCAATATAGGTCCTTCTGGCAGCCACCATAAAAGAGCTCTTATCTTTCTGAATCGGGCCGTCCACTTCCAGACGTGAAGAAATTAGTCCTATTCCTCCGTTGACGTGATATCTTTTCATATCTCCTTCGCGCATTTTGATCTCCATTAATGAAGAGATCCGCCCTCCGTAATCAGCTGTCATTCCTCCTTTCGACAAGCTCATGGAAGAAATCGCGTCCACATTAAACACGGAGAAGAAGCCGAATAAATGAGATGCGTTATAGATCTGTGCTCCGTCCAGTAAAACGAGGTTCTGGTCAGGTCCGCCACCACGTACATAAAACCCCTGGCTTCCTTCACTGACAGACGAAACTCCGGGAAGCGATTGAACTGTTTTGATAATATCCACTTCTCCCATAAACGACGGAAGTGTTTTAATATCTTTCACCTCCAGCTCAATAACTCCAATCTTTGAGGATTCTATATTCTGACCGCGCTTCGCACTTACTTTAACTTCGTCTAACTGCTGTGATTCTTCATTGATCACTTTTTTTAGATAAAAAAGTTGTGTCTCAGCTGTTTTCAGGTGAATTGTTACCGAATAATCTTCATAATCAATCAGCTGAACCGTAACATGATATTTTCCGGAAGGGATAACCATAGAGAACGCACCATTTTCATCCGTATAAACCAATTGATTCAGCTCTTTAATAGAAACTGTTGCAAAGTCAAGCGGTTGCTGTGAATGATGCTCTAAAACCTTTCCTGAAAATATGATCGAATCCTGTGCAAAAGACAGTTGGAACAGAAAGAAAAAAAACAGAAAAGTACTATTTCTCATTTACCCGGCTCGATTGCCCGTAAAATTACGATTTAAAGTGAGAAACAGAAGATAATAATCTTTAAAATTTCTTTATATTATCGGGAATTTACAGCTTGCTATATTTTAAACTTGAAAAATTCCTCCACTTCGACTTCCATCGTTCTTGCAAGAACAAATATCGTACTGATCGTCGGGTTGATTTTAGCGGTTTCTATTCTTGCAATTTGACTTAATGAAATACCTGATTCAAATGCCAGTTGTTGCTGGGTAAAACCTGCATTCTTTCTCACTATTCTGAACCGTTCAGCGAAAGCCTCTACCCCTTTCTTATCAAAGATAAGCTTCCTTTCAGAAATATTCCCGCCCTTTCTATTCATGGCCGAAAGGTTCTAAAACTTACAAAAATAATTATAGCACAAATGCTATAATTAAATAAAAAGCCGTAGTTTTGCTGACATAAACAATTAAAATTCATACAAATGAAAAAAATGGCCTTAATTGTAGGAACGATTTCTATTATCGGTATCGCTACAAGTTGCAAAACAACACAAGTAGCAAAGTTTGCATCTGTTGAAGATGTTATCAGTCTGAAACCCGGAATAACTTTTAATGAAGCCGTCTCGCTACTTGGCTCGAAGCCCTATAACATTTTAAGCAATCAATTGGATGGATATACAATATATGCTTATCAATATAAGGTTATAGAGCGCCAAATAAGCAGTGACATCAGCAATAGAAAAGGTGGTGAAACAACGGGAACGGAAGTTTACAACAAACGTGAACAGACTGCTTTTCTATTTTTTAAAAACGACAAGCTGGAATCCCTTATCACTTCACAAGGAAGAAAAGACAGTTATAACCTGGCTCTCTTGAATAATACATTATATGTTATCACTAAAGAAAAGGATAAATATGTGATAACACCCGCCAATGAAAGTACAGGAACATCGTTTTGGGGAAGCAGAAAAAAGAAACAATAAAAATTGAACAATGAAAACAACCGATAAAACGGCCGCTATTGTCGGCTATCTACCGTTTATTCCAATCGGAATTATCCTCGGGATCGTGCTGTACAACAGCAACAAGACAAAATTCACCGCATATCACTTACGCCAGGCAATCGGTATCAACGTCCTCGCCTTTGCTTTTTGGGTAATCATGATGATGATAAATTCAGGTAACCCTATGCGGATATATAGCAATTATACCTTCATGATGATTGTCATGTTTCTGTTTTTAATCCTGCTTATTGTTGGTATGGTGAATGCATCCAGCGGACAGGAAAAACCAATTCCCGTAGCCGGGCTCTACTTTGAAAAATGGTTCAGCTCGCTGTTTACAGACAATGCAGAAGCAATCACGACAACATCGGAAACGAACAACGAAGCCGCAAGCTCAAAGCCCGTTTCCATTCCAGACCTTCAAAATCTCACCAAAAACAAATCGCTGATTTTTGCAGTAATCGCCCTGATCTCGTGTTTTTTCCCGTGGGTAAAAATGGAGGTGTTCATGGCCAGCACCGGATTTTCTGCCCTGTCACTATCCACACCTTTTGCGCTGGCAGATACAATTCTGGTACCTGCGCTTATCTATCTGCTCCCGATTTCCCTTGCGGGGATTATTGCGGCTGATTTTATACCACAACTAAAACAGTATAAAAAGATACTCATGATTGCTTCGGTAGCATTGGTGATTTATGCAGGTGTCGGGCTTTATCAGTTCATGAACCCGTCAGATGCAGATACGCCGCTTTCGTTCAATAATGCTGAACTAAGTTCGTTGACTCGGCGTGCGTACAACACTGTTTCAAAGAACATATATTCCGTCGGAATCGGGTATTACATTACACTGATTGCGACGTTGGGAAATGTTTTCTTTTCAAGAAAATAATATCTTAATTTCGAAGAAGAAAAAATATGTCGGGATACTACTACATATCTATTTTCTAAAAAACTAAAGAAATCTGTTAAGAAAAAATCATTTTTAGCCTCAACACTGCATTTCATGCTGAACTACCGGCTGAATATACGCCTATCAATAGTGCTGGCAGGTTTCATCCTGCCAGCCTTACATTCTTATGGACAGATCATCCAGCCTCTTCCACCTCATCAGCCGAACCCTGTCATTCCGGAGCGTCCAAACCTTATTCCTCACCACTAGGCGGAACGGCAAACGATGTTTTTCAGCAGGCACAAAAAAACGGCAAGGAACAGCAATAACTTCATGAATTCATGGCAAAACAAATGCATTATAGATTAGATTATTAAATCTCAATGTACTTTTATGTCTTTTGCCTTATTTTATTTTGATGACATCGCTGATGAAGTGAAAAAGTATTATCCTAAATTAGGAGTAAGAGAGAATATTGCTATGTTCTGATTCTTTCTGAGATATGTCTGAGGGCATAATTGCGGAGATCAAATCAAACATCCCCGCAATCAGCATTCATTCCATCAGATCATCTTAGCCGGATCTACCCATTCATCGTACTGCGCTTCCGTAACATAACCCAAATGAATCGCCGCTTCTTTCAACGTTGTATTATTTTTATGAGCATATTTCGCTATTTCCGCAGATTTATAATAACCGATATGTGTATTAAGCGCAGTTACCAGCATCAGCGAATTATCCAGGTGCTTTTTAATCACCTCCAGATTCGGTTGAATTCCTTCCACACAGTGCTCCGTAAATGACTGACAGGCATCGCCGAGCAGTCTTGCAGACTGAAGCACATTCGAAGCGATCAGCGGCTTGAAAACATTCAGCTCAAAATGCCCTGTTGCGCCTCCTACGCTTACAGCAACGTCATTACCGATCACCTGTGCCGCAACCATAGTAATTGCTTCCGGCTGCGTTGGATTCACTTTTCCCGGCATAATAGAAGAGCCCGGCTCATTATCAGGAATAATAATTTCACCGATCCCACTTCTTGGCCCCGACGAAAGCATGCGGATATCATTCCCTATCTTCATCAGTGCTACCGCTGCTCTTTTTAATGCTCCGGACAATTCTACCATTGCATCATGAGCAGCAAGCGCTTCAAATTTATTCTTTGCAGTGATAAACGGAAATCCTGTCAACGCAGCAATTTTCTCTGCCACCAGCTCTGAATATCCTTTCGGGGTATTCAGTCCTGTTCCGACTGCCGTGCCTCCTAATGCCAGCTCGGTTACTGCGACCAATGCATTCTCAATAGCACGGATACTGTTGTCCACCTGTGCGACATAACCACTGAATTCCTGCCCCAGGCTTAACGGAGTCGCATCCATAAAATGTGTTCTTCCTGTTTTGATGATCGATTTAAAATCAACAGCTTTTTTATTCAGAGCAGCACGCAATGTCTGCAGTCCCGGAAGTGTGATTGTTTCAACGGAAGTATAAGCAGCAATGTGCATCGCCGTAGGAAACGTATCATTGGAAGATTGCGATTTATTGACATCATCATTCGGATTCAGCACTTTATTTTCATCTGTCAGCTTTCCTCCTTTAAGCACATGCGCTCTGTTAGCGATCACTTCGTTGACATTCATATTGGATTGTGTCCCCGAGCCGGTCTGCCAGATAACCAGCGGAAACTGGTCATCCAGCTTATGCTGCAGAATTTCATCGCAAACCAGTGAGATTAATTCCATTTTTTCTTTATCCAGGACGCCTAATTCATAATTTGTTTGTGCTGCTGCTTTTTTCAGATAAGCGAATGCGTGAATGATTTCCTTCGGCATTGAAGCTTCCGGTCCGATCCTGAAATTATTACGGGAGCGTTCCGTTTGTGCACCCCAGAATTTATCAGCAGGAACTTTCACTTCCCCCATTGTATCTTTTTCAATTCTATACTCCATTTTTTTATTGTTTTTTTAAATTACTTTTTTAACTTTACAGCGTTTTACAGTTCAACATTTGTATTATGAGTGGTTTTGGTATATTACTATTTTTTGTTTTCGGAGGCTTGGCTTTTTGGGTATTATTATTCTTATTAGGATTCATTTTACCTTTCTGGATTACGTTGGGAATTTTTGAAAAGATCAAACCTAAAAGAGTTTTTGAGGATCCGAGCGCTGAAGGTAAATAATTCATTTATATAGCATTTATAAAAGACTGTTGAAATTCAACGGTCTTTTTTTATTTTTACAGTTTAAAAATACAATTAATAACGGATAGTTATTACGCTAAACTATTACGAAATGAAGAAGATTAACTTATTTTTCACGTTGTTTTTTACAGCAACGGGCTTGTTAGGACAAAACGGGATTCCCTGTCATTCTGATGAAATACATTTTCAGCTGACACAGGAGAAATCTCATTTATTACCTGTTTTCGAGCAAAAACGCAAGGAGTTAAATCTGTTTACAGAACAGTTTTCACTTGTTCAGCCAAAAGCGGGTCCCTACATTATCCCGGTCGTATTCCACGTGATTCACATGAACGGGGAAGAAAATATTTCGGAAGAGCAGATTCGCAACTCCCTGATGCATCTCAATGAACAATTCAATAAAAGAAATGCGGATACAACAGACATCATCCCTGCTTTCAAAGGAATCGCTGCTGATGTTCAGGTGGAATTCCGGTTAGCAAAGCTCGACCCGGACGGAAACTGTACCAATGGTATTAATCGTATTTATTCCGAAACATCCGCTGCGGGAGACCACTCCGTGAAAAGCATAATTCACTGGCCCCGTGAAAAATATTTAAACATTTATGTTTGTAAAGGTGCTGCCGGACTGGCCGGCCATGCATTAATGCCACCGGTTGCAGATACGATTCCTGAATGGGACGGAATTGTAATGATGCACGATTATGTCGGAGCGATCGGAACGTCACAATGGCTTCATCGAACCGTATTAACGCACGAAGTCGGGCATTATCTGAATCTTTACCATATCTGGGGTGGAAACAATGTTCCTGACTTTTATTACCTGCCTGTTGCTCAGTCAGGAAATTGCGCATATGATGATGAAGTAGCTGATACGCCGAATACTATCGGATGGCAAACCTGCAATATCAACGGAAGCTCTTGCGGCGGGTTAAATAATGTGCAGAATTTCATGGATTATTCCTATTGTTCCAGCATGTTTACGGAGGGACAGAAGCTGCGGATTCATGCAGCGCTCAATTCGCCTGTTGCTCAACGAAATAATTTATGGCAGACAGCCAATCTTATTGCTACCGGAGTAGCAGACGAAGGGACATTATGTTTTGCTGATTTTGAGCTGAAACGCCCTTATGCCTGTCTCGGTGATACGGTGGAGATCTTTGACCGGTCTTATCACCATGTACAAACCAGAGCATGGAATATCACCAATGCGACCATTATCAGCCAGCAGGATTCTGTTGTAAAGGTCGTTTTTAATCAGGAGGGAAAACAGAATATAGAACTGACGGTTTCTGACGGAACAAGTACTTTAAATGTGCTGAAAGAAAATATAATCGAAATTCTTCCTTCAACTGTAAGTAATAATTACATCATTGAAGATTTCGAGGATTTATCTGCTTCCTACAGACCTGTTCTTCTGAATGATAAAAATCTTTGGAAATTCTCTGATTATGCAGCAAGCGGATCCCACGGTTACTGGACAGATAATTATGGCAATGAAGGTAACATTTATGACTTGGTGCTGCGTCCGGTAAACCTGACAAATGTTCCCAATCCTGCGATTACATTTGATCGTGCTTTTGCACGGCTGGATAACTCTGAAATGGAAGTTCTGGAAATCCAGGTATCCAATACCTGCGGAGCAACATGGACGAGCTTCCGTTCTTTTTACTCTTCCAGCAGCTTAAAAACAGTATCACCTGTCCTGCAAAACGGCCCGTATATTCCTGCAAACGAGGATTGGGCACTAACAAGCCCTTTTGCAATCCCCGCAGCTTACAAAAAAGCACATACGATGATTCGTTTTTTATACCAGGGAAAAGGAGACAACAATTTATACATTGACAATATCAATATCTCGGATAAAAGTTCCCTAAACACAATTAATCCTGACAATGCTTTTTTCGCTGTCTATCCGAATCCCGTTCAGAACTCATTTACTGTAGAGCTGCCTGAAATTACTACTGCCACTCTTGAGATCTTTGATATTACGGGTAAATTAACAGACATCCACCAGCTTGAAAATGCAAATCAATTTCTTATCAATACAGAAAAGCTGAATAATGGTTTGTTCTTGATTAAATTATCTGCCGGAGGAAAAATATTTACCGGGCGATTGATCATCGAAAAATGATCACGGAACTTCAGAATATAAAAAAGGGATTCATTTTACTTGAATCCCTTTTTTTATTAATTATCCTAAGAAGAATATTTTTTACTGCTCATTCACAATAGTGATAAAGCCTTGCTTTTTAATATCATAATCTCCTGTAAGCTCAAAGAAATATACACCAGGCGTTAATTCTTCTCCCTTATTCGTTTTTCCTTTGAAGCAGTGAGAACAATTCAAATCCGGATCGCTGGTATTGTTCTTCACTTCAAATACCACATTTCCCCAACGGTTTAAAATTCTCAGCGTATAATTTATACACACATTGAAATTAGGCATTACTTTTTCCAGATCAAACTGATTGTTCCCAACCAAGCTCTTCATGCTTATCACATTCGGAAATTCAATATCGGCTTTTCCTTCCAGAATAGAAATTGTCTCTGTTAATTCCGTGAAACATCCTCTTGTATCTGCTACTTTCAGCCGGAGAACGAACGGTTGCGCCGATTCAAAATATTGAGAAAAGGAAGGTACATTATAATCTATGATCTGATCGTTATAAATATCCCATTCATACTGCATCTGCAGATGATCTGCATGAGTCGCCACAGCATTGAATTCCACCACCTGAAAACATTCTGTAGCATATTCCATCTGTACGGCAGGATTCGGGAATATCGTAAACGGAATTACCTTATTCACTGTACAGCCGTTTGAGCTCATTACGGTTAAAGAAGCCGTATAAGCACCTGTCTTGTCTAATATTAATGAAGTGTTAGCATCTGTACTATTCACAACCGCTTGAGTTCCCTGATGAGTAATCGTCCACTGATAAGAGCTGATAACTTCCGGAGCGCTTATTGTTGCCTGGCTGGAAAAAGAAGATGTTTGCCCCAGGCATTCATCCTGCGTGGAAATGTTTAATGACGGCGGTTCTTTATATTGAATTACAACATTAGCTGTATTAGTACAGTTATTTGCGTCCGTTACAACCACCTGATGATTTCCCGGCGAAAGCTGGGTTGCTGTTACCGTACTTTCCTGGTTATCCCACAAAACAGTATAACCCGGAGTTCCTCCGGAAATATTGACAGTCGCATTTCCCGTATTCGTGACCTGGCACTCAATAATATTATTGGCAACGGCAGAAACTATCAGCGGAGCCGGCTCTGAAACAGTTACGGATATATCTTTCACACAATTAGCATCGTCTGTAACAGTCAGCACATAAGTTCCCTGAGGCAGCTGACTTAAAGATGCGGTTGCCTGTCCGGAATTCCACGAATAAGAATAAGGCTCAATTCCGCCGGTTGCTGCTATCGTTACAGCTCCTGTCGAATTCCCGAAGCAATCCACGTTTTGCTGCTGGGCTATTTCCAGTTCAATATCACTGACGTGAACAGTTACTGTATCTGTAATTGTACAGATCTGATAAAAGCTGATATCATCCAGCGCAAAATCATTTCCCGGCTGTGCACCGCTCATTTCGGAAATACATACATTCGCGCTGGTTTGGCTTCCTGAATTCCAGATCACATAAAACTGATTCCAGGTACAAGCTCCCATAGGTGTATTCTGTGTCTGTCCGATCTGAGTTCCGTTAATGAAAAACCCTAATTGAGAGGTAGATCCGGAAGCATTTACATTTGTCAGCCAGGTAGAGAAAGCATAATCTGTATTGGGCATCACCTGTATTGTCTGGCACCAGATCGACGCACCCTGGCTCACCCCGTTTGAATTATTCGCTCCGTCGGCAATCAGCATTCTTCCGGTTCCGGTTGTATGATCACCACAATTTGGCCACCAACCATTCGTAACGGAAGTATTAACCGTGTAGTGTCCCGGGCCATTCAGAGGATTCGGCTGGCTATAATTATATCCTGATGAAAACAGGGTATTACCGGATTCAAAATCACCATTTACAATTAAGTTATTCGATAGCTGAACCTGAGAGCTCACAATATAAGTGGTAGTAGTATCCGGTGTCGCAACCGGATTTGCAATTGACGGATTATTTAAGGAAGCGGCCGGCTGCCATGAATAATTCAACGCCTGCCCTGCCTGTAATTGCGCTGTATTTCCTTTACAGATAAATTGATCATTTCCTGCTGAAAAATTTGTCTGCGGAGCAACCAGGACGGTTGTAACAATACTGTCACACCCGGTCAATACACTCGTAATTGTACTCTGATACGTTCCCGGATCTGACACCACCTGTCCGTCAGGCAATTCAAAAGTACCGTTTGCGCACAACGTGATCGTTTGCTGGGTTGTAGCCGGAGCATGAATCGTTACCATCCGGTAGATGGTATCTGAAATACAGTCCAGATAGCGGATCAGCTGCACATTATAAGTTCCGGCAGAAGAAAAAGTATGTACAGGGTTCAACAAATTGCTGGTATTGCTTCCGCTTGACGGATCATTGAAATTCCATCTCACGGAATCCAGGTAATTTGCTCCTAAAAGTGTAAACTGAGTTTGTTCTCCTTCACAGTGATTCGCATAATCAATTGAATGTGTACTGAAATAGGATTGTATAAAAGGCGGTAATCCTAAACGGCAGGTTCTTCCGTTAAGGCTGACTGCGTCAATTTGTAAATTACATCCCGCCCCTACTACGTTCGGATTGTTCACGACTCCCAGGTAAGTAGTCCCCGTTTGAGTGGTATATAATTTACCGTCCGGGCCTAACTGCAAAGCACCGCCCCGATAGCTTGGACGACTCGCTCCGTTTCCTTGCAAATCTCCAATATAGATTTTAGAAGCAGGAATATTTGCTGCCGTAAGGTCCCATTGAACCAATGCCCAGTTAGTAATACTTGCTGCATATAAAACATTACTGTTAGGGGAAAAAGAAACACCGTAATTTCCACCGGTTGTCCCTGAATAACTTAAGGAACCAAGGTCAATTGTATTTGAAACCACACCGGTCTGATTATCAAAGCTGGTTAATTCGATCCCACTGCCGCTTGAAGCTGAAGCCAGCTTCGTTCCGTCCGGTGATGCCACCAGGTATCCCCAGTTTTCCGCATTCGTAATTCCAACATTTGATTCCACGGGAGAGCTGGTATTTACTCCGTTACAATCAATAAGAAATGCTATGTAAACTTTGGAATCAGTTGCTCCGTTTTTCCGGCCTATTACCCAGTAATAAAGCCCGTTCGCATGCCTGACCGCGGTTACTTTCTCAGAAGAAGGAGTAAACATGAGCGTGTTTTTATTTGTTGTCAAAATACCTCCCAAACCACCATTTAAAGACATATCCACCTCTGAATAACACATACCGTTACTGCTTGTAACCGGAACTGTTATAACATAATAATTCGTCTGGCTTCCGGGCTTAGGTACGATAATTGCCGATTGTGCAGCGGAAGGATCTCCCAGCAAACCCGTTCCGTTCGGCATGATCTGGTGATTGCGGTTCCATACGGTAATCCCATCGGTATAAAATAACAAATTGCCTGACGCGTCTGACATGGTTGCGCTTCCTTCTGCGGTATTTACCACTCCGTCTGTTAATGCTGATGGCGGTGTTGTATTAAATGTAAGCCCCGCGGTCACGCCAAAATACCAGTTATTAGCCTGGTTCTGGGCAGTAAGTAAATGAATATTAAGTAGAAAAGTAAATAATATCAGGGTTAGCTGTTTCATAAAATAATAGTTATAAATTTCAATATCAGTATTATCCGCCAAAAGTAGGGATTTTTTTACCAGTTTGCAAAAAATCTGATTTGTGAAAAGTATTGCTCACCTCTCACCTGAATTCCACGAGCTGATCAAACACAGATGAGCAGAAAAACAATCTCACTTAACATTATTTTACCTGTACGTTTCTTTCGAAAATTATTTCAGGCTGATAACCAGGCTCAGCTTATAGGTAAAATTATCTGCGGCTTTTGGCTGGGAATAAGGGCCGTAATGATAAAAGACGCCTACACCCAAACCTATTGTTGAAGCACATAAAATCTTATTGACAACCAGGCCACTCTCATAATATCCTTTTTCCATTGTGTGAAAAGTCAGCGCATTCGCATGCCTTCCTTTATCTGACATTCTCCCGATTCCCATTGCATGATGAACACTCAGTGAAGGCTGGAAAAATTTCAGTTTTGTAGCCCAGCTTTCGGTGGTCCATCGAAAGAACAATGCGGCGTATTCTGTTGCATAAAAAGTATTCGGCAGCATCGTTTCAAATGAATTCGGAATGGTCAGGTGAAAGCGACCTCCTGTCGCCAGCGGCGTATTTTGGACGAACAACGGAGCATTACCAATCGTCTTGCTACCAGTCAGCAACCATTCTATCCTTCCGAAACGGTAGATTTTATGTACTTGGGAAATATCCAGGCGCATTCTCCAGTAATCAAACGCATCAGAGACAGACGGAATATTTTTGATCAGCTTGAATTTAACGGTCGGGAAAACCTCTTTGATCTTGAAATACTGTCCTTCAATCAGTGACCATTTAGCGCCCGGAGTCCAGATCATTTCCGTCCCCACCTCCAACAGATCTGTTTTTTGAAGCAGCTTATTGTCATCTGTAATATATTGATAAGATTCCGTGAACCAGAGCCGCTGGTAATCAGCAATCGCTCCCATCTGGAAATTGGACCACAGCTTTCCGTAAATGCTCAGCTTTGCTGAACGCTGCTTCTCTTTATTCCGGATATAGAAATTATTGTAATAGGATCGAAGACTCAGCTCTCTTGGTTTTGTTTCAAAATCTACCATTCCCCGATCCAGCACATCGTCATGATAAGCTACTTTCAGGTGGACATTATTCTTTTTATTCAGTAAAAAATCCGTAAATCCGCCGTACTTCCATCCTTTATCAGATGTTCCGTAAGCAAAATACCCTCCGATTGTTACTATCTTCGAAAATTTCCGGGAAGTTTCAATTCCTGCCCCAAGGCGGTATCCTTCATACATGTTGTAGTCAATGATTTTTGTAAGGTCAAGATTAATGTAACCAATCGGAACTTTTCCTTTCAAAAGATATTCCAATGCCTGGATACGCTCATTCAGATTGGTTGCTTTAGCAACCGAATCTATTGTCTGATAAGTATTTTTCTCTTTTTCTGTCAAAGCTACCGTCCGTTCCTCTTTCCATTTGTCCTCTTTTACTGTTCCGGCATCTTCTTCTGTTTCAATAATGATGTTATTAAAATCTCTTTTCTTCAACTGAGGATTCAGGACAATTGATTTTACTTGTGTAAAACCCTTTCCGTTAAGTATCTTATTATTGATTTTCAGATCCGGAGCGGAAAATTCCGTAATCAGGCTGGTAGGAAACCATTTTTTGTTTTCAATGAACTCATAATTCTGGATAATACGGATATAGAATATTTTATCTCCTTTAAGTGCCGGTTCAGCGATTACTTTTTCAATCGCCCACGTGGAAGTATTGATATACAGCTGACCGTATAAGGCATCAAAATTTTTATTTACTTTTGGTAAGAACCGTATTACAAAAGTAGTATCTCCCCGTTCTGTTAAGATCGTATCTTCCAAGATATAAGCATACTTCTTTGGTGCACCGAAAGCGATCGGGTTGATATATGAAGAGCCCAGCAGCTCAAATGTATTGTCATAGAATGAAAATGCCTGGATCTCATTGGCAAAATTTGCAAGATACGGCGAATTTAATCCTGAAATCTTATATGCCGTAATCGTTTCCTTTTCCCTGTACGGAGGCATAAATTCCTTAATGGAAGCATTCTCCATGATCATCAGGTGGGACTTGCTGAAAAACTGATCGATCAGTTCTCCCTGTTGTTTGTCCAAAGAATCCATCTCCGGCTTCTGAAGCGTATCTGCTGCTTTTGCTGTATTCATTGCAGTAGTATCAATGTTATACCAGCGACGCAGCAAAGAATCCTGAAACGGATTTGTTGCAAAGGAATTATCAAACAGTGAATCCATGGAAAATAAAAATTTACTGTAAGTATCCGCCTTGTATGCCATATCGGACTTCGGGTGATTTTTCTTTCTGTTTGCAATCACATTATCTATGATCCTAAGTGCCGGATTCACTCCGGGCTTAATTTTTATCTCATCCAGAAGCGCATTTTCCGCTCTCATGAAAATTACCGCACTATCTTTTAATGATAAAACATTAACGGTTGTATCATAGTAACCAAATGATTTCAGCGTTACAAAACGGCTTTCCGGGCTGATACTGATGTATCCGTTGATATCTCCTACTTTTTTAACTCCGTTGTCCGTATATTGTACAAACGGAATTCCCTCCACTTCGGGAAATTCAGCCACCAATAGTGTTTTTTGCGCAAAAAAAACAGTTGGAAATATCAGTAATAAAAAAAGTCCCGGCAGAAAATTTCTCATAAAAACAGATTCTTGAAAGAGGCAAATTTACAGAATTAAATGAAGTGTTCCGTTTATTACATAAAAATCAGGCTCAGGTCAGGAATTTCAATTAAATTTGTATGACGTTTAAAAGACATTAATTTAACACTTAAATGAAAAATTTCAGAGGAACAGGGACCGCATTGGTAACGCCGTTTAACCCGGATTTTACAATTGACTTTGACGGATTGAAAAAGCTGGTTCAGCTTCAAATCGACGGAGGAATTGACTTTTTGGTAGTTCAGGGAACAACAGGGGAATCTCCGGTATTGAGTGCAGATGAAAAACGAAAGGTACTGGAAACAGTCCTGGAAGCAAACAACGGAAAGCTTCCGGTAGTTTACGGAGCGGGAGGAAATGACACAATGAAAGTTATTGAGGCTGTTAAGCAGATTCCTCAGGGTGTTGACGGGATCCTGTCTGTTTCTCCTTATTACAATAAACCGATACAGGAAGGAATTTTTCAGCATTATAAGGCAGTTGCCGGGAATACGGATCTTCCGATTATTCTCTACAATGTTCCGGGAAGAACGGGATCTAATGTGCTCGCAGAAACAACATTGAGATTATCAGAAATAAAAAATATCGTTGCAATGAAAGAAGCTTCCGGAAACATGGAGCAAATCATGGAAATCATCCGTTCTAAGCCGGAAGGTTTTGAGGTGCTCTCCGGCGATGATGCGCTGACTTTACCTCTTATCGCAGCAGGTGCGGCAGGTGTGATCTCTGTTGTCGGGCAGGCATATCCTGAAAAATTTACCGCAATGGTAAATGCCGCATTGAGAAACGACTATGAAACTGCTCGAAAATTCCATTACGAATTGCTTCCTGTTACAAAAATGTTCTTTGCAGAAGGGAATCCCGGCGGTATAAAAGTCGCATTGGAGGCCCGTAAGATTTTGAAAAATATTCTTCGCTTACCATTAGTTCCGGTTTCGGAGCAGCTGAAAAATGATATTATCGCGGAAACAAAGAAAATCACAGGTTAATCCTGTTAGATAGAATACTTAAAAACGGATGATCAATAGATCATCCGTTTTTTTTGTTTGCAAGACATACTATTAATTATAGATTCCCAGTAAAAAATAAAAAAACCGTTTCGGATATCCGAAACGGTTTTTTATTATGTGAACTTTTATCAGAAAATCTATCTATTTATCCAGATCATCATAAATTTTCTGAGCATGTTCCAAATGCTGTCTTAAAGTAGGCAATGTTTTTCTTGCCCATGTACGAAGTTGCTCATTTTGTCCGTTTTTTTCCTCATTTTCAAAAAGAGTAATTACTTTTTTATGGTCTTCGATCATCTGCTTCATAAAAGCCCGGTCAAAATCCTGACCTGATTTTTTCTTTAAAGCATCATGCTTATTTTGCATAGCTGACGGAAGCGTTGAAGGCAAAGTTATATTGTTTTTTTTTGCCAGCTCCTGAAGCTCATCGTTTGCTTTGCGATGGTCTTTTTCCATCATTCTGCCATATTCTTTGACCTTAGCGGAAGAGCCCTGGTTCTGGCCAAGCTTGCCCATTTCCACTTCTGCGAGTCCTGCCTCTGCAGCTTCTGTAGCAAATTTTTTATCCGAAGCTTTCATAGATGAATCCATCGAATTGCGGTTATTGTTCTGAGCCGATAATGTGCCTGTTGATGCAATACACACCAATACAGCGAGAAATAAATGTTTCATAAAAATAATTTTTAAAAATTTATAATTGTTTCATTTTATCAATTGTACAATAGCTACAATCATCAGAAAAACTTCCAAAAAACATACCGAACAACTTTCTCTGTTCCTCCATCCATTCTTTACTGTGGTATAAAAATTGCGTTTTCTAACTCAAAATTTTACAAAATGAGAGCTATTTGGAACGGAGCAATCGGATTCGGGCTGGTTAATATTCCCATCAAAATTTATTCGGCAGTCGAAACAAGCAAGCTTGATTTGGATATGCTGGATAAAACGGATTTATCAAACATCCGGCTTAAAAGAGTTAACGAGAAAACAGGTAAGGAAGTCAAGTGGGAAAATATTGTCAAGGGCTTTTTAAAAGAAGACCAGTATATTGTGTTGGAGGAAGAGGACTTTGAGGCAGCTATGCCCGAAAAGAACAAGATCTTATCCATTGATCAATTTGTAAATGAAATAGAGATTGACAGTATCTATTTTGAAGTTCCGTACTATATAGAACCTCAAAAAAACGGCGAGAACGCCTATAGATTATTGTTAAGTGCCCTGGAAGACACTCACATGGCAGGAATAGGCACTTTTGTACTGCGGGACCAGGAAGTATTAGGAGTTATCCGCCCGTTCAATAATGAAATACTGGTTTTTAACCGGTTACGGTTTCACGAAGAGATCCGGGACTACAGTGATTTAAAGCTACCTTCTCAAAAAGCGCCTAAACCAGCGGAGCTTAAAATGGCAAAGTCGCTCATCAATCAATTATCACAAGAGTTTGATCCTACAGTTTACCAGGATACCTATTCCGCTGCCCTGCTGAAGATCATTGATAAAAAAGCCAGAGGGAAAAATACAAGAACTAAGAGATCAGTTCCTGAAAAAAGGGGAAAAGTAATCGATCTTATGGCACAGCTTCGGGCAAGCCTGCAAGGGACATCATCTAAAAAAGCAGCGGTATGGCACTAAAAGATTACAATGCGAAACGAAAGTTCGACCGAACCGCAGAACCGGAAGGAAAAGCAAAAAAGAACAGTAAGAACAAGCTCATTTTTGTTATTCAGCGTCATGCTGCCAGCAGCCTGCATTATGATTTCAGGTTAGAAATGGACGGTGTGCTAAAAAGCTGGGCGATTCCCAAGGGGCCTTCCCTTGACCCTCAGGACAAAAGGCTCGCGATGATGGTCGAAGATCACCCTTACGATTACAAAGATTTCGAAGGAACCATCGCAGAAGGGAATTACGGTGCGGGGCAGGTAGAAATATGGGATAGCGGTACTTATGAGCCTCTGGATGACAATCAACTGCCTGCTGAAAAGGAAATGCTTCAGCAGCTCCGGGATGGTTCTTTAAAGTTCATTCTCAAAGGAAAGAAGCTAAAAGGAGAATTTGCTTTAGTGAAGATGAAAAATGCGGAAAATAACGCATGGCTGCTCATAAAGCACAAAGATGATTTTTCGCAAAGTCCTTATGATGCTGAAAAACACACCGATCCTGATTCTTTAGTTACCCGGCACCTGAAAGAAAAAAAAAGCCCAAAAGCCAAAAAAGAGTAGAGCTTTACCATTCAGCTCCACGGAAGTTCCACTCAGATTTGACAGCGGAAAAAAACTCAAAAATTTCATCCGTCCTATGTTAGCAAAAACGGAGAAAGAGCCATTCAGCGACCCGGAATGGGTGTTTGAAATAAAATGGGATGGCTACAGGGCCATTGCAGATCTGAGAGAGAAAGAAGCTCTTTTTTATTCCCGGAACGGAAGCTCTTTTCTACAGAAATTCAGCGCAGTTGCCCAGGATTTCTCACTGCAAAAATATCCTATGATACTCGATGGAGAGATCGTAACTTATAACTCCGATGGAAAACCGGATTTTCAGCTATTGCAACAGATTGGTGGCCATCCCGATTCAGAAATAGTTTATCAGGTGTTTGATCTGTTGTGGCTGAACGACTATTCCACCGAAGAGCTGGCTTTACTGAAGCGTAAAGAACTGTTGAAAGAAGCCCTGACCGAAACTGACCGGATAAAATTCTGTGACCACATTCGCGAAAACGGAACAGGGTTATTTGAACAGATGAAAAAAAGAAAGCTCGAAGGGATGATTGCCAAAAAAGCAGACAGCCCGTATATCGAAAATCACCGGAGTGCCGATTGGCTTAAAATAAAAATTACTGATACGGAAGATGTAATCATCTGTGGCTTTACAGAACCACAAGGCTCCCGTAAGTATTTTGGAGCATTGATCTTAGGCAAGTACAGGGATGACCAGCTCATCTATTGCGGCCACAGCGGTACCGGATTTAATGCGAAAAGACTCGAAGAGATATACAACTTATTGAAATCAAAGATCATCAGCACTTCTCCTTTTGCTGTTATACCTTTAACAAATGCCCCTGTTACCTGGATAAGACCGGAAGTTGTTTGTGAAATAAAATATTCCGAAATTACCAAAGATGGCATTTTTCGCCATCCCGTATTCGTAGCGTTGCGGGAAGACAAAGAAGCAAGTGAAATCAATGAAAATAATGACAATATGAAAACAAGAAAGCCCACATCGAGATCCGGTGATAAAGAGGTCTTTATCGGGAAAAACAAAGTAAAGCTTACCCATCAGGATAAAATTTATTTTCCTAAAGAACAGCTTACTAAAGCTGATATAATTGATTATTACCAATCTATTTCCGGTTATATATTACCTCATTTGAAAAACCGTCCTTTATCTCTGAATCGTTTCCCTAATGGAATTGAAGAAGATAATTTTTACCATAAAGATGCCGGTGAAAATACCCCGGAATGGGTAAAAACAACCGAAATATATTCAGAATCCCCTGATAAGTACATAGATTATATCGTTTGTAATAACAGGGCAACCCTCGCATATCTGAACAACCTCGGGTGTATAGATATCAATCCCTGGAACAGCAGGATTTCGAAACTGGATTTTCCGGATTATTTAGTGCTGGATCTGGATCCTTCCGAGAAGAATACTTTTGAAGATGTAATAGAAGTGGCCTTACAGATAAAAGAAATAACAGATGAAATTAAAATAGATGCTTATTGTAAAACTTCCGGTAGTACCGGCATCCACATTTATATCCCGATGGGAGGAAAATATGAATTTGAAAAAGTAAAAGATTTTGCTCATATTTTGATGAAAAGCACCCAGGAAAGGCTCCCTCAGCTTACTACACTTGAAAGAAGCCTGAAAAAAAGGGAATCCACTAAAATTTATCTGGATTATCTGCAAAACAGACAGGGACAGACTCTCGCCAGCGTTTACAGCGTACGGCCTCATCCGGGAGCTCCCGTATCCATGCCGCTGGAATGGAGCGAACTCAAAAAAGGACTACGTCCAACCGATTTTACTATTTATAATGCACTCGAGCGAATACAAGCTAAAGGTGAAATATTTTTACCGGTTCTTCAAAAAGGTATTAATATGATGAAAGCACTGGAACTGATGGAAAAATTTAAAAATTAATGATATACCGTATTGAGCGCAATTGCCCAATCCTGTTTTTTACATCGCGGACACGGTAATTCCTCCTCAGAAACATGTTGCTTTACATTGCCGCAAAACATACAGGCATAAGGACCTTCTCTTTCTAAAGGATTAATTTTTTTATAATGAGTGGGGAATAGTGGCAGACCGTATTTAATATGCTCTTTATCATAGCGTAAGATGCTTATTGTTCCATCTACCTCTAGTAATGCCAGCCTCACCTGCCCTAAGTGTTCTACAGAATGATTCCGCAATTCGGAAAAAAATTCCTGTTGTGAAAAACTGGATGCTTTGCTTCCTTCAATATTAAACGTCCCATCTTTTACGATAATCATTTCTTTACCTTCCATCAGCCGGGTAACCAGCTTTGAATGGGAAGCTGCGAATGTGATAACTTTATACAGGACAACAACTGACAGAAGTACTATTATCGAGTAAATAACCGGTATATCTTCCTGAAACATAGGGTCACCTGCTGCAGACCCAAGCCCCAGAATAATAGCCACTTCAAACAATGTCAATTGCCTGACTCCTCTGCGCCCTGACAACCTCAGAACAATCAGGATCAGTAAAAACATAAAGATAGTCCGGCCGATGATTTCAATCGCGAATTCATACTCAGCCCCTTGCAGTAATATTTTTTGAAAACCCATGGTTTATTTCATTTTGTCAAGGTAAAATAATTTCAATAATCATTCCAATCTAAAATTCATATTCACACCACTTTTAAAGAAACCTCAACCCCTGATTAGCTAAACCAGATATGGCTAAGAAACTATACTTGATCATAAAAAGCTTTCTGATTTTTGTCCTTTTTATTTCTCACATTGGATATAATCTTTCCCACTCAAAATAACTACGCTCATAAATAATTATTAATAATCAACAAGTTACATTAAAGGTATTTAGTTTGTAACTCTATGAGTTCTTTTTAAGAGGTAGATGTAAAAATATTTTTAACCCAAAAAACTTTAATTATGGAAGAAAATGAAAATCAAGTAACGGTATTAAATGATCTGGTGAAGATAAACAATGACAGAATTGAAGGCTATCATAAAGCATCTGAGAATTTTAAAGATACAAATACTGAGTTGTTATCTGTTTTTAATGGATTTGCGATGGATAGTCAGAATAACAAAGAAGAGCTTATTGAGGAGATCAGAAGATTAGGAGGAACTTCCGAGGACGGAACTACTATGAGCGGTAAAATTTACCGCGCGTGGATGGACGTCAAAGCTACCTTCGGAGGAAACGACGCTGAAGGAATTCTTAAAAGTTGTGAAGGCGGAGAAGATGCTGCCAAAAATGCTTACAAAGGTGCTTTGGAATCTAATCATCTGGATCCCCAGGCTTATTCAGTTGTAGTGAACCAGCAACAAAAGCAATTACAGGCTCATGACAAGATAAAAGCTCTTAGAGATCAATTAAAAGATTAAATTATTCTTTTTAATTGAAAAGCCGTTTCCTGAAAAGAAACGGCTTTTTTCGTTTTTATTCTCATACCATACAAAATAATAATATACAATTTTCCGGTGTAAAAAATATAAAACAGACTGCATGCGGGCAAAAGATTATCCTATCGTACACATCGATCCTGATCCGGAACCTCTACCTAACACCGGCGTCTTTTCACAGGGCAGCATCATGCAAAAAAGAACTAATAATAAGGGATTGAAAAAGTAAAACGGAGAGACGGTTCCGCATCTCCGGAAAACCCCGCCTGATATATGGGATTTTTTTACCTCAAAGTGAGAATCAAACTTCCCGTTTAACTTTTCAAAAAATAACTTAAATAACTATATATCAATAATTTAAATTATGGTACGATTCTTCTTTTGAATCCATCAAAACAATTAAACTTTTATATTATGAGACACAGAACATCAAGCTTCAACAGCAACAGAAATTCGGGAAGCAGAAGCTCCCAATCAGGTAGAAGTAACCGAGGAGGAAGCCATCATTACAGTCACGACGAAGGTCAATACGATGACGACGATGATTACACATCTGCTTATGAAGAAGGGTATGAACATGGGTATGAGGATGCCTTAAATGATCATGACGATGACGACGATGAGGATTTTTATGACGACGACTACGATGATGACGACTACGATGACGACGAAGACTATGATGATGATTATGATGACGACGATGATGATGACTATGATAATAACCAAGGAAGAGGGAGAAGTTCCAATTCCGGCAGATCCGGCAGCAGTAACCGCGGCGGAGGCCGTTCCCAGGGATCATCAGGCAGCAGTTCGTCAAGTTCACGAAGAGGTGGTGGAAGCTCAAGAGGGCAAAGTTCATCTTCAGTAAGAGGCGGAAGCTCTTCTTCCGGAAGAAGCAGTAGTTCTTCTTCTTCAAGCTCACGAAGAGGTAGTAATTCCGGGGGAAGCTCATCTTCAGGAAGAGGTGGAAGCAGCTCATCTGGTTCTCGTGGAAGCCAGAGCTCATCTTCAGGAAGAGGTCGAAGCTCCTCCAGCAGCTCTAATTCTTCTAAACGGGGATTTGCTGGAATGTCTAAAGCTCAGCGAACAAGAATAGCCCGTATGGGTGGAAAAGCATCCGGAAGAGCACGAAGAGGTTTTGGAAGCAATAATCGCTAAAATTAAAAGAAGCTGCTTGCACTTAGTATTCGCTTAATACGATTTTGACTTTAATAAGCCAAAAAAGTGCAGGCAGTTTTTATTGTTAAACAACTAAATTGATAACATTATGAACTCAACATCCAGTTTATCACAAAAGGTATTAAAAAATAAATACAAGCCTCTTTTTCAATTCTTTATTGATGGAATAAAAGATTTGTACTGGGCAGAAAAAGCTATTGAAACTCTTTTAAAGAAAAATAAATCACTGGCTTATACAGAAGAGCTTTCTGATGCCATTGAAGATCATGAGCAGCAAACACATAAACATGTGCTTCGATTGGAAAAAATATTCCACGCGCTAAACATGAAACCGGAAGCTAAAAAATGTGAAGCCATGGCAGGTATTATAAAAGAAGCGGAAGAGACAGTCGCCACTACTCCTGAAAATTCAATGACCAGAGATGCCGTAATTATCATTTGTGCTCAAAAAGTAGAACATTATGAAATAGCCAGCTATGGAGGTCTCTTGCAAATAGCGCTTACCTTTAATATGGAATCGATCGCGGATCTGCTGGAAAAAACACTGCTGGAAGAAGAAGAAACAGATTTGTTATTGTCTGACATCGCAGAATCATATATCAATCTGGAAGCGGCAGAGGAAGATGACGACGAAGACAACGATGAGGATGATAAAAACAATAAGGAATCAAAAGGTGATCACAAGAATAAAAGCACCTCATCAGCAACCGATATGAAAAAAGGTGAAAATGCAAAATAATCATTCTTTTGCAGTTTCTTTTATAATTAAACAACTTGGTATCTTCCCGCGAGGAATCTATATATAACATTTTTTGAATTTAATCTTTCAGGCCGGCACTCTTCTGGCTTACGCCGAACTATCAGCAAAAAGGTTTGCAGGCTGAATCAGAGAGTAAGTAAGTTTAATTTCATTAAATGACTTAAATCTTTGACTGCCCTTAGCATTTATGATCTATTTTTTATCAGTATGGTTAAAGCGGAGAAATAATTTGTCGGGCAGTCTTTTTATTCCTATAAATAAATCTGAAATTAAATCCGGTACTGACCGGAAAAAGAAAATGTATGCTGATATAT
Organism: Flavobacteriia bacterium 40-80; assembly: GCA_001899145.1. Classification (GTDB taxonomy): domain Bacteria; phylum Bacteroidota; class Bacteroidia; order Flavobacteriales_D; family Crocinitomicaceae; genus 40-80. Next base: position 536,528 of record MKVF01000006.1, read on the forward strand.
AAAATTAACGGACTAAGCTAAAATCAATGCGAACATAAAGTATCAATAAAATAAACTGTCAGCCTATTTTTTCATCTGAACAGAAGAACACTCTTTATTTAGAGTGTTTTTCTGTTTATTAGCCAGCAATCCGGGTTGCAGCTTCAAAATTTAACAAGTTCTGTTCAATAAGACTTATTAAGGGTACTGAATAACCAAAACTCATTAATATCCTAAATATCATTATTGAGGTATTTTTTACCCATACCACCGGATTTATTCTACACTCTACGAGAATTCTCAACATATAATTGAAGGTAAAAACATGATAAACAAATATTTATATGGTTTGGCTTGAAACTTGACCTACTATAATTAATAATTCAAGTATGTTAAATCTAAAAAGAATAGTATGGAAAAGAATCAAAAAAATACAGACAAAAACAATCCTACTACACCTACCCCTAGAGAAGATAGCTCCAGAAAGGGAAAAGGGAGAGAAGAAATGGACGAGATGGACCAGGATGCTTTTACTACGCCTGGAGAAGGAGAAGAAAATGACATTACTCGAAGAAAAGAGATAAAAACGCCTCAGGCGGACAACGACAAAAACAAAGACAGAAAGTCCATGTAAAACATCCATTATTTATTAATACTTCCTTGAGAAAAACGGAAGAATATATTGGAGAGACTAAGAGGCTGGGATTTGTTACCCGCTAAAAAATTAACGTTTTCTGTACAAGGAAAGTATTATTCGGTCGTCTCCGGTACCATTCAACCAAGAAGACCTACGTCTTCTTATTTTTCAAGGAGGTATTATTTTTCCATTATCTTCTGAAGCTTAAATCGAAATACGTAATTCAGAACAGAATTTCCGAATTAAAGCTTCAATGTATCCGGCCACTCATACGCTATTTCCCAGGTAATAATCTTAAAACTATTGTCCGATGAAAAATTATTCACAAAACAGCAAAATAAAAAAACAGCCTGCAGAAACCAGCAAAATGGATGAAGAACCTGTAGCTTATGAACAGAAAAGCGGTCTCTTAGGCTCCAGCTTAAAAGGTAAAGTTGCTATTATTACCGGAGGTGACAGCGGAATCGGGCAATCAGTTGCTTTTCTTTATGCACAACATGGAATCAATTCAGTAATTGTTTATTATAACGAAGATGAAGACGCCCGGCATACTGTTAATCAAATTCATGCTTTCGGGGCAGAAGCAGAAGCCATAAAAGGCGATATCCGGGATAAGTTCTTTTGTACATCCATAGTGGAACATACAATGAACCGATTCGGAAGAATTGATATACTCATTAATAATGCAAGCGTCCAATATCCGCAAGAGGACGTACAGGAGATTTCTGAAGAGCAGTTGATGCAGACATTCTCAGTTAATGTTTTCGGCATGTTCTATCTTACACAAGCCGCTTTAAGACACATGAAAAAAGGCAGCTGTATTATAAACACATCTTCCATTACTGCATTCCGGGGTAGTGAGCATTTACTGGATTATGCGGCTACCAAAGCAGCGATAATAGGCTTTACGCGATCTTTAGCGCTTCAATTATCCAAAAAAGAAATACATGTGAATGCCGTAGCTCCCGGCCCTATATGGACACCGTTAATTCCAGCTTCCTTCAGCGAGGATAAAGTCGAAGAATTCGGAGAAGATACTTTATTGGGACGAGAAGGCCAGCCTTATGAGGTCGCTCCTTCTTATTTATTTTTGGCCTTAGAAGAAAACAGCTATATGACCGGACAAGTCTTACATCCCAACGGAGGAGAAATCGTTGCATAGTGCTAAACTTTTGAGCTGATTTTATACTTCTTTCAATACAGACAGGCTAAAATAAAAAAAGGAAATCATTTCTGATTTCCTTTACTCCGCTTTTGGCGGAGAGAGAGGGATTCGAACCCCCGGACCCGTGAAGGTCAACGGTTTTCAAGACCGCCGCATTCGACCACTCTGCCATCTCTCCGGGCGCAAAATTAGATAAATATCCCGTTCCTGCAACAGTTTTCTTAAAAAAAATAATTCTTTTTCCCGGGGACAGAAGATGCATATTGATTTTTAAGCTTTTAAACGTCTATTAAAAACACTGTTCCTTTGAGTGAAATGGGAGCGTTCAAAGGAAATCTTTTACTATTTTTGTAGAAATTGAACATTTATGAAGTTATTCTGGATTCTATTATTTATAACATTCCCATTTGCTGTTTTCAGTCAAAAGCAAAATAAGTCTAAGAATGATAAAAAAATTCAGGCTTTTTTCGATTATAAAATATTTCAGATTCCGGGTGATTCCGCCTATATAGAAGGATATTTACAATTTCAGGCAGCTAAAATAAATTACAAACCGACAGGTGAGCATGACCTGCAAGGCCAGCTGGCAATCCAGTATCAATTAAAACGTGGCGACTCATTGTATTCGGCGAATACTTATTCTTTCCTGACACCGGTCATGAAAGACAGTATCGTAGAAAATTTTCTGGAAGTTTTTCGTGTAAAAGCAGCACCAGGAATCTACGAATTCAAATTAGGTCTTCTGGATGTGAACAGCAGCAATGATTTCATCTATTCCACACAAATTATTGAAATTCCGGCCCTGCCCTCTACTCCTGCTTTGTCAGACGTTATTATCGCCGAAATACTTCGGAAATCAGATGAAGAATCTATTTTCAACAAAAACGGAATTATCGTTTATCCCCGGATTCAGAACTTTTTTGATACCCAGGATGAGAAGCTTCCTTTTTATGTAGAAGTTTACAATTTAGATCCGCAAAAGAGCTACGGTTTAAAATGGTCAGTTTATGATGTATTGAAAAAAGAAATGCTTCTTCTTTATTCCGGAACGAAAAAACTAAGCGGTATAAAAGATCAGGTAGTAACTTCCTTTATTAATATTGACAATCTGCCTACCGGCGAATACAATCTTATCCTGGAGCTGGTAAATCAATCGGAAATTTTTTCCAGAAAAGAATATTTTTTCGCCAAACAAACCGATGAATTAAAAGATGTGATTATTTCAGATGAGCAGATCATTGTTGATCCGGCGTTTCAGGCATCTATCCCAAATGACAGTCTGGCATTTTATGTAGGAAGCCTGAATCCGATTGTCGGAAGAACTGAGCAAGCACATATCAAGGCATTGCTGAAAGAAAAAAATGCCGATAAAATGAGAAATTACATGGAGAAATTCTGGATTGCCATGTCAAAACAATCTCCGGACAAGAAAACTCCTTACGATCTGTGGCTGGGATATAAAGCCCAGGTACAATTGGTACAGCAGAAGTTTGCTGCAATGAACCTTTCCGGCTATGCGACAGACAGAGGGCGCGTTTATCTTCAGTATGGCTCTCCTTCTTCGATCATTGTGAAAGAAACTTCTCCTTCCGAATATCCTTATGAAATCTGGATTTACGATAAGATCAAACAATTTTCCAACAGACGCTTTATCTTCTACAGCCCGGAATTATTGCAAAATTCTTATCGCCTGCTCCACTCGGACATGATCGGGGAATTACAAAATTACCGCTGGCAGCATGAGCTTACCAAAAGAAATTCTCCTGTTTACAATATTGACGATCCCAATGACGGCAATACAGATCATTTCGGAGGAAACAGCTCTATTTACTACAATCAACGTTAGCCCGAAATGGATTTAAGCAGTATTGCTGTTGTTATACTTAACTGGAATGGCAGAAAGCTTTTAGAGGGTTTTCTTCCCTCGGTAACCAGGTATTCGGGAAATGCAGCTATTTATCTGGCTGATAACGCTTCTACGGATGATTCTGTAAGTTTTGTCAAGGCGAACTTTCCCTCGGTAAAAATTATTATCAATGAGGTCAACGGAGGTTATGCCAAAGGTTATAATGATGCTTTAAAAAGTATAGAAGAACCTTATTATTTACTGCTGAACAGTGATATTGAAGTTACTGAAAACTGGCTTTCACCACTTTTAGAAATAATTCAGCAGCAAAATGTCGGAGCTGTACAGCCTAAAATAAAAGCATTTTCAGAAAAAGAATCATTTGAATATGCCGGAGCAGCTGGAGGTTTTATTGATAAAGATTTCTATCCGTTCTGCCGCGGGCGCATTTTCGACAATGTAGAAAAAGATTCCGGACAATACGACTATCCAATGGAGGTGTTCTGGGCATCCGGCGCGTGCATGCTTATCCGGCGCTCCCTGTTTTGGGAAACCGGCGGATTAGACGAAGACTTTTTCGCGCACATGGAAGAAATTGATTTATGCTGGCGCATTAAAAAACGGGGTTATTCCATGCAGATCATTCCGCAATCCGTTGTTTATCACGTAGGAGGAGGGACGCTGAGCTATGCTTCTCCCCAAAAGACGTTTTTAAACTTCCGGAACAGCCTCCTGATGATTACTAAAAATTACAATGGCTGGCTTTCAGGGAAGATATTGCGCAGACTTGTGTTGGACGGGATTGCAGGCATTGTTTTTCTTGTGAAAGGGAATCCCCGGTTAACATGGGCAGTCATACGCGCACATTTCGCTTACTATTCGTTATTGGGAAAAATGCTAAAAAAAAGAGAAAAAGAATCTTTTTTAAAGTTTAAAGAGATTAAAGGGGTATATAGCGGCAGTATTTTATGGGCGGTTCACATTCACGGAATCAGGAAATTCTCCGATTTAAATTATAGAAAGCTGGAGAGATATTGATCTTTCAATACTCATCCTCCAGATTACAGGTCCCAGTCATTATTCGTTTTTTACCCTTCCAAACACGTATTTCCACGTATAATGCAATAGTATTATTACCTGATTTTTGCTGCTCTTTATTAATTTATTAACTAAACTGTTAACTTCGTACCAGCACATTAACTTCATTGGAAGATGGATGATGTTGAGATAAAATTGATAGGATGCAAATCAACCGGGAACTATCCTGCTACATATATAAGTCAAAAAGGCTGCCCTCTTTTCGGGTAGTCTTTTTCTGTTTTGAGAAAAGGGATTATCAATTGTCAACGGACCGGCCAGTCTTTTTCAGAATGATCGGGTTTTGAATTAAATCCAAATAATTTAAACCATTGGATCAGAATCATAGTATGGAAAAGTAGGACTGAAAACTGACGCATGAGCCATATAATTCCCGATTCTTGTATCTGGATCATTGCTAACACATTTCCGAACATTAAAACAGATATATCAAGAACAGCCCATAACAAAATTCCCAAACTCAAATATGCAAAATGCCTTTTTTCAGAAGTGGTATTGTACAGATAAAAGAAAGAAGCTATAACCAATACGTAGTTTCCGAGAATGATTTCAACTATATTATATCTAAAAAATAATGACGGATAAATTATATATTGTATCATCAAAACCAATGTCATACAGATAAGATACCATTTAATAAATTTACGTTGCTTAACATTTCGGCAGATCCGGTAATAAAATGCTCCCAACAAAACAGATTGAGAGTAGGTGTAAATGTGTGAAAAATATAAGTTATAATGATATAAGCATGTAGCAACCTCCGAGGCCAACTGTATGAATAACATCGTCCACAAGAAAACAACAATTATTTTTAACCACCCAGATCTGTTAGTTCTTAGTTTCCAAGTATATAGTAATGTATTAATAACAAGTAAAATCAGGCAAAACCCATATAACCAGTATAATGCAGCAAACATCTAAAAATGAATTTATTCACTTGTAAATGTAGTGATTATAAAAAAACAGGTGAAATCTCTGATTATTCTTCAACAATCTGTAATTTCGCAAAACGGAGCAGCAGCGTTTTTGAGCCTTCTTTCGGAAAGAAAATCACCGCTCGCTTATCATCTCCATTTCCTGTTATCTGGATAACCTTTCCTCTTCCAAAGGTTTCGTGCAGTACATTATAGCCCACCTTCAAATCAGACAGGCTGCTTGCCTGAAAATCAGGATTAGTTCCATTAGACTGCTTTAATTCATCAAGCGATCTTAAATTCTTTGCGGGAGGAGTACTCAAACGGTTTAAGCCGCCGGAAAAAGCCGGTTCTGCAATCCTTCCCGATTTCAAAGAGCGTCCGCCACCGTGCTGCGTTGTTTCGTGCTCTGTATATTGACGGTCAATTTCCGTAATAAAACGGCTCGGCTCAGATGTCTGTAAGCTGCCAAACACGAAACGGGAATTAGCGTACGAAATTGTACAGGTTTTTTCCGCCCTGGTTAGTGCTACATAAAACAACCGCCGCTCTTCTTCCAGCTCTGCTCTTGAATGCAAAGACATCTGCGAAGGAAACAGGTTTTCTTCTAAGCCGACTAAAAAGACATGCTTAAACTCCAAGCCTTTACTGGAATGGATCGTCATGAGGGAAACTTTATTTCTGTCCTCATCCTTCTGTTCATCAGCATCTGTCAGCAAAGCGACATCTATTAAAAACTCGGGCAGAGTTTTCGTTTCATTTTCTTGGTTCTGCTGGGTAAACGCTTTGATCCCGCTTATCAGCTCTTCAATATTCTGATAGCGTTCCACTTCTTCCGGGCCTTTATCTTTTTCATTATAGAGCTCTTTCAGTAAACCGGAAGACTTGGCAATTTCCATTGCCATATCATAAGCTGGCAGCTTATCAATCTGTGCATGAAAGCTCTGAATCATTGTCGTAAATTCCGTTATCTTGGAACGAACGCCGCTTGCAAAAGCATTCAGAATATCCGGATCTGTCAATCCCTCAAAGAACGTCAGTCCTTTTTCTGCCGATTTAATGATAAATCCTTCCTGCGTAGTCTGCCCTATTCCGCGTTTCGGATAATTAATGATCCGTTTCAATGCTTCTTCATCTTTCAAATTAGTCGCCAGCCGGAAATAGGCTAGAATATCTTTAATTTCTTTTCGCTGATAGAATGACAAGCCTCCGTAAATTTTATACGGCAAGTTCAATTTTCTTAGTGCTTCCTCAAATGCCCTTGATTGACGGTTCGTGCGGTACAAAATAGCAAAATCTCTGTATTCCAGACCTTCTCCGCGTTTCATATCAAAAATTCTGTTGGCAACCAGATTTCCTTCTTCGTTGTCTGTAAGTGTCCGGACGATTTTTATTTTTGTTCCGAGGTCATTTTCTGTCCATACCTTTTTTTCAATCTGGTCCCGGTTGTTTTTAATAATGCTGTTCGCCGCTTCCACAATCACCTGAGTTGAACGGTAATTCTGTTCCAGCTTGAACAACTGAAAGTCCGGGTAATCCTTTCTGAAATTTAATATATTCTGAATATTCGCTCCCCGAAAGGAATAAATACTTTGTGCATCGTCTCCAACTACACAAATATTTTCAAAAACAGCCGCCAGTTTTTTAACTATTAAGTACTGTGCAAAATTCGTATCCTGGTACTCATCCACCAGGATATAGCGGAACTTATACTGATAATGCTGTAAAACATCCGGAAAATCACGGAGCAGGACATTCGTATAAAACAATAAATCATCAAAGTCCATTGCTCCTGCCTTAAAGCAGCGGGTCACATACGTTTTATAAATAGTCGCCATCATCGGGCGCTTATTAGCGTAATCTTCTGAAATAATCTCTGCGTTATTAGCATATTCGTCCGAAGATACTAGCTGATTTTTAGCTGTTGAAATCCGGCCGTAAACAACGCTGGGTTTATATAATTTATCATCCAGATTCAGTTCTTTGACAATATCTTTTATCAGGCTTTTGGAATCTTGTGTATCATAGATGGTAAAATTCTGAGGAAAGCCCAAACGCTCTGAATTGATCCGTAAAATGCGTGAAAAAACCGAGTGGAAGGTTCCCATCACAACACTTCGTGCGTCGGAATCACCTACAATTTTAGTGATTCGCTCTTTCATTTCACTTGCAGCCTTATTGGTAAATGTCAGGGCTAAAATATTAAAGGGATCAATCCCCTGATCAATCATGTAGGCAATCCTGTAAGTTAAAACTCTAGTCTTACCGGAACCTGCACCTGCAATAACCATGGAAGGGCCTTCGTAATTTATTACAGCCAGACGCTGGCTCTCGTTCAATTCATCTAAATAAGCACTCATACCTGCAAAAATAAGCGGTAAAATCGGAAAGTTGCTATAACCGGGAGTTAATTTATTTCTGTCCAAACAGATGAACGAATCCATCCGCCTGTACTTCCGTAATCTCATCCAGTAAAAGCCCTTTGAATTTATAGAAGTAAACACCGTCTGTACAAAATTCCCCGTTTTGAGCTTTTCCATCCCAAAGTATCAAGCCCTGCTGGTGCCGGTTTTCATACACAACATTCCCCCAACGGTTTAGAATGAAAATTTCATATTCTTTATAGAAATCATAATTTAAGAGCACATAATCATTAATGCCGTCTCCATTCGGAGTAAACACATTCGGGATCTGAATAGACGGATCTACGAATATTTTGGTAGTATATTCCGCCTGGCATCCCTGCTGGTCTGTGACAATCAGCGTGACATCCTGATAACCCGGCATTCCCATGTACTGTGTTACACTGGCATTGGTCGGGTTCGTATAAACGTTGTCGTAAATGTGCCACTCCCATTTAGTAATCGGCGAAAGCGTATAAGAAGATCCATCTATAAAGGTTACCGTATTTCCTATTTTGATTTCCGTAGGTGAATAGGTAAAATAAGCTGTCAATCCATTAGGTGTAATGGTTAACGGATCCAGCTCATAGATAACCTGGCATCCTACTGCGTCTGTTATAGTTACTTTAGGAGAATAGGTACCTGATGTCAGATAGCTGTATGCAGCGTTATTTGTGTCCATAAGATGATCTCCATTCCCCAAATCCCAGTCGATAGAGGCTACTTCAGAATTTGTTCCCAAAGAAAAAGTTACCACCTGACCGCACTTGTCCAATGACTGAACGTAGGAAGGATCTGCCTGAGGTCCGCCGATTCTTAAATAATTCAGCAAAATCGTATCTGCCGTGCATCCATATTCATCTGTTACCGTTAGAGAGGTGCTGTAAATTCCTGAAAACACAAATGTATTACTCGGGTTTTGATTGGTTGAACTGTTGCCGTTGTCATAAAAATCCCATTGCCATCCTGTGATATTTCCTATAGATGTAGAATGATCTGCAAAATTCACAAATACCGGTGGGCAGTTAAATGTACCGTCTCCGTTGACACTGGCACCTGTAGCTATATAGGTAAAAGAAGCTTTCGGGGTCGATACGGTTACCGGTTTCGTCAATGTATCCTTACAACCGTTTCCATCCGTCACGATTAAAGTTACTGTATGATTGACGGACAACCCGGTAGAATTATCATTGAACTGATGTGTCAGATCATCCTGTGTACCTACAGCTATATTATCCACTTTCCACTGATAAGAGAGCGCAGGTGTTCCGGACGAACTATTCTGAGCTGAGAAATCCGCTGCGTTACATACTACCGGATCAACTGTAAAACCAGCAGTTGGTTTGGTTATGTTAACCTGCTGCTTCACTGGTGCTGATTTACACCCGAAAACATCTGTCACTATCAGTGAGGCTTCATGCGTTCCAGCTGATAAGAATGTGAATGTCGGGGAATCCGAAAGATTATGAGTGGTCTGCTGTGCTCCTGTCTCCAGATTTGTCCATTCAAAATAACTCAGAGGCGCTCCGTTCCCCTGAACAGAGGAATTGTTAACGGCAGTTGTAATCAATGGTGCACAACCGGCATTGAGGGATAAAGTGAAATCAGCGAGTGGTAATTGAAGCACTACAACAGGTAATGTTGTTGTCGCAACGCATCCAACACTATTTTTCACTGTTTGCGTAATAGTATAAGTGCCAGCTGTTGTATAAGTGTAAGATACCGGATTTCCTGTCTTAGTCACTCCGTTCCCCATATTATAGCCCCATGAAGTGATTGTATTAGAGGAGGTAGCCGCACTGCCGTCTATTCCGATCTGCCCGTTCTTACAAATGGAATCATTTGTCAATGTCATTGCAGGTACCAGCGAAGAAACATTCACAACCTTACTCAGACTATCCACACAGCCGGTAGTATGGTTTTCTATAATATGCCAAATGGTGTAGGATCCGTATCCCGCCGGATATTGATGTGAAGTCGAGCTTTTATCTGAATCATGCAGGTCTGCATTCGGGATATGTGTCTGTGTCCCATCTCCCCATTTCCAGTAAACATCGATCAAATCAGTAGAAACTCCCAGCTTGGAAGTATCTACCGTCTGGACCGTGATCGGAAAAGAGGGGTTACAAAACAAGTCCTGCTGAAGGTAATACTGCGATATAGGCGCTTTAATATAAACCGCGCTGTCCACTTTCATTGTATCTTTACAGCCCCTGTAATCAACAATCAGCTGTACGTCAAAATAACCCGTATCCTTGTCGTACTGATGTTTAGGGTTCTTATCCGTAGAATTTTTGTCATCTCCAAAATCCCAGTCCCAGCGAACTTCCGTAGAATCAATATTCGGATCAATCACGGATGTGTTAGTAAACACTATTTCTTTTTTCGCACAAGAAATCAGCGGTGCATACGTGAATCCTGCATGCTGCTTTGTTCCGACTTTAATATATTCCTGCTTGTAAATAGTGTCTTTACAGCCATTTGCAGTGGTTATAATTAAAGTTACATCGTATTTCCCGGTAACATAGGTCTGTACCGGTGGTGTTGCCGATGTAGATGTCTGACCGTTACCAAATGTCCAGCTCCAGGCAGTAATAGGACTGGTTGTAGAATTCGGAGTAGTCGACTGATTAATAAAGTTAACCTGAAGCGGAGTACATCCGTCAACGGGAACTGCCATAAATTTAGCCTCAATATCTGAAATAACAATATAGCTGTTTTTCGTCAGTGAATCAACACATCCGTTCGCGTCTGTAACAATCAGCTTAACATTGTAGGTTCCGTTGCCGGTATAAGTATGTGCGGGCGGTGTTGTTCCCGTAAAAGTTGTTCCGTCTCCGAAAACCCATTTATACGTTCCTGAAGCTCCTGTGGTATTCTGAAAAGTTATTGTTGCAGGACTACAGCCTGCCGTATCAGGTGCGATAAAATTCGGCACGGTAGCCGCGACTACCTGAACAGTCTTTGTCGCCGTAGCATCACAGCCTGAAGTTGTGTTCCTTGCAGATAAGGAAACAGTATAGGTTCCCGGAGTAGAAAAAACAAAGGTCGGATTCTGAACAGTAGATGCTCCGGCAATATCCGCATTCCAAAGCCATACATTCGCACCGGCAGAAGAGTTATCAGTAAATTGAACAGGGCTTCCGACACAAACAATTGCAGGGGCAGTAAAATCTGCCTGGAAATTTGAAATATTAATATCATGGCTATATGTTTTTGAACATCCGTTGACGGTACTGGTTGCCTTCAGAGTGACTGTATAAGTTCCAGCATTGTTGTATGTTACTGCCGCTGGCTGCAAACTGGTTGAGGTGCTCCCATTCCCAAAGCTCCATGCAAAATTTACATCCGCAGTGGGAGAAGAAGTATTATTGAAAGTAATGTTGATCGGCACTGTACAGCTGTTTCCGGACATGGAAAAGCTGGGCTGAGGAGATGGATTTATTGTAATATATCCCACTTTTACCTCTGCATCTGCCTGGCCGGTGCTATTCTGAATTGCCAGTGTCACCGTATAAGTCCCGGGGCTTGGATAAGTATAAACAGGATTCTGCTGAGTACTCGTTTCTCCGTTACCGAAGTTCCAGTTATAAGTTGTGATGTTACTTCCTGTTGAAGTGCTTGTAAATGTGATGGATTCACCTTCGCAGACAGCAGTTTTTGAGGCCGTAAAATTGGCGGTCAAACTCTGTGAAAAAACAAAACTTCCTGACATTAAAAGCAGCAATAGCAAAGTAACGAATTTCATATAATCTATAGTTGAAAATACTAATATAAATGTTCTTCATGAACATTTCCATATTTAACTTTCAAAAATGAGTAAAACGCCCTATCTGTCGAGCAAAATCAAAAGATATTAGGGCGAAGCCACTTTTCTGTTTCTTCCGGATTCACTCTTCTTCTCGCTGCATCTGCTTTTATCTGTGACTCATCAATTTTCCCCAAACCAAAATACTTGGCGTGCGGGCTGGCAAAATACCAGCCGCTGACTGCAGCAGTCGGATGCATTGCCAGAGTTTCCGTCAGCTGTATTCCTGTATTCTTATAGGCATTAAGCAACTTAAAAATAGTCAGCTTTTCACGATGGTCAGGGCATGCAGGATAACCCGGCGCAGGACGGATCCCGATGTATTTTTCCTTAATAAGATCTTCATTCTCCAACTTTTCATCCGTGGCATATCCCCAGTATTCTTTTCGGACATATTCATGGAGATATTCAGCAAATGCTTCTGCCAAACGATCGGCAAGCGACTTCAACATGATCGAGGAATAATCATCGTGTTCTTCTTCAAATTCAAGCACTTTTTCATCCAGACCAACACCTGTTGTTACTGCAAAACAGCCGATATAATCTCTCTTAGTACCTTTAGGAGCAATAAAATCCGCAAGGGATAAATTAGGCTGTCCCGCCGTTTTTTGTGTCTGCTGACGCAAACTGTAACTTTCTGCCAGCACCAAAGAGGTTTGCGGGTCGTAAATCTCTGTCGTATCATCTATTGAATTAGCCGGGAAAATACCAAAAACGGCACGTGCTTTTATCCATTTTTCCGCGATCAGCTTGTCCAGCATCAGCTGCGCATCCTCATAAAGATGCTTTGCCTGATCACCAACCACTTCGTCATTTAGGATCGCAGGAAATTTACCATACAATTCCCATGTCATGAAAAAAGGTGTCCAGTCAATGTAATTTTTCAGTTTTTCAAGCGGAAAATCAGTAAAACATTCAATTCCCAATCTATTTGGCACAGGAATAACTTCATTTTCCCAATCAATTTTGAGCTTATTTTTTAAAGCTTCATCGTAGCTTAATAACGTTTTTGCCGATTTTTTATTCTCATGATGAAAACGAATTTTATCGTATTCTTCGTTTAACTTACTTACAAAATCTTCTCTTTTACTTCCAAGCAGCGACTCTACTACAGTTACTGCACGCGATGCATCCAGAACGTGAACTGTCGTTCCGTTGGGATAGTGCTGTTCTATCTTTACGGCGGTATGTACTTTGGATGTCGTCGCTCCTCCAATCATTAGCGGAACCGACAGGTTGGATTTCTGCAGCGCATCTGCAACACTAACCATTTCGTCCAGTGAAGGTGTGATCAGCCCGCTCAATCCTATTACATCAACATTATATTCAACAGATTTCTGAATAATTTCTTCTGTCGGAACCATTACTCCCAGGTCAATAACTTCATAGTTATTACATCCTAAAACCACGCTCACGATATTTTTCCCGATATCGTGGACATCTCCTTTTACGGTTGCCATCAATATCTTTCCTGCCGCTGCAGTCTTTTCATTTTTTTCTGCTTCAATATAAGGCTGCAGTATTGCTACCGCTTTTTTCATAACACGGGCTGATTTTACCACTTGTGGTAAAAACATTTTTCCTGAACCGAACAGATCGCCAACAACATTCATTCCATCCATCAGCGGGCCTTCAATTACTTCAATCGGCCGGGCATACTTTCTTCGGCATTCTTCGACATTTTCTTCCAGGAAATCCAATACTCCTTTTACTAATGCGTATTTCAGACGTTCCTCTACCGGTGCGTTCATCCATTCATTCGTTTCTACCTTTTTGGATGTGTCGCCTTTTACTGTTTCCGCAAAAGCCAGTAATTCTTCCGTGGCATCTTCTGTTCGGTTCAGTAAGACATCTTCGACTTTTTTAAGTAATACAGGATCTATTTCATCGTAAATCTCCAGCATTGTAGGATTTACTATTCCCATATCCATTCCGTTCTTTATTGCGTGATATAGAAACGCGGAATGCATTGCTTCTCTTACTTTGTTATTTCCTCTGAATGAAAATGAAACATTAGAAACTCCTCCGCTGACATGTGCATCCGTTAAATTCTCACGGATCCATCTCGCCGCATTGAAGAAATCCAGTGCGTTGCGCCTGTGCTCGTCCATTCCTGTAGCAACAGGAAAAATATTAGGATCAAAAATGATGTCTCCGGGAGGAAAATGTGCTTGTTCAGTCAACAATTCGTACGAACGTTTGCAGATTTCTATTCTCCGCTCTAATGAATCCGCCTGCCCCTGTTCGTCAAATGCCATGACTACCACTGCTGCGCCATAACGTTTGATCAGCTTTGCCTTACGGATAAATTCATCTTCTCCTTCTTTCAATGAGATCGAGTTAACGATTCCTTTCCCCTGCAAGCACTGTAATCCTGCTTCAATGATTTCCCATCTGGAGCTGTCAATCATAATGGGGATCCGCGCTATTTCAGGCTCAGAAGCTATTAAATGTAAAAAACGTGTCATTGCTGCTTTTCCGTCAATCATCGCCTCGTCCATATTGACATCCAGCACCTGAGCACCACCTCTCACCTGCTCCAACGCCACTGACAATGCGTCTTCATAACGATTTTCCTGAATCATCTTTAAAAATACCCGTGAGCCGGTCACGTTGGTTCGTTCACCAATATTCACGAAGTTAGATTCAGTTGTAACGATTAGCGGTTCTAATCCGGAAAGCTTTAAAGTCGTTTGTGTCATCTTAAATATTGAATTTTGAATATTGAATTATGAACGGGGTTTTAACCGAGATTTTGAAGTTAAAATACTGCTTTTGAGTATTTTTTTAATTTCATCGGATGTATGGATTAATCTTTCGTAATTATTTTTATCAATGTAATCAGAGGTAAACAAAAGCTCTAACCAATATTGCGATTCATCACATTCTTTCAGAGAAATATAAAGCTTATGAATAAAGTCCGGAATACTTTGAGAATTATTTGCTTCTCTGATATTCGCTCCAACTGAAGTTGCTGAACGAAGAAACTGTTTACTCAGAATAAATTCCTGATTCTTAATCAGCTTTTTATAAGTTGAAACAGAATTCAACGCAAATTCAAAGCTTTTTGTTTTTAATACATTTTCTTTCATAATAAATGGTTTAATTGTCATTTTTAATTTAAGAAAAAAGATCACTTCAAACAATAATTAATTAAAACATTCTTTACCAAAAAATTCAGTATTCAGTACTTAATTTTCTAGGTTCATAGTTCTTCACTAAATCCGCAATTGCTTTTATATGTTCTGGTGTCGTTCCGCAACACCCACCAATAATATTAATGATATTATCTTTCAGATAATCTTCTATTTGCTTCTCCATAATTTCGGGAGTCTCATCATAACGCCCAAATTCATTCGGAAGTCCTGCATTCGGATGTGCACTTACCGCAAAGGGTGCGTGCTGAGAAAGCGTTTTCAGATAAGGCTGCATCATTTTTGCTCCAAGTGCGCAGTTCAGCCCGATACTCAGCAGATCCATGTGCTGAACAGAAATCAGAAAAGCTTCTGTGGTTTGACCTGTTAATGTCCTTCCCGACTGATCTGTAATTGTTCCGGAAACCATCACCGGCAATTTTATTCCTTTCTCCTCAAAATACTGATCTATAGCAAACAATGCAGCTTTGGCATTCAGTGTGTCAAAAACAGTTTCTACTAATAAAATATCCGCTCCTCCTCTGACTAAACCATCTGTCTGCTGATAATAGGCTGCTCTAAGTTCTTCGAAAGTGATTGCTCTGAATCCGGGATCGTTTACATCAGGAGAAAGGCTGGCTGTACGGTTTGTCGGACCAATCGATCCCGCTACAAATCGTGGTTTATCCGGTGTTTTTTTTGTGTACTCATCTGCGACTTCTCTGGCAATTTTCGCACCCAGATAATTGATGTCGTCCACGGCAAAAGCGAGGCCATAGTCTTCCTGAGCTATTGTTGTCCCGGAAAAAGTATTCGTTTCAATAATATCCGCACCTGCCTCAAGGTAAGCAGCGTGAATCTCCTTAATAATATCAGGACGTGTCAGTGACAGCAGATCATTATTTCCCTTCAATGGCTTATGGTGGTTTTCAAACCATCCTTTTCGAAAATCTTCTTCTGTTAATGTATAACGCTGAATCATCGTTCCCATCGCGCCGTCTAAAACGAGAATCCTTTCTTTTAAAAGTTCTTTTATCATAATCTGTTAAAGCATAAAGAAAGCAGGGAATCCTGTATCACAACTTATCTTTTCCGTCTGCTGACGAATAGGATTTGGCACCTTTTTCCATTGAAACGGAAGAGGTTGCCAAGGTTTCATCGGGCCAGTCCCTCCACCTTTCTTTATAAGTTTATATTTTAATGAACTGAGCACAAAAGTACATTACAATTTCATGAAATAAAAGAAAAATATTTTTTTTACATTAAAATTACAACATAGGCTTATTTTCACCAGATATCCGAAAGAAGTTCTTTCTGAGAATAAGACTTTTTTCACCATCTTTACATAAAATTTCAGAACATCTTAAAAAGAACTATCTCTGATGGATAAGCCTTTGAAAATATACAGCGCTTCTGCAGGAAGCGGAAAAACATATACGCTTGTAAAAACGTATCTGGAGCTGATTTTAAAAGGTGATGCACAACCTCTGAATTTTTCGAAGATCATCGCCATGACGTTTACCAATAAAGCGGCATTGGAAATGAAGACACGGATCATCAGCGCTCTGGATAATTTAAGCAATCCCGAAAGAGTTCCTGAAAACACGGAAAAAGCGAAAAAATACTTAGCGGATATTTCGAAAGATTTCGGGATGAAACCGGAAGAAGTACAGAAAAAAGCACAAATTGCGCTGACACATATTCTGCATCAATACGAGGATTTTTATGTAATGACCATTGACAAGTTCAATCTGCGCCTGATACGTTCGTTTGCGATGGACCTCAATCTGGACGCTAATTTTAAAGTCATCATTGATGAAACGGAAATTACACAGCGTGTAACGGAAGATTTTCTGAACGAAATAGACGACCAGTTCACTTCTGTCCTGTCAAAATTATTTGTACAGCTGGCAGAAGAAAAAATGTCGGACGGGGAAAACTGGAATTTTGAAAGAGAGCTGTCCGATTATCTTAAAATTCTCGGAAAAGAAGAGGCGATTGAACTGTTGAATCAGACAGATGAGGAGACATACAGCTCGGAAACATTCAACCTGATAAAGCTTCAAATCCGACATCTGGATCAAAAAATTGAAGAAAACGCGGAACAATTTCTGGATAAAATTCAGCCGGTCGTTGATGATATTGACGACAAACGGAAAAAAAATTCCATTGTTGGTTTAATTGAAAAGCTGAAAGCCAACAAATCCCGGATCAGCTCAGAAATGAAAATGCCGTTAACGGAGGCACAAATCCGCTATATGGAGAATAACGAGCTGCCGGAGCATATTGTAAATATACTTACTGATTTTTATACAAAGCATCTGGAGTTAATTGCTCAGACCGAGCAATTGAACCGTGTCAAGAAAAGCTTTCATTATATCCGCCTGCTGAAAAAAATACACGACCGGTTACAGGAGTTCCGTCAGACAGAACAGATTATCCGAATCTCCGAATTTAACCGTATGATCTCCGATTTGCTGAAAAATGAAAGCTCTCCGTTCATTTATGAAAAACTGGGAACACGGTTTAATCATTTTTTGCTGGACGAATTCCAGGATACTTCCCGCCTGCAATGGCAGAATATCGTTCCGTTAGTACATGAAGCACTTTCCCAGCAATATCAGAATCTAATTGTGGGAGACCCGAAGCAATCCATTTATCGCTTCAGAGGCGGAGTCGCTGATCAGTTCGTTGCTTTACCGGCGGTTTACAATCCAAAAAACGAAGCTTCCTTAAAAGAAATTTCGGGTTATTTTGAAAAGATGGGCATCCGGGAAGATTTGGGAGATAATTACCGTTCTTCAAAGGAAATTGTAGAATTCAATAATTTGTTTTTTACAGAACTTGTGAAGTTTATCCGTCAGGAAAAAGAAATTGATTATACCTCTTATTACGACAGCATCGTTCAGAATCCGAAAAGCGAGAAAAAAGGGTATATTGAGCTTATTTCATTAAAAGAAAAAGCAAGATCTGCCGGCGACGAAGACAGTGAAGAGGAAAACAGCTCCGAAAATATCCGGTTTTTGATTTCCCGCGTGGAAGAATGTATCAGAGACGGCTATGAAAAAGGAGATATCTGCGTTTTAGGAGACACAGCAAGATTATGCAACGAATATGCCATCGCTTTATCACAAAAGGGATATAAGGTTGTTTCCAGCGACAGCCTCGCAGTAGATTCCGATCAGGCTGTGAAATTGTGCATCATCTATCTGTCATGGAGAAACCAGCCTTCCAATGAGCTTGCTGCAAAACGGTTTGCGGAAAAGTTCCTGTCCATACGATTTCCGGAAGATGCTACACGGCTTTATATGTCTTATATGAATGAACGTCCGGCATTCAATGAAGAATCAGGTCCGGTAAGTTATTTCAATACACGGCAGTTCGTTAATGACTATTTCGAATCCTGGGAAAATTTTCACTTTCCCTTTGAGAATCTGTATGCTTTACTGGAACGGTTTTATCAGATTTCCGGACTGAACGAATTAGAAAATCCGTATTTACACCATTTATCGGATCTGGCATTTAATTACGATCTGAACAACGGGCCTGATCTGAACACATTTCTGGATTTTTATGCAAAAACAGGAAAAAATTCATCCATTCAGACACCTGAAAATAAAGATGCGGTCAAAATAATGACTGCTCACAAATCAAAAGGGCTGGAATTTAAAATAGTCATCATTCCGCAGCTGAACAACAACTTTTTAAAAAATAAAGCAAAATACCTGATCCAGTTAGATGAGCATCTCTCCTACACTACTCTTTCACAAAAAGTTTTAAGTCCTAAATTAAAAAATAATTATACAGAGGAATACACGGCAGGACTCCTGGATAAGCTGAATTTATACTATGTTGCTTTCACACGTCCGATCGACCGTTTATATGTCATGAATTACATCAAAAGCAATTCTTCGGTTGCTTTCGGGCCGATCTTTCACGAATTCCTGCAGACGCCCGTTTTTGAATCCCACACCGCTGAAAAGGAAATTATCGGGAAAGAGAGAGAGTTTTTTCGGTTCCAATTCGGTGAACGTGTTACCAACCCGGCTTCTTTTCAGGCAAATGAAGCAAATAATTTTGTTCCTGAGAATGTTTCCGACAAATTATGGTTCCCTTCCATTTCGCTAAAAAACCACCTGGAAGATATTGACGAAAGCATTGAAGAGCAACGACGCTACGGCCGTCAGCTGCATTATATTCTTTCGGAGCTGGAACATTTTAATGACAGCACGGAAGCCATCGAAATTCTCCAGAAAAAAGGATTGATCGAAAAAGCATTTTCAGAGCGTTTGCTGCAAGACATTCAGCATATTACCTCCAGCAAAATGTATGAGGAATTGCACCAGGGTAAAAAACAGGTAATAAATGAACAATCCATCATCATTTCTGAGTCAGAGGTAAAACGCCCGGATAAAATCATAGTGAAAGACAACGAAACCATTGTACTGGATTTTAAAACCGGACTGAAAACCGGCAAGGATCTGAAACAAATAAAAAATTACTGTGAAATCCTTGAGCAAATGGATTTTCCGAATGTCCGGGGAATTGTCCTCTATACGCAGGAACTGGAATTTATAGAAGTGTAAAAGCAGTATTTCTAACCTTGCTAATATATTATTCTGTATCAAATGGATTGCTTTAAAATGTTCTGTTAATTATGAACTAATGGTTTTTATTCTATGTAATTTTAGAATCCAAACAAATGATAATATATGAAAACCTTTAAACTTCACAACAATATTCAGATCCCGGCTGTGGGTTTCGGAACATACAAAATTCAGGAAGGGCAGGAATGTATTGATGCCGTCAAATTTGCCTTAAAACATAATTATCGTCACATCGACACAGCAGCAGTTTACGAAAACGAAAAGAGTGTTGGTATCGCCATCCGTGAAAGTGCTGTTCCGAGAGAAGAGCTTTTTATCACGACCAAAGTGTGGAATACAGAACGGGGATATGAAAAAACATTAAAAGCTTTTGATGCTTCTATGGAACGTTTAGGATTGGAATACCTCGACCTGTATCTTATCCATTGGCCGGCAAATACAAAACAATTTTCAAATGCCGCTGAACTGAATGCGGAAACATGGCGGGCGCTGGAAACATTGTATATGAATGGAAAGATCAGAGCAATCGGTGTCAGCAATTTCCTGGTTCATCACCTGGAAGAGCTATTCAAAACAGCAACTATCAAACCCATGATTAATCAAATTGAATATCATCCGGGATATACACAAGCAGATACGGTTGAGTTCTGCAAACAGCACAATATTCTGGTCGAAGCATGGAGTCCGTTAGGAAGAGGCCGTGTTCTGGAAAATCCCTTGCTGGTTGAGCTCGCCGGAAAATACAACGCATCGACAGGAGCTATCTGCCTGCAATTTGCATTACAGCAGGGCATCATTGTACTTCCAAAATCAACAAATGAAGAACGGATCATTGCTAATAATTCCATTGATTTTACATTAAGTGATGAGGACATTAAAAAGATCAACAATATGACGGAAACCGGCTTTTCGGGACTTCAACCTGATAACGTTGATTTCTGAATCAGAACATAAAAAGTAAAAAGAAATGGCTTTCAAATTGAAAGCCATTTCTTTTTTATCGATTACCGAACTAAGGTCACATGTCCTGTTTTCTCTATAATATCATCCATTCCTTTTTTCTTGAAACGGATTTTCCATACATACGTACCATCCTGGCAAAGCTTGCCACCGTTGAATAAATAAGTTCCGTCCCAGCCGTAATCTACATCATTCGACTCAAAAATCACTTCTCCCCATCTGTCAAAAATCAGCAGGTTGTAAGATGTCAGATCAACGCCTTCTGTAATGATCGGCTTAAAGACATTATTAAAGTTATCTCCATCCGGCGTAAATGCATTCGGAACAAAGAAAATAATTTCTTCTTTCATTGTGAATCTCACCGCTGCCGTATCTGCACATCCCGTTTCAGTATATGCGGTCAGGATTACCGTAAAGTTCTGATTCTCTACTCCGACAAACGTATGGGTTACATGCTCAGTCGTAGCATCAGGCGTGAAATCTCCGAATGACCAGTTGTAATAATCTGCATTTTGAGAAGTATTATTGAAATAGATTACATTTTCAATGGAATTTACCTCATAAGATGAAGGTGTGAACGATGCTATCGGTCTTGAGGTCACACATATTGTCACCATGTTTGAAGAGCCATAGCATCTGGTTTGGCCTTGTCCTACAAATTGCACCTGATAACATCCCGGAGTATTAAAGGTATATTCCATATCATTACAATTCTTATTAACCGTATCTCCGTTGATCAACCAGTTACAGCTTAAATAATTGTATTCATTTTTATCAAACGTGAGCGTTAATGGCGCACAACCGTTAGAATCCGCATTTGCAAGATAAATTTGTGGCAGATCATTATCCTTCACAGTCGCACTTACATACGTTTCACATCCATTCGCATCAATCACAGTAAAGTTATGTGTTCCTGTTGCCACACCTGTAAAAATATTGCTGATCTGCGGTGTTCCTCCTGCCACAACATATCTATACGGTGTGTAACCGCCACTTGCACTAATTTTAACCACTCCGTTATTCTGTCCTGCAATACAATTATGATTGATGTCCAATTCATTGACAAAAGCAGAAATAGCATGTCCGGAAGGCGGATTAGTAATAGTCACTGTCACATCTTTCGTACAGTTATGCGCATCTTTCACCGTAACAGTATAAGTTCCCGCAAACAGATTCGTATATATATTATTTGACGTGAAAGCTCCTCCGTTAAAGCTATAAGTCAGCGGAGCAAAGCCACCATACGCTGAAACTTCAAATGAGCCTGTATTTTGCCCCGGTACGCAAACATGTGTTACATTATTTGAGAAAATCTGAGCAGCCAGCTCAATTGCCGGTTGTTCTATTATAAAAGATGCCGTTTTTAAACAACCATTCTGGTCTGTTACTGTCACAGTATAATTTCCTGCTGCCAGATTATTAAACACATTCGATGTTTGATTTGCGCCTCCGTTCAATGAATACACATAAGACGGAAAACCGTTTGCCGCAGTAACAGTCACAGAGCCTGTGTTGGTTCCCGGTACACATATATGAACAATATTCTGAGGAGCTATATTTACAGCTAATTCCTGACCGTTCAACGGATCATTGATAGTAAATGTGGCTGTTTTCTGACATCCGTTGGAATCTGTTACTATCACCGTATAGTTTCCGGATGCAAGACTGGTAAATACGCTTGATACTTGCGGTGTACCTCCGTTGAGCGTATAAGTATAAGGCGGGAATCCGTACAGCGCAGAAATCGCTGCCTGTCCTGCCTGTCCTCCAGGAATACAATTATGAAGCACATCAGAAGGATTTACTGTTGCAGTCAACTCCTGCTGAGACGGAGGATTTGAAATATAGAACGTTTGAGTTGCCGTACAACCATGCAGATCCGTAACAACTACTGTATGATTTCCTGTAGTTAAATTCGTAAAAGAACCTTGTGGCTGAGCCGTTCCCGCATCTAAGACATAACTGTAAGATCCATAACCGCCTGCTGCTACCAGCACAGCGCTTCCCGTACTCGCATTCGGAACACAATTATGAATGACCGATCCTGTCTGAACAGTTAAAGTCAGGTTATCCGTTGGTTCCAGAATCGTAAACGCAACCATAGAAGTACAGCCATTCGTATCTGTAACTGTAACACTATAGTTTCCTGCGGCCAGTCCTGTAAACGTATTAGAAGCTTGTGGTGTTCCGCTTGCCAGCTGATACATATAAGGAGCAAAACCACCCGTCGCTGCAACATGTACAATTCCTGTATTTGCGCCCACAATACAATTATGTGTCAAGCTGTCAGAAGGAACTGTCGCCGTTAAAACCGCTCCGTTAGCAGGATCAACAATTGTAAATGTAGTGGTCGCGCTACAGCCGTTCGTGTCGCTCACTGTTACGTTGTAAGTACCGGACAACAAATTGGTGAATGTTGGATTGGATACCTGAGTCGTATTATAGCTGTTTGGGCCGGTTACCTGATATGTGTAAGGAGCATAGCCACCTGTTGCAGTTAAAGTTGCAGAACCATCTGTGCCGTTTACAAAACAGTTGTGGATCAGATTATCCGGTAAAGCTACTACAGCAAGTTCCTCGTTATTCGCAGGGTCATTGATCTGGAATGTAGTGGTCGCGCTACAGCCGTTCGTGTCACTTACCGTTACATTATATGTACCGGATAGTAGATTAGTGAACGTTGGATTGGAAATCTGAGTTGTATTATAGCTATTCGGGCCGGTCACCT
>MKVF01000007.1 GCA_001899145.1 Flavobacteriia bacterium 40-80
CCTCTGAACGGACAGAAAATAAGGGAAAACGGAAAACCCGATGAAAACACGCTTAAACCCTCATAAATAAAGGGATTGAGCGCAAAACACTGATTGTTAATAACTTTCTTGGATTTAAAGGGCAGGAACACCCATTTTAAGCCGATTTTGAGCAAAAATGATGGCTTTTTAATCATTGGCACATCCGGGAACAATAAAATGATTGCTCCCGTTTTGTACCTTATTTATCCGATAGTAGTAGATATTCCTGATTCTTCCAGTATGGCGCACAGCTCGCTGTACTTTAAAAGATAGTTGTACACCTGTAAAATGAGCCGTTCAAAAGCTCCATTATCATTTTTTAGATTTATTCCTTTTCCCACCAATAGAAAATACGTGCTGTAAAGCTCATCTGTATGGTATTTTGCACTAATATCCATTGATTCAAAAATGAGCGTGGAATTATCCGTAAAAAATAAATCAACTTCAATTTGACCATGCTCTAATACATTCATTAGCTGAACAGCACGAATGTCGCTTTCTATTAAAACCCGTAATTGTTCTTTATCTTTCATAGTTTATGCGTAGCGGTATAATTCAAATATAAGCAATAGTTATTATATATCATAACCGCCAAACTCTTTTTTATATGGAAATTGGTTTCCATGACAGACCAAGATTTTTTAGTTCGATTAGGAAAATCTATTGCGGAGATTCGCAAACGAAAAGGAATTAGCCAAAATGAACTTTGTGCTGTTATCAATATGGAGAAATCTAATTTATCTGCTATAGAAAATGGAAGACAAAACGCATCTTCTTTAACACTTAAAAAAATTGCAGATGCAATGAATGTTGAAGTAAGGGAGTTTTTTTAGAAATAATTTTTCAGACATTAACGGCAAAAAAATAATCCCAAATGCCGGTTTTGACATTTGGGATTAAAAGATATTATTATCAAATAGTTACGAAAATTCGAAGCGTTTTTCTAAGAAAGTTTTAGAGGTTGCCCCGCGACCCATTACCGCCCCCTATATTTTTGCATATAGTATTTATCTACAACTTCTGAAAGAGATGGATTTTCCTTCGAATATTTTATTAAAATAGTATCTCCTTTTTTTAAAAACGTATCCGTATCATAAAAACTTCCTTGGTATTTGTGATGATCTACATAATAATAATAATAACTTGTTGGTCCAAAATTCTTTACATGGAAATTTTTAATGTAAAATGCTTTTGTCTCACTGGTATTTTCCATCTGCTTTTCATAGTCATGATTAGAAATCTGGCTAAGTATTATGATTAGTAATATTAATCCCAAACCAATTAATTTATCTTTGTGCTTTTTCATTTTTTTCCTGATTTTTCTACACCTTGCTGAATTAATAAAGAAGTTCCTTCGTTAACTACTTGATTCATAAAAAGGGAATTAGTAAAAGGGACATGATGCATTAATGGAGGCATAATACCAACCAAACTTAATATTGTTGTCTTTTGTAATGAAGGCCGATTGTTTCCTACGCCAGAAAAATATCCTCTGCCTACTAACGTATTGTTTTCATAGTTAATTGACACCCAAGGATCCATTGCTCCAACAAAAGCCTGTCCTTGAATAGATGTTCCGTAAGTCAAGAAGCCTGAAGTGGCAAGTCCTGTGAGGGATTTACCTTCTAATGTCCAATCACCAGTAACATAACTTTGTGTAGAATAATTCCAAGCTATATTAAAATATCCTCCGTTCACCCCAAATGTTAGATGATAAAATCTTGCTGCTTGGAATAAAAAGGGTGCTGCTTCTACTGCCCCTACTGCAACAAAAGGAGCTGCTAAGGAACCTCCTGCATATACTAACAAGAAATTTTCTAAGGCTTGGTGGTTTGCTCTTGTTGCTCCATATTTTTTCTGCATTTCCGGAGAGTCGTAAAAAATTGAATGCCCGCTTGGAATTGCATTTTGCCAGGCTGTTCCATCTCCGAAAAATTGACCCATGATACTGTTACTGTTTCTTTTCGTACGCTCATAATTCTCCTGTCGGGTTTTCTTTACATCTTCAGGATAGATAACTACTGTTTCAAGATTCCCATCAAGTCTCGCCCATCCTGAAGGGCCATCCTCAGATTTAAACCATTGCCATAATCTGCCCTGCATATCCCGATAAGAATCATCTTCTGTTGGATTTTCAGGTGCTCCTTCAGGAACGAAAGGTTTGTCTTCTGAAGGTTCTCCTTCAAGTCCTGTCGGATCAGCAAAAAGTATCGGGCAATTATTAAATGCTGAATAGGGGCTTTGCCATGGGTATTTTGCCATCATCGGGTCAACATTCCACCTTCTTCCCAGTCTGCTTTCATACATCCAGAATTCAGCGGAGTAGGTTCCCGGTGTGATTTCACGTTCTCTTTCCTGTCCGTTCATAGCATAACATTATGAATTATCTACATTTTTACACACCGTTGTAGTAGACGATTCCTGATAAGTAATTAATATATTATCTACACTAAACTGGCAGAATCTGGCACTTGACATATAGAACTCAATTTTATAAGTCATTCCGGCACTGGCGGGAGTGAAGGATATGGAATAACTTCCTGCTGTGGTGTAGCTTGCCGAAGCAATTATCGTATTGGTAACACTATCTTTGATATATACATTAATAGGTTTTGGAGATGACATAGGAGGGAATGAAATCTGGGTTTGGCAAGTGTTCCCTGTAATATCAAAGTTTACACTATGCAATCCGCTACCGGTAATAAATGTTTTGTGAGCACCAATATTAGCAGTTTTGCCAGCTTTTACCTGCATTTCATCTGACAGGTAGGTTAATTCGGTACCCCCTATTCCAATTGGTCCTCCAGATGTATTTGGACTCCATGCTGACCAGCTTCCAAACCCTTCCTGAAGTACCGTTCCTGATGCTCCATTAACCGTTGAATCTTCACAGATAGCCTGTGAGTTTTCAAACGTTCTGCCTGAGAGCATTACCCCGAATGGAGAATAATCATAGGAAGATCTGATGTCTGCCATCCAGTAATCGACTGTTCCATCGTTGTCGTGGGCTACAGGCTTATCAGAAATAACACTCAGCACATTTCCCAGGTGATTGTTAAATTCATAGCGTTTGTTACCGATGGTGTGTGTCACGGAGTCCATAGGTGTATCAATGAACGCCGAGCCGAGGACATTGACTTTTTCTTTGAGCATACCAAGACGGGAAGAGCCATAGATATAGCGTTCCCCGAGGTTATAGCTCAGAGAGCTGTTTATCGTGTCCATATTCAGCTCGTAAGTACTCATTACGTTTCCTTGTGCATCCAGAATGTAATAGGTGGAGGAGAGCAGCGTATTATCCGAAGTTAACACATGCTTGGCTGTTCTTCTTCCCATCGCATCGTAATCGAAAGATAAGTTATTTTTCTGAGAAGCCGGTGTGCGGATGATCATTTTAACTTTTCCGTCCACACGCCACAGGATAGAATCAATTTCTTCCTGCTTGTCTTTTACGAGTCTTCCTTCACCGTCGTAAGCGTAATTGTTATCGGTGTTGATAAAGTTGATGTCGTCCTCAAAGGTGCCCATATCGTCGATATCATCGCTGTACAATGACGATGATACCACATCGTTCACATGGTACAGGCGGTTACGTATCAGCCTTCCGGCAAAGTTACGCTCGTACTTGTAGGCAAGATCATCAATTTTGGTTCCCGTGCTGTCGTGGCGCACCTGTGTTAAGATGTTGCCGTTGGCATCGTAGGTAAATTTGTTAAAGTACTTGTTGTCGTAGCTCCCTGCGTTGCCCCACGCGTTACCGGAAAGGTTCGTAAAGCTTTTGCTTTCTTTCAGGCGGTTGAGCTGGTCGTATTTGTAGCCGTTACCGAGCGGCAATACATCACGGGTGGTCGGGTTGGTGATGGTGGTTACCATCTGTCCGATGTTTCCGTTGTAGAGCTGCGTTCCTGCTGCCAGCAGGTCGCTTCCCGCCTGGTCGGCAAGGAAATCTCCTGCACCCGCTGCAATGGCTTTGTAGTCAAAATTATTGTAATGGAGCGAGTAGGAAAAAACGTCTTTTGCCACAAGCGGACGGTATCCCGTAGCGTCTTTGCCCGGATCTTTGGTTTCGTCCAGTGTATTGGCGTTTACGCCTTTGATCCATCCCTGGACGGTATAGACGTAATCGGTTCCCTGTACTTTCTCATGTCCTGTTTCCACGCGTGCCAGCGGCCCGTGCTTGTAATAGAAGTAAGCGGCATCTTTTTTCCAGAACGGCGACTGCTCCGGTTCCTGCTGTACGGAGCGCATGCCGTAAAGCGGATCGGCGAGCGGTGTTTTTCCTGTTGTAAACACGGCGGTAATGCGGTTGTCCGCATCGTAATGATAGGCATGGTGCCATTCATCCACTTTCCCGGTCTGGAAGTCCACACGGTGCACGTTGCCCGATACCAGGTCATACTGGTAGTCCAGGCGTTTGAAGCGTTGTGCGGAAAGCAGCGGATCGCTCTCAAAAGAAGGCTTGTCCTGCAGCAGTACTTTCACATTGCCGTGAATGTCATACGCGTAATGCGTGGCATGATCATACGTCTGGTCGTCTCCGTCATATAGCTCTTCGTAGCTGACATGAACGATGCGGTTGCGCTGTGTATGCGGCTCGTCCGGGAAGCTCGCCGGAAGCCCTGTAATGTGCAGCGTATCGTAGTAACTGTGAGTTACTTCTTTACGCGGCCCGTTACCGGCGATCCATAAAGCCAGCTTGGTATCGTCCACTACCGAAGGAATGAGCTGCCCGCCGATCTCCGTTCCGAAAATGTAGGCGAACTTCACAGTGAAAAGCCCGGTATTTTCGGTTTTCTCACCCGCTTCAACTACTCTTCCTAACGCATCATACAATGTGTAGGAGTATTTGTCTTCCTTGTACTGGCGCGCATTGCGGCTGGCAACGATGCGTCCGAGGCGGTCATAATAGAAGTTGGTGCCGTACTGCCCGGTCTCATCCTTAAGCTTGCGGGCGTAGCCTTTATTGTTGTGGTTAATGTATGAAGCGGTCATTTCTCCTCCGAATACCCCGTTAAAGCGCGACCCGAAAGAGATCGCCTTCAGGTGCACGAGGGTTTTATCGTTCGAGTTGGCATCGTAGGAAGCGGCAAGGTCGTTCTCGCGCGCCAGCCACTGAAGCCCCGTAATGCCGTAATTGGTCGGGTGCAGCGATACGTTGGCGGAGCGGTAGAATACGCCGTTGTTGCCCAGCACATACCCGTTATAATCGTCGTGGAAGAACACATCGTTAAGCGTTTTGGACGCCGGAATGTTGGACTGAAGGTCCGTAACAGTGCTGCTTGCTTTATTGAAAAGCTTCACCAGGGATGCTGTCCCTACTGCCATGACATTCTGGTTTTCAAAAATATGGATGGCATTAATGGTATCCGTTGCCGTAATGCCGGTAGTTGTTCCGAAGCTCACCGATAGCGAAGAAGTACCACCCGAATGGGTGATCTCGCGGATGCTCTGCGTGGTAGCGATATATCCTTGTGTGGATACCGGGGTGCGGAAATTAATATCGCGGATATCGCCTGTAAAGGCATCATAAGTTACGTAAGTGCCGGTCATTCTTCCCACGTAATTCGTTCCGACCAGGATAGCTGTTTTGGAAGGTGTTGTCCATACCTTGCGGATGGTGGCCGCCACCTGCGTCGGAATGCTGTTGGAAGGTTTTATCTTCTGCCACACAGCGCCTGCGCTGGAAGTTTTTCTTACGAAGAAGGAAGCCCCGACAACCGTTCCGTTGTCCGCATCGGTAAAATGCAGATCGGCGATCGGTGTGCTGTACACGCTGGTGTTGCGCATCATGGTGCCGCTCACCGCATCAATCGTGTAAAGAGCGCCGTTTTCAAAGGACGCGATGATCTTTCCTGTCATAGAGCTTGCTGCCAGAGAGGAAACCGGAGATCCCGTATTCGGTATTTTTTTAGAGAAGCTGTAGCTGCCCGGTACCATGACGGCATGGAAATAAAGATTCTCAGCTGCATATAAAAACAGCGTGTTGGAAGCAAATTCCGTGCGTTTGAAGTTAATTCCCGGGAATACCTGCTCAAACGGTGTGGAGGTATTTTCATTATAGTTAACCTTTGCAACCGTCCATGTGGAAGTTTCCCAGACATACGCCAGCGTGTTGTCACCCGCAAAGAAAAAGTAAGTGCCGGTGCTGGTAATGTCGTTGACATTGCCGGTGCTTCCGCCAAGAGAAGCGATGTTCAGGCGGTTCTGAGAAGAATTGTAATCAGCAAATTTCCCGTTGTTGATTCCTGCCACAAAGCGGTTGGAAGCATTGATATGAAGTACGTTTGCCGAGCTGGCATAGATCGCCGAATGCTCGAGTACCACAGGTGTGGAGCCGATGCCCGTCACACTTGCAAATTCCCCGTTTTTGGAAGCCATAAGGATTTTCCCGTTGCGGTAATCCAGGCGGTAGCTGTTAACGATGTCCGGAGCGGAGGAAAGTGCTGTGGAAGATACGGCTGCAAGCGTTTGCGAAGCAAGGGTATATTTATAGAATTTGCGGTCGTTGACATTCACCGTATAAATGACCCCGTTTGTTTTATCGAAGGCAAAATCCCTGTAATATCCGGCATCGGAGCTGAGCTTGGAAAGTACCGTAAAGGTTCCTCCGAAGGGCGCTTTGAGATGGTGAAGCTGGTTGTTGTACGTCAACCCGATGGCATGCACTTCTCCCGCGAGGACCACGGACTGGAATTTCATGTAACGGTTGGACAGGCCTGCGTCGATATCGTCGATCTGATCGAAATGGTAGTTCCAGTCAATGCTTTCGGTAGTATTGTCAAATACACGTGACTGGGAATAATATCCGTCGTTCATGGAGATGGTGAGATAATGCTCTGTTGCGGATTTGCTCACTAAATCGGAAGAGATGATAATATAGCCCTGCTGGTTCCCCACCTGTGCCTGTGCATCAGAGATAATGCGGCGATAAGTTGGCGCGCCGTTTTTGTGAAGCACCACCTCATACAGATGACTGCCGTAAGAAGGGGTATGGATGATCACATAATCGGCAGTGCGTTTCACCACATTGAGCTGGATGAAATCGATGTGCCCTTCCGGTGCCAGCGAATCCCAGTGGATTCCGCCGTCAAGCGTGTAGAACAATACGCCCGTACTGTTGGCAGCGGTATATTGTTTTTTGACGATTCCGGTATTCTTATCAAGGAAGATGATGTCGTTATAGAAGCCCGGCAGCTGCGCATCCACAGTGCGGATGACAGGATCTCCCGATACGGGATAGGTCACATGCAGCAGCAGGTTGCCCGCTCCGATGTAAGCTGCCGTATCGCTGTAAAAGGAGATGGATCCGAAGTCCGAGCCGTGCAGCGGTACCCAGCTGAATGTTCCGGAAGTTTCTTTCAGAACAGCATCGGCAAAAGTTCCGTTCTGGTTAAGGGTAACGGTGTAGAAAGCGTCCGTTCCGGCTTGTTTCACCACCTGCTTGAGCTTCACGAAGCTGCCTGTGATTCCTGCCGGCAGTGTAAGAGAGCTGCTGGAGAAAGTAGTTCCGCCGTCCGTTGTTTTGACGATGGTTCCGTCCGCGCAGGCGATGATTCCTGTTGTCTGAGATTCGAAAGAAATGTCCTCGAATTGCAGCACCTGTCCCAGTGAGAAGGTATTTAAAAGATCCCATGAATTTCCGCCGTCAACTGATTTTAAGAGGATGCCGTCACTTCCGATGGCATATCCTGTCTGGAAGAAATCGTTGCCGTCTCTTGGGAAGGTTACCTTTTTAAGGTCGGCAGTGACAATAGAGGAGACCCTTGACCAGTTTTGTCCGCCGTCAACAGTTTTGTAGAACAAGCCCCGCTGAATGCTGCCCGAAGAAAGGTTTCCGGCCAGGTATCCCGTGTTTTCGGTCACCATCTGGATCGCGGAAACTTTCAGGTCCCTGTGCAGCCCGTTCGGGTACTGCAGCTCCCAGATATCCATCTGGTCATGATCCGGTGTCGTCTGGCGGATAAGCTGCCCCAGTGAGTTGTACTCGTACGTGGTAGCCATCTTGTGGTCAGTAAGGACGGTGTGCGTTCCGTTGAGCAAGTCTTCTCCCAGCTGCACATACAGCGCATCGTCCGGAGATTTGAAGGCCAGCGGCTGTACACCTTCCGGCGGCACGGTGCGGATCAGGCTTCCCGCCTGGTCGTAATAATACAGTGTATAATGATACTCCCGTTCGAAATATTTCTTGCGCATGTTTTCCACTGTCTGCATACAGCGGGCATCATAATCTTTTAAGAACTGCTGCTTTAAGCCTGCCAGGTATTGGTTGTAGGCATTATAAGCATTGGAAACAGCCACACCGTCCAGGATCGCCGCACAGAAATCCTCCGGCACATATACCGGAAGGCTGTCCGGAATTACCGGGAAGCTTCCCGTAGCACACGGCACTAATGAATAAGGAGAATGGCAGAACTCGAAGATGGATCTGACAGGAGGTTTTGTGTCCAGCTTCCCGTATTTTAAGGTCATATCCGACAGGTAGAAGCAGTAGTCGTCCACACAATCGCACACGCCTGCCTCCGTAAATTCTTTTTTGGTAAGTGTCAGCAGGTAATCAAAGGACTTTGACGAGTTGAACCGGTAGATACAATCCACATAGTTGTCGTATTTCTCTAAGCACTTTTGTACCTCTGTTTTCGGACAGCCGTTAAAATCAACTACATCCATCGGTGCGCCCAGCGAAGCAGAAGGCAGCGCTACGGTAAATTCCTGCAGGTACTGGATATAGGTATCGGCGCAATTACAGCTGACGGAAGGATGTATGGATATACCGAACGGGGAGATCATTCCTCCTCCGTTGTTATAAGGTTGCCCTGTTTCGTCTTCCATAAACCAGTTCAGCGGCCCGGAATGCGGGTAACCGATGGTATAGCTGTAAGCCGTTGCGTAAGGCGAGGCGTTGAAATCACGGATGGCATTTACCAGTTCCGAGAACTTGTCGTAGCAGCTGTTGGAAAGGTCTGTCGGGCAGGAAGTAAATGAAGGCAGTATGTTTGACGGGCATGTTACCGGCTCATCGAAGCTTTGTACAAACAGCAAGTAAGCTGCCGCCAGGGAATCCAGGCTGCAGCAGATACCGTTATCTACAAAATCCTGGTAGGAATACATTTCCGGCATGCTGCCGCACAGCGGCGAACCACCGAACATTTCATTGTCCGCAAAATCTAAGTAATATTGAATATATTGTTCATACACCACTTCGCACGGTTCTTCATATTCTCCGATCGGAAGTGCGCAGTAGCCGAATTTAGGAAGCTCGTTAGGAGTTGGCAGGTCCGCGTTCGGAAGTGCCGTAGTATAGGTATTCAGGTACGTTGCATAATAAGGCAGGCAGTGGCAGAAAGAAGAATCCACCACCTGAGCGAAGCTGTAAAGTACCATTTTCGGTTTTCCTTTGGAAATTCTCCAGGCACTGGCATTGTAAGCGATCACGGCATTGAGGTAGGTGCTGTAGTTCTCCACGCAGGCGGATTCCGTTTCAAAAGGACCGCTGCATGTACCGTAATAAGGCATCTGGCCTGAAGGGCAGGAGGAAGTATCCAGCTGTACCTGTACCCAGCCTATAACGGCAAACATTGTATCGAGGCTGCAGCAGGCTCCTCTGTCGGTAAATTCCTGGTAGCTGAGCATCGGAACGGTAGTGTAATAAGCGCCGCAGCTGCCTGAAGTATACTGATAAGCTGCAAACTTATAGTATTTGTTGACATAACTGGTATATATCAGCGCACAGGTATCCGCTCCCTGAGGCAGCGAGCCCGGACAGTAAGCGAAATCATCCATTGCCTGAGGTGCAGGAAGTGTTGCGGACGGTGAGGCCGTAATATAAGTATTCAGATAGTTTGCATAGTAATCGATACAGAAGCATTTTCCGGCTGCTGCATACATGCTGTATTCCTCATACGCAGGCAAAAGATAGGTGCTGTTGGCCGCTGCCCATGCGCTGGAATTGTATTGCGCCAGCACTTTTACGTATTTATAGAAAGCTTCCTGGCATACGTCCGGTGAAGTATAGAGCAGGTCGCAGGCCGGCAGTACAGCGCCTGTATCTTCAATGCAGGTTGTCGTATCCAGCTGGGCTATGAGCGATTCCAGCAGTGCGCGGGCGTCATCCGGGTAACAGCATAAATTCCGTTCGGTAAATTCGTCATAGCTCAGTACGGGCATCAACGCTTCAAAACCTTCGCAATGCAGTAATGCAGCTTGCGCTTTTACATAAGAAGCGTATTCTTCTAAGTAGCCGGTGTAAAATTCCTTACAGAAGGCATCACCGCCCGTATAAATAGTATCCATACAGGTTTCACAGATCATGATGCTCACACAGCTGGTCCCCCGAAGTGTATCATAGACCATCACTCCGCCGTTGGTCATGACAAAAGGAATGAGGAATTCCGTATAGCTTCCGTCGATCTGCCGGTTGCCCGTAGGAATGATATCCCCGACAGCGATAATCGAATCTCTTTGTAAAAATGCGCCCGGCAGCTTGTCGTATTGCAGTTCCAGAGGACATCTCAGTCCGCTGTCCAAGAGCGCCCGGTAGCGGATTGTTCCTGCCACGGGGTAAGAGAGGGTATCTGTAGAAGGTATTACATTATTGGTTGTATAATTATAATCGAGTACACATTCGCCGATGCCGTCAAGACCGGAATTGGCAAACAGATTGAGAGCGGGAAAAGAAGATCTCTGTGCTAAAATTTCCGTTTTCAGCAGCGCGTTCAGGTCACGGTAGTTAAGTGCGGCTTCACTGCTGCAGCTGTTTCCGAGCAGCTCCGGCCCCGCACAGCGTCCTATCGCTACGGGTGTGCGGTTATCCAGCGCGTCGTTATAGAGGAACATCATGAAATATTCTCCGATCTTCTGATGGGTTGCGGAGTCGAGCACATCAATAGAAAAATAAGTTTCGTTCTGCACATGTGTCTGTCCTAATACCACTGGCCCTGACGGAGAAATAGTCACCGGTGTGCTGTACAGCGGGTATAAGATCAGGAACGCCGGAGAGGAAGGTGTTTCTTTCAGGAGATAGGCAACGTTCACGTAATCCAGCTGCCAGTAGGCTGTTGTGGCATTGATGTTGCCCATTTTCTGGCGGATCAGCGGATTAATCAATGCACTGTAAGGAGAGCTGCCGCCCAATACCTGAACAGGGGTGATGCTGGCCAGATCACCACCTATCGAAAGCGCCATCATCAGGTTCTGCATGCTGACAAGGAAATCGTTTCGTTCGCATTTCGGTTCCAGATCACAGGTTTTGATATTGAGAGAGGTATAACCTTCCAAAGAATCCACCAGGATGTTGCTGCCGTTATCGTATTTAATGTAAAGCTTAAAAGAATAATGGGTCTGTCCGTTGATGAGTAAAAGGGAAGTAGGTTTAAGTGCCGAAATCTCCGTGATATCTGCCCAGGTAAAAGGGGCGGAACCACTTTTGTTGAAAGTAAAGTCCGCAAGGGTTTCCTGTGCGTTCTTCACGGTAGCTTTTATGAGAGAGGAAGAGGCTGTGCTCACCTCGTATTCCGCTGCGGGAATGGCGCCCGTATGGTCGTAATCTTTGACATTCAGAAAAAACCCGGTAAAGGAAGTATAAAGATTAATGTCTGTCTGGGAGGTGTTCAGTCCTCCGTTTGCAAAAATATCTTTGAGCAGCAGCTCTGTGTTAAGTGCCATCGGGCAGGAGCCGGTTTGCAGATAATAAGACTGGTTAACCGACTGCGGTGCTCCGGCAAGATCCATATAATCGTCTGCGGCGCCAAAGCGTTTGGTCTTATCCGCATACAGCTGATAAGTGCTCAGCCTGCAGGCCTGCAGCGGGTTGACAATTTCCCCGGAGGAAGAACCTGTGGAAATCACCGCGTTATACGCAAAGCCATCGTCCGCAATGCTGAAATTGTTGTTGCCGATACAGCCGTTATATCCCAGCAGGTCGGTTCCTGTTGCATGGATCGACTGATAAACAGAATGTTCGTGCGTGTAGGTCTGCTTGAGACTTAAATAAAGTTGTTTAAGCAATATCCAGTCCATGTTACGGATAGAATCGTTCAGCGCAGGATTTGCTGATACATCCATTCCGAATTCCTTACAGTTGGGAGAATAACCTACGGAGGAAAGCGCTGTCGGGCAGCGGTTGATCATGGCTGCTACTTCGACAACTGAAAGCGGCTGGTTCGAATAATCAAAGACAAAATTATTGAATTTATACAGCACCGAATCCCCGAATCCGTCATAGTTAGAAGTGCTGTACACTACAAACGGATCCCATGGTTTGTTTGCTGAATTGATGAACCAGTTCTCCGGACGGTCGTTCGGGTCGGAGAAGGTCGTATAATTACTTTTGATAAAGCCTCTCTGAACGGCTTTGTCCCAGCTGTCGGTGCGCATCAGCAGTTCCTCGAAGCTCTCTGAGGTATAAGTGTCCGAAGGATTTACCTTTTGCTTACGGTCCAGGCAGCTCTCGTAAAATCCGTATTCAGGGTGATAGTACAATAAGCTGTAAGCCCAGGATGTCTGGAAGCTGTCGATAAAGTCTTTTACATGCTTTAATTTTTCAGGATACAGAAAGTAGGTGCTGTCCGTACCGTTGATCTCCTCCATGATATCACCCGGTGTCAGTGCTTCCGGAACGGAAGAAACAACTGTTGAGCCGGATTTCACCACTTGCAGCTGCAGGCGTGCCCTGGTGGTTGAATCTTCTCCGTAATAGCCCGCTGTGAGCACTCCTCCGATCTTGATCTGCGGATGGCGCCAGTCTGCATCTGTTTTTGGAAGGGAGTTGGAGGTTTTTAATACTGAAAGGTGCTTCAGGTTTACATTGATCTGGCCGTTCAGTTCCGTATATTCCGCGTACTGTCCTCCCGGTGTGACGTCTGCAAGCAGCATTTCGCGCTGGATATCACAGTAAGAGAAGGTCTGACACATAGCCTTGCATTCGTTTTGCCTTGCAAAGAAGTCGTTTGCTGTTCCGCCACCCGCAATGAAGTCTTCCATTGTTCCCAGAAGCACCAGGCAGGAGTCGCAGTCGATCTGTACGTTACAGTCGTCGTAGCTGATGGCAGAAGTATATTCATCAATAAATTCGTCAATGGTTTTCAGGCATTTGTTGTAAGTCGTGTCCAGGTATTTATCCAGGTAGGCATATTTAGCTTCACTGTTCACCGTCAGGGTTTTGCTCAGACGGTAGCTGCCCACGCCAAGGAATACCGAAAAGTTTTCGTGGAGCGTGGAATCGGTGCTCATGCAGGTGGTATAGAAGGTCATTGCTCCCGTGCTGTCTGCCGAAAAACGGCCTACTCTGCGTTCCAGCCCCCTATTGTCCAGCAGGTTTGCTCCGCATTCGTCCTCCAGGCGGATCGAAAAGTCATAGATACAGTCAAAGCAGATGCCTGCTTTCAGGCAGCTGTCCTGAAAATTAGAAAAGGACAGGTTGTAATCAAATGTATAATTACCCGCTGTGGAAACGGTGAAGGTCTGATAGAACTCCTTAGCATTGCCCGCCGTATTGAGCAGGTTGGAAAGGTCCCTGCCTGTCTGCATGTCTTTGGTGAACAGCTCAGTTTCAAGGCTGTCACCGGATGCGGAGCTTTCAATTCCCTGCATATTCGGCGGTACATCGCCTGCGAGGGAAGTTGCCACTACCCGGTCTAAGTTATCGACATAGCTGACCGATACCTGTCCGTTAGGGTCCACTACCATGTTTTTCTGGTAATAGCTGTTGTATCCGATTTCATTTCCGAACAGGCGCCGCATCTGGATATCGTCCGGCGTTCCGTAATAATAACGGGTCACTTTCCCGCTGTCCAGATCATACCCTTCGCCCACACCACTCTGACGACGTACGCGTCCCGTGTTATCATCCGTATATTCTACCTGTGAGTAAGGCCGTTTTCCCGCATCGGGAATGTAAGCATTGATGCCCGTCTGATCCGGATTCTGAGGAGAATAATACCGGGAAGCACCGCTGTATGTGCTCATGAGACCTCCGTTAGAGGTACAGGAATTGCTCAGGGTGTCTCCCAGATCAAAATCCTTCGCCGAAAACTTGCTCCCATCCGTATCCGACAAGTTGAAGTCAGGATAGTATTTCAGGCTGGCAGCTGCCGTACCCGAACAGGGAGAAGGCTCTACCGGTGACGGAAGGATCTGGATTGCCGCGCGTCCCTGGTGGTCATAGACGGTTTCTCCGACGATGATATTTCCGTCGGTGTTGATGCGTGTCACCATCTGGCGGCTGCGAAGCGTACCGTCCGCGAAGGAAATTACCTCTTTCTGTTTTCCTTCCTCGGCAAAGCTGGCAGTATATTGCCAGTTCACGGTAGGTTCATAGGAAAAGGTCTTTTGCAGATAGCTCGAAGACAGAAAGCTGCTCACTGCTCCCGATTCCTGCTCTGACCAGGTACCGTAAACGGTTCTTTCCGGGTCATAGATATCCCTGCCGAGTCCCCGTACACGGTAGCATAAATAACCTCTGTCATAGATCAGGCTGATATCATAATAATGCCCGTAAGTTCCGACACGTGTGGAATTGTTTTTGAAATCGACAAATACGTTGGAAGCACTTTTGTAAACACCGGGACTGGTTCCGTAATCGTTCACAAAGCTCCATTCAAACTGGTATTCTTCGATGCCCAGGCTCGGGCTCCAGTAAACGCGCAGAATGTCGGATTTACCGTCACAGTCCAGGTCGATGAGCGCTGTGGAGTCGATCAGCATTGCTGTTGCCGCATTGCTGTAAGCATAATATCGTTCTACAAACAAATCCAAATCTACAACAAGATTTGCCGGCAGGTCGGTTACCGTGCTGCCGTTCACCTTAATGCCCTCAATAATTACTTTATAGCTGTCAATATTATCAATTCTCAGGGAATGCTCGTCGCGGATAACGGATCCGTCGGGTGCATACTGCAGGGAAAGTTTTGCCGTTGTATCTCCCAGGTAGCTGCCGCCCGACCATTTTTCGATACGGACAGTGATCTCCACACCCATGGTGGTGAAATAAGTCCCGTGGTGATGGTCGGCTTTAAAGGTCACATAGCCGAATCTTCTCGGAGTAATATACGTTCCCGTATTCACCAGAGAGGATGAAACCTGCGCCTCTGCATAAATACTTCCTACCCGTACTGCTGAATCTACTGTCGAGATACGGTTCGTGAAATTGTACAGGCCGGCCATTACATGACCGTTCACGAACAAAAAGCAACTGATAATTAATAATTTAAACAATTTCATAAGTAGCTTATTTTTTTTGTCTTACATCGTTTAATTCAAATCCTTTGTAACCTGCCGCAACAGAAAAGCTGTTTTTGGTTACAGATATATATTTTTCTTTTAGCGGAAAACCTGTTTTCCCGAAAGTGATTTTCTCAATAATGATCTCCTGAACAGGTGATTCTTTTTCATTTAGGTGATTTTCATCTTCATAATATTCTCCTTCTTTGTAGAAGAATATGATCTTTTGAAGGACGTTTGATTCTTTGTTAAAATAGTATTGAATAGCCTCAAATTCCATGTTGAGAGAGAAAACATCCACATTGTAAACAACAGAATTACCTGATACTTTTTTCTCTATCCTGACTTTTTCCAGGAACTCCTCTTTGACAAAAAAGTTAACAGGTTCCTGATAAGCTTCGGTATCGGTAATGTAGATGATCTTGTCGGTGCTGTCCACAACAATCCGGTATTCCGGAAGGTTCAGAATTTCAAATTCCGGTGCTTTATGCGCATAGCTGCTGCCTTTCCTGGAAAACTGCTGAACAAAAGACTCGTACGGTTTCTGACGGTCATAAACGTACGTGTTCTGCCGGAAAATAATCGTGTATTCTTCCGATTTGAACTGCGCTTTGGAGTGTTCCAGCATTTCCAGGAATTCTCTTTTTATGTCACTTTGGGAAAAGGACAGAAAAGCAGCAAAAAAACAGAATAAAAAAGTCAGATATCGTTTCATTGCTTGAAGGTATTTTCACGTGTTTCCTGAATCGTCATAATTCCTTTCTCCGTTTCTTTTTTGATCCGAATCAGCTTTCCTTCCTCATCGTATTCGTAGATTTTAGCATAGTTCCGCTCGTCCAGTTCCGCGATCAGCCGCAATGTCAGCGGATCATAAACATACGTGATCATAGAGCTGTTAAACGGATGAACCCGGATATCGTCAAAATAAGCGGTTCCTGATGCTGTGAGCAGCTGCAGCTCAAAATCACCGTCAGAAGGAATAGTAAATATCCCTTCGATTTTCTGCCAGCCGTCTATAATGCTTCCCGAAGGATAGAACTGCTCATTGGTGGAAGCGTTCGGGTGAATTACTTTTACTGACGGATTCGTATAGCTGGTTATCAGCGGAGAAACGCCGTCTTCTTTTACCCACGCGGACAAGACATATTTTCCCACAGGAGGATTGAAACGGGGAAGACAGTCGGAGCAGCTTATTTCCGGCTGGAAAATGTTAACATCTCCGTGGCTTATTGAAAGTGTATTGTCGCACCCGGACAGTACCACCTTTATAATGTATATCTTACCAAAGACCAATGAATCCGCCTCCACAGTTCCCAGAGAGAAAGTAGGATATGTCATGGAAGGTTCTTCATATATTAAATTTGTAGGACTAAGAGCTAAACAACCTGATCCCAGGTTTTCAAAAGGCCCGTAAAGCTGGACGGTAAAAGCATCTCCGGCTCCTCCTCCTTTGTATGAAAAAACAGAAACCCATTCATTATAATAGGTCGCATTCGGAGAAAAGTAAGCGTAGAAAGTGCTGCTGCCACTTTCACAAGGAATAGCAGCTGCAGGAATACTGGTCTCTGCTCCGACTAATACAGTGGCATCCGGACATCCTTGCGCTAATAGCTGTTGCGAAGAGAGCATTGCAAAAAGTACTGCAAAAAATAGTTTCATTTTCATAGTCATTAGTTTTGTGGAGGATATTGAACGGTTTTTAACAGCTGGCAACCTTCTGCATCTGTGATCTTTACTGTTATTTCATAATCTTCATCTGTCAGATTGTTTATATGAAGCATTTTGTTCGTCACATCAAAATTCACAACAGGTATGCCATAAACAATTTCATAATCCAGCTGGATATCTCCGGTGCTGTTCAGAATCTTCCATGATTTTTCAACTGCTGACAATTCAAGGTTACATCCCGGTTTCGGGCAGGAAATATCCGAGGAATTAATGGTTACAGGCTGTGCTGCCGTTACCCGGATACTGTTTCTTCCGGTGTGAGCAGTCCCGGATTTGTCCATAGGG
Organism: Flavobacteriia bacterium 40-80; assembly: GCA_001899145.1. Classification (GTDB taxonomy): domain Bacteria; phylum Bacteroidota; class Bacteroidia; order Flavobacteriales_D; family Crocinitomicaceae; genus 40-80. Next base: position 17,251 of record MKVF01000007.1, read on the forward strand.
CTGACGGTTCCGTTGGAAGATCCGCAAGCTGAAATATCATCTTCAAAATGGAAGTTGATATGCTCTTTCAGGCTGGCATTCACCACGGCGGAAGTCTGCAATGTATTATTGAAGCTGTAAGCTGTTGAGCTGTATCTGCCGATAGCGTCTTTCGTTTCCAGTGTCGTTCCGTTAGGCCCGAACTGCGTCACTTCCGAAACAAAGGTCCAGTTGGCAGGATTTACTTCCCATTTGCTTCCATTCAGATAATAGTACGGAGTGTAAGACGCAAAAACACCATCCTTACGGATATTTGTATTACCATTGTAGTTGGATTGTACGCGGTCTGTAAGATGGGTGAATGACTTGGACGGTCTCCAGAATCCTTTTGTTCCCATGACAAACGGATTGGTGGTGTAAGTCGGGTCACCCGGACGGATGCATTCACAGTAAGTGCTCCAGTGCTGAGAAAACTCAATCGCGCTTGCATTCAGCACTTTCGAATAGTTATTGTACTTAATTCTCGGGATTGGGTTGGACATGCTGGTCAATGTCGCCATCGGCTCTGTCTGCTTATTCTTTCTTCCGGAACGGATAATGGTCAGCGTGGCATTGCTTAGAGAGACAGGATCTCCCTGTTTGTTAATGATCTTTATGTTGTCCTGGTTCACCTCTGCTACCCAGCCGATGATATTCGTATTTCCTGAGATGATTGCTAATTCATCACCTTCCGCAAATGTTGCCGGGGCATTATTCCAGCTCAGGGTACCCGAGGAAATATCCACGCCGGTCTTATATGTATCCAGGTTTTTATAGGCCATTCCCATATTCTCGTATTTCCAGTAGGCAGGATATGTCACATTGTAGATGCTGTCGTTGAAATTATTGATGGTTTGTGTAATCAGCGGCTGCCCTGAATTGGCATCATAAACCAGGTTGTTGGTTTCTATGGAAGCGCCGTTTTCCGTTGCCCTGGTCTTTTGCAGGATTCCGAACTGCTGGGTTTGCTTGCTGAGTGTTGCACTTTTGAAAAGAATCTGTGTTCTTTTCATACTTGGTATGATCATCGGGATTGTTATAACTACAAAGGCATAGATCCCGTTTGCATTTACATTTATGCTCATTGACCGTGATTTGGTCTCTGATTTTCTGAAATCTCCCACGGCTTCCCTTCTTACGCCTATTTCCCTTTCTTGTACCGTACCGTCAGGATAAATTACATCGACAGTATTATCGAGCTTTGTTCCTTCCGTTTTGTAGCTATATTCGACATCACTGATCGGGTAAGAGGAGTTTTCGCCGTAAACAGTCTGTTTTTTCTCTTTCCCGTGCATGTCATTTGTAACAAGGGCAAAGCCCTGAGATGCGTGCATGGTGTTTTTGGTCATCTGGAACATACCGCTCTGGCTGTATGGCCGGGGATCTATTGTTGACCATGTGATCGAAAACGGGAAATCTCTGGCTGTATAGTACTCTTTAACAATTTTTCCGGTGGCTGTCCTTATAACTCCCGGCCTGGAGAGATTTTTAATCTCGACTCTCGCGTAGCCGATATTCGGGCTTGGGAACTGTGATTCCAGCGGAAGCGCATCCACATATAGATTCTGATCCGGAGCCATGCGGTATTTTTCATTATAAAAAGCAGGCTGTCTCAGCGGAGATTCGTCCGCTCCCAGCATAGGTTCATTTTCCGCTACACCGGATGTGATCCCGTCCGCGCCTTTATACGAATACTCCTGGCCGTAATAAAAATTCCCTTCTCCGGTCATTTCCTGCCAGTTATCATACATTAAAATTCTTTTCACACGGTGTCCGCCTCCGTATTTGGTTTTTGAAGGGCATTTCAAACGGATCCAGGACTTATTGGTTACGATCTTTTTCCCTCTGTCCAGGTTGTAAATTTTCAGATTAGGTGACTGGAACAATTCGGAGAAGCTGGCAAAGCTGTTCAAAACCGCATCTGCAAGATCCAGTAATCCGTTTTCGGTATCATTTCCGGAAGGAGCCAGGGAAATATCGTTGATATATTCACTGAGATACATTCTTCCGAACTGTATCGCTGCTTTTGTAATCGGACTGTAAATACTATTTCCGGAATCCTGCAGCTTCTCTCCTTTTAATTTCAGCCACCCTAATTTAACACCGTTGACAACCGTATCTCCGTAGTATTCTATTTTACCATAGCCGGAAATATATTCGTAATTCTCCGGAGCTCCCGATCCCTGTCCTCGCATGTCTGTCAGGCAGCGAAAATAAAGGTGTTCCACTCCGTCAATATAGTCATGGATATTATTATAACCCGGTATCATTTTAAAATAAATCCGCTGATTCTTGTCGAAGTTATCAGAAGCAGGGTGTAATTCATAGGCATCCGGATCTGCAGAAGCTAATTCTTCTTCCGTAGAAACGATCTTAAACATTCTGTTGGCTTCTTTATCCTGAACATAGCGATAATCGTCCGCTTCATATTGAACACTTATGACACCACCGGAAGGCAATTTAATTGTTGTCAGGTTCCATGCGCTTGCATATTGATCTGCCAGCGCCTTATTCTGAACAGTATAAGGATATTCAAAATTAGGAAGCGCAGAGCTCAGTGGATTGTGTGCGCCGGAACCATTCACCGGGCTGTAAGCTCCCCAGCGGTCCACCGCTTTTAAATTATACCCGGGATTGAAAGCGTAATTAAATTCATACGGGGAGTATTTCATCTTATTGGAACCCTGATATGTAAAATATACTTTTTTCAGTGTCAGCTTTCCGCTTTGCCCGGAAGGCGCTCCCGAAGTAGTAGGATTCCCGGAACAGAGCGAATAGTCATATTCAAAATGAACGGATTGTATCGGTGTTGCATTGGGACCGTTTTGCTCATAATCAATCCGTGAGTATTTGTCTATTCGTTCGATTTTCAATCCTTTTTTCCCGGTATTCAATCCACCGTCTCGTCCGTTCACGCTGTACATATCGTAACGATCGGAAAATGTGAATAAAATCACATAGTTTTTACTTTCAATTTTTGTAACGTATAAGATGTCTTTTTCTCCGTAGATAAAGCTGGCCTTATCATCTGATTTAATGGACTTTAATCCTTCATTATAAGAAGCTTCATTCGCTGTGGGAGGATTTCTCCATTTATAATCGGAAACTTTCAGGTAATTGAATTTGACATAGTTACCATAGTCATTTTTACTCGGCCCTTTTATATCGTCACTGTCAATATAATCATCCGTTAATACACTGGACAGCATGAATGCGTGCGCATACGCAGGTGTTGTTCTGGAATTATAATAATTATCTACTCCGTGAGAGTTGTTTTCTGATGCGACAGAAGGAGAACCGTAATTAACAATACCGTTGTATTCGTCCGAAGGGAGCAGTGAGCTGCCATTTCCGTTCAGTCCTGATCCGACCGCGAATGTTACGTCTTCCTGGACATTATTATAGGCAGGAATATCAAACACATACCGTCTTCCGTCATTTCCCAGATAGATCAGCTCTCCCAGATGGTGGTTTTTTGCTTCTGAAGAAACACCGGAATAGAGAGTATTAATACCAAATCCCTTGCGCAGATCACCTATTGTTTTGGTTTGCAGCAGCGTGTTTTTAGGATATTCCGCTGATCTTTTAAATTGAGTTCCGGAGGCGCTGTTTAGCATTGTTCCCGGAGTCAGAGCATTGATGATTTCGTAATTTCCCTGCAGTCTGAATCTTACAGCAGAGTCCCCTGCAAGCTGTGAGTTGAAGAAGTTATCCTCATCTACGCTGAAATCATTTGCTTCGATCAATGAATAATTGTTCCTTTTTATAGTGTTGGATCTGAACTTGTTTTGATTTTTCACCATGTTATTTGCATCATCCCAGGAAGAAGACTCCGATGTCGTTTCAGACATATTGATGTTTGCTGCTAACTTGAATAATCCGGGTGCTCCCATTTCAAATCCAAGACTTCCCATATCGGATACGTTCCTGCTCTTAGGATCGAAAACGTAGCCAACATCATTCCTGTATCCTTTAAAGCTTCCTCCTATACCCTGAGCCTGAACGGAAAAGACATCGTTTGTCAGCGTAGCGGAAGGTAAATAAGGGATCTGATCTGTAAATGTTCCGTCATTATCTCTTGTAAAATCCAGTAAAGCATGTTTATCTGTCTGGCCTTTTTCCATATTGAAATAGCCATAAGACGGGCTTGACAGCTTTTTCTGATCGTCCGGAATAAATTGCTTTGAAAAGCTGATCGTTACGGATCCTGTCGGGTCAACGGTATAAACATCCAGCCCCAGCTTGAAATTACCGGAGAAATTGATGGTTTTCATGTTATTCTGAACAGCTACCGGAAAGCTGGTTGTTCCGATATTAAAAGAACTTCCGCCGGATAAGCCTCCCATGGAGTTAGGATTAAAGGCCTCTTTTTGTTTGGAAGACATTCCTTTCGGATTTTTCCGGGCTTCTGAAGCAGACATGGAAAATCCGTAGCTGATCTGGGAAAGCCCCGCTCTTGAATTAATGGAGCAACCGATATTAGTCCCCAGGGAAATATTCCTGTTATCACTTTCTTTTCCGGAAACAGATAAGCCTAATGAAGGGCTGAAGCTGGCTCCGTTTTCGCTGCTCCCTGAAATTGAAAGTCCCATACTTAAAGCGCCCTGAGCATCTTTCCCGTTTTTTAAGGAAATATCTACTCCAAATCCCTGCTCCGCAGCCCAGCCTCTGTAATCATTAAAGGATAATGCCTGTGTGGCTGATAAAGTAACTCCTAAAGTGTTCAACGCGACCACTTCTACTGACTGTCCGAAATCAAGAGAGTAAATTTTATTTTCCTTTAAGTTTTTCTTAGTTATAATCGTATCTCCGTCAAAATCATCCGGAATTCCTCTCAAATAACGATTTACCGCTCCGGCGTTCAGGTTCCATCCCAATCCGACCCAGGAAGCCTCCTGATCCATTGTAACACCGGCATTATACGCCAGATTCAGCGGATATCCTTCGATTTCCATCAATGGAATATTATAGGAAAAATCTCCTGTGAACGGATTGACCATATTGTCAAACCCTATAGGCATAAACGATTGTACTTCCGGTTGAGTAGGCCCTCCCGCATAAGAGGCCGGGACGTAAAAAATATTAATACAAAACGTAATAATAAAGAACCAGCTTATTGAACGGGCGTTGTTCATGTTCTTCTGTTCGGCTTTTTTCATCGCTTTAATTTTTGATTCGTTAGAGTGATCAGCTTATTTTCGAATAATTTATCATTAAACTCAAGAGTTATTTTCTTTATCTTTTTCAGGTCGTCGTTTTCAAAGAACAGGACAAACCGGTAGATATTAAAGTTCTGAAAGGAAGGTTCCATCCTGCATCCCAGCACTTTAGACTCTGTATCATTGACAGATATATTCAACAGCGTACTCAGATGAAAACCTGTAAACTGCACAAACTCGTCATTCGTTCCGAAGCTTGCTCTTGGGTCTTTATCCGAGGTCACCTCCAGAAAATACTGATACGACCAGCTCTTGTCCGCTTTTTGCGTTTTGTTGCACTTCAGCGTATAAAGTGTTGTTCCTTCGCTCTTTTGCGCAACCGTCACTACATCCGAATGTAAAGCAGTTCGGAATCCTGACAGAAAGAGGAAAAAAGCAAAACCGGCTAAATAGATTTTCGCTCTCATTTTTTATAGTAGAATTGAAGGGAATATTTTACATTATCAACGGTAACTTCAAGTAAATACATTCCTGTTTCCAGCTTTAGATTTTCCAAAGGCACATGGTAGTAGCCATTATCCAGGTTCTTATTTTTTTTCTGAATATCACTGACTTTCCACGATTTCTTTGAATTATCCGTTTTTCTGATAATACATTCTTTCAGGTCTTTCCCGCTATCTTTTATCACAAACCGGATATAATCTTTCTGCGCATTATAAACAGTGCTGCTAAGAGTGGTCGTCATACGGAAAAACTGATCTTCCACGAGCTTAGGAAGTCTTATCGTAAATTCTGTTTGTTGCGACTGCATGATGGGCATTCCGTTCATCATGACACTGACCTGCCATGCGTAGGTATGTCCTGGGATGAGCTCCTGGTTGGAGGAAGGAT
>MKVF01000008.1 GCA_001899145.1 Flavobacteriia bacterium 40-80
GCTATCCTTCCTCCAACCAGGAGCTCATCCCAGGACATACCTACGCATGGCAGGTCAGTGTCATGATGAACGGAATGCCCATCATGCAGTCGCAACAAACAGAATTTACGATAAGAAAAGACAAAGAGAAGGAAAATAATTACTGGTACTTCACGACAACAGCCAGCTCTGTCACTTATCAGTTACATCCTAATAAAAAGATCCTGGTAAAGATTCCTTATACGAATGAGAACATTGTTTTTTTCCTTGAGCAGGGAACGGAACGACAAAGGCTGGAAGCAGTGGAAACGGAAACCCTGAAAGGATACACCAATAATAAGTATTATACCCTCGATTTATCTGAGATGAATATTGAAAACAGCAAGATTTATAAGCTGGTATATAAAGCCTCCGGAAAGACATACCAGTTAAAATTCAAAGGAATATGAAATTGTTTTTATCTCTTGCCGCTTTTTTGGTAATGAATACCTGTTATTCACAAAATCTGAAGAGCGACTGCCAGAAGTTCTTGAGAATGAAAGAACAATATGTCAGGACAAAGCAGATCAGCGACCAATCTGTTACCCTGAAATACCTTCCGGGCGTTGTTTTTTACTGCGCTGAGGAAAAGTACGAAAAAACGGAATTGAAGGATGCTTACAGCAGCAATGCAAGAGTATTTATAATGGATATTGAAAACAGCGAAGCGATTACGAACAGCCAGCTGACAGAGCTCGTTCAAAGAATAATAATCCGTATAGGAGATCAGGAGTATAGACCTGCCAATTTTTTCGAAGAGCGGTTTTCAAGCAATATAAAACAGAAAAGGATCGTATTGGAATTTGATATAGACCGCCATTCTTTTTTGAAAAATGACATTATTTTCTGCATCGCTGCCAATCAAATTATACCTGAGAAACTGGAACTCGTTTTTGAATTTACCAAAAAAATGCTGATATGAAATCTGTAAAAATGGCCGCGTGGGCCCTTATAATTATTTTTTCATCTGAAATTATTCTTCCCTCAATGGTTTTTGCCGGAGGCCCTACTCAACCGGAAGTTCAGTCTTTTACTCCTGTTGACGCCTCCGATATGGTAGACCCGTTCACTGGAAACTTCTCTTATAATATCCCATTGATAGAAGTGGACGGATATCCTTTGAATCTTGTTTACAATGCAGGAGTAACAATGGACGAAGACGCTTCCTGGGTTGGTCTGGGTTGGAATCTGAATGTGGGAAGCATTAACAGGGTAATGAGGGGCTACCCGGATGATTTCGGCTCGGATAGCGTGAAAATCGTCACGAATATGAAAAAGAACACAACACATAGTGTTGATTTGGGGCTTGGAGTAGAAATATTCGGATTTCCTACGAAGCTAGCACCATCCGGATCCGGAAAAATAAATATCGGTTTTGATTATAATAACTACAATGGATGGTCCTCCAGTGTTTCTCTCGGGGCTGCGTTTAAAATCGGCTTATCAAATTCTTCTGCACTGAATGCTGGTCTTTCCATATCCGGGGACAGTGAAGAGGGAGGGAGCTTCAGCCCAAGTGTGAGTTATCAGAAAGAATTTCAAAGAACAAACTTGTCTTTAGGAACTTCTGTAGGAACTTCATTTAATTCTCGAAAAGGATTAAAATATATTTCTTTTGAAAACTCAATATCCCGACAATATCAGGTGGTAAATGAAGAAACGGGAAAAGTAAATACGATAAAACGAGGGTACGGATCGAGTAATTCGTATGAAATAGGTCTTCCTTCATTTCCTGTTTCGGCAGGAAATGATTATACAGCATTTTCAATCTCAGGGAAGTTCAAGGTGGGAATTGAAATTTTTGGAACAACAGGAACATTTGATGTAGCTACCACTTTTTCCTCTCAATGGATAAAGAAAGAAGATCGTGAAAAGCAGGTAAAAACCTATGGAATGCTGTATTTGGAAAATGGGCAAAAGGATAAATATGCGCAGCTGGATTTTGCCCGCAGTAAAGAACGGACATTCACCCCGGGAATTCCTTCTCTTCCGGAAGCTTATCTGACCCCGGATATTTTTAGCATTAATGCACAGGGAATCGGGGGCTCTTACCGGATTTTCAGAAATGATGTAGGATATGTATTTGAACCATTCCATAAAACAACATCCAACTATGTGGGAATAGGCGTGGAATTAGGAGTTGGTAATACAGCAAAAAGCGGTATAGATCTTTCTTATAACAACACTTCCTCTTCCACCGGAGGATGGACAGATAAAAAAAATGAGCTGATCAGGCAGGTGTATTTCCAGCCAAATGAAAACAAGTCTTTTAACGCGTCTTTTATGGATGCGGACGAGGTAAGTGTTGATGATGATCCGCTCTTTCTATCTGTTCTGAAACCAACAAATAACGCATTAATATTAGAAGGAAAAGGAGAGAAAAACACGAAAATAAAAGGAATAAGAAATGTTTCTCCAAACCAAAGCCTACTGAGGAGCACGGACTATAAACAAAATAATTTACTGGAATTCCTGACGAATTCCGAGGTTAAAAACAATTTCGGAATTGAAGATAAAAATGCTGTTTTAAACAGCTACGCCAAGGGACACCATCTGGCAGAGCTGACGTATCTGAACGCTGACGGCAGCAGGTATGTATTCGGATTGCCTGCTTATCAGATCTCTCAGGAGGAGATCACTTTCTCGACCGGATATGATATTCATGGAAACCGAACGGGAGTCACTGATAACAGCGATTATAACGGGCTGATCAGCTATCAGAATGTCAATCTGTTATCGGACGAGAATAATCTGGGGAACGATAATTATTACCAATCGACCACAACACCGCCTTACGCCTATGCTTATATGCTGACGTCTTTTTTAAGCGATGATTATATTGATTCCGATAATATAAAAGGTCCTTCAAGAGATGATCAGGGAAATTATGTAAAATTTGAATATCAGAAGATAAATAATTTCGCATGGCGCAACCCGCCTAACGAAAAAACAGCCTATAAGAACGAAGGGCTTAAATCTCTTGAAAAGGATGACAAAGCATCTGTAATTCATGGTGAGAAAGAAGTTTTTTATGTTAAGAAAATAGAAACGAAAAACCACATTGTTGTCTTTACGCTGGCAGACAGAGATGACGTGGTTTCTGCCAACGGGAGAAATGGAGGGCTGAATACAAATAAAAAACTTAAACGACTGGTGAAAATATCCAAATATACCAGAGCGGAGTTTGAATCAAATCCAACACCTGTTCCTGTTCAGGAGGTTCATTTCGATTATGATTATTCCCTATGTAAAGGATATCCTTATAATGCTAATGAAACTGCTTTAGATAATACCAGCGGCAAGCTGACCTTAAATCAGGTTTACTTTACCTACAGGAATTCAAAGAAAATGAAGCATAGCGGTTATAAGTTTTACTATGATAATAATCCCAACTACAATATGAAAGCAACAGATCGTTGGGGAACTTATAAACCGAATACAGGGAGCGGTTTAACAGATCCATTGTCAAAACATCTTCCCAATGCTGACTTTCCTTATACATTACAGAATGCGACAGCAACTAATGAATATGCCGCTGCCTGGTGTCTGAACAGAATCTCGCTTCCGTCCGGAGGATCGATTGAAGTAGAATATGAAAGTGATGATTATGCTTTTGTACAGGACAGGCAGGCGATGAATATGTTCCATATAGTAGCCACTGAAAATAGCTATGATGTGAATGAATTCAACAACTACAAGCTGGCAGGCTTATCAAATGAAACGAATAAGAACGCTGCCATTTATTTTAAAATGGTATCCGGGTTTAACTACATGAAAGACTATCTTCCTGAAGATAAAACAATTTATTACCGCTGTTTAATGCAATTTAAAGGAGATGCAAACTCCAACAGCATGTACGATTATGATTTCGTTTCCGGTTATGCAAAGTACAAAGACACGAGTGTTGTTACCGTTAACGGAGTTAAATACGGGAAAATAACATTGCAGGAAGAATCTTTTTCCAATAATGGAAACAATGCCGATTACAATCCTATAGTAAAACAGGCCATCCAGTTTGCAAGGATAAACCTGTCGAAATATATTTATGACAATAATACTCCGGAGCCGGAGGAAAATGCCAGCGAATCCAGCATTGCTGCGTTCGCCAATTCATTTGCGGATGCTGCGACAGCTCTGGTAAAAACCTTCAAGAACCCGATCAAGGATATTTATGATAAAGGAAGAGGCGTAAATCTTGTCACCAATAAATCATGGATCCGTTTAAAAACCCCTTCTAAACGTAAGTTGGGAGGTGGACATCGCGTAAAAAAAATCCTGATGAAAGATAACTTTTCCTTAATGGGCGGGCAGGATTTTACTTACGGCTACGAATACATTTATAATGATAAAAATGGTGGCTCCTATGGAGTGGCTTCCTATGAGCCGCAAATCGGAGGAGATGAAAATCCGTTCAGAAAACCGGAGTTTTATTACGGTAAGCTGAAAAGATCACCGGATTACGAAATGTATGATGATGTCCCTACAATGGAAAATCAGTTTCCGACACCGTCTGTCGGCTACTCAAAAGTGATCATCCGGAATCTGCAGCGCGCCAACGTAAAAAGAACAGCGACGGGGCATGTGGTTAAAGAGTTCTACACGTATAAGGATTATCCGACAATTAACCGGAAAGACAATATGAGCGTTTCCCAGAAAAGGGTGAATCTTCCTTTATTGCCGAAAGTAAACTTCCTGGCAGGAGCACAGTCGTTCTATGTAGAAAGGTATAACATCAACGGAAAACCGAAACGGGAGATGATTTTCGGGGAATTCGACAAAGACGACAGCCCGGGAACACAAACAGAATATTTCTATTCCACTACAAATAAAGTCCGGACAATTAATGAGCTCGGAGAAATCTCAGAGAAGGAAATAGGTGTGCGTTATGAAAGTCTTGCGGATCTGATCCAGTCGAAAACCTCTTCTTTCTCAGGAGCAGTAGGATTGAATTTTGACGCCTTTTCGTTCGGGCCGATCTTCATGTTGATCCCTATGCTGATCCCGACCTTTGATAAAAGTGATATGACGTTTAAATCCGCAACCATGTCCACATTAGTGGAGAAGTTCCCGATTCTTGTTAAGCAGACAACGAAGCAGGACGGAGCGGAAGTTACAGCAGAAAATAAGCTGTGGAACTATGCAACAGGTGAGATCCTGGTAACCGCATCGAACAACCATTTTAAGAATAATATTTATTCATTTAGTCAGCCGGCCTACTGGAAATACAAGCAGTTGTCTCCGGCATATAAAAACTACAGGTACCGTTTGGGAGTTTTAGGAACAGACCTGGACGGAAGTATTTACAAGTATAAAACAACACACCAGTTCACAGAAGGAGATATCGTGAAAGCGAACAATGGCATATACTGGGTTCATGATGTAAAGGCAACTTCTTTTAAGCTGATCAATAAAGCAGGAGAAACATATGTCAGCATATCTCCTTTCACAATTGAAGTGCTCCGTTCAGGATACAGGAACAAACAGACCGAGAAAATGGCTTCCATTGCCGCATTGTCGGATCTTACAGGCTCTGTTAAAAACAATACTTACTCCAATGTGTTACAGGCCAGCGCGATTGAATTTTCAGACAACTGGAGAGTTAATTGCAACTGCCCGGTCAATAACGGAATAAACAATACGATGAACCCGTATGTTGTCGGCCTGAGAAATAAATGGCGCCCTTCCAAAACGTTCTCCTACCTGACGAACAGGGTGCAATCTAATATTCTGGGCAATGTGAATATCAGAAAAGACGGTGTTTTTGAATCATTCTCTCCTTTTTATAAGCTGAACAATAAAGAATGGGTAAAAGACCAGAAAAACTGGACGTTTGCATCAGAAATCACGGAATTCTCAGCTAACGGAAATCCGTTGGAAACACAAGATGCCCTGGGAAGAAAAGCAGCCACAATTTACAGCTTTAATAATGTATTGCCGATCGCTGTTGCTTCCAATACAGGATTGAACCAGTCTTTTAACCTGAATCTCGAAGATTATTTCAGTACACTTTCAAGCCAGTTGCACTGCTCAGATAAGCAGGTGGTTATTGACGGAGGATCATTAGAGGAATCGGACGGACATACCGGGTTTAAGAGCCTGAAAGTTCTTTCCGGAAACAGTGTAAAAATCAACGGAGCCGATCCTTGTGCGGAGGAGCCTTGCGTCATGAGCCTGACCGGAAGATCCTGGTACTACACCTTACACAATGCGGTATTTCCCATTACCTGGAGTCACACCGTAATTTCCGGAAGCGTAACATCGGTTGTATTTAATCAATCATCCGAAAGCTTTACCATCAATACTTCCGGTTCCGGTTCCCTTGAACTGACTGTCACGGACAGCAAGGGATGTACAGTTACTAAAATAATTACTATTGATAATCCTAATTGATAACGTATTACAATTCTATAAAGCATGAAAAAAATTCTTTTAATTCTTTTGGGTATTTTCTCTGTCTGTCAGGGGTTCCACGCTCAGAACTGTGTCGGGGCTTATCTTATCAAGCCGAATATGCAGGCGGCATACGACAGTACGAAATATGTCCGGAGAGATGCAGCTTCTATACATTTTAAGTTTATGCTGAACAGTGATATTGAGCTGAATAAGGAGAACAATACGTTTTTCAGCTTCAATTTTTCAAACCTGTCAAATACAACGGTAAACGGATTTGTTGAAGCATACGGCCCTTTTAATGAGGATTATACGGCTTGTTCTGATCTTTCGGAAAAACAGATTTACGGAGCTTCTTTTTCTTTGAGCGCTTCTCAGAATTTTAACACGAATGTATTGCCGACAGAAGAGTTTAACACCGTTTACGGAAAGAAATTCTACTTTCTCAAAATTGTTTTTGATGACATCCGGGCAATCCTGAATTTTATACCACCATCTGCAACTCCGGCGCTTTTCGTTCATGAACCGGAAGTGGACTGTCAGTATTGCCTGCCTTTGTTTAATCCTGTCAAAGGAAAATATCTGCTGAGCTTGTGGACAAAAGAAACAGGGACAGTTCCTTTAGATAAAACGACTTACACTTATCCCAAAGTACGGATCAATACAACTCCTTCACAGGGACTTTTTTCACCCAGAGGACCAATCATTGACGGCTGGCAGAAGATTGAGGAAATTGTGGAAGTTTACACGGACGGAGATTTTGAGGTCGAGCTGATCTGCCAAACAGGCAGCTGCCTGTTTGATGACATCCGGGTATTTCCGTTTGACGCGAATATGCAGACCACTGTTTACGACTATCAGAACCTGAGAATCTCCGCCCAGCTGGACGACCGGAACTACGCGACGATTTACGAATATGACGAGGAAGGAAAGCTTATCCGTGTGAAGAAGGAAACAGAAAGAGGGATTATGACCATTCAGGAAACCAGGGAAAATTTATTTAAGAAAAATGATTAAAAACCGTATTTACATACTGGCAGTATTAATCTGCTCTTTTACCAGCGGTTTTTCGCAGTCGGATGAAAACGCGCTGGAAACATTGCTTGGGAAGTACAAAAGCAGGTATCTCAAAAAAGAATATGTGCTGACGTATGATCAGATCTATTACAGTGACTGGAACAAAGAAAATAAAGTCCGTTCCCAGAAAGTAGTAATTGAAAAATCAGGAGATGTTTATTACAAATATTCCACGGATGACATATTGATCGTCAACAATAAGGAATATAAAATTATAGTGGATTCACTGGATCAGATTGTTTATATACATTACCCGGACACATCCAATTCCGTCAGTGCGTATGATCTGAGCTGGACTGAGAATCAGATGTCCGTCAAAAGAAAGCCGAACGGAGCGGAATATGATGCTTTTGAGATATCGGCAGAGAATGAAAATGTTTCCTTTTCAAAAATGACCATTGCTTTCTCTAAAAAATCAGAAGATCTGGCTTCGGTGGAAATATACTACAATGAGGATTATTTCCTGGATGCTCTTGTTCCAGACAAGCTTTTACTGGAATTCCGGTTTTACCCGGTTTTATCCGGCAGGCAGATAACGAGCTGGTCGGATAAAATTGCTGTAAAAACAGCAACCGGATTTGAATTAAGCAAAGGATATCAGGATTTTGAATTATACGATTTAAGAATTTCAAAAAAATAGAAAAATGCGTTATATACTGTTAATTGTTGTTTTAGCGATAAGTCATTTAGGATTTTCCGGATTAACACCTGCATCGACACGTCTCAGTTCTGAATGGGGTTCACTGATCGTAGGTAACGTGTCGTCCAACGGACATGTTCATCACGAAGATGCCATTGTAGTTCCTTCGGGAGATATCAACGAGTTATTCAGCCGTGGATACGTTACGGTTGGGGTAGACCATCATTATCTGGGGACCTATATTTCGGCAATGAATGTCTATGTAAAGTTAAAGATTACTACCCGGCTGAAAGGAGTGATTATTCATGACGGATACTTTGATTTTGAAATAGAATACACACCCGGAGGAGGCGTTACGATAAAGGACAAGCAAACACGCATGTTTGAAGGTGTGGATGAGATCAATACGGAACTGACAGAGGTAAAAGTCAATAATCAGAATGTAACGGAGCTCCCGAAAAACCTATATATCGACCTGGATATTCTTAAGAACCGTATTTACAGATTTACAACAATTAATAATGTTATACCACTTACTAAAACGCTACAGGACAGCGATTGTGACGGTGTGGATGACGAGCTGATAGTGAGCTGGATACCTGTTGTTGGTGTAGAAGAATACCAGCTGGAATGGACGTATGTCAATAATTACGGAGAGGTGCTTTCGGGAGAGATCCCGGCCGCTTCGCTGCAGTACGATTTCCGGCACAATGCGACACGTGTTACCACGGCGGATAATAAGTATGCCATCCGTCTTATATATGGAAAAGGATATTTGAATATCCGGATCAGAGGTGTTGGACGAGATTTTACCAATCCCGAAAAGTTCATTTACGGAGTCTGGTCAGCAGCTGACGCCGGGAATGTGCTGGCAACGACTTACCACAAGATTACCACACCGTTCAATGATTTAATCAACTGGCAGTACAGCTCCGGATTTGCGGAAGAAGGCAAGAAAAAAGAGGTGATTGGTTTTTCTGACGGAACACTTCGTTCCCGTCAGCAGGTCACGCATATCAGTACGGATAACACAACGATCGTAGGAGAAACTTACTACGACCATCAGGGAAGAGGTGTTGTTCAGGTGCTGCCCGTTCCGGTTGATAAATCTAATTCCTGCGGAGATTATGACGGAACACTAAAATATTATGAAAGCTTCAATAAAACGGACGGAAAAAGCAACATTACACCTCCGGATTTTGACAATTCTCCCAATTGCACCAACAGCGATTTTAAGCTGTCAAATTCGTCCGGTTCCGCCTATTATTATTCGGAAGCCAACTGGGACAAATCAGGTGAGAACGCTTATATTCCGGACGCAAAAAAATACCCATATACAAAGGTGGAATATATGCCGGATAACACCGGACGTATAAGAAGGCAAAGCGGAGTCGGGGAAGACTTTAAGCTCGGATCCGGAAAAGAAACCAGGTATTATTACGGAAAGCCGGATGATATTGTTCTTAAAAGACTCTTCGGAAATGATGCCGGGTATAGTGTTTATTACCAGAAAAATATGGTAGTGGACGGCAATGGACAGGTCAGTCTTTCCTACATTGACAATGACGGAAAGGTGGTAGCAACCTCCCTTGCGGGCAATGTCCCTGTCAACCTGGAAGAGCTCCCTTCCGTTGCTTCCTCTTCTGTTTATCTGACAGAAGACCTCATCGATTACGGAGTAAATGGTGAGGAGCTGAATAACCAGGTCCGAACAGAAGGAGACAGCCGTATTTTCTCCGAAACCTTTCTTGTGGCGGGAACATCGGTATATACCTTTAATTATTCTTTCCAGACGCAGCAGTTTAGCGATCCTTGCCTCAATTCGGGTATTTGTTTTGACTGTGTTTATGATCTGGAGATCAGGATCCTGGATGACTGCGGTGTCGATCTGGCAGCAGCGAATAATCTGAAGAAAAAAGTAGGTAATTTTTCGTTGGACGGAAACGGCCGTCTCCAGTTCAACACCACATGCGAAAGCCCTGTGAATGAAAATGATCTGTTCAGCCTAGAGCTCTCTACAGGAAGCTACAGGATAGAAAAAATACTTACAGTCAATGACGCAGCGCGGAATTACTATCTGCAACAGTATTTTTCACCTGCAAATAATCAGTGTATCCGTTCGTTCAACAGTTTTCTTGAAGAGGCGAATAATGCGCTGGATCATGCAGATTGTAACCAGGAGATTGATTGTGATGTGTGTCTTTCTTCTTTAGGAAGCTTGTCGGATTACCTGTCAAATCATCCGGGAGCGACAGCTGAAGATTATGATGCGGAAGTAGATTTTTGCCGTATGATGTGCCCTGAAGTTTCCTTATGTACTGTACAGCGGGAACTGATGCTGGAAGACGTTTCTCCGGGAGGGCAGTACGGAAGCACGGATATTATAGGAGATCTCACCTCCATATATGTTTCCGGCAATGTGCTGCTGGCGAGCTGGCAGACACCGAAGCTGGTAAGAAAAGAAAATCTTCCGTTGTTAGACGGTTATTATGAAGAAGACTTCCTGACAAGGACAAGGATTCCGGTGACCGTTTCAATCGTGAACAGCCAGACGGTTTACTCCCCGGCGATTCAGAACCCGTCATTTAATCTGATGGGAGATGCGGTGAATGGCTATTATTGCTATCCTGAAGCATTGGAGAATTTATCGGATTTCCTTGCATACTGGACGCCTTCCTGGGCTAATTCCCTGCTTTATTTCCACCCGGAATACAATTATTACCGTACCTGCCTGGAGATGAATACTCCTTCACAGGTAAACGACACCTACACTTCCGAGAGCTTTGATCTGCTGTTGAGCAAGACGGATACCTGGGCGAAAGCGGTAACCAACGGATTTATCAAATCCAATTACGCTTCTATCAGTAACCCGGACGACCGTCTGACAGACTGGTTTGTTAAAAACAGCCAGCATCCGTGGGATCCGTTTGTTCATTATTCCGCCTCACAGTACAACGGTTTTGGTGCTTTGCTGGAACAGAATTTTGAAAATTACCTGACGTGGGGCGCCAACACCTACTCCGCTGTGAAAATGGCGGCGATGATGACCCGCTGTCCGGAAGCTTTAAATCAGTCTTCCGCACCGGGGACTTTGTGCATGAATTTCGGGATGGATGTTCTTTCCAATACCACTGAAGAAAACACTGCACTTCGAAATGATGAATGGAACCGGTTGAAGGGTCTTTATTTCACATTAAAGCAGGAGTATGTCATGAAATTTAATAATGACAGAACCATTAATCATCCTGATTACTTAGGGTACAACGGCTGTATCGGCAATGAAAACTTTAATATTCTGGAAGACGGATTTTCTGACAATTGCTCTTTTAATATAAGCACTACGTTCTCCTGTAATTTCTTTGATACGGATCAGCCTTGTAATTTCATTGCTTATACATTCTTTAAAGACAAACGGAAACGTTTCGGCTATTCAGAAAAAGAAACTTCTCAGAACTATACAGCATCCAACTATGCTCAGAATACCGGAAAATGCCCGTCTGTGAGCCTTTTGGGGCAGCTGATCTCAGAATTGCACGAAGCAGGACAACTTTATCAGACTGGTTCAGCGAACAATATTCTGCTGAACAATACACTGCATTATCAGCCGTTTACAAATGCTTTAAACACTAATGCTCCCAATACAATTTTAGCCACTAACTATTACTGGCAGGGAGTGCTTTCTTCCGGAACTGCGGCAACGGTTAACGTTTCTGTTAAAGAAGGAGTAACACAGATCGGAACGATTTCGCTGACCATTCCGGAAGATCCTCAAAACCCGGGAAATCTTTTGTTTTCCTGGAGCCAGCTCAACAAAATTGTCGATATCTTACCGACACAATTAATTTCAGGAGTGCAGCACTTTAAGGTCAAAGTGAAAGTATTTGCCGGAGGAACGTACCAATATCATGTAATTGACGGGCAGACAACGTTTGCCATTAACTCCTGCACGTTTGAAGAAACATGTGCACCCAATGAACTATTCGATGCACTGGAACCGTTTTTACATACTCTGATCAGCAGCGGGGATTTTGACTCACATACAGCTGTGAGTCCGCTGGACGTTATGGGAAGCACTTACAGTGTATTTTTCTGGAACGGGCTGATAAATACAGCGCTTCTTTCACATTTAAATATTTATGATTGGGATTATTCGTGGTATTATAACTCAACGGCAGAAGAATTTATTCTTAAAAATGAATACGATAACAAGAAGCTTATTTTTACTGTAACAGCTCCTACGACTGCGCAGGCCCTGACCTTGTTGAGTACCTACACTGTAACTGATCTGAAAGTTACCGGAAGCTCCACTTTTGACATAAAACTGATCAACGGGTCAAATCAGGCAACTGTTTCTTTTCAGGTAGAAAGGGAAATCCCCAGTGAATACATTCGGGCACCATTTACTATAGGTAAATGTTCTGCTCCTGAAAATATGGTGTGTAGCGGCGAATCTTACCAGAACCATACAGCACTTTCCAATTTTACAAGAGATATCTTATTAAATTTTGTAACCAATCAGAATTTAAGTTCCGTGCCGACAAATTCTCTTTTAAATATAAATCCTTTTGAAAGCGCATATGTTGACCCTTCGCTTTTTCAGCAATTATCGTTATTTGCAAATACGGGAGGTATATATACCCAATATTCTTATACAACAAATCCCCAAAATCAAAAAACGGATAAACTGGAGTTATTTCTTACTAATTGCCAGTTCACCTCATTGGCGCAACGATCTCAGTACATAACTAATTATATATTAGAAGACTGCCATTGTGGTATTGAATTACAGATGACAAGAGATGCTGACAGTCAGTATGATTTCTCCACTATACAGGCAGTCTCCGATATAATCCCTTATGGAGATCCGGAACCGGACGGAAGCTATATGAAGTTCATAATGATCGGAACCTTTATGGGTGCAGAAGAACAGCTGGTTACAGATACGATCTTTGGAAAATCCTGTGTTGATTTCAAAATCTGTGAAGAAATCACCGAAGGAACCTTTGTCATGGATGAGATTCCGCTGGTGGACTATACGGATCCGTGTGAGGTTACCCTTGATATGATCGCTTATACCAACGCGTCGAATGCCTATGGCATATATATAGATAGCCTTAACAGGGACTTTATAACGGCATACAACAAAAAATGTATGGCAACGCATGAAACACTTACCAAAGCATTTTATAACAAAGAATATCACTTTACGCTTTACTACTATGACAGAGCGGGCAACCTGATCCGCACTATTCCTCCTGAAGGAGTGGAGCAGCTGGATATTACCTCTTCCGCTTCTCCATTATGTGTTAAATTGAACAATGATCTGCAGAATAACACAAAAACGGTTGTGACCAATCATCGCCTGGCAACTACCTATGAGTACAACTCGCTGAATCAGCTCATCCGCCAGACCATGCCGGATCACGAAACCATGGATTTATGGACATTGACGGCACCGAACGGCTTACCGAAATACCTCAATACCACCGCTATCCAGATGGTAACTGAAAATATCGGTTACCTGACGGGAATTATGGTGGAATCAGGCAAACCTGCCAGAGGGCATTTGTATAAAACAACCGACGGCGGTGAAAACTGGACACGGATCAATAATTCGCTTGCGAATAAGCTGGTAAAGGTTGTCAGCAACGGGATGATTTCCCTGGCAATATCTGAAGAAGGAGTGCTGCTGCGGTCATCAGATAACGGATTGGCCTGGGACATGGTCAATATCAACGCGGTTATGACAGTCAGCACGTTCAATGATATTATTTTCGACGGAACCGATGTCTATCTGCTGTCCAACAGCAATATTATACTTAAATCGACGGACAGCGGAGTAAACTTTACGCAAAAACCGGCAACGCTGCCATCTGTCCCGTCTGGGTTTGTATTCAAAGGATTCCGAAACGGAACGGTCAGCTCCGGGACATTGTACCTGAATGCCATTTACAGCTACGACAACAATTATTACAGTGTTTTATTAAAGATCGCTTCCACTATTCCGGCAACAGCACTGGAATTTGAACCAAACCGATTTACGGGGATAAAAGGTATGGAAACGTACGGAGACCACCTAACCATTTATGGGGAAAGTTCGCTTCTTAATAGTTATCTGAACCTGAGCGCAATAGACGTTATACTTGAGAAGGAAGTCGTGGAAAAGCTCTCGTTTGAAACAATCATCAGTCTTAATAAAGAGCTAAAGCTCGCATTGATCCGGAAAAATAATACCAACTATCTGCGTTTTACAGTGGACGGGGCGAAAACATGGAGCACCATGGATGAGCTTCCCTATAAAGCGATCAAGCTGATAAAACGGGAAACAAATTACATTTCCGCTTTTGCCTTAACGGAAGATAATTCATTGAACGAAATCGTTCTGTTCAATAACATTTCTGCTCCTTATACCATCAGCGAGATAACATCCGCAGCAGCAACTGCAGACCTGGATTATAACATCCAGGACTACACTGTCATCAATTACAGCGACGGCTACCGGAAAATTTACCTTCTGACCGATGACAATAAAATCCTTTCTTCTCAAAAAGTAACAATGTATCAGCCTATAGGAGCAACTGCTTTCTGGCAGATAACAACTTATTCCGGCAGCATGAACGTCTACAATATGAGTTGCTACCGCGATGGGATGGCAAACACAAATTATCTTTTCTTTTTAACTTCCGGAGGAGCTTTTAATTCTGTTAAGATCAATGAAACGAACAACACGACAGCTACTTCTAACGTGGGAGGAAATATCATTACATCTCATTTCATTACAGGTTATGATTCCGACCCGGGAACCAACAGCATCTACCTGTTACAAAATCTGGGAGTCAACCGCTCTGTTGTTTTTTTCAACCCTGTCAACGGCAACTCCAGCACATTAACATCTCTGGCTTCCGGCAATTACAAGCATATAAAGTACAATCAAACGTCATTAACCATCAGTACTATTGACGGAGATGTTTCTATCTATGATCTGTTTACAAGCACCTTCCGGAATATAAGAAACGTGCTTCGCCCGATACATGATCTTTCTTCTACCCTGTTCGCTGCTGGTGACAATGGAAGAATATTCCAGAGAATCAACAACAAATGGCAGAATATTCCGAATGATTTTACGGATCGGATCAACTCTGTTTCTTCTCTGAACACCTCGGAATTTTATATTGCAGGAAACAGAGGATTATTACAGAAATATGCTTCGGGAAGCTTTACTGACCTGAACGAATACGGGATCAGTGACAACTTCCTTCAGATCAAAGCAATGGCAGGAGCTACTCCTGCCGAATTTATGGCGCTCAGTGATGACGGAAAGCTGGTTTACAGAAAAAACAACCAGTTAACTATCAGAACCGTTGATCCGGATCTGAAATCCTTTTCTTCCGGATTTTTAAACAAGCTTATTTTCACAGGAGCAAAAGGGAAAATTTTCACAGGATCCCTGCTCCATTTTTATATGGGAAGCTCTTTTAACATCTCTCCCGTAACGAATATCTTCGGTCCCGGATTATACAACCTTCATTTCCGGAATGAGCATTCGGGAGTGATTGTCGGGGATAAATTCTTCATGCGCAAAACAGCAGACGGCGGAACTTCCTGGTCAGTGAACAAAAGCTCCCTTCAGGTTTCTGCCCCTAATACCAAGCTGAAAGCAGCCTGGTCAATCAGTGATGAACATGCTATTGTGGCGGGAGAAAACTATATCGGTGCCATTTCCGGCAATACCGTCGCAAATACGACGACGAGCGTGATCTGTAACGATATAAAATTTGTCAATGCTAATTTTACCACCGGCTACCTGACACAAGGAACAACCGTAAAAAAATTGTCGTATTCCATTTCCGGGAATGTGCTGTCTGTCAGCACCGGAAGCACAGTTATAACGGCTTCGGCAACATTCAATGCGCTGCATTGCTTTCAGGACGGAAGCCTGATGGCGGTAGGGACAAGCTCTGCGGCTTACTACTACAATGCACAGACAAGCGCAACGACCAACTTTACTTCCACTCTGCCGGCAGGACTGACACTGAATGATGTGTATTTCCACGACAGTAAAACGGGATATGTGGTCGGAAACAACGGGAAGATTTTCCGTTCGAAGGATGTGAGCATTCACAGTACAAATTATACGATCAACTCCATTGCATGGGTACAGAAAAATAACGACCGGAACGCGTCTTCCGTGAACATTATGAATACGGTTCCGCACATTAATACGATTGCTTTCAGCAGCCGTTACAAAGGCCTGCTGGGTGGAGACTTCCAGACCAATGAAAGCGCTTATTTTACAGGAAAACCGTATGTGTTGCTGCTGTCGGATGAGAGTGAGCAATACGGAACACGTTTCTTCTACGATGCGCTCGGACGTATCGTGGTGAGCCAGAATTCCCGCCAGTACAAAGAGAACAAATTCTCCTACACATTATATGATGGGCTGAACAGAGTCTACGAAGCAGGAGAGAAAACAGAGAACAACAGCGGGCTGAAGTTCAGCCAGCTTTTCGGGCAAAACGTCGGCGGAGTGGTGCTTCCTTCCGTGATCAACACTGTTTCGCTGCAAACCTGGGTCAATACAAATAGTGGTGCACGGAAACAAGTAACCCGCTCGTATTACGATCAGGTAACCATCACCGGCTTACCTTCATATTTCAGCCCGGCAGCGGAGCATATCCGCAAGCGTATTGTCCATGTGACCTATGAAAACGTATATGACGGAAATGACCAGACCTATGATTATGCCTCTCACTTTGATTATGATATCCACGGGAATGTTAAAATGCTGGTACAGGATTATCCGCTAATGTCATGGTTCGGGGCATTAAATCGCTTCAAACGCTTTGATTACACGTATGACCTGATCAGTGGAAATGTTCACCGGGTGAGCTATCAGACCGGCCAGGCGGATCAGTGGCACCACGCCTATCTGTATGATGCAGACAACCGGATTACGGAAGTTTATACCAGTAAGCACACACCGCTGCTTTCAGGCACGTTGAACATTGCGGATCTTCAAAGAGAGATCCAGCTGTCAATGTTCTGGGAAAAAGATGCTTCCTACAATTATTACAAGCACGGCCCGCTGGCACGAACGGAGCTCGGAGAAGAAAAGGTACAGGGAATCGACTATGTATATAATCTGCAGGGATGGATCAAAGCGGTGAACAGCAATTCGCTGAACAAAACCTACGATCCGGGAGCGGATGGACAGGGACTTCATGAAATGTTCGCGAAGGATGCCTTCGGGTATTCACTGCACTATTACCAGGGAGATTACAAGCCGATCAGCACAAGCACTTCTTTTATTGCTGATCAGACGGGAAGTGACCTGACTGCAAACAGCTCCGATCTGTATAACGGGAACATCGCCCGGATGGTGACCACTATTACGAATCCGACGACCCGCGAAGTGCTTCCGCTCGGAAATGCCTATAAGTATGACCAGCTCAACCGCATTAAAAAGAGCAGAAGCTTCTCCAACCTGAACCTCAGCAATAATTCCTGGGGCTATACCGGAAGCTATAACAACAAATACTATAACGCGTTTACGTATGACGCCAGCGGCAACATCAAAACGCAGGCGCGCTACAATGCATCAGGTACGGCTATTGACAGGCTGAACTATCATTATTACAACCAATCCGGAAAGATGCTCAGCAACCGTCTTTACCATGTGAAAGACTCCGTTGCGGCAGGTACTTTCCCGGATGACATTGATGACATGACAGGAGCCTTTAACAATACTTCAACAGGAGTGAATGTAAGCAACAACTACTCCTATGACGGGGAAGGACGTCTGATCAAAGATGTACAGGAAGGCATCCAGGAGATCAAATGGCGGGTGGATGGAAAAATAGATACCATCTTCTATACGCCTGCTTCCGGAAAGAACAATCTTATCTTTGAATACGACCCGATGGGAAGAAGGGTAGCGAAGCATGTAGTGACACAGGATATTAAGCTGCTGTATTCAGATATTTACATGCTGGATGCACAGGGTAATACCATGGCAGTGTACAAGCTGCAGCCGGATGAAATGACTCAGCAATTGCATTTTACATTGGAAGAACGTAATATCTACGGTTCTGCCCGTTTGGGAGTCCTGAAGGAAAGCGTGAACATGCTGGGAGTATATTCTCCTTCTGCGCTGACGGATTTCTATAAAGGCAACAAGCTCTACGAGCTGAACAACCATCTTGGGAATGTGCTTACGGTGATTTCTGACAAGCCGGTAACGGAAAGTAATGCTGAAATCCTGAAAGAAAACGACTTTTCGGAAGGGAATGATATTATTTTCACTCCTTCCAGTGCGACTACTTCCATTGTCGTAGATAACGGACGGTTAAAGTTTACTACATTAATACAATATAACGATTGTGGGGGGTATATGCTCGCAACAACTCCCGGAAAGGTATATCGTTTGAGCTTTAAGGCAGATTTAAACGGGCAGGGAGGAATCAGCGCCTATGCCTATGATAATTCTATCAGCCAGTTCCTGGGAAGAGTTCAGTGTTATTCGAACGGTAATTATGTAATGGAATTCATGGCGAAATCAAGTGCTACGAATATCGTAATTGAATCCTACAGCAATTTTCTCCGTGATTTTTATATTGACGATATAAAAATAGAAGAATTACAGCCATTGTATGCAAATGATTTCAGCTCCAACTACACGCCTTTTACCAGCTACGGAGGAACCTTATCTCTTGTCGGAGGACGTTTAAAAACTTCTGTATCCGTACAGTGGGGAAATGCCCGACATACAACACTTGCGACACAACCTGGTGTGAAATATCGGGTTTCGTATATTATCGACCTCAACGGCCAAGGTGCGATGAAATCGTTTGCCCGGGATTGGGTAACGGGTTCCCACCTGATAGTAACTACGGTTGCAAGTAATGGTAACTATTATTTTGAATTTACAGCAACAGGAAACACAACGGAAATTGCTTTTGAACATCCTACGACAACACCGCGGGATTTTTATATAGACAACGTCTTCGTTACCTACCAGCAGAATACCAATGCACCACAGGAAACAAGCAATTCCGTGGAAGGATTTATGGCAGATATCCGTTCGGGGTATGACTATTCGCCGTTCGGGGTGATGCTGGACGGACGTACTTTTGAGAAGAAGACCTACGAAAAGATCACACAGGTGGAAGAAACTCCGGTTACGCCGACAGCAACAACCGTTTCGGTGGAAGACTATATCCATTACACGGATTTCGAAGAAGCAGTACATACTACTTCGGCGGCACTTCCGGTCACTTACAGCAATTACCATGGCTGGACGAACTGGTCCAATTCGACCTTGTCTACTGAATACCGAAGCAGCAGCAACTGGCTGAAGATAAACAGTGCCAATGCTGGTGCAGGAGCGAATAAATATCTGATCCTGGAGCCATCAACGCAATATCAGCTCACATTTACGGC
>MKVF01000009.1 GCA_001899145.1 Flavobacteriia bacterium 40-80
ATGTCTGGAAAATTACGGTTAAGAAAACAGGGGTAGATGATAAAGTAATAAGAACAGGATCGGTAACATTAGTACGATAAACAGTGAATCTAGCTTAAGAAATAATTAAAACAAAAATCCTCAGCAAATTGTTATTGCTGAGGATTTTTTATGAATATGAAAAACAGATTAAACCGCTACATGATGCTCTCTTAAAGCATCATTCAGAGATGTTTTAAGATCCGTTGAAGCTTTACGTTTCCCGATGATCAGCGCACAGGGAACCTGAAATTCCCCGGCAGGGAATTTTTTGGTATAAGAACCTGGAATCACAACGGAACGTTCCGGAACATAACCTTTCATTTCCACCGGCTCTTCTCCCGTCACATCAATTATTTTTGTAGATTGCGTCAATACGACATTAGCACCGAGAACGGCTTCTTTTCCGACTCTGACACCTTCTACAACGATACATCTCGAACCGATAAAACAGTTATCTTCGATAATCACAGGAGCAGCCTGAAGCGGCTCCAATACACCTCCGATCCCGACACCTCCGGAAAGATGGACATTTTTACCGATCTGAGCGCAAGAACCAACCGTCGCCCAGGTATCTACCATTGTTCCTTCGTCCACATAAGCACCGATATTTACATACGACGGCATCATGATAACTCCCGGAGCAATGAAAGCGCCATAACGTGCAACCGCATGAGGAACAACACGGACACCTAACTGCTTATAGTTGCGTTTTAATGCCATTTTATCATGGAATTCAAATGGTCCTACCTCAATGGTCTCCATCTGACGGATAGGAAAATACATCACAACTGCTTTTTTTACCCATTCATTTACTTGCCATTCCCCGTTTTCCAGCGGTTCTGCTACACGTAAATTTCCTTTGTCAATGGCCTCAATTACTTCTTCAATAGCTGCAATAGTTTCTTTATCTTTCAAAAGCTCGCGGTTTTCCCACGCTTTTTCCACTTGTTCTCTCATTGATCGAATGTTTAAAATGCAAAAATAGAAGATTATAAAGGAAATGATGTTTTCTCAGCAGGAATTATAAATTTAAACAGTTCATGAAAAAGCTATAATATCGGGTTTAGAAGCTGTTCCCGGATTCTGAGGGATATTTACTTTTTTGTTCTATCAATTTGTATCTTTGTTGTATGGGGAGAAAAATTGCCATTGATTTTGGGTTAAAACGTACCGGAATTGCCATCAGTGATGAACTGAATATTATTGCTTCCGGCCTGACAACAGTGGACAGCAAAGAACTGATGAACTTTCTGGAAAAGCTGATTCCTGAAAAAAATATCGATACGATCGTTCTGGGCGAGCCCAAAAAGCTGAACAACGAAGATGGGCATATTACTCAGAATGTACGGCTATTGCGCGAAGTGCTGGAAAAAAAATTCACACAATGCCAGGTCGTTATGCTGGATGAACGTTTCACTTCCAAAATGGCTGTTCAGACAATGATTGACAGCGGACTCAGAAAGAAAGACCGCCGCAACAAAGCGCTCATTGATGAGATCAGCGCAACTATTCTCCTTCAGGATTACATGAACCGCTGACATGTTCGAAACACTGGCATATTACTTTGACAAAGAAAAAGCGCTGCTTTTTGCCGGCAGGAAATCAATGTTGGAAGCCTCATCCGGACAAAGTCTGAAAGAACTACAACGTTATCTGGATGAACACCCCGGAACTTATAAAGCAATTGCTTTATCCTACGATTTAAAAAATGAGATAGAACGGCTCTCTTCTCAGAATAATGACCGCATTGGTTTTCCGGATCTGGCTTGCTGGGAACCGGAACATGTTTTTTCCTTTTCCGGAGAGAAATGGTCCGTAATTTCAACTGACGACTATGAACTGGCAGATGAATTTCTCACTTCTTTTTCACAGGAACTAATTAACAACAACGGAGAACTTCCATCCATTTCATTTTTACCCACAGAAACCAAAGTCTCTTACCTGAATGCTCTGAAAGATGCTTTACACGAAATTCAGATGGGAAACACTTACGAAATCAACTATTGCCAGGAATTTTTTGCAGAGCAGGTTCCCGATTTTTCTTCCTTTGATTTAATCCGGGAGCAGTTTGAGCTGACACAAGCTCCGTTTTCTGCCTTTTTAAAATTTGATGAATTTGAACTTTTCTGCGGAAGCCCCGAACGCTTTCTGAAAAAAGAAAATAATAAGCTGATTTCGCAACCGATCAAAGGAACTATTGCCAGAGGAAAAACATCTGAAGAAGACGAACGGTTTAAATCACAATTGAAAAATTCCCAAAAAGACCGGTCCGAAAATGTTATGATTGTCGATCTGGTACGAAATGACTTGTCCCGCATTGCGGAAAAAGGTTCCGTAAATGTTGATGAGCTTTTCGGAATCCATTCATTTAACACAGTTCATCACATGATATCTACGGTTTCCTGTGAGCTAAAAGAAAATACGGATTTCACAGATATTTTAAAAGCTGCTTTTCCAATGGGATCGATGACCGGGGCACCCAAAATATCAACGATGAACATCATTGAACGCCTTGAAAAGTTCAAGCGTGGCATTTACTCCGGAAGTGTCGGATACATTGAACCTAACGGTAATTTTGACCTGAATGTTGTCATTCGTTCCATCATAAAAAACAACAAACGGAAAGTAATGTCCTGCGGTGTCGGCGGAGCGATTACTATTCAGTCAGATCCGGAAAAAGAATATGAAGAATGTATGGTGAAAATCAAAAAAACCCTGCAATTATTTGGCGAACAAAATGGGTTTTGACTGGCAGGACATATTTCATGATTCAAAAGATACGCTTTACTTTGCAGCGTGTTCCGGCGGAGTGGATTCGATGGTGCTGTGCTACCTGATGCACAAGGCAGGTTTGTCATTTGAAATTTTACACGTTAATTATCAGTTACGGGGAGAATCTTCTCTGAAAGACGAAGACCTGGTAGTTTCTTACGCTGCTTCCCTGAACAAAAAGGTTCATGTTCAACGTTATGATACTGAAAAACTACTGAAAAACGGAGGAAACCTGCAGCAACTCTGCCGTGAACTTCGTTATAACTGGTTCCGTATGTTTACGGAACAGCATCCGGGTTCTAAAATCGTTCTGGCGCATCATTTAGACGATCAGGTAGAGACATTCTATCTGCATTTGGCGAGAAACGCCGGAATTGCAGGCCTTTCCTCTCTGAAAGCTGTCAACGGAAATCTGCTCCGTCCTCTGTTACAGTTTACCAAAAAAGAGCTCTATGCTTTTGCCCGGACACACAACATTCCCTGGAGAGAAGATGCTTCAAACAGCAAAAATGATTACGCAAGAAATAAGCTGCGTAATGTTTTCCTGCCGTTTGCAGAACAGGAAATTCCTGATTTACGCTCATCCGTTTTGAATTTAATTGCTGTTTTTCAGAATAATTACAACGAATTGGAAACAGCATTAAAAACAGAAGTCGGGTTTTCCAAACATTTCGAATTGAATATTTTACAATTCAGTCAATGGCCTGCGGATAAGAAAAACGTGTTCTTACATCTGCTTGAAATCCGGAATACCGCTTTGGATGAGCTCGAAAAACTTAAAAGCTCGGATATCGGTAAATTTATCGAAATTGACAATTGGTTCATTTCCAAGAAAAAAGAGGTATTCGCTTTCGATCAGGGAGAAAATCTTTCACTTCCCGAGCTGCTTATTAAGCCAGTTACTGCCCTACCCGGGCATTTTTCAAAAGAAGAAATTTATCTGGATAAATCAAAAATCAAAGGTGAATTATACTTACGCAAATGGAAAGAGGGCGACCGCCTGGAAGCGATTGGTGTCAAGGGTTCAAAATTAGTTTCTAAGATTATTAATGAAGCCCGGCTTTCTGCTTATGAGAAGCGACGGGTCTTTGTATTAGCAGATGAGGAAAATATTCACTGGATTGTCGGTATTAAAGTCGGGAGAAAAGCGGTAGCTACGGCAAGCTCCACAGAAATAGTAAAAGTTTATTGTTTGAGACATTCCGATCAGGATAATAAGATTGCCGTAGAGTAATTCCGATAACATAATTTTTCATTTATTCCTCAGGATAATGCTTATTTTTGGTTCAAAGAGAAAAATATGAAGTTTTTTGTTGGGTTAATCGTTATTTCTGTGCTGGCTTCTTGTGGTTTAAAATATACACCGCAGGCAACTCCCGAATCCACCTTGGAAAAACGCAAAGCATTGATTGAAGAAACCATTGAAAAGGACTTCCTGCCAATGAAAAAAACATATACTCCGATCGGATATGGGAACAGTGTAAAGATTAAACCCGTTTCCTACCAGAAGCTGGATTCGCTGTTCGAACGAAAATACCAATTAGAACGGATCGGTAAAAGAGATGCCGATCTGGAAGAAGCTATTAAAATTCAGCAGATTGTTTGTCAAAACGATACTAATGAAATTTTATACCTGGAACGCCATGTTTTTACATTAGAAGGAGATAGCAGCGCAGAAATTCTTTCGGGAGATTTCTATATCAATAAACAAAATGAATTAAAGGAGGTTAAATTCACAGAATCGTACTCTATTAATAAAAATTACATCAATTATTATATGGTGTATATCTTTGATCAACCCTTCTTAGGAGGTGAGTATCTTTCTGAAGACGAACAGAATTTTTATCGGATTTATAAAACTGAACTGCAAAACCGGCAAAATAAGGATGCATTTCTGGAACATACATTGCAGCTGATGCAGATCGCATATTATAAAAGAACACTTGATTCCCAGACACTGCTCAAGGAGCTGACACGTAAAAAAGTGCATAATGACAGAACCAATTACAGTGATGAAGTATTCATTAAAATCGAACAGATAACAGAAAATGGCCAGTTGGACAAATATGTCATTGTTTATCAAAGCGCAACAAAAACGCTGGACGGGGTCTTTACGAAGCGTTATCAACTGGAATTTGACCCTTACCTGATGCCTTTATCTGTACAGGAAATTCCTTTTTAATTGTAAAATATTTATAATAAAATCGGATTTATTCCGATTATCTATTATTAATTTTACATCATTATTCTAATTGGATGTTCCGGAGACAAGCAGAATCAGGGGATTTCTAAATGAAAAGCACCTTTATTCAGCTGATGGAAAACTGTTTCATCATTGAGAACCGGAGAAAGAATCACTCGTTTTTCACCAGCACTATACTTTGACTTTGTCGCCAGGAAATATTCCTGCTGACTCAATTTTACATTGTAACCGCCCCGGCCGGATTCTACTTTGAGCTGTAGCTGATCAATAGTAAGCTCAATAATTTTTTCATTGGACAGCAGAATTGTGTCTTTTATTTCAGAAGGAAATACTTTCTGGAATGAAGAAACAAGCTGGTCTAAATGTTTTGGCTTCATTTTTTCAGGATCGTAGAATAAAAACAAGTGGCGATCTTTTTTTATGGCAAACAGTAATTCATTGTTGTTAAAAACGATGAATCTGGAGGTATTCATATTTCGGAAACGGGTATATACAATACTGACAACAACTACCAGGGAAATACCAAGAACAGCTGTGAGCTGCCGGTAACGCCGGAGTATAAGCGTACGGTAAAATGCAGCTATAAGCACGTAAAGTAAAACGACAATCCAGGCACTTACGGTAAAACCTTCTGAAATAGATTGCGGGAGACGATCTATAAACTGAATGATCCAAAGCATTGAAAACATTACCCAAAAAAGCAGAAATGCCGTTCCTTTACCGGCCAGCTTCCACCATCCCACACTGAACAATACGATTCCCAATATCAGGATAACATTGGAATAAGCCGCCAAAGCAATGTTCGTCAGCGCAAAATAGTTGGGAAACTGATTAAAATAGTACAATGAAATCGGAGTGGTAATCAGTTGTGCTGCAATTCCAAGGGCAGTTCCCTCCCAAAGGTTGTGAATCCATTTGTTTTTAAAATACAGCTGTTTCCGCAGATAAGGAAAAAACGTATAGATACCTATCATTGCGGCATAAGAAAGCTGGAATCCGATATCAAACAATGAATAAGGAGTAATAATCAGGATGATTAAAGCAGAAAACAATAATCCGTTAATGGGAGAATAATTCCTGTTTAACAGAACACTGCCTGAAACGATTGAAAACATCCATGCCGCACGTGCCACGGAAGCGGAAAATCCGGTCATTAAGCAATAAGTCCATACGAAAACAAGAGAAATGACAAGCGCCTTCCTTTTGCTGATGTATTTCGGAAACAACTGAAGAAAATAGCTGAGCAGCTGAACTAAAATAGTTACGTGCATGCCGGAAACTGCAAGGATGTGCATTGCTCCCGTATTTCCAAACATCCGGGTAGTTTCTCTTTCTATCGAGCTCCGGTCGCCTAAAATAAGCCCCTTTGCAACCGCAGCTTCCTGCCCGTCAAGGTAACGATCAATAATTGCCGCAAGATAATCTCTGCAATTAAGGAAAATATTCAAAAAGGAAGGATTGGCCTTATAAAGCAAAATATAATTATTCTCCGGTACAAACGATTGGAGGTGAATCTCCTGATATTTCCAATAGCGTTCCGCATCAAATTCACCGGGATTATTCCTGTTGGAAACGGGATTTAAAATCGGCCGGACTAAAAATACATCGTTTCTTTCAATCGCTGTTGAATCCGTCTCGAAGTAAAGCAGCACCTTCCCGATAGTAGAGATAGTATCCTTTCCGGAAATTACAGCATTCACTCTACCGATCGCTTTTGTGTAAATTGCTGATGAAGTAGGAGAAACATCTTCTGCTTCAACCAGCAACTGGTTTTCGGGGAGAAAAACATTTTCAAAATGAGCAAGCCTCAGGTCAGACTGCTGGAAATACAATTGAATACCTCCTGCGGCAAACCACAAAAGAAACACACTGATTGAAAAATAGCTCCTGAAAATACTGTCAGTCCTGTATCCCCAGAAAGTGATAATCAGCATAGTAAGCAACAGAAAGGACAGTTCCATTACTAAATCAGCAGCAGTGAAAAATTCGTCAAAGAAAGCAATACCGGCAATATAGCCTGACAATATGATAATAAGTGGTTTCGTAGTAATCGCTTTTGGGAGTGCTAAATTATTCTTTTTTTGAGAAAACTAACAATAACACACGGATTTTCCAATCGGGATTGTTTAATTTTGACACGTTATAATTCTTCATTATGAAAATAAGTCCTTGGGTATCGGTTCCGTTGATCAGCATTATATTGTTTATCGTCGCCTGGCTTTGTTACCCGCTCTTCGAAAAATTAATTAATTATCAGCTAAACTATTTGCCTCTGACGGTAGTGGAAAAGTCAACTCCTGTAAAGCTGAGGCTGTTATTTTCCGTTACATTTGCGATCATTCCGTTATTAACAGCAATGGTAAACTTTTT
Source organism: Flavobacteriia bacterium 40-80 (assembly GCA_001899145.1). Lineage (GTDB taxonomy): Bacteria > Bacteroidota > Bacteroidia > Flavobacteriales_D > Crocinitomicaceae > 40-80. The sequence continues at coordinate 7,367 of MKVF01000009.1, forward strand.
ATTTCAGGCAAAAGGAAAATACAATTATTATGTTTACCTCTCCATGCTGGTATCAATGATTATTTTCAGTCAGTTTCGTGTGTACAGCGTCCGCAAGCTGATTGAAGAAGAACAGGCACGGTTCGGCGAATATATCCGCGTTCAGTTTGCGGTAGAGAATCTTCAGATTGTCAGTTTTATGTTTATCGGGACAATGCTCGGTTGTATTGTCGGCGCTCTGTTCCTGAAACGTTTTCAAAAATTGAATAAACTAAAATAATGAATCAGACAACCTCTTCTCCCGCTTTAACGGTATATCCTGTCCTATTTGCAATTTGTCTGGCCCATTTTATCAATGATCTATTGCAAATCGTGCTGATTTCCAATTTCCCGGAATTTAAAGAGAACTACGCTTTATCGTATGCGCAGATCGGAGCGATAACACTGACATTCCAGATCACCTCCTCTATTCTTCAGCCGTTTGTAGGTAATTACACAGACAAGCATCCGCAACCCTTTTCTTTCCTGATAGGAATGATATTTACTCTTATCGGGATTATTTCCCTGTCATTTGCAGACAGCTATTCCTCCATACTTATTTCAGCAGTTCTGATTGGTTTGGGATCATCTGTTTTTCACCCGGAAGCCTCCAAATTATCTTATTATGCGTCCGGAGGACGGAGAGGTCTTGCACAATCCATTTTCCAGATTGGCGGAAATACGGGAACTGCAGTTGGCCCGTTGCTGGTCACAGCAATTGTACTTTCCAGAGGTCAGCGTTATATCAGCGTATTCGCGATTTTCGCACTGATCGGAATCGCAATTCTGTATTATATCGGGAGATGGTATAAAAATTACCTGATCCAGAACGAACGGCAAGTGAAAAAAGCCATGTCAATGGAGCTTCCGCTGCCAAAAAAACAAGTGGTGACAACGTTGATCGTTTTATTGATCCTGATTTTTTCAAAATACTTTTATACCGCTTCCATTACAAGCTATCTGCATTTGTATCTGATAGAAAAGTATCATTTTGAAGTGGAAACCGCACAGGGCTATCTGTTCGTTTATCTTTTCGCGGTAGCTATGGGAACATTTATCGGAGGCCCCATCGGTGATAAGATCGGAAGGAAATATGTTATCTGGATCTCCATATTAGGAGCAGCACCATTTACCATATTGCTGCCTTTTGCGAGTCCGTTCTGGATGTTAATCCTGCTTGTTCTTATTGGTGTGATCATTTCTTCTGCTTTTTCTGCAATTTTAGTGTACGCCCAGGAATTGCTGCCGGGAAGAACAGGAATGGTTTCCGGGTTCTTCTTTGGATTTGCCTTCGGTATGGGAGGAATCGGAGCTGCTTCGTTGGGGAAATTAGCCGACTGGTACGGATTAGAGCAGGTTTTCCACTGGTGCTCTTATTTACCACTGCTCGGAATCTTAGCGATTTACATTCCCAATTTGAAAAATGTTAAAAAATAAACAATCGTTGTGATTCTTTAAGTGTTGTTTTTATATTCCTTTTTCTATATTTGTTGGATATATTATTTTTTAGGTTAGAACGAATGACAAACATTTTTATCGCTAATTTGGACTGGGACATTACCTCCGAAGATCTTCACACTACATTCTCTACATTTGGTACCGTTACTCTGGCACATGTAGTCTATGATAATAAGACCAAAAAATCGAAAGGTTTTGCTTACGTGGAAATGGAGGAAGTGGAAGGTGCAATCGCTGCTATTCAGGCGCTGAATGGTATGGAAATTAACGGTAGAAAGATAGATGTGAAGATAGCTTCACCAAAGACAAACCGGCCGCCGAAAAAAGAAGTGGTTGCTAAACCAAAAGCAACAGTTCCCGGAAAAAATTTCAAGCCAAGAAATAATAATCAAAGCGGATCCGGAAACCCGAGAAATAATAACTATAATAAATTTCAGAATAACAGAGGAAACCGCAGCTGATTCAAGGGTTGTTTACTCTCTGCTTAAATCTTGTATAAAGCCTGAATACACCTTTTTGTATTCTTGACTCTTTCAATATGATTTCAACAATAATTGTTGCACCGGAATAATTATATGAAACAGGTTTACCATCCCACCCGGGAGCTAATCCTCTTCTTATTTCTAATTCCTTAATTTTCCCCTGAATACCATATCCGTCTTCATAGGCCGGGATTTCGAAAAAAGGTGTTGAGCTGTCTTTTTCAATAACGGTAAAAAAGGTATTGTAAACGAGAATGCTGTCCAGTCTGTAGCCCGTGAAATTGACTAGTTGTATTTTAACGGGCGGATAATATGCTTTTGCTATAATAGCCTTTTCTTCTGTTTGCGCGAAAGAAAAAACAGAGCAGAATGCTAACGCTGCCGAGAAGATGATTATTAAGAGGAAATGGGATGGACGATTCCCCATAATTGTTATAAATTTATAGAGATCGCCAGCATAATTCCAACGAGAATACTGATCAGCTTCAACAAATTAAATTTATGATTCTCTGTTGATTCAAAAATGATAGTGGTAGAGATATGAAGGAACATACCGATAACGATGGCCAGAATATTCTGCATGAGGTACCCGTTGAAGTGTTCCCCGAAAAAGAATCCGAAAAACATTCCCAGCGGTGTCATCAGCGCGAAGATCATTAACACAATCCATGATTTTAAGCTGGAAAACTCACTGACTTTCAGCAAAGTCATCAAAGCAACCGCTACCGGGATCTGGTGCAGAATAATTCCAAGCAGATAGGATTCCGATGAAAAATAAAGGTGATCATGCCCGTGATGAGAAATTTCGCCGGCGGAATTTATTGCAAGGGGAATACCTTCAATAAAGGAATGAATGCTTAGTGACAACAGCATAACATAAGGGAGCTTATTTCCTTTATGTGCGTGTACATGGCCGTGTTCAATACCACCGGAAAAAAATTCCAGCAACAGCTGAATGATAAATCCGAGAATAACGAATAACCCTATATTGGGAATATGGTTATGATAAAGTTCGGGAAGGAAATGATGGAAGGCTATTGCAAGCAAGAAGCCTCCGCTGAAGGATAGTAACAGCTTTATGACTTTTGACTGTTTTACAGAAGTAACTTTTGCCAGAATTGTAACAATTAACCCTCCGGTCACAACAGCTAAAATCAGTAAAAGTGTATTTATCCAGATCTCCATATTATTTTTTTGCAGCAATAAGAATTAAGCGGTCAGATGTTTTCTCGTCGAAAGCGGAAAGCTCGTAATCACCGTATTTTTTTTTCAAAGTGAAACCACCGACTTTCAGCAGCTCTTCAAAATCATCCAACGTAAGCGCCTGTACCCTTTCCGTAAACGAATGAAACTGCCCCATGTGACCGAAAGAGATGGTCTTAAAAATATGCCGGCCGTCAAACTGACGTGTTATTTCAAACTGAATACCATCAATAATTTTTGTTTCTTTCTCTGCCAGATTTGCTGCGGCTTTTATCGCGTTCATGAAATCAATCACCAAGACACCTTTTTTGTTAAGCATTTCACCGCAGGCATTTAATACCTTTAGATTATCCGCTTTATCATCAAAGTAGCCAAAGCTCGTAAAAAGGTTCAGAATAGCGTCAAATTTCTCGTTTTTTAAAGGCTTCCGCATGTCCTGGACAATAAAGCGCAGCGTGTCATTTTCAAATTTCTTTGCCTGTGCAATGCTGTTTACAGATAAGTCCGAACCCGTAACATTGTAACCGAGCTTATTCAGTGTAATCGCATGACGGCCTTTGCCACAGGCTAAATCCAGCACCTTAGCGGGTTTTTCTATATCCAGAACGTCCATTAATTTTCCAATGAAAACAGCTGCTTCTTCTTCGTTTCTGTTCTGATATAAAATATGATAAAATGGCGTATTGAACCACTCTTCAAACCATTCTGATTTTTCCATGACCTTTCGAATAAAGCGAATAACAAATTTAAGCATCAAAAATGTAACCTCACGAAGTTTTGTGTTTTTTTTAAGCTAATTTATTACTTCATTTCTATCTTTGAAAGCATGAAGAAAATCGGTGTTACAGGTGGAATCGGTTCCGGAAAGACTTTTGTCTGTCATGTCCTGGAGAAAATGGGATATCCGGTATTCTATACCGATCTGGCAGCAAGAGATATTATGTCATCGGATCCGCTTTTGAAAGAGCAGATAAAAAAATTGCTCGGAGAATCTGCCTATTTTCAGGATGGAACGCTGAATAAAGAGCTTGTCGCAGCAGCAATTTTTTCTGACGAATCTATAAGGGTAAAGGTAAACAGCTATGTACATCCGGCAGTTTACAGAACTTTTGATCAGTGGACAGAACAACATATTTCCGATTTGGTTTTTATTGAATCGGCACTGATGATCGAAACCGGCTTTTACAAAGAGCTGGATAAAGTTATTTTAGTAGTGGCAGACGAAATAACCCGCCTGCACCGGGTAGCTCACAGGGATAATATCACTCATGACAAAGTACAGGAACGCATGATGGTGCAATCAAATGATGAGCATAAAAAAACACTCGCCGATTTTGTTATTGATAATTCAGAGAATAAGCTTATTATTCCTCAATTAGCGGAAATTTTAAAAATCCTCGAAAAGGGGATCTGTTAACTGAATAAAGCTCTCGCTGTTTGCTTTTAAATAAAAAAGCCGTCCACAAACGGGACGGCCAAAAGAAACGTAAGTATTTATTTTTTCAACGCTTTAATCTGCTGGGTTCCGTTGCCGGTTCTGATCATAAAAATGTAAACCCCTTCTTCCATATCACTTGTCGGGATTTCCTGAATAGTATGATTTACAGATGTAATTGATTTCACAATCCTTCCAAGGGCATCAACAATTTGAATTTCCTGAATCTCATTGTCAGAAGTAATGTTTATAACATCTCCGAAAGGAACAGGAAATGCCGTAACAGCTGCCATCACCGGAAGATTAGAAACAGACAGGCCTGAATCAATACTTGTCGCGGTCAGTGTAATATTATCGTATCGGTTATTTCCGTTGGATGCCGTTGTATTGCCATCCCAGGTAATTTTGATTTTAAAGTTCGGATTATCATTTACCGCCAAAATCGAAGTAAAATCAAAAGTAAACAGCTGCCATTCCTCATTTCCGGCAACTTCCTGTGTATTATTTGTCAAACCGGAAGAAGAAAAAGTACTTCCATCTACAGCATATTCCACGATATTATAGAGCATTCCCTGCCCTGAGCGCTGAACAGCATACTGCATTTTAAGCCCTTCCGCTCCTGTTGTCGGAACATCAAAAACCAGTGAACGTGTTGCTGACGGATTTCTCACCCTTGCAGAAGTTCCTTCATCCTCCCCAAGCCGGAGATTCAGAGAAGAACCGCTATTATAGAGGTCAATATCTCTTTCTCCGGTAATAGGATCCGTATAAGTGAACTTCCCGTTTATCGATGAGAGAAAAGAATAATCTGCAATAATCTCTGTGACATCTGTTTCGGAAGTCATATTATTGAAATGCCAGTAATACAAAAGATGTTCTTCGACATACTCAGCTGCCTGGCCATTAAGATCGACGGTTACATTAGCCGCACCCTGAGAAGAAAGTGTAATGCTTCCTGTCTTTATACCTGCTGAAGCAGCATTCAGACGTATATAAACCGGGATATTGAGAATCATTCCGCTTGTCTGAGCGATAGCAAGCGAAGAACCGAATCCCGAGCCGCTTGTTAGTGAAATCTCATAATCACCGGTAACAGACAATGCTATATTATCCGTCAGATTTGCTCCGGAAACAATAAATGTCTGCTCTGCCGAAGGAGCTCCCAATGTCTGATTAAATGCCAGAGATGTTACGGAAGTCTGAATGGAAGGATCCACAATAGCATTTGCATCCACCGTTATATTATCCAGGCGAAGATTTGGCCGGGAGCCACCGTCATTCGAAGCAATGAAATAATAAACCCAGCGCAGGTAGATTTCAGGCTGATTATTACATGCGGCAGGCAGCACAGTGGGCCCGAAATTTTCAAATTCTCCGTCAGTTTTGTTTGCATTTAAAAATTCAACCGGTCCCGGAACATCGGTCCAGGCAGCGCCCTGACCAATCTGGTACTGCAGACGAAGCCCGTAATAACGAGGAACAGGAACTCCTGCTCCCTGTGTTTCAAGTCCGCCTGTCCATGACACTTTAATGTTTTCTTTTCCCTGAGCATTAATTCCCAATACTGCACCCAAAGGAAAACCAGCTCCTGCAGAACCTGTTGCAATAAAGGAAACACCATAGCTTCCTAAACCATTAATTCTTGACGCACTTGTCAGGTTGAACGCTCCTTCATAATTAGAGAGAGGTTGTTCGTTCAGAGCTACTTCGTCAGAATTAGCAACCCAAAAACGCATATTGTCTGGGGAAGTATAAGCAGCGGAAGCAGCATTCCATTGTGTAAATGAATAAGCACCGGCTGAGAAATCATACAACGGCGGGTAAAGCGTCTGCTTTACAATACCGGTAGCATTAACCGTCACAGTCGCTGCGCCTCCTCCTTCTATCGTAATAGCTCCTGTATGAATTCCCGGAGTTAATCCGCTGATCAGCTTTACATAAAAAACTCCTGTCCCGGTGATAGTTCCAAGGTCGTAAGGAAGCGTTGCTGCTGATCCATAAGCAACATTATCTGTTGAAACCTCAAAATCAGCAGATGCCGTGATAGTTATCGTACCTGTTCCTGACAGATTCGCACCTGTTAAGGTAATGGGCTGCTGTACCGAAGGACCATTTCCTTCTATGTAAATAAATCCCGCTAAGCCGGCACTACTAGTAGTAATTACAGGAACACCCGCGATATAATCTGTAATAGTAATGTCATCGACATTCATTCTTCTGTCTCCGCTTGTTCCCGGAGAAGAAGTCAAACGAATTCTTAAGCGTATATTACCACTGAATTAACCGTTTCCTGAAAGGTTTGAACACTGGCCGTAGCTGTAAAAACAGAGCCGATCTGTGTCCAGGAAATCCCTTGGTCGGTACTGTATTCAACAGCCCATGGCTGCTGGTCTGTATCAGTGCTATAGCTTCTGTAAACAAAAGAAACAGTTCCCATCCCATCGGATTTGTCCTGCGTCATTGTCAGTGCAGAACCATCGCGTCCGCGAAGACGGGCGGAACGGTTACCGTTCTTAAAGTCATTAGAGGCTGTACCAATCTGCACTTCAGGCCCTACCATCCAGTTCAAGCCTGAAAGGCTTACTGTTTCTGCAGGATAAGCAGAGCTTTCTTCTCCGGCACCTTCAAAATCTACAATATACTGAGCTTGTGAAATGGAGGAAAAAGAAACAAATAACAAAAACGCCGTTACAGCTTTTTTTGCCTTTTCCCATGTAGTTGTTTTTTTCATATTAGTTTATTTGGGTAATTATTCTATAAATAATAAATCTTATCCGAAAACTATCTGTCTTCCGCATCTATTCCTGTGAAAAACATTTTTCCATTTCGGATTACAGTTGTCGGAACAGTATTTTCAACGTACAGGCTTCCGGTTCCCAGTCCCTGATGTAAAACGGGCTCATAGTTTGAAACAAACTGTGTAATGGCATTCAATCCGACATTTGACTCCAATGCTGAAGTGATCCACCATGGGATCGATAAAGAGGCAGCAAGATTGATCCATTCCTGACAACCTTTAATTCCACCGTGCAGGCTGGGTTTTAAAATAATGTACTGAGGCTGGATAGTTGTCAGCAGCTCTTTTTTTGAAGCCCAGTCGTAAATTCCGATCAGCTCTTCATCCAAAGCAATCGGGCAAGGTGTTGATTTACATAATAAATACATTCCTTCCCAATCCCCAGCTTTTATTGGCTGTTCAATGGAATGAATTTCCAGATCAGCAAGCTGTTTTAGTTTTTCCGGAGCTTCTGAAAGTGAAAACGCTCCGTTTGCATCCACACGTAAAGTAATCTGATCTTTCGGGTAGTTTTCTCTGATCACTTTCAGCAGTTTTATTTCGGTTTCAAAATCAATTGCTCCAATTTTCATTTTGATACAAGAGTAACCTTCCTGAAGCTTTTCTGAAATCTGCTCTTTCATGTAGATTTCATCTCCCATCCAGATCAGCCCGTTAACAGGAATCCCTGTTTCTTTTCGGGTAAAAGGAGTATCGAAGAACAGCTGTTTTCCTCCGGCAATGAAATCATAATATGCTGTTTCCAATCCAAAGAAAAGCGATGGTTTATCAGCCCATCTATCAATGAATTCAAGATAGTTTTTTTCATTCAATTCCGCAGAATTCAACTCATAAATGCAGGTTTCAAGCCAGTTATTGTAGCTCTCAAGTGTGTCAAATTCTTTGGTCAGTCCGGGAATAATGCTTATTTCTCCCGTTCCATGGATTTCACTTTCCGATGAAGAAAGAGTCACGTACCAGGCTTGTTTTTCGGTTAAAATTCCCCGGCTGGTCCCGCTCGGACGCTTAAATTTTAACGGAGCATATTTTAAATCAAATCTAAACATGATATAAAACACAGCTTAATGTAAATAATAAGCTCAGCAGAAATGTCGTCAGAGCAACTGTCTTCAGAAACGGGTCAAATTCCCGTTCGTTGTCAATCTGACGAACTTTTTTCAAATGAACAAACAGTACTAAGAATGGAATTGCGAGAGAAATGAAAAAGTAATTTCCGGGTTGGAACAGCAAAATGTAAGCGATCATGCTCACAACAGCTGACAGAATGATAACAGCATGGTACACTTTTGCTCCTTTCTTTCCTAATTTAACAACCAACGTGTTTTTTCCTACTTTTTGGTCGTTTTCCCGATCACGCATATTATTTAAATTCAGCACAGCCATGCTTAATGCCCCGATTGTTGTCGCAGGAAAAAGCAGCTTCCATTCAAAAGCAGTCAGTGAAATATTTTCCGGATATAAATAATACACACCAATGACACTTACTAATCCAAAGAAGATGAATACGAACACATCTCCCAAACCATTATAACCGTAAGCCCGTTTTCCCACAGTGTACATAACGGCCGCCAAAACACATAAAGCTGCTAAAACCAGATAGAATATCCAGAACGAAAGTCCTTTTCCGGAAGAGCTCACCGCAATTAATGACGCAGCGCTGATCAGAGATGCGATACTAATCACTATAACTGCATTTTTCATTTGCTTAATAGAAATAGCACCAGACTGAATCGCCCGTTCCGGCCCGATCCTGCCTTCGTTATCTGCTCCTTTCTGGGCATCACCCAAGTCATTTGCAAAATTGGACAGCACCTGAAAAAATAATGTAGTCAATAAAGCCAAACCGCAAATAACGCTGTTAAAAATACTATCCGTATAAGCAATGGCACTTCCGACGATAATTCCCGACAATGAAAGGGGAAGTGTCCGTAAACGCGCTGCTTTCAGCCATACTTTAAAACCTGCCATATTACTTTTTCAAAATATAATTTCTGTACGTAGTATCCCAGCCAATTTTCTTCAGAAGCCGCTTCGCTTTTTGTTTAAGCGATTCACGGTTAAAGCTGATATCATAGTCAAACTTCCAGTTGACCTTATCAATACGTTCCTGCATTGCTTTCGGATGAGAACCTGTAAATCGCTTCAGTGTATCAATATTGCTGAAGTAGTCGAACTCTTCTACTTTCGGGATATTTTCTTCCATCCATTCATCATTGTGCCAGAGCTTGTGAAAATGCTCCTGTTTTGCCTGCATAACACGGGGATCTTTTACCCAGCCGTAATGATTAATATATGCAGGAATCGCAACAACATTCAGCATTTTATCATTGCCTTTTCTGAATCCCTGAGCATCCCGGAAAGAATAGATTGACTTGTTGTTTCTCACCACTCTGATCTCATTCAGATACCATCTGAGCGAGCTTCCGACATAATCATAAGAGCCAAAGAAATGGCGATACTTAAATAACAGGCCGTCAATTTCTTTTCTGTTCAGATTTTTCTCCATTGCGGCTCTGATGACAGGAAGATCTTCTTCATGTACAACCTCATCGCCCTGAATATAAAATGCCCAGTCGTATTCTTCAGGAATAGCCTGGAACGCTTTGTCTGTCTCAACTGCCAGCACTCGTCCCCCTTCTCTCAGAGAGTCGTCCCAGACGGTTTCAATAATTTTAATTTTGTCACTGTTAATCGACCGGATCAACGACAGTGTTTCATCTTCTGATTTTCCGACAGCAATTACAAAAATATCACAAATCGACAGAATCGACTGAATCGCTTCCACGATCGGATAATCATATTTTAAGGCATTGCGGACAAAGGAAAAACCTGCAACTTTCATTAGCGATTTGATCTATTTTACACGATTTACCCACCCCGAATTTATTCAACGGGATGTACAGGGCAAATATACCGTATAATTTTTAACCGCTTTGATGTTATGTGTGCATAATTCCATATCTTAGATTCATAAATAAATCGGGAAATATGGCAGATGAAAATTCACCTTTGTTAAAGAAACTGCGCTGGAAGCTGTTCTTGTTGGGAACGTTTAAAATTCCGATGCTGGGAAGACTCCGGCCCGGACTTGAGGTGATTAATGATGAAAAAGTACAGCTGAAAATAAAACTGAAAAAGCGCTCCAAAAACCATTTAAATTCAATGTATTTTGCTGCTTTGGCAGCAGGTGCGGATTGCGCAGCCGGCTTACACGCTTTTTACTATGCGGAAAAATACAACCGGAAAATCTCTTTCGCCTTTAAAAGTATGCAGGGACAGTTTTTAAAAAGAGCGGAAACAGATACTACTTTTACCTTTAACGGTGGAAAAGCAATAGAGGCAGTTATTTTAAAAAGCATGGAAACAGGCGAACGCTTCAATCATATATGTGATGTTGAAGCATATAATACGGAAGGTGAGATTGTTGCTACATTTAAAATGGAAGCATCCGTGAAAGTAATTCCTTAAAAGACTGGTTGCTGTAAGCAGCGCTTAAAGTATAAAATCCAGATAATTATCCCTGTCAATAACCGTAAACGGGGCATCCGGATAGGCAGCAGCAAATTGCGTGGGAATTTTATGTTTCTTATCTGCCCATTTATATTCAAATGCTGATATCTTTTGATTTTTTTCTTCTATCCGGTCAATTTCCTGTTGCGTGTGTGTTCTCCAGAAATAACTGTTCACGTTCATTTGTTTGTAATGAAGTAGTTTATTCCTTTCGGAATTCAGGTAATTTTCCCAGAGTTGTCCCACATCCGTCCGGAGATTCAATGGAGAAAAATTACTTATTAACGTATTACGGATACCATTATCTACGAAATACCATTTTTTCATTTTTGTTATCTCGTTGTCTCGATTCTTACTGAATCCACTGACATCATAGATTATGAAAACTTTCTTGAACAAATCAAGGTACTTCTCAACAGTATTTTTACTTATCCGAAGTTCATTTCCCAATGCCTCAAGAGAAACTTCACTACCGTTCCGGAATGCCAGCTTTTGTAAAAGAGACATGATTACATCGCGTTTTTTTATTCCCTCAAAAGTCAATATGTCTTTCAGCAGATAAGAATGAACAAGTTCTTTTAAATAAATTTCCTTATCCTGCAAGTTATTCAAATGGAGCAATTCAGGATAACTTCCGTAGATCAGCCGCTCTTCCAGCTTTCCATACGTTTCTTTTAAATTTTCTATCGCGGAAAATTCCATTTGCGCAACAGGAAACAATTGAAAAGTGTACATTCTGCCAACCAGCGGCTCTCCGATCTGGTTATTAAGCTCAAAGGCAGAAGAGCCGGAAACCAATATTTTTAATCCGGGAATGTTATCAACCATTAATTTGAGCTTCATACCGATATCACTTATTTCCTGAGCTTCATCAATGACCAGAAAACGGCAGTCTCCGAGGAGTCGGTTATAATTCTCCAGGCTTCTTTTTTCTAAAAGATTGTGCGTTTCAATATCATCACCGGTGAAAAAAAGAACTTTTTCTCCACAGGATTCAATAATGCTTTTTATCAGCTCGGTTTTTCCGACTCTTCTTGCACCAATGAGTAAAACAACTTTGTTCGGAACCAGCTTATCTTTTATAGCCTGTTCCTGTATTCGTTGGATAATCATTCTTTTATTTTTCAGTAAAGGTATAATTTTTTTGAAATTGCGTCAACAAAATGACGGAATTTAATATAATTGCGTCAACAAAATGACGGAATTTAATATAATTGCGTCAACAAAATGACGGAATTTAGTTAAAATAAATTAACTAATCTATATATATATTTGATTTTAAAATATTTAGTGCGCTTCGAGCCAATTCGAAGCGAATTTTGCTTCCACTTCTAAAGGAACAGCAAAATGAAATGCCTCTTCCATTGCTTTTCTGACAATTTCAGCTGCCTTTTCCGCTTCTTCTTTTGGAACATCAAAAACCAGCTCGTCGTGTACCTGCAACAGCATTTTTGCTTTTAAATTATTTTCTTTTATCGCTTTGTCCACTCTGATCATCGCCAGCTTGATGATATCCGCTGCTGAGCCCTGAATTGGCGCATTAATGGCATTTCGTTCAGCAAAGCCACGCACGACTGCATTAGCTGAAGTAATATCCGGAAGATAGCGGCGACGTCCGGAAATAGTTTCTACATATCCTTTTTCCCGTGCTTCCAGAATAGCGGTATCCATATAGGTTTTAATTGTAGGATACTGTATAAAGTAATTGTCTATAATTCCTTTTGCTTCCGTTCTGGAAATATTTAAGTTTTGTGCCAAACCAAATGCGGACTGGCCGTAAATAATTCCAAAGTTAACAGCTTTCGCCGCAGCACGCTGATCTCTTGTAACTTCTTCTAAAGCTACGTTAAATACTTTCGCTGCCGTAGCACGGTGAATATCCTGCCCGTCTTTAAAGGCCTGTATCATATTTTCGTCTTTGCTGAGCGCCGCGATGATGCGCAATTCAATCTGTGAGTAATCGGCAGAAAGCAGCAAGTGATGTTCATCCCGTGCAACAAATGCTTTTCGGATCGCTCTCCCCCTGTCGGTACGAATCGGAATATTCTGAAGATTCGGGTTGTTTGAGCTCAAACGGCCTGTTGCAGTGACCGTCTGCATAAATGTGGTATGCACACGTCCGTCTCTTGGATTGCACAGCTCCGGAAGCGGATCAATATAAGTGCTTTTTAATTTTTTCAATTGCCGGTAATCCAAGATCAGCGGGATGATAGCATGATCATTTTTAAACATTTCCAGAACATCTTCGGAGGTCTGATATTGTCCTGTTTTTGTTTTTTTCGCTTTTGCGGAAATTTTCATGTGATCAAACAGAACTTCGCCGAGTTGTTTCGGGGAATCCACATTGAAGCTTACTCCTGCGATCTGGATAATCTGCTCTTGCAATTTGATCAGCTCTTCCGCAAATTCAACAGACATGTTTTTCAGATAGGGCGTATCGATTGCGATACCTTCATTTTCCATTTTTTGCAAAATAGGCATCAGAAGCATTTCCATATTTTCAAACAGCTCCGTTAAACCATGCTCCTGAATTTCTTTCTCCAGCTCTTTCTTTAGCTGTAATGTAATATCTGCATCTTCACAAGCATAATCGCTGATCTCTGAAGGTTGCAGGTCACGCATGTTCTTCTGTCCCTTCCCCTTTTTTCCGATCAGGTCTTCGATAGAAACCGGACGGTAATTCAGGTATAGTTCCGCCAGATAATCCATTCCGTGTCTTGATTCCGGCTGAATCAGATAATGAGCGATCATGGTATCAAACATTTTCGCTTTCACTTCACAATTGTAATTTGCCAGTACCTGTAAATCGTATTTCAGGTTTTGCCCGACAATTAATTTGTCCGTAGCTTCAAAAACCGGACGGAACTGATTTACAATCTCCTGAGCAGCGCTTCGATCCTCCGGAATAGCCACATAAAATGCTTCTTTCTTTTTATAGGAGAAAGACATTCCCACTAATTCCGCGTCCAGCGAGTCAATATTTGTTGTTTCCGTATCAAATGCGAATTCAGATTGCTGCAGCAATAAGTCAATTAATTCCTTACGCTCTTCCGGCAACGTTATCAGATGATAGCTCGGCCGTTCGGTAACGATCGTTTTAACTGACGAGGTAGGAATCGCATCCTGATCCTCAACCAGGCTCTGTGTGGAAAATAAATCCAGCTGGCTTGCGGAAGCCGTCACCTGCACCTGGCCTATAACGATCTCTTCCCCGATAACACGTTTTGACAGATTACGGAATTCCAGCTCTGTGAAAATTTCTTTGACAGCTTCAATATCAGGTTCACATACCTTAAAGTCCTCTTCGTGGATTTCTACGGGTGCATTGATAATAATTGTTGCCAGCTTTTTAGACAAAAGCCCCTGCTCTGTGAAATTTATAATATTCTCACGCATTTTCCCTTTCAGCTCATCTGCATGAGCGATAACACCTTCTACAGAACCATATTCCTGGATTAGCTTTTTGGCCGTTTTCTCTCCGATTCCGGGAATTCCGGGAATATTATCCGAAGCATCGCCCCATAAACCAAGGATATCAATCACTTTCAAAGGATCATCCACTTCAAACTTTTCACAGACTTCCTTTATACCCAGCAGGGTTGCTCCTTCTCCGCTGCGGCTGGGACGGTAAATGATCGATTTTTCAGTTACCAGCTGCCCGAAGTCTTTATCCGGAGTTACCATATAAGTAATAAATCCGTCTCGTTCCGCCTGTTTGGAAATTGTTCCGATAAGGTCATCCGCCTCATAGCCTTCTTCCTGTAAAATAGGAATGTTCATGGCACGTACAATTCTCTTTATCGGTTCAATCATTGCACGCAGATCTTCCGGCATTTCCTGGCGATTTGCCTTGTAAGCGGCAAAATCCGCCTGTCGGTCCACAGAACCTCCCGGCCCGTCAAAAACTACCGCTAAATGAGTAGGTTTCTCTTTTGTCAGGACTTCCAGTAATGCAGTCGTAAATCCGAAAGCTGCTGAAGTATTCTGCCCTTTTGAATTGATTCTCGGATTTTTTGAAAATGCAAAAAATGCTCTGTAAATCAAGGCATAGGCATCTATTAAAAAGAGTTTTTTATCGGATTCAACGGTAAGCATACGTGCAACTTTTATTTTTTGAAGTTCTAAAAATAAGGAAAAAAGATCTTCTTCAGAACATTTGGAAGTTCAATTCTTTAAATACCAAAGAAACCGTAAAAAGTAGTTGTTTAATAAACGGCCGTCATTTCCATATCGATCGTCATTCCGGATTGGACAGATCGGAGCCGGATATCGTTTTTTGTAAATTCCAGCACTGTAAATACAACTGTCATGCCGGACCCCGAGTAATCGTAAACCAATTCCGTATTGTTATTCTCAAAATGCCACGTACCGCTGTTTCCGTTTGTGTCCGTCCATGTCCCGTCAGAGTTAATTGTTGAAGTAACCACGTACGATTGGGGAACACCATTGATACTATATCCTGTCATCAACCATTTTTTTGAACCGTGCCCGCAAAGTAATTGCGTTTGTGAAGGACGGCTTATTGTAATGGTGTAATTATTATTCACACCAGTATATTGAGTTGAAATAAACTCACTCGTTTTTTCTCCTTTTTGAACAAGACAGATAATTGTATTCGTTGTATTTTCAGGAAGCACTGCAATTCCGTTCTCATTACTTTGAAACATACTGACAGCATTCGTGTCCGCGATTAAATCCGAAACAGAAGCAAAGATTTTTACGCTGGCGTTACTCTCTTTTTCTCCGTTTTCATTTTGTACTGTAATTTGTTTCTGATTACCGGTCAGGTCGGTCTGTTTTTCTTTTTTACAGGCAACACTCAGCAGTGAAACAATAAATAACAATAATAACTTTTTCATAATTCGTTAAGGTTAATCAGGTGCAATTCTAATACATATTCCATTAACCGGCAATCACTTAAAAAAGGTATTTTGAAGAGATTAACTATTTCAGATTCGTCAGGTGCCAGTTAATCCAGCGTTACTTTTCCCCTGAAAGGAATAAATCTCGGAACTTTTTTCTGATACTGCGCATACTTCGGATATTTCTGAGCCGAAATAGCTTCTGAGAAATCGGAGCTTCCTTTAAACAGAATGATCAGCAACAGGCAGCCCGCGATCGACCAGTTGATCCACTCACCTGTTGCGACAACGCTGAAAAGATAAAAAACAATCCATATTGCCTGCTCAGACGCATAATTCGGATGGCGTGAATACGCCCACAAACCTGTAGAAATAAATCCTTGCCCGTATTCTTCCAGCGGCAGGTTATTATTGATACGGCGGTGTTTCTCCGTCTGAAAAATATGTTGCTGCTGATCGGCGATAAATTCCGTTACAACGAAAAATATAAAAACGGCTGCAAGCAAGTAATCAATGGGCTGAATCGGAGAAGCATCCGTTCCGAGAGAAGTCAGTACCGGAAGCGTGAAAAGAAATATCAAAATATTCTGATAACCGCAGATAAAGAACAAGTTGAACAGCGTCCATACAAAGCGATTGCTGAAACCCGGGCGTTTTCTTAAAATTTCCCAGCGATAATCTTCTTCTCCCGTCCAGAATTTCCAGGAATAAGCGCCTTTTCTGGCAAAATTAAATGTCAGCCTTGCTCCCCATATTGTGACAAGCACAGACATCAGCACCATCCGTTCGTGCATTCCTCCGAGGTACGTCATATACCATACATAAGCAATCGGGACAAGACTCCACAGCTTATCCACTTGTGAATTATTGTTGGTCAGCTCACCGACAATAAAGCAATAAGCAATCACGCCTGCAACGATATAGAGTGAAGAATAAAGAATGTCTGTCTGCAAGTCATTCAGAGGTGTCCCGAAAAAGAAAGAGGTAACAGGTACTACAATTACGGTGAAAATAAGTAAAAGTATTGTTGCTAACATATTTTTTAGAATATAAAGGTTCATTCAATCGTAAAGATAGTATAAAATCAGATTTGAAAGTTATCCGGGAAGCTATCAGAAAACGGATTTAAAATTATGATATTTTTTCTGCTTTAATTTTTAGTATTTTGTAAAATATTACTGCGATTTTCCGGCAAGCAGTATATTTGGCTTACTGATTTTTGGAGAATAATTTAAAGCGTATAATCTATGAAGATCCTTTCAGCAGCACAGATAAAAACAGTCGATCAGCGTACTACGGAACGCCAGCATATTTCTTCAGCAGATCTGATGGAACGTGTGGCAGTATTGTGTACAGAAGAAATTGAAAAGCGGATTTCAGAGCAGGCGGAAATCGTAATTTTCTGCGGAAAGGGAAATAACGGAGGTGATGGCCTGGCGATTGCGCGATTACTTGCAGAAAGAGATTATACTGTTACAGTTGTCATTGTTCACCACAGCGAAGATTTTTCCGGAGATGCCCAAATTAATTTTGAACGGTTAAACCAGCAGAACAAGGCAGGATTAACAGAGATTTTCGGCGAAGATGATTTTCAGAAAATTTCAGTAAAAGAAAAAACGATTGTCATTGATGCCCTGCTCGGAACCGGGCTCAACAAACCGTTGGAAGGTTTATTGGAAACAGCCGCCGAATTCATAAATAAGAACAGTCATTTCACTATCAGCATTGATGTTCCGAGCGGGCTGTTTGCAGATGAATTTACGCCGGATGAAAATACCTGTGTTCACGCAAATTTAGTATTGACCTTACAAATACCAAAGCTGGCTTATCTGTTTTCTGATAACAGTCAAAATGTCCCGGCTTTTAAGATCATAGACATCGGATTGGATCAGCAGGCTATTTCAGAGCAGGTGTCTTCTCATTATTTTTCCGAAATTGAAGATATTACAACACTGCTTTTACCAAGAAGTAAATTTTCCCACAAAGGAACCTACGGACATGGCCTGCTGATCGCAGGAAGCAAAGACACGCGGGGAGCAGCGATAATTGCCGCAGAAGCATGCCTGAGAAGCGGAGCAGGACTTCTGACTGTCCATTCAACAAAGAACGTAACAGATGCGCTGGCTATCCGGTTACCGGAAGCGATGAGCAACACCGACCAAAATGAAGCATTTATTTCTGATAAAACATCTCTGGACAAATACCGGGCATTAGGTTTTGGTCCCGGTACGGGAACAGCAGAGGAAACAGCAGATGTTCTGAAATATATTATCCAGAATTACCAGGGAAAGCTGATTATTGATGCAGATGGACTGAACATTCTCTCCGAAAATAAAACCTGGCTGGAATTCCTTCCGAAGGAAACGATTCTGACACCACATCCGAAGGAATTTGAAAGGTTGGCAGGAACTTTTGAAAATGATTTTGACCGGCTTCAAAAAGCAAAATTATTTGCCATAAGGCATCAGGTCATTTTAGTTTTGAAAGACGCCTATACGGCAATTTGCCTGCCTGACGGAAGTGTTGTTTTTAATTCAACGGGAAATCCGGGGCTGGCAAAAGGCGGAAGCGGAGACGCGCTGACAGGCGTTATCCTCGGATTGCTGACAAGAGGTTATTCTCCTGCCAAAGCAGCCATCTCCGGAGTGTTTATCCATGGTTATGCAGCCGATCTTTGTTCGCGGGAAATAAGCATGGAAAGTATGCTGATCACAGATGTTATAAAGCTGCTTCCGAAGGCTTTCAGATATATTGAGCTTAAGAGAGCTGAACTCGGATAAACATAAGAATCACCACTTAACATTTTATTTTTCCATCTGTAATTCCTTGTTACTTATAATAAGTAAAATGGCTTTTCTTTGTTTTAACTTAAAACTATCTGAATATGGCAGACAATAATGTTCGTAAAGTATCATTCTGGAGGATTTTCTTCCCTTCACTGATCGCTTTATTAGTGGGATCAATCATCTCAATTATTTTCTTCTTCTCGACGTTAGCGGGATTTATGAATAAATACTTCGGCAAAAACGAAGAGACTTCCCTGAAGGATAAAACATTTCTTCACATGGATTTCAACCAGATGATCGGAGATGTCGGTTACAAAACTTTTAACTCTTCCAGCTTTTCAATGGAGCATCAGCACGGTTTGGGTGAGATCATTTATGGTCTTGAAAAAGCAAAAACCGATAAGAATGTGAAAGGAATTTTTATTGAAGTATCACAGTTGACAGTTGGCTATGGAAATCTTTTTGAATTGCGTGAAGCTATTAAGGATTTTGAAAAGTCCGGTAAAAAAGTGGTTATTTATGCACAAGGTGAAGCAGTCACTTTAAAATCTCTTTACCTGACGACAGCTTTCAAAGACAGCTACATCTTCCCGGAAAGTAATGTAGAATTCCTGGGATTGAGCTCTGAAGTGATGTTCTATAAGAATCTTCTGGACAAATTTGACATTGATGTGGAAATCATCCGCGGAAGTGATAACGAGTTCAAAAGCGCGGTTGAGCCGTTCTTCAGAACAGAGATGAGCGACTCCAGCAGATTACAGGTACAACGTATTATTGACGGAATCTGGAGCAAAATGCTGACAGATATTTCCAAAGAAAGAAGCGTTTCAGTTGAACAATTGAATGCGTATGCTTCCGAAGCTAAAATTCTGAATGGTAAGGACGCTGTACAGTATGGTTTGGTAAGTGCGACGAAATACCGGGATGAAGTCCTGGATCTACTTAAGAAATACGCAGGAACTGCTAAGGATAAAGAAGTGGAATTGTACGCTTTCGAAAAATATGCACGCGACAAATACAAAGAGGAGGTAAAATTTGAGGAAAAGAAAGAATCCATCGCTTTAATCTTTGCAGAAGGTGACATTACTACAGGCGGAAATGGTATTGCGTCCAGCAAAACGTGTAAATACATCCGTGAAGCAAGAACAAATGACAAGATAAAAACCATTGTACTTCGTGTAAACTCTCCTGGTGGTTCTGCACTTGCTTCCGAAGAGATCTGGCGTGAAGTGAAGCTGGCAGCGGATAAGAAAAAAGTATATGTTTCTATGGGGAACTTAGCAGCATCCGGAGGATATTATATTTCCTCAGCAGCGACACGTATTTTTGCAGATCCGACTACCTTGACAGGCTCTATCGGGGTTTTCGGAATGATTCCGAACTTCGGAACTGCTTTAAACAAGCATCTGGGAATTACGTTTGACGGTGTAAAAACAAATAAGTTCGCGAACATCTCGCTGACAAGAAAGCTGACACCGGAAGAGCTGGCAATTGTTCAACGCGAAGTGGATAATATCTACGACCAGTTTATCAACCGTGTCGCGGATGGCAGAAAATTATCCGATGCACAGGTGCGACGCGTGGCAAAAGGCCGTGTATGGTTAGGTGCTGACGCCGTAAACATCGGATTGGTGGATGAGATCGGAGGTTTGGTTACGACTTTAAATTACGCTAAAAAACAAGCAGGTGATCTGCCGATCACAGTTTGGCCGAAAGTGAAAGAAAATGATTTAAGAGATCTTCTGGAAATGTTTGATGAGCAGGAGCAAAGTAATGAAGATGCTTCTGTAAAGATTTCCGAAGAAGTATTGAATTATTACAAAGAAATCCAGAAACTGGAAGATAAATTCGGTATTCAGATGAGAATGCCTTACGAGCTGAAGTTTTAATTAGCAATCAGAATACAAAAGCTCTCTGGATTAAATCCAGAGAGCTTTTGTTTTTATAGAAAAATCCGAAACAACCTGATTTTAAAGATATTTTTAAAATAAGTTGAAAATGAACGAAACTTACTTCTGTAAAAGATCAATATCCGGCATCATGGCCTTCCACCAGGCGGAGAAAGAATGCTCTTTCGCTTTTAAATCTATCTGTTCACCAATTTTTGGTGTCAAAACAGCAAGACCTTCCTGCTGTGCTAACGTATAAGTTTCTTCCAGCGGTTCATACCACGGATGATCCGACAATTTGAATTTAGAATGATGAACCGGAAGAATCTGCTTCGCCTGTAATTCCCTTGATTCCTGAATGACCTGCTCAGGAAATGAATGAATATAAGGCCACTTTCTATTATACTGACCGCATTCCAAAACAGCCAGATCAAAAGTACCGAACTTCTCTCCTATCTCTTTAAAATGTGTTCCATACCCGCTGTCACCACCGAGAAAGAGCTTTTGACTCTCGCTTTCCAGAACAAAAGAAGTCCATAAAGAGCTGTTTCGCTTTAGTCCCCTTCCGGAAAAATGCCGGGCAGGTGTAAAGGTTATTTTCAGATAGGCACCTAACACAACTTCTTCCCACCATGCTTTTTCCGTAATTTGATTCGGGTTCCATCCCCAGTACTCGAAATGTTGTGCCACACCTAAACAACAAATAACCTGTGTATGCTCATTCTTCAATTTCTGAATGGTCTTAAAATCCAGATGGTCCCAATGATCATGGGTAATCAGCAGGTAATCAATTTCGGGAAAATGCTGAACCTGATAAAAATCACTTCCTTCAAATGCTTTCAAGGAATTAGGAATCGGTGAGGCATTTCCGCTGAAAACAGGATCTATCAGAAAGGTCTTTCCGGAAATTTTAAGGAAATACGAGCTGTGCCCGAACCAGATCATCGTGTCCTCTCCCGGATGCAGATTCTTCAAATCTGTTTCCACAAACGGAACAGGTGAATCCGGAACCGTATAAGGATGCTTCTGAAAAAATTCAAACAGCAGCTTTACCATATTTTCTCCTTCCGCCAGGGCCGGAGTAGAAATTAAATTTTGAAATTTTCCCTTTTGGTAAATAGGAAGCTCACCAAATTTTTGCCTGCGCCGCGCATCAGGTAATTTTCCGAAAGAAGTTAAGAATGACATCTTGGATTACAGAATTATTTAAGGTTAAAGATATTTATCCGCAGCAGATCTCCTGCTAAATAATTCGTTAAGAAAACCTATCGCAACCTGACGGGCATCATAAACGCTCCCGGGCTTCTTCCCATTGCTAAACATTTCCGGGCTTTCACATATTTTATACTTCATGAATGAAAGGCTTTTTATACCTTTAAGTCAAATTTTCAGAACATGCGAAAGAACCTTCTTTTATTGCTATCTTTTTTTGCTTCATTTTTTTCAGTTGCCCAAACATTACAACAGGCAGATTCTTTAACAAATACAGGCTTATATCGTGATGCCTCCGAGATGTATCAGCAGCTGATGGTAAAAGCAATTGCACAAAATGATGCCGTTAGTTTCTACCAGGCAGCGGACAAGCAGACAGCTGTATTTTTTGAAGCAGGTTATGAGTTCAAAGAAATCGTGGATTACATCAACCGGTTTCCGGAAATGACTTCTCAGTCACCGGAATTAAAGGCACTTATAACTCATTTCCAATTGTTATTTCTGATCAATTTTTATTCAACTGTTTCTGTAGAAGACGAAACAGCGGAACTTCGTTTAAAAATTGACAACAAAAATCACACGGTGGATTTTGCCAATAAAGCTTACAGGGAAAATCTGCGTAATTATATTGATTCCACAGCCTATTCTTCTATTCAGAAAGCAGAGCTATTCCGAAATGACCCTGCAAATAAGTTCATTCAGAAGGAGAATATCAATCCGGAAGTTTTTCCTAATTTTTCCATATACCTCCTGGATGAAATCAAAAATTTTGCTTTTGCCACAAATCTTTACTCTGAGAAAGTATATACTAAAGTTGAAGATATCCTGAAAGCACAGAAAAATGACAATAGCTATATTATCTGGCATTTGGAAAAATTAATGTACACTTCAGATAATCAGGACACTACTTTTATCAGAACACTTGAAAAATTCTATAATGAGTATTCTGCCAATAAAAATGCTTTAGGAATTCAGCTGGAAATCAACCGGCTTAAGCAATATCAACCTGAAAATCAATACGATTTCAAAACAAATAAAAACCTTCATTTTCAGGAGCAGTCTTATCATCTGATTGATTCTCTGATAAAAAAATCCCCTGAAAGCTACTACAAAGAAGCGGCTGAAAGGTTCCTTTCTGAAATGAAAAGAACAGGATTTTCCGCACGTATTAACCGTCTGGACAACAATCACAAAAAAGCGTTCTTGTCTGTTAATTATAAAAATCTGGAAAAAGTATTCCTGCATATTTATAAGAAAGATAATAAAGGAACACAACAATTCTCCGGAGAATCTTACTCCGAAGTATATTCGGAAACATTGCAGCTGGAACAAAACGGGAAGTACAATACTCATTCAAAAGCGTTCATCATTCCGGACTTCATCTCCGGAGAATACCTTTATCTCCTTGTCAGAGATGACCGGTTCATTGACTCCGTAAAAACGGACCTTTACTTCGATATGAATGATAATGATACAGGATGGAATTATACTACCGCGGTAATGAAACTCGATGATTTCGGCTATTATTCTTCCACTTATAATGGCAGCATTTATATCAGAACCTTCGATATCATTTCCAACAAACCCATTCAGGGCATAGAGCTGAAACAAGAGGATAAGGAAGGCCGTTTTCAGACGCTCGCAACAACCGATAAAAATGGCGAATTGACCTATACTTTCCCTGAAACCACCAATTACAGGTACTACAACAATTTGCAATTAGTAAGAAAAAACAGCTCTCCGCAATTTATTTCCATTTATTCCGGAAAAACAACTACCAGGCAGGTTGAAAACATCAAAATCATTACCGACCGGAAAATATATCGTCCGGGAGAGCAGGTTTCATTTAAGGCCTACGTTTACAATCAGGAAATCTGGAATGTGAAGCCGGTAACCGAAACATCTTATACGATCACTGTCAAAGACCTTAACAACAAGGAGCTTTATTCAGGAACAGCAACGACCAACGAATACGGGACATTAGCCGGAAACTTCACACTTCCTAAATCGGGATTCAGCTTCGGGAGTATCCGTTTATTGGTTGGAGAAAGGGCTTCTTATTTTACAGTAGAAGAATATAAACTGCCTGCCATTCAGATTGAAGCTGGATTTGATAAAGCTTCGTATGCCTATTCCGAAAAGCTTCAATTGAAAGGGACTGTCAAAGCTCTTGCAGGATATATGATTCCGAATGCCAAAGTTAATCTTTCCATTTCTGAAAGTTCATTTTACTGGAGATATTATGAAAAGGACAGTGCTACGGACACTACTATTTTTACAGATGAAAAAGGGCTTTTTCACTTTGAATTTAACGTGGATTCCACTGAACGCTTTGGGAAAAATATCCTGGCAACGATAGAAGTGGTCAGTGAAAACGGGGAGATCTTTACTTCTTCCGCAACTACTTTCGCAGGGAAAAAACAGATGGACTGGTCTGTCGAACTGGCGGAAATGTTATATTCTGATCAGCCGAATATTCTGAAAATAAAATCGGAAGATACAACAGCACGTTTTGAAATTGACATCGTACTGGAAGATTTCCAGAAAAAGGAAATCGTGTATGCTCCGGAATTTGCTGCTTTCAGTGAAAAACAATTTGAAAAAACATTCGGAAACTGCAGGTACCTGAAAGAATATAAGCCAATCGAACTGAAAACAGTAATAAGTAAAAAGATAACTTCTAAGGACTCCATCCTGCTAAACGAGCTGATCTCCGAAAGCGGCGATTTCTTTGTGCATGTTAAAAATCTTTCGGATGACGAAGAGAAAGAACTGCGTTTTACATTCATCAACATTAAAGAAAAGCAGGCCAAAGTGGCGGATAAGCTTTGGCTGACAGCCGAAAAAGAGGTGCTGGAAATCAATGAGAAATTAAAATATCAAATCGGAACAAGTGCGAAAAAAATGCCGGTAACGATTTTATTATTCAACGAATCCGGGCTAATCTCAAAACAAGCATTACAGCTAAAAGGAACCAAAGCATTTGAATACCAGCCAACAGAAAAGGATTTAACCGGAATTACCGTTCAGGTAACCGGAACGTTGGACGGAGAAGTATTTACAAGAGAAAACAAAATTACTTTCTCCGGAAACCGTAAGAAATTAGATGTGGAATGGATCACCAGACGTTCTGTTCTGCTCCCCGGTGCAAAAGAAGAATGGCAGTTCGGGCTTAATAATGTAACGGAAGCGGAAATGCTCGCTTTGCTGGTCGATCAGGCCAATCTGAGTATGAGCAACAACAATATTGAGTGGAACCCTTATAACAATCGCAGCATTTATCTGAGAACGGACAAAAGCGAGCCGGTCAATACATTGGATTTTAATGGATACTACAATAATTATTACTATTTAGATGACGAAACTACCTATTTTCTTCCTACGGTTATCAGTAATGATATGGCAGAAACCCCTCCTCCTTCGTCTTTTGCAGACAAAGAAGTCACTTTATCCAGTCAGGAGGCATTTAACGGAACTGGCAAAAAGAAATTTAAAACAGTCAGCAGCCCTTCTTTCGGAGAAGGAGAAGGAAGTGGAAACGGAACAAATGAACAAACCCCACCTCAGATCCGCAGCAACTTTAATGAAACCGCTTTTTTCTACCCGCAGCTCCATGCCAAGGATGGGAAAATAAGCTTTAATTTCACCTTGCCGGATGCTGTTACCAGCTGGAATTTTCAGACATTCACACATACAAAAGAGTATAAGCTGAATTACTTTACAGCAAGCATTATCGCAAAAAAAGAAGTAATGGTGCAACCTAATGTCCCTCGTTTTTTCCGGCAGAAGGATAAAATGGAACTGACAGCAAGTACGGTAAATCTCTCCGAAAAAGAAGTATCCGCAACAGCTTCGGTTGAATTTTTCAACCCGGTCACCAACGGAATTTTTACAGAAATTCCTGCCCAGACACGAAATTTTAACCTCGCTTCCAATGAAAATAAAATCGTTGGCTGGAATATCGAAATTCCTACAACAGAGCTTCCTGCGATCGGTATCCGTTATTCAATAAAAGCAGGTACGCATACGGATATTGTGGAGCGTGTAATTGTGGTTTTATCCAATCAGATGACGCTTTCAGAGGCGGTTCCCTACACATTTAATACTCCCGGAACTCACCTCATGGACGTAAAAGCCCTGACCGGAAAATCAAAAACACAGCAAAACAAGCAATTGACCATTGAATACCTGGGAATGCCGGAATTATTCGTGCTGAACAGCATTCCAACAATGATGGAAGAACAAAATGAAGACTTTTTTACATTACTGAATAAATATTACATCAACGGTATTGCTGAAAAACTGATCGTCCAAAATGCGGATCTGAAGAAACGTGTGAATGATAATTATCAGTGGGAAAGCCCTTATTCCAAATTCAGCGACGAAAACATCCGGAATACGCTTCTGGAGGAAACTCCATGGGTTTTGGAGGCAAAAAACGAGCAACAGCAATGGGCGAAGCTCGCAGCATTCTTAAATGACAATCAACGTATTCAAAATAAAACCACTAACTGGACAAAATTACAATTGCTGCAAAATTCCGATGGAAGCTTCAGCTGGTTTGCAAAATCAAAAGGATCAGCCTATCTGACACTGGTGTTTGCAGAGCGTCTGCAGAAACTCGGAGAAACATCCGGTGAGTCTTATAAAAAAGCCATCGCTTATCTGGACAGCGAAGTCGATAAACATTATCAACAGTACAAAAAAACAATCGCCGGAGATTATTTTAGTCCTTATCTGATCAAATGGCTGAGAATTACAAACCAGAATTCAGGAGAATCCTATAAATATTATCTGGAACATTTCAAAACCAACTGGTTAAAATACAATCTGAGCCTGCAGGCGGAAATCGGTTTGCTCATGACAGAAAAAGGAGAAAAAGCAACTGCGGAAATCATCTGGAAATCCATCGACAACCGAAAATCAGGCAATACAACCCTTGGTACTTACTGGCAAAAACCAAAATACTGGTGGAACTGGTATGAGAATTATTTTACAACACATGCAAACATACTGGAACTGTACCAGAAGCTGAACAAGGACAGAGCACAAATTGCCGCTATCCGTCAATGGCTGATTAATCAGAAACGCGGTCAGCTATGGGAAACATCCAAAACAACAGCAGACATCTGCCAGGTACTTTTAGTAAACGGAAGAACGTCACGAACTTCTTCCTCCACGCATCTTTCAATCGGAGCGGAACAAATTCAGCTGAGTGAAAAACCATTCAGCTATTATAAAACCGTTATCGATCACCCTGCGACAACTTCTCCAAATATAATCGTGGAGAAAAAAGACAACGAGCCGGAATTCGCCCAGATTCAGCTGATCTATTCCGATGATATCGCAAATATCACTTCTAACACAGCCGGGTTAAAAATTGAAAAACGACTTTACCTCGTTGAAAACGGAAAAGAAACAGAGATCACAGGCGGAAAAATAGAAAAATCTTCAAAAATCCGGGTGAAGCTATTCATAAACACCGACCGGGATCTGGAATTCGTTTACGTAAAAGACTTGCGCGGACAGGGATTGGAACCGCTGACAGCGCAGAGCGGATATCAGTCATCAGCAACGATGTGGTATTACCAGACTTCGAAAGATGCGAGCACAGAATTGTTCATCGAACGATTGTCGAAAGGAAATCACCAGGTAAGCTATGATGTGATTGCAACTGTAAAAGGAACCATCCAGTCAGGGTTCGCGACAGCAGAATGTTTATACGCACCGGAATTTAAAGCAAATACGGATTCAAAAGTGATTCAGGTGGAATAATTCCGCTCAACAGCAATAAAAGTTAACCGGAAAAATTATGCAAGCATATAATTAGGTATTTATACCTAATGAAAAAACAGTATTTATACTCTTGCATGAAACTTGATCAAAACCTATATTTATATATAAATTTTAAACAATAAAATGAGTCATTATGCTGCAAATCAAACATTAAATACCTAGAAACCAAGCCATCACATACACTGAGAGTAATTGGATAATTTCAGAGTCATAAAAAGCTTTGAAAAACAAAAAGATTAAAATCAATTATTATGAAAAAATTACGTTTAATATTCGTTTTTTTCATTGCTGTAAGTGTTGGAGCCCAGACAAAAATCAAAGATGGAAGTGTATCCGGAGGTTCTTTGATCCCTAATGCCAACTCTATTTTAGAGCTGGAAAGCAGCAATAAAGGGCTATTATTACCTCGTGTAAAGCTGGACAGTACTGGTTTACCCTCACCTCTTTCTTCCCATATAGAAGGAATGACTGTTTACAATATCCGGGAAACGGCGGATGTATCACCCGGTATGTATTACAATGACGGCAGCAAATGGAGAGCATTGTCCGTACACAAACCTGTGCAGTTTTCAACAGACTCTGTTGTCAGCCTGAAGGCCGGAGAAAATTTTATTTACTATAAAAAAGATGTACCTCTGAATCCTTCCAGCCCTTTGCTTCGGAATCATTTTTCAGATGTACCTGTATTGGAAGGACTTCGACTGGAAACTTTCTATTACGACAATACTTATTATATTCCCAGATGGTATAATGTATCAGGCACTACGCAAAAATACACTTATACTTCCGTGTCTACTCTCACGAACAATTATGACGAAGCGAACAAGGAACTCCCCGGCGGCGCATTTGAAAATGTAGATGGGGATGGCATCGTTTATTGCAGCCCTTCCTCTTCTGAAACAGTTACAGCAGACTTACTGATCAATGATAAATGGTACCGGATAATATGGTATGTATTTATTGACAGGAGCATTAATATAAACAACACTGCCTATACCGTACGTATTTCTATTACACGTTTACATTGAATACAATAACACAGTGCAAATAAAGAGTTGTTATGAATGCTATTTTTAATCTGAAAAATATTCCTACCCTGATAACGGGAATCATACTATTAATAACAGGGCCTATACTCAGTCAAACCGGTGCAGGAACAGCTATTACAGCTAACGGTCAGCGGATCGTAAGCGCTTCCGATACAGTTTTTGAATATGCGGAGACGTTTTATATAGGGCCTGCCGCTCAATGGGAAATAGCAGGAGTACTTGTCATATACAGTAAAAATGTCTGGATCGCTCCTTCCGCAAAAATCACAGGCACGGGAAAGCTTATCATTGCAGCACCGGGAAGTAATCCTTTATATACAGGTACAGCTCCCACCATTATTGACGGGAATAACGGTAACTATATTACCCTTAATATCGAACATAAAAATCCCGCGAATATTCTCCTTTCAGACATTTCAGATCCGGGTTATAATGTGGAGAACCCGACCTATGAAAAAGCGGCAGCACTCAATATCGGTGCGGATTTCTCATTTGAAGCTGACGGAGCAGATGTTCTGTTGAACGGCAATGACTTTTTATTTAATGAAAATGCCACTATCCGCAATTTCAGCGCGCAACGGATGGTTGTTACAAATAATACAGTGAATGGTCATTTGATAAAGCAAAACAGCAATCCGGAAACATTTGATTTTCCTATAGGGATCGCAGAAGGTGATTATACTCCTGCCTCTATCACCGGAAGCAATACTTATTACGTGAGCGTTACGGATTATTCATTTATTGATTCTTTTATCACGGCACCGGAAAAAGGAATGGACAGAGCATGGCATATATACGGCGGAACGGCAAATTCTATGACATTGCAGCATAATTCGTCCTTAACAGACGGCTCACATTATATTGATGAGAAAGCCTCCATAATACAGCACCTGGGAAACGGCGTATGGAGCAGCTTCACGGCAACGGACTATGTAGCTTCAGGTGTACATTCCAATACAGCAAACATTCCTTCTGCCATTCCTGACTTTGACAAAGAATCAGCATGGTTCAGCAAAGCAAATAATGTCATTAATCCTTTGCTTATAGGATTGCTCAATTTCGACGCGTACAGGAAAGATGAAACGATCGAATTACAATGGAGCACGATTACAGAACACAATTGTAAAATATTTGAAATCGAACGCAGCAAAGACTGTGAAATATGGAACAAGATCGGATTCAAAGAATCTTTGTCAGGAGGAGAGAACGGGCACCAAAAACTGGATTATACATTTATTGATTTGCAACCAATTACCGGATACAATTATTATCGTCTGAAACAGATTGACCAAAACGGGAATTTTACTTACAGCATTATTTGCTCAGCCTTGTTTGACAAGCTTATCACCTATCCTTCACCGGTAAAAGATAACCTGTATATTTCAGGGCTTTCAGGAAAAGAAACTATCCATATCCGGAACATGACCGGGAAGCAAATCAGGGAAGCCCGTGCGGAAGATTTTACCATCAGCATTAATCTGAACGACCTTAGTGACGGAATATACCATATTGATGTAGTGTCCGATAATGATATCCTTCTTTCCAGAAAGATAATCATTAATAAATAATTTTCTATCTGTAACAACAAAAACCAGAGATCCCGTATATCGATGATTTACGGGATCTTTATTTACAAACGACCAGCCTTTTCCCAGGAAATTATTTTACAATAAATAAACATTTATTAATTTAAGAAACTTGTATTTAAACGGAGAAGCCGGTACTTTTTTGGAATCGCTGACCTCACAGAGTGGATACCAGTCATCTGCAGCAATGCGGTATTATAAGACTTCGAAAGATGCGAGTACAGAACTGTTCACGAACGATTACCAAAAGGAATCATCAAAGCTACGAGGTGATTTCAACAGTAAAAGGAACTATTCAGCCAGAGTTTACAATAGCAGAAATACATATGACTGATTTTAAGCGGAATAAGGATTATAAAATAATTAAATAGAATAAAATAATCCATCATCATATCCTAATCACATAATGGTACGTTGTGTGATTTAAAATACTTGATTTCTATTTATCTAGAATCAGCAAATACCTTATTCACTGTATACTTTCTTGCTTCAAATCACAATGTTAGGTATAAATACCTGATTTAAAAAGGGTATTTATACTCTTGCCCGGCTTTAATTTAATTTATAAAATTGTTTTAATTAATAATTGCTTTTGAAGATTCCTGAACTGTATCAGTTTAAGAATCTTCAAAATACAGATTAATTGGTGTTACAACGATGTTTAGAACAACAAATTTTAAAATAAAGTAAATAATACCCATAAAATCAATTATTATGAAAAAGCTTAGCTTAGCATTTTTTTCTGTTGCTATCATAGCATTCAGTATTACAGCACAAACCAAGATCAAGGACGGAACCGTTCCCGGAGGCTCACTGATTCCGAACGCAGATGCCATATTAGAGTTGGAAAGCAGTAATAAAGGCCTACTCTTACCTCGTGTAGAACTGGACAGTACCGGCTTGCCCTCTCCTCTTTCAAGCCACGTACAGGGAATGACTGTTTATAATACAAAAAAAACAGCAGACGTATTGCCCGGAATCTATTACAATGACGGGAACAGCTGGAAAAGTTTAATCACAACTAAAGTAATAGTAGACACAGTCGTAATCCTGAATGTCGGAGAAAGCTTCGTTTATTATAAGAAAGACGTACCTTTAACTGCTGCCAAACCTCTGTTGCGAGATCACTTTTCTGATGTACCTGTATTAGAAGGGCTCAGGCTGGAAGCATCTTACTATGCTGATCAAAACTTCTATATACCCAGATGGTATAATGTTTCCGGTACTACAAAAAAATACACCTATACCTGTATCTCTGGTGCAACAGTCAACTATGATGAGGCTAATCAAACATTATTGAACGGACAATTTGAAAACGTAGATGGAGATAATATTGTCTATGCCAGTGCTACCGCTGCTGAAACTGTTACAGTCGATCTGATTATCAATGAGAAGTGGTACCGGGTATTATGGTATGTGTTTAAGGACAGAAGTGTTAATGCAACAAATAACAGCCTTACCGTCCGCATTTCCATTACACGTTTACATTAATTGAATATTAATACGTTAAAATCACTTTTATGAATAATTCTATTCTTAATCGGATAAACATTCCTGTTTTGATAGTAGTCTTAACATTACTCATAACAGGAACGGGAATCAGTCAGACAGGAGTAGGAACAGCTGTTGTAGACAACAGCCACCGCAGCATAAGTTCCGCAGATACTGTCTTTGAATATGTTGAATCTTTTTATATCGGACCGGCTGCTAAATGGGATATCTCAGGAGTACTTGTTTTGTACAGTAAGAGTGTATGGATCGCCCCCTCAGCAACTATTACGGGAAACGGGAAATTGGTCATTGCATCACCGGGAAGCAATCCTTTGTATACAAGCATGGCAGGCAGCACAATCATTGACGGCAACAATGGACAACATATCCTCCTTGATATCCAACATAAAAATCCCGAAAATATTCTTCTGTCAGATGTTGCTGATCCCGGCTATGGCACCATTAATCCTTCAGCAGAAAAAGCGGCGGCGCTGAATATCGGAGGAGATTTTTCGTTTGAATCGGACGGCGCTGATGTCCTGTTAAACGGGTATGATTTTCTATTCGGAGAAAATGCTACACTAAGCAATTACAGCTCACAGCGGATGGTTGTGACGGGAAATACTGTAAATGGTCATTTGATAAAACAAAACAGTATTCCGGCTGCATTTACCTTCCCTGTAGGAATTGCCGAAGGAGATTATACTCCCGCTTCCATTACAGGAAGTAGTGAGTATCACGTTAGTGTCACCGACTATTCCTTTATCAATTCGCTGGTTACAGCTCCGGAAGAAGGAATGAACAGGGCATGGCACATATATGGGGGAACGGCTGCTTCTCTGACCTTACAGCATAATACTCTTTCCAACGGATTATCTTATGTTGATGCAGATGCTTTTATAACACAGCATCAGAGTAGTGGTGTATGGAGCAACATACCTTCTGCAGATTATGTATCCTCAGGAGTACACTCTAATACAACCACAATTCCCTCTGCTATTCCTCCTACATCCACGCCCTCTTCATGGTTCAGTAAATCAAATGATGTAGCCAGTCCACTTCCTATCGGACTGCTGACTTTCAATGCAGAAAAACAGGGAAGAACCGTTGAACTAAAGTGGATCACTGTCACTGAGCACAATAACAACTTGTTTGAAATTGAAAGAAGTGAAGATGGAAAAACATGGGATAATATAGGAAAAAAAGCTTCTTTGTCAGGAGGATCAGACGGACATCAGCAATTAAATTATAATTTTTTTGATTTAAAGCCAGTCATCGGATATAATTATTACCGCTTAAAACAAGTTGACTACGACGGAAAATACTCTTATAGTCCTGTACGTTCCGTCTTATTTAATGAACTTGTTATCTATCCTGTTCCAACAAAAGATTTTCTCCATATTTCAGGTCTTTCAGGAAAGGAAATTATTCGTATCCGGGATCTTACCGGAAGAGAGATAAAGAGCATGAGCAACACTAGTTCTACGATAACTACCAATATCAATCTGAATGATCTTAGTGATGGAATATATTACATTGACATATTCTCTGACAATACGATCGTTTTGTCACAAAAAATAATGGTTACTAAATAATAAACGTTTTCTACTCAAAAACAACAAATCAAGAACAAATGTACAACCCCGAAAGCAATGATTTTCGGGGTTTGCTTTTAAACAATAAAA
Source organism: Flavobacteriia bacterium 40-80 (assembly GCA_001899145.1). Lineage (GTDB taxonomy): Bacteria > Bacteroidota > Bacteroidia > Flavobacteriales_D > Crocinitomicaceae > 40-80. The sequence continues at coordinate 40,626 of MKVF01000009.1, forward strand.
ACTCTTCTGTCCCTTAAATTCAGCATTATCATCAACAATATTTCCTGATTAAATAAACATTTATTAACTTGATAAGTTTGTGTTCGGATAGTGAAGCGTATAATTTTATACTTATAACATATTCGATATAAATAGTACGTGTCGAGTGGTTTTAATACTTGAAAAAATAACTTTAAAACACGAAGAATATGAGCTTCAAAAATGTAACAGTGGCAGGTAGTGGCGTTTTGGGATCACAAATTGCATTTCAATCTGCATTTCATGGATTTAATGTTTGTGTTTATGATATCAACGACGACATCCTTGAAAAAACAAAAGAAACGTTTAAAAAACTTGCCGAGGCCTTTAAAAAAGATCTCCATGCAACTCAGGAACAAATTGACAAAGCATTTGCCAATTTGAGAACAACATCGGATCTGGAAAAAGCGGTAAGTGAAGCAGATCTTTTAATCGAAGCCATTCCTGAAAACCCATCAATAAAAACGGCATTTTATCAAAAAGTATCACAACTGGCTCCAAAAAAAACGGTATTCGCAACAAACACATCTACATTGATGCCGAGTACCTTTGCAGAATCAACAGGAAGACCGAAACAATTTCTTGCCTTACATTTTGCAAATGAAATATGGAAGCATAACACAGCCGAAATTATGGGACATCCGGGAACTGATAAAGGCGTTTTTAACAGTGTTGTCGCCTTTGCAAAAGAGATAGGAATGGTCGCTTTGCCTTTACACAAAGAACAACCCGGTTATATTGTAAATTCATTATTAGTCCCTCTTCTGTCCGCTGCGACAAATTTACTGGTAAATGGTGTTGCAGATGTAGAAACAATCGACAAAACATGGATGGTTGCAACCGGAGCGCCGTTAGGGCCTTTCGGAATCCTGGATGTTGTTGGTATTACAACTGCCTACAATATCAACAAGATGTCTGCCGAACAAACAAAAGATCCTCTGAAAATTAAAACAGTGGAATACCTGAAAGAAAACTTTATTGACAAAGGAAAACTCGGCACTGCAACCGGCGAAGGGTTTTATAAATACCCAAATCCCTCCTACCTGAACAAGGATTTTTTAAAATAACTTTAAATCAGAATTTTAACTTAAATCTTCAATTATGGCAACAATTATGAAAAGTCTTACCAACACAGTCAAACATTGGTATATTCCACTTGTTATTGGTATTATTTTTATCTTTTTGGGAATCTATTCCCTCACGGTTCCGTTAGCAACTTACCTCACGCTTGCAACATTATTCAGCCTGTCTTTCATTGCATCAGGATTATTTGATATTGTTTTCTCCCTGCAAAATAGTAAAAATCTTCATGGATGGGGCTGGTACCTGGTAAGCGGAATCCTGACACTTCTGATAGGAATATATTTGTTTATACTTCCTCCTCTATCTGTAGGATTGCTTCCTTATTTCGTAGGTTTCACAGTACTGTTCCGGTCATTTCAGTTATTGGGATTTGCCTTTGACCTTAAAGAACTCAGGTTTACCAATTGGGGCAATGTTGCATTAGTCAGCATCGGCGGAATTATTTTATCCATCCTGTTGCTAATCAATCCGGTATTTACAGGTTTTTCACTCGTAACATTAACAGGACTGGCTTTTTTAGTAGCCGGAATTTCGTCTGTGATTCTCGCTTTTAGCCTAAGAAAATTAAAAAATTATCCGGATAAGCTATCGAATGAGCTGAAACATAAAATTAAAACCCTTCAGGAGGAAATTGATGAACATCTTAAATAAAAAGAAACAGGACGGTTAACCGTCCTGTTTCTTCTACAATTATTTGAAATATAAATCTTACTTTTGTTTATAGCCTGAGGAATTTTGGAACGATTTTTTAGGAAGCGTACAAAAAAGAAAAATATGAACTGTTATTTGCTGTTTATTCTGTTTACATTGAACACGCTGACATTAAGTGATGCCCGGCAGCTGTTCGGAAATGCCGGTTCAGATGAATCAGCAGCAGATAAATTCTTTGAGTCAGCGGAAAAATATAATGGAACCAATACTACGCTTCTGGCTTATAAAGGTGCTGCTTATGCAATAAAAGCAAAATTCTCCAAAGGATTAATGGACAAAAAGGAATTATTTAAAACAGGAGCCGGGCTTATTGAAAACAGTGTAAAAAAAGAGCCGGGCAATTTTGAGATCAGAATGATCCGCCTTGGCATCCAGGTTAATGCGCCCAAAATCACCGGCTATCAATCCAACATTTCCGAAGATAAAGCTTTCCTGCTGAAAGAATATAAAAATCAACCCGCTGATTTAAAGAATTTGTTCAAAGATTTTACGAAAAAAAACGATATTTACACTCCTGAAGAACTTAAAATGATCCAATAACAGATGAGTGTTGCCGAAGAAATCCGCCAACTTTTCGTACAGACCAACACCTGCGTGATTATTCCCACTTACAATAATCACAAAACATTGCGTCGTGTAATTGACAACAGCCTGTTATATACCGACCGTATCATTATTGTAAATGACGGCTCAACAGATTCGACACGGGAAATTCTCGGAGATTATCCGCAGCTGGAAATTATCCATCTGGAAAAAAATCAGGGAAAGGGTAACGGAATCAGGACAGGATTCAAAAAAGCAAAAGAACAGGGTTATCAGAACGCGATCACCATTGATTCGGACGGACAGCATTTTCCCGAAGATTTTATTGCCTTCCTCCGGGAGATCAGAGAAGCCGGAGAACCTGTCTTACTGATCGGCTCAAGAAATATGGACAGCGAAAATGTTCCGAAAAAGAGCAGCTTCGGGAACAAATTCTCCAATTTTTGGTTCAAAGTAGAAACGGGGATCAAGCTCAACGATACCCAATCAGGTTTTCGCTCCTATCCGCTGAATTTCATCCCGAAACGGTTTTTCACTAAAAAGTTTGAATTTGAGATCGAAGTTATTGTCCGTACAGCATGGAAAGGGATTCAGGTAAAAAATATTCCCATTAAGATCCTGTATGATCCTTCGGAGCGTGTCAGCCACTTCCGCCCTTTCAAGGACTTTACACGCATCAGCATCCTGAACACAGTGCTGGTGCTGATTACATTTTTATATATTCATCCGCGTAATTTCCTCCGAAGCTTTAAAAAAAAAAGCTTTAAAAACTTCATAAAGGAAAACATCCTCCAGGCAGACGCTTCTAACCTGAATATCGCACTTTCCATTGGCTTGGGCTTACTGATCGGGCTTTCGCCGTTATGGGGATTTCACACCTTTCTCGCTATTTTTCTTCCACATGTCTTAAAGCTCAACAAAGCGCTCAGCTTTGCAGCTTCTAACATAAGCATTCCTCCGATGATTCCGTTTATTATCATTGGCTCTCTTTACACAGGTTCCGTTTTTACCGGTGATAATGCCGCTCTTCATCTGCCCGATAAGCTGACAGTTGAATATGCAAAAAACCACCTGACAACCTACCTTATCGGAAGCTCTGTACTTGCAATATTCGTCAGCACCATTACAGCTTCACTTATTTATTTAATTTTGCTGGTTTCCAAACGAAAATAGATGCACCGTCTTTTCATTCATATACACTACTTCATTGAAAAACGTAAATGGCTTTTCTATTTGTCACTGATTGCTTTCCTGGTATTTTGTCTCTTCTTTGCAAGGCGATTGAAATTTGATGAAGATATTACACGGATTCTTCCCCGGAATGAGAACACGAACATCACCGCAAAAGTCTTAAAACAGCTCAGCTTCAATGATAAGATCACTGTACTGCTTGAGCGGAAAAATGCTTCTGTGGATGAGTTGAGCGAACAGGCGAGCGTACTCGCAGATTCTTTGAGAAACATGACAAAATACGTCAAAGAAATTGAGGGAATCTTACCTGAAGAAACACTTTTTGAAACCTATGATTTTACAAAAGACCATTTACCGTATTTCTTTTCTCCCCAGGAGCTGAAATCATTAGAAGACAGCATCACCCATCAAAACGCGGCGCAAATTGTTGAAGGGCATTACCGGCAACTTTGGAATCCAACCAGTATTGTGACCAAGCAATTTATGTTTTCCGATCCGTACCAGCTGGTTTTAACAGCTGTCAAAAAATTCCAGAACCTGAATATAAGTGATGATTTTCAACTGATAAACGGCTTTTTATTCACTAAAGATTCTTCTCAGCTGCTGTTCTTTATCCAGCCGGTTTTCGGAGGAAGCGAAACGGAAAACAACACATTTTTTGTGGAGCAATTACAACAGCTGGAAAATGAATTTAATGCAAGATATCAGGCGAAAGTCAGTGTTTCTTTCTTCGGATCCTCGTTAATCGCGGTCGCTAACGCCAAACAGATAAAGCATGATATCTGGACAACCGTTGCTATTTCCACAACTGTCCTGATGCTGTTGTTGATCTTTTTCTATCGTAAAATCTGGATTCCGCTGATCCTGTTCATTCCTACTATTATTGCCGGAATCATCGGAATGGCATTTCTTGCGCTGGTCAAAGATTCCATTTCAGCCATTTCACTAAGCATCGGAGGAATTCTGATCGGAATTACCATTGACTACGCGCTGCACATTCTGACACATTACAAAACAAATTCCAATATCGAAAAGCTTTACAAGGACATCACACAACCACTGCTGATGAGCAGCACTACAACTGCTGCCGCTTTTGTCTGTCTGATCTTTGTAAAATCAAACGCGTTAAAAGATTTAGGTGTTTTTGCCGCAATCTGTGTGCTACTGTCAGCGATTTTCTCTCTGATCTTAATTCCACAGCTATACCGCCCAAAATCCACCATTGAAATCGCAAAGTCCAACCTGATCGAGCGGTTTGCCGGCTGGTCATTCGAAAAAAGCAAAGTATTGATCTTTGTCAGCTGCGCTTTAATTCTGGTGAGCTTTTTCACATTTAACAAGGTCGGATTTGATAATAATCTTTCTAAGCTGAATTTTATTCCTGATAATTTAAAAGCAGTTGAAAAGAAGCTGGAAGAAAGAACCAGCCTGACAGACAAATCCATTTACCTGGTCAATTACGGTAATACGCTGGATGAAGCATTGGAAAACAGTGCGCTTTTAGCGGAAAAGCTGAAGCATAACAAAGATTTACAGCTCATTAAAAATTACACCGCTATTTCAGAAATTATTCCGGACAGCAAATCGCTGGAGCAACGCGCGGAAAACTGGAATACATTCTGGAACGCACAACGTACGGATTCGCTCCGAAACGCGTTCGAAAAGGCTTCTTCTTCCGTAGGCCTGAAAAAAAGCGCTTATGATAAATTCTTCAACAATATAGACAACTACCAAACGCTCTCAATAGGTGATTTTCAGAATTTAAAAAGTATTCCTATCCGGGATTTCATCAGTGAATCCAACGGCTTTTATACTGTTTCGACACTGGTAAAAGTCGATCACGATTCAACAGAACGCTTTGTACAGCAGATCAAAAACAGCAAAAAGCTTGTGGTTGTTGACAGGCAGGAAATGAACGAAAACTTCCTCGGGCAGCTGAAAGACGATTTCAATAACCTCATCAATTATTCAACAATTGCGGTTTTTGTGATCCTGTTCCTGTTCTTCCGCAGAATAGAGCTGGTGCTCATCGCCAGCGTACCGATTCTGCTGACAGCATTGGTCACTGCCGGAATTATGGGAATGCTGCACATTGAATTCAATATTTTCAGCCTGATTGTTACAACATTAGTATTTGGACACGGTGTCGATTTTTCCATTTTCATGACCAGCGCATTACAAAAAAAACAAACCACAGGAGAAGACGATCTGCGGATCTTCAGAACTTCTATTTTGCTCGCTGTTCTGACAACCATTCTTGCTATCGGAGCATTGATCTTCGCAAAGCATCCGGCACTTGTTTCAATTTCTTCTATTTCACTGGTCGGCGTCAGTGTTGCGGTGCTCATTACTTTTGTTTTTTATCCGCTGCTGTTCAATTTTTTTATCCAGAACAGAACCGAAAAAGGCAAATCTCCCGCAACATTGCTGGTTTTTGTAAATTCATTGATCTCTTTTTTCTATTACGGCTTCGGATCGCTGATCCTTACTTTCTTCGCGGCAATCTACATTTATCTCTTACCGGGAAATCGCAATAAGAAGAAGTACCATTTTCAAGTGGTGATGTCTAAATTCTTTTACACGGTAATGCGTTCCGTTCCGTTCGCCAAACTGAAAGTCAGTCCTTACGACAAAAAGATCTTCGATGAACCAGCCATTATCATCGCGAATCACACTTCTTTCCTTGACACACTGAGCGTAGGAATGCTAAGCCCGAAAATCAAATTTCTTGTCAACGATTGGGTCTATAACTCACCCTTCTTTGGCTGGGCAGTAAAAATCCTTGGTTTTTATCCGGCCTCGCATGGTGTTGAAGGCGGTGTTGAGCATCTTCGCCCGCTAATTGAGCAAGGGTATTCATTTGTAGTTTTCCCTGAAGGGACGCGTTCATACACCAATGATATCCAACGTTTCCACAAAGGAGCATTCTATCTTGCGGAAAAGCTGAATTTACCAATTCTACCGATCTACATTCACGGCCAGTCGGAAGCACTTCCGAAAGGCGATTTTATGATTTATCATGAAAAAATCACGATTGTGATCGGTGAGAAAATCCCACGGAAAGCACTCGCCGGAAAAGAAATCCGTGAACAGGCGAAGTACGTTTCAAAACTATTTAAATTAAGGTTCCGGGAATTACGAAACGAACTGGAAGATACCGATTATTTCAAAAATATCGCATTGCTTTCCAATCTGTTCAAAGAACAGGAAGTCCGTAATCTGGCAAAAGCTGATTTTGAAGCAAACGCAAAACGTTACCTCGAAATCAACAGATGCTTACCAACCGAAGGAAGAATAGCAGTTATCGGAGAGGAAATCGGCAATCTGGCATATCTTCTCGGATTAGACAGCCCGAAACGCAGGATCACAAGTTACATAGAAAACGAAGAACATTGCGCTATCGCAACATACAACTATCTGACGGTAAAGTATGAACTAAAATTTGAAAATCGGAAGATTGAAAGATCAGAAGAATTCATTGCACATTCAGCTGAATTCGATTTTATAATTTCATTGAAAAAGGGCTTGAGTTTTGAAGCTTTTGAAACGGTGAAAAAAGGTAACGGTTTTACGATTTACAGCACGAAATGACGGCCCGAAAATATGACATAGTAATTATCGGAAGCGGTCTTGGCGGACTCGTTTGCGGTGTTGTTATGGCAAAAGAAGGGAAAAAAGTCTGTGTGCTGGAGAAGAACATTCAATACGGGGGAAATCTGCAAACATTTTCCCGGAACAAGGCTATTTTTGATACTGGCGTCCACTATATCGGCTCTTTGGAAAAAGGGCAGAATTTACACCGTTATTTTGAGTACCTCGGCATTATGAAAGAACTGAAGCTGCTTCAGATGGATAAAGACGGCTACGATCTGATCACCTTTGATGACGATGAAACAGTTTACAGACACGCGCAAGGTTTTGAAGTATTCGGACAATCGCTGGCGGATCAGTTTCCGGAGGAAAAAGAAGCAATAGAAAAATACGTAAAAAAACTTGTTGAAACCTGCGAATCGTTCCCGCTTTTCAAGCTGAAATTTGATACAAATTACAATCCTTCGATTATGGAGGAAAGTGTGTCAGATGTACTGAACAGCCTGACAACAAACGAACGACTGAAGGTTGTTTTACTTGGTTCCGGATTTCTGTACGGCAGTGTCAAACCTAATACGCCCTTTGCCGTTCATGCGCTTTCTGTCGGTTCGTATATTCAAAGTGCATGGCGCTGTATCAATGGCGGAAGCCAGATCACCAAAGCGCTGGTGAAGCAGCTGCGCAATCACGGCGGAGAAATTTACAAACGTACAGAAGTAATTCGCGCAGAAGTGGAAAATGAGCGGCTGAAAGCAGTTTTCGATCAAAACGGGAATCGTTACGAAGCGGAAACATTCATTTCTAACATTGATCCGAAGCTGACTTTAAAGATCATCGGAAAGCAACATTTCAAAAAAAATTATATCAACAGGATTGAGAATCAGACGCCGTATATTTCTGTTTTCAGCTTGTATATTGTTTTCAAAAAAGAAGCTTTTCCCTACCGCAACCACAATATTTATCATTTCCGGAATCAGGAAAATGTCTTGGCAGCAACAAATTATACGCCAGCCGAATGGCCTGAAAATTATATGCTTTCATTTGCTCCTTCTCATAAACAAAAGGATTCTGCAGAAAGCATGACGGCTTTGACCTATATGCACTTTGACGAGGTCAAAGAATGGGAAGCAACTTTTAATACTGCCGCAGACGAAAACATCCGTTCGGAACGTTATCAACAATGGAAAAACGAAAAAACCGAACAATTTTTGCGGAAAATTGAAAAAAAATATCCGGATATCCGGGAAAAAATTCTTTCCATCGATGCTTCCAGTCCGCTGAGCTACAGGGATTATATCGGTGTGGAAAACGGATCACTTTACGGCTATGAAAAAGACGCTTCCAACCCGTTCCGCACGATGCTTACTCCGCAAACAAAAATTCCGAATTTATGGTTGACGGGGCAGAGCATTAATATGCACGGAATTGTCGGTGTGACGATCGGTGCAATGCTGACCTGTAAATATCTCCTTGACGAACAGGAATTTCTCGCTAAACTCACTGCAACAGCACCATGAAAAAAATCATCAGTCTTTTTTTGGTTTTACAGTTACTGGCTGCATGCGGCGTTAAAAAATCCCTGCAATACATTCCGGATTTATCGCAATACGACACAATTCTCCACGATTCACTGAAAACCCAAAATGGTTTAAGAACGCTCGGAGAGAGCTCCGTTTATAAAAACGAATTCGGATTACACGAATTAATCTCCAAAGGAAATCCGTATCAGATTGGCCAGGCACAATCCTTACTTCTGGATACTTTCAAGCAGCAGCAGGAAAAATATTTTTTTGATCGTATTCAGGAATTCGTTCCCGACGAGAAAAAGCTGAAAACAATGCTTGGATTTTTAAGGTTTTACAACCGGAACCTGATCAGTTATATCACACCGGAATATCAGGCAGAATTGTATGGAGGAGCAGTTAATATGTCTCCGAAATACGATTTCATGGCAAAGTCGTTCATTCGTTCTGCCTATATGCACGCTGCCCATGATATCGGGCATGCGATGCAGGATCTCATGCTGGTCGGCTGCTCTTCTTTCGCGCTTTGGGGCAATCAATCTGCTGACGGAAAGCTGCTCATCGGCCGCAACCTGGATTTCTATCTGAGCGATGATTTTGCGAAAGAGAAAGTCATTTACTTCGTCCAGCCGGAGAAAGGCTACAATTACATGAGCATTTCCTGGCCGGGATTTACCGGAATTTGTTCCGGAATGAACGATCAGGGACTGACAGCAACTATCAATGCCGGACGTTCCAAAATTCCGTTCTCCGCAAAAACACCTATTTCCTTACTGGTGCGTGAAATTGTCCAATATGCGCCCACCATTGAAGAAGCTATTGCCATTGCAAAATCACGAAAAGTATTTGTGTCAGAATCCATTCTCGTCGGAAGCGCCAAAGACAAACGCGCCGTTATCATTGAAGTTTCTCCGAAAAAATTCGGCGTTTATGAAGTTAAAGAAGGGCAGCCGCTGATCTGTACCAATCATTTCCAGAGTGATGCTTACAAAAAAGACAAGCGCAACAAAAAACAAATTTCCGGCAGCCACTCACAGTACCGTTATGAACGTTTACAGCAATTGCTCAACATACAGGCTGTTTCTCCCGAAAAAGCAGTGGGAATTTTACGAACAACCACGGGTCTGAACAACGAAGATATTGGCTGCGGAAACGAGAAATCACTAAATCAGCTTATTTCTCATCATGGAATCATATTTCAGCCGGAAGACCTGAAAGTATGGGTATCTGCCAATCCGTACCAGCTGGGAACATTTGTCTGCTACGACTTGAAAACTGTTTTTGCTTCACCGCGAAAAGACACCATTGCTCTTTTCTGTGATACGATTCAACGTTCTGATTTTCTGGCTACAAAAGCGTATAAAGATTATGAGCTGTTCAAACAGAAAGTAAAAGAAATTGACGGTGCAATAAAACAACAGCAGCCGCTTTCGGGTTTTAATCCGGAAACTGACTTGATTCCATTAAATCCTCATTTATGGTTCGCCCATTACAAAGCAGGAAAGTATTTCTATACGTTCGGTAATTACGAAAAAGCGAAAAACTGTTTTGAAAAAGCATTGTCCATGGAAATTTCCTCTGTCGGGGAACGGGAAATGGTGAAAGATTATTTAAAGAAGAGCAGAAAGAAGTTGAAATAGAATTATTTATTTACACAATTTTATTTTTAGCTTATCAATTTTCATTTACCGCAGAAATTCAGGTTTTATTAATAATCTCTGTGCATCTATAGTAAATCAATAAAATCTGGTAGTTTACTCATAAATTCCGTCGTAGATTGTTCAACCCTATACCCCGTTATCCCTACAATCAAATCATCCGTTTTTCAACTTTTAGAATTATCTTTGCAGGTTATCAACAAACTGACAAAGTAATGAGTTCAAAATATCAAGAGTACAAAGGATTAAACCTGCCGAATGTAGCGGCGTCTGTAATGGAAAAATGGGATGCGGAAAGCATCTTTGAAAAATCCGTTGAAACACGCGAGGGAAATCCGCCGTATGTGTTTTTTGAAGGACCACCGTCCGCGAACGGACTACCGGGAATTCACCACGTAATGGCCCGCTCTATCAAAGATATTTTCTGCCGTTACAAAACCCTGAAAGGATTCCAGGTAAAACGCAAGGCAGGCTGGGATACACATGGTCTTCCTGTGGAATTAGGGGTTGAAAAGGAATTAGGCATCACGAAAGAAGATATCGGTGTAAAAATCTCTGTGGATGATTACAACAAAGCGTGCCGTGAAGCGGTGATGCGTTATACCGACATCTGGAACAAGCTCACAAAAGACATGGGGTATTGGGTGGATATGGAACATCCGTACATTACCTATGAATCCAAATACATGGAAACAGTGTGGTGGCTGTTAGCTCAATTGTACAACAAAGACATGATGTACAAAGGCTACACCATTCAACCGTATTCTCCTAAAGCGGGAACAGGGCTTTCTTCCCATGAATTAAATCAGCCGGGTTGTTATCGTGATGTGAAAGACACAACAATCGTAGCGCAGTTTAAAATGGCAGATGGTCAAAAAACACCTTTCGGCATAGACAAAGATGTTCATTTCCTTGCTTGGACAACTACTCCGTGGACACTTTCTTCCAATACGGCGCTGGCGGTCGGGCCGAACATTGATTATGTTCTCGTAAAGTCATTCAACCAATATACCCATCAAGCAATTAATGTTGTTCTGGCTAAAAACTTAGTGAGCTACCAGTTCTCCAAGGTTTACACCGCTGTTGAAACAGTAGAGGCGCTTGCAGCTTATACCGCAGGGGACAAAACTATTCCGTATTTTATTGCAGGTGAATGTAAAGGCAGCGATCTGGTCGGTTTGAAATATGAGCAACTATTACCGTACGCATTACCATACGAAAATGCAGACAAAGCATTCAGAGTAATTCCCGGAGATTTCGTAACTACGGAAGACGGAACCGGAATTGTTCATATTGCGCCTACATTTGGTTCAGATGACGCAAAGGTGGCTGCTGAAGCAGGTGTTCCTGCCATGCTCGTGTTAGACGAAACAGGCAAAGCAGTTCCATTAGTAGATCTTCAGGGCAGATACCGTCAGGAAATGGGAGAATATGCCGGAATGTATGTTAAAAATGAATACTACGATGTCGGGCAGGAACCTGAAAAATCAGTGGATGTTTTGATCTCTATTCAACTGAAAACGGAAAACAAAGCATTCAAAGTGGAGAAATACGAGCACAGTTATCCGCACTGCTGGAGAACGGACAAACCGGTATTGTACTATCCGTTGGATTCTTGGTTCATCAGAGCTTCCCGTGTAAAAGAACGTATGATGGAATTAAACAATACCATCAACTGGAAGCCGGAAGCGACGGGTTCGGGGCGTTTCGGAAAATGGCTGGAAAATGTCAACGACTGGAATTTATCACGTTCACGCTACTGGGGAATTCCTATTCCTATCTGGGCAACGGAAGAAGGAGATGAGCAAATCGTAATAGCTTCTGTGGAACAATTAAAAGCGGAGTGCGATAAATCCGTAGCAGCAGGGCTGATGGATAAAAATCCGCTGGCAGATTTCGTACCGGGTGATATGTCCAAAGAAAATTATGACAAAGTAGATTTACATAAAAATTATGTGGACAAGATCGTTTTGGTTGCTCCTTCCGGGAAACCAATGAAACGTGAAGCCGACCTTATCGACGTCTGGTTTGATTCGGGTGCAATGCCGTATGCACAATGGCATTATCCATTTGAAAACAAGGAGATGATCGACGAACACAAAGGGTTTCCGGCAGATTTTATCGCAGAAGGTGTTGATCAGACACGTGGCTGGTTCTACACACTTCACGCTATCGGAACCATGGTTTTTGACTCAGTTGCTTATAAAAACGTTGTTTCAAACGGTCTCGTACTGGACAAAAACGGTCAAAAAATGTCCAAGCGTTTGGGGAATGCAATTGATCCGTTCACAACACTGGAAAAATACGGGCCGGACGCGACACGCTGGTACATGATTACCAATGCGCAACCTTGGGACAACCTGAAATTCGACCTGGACGGAATCACGGAAGTACAGCGCAAATTTTTCGGAACGTTGTATAACACCTATTCGTTCTTCTCCTTATATGCGAATATCGACGGATTCAACTATTTCGAAGCGCAGGTAGCTCTTTCTGACCGGCCGGAAATCGACCGCTGGATTTTGTCAAAGCTGAACACGCTGATCAAACAGGTAGATGAAGCTTACGAAACGTACGAGCCGACTAAAGCAGGACGCCTGATCCAGGATTTCGTAAATGATCAGCTTTCTAACTGGTATGTGCGTTTATGCCGCCGCCGCTTCTGGAAGTCGGAAGATTCACGGGATAAGCTTTCTGCTTATCAGACCTTGTACACGTGCCTGGAAACAGTAGCTGTTTTAGGTTCTCCGATTGCTCCTTTCTTTATGGATCAGCTGTTTACAGACTTAAACAATGTCACCAAACGTCACAATGTAACTTCCGTTCACCTTGCGGATTTCCCGAAAGTGGATGAGACGATCATCAACGAAGAGTTAGAAGCTCAGATGGAAATCGCACAAAATGTTTCTTCACTGGTACTGGCATTACGTAAAAAGGAACGTTTAAAAGTACGCCAGCCGTTACAAAAAATTATGGTTCCGGCATTGAGCGAGCAATTTGCAAAAAACATCCGCCACGTTGCCGATCTGATCCTGTCAGAAGTAAATGTGAAAGAGCTGGAACTACTGGAAGAAGGAAACGGAATGCTGGTAAAATCCATCAAGCCGAATTTTAAAACGATCGGGCCGAAATATGGCAAACAAATGAAAGCGATTGCCGCGTTAACAAGCCAGTTCACACAAGAAGATATTTCTTCCATTGAAGCTGGAAACGGCTGGAAAGGTGAAATTGAAGGTGTAGCAGTTGAATTGGACCTGAATGATTTTGAAATTGCCGCACAGGATATCCCGGGCTGGCTGGTCGCCGCCGAAGGTGGCTTGACGGTTGCTCTGGATATTACCATTACAGAAGACCTGAAAAACGAAGGAATTGCGCGTGAGCTTATCAACCGTGTACAGAATCTCCGCAAAGATTCGGGACTCGAAGTAACAGATAAGATCGTCCTGACAGTGGACACTTCTGATATAATCAAGTCTGCTATTGAAGCCAATAAAGAGTATGTTGCTAATGAAGTACTGGCGACAGCTATTGAATTTAAACCATTAAACGGTGAGTCAATAAATGCAGACCTGATAGAAGAAGGCGATGCGAAAATTGCAATTACCAAGTCATAAGATATAAATCTGAAGCCTAATAAAAGCAGCAGGGTTTCCTGCTGCTTTTATATTTTATTCTTTTTTAAAACCGATTCGCTCACGTTCTCTTTGTTCAGTCATATTCTGATTCTTTTGCAAAAGATAATTGATTGCATCATATACATCTTTGAACTGCTTATTATATGTAGCTTCAATTTCTTTTAATTTATTGGAAAGCTCAGCATAACTTAACACAAATTCTTTCAATGCAATGAACGCCCGGACAATTGAAACACTTGTTTGCCTGGCCTTTTTACTTTTGAGAACATTTGCCAGCATTGTAACTCCATGTTCTGTAAAAGCTAGTGGCAGAGCTGTTTTTGGACGTTTTTCAGGGTATGTCATCACAAATTGTGATGACATACCTTCCCATTCCCCTAGAGTTAACCGGAACATAAAATCTTCCGGGAAGACATCAATATTCCGCTTTACAGCTTGGTTTAACACACGCGTTTCCACTTCATATAATTCCGCTAAATCAAAATCCAGCATCACTCTTTGTCCACGACATTCATAAATCTTACTTTGAATATTTTGCAGGTACATCCTGTTTAGTTTTAAAGGTTTGTTACTTTAAGATAAGAAAATTTTTGAGTTTTAATAATGGGGTGATTCAGAAAAAAAGAATAACATTGTAACAGCATTTTTTATACTGATGATGAACTAATCATCTCTTTTAAAATTTATTCTTCTGATGAAAAAGCATTTAACAGTTCTTCTACTTAGTATTCTCTCTATCTTTCACTGTTTTGGTCAACAACGCCCTTTTATTACTCACTGGAAAGCCAATGAAGAAGGAAAAATAAAAATCAACACTTTTTCCGATCCTCAATATGTAAATACCTACATCTATAATTATTCCATCACCTGGAAGAGCCTTACTAACCCCTCGCTGCAGGGTTCCACAACAAGTCAGCATTATAATTACACAATTACCGGGTTAATTCCGGGTGACTCAATAGAAGTTGCTATTACAGGAGTATTTCCAACTATGCGAATGGGAGCTGATAATTTTGAATATACTGACAAATTATATAAAATGATCCAATGGGGAGATATTGAATGGCTGGATCTCTCTTATTTTTTCAAAGATTGTATCAACATGGAATATTTTGCTGAAGATATTCCCATTACATCACAGGTCAAAAATATGGAATGCATGTTTTATAACTGTAAAAAATTCAATGGTGATCTTAATTCCTGGGATGTGTCGAAGGTAACAACACTTTATTCTGCATTTTTCAATGCAGAAGCTTTTAACGGAAATATTACCGGGTGGAAGGTTTCGAAAGTCATAATTTTCAGAGAATGCTTTTTCGGAGCAGCATCTTTTAATCAGGATATATCCAACTGGAATATTTCCGGATCAATTAGCTCTTCAGCAATGTTTTATGGAGCATCTTCTTTTAACCAGGATATAAGCAAATGGAAATTCAATACTAAAAATATATTTGATCAGATGTTTGTGAATGCCTCCAGTTTTAATCAGAATCTGGGTTCATGGAATGTAAGTAAAAGCGCCGACTTCGACGGAATGTTTGTAAATTCAGGGATGAGCTATTGTAATATTGATAACACATTAAGAGGCTGGATTAATAATGGAATAAAGCAGGGTTCATATTTTGGAAATATTTCAGCGTATTCGGATCAATCATTGCTGGATTACCTGATTACTAACAAAGATGCTTCTATTTACGGGACCAGGGTTGATCCTCCGGAAATCAATCTGAATATCAGTTCTGTCAATGTCTGTGGAGGGAACTCCATCCATCTGGATGTTTCAACAACACTAAACACTACTATTAACTGGAATATTCAGCAATTAACCCCGGATCTCAGCCAATCTTTTACACCAGATCACTCACAATATATCATTGTTTCACAGGTTTTTCAGGATGGTTGTGAAATTTCTGATTCTATCTTTATTCATGTTCTTCCTGAGCTTCAGATCAGAACTTCATCGGATGTTATTTGCTCCGGAGACGAAGTTATCATAATTGTTTCAGGAGCAGAAACGTATTTATGGAACAATGGAATTACGGAAAATACAATTACAGATCGTCCTGAATCTTCCATAATATATAGCGTTACAGCAACAGCTGAAGATGGTTGTACTTCCGTCACTCCCATTCCTGTCACAGTCAATGATTGTCTGGAATTTGATGATAGAAAGGCTCAGCGGGAAATCGTGATTTATCCGAATCCTGCAAAAACCTCGTTTGCTATCTCAGGAGAAAATATCCACACTGTGTTTGACAAGTACATCATCTTTGATTTGACCGGTAAAGAAATTACTTCCGGAAATCTTATTACCGATAACCAGACAATCTCCGTTGATCTGCTGAACGACGGAATTTATTTCATCCATTTGACCGGAAGTACAAACCAAAACTTCCGGTTTGAAATACATAAATAAAAAGCCAGCAAAAGAAAATTTCTATTTCCAAAGCATCACTTCCTGTTTTTCACATGCTCTTCCAGCCATTGGTCCTGTTCCCACAATAAATGAAGAATAGATTCTTTGGCAGCATATCCATGGCTTTCTTTCGGTAAAACTATATAGCGTACGGGCGCTCCGAAACCTTTCAACGCCTGAAAGTAACGCTCGCTCTGAATCGGGAAAGTCCCGGGGTTATTGTCATCCGCACCGTGGATCAGCAGCATAGGTGTCTTCATCTTGTCAACATAATTAAACGGCGACATTTTATCATACACTTCCTTTGCTTCCCAATAATTGCGTTCTTCTCCCTGGAAACCGAATGGTGTGAGTGAACGGTTATATGCTCCGCTTCGTGCAATTCCGGCAGCAAACAAATCGGAATGTGTCAACAGGTTCGCGGTCATAAATGCACCATACGAATGTCCTCCAACCGCAACGCGTTTTCTGTCAACATATCCCAGACTATCCACAGCATCTATCGCCGCTTTTGCGTTAGCAACCAATTGTTCAATAAATGTATCATTCGGCTCCTCGTCGCCTTCTCCTACAATCGGAAAAGCAGCATCGTCCAGAATGGCATATCCCTTCATCACCCAGTAAATCGGGGAACCGTAGTAAGGGTAAATAAATTCATTCGGGTTGGAAGTATTCTGCGCAGCGCTGTTCTTATCCTTAAATTCCTGAGGATAAGCCCACATTACCATTGGCAGCTTTTCCTTTTTGGTTTTATCATATCCGGCAGGGAGGTATAATGTCGCTGTCAATTCCAGTCCATCCGCACGTTTGTAAGAAATCACCTCTTTACTGATTCCTGCCAGTTTTTCAAACGGATTTTTGAATTGAGTTATTTTTACCGGTTCTGTCTTGCTTCCAATTTTTCTCAGATAATAGTTCGGGTACTCGGAAGGTGCCTGAATGTTCACCAGCAATTCACCTTTTTTCACATCCAGAACAGCGCTGATGGCTTCTAATTTATCGGTGTATTTAGAACGGTAAAGCGTCTTTTTTGCTTTCGTTTTCAGGTTGATCTGATCTACAAACGGAAACTGGCCTTCGGGCGTGAATCCTTCTCCGATAAGGTAAGCGGTATAGCCGTCCAGTAATAAAACTTCTCTGTTATACTGGTTTTTAGTTGTCTGAAAATCTCCGGGATCTGCATATTTATCCTGGTAATTCCTGTCAAACAGCACAACCGGAGCTACCGACGGATCAGAAGGATTGAAAATATATGTTTTGATATTACGTGTATTGTACCAGTAATCATAGGCAACTGCCAGATCTTCTTTTCCCCATTCTATTCCTGAATAACGCTGTACAAACCGAAACAATGATTTTTCTGTTCCCGGCTTGAACGGAGCTTCCAGCGCGAATAACTCATCGCGAAAATCGGCTTTCTTTTCCGGATCTCCGCCATCCAGCGCAATCACATAGGTCAATGTCGCCGGCTTATCTTCTCTCCATGAAACAGCACGTTTGTACTTGTGCGTCGCCATAAATCCTTTCGGAAGGTTATCGGACGCAGGGCGGTTTTCAATTTCCTGTATTAATTTCCCTTCTTTGTCATATACTACAGTCTTTTCCGGGAAGCTCGACCACGGAACAAGGTAGGAAAAGGGTTCCTCAATTGTCGTGATGATCACATATTCTCCATTGGGAGAAAAGCTGGTTCCTTTATACAGCGCAGCCGGCTTCCAGAAGGACTTCGTTCCGTTCAGATCAACTTTATACAATTCACTTCGCGCAAGTGTCCTGAAATTTTCTTCATCCTCTTTACTTTTCAACAAATCAGGATATGTTCTGTTTTGTGCTATTGTGCCGTCACTTATCAATACAGACGGACCGTTCGGAACAGCCTGCAATACATCAATGTATTCTTTCTTACCTTTTGGCAAGGTTCTTACCAGCAATGATTCGCTGTTTGGAAACCAGGAAAATGCATTTCCGAGATTCAGGTTCAGATTTCCTTCGGTTAATTTCTTCGCTTCCAGCGTTTCGATATTGATCACCCATAATTCAACACCATTTTCCACGATGTTTCCGCAGGCAATGTATTTATCATTCGGTGACCAGGCCAGATTGATCAGCTTTAGATCAGCCGGAAACCCTTTGACAGCCTGAAGCGCTCCTGTTCTGTTCTTCTGAATTTCAATTCTTGTATAATACCGTTGCTTCGAACGGGCATTGATCTTCGGATTGATCCGCTGTCCCGCAATTTTTAACTCTGCTTCCGATACTTCTTCAATAGACTGATACATGGATGTGTACAAATAAACCAAGGTTTGTTTTTTGCTGTCCATGGACACAATTGGTGCGCGTTCCACATCTACCAGCTCTAAAATTTCCTGAGAAGGCTTCTGGTAATTCAAACTTTGCTGAGCTAATAACAATCCGGGAAGGAGCAAAAGTGATAAAAACAGTTTTTTCATAACGATATTATTGTTGTTTGCAGCCCGAAAATAGGGATAAAATTTTAATGTAATCAGAGATGGTTGCTGAAAAGCGTTCTCTTATTCCTCCACTTCTATTTTGATAAGATTATCTGTTCGAAACGGATTATTTCCTTTCCAGAGAATATCATCTACAAAATCAAGGTTATTCAGAACATTCTGAGTGGTTTTGATAACTGAATCGCCATGAACGGCGTTTTCAAATGTTATCAGCTTAGCCCTGGACGGGTCTTTTGTAATATTCTGAATTTTATCGAACATTTCAACAGACTGGATATACGGAGAAACATTATCTGCTGTTCCATGCACAAAAAGCATCCGCGGAACGCTCGTCGTAACGTAGTTGATCGGATTTGCACGGAATGTTTGCTCAGGATGCAATTGTACGTCAAATCCCATCAGAATAGTAGCTGCTTCTATCCCCTGTCCGCTCAGTTTTGTCAAATCGGAGATTCCATACCAGGAAACGACTCCCTGAACTTTGCTCGAATAATTTTTCCAGCCGTATTTCAGGTCTTCAAATTCGGTATAGCCATTCGTTGTCGCCAGCATTTGCGCAATATGTCCTCCGGAAGATGCGCCCCAAACAACAATTTTATCCGTATCCAGCTGGTATTTTTTCGCATGAGCTCTCAAAAAGCGAATTGCTGTTTTCGCATCATGTAGCTGCGCCGGCCATTGTTTCTTCCCGGACAAGCGTACATTTACACTGACAACCGCATATCCTTGTCCCAATGCCTGAAAAATGGATTTGAGTGTTTCCGACCGCTTATCTCCGAACATCCATCCTCCGCCATGGAAAAGAACAATACATTTATAAGGTTTGGTGATATTTTCATTGCAGGGATAAATAATATCCAATACCTGATCTTTCGTCGGAGTTTGTGTATAAGGAACATCCAGCTGCTTCTCATAAAACTGATCCAGGTTGATGGAACGGTCATTTCCGTCCTGATACAGCTGAAAGTCGTTTTCAGAACCGGAGTCAACCACTTTCGCATTTTCATTAATCTCGTCCTGAACGCAGGCAGCAAAAATAAACAGAACAGCAATAAATAATATCTTTTTCATACCCTCAATTTATCATTTTACGAAATGTCAGCCACATTAATTTCAAATCATGGGAAAATGTCGGATCCGACAGGTATTTTTTATTTAATTCCAGCTTCGCCGGCATAATTTCCTGAATATAGGTCTCTCTCGGATTTGAAGACAATCCGAGTAAACGGGCCTCATCAAAATATTCGATAGAAGCGTAATCTGTAATTCCGGGACGGACATCCAGAATCTTTCGTTGCTCAGAAGTATAAAGGTCCACATATTCCTTTACTTCCGGCCGTGGCCCGATGATGCTCATATCGCCTTTCAGAACATTTATAAATTGTGGAAATTCGTCCAGCTTATATTTCCGGATGAAATACCCGGTTTTCGTGATCCGGGGATCTTTCATTCCCACTGTTAATTTTCCGGATTTATCGGAATTTATTCGCATAGACCGGAATTTCAACAGGTAAAATGGTTTTCCGAAGCGCCCTATTCGTTCCTGTTTGTAAAAAGCAGGGCCTTTATCTTCTATAGCAATACAAACAGCTATGATTAAACCAAAAGGGAGGAAAATCAGTAAGAAAACCAATGAAAACAATATGTCGAAAAGGCGCTTCACGATTTTTTTTGAGATAAAGATACAAAAAAAGAAAAGCTTACGTTTCCGCAAGCTTTCCTAATAACAAGTAATCATCTGTAAGAGATGTGTTTATTTATTTGAGGTAATCTAGCTAAGTAATTCCTTTACAATGGAAGAGATCACTTTTCCATCCGCTTTGCCGGCCAGCTTAGAAGTCAGAACTCCCATCACCTTGCCCATTTCTTTAGCTGAAGAAGCTCCTGTTTCCGCAATAGCAGCTTTTACTTCTTCCCGGATTTCATCTTCCGACAGCATTTTAGGCAGGTACTCTTCAATGATCTGTGCCTGTAATAATTCTTCCTGCGCCAAATCCTCCCTGTTTTGCTGCTTGTATAATTCGTATGTCTCCATACGCTGCTTGTGCAGCTTCATACAAATTTTAAGCGCCGTCTCATCACTCACTTCTCCACCGTTTCCGGAAGTCGCTTCCAGCAGCAATTTGGATTTAATGTCTCTGAGAGCAGCTAATTTTTCCTTTTCCTTTGCTAACATCGCTGCTTTAATGTCAGCATTTATTCTGTCTGTGAAACTCATCTGAATTTAGATTTTAGGACTCTGTGACTTTAGAATATTAAGACTTCAAGACGGCAGAACATCAGGATTGGTGTTTTCCTGATGTCCACACTGTCAACTAATCTACGTTATCGTGCAAGAAAGAGTTGTTTCCTCTTAATGTATTATTATCGTTATCGTTTGAAACCGAGAACCTGGATGTGTTATTGTCTTCGCTTGGTTTTGTATTATCCAGATCTATATTTCTTCTCAGGTAAGCCGGTTCTTTCTCATATTTGGAAAGCCCGTCCGCTTGTCTGATAGACGATGTATATTTTCTGATCTGCTCCAGTCTTTCCACAGACATTCTGCTTTGTTCTTCTGCTGAAACAGTGCGCTTTTCAACGTTATTTGACGAAGCATCACTTAATTCACCGTCCAGATTATAGCGTGTAACTTTCGGCTCTTCAACAATATTTTCTTCTTTGGCATCCAGCTCAAAAACAAACTGATTGGAAGATGATGCTGATTGGGAACGATCTTCCTGAACCTGGTTTTCTTCCTGCGCTTTTACTGCTTCAAAGGAAGGCACATTACTCACTGTTTCTTCTTTTATAACTTCCGTTGTCTTCAGATACATATTGAACTCTTCGCTTTTTTCAACTGTCTCAGTTGGTCTTACAAGCGGTTCCGTGATTTCATTTTTCGGAGTATCATCCAACACTACTTTCGTCTTTTGAGGCGCTTTAGCGTATTCTGTAAACGGCGTTGACTGGAAACCTGTCGCAATCAAAGTTACGCTCAGCTGAGAACCTAAAGTCGGATCGTATCCGTGTCCGAAGATGATCTCTGCCGTGTTTCCTGCCTGATCCTGAACATAATCCGTAATGGTTGTGATCTCGTCCATTGTTACCTCAACATCACCGTAAGTAATGTTCAGTAATACGTAATCAGCACCTGTAATATCGTTGTCGTTCAATAACGGGGACTGCAGCGCTGCTTCCACACATTCGATCGCTCTGTTGTCTCCTTCAGAAACTCCTGAACCCATAATTGCGACTCCTGAATCTTTCATTACTGTTTTAACGTCGTTGAAATCCACGTTAATCGTACCGGTAGCTGAAATAACATCCGCAATACTTTTCGCAGCTGTTGAAAGCACACCGTCCGCTTTGGAGAATGCGTTTGTCACGGTCAGATTACCTGTGATCTCTCTCAGCTTTTCGTTGTTAATCACTAAAAGTGTATCGACGTACTCACGAATCTGCTCAAGGCCTGATTCTGCCTGCTGTCTTCTTTTTCTACCTTCAAAGGCAAAAGGAACAGTAACAATACCTACAGTCAGAATTCCCATTTCTTTTGCTACCTGAGCAATAATCGGAGCCGCACCTGTTCCGGTACCACCGCCCATTCCTGCAGTAACAAACACCATTTTCGTATTTCCTGAAAGAAGGTTTTTAATTTCTTCAATTGTTTCCATTGCCGCTTCACGGCCAATGTCGGGCAATGAACCCGCTCCACGGCCTTCTGTCAGCTGGGAACCCAACTGGATTTTCAAAGGCACCGGAGAAACATCCAATGCTTGTTTATCTGTATTGCATACGATGAAGTCAACACCTTTAATACCTAAATTGTACATGAAGTTAACGGCGTTGCTACCACCACCACCAACACCAATTACTTTGATGATTGATGATACATCTTTTGGCATATCAAATTCCATACTCATCTCTTTTTAATATCTTAATTACTCTTACTTGTTATTTACTCCTCATCTTCAAACAAACGCCCGAAGGTCTTTCCGATTCCATCTTTGATCTTATCAAAATAGCCTCCTTTAATTGTTCCTTTCGAATGTTCTTTTATTGTTTTTGTCCGTTCTTCCGCCAGTGTTTCGTTGGTATTTTCCACTTTCACCTGCTTTCCGGGACGGTTATTTTTAAAGCCCATCAGCACCAGTCCGATACCTGTTGAATAAATAGGGCTCGTCAGGTTCTCAATTGTGTTCGTGCTTGCCAGGTGCTCTGTCGGATACCCCACTCTGGTATCAATGCCTGTCACATATTCACATAATTGTGTGATATGTTTCAATTGAGCGCCACCTCCGGTCAAAACGATCCCGGCATTTAATTTTCTTTCAAAACCGGATTTTTTGATCTCAAAGTAAACGCATTCCAGAATTTCTTCCATTCTCGCCTGAATAATTCTGGCAAGATTTTTTACGGAAATCTCTTTCGGCTCACGGCCTTTGAAGCTTGGGATACATACAATCTCATGCTCCTGTGTCTCGCTTGCCAAAGCGCAGCCAAACTGTACTTTTAATTTTTCAGCATGTCCTTTCAGAATGCTGCAGCCGTCTTTGATATCATCCGTAATGGAATTACCTCCAAACGGAATAACGGCAGTATGCCGGATAACTCCTTCAGCGAAAATGGCAACGTCTGTCGTACCTCCTCCGATATCTACCAGCACAACACCTCCTTCTTTTTCTTCGTCAGATAAAACAGCTTCTGCGGACGCCAGAGGCTCCAGAATAAGATCTTTCGTCTGTAATCCGGACAGCTCCACACAGCGGTTGATGTTTTTCCCTGCCTGAACGTGGCCTGTAATCACATGGAAGTTCGCTTCCAGGCGAATTCCGGGACATCCGATCGGGTTCGTAATTCCTTTCATATCATCTACAATATATTCCTGAGGAAGAACATGAATGATTTCTTCTCCCGGATTCATTGCCAGACGATACATATCTTCGATTAAGGTATCAATATCTTTTTGGGTAATCTGCTCATCAATATCCGGTCTTGTGATCATTCCTCTGTGCTGTGCGCTTTTGATGTGCTGACCGGCAATACCGACATTGACAATCTTGATTTTCAGCTCACCATCTACACGGGACTGCGCTTCTTCAACCGCCTTCTTTATAGACTGGACTGTCTTGTCAATATTAGCGACCATTCCCCTGGAAACACCCAAAGAATCCGAATGTCCCATTGAAATGATCTCAATTTTACCATGCTCATTTTCAACACCTACAAAGCAGGCGATCTTTGTCGTTCCGATATCAAGTCCAACTACTACTGACATATAATTCTATTTTTACTTCTTTTTACAAACGATCTGGTCGCGATACTTCAAATTTATTTCACTATACTTATTCCAGCCTTCAAATCCGATCCCTTCTTTATAAAAAGTAATCAGCTTTCTGAACTTGCTGTTTACTTCTTCATCTGAATCCGCCGTACCAAATACAATTATGTGATCACCAATCTGAGGGATTAAAACAAAATCTCCGTCTTCTCGTAAATAGACCTGGCTCACCTGAGCCGTCAAAAAGGGATCGTTACAAACATAATTCGAAATCCGGTAGATATCATCCAGCGAATGAATAGTTTTCAAACTGTCGTTGTTAATAATCGAGTCCAATGTTTTAATTGTTGCTTTGTCTGAAATATTCCCGCTTGCCACCAATGCCCTGGAGGTATGGTAAACATTTGATTCTACTATGCTTCCCAGCGCGTCTATATAATAGGTTTCACCAAACTTGTTAAAAATTCTTACAATCGGTTTCCGCTGCCTGATATCCACCACCCATTTGTTGCCAATCTGGGCATATACCTTCACTTCCTGAATCTCAGACATCGATTTCAATTCTGTTTCTATCTGTTCAAAGTTGATCTGCTCAAACTTCATTTTCGGGTAAAACAGTTGTTTTGTACGGAGAAACTCTTCTATTTCCTCTTTCATGATTAACGGCTCTCCGTCAATCCGAATGATGATTTCAGGGCTTTCCATCTCTGCTGTCATCTGTGAACGGTAAGCATACGCCATCGTAACGATCACCAGCAGGAGCGCAACAATTCCCAATGTTATTTTAAGCCACTTCTTCATTCTTATCTTTGATAATTTCCTGCCACCACCGGAACAATACGGTCAATATCGCCCGCTCCGATTGTCATCACCAGCCCGTTATCAATTGTTTTTAAATAATCAATTGTTTCTTCTTTGGATAAAACCCGCTTATTTTCAGCTGTTATTTTTTCCAGCAGCGTATCGCTTGTAATACCTTCTATCGGCAGTTCTCTTGCCGGATAGATAGGCAGCAATATTACTTCGTCCAGACGTGAAAGCTGCTCAGCAAAGCCTTCCATGAAATCCCTTGTCCGTGTAAACAAATGCGGCTGAAATACACCGATTTTCCTTTTATCCGGATACAGCAGATTCACGGAATCCAGCAAGGCTTTGATTTCTGTCGGATGATGTGCATAGTCATCAATGTACACCAAACCATCTGTTTTGATATGGTATTCAAAGCGTCTTTTTACGCCTTTGAAAGTTGCCAGAGCAATAATAATCTTCTCAAGGTCGAACTTCAATAAATCGCACAATGCAAAACAGGCAAGTGCGTTTTCCGCGTTGTGTAATCCCGGCAAGCCAAGTTCAACATCCATGAAATAGTCTGTTGGTGTTTTTATGTCAAACTTGAAAACACCATTTTCGTAATGCAGATTGGAACCTTCGTAATCCGCTTTTTCGCCAATCGCATAAGTAAATATTTCCGCAGGTGATTCCAGCTCTATTCCTTTCCTTACCACCAGATAACCGCTCTCTTCGACCAATTTCGCATAGGCTTCAAAGCCTTTTCTGAAATTTGCCGCATCGCCATAAATGTCCAGGTGATCGGCATCTACGGCTGTAATAATGGAAGCATAAGGTAACAGGTGTAAGAAGCTTCTGTCAAATTCATCTGCCTCAATTACCGTAAACGGCGAATTAGTAGAGCTCAGGTAATTTGTATTGTAGTTACTGGAAATTCCGCCCAGAAATGCGTTACAGCCAACTGTTTCATGTAACAAGTGCGCCAGCATGGTGCTTGTGGTTGTTTTCCCATGGGTTCCTGCTACGGCAAGACCTCTTGAGAATTTCGTTATCAAACCCAAGGCTTCTGCTCTTTTAATGATGGTATATCCTCTCTCCTGAAGAATGGTCAACTCCTGATGATCCTTCGGAATGGCAGGAGTATAGATGATCAATGTATCTTCCGGTTCTCCGACCATTAATAAAACATCTGCTCCCGTATCATCAAAATGAACATGAATGTCTTCGTCCATCAGCTCGTCTGTCAGTGGTGACGGTGTCTTATCGTAGCCGTTCACCAAAAATCCCTGCAAATTAAAGTAACGTGCCAGCGCAGACATCCCGATTCCTCCGATACCGATAAAATAGACTTGTCTGTATTTTTCTAACGTCATTTCCATTACTTTATCAGTTTTTCGATTTCATCCACAATTGCTTCAGTTGCATTTGGCTTTGCCAGCTGTTTTATGTTTGAAGCCAGCTTTTGTTGCTGTTCTTCGTTTTCAAATAAGGAAAAAACGGCATTTATCAGCTCTTTTCCCGCATCAGCATCTTTTACCAGAAGTGCTGCTTCCTTCGAAACCAGCGCCATCGCATTTTTCGTCTGGTGGTCTTCCGCGACAAAAGGTGATGGAACCAGAATGACAGGTTTACCGATAATGCACAGCTCTGAAATGGCAATTGCTCCTGCCCTGGAAACGATCACGTCCGCTGCCGCATAAGCCAGATCCATTCTCCTGATAAATTCATGTAAATGAACTTGCTCAGGCTGCTTCTCTCCGATAATGGTTTTCATCCTTTCGTAGGAAGCTTTGCCACACTGCCAGATGACCTGAACATCTGATACCTCAAAACGGTCAATGGCTTCCGCAACAGATTCGTTTAATGTTCTTGCTCCGAGCGAACCTCCTACGACGAGCAATGTCTTTTTCTCCGGATCCAGCTGAAAGAAACGCTGCGCCTCTTCTTTTTTTCCGGCAATTTGTACAACATCCGATCTTACCGGATTT
Source organism: Flavobacteriia bacterium 40-80 (assembly GCA_001899145.1). Lineage (GTDB taxonomy): Bacteria > Bacteroidota > Bacteroidia > Flavobacteriales_D > Crocinitomicaceae > 40-80. The sequence goes on from MKVF01000009.1 coordinate 67,506, forward strand.
CCTGTCAATACGATTTTATTTTTATCAAAATAATTTTCCAAACCATCATAAGCCGTACAGAACGTGCTTGCTTTTTTAGCCATGGATTTGTTGGTTTTTCCGGGAAAGCAGTTCTGTTCCTGGATCAGCACCGGCTTTTTGCAGAAGCTTCCTGCATACATAGCTGCCGCACTCGCATATCCTCCAACTCCAACAACTACCTGCGGATCGAATTTTTTCACAATCGAAATGGCTTTCAGAAAGCTCGCTGCCAGCTTGAACGGCAGTACAAAATTAGTCAGCGCCAACTTTCGTTGCAGGCCGGTAATCGGAAGCCCGACAATTTCATAACCTGCCTCGGGGACTTTTTCCATTTCCATTTTTCCCTGTGCACCGATAAAAAGGATCTTTGCTTCGGGATATCTTCTCCTGATTTCATTTGCGATGGCAACAGCAGGAAAAATATGTCCTCCGGTTCCGCCTCCTGAAATAATAACTCGCTCTATCTTCATGCTACTGCCATATTTTCTGCGGGAACAGCTTCAGCATCTTTTGATTTCTTATCGCTGTATTTCGCCGCAACACATTGCACAATTCCAATACCGACACAGGTCATGATCATCGCGGATCCACCCATGGCGAGCAATGGCATATTCTGACCCGTAACGGGAAAAACTCCTGTACAAACCAGCATATTAATCAAGGCTTGTGACATCATGGTGACACCAATCCCCAGTACGGTAATTTTCTCAAACATTTTTTCTGCTTTGATCGAAATCCGGATCATTCTTAAAAACAAGATCAGGTAGAACAGGATTAAGAATACTGCTCCGATCAAACCAAATTCTTCCACGAAGCTCGCGTAATAGAAATCGGCATACGCTTCCGGAATAAATTCTTTTACTTTTCCGTCACCCGGACCTTGTCCGAAAATTCCCCCGTTATAAATTCCCAGCTCGGCATTTTTCGCCTGTGCATTATTGATGACATAATTTTCATCATTGACTGCCTGGTCCGAATAGCGGTTGAACAAACGGTTTTCCCAAGTTTCGTACCGCGGAAGCAGGTTCAGGCTGGGGAAGCTTTTATGTAATAAAACTGCGAACGCGGCCATCAAAACGATTCCTGCAAACAGTGTGAACAGCTTACCGAAGGGAACATTTCCCACAAACAATAAAATAACCGAGATCATAAATACCAGCGCCGATGTCGAGAAGTTATCTTTCACAATCAATCCACATGTGATAACTATCGGCACAAGCACGGGTATAAATCCTTCTTTCCACGAATTCAGCAGGCTTTGCTTCTTTTCCAGCAGTTTTCCCAGATAGAGGATCAATGCCAGCTTGGCAAGGTCGGAAGCCTGAAACGTCAGGGAAACAATCGGAATGGAAATCCAGCGGCCGGCACCGTTTACTTTTTGCCCGAAAAAGAACGTATAAATGAGCAATCCGACGCTCAGCCAGAATAAAAATCCGGAAATCCTGTTGAAGAATATCGGCTGGAAGCGCAGGACAAAAAGCATCGCTGAAATAGAAATAGCTACATACAGCGCGTGTTTTGTCAGGTATTTGAACGGTGTTCCTCCTTCTATTTTCACCAGAATAGGCACAAAACTATAAACGCTTAAAAGTGAAAAAACGACAAATACAAGTGTGATAATCCAGATCACCCTGTCACCTTTAAGCCGGTTTATAAAGCTTTTAATCATTGTTGTTTCAAGCGTTTTATTAATTCACCGATCAATTCATCGTAACGTTCCTCGTCCTCCGTGTTACAGCTGATCAGAATCATTGCATTCTGAGCTGAAATCATCTTTAGCCTGTTTTCCAGCTCTTCCATTTTTACATTCAGAATGTCTTTAAATCCGGAAACAGGTTCTTCTGAAAACACATACATCCGCTGCTTGTTTTCCGCAATAAAGCCCTGCATTGCGGGAACATACAAATAACCAGCACTCGTAAACCAGTAAACCGGCTCCGGAAAACTCCGAAGTGTGTTCAGCAGCTCCTCCGTGTTCGGGCGGTGAAATGTAAACACGTCATTTCCCAGTACTTTGCCGTAAGGTTTCAGGTAACCAAACTGCTCCTGAGGGGCGCTGTGCTGCTCAGTTACCGCTGTTTTATTCGTCTGTGTTTTCAGGTTCTTTTCCATAGCATCCGGAAATTCAGATTACAGTGATCTTACAGCCGCTTTGAACTGGTTACCTCTGTCTTCGTAATTTTCAAACAGGTCAAAAGACGCGCAAGCCGGAGAAAGCAAAACCGCTTCATCTTTTTTCGCAAGGCGGTAGCCAAAGCCAACCGCTTCTACTGCTGATTTCGCTTCAACAATTGTTTCAACAACTCCTTTGAAGGAGTCGATGATTTTCTGGTTTTCCGTTCCCAGGCAGATAATGGCTTTCACTTTTGCTTTCACCAGATCCAGAAGTTCATCGTAGTTATTTCCTTTATCTACACCTCCGACAATCCATACAGTTGGCTTGTCCATGCTTTCTAATGCAAACCATGTTGAGTTTACATTGGTGGCTTTAGAGTCATTGATGAATTCGATACCGTGAACTTTGGCTACAAATTCCAGGCGGTGTTCTACATTAACGAAATCAGAAAATGATTCGCGGATCGTTTCTTTTCTGATATCTACGATTCTCGAAGCTAAGCCTGAAGCAAGAGAATTCTGGGCGTTGTGTTTGCCTTTCAAAGCTAAATCGTGGATTGACATAGTAAATTGTTCTTTTATGTTTATAATTAATTGTTCTTCTTCTAAATAGGCACCTTGCGGCTGTTCCGTTTTAATTGAAAAAGGAACCAGGTTCACAGATAATTTCCGTCTCGAAATTTCTTCCGTGATCACCGGATCATCAGCGTTGTAGATAAAGTAATCCGCTGACGTCTGGTTTTGTGTAATTCTGAATTTGGAATTCACATAATTCTGCATCTGGTAATCATAGCGGTCCAGGTGGTCCGGTGTAATGTTCAGTAAAATCGCAACGTCTGCCTTGAACTCAAACATATCATCCAGCTGGAAAGAGCTCAGCTCCAGAATATAATATTCGTGGTTTTCTTCTGCTACCTGCTTTGCAAGACTCCGGCCTATATTTCCTGCAAGGCCGACATTCAAACCTGCTTTTTTGAAAGTATGATAGGTCAGCATGGTAGTGGTGGTTTTTCCATTGCTTCCCGTGATACAAATCATTTTCGCATTTGTATAATAACCTGCAAATTCAATTTCGGAGATGATTTTGGTTCCTTTCTCTTTCAGCTTTTTAATTATCGGGGCCTTGTCAGGAATTCCCGGAGATTTGATCACCAGATCCGCTGCAAGAATTTTTTCTTCTGTGTGCTGTTCCTGTTCCCACTCCACTCCCAGCTGCTGTAATTCTTCCTGAAAAGAAGGCTTGATTTTTCCAAAATCAGAAACAAAGACATTCCATCCTGTTTTATGTCCTAAAACAGCTGCGCCGACTCCACTTTCGCCGGCCCCAAGAATGACTATTTTTTTGTTTCTTCCTTCCATTTTACCTTACTTTAAGTGTCACGATGGTAATGACTGCCAGCAGAATGCTGACCAGCCAGAAACGCGCAACAATCTTCGCTTCATGAATTCCTTTTTTCTGGTAATGATGATGTAATGGGGACATCAGAAATATCCGTCTTCCTTCCCCGTATTTCTTTTTCGTGTATTTGAAATAGCTCACCTGCAGCGTTACAGAAAGAACCTCAATCAGGAACACACCACACAATACAGGAATCAACAGCTCCTTCCGAATGGAGATCGCAAAAACAGCTATAATACCGCCAATGGCTAAGCTTCCCGTATCACCCATAAATACTTGTGCGGGATAGGAGTTGTACCATAAGAAGCCGGCGCATGCTCCGATAAAGGCGGAGATGAAGATCACCAGCTCTTCCGCATGTGGAATGTACATGACATCCAGGTAATCCGCAAAGCGGACGTTCGAGCTGACATAGGCCAGTATCGCCAGTGCAATCCCGATAAAGGAAGAAGTTCCTGCCGCCAGACCGTCCAGTCCATCTGTGATATTTGCACCATTTGAAACTGCAATTACAATGAAAATCACAATAGGTATGAAAATGATCCAGCCGTAGGATTTTACGAAATCTCCCACTAGCCAGTTGTAATTGAATTCATTGCTTTTCAAGAATGGGACTGTTGTCGTCATGTCCTTTGTTTCTATCCACATGTGACCTTTATCTTTTGCAAAATCCATGTGGTCTTTCGTCACGATCTTTTCTTCTGATGTCAGCTTATAATTTACCGGAACCTGCTTGTGTACCTTAACATCTTCGTTGAAGTAGAGAATACAGCCTACGATCAGGCCAACCCCGATCTGCCCGACTACTTTGAATTTTCCTTTCAGGCCTTCTTTGTTTTTTCTGAACACTTTGATGTAATCGTCCAGAAATCCGATAAATCCCAGCCATACTGTTACGATCAGCATGGTGATCACATATACATTGTGCAGCTTGGCGAATAACAACGTAGGAATCAATATGGAACCTAAGATGATCAGTCCGCCCATAGTTGGCGTTCCTGCTTTTTCATTCTGGCCCGCAAGTCCCAGGTCACGAATGGTTTCTCCGATTTGCAGGCGTTGCAGAAAACGGATAATTTTTCCTCCGAATACGATTGAAATAACCAGTGAAGTCAGCAGCGCCATTGAAGCTCTGAAAGAGATAAAGTGAAATAATCCCGCTCCGGGAAAATCATACTTGTCTAAATAATCAAATAAATAATACAGCATATTACAAGCCTAATTGTTCAAATAAATCTTTTACTGTTTTCATGTCATCAAAATCATACTTCACACCGCTGATTTCCTGGTATTTTTCATGGCCTTTTCCGGCAATCAGGATAATATCGTTCGGTTGCGCTATCGAACAAGCGGTTTTAATAGCCTGAAAACGATCGGTTATTGACAGCACTTTCCTGAAATTCTGCGGTTCAACACCTTCCTGCATTTCTGCGATGATCTGGTTCGGGTCTTCCGTTCTCGGATTATCCGATGTCAGAATAACCTGATCACTATATTCACAGGCAATCTTTGCCATGACAGGACGTTTTGCTTTATCTCTGTCACCACCGCACCCGACAATGGTAATTACTTTCTCGTTTCTTGTACGGATATTGGCAATTGTTTTCAGTACATTTTCAAGTGCATCAGGTGTATGTGCATAATCAACAATCGCCGTAATTTTATTGTTGCTCACCACATACTGAAAGCGGCCTTCCACAGATCTCAGCTCACTTAAAGCAGTCAGCACTTCCAGCTTATCTTGTTCTAATAGAATTGCAATGGTATATACCAGCAGTAAATTGTACGCATTAAAATCTCCGATCAGGCGCGTCCACAGCTCTGTTCCGTCCAGATTTAAAACGAGACCTGAAAACTGGTTTTCAATTACTTTCGCTTTAAAATCCGCAATGGATTTAAGCGCATACGTATATTTTTTTGCTTTCGTATTCTGAAGCATGACCATTCCGTTCTTATCGTCGGCATTGGTAACAGCCTTAGCGGAACTTTTCAGATTATCAAAAAACGCTTTTTTCGCTTCAATGTAAGCTTTGAATGTTTTATGATAATCCAGGTGATCGTGCGTAATATTGGTAAATGCCGCCACTACAAAATTCAGGCCTGCAATACGGTGCTGATCTACTGCATGGGAACTTACTTCCATAAAGCAGTATTCACAGCCCTCGTCCACCATTTCTGCCAATAACCGGTTTAATTCGATCGGATTTGGTGTTGTATGTGTTGAAGGAATTGCTCTGTCGCCGATCTTATTTACTACGGTAGAAATCAATCCTGCTTCATATCCGAGGCGTTTAAACAATTCGAAACAAAGTGTCGCTGTCGTTGTTTTTCCGTTTGTTCCCGTAATTCCTACTAATTTCAGCTGTTCGCTCGGATTTCCGTAAAAGTTGGAAGCGACGATACCCAACGCTTTTGCTGAATTGTCCACCTGAATGAAATTTACGGATTCAGGCAGTGCTTCAAATCCGTATTCCAAAACAATTGTGGTACATCCCTGCTCAACCGCTTTAGCAATAAAATCATGCCCGTCATTGGCAACTCCTCTGATGGCAAAGAAAATCGTATCTACGCCGGCTTTTCTGGAATCAAAAGTCAATTCTTTGACTTCCGCGCTCATATTTGCCTTTGCAGAAACGATTGATACTCCGTAAAATAAATCCTTCAACATCATTTTATCTCAAGGTTAAAACTATTGGGCTTCCTGTATATTTTCCAGCCGGTTCGCCTGCCGGGATGGATTGCTCTCTGACAATTCCATATCCTTTCAACCGGACGTAAATTCCTGCGGACTCCATCAGATACACAGCATCTTTCGCTGTCATTCCGATCACATTCGGAACCAGCTCTTTTCCGATAAGCTTCTGATGAAGCATTACTTTTGAAAGTGTCGGACGGGAAACCACCCATTCTTCATTCTGGTTCAGCTCGTACGGAATATTCAGATAGCTTAAGATTGTTGAAATATCTTTTGAATATCCTGATTTCACCAATGGCAGATTGACCTCTGTTTCTTTCGTTTCATTTACCGCCTGATGATATTGCAGGCGTGATGCATATACTTTATTAGCAATAGCGGAAAACACACGTCCCGAAACTGTTGCCCCGTAAATATTATCTCCGTTGGCTGTAATGGAAACGATGCAGGAATAAATCGGATTTTCTACCGGAAAATATCCTACAAAGGAGGCCATATAACGTTCTTCACCTTTATTTCCATAACGGTTATCCGCATTCAGGACTTTTGCTGTACCGGTTTTCCCGGCAATATCAAAGTAAGAGGACGTCAGGTATTTTCCTGTTCCTTCTTTCATCACTCCGTAAAGGCAATCCTGCAGGAGCTTTAATGTTTTCCCGGAGCAGATTTTTTCCTTTATTATTACGGGTTCAAATACTTTCTCGACATCATTTCCACGAATAATTTCCTTGACAAACTGCGGTTTCACCATCGTTCCGTTATTCGCTACGGCATTGTAGAAAGCAAGTGTTTGCAGCGGTGTCATCTGCACATCATATCCGACTGCCATCCATGCCAGAGAACCTGCCCACCATGACTTGTCGCCCGGCTGGTACATCGTCGGTACCGGTTCTCCCTGAATATCTAATCCTAAAGGCAGATTCAGACCAAATGATTTCAGACGGTCCACAAATTGTTTCGGGTTGTCTTTGTAGGCATTGAAAATGATTTTACCAATCACATTGGACGATTTCTCAAATGCCTGTTTAATGGTAATCCGGCCGTAATTATGCCCTTTTGCTTCGGTCATTTTTACTCCGTAAAAGGAATATTCGGGCGCTGCCTGAACTGTATCTTCCAGATCTATTTTCCCATCCTCCAGCGCAGCCATGAGAGAAGCCAGCTTAAAGGTCGATCCCGGAACTTCTTTTGTTCCGATAGCGTGATTATACAATTCATAATAATTCCCGTCTCCGGATTTGGAAAGATTCGCTACCGCTTTCACAAAGCCGGTCTTTACATCCATCACGATTACTGATCCTGAGATGGCATTATGGTTAACCAGCTGATTGTACAGCTCATTATGTGCTACTTCCTGGATTTCCTTATCAAAAGAAGTGACAATACTTGCACCTTCGATTCCTTCTTTAACGATTTTTCCGGTCTTTTTCCAACCGGTAGAAAGTCGCTGCTCGATTTCCTGTCCCGGTTCTCCTGCAAGGTATTCATAGAAAGAGCCTTCTATTCCCACACGCAGCTCCTTTTGTCTGCCCGTTGCCGGCTGGTAATATCCCAGTGTCCGTTTCAGCATTTCACCGTGCGGACGTTTGCGGATAGTTTCTTCTTCCGTATCAATAAATCCTCCTTTAAATCTTCCCAGGTTAAATAAAGGCAGCTCGCTCATCAGCTTACGCTCTGCATTTGAAACTTTTTTACGAATCAGCAGGTAACGGGATTTTTTAGCTCTTCCTCTACGGATTCTTATCTCAAATTCTTTCGCAGAAACATCCGGGAACAGCTTGCTTAAACCTTTGCACAGATCCGGCAGATAACGATCGAAGTCTTCCTGTTTGGGAACTGTCGGGTCCATGTAGATATCAAACTTTGATACTGATGTTACCAACGGTGTTTTATTCTCATCCAGAATGTCACCAAGCCGTGTCGGGCGAAGAACAGTCCGCATCGGAATTTTCCCGTCTTCAGCGGTAAAGACTTTTGTAACTCCCTGTGACTGAATCATGGTGGTTTTTACCAATACAAAGAGCATTGCCGCTGCAAAAACAACGTACACAAAAATGATTTTAGTTCTTGTCGCCTTTGTGTTGCTCATTTAGCTTTTTCAATTCGTATTACTTTCACCGGATTGGTTGTTTCTTTCAATCCTGTTTCGGATAAATCTTCCAATAGATTTCCCCGTGTTGTTTCTTCTTCCAGCTTTGCTTTGGATTCTACATAATCGGTTGTTACCGCATCCAGCTGTTTTTGCGTCTGGTTAATATCCTGAATCAGTTGTTTTGCGTAATATCCTTTTGACACGATCAGCAATCCCAGAAAAATGATGAAAAGGATAAACGGTATATTGCTGAATACAAAATCTTTCAGCAAAAACTCACCGGATACAATCTCCATAAACGAAACCGCTTTTTTTCCTTCGGTTTTTGGAGCTTTTACCTTTTTAGCTTTCTTTCCTTTTTCCTGCTCTTCCATCATCTTTTCTCTGCAATCCGCAATTTTGCACTTCTTGCCCTGGAGTTTCTTTCCAGCTCTTCTTCATCTGCAACAATTGGTTTTCTGGTAACCTCATCCAGAGGCTTCAACACATTTCCGAAGAAATCCTTCTCAATTGTTCCGTCAAGATGACCACGTTTCATGAAGTTTTTCACCAGACGGTCTTCCAGTGAATGGTAAGACATTACCACCAGTCTTCCGCCGGGCTTCAATACTTCAGCAGCTTGCGTCAGGAATTTTTCCAATACGTCCATTTCGTTGTTCACCTCAATACGGATCGCCTGAAAAACCTGCGCGTAAAATTTCTGTTCTTTATTTTTAGGAGCAAAGCGCTTAATCGCTTCGATCAGATCAAATGTCGTTTCCAACGGTTGTTTTGAACGGAACTTGCAAATCTCCAAAGCCGTTTTCATCGGTCTGTCCACTTCACCATACTTTCCGAAAACCCTTGCCAGCTCTTCTTCCGAATACGTATTCAGCACTTCCTTTGCAGAAAGTCCCTGCGACTGATTCATCCGCATATCCAGCGGATCATCAAAACGAATGGAGAAACCCCGTTTTCCTTCTTCATCAAACTGAAAAGAGGAAACTCCGAGATCCGCAAGTATTCCATCGACCTGCGTAATCCCCAGAGCTCTCAGGTGATTTTTAAGAAATGAGAAATTGGACGGAACAAAGAAAAAATTAGGTGCTTCCCAGGCATTTCGCTTTGCATCAGCATCCTGATCAAATACCACTAATTTCCCTTCTTCTGATAACTTTCCGAAAATTGCTCTTGAATGTCCGCCACCTCCAAAGGTCACGTCAACATACGCCCCGTCAGGACGAATATTCAGCCCGTCAATACAAGGCTGCAACATCACCGGTATGTGGTAAGCTTCGTTATTCTTCGCTGTCATCGTCAATATCACCCATTACTTCATCAGCAAGATCCGCGAAGTCAGCCATGTTATCGTCGATTAATCGGAAGTAGTTCTCTTTATCCCAGATTTCGATACGGTCGTTGTAAGCGATCAGCATAACGTCCTTGTCCAAACCAACACGTTCCATCAACGCCGTCGGAACTAAAATCCTTCCGGCATTATCCAGCGTCACCTGCTTTGCTCCCTGATGGAACAAACGGTAAAACATACGATTTTTGGGCTTGAACAAATTCAGTCTGGAAAGCTTTGCACTCAACTTGTCCCATTCGTTCATCGGATAAAGTGTCAGACACTCTTCAAATCCTTTGTTCAACATGAAATTTTCCTGCGCAGCAGGAGACAGCTGCTTTCTTAAGCCAGCCGGGAACAGGAAGCGTCCTTTCGCATCCAGTTTAACCTCATATTCTCCTACTAATCCTGCCATGATAAATCAATGGGTAAAATTACGAAGAATCTTACCACTTTTTACCACCAAATTCTAAATTGTTGATAACTTGTTACGGATTAACAAAAAATAAGTTTCATTTAGTTTCAAAAATCTCGCTAAAAAGATTGAAAAAATAGTAAATTTTCAAAAAGTGGGAGAAAGTGGTATAAATTTTCAACAAAGAATAAATCAAGACCAAAACGCAAGGTTTCTCAGAACTGAATCAACTAAGGATAAAATCTTAATATTAAATAACTAAACTTCTTGTAAATCATAATTTTCGTACTTTTGAAAATGAATTTCTACCCTATGAAAACATTTATTAATAACTGTTTCTATTTTCTTTCTGTTCATTTTCATGTAAGAAAAATTACTTTTCAGGCTGCCGGAAATTATCGTATGTTTCCTGCCAGATCTCTTATGAAAGAATTAAGCCGGTTAACTCTGTCCGGCCTTATTCTGATTTCCGGATTTATCTTACATGCTCAGGAAATAACGAGTGTAGGGACTAATGAAAAGCAGTGGGAATACCAGCTTCGCTTTAAGCCTACCAAGTGGCCGGAATGGCTTATAGGAAGTAATTACGATGTTACTACCTTTTCTGAAACAAACTCAGGCGATCAAACCTTATTGCTGATCCTCGAAAACATCAAGGGAGTTACGGGATACACAGACGCAGCTGCGGTCGTATTATCAAAAGAGGGCAAAATCATTAAACAATCTAATAATCTGACATTCTTTAATGATCTGCAGGGAATCAAGTCTGTAAAATCAGATCCTCAGGGCAATTTCTGGATTTCCGTAATTCAGGAAAAAGAATCGTTTTTATATTGTTACACACCGGATCTCCAGTTAAAATTTAAGATTTCCACTCCACCTGCTGATATCTATTTTGTTCACGATCAAATGCTTCTCGCATTCAATAATACCGATACTTCTTTTTTCAATAGGCTAACAAAGGCGGGATATCTTCCTGAAAACATGCTTAACAATTGCTTAAAAGCAGAGGAGGATTTTTCAATACTGATTGTTGATTACAGAAATTTCCATATACAGAAGTGTTCAGCACTTCCTGTCGAGGGTTTTGTCAGTAAAACATTTCTGGAGCAAATGCAGGACGGTTCTTATTTTTTAATCTCTAATATTGTTATTCTGAACGGGCCGGATCACCACGATGTCAACATGTACCATTTCGATAAGAGCGGACAACTGTTGACTACAAGAATATTAAAAGGGGAAAGCATGCTGACACACTTATATGTACTGAATGCCAGCCAGAATGAACAGGATCAGCTGGTGATCAGCGGATGGTGTGACTCTCCTGTTGACTTTGAAAAGCCCGGCATTTTTATGCCGGAAATGTACGATTCCATAATCACCGTAGATAGTCTTGGAATGGAAGATGGTTTTAATTATGAAATCCATTACCCTATGAGCCAGCTAAAAGAGGTTCAGTCAAAATATACAGATGGCTCTTACCGGATTGAAATGGTTTTAAAAAATACCTTCACTTGTGCTTTTTCTACTGCTTTTGAACTCGTTTCCTATCAATTCGTAAAAAAGGATAATTTTTACTTTGAAGAAAATACAACGAAAAGCAAATTTGTGGAGGTTTATTTTGATGAACCAGAAGCAGGATCAGAAATTCACCCTCTTGTTTTTATCCGAAAGAGATAAACACAGTTCGTTTTTCATGAAATAAAGCTGCTGAAAAGTTGAAAGAAACAGAAGTGGGAAACCATACAAGTACATTCTGTTCAAAGGAAAATTTTTGAATATTGAATTTTAAATAACAAACCGCGGATTATAACATCCTAAAGTCATAATATCATAACATCCCAAAATCACTCATCCAGATACACACGATGAACTCTTTTAGAAATGGAAGTCAGTACTTCGTAAGGGATTGTATCCATCAGCTCAGCCACTTCATTTATCGGCTGGTTATTACCAATGATTTCAACGATATCGCCTTCTTCACAGGAAATATCCGTCACATCGACCATGCACATATCCATACAGATTGTTCCGATCACCGGACACTTTTGACCGTTAACAGAAACTGTGCCGCCTGACCTGCTGTACGAACGCTTGATCCCATCCGCATAACCGACAGGAATTGTCGCTATCCGGGAATGCCGTTTAGTAGTAAATCTTCCATTATAGCTGATGTGTTCTCCCTCAGGGAGCTCTCTTATCTGAGAAATAATGGTCTTCCAGAATACGGCAGGTTGAAGGTATTTGCTCATTTCCGGGTTGGAAACATAACCGTATAAGCCGATTCCCATACGAACCATATCGTATTGATAATCCGGAAATTTAAGGATTCCCTCCGTATTCAGAATATGCGCAATAAAATCGTATGAGAGCTGCGCTTTCAAACGGGAAACAACCGATTCAAAAGCTTCAAATTGTCTGTATGAATAGGAATCGTTTTCAAAATTATCCGCGTCTGCCAAATGGGAATAAACGCCTTTCACCCTGACTTCCGGCTGGGATTTTATGGTTCCAATAACTTTGGAAATTTCCTCCGGATTTAAGCCGAGCCGATGCATCCCGGTATCTACTTTCAGGTGAACCGGATAATTTTCTTTTCCAAGGTTGATGAGTGTTTTTATAAATTCTTCAAGTGATTTCTGGGAAAAAATCGCAGGTTCAAGCTCATATTCAATAATGTTTTCATAGGAATACGGCTCCGCATTCATGACCAGGATCGGTGTTTTAATTCCCAGCTTTCGCAAAGCGACACCTTCATCTCCATAAGCAACACCCAAATAATCAACATTGTTTCTTTCCAGAAACGCTGCTATTTTTTCCGCTCCGGTTCCATAAGCAAATGCTTTCACCATTACCAGAAGCTTTGTTGAAGGCTTGATTTTAGAACGGAAAAAATTCAGATTATTCCGCAGGGCATCCATGTCAATCTCCACAACCGTTTCGTGCTTTTGCAGTTTGAATTTCTGCGCCAGTTTCTGCCCTTCACTGCTGCGATACCCTTTAATCAGCACCGTACAATCCTGATATTCCTTTACATTTATTTCGTCGCTGTTTGTTACAAAAACGAACTCGTTGACCGGAAACCGGCGAATCAGATCTTCTATCGCCTGCTTGTACAACGGCTGGATTTCGGCCGCTACAATTATTACTACTGATTTCGGGTGCTCATTATTCTCTGCCAGAAATTCCAGTGACTGCTTCAGAGCATCCAGATCCAGATTGTACGCATCATTGATGATAGTCGTTCTGTTAATTCCCTCAAACACTTCCATTCGCATAGCCAGCTGCGGTAGCTTGTTCAGCTGCTCTGCGGAGATATTCTTTCCTGTCAAAAATGAAGCAACTGTGGCTGTCAGCTCTATATTATCAAGATAGGCTGCTGTCCAACGCTGTAATTTATCCTTATCTGCAAGCTTAGTTGAAAAATGATAATTCGAAGGAAAATCCGGCTGAAATTCACGTACACTGTTCCCGACAAATACGGTTTCCGAATTCCGGAACAGCTTCAGCTTTTCATTCAAGATCTCTTCTTTGGAGGCAAAATGCTCCCTGTGAGCCGTTCCGATATTTGTCAATACACCGATAGTCGGCTGAATCATTTCTTCAAGCCGTTGCATTTCTCCGGGCTGCGAAATTCCTGCTTCGATAATTGCCAGGTTGTATTCTTTTGACATTTCCAGAAGCGACAATGCCACACCTAACTGGGAATTATAGCTTTTCGGACTCCGGATGATTCTGAAATCTGCCTGCAATAACTGGTACAACCATTCTTTTACAGTTGTTTTCCCGGTGCTTCCCGTAATCCCGATAACAGGATACGAAAAGTGTAAACGGTGAAATTTCGCCAGCTTCTGCAACGCAAAAAGCGGATTTTCCACCTTTAAAGCCGTCACATCCTCCGGAAGCTCTTTATTATATGAAGCAACGATCACAAAATTCCGGATACCTTTTTCATAAGCATCGCGGATAAACTCATGTCCGTCACGGCGCTCGCTTTTCAGACAGAAAAAAAGCGCATTATCAGGAGCATAAATCTTTCGGGTATCATAAAAAACAGTATTGACAATACTGCCACTTTCAACAGTATTAAGAGCCTGGATCTGAGATGCGATTACCGAAAGAGAATACCCGAGTTTCATTTCTGCCTGAATTTACTTTTACAAATATACGATTGTTCAGAGTAATACCGGTTTCACTTTGCTAATACCGGAACAAATCCCAGATTCATTTTACCATTTGAATCACTTTTCTTTGGGGAACAATAATTATATTTGGGGAAAATCAAAATCAATGGCGATACCTCAGAAAGAACTTGAGTTTAATTGGAATGAAGACCAGATGCGTCTGAAAATCTCCCGAATGGAGCAGGAACTTGCTAAAATTCAGGATGGTGGAGGAAAGAAAAGAATAGAAAAACTTCACGAAAAAGGAAAGCTTTCAGCTAGAGAAAGAATTGATTTACTGCTCGACAAAGGTACTGACCGCGTTGAAATCGGTGCTTTTGCAGGTTATAATATGTATAAAGAAGAAGGCGGCTGCCCTGCCGGCGGAGTAGTCGTTGTGATCGGATATGTTTCCGGAAAGCAATGTATAGTTGTTGCGAACGATGCTACCGTAAAAGCCGGTGCGTGGTTCCCGATCACAGGAAAGAAAAACCTGAGAGCGCAGGAAATCGCGATGGAAAACCGTCTGCCGATCATTTATTTAGTGGACAGCGCTGGTGTTTATCTTCCAATGCAGGCCGAAATTTTCCCGGATAAAGAGCATTTCGGAAGAATTTTCAGAAATAACGCGATCATGAGCTCACAGGGAATCGTTCAGATCGCTGCCGTGATGGGATCATGTGTTGCAGGTGGCGCTTATCTGCCGATCATGAGTGATGAATCCCTGATTGTAAACAAAACGGGAACTATCTTTTTAGCAGGTTCTTACCTTGTAAAAGCGGCGATCGGAGAAACTATCGACAACGAAACGCTTGGCGGAGCAGCAACGCATACGGAAATCAGCGGTGTGTGTGATTATAAATGTGAAAATGATGAAGAATGCCTGAAAACGATCCGTTCACTGATGGATAAGATCGGGGCGTTCGAAACGGCCGGATTTGACAAAAAAGAGGCTGTTCTTCCAAAAGAAGACGCTAAAAAAATATACGGACTGTTCCCTTCTGAAAGAAGCAAGCCTTATAACGTAAAGGAAGTAATCAAATGTATTGTAGACGATTCTGAATTTACGGAATACAAAGCTGATTACGGAAAAACCATGGTGACGGCTTACGCACGCATTGACGGATGGAGCGTCGGAATTGTTGCCAATCAGCGTGAAGTGGTAAAAAGCGCGAAAGGCGAAATGCAGATGGGCGGTGTGATTTACAACGACTCAGCAGACAAGGCCGCACGTTTCATCATGAACTGCAACCAGAAAAACATTCCATTGGTATTTTTAACGGATGTAACCGGTTTTATGGTAGGATCCAAATCCGAGCATGCGGGAATTATCAAAGACGGTGCAAAGCTTGTAAATGCAATGTCCAATTCCGTTGTTCCGAAATTCAATATTGTAATGGGGAATTCTTACGGAGCAGGAAATTATGCAATGTGTGGAAGGGCTTACGATCCCCGTTTAATGGTAGCGTGGCCGACAGCGGAAATTGCCGTAATGAGTGGTGCTGCGGCAGCTAAAACTTTGTTGCAGATTGAAGTGGCTGCATTGCAGGCAAGAGGAGAAGAAATTTCAAAAGAACGGGAAGAGGAATTGTTCAACACTATCAAGTCCCGTTATGACGAGCAGATTTCTCCATACTACGCAGCAGCAAGATTATGGGTGGACGCGATCATTGATCCTGCGGAAACACGCAAAGTAATTTCTATGGGAATCGCGATGGCAAATCATAAAAAAGCAGAAAAACAATATAATGTTGGTGTTATCCAGACTTGATATATCGTTTAAATGTCTTAAAGTCATCACATCGTAAAATCATACTATCGTAACATTATAAAATCTCAATGTCTATGAAACTATCCTGGCAGTTTAAACATTTTTCGGAGCTTACCACCACAGAATTTCACGACATCATCGCATTGCGGCTGAAAACCTTTGTCGTGGAGCAGGATTGCAATTATCTGGATCTTGACGGAAAAGATAAAAAATGCTACCATCTAATCTGCCGTGACGGTTTTGGAAACGTGGTTGCAACAGCAAGGATCATTCCTTCCGGGGTTTCGTATCAGGAAGTAAGCATCGGACGGGTAGTTGTTGCGGAGGAAATAAGAAGGAATCAATTCGGAATTGAATTAATGGAACGTTGTATCAGCTTCATCAAAGAAGAGTTCGGCAATGTTCCTGTCCGTATTTCTGCTCAAAAATACCTGGAGCAGTTCTATACTCGTTTCGGCTTTGAATCTACCGGGAAAGAATATCCGGAAGACGGAATCCCTCATGTTGAAATGTTGTACTCATCAAAAAATTAACTATGAAAAAGTACTTATTTATTGCAGTAATTTCAGGCATCACCGTTTTTGGAGCAAATGCCCAACAGAAAAAAACATTCGATGCCGCTTACATGGACAAGTCTGTTTCACCTAAAACGGATTTTTTCATGTTTTCCAACGGAACCTGGGTAAAAAACAATCCGGTTCCAAAAACGGAATCCCGGTGGGGAAGCTTCAATGAGCTGGAAAGAGATAATTATATCAAGATCGAGAAGATCTTTTCAGACCTGAAAGCGTCAAAAGACCTTACGGATGTTGCCGGAAAAAATCTTTCTGATTACTATCAGTCTTATATCAATGACAATAGAAAATCGGATAATTATACAGGAATTAAGACCTTAAAAGAATTAGCCTCTTCTATCAGAACCGGTGATTCTGTCAATACTGCTGAGTTCGCAAAAACCGTTGCCTTTCTTCACAGAATGGGAATCAATGTATTTTTCTCATTTGGCATTGATCAGGACCTGAAAAAAAATGACCTGAATGTTCCTTACCTTTCCCAATCCGGTTTGGGACTACCGAACAAGGATTATTATGAAGAGAAAAAATACCAGCAGTACGACTCTGCGTACCGTGCATATATCTCTAAATTACACAGTGATATAAGACCGGGAACAACAAAAGAGGACAATAAATCCGCTGAAAGCAGAGGCCTGATACTGGCCGGAAATATTGTCAAAACAGAAATGAAGCTTGCGAAAGGCATGTTTTCTCCGGTAGAATTAAGAGATGTTGCAAAGAACTATAATCCGACGACACTCGATGAGCTGAAGAAGCTGGTTCCTAATTTCAACTGGGATGTGTATTTCAAAGAATCAGGAGTTGATATTTCAAAAGCAGATTTCGTTGTAGTCTCGCAGCTTCCGTATTTCGAGAATCTGAGAACATTTTTCGCTTCATCAAACCCAAAGGAATTAAAAGAATATATGCAATACGTGGTTCTGCGGTCATTAGCTCCGTATCTGAACGATAAATTTGATGAGAATCATTTCAATTTCTATCAGCGTTATATGTTGGGAAAAGAGCTTCGCAAACCTATTTCTCATGAAGCGATTGACAACATCACCAGAATGCCGCTGGGCGATGCTTTAGGAAAGTATTTCGTGAAATACTACTTCACGGAAGAAGCTTCTAAAAAGATCAATAAAATGGTCGATGATATTTCGGCCGTTTTCAAAGAAAGAATCGAAAAGCTGACATGGATGTCTGATGAGACGAAAAAACAGGCATTGGTGAAATTAAGCTCTTTCGGAAGAAAATTAGGTTATCCTTCGAAGTGGAAAGATTTTTCTTCTTTAAAGCTGACAACGGACAATCTTACTCAGAATGTGATCGAGCTGAGAAAATATGAAGTAAAAGAAAACCTGGACAAGCTGGGGAAATCTATTGACAAAGAGGAATGGGGAATGCCGGCACACATGATCAACGCATATTATAATCCATTGCAAAATGAAATCGCATTTCCTGCGGGAATCATGCAGGCGCCTTTCTTTGATGTCAATTACGAGGACGCGGTGAACTATGCACGAATCGGTATGGTAATCGGTCACGAATTTACACACGGTTTTGATGACATGGGCTCGCAATTTGCAGCGGATGGAAGCTTTACCAACTGGTGGAACCAGGACGACCTGAACAAGTTCAATGAGCTGACCAAAACCTTTGGAGAAACGTACGGCAAATTCTGCCCGATTGAAGACCACTGTGTCAATCCGGAATTGACAATGGGCGAAAATATCGCCGATCTTGGCGGGTTAACTCTTGCATATTATGCTTATACAAGAACGGATGATTTTAAAAAGAATCAGAAAATTCAGGGATATACACCGGCTCAGCGGTTTTTCATTGCGTTTGCGCAAATCTGGAAAATCAACTACACTGAAGGTGAATTAAAAAATCGTCTGGCAAATGATCCACATTCTCCCGGAATGTTCCGTATCAACGGTCCGTTGAAAAATTGTCCGGAGTTTTTTGCAGCTTTTGATGTGAAAGAAGGAGACCCGATGCGGAATCCGAAAGATAAAATGATCGTTATCTGGTAAATATGATCGACACCCCGATGTAATCAGACTGCGTCGGGGTGTTTTATTACAGTCTGTTCCTTTAATTCAACAAAACCAAAATCTGTTCCGGATGAATATTTTAAAGAACATATTTACGGACAAATTCAATAAATATTTTTTCCTGTATCTGTTCCGCGTGCTGATCGGCTTCGCTGTTGGTTTCTCGCTGATGGAAGCATATCCCGCTCATGGTCTTTTCTGGACACTGTTGTCTATTATCCTGGTAATTTCTCCGGAAGAAAAAGACACTCCAAGACTAACTATCGAACGTGTAATCTCTAACCTGATCGGAGCTGCGTCCGGCCTTGTTGTGATGTTTATTGATATACAATATATCGCAAAGGTGATATCAGGTATTGTTTTAGCAGTTGTCATCTGCAAATTATTCAACCTGATGAATGTTGTCCGTTCCTCGGTTGTAGCGCTTCTTATTATATTGATCGAGCACAGCGACAGCCTTTTATCTCCTTTCGAACGCTTTTTATCTGTTGCTCTCGGGTGTGTGATCGGTCTTGCAATTACTTTATTGACAGGCTGGATTGTAAAAAGCATCTGGCGGAAAAAGTGATTTCAGGTTAAACTTTCCCCTAATTTTTATAATAAATTCCATATTTACATAAAACAAATTCCATATTTGCATAAAACAAATTCCATATTTGCATAATTTTTGTATTTTTGTACTATGATTCGAAGAAATGCAACAGCCAAAATATTGGAGATGGCAGATAAATTCCCGGTACTGGTATTTACCGGTCCGCGACAATCAGGCAAAACTACACTTAGCCAGTTGATTTTCCCGGAGTATCGGTATGTTTCTCTTGAAAATCCGGACAACCTGGAGTTTGCCCAAAATGATCCGAATGGTTTCTTGAAAATTTATGATAAATACGTCATCATTGATGAGGCCCAAAACGCGCCTCAGCTATTCTCATACATACAGCAGATTGTTGATGAATCCGGAGTTTCAGGACATTACATTTTAAGCGGTTCACAGAATTATCTGATGCTGGAGAAAATAACACAAAGCCTGGCAGGAAGAGTGTATTTAATGGAACTGTTGCCTTTGTGCTTTTCAGAAATCGAGACTGTCAAAAAACAAGATGCATATACATCCATTATCTATGGCGGTTATCCGCGCATTTATGACAAGCATATCAATCCATCTGATTTTTATCCGTCTTACATTCAAACGTATATTGAAAGGGACGTACGGACAATGCTCCATGTCCAGGATTTATCTTTGTTTCGGAAATTCATAGATTTATGTGCCATCCATTCCGGACAGATCTTTAATGCTAACAGCATTTCCAAAGCTATCGGTGTTGACTTGAAGACAGTTCAGCGATGGTTGTCCATTTTGGAAACAAGTTACATCGCTTTCACATTAAAACCATGGCATAAGAATTTTTCAAAACGCATTGTGAAATCTCCGAAATTGTATTTCTACGATACCGGCTTATTGTCATATCTGCTTGGAATTGAAGATCCGGAAGAGTTATTGACCTCTGTCTATAAAGGTTCGCTGTTTGAAAATTATGCCTTGGTGGAAATAATGAAAAATCATAAGAACAAAGGACTTAACCGTAATTATTATTTTTGGAGAGACAGCAACGGCAATGAAATTGATCTTATTATTGAAAGGGGATTAAAAATTCAATGCGTAGAAATGAAAGCTTCTGCGACAGTCAAAAGTGAATTCTTAAAATCACTCCATTATCTTGACGGTTTAGATCCTACCCTGCAAATCAAGCATTATCTGATAAACACACAGGATGAAAGCCAGCAGCGAACTAATGAAACGATTGTAAGCTGGAAAAATATAGAAGTAATTACGGAATGAAAGACTTAAAAACAGTTTTTGGATCTCCGGATAAAAATATCAGTTCCTCTTATTACATTTAAATCTCTTGACTACTTTTACATAAAATTTCAGCCGTGATACTTCCAACACTTCAGAAAGGAGATTTAATCGCCATCGTTGCTCCCGCAAAAGCCATTGAATATGAAAAGATCATATTCGCTGCGCAGCAATTGGAAGCAGCCGGCTTTAAAGTTCTTTTGGGAAAATATGTTGCGGATGCTTATCACTACTTTTCCGCAGAAGATGATAAACGGGCAGCTGACTTTCAGAATGCGCTCAATCACCCGGAAGTAAAAGCGATACTTTGTGCAAGAGGCGGTTATGGCTGTATCCGCATTTTAGACCGGATTGACTGGGCAATACAATTACAACAGCCCAAATGGATCATCGGCTTTTCCGACGTAACGGTCTTTCATCAATATATGGACAAATGGGAAATTCCAAGCCTGCACGCTACCATGCCGCTGGATTTCGGAACAGGAACGGCTTCTTCTCTGGAAACGCTTATCTCATCTATGACAAAACAGCAGTTCAGTTATGAAATCGCGCCTTGTGAATACAACAAGTCAGGAAATTCAACAGGAAAGCTGACGGGAGGAAATCTTTCTATTATCTGCAGCCTGATAGGAACAAGCCTGCAACCCGATTATCACGGAAAAATCCTCTTCATAGAAGATGTCGGCGAGGCACTTTATTCAATCGACCGGATGTTTTATGCGCTGGAAAAATCAGGAATTCTTGATCAGATCAGCGGATTAATTGTCGGAGGAATGACACAAATGAAAGATTCAGATCCGGGTTTTGGAAAAAATTACTGCGAAATAATTCACGAACACCTTCGTTATAAAGGAATTCCCGTTTGCTTTAATTTTCCGGCAGGCCACCAGCAGGAAAATCTGGCGTTAATTTTGGGAGCAGAAACGGAAATGATTGTTACAAATGAAAATGTCCACATTAAATCCATTTAAAATGAAAAAGCTGGTGCTCTTTTTCCTTCCTGTTCTGATGTTATCTTCGTGTGTTGAGCTGATCGATGACCTGACGGTCAACAGAGACGGAAGCGGTTCCTTAAAGCTGACAATTAACCTAAGCTCCAGCAAACTAAAAATAAATTCATACCTGGCACTTGACAGCCTGAACGGCAAACGTGTTCCGAAATTAAATGAGATCACTGATAAAATTGATTTTTATGCCGACAAGATCAAATCGAAGGAAGGAATCAAAAATGTCAGTGTATCAAAAAACACAGATGATTTTATTTTTAAAGTAAACATCGACTTTTCTGATATTGAACAACTTGAGCAGGCGCTGAAAGAGGTCATAAATGAGGAGAACAGCAGTTGGGTTAACTTTGAGTTTGACTGGGTAAAATGGGAAAATAACACTCTGACACGCAATAATATAAAGATTCCGGAGGAGCAATTGAGAAAGCTGAAAGCGGAAGAAATCGAAGATCTGAAAAAAGGAACTTATACTTCCATTACCCGTTTCCAGGATCCTATTGAAAAATATTCAAATGAGCTCTCTAAAATTTCTGCCAACAAGCTCAATATTATGATCAAAACTTCTGCTTACGGATTGGCAGAAAATACTCAATTACTGAAAAATGTGATCAAGGTGGGGCAATAATTAATATTTGGTAAAAAAAGGGTAAAATCCTTTTGTAAATCGGCGTTTTACCAAATAATTCGTACTTTCGATGTATAATTTCAATTCATGATGAAGTTTTTATTTTCTGCTTTACTTTTCTGCCTTTTTACTGCTGAATCGTTCGCTCAAAAATCAGAGGAGCTTATTCCGCGTGACGCTGTAACAACGTTTAGCATCAACAATATCAATCTGTTGAAAAAAATATCAATGGATGATCTGGTTCAGTATGATTTCATGGCAGAAGTACAATCTGAATTGTTTGACGGTTCAACGAATGATAAAACTTTAAAAGATGCCGGCTTTGATTTCAACCAGCGCATCAATGCTTTTTTCGGACAGACACAGGAATATGAAATTTCCGGGTTTACATTTGGAATTTCCGACGAATCTTCCATTTTGCAGGTATTTGATGATTTTGACGAAATCCAGTCCCATATCCCGGGAGTAAAAATACTTCGCAGTGAGTTGAACTACTTATTCATCAAAGGAAGCTCCGTATTAATTCTTCGTGTTGATCCGAATACAAAGCTGGTAAAGGATATTGCGGATTCTATCTGGTACGAAAGCGGCTACGGCTATTACATTCCTGACAGCGACCTGAATATTTTTAACGCGGATGAATACTATGAAGAAGATGACACTTTCGAAGAGGTCATTCCCACAGATATCATTGAAGAGACAATGGAAGACAGCACCTTTGCTCCTTTCGATGAATTTGGAGATCTGGATTTGCTGAACAAAAATTACTGGGAGCTGCGTGACAGTATCCGTTTTGAATATCAGCAGCTGTTTATCCGTAAAATTTCCACCGAGCTTTTTATGGAAAACCGGTCTCTTTACTCGGACTATCCGGATTATCAGGCACAATTAAATAAGCCGGTTGATGGTATTTTTTATCTTGACAATTCACGGAACCTGACCAACAACAAAGGAATCTGGCAGTTTCAGAATTTATTTCCTTCGCTGTTCTCCGATACAAAAGAGCTCTATGATGGAAACATCATCACCGGAGAATTAAACATTGTGAAAAATGAAATTATTGTTGATATCAAGGCAAAATACGGTGAGAAGCTGGGCAGGATCTATTCAGATATGACCAATTCCAAATTCGAAAAGAATTTTCAAAAATACATTCACAAGGATGCGCTGGCTTACTTCACATATAACGCCAACCTTAAAAACGGATACCATACCTCATTTGATGTGATTATGGATATGATCCGGGACGATGAAGACCAGAAAGTATTATCTAATGTTCTGTTAGCGGAGCTTATCAATGAATTTGTAGATGTGGATAATATATTTGAAGTGTATCAGGGAAGTATGTTCGGATCCCTGAATGGCTATAAGAAAATCAAAACCACACGTATTGACTATCAGTACGACGAAGAAACATTTGAATACTCAGAAACCGAAGTGGAAGACGAGCAGGACATTCCGAATTTCACAATCGGGTTTAAGACCGAAAAGCCGGAGTTTTTGAACCGTATTTCGAGAGTATTATCAAAAGTACAGCCAGATATAGTGAAGCATGAAGGATATTATGAAATCCAGAATGCGATACTGAACACCATTCCGGGGTATTTTGCCATTGTAGGAAATACAGTGATTTTCTCAGTCGATGAAAATCTGTTCACCACACACTTAAACGGCTACGCGAAAAGTGAGCGTATCAACATCAAAAAAGCAAAGAAAAGCAAATTTACATTCGTTCACCTGGATTTAGACCAGGCATTAATGAAGCTTCCGAAAGAAGTATTAACAGAACGCCAGAATGAAATTGTAAGCGCGCTGACCAATAAATCCGGTATCATCGAATTGAAAACGGTAAAAAACACAAAAAAAGAAACAAGCTTTCAATTGAATTACACCTTGAACGAAGATATAGAGAACAACGGAAAATACCTGTTAGATCTGATCAACTCGCTTTATACGCTGACTAAGAAATAATATAATGAAGCATGGCAAACAGGCTCATTTTTATTTTAATACTGATTGCGTTATTGGCAGGATTCTTCTTCTATCGCCCTTATTTATTTCCGGAGAAGCCATTTCCTAAAATTGAAGACCGTTTACCCGAAGCAAAAATTCTGGGGCGTATTAATGTTACTGATCTCGCAGATGAATTAGCTCCTATATTATTTAATAATAAGGTAGCGTACCGTGACATGATCGCTTCTGATTTTATCCTTTCCCAGACTAAAAATACCGGTATCAATCTTCAAAAGCCTGTTTATTTTTACGTTTCCGGCGAGGATGAATTCGGTGCACTTTTCCATGTAAGTGACAGTTCAAAAGTTCCCAGGGCCATTTACCGTATCAAGTCTTTTTTCGATGTACAGGATACGATCGTGAATGCTCATGTCATCCATAAGATCAGCAAATACAAACTTTATATCTGCTACGAACGAAACTGGTTATTTGTTTATCGGGGGAATAAATTTGTAAAAAATTATTTCCAAATTAAATACGCCGACCATACTTCCATGCGCAAAAGCTGGAGGAAATTTTTAAATCTTTCTACTTTTCAGAATGAAAACCTGACATTATTTTTCCGTTCAAAGGAAATGGTAAAACAACGTTTAGACTACGCTGCTGTCGCTTTTGATGTTGATTCGAACAATGTCTATCTGAAAGCCGTTGCTGCCGACCGCTATTATTTTCCTGTCCAACAGGGGAAATCCGGGCCAAGCTTAATTGCAAACAAAGACCATTCGAAGCATTTCCTCGACATCCATCTTAATATAGACAGCCTGAAAGCCCTTAAGCAGCACTTTATTTATACTTTTCTTCAGCCGTATGCCCAAAAAATCAATTTTCCGCTCCGGGATTTTATTATGGGATGGAACGGTGATTTATCTGTTAACATAGGAGGAAAAGCAAAGTTCAGGGAAACTTTTGTTGAGACTGATTTTGACGATGATTTCAATCCGGTCGAAGTTACAAAAACACATCTGGTGGAGCGGGAAATGTTCAGCAGCATCATGACAACTTCTCCTGAATTCAGAACATTCCTGAACAAGCTTTTCGCAAAAGGTTATCTCCGAAAGGTAAATGACGAATATTTCTTCCTGATGTCTCCGCCGGTCAATATTATCCAAAAACCGGATATTTTCTACTTATATACAGGAACTATTCCAAAGATATCGGATACTCTTCCGGTTCAGAATGCAGGTAAAATAACTTATGACAATGCCGTCTTCAATTTCAGGATTGATTCTATCACCAGACGGGAACTCTATTTTAATGTAGCCATTCCGTTTAATTATATCGACAGAAAATACCATTTACCACATTAATATTATAGAACGCTGATAACACGGATTAAGCAGATTCACACAGGTATTTTGGTAAATAAAATCGGCATAATCGCTGTAAGAAAAAATCATAATAAATCAGCACTATCCGCGAGCCATATTAATGGTACGCTGATAACACTGATCAAGCGGATTTACGCAGATCTTTTGGAGAAATAGATTCAGTATTTATTGTATTACTAATCCTCGTCAAAAAATCATATTAAATCTGTGTCATCTGCGTACTATACCAACTTCTAAATTCCCGCAAGGTTAATTCTCAGACGGATACCGCATTGCATATTTGCC
Source organism: Flavobacteriia bacterium 40-80 (assembly GCA_001899145.1). Classification (GTDB taxonomy): domain Bacteria; phylum Bacteroidota; class Bacteroidia; order Flavobacteriales_D; family Crocinitomicaceae; genus 40-80. The sequence goes on from MKVF01000009.1 coordinate 93,237, forward strand.
GTCGGATAGCTGATTGCCACTTTAGGAGTATTAATCGTATGATCATAATACAGCTGTAAAGTAATAATCTGGTTAATCGTATAATCGATCGTTGATTTAATCGACATGATTCGCTGTCCTGCGGTTGCATTATTCGTGTTTTCCTCAATTTTACGGATAACAGTGATATTATCACGCAAGCTGAAATCAAAACGGATAATAAGCGGCTCTACAATCGGCTTGGAACCGATTTTGAAAGGGAATTTTACTTTTGGAATCTTATACCCGATCCCAAACACAAACTCCTCTCCTCTGATTTCAGTCACCTGATTATTCGCTAAAGCAAGATTAGCATTTTTGTCTTTCTTATACTCAAACTTCGTTAACAAATCCTGGCCTAGCAGCTTCCATGTAGCATCCATACCGATTAACGGAGAGAACCGCTCGATCACGGTTACGTTAGAAATAACCTGAGGTGCATAGAAATTATTATTAAGATCCAGCATAGATGAATTTCCATTCTGATCCTGGTCGGCTTTTAAATTCGTTTGTAATCCGCTGACCGTAACCGTTGATGTATAATTGTGTCTCAGGACAAAATTCTTTACCAGTTTCTGTGCGAATTTCATCTTTGACAGCCCATTGTAGGAAATATTCCAGTTCGGTAATGGGATATTGCTCACCGGATTAACTGTTCTGTTAGTTACTTTTCTATCTGTATAAGCCGCTAAGAATGCTCCAACTACCACATCCTGCTGATTCGCCCCGTAACCATACGCATAACCTTGTGAATTCACGGTAGAGGAATTCGGATTATCATTTCCTAATATTTTAGAAACTTCCGATCTGCTGTCTCTCAACGTCTCAAAAGTAGCGGAAGTATTGTCTTTCCTGAACGTTCCGAATGCACTTCCAATCGAAATATTAGAATAAGTCAATGTGGAAATCTGCATTTTACTTTGACTCTCAAACTGGCTGGAAAGATCATTATATCGATAGAATTCACTCGAGGCACTCGTGTAGTTTCTGTTCATCGTCAAATCAATCACCAGGTCTTTAATCGGCTGTAGATTGGCCTTCAGCTGGTAATTCTGGGCATGTGTCTGCGTAAACTGCCTGTTCAGCTCACTATTTCGCACCAGCCAGTCTTTATCCGTTGCGATCTGAGCAATATTATAGCCATTTGATTTTCCTGTCAGGGAATAAGGCTGTTGTCCGAATATAAAACCTGCCAGGCCGTTCGCCGTATTTCCGTTCAGACCGAGAAGGTTCGTTCCCTGAGCAAATCCCGGAAGCAAGGTTCCGTCTGTCACGGCATACGTACCGGAAACATTACGGATGCTCATCACTGTTCTTGCAAAGAAGCCTCCTACCGGATTTAATGGTTTCTGCTCCAGCTCTCTCAGCTTCTGCTCTTTCTTCTGCTTACGCTCGTGTTTCTTCACTGTCCGTTCCCATTGACGCAGCTCTTTTTTCGTCATTTCATCAATCGGTTTCGGTGGTTTAAGCTCCACTTTTGCAGGTGCTACAGGCTGCTTTTGCTCTCCAGTAGCCGATTTTCTTCCTCCTGTCGGAGTAGTTGCTTTCGGAGCGGTGCCTTTATCCGCATTCAATACTTTCTTGAAGTAAGGTATTTTGTTATACAGCTGCACAAAATTCATCTGCAGATTTGCGTTAAATACCCGGCTGTTCTGAATGATATTTCCGTATCTCGACTGGCCAAGAGGAGCTCTCTGCCAGTTATAATTACCGGAGTATTTCACATTCGCCTGCATAAAATCCAGCACCGGAATTTTATTGATCGGGATATTATACTGTAAGCTGTAATCATGCAAGTAATTAGTTGTCTGCCCTAAAGTCCGCAGCTGCTTCATGATCGTATCCTGGAAAACCTTGTAATTGTCCGGGTCCTGCTTTCTGTTAATTCTCCCCTGGTTTTCATCAAACAGGGAATTGTTAACGGCGTTAAAAGTGAATTTAAGATTCTTCGTGAAATCCCAGCCTAAATAATAAGATCTGTTCCAGTAAAATGACTTGACAAATACGGGTTCAAAAGAATAGTCAGGAACCAAATTGTTCTTGACCTCACGCTCGTTATAGTTTCTGACAATATCATTGGTAACTGCTATTGTTTTCGGAAGGTAATTGATATTAAAGTCTTTAATGAGATCAAACCACTTGGATTTCTGAAAGGCTTTCACCTTACTGAACGGCTCCCATGGTTTCGAGTTAAACGAATAATTATAATTCAATCCTCCTTTCCAGGTCCTTGTAATATCGTATTTTATATTAAAATCTCGATGCGTGACTTCGGAATACGAATAGTTTGCAACGAAATTGGAAATATTATAAAACATGCTTTTTGCCGTCGGGCTTTTCTCTTTCCGGACACCATTGAAGTTATAGGACTTTCTTTCCGTGAAATCCTGCCCTTCAGCAGCTCGTCGTTTCCGTTCCTCGCCTTCGTAATCTGCTAGTTTAATATCCGGATTATACGGATCATATTCAGGATTGATAATACCTATCGAATAAGAATAGAAGAACGGCAAAGTTACCATGGCTTTTCTTCCGAAAAACTGACCTAATGCCACATTGGTATTAAAGTCAAACGTGTATTGCTGATTACGTTGTCTGTCAGCAACCTTGCTGTCAATCGAACCCCAGTTAATTCCGGAATATGTTCCGGAAAGGTTGAAATTCGCAAAGTCCGCTGCCTGAATCTGTAACCGGGCCAATGCGGCCGAACCTCCTTCGTTCTGGAAATCCGTCAGGCGCAGCTCATTCACCCAGACAAGCGCGCACTTTTGCATTCCGTCATCCTGCCATGTATCATTCGAGCTCTTATTCGGATTCCGCACACCAATCATGATCACCCTGATTCCCTGTAGGTTAGGACTTCCTTTGATTTTTAATTTCCGCGTAGGATCATCCGGGTGGGGAATAATATATTCGGTCGCGTTCGTAAGGGACGAATTCGGATCCGAAGTCACCTTATTCCGCTGTTCTTTTAATTTCGTCAGCTGCTCAAAAATGATTTCAACGTTATTTGCTTCCGGCCAGACAGCATATTCTCCGTTTGCATACCAAGGAGTTACCTTTAACGGCATTTCATATTCATAATAGTTCTCTGTCTGGTCTGTTCCCAAACGGACAAATAAAGTCAGATCATCGTCATTCAGCGGATTTTCATTATTCAGCTTTTCTGCGTGAACGAACATTTTCAGCTTTTTATAAGTACGGACATCAAATGTCGCGTTTTTAAATGCCGCTCTTGCGTCTCCGTCTTTCAGGCCACACACTTCTAACGTCATCGACTGCTCGTTCATCTGACGTGTCTGGATTTGTGTCGGATCCAGCTCTCGCTGAATTCCCGGAGGCAATACATAGTTGATCGGAATACGTTCCGCGTTTTCTTCAAAATTCAGTGCTCCGATATTGAAAATCGTGGAAGCAGGGTCAGTAATTACAGCTTCACCCGGAGATTCAAGTGATTTCGCATACCTTCTCCACTCCCCTCTTACCAGCTCCAGCTTTGCAAAACGAACAACTACCTCTTCATCAAAATCCTTCAGGAACATCCGCATAAAACGTATTGATCTGAAATCTGAAATACCGTTAACGACTTGTGATGGCTCTTTTACAGGAATTTTATATTGAATATAGCGCTCTGTTTTTGTCGGTGAAACCTGATAGGTAACAACACTGGTTACATAATTCTGTCCAACGATCGTATCACCCGGAGTTAAACGGATCCGGTACTGAAAATAGTTTTCCGCTTCGGTCACGTTATTATCGTTATTCAAATCCTCCAGGTCAGGGAAAGTGGACGCCTGCATACTGTAACCTCCTGCGTTCACCGTGTCTTTCGAATTCCCTTCTACACCATTGTAATACTTATAACGTGATAAAATATCCGACTGACCACTGTCATACGTATTGTCGAAATAGAAACGATAATCATCACTGGAAGGGTCGTTTAGTAATTTATCTTTAGCTGCCTGTGATAAGCCGGAGCTATTCACCCAGCTTACAAAGTTGGCGTGAGCCTGCCTCTCTTTAGCATTATTTCTTCCGTCAAGCCCTATATCCTGTAATGGTCTTGAGTTCGGGTCCGTATCAAAAGCATTTACCACCACCTGATCGTTCGAAACAACAGCCCAAGCCGTAGAATCCAGGTTCTGGTTTGCTCCGGATGCGGTAGGCATACCGTTCTCGTAAGATTTTCTTGAATCCGGAAGTATGTCTTCTGAAATGTTCCCTAGATTTACATACAGGTAACCACCATTGTGCTTCGCATTCGGATTTACATTTTCCGCATCAGCATTGAACGGATCCAGGATCCAGAACTGAATGTATTCAATATTTGCCTGCTCAAAATCATTTGTCGTCAGTGAACGCATGATTCCACCCCAGCGGTTCTCCGGATTAGTGAAACTTCCATCTGAATCTACATTTGTCGTGTCATAATTATACATACCGCGTTCTTTCGGATAATAGGCTAAATCCAAAAACTGAACCGTAGGGATATTAACATACGGCAATTGCTGATTCTTCCATATTTCATCCTGACGAACCAAACGTACACGGCTATCTGATGTCAATGCCGGATTGCCGTCAAAATAGCCTGGTCTTCTGTCATTTTTAGAGTAGAATGCCTGGTCGATCTGGTACCAGGATAAACGGGAAACATTGTATCTGTTTGAAAGGTCTTTTTTCGTTCCTTCAGGAAATAATATAGGCTGTCCCTGCGGAGTTGAGGCCATTTTCCACGCAGACATCTGCTTCAAATCAATTGTACTCTGGCTCGCCTCAAAATCATCTACATAAGAAATCCCCGCTTTTGTAATTGCCCTCGGAACTCCCGGAATCAAATGGGCGAACTCTCCATAAAAATTAAGCGTGGATTTAGCTTTGGTTGAAATGACAGGAAGCCAATCAACAAGCTTTGTAAGGAAAGGAAGATCGGTCTTATAGCTTACGTCTATTCCGACGATATTATTTTTAAATGGCTCCGTACCGTAATCGACTTTTTGGGTAACGGGACGTTCCATCATCTGCATCCATGTACCTCCTAAATTGAAGTTTTCATTAAAACGGTAATTCAAATGAGTTCCGACCAGTGATTTTGCCTGAAAACCGAATACGGAGTTACTTTCAATGGAAATTTTTAAAGGAGTTCCTGATTCTAAAATCCCGGAATTTAATATTTTAACACGTCCGAGGTTGTAATCCACCGAGTAATCAACACCTTCTGTCAGCTGCATTCCTCCGGCTGTAACCCGCACTGCTCCTTCCGGAATGTTTAACGCGTTCAGAGCAATATCCGATGAAATGGAAGACTGGTATTCCCCTTTCATTACAAAACGGTTTTTTGCCGTGATCAGCTGAGCCGCTGTTTTTGTAGAGTCATACAGCTCTGTATATGCAATCTGATTTACAACTGTCGGTGCAATGTTCGCATCTAAAAGCTTTTTTTGAAGCGTTTTACCAAAAGGTTCTACCGTAGAAAAATAGATCCGCCCGTTCTTTGGATTGATCGTACCTCCTGATTCAGACCGTGCACCGTTAAATGTCATCGGGGCAAAGTCAAATAATCCGTCAGGAAATGGCTGCTCGTTCATGTTGATACGGTCCATTTCCAGTAAAGTAACTATCTGCTTGTCTTTCACAGCGTCCTGTGGAACGTAAGGAATCAGCAGGGAGTTATCGGGGTTATTGTATAATAAATCCAGACGGAAATTCTGCTTGTCTATCTGGTATGCACCGATCGAGTAAACGTTTTTCATCATCAAATCCCATAATTTGATCTTCGGATTTGTCAATGTCGGCTTCAGGAGTTTCAGGAACAAGGCATCTTTTCCGGTTACACCATCTACCGAAAATTCCCCGACCTGATATGTATTGCCTCTGTAAGTATATTCGTACGCAACAGCTAACACCTCATCATTGTTCAGCGCTGTATTCAAAGAGATAAAACCTAACAGTGAATTATAGGTATATTCCGATTCATTTAATTTACGTGCATTTTCTAATTTTTCATAGTGTATCGCCTGGGTGAATGGTCCCGGCTCCACAGACTGGTTCATTAAAATGGCCGTTGAAGAAGAGAAATTCCTCAACCCGGACTGATTAAGTGCCCATCCATACAAACCGTTTCCGTTATTGTCCGGGAACTTTGATTCTGTATATTGCCCCGGATTTCCCTGAATGTTTACTTGCTTTGATTCTCCAAGGTCGGTGAAAGCGATAATATTTCTTGTGTTCTCAATATTGTTCGTACGGTTTGTTACCCAGATTTCTATACGGGTAATGTTAATCTCTGATTTCGGAATCGGTATTTCCGACATGGCATTATCGTACTCATCGCGGAAGTTTAAGTTCAGGAAGTAATGCTTATTCGCCTCGTAATTATCTGCTGTTATTTCAAACTTCTGAACCTGAGACTTTCCTGATACTGTAATTTCCTGTTTCTTGCTTTTTGAAGAGGCAAGGATCCCGTCAATAGTCAGCTTTCCAAATCTCAGCTTGGTATATGCTCCGAAAAGTACCTGTGATCCTTGGATCAGGGTTGTTTTCATTGGCATGCTCACGTTACCCAGTTCAATTTTTTGAATAATCTGGTCTTCATTACCGGTATAACCCAGCTTCGTAATATTATCAAAATCAAATGCTGCCTGTGTATTGTAGGATAAATTCAATTTAATTTTAGTCCCGATCTGACCAACCACATTCAGCTGAATCTGCTGCTGAAAGTCAAAACGGGTCAGTCTTCTTTGCTTCAAAGGTAAAATCGGATTGTCATAACGTGAATGAAGCACTCCCAGCCCGATCATAACCATTCCCTGCGGACGGATGGAGATCTCGTCTGAACCAAAAAATTCCTTGAATGTTCTTCCCGGAATTTTAAATGAAGGTGAAAAGCCTCTTTTCTGATCAGTCTGATCCGCCACCTTTTCTTTCCAGTTATCCTGGAGTGATTTCTGGCGTTCGTATTCGATATACTCCTCCAGTGTCATCATGGAAGGGTTACGGTAATCAAGGTTATTTCCTATCTTCTCCTTAAATACATACGTACCTGTTACAGGATCATATTCGATAGTCTGTGTCACGGAAGAAGGATCACCAAAGTCAAAGCTCTGCTTTCTGGATTGTGTCGGGTCAAGATTATTTTGGATCGGGAATTTCAGAGAGTCTGAAGATACTTGTTCAAATGCATAAAAAGGTAATAGCATAACTATCGCCAGTAACCACTTCATCGTGTTAAATAATATCCTTGTTTCCAATTATTTATAATATTTTAAGCGCTTCTTTTATTAATACTTCAACTGTTTTGACTCCATCATCAATCTTGTCCATTGCTTTATCAATGGCTTTTCGGTCGAAGCCCAAAGAAAGTAATGCCGATAACGCATCAAATCTGTTTGTATTGTTTGGAGATAAAGAATTAGACGCGGAAACATCCAATTTTAACATTTTATCCTTCAATTCAATAATAACACGCTGAGCCGTCTTTGCGCCGATCCCCTTGATGGCCTGTATTGTGCGGAGATCTTCGTGAACAATGGCATTTGCAATATCGCTGGTTTTTAAAGAAGAAAGCATGATCAAAGCCGTATTCGGACCAATTCCGGAGACAGAAATCAACAGGTTGAAAATATCCTTTTCTTCTTTCGCGGCAAAACCGTACAACACCTGAGCATCCTCACGGACAATCAGCTGTGTGTAAACAATAGTAGCATTTGTTCGTACCAGCTCTTCGTACGTATTCAGCGAAATTTTTGCCTCGTAACCTATTCCTCCGCAATCTACAACCACCAGTGTCGGTGTCAATTCAAAAAACGGCCCTTTTAAAAAGTGGATCATAATTAACGATTATGAGCATCTACAACTGCTACTTTCACCATATTGACAATTTCTCTTACTGTTGCCCCCATCTGAACTACATGAACAGATTTTTTCAGACCGACAAGGATCGGTCCTACTGTTTCCGCATCTGTAATTTCCTGTAACAGCTTATAAGCGATATTTCCTGAGGATAAATTCGGGAATATCAGCGTATTTACTTTTTTATTTGTCAATGTTGAGAAAGAGAACTTCTCATTCAGCAGCTCATTGTTCAATGCGAAATTTGCCTGAATTTCACCATCAACCACCAGGCTCGGATATTTTTCATGTAATATTTCAGTCGCTCTGGCCATTTTTACCGCATCTTCTCCCTGCGAAGAGCCAAAGTTTGAATAGCTCAGCAATGCAATTTTAGGATTAACTTTCAGCTTTTTAATTGTCTTGGCAACAATGTACGTAATATCCGCGATTTCTTCCGCTGTAGGATTCATGTTAATGGTCGTATCCGCAAGGAACAACGGTCCGTTCTTGGTAAACAGCACATACAACCCCGCAATACGGTTCACGTCTTTTGCCGTTCCGATAATGCGCATGGCCGGTTTTACCACATCCGTATAATTTCGGGTCAGGCCGGAAATCATACAATCCGCATCTCCGAGCTCCACCATCATTGCTCCAAAGTGGTTTCGTTCGCGCATTTGCTGAACAGCCTCATATTCTGTGTATCCTTTACGCTTACGTTTCTCAAAGAATGCTTTTCCATAAGCTGTACGGCGGCTTTCTTCCTCTTTGGATTTCGGATCTACAATCGTATAGTTCTGAAGTTCCAGGCTATATTCTTTAATCAGCCCTTCGATCTTATTTTTATCTCCCAGCAGAATAGGGAAAGCAACTCCTTCATCACTGGTTGTCTGAGCAGCTTTTAAAACTTTAATGTTATCCGCTTCCGCAAAAACCACGCGTTTCGGATTTCGCTGTGCCATCAGTGTCACATTACGGATAATCGAATTATCCAGCCCCAGACGGTTTTTCAATTCTGTTTCGTAAGCCTGCCAATCCGTAATGATCTTTCTTGCAACACCGGATTCTATGGCCGCTTTAGCAACTGCCGGTGCTACATAATAAATCAGACGCGGATCCAGCGGCTTCGGAATAAACTGCTCCCGGCCGAAAGAAATATTTTTCTCTCCATACGCCTGGATCACTTCTTCAGGAATACTTTCTTTCGCCAGCTCCGCAATTGCTTTTACTGCTGCCAGCTTCATTTCCTCATTGATAGCAGTAGCACGGACATCCAGCGCACCACGGAAAATAAAAGGGAAACCAAGCACATTATTCACCTGGTTAGGATAATCTGAACGGCCTGTTGCCATGAAAATATCTGAACGAACTGCTGTCGCATCCGGGTAGGAAATTTCCGGATTCGGATTCGCCAGCGCAAATACGATCGGATTTTTCGCCATGGAAAGAATCATTTCCTTTGAAACAACATTTCCTTTCGACAACCCAAGGAACATATCCGCCCCTTTCATCGCTTCTTCCAGTGTCATAGACTTAGGAGCATGCGTAAACCGCTGTTTCTGATCGTCCAGATCCGTCCTGCCCAAATGCAGCATTCCTTTGCTGTCAAACATGTACACATTTTCCAGCCTCGCACCTAATGCAAGGTATAAATGAGCACAGGAAATAGCAGCTGCTCCCGCACCGGAAACAACAATCTTAATTTCTTCGATCTTTTTATCCGCCAGCTCCAAACAATTCAGCAAGGCAGCAGCAGAAATAATCGCTGTTCCGTGCTGGTCATCGTGCATTACAGGAATATCCAGTTCCTCTTTCAGTCTTCTCTCAATCAGGAAAGCTTCAGGGGCTTTAATATCTTCTAAATTGATCCCTCCGAAAGTCGGGGCAATCGCTTTTACTGTTTCTATGAATTTCTCAGGATCTTTTGCATCCACCTCAATATCAAACACGTCAATATCTGCAAAAACCTTGAATAAAACTCCTTTTCCTTCCATCACCGGCTTAGAGGCCAAAGGGCCGATATCTCCCAAACCAAGTACTGCCGTACCATTTGAAATAACTGCAACAAGATTCGCTTTAGCTGTATATTTATATACATCCGACTCGTTTTCAGCTATTTTCAGACAAGGCTCAGCAACTCCGGGAGAATAAGCCAGACTTAAATCTTTAGGTGTTGAATATGGTTTTGTAGGTACTACCGAAATCTTTCCGGGCTTCCCGTTTGCGTGGTAATCCAACGCATCTTGCTTGCGAATTTTAGGCATAAGCAGATTTTTATTAAAGAGAGCAAAATTAAAATAAAAAAGTAAATTAAGAAATCTTTACAGGTTCTTCCGGCAGTAAAGTTTTAAACAATAACTAATTTGAGCTTAGGCCTCTTTTTTATATTTATTTATTAAATTTGGATTTATACTAAAATTTCAGATTGATGAGATTACTCCTTGTCATTGTATTACTCATTCCGGCTCTAGCATTTTCTCAAAGGACATTTCTTTTCAGGAATTATACCCTGGAAAATGGCTTGTCCCAGAGTGTAGTCACTTCGATTCAGCAGGATGAAAGCTACGCTTTATGGATTGGCACCCAGGACGGGCTGAACCGTTTCGACGGGCATACATTCGAGAACTTCTCAACCACCAATAACGACAATATTCCCAATGATTATATCAAGACCGTCTTTAAGGCAAAGGATAAAAAAATATGGTTTGGTACTCAGGATGGTATTTTCAACTACAATCCTTATCAGGAAACATTTACAAAAATCAATCACCGGCTGCCTTCTACCTTACAGATCGAAAGCCTGCTGGAAGATAAAAACGGACGCATCTGGATAGGATCCTACAACAACGGAATTCTTTACATTGATAAAAATGATACAAAAGTTACTCCTTTCATCAGCGGGGAAATCATAAAAAATATTACTTCCATTTTTCAGCTGAGTGGCAAAGAGCTGGGCGTAATTGCTTCGGGAAATCTTTATAGGATTGATATCGCAAGCAAACGGTTAAGAAAAGAAAACATCCTGCCTGATAAAGAAATCACCGCTGTCCAGTGTATCACTCAGCAGCAGCTTTTATTGGGAACAAATAAAGGTCTATATCAGCTTGATATGAGCTCCATGAACGTTTCAGAATTAGGTAACGGGGAAATTAAAACGAATGAAATCACATCATTATCTTTTGATGACTACTATTATTTTGTCGGAACAGCTTCAAACGGACTTTTTGTAATCGGCAGAAACAATCATGAAATCACTCATTCCCAGAAAGACCGGCTCAACAAAAACGCGCTTCCGGACAATACCATTAACACCATTTTCAAAGATAAATCCAATGTGATCTGGGTAGGCTCAAATTACGGATTGAGTAATTTTAATATCTATCAGAATGACTTTCACCTGATCTCTACCAGCGAATACGCGCTCCAGGGATTACCCAGTCCAAATGTGTGGTGCTTTGAAGAGAACAATGACGGCAGAATAATTTTTGTCGGAACAGACAATTACGTTTCTTTTTTCAACCGGACAGCAGATGAATTTACTCATTGTCCGCTGGAAATTACCGAAAAAGGTAAAAAAATTCCGGTTAAAGATGCTTCTATCAGCTCAATTGAATACGTCAGCGAAGACCTTGTTCTTGTGGCTACAACCAATGGATTATTCAAGTTGTATTACAACGGAGGAAAGCCTTTTTTTGAAAAAATAAAGATTACCGGTGCCCGTAATGAAATTGATGCTAACCGGATTTACATGGTCACTCACTGGAAGGGTGATGATTATTTCCTGGGGACAAAAGACGGCGTTATCAAATTTAATCTTAAAAGCAAGCAATTCGAATTCTTCTATCACAATCCCAAAGATAAATCCGGCAGCATTTCTGCAGGAATTTGCCGATCTATTTTCAAAGACGAGACAGGCCGGATTCATTTTTTCACCAGTGAAGGAGGAATGTGCACGTACAGTGAATATGACAATAAGATCAAGCCATCCGTTTATAACAGCCTTCTTTTGAAGGAAACAAAAGATTATATTACGTCTGCTCTCCAGATCGGTAGTGATTTCTGGTTCGGGACACTCGGAGGCGGCTTGATCAAATTAAATACTGAGACTAAAAAAACAGCGCATTTCAATCATAAAAACGGGCTTCCCAACAATGTCATTTACGGAATACTGAAAGACAAGGAAAATGACATCTGGATGAGCACCAACAAAGGACTCCTTAAGCTGAACACAAGAACAGGGAAATTTATTTCTTACAAGGATTATGGCGGCTTCCTCGTTTCGGAATTTAATCAGGGAGCTTTCCTGAAAGCGAAAAGCGGAGAGTTATTTTTCGGGGGAATTAATGGATACAATTTTTTTAATCCGGAAGATATCCGTAAAAAGGAAAGGAATACCAACATCTCTATTATTTCACTAAAAATCAGCAACGAACCCGTATTTCCGGGAAAGGAAAGTGTCATTTCGGAAGCCATAAATTTTGTAAAAGAGCTGCGCCTCACCCACCGGCAGAATAATATTTCATTCCGCATCATGGCGGAAGATCTCGGCAACTCTAATCTTGCCCGTTACAAATATATTCTCGAAGGAGAAAATAAGGATGAAGTAAAGCTGGAAAATCAGAATGTCATCCACTTCTCCAATCTGCAGCCGGGCGATTATACTTTAAAGATATATGCCAAAATGGGTGATTCCGACTGGAGTATCCATCCGAAAACCATCCATTTAAAAATCAAGGCTCCTTTCTGGAAAACCGCCTGGTTCTGGATATTGATATCTGTCACCGGAACCATCGCCACGCTGATTTATGTCCGCATAAAAATCGAGCTTTCCAGGAGAGAGCAGGTAATTCTTGAAATGAAAATCGCCGAACGTACCAAAGAATTACGCAGACAAGGCCTCGAAATTGAAAAACAGGGGAAGATCATTGAAGAAAAGAACAAACGGCTGGAACTTCAGAAAGAATTGCTGGAAGAAGAAAAATCAAAAACAGACAAGCTGCTCAAGAATATTCTCCCGGAATCAACTTTCAATGAATTAAAAGAAAGCGGAAAAGTTACTGCCCGCTCGTATGAAAAAGTTTCGGTTATGTTTACCGATTTTGTCGGTTTCACCAAAATATCAGAAAACCTGGCACCTGCTGAGATCGTTACCCAACTGGATGTTTATTTCACGGAATTTGACAGCATCATCGTCAAAAACAACCTGGAAAAAATCAAAACCATTGGTGATGCCTATATGTGCGCCGGAGGAATTCCTGTCAGAAACAGAACCAATCCGATAGATACCTGTCTTGCTGCTCTGGAAATTCAGGATTTCATGCAGAAGAAACAGGCAGAGCAACAAAAAGAAAACAAGCATGTCTGGAAGCTTCGCCTGGGGATCAATACCGGCGATATTACCGCCGGTGTTATCGGAAAAAAGAAGCTTGCCTACGACATCTGGGGCTCGACCGTAAACAAGGCAAGCAGGATGGAAATGGTCGGAGAACCGGATGAAGTAACAATTTCCGGCGCCACCTATGAACATATCCAATTTTATTTCGACTGCGAATTCAAAGGAAAAGTATTATCAAAAGGAAACGAAGAATTAGACATCTATACCGTCAACAGGATTAAAAAAGAACTCTCTGCAGACGAGGCGGGAATTGTCCCGAATGAAAAATTCTGGAAACTAGTCAACCTGCACCTTTACAGCCAGATTAATTACGGGAAAGCGGAAAAACATGTCATTGAGTTGTTGCAAAAGCAGCTTTCTCCTCACCTTCACTACCATTCATTAGAGCACACTTTTGATGTCGTTTCCGCTGTAGAACGGATCGCCCTGGAAGAAGGCATCACAGATGAAAACCTGTTTCTTTTAAAAACCGCAGCATTGTTCCACGATGCCGGTTTTGTAGAACAATATGAAAAAAATGAGTCGATCGGTGTCCGGATGGCAGAGGAAATTTTACCCGATTACGGTTATTCTCCAGAGCAGATCAGCATCATCCGGCAACTGATCTTTGTCACTCAGATTCCTCACAAACCCACTTGTTTAATGGAAGAAATCATGTGTGATGCCGACCTCGACTATTTAGGCAGGTCTGATTTCTTTGAGATCGGAGATCGCCTGAGAAGAGAATTACGGGAAAATAATAAAATTAATTCGGACAGGAACTGGGACGAAACGCAAATAAAATTCCTCACTCAACACCGGTATTTTACCAAAACTTCAATAAACACACGAGTAGAGCAAAAGAAAAAACATCTGGAAATGATTAAGAACAGGCTGGATATTTATCCCTATAAGGACTAACGAAATAAACCAGGAGTTGAAAAACGGGCAATTGAAACCTGTAATTTTTCAGTTTTCACTCTGCTTTATCCTAATTGTTCGACAATTTCTGCTTTGGTTTTCTTCTCATTTCCAATAAACAACTTTTCGTTGTATTGAATTACAGGACGTTTTAAAAAAGTATAATCAGAAAGAATCAGCTTCTTATAATCCTCATCAGACTTAATATGTTCTTTAACAGCTCCGTAGTTCCGTGATTTTTTTGAAAAAAGTGCCTCATACGATTGTGTCCGGCGATATAAATTTTCCAGCTCATCTTCTGTAATCGCTCTCTTTTTGATATCTATTAATTCAAAATCATCCGGATTTTTAATCGATTTTAATATTTCTTTGCAGGTAGAACAAGTACCCAAATAGAAAATTTTATTTATATTCATAGCTCGCTAAAATTAATATTTTCCTCACATAATATTAGATTGGCCGAAAAATAGAAAATTAAATTATATTTGCGAACATTATACAACAAAATACAACAGCCTATGTCAACTGAGAAAACAAGGTATTCAGATCAGGAACTGGAGGAATTCAGGCAATTGATTTTGGAAAAACTGAAAGATGCCCAGCACGATTTTGACCTGTTAAAGAGTTCTTTATCGAATAATAACCATGGGACAGACGATACGGGAAGAACGTTCAACATGATGGAAGACGGTTCAGAGACTTTGTCCAGAGAAGAGGTTGCCCAGCTGAGCGCGAGGCAGCAAAAATTCATCGAAAATTTAAAAAATGCGCTGATCCGCATTGAAAACAAGACTTACGGTATTTGCAGGGAAACAGGAAAGCTGATCCCCAAAGAACGTTTAAGACTGGTTCCTCATGCGACACTGAGTATTGACGCCAAGAATGCAAAAAAATAATACGAAAAAACACTATATTATAACAGGGGCTTTTATAGCCCTTATTTTGTTAATTGACCAGCTTGTTAAATTTTGGGTCAAAGGCTCTTTTGATCATACTCCGATAAATATTTTCGGGAACTGGTTCCGGATGGTGTATGTTGAAAACCCCGGAATGGCTTTCGGAACTACTTTCGGAAGCGGAATATGGCCCAAGCTGACATTAAGCATTTTAAGAATTGCTGCTATCTCAGCAATAACACTATTCATAATACGAAAAATAAAAGAAGGAGTTACCACTGAATTTGTAATTGTCGGCAGCCTGATTCTCGGAGGAGCAACAGGTAATCTGCTGGACTCCATGTTTTACGACTTTATCTTTCCTTTTGATCCGTGTTATTACTACAATTTCCAGGAAGGTTCAGGAATTTTTCACGATTGTAAATTTTTAGGGCAGGTGGAAATTCGCCCCAAAGGATTTCTCCTCAGCAATGTAGTGGATATGTTCCAGTTTAACATGACCTGGCCGCAATGGGTTCCCTATCTGGGAGGCTCAGAAGTATTTCCTGCTGTCTGGAATATAGCAGATGCAGCTATATCTACAGGAGTTATCTGGATTTTCATCCGCTACAAACACTTAATAAAAAAATTACATTAGACGTTAAAATTCTTAACTAAATCTAAATATTAGGTTTTTTTCAAAAATACTTTTTATATATTTGTTGTTCACAGTGTAAAAATTATAGTATTTTATGAAAAAGAATTTACTTTTAGTTCTTGGATTAGGTTTAGCACTTAATTCGACAGCTCAGGTAGGTAAGCAAATTCAAAAATTTGAAAATAGACCTATTAAATTAAACGATAACGTAACTGGTTATCACACTTTCTCCAAAAAGGGAAATGATTCTTTCACTGCAAAAGCAGGCGGGGATACCCTTTTTTATGACAATTTCTCAGATATTTCAGCTTCAGGTACTAACTGGACAATTGACAATGCCGGAGAAACAGCAGCAGACAGAGGTTGGGCAAATGTAGCTACTTCCAGAAAATGGTATGCTGACATCAATCCTAAAATCAACTCTCATTCTGCAGGAAAA
Source organism: Flavobacteriia bacterium 40-80 (assembly GCA_001899145.1). GTDB lineage: Bacteria > Bacteroidota > Bacteroidia > Flavobacteriales_D > Crocinitomicaceae > 40-80. The sequence goes on from MKVF01000009.1 coordinate 109,349, forward strand.
TTCTTAGAAGTAATGAATGGTAAATACGTTAGCGCGAGTAACATTACTGCAGCTACAAACATTACTTACATAGCTACTTCTCCTGCAATCACTATTCCTAACAAAAATGTAACGATCAACTTCCTTCAATACGGGGCGATCTTTAACGACAGCCAAATAATGGAAGTTTCTGCTGACGGAAATAACTGGGAGCAGATTTTTACAAACGACAACAGAATAACATTCAACGGTGCGGATCCTTCTGCCATTTATACAAATCCTGAAGCTGTTGAGGTGAATTTAGGGGTTTCAGGACTTCCTGTAAACACTACAACTCTTTACGTAAGATTCAAGTTTTCTTCAAGATTCCCTTCAGAAACCAACAAAATTGCATGGATTACTTTTGGTTGGATGATTGATGACCTAACAGTTACTGAGAATTATATTTCTGATTTGAAAAATGAAAAATCCATCGTATCGTCTAAAGGGATAAGATATTCCATCATTCCTACATCACAGTCTCATGATGTTCCGGTTGGTAACATCTTACTTAACAACGGATCAAGTGATTTATCAAATGTAAGAAGTTTTGTCAAAATCACTACTCCTTCCGGAGTTATCAACGATACTGTTAACGGTTCTGCTACTTTAGCTGCTTACGCAACAGATACTGTTGAACATAGTATTACATTAAATAATCAAGGAACATATTCTGTTTCCAAATTCGGAGGGCTTTTTGATGGGGTTGACGAAGTAGCATCCAATGATACTTCCGGATACTCTTTCTCTTTCAATTATGGCGGAACTATCTATGCTTTAGACTTAGGAAGCGTCAGCAATTATGATTACGACCCTGAGAATTCTGAATACCACGTTGGTAACGCATTCGACATCTATTCTAATGTGAAAGCAACCGGTGTTGACATCTATATGTTTGCAAGCTCAAACGGAAACGTAAAAGGAACAGAAGGAACAGAAATCTTCGGTGCTATTCGCAAATATGAATCAGGATTCCCTGTAGTAGATGCAACTCCTTTATATTCTATCGGAGCAGGAGACAATAATAAATGGATTACTTTAGTTTTTGACTCACCTGTTGATTTAACAAACGGTTCTACTTATTTAGTTACTGTTGGTACTTATGGTACCAGCGCTACAACAGGAATGGATTTCGTAATCGGAAGTTCAGGTAATTCCTTAAGCGGAACTTCCCTATACTTTACAGGTTCTCAAAACAACTGGTTCCGTATGAACAGTGATGCAACTCCAATGGTACGTTTGAACTTAACTCCTGGTATTGTTTCGACTAAAAACTTAGGTGAGTCAGTTAAAGCTAACATTTACCCGAATCCGGCTAAAGATGTTGCAGTTATCGACTATAATACTGCATTTGACGGTGATGTTAAAGTTTCTGTTATTGACTTAAACGGGAAAGCGGTTTACAGCAATACATTTGCTAATCAGGCTGCTGGTAACAACAAAATTGAGTTGAATGTTAACAATTATACTTCTGGTGTTTACCAGGTTGTTATTGAAGCAAACAGCTCAATGATCACTAAAAAATTGGTTATTAAATAATAACTTAAAAAATGAATACTGAAAGGGTTGCTTTTGCAACCCTTTTTTATTTTAGTTTGTTTCATCAGATAATCATTTATTTGACAACTCTGAAAACCTCTCTTTTTCCTATTTTTGCAGGATAATGAAGAAAACAGATTTAAGTTTACAATTAAAGTCCTTACCGGAAAAACCGGGTATTTATCAATATTTTGATGAAACCGGGGTGATCATCTATGTCGGAAAGGCTAAAAACTTAAAAAAAAGAGTCAATTCCTATTTTACAAAGCACCACGATTCCAACAAGACAAATGTTCTTGTCAGAAAAATTCATTCCATCAGATACATTATTGTAGATACTGAACTGGATGCGCTGCTGCTGGAGAATAACCTTATCAAAAAACACCAGCCGCGTTACAACGTTCTTTTAAAAGATGATAAAACCTATCCCTGGATCTGCATCAAAAACGAACCCTTTCCACGTGTTTTCGCGACACGAACCAAGATAAAAGACGGCTCTCTCTATTTCGGGCCATACTCCAACGTCAAGATGATGCATACTCTTCTGGAATTATTCAGAGAGCTTTTCCCACTGAGAACCTGTAATCTGGATTTATCGCCGGAACGTATCAAAAAAGCGAATTACAGAGTTTGCCTGGAATACCACATCGGGAAATGTAATGCTCCCTGTATAGAAGCATTCTCAGAGGAAGAATACAATCAGAACATCGAACAGATAAAAGCGATCCTGAAAGGAAATGTGCAGGCTGTTATCGTATTTCTGAAAGAAAAAATGGCACAGTTCGCTGAAAAATACCAGTTTGAAGAAGCGCAGCTCATTAAGGACAAACTGCAGCTTCTTGAAAAATTTCAGGCGAAATCAACCGTTGTATCCACCTCTTTTCACAAAGTGGATGTCATTACTTTTCTGGATGACGATAAGATTGGATACATCAATTACCTGGTCATTAAAGACGGAGCGATTATACAGGGAATAACACTGGAAGTGAAGAAAAATCTGCAGACGGAACCGGAGGACATTATTCTTTTTGCACTTCTGGAATTCAGAGAACGGTATCAAAGTGATTCAAAAGAAGTCATCTGTAATTATCCCATCAAAACCAAATTGAACGGAATTACATTTTCCTTACCAACCAAAGGCGAAAAAAAACAGCTATTGGACCTTTCGGTAAGAAATACGACCTATTTCCGTCTGGACAAGCTGAAACAGGAAAAAATTATCGATCCGGAAAAACACACCAACAGAATTCTGGCTCAGATGCAAAAAGACCTGCGTCTGAAAGAGCCTCCTGTACATATCGAATGCTTTGACAATTCCAATATACAAGGGACCAATCCCGTTTCTGCCTGCGTTGTCTTCAAAAATGCAAAACCAAGCACAAAAGATTACCGCCATTTCATTCCCCGGACTGTAGATGGGCCGGATGATTTTAAGACAATGGAAGAAGTTGTTTACCGGAGATATAAACGTCTTATCGACGAAGAACAGTCCTTGCCGAACCTGGTTATCATCGACGGAGGAAAAGGACAGTTAGGCGCTGCTTTAAAAGCATTTGAGACGTTGGGAATCCGGGGGCAGATCCCGGTAATAGGCATTGCGAAACGGCTGGAAGAAATCTTTTTTCCCGGCGATAGCATTCCTATTTACCTGGACAAACGTTCCGAAACACTAAAAGTCATCCAGCAGCTCCGGAATGAAGCGCACCGGTTCGGAATCACTCATCACCGCAACCGCAGAAGCAAGAACGCTTTTAATTCCGAACTGGAAAATATTCCGGGAATCGGACCAAAAACAATGGGACTTGTTTTACAGCATTTCAAAACCATTTCAAAAATCAAAAATGCCTCAGAAGAAGAATTAAGTAAAGTGGTCGGCAAAGCGAAAGCCCAGATCATCCGCGAATATTTTCAGTTATAGCCTTTTTCTGTTCTGTCCTGAAATCCTATCTCCTTAATATCCTAAAGTCATAGCGTCCAAAAGTCTTTTATCTTTATCTTTTGTCTTACGCCCAACTTATATTATCTTTGCACGATAAATAATGACAAACAAGATGATACATGTTACATTGCCTGATGGTTCTGTGAGAGAATATCCAAAGGGAACAACTTCTCTGGATGTGGCGAAAAGCATTTCAGAGGGATTAGCCAGAAATGTGCTGGCAGCAAAAGTAAATGGTGAAGTTTGGGATGCAACACGAACGCTTCCTGAAACAGCTACTTTACAGTTGTTAACCTGGAATGACACAGAAGGAAAATCAACGATGTGGCACTCATCTGCACACTTGATGGCAGAAGCGATAGAAGCGCTTTACCCGGGCGTTAAATTAGCTATCGGTCCTGCAATTGCAAACGGTTTTTACTACGATATTGATTTCCTGGACTATGATTTCACAGAAAAAGATCTGGAAAAAGTAGAGCAAAAAATGAAAGAGTTGCTGAAAGAAAAATCCGCATTCATCCGTAAAGAAGTTTCCAAAGCGGATGCGCTCGCTTATTTTACAGAAAAGCAAGATCCTTATAAGCTGGAATTGATTGAAGGCTTAGAGGACGGAAATATTACTTTTTATACTCAGGGAAATTTCACGGATTTATGTCGCGGACCTCACATTCCGGATACATCCCCGATCAAAGCGATAAAGTTACTACACATTGCAGGAGCTTACTGGAGAGGTGATGAAAAAAATAAGCAGCTGACACGTATTTACGGAATTACGTTCCCGAAAGCGGCTGAGCTGGCAGAATATTTAGAGCACATTGAGGAAGCGAAAAAACGCGATCACAGAAGATTAGGGAAAGAGCTGGAATTATTTACGTTCTCCCAGCGTGTAGGCCAGGGCTTGCCACTTTGGCTACCGAACGGAGCTGCTTTGAGAGAACGTCTTGAGAACTTCCTGAAAAAAGTACAGCGTTCTCATGGTTATCAGCAGGTAATTACTCCGCATATCGGAAGCAAAGAATTGTACGTTACTTCAGGCCACTACGAAAAATATGGAGCAGATTCTTTTCAGCCGATCAGAACTCCGGATGTAAACGAGGAGTTTCTTTTGAAACCCATGAACTGTCCTCACCATTGCGAGATTTTTAAATCAAGACCTCGTTCTTATAAAGATCTTCCTGCCCGTTTTGCAGAATTCGGAACCGTTTACAGATACGAACAATCCGGCGAATTACACGGATTAACACGTGTACGCGGATTTACTCAGGACGATGCACACATCTTCTGTACGCAGGATCAGGTAAAAGATGAATTCAAAAAGGTAATTGACATCGTTTTGTATATTTTCAAAACGTTAAAGTTTGATAAATATAAAGCGCAGATTTCGCTCCGTGACCCTGAAAATCCGGGTAAATATATCGGTAGTGATGAAAACTGGGTGAAAGCAGAGTCAGCAATCATCGAAGCAGCAGCAGAAAAAGGACTTCCGACAGTGGTAGAGTACGGTGAAGCCGCGTTCTACGGGCCAAAGCTGGACTTCATGGTTCAGGATGCCTTAGGACGCGAATGGCAGCTGGGAACCATCCAGGTGGACTACAACCTTCCGGAGCGTTTCGAGCTGGAATATATCGGAAGTGATAATCAAAAGCACCGTCCGGTAATGCTCCACAGAGCACCTTTCGGGTCAATGGAACGTTTCGTTGCAGTACTGCTGGAACACTGCGCAGGAGAATTCCCGTTATGGTTAACATCTGAGCAGGTGGCGATTCTGCCTATCAGCGAGAAATATAACGACTATGCTAAAAAAGTTTCAGATTTGCTAAATATTTCCGATATTCGCAGTTTCGTTGACGACAGAAACGAGAAAATAGGGAAGAAAATCCGCGATAATGAAGTGAAAAAGATCCCGTTTATGCTGGTTGTCGGAGAAAAAGAAGCAGAAGAAAACAAAATTGCTGTACGCCAACGTGGTAAAGGTGATATTGGAACTTTAACTGTAGAAGAATTTAAGAATATTATTTTAGAAGAAATAAACAAGGAATTAGCTATAAACGCTTAATAACTGAATGAGAAGAGAACCAAGAAACAACAGAGTTCAGCAACAAAAAGAAGCGGAACACAAAATTAACACTGCTATTACGGCAAAGGAGATTCGGCTGGTTACCGAAGGTGAAGAGCCGAAGGTGATCTCAACAGAAGCTGCTTTAAGAATGGCGGACGAGCAGGAGCTGGATTTAGTGGAAATTTCACCGAATGCCACCCCTCCTGTTTGTAAAATAATGGACTACAGTAAGTTCCTTTACAACCAGAAACGCAAACAAAAAGAGCTGAAAGCAAAGCAAAGTAAAATTGTCCTGAAGGAGATCCGTTTTGGTCCCAACACCGACGATCATGACTTTAACTTCAAGCTGGCTCATGCAAGAAAGTTTCTGGAAGAAGGAAGTAAAGTAAAAGCTTACGTAATGTTCAAAGGTAGAGCTATCGTTTTCAAGGACAGAGGTGAAATCCTGTTATTGCGCTTCGCACAGGAGCTGGCAGATCTTGGAGCAGTAGAATCGATGCCGAAACTGGAAGGTAAGCGAATGATCATTATGATCAACCCGAAAAAGAAGTAATTGGCTTTTGATATAGAGTAACTAAATTGTAGAGGATATGCCAAAAATGAAAACAAAATCCAGTGCTAAGAAAAGATTCACTATCACTGGAAGTGGAAAAATCAAAAGAAAACACGCTTTTAAAAGTCACATCCTGACTAAAAAAGCGACTAAACGTAAGAGAAATTTAACTCATTCAGGATTGGTTCACCCATCTGATGAGTCAAATATCAAATTACAGTTAAATTTAAAATAATCTTCATTTGAAGATTGTTTGGTTCAATATTGTTTAACCCAATAACGAGTACAAAGCCTTCTGAAACAGAGAAGCACTCTTTATTAAAAAACTTAAAATTATGCCAAGATCGGTAAATCACGTAGCATCAAGAGCAAGAAGAAAAGGTGTATTAAAGCTTGCGAAAGGTTACTTCGGTAGAAGGAAAAATGTTTGGACTGTAGCTAAAAATGCAGTTGAAAAAGGTTTAGTTTACGCTTACATCGGACGTAAACAAAAGAAAAGAAATTTCCGTTCATTATGGATTGCACGTATCAATGCAGGTGCAAGACAACACGGATTAAGCTATTCTCAATTTATGGGAGCACTAAACAAAAGTGAATTGCAATTAAACCGTAAAGTATTAGCTGATTTAGCTATGAATCATCCGGATGCATTCGCTGCTGTTGTAAATGCTGTGAAAAAATAAATTAAATTTAAATTATACTCTATATCATTGAAAACCCCGTAATAACGGGGTTTTTTCATTTTATACCCGTTTGTCCGATCACTATTCCTTTTCATACATTCCGCAGTAAAAATCTCCTTTTTCCAAATTCCTTTTTATCTTAGCTTTAATGATAAAAAAATATCTTCTCATACTGGCGGTACTTGGCTCTTTCTTTTTTGACGCTTTCGGTCAGAAACAACAATCCGCATTCTGGAAAGAATATTACACTTATCAGGATATGCTGTTGAAGGACGTTGCCAAAACAAAAAGTACAATAGAGCAAAAATACAAGCTAACGGCTGCTGACAATGATAGCACTCTCCTGCTCTGCAACCTGATCTTATTCGACATTTATGAAATGTACGGAAATACAAACATGATCAAAGAGACCGGGCTGAAGCTGAAATCACAGGAGATTCTTTTCGATGATTATAACATCAAGGCACAAATATCTATCCGTTACAGGAAAACGATGTTTTACCTCCGGGATGAATTCAGCTTTGAATATTCATTACCGGCAAAAATCATGCTGGCAAGACAAAAAAAGAACTACTCCTATCTCGCTTCCATTTACAGTATTATCTCCAGGACAAAAGCGAACCTCAATCAACGGGATTCCGCAATTTATTACATGAACGTGGCGTTATCAAACGCAAGAAAACAAACCAACAAGCTGCAACTGATAGATGTTGTCCTTGACCAGGCAGCAATCTATCATCAGTTCAAAAATGATGAAATAAGCATGTCCAAGGCCTATGTGGCGCTTCAGATGGCAACCGAGAACAATTACGAATACGGTAAATACAAAGCAAATCTTACCCTGGCAAAGATCAGCTCGCAACATGAAAACTTAAATGAAATGCGCCTGTACCTGCTCCAGGCAAAGAAAGCAGCGTTAAAATTCAATTTTTTAAGAGGAATCCAATATGTTGACTTGTACGAAATGCAGGCTAAAACAACTTTTTCAAAAGCTGATGAAGAAAGAATCGCAGCGATCAGAAATCGCATAAACGAAGATGATTCTGAGCTGCTGGCAATTATTTCCGCAACGGAAGGCCGGATCGCTTTCTATAAAAAAGAATATCCGACAGCCCTCCAGAAATACAATAATGCCATCGTTGAGTTTGAAAAATACAGTGACCTGTTCGGAATCCAGACCGTTTATCAGTTACTTTCCGATGTGCTGATCGAACAGAAAAAATATGACAAAGCACTTACTTATCTGGAGAAATCAAGAGAATTGTTAAGCAGCTTGAATGACAATGCGGAAAGCACTTATCTGTTAAAGAAAATAGCAGTGTTGTATGAATTGAGAGGCGACAAATCAAAAGCGTATGAAGCGATGAAACAATACGTCAATATGAAAGACAGCCTCCAGCTGATCGACATTCAGTCTAACTTATTGTTATTACAGCAGCAAAATAAAACGGACGAACGGGAGCGTTTGATTACCCTGCAGTCCGATTCCATTAAAATTCAGCAAAAGGAAAAAGAATATACCACCACCATGCTGGAAAACATCAAGCTGAAAAACAATCTTAAAACATATATCATTATCGGATTTGTCGGATTAGTCCTGTTAAGCGGTATCATTCTGTTTTTCAAATGGAATCAGAACCTGATCCAGCAGCGCCAGCGGGAAGCAGAAATGAACCAGACACTCCTTCGGACGCAGATGAATCCTCATTTTGTGTTTAATGCGATGTCCGTTATTCAAAGCTATATCTACGATAATGACACTAAAAATTCTACTAAATTCCTTGTCAATTTTTCCAAGCTGATGCGGCTGATCCTGGAGAATTCATCCAAGGAATTCATCCCGATGACCATCGAACAGGAAATTTTAGATAAATATTTGAATGTTCAGAAGTTGAGGTTTGAAGATCGTTTTAATTTTGATATCTTTACCGATGAGGAACTAACAGAGGAAGACGTCATGATTCCTCCCATGATCACGCAACCGTTCATTGAAAATGCTATTGAGCACGGGCAGCTGCACCTGAGAGAAGACGGATTCATCAATGTCTCTTTCAAAAAAGTTTCCGGGCAATTAATGGAAATTAAAGTCACTGACAACGGCGTGGGAAGAAAAAAAGCTTCTGAAAGCTCCCGAAAATCAGAAACACATAAAAGTATGGCGATCGGCATTACCAAGGACCGGATTGCCAGCTTAAATAAAAAGTACAAAACAGAAGGTCGGTTAATCTTCGAGGATTTCGACAAAGACAATGAAACAGGAACAGTCGTAACTATTACTATTCCTTATTTGCATAACGCAGTTTAAAACAAGGACCATGAAATTATTAATTATTGACGATGAAAAGAGAACCCGCGAGATGATCGCAAAAATGGTTGATTCTTTCGAGCTGGGGATTGAATGTTTTCCGATTGGAGAGAATGTTCAGTCAGGCTTACAAGCCATACAGGACATCCAGCCGGATCTGGTTTTCTTAGATATTCAAATGCCGGACGGAACAGGCTTCGACCTGCTGAACTCTATCGATGACAGAAATTTCGAGGTGATTTTCATCACTGCCTTTGAAGAATACGCTTTAAAAGCCATCAAATTCAGCGCCCTGGATTATGTCCTGAAACCTATTGACAGTGATGAGCTGAGGGCTGCTCTCACCAAAGCGCTCGGTGCAATCGACAAGAAAGTGGATTCAGAGCAGCTGGAAACCCTTAACTTCAACATGCAGAACGCCAACCGGAAGAAACTGGTATTAAAAACGCATGAAAGCGTACATGTTGTCGATCTGGAAAATATCATTCGTTGCGAAGCGGACAGAAATTATACTTCTTTCTTTTTAAAAGACGGAAAGAAAATACTCGTATCCAAAACACTGAAAGAATACGAAACTCTTTTATCGGGAAATCAGTTTTTCAGAGTGCAGCAGTCCCATTTGATCAACTTAAATTATGTAGATCGCTTTGACAAGAAGAACGGCGGAAGCGTTGTCATGAAGGACGGTTCTGAGGTTCCGTTAAGCCCTGCTAAGAAAGATCTTTTCTTTAAAGTTTTAGAAAGTATCTGAAACCCGGTTTTCCGGATCAATCTTGTTGAATTGTTGAACACACTAAACCTGTACAACACGAAATATCAGCGTGCAATTGGTTAGCTGTGATTAAGCAAATTCCCCTGTTTATGTGGAATTAGTCGGCATTTTGTTGATTGATTCCACATTTTTTATTTTCACGGCAATTCTTTTTCTTATAAAAAAAGTGTCCGGTAAACCTAAAAAAGCTGCTTAAAATCAGATTAATATGGATACTCCTTTTCTTCGATTTGTTATTTTCCGCTTCAGGAAGGTATGATCTTTGGCACTACTCAGGCTGTTAGGGTTATTCACTATAGCCAAAGTAGAACCAAAGCACACGAATAATGACAGAATTTAAAATACAAAAGAGATATTTATCAAGACAAATACTTAAAAAAAGCAGCCACTCATCACTGAATGTATCACAGCTTTTCATTCTCGCAGGGACATTACTTTTACTGATCAGCTTTATTGCATTAGCTGTTCAGCTCCAACCTTATTTTGAAAATGTTCATACGAAACAAATGAGCAATATCTGGGAGAAATCGCTCATCATAATAAGCACTACGTTGCTATTGTTGAAATTAAGCTTTTTAGTATATCTGCTCGTCCTGCATCTCAAATACAGGGCTGTTTCATCAGTTGAAGATGAAGAATTGCCATCCTGTACGGTAATTGTCCCGGCTTATAACGAAGGGGAGCTGGTTTATAAAACGCTGCAGAGCCTGATCAACAGTGATTATCCGAAGGACAAGCTGCAGATACTGACAATAGACGACGGAAGCCAGGATGACACCTGGCAATGGATGCTGAAAGCCAAACAGGAGTTCGGCGAAAGAATTTCGATTTTTCAGCAGCCTGAAAACAAAGGAAAAAGACACGCGCTTTACCGTGGATTTCAGATAGGAAGAGGAGAGATTTTTATCACTGTTGACAGCGATTCCGTAGTTAAAAGTGATACATTGAGAAATATGGTGAGTCCGTTTGTGAAAAATGACAAATGCGGAGCTGTTGCCGGAAATGTACGTGTTCTGAACAGTAAAAACGCTATTATCCCTAAAATGTTAAATGTCAGCTTCGCTTTCAGCTTTGAATTTGTACGTTCAGCACAGAGTACGGCAGGAACGGTAATGTGTACTCCCGGCGCTCTGGCAGCTTACAGAAAAGATGTTGTAATGAATTGTCTTCCGCAATGGATCGCACAAAAATTTATGGGACAGACTTCAGATATCGGCGAAGACCGTGCGATGACCAACATGATCCTGAAACAAGGCTTCCAGGTTGTTTTCCAGAAAAATGCGGTTGTTTATACCAATACGCCTGAAAATTTCAAAGGGCTCAGCAAAATGTATATCCGCTGGGGAAGAAGCAACGTGCGGGAAGATATCATGATGAGTAAATTCGCTTTCGGAAATTTCCGGGAAGGAGAAAAAACCAGCTCGCGGATCTTCCTTTTAAACCAATGGATGACCACCATTCTTTCCTTTCCGATGCTCGCTGTCATGTTTTACATTATTGCTTCCTATCCGTTGCTGTTTTTATGTTCAGCAATGACCGGCATCTTTTTATTTTCCAGCATGTCCGCCTTTTTCTATGCTAAAAGAAGAAAAGTAATTGACGCAATCTGGGCTTATTCCTACGGAGTCTTTTACACGTTCTGCCTGTTCTGGATTACTCCTTATGCTATTGCAACAGTGGGGAAAAGAGGTTGGCTGACACGCGATCTGTCTGTGGAACAGCTGAAAGCATTTTCGGAAAATCGCGCAAAAGCAGCATAGTCACATTTCACTGTTATTGTTTCTTTCCTCAGAGGGCTCATACGTTTACACACTAAAATGTAGTACCTTTGTCTTTCAGGAAAAGAAAATCGTAAGCATGTTTTTATATAATGTAACCGTCAGCCTGGATCCTCAGGCAGAGCAGGAATGGTTGAAATGGATGAAAGAAATACACATTCAGGATGTACTGGCAACCAATTGCTTCATCGAATGTAAGCTTTCCCGTGTCCACGGAGAAGAAGAGCAGGGAGTGACATATTCGGTAATGTATCTTCTTCCTTCCGAAGAAAAATACAAAGAATATCAATCCAAATATGCTGCAGCACTTCAATCAGAGCATACCACGAGATTTCACGGGCGTTTCGCTGCATTCCGAACAACATTAACCGTTTTAGATCATTTTGTTCATGCAGGTTAAAGCTAAAAAACACCTGGGGCAGCATTTCCTGACGGATAAAAATATCAGCCGGAAAATTGCCCAGCAATACGGTTCTCACTTTGATTGTAAAAAAGTGCTGGAAATCGGTCCCGGAATGGGAGCAATGACACAGTATCTGCTGGAAGATGAATCGCTGGATGTTTATGTGATGGAAATAGACAGGGAATCAGTAGCTTATCTGAATGAGTATTTTCCAAAATTACACGGAAAAATCATCGACGGAGATTTCCTGAAATATAATTTAAAGACGCTTTTCGGAGATACTCCTTTTGCTGTTGTGGGAAATTTTCCTTACAACATTTCCAGCCAGATTTTATTCAGATGCATTGAATTCAGAGATCAGATTCCTGAAATAATGGGAATGTTTCAAAAAGAAGTTGCTGAGCGGATTGCTGAAAAAGAAGGTTCGAAAATGTACGGGATCATCAGCGTGCTTTTACAGACATTTTACGATATAAAATACTGTTTCACAGTCGATGAGCATGTTTTTAATCCGCCACCCAAAGTAAAATCAGGTGTCATTCGTTTAACACGCAACGAGCGGAAAAAGCTTCCGTGCGATGAACAGCTGTATATCCGTATCGTAAAAGCCTGCTTCAACCAGCGGCGCAAAATGATCCGGAATACTATCAAACCGTTTATAGGCGACAAGTCTTTTGAAAGCGAATATCTTACAAAGCGCCCGGAACAATTAAGTGTAGAAGATTTTATCCGGCTGACGTTAGAAATTGAAAAGGCGACTATTTAATTAGCCGCCTTTTTTATTGTATTTTGCTTTTCCTGATAGTTCAGTACTTTTTTTGCTGTCTCCACCATTCCGCCCACATCAAATCCACAAACATGGTACAGTTCTTCCTGAGTGCCATGATGAATATATTTATCAGGGATTCCCAGACGAACAATATCTGCTTTGTAACGGTTGTCTGCCATAAATTCCAGAATAGCGCTTCCCATTCCTCCCATCAGGCAGCCGTCTTCAACGGTAATGACCTTATCAAATTTCCCGAATACTTCGTGAAGCAGCAATTCGTCCAGCGGCTTTACGAATCTCATGTCGTAATGCGCGGCGGAAATCCCCAGCTCTTTCAGTTGCTCCAATGCTTTCTGCGCATAGTTTCCGATTGGTCCGATCGTTAAAAACGCGATGTCTGCTCCATCGGTTACTTTTCTTCCCGATCCGACAGGAATTTCTTTAAACGGAGTTTTCCATTCCGTCATTACGCCATTTCCTCTCGGGTAACGGATACTGAAAGGTCCTTTGTCCGACAATTGTGCGGTGTACATCAGGTTACGCAGCTCCGACTCATTCATCGGAGAGGAAACGATCATGTTCGGAATAGAACGCATATACGCTAAATCGTAAACCCCGTGATGCGTCGCACCATCAGCACCGACCAGCCCGCCTCTGTCCAGGCAGAAAACCACATTCAGATTCTGCAGTGCAACATCGTGCAATACCTGATCGTAAGCCCTTTGCATGAACGAAGAGTAGATATTACAGAAAGGAATCAGTCCCTGCGTTGCCAGGCCGGCAGAAAAAGTTACCGCATGCTGCTCGGCAATTCCGACATCAAACGCACGGTCCGGCATGGCTTTCATCATGATATTCAGAGAGCATCCGGAAGGCATTGCGGGAGTAACTCCCATGATTTTATCGTTCTTCTCTGCCAATTCCACAATAGTATGCCCGAAAACATCCTGATATTTGGGCGGCTGAGGAGATTTAGGGACAATCTTCACAATTTCTCCCGTTTCTTTATTGAAAATTCCCGGTGCGTGCCATTGTGTAGGATTTCCCTCTTCGGAATATTTATATCCTTTTCCTTTGACTGTTATACAATGCAGGATTTTAGGCCCGGGAATATCACGTAAATCTTCCAATATTTTCGTCAGATTGACAACATCGTGTCCGTCGACGGGTCCGAAATATCTGAAATTCAAGGATTCAAACAAGTTGCTTTGCTTCAGCAACGTCGATTTTAAGGCTCCGGAAATTTTAGAGACAATAGATTGCGCATCCGGCCCGAACTTTGACACCTTACCCAATAATTTCCAAACCTCATCCTTTACTTTATTGTAAGTATGAGATGTTGTAATATCAGTAAGATATTCTTTTAGTGCTCCTACATTCGGGTCTATTGACATGCAATTGTCATTCAGAACAACCAATAGATTGGTATCCTGAAGAGAACCGGCATGATTTAGGCCTTCAAAAGCTAATCCGGCGGTCATGGCGCCGTCACCTATAACAGCAATATGATGTTTGTTTTTTTCGTTTTTGTATTTGCTTGCTGCGGCCATTCCAAGAGCAGCAGAAATGGAAGTGGAAGAGTGCCCGACACCAAAAGTATCGTATTCGCTTTCTGATCTTTTAGGAAAACCGGAAATACCTCCCAATAAACGATTGGTATGAAAAACCTCTCTCCTTCCTGTCAGGATCTTATGCCCGTAGGCCTGGTGCCCTACATCCCAGACCAACTGGTCGTAAGGCGTATTAAAAGCATAATGCAATGCCACTGTCAGCTCGACTACGCCTAAAGATGCTCCGAAATGGCTGTTCCCGATTTCGGAAATTACATCGACAATGTATTCTCGTAATTCATCCGCGACTAATGGTAAATCTTCGTGCGAGAATTTGTTTCTCAAATCCTCCGGGAAAACGATCTGTTCCAGATGTGGGCCGGCTTTGTAATGCATTTTAATCCTTAATTCAAGCTACTAAAGTACGGAAATTTTTCAGAACTTATTTTAATTTTTAGATATTAAGATGTGAGACTTACAGGATTTTAGACCGCCGGACATTAAGATAAAAGAACAGAGAAAAAATGTTGAAAAGGGGAAAAATTAAACAGCTATTTATATCTTTTTATCAGAGAAATAAATAATATGTGACACAAACCTCGCAAAATCAACTAATTTTGAGTGTATTGGCGAAATAAAAGAGCTATTTTTTCGCTTATTTAAAAGTTATAGCCAATTATTATGAGACATCACATCCTGACAATATTGACCCTGTTTTCGTTCAGTTGTAATTCGCAGACGCTTGTGTCTAGCCGCGACAAAATCGAAACTGCAAAAAAGGAACTGAATGCAGCTATGACAACTTTCAACGGTTGCATTGTAAATTCCGACTTGGACAATTGTATTGCTACTTTAATAAAAAGTGCTGACAACGAATACAAAAAATATATCATTGGTGGACTGCTTTACAAGATTGATAAGGATAAATCTTTTCAGCTTCACAAAGAAGCATATCTATCAAAACCAGACGAACTTGACTTTAATCTTGAATACGCAATCGAGCTTCATAGAAATGGAGAATTTTCAGAAGCATCGAAAATTTATGAAAAATATGGCAAGGAAAAACCCGATGATTTTAGAATTAATATTTGGCTTGCGGACTGCTATATAAATACAGGAGATATTGAGAAATCAATTTCTAATTGGAAAAAAGCAAATCACCCTAAAAATCACACAAGTATTGACTTTGCAATCCATACTATTTATGGCCGATCTGACCAGATAAAACTAAGGAATGACTACCGAAAAGAAATTGAAACCGGAAATATACAAGCTTTATATTCTCTGATTTTTCTTGATATGAATTTGGAGTTGGATTGGTGGAATACTAATACGCAAGAGTACTTTCTGAAAGAAGATGTTCGACTCATTGAAAGCAAGTTTGAAAAAACCAATATTGATTACAACACTATACAGACTTACATCAAAATCAAAAATCTTTCAAATTCGGAAAATGGAGGTGATAGCATCAAAATGCTTTTGACAAATAATAAAATCATAATAGGTTTAAATCCATTACCAACAAACGGACAAATAGCTTCAGATTTGTTGAGAATATGTTTTATTAATCAATTAATATCCAAACAAGAATTTTACAATAATCGTGGACAGGAATTGCTAAAATTAGCAAACGCAACAAAAGACAAAGAACTACTAAATATTTATGCTTATCTCCAAGCGACAGTTAATGGGAAAGTTGACACATCCATAGACAAATTGGGCTGGTCAATCTTTAAAGATGAGCGATTTGCCATCAGTTACTTTATAGGCAAAGCAGACAAGAATAGATTTGACGACAAAGAATTAGCTCAAGCACTTACCGACTTTCCAAATTCTTCAAAACTTTATTGGGTCAAGACAAATTGTGCAAAAATTGAAAATATAGAACTCAGACCGCATTTGATAGAGTTAATAAAAAGAGAATTTAAGACATTGGGGTCGGACGAGAGCCATTACTCATATTCCTTGAAATCATACTTTTATTATTTGGAAAGCGAAAAATAACTGGCTATAACACAGGTTTTGCGTCAGGCGGGGTGACGTGCAAACTTGGAGCTTTGTGCTACTATTGAACATTAGTAATAAATTGAAACTTTGTGCTCGGAAACCCGCCCGAACGCAAAGCCCGAAAACGTTAGGTGCAATTTTACCGAACAACCGGGCAGACATTGAACAGACTGCAAAAAGCAATATAAGTTAGATAAATATGGAAACGAACTGATTTAAACTCTTAAAAATAAAGCAGGCCATGCAAAAATTACAATTCAAAAAAGAAATAAACGCATCAGCTCAAAAAGTATATGAAACGATGCTGGGCTTAAAGGACAAAGCCACTTATGAATATTGGACAGCAACTTTTAATCCTACTTCCACTTATGAGGGCAGTTGGAACAAAGGAAGTAAAATCCTTTTTGTAGGAATAGATGAAAACGGTAAAAAAGGGGGAATGGTTTCGGAAATTGCAGAACACAAGCCTGCCAATTTTATTTCCATTCGTCATTACGGATTTTTGGACGGCGATACCGAAATAACCACAGGCGAACAGGTAGAAAAATGGGCAGGCGGACACGAAAATTACAGCTTTCAGGAAAATAACGGTATTACAACCGTAACCGTGGATATGGATACTATTGATGAATATCAGGATTACTTCACTACTACTTATCCAAAAGCGTTGGATAAATTAAAAGAAATTTCAGAAAAGTAAAAAAACAGGCACATATCCAAGTTGTTTACAAATACTGAATAATATACAAACATTACGCAATCAGGACAAAAAATGAAAAAGACGATCTTATTTCTTGCATTGGCAATTTTGGCTTTGACATCTTGCAATAACAATAAACCAACAAACAACACTATGAGTGAGCAAAAACAAATTGTAGAAAGATATATGGATGGTTTCAGAGCAACCGACCACGAAAAAATACTATCGTGTCTGACGGACGATGTCATTTGGGAAATGCCCGGATTTTATCTTCACAACGGGATAGCCGCATTTGACAAAGAAATTGAAAATCCCAATGCTGACGGACACCCCGACATTAAAGTAATCAGACTTGTAGAAGAAGGAAATATCGTGGTTGCTGAAGGAACAGTAAAGGCAAAAATGAAAGACGGAAGTAAACTTGATGCGGTCTTCTGTGATGTATTTCACTTCACAAACGGAAAAATAAGTAAATTGACTTCGTATTTAATGTTCAACAAACCATGACGGAAGACCCAAACAGCAAAAGAAGCCCGGTTCATAGTGGTTGCGTTATGCTGGCTTGAGGTTCAATCATTAGCGATCGTTTTTGGATGAACCAACGGCTTAAAATTTGGATCCGACAGATTTGGTTTGAGTTGAACAAAATAACCTGGGAAAGCAAAAAGTTGAACTGTTAATATCAATTATGACGGCACTCTCAGAAGCATATTGAAATTTTGAATAATAAAAAATGAACAAAATAAATATTAGCGAAAAATTTTCATTGTTTTCAGAATACTGGTCTCCCAAAATAGTTGGCGAGCTAAATGACCAGCACGTAAAACTGGCTAAATTTAAAGGAGAATTTGTGTGGCATAAGCACGATAATGAAGATGAGCTATTTATGGTAATCAAGGGTGTCCTTAAAATGGAGTTCAGAGATAAGACCGAAATAGTTAATGAAAATGAATTTATTATCGTGCCGAAAGGTGTGGAACATAAGCCCGTTGCGGATGAAGAAGTTTGGGTATTACTTTTTGAACCAAAGGAAACGCTTAATACAGGTAATACGATTGGAATATTTACCAAAGAAAAATTAGATAAAATTTAAGTAGGTATTGTTTATAAAAAATCAAATCATTACTGATATCATTCTGGTCGCTCAGCTTTGTTATTAATTAGTGGTAACTGCAATAATATTAAGACAATATCGCCATTTCAATCAACAGTCAAACAGCAGGTTCCGAAGAATCAATAGCAGTACTATTCAAAGGATATTCCATTGCTAATTTTTTTGGAACACCCGCATCTGGAGTTTTAAATAGTGGAAGGAAATGAAAATGAATTCAATAATGATCTGACTTTATTCTGGAAACCAATCAAATATTTTTTTCCCTTTATGAAATAGCTCATCCATCTTACGTGCTTTGTAAATGACAGAACGGCAATTCGCTGGATTAAAGCCAATAGTCGGTATTTTTTTCGTTCCTTTGCAAAAGTACCAAACAGTATCTTTATGAAAAAGGCAGAGGCAACACGAATGACGATTCTGCAAAAAGCATTTGAACTGATTTATGTTAAAGGTTATCAGGCAACAAGCGTTGACGACATTATCGCAACGACACAGGTAACAAAAGGTGCGTTCTATTACCATTTCAAAACCAAAGATGAAATGGGAATTGCTATCATCAACGAAATTCTGAAACCGACACTTACAAACAGTTTTATTCAACCGTTGCAAAATGAACAAAATCCATTGGACGGCATTTACAATTTGATGTATGACTTGCTAATGAAAAATGAGTTTTTAAAAGTTGAATATGGCTGTCCGGCTTCAAATTTTACGCAGGAAATGACACCCTGGAATGCTGACTTTAACAAAGTTTTGAACGAGCTAACCCAACAATGGACAGAAGTAATGACCGCAACTATTGAAAAAGGAAAGAAAAATGGATTTATCCGCAAAGACGTAAATGCAAAACAAGTAACAATGTTTATTATGTCGGGCTATTGGGGTATCCGGAATTTCGGAAAATTAGAAAACAGCAAAAAAGTTTATCTATCTTATTTAAAGCAGCTTAAAAACTATTTGAATAGCTTAAAATAATTTTTTTATTCAAAAACATACTAATTGGTATGTTTTTATTTTATATTTGACACCGAAACAGAAAAACACAGTAAATATGGATCCGCATAATCATATTGTTCCCGAATTTACAATCAATACTACACTGGTTGCGATATTGATTGCTTTGGTATTTATTACAATAATGTCATTTGTAAAAGAACCAAACCGTCAGAAAATAAATGCCATCATTATTGCAGGGGCAGGTGGTGTTTACTGGAGCGGAGGTTTAGGAATCTGGGAATTTATTTTTGGTTCGCTGATGCTGTTCGTTGCTTTCAAAGGACTGAAACATTATTATTTCATAGGAATTGGCTGGCTGCTACACACAGGCTGGGACCTATTGCATCATTTTTACGGAAATCCGATCGTTTATCTGGAACCTTCTTCTTCGGCAGGTTGTGCAGTATGCGATCCGATTCTTGCACTTTGGTTTTTCTCCGGTGCGCCTACAATTTGGAATGTATTCAAAAAACAAAACACAATTACAACGTAAAATATGTATTCAGCTCTATTAGCCTTACACGCTTTAATCCGTTGGTTGGTTCTAGCCTTTTTGTTATATTCCATTTACAGAGCATTTATCGGCTACGCCAAGAACGGCATTTTTTCCAAAACTGATAATGCTTTCCGGCACTGGACCGCAACCGTTGCACATATTCAGCTAATGGTTGGAATAATAATTTACACACAAAGTCCGATTGTAAAATATTTCTGGGCAGACCCTAAAACAGCCTTACAAAGTCCGGATTTAACTTTCTACGGTTTAATACACATTTTCTTGATGCTGGCCGCTATTGTTGTATTGACGATCGGTTCTGCATTGGCAAAGAGAAGAACAGCAGACAAAGAGAAATTTAGGACTATGTTAGTTTGGTTCTCCATTGCGCTGATCATCATTTTCATTGCAATTCCATGGACATTTTCACCATTATCAAGCAGACCAAATTTCAGAACATTTTAATTATGAAAAAGTATTTCACGACAACAATCGGGCGTTTACGGCTTCTCGCTTTTTTAGAAGGTATTTCATTACTTCTTCTGGTTTTTATAGCCGTTCCTTTAAAATATTGCTTTGACAATCCTTCCATGTCAAAATCTCTCGGGCCGATCCACGGAGCATTGTTTTTATTATTTGTCTTCAACGCTTTGCGGGTTGGCATTGAACAACAATGGAAATTCCGGAAAACAACCTGGAAAGTGCTTATTGCCTGCTTTATTCCGTTCGGAACTTTTTACATTGACTACAAAATACTTCGCAGCATATCTGCCTACTAATCAACCGGCTTCTGTTCCTGCGCTTAATCCAGCCATTTTCCGGCGACAAATACCTGATAAGAGAAATTACTCATCGACTGACGCTCGAAGTTCACACCGATCTTACGGTTGATGTACCTTCGTTCATTCACATAAATATCTTTTATAAACGGTGTATTTGCTTCAATCTGCAAGGCAGTCGTATAACCATCTTTTTCAGGGCTTCCGATCAGAAGATAATCCAGATTATCCGTTTTTATAATTCCCTGAAATGTCAGCTCAAATTCACCTTCATTATTAACAGCCCTGAAAATCCGTTCATTGGATAATTTTTTATTCTTTTCAGAAAGAATGAAGTTTGCTTCTTCCTTCGCATTGTCTCGTGTTACTTTCCGGAACGATTTTTCAACATCTCCTTTTACGTTGTAAAAATTGAGCTCTTCTATAAAAATCAGGGAAGTATCTTCTTTTTCCTGGTATTCACAAACCGTAGCAAAAATGCGCTTATTATCATAATAGAACTTGTTCTTCTGATACAATTGCTCCGGACTGATGATTAATTCTTCCATCCGAAGCACATTTCCTTTGACATCGCAATAAAGGGATGCAAAGTAGCGCTCATTATTTTCTTTCGAATAATCCAAAGAGTATTGCACACAATTGGAGGTATCTAAAGCGAAATCAATCGCTGCAAGCGTATCCTGCTTGTTATACAGATACATTTCCTCCGTATCATTCTGAGCCGCATTCTCTGTGGGTTCATTGTTTTTACAGGAAAACAATAACACGGAGAGAAGCACCGGAATTAAAAATGAAAGCTTTCTCATACGGTTGTTTTTTTACCGAAATGTTTTTTGAAATACCTGATGATCTGTTTTCTGAGCAAAAACATAATCAGTAAATAAGGTATGATCATCAGATACATTATTCCGTAATTAATGTTGGAGCTGAATGCGGATTCATCTAATTCCGTCGGGCTTGACTGCTGTTCGGAGAGCATCCGGCATTGAGAGCATCCCTGCGCGAACAGTTCCCAGGCGCTGAACATCAGCGTTAAAACGGTAAGAATTATTTTGTTTTTCATCATTGAAAATTTAATGTGTTACTAAGCTTGTCCCTGTCATCTCGATCGGAGCCGCTAACCGCATGCGATCCAGAATTGTTGGCGCAACATCTGCTAAAATCCCGTTTTTTAGCTTTACATCATCCTGTGTCACCAAAATTACCGGAACGGGATTTATTGTATGTGCCGTATTCGGAGAGCCATCCTCGTTGACCGCAAAATCAGCATTTCCATGGTCGGCGATGATTAGCCATTCGTAATTATACTGCTTTCCTGCTTCAATAATTTTCCCGAGACAGGAATCCACCGTTTCCACTGCTCTGACGATCGCGTCATAAACTCCTGTATGTCCTACCATATCGGGATTTGCAAAGTTCAGACAGATGAAGTCCGGCTGTTTTTCCCGGATATGTTCCACGATCGAATCAGTCACTGCCAGCGCGCTCATTTCCGGCTGCAGGTCATACGTTGCCACCTTTGGCGAATTGATCAGCAAACGGTCTTCATTCGGAAAAACCTCTTCTCTTCCGCCGTTAAAAAAGAACGTAACATGCGGATACTTTTCAGTTTCCGCGATCCTTACCTGCGTTTTATCCAGCTTGGAAACAATTTCTCCCAACGTATTCTGCAGATTTTGCTTGCTGTATAAAACGGAAACATCCTGGTAAGTTGCATCATAGGATGTCATTGTGAACATTTTTATATTCAGCGGATACATTCCAAATTCCGGGATAGCTTTTTGTGAAAGTGCTGTTACAATTTCTCTCGGGCGGTCTGTACGAAAATTAAACGAGATCATCACATCTCCGTCAGCGATTCCCTGATAATTTACGTGCTCATTCTTAATCACAATCGGTTCGATGAATTCATCGGTAATTCCTTTATCATAAGAAGCCTGAATCGCTGCAGCAGCAGATGAAAAGACCTCTCCTTCCGCTTTTGCCAGCAGCGAATATGCTTTTTTCACCCGCTCCCAGCGCAGGTCACGATCCATTGCATAATATCGTCCGATTACTGTTGCAATATGCGCGTTGCTACCCGAAATTTTTTGCTCAAAGTCAGCTACAAAGCCTTTTCCACTCACCGGATCGCAATCACGCCCGTCGGTAAAAACATGTACGTAAATTGTTGAAACACCTTGTTGTGAAGCATAATTACAGATTGCCGCCGCGTGATCCTGATGACTGTGAACACCACCTGTTGACAGCAATCCGAAAAGGTGAAGCGCTCTCTTATTTTCTTTTGCCAGTGCAATCGCTTTGTTCAGATTTTCATTTTTAAAAAAATCGCCTTCGCGGATCTCCTTATTGATCCTGGTCAGCTCCTGGTAGACTATTCTCCCGGCACCTATATTCAGGTGGCCGACTTCTGAATTCCCCATTTGTCCCTCCGGAAGCCCGACTTCTTCGCCGAAAGTTGTCAGAGTCGCATTGGGGTAATTTTTTATAAGATCATCAAAAACCGGCGTCCGGGCATTAAAAATGGCATCGGAATGATCCTTTTTTCCGTAACCCCATCCGTCGAGTATGATTAAACCAACTTTTCGTGTCATGCTAATGGTAATGTTATTTCAAAAACTGCTCCTTTCGGCTTATTCGGTGTAAAAGAGATGGTTCCCTGGTTGAGCTTCAAAAATTCCTTAGAGATATACAATCCGAGACCGGTTCCTTTTTTCGTCCTTACCTCTTCATTTTCAGCACGGACAAATTTCTTAAAAATATCCCTTTGAAATTCAGCAGGAACTCCTTCTCCCATATCCGTAAAAGAGCATTTTACTCTGTCTCCAAAAGTAGAAAGAATAATATTAAACTCTTTCGAATCTAACGCATATTTATGATAATTTTCAATGATGTTGATGATAACGGTTTCAATCATTGATTGGTCTGCATTGACAATTGTTTTTTCAGTATTTCTTATGACGTTTATCTGGGCATCTCCCAGCAAAATAGAGTACCGTTTAATCAGCTCGTTCACAAGAATATAGAAATCAAACTTTTCTTTGTTCAGCTTAAAGTAATTAGTTTCTAACCGCGTTGCTGTTAAAATATTCTCTACCAGGTGCTCCAGGCGCGTATTTTCCGCCAGCACTTTTTCAGTCAGATCTATGCGTGCCGTTTCTTCAATATTTTTTCTTTTAAGTAGCGTCTGTAATGTGAGCTTATTATGTGCAATCGGTGTTTTCAGCTCGTGCGTAATCGACATCAAAAAGTTGTTTTTCTGCTCGTTGAGTCTGCTTTCTTTTTTCAGGGAAACAATTAATCTGCTGAATGCAAAAATGATGATAAACAAAAAGACACTTCCCTCTCCGATGATCATCCAGTTTTTTGCTTTCGAATTGAACGGGCTCTGGTCGATATTCAGAATGAAATACGTCCACCAGATGTACTGAATGATAACATAAACTGTCAGAAAATAAATAAAATAGATATTATTCTTTTTCACACTTCAAAAATACGATAAAAGATGTTACAACTTTAGGACAGACGTAAGACAAAAGAACAAAGACGTAAGACAGAAGAATATGGGCAGCCTGAAATCTTGACATCTTAACGTCCTAAAATCTTAATGTCTCCACAATTAAAAACCAAAAATCCCCGTCATTTCTGACAGGGACCTTTGCACACTTTGGATGAACCAAAATTTATCAAAACGTCACTTTCAATTTTATTTCTTTGCCGTCACGGATAACAATTACTTCTTTTTCATCTCCGGAATTCAGCTTTGCCAGGCATTCCATATATCCGTAAACATCTTTGATTTCGCAATCTCCGATCTTTGTGATGATATCACCGGAAAGCATTCCTGCCTTATCCGCCGGCCTGTCATCAATTACACCGTCAACATGCAACCCGTCACCATAATCCGCATAGTCGGGCATTACACCTAATGTCACCTTGTATTTCGGCATTTTTTTACCAGCGTCCACTTTTGTTTTAGTAAATGGCAGTGTTTCTTTTTCCGAAAGCTCATTTGCTACTCTGAAAACATAATCAACAATTGCTCTTACGCCATAATAGTTGATTTTATCCTCATCATCACTTGGTTTGTGATAATCGGTATGTGTTCCTGTGAAGAAGAACAGCACCGGAATATCTTTCAGGTAGAAAGAAGTATGATCCGAAGGACCTACACCGGAATTCTCTTCTGTTACGTTGAATCCGCCCGGTTTGTTTTTCTGGATAACCGCTGAGAAATCAGGGCATGTTCCGACACCTCCGACCACTAATGACTTTTCTGCATTTAAACGCCCGACCATATCCATATTGATCATCGCAACGACATTCGGAAATTTGTCTTTCAGGGTTTCCGCCATATGCTTCGAACCGATCAAGCCGTCTTCCTCACCGGAAAATAAGGCAAAGACATAATTTACTTTCTCCGTGGTTTTATTCTGAGAGAATATTCTCGCTAATTCAAGAACTGCTGCCGTTCCGGAAGCGTTATCGTCCGCACCGTTATGAATTTCACCTTCAGAATTAGGTTTTGTAGAATGATGATGTTCATTTTTCCCTAAATGATCATAATGCGCACCAATCACAATTGTTTTTTTCGCTTTATTATCTAACACGGCGATGACATTTGTACCATGGTGATCTTTTACGCTTGTACTATCGTGCGGATTCAGGCGTACCTTATAATCAAACTTCTGGAAATAGCTGTTTCCGTTATAAGGCTTTAAACCTAATTTTTTGAACTCTTCTTCAATATATTTCCCCGCTTTTTCTTCTCCTTTTGAGCCTGTCAGGCGTCCTTCCAGCTCATCCGAAGCTAAATAGGAAATGTGTTTTTTAAGATTATTATCATTTACAATTTCTGCTTCATCCGTATCTACCCAGTCAGCAATAAAAACATTGGTTTCTCTTGGTTTCGCCTGATTTCTGTTACTTGAAAACACCAGCTTTTTCCCATCCGGAGAAAACATCGGAAACGCATTAAACTCACTTTCCCAGGTGATCTGGCGCAGGTTGGTACCATCCGCATCAATCATAAACAATTGAAAGTCGTAACCTCTTGTGGAATGGTGGTTAGACGAGAAAATTATTTTTTTGTCAGACGGATGAAAATAAGGAGCCCAGTTCGCCTTCCCAAGATTCGTTACCTGCTTCAGGTCAGTTCCGTCAATATTAATGGTATAGATTTCCATCGCTGTCGGAGCTACCAGATCTTTGCTCAAATAGTCCTTGTATTCTTTAATATCTTCTTCTGTTGTCGGGCGGGAGGAACGGAACACCAGTTTCTTGCTGTCATGAGAGAAAAAAGCGCCGCCGTCATATCCAAGGCCGTGTGTCAGCTGTTTTAAATTCGTTCCGTCAACGTCCATGATCCAGATTTCCAGATCACCGCTTCGTGTACTGGTAAAGGCAATTTTCTTCCCGTCTGGAGAAACTACCGCTTCCGCATCATATCCCGGAGAATCGGTCAGCTGTTTTACAATTTTCCCGTTTAGATCAGCAATATAAATGTCAAAATCATGATAGATCGGCCACAAATATTTTCCATCCGTTGATTTTGGAGGAACGGGGCAGGAATGATTTCCTTCGTGTGTGGAAGCATACAAAATGTGCTTTCCATCCGGCATGAAAAACGAGCAGGTTGTCCTTCCTAAGCCTGTCGAAATAAGCTTTAAATCGTCCTTAGTCGGATTTTTTTTCTGTAAATCCAATAAGTAAATCTGGTCACAGGATGCTCCTATTTCCGTGTTAGTGACCTGCATTGTCAGGAACTTCCCATCGGGACTAAAATAAGCCTCCGCATTATCTCCTCCGTTAGTAAGCTGTCGTAAATTTTTTAGATTTTTTTCCTGAGAATAACTGTAAGAACCGATAAGTGCTAACAGTACCAGCCCCGCTATTAATTTTTTCATTTCAAATTTGTTTAAATGAACTTTAAATATCGGAATGCAAAATTAATGAGCGCCTATTGCAGAAAAGTCACACTATTGTCAGAGAACTGCAGATCAGAGTTGATTAACATTAAATTAAATACTTATCGGAAGCTCTATCAGCAATCATTTTAATTATTGTATTGCCCGTTCTTTTTTACATTGCTTAAAAAAAGCTAGTCGCCAGAGATTTTATAATCACTTTTCAAAAAATAATTTTTCGTTTTTCAGGGATTTTAGCAATCTCTTTTATTAATTGCCTGAAAGAAATAGTAACTTTGGAAGGTATTAATTCATTATAATTTGTGCTATGAAAGTTGTTGGTATCAATGGTTTTGGGAGAATCGGAAGGTATTTTACCAAAATGTGTCTGTATTCGGGAAAAGCTGATGTTGCAGTAGTGAACGATCTTGCAGATATTGAAACGTTAGCGCACCTTTTAAAATATGACAGCGTACACGGCCGCCTGCAATTAAAATTTGAAATTGAGGGAAATTCTCTTCTTTTTGAAAACGGAAAACGTATCACTTTTGTACAGCATAAAAATCCGGCGGACATTCCCTGGTCAGATTATAATGTAGAAGTTGTACTGGAATCAACCGGAATTTTTCTCTCTCAGGAACTGGCAAAACCGCATTTGGGAGAAACCGTAAAAAAAGTCATTCTGAGCGCTCCTCCGAAGGACGAAACCAAAACAGTAGTCATGGGTGTGAACGAACAGATCCTGACGGAAGGAGACAGCATCATTTCCAATGCTTCCTGCACCACCAATTCTGCGGCTCCGCTTGTAAAAGTATTGAAAGAGCTGGGAACGATCGAAAGTGCTTATATTACGACGATCCACAGCTACACAAGCGATCAGCGCCTGCACGATTCTCCTCACAAAGATTTAAGAAGAGCAAGAGCAGCAGCAATGTCCATCATACCGACAAGTACAGGTGCCGCAAAAGCGATTACCAAAATTTTTCCGGAGCTAAAATCCGCGATAGGCGGTTGTGGAATGCGCGTTCCTGTTCCGGACGGTTCATTAACCGACCTGACAGTTGTCATGCAAAACCCACCGACAGTAGAACAAATAAATGCGGCTTTCAAAAAAGCGGCCGAAACGGATCTCAAAGGCTATCTGGAATACACAACCGACCCGATCGTTTCGCTGGATATTGTCGGAAATCCGCATTCTGTGATCTTTGACAGTCTGCTTACCTCTGTCATCGGAAATATGGTGAAAGTAGTCGGCTGGTATGATAATGAGGCCGGTTATTCCAATCGCTTAGTCGATTTAATTTCTAAACTTTAATTTTCAAATGCCTGAATTAGTCCTTGTTCCCACTCCTGTCGGCAATCTTGAGGATATTACGCTCCGTGCCATCCGGCTATTAAAAGAAGCGTCCTGTATTTACGCTGAAGATACACGGGTAACCAAAAAGCTGTTACAGCATCTCGATATCCAAAAACCTGTTTACGCGTATCACGCGCACAATGAGCACAAAGTGCTGGATCAGGTCATTCACACGATCTTATCCAATGAATTAACTGTCCTTGTGTCAGACGCGGGAACACCCGGAATTTCCGATCCCGGATTTTTAGTTGCGCGCGCTTGTATCGAAAAAGGAATAAAAGTAAGCTGTCTTCCCGGGCCAACCGCATTAATCCCCGCATTGGTCGGGAGTGGTTTTCCATGTGACCGTTTTGTATTTGAAGGATTTCTCCCGCATAAAAAAGGCAGGCAGACAAAATTCATGGAGCTTGCTCAGGAGGAAAGAACTATTATACTGTACGAATCACCTCATCGTTTAACCAAATGCCTTACTTCTCTTGTTGAATTTTTCGGAGCTGAAAGAAAAGTTTGCGTTGTCAGGGAAATTTCCAAAATCTATGAAGAATACCAGCGCGGAACAGCACAGGAAGTATTGAATCATTACGAGAACAACCCGCCAAAAGGAGAGATTGTAGTCATTATCGAAGGGAAGGAGGTTGTTAAAGAAAAGAAGAAAAAATACAGCGAAGAGTGATTATAGCGGGCATAAAAATTCTGTATTTATGTCTGAAAATAAAAACAACTACTTATGAATACGAAAATTATAAAATTTAAATCTGGCTTAGTTTTCAATATCTTATTCATCATTGGTTTGACCTTCGCGAGCTGTACTTCAGGAAACAATGAAAAGCCAGAAGATTCAGCTGCAGATACTCTGAAAAATGAGCCGGTATCTAAAGAAACTCCTAAGGCTAACCCTAAAGTAGTATTCAAAGTAAATACAATTAATAAGGCTTCAAATATCGATGAAAGAGAAGGTGACGAGTCAGAAGTAGATGTAATCGTATTAATTGATAACGAAGAGGTGGATTCATACAATGATTTTGGCACTGCGGCTATTATTGAAGAGGATTTATATCTTTCAAGTGAGATATCCGAAAAACACTATTCATTCGAATTCAAAGACAATAAAACAATAGTAATAACCAGATCCGAATTCGGCTCTCCGGAATTATCCCGGTTCGATGAAGAAGGAAATCCGATCCCTTTATCTCAATGGGTGAAAACGTATTCAAAAAAGGAGAATGGAAATTGGGTAAAAGTGTCTTGTAAAGGAGACTGCAGCAATTAAGTTATGCTTCTCTCCGGCTTAGTTTTTTCTAAAATGTTCCATTCGTGTCTTATGTCCTGATACCATAAGCACCCTAAAATCCCAAAGTCTCACATCTTGTCTTTCGTCTTATATCTCTCGTCAGTCCTGATGTCTTAATATCCTAAAGTCATAATATCCTAAAAGCCGTAACATCTTTCTTCGTATTTTAGCAAACTGGAATTCAGAGAGAACAGAATGGGCAGCTTTAAATCGGAAGGATTTGTTTTAACAGCATTCGGAAAGCCGGAAGAGACATTTCATTTAAAGGAAATTAACCTTAAAATGAATGCCGGACAAGTATTAGTGGAAGTCAGCGCTTTCGGGCTGAACTATGCGGACGTAATGGCACGTATCGGAAAATACCGTGAAACGCCTCCTCTCCCGACAACGATTGGTTATGAAGTTGTTGGCAAAATAAGTGCTGTCGGAGCAGAGATTTCTTCCGATTTTATCGGCAAACGTGTCCTGGCTTTTTCGCAATTCGGAGGTTATGCAAAACATGCTGTTATTGAAAAAGATGCTTTTGTTTTAATCGATGAAACTGTTTCTGATGCCGATGCGCTTGCCTTGTGCACGCAGTACGTGACTGCTTATTACATGAGCTTCTATCAATCCATTGTCAGAAAGCACGATGTTGTTCTGGTACATGCAGCAGCAGGTGGCGTAGGTACAGGATTGCTTCAACTGTGTAAAGCGCAGGGAGCAACTGTTATAGCAAAGATCGGCGATGACCGGAAATCCAGCCTGGTGAAACAAATGGGAGCTGATTTTGTTGTCAACTACAAAACAACCGATTATGAAACTGCCGTAAAACAGTTTCTGGGAGAAAGAAGACTGACATTTTCCTTTAATCCCGTTGGTGGAACGACCTTCAAAAAAGACATGCGCCTGCTGGGTGCTTCCGGAAAGCTGGTATTATTCGGTGGTTCCGAGCTCTCGGATGGAAAATACGGAATCCTTTCCCAGTTGAATTTTCTTCGTAAAATGGGTATCTCCATTCCCGCTTTCCTGATGATGCAGTCAAAAAGCCTGCTGGGTGTGAATATGCTGAAAATCGCGCTGGAATATCCACATGTTCTCAAAGAATGTATGGAACGTGTTCAGGAATTATTCCGCGACGGAAGCCTGAAAACATTTGTGGACAAAATTTATCCCGCTGAACAGCTGTCTGAAGCTCACCGTTACCTGGAAAGCGGGAAATCTATGGGAAAACTGGTCGTTAAATGGTCAAATGATTAATGAACAGCACATATCTGCTCTTGAAGATCTGAAAAATGAGCTGATCAGCTTTCAGAGCAACGATGTATTGGTTCATGTCCATGCAAAGCCTCATCTGTGGGAAACTATTTCATCCCCTGAGAATACAGGTGAATACACTGTTCCGGCGGAAGGAAAATGGGAAAAGCTTTACAAACGCTTCCAGGAAATTTATAAAGAATCAGGGATTCAAACGGCTTGTTTTGTTTCAAAAACAATCATCTGGAATTACAAAAATGAACGTATTGAAAGTCCCTTGATGCTGATTCCCTTGGAGGTTAAGCTTAACAAAAATATTCAGCAGATTACGTTCGAGCCCGATCCGGATCAGGCTTTTCTTAATCCGTTCATTCAAAAACAATTTCAACAGTTATTTGAGCTGGAATTATCCCTGGAGAATCTTGCTGATTTAAAAGAAGAAATCCTTCAAAATCCACTGGTTGAAGCAATAAACGAAACCTCTTTTATCGGGCAATTCCATTACTACCGTTTTTTATTTTTGAAAGAAATCGAAGAGATCGAGGCAATTGAAAAAAGTGCCATCCTGGAAAAGCTGTTCGGCAATCCGGAAATCCAGGAAAAGCCTTTTTCATTAACAGAGAAAACTATTCTGCCAGGTGATCCGACACAGCAAAAGGTGCTGCATGAAGCAGGGAAAGCTTCTCTTGTGTTGCAAGGACCGCCGGGAACAGGGAAATCGCAGGTTTTAATCAATATATTGGGAAAAACGCTTGTTACGGACAGCATCACTGCGGTTGTTTCCGAAAAGAGGGCAGCGCTGGAAGTGATCCAGAAAAAACTGAGTGCCGTCGGTCTTGCGGATTATACTGTATTTCTGGATGATCAGGTAGAGCGAAAGTCGGTTTACGCCCAATTAAAAAAAACATGGCAGCAGCTCGAAAGTTTTTCAGAAAATACTTCCTCCTCCGTTTCTATTACCGCCTTGAAAAAGCAACAGCTACAACTCCTGCTTGACCGCCTGCAAAACGAACAGCTTTCCAGTGGAATTTCCTTTTGGGAGCTGAAAGCACTGCGTGAAAAGCTGCCGGATCATCTCAATGCAACTACTGCTTACAGCTGCTCGGTTGCAGAATGGAAATCATTAAAGCCAGTGATTGTTTCACTTGAAAAATTACCTTTTGAACTTTGGAATTTCTTTCCGCAGGAATTCTGGCAAGCAGAACAATTACAGCGTTTTCTTGAGTGGGCAGCAGCTTTTGAAAAATACAGCTCCCTATTCGCTCTTTCTGATACACAGGATCTGCTGGCCTTAAATCAATGGTGCGTCATTTCTCAACTGCAAAACAGTTCCGGTTATAAAAATTATCTGGAAATTATCCGCTCAAAAACCAAATGGAAGCAATTTCAAAAACTGAAACGGAATTATTTTTCAGCTAAAGCGGCAAAAGAAGCCGTTAAGCAAAAAACTCACTATTGGAAATTTATTCCGACAGAAGAACAACTGGAAAGATGGGAGCAATTGCCTAAAAAATTGTTCGGAAAGCGAAAATTGAAAAAATACTTAGACAGCATTTCTCCGGAAATTTCATTGGGTGAAGTAACCGGAATTTGTTCAGAATATTTCTCAGCCTACGAAAAGTTCTCCGCTTGTCAGCAGGAATTAATTACACTCGGGATCTTTCATGCGGAACAGGACTTCACCGAAATAGACCTTCTTCAGCAACGTTACGAACGTATTCATGAAAATCAGTGGAAAACATTTGAACAGCTGAACGAAGAACAATTGAACTATCTGAAAAAAGAAGTGGTAAAGCTGCTGGAATTCAGCAGAAAATCACCTTTTTGCGAAGCTAAAGAAAGAATTGAGATTCAAAAAGCCATCCAGCTTGTTCAATTACATCTAACGGGACTAAATAAAGTGCTGCCGGCACTTCAGCAGCTGCCAAAAGCCGTTTACTATTGGGCAAATCGCCTGGATTCATGGCAAGCCGTAGAACAGCAGCTTATCTGCAACGAATGGAAAAATTTTGAACTATTGTTCCCGGAAATGGCACAGCTTTCCACGTCGCAGGTAAGGACGTTGTTAAATGAAATTATCCGGTCGGAAGCAGATGATCGAAATCGGTTCGTTGCTGCCGTTCATGCTTACCGGAAAGCAACGTTTGATGCAAATCACCAGCTTTTATTACAAAGCAACTCAAAACTTTCTGCTGAGCAAAGGCAATTACGACAGGAACTAAAAAAAGGTAAGGCATTGCTCATAAAGGAAATGAACAAAAGCAGGCAATTTCTACCATTAAGAGCGTTATGGAATAGCGAAGCCCGCCACTGGCTCAGCTGCCTGGCACCTGTCTGGATCATGACACCGACACAGGTTGCAAAGCATTTCCCAATGGAAAAAAATCTCTTCCAGCTTACCCTGATAGATGAGGCCAGCCAGATACCTACATCACACCTTATCGGCACACTACAACGTTCTCAACAAGTGATCATTGCGGGAGACAGCCAGCAAATGGCGCCTTCTGCTTTCTTTCTTTCAGAAGAGAAAACGGATGTTTTACAGTTTGCACAATTTTACCTGAAAAACTATCCGCTGAAATATCACTATCGCAGCCAGCATCCTGACCTGATCCGTTTTTCTAACCGGTATTTTTATAATGATGAGCTGGAAATTTTTCCTTCTAAAACACAACAAGGACAACCTTTAGAATGGATCTTCGCTGAAGATGGCCGGTACGCAGACAGTAAAAACCCGGAAGAAGCCATTATTGTCGTAAAGCAGATCGAAAAATATATCGGAAGCACTGAAACACTTGGCATTGTCGCCTTTTCAGAAACACAGCTGCAAACCATCTGGAACAAGCTGAAGCCTTCCGTAAAAGAAAAATTACAGCAACGGATTGACAACGAAACGGCTTTTTTCAAACCGCTTGAAAAAGTACAGGGAGACGAGTGTGATGTGTTAATCATCAGCTTCGGGTACGGAAAAGATGAGAAAGGGAATTTTAAGCTGCACCTCGGTCCTCTGCTGAAACAACAAGGTGAGAAACGCCTGAATGTTCTTTTTTCACGGGCAAAACAAAAGATTATTTTCATCAGTTCTGTTAAGCCGGAAGACTTTCCGTTAAGTGACAATAATTCCGTTCACTTACTGAAAAACTTTTTCCGGATACTTGCCGATTCCTCTCAAAATACAACGTCTTCTCCACCCGATCTGGTTAACTGGCTGAAAACAATTTCTTCCGCAGAAGAACTTGTTACCAAGTACAGGATTTACAGGGAAAGAGGCTGGGATATCTGAAAAATCACTCCGGCTTAAAATCAATATATGTATTAAAAAAGAACGGTTTAGGCGAATATTTTTCATCATTTGCTGTCATTATTTCTTTCGGAACGGATTTCATCAAACGAATGGCTTCTTTGTCACATTCGGGACAGTTTTCCATTCCTTTGAGCAAAACAACATCTTTAACTTCTCCTGTTTCTGCGAATAGTAACTTTACATACACTTTTCCCTCGATTTTTTCTTTCAATGCCCGTTTGGGGTAAATCAAATTGCTTGTTAAGTAGTTTTTTAATGTATCATATCCTTGTGGCAGAATTGGATAATTTGAATTTTTGAATGCAATGGGTAAAGTAAAAGAAGATCTAACAGGAACAGTGTCTCTTAGGTTTTCTGTTATTGTTGTATGCTCATTATAATATGTACTTGAGTAGCCGGGTTTCCATTTTGGCATTGTTTTTATCAATCCGATTACTTCTCTATCACAATCTTTGCTCAATCCTCTTAAAATTTCAACTTTTGAAATACTTCCATCTTTTTCGATTACAAATTTAACCCACACTTTTCCTTGCAGATCATCTTCAAGAACAGAAAGGGGAATGACTAAATTGTTATTTAAGTAGCTCATTAAAGCTTTAATGCCACCCGGAAATTCAGCTTCTTTTTCAGGAAAAGGTTGAATTCCGTTATATTCTTTGTGGAAATTTGGTGGTGATGGCTCTTTAAAAGGAGGAAGTACCGGTGGTTCAGGAGGCTGTGCCACTCCAAAAAATGGAAGCAGAAAACACAAAAATATTTGGTCTAAAATATTGTTTTTCATTTTTGATAATGTGCTAAAGATTAATAATACGAAAACAAAGCCATAAATCTAAATTCTGCATTTATCAGCGGGGAATAAGTGCTTCAACATACCAATGTGTTTTATCCTGTTTCAACACCATTTTTTTTAAATCTGTTTCTTTGATATTCCAGACGATTTCCGTTTTGTTCTCTTTCCATAACAGCCGGTTTTCCTCAATGGAAATAAAAACAGGCTGCTTGTCAATTACCACAAGATTTCCGTTGTTTTTCATTGCATAGCTTGTAAATCGCTGTTGTTTGTTTTCCGTAATAAAGTATCCTTCGGGATGAAAATGTATACGGACAAGTTCTTCCGTGCTCATTAAATTGGATATTCCACTAACGGATTCAACGGTGTAGCTTTTCCCCGAATCTTTGGATTTTATGTTCCAGTAAGTTACGGATAAATCAAGCAGAAAAGGTAGAAAGAGAACGAAAATATAGATTCCGGATACGTGTGGAACAGATTTTTCAGACACAGTTCTTCCTAGCAAAAAACGGATATTGGAGGAATAAAAACAAAGACAAATTAAACAACAGAAAAACAGTAATCCCGACAGGTATTTTACAGTGATATCAAACCCGATGTTAATGGCAAAAATGTTCAACAACACGCCAAAACCAACTATAAGCCCTAAAAAACGTGTCCGGTTGAAAAGAATCAGAATGCCGGCTGAAATTTCTGTAATTGCCATAAACTGATTGTAAAAAGTGCTTGTTCCCATACTCGTCCAGAATAAAATGTCTTTTCCCAATTGCCCGACAGGTGTATGAAGTGTATTCGCCGCAGGCGTGTAAAACTGGACTCCGAATAATTTGTCTAATCCATAGCGGATTAAAAAGTAGGAAAGAAACAAAACCAGCGTAAAAAACAAGACTTTCTGAACAGCAGGCAGGTATTTTTTTCCTTTCCAATAAATGAAAATCATTATCAATAAGGAAAGAACACCCAAAATCAGTGCAGTAGAATAAAAGGCCAGAGAATCTGAAACAAGAAATGAATCCCGGACATTTATACCCAACCAGGAACAAATAAGCTCATTCAGCGGAAGAATGGATTCACTCAACAGGATTCCTGTTTTCGGAAAAAACACAAATGGAAAAGGCAAAAAGAGGAGCGTAAGAACACTCCAGCAACTGAACCAAAAGAGAATGTTTCTTTTCATTATTAGTGTTATTAATATAGTACGCAGATGACGCAGATTTTATATGATTTTTTCTGATAAACATTATACTAAATCTTATTCCCAAAAATCTGCGCCAATCCGTTCAATCCGTGTTATCAGCGACCCATCCTTATCAAGCAATACAGCACGCTGATAACGCTGATTTATTATGATTTTTTCCTGATAAACATTATACTAAAATCTTATTCCCAAAAATCTGCGCCAATCCGCTCAATCCGTGTTATCAGCGACCCATCCTTATCAAGTAATACAGCACGCTGATAGCGCTGATTTATTATGATTTTTTCCTGATAAACATTATACTAAAATCTTATTCCTAAAAAATCTGTGCTAATCAGCTTAATCCGTGTCATCAGCGTACCATTACCCATTGTACTATAAGATAACATCCGGTTTATAATTTGAAAACACTTTTCGTTTAAACTCAGGGCTTTTACCAAAATTCAATAAAAGCCCTACTTCTATGTCCGTTGCATGCAAATAATTAATCAATTGTTGTTCGTGTTCTTTTCTTAAAAACTCAGCTGCTTTCAGTTCTATAATTACTAAGTTATTAACCAGCAAATCGGCATAATATTCCCCAACTTCTGTTTCATCATAAAAAACTTGAATTCTTTTTTGTTTTTCAACATAAAACCCCACTTTTCTTAATTCTATATACAAAGCATTTTCATATACCTTTTCAAGAAAACCGTAACCTAAAGTATTATACACTTCATAAAAGGATTTAATAATTAATTCGGTTAAATTGGAGTGTTTAAAATTGTTATACATAACTTCTGTTTTAGTTGTAAGTTTCTTTAAGTTAACAAAAACAACTAAAATAGTTCGCAGAGGACGCTGATTTATTATGATAAATATTATACTAAATCTTATTCTTAAAAAATCAGTGTAAATCCGCTCAATCCGTGTTATCAGCGGCCCATACTCTCCCCTTTTGTCTTAGCAAATGCTCCACCCAATCCCAAAACACTCAAAATCAACCAAAAAGGAATCGAATTTTGTTTTACTTTTTTTTCCTTCATCAGCTGTTCTACTTCCTCCGGAAAATCAATAAACCTTGTTCTTTCAGGATACCAGCCATTCAACCGGATTGCTTTAAGATGGTTTTGAATGGCTTTATCCGTTTCGTGTTTATAGCTGGTAGTATCTCCGTAAGGCTTACTGCCAAAAGTTCTATATTCAATGACAATTTTTTCCTTCGGAATAAATTTAACAGAATCCACATTAGTTAACCGCATTCCCGGATGCTCTCCGAAATTGTCTTTTTCCTTTAGTAATTCACCGGCATTTCCTGCATGGCTTTTCAGTGCAATAACATTGGTTTGTCCAAAACTGAACGAGCAACACACCAGCATTCCCCCTAAAATAAATTCCATCTTTTTCATACGTTTCATTTTCATGCAAGAATAAATCATCTTTCGGAAAATTGCGCTGTACAGGAGCTTTCCATTGACTGTAAAAAAGATTTTATTATTTTACAGTGGTTTTACAGCAGGAATCTTCGTTGTAATTTTACATTTGTACACGCTTTGGAATGGATCAGCTGACGGCATTTTACAAATTGAAACAGTTAGTGCTTTTGCGCTACCGGGAAGAATATCCGTATGTATCGCCGGAATGGAAAACATTTAGCAGCAAAGACATTTTACAGTTAATCGACAGCATTGAGAACGCAACAAAACAACGGATCAGCGAAAAATGGATTTATACTCATCTGAAGACTGCTGAAAACGAAAAATTACCCCGAAAAGATATGTTGGATATTCTTTCAGGATATTGTCGTTTTGAGTCATGGGATGCTTTTTTTTACTCATTAAATGATTCGGCAGAAATAATTTCTGATCAGCAACGATTGGGAACAAAGAGAAGAAAACGGGTACTCCTGCTAATAGGACCAGCTGTTCTCATTGCAGGAATTTTCCTCTGGGTAAAAACCTCTCAAAAAGAAGAAGTCGTGTCGAAAAAAGAACTAAAAGTTCCGGTTAAAGACTTTTACACGCAGGAAGCAATCGAAGACACAACAGTACAATTATTTGTAAAAGAGAATGGAAATCTGAAACCGTTGAAGACAAACAACATTCCTGTTTCAGCGCTAAAAAAAGAAAGTAAACTGGTCGTTGAAAGCCCATTTTATTCGGAAGCAGCTGTTGAGGTGAAAGAAAACAAGAAGATCATTGTCTTAAAGCCGGATGACTATGCGATGATGCTGAAAGCATTCATACAATCCGACATCAAAGACTGGGAAACACGAAAAATCCAGCTGGATAATATTCTTTCTGAAAACCTTGAAGTTCTGGTTCATTTGCAAAACAGCCTGGGAATTGAATACATGAACAAAGAAGAATTTGCACAAAAGCTGATTATTCCGACAGTAGCAATTAAACACTGGCAGATCCTTTCTTTAGAGCAGGATTCCATGCAGCGGATCACAAAAATCCGTATAAAACAAAAGTGATATGCGATATAAGACGATGGATATAAGCCCAAATACAGAAGACAGAAGACTGAAGACTAAAGGCTGCATAGTACAGAATTTCGTATCTTTTATCTTATGTTTTATATCTGCCGCTTCCCTGACAACAAGTTGGTCACAATCAATGGAGATAAGCACGAAAGAGCTGACCATTCAAAATTCGTTTGACAAACTGACCATTCAAACCTATGCCGTCCAAGGGCAGCTGAAAGTGGAAGAGTTGTTCGAATACCTGAAACTGATTTCCCTGAACGGAAATTCACCGGAATTAGATAAGCAACTTTTACAAAATATAGAACAGCTATTCTCTGAAAACATCGAACAGCTGGATGGTGTCGATCATAAAACAACACTTTACTCTGCCAAACAATGGGTAAATGACTGGAAAAATTCCAAAATCACCGTGGAACGACTGGAATTAAACAGTTCCCAGTTAAAACATGACCATTGGCTCAATCAATACCAGCTGATTTACAAAGTAAACGGCAAGCAAAAAACAGCCAGGATGGAAGTACAGATCTTCTTTTACCCGGAATTAAAATCTTTCGGAGAAACAAAAAAAGAGGTCTGGGAACTAAAAATCGGTAGTATCAGCGTGAAATAAATCATCCCCACATATCGAATCATGAAAAGTATCCTCTTTATTTGTCTGTTGTTTCTTCTGAAAATTCCTTCCTATTCACAGAAGGATACGACTATTTATGAATGGCCTTCCGGAAGATCTGCGGGAAAAATCATCGATGGCAAAAAAACAGGAGAATGGAAGCGCTATAACAGAACAGGACAATTAATCAATATCACAGATTATAAAGAGGATGGAACGAGTTTTTCCCGGGCTTTCCACGAAAATGGCAATCTCCACCGATCTTGCTTATATGACAAAGAAGGCGCTCCGATAGGAGAATGTATGTGGTATAACACAGACGGTATTCTTGCTTCTTCGGTTTTACAGGAAGGGAGCCGGATTACATACAAAGATTATTTTGTATCCGGTCAGCTGAAGGATATACAGTTGTATGAGAACGACACTTTCATTAGCCATCATCACTATTATAAGT
The DNA here is from genome assembly GCA_001899145.1 of Flavobacteriia bacterium 40-80. GTDB lineage: Bacteria > Bacteroidota > Bacteroidia > Flavobacteriales_D > Crocinitomicaceae > 40-80. The sequence goes on from MKVF01000009.1 coordinate 148,425, forward strand.
CTGGTCAACTATACTCTATTCTGCAATTTCATAAGGACAAAGAAACCGGGGAATATATTTCTTATTTTGAAGACGGTACTATTGAGGAAAAAGGTTTTTACAACCGGGGAAAAACCCTTTGGGACGAACTGATAAAAACCGGGGAATGGATCCTCTATGATGAAGAGGGGAATATCCGGATAATTTGTCCCTACAAAAACGGAGAACGAAATGGTATGATGAAGTATTACGGCTGTTATAGCTATGCCGGAGAAAGAAATGTTATTACATTCATACCCTTTAGCAATAACCTTGAAAACGGAAAATCAGAAGCATTCAAAGAGGATAAGCTTTACCAGGAAGGCAATTACCGGAATGGATTGAAAACCGGGGAATGGAAAACGTATCTTGATTCCGGAAAAGTAGAAATCATTACTTACAACAAAAGCGGAGAACCGGAATACTTCAAACGCTTCTTTTCTTCAGGGCAGCTGGAAAAAAAGGGAAAATACAGCACGGGAGGAGTAATGACAGGTATTTGGAGAATGTATAATCAAAATGGAAAATTAATATGGAAACACAACTATAAGATTCTTTGTTCTAAAAAATTGAGATAAACAAGGCATTTTAATGCGTTTTCGTCATATTCTCTGGTGTACAGATGATGAAATCAGCTTTTCCCAGGTATTCTTTTTCCAGTTTATTAATATTCTTCTGCGAAACGGTGGATATTGTAAACATTCGTTCATAAGGCACCTTGAAATAATAATTCAGATACCAGAGAATTCCCTGATGAAAGTCGCTGTGATAAGACCCGTTCAAATGATAAAAAATGCTCCCGGGCTGATAGTATTTTCCGGTAAAATAACCCATTGTCGCATCTTTTATGGCCTGAGCACTTACAAAACTCAGTCCGCCGTGGGCAAAACCTTTCAAAAGATTTTCGTATTGACTGAGTGTGGTGTCCACAGGAAAATCCAGCGGAGCTATCCAGGACTTTTCTTCTTGCGAAAGTGAATCCAGCGATACTCTTCCTTTTTTATACAGCTGAGAAGCGTATCTTCTCGGAATATTTGTCGCGCGGAAAGACAGTTTATTTTCTTTGGCAAACAGTAATACCGGCTTATAATCTGTTTTATAATTGCTCCATAAACGACAGGAATCCTCAAATTGTTTGTCTGTCAGCTGATTTGCTAAATATTGCTGGATCAGCGTGTCATTATCCCGCTCAAACATTTCTGCTCCGATGATTATCTGTGGATGATACTTATACAAATAATGGAGCAGTTCCAGCTGAAGCCAGTGTGCAATCGGATCATTGTGATATTCTCCAAAAAACACATAGTCTTTTTTCAAAGCCGCATTCGCCATCTTTTCAAAAGAAACTTTTTTCCCTTTGGAGTCAAAAATGGTAAAAGCGCTGTTCTGAGAAAATCCTGATAAAGCGAAAATCAAAAAAATAATAGAAGCAATATATCTGTTCATACGCTTAATCATTAATAATAACCTTTCATAAAAACTTTGGTAAAAATAGCACTTAGAATGATTATATTCGGCCAAATCTAAAATCAATGAAACAAATTGTACTTTCTCTGAGTCTGATTTTATCAGGTCTTTCATTTAGTCAGAATATTGTAAAATGCTTCTCTCATGAGGCCATCAACTATTCTGCTCAGCAAGACGCTACCTTCATGGAGCGTTACGAACAACAATTTCAGGAAGCAAAACAACGCGGAGCAAACGGCTCTCTTGCAAAAACAGAATATGTCATACCTGTTGTTGTTCATGTAGTTTATAACAAACCGTCAGAGAATCTTCCTGACAGTGTCATCAACAACCAGATCCGTATTTTAAATGAAGATTATAGCCGCATGAACGCGGATACCGTAAACCTGAGAAGTGAATTTCATCCTATTGCGGGGAGTCCTAAAATCCGTTTCGTGCTCGTTTCCCGTGATCCGGAAGGGAATTACACCAGCGGTATTACCAGAACCCAGACATCTCTGACATCTTTCATGGATATAATGGCAATGATCACAGGAGATATGTCTTCCCTTGAAAGAATCAAGTCCACTGCAAACGGAGGAATCGATCCGTGGGATCAGTCCAAATACTTAAACATCTGGGTTGGAAATATCAGTCTGAACTTAGGCGGACAGGAAATGACAGCATTATTAGGATATGCTACTCCTCCCGCAAATTTACCGAACTGGCCGGCGAATTCAACCGGAGGTATGTCTGACGGAGTGGTCATCAGCCATAAAGTATTCGGAAGCAATAATCCGGATCCGCTGACGGAACAGGGATATGTTGTCAGAGGAAGAACTGTTACTCATGAAGTAGGGCATTATCTGGGATTACGTCATATCTGGGGCGATGCGACTAACTGTACCGAAGATGATGGTGTGGATGATACGCCAAATGCAACAGACAAGTCTGAATCAATGTCATGTGATTTGACTAAAAATACCTGTACTGATAATATCGGTACAATCGGAGATTTACCGGACATGGTGGAAAACTTTATGGACTATTCCGCTGAAACCTGTCAGAATTCTTTCACTAAAGGGCAGGCAGATTTAATGATCGGAGTCCTGCAGGGACCGCGTTACGATCTTGTAAATGACAACGAACATCTGACAGCTAAGGTGATTGATGCAATTACTGTTTCTGCCTATCCAAACCCGACAACAGATTCGTTCACAATGACATTCAGCAAAAATCCTGAAAATCTGACTGTTTATGACCTGAACGGGAAAATTGTCCGTACGATTGAGAATCCACACACAACCATTAATGTGGATCTGAACGGATTACAGGCAGGTGTCTATACCGTGAAATTCGGCACACAGTTACAAAATTCCCACAAAATCGTGAAATTGTAATCGTATAAGCTTATTACAGCAGGCGGGCAGTAATATACTGCCCGTTTTTATTTTAAGAGTTTATTAAATCCTTTTTGGCTGCTGCCCGGAACAGATTACCTATTTTTGTAAAAACACCCGATTATGCGTACCGTTATCGTCACTGCTTTTATTTGTATTGCAGCCATTATCACCGGTTATTTTATGCTGAAGCCAACAGAAAAAGAACGCAGGCTTCCGGTAATTAATCCTATTGATATTGAAGAGGAAATGGTAGAAACGGGCATACAACGAATCGGCTACGGCCATAAGATCCAGCCGTTTTCATTTACCGATCAGGACAATCAAACGGTTACCGATAAGCAGGTACAGGGAAAAATATGGATAGCCGAATATTTTTTCACTACCTGTGGAACTATCTGCCCTAAAATGAATCAGCAAATTATGCGCATTCAACAGGAATTTAAAAATGATAATGAGATTAAGATTCTGAGTTTTACAGTTGATCCGGAAACAGATACTCCTGAACAGCTGAAAACGTATGCCGGCGGGCATGAGGCTGTCGAAAATCAATGGTACTTCCTCACCGGAAAAAAAGAAGACCTTTATCAATTCGCCCGAAAATCCATTTTTGTTTTAAAACCTGCGGAAGCAGCTAATCTTGGAGATGCAGGGAGCGACTTTATCCACACAAATAATTTTGTACTGATTGATAAAGAAGGTCACATCCGCGGATATTACGACGGAACTAGTAATAAAGAAGTGACACAGCTGATAGCAGATATCAAGCTCCTGAAAAAAGAAAAACCGGATTAATTCCGGGTGTTCCTGTCAGATCAATTTCTCCTCATAAAGATATTCGGCGATCTGAACAGCGTTCGTTGCAGCCCCTTTTCTCAGGTTATCTGCCACAATCCATAAATTCAGCGTATTTTCCTGAGTTTCATCCCTCCGGATCCTCCCGACAAACACATCATCTTTTCCCTGAGCATATTTCGGCATCGGGTACGTATTTGTAGTCGGATCATCTTTTAAAACCACTCCCGGAGTTTCATTCAATAATTTTCTGACCTCTGCCAGATCAAAGTCTTTTTCAAACTCTATATTTACCGCTTCCGAATGTCCTCCGACAACCGGAACACGAACAGCGGTAGCGGTAACTCTTATGGCCTGATCAAGAATTTTCTTTGTTTCATTGGCCAGCTTCATCTCTTCTTTGGTATAACCGTTATCTAAGAAAGAGTCACAATGCGGAATGCAATTCTTATCAATCGGATAGTGATACGCCATTTCCCCACCAGCTCCGTTTCGTTCGTTTTCCATCTGTGAAACGGCTTTTACACCCGTTCCCGTAACAGATTGATAAGTAGAAACGATCACTCTTTTTATCCCGTATTTTTTATGCAAAGGTGCAAGCACCATCACCAGCTGGATCGTGCTACAATTCGGGTTTGCTATAATCTTGTCTTCAGCAGTAAGCATATTTCCGTTTATTTCCGGTACTACCAGCTTTTTATCCGGATCCATTCTCCATGCAGAGCTATTATCAATTACAACAGTACCTTTTTCCGAAAAAGCCGGTGCAAAATCCAGAGATGTCTGTCCTCCTGCTGAAAAAATAGCGATAGAAGGAACCGCATCAATTGCCTCCTGCATGCTGTGAACACGGTAATTTTTACCTTTAAATTCTATTGTTTTCCCTACCGATCTTTCTGATGCTACCGGAATTAATTCCGTAACGGGAAAATTTCTCTCCCTTAATACTTCCAGCATTACATTTCCAACAAGCCCTGTTGCGCCTACTACTGCTACTTTCATATCAAAAATTTATACTCTTTTACAAAGACTTATACCGAAAAATCAAAATTACTATATTTGCGGCGAATTACACCCACTTATGAAAACTTTCCTGTTCACTATCCTTTTAATTACTCCCGTTTTTGCAAAATCCCAGCTTATTGAACAATTTTCAGACGGAGACTTTACCAATAATCCGGTCTGGGCAGGAACGACCAGTGATTTTACGGTCAATGGAGCCGGGCAGCTGCAGACAAATGCTTCCGCCGCATCAACATCCTACTTGTCAACACCTAATTTACTAACAGATTTAGCAGATAAAGAATGGAGATTTCAGCTGAGGCAGAATTTCGCAGGATCTGCAACGAACTATACACGCATTTTTTTAACCGCTGACGATCCCTCTTTCACAAACGTCCAGAACGGATATTTCCTGCTTTTCGGAGAAGCCGGATCGAATGATGCTGTTAAATTGTACAAAATCACATCAGGCGCTTCTTCACTTATTCTTACAGGCACATCAGGCGCTGTGGCAAATGCTTTCACTCTGGGCTTAAAAATTGTACATCGGGCCTCGGGCGAATGGATGCTTTATATTGATTATACCGGAGGAAACAACTATTCTCAGGAGGCAACAGCTACCGATATCAATACAAATGCTGCTCCTTATTTCGGAATTTATTGTACATATACCGTTTCCAATATCCGGAAAATATACCTCGATGATATTTATGTGGGAGCAGAACAATCGGATAATATCGCTCCGAATATCACAACGGTCAATGTATTAAACAACCAATCCGTCCGGGTAACATTTACCGAACCGGTTGATCACGCAATTGAATCACAAACGGTAAGCTCGGCACCCGGCTTAATCCAAAGTTCAATCGTGCAGGAAACAAATCCGGCCGTAGTGACTTTCCTTTTTTCAACAGGTTTTACAAATGGAACTACTTATCAGGTAACGATTCCTTCTGTTCGGGATGTATCAGGAAATGATACAACAATCACTTTTGAATTTACCTATTTAATTGCGGAAATGCCGTCCGAAGGTGACGTTATTATTAACGAAGTAATGGCCGACCCAACTCCCACAGCAGGACTTCCCGAATACGATTTTGTAGAAATCTACAACCGAAGCAATAAGTATTTTAACCTTCAGGGTTGGAAAATCGGAGATAACGCAGGTTATGGAACGATTTCTTCTTCGGTATGGCTGTTTCCCGGAGAATACAAAATCATCACTTCCGCGACAGCTGCTCCACATTTTACAAATGCCATCACCGCGAGCAGTTTTCCGGCATACAATAATAATTACGACGATGTCATTCTACAGGACAACAATGGAAATATCATAGACAAGATCAGCTATACGATTGACTGGTATAAAGACAACTCGAAAAAAGATGGCGGCTATACTTTAGAACGGATCAATCCGGAGGCTGTTTGTTCAGACATGAACAACTGGAAAGCGTCTGATGCTGTTTCAGGAGGAACTCCGGGAGCAATTAACTCCGTCTTTGATAACTCTCCGGATATAGCTGCTCCGCAAATTGATACGATTATTGTTGTTGATTTAAATACGTTATCTGTAAAAGTCAATGAAATAATTCCCGGTTCAACAATCAGTCAAATTGTGGTAAACACTACTCCGTCCATGAACATTACGGGAATCACACAGAATCCGGCTGACCGGTCGTTGCTTACCATCTCTCTTTCAACACCGATTACTGCAAATGTCATTTATATTGTTGAATTGCAACAATTAGAAGATTGTGCCGGAAATAGTGGAAGCAGCTCAAAATCTTTTATCCACATGGTTTCTGATATTCCTGTTCCAGGGGATATTATCATCAATGAAGTAATGGCCGACCCAACTCCCACAGCAGGGCTTCCCGAATACGATTTTGTAGAAATTTACAACCGAAGCAATAAGTATTTTAATATTCAGGGTTGGAAAATCGGCGATAACGCAGGTTATGGAACGATTTCTTCTTCGGTATGGCTGTTTCCCGGAGAATATAAGATCATCACTTCCGCGACAGCTGCTCCACATTTTACAAATGCCATCACCGCGAGCAGCTTTCCGGCATACAATAATAATTACGACGATGTCATTCTACAGGACAACAATGGAAATATCCTTGATAAAATCAGCTATACGATTGATTGGTATAAAGACAACTCGAAAAAAGATGGCGGCTATACTTTAGAACGGATCAATCCGGACGTTGTTTGTTCAGATATGAATAATTGGAAAGCCTCTGATGCTGTTTCAGGAGGAACTCCGGGCACAATCAACTCCGTCTTTGATAACTCTCCGGATATAACTGCTCCGCAAATTGATACAATTCTTGTTGTTGATCTGAATACGCTATCTGTAAAAGTCAACGAAATAATTCCCGGTTCAACAATCAGTCAAATTGTGGTAAACACTACTCCGTCCATGGATATTACGGGAATCACACAAGATTCGGCTGATTTGTCATTCTTTACTATCTCTCTTTCAACACCAATTACTACAAACACGAATTATATTCTCGAACTACAGCAATTAGAAGATTGTTCGGGAAACAGAGGAAACAGCTCCAAATATTTCATTCATTGGGTCTCCGACGTTCCTTCCGAAGGTGATGTAATTATTACCGAATTTATGGCTGATCCGACGCCCGTTGTCGGACTACCGGAAGTAGAATATGTGGAAATATACAATAAGAGCTCAAAATATTTTAATATTACCGGGTGGAAGATCGGGGACAACAGTTCTTTCGGGACAATTGCTTCCGGCTGGATCGCTCCCAGCGAGTATAAAGTGATCGCTTCCACAACCAACGCGACACTGTTCAGCAACGGAATCGGAGCAACAAGTTTTCCTTCCTACGGAAATGCAGGTGATGACATCATTCTGAAAGATCATTCAGGAATGCTACTTGATCAAGTTTCTTATACCGATGGATGGTACAAAGAGGATGTGAAAAAAGACGGCGGTTATTCGCTGGAAAGAATTCGTCTGAACATTTCCTGCTCAGATGAATTTAACTGGAAAGCATCTGAAAATCTGTCCGGTGGCACTCCGGGAATTGTCAATTCCGTTAATGACAACTCTCCGGACACCATTGCTCCGGTCTTATTGTCCGCTATCCCTCTTTCCGATTCAGTTGTAGCAGTGCAATTTACAGAACCCCTTGGAGCAAACTGGACGACTATGCTGTTTGAACTTTCTCCAACGTTAACAATAGAAGATGTGAGCAAGGATCCCGCTAACCGGGCTCGTTTCTATATCCGGTTGAACGGGCATCTTATTCCATCAGTAAACTACACGCTGAAAGTGCAATCTATTGAGGATTGCCAGGGAAACATAACAGCAGAAGATCAGATCGTTTTTATCCTGGCGGATATACCGGTTTCAGGGGAAATCATCATCAACGAGCTTTTATTTAATCCGCTGACAGGAGGCTCTGACTTTATCGAATTAAAAAATATCAGCAACAAAACTTTCAATCTCAGGGGCCTTCAGCTGACTAATACAAAATCAGGGGCAAGCAACAACAAAATTATTGCAGCTGATTACTATCTGCTGCCGGACGCCATCACCGTATTAACTCCGGACACTTCGTTTCAAAAGCAAAATTATCCGTTCCACGGAACGGGAAATTACATCCAAATGGCGATTCCTCCCATGAACAATGATGTTTCAACCATTCGTTTATTCCTGGATTCTTTAACAACAATTGATTCATTGACCTATTCTGAAAAATGGCATTTTCAGTTGCTGGATGATAAAAAAGGTAAATCGCTGGAACGAATTTCTTTTGATGCTCCTTCTACTGTTTCTTCTTCCTGGCATACAGCATCGGAATCAGCCGGTTTTGCTACTCCGGGATTGGAAAATTCGCAGAATACAGCCTATCTGTATAGTGGAAAATTAACATTAAGCTCTGAAACTATTTCGCCGGATAATGACGGTTTTGAAGATTACCTCATCCTTACTTACGAAATGGACAAAACAGGTTATGTAGGTTCCGTAAAAATCTATGATGACAGAGGACGCGACAGCCGAAGCCTAGTTAAAAATGAGCTTTTGGGAGCAACAGGAATTTTCAGCTGGGACGGTCTGGACGATGACTTGAAAAAAGCGAGTGTAGGAACTTACGTTATTATTTTTGACGGTTATCATTTAGATTCGGGAGAAACGTTCAAAATGAAAAAAGTAGTTGTGGTGGCAGGCGACCGTTAGGGTGTCTGGATATTATGACATCAGGATATTATGATACTAAGACAATAAAATTTTAGGACGTTAAGACAAACGGGCTTTCTGTTGTTTAAGAATCTGTAAATTACATTCGTGCTTCTTCTAAATTTCTCTACATTTGTCCTCATGGAGAACAAACGCAATAAAACTTTTGGAAAAAAACCTTCTTTTTCCGGTGACAGACAAAGAGACGAACGTCCTTTCCGAAAGGAAAAAACAGAAAACATGATTTTTGGAGTCCGGGCAGTTATTGAAGCAGTCCGTGCAGGAAGGGAAATTAACAAGATCATGATTCTGAAAGGCATTGACAAAGAACTTTTTCTTGAATTAAAAGAAGAATTAGCGGGTAAGGATTTTAATATTCAGTATGTTCCCATTGAAAAATTAAATAAAATTACTACACAGAACCATCAGGGTGTAATTGCCGATATTGCTCCGGTCAGCTATTATGATCTGCGGGAAATGGCGAACCAGGCTATCGAAAAAGAAGAAAAGCCCTGTTTTTTATTTCTGGACAGGCTGACAGATGTCCGTAATTTCGGAGCGATTGCAAGAACAGCAGAATGTCAGGGAGTAACAGCAATTGTTATTCCTGCAAGAGGTTCAGTACAGGTAACTGCTGATGCTGTTAAAACATCTGCCGGCGCATTAAACAGAATACCAGTTTGTAAATCCAATAACTTTAAGGATGATCTTTTTTATCTGCAGCAAAGCGGTATCCGTATCGTTGCATGTACAGAGAAAACAGCCACTCCGCTTTATGAAGTAAATCTACGCGGGGCCGTTGCCATTGTTATGGGGTCGGAAGAAGATGGTATTTCTCCGGATATTCTTAAAATGGCTGATATCAAGGGGAAAATACCAATGCTCGGAACTATTTCTTCATTGAATGTCGGTGTGGCGACAGGGATGATTCTCTACGAAAGAGCTCGCCAGTTATTGTATTGATAAGCGGAAAACCGACGCTTGATTTTCCGTTGGCCGGTCAAAATTCAGAATATTGTATCCTATAGTGTATCGTTTAAAATAGTGCTTAACAATTGTTCAAATTGCACTTTGAATACCGTTTTTGTATTTTTGGGGAAATTCAAAAATAATGAAGCTTCTCTTATATATCGGTTTCCTTTTACTTGGAACAGTTGTTTTCTCTCAAAAAAAAGTAATTGACCATACTGCTTACGCGGAATGGAAGAGTTTTTCTGACTTTCAGCTGTCCCCGGATGGAAATTATTTTGCTTTCTCCACAAAACCTTACGAAGGAAACGGAGCCGCTTATCTGCTGTCAATTGAAAATAATGTTGATACACTCCTGAAAATTGAACGCGGAAGCAAAGTACAATTCAGCAGGAAAAACTCATTTCTAATTCTTCGCAAGGAACCGGATTATAAGCAATTGCGCTCATTAAAGATCAAGGATACCAAAAGCTACAAGCTTCCTAAAGATACGCTGATTATTTACGGATTAAGAAGTAAAAAGCAGTTAACTATTCCAAATGTTGATGATTTTGAACTGCTGGATTCGCTGGATGTTGTCGTTGGGCTGCTGACACATAATTTCAAAACAAAAGATAACGATATCAGCAAGGGGAAAAATAAAAAAATAAAAAACGGATACGACGGAGATGAACATACCTTCTTTATTACGAAAGAAAATGAAGGTATTGTGTGGCAAAAAACGGGAATCGTTGATTTTTATATTGATAAGGAACAACAGTTTGCCATGTTGGTTACTGCAGGAAGTAAAAAAGGAGAAGAATTTTCTTCGGTTATCAGATTAGATTTAAAAACGTTCGATACACATCCGATAAAAGACCGGTTCGAATTCATTGAAAGTATGTACCTCTCTTCAAAGCAGCAGGCGGGTTTTCTGATCGGGAAATCCTTTGGTAAAAAGCAGAAAACAAATGAATTGTATCTCTTTTCTGGCAGTTTTTCCGCTATAGATTCTATCGGCATGAAACAGTTATTAGATTCTAACTTTATCCTGGCAGCAAATTCCGGGTTCGAACAACTGGAACAAACGGATAAATGGCTTCTTGACATTCAGCGCAAAGAGCCTGAAAAAGAAAAAGATACTTTGCTCAAGGAAGAGCAGGTGAAGTTAGATATCTGGTCGTGGAACGATGTAAATCTCCAGCCGGAACAGCTGTTGAGCTCCGGGCGGTTTTACAAAGAATTCTTCACTTCTGTTTTCGATCTGAAAAACAAAAAGCTGGTGAAAATCGAAGACGACACTTTACAGATTATCCAAACCTGGGATAAATCTCCTTTTGTTCTGGCCGCATCTTCAATTGCGTATGACACCAACAAAACGTTTGATTATCCATGGCGAAGCGATGTTTATCTGATAGACTTACGGGACGGAAGCAAAAAATTAGCTGTTAAAGGAAATTTTTCAGACATTCTATTTACTCCGGACGGGAAATTCGTGGTTTACGAAAACGACAAAGACACAAATTTGTACCTGCGAAATCTTTCCGGCCAAACCGAAAAGTGTATTACTTGTCCAATAGAGGAACGCTGGCTGGAGGATCTGAATGGAATGGACTACATTCCCGGATTTGCAGGGAGAATGGAACTGGATGAAAACAAAAATACTATCTGGTTTAATTCCACAAAGGCACTTTATTCTTTTCAATTCGCAACAAGTGAACTAAGCCGGATCACACCTGAAGAATGGTTAAACCGCAAAATTGAATTGAATTATTATAAAATAGAAAGTGACTCGGTGTATTTCAACCCGGAAAATATTATCATCAGTGTATTTGATCTTGAATCAAAGTTCAATACTTATTATGCTTTAGACAAGAACTATAATTTAAAAGAGATTCTCAGCGGTTATTTTGAAGCACGAAATTTTATTTATGATAAAACCCACAAACGGTATTTTGCCCGTATTCAGAATAACGAATTATATCCCAATTTTTATCTCGTTGAAAATAATCAATACAAGCAGCTTACGGATATCAATCCACAGCAAAAAAACTATAACTGGTCAATCGTTGAACCTCTAAAATGGACGGCGTATGACGGACAGGAACTGGAGGGATTGCTCTATAAGCCGGAAGATTATGACAGTACAAAAAAATATCCCTTACTGGTTTATTATTATGAAACCTCATCTGAGGATATCCATCTTCACAGCACACCGCGGCCAACTGCATCTATTATTTTCCCGACGGAATATGCTTCTTCCGGATATTTTGTGCTTATGCCGGACATCCGTTATGAAATCGGTTACCCGGCAAAAGGTGCGTACAATGCAATCATGAGTGGAACAGATCATGTACTGAAATTATATCCGTCAATTGATTCCACACGTATGGGTTTGCAGGGGCAAAGCTGGGGCGGCTATCAGACAGCCCAAATGGTAACAATGACAACGAGATATGCCGCAGCAATGGCAGGTGCACCAGTTTCCAATATGTTTTCCGCTTACGGGGGAATCCGCTGGGGAAGCGGGATAAGCCGCCAGTTTCAGTATGAGCACAGTCAGAGCCGTATCGGTCAAACTATCTGGGAAGCGCCAGAACTGTATGTGGAAAATTCTCCGTTGTTCGGATTGGACGAAGTAAAAACACCTTTGCTGATTATGCACAATGACGAAGATGGCGCTGTGCCATGGTATCAGGGAATCGAGTTATTTATGGGACTTCGCCGTCTGCAACAACCGGTTTGGTTATTAAATTACAATGGTGACGGGCACAACCTGATGAAAAAAGGAAATCGCAAAGACCTCAGTCGCCGGATGAAGCAGTTTTTCGATTTCTATCTCAATAACGGTTCAAAGCCTTCTTGGATGGAAAAAGGAATTCCTGCTCATGAAAAAGGAAAGAATTTTGGGTTTTAACGTAAGGTAATAACCGGCAGCTACTTATTTTCAAAATGAATATAAAACGAGATATTCCTTTTATCCTGATTATATTATTCTGTTTTCTCCAGAATCCTGCTACCGGATACTCTCAGGGAAAACGGGGAGAAAAAAAAGGAACTTATATCGGAGTGAATTTCAATGGGTGGTATTCCCGTTACTATGGAGAGATATATTACTTAAACAGAAAAACATCCGGTTATGGTTTTTCAGTGTCTTTAGGAGCTGGCCAGTTTGGGAAATATACTGCTGATGGTCATACTAAAAATTGGTTTGGCCGTACTGGCATACCGTCATCATACGGGGAGACATACTATAAAAGCAACAATATTGGCATCCAGACAGAAATAGCTTATTCTTATCAATTTAAAATTCAAAGAGCGTGGGCTATAGACTTGGGAATATATGCTATTGGTGGTATTTACCATCACCAATTTGAATATGATTATACCGGTTTTGATGATAATTATAATTGGGGAAAAAACATCGCAAAAGATCAATTAATTGAATTTAACTGCGGACTCGGATTTGTTTTATCATTTGTCTGGAACATATCAAAAAAGATGAATCTTGTAGCAGGCGGAAAACTGCCATTTTATTTTCTAAACCCTACAAAACTGAGTATTTCTAAATTTTTTGATCCTCCTTTATTAGGAGTAGAACCCATGCTTACAATAGGTGTCAGATATAAATTGAATTAAGAACAGAAATTGTTCCGGAAACTTGCAACAGAAGTATTTTCAAAGCACAAAAACTGATTATAAACAAATTAATTACAACTCAAACGGTATAATACAGTTTAGAATCACTAACTAAAATGTATTTCTCCTTCTTCTATCAGGTTTTCTCCACGGAATCTCAAAAACAGCTGAATCAATGCTACCACATCTTTCTCACAATAACGCTTAATGCGTTCCAGATCATTTTCCTCGTAATAAACACGCGCCACATCTGCTCCTGAAATATCATCCTTTGGAGTCGGGATTCTGAAAATATGGCACAGCAGCGCCAGAGAAGTATAAGCTTTATAGTCGCCGAACTTCCAGAGCTCCATGGTATCAAGATGCGCGATTTCCCAAGGTTTTTTACCGGCAATATCCAGAATATCCGGCAGCCCTATTCCGTTCACCAGCATCCTGCGGCAAATAAACGGGATATCAAATTCTTTGGAATTGTGCCCGCAAAGAATCTGGAAATCAGAAATATGTTCATCCAGTAAAGATTTAAACTGTTTTAGTAAGGTTTGTTCATCATCGTGATAAAAAGATTTCAGGCGCATCTGCCTCCCGGTTCTTGTTTCCCGCACAAAACCTACGGAAATACAGATGATCTTTGCAAATTCCGAATAGATGCCTGCACGGTTATAATGAACAATCGTATCCGGTTCTTCCGGATTGATGTGCAATTTCTGATTGATAAATTTCTTCAACTCATCATCGACAGCTTCGTAGTCAGGATAAACAGGAACCGTTTCAATGTCTAAAAACAATACTTTATTTAAGTTAATACGCTCCAGCATAGGTCTTTTTTTATCCAAATTAATAAAAATTCTGGTTTTGTTAACTACAGCAGAAAGATTTCAGAAACAAAACATAGAAAGAGATGTCGATTTTTATTGTTTTAAGGGTAACAACGATTTTCAGCATCAAAAATGCTGTTATTGTCCTTATATTTGTCTCATGGCAGAACAATTAATTTTCAGCTCAGATGACAAGCAGCAACGTTACGAGGAGCTGCTTCCTCAGCTAAAAGCGTTGATACAGGGAGAAACTAACCTGATCGCAAACCTTGCCAATGTAGCTGCTGCATTGAATATGGCTTTCGGTCATTTATGGACAGGATTTTATGTGGTTGATGGTGAACAGCTTGTGCTCGGGCCGTTTCAGGGACCGATTGCCTGCACGCGCATCTCCTACGGACGAGGTGTCTGCGGAACGGCGTGGAAAGAAGCAAAGACAATAGTCGTACCTGATGTGGAAGCTTTTCCCGGACATATCGCCTGCAGCTCGCTCTCCAAAAGTGAAATTGTCGTTCCTGTCACCAGGAACGGTAAAGTTGTTGCTGTTTTAGATGTGGACAGTGAAAATCTCAATACCTTTGACACGGTTGATCAAGAATACTTAGAAAAAATCTGTGAATGCGTAAGTTCTTATTTTTAATTACTTCCTTGCTGCTACTCGCCGGATGTGCCCAAATAGTAAGCTTACAGGGCGGACCGGTAGATAAAATTCCGCCGAGAATAGTAGAAAACGGAATTACTCCGCCGAATTCAAGCACAAATTTCAAGGCAAAGGAGATCCGTTTTAAATTCGAGGAATTTATCAAGCTGAACAATCCCATCCAAACCATTTCCGTTATCCCCGACAATATTAAGATTGAGGCTACTGTTGAAGGAAAAACATTGCTACTTAAGCTGGACGGAAAGCTTCAGGAAAACACAACCTATGTGATTACGATGAACGGAACAGTGAAAGATATCACGGAATCCAACGATTCACTGATGCAGTATGTTTTTTCTACAGGAAATTTCCTCGATTCTCTTACTTACACCGGAATTATCATCGATGCCTATGAGCTGAGTCCTGTTAAAAACTGCTTTGTCGGGTTGTATGAACCAAAGGACAGCGCTGTTTATAAAAAGCCTTTGTATTATGCTACCACGAATGAAAAAGGAGAATTTACATTCGAGTATTTAAAGCCGGGAACTTTTGAGCTTTATGCTTTTGAGGATGAAAACAAGGATTCCAAATGGCAGGTAACCGAAAAAATTGCTTTTACCGAAGAAAAAATCACCGTTGACACTGCTCAGAAAGATACATTGCAGCTAAAGCTGTTCAAACAGCTACTACCTTCCAAGCTTTCCGCCCGCTATACATTCCCTTCCAAATTTACCGTTGCATCAAAAAATCCGATCAAACTGCAATCCCTTCAGCTGGGTGGAAAAGATATTTCTCCCGAAGCCGTTTACTGGTATTCTGAAGATTCGCTTTCTTTTGTCAGCTACCCTTCTGAAGGGAATCAGTATCAGCTGATCGTCAATCATATTGAAGACAGTATCAAAAGTGATACACTGAAAGTACGTCCTCCGGCGAGGAGAAAAAATCTCAAGCCGGCTTTCGAGATTCCTGAAGTAAAAAAAAGCTATGAAAACGGAGATACTATTCTGTTCAGCTTCTCAGACAGAATTATTGCTGTTGATACTTCAAAAATAGAACTTCTTATTTATGATACTGTACGGATTCCGGTGGAACTTACGTTTAAAGATCAATATCTGAGCCTGAAGCTAAATGGCCTAAAAGGCAGTAATTTCAAGTTGAATGTTTTAGATAAAGCCATCGGATTTGAGAATTTTCAGGAGTCTTTTTCTTTTACAAGAACGTTTGACATAACGGATCCTTCCGCACTCGGAGTACTGATACTAAGTTTGAACAAGCTTCCGGAAAATGCCGTGGTGGAAATGCTTTATGAAAACAAACCTTATAAAACCTTTAACATTTCTAAAACCGGTACTCTGCTAAAACTTCCTAACTTGTCTCCCGGGAACTATTCTTTCAAAGCATATATTGACGAGAATAAGGACGGACGATGGACAACAGGTGATTTTATAATTCTCCGACAGCCGGAAAAAGTCATTCGATTCACAGAAGGAGTTAAAATACGCTCTAACTGGGAAATTGAAGCAGAATTAGAGCCGATTGCAGATGAGCAGGAATGAAGACATAATTAAAAGATCTTTTCAATCGTGGAGGATTACCGTTGCCATTCTTTTAGGCTTAGTGATAGCTGTATTTATGGTTTACAGCAGCTTAAGCAAAGTTTATTTTATAGAAAATCCACGTCATGGCACTCACGAGTGGATTGACTTCAACCAGAACGGGAAAGTAGATCCGTCCATAGCAGAAGAATTCATTCCATCCGCTCACGGAACTTACAAACAGCAGCAGCTGGGAGATATTTTAACAGAGATCAGCTGGACCACACAATCCTTTTTCTGGATTTTTCTTTCACTTTGCTTTATGGTCGGCCGCGATGCGGCATATATGATGCGGATAAGAACGCTGACGAATAATGAGCTGAACTGGCTGCAAAGCTTCCATGTGATCATGATCTGGGAATTTGCATCCGCGCTTTCTCCCGGTGTTGTCGGCGGAACAGCCGTAGCCATGTTTATCCTCAACAAAGAAAAAATAGAGCTGGGGCGTTCAACCGCTATTATCATTGTAACTGCAATGATGGACAATTTGTTTTTCATCCTGACGGTTCCGGTAATTTTTCTGTTTATTGACACTTCTGTTCTTTTTCCTGTGGAAGAAGTCAGGACAAGCAGCATAAAATACCTTTTCTGGCTGGCTTATTCCATTAAATTAATAATCAGCCTGTTATTGGTAACAAGCATTTTTATTTATCCAAAGCTGATACAGAAGCTGCTGCTCGCTATTTTCAAGCTGCCTTTCCTGAAAAAATGGAAAAACATTGCGGAAAAAACCGGGGCAGAGATCGTGCTCACTTCTGCAATCATGAAAAAGGAAAAATTCGGATTCTGGTTCCGGACAGCATTGAGCACCTGTCTTTCATGGATTTCAAGGTATCTTGTCATCAATTGTATTATCGCTGCATTTGTAGATATCAACCTGATGCAGCACCTTATCATTCTGGGAAAACAGTTTATGTTATGGATCATTATGATGGTTAGTCCCACACCCGGCGGAAGCGGAGTTGCGGAATTTGCCTTTGGCAAGCTCATGCTGGGGCTGGGTGCTTCCTCTCTTCTGCTCTCAGGACTGGCGGTGATATGGCGGTTGATTTCTTATTTCCCTTATCTTTTTATTGGTGCTATCATTTTGCCAAGGTGGCTAAAACGTAAATCATAATAAAAATTTTATTTCTTATTAATTAAATTTCATATCTTTCGGAGGTTTAAAGCGCCTAATTGAGAAATATTATGAAAAAATGGTTACTTGCGTTTGGTGGAATATTGATTTCTACCGCTTTTTATGCTCAAAATCTTATCGAAATCACGAACAATAATGTCATTGATGTTAAAAATTCTTTCGTTGCGACCGCTGATCTTAACAATGATGGAAAGAAAGACCTTTACATATCCGGCATTAACAGCTCCGGAACAGTTGTAAATGCGTTTTATTTAAACAACGGCTATGGTACATTCGTTGACAATTCATCGGTTATAGCAAATGTTACACCACTATCTCACGGATCAGCTAAGTTTGCAGATGTTGACGGCGACGGTGACATGGATTTATTAATTTCCGGAAAAAATGCTTCGAATCAATCTGTTACACAGCTTTACATTTTTAACGGTACGACTTATTCCGCATCCGCAAATTCATTTGACGGAATTTATCAGGGTAATGCTGATTTCATTGATTACGACGGAGACGGTGATTTAGATATTTTCATTTCAGGTGAAAATATTTCCGGTACGGCAATTTCAAAATTCTATACTAATAATGGTTCGGCCAGCTATACCGCGGCAAATTTCCCGGCAATTATTCCTCATAAAAAAGGAGGTTTTGCTTTTGGGAATTTCAGAGGTACAGGAGCAACAAAAGACCTTTTCCTGACAGGAATTACTCAAAGTGATGATACGACAACTCATATTTACAGATATAACGGAACTGAATATGTTCTTGTCAGTGATACGCTGCTCGGGTATGCAAGCTCAAAAGTAAAACGTTTCAATCTTGTTCCGGGGTCTGTAGAGTATGTAATTGTCAACGGTATTGAAACAGGTAATAATGCTTTGGTGAGTGTATTTGTTTTTGATATTTCGGGTTATTTCGGAATCGCAACTATCGCGACTGATTACACAAATGGTGATTTCACCTTCAATGATTTTAATCAGGATGGCAGACCGGACTTCACAGTAACAGGTAAAAGCCTGATCAATTCACAACTTAAAAGTGATCTGAAACTTTCCTCCGCTTTTACAAATATGATAGGATCTGTTTACGATAACGATGCATCCACGATTCTTGAGCCATTATTCAATGGTGATATCACTTCTTTTGATTTTGAAAATGATGGTGATATTGATCTGATCATCACGGGAGAAAACGCAAACGGAGAAAGCGATACCCGATTATACAGAAACATCAATATCTGCACTGCAACTTCCTATACACAGGTAGTCAATTCCTGCAACGATTATTTATGGATAGACGGGAACACTTATACCAGCAACAACTCAACAGCAACACACGTAATCCCTTACGGAAATATCTGGGGATGTGACAGTACTGTTACGTTGAATCTGACAATCAAAAAAACATATTATAACGAGAATGCAGGTTCTGTATGCGATACTTTGACATTAAGCACCGGTCAGAAAATCTCCTCTTCTGTTTCCGGGTATGAATATGTGAAAGGTCTAAATGTGGCGGGGTGTGACAGTATTCATATCCTTAATGTAGTAATCAAGCACTCTACATATGTGGATCAAAACGTTTCCGAATGTAACGAATACAAATGGCTACAAGGAAATGGTATCACTTACACATCAAGCCAGAACAATGTTCTTTTCTATTTGGGTGTGAACAGCCAGGGATGCGATTCCTTAGCACGATTAAACCTAGTTATCAAACACCCTGTTGAAAGAATGGATAACGTTACTGCATGTATGCAATACACCTGGGTAGACGGAAATACTTACACTAATGATAACTCAACAGCTACCTTCCACGTAGGAACCGCTTCCAACGGATGTGATTCAATCGCAAAGCTTAACCTGGTTATTTCAAATATTGTAACAGGTGTAGATGAAGTTACTGCCTGTGATCCTTACACATGGATAGATGGAAATACTTACTATGGAACTATAAATACGGTAACCTACACAACAACTTCTGTTTTCGGATGTGACAGTATCGTGACGCTGAATCTTACCATGGATACCATTAATACGATCCTGACGTTCGTCAATGGGGTTCCGAACGTAAATCAGCCAAATGCGACTTATCAGTGGATCAACTGTGATGAAAATATGCCGGTTGTCGGTCAGACAGGAACTTCTTTTACGCCTTGGTATGAAGGAAACTTTGCCTGCGTTATCACTTACAGAGATTGCCAGGATACAACAAATTGTTTCCACTCCGCGGCGCTTTCCGTTGAAAATGCGGGATTAGAAAACTATATTTCTGTTTATCCGAATCCTTCCAAAGGGAACGTAACAATAAAAGTCGCTTCTTTGTTCGAATGGACAAAAGTAATCGTTTATAACGCTGCCGGGCAGATCGTAAAACAACCGGCTGCAATTGACTCGTTTACAAATGAATTGTCTTTAACAAATCTTTCGAAAGGTGTTTATCTTGTGAAAATTGAAACAGATAAAGGCAGTGTTCAGGAACGACTGGTTATTGAATAAAATTTCTCTCAATAATATTTCAAAGGGTTGCTTTTTCCAGCAACCCTTTTTTGGTTTTTCACTAACATCTATTTAAACTTCCAAGATTGTTTTTTACTTAAATTTGCGCATGCAAGTTTCAAAAATACACAGAGCCGCAACAGGGCTGTTCTCTCATCTGTCCAATGAGCTGGTATATCGTCAGGAATACCTGGCGCCTTTTATACAAAACGTATTTCATAAAAAGGCATTTGAGCAACAAATGAAACTGAAATCTGATTCCTATTCAGAAGAGACAAGAAAAATACTTGTGGCTGCGTTGCAGGAACAATATTCTACGATAACTCCCGGGGAAAAAGTTAACCGGAACATTGATCTGTTAAAAGAAAAAACAACTTTCACTATAACCACCGGACATCAGCTTTCCTTATTCACCGGGCCGCTTTATTTTATCTATAAAATCCTCCACATCATTAAATTGTGTGAAGAATTAAAGGCTGCGTATCCCGAAAACAATTTCGTTCCTGTATTCTGGCTCGCATCAGAAGATCATGATTTCGAAGAGGTCAATCATTTTTACCTTTTCGGCAAAAAAATTTCCTGGAATACAGAACAGCAGGGGCCTGTCGGAATGTTTGATACTTTCGGACTCAACGAAATCCGGGAACAATTACATGAGCTTTTCAGCAGCAAGCCGGAAAGTGAAATACATCAGATCATAGATCAGTACGACGGAAAAACTTACGGTGAAGCTCAGTTTAAGCTGGTTCACTCCCTGTTCAAAGAGTTCGGCTTAATCATAATTGAACCAAACAATATCCGACTGAAGACAGTATTTTCTCCTGTTACAGAAAAAGAGCTTTTTAATCGTTTTGCAGAAGAAAAAGTGCTTAATGCAACAAAAGAACTCACGGAAGCAGGATTCAAAGGACAGGTATTCCCACGCCCTATTAATTTCTTTTACATTGA
The DNA here is from genome assembly GCA_001899145.1 of Flavobacteriia bacterium 40-80. Classification (GTDB taxonomy): domain Bacteria; phylum Bacteroidota; class Bacteroidia; order Flavobacteriales_D; family Crocinitomicaceae; genus 40-80. The sequence continues at coordinate 169,517 of MKVF01000009.1, forward strand.
AAAAGGATTCCGTAAACGTATTCAGTGGGAAAATGATCATTTCTTTATTGAAAGTAAAGGAAATTTCAGCACGGAAGAAATGCGCGAATTACTGCAAAACCATCCGGAACGATTTTCTCCGAACGTTATTTTCAGACCTGTTTACCAGGAAACAATACTTCCTAATCTTTGCTATGTCGGAGGCGGAGGTGAAATCGCTTATTGGCTGCAGCTAAAAGGAGTTTTTGAAGAAGTAAATGTTCCTTATCCGTTAATACAGGTAAGAAATTCCCTGCAGCTGATTGACAGCGGGACTTTGAAAAAAATGGAAAAATTAAGTCTGGGCTTTTTTGATTTCATTGAAGACATCGACACTATTAAAAAAGAATACGTTCAGAAAAACACCTCAGAAGAAGTTAATTTCGAAAAAATTTCAGCACAATTTGATGAATTGAAAAACCTGCTGAAAGAGCAGCTCCCGCCGGTTGATGCACAGCTTGTAAGTTTTACAGAAATAGAAAACAATAAATTGGACAAACAACTGGAGGCTATTCAATCAAAAGTAATCCGCATTCAAAAACAAAAAATGGACACTTCTATGAAACAGCTGGAAGATGTCAAAAACAAGATGTTTCCGAACGGAAACTTACAAGAACGTACGGATCTGTTTTTAAATTACTGTCCGACCGGAAATATCGGCGAATTTCTGAATAATGTTTATTCCGCCATTGAGCCATTTGAAAAAGACTTTATAGTCGTCGGGCTCACCGCATGATATTGTAGCGTGATTCAGACAATTTTAAATTCAGAATTGGTATAATATAACGTTAATTCATGCGTTTGAATTACCTTTGACGATATGCGTTTTCTAATATTTCTGATCTTATTTATTTTTTGCGGGAACGTGCTTTCTCAATCTGCAATGATAGAAGGCCGCTGCGTAAGTAAAAATGGAAAACCATTAGAGTCTGTGCATATTTCATCACGGGCTGATACAAGCTTAAATTTCACGACTCCGTCAAACGGAAAGTTCAGGATGAACGTTCCTTCAGAACAGGATATTGAACTGGTTTTTGAATACGAAGAACAAACTATTTCAAAAAGTATCCATCTGACTAACGGTGAAACCAGAAAATTCGGAGATCTTGTTTTTGATGTCAGCGTAACGGATAACATTGTCATCCGGACAAATGAAGACAGTCACATAAAGCTTCCAAAGCTGAAACCCGGGACAATTGCGACATCCGATATCGGGAAAACATTAGTTCTGACGACTGTCGCTACTTCCAACAACGAATTAACATCCAATTATACCGTTCGGGGTGGGAATTATGATGAAAACCTCGTTTACGTCAACGATTTTATTGTCAACCGCCCATTTCTTACACGCTCCGGCCAGCAGGAAGGATTAAATTTTGTTTACAGCTCCCTTGTGGAAAGCATCAAGTTCAGCGGAGGCGCTTTCGAATCAAATTATGGTGATAAATTAAGCTCTGTTTTAGATATAAAATATATTCGCCCGGACTCATTAAGTGGCTCTCTGATGGCCTCTATGATGGGAGTAGAAAGCTATATTGCGCATAAAGTCAATTCCCGTTTTGATTATCTTGTAGGAGCCCGTTACCGGAATAACGGTTATATGCTCAAAGCATTACCGACAAAAGGAGGTTACAATCCCGTTTACTGGGATGTGCAGTCACTCATCAATGTTAATCTGACAGAACGCCTTGTCTGGAGCACACTTATCCATTATTCTTCCAATCAATACCGGTTTGCCCCGGAGAGTGAGCAAACTGATTTTGGAACAGTTAATCAGACATATCGCCTGAACGTTTACTTTGAAGGTCAGGAGCGCTCCAGTTTTAATACAATGACTGCCGCTACCGCCTTAAAATATACCGTGAATTCAAAATTACAGCTGGATTTCTATGCTTCTGCTTTTAACACGAATGAGCAGGAATATTTCGACATTCTCGGGCAATACTACATCAATCTCCTGGAAAAAGATCCGAGTAAAGAAAACTTCGGAGATTCCATCGCAACAGTTGGAGTAGGATCTTACTTCAATCATGCAAGAAATCATCTGAAAGCAACTATTTACAACATTTATCATAACGGGCAGTTTCGTTTTTCCGAAAAAGAAAAAGATTTTACTTCTCACTGGACCAATCAGCGTTCAACGCTTAAATGGGGTGTCAATTATCAAATTGACCGCTTCGATGATGTGCTCAGCGAATGGAAAATGATCGATTCCGCCGGCTATAGCATTCCCCAGGATCCGAGCGGACAGGAGATCTTAATGCAGGAAGTAATAAAGGGAAAATTAAATCTTCACAACCAGCGGCTTTCCGGTTACTTGCAATATTCCTTTCAGAAAAATGACTACATTCGTCAATATCCCGTAAACATAAAAGCCACTTATAAGGATTCATCCGGAAAAAAAATACGCGTGCTCGTTCAGGATACGCTTCCCAGCTCACTCCGCCGTTTTGAGTTCATTGCAGGTACCCGTGCAGGTTATACGGAAGTGAACCATGAATTCTACATTACACCACGGGCAGGAATATATTTCTATCCCCGTTCGTTCATGTTCAGAAACAATAAAATTTACCGGAGAAATACTTTATTCCGGCTTTCAACGGGATTATATTATCAGCCTCCTTTTTACAGAGAATTCAGGACATTTGACGGTAATCTGAACCTTAATGTACAGTCTCAAAAGTCATTTCATGTTGTTGCCGGAAGTGAATTTACTTTCAATATGTGGAACAGAAAAGTTCCTTTTAAATTCGTTGCCGAAGCTTATTACAAGTATTTATGGGATGTAAATCCATATGAAGTTGATAACGTGCGCACGCGTTATTACGCGGATAATAACGCTATTGCTTATGCGTACGGAATTGATTTCAATATTAACGGAGAATTTTTAAATGATATGCACTCCTTCTTCAAAGTCGGTCTGATGCAGACCAGAGAAGACATTCTGAATGATTCCTATAAAGAATATTATAACGCTTCCGGGGAAAAAATTATTTTCGGACATAGCGAAGATCAGATTGTGGCAGACAGCGCGACTATTTATCCCGGATTCATTCCAAGACCAACTGATCAGTGGATGAATTTTGCAATTATGTTTCAGGATAACATGCCAAAAGTAGAAGCGCTTTCCTGCCAGCTAACATTAATGTACAACACACGTTTGCCTTACGGGCCACCTGATCATAACCGGTATGCCGATACACTTCGTCAAAAAGCATATTTCCGTGTCGATTTCGGTGTTGCATACGATTTCCTGTATAACAAGCGTCAAAAAGGAACACTTAAGGCCAAATGGATCAAGGATGCAATTCTGTCCCTGGAAGTGTACAACTTACTCGGCATTAACAATGTATTGTCCCATCAATGGGTAATGGATGTCAACGGAAGGCAATATGCCGTTCCGAATTATCTTACACAAAGGAGGTTTAATCTGAAGCTCCTCGTGAAGTTTTAAACACGTTACGATTAATAAGTAATTAGCGGTTCAAATCAGTTTATATTTTCATTTTCTATTTTTGTTTTATGAGAAAACAGGGAGATATTAAATGGTATAAAAAGCTCCTCCGGAAATTCCGGAATAAGTATCTTCTGACCTTTACTCTTTTTGTTACGTATGTTTTGTTTATTGATGACAACGATATCTTCACACTCATCAATTATCATATTCATCTTCATAAAACACGCCGGGAACTTGCTGATACGGAACAGCAACTTAGAAAAACCAAAGAAATCTTACAGGAATTGGACAATCCAAGATCATTGGAAAAGTATGCAAGGGAAAACAAATACTTCAAAAAAGATGATGAAGAGATTTTTGTGATTACCTACAAATAATGTTGAATGCATATAGAACGCTGATGACACGGATGAGGCGGGTTTACGCAGATTTCTTGAGAGGAATTGTATAATTTCAACTTATCATAAAAATCATATCAAATCTGCGATATTCCGATAAATCGGAACAAGCCCTAAAATTAGGACGCGGATAACACAGATGAAGCAG
>MKVF01000010.1 GCA_001899145.1 Flavobacteriia bacterium 40-80
GGATTACGTTCTCAACGGCTTTTGTGGATTTCCTCGAAGAGAAAGAGCTGACCACACTGAACACGCTGAAAAAAGCGGGCCCGATCCGTTTTATCAATGACTTCCCGACAACAGGTATCCCAGAAGAAGAAGTGGAGCTCTTGCAGGCACATGTGGATCTTTATACCCTCGATATAAATCCGCAGCATGGCCAGCTGCTTATTGATGAAGGCTATAATAGCATTTATACCATCGCCCAAACACCGAAAGAGATATTCCTGAACGATGTGGAGAATACACCGGAAGGCATAACACTGTTCCTTGCGACCTCCATCTATGAAAAGGCAGCGCAAAACCTCAAGCTGGTAAGTAATATCCTGTCCGGTAAAATAGCGGATTACGAGCTGCAACATCAGTATATCCCGGACGTTGCGGATTCCAGCTTTGCCCAGACCGCTTTCTCCAAATTCATTAACCGCTGTGAATGTGAAGACTGCACTTCTGCTGTAAGTCCGTTCTCCTATCTGGTGGATCTGTTGAAATACGGAGCAAAACACATCAAAAAAACAGGATCGCCGTCCTACACTCCGGTTGATTACAACGCATTTTTGACCCTGCTCGAAGATTATTTCTTTCAGCCGTTCGGCTCCTTTGACATTGACTGTGAAACGCTCCATAAAGAATACTGCCGCGTACGCCTTGTAACAGAAATCCTGGAGCAATACGTCGCTACAAAAACACTTCCTGCGGATGTGCTCACACGTCTTGAAAATGACCGTAAGAATTTTATCCTGCTGACCTATAAGACACTGCTGACGCAGATGGGAACTTCTTATGAAGAACTCCGTCATGTTATAGCCCTGCAAGACCCTGACGGAAAGAAAACAGCAGCTCTTCGTCTGTCTGAAAGACTGGGTATTCCGCTGTATGTTCCCGGCTCGACAACCCTGCTTACAGTTGAACGTATGTGGCTGACATTTGGCAGTACAGAGCCTGAGCAAGAGCTCGATGCTGAAAACCTGGAAATTATTTTCGGGTTCAGGGATACGCAACGGGACGTGCTGACCAATACACCAATGGCGCTCATTCGGCAATGGAAAGGGCCTTACCTGTTTGAGCAGTGGAAAAATGTCGATTTTCCGTTGTCTGCATACAGCCGAGAGGACGTCAACCCATCAGATGATAATACGTTCAAGCCGGAATGGAAGCCGATCATTGATCCCGACAGCTTCGGGCGCAGCGATATGACTTACGAGTCCTCTGCGTTCGCACTCGAGCTGTGGCGCCACCGCAAAGCAGATACCGATTCTTTTTTAAGCTATTTTGTATCAAATCCTGCCGTTCTTTCACACACTTCCGCTGATCTTCTGGCAAGAAAGCTTCGCGTGCCAGGCAAAGACCTGAGCGGTGTTAGATTTCAGGATGATAAGGTATATATCAAAGATCCATCCAACAGTGAGTTTGTAGCTTTCAAGGTACTCACACCTTTGGAAACAAATGGAGCCAATACCGACATCGAGCTCCTGCAATCTTCTTCTGACCCCATTGACATCCAACCGGAGATGTTCCAGCCGGAAGGAGACGAGCCCGTAATGCAATACGACAGTGTTACCGAAGTGCAGCAGCCACTCTTAAAGGATGAAACCACTATCACGCTGAACTGGGGAGATACTCCTGTTATCGTTGACTATGTTGCCAATGGACGCATACAGCTCATTAGTAAGGACAGCAATACAGAAGACATCTATATTTATGATCCGTCGGCTTCCACTCCGCCTGCTCTTGAAATTACTTCCGTAACTATTCTGTCGGAATCAAAAGTTACACTGGTAGTGACACCTGCATTATCGCAGGAGTTCGTTAGCCGTAATATCAGCTTCGCTTACCGTGCAGAGGTCAATCTCTACACCACTACTCTGCCCGATCCGGAGAAAGTCTGCGATGCGTTTTTCGAAAAAGAATTTGAATATTCCTGTCTGCCTCCCGAACCATCGGGTATGAACACTCCACTTGCTTATACAGCATTTATTGAGCCGACAGAATGGCCGGAACCTTTGGATGCCGAAGACACCTTTTATAAAAAGCTTAAAAAACTCTACGAGATCATCCTTTCAGGGACAACCGATCCGAAATTTGTTGATATTATCACCCACAACCTGCGAACGGACATGTATGGTTTTAACCTGCTGATGGAGCTGCTCATTTCAAGTGAGCACTACCTGGAATCGATGTATTCCTACGATCAGCCCGATACCGAAAAGCGTTACCAGGTAGCATCCGTTGCGCGCAACAGCGCACGGCAGGCGCTGAATGAATTTTGGGTAAAAGAAGAAATCAAGCATATCCCGACCGGCGGAACAGACCCTGAAAGACTGATGCTGCGCTCACAGTTTTTCTGGAAAGCGTTGAACGAACCACAAGCTGGCCCGTGGGACAGCTCGTTGCAGACTATCCCTGCTTTGGTGGAAGACATCAGCGCTAAAAATATTCCGATCATTGACCCGGAGCTTATACCCGTACAGCGACTGCTCGTATCACCAGATGCAGAGGTTTACAGAGACCTGTACGCTGACCGCAGCAAGCAGCTGGCCAATCAGTTTGACACTTTCTTTTCGTGGCTCGTGCCTTTTGACATAGGTGGTTTTGACCATATCCTCAACTATATCAATACCGGGGATAAGGACGATGATTATAACCTGGGGCCCGCTTACGGAACAGATATGAAGCAACTTATCAAAGACTTTGAAAGCACCGATCCGTTCCTTCAGCTCAAAGCCAATATCGCATTACGGAAGACTTTTTCGCTTACACCGGAGGCTTTCTCGACAATTATTCCTGTTAGGAATGCCTACCAAAGTGGAAATCCTTCGCAACGCCCTTCAACCATTGAGCTTCGCTCGGTAACAGCATTGCTGGTTACTGCCTGCAAGAAAAAAAGGTTCTATTTCACTCACGGCCTTGAAACAGGATGGATCGAGCAGGAAGTAGATGCGAACGTAAAATATTACAACGTTCTCACCATGCAGCTGGACCCGGTAAGGGGAAGTATCCTGAACCGCTCGGAATGGCAGCAGACACTCGCCAAGTGGAACCGTGTACCGACCGTATTCCCGGACATCGTACCACCCGAAAACATTAAGCATTTTGTACAGACAGACCCTGTCCATGGTTATTGGATGAACCGCAAGAATATCCTGGATGGTATGTACAACGGGACTGCTTCTCTGTTCAACGACAATCTGCCCACTGCAACATTATTTTCGAACTTTAAGCAGCTGCTGAGTTCGATGATCATGCGCTCGATAGCTATACCTTCCGCTTCGGACTATTATCTTTACTTCACAGCTCTTTTTAACAAAGAAGATGCAGGCGAAGACATCCGTCCCGAGCTCGACCAGCTGAATATCTTCATAACCGAATACCGCCTGCTGCGGCAGGTCTATGAAGTGCTGGAAAAAGAAAGCTCTCTTTATCCCAACCTGCTTCCCTCTGAATATGAGGCTGTAATAGATATTAATATCCGGGTGAGATGCGCCAACTTCTTTTATTTCATATTTGTAGAGCAGGAATACTACGATAACATTGTTCTTACCGGCAGTGACTTTGAAAACTATACACCGGCTATTATCAACTTCCCGCTGGATATGGTACAGGAAACCGCTCAATGGCGGGCACCACAGGCGGATAAGAAAGCATGGAAAGATACCCTTAACACACGCATTGATCGCAAGCAAAGCGTACTGGACGAGTGGCAGACCGTGTTGGAAGAAAGCGAAGATATTACTATGCCAACTATGCGTGATGCGCTCATTCAGGCTCTGCGCAACAACTGCGAATCACTCAATGAAGCAGCGGAACGCCTTGCAAGAACGCTATTTATCGAGACCAAAGATAACTGCTGCGTGAAACACAGCCGGGTATCACACGCCATTGAAACCTTGCAGGGATTAATCTTTGCTCTGGAAAGCGGCGTATATGACAACTATCTGAACGGCTTTACGCTCACTGCCCCGAATTTTGACCGGGAATGGGCATGGCTGGGTTCTTATGCTACATGGCGATCCGCGGTATTTACCTATATCTACCCGGAAAACCTGCTGTATCCGACACTCAAAAAACGGCAAAGCCCCGCGTTTATCGAACTGGCAGAAACCATTCAGAACTCGAGCCGCTTTACACCACTCAATGCCTGCCAGGCAGCAAAAAGATACCAGCAGTATTTTGAAGACATACAGAATCTGAAAATCGTCTGTACAGCCAATGCGGACGCTTATATTTTCCGTAAAGACCCACTGGACTGCTGCGGTGATCTGAACAACAGCATGAAGGAGTATATGACCTATTACATTGCCCAGAGCACCATTTCGGGTAAAGGCTACATCTCCGACAAACCATTCTATGAGACCAATAGTGATGCGCACGACTTCTGGAAAGAAATTCCTCTTCGGGCAAATGCAAAAATTATCGGCTGTCTGCCACTCAACAGGGATTTTGATGAAAACGGACAATCAACCAGTACGGCTTTATGGTTGTTTTATACCTACAGAGAGGACGGCAAATTCAAGCTGGCTTACCTTAAAAAGGATCTCATGACAGCGGGAAGCAGCTGGACAGAGGAAGAAGAAATAGAATTGCCCGATCTGAAAAACATTACATATACAACAGGATTTCAGTTTTATGATACCGTAGCGGAAAAAATAGACACTGTCATTGCTGGACATCATCCTCTTATTGCTGGCAATGATGAGCTTACAGCTATGTCTATTTGCCAGCATTCGGAAGCATGGGATTTTGTATTTTTTATTTTTTCCTACCGCAGATCAGACGGCAGTATGAGGCACGTACACCTGCGTTATATGGCACAAGAGGATTTCTTTGATACCGCAATAGGAAGTATGCTGTTTTTTGACTACAGATCATTGCCTGTCACCTCCATACGTCACGAAATCTATGGCAATGCCGCTAATCTTACCCCATTGATCGGCGTAACGCTTGTCTTTAAAGATCAGGTACAGACAGGGTACTATGGCAACCTGGCAGGGCTGAACCCCGTTCCACCTCAGATCAACAATGACTATCAAAACCTGATCGGTGGCTTTAAAAAAGCGGATTCCCGTGACAGGTTTGTGCTGGCAGCAAGAGGCAATACCGGGGAAACCGGATACGGTGAAGTGTTTATCTCCTATACCATGAGTGGTGGGGCTATCACACTTGTACCAAACTATACGCTTCCGGGAGCGCTCAATGCCTTTGAAAAAAATGTGCTTTCCATTGCGCCAAACTATAACCAATCCAATTGGGAAGGTGGCAAAGCAGTGAGCGTCTATACCGACAATACACTGGCAGGACTGCGTTACAGGCTCATAAATGTTGATGGACCAAGAGTTACAGGTGATCTGATCTTTTCGCTGGCTCCTGAAAAACGGGTTCCGGTAGCCATCGAATCCGGTGAGTGCATTGAAAATTTCGACCTGCGTACTGCCAACATCAAAGAGCACCTGCGGGCCAACATGAACATGCCGATGGGCAACCCGATCGGCAGCTTTTACCGCACTTCCACGATCCGGGAAGTACTGTACGAAGCTTATTATTTTGTGCCGATGCTCCTGGCGCTCGATCAGCAGCAACGCGGGGATTATCCGACGGCCCTCAACTGGTACCGTTCCGTGTATGACTATACCAGCAATCTTTCCACCAAGCGCAAAGTTTTCTACGGGCTGGTGCTCGAAGAATCCGTTACCAACGTGTACAACCGTCCTTCGGACTGGCTGCTGGATCCGCTGAATCCGCACCTGATCGCACAGACGCGTACCAATGCCTATACGAAATATACGCTGATGAACATTATTCAGTGTATGCTTGCCTACGGCGACCGTGAATTTACCATTGACACCATTGAAACCGTTCCGAATGCACGCAAATTGTATTCTGGTGCATTGGATTTGCTGAAAGTAAACGAATTGAGAACAAAGCCGTCACAGTGCTATACCAAATCGCATAACTGCTTCCAGACAGCCGTAACCGCGACAATAGATGCGGAATGGAACAATTCTTTCAGCCAGCTGCAAAATCAACTGCAACTGCTGGGCAGTGTCGATCTCATTGAGCAGACTGCCGGAGAACTGGCCGATATTCTCAATGACGATGAAGAATCCATGATGCAGCGATTTACCTCGGCATTTACCTATCTGCATGGTATAGAGCCCGCACCACCAAAAGAGGAAAGTGTGTCCGGGCTAATCGAAGGCGTGGGCGAACGCATGAACGATGCCTTCCGTTACCTGCTGGCAGGTACAAGCACCCGTACCTTCAATGCGGCTGTTGAAAACAGGCTCACACTCACGCTGGCACAGCTGACCAGCCAGATACCCGAAGCAGTGGTACAAAATACGAGACTTGACTGGCTGCAAGAGCCTGTGGCAGATAATACTACACCGTTGACCTTCCGTTTTATCGACGAAGAGGGCGTGCAGCAGCTCGACAGAAAGGTAGCATTTAATCCATTGAACCCTTCAGCTACAGCTTTACAGTCCAACCTGGTATTTGCCAATGCCCCGGTACTCTATACTTCATTCTTCTACCAGCAGGACTTTACACCGTTCATTGACTACGCGTTCTGTCTGCCGTCCAACCCGGTTTATTCTTCCTTAGAGCTGAAAGCCAACCTGGAACTCTTCAAAATCCAGAACTGCCGCAATATTGCAGGTATGGAACGTTCACTGGATATTTATGCTGCCGCAACGGACAGTACAACAGGTGTTCCGGTGATCGGTGCAGGCGGTAATCTGGTACTTCCGGTATCAGGAGCCATCATGCCGTCACAGTACCGTTTCCGGGTACTGATCGAACGGGCAAAACAGCTCGTGGCACAGGCGCAGCAGCTCGAAAGCCAGTTCCTTGCGGCAATGGAAAAAGAAGATGCCGAGAATTACAACCAATTACGGGCACGGCAGGATCTGCAAACCGCTAAAGCGACCGTCAAGTTGCAGGATATGCGGGTAAAACAGTCCGAAATGGAAACGGAAATCGCTAACCTGCAATTGCAGAAAGCTAATTTTGTCAAAACGACTTATAGCGAATGGATTGATGGAGGTCTCATCGGATATGAAACTGCAAGTATTAGCCTGTTAGTTGCTTCTGCAACTCTTCAAACTTCTGCCTCAGCTTTTGCTCTTTCTTTACCAGGCGGATTTGACGTGATGAAAAGTTTAAGCGCAACAGCAGATGCTTTGTCTGCAACCTCTTCCATCATGTCACAGCTGGCTTCTTTTGAACGGCGACGACAGGAATGGCTGTTCCAAAGTGATCTGGCTAACTTTGATATCAGCATTGCTTCCCAACAGATTCAAATTGCACAGCAAAATACCCGCATCGTATCACAGGAACGGGAAATTGCTTCGATGACAATGGATAATGCGGCGGATACATTGGAATTTTTAAAGACCAAGTTTACCAATGCCGAACTGTACCGCTGGATGGGTAACGTACTGGAACGTGCTTACAGCTATATGCTCAGCCTTGCCTCTTCTGTTGCCAAAACAGCCGAACGGCAGTTCTACTTCGAGCAGCAGCAGCAAGGCGGACCGTTCATTCTGGATGATTATTGGGAAATGCCACAAACGGGCAGCCTGACAGGTGGCGGTACGGACCGCAGAGGGCTTACTGGAAGTGCACGCTTGTTACAGGACATCACACGACTCGATCAGTATGCCTTTGACAATACCAAACGTAAGCTGCAAATGACCAAGGTAATTTCTCTCGGACAGCTCTTTCCGGATGCGTTCCAGACATTCAGGGAAACAGGCGTATTGAATTTTGATCTGACAGACCGCTTGTTTGATTACGATTTTCCGGGGCATTACCTGCGTTTGATAAATGGTGTAAAAGTTTCCGTTGTCGGTCTGATCCCTGTCTATGACAATATCAAGGCAACACTCACCGCTGCAACAACTTCCTATACGGTGGTCAATGCCAACAATACTTTCCAGAAAGTGCCGATCCGCCGTTTGGAAGCAGAACAGATCGCCCTCACGGGAGCCTCCCGTGCCACAGGACTCTTTGAGTTCCAGGCTACACAGGGCGAATTTCTAAATCCGTTTGAAGGTATGGGTGTTGAATCTCGCTGGGAGTTCAAGATGCCGATGTTCTCTAACCGTATGGATTACAGCACTATTGCCGATGTACTCATTGAAGTGGACTACACGGCACTTGACAGCTATCAGTACCGTTTTCAGGTATTGCAGGACATTGACAATACGCTTGGCTTCAGCCGTGGATTCTCTTTCAAAAATGATTATCCGGATCAGTGGTATGAGTTACAGCAAGCGGAAGCGGCCTCGCAGCCGTTCTACGTGGAAATTGAGCTGAAACAACAACAGTTTCCGCAGGGAGTTCGTGATATCCGTCTGGATGGCTCCAACCTGCTGTTGCATTTCGTGCGTAAAGATGGATTTACAGACGAGATAACCGTGGCGGATTTCAGTCTGGTAACAACAGCAGCCAATGCGCAGCCGATGGGCGGTGAAACCCTTAACGGTACATTTACCGCAAGGGCATTATCCAACGTGCTGAACAACCAGAGTCCGGCAACACCGTTTGTGAAGCTGCGGCTGGCATTTGCCAATACCATCTTAAACAGGGAAATGTTCGCCAACGAAGATGTAACGGATATTGTATTGCTGGTGAATTGTAAAGCAGAGCTGCCGGTGTATCCTTTGTGATTTTAGAATATGATAACAGGGTTGTGAATAAAATTCCTGTCAGTAATGGCGGGCAAAACGTAAAAATTATAAAATTAGCCTTTGAATAACACTAAATTATAAATTATGAAAAATGTAAAATTAATGTTGCTGGCCGTGACGGCTATGCTGTTTCTAGGAATGGGAAATATAAATGCACAGCAAAAACAAGAGCAAACAGTGATAATTACGATATATGAATTTTCAGCGATCTATAAGTCACGTATGATTGTTGTTGATCCATCTGGAAATTCTAAAACCGTAGAGTTAAAGACTATCACTTTTAAATCACTGGAAGAAGCTGTGGCAGCTAATAGTATTTCTATTCAATCAGAAATAAATAAATGGAAATCAGAAGGGTATGAAATAGACGGAATGACTGCTAATACATCAGGAGACTCAAAAACAAGTATGATTATCCTCTCAAAAAAGGATTAACCGAATGAGTTCATTCACACCCGAAGAAAATACAAAGCACTAAATAAAAAAGTAAAAGCGTATGTCAAACACTAAAGGTACATCAGCCATCGTTCCGCCTTCGGGCGGTGGTGCGCAGAGCGGTATGGGAGAAAAGTTCTCTCCCGATCTGTTTACGGGTACGGGAAACTTCAGTGTTCCTGTGGCGGTGCCTGCCGGACGCAACGGTTTTCAGCCGGAGCTGACACTTGGTTACAGCACCGGAAACGGTAACGGCCCGTTCGGAATGGGCTGGGCACTGGGCATACCGGGTGTGACACGCAAAACCAACCGGGGTATCCCGGTTTACAACGATAATGAAGATGTCTTCCTGCTTTCGGGAGCCGAAGACCTCGTTCCTGTCAAGCAGGAACGTGAAACCGTACAGGCGGGAACTGACAGCATCACCTGGCTGCGGACGCACTATCGTCCCCGCACCGAAGGTCTGTTTGCAAAGATCATCCATCATAAAAAATCAAACGGAGAGGATTACTGGGAAGTAAAAAGCAAGGATGGACTTATAAGCATCTACGATCAGACCGTGGCTAACCCGGAGAACCGGACTGCGATCTTTGCATGGCATCTGGGCAAAACCATTGATCCGTTCGGCAATGAGATCATTTACGAATATGAGCGCGAGCTGGTACTTTCTACAAATGCTGCGCAGCCGCACAGCTACGATCAGCTCTACCTCTCCTCGATCCGCTATGCGCAGTATTATGAACATACGGTCAAAAAGTACTTATGCGAGGTACGTTTCAGCTATGAAGAGCGTCCCGATGCGTTTTCAGTCTATAGACAGGGTTTTGAAATGCGTACAACCAGACGGTGCAACCGTATTGAAACCTATACCCATACGGACGAGGTACGTAAAGTAAAGACTTATCATTTTAACTATTCAAAGGAGCTTCCGCTCAATGGGGCTTCTTTGCTTTCCAATGTAAGTGTGGAAGGCCATAAAGGAGATGAAAGCGAATGGATGCCGCCGTTGGAGTTTGGCTATTCGGTATTTAAACCTTCCATAAGAGCGTTAAGAAAGTTAAGCGGCGAAATTCCACTGCTTTCGCTTGCTCAGCCGGGATTTGAGCTGACCGATGTCACCGGAAACGGGCTGCCCGACCTGTTGCAGATGGACGGCACAGGCTCTCGTTACTGGCCCAACAAGGGCAACGGGGATTTTGCATCGCCAAAAACCATTCCTGTATCGCCGTCTATTACTCTGGCAAGTGAAGGCGTGCGCCTGATCGACGCCAATGGCGACGGACGCAATGATCTGCTCGTGAACAACGGTGTCCAGGCAGGGTATTTTTCCGGCAGCTTCAATAATGTGTGGGATGAAAAAAGCTACCGCCCATACCGTTCGGTTCCCTCGTTCAGCTTTGCCGATCCGGAGGTACAATTTATGGATCTGAACGGTGACGGCATCACCGATGTATTGCGCAATGGTGCCAAATTTGAGTGCTACTTCAATGATCCCGAACAGGGATTTGACAAAATGCGTGTTGCTGACAAGACCTTTGCAGATTTCAGCTTTGCCGATCCCCGTATCCGGTTTGCGGATATGACAGGTGACGGTTTACAGGATATCGTACTCATCTCATCAGGACGTGTACAATACTGGCCGAACCTCGGCTACGGACGTTTCGGTAAGATGGTGAACATGAAAAATGCGCCCCGTTTTCCCGAGCAGTACCATCCACACCAGGTCTTGCTGGGTGATCTGGACGGTGACGGACAGGCGGATATTGCCTTTGTAGAGATGGATGATGTAACGCTGTACGTCAACCAGAGCGGCAACGGCTTTTCGGACGGTGTGCGGATAAGTGGAACGCCTGTAATTCACGGACTGGATAGCCTGCGCTTAGTCGATATCATGGGAACAGGACAATCGGGCATTTTATGGAGCCAGATTTCCATGCTGCCACTGGAAGGATGGATGTATTTTCTTGACTTCACCGGAGGCAACAAGCCGTATCTGTTGCAGGAAATGAACAACAATATGGGAAGCATTACCCGTGTGGAATATGGATCATCTATCTATCACTATTTACGTGATGACAGAAAGGCGGAAACCCGTTGGAAAACGCAGCTGCCTTTTCCTGTGCTGGTGGTTAATAAAGTAGAAGTCTTAGACCTGCTCTCCGGCGGAAAGCTGGCTACACAGTACAACTATCATAATGGCTATTGGGACGGTGCGGAACGGGAGTTCCGGGGCTTTGCACAGGTAGATGCGCAGGATACGGAAACGTTCGAGCGGTTTAGAACAACTTCACTCATCAAGCAGGAAGCAAATAACCTGAATATACCCGAACATCTTTCCTTTGAACAATATACACCTCCTGTGCTGACCAAAAGCTGGTTTTATCCCGGGCCTGTGGGGCCGGATTTTGCACGGTGGGAAGACATTGATTTCTCCTATCAGTACTGGCAGGGTGATCGCAATCTGTTGGAACGCACACGACAGACAAGTGATTTATTGGCTTCACTGCCACGCAGAGCCAGACGGGATGCGCTGCGCACACTCCGGGGAACGCTGTTGCATTCGGAAACCTACGCACTGGACAATTCGCCTTTGCAGGACAGGCCTTATACTGTCACAGAAAACCTGATGGGCTTGCGCATGGAATTTGAACCCTCGCAGAATCCCGGATTATTTGCAGGCTGGAAAAAATCAGGACAGGGCTATTGGGCTGGCAGCGGCTATGTATTCTTTCCATTCGGTGTGGCACAGCGTACCACGCAATACGAACGGGGCAACGATCCGATGCACAGCTTTTCGTTTACAAAAGACTACGATCAGTACGGCAATGCCATAGGACAATTAAGTGTTGGGCTGCCACGAGGTGCCAATCCATTGGGTGGCGGAAATGGAAGCTATCTCGGAACTTACGGGATCAGCGAGTATATTTATAAAGACATCGCAAACGAGCAGTACATGGTAGATCGGGTGAAACGCTCGGTTTCTTATGATGCCACCCGGTTTGCTGGCAGTACTTCTGTATTTGCGTATAGGGATACTATATTTAACAGTAATACGCTTCCGGTTATCGGTTGTACGCTCAGCTATTATGACGGTGAAGCCTTCGAAGGACTTCCTTACGGGCAGATCGGAAGCTTTGGCGTACCTGTACGCACTGAAGCGCTGATCCTGACCGAAGAGATCGTTGATAAAGCCTACGGTGGCGTACCTCTACTCTTGCAAGAAAGCCCTGTGTGGACTTTTGACTATCCGGTCGAGTTCCGCAACCTGTATCCCGAACAGGGAGGTTATCTGTATCGAACAGCTAACGGCACTATGTATCCAATGACTGGCTGGTACGCTCCGGGAGAAAAGCTGAAATATGATTTTCAGGATAATTTCATTGACAATCCTGTCGGATTGGTACTGGAAAGCAAAGATGCGTTTGACAATCTGTCCACTATCGAATATGACAGCTATCAGCTGCTCCCTGTTAATGCGAAGCAATGGTTGAACACAACAGAATATCTGGAAACCAAAGCGGAATACGATTACCGTATTTTACAAGTTGATAAAATAATTGACTTGAATAACAATATCACAGTCTTTTATTATTCACCATTGGGCCTACTGGCAGCCACTGCCCTGATCGGTAAAGGCACTGAAGGTGATTATAAAAGCAGTACAGGCAGTTTTTATGATAAATATGCACCATCCATGCGGATGGAATATGATTTCTTCGCTTTTAAAAATGAAGGCAATCCGGTATGGGTAAAGACCATCCAGCGCGAAGAGCACTACCAACAAAACCCGGATAGCGAAACAATTATAAAAGTTGAGTATAGTGACGGTTTCGGACGTTTGCTTCAGACAAGGGCGCAGGCCGAGGATGTGATCTTCGGCAATGAAACATTTGGAACTTCGGGCTTATCTCCCGACCAAAACAGTGGAAATACATCTGCTGTAGGAAAAGAGCGGAACACAAGCGATCCACTGAATGTGGTGGTGAGCGGCTGGCAGATTTATAACAACAAAGGAAAAGTAGTCGAACAGTACGAACCGTTCTTTGACAAAGGATTTGATTATTCACTGCCACAGTTAAGCAGTATTGGAGGAACCGTTGCACCGCAACGGGGCGTGAAGCTTAAAATGTATTATGATCCGCTAGGCAGGGTAATCCGCACGGTGAACCCTGACAGCAGTGAGCAACGGGTTATTTACGGTATTCCGAATACGCTGCATAATCCGGATAATTTCTTGCCTACTCCGTGGGAAAACTATGCGTATGATGCCAATGACCTCGCGCCATTGACTAATCCGAACAATAATCCCGTACCGCAAAGCAACTGGTACACACCGAAAAGCTCGCTCGTGGATGCGCTGGGCAGGACCATACGCACCATTGAGCATAAGGCACACTATAACGCTGTGAGTGAAGCCTACGAAAATGTAGAGATGCGCTATCTCTATGATATTCGTGGCAATCTGCTCGAAGTACGTGATCCCTATAACCGTAAAGTATTTGAGTATATCTATGACCTGCGTCCACCCGGACAGGATGAAAACGGAGAATCACAGCCGCTACCACCACTTTGGACCAAACATATTGACAGCGCAGAAAGTACTACTGTATTTGATGCAACAGAAAAACCAATCGAGAGCAAAGATGCTAAAGATGCCCGTTCGCTCACAGCTTATGACATTTTGCAGCGTCCAACATACGGATGGTCACAAAATAACGGAAGTGATAGCTTGCGTTTGACGGCTTATGCAGTTTATGGCGAAAATGCAACTAATCCGAAAGCAAGCAACCTGCTTGGACAGTTATGGCAGCAATACGACGAGAGTGGAAAAATCGAAAGTGTCGCATTTGACTTTAAAGGAAACCTGCTTGCTAAAAAGCAACAGGTCATCAGCAATGCCGTACTTAAGACAGCATTGGACAACTATGAAACCTATCTGGTCGATTGGACGGGATTACCGAACATCTTGGATACAATCGTGTTTGAAACAGGCAGTACGTATGATGCGCTAAACCGCGTCACGCAGATAACACTTCCTGAAAACGTTAATAACGACCGGAAGCAGATCATACCGGCTTATAACCGTGCCGGAGCACTTGAAAAAGTAAGCTATGACGGAACGGAATATGTGGAAAATATTGCCTATAATGCCAAAGGGCAACGATTATTGATTACCTTTGGTAATACCATCATGACACGTTATACCTATGACAGCTTTACTTTTCGCTTACTGCGCCAGCGAAGCGAGAAATATGTCAAATCACAGGCAGGAAATACGATTACTTATACACCACAAAGCGGAACTAATAAGCAGGATGACAAGTATATTTACGATCTGATCGGTAATATTCTTAATATCCAGCTGAATACAACTGCCTGCGGAGTTGGTGGAACTGACAGCTTGAACAGGGAATTTGATTATGATCCTTTATATCGGTTGTTAAGTGCTACAGGTAGGGAAAATGTACAAGGCGGAAATTATCCTTTTCCCGGATGGAACGACCAAATACGAAGTTCTGATCCGAATACGACACAGGCATATACCCGAAAGTATAATTACGACAAAGTTGGAAATATCCAACAAATAAAGCAGATCGGGACAAGTGGATTTACCCGTGACTTCAGCTATATTGCAGAAAGCAACCAATTACAAACAGTTGAAATCGGTGCTAATCAATATGATTATTCCCACGATAATGTCGGTAATCAGCTGACAGAAAATACTGAACGCCATTTTGAATGGGATGCTGCAAACAGATTATTGTTGTTTAAGAATCAGGTGGGCAGCTCAGAGCCGAGTATAATAGCGCAATATCTTTATGACAGCTCCGGAAATCGTGTCAAAAAAATCGTAAGGAAACAAGGTGGTGATTTTGAAATAACAACTTACATCGACGATATTTTTGAGTATTTCACTGATGAGACGGAGGAACAGAATACCGTTTATGTAATCGATGATCAAAGTCGTATCGCAAATATCCGTATCGGCGATGCTATGGAAGATCCGACACCTTCCGTAAAATACAACTTGGAGAATAACATTTATTCTTCAATGGTACTGTTAGACGATGTAGGAAGTATCGTTAATACCCAGGAATACTACCCGTTTGGCGAAACTTCATTTGGCAGCTATGCCAAAAAGCGCTATCAGTATGTCGGCAAAGAACGGGATGAAGAAAGTGGCTTATATTACTACGGAGCCCGTTATTACGCTCCGTGGGTAGCACGTTTTATCAGTGTCGATCCTCTATCTGCTCAATATGCACAGTTAAGCCCGTATAACTATTCGGATAATAATCCGATTAATGACTACGATATTGATGGGATGCAGAATAATAATTCTGCGAATAGTGAAGGGCCTAAACCAATTACGGTTAAAATTAATGGTACTGAAAATGAAACACGAGATGAAGTCGAATCTAAATTGCCGGTCCATGCTGCTGATAAACAAAAAATGATTTTTGAGTTTGATTCCAGTGATGGCCAAGCAAAAAGTTCTACTTTTGAGTATAATGAAAAGGAAAAATCCTGGTATTTAATGGAATCTGTTCTCTCTCCAAATAACTTAATAGTTAACTATCAGGATGGGAAAGGTATTAAATGGACAGATGGAGAGAGTAATAGTGATAGTACAACACAAGAAGATTCGACTGTTAAAACTATCTCAAAATCTCAGACAGATAATAATTCTGAAGAAAAGGTTATCACTAAAGCTATCAACTTCGTTGATAAAGGAGCAGAAATGACTTCCACCATATTGTCTAACAAAATAGTGAGTAACATCATCAATGGTGGTGGTTTATTAAGCTCAATGGTAGAAACAGCAGCAACAAGTGCGAAAAAAGAAACTATAACAAATGTTAAAAAAGCAAATAAAACATTAGTAAAGAATAATATAAAAGCTACTCCTGCAAAAATTTGGAAGAAAACAGCTAGGATTTTCTCAAAAATTAAATCTTTTGCATCATTTACAGGAAGAGTATTTGGTATAACGGACTTAATATCTAATGCTGCAGAGGCATGGAAAGTCGGAAGAAATAAAAATGCGACTTTTAGAGAGAGAATAAATGCTGGGGGAAAATTGTTTGTAAGTTTTGTAAGTTTATTTTTTAGAGCAACTCCGATGGGTTTTTTAAGTTCATTTGCATTATCTATTATTTCTGGTATAATATTTAAATAGTAAAAATTATGACTAAAATTTTTAATTTTTTTTATCGATGTTCTATCTATTTTAAACCTAGATTTGGTATCGTGAACCATACTTGTCTGATGATTATAAGTTTCTTATTGTTCCCTATCGAAATTTTTTCTATTTTTTTATTTCAAAGGGACATTGCTTTGTTAATTATTTTATTTTCAATTGTTTTTAGCGTATTATTTCTTATTATACCTGAAAGTATATTAAAAAAAATATGTTCATCATATCTTCCAATTGATCATAAATTAGACAAATCTTTCAATATTGTTTTTCGATATAAGATATTTTTTATTTTAATTAGCTTAGGGCTGACGTTGCTTCCTTACATACTATTCTTTATTTTGGATATATCTGGCTTTTATGACTAATTTTTTAAAATAATTGATAATAAAAGTTTTAAAATATAATTTTGAATACGATCCACTGTACCGCGTCATTTCAGCGGATGGCCGTGAAAGCGATACCCAGCACGAGAATGATTACCTGTACAGCGATGCGCCAGCACCGGGCAGCCCAAATGCCAATAATGTACGTGCCTATACCCGAAAATATGCTTTTGACAGAATCGGGAATGTACAGCAGGTAAAGCAGCTGGGAGCTAACGGATTTACCCGGAATTTCAGCTACGATGCGGGATACAACACCCTGCAAAAAGTGGAAACACCTGCACCATCGCTCATTGAAGATTTTACCTACGATGCCTGCGGAAACCAGATCACAGCAGGAACGACCCGTAACTATGTATGGAATGCCGGAAACCAGCTAATCACCTATTACAATCAGGCCGGAAGTGCCGATCCAACTATATTTGCACAGTACGATTATTCGGGAATGAACCGCGTGAGCAAGCTCGTACGTACAGGCACGAGTGCCAATCCGATCTACGAGCGAACGGTTTATATTGATGGCTTTTTTGAATATCATATTCTGGAAAACGGGACAACCTTTGAGAAAAATTACGTTCATGTAATGGATGACCAGAGCAGGATTGCAATGGTACGTATTGGCGATTTGTTTCCCGATGATATTGCGGATGCTGTTACTTACAATCTGGAAGATCAGATCGGCAGCTCGGTTGCACGACTGGACATTAACGGTACAATTATTGATCGGGAGGAATATTACCCCTTTGGGGATAGTTCTTTGAGGACATTTACGAAAAAGCGATACCGCTATGTAGGTAAGGAAAAGGACTTAGAAAGTGGATTGTACTATTACGGCGCAAGGTATTACGCAGCATGGACGTGTAGGTTTATCAGCATTGACCCGCTGGCAGCGGATTATATGCACCTCACACCGTACAATTATGCCGGGAATAAGCCAATTAATTCCGTGGATATTGATGGCATGCAGGGAGAGAATGAAACACAAAGCGCAGGCGGTGCAGTGGCGGATCTTAATCCCGTTGGGCCTCCTCCCGGTGCTGACTTAGGAGATGTTTTTACGGATCAGCAAGGAAAGGAGTGGTTATTTGAACAATTTGAAAATGATCCGGGAGGGAAATGGTATCCAACGATTACAAACCTAAAAGAATCTCCATCACCTGTTGTCATAGAAAACGATAAATATTACAGACCAACTGCAAACGGATATATAGAATCGGGATTAGTGTACAGCGATGCTATTAAAGGAAGCGATCTCATCCAGAAAATGAATGAGTGGCAGGTACAAGCGGAAAAACATGCTGAACTCTCTGCTATGGAGAGGTATGCTAAGTATGAAGCCGCCGCACAAAAACAAGCTGTGTATGAATATAATAGAAGCCAGAATTTATTTGGGGTAATATATATGGTATTTGCTGATCCGGCGGTTCAGACAGTTAAAAAAGCTTACAATGGACAATATGCAGCGTTGTCTGCTGAAGTTGCAATAGCGATATTTCTTAGAGGGATGGGTGGAGGAAGTAGTAATATTTTACTAAATACTTCAAAAAAGTTGCAAGCTAAATTTAAACATGCAGGAGACTTCGGTATAGTGGGCACCTATAATAAAATCAATGCAACCAAGTATAGTGCAGCTATTAATCAACATATTAACTCCTCTGGTACTCGAATTATTACTGGTACATATAGAGGACAATCAGTAATACACTATGTCAATCCGAAAACAGGTTTAAATGTAATATCAAGCCCATCAGGGCACTTTATTAGCGGTTGGAAACTCAATCCTGTACAACTACAAAATGTTCTTAATCATGGAGGCCTATAAAATTTTTAATTATGGAATCAATAAAAAATAATAATAAAATAATACTTGAATTAAGTAATGAAGAAGCTCTTGTCTTACTTAACTGGTTATTTAGATTTAATGAAACTGATAATACAGTTTTTTTTGAAGACCAAGCAGAAGAGAGAGTTTTGTGGGATATCGAAGCAGCATTAGAAAAAACTATGCCGGAAACTTTTAGTGATAATTATTCAGAATTATTACTAAAAGCAAGAAATAAATTAAGAGATAAAAAATAGATGGCAAGAACAAATACAAAAATAGGCGATATCTTTTCTGTTAAGATCGATGATAGTAACAAGAAATACTTTCAGTTAATAGCATTTGATTTAACTCAATTAAATAGTGATGTAATCAGGGCTTTTAAAAAACTACATCCAATCAATAGTAATCCAGACTTATCAGATATTATAAATGACGAAGTACAATTTTATGCCCATTGCATAACTAAATTGGGTATCAAAATGGGTTATTGGGAAAAGGCCGGTAATTTACCTGATGTAGGACAAACAGACCACATTTTATTTAGAAGCAGCGGTGATTATGGTAATCCACAAATAAAAATATCCAAAAATTGGTGGGTATGGAAAATCAATCAACAACAAAAACATGTAGGACTTTTAATAGGTGAAAACCAGAAGGCAGAAATAGGAGTTATTATGGATGGTGAAAGTATTGTTCATCGAATGAAAACAGGAGAGTATGATGGGTTTTATCCAGATTATAAATAAACAATAGAAAAGGTAATGTCGTCAATTAGTTGGTGAGATGAATATATAAAAAAACTATTTAGAAAAAAGTTGTAAAAAAAACGGAAATAGCCGTTCAGATATTCAATTTTATTCCTGTAAAGATGACTATTAAGTTTTATTTTTTGGAGATAAGTAGCTAATAATCTGTGGAGAGTAACTCTATTTATTTCAACAAGCGTTCTTTGAATAAAACAAGACTTCCCATTTAAGGTATTACCTGCCGCAGGCGGTGCAGTGGCGGATCTTAATCCTGTCGGGCCTCCTCCCGGTGCTGACTTAGGAGATGTTTTTACAGATCAGAATGGAAAGGAGTGGTTATTTGAACAATTTGAAGGTGATCCGGAAGGGAAATGGTATCCAACGGTTACTGGTCTAAAAGTAACACCATCACCTACCGTTATCCAAAACGATAAGTATTACAGGCCAACCGGACACGGATATATAGAATCGGGACTGGTGTACAGTGATGCTATCAAAGGCAGCGATCTCATCCAGAAAATGAATGAGTGGCAGGTACAAGCGGAAAAACATGCTGAACTCTCTGCTATGGAGAGGTATGCTAAGTACGAAGCAGCCGCACAAAAACAGGCTGTGTATGAATATAATAGAAGCCAAAATTTATTCGGGATAATATATTCGGTATTTGCAGATCCAGCTGTTCAAATAGGTAAAAACGTTTATGAAGGACATTATGCTGCGGCATCTGCGGATTTGGCGATAATGTTCTTTTTTGGAGGGGTGGGTAAAACAAGTAGAGGACTTTGGAAATTAACAGATGCCGGAGCTTCAGCTATAAAAAATCATAGAACATGGGGTAAATTTTATAAAGGATCGGATGGTTTATGGTGGGCTGAAGATATTACTAAGCATGGATCTAGCAGATTTAAAGTATTCAAAGAAACGGATAAGGGCTTAGAATGGATTAACAATGCTGACGAGTTTGGTGATTTTATTAGGAATCAGCATAAAAGCCCCACTGGTAAATTTATTCCTTGGGGAGAGTTAAAAACAATAAAATAATAATGAGAATGATTTTAAAAGAAACAGTTAGAGAACTTCCTTTGGATTGGGTAAATCTTAACTCCTATAGAGATAGTACTGCTTATAGAAAGGAGATTTATTTAATAGAACAAAACAATGTGATTAATGATTTAATTTATTTATTCTACTCTTTGTTCGGTAATTTAAAGAATAGTTTGTCAATATATAATAAATCATGGTGGGATTTTTGTCTAGACACTTGGGATTTTAATAAAGATACTTATAATTATGATTTAGAAGGTAAATCCACTGAAACCCAAGAATATTTGAAATTACTAAAAGAATCTCAAATAGAGATAAATTATTCTGGATGTTGTATATGTGAAAATTGGGATAGATTTTTACAAGTTGTTCTAGGATGTATCATTAATCACAGAGCTCCCTACAGTCCAATATTTTTCGATATGGAAAATAAATTCTTTTTTTACTTTCATCATACAGGAAGTATTGGTTTTTATTATAAGGAAGAAAATACTGTAGTACAACAAATATTATTGAAAGCGAATAAGTATTACAAGGTAGAAAACTAAAGCCATAAAAACAGATAGTTGTTAGTAATACTTTTTTATATACTTATTGATATGAATAATAAAGAGTTTAAGAAATTGTTTGGCGAAATAGCCAAATCCAGCAGGTTTGAAAGCGCTTTCGGAGGTCGGTTCAAAGATAGTGCTGAAAGTGTCATTGTTCTTGATTTGCAAAAATCAAACTATGAGGTAATGTCGTCAATTAGTTGGTAGAATAATTTTTAATAAATAATCAATTGTTAATCAGTAACAATAATTTTTCAGAAAGTTTGAAATCAGGTGGAGAATATATCCACCTGATCATTTTTAGAACGTTTAAAACTGCTTAAATTCAGAAAATCTGTAAGTAGTGTCGTCAATTAGTTGGTAATTATGAAGTGTAAGTATTGTGATGGTTCAAACATTATAAAATATGGATATCAATCATGGCTGTCAAAAGTATCAATGTAAAGATTGTTTTCGTTATTTTCAGGAACATTATACTTATCTGTCTTATATAATAAAAGACAAACAAATAATAACACTCACGAAAGAGAGTTACGGTATTCGCAGCACTGAACGAATTTTAGCTGTCAGCCCGAATCATTCCCGAAAATATTCATAAGAAACACAGGAGATGTACAAATCACATTGAGCGCAAAAATCTGACATTAAGAACGCATCTGAAACGCTTGAACCGCAAAACAATCTGTTATTCGAAATCTTTAATAATGCTTTTGGCGGTTGTAAAGATTTATTTCTGGTTGTAAAAGCGGACAGTTTAAAAATTCAAGCAACTAAATGGAAAATGCTCCACTGATCGCATAATTCGGATCAACAGAACAACTTGTCCTTATTTCATTTCTTGTAATAAATAACCGGATTTGCAGGCCGGATGTCTTCTTTAAAATTCATTACCAGCCTTCCCTCTTCCACTTTCAGCCGCTCTTTATGTCCATATTTAAAATAAGTGATATAATTTCCGTTATCTTCCCATTCATACGTCCCTTTGGTAACAAAAATTGTAGTGTCTTTTCCCAGATATTCCTCCTCAAATA
Organism: Flavobacteriia bacterium 40-80; assembly: GCA_001899145.1. Classification (GTDB taxonomy): domain Bacteria; phylum Bacteroidota; class Bacteroidia; order Flavobacteriales_D; family Crocinitomicaceae; genus 40-80. The sequence goes on from MKVF01000010.1 coordinate 21,937, forward strand.
AAAAGGAATCATCGCTTTCCAGCGTTAATTTGGATTTGATCCCTTCGCAATCAGAACAAGGAAGTACGGTTTCATAAGTTCCTGCCCAGTCAAGTGAATTTTTAGAAGTGTGCGCTTCTTCCGAAAAATTTACTCCGTCTGTGCTTACAACTGTCTTTTCAGATTCTCTGCACGAAAAAATCATAAGAGACAATAGTAACGTTGCTATCAGTCCTAATTTCATAAGGTTATTCTTTGAGTAACAAAATAACTCCGATAAGGTCTGTTTATGCTTAAATTTTCCGTTAAGAACCTTTTTCTGCACAGATTATTGATTAAACTGTTTCTCTCCTGATTTTTTCCGGTGGCGGTTCCGGTTATTTTAGAATAGTTTATCAATTTCCGATGCGTAATCCCTGTTCAAAATAAATGTAACTTTGGGAAAAATATCGTTATCCGGAAAATAGCTGTTATGAAATTTACCTCATTTTTACTTTTCCTGATCTCTTTTTCTGTCACCGCTCAGGTAAATGAGACAGAAGAAAATCTCATCCGTAAAGAAGTCCTTCATCTGGTAAATGAATACCGCATATCTAAAAGAAAAACACCACTGGATGAAGACGGGCAATTGAATAGTGTAGCCAAACTTCAGTCGGATTATAATTCCAAAAATAACAGTTTAAGCCATTACCAAAAAAAACAGCAGCTTAAAACTGTAAAAGAACGGATATTCTATATCAAGCACCAAAATTATTCAGCCTACGGGGAAAACTGCAATATGTATCAGCAGCAGAACCGTTCTTTTTCTGAAGACGATCTTAAAGTAATTGCTTACGCGTTATTTGAACTTTGGAAAAACTCTAAAGGGCATCGGGAAAATATGCTGAACAGTAATTTTTATTTTACGGGATTTGCGGTCACTTACAATGAGAAAAACAGCTGTTTTTTCGGTACACAGGTATTCACTTCAAAAAATTAAAGAGCAATAACCGCACTTCCGTTATTATTCCGTTATTATCACTTCTAATCCTGAAGCTTGTAGTACTTTTGCTGCATGAATTCAGCGACTATAGTACATCAGCCGTTACTGAAAAAAAGAGGATTGATTGCTTATCTTCTCTTACTGAATATGACCGCGCCTTTGTCAGTTGACATGTACTTGCCCGCATTTCCGACAATTATCAGTGAATTCATCACCAACGAAACCATGCTGAATTATACACTGATTGGTTTTCTGGTCAGCTTTTCTGTGGGAATGCTTTTTATCGGACCGATAAGCGATAAATTTGGACGCAAGCCGATCCTGACCACCGGAATTATTATTTATTCCTTCGCCAGCCTGATGTGCGCCTTTTCTGCAACCATTGAAATGCTAATCATTTTCAGGGTTTTACAGGCTGCCGGTGCCGGCGGGATGGTTTCTGTCTCGACAGCTATGGTCAGAGATGCTTTTGATGATGAAGCGCGGCCTAAAATCATTGCTATTCTCCAGATGCTGGCAGTCTTTGCTCCGACCCTGGCTCCTATTATCGGCGCTTTCATCGTAAAGCATACGACATGGAGAGTCACTTTTCTACTGTTAACAGCATTGTCAGGCATTTCGCTGATCTTATCCTTTTTACTGAAAGAGACACTTCCCAAAGAGAAAAGAGTCAGCGGGAATATCCTGAACTCATTTTACGGCCTTATAGAAATAGGTAAAAACAGGTCTTTTATGTACTTTTTAATTGCTTCTGGCTCCTGTTCAATGGTATATATGGCTTTCATTGCGGTCAGCTCTTACATCTATATCCAGTTTTTCGGATTATCAGAAGAAACTTACAGTATTTTCTTTGCTGTAAATTCTCTTGTATTGATGGTAGGCCCGAATATCTACATCCTCGTGCGAAAAATGATCCCGCCGACTAAAATCCCGCTGATCTCCTACTCTTCCATTTTTATAGCCGGGATCTTAATTGCAACAATCGGCCGGCAAAACGAATATCTTTTTCTGTTAACTTTTATGCCGGTAACCCTAAGCCTGAGCTTCCTTCGTGCCTTCTCGACCAGTACACTGCTGGCACAACCTGACATGAACGGTGGTGCGACGTCTTCCATGATCAACTTTACCAATACCGCTTTAGGGGCTTTCGGAATGTTATTAACTTCCCTTCCCTGGATTAATCACATCGTGGGAGTCGGCTCCATCGCCATTATCTCAATGCTGATCAGCGGAATAATGATGCTGCTGTTTCACAGAAACGGACTGAAATTACAAGGATATAATTAGAAATCAGCAGTATTTTCTTTAGCAGCTTCCCAGCCGATAATCGCTGTTTTTCGGGTATTTCCCCACATATAACCGCCGAAAATGCCGGTAGATTGGATCACACGATGGCAGGGAATCAAAAAAGCAACAGGATTACTTCCGATAGCTGTTCCTACTGCCCGTGAGGCTCCCGGATTCCCGATCTGCTCTGCAAGCATTCCATATGTTGCCAGTTTCCCCATGGGGATTTTCAAAAGGCTTTCCCACACTTTTAGCTGAAAATCAGTTCCTTTCAGATGTAGTTTAATCACTGGCAACTCTTCCAGGTCATGCTGAAATATCAAAAGTGCGTTTTGCTGGTTGTGATCTGTTTGCTGCCGGAAATCAGCATTGGGAAATTTATTTCTGATTACCTGAAATTCTTCTCTTTCATTTTCAGTGAAAGCCATATAACATACTCCTTTAGAGGTAGAAGCAACAATAAGTCTCCCGAACGGGCAATCGTAAAATTCATAATTAATTACCAGGTCCTTTCCTCCGTTCTTATATTCTGCAGGTGTCATTCCTTCTATTGAAACAAACAGGTCATGCAGGCGGCTTGTACCGGAAAGACCTGTTTCGTGAGCAATATCAAAAAGTGTCAGCTGGTTATCTTCTGAAATTATTTTTTTAGCATGTTCCACACTAATATATTGCAGGAATTTTTTCGGGCTTGTTCCCGCCCAATCGGTAAACAGGCGCTGAAAATGAGAGGGACTCAGATGAACTGCTGCTGCCACCTCATCCAGATCAGGCTGTTCTTTAAAATGCGTTTTGATATATTCAATTGCCTGCGCGATCCTGTTATAATTGATTGTTATCTGTGCTTCCATTGCCTGCTCTTAGTTTAAGCCCCGAATGTCGGAACAATTTTGTGCTTAAAAAATCCGGATCATGCTAAATTGAACTTTCATTATATTTCTTTAATTGCTCATGAAGCCTGGTCTTTGTTACCGTAATTCTGTTTTTCCTCATCTCACCGATAAGATAGTCTGTCAGCAATCCCGCCAATAAGCACAGGGAAGCCAGCAACAATGTCCGGATCTGGTAAAATGAAAAAAGAAATCCTGCCATTACACCACCTGCAAAAAAGGTAAAAATAATGGTTAATCGTAATTCTATGGAAGAAATAAGCTTCTTCCGCTGTTTGGCTGTGTTTCTGAAGAACAGCTGTGACATCTCAATTCCCAGATCGGTAAAAAGCCCGGTCAGATGGGTTGTTCTTACTACAGAATCAGAGATCGTTGTTACCAGAGAATTCTGTAATCCCATCGCAAACAATAAAGCACAGGCGATCAGATGCGGATAGATCATGACAATATCATAGCCCAACAACGCCACACTGGTAATGATGCAAAATTCCACCAGAACAGGGATCACAAAAACATATTTCTCATTCAGCTTTCCGGTGATCTCGATCATAAACCGGGAAGAAAATGCTCCCAGAAAGAAAAAGAAAACATACGCGAAGTAATAAACAGCCTGCCACGTGTGAGTTTTAGAAGCTTCTTCCACCATCAAAGCGAAATGCCCGGTGACATTAGTAGTCAGCTGCTGAACTGCCAGAAAGCCCACAACATTGACAACTCCGGCAACAAAGGAAAGCAAAGAAGCAATCCCTAAATTTTGCTTAAACTTCCGGCTTTTTCCTTTGTGCCTGAACATGTCGTGAATCGAATTATGAATTTTGAAGTGAGAATATTGAATTATGAATATTAAGTGTTGAATTGAAAGTTTATATCTTTCGTCTTATTATCTTAAAATCTTAATATCTCAATATCTTAAACCAGCTTTTTATAACGAATTCGTCTCGGTGCGTTGTCTCCCAGACGTTTTTTCTTGTTCTCCTCGTAATCCGAGTAAGAGCCTTCAAACCAATACACTTCTGAGTTACCTTCAAACGCTAAAATATGCGTACAGATACGATCCAGGAACCATCTGTCGTGTGAAATCACAACAGCACAGCCTGCAAAGTCCAGAATTCCTTCTTCCAGCGCACGAAGAGTATTTACGTCAATATCATTGGTCGGCTCATCCAGCAATAATACATTCGCTTCGGTTTTCAGTGTCATCGCCAGATGCAGGCGGTTTCTTTCACCTCCGGAAAGCACTCCGACTTTCTTATTCTGATCCGCACCGTTAAAATTGAATTTCGACAAATAAGCTCTCGCATTGATTTTCTGATTTCCGATCTCGATAAGCTCCGCTCCGTTCGCAACCACTTCAAATACGGTTTTGTCTGGATGAATGTCTTTATGTGTCTGGTCAACATAACCGATTTTCACAGTTTCTCCCACTGCAAATTCACCAGCATCCGGCTGCAGCTCGTCCATGATCATTTTAAAGATAGTGGTCTTCCCTGCTCCGTTTGGCCCTACAACTCCAACAATTCCCGCCGGAGGTAATTTGAAATTCAAATCATCGTATAATAATTTATCTCCAAATGCCTTTTTCACATGAACGGCATCAATGACATTGTTTCCTAAGCGCGGCCCGTTCGGAATCGGAATCTCCAATGTAGCTTCTCTTTCTTTCATGTCTTCCGCAAGCAGCTTATCGTAATTGGACAAACGCGCTTTTGATTTTGCCTGACGCGCCTTCGGGTTCATTCTCACCCATTCCAGCTCACGTTCCAGCATCTTCTGACGTTTGGAAGCCTGCTTCTCTTCTTCCTGAAGGCGTTTTCCTTTTTGCTCCAGCCAGGAAGAATAATTTCCTTTCCATGGAATTCCTTCTCCTCTATCCAGCTCCAGGATCCATCCTGCGACATTATCAAGGAAATAACGGTCGTGTGTCACTGCGATCACTGTTCCTTTATATTGCTGTAAATGCTGCTCCAGCCAGTCGATTGATTCCGCGTCTAAGTGGTTGGTCGGCTCATCCAGCAGCAATACGTCCGGATTTTGCAATAACAAACGGCACAAAGCCACACGGCGTTTTTCACCTCCGGAAAGTGTTTCGATCAGCTGATCGTCCGGCGGGCAGCGCAGCGCATCCATCGCCCGTTCCAGCTTCGTATCCAGCTCCCAGGCATCCAATGCGTCGATCTTATCCTGAACAACTCCCTGACGGGCAATTAACTTATCCATCTTATCCGGATCGTTCAATACTTCCTCATCCATGAACGCATTGTTGATATCCTCGTACTCTTTTAACACATCTACCGTTTCCTGAGCGCCTTCCATCACGATTTCCTTCACTGTTTTCTTCGGATCCAGCTCCGGTTCCTGAGGCAGGTAACCAACAGTATAGCCATCTGCAAAGACAACATCGCCCTGATAAGATTTGTCAATTCCCGCGATGATTTTCATTACGGTGGATTTACCCGAACCATTCAAACCTATGATCCCGATTTTCGCTCCGTAAAAGAAACTTAAATAGATATTTTTAATTATTTGTTTTCCCTGAGGTGTCGTTTTGGAAACGTTCACCATTGAAAAAATGATTTTTTTATCGTCTGACATAATATAATGATGATTTTCGTTCTGTTTGAGAGCAAAAATAATCAATTAATCAGATTGATGAGACGGTTTTAAAAATCAATAAGGTAAATAGTATTTATAAAAATATAAATTTGTACAGATTAATAATACTATTCTTTATGCAGTCAACTACCGGATCTTTCATTCATAAAAAATCATCAATAAAAGATTTCATTCTTTGGTGGGGTATTTTATTCGCAGCTTGTATCCTTGTCCGCTTACCGAATTTTTTATCGGATAGCTTTTGGTTCGATGGTGATGAAGCCATGATCGGTATTATGGCACAAGACTTACTGGCAGGAAAAGCATTTCCTATTTACTTCTATGGGCAAAATTACGGGCTTTCCATTTTTGAAGTTATCTCCACTGCGGTATTTGAACTCTTTATAGGCCCGAGTCCATGGTCGTTAAAACTCGGCGGACTGCTTCTTTTCAGCCTTGGAATAACTTTTATTGTACGCACGATCCGGCAATTCCCTATCTCTTCAGGTTTATTCTATATCATCATTGTACTACTGATCAGCTACCCTACCTGGTATCTCTGGGGAACAATGGTACGCGGCGGATATGTCACTGCTTTTCTGTTCGATTGTATCATCTTTTACCTGGTTTTCCGGAAAGAATCATCTTACAGACAGCTGGTCTGGTTAGGAATTTCCATAGGTATTGCATTTGAGAGTCATATTTTCATTTTAATAGGTATTTTACCTGTTTTGGGTATGTGGTTTTTGAAGCAGGATAAAAAACTACAAAAAATACTATTTATTACTACAGCAGCTGTTGTTATTGTTGTTCTATTACGCCTCACCGGCTATTATGAAGAAACTGTCTGGAACCGCCCCAGAACGGAACTAGGAATGGAATATCAAAAATATAACTTAGATGCTCATTTCAAGAATCTCACTTATGGATTCAGTAACTTTTTTTATTATGGAATGAAACTGGAAAGACCAATCTGGTGGGGACATCTGGTTCGTCTTTTTTTAGTGCTGAGCGCAGGAATTTTGCTTTGGGACTTTTTGACTTCATTTCGCCGTAAATTCTATTATTATCTATTTGTCGGGCTTTCCGTCACAATATATCTGTTTTTAATTTCAACTCTTCCTGTTATAGCCGGAAGATACTGGCTGGGACTATTCAGCGGCTTACTCTTCTGGTTAATGTATGTCGTGATTACGCGCTACAACAGCAATATTACTAAATATGTTTTCCTGTGCCTTGCTTTTATTTCGTTTACAGGTATTTATAACGGGCCCAAATTCAAACGGACATGGTATGAAGCAGAGGTAAATGAAGTCAGGGCTTTTGAAGAACTTTACCGGGAAGTTAAAAAGAAAAATGCCAAAGCTGTCTTTATCACCGACTTTCTGATTCAATGGCAATGGGATTATCTTTACGGAAGAGAAATACCGGCCTCTGTGTTCACTCAACAAGAGCGGACGAATACTTTTCTCCATAAGGCAAACAAAATTTACGAAGAATCTCCTGATAAAATGGTCATTATCGGCTTTGACGGAATGTTTTTAGAAATGGATTACATTCCGGGGTTTAACGACAACCGTCGCGCAGTAAACGCCAAATATTTCATTCATGACAATCCCAAAATTGAGTACATCAATCAGGGAAGAAAAAAGCATCAGGAGTGAGAAGGAAAGCGTTAAGACTTAAAATGAATCGTCCTTCTCTTTTCCTTTGTCAGTTTCATCGTCGTAAACAATCACCTGATCTTTTTTGGGTATAGTCAATAACAGCAGCAAGCCTATTACGAAAAAGACAGCAATAGAAATTACGGAATAACGCATGGAACCAAACAGCTGGTTTGCAAAACCAAAGAAAAACGTTCCCAGGACAATTCCGATCTTTTCAGTTACGTCGTAAAACGAGAAGTAACTGGTCGTATCTTCCGTATCCGGCAACATCTTGGAATAAGTGGAACGTGATAAGGCCTGCACTCCGCCCATTACCAGGCCGACAGCTGCCGCAAGGAAGTAAAACTGAAGCGGCTTTGTGATATAATAAGCGGACAATACGGTTAATACCCAGAAGAGCACGACATATTTCAAGGTAGGGATATTTCCTATCTTATTGGAAATCCTTGATATCAGCAATGCTCCGGCAGCTCCGAGAATCTGTATTAGTAAAATGGAGATAATCAATCCGGAGGATCCTTGTGCTTCTGATTCCCAAGTGATTTCCTGTTTGGCAAATAAAACAGCCATTAGCATAACTGTTTGTACCCCTGTATTGTAAAAGAAAAAGGATATTAGAAAACGTTTCAGCTTTTTCATTGTGCGGAATTCCCTGAATACCTTACGTAATTCTGTAAGTCCGCTTAAAATTACACGCTGTTTTCCATCCGTTTTTCGCTCAATTGTTTTTTTCGGAGCAGGAAGTGTTTTGAAAGTTATCTGGGCAAACAATATCCACCAGATACCGACCAGAGGAAAACAATATTTTGTGATCTGCGGACCTATCTGTGTAATCAGCAACAGACAGATAATCAAAAGGATCATGCTTCCGATATACCCCATTGTAAAGCCTCTTGCCGAAATAAGATCGTGCATTCTCGGATGAGCTATTTCCGGTAAATAAGCATTATAGAACACAAGGCTGTTCCAGAAACCGATACTTGCCAGAAATACGGAAACCATCGCCAGCTCAATCGGAATATCCGGAAAAAACATAAATGTAATACAGGAAAGTGAACCCAGATAACAGAAAAATTGCAGAAAGAATTTCCGGTTCCCCAGATAATCCGCCACTCCGGAAAGCAAAGGAGAAAGAACGGAAACGAATAAGAAGGAAAGTGACAAAACGTAGGAAAATAAGCTCGCAGAACTGATGTCATGACCAAAGAAATTAACCAGGACTTCTTCTTTTGGCAATAATTCCTCTCTGCCTATGCGTGCGAGATATTGTTTTTTTGTAACGCTGTCATAAAAAATCGGGAAAATCGCTGATGAAATTACCAGGTTATAAACAGAATTCGCCCAATCATAGAAGATCCATCCGCGAATGATCTTTTTTCTGTCCTTTTTTAGTGCTTTTATTTCGCTCATATTTCAACTTTAGAAACATAATCCGTTAAATAACTGAAATGGGAAGTTAATCTTCCCTGGTGGTCTGTAATTCGTGCATTTTCAATAACAGGGCTCGCTTCAGCGCTTAACAGATAAGGCAAAACATTTTCTGTAAATTCACGCCCAAAATCACGGGAAGCATCTTTCGGAAGCTCGCACGGCAGATTATCCACCGCCATTACCGCCAATACTCCTTCGTTCATGAAATTGTCTTCTTCTCCGGTCAAACGATTGTATCCGTAAATCGGATCTGCAATGGTGCTCGGACGGATAGTGCTGGCAATCGGTTTATTTATATCACAGGAAATATCAGCAATTACCTTCAGTCTTTGAATACCTGTCCGCAATTGTTCTTTTGTCACCAATACCGGTGATCTGTCTGACCAGAAATGGCAGGGAATGTACATATCCGCAGATTCCAGATATTCCCATAAATTACTCTCATATCCGGAAGGATCGTGATAAAATTCTTTTTTATCAAATTTTCCGTCAGATTTACGACGATAATACTGATGCGTATCCAGGTGAGCAAAAACAGGCTCTTCAAAGGATTCCGATAAAAATTCCTCCGCTGTAACCTGTTTTATGGGAAGCAGATCAATGATTTCCATAGCTCCGTTCCCAACACGTCCAAACCCTGTGAGAACCATTTTAAAGCCTTTCGGAAGATCCACTTTTTCCAGCTCTTTTTCAACCAGCTTCCGGTCGTTGGTTTCCACTGCTTTCACCAGGTTGTAACAGCCTGTCTTCAAGCCGTACGTTCTGAAACCATTATAGCAGCCGACAATTCCCGCATATTCTCCGAAACCAATCAGGCGCTTCCCTTTTTCATCTTTTATTACCTCATAATCGATCAGAGAAATATGTTTTTCCATAATTGCCTGAAGTAATTTACGATTATACGCCTGCATTTTAATTGTATGCGAAAAAAACAAATAGGTCTTACCTGGAATCAGATCTGCTATGGGAAATTCTTTCACTCCCATGATCAGATCACAGTTCTGCAGGTCATCAACAAGCTGGATTCCCTGTCGGGAATATTCTTCGTCTTTGAATGTACGGATAGGGCTTTTCTGTACTAAAATATCTACCTGTTCCGCGTATTTTTCTTTTATAAATCTACATTGTTCAGGTGTTAACGGAACTCTGAAATCCGGTGGTATTTTTCCTTCTCTTGCGATGCCGATTTTAAGCATTATTTTTTTGATTAGCAGTTTTTATTTTGTTTTACTGAAGAGGATGCTCCAGTAAATAATTATCTATAAATTCTCTCACACAACCTTCTCCTCCTTTCTTCTGCAATATGACATTTACCGCATTTTTTACTGCCTGAACCGCATTTGCCGGGCACGCTTTAAAGCCGACCGACCGCATGACCTCCAGATCATTGATATCATCACCAATAATCGCTACCTGCTCATAATCAATATTTAGCTGCATGCATAATTCTTCCAGCACTTCCATCTTCGGGCGTTTTCCGACATAACAATGCCCGATTCCCAGCATCTTTGCTCTCGCAGTCACTGCCACATCGTAAATTCCGGAAGAGATGATACCTACTTCTATTCCTTTCTTTTGCAATTCTATTATTCCGCGACCATCCTTAGTGTCAAATTTTTTCATCTGATCACCGTTCATCATCATGTACATTCCTCCGTCTGTCATCACACCATCCACATCCAGGATCAGCAGCCTGATCTTGGAAAGGCGTTCTCTGAAAACCGAGAAATTAAACAATGGCTTAAACAATAAAGATTGCAGATCCAGCTCGTATTCTTCCGCTATTGCTTCCACATCGAATAACGTCAGCTCCTTTATGTTTTCCACTTGAAAATCGGACAAAAATGCTTCAAAATCCAACCCGAATTTCTTACAAATCCCTTTAATATTTTGTTCAAGTAACATAGTTAAACTATTTTATAACCAACAGCTTCTGCAACAGGATTTAAAGTGCTTAACAATTGTCTGAATTCGTCATGGTTCAATTGTTGGGAGGCATCTGATTTTGCAACTTTCGGATTCGGGTGCACTTCAACCAGCAGACCGTCCACGCCCATAGCCACACAAGCTCTTGTCAGATCCGGAATACCGTAGGCATATCCCATTGCATGAGAAGGATCAAGCACGATCGGAAGATTGGTGTATTCTTTCAGCCAGGCAACGCCGCATAAATCCAGCGTAAAACGTGTTCCCGTTTCAAAAGTACGAATCCCTCTTTCACATAGAACCACATTAGGATTTCCTCCGGAAAGTACAAACTCCGCGGCCTGTACAAACTCCTGTAGAGTCGTTCCAAAGCCACGCTTAATGAGCACGGGCTTGTCCGTTTTAGCGCAGGCACGTAAAATTCCCTGATCATACATCGCCTTCGCTCCTACCTGTATAATATCTGTATATTCAATTACCTCGTTGATCTGCGTAGCATCACGTACTTCCGTAATCACATTCAAACCATATTGCTCACGCATTTTCTTTAACAGCTTCAAACCTTCCAAACCTAAGCCCTGAAATGAATACGGGCTTGTTCTCGGTTTGTAGCAACCTCCTCTCAGCGTACTTAATCCGAGAGATGTCAGCAATTCGGAGGACTGGACGATCTGTTCTTTTGATTCTACCGAACAAGGGCCTGCGATCATAATTGTATTTTTCGTCGAACCACCAATAGTAACGTTTCCGAACTTCACTTCTCTTGTTTCGGACTGAAATTTACGGGAAGCCAATTGGTTATCATTTTCAAACACCCAAAATTCAGAAATCTTATCCTGAAGCTGCTGTGGCACTTCCTTCATGGAAGAGCCTGTAATCAGGTATTTTTCACTTTTATAATCTATCAAAAAAGCCTTATTGCTGTCAGCAATCTGCTGTGCTTCTTCTCTGCCAATATTTTTAGTTAATTGTAAAATCATATTTCACTTTTTATCAGGTTTACAAATGTAACAATTCCTTTTGCAAATCCGTGTGCATCCACAACCGGCAGGTACATTACCGGAAACGGGCAGCGCTTGATCACCTGAAGCATTTCGACAACCGTACTTTTATCGTTAATTCTCACCGGATTGCGGTTTACCATTTTATCAATGGAAACAGCAGGCAGCGCGTCAAATTGCTGCAACAAGCCTTTCCGGACATCTGCATTGGAAATAATTCCCTGTAATTTCCGGTCATTGTCCAACACCAGTGTAAATCCTAATTGCCCGCGCTCAATTTCTTCTAAAGTCAATTTTAAACGCAGCGTTTCCAGATAAACCACGGGACATTCTTCCAGCGGAACCATAAAATCTTCCACTTCAAATTCCGATTCAATACTCCGGTTGGTCAGGTTCAGCAGCGCTTGTCCCACACTCGGAGCTTTAAATAAATAAGAGCCTGAAACAGCAGAGCTGACGCCCATGTTTCTCAGAATAAAAGATACTTCTCCATTCACACCGCCATCTACATGGACTGACTTTGCCGGATATTTCTTCTTGAATGTTCTTATTTTCTTGAAATTCCATTTATCAAAGACACCGCCACTCTGACCCGGAACAGTTGCCATAATCAGAATAAAATCAAAGTCTGCGTATTCTTCAAATACCTCCACAGGTGTCGGTGTAATGATCGCCAGGCCTTTTTTAGCAGTAATCGCAGACGGTATTTTCAATGGCTCTTTTAAATTCTCATACTGGAACGTCACGTATTCTACCGGAACTTCTTCCAGCAGACTCATGTATTTCGAAGGAGTTTCCGTAATAATATGTAAATCTATGGGAAGCGTACACCATTGCCTGATTTGACGGATATCTTCAAAAACACTTATATCATCATTGCAGTCAACATGCAGCATATCAACATTATGATCCGCCAGATCCTGAATTGTTTCTTTCAGCGAACGGTCTTTATCACTATAGATGGAAGCGGATATCTTCATTTATTTTTGTATTTAATGCTCAAATCAGGGCTTTAAAAATACAATAAATGTTCGTTGAGATGTTCTAAAAGCTGATCTTTTCACCAACAAAATCAACAAAGCGGCAAAATTACCGGCTTCCGTAAAAAGTAAGGTTCAAAATAAATGCTTCTTTATTAAAACGTGTGTGACGTTGATTTTCCTGTAATAAAGTATGCAGCTATTTATTTTAAATTTGGTATTAATGAATTTTTAATAAAATAAGTGTTAGCAACACATTCGGAAAACTCACTGATAAATTAATACCTGCCACTTACTCCTACGCGGCGAACAGTGTTCGCCGCTTTCTTTTATCCCAAAAAATCAAGCAGAATCCAAGTCCAATCCATCAGATTGAGCAAAATATTAGTAGCTAAAAATTAGTTAACTAATTTTTAATATTTTACTATTTTATTACCATATAAATTCCTTTCAGGTTTGTAAAAAGCATAAGAACGGCTATATTAGGGGCGAACTAAAATAATATCAAATGAAAAAAACAATCACCGCGTTCCTTTTATTTACCAGTTTGTTCAGCTTCGCGCAAAACAAGGTAAAATGGAAAGAACCCGTTACTACTGAACGATTTACTTTTGGGTATTTCCAAAAAAACGAAACTGAATTATATAAAATTTCTTATGATTATGGGAAATTATGGATTGATAATAAATTTTATCTGAGTATCTATAACAACTTCCGGTTAACCAAAACAGTTTCTTTTGATGAATTAAAAGTCAACCTGAACAAAGCTTATGTGAACAACGCTTTCGTTTTAGGAGAGGATTTATATATTTTAATGACAACAGCAGAAGGAGACCTGAAAGGTGTTGCTATTCAAAAAATCAGTAAAGAGCTTAAGCCTGTCGGCGGAGTAACCAGATTAGGTGTAAGAGAAGCTAAAAAAGTAGATGCGTTCACAAGTATCAATACTATGGGAATGGTCAACAAAAATAATACGGATAACGAATCCTTTGTTGTATTGTCAGAGAATAAGACCAAAGCCTGCATCTATTACACTATTCCGGCTCAGAACAATCACAATGCGCGTTTTGGCTATTTTATTCTGGATGCAGACGGAAACAAGATCAATGAAGGGTTAATAGATTTACCGATCACCTCTTCCAAAATTTCTGTCAATACACCTGTGATTTCCAATTCAGGAGAAGTTTTTATACACTATCACGGCTATGAAATGCCGGTAATGGGCGCTAATAAGATCGGACAATATTTTGTCGTTAAAGCTGACGGAAAAAAATCTGTTTACAAAGAGCTTAAGTCAGATAACGGTTTTGTAAAATTCACAGAATTAAAAATTACAAACAATAATAAATTATTAGTTACAGCTTCTGTCGGAGCTAATGAGAAAGTAAATGATATTGATGCTGCAGCCATCTTCTTATTCGATATGGAAAGAATGGAATTAAGCTCAAAAAAGGAAATTCCATTAACAAATGATATGCTTAAAAACTTCTTTTCTCAGAAAGGTTTTGATAAGGAAAAAGCAAATGCAGAAAAAAAGGGCAACCGCGTTACGGTTGAATATCTGAAGCCCTATATAATTCAAACATTTGAGGATAATTCATCCCTGATTGGATTTGAGATTAATTATATCTTTTCAACCACAAACAGCAAAGGCGATATCAGCTATCATCGGGCAGATAAAAACCTTTTAATTATGAAATTAGATCAAAATCAAAATGTTATATGGTCTAATAATCTTCGTTTGGATCAGCAAAATGGGGTTAAAGGTGAAGAATCAGGATATTACATATGTATATCCAACAACATTGTGTATGTTTATTTTAATGATAATCTGGGGAATTACGACGAAACTTCACAGAAATTCACCGGTTATAAAGGAAATCCTGAAGATATCAAAAAGACCACTTTCATCTCTGCAACAGTATTATGCATGGCTGAAATTGGTTTCAGTGACGGCTCTTTAATCTCTCGTCAAAACATTTGTAAATCTCACGAGGTCAGCGGAAATGTTTATATTAATGAAATTTCAAAATATAACAGCAATACACTTCTGTTCTTTGCCCACGGAGGAAAAATCGAACGCATAGGAACAATTTCTTTCTGATTTCGGTACTTAAAATAATGAAAGGGTTGTCGGTGGCAGCCCTTTTGCTTTTCAAAACACAAAAAAGCCCCGGACATAAGAACATCCGGGGCTAAACCTAAATTAAACAAACATGAAATCTCACTATTTCCAGCCTCCTCCCAATGCCTTGTAAACACCAACTTTGGAATTCATCTGTTTCAATTTGATTTCCACAAGCTCCATACGCGATTGTAATGCTTCCCGCTGTGTCAGCAGTACTTCCATATAATCTGCTCTGGCAGAGGAAAACAAATTGTTTGAAATAGTCACTGACTGATTCAGTATCTCTACCTCTTTCGATTTAGTATTATAACTACTTGTGTAATTTCTTATTCCCGACAGCTGATTAACAACTTCCGTATAAGCTTTCAGGATTGTCTGCTGATAATTGTAAGCTGCCTGCACCTGCTTTGCATTCGCGCTCATACTATTTGCCTTCAGCGCGTTCCGGTTGATCAGCGGAGCAACAATATCTCCCAGCAAATTAAACAGCAGCGACTGCGGATTAAACCAGACTCCCGGATTATAAGCGTTCATTCCGACATTGGCACGGATGCTCAAAGAAGGATAGAAGCTCGCTTTCGCTACTTTCACATCTAATTTGGCAGCCACCAGCTCCTGCTCCGCCTTACGGATATCCGGACGATTCTCAAGTAATTGTGCCGGAATACCGATATAAACAGAATCGAGCTCAATATCGTTAAAAGTTGCAGCATCACGGACAACCGGCTGTGGAAATCTTCCCACCAGGAAATTGATTTTGTTCTCTGTTTCTACAATCTGCTGTTTAATATCGTACTGCAAATTTTGTGTATTTAACAATTGCGCATCAAAACGGTTAATTGCAAGCTGGGAAACTCTTCCCGCATCTTTCTGCTGCTTCACCACATTCAGTACGCTCGATTGAATCTCTATATTCTTATTAATGATTTCCAGCTGATTATCTAAGGCGACTAATTCATAGTAAGAACCGGCTATCTCCGCCACCAGGTTGGTGATCATAAAGTTTTTACCTTCAATAGATGCCAAATAACGGTAAACGGCTGCTTTTTTACTGTTACGAAGCTTTTTCCAGATATCTACTTCCCATGAAAAGTAAGCCCCAATCATAAAATCACCTAAAGGTTCCGGAAAAGCCTTTCCCGGTTGCACTTCCAGCTGCTTCTCAACGGCTCCGTCACGGGTAAATTCTCCCGGCTTTTCCATTCCGGCACCTAATTTCAGACCTGCCTGAGGAAGATACTCTCCGGTTCTCACTCTCGCTTCACTTTTAGCAATCTGGATCTCCTGCAGCGTAATATTCAGCTCCTGGTTATTTTTTAAAGCGGTATCTATCAACGCGACCAGATTCGGGTCTGAAAACACTTTTTTCCAGTTTACATCAGCAATGGTAACGGTGTCCTTCGTTGTATCGGAAAAGCTGGCAGGACTGTATTTTTTACCGTCATTGATCACTTCGTCCTGAAGTGTTGTTTTGGAGCTGTTACACCCCAAAACAACAAGCATCAGCACAATTATTGCAACTAAGCTGTATCTTGATTTAGTCTTCATTTCTTCTGGTTATTTTTTTGATTAATTTCTTAACATTTTTGGTCCATTTACTTTCATTTTCCAGGATTCCTGCAATATCTTCGCTCAGAGGAGTCTCATCCTGATCTTTGATCAATGATCTTCCTTCTGCCAGTTTTCCGAAAATATAGTACAGGCCTGGAACGACAATCACACCGAAAATAGTTCCGAACAGCATACCTCCCAACGCGGAAGAACCAATCGTATGATTACCAACGGATCCGGGTCCGTGAGCAACAACCAGCGGAAGTAACCCGGCGATAAATGCAAAGGAGGTCATCAAAATCGGGCGGAAACGCATCTTTGCACCTTCGATCGCCGCTTCATAAACGCTCAATCCTTCGTGATGCTTCAAAACAGCATATTCCACAATCAAAATCGCGTTCTTACCCAGCAATCCGACCAGCATGATCAATCCGATCTGTGCATAGATGTCATTGGCTAATCCCATCATTTTCAACAACAGAAATGATCCGAAGATACCGACCGGCAAGGATAAAATCACCACCAATGGAATGATAAAGCTCTCATATTGAGCGGAAAGAACTAGATAAACGAACAATACTACCACCGCAAAAATGTAAATTGCTTCATGGCCCCTTGCCGCTTCATCATAAGAAAGGCCTTCCCACGCTACATCATATCCATTCGGCAAAGTTTGTTTCGCCGTTTCTTTTATTGCATTAATTGCATCTCCGGTAGTGTAGCCCGGTGCAGGAATCCCTCTGATGGAGGAAGAAGTATAAAGATTGAAACGCGTGATCTCATTCGGGCCCTGCGTTTTTTTCATAGTCATAAACGCTGAATAAGGAACCATTTCATCCCGGTCGTTTTTAACGTAGAGATTAAGAATATCAGACGGCATTTTCCTGTATTCAGGATCCGCTTGCGTATATACCTTAAAGAAGGTGTTAAAGCGGACGAAACCCTGTTCATAAGTACTTCCTATCAGGACATCCAGGTTGTCCATCGCTTTTCCGATAGAAACACCTTTCTGCATGGCTTTGTTATTGTCAATTATCAGTTCGTACTGCGGATAATTAGCAGCATAAAACGTAAATAATCCTGCCAGTTCTTTACGTTTTCTCAGTGCGTTCATAAATTCGGTATTCACTTTGTCAAATTCCTGATAATCCGTTTCACTGCCTTTATCCAGCAAACGAAGAGAAAAACCGTCAGATGAACCGTATCCGGGAACCGCAGGCGGCTCAAAAAACTCCACAACAGCACCCAGATCTTTTGTTTTTCCTTCTAATTCCTCAATTACCTGATGCACATTATTGCTGCGTTTTGACCAGTCTTTTAAATTGATGATACAGGTTCCTGCATTTGAACCGCGACCTTCCGTCAAAATTTCATATCCTGCCAGCGAGGTCACCGACTGTACACCTTCCACTCCTTCCGCGATTTTCTGCAGCTGGCGGGAAACATCGTTCGTACGTTCCAGCGTACTTCCCGGAGGTGTCTGTATAATCGCATAAATCATTCCCTGGTCTTCATTCGGAATAAATCCGGACGGTAATTTTTCATTGACCAGAAAAATTCCAAATCCAAAAGCGATCAGAATACCATAAGTAATTACTTTTCTGTTTACAATCACTCCCAACAAGGCGGTGTATTTTCCTGTTACCTTATCAAACGTCCTGTTGAACCAGCCTATAAATAAACTGACAGGTGTTTTTCTTTTTGGCTTCCCATGATTATTTTTCAGGATCATCGCACAAAGAACCGGTGTCAGCGTCAGGGCTACAACTCCGGAAAGGATGATCGAGCTTGCCATTGTAATCGAAAACTGCCGGTAGAAAACTCCAACCGGGCCGGGCATAAATGCAACAGGGACAAATACGGAAGTCATTACCAATGTGATAGCGATAATCGCACCGCTGATCTCTCCTAATACTTCTTTCACCGCTTTATAAGGTGACAAGTGCTTCTCTTCCATCTTCGCATGGACGGCTTCCACCACCACAATCGCATCATCAACGACAATCCCGATTGCCAAGACGAGAGCAAAAAGCGTGATCAGGTTGATGGTCAGCCCGAAAAACTGCATAAAGACAAACGCGCCTATCAGCGATACGGGAACAGCAATCGTCGGAATCAATGTAGATCTTAAATCTCCCAGGAATAAGAACACTACTAATGCTACCAGAACAAAGGCTTCTACTAAGGTATGTAATACTTTGTCGATGGAGGCATCCACAAATTTGGATACGTCGTAATTGATCTCATAATTCATTCCCGGAGGAAAATCATTTTTCAGCTCTTCGAGCTTTTCTTTTACTCCTTCAATTACCTTGCTGGCGTTACTTCCAATATTCTGTTTCAGTACAATGGAAGCAGAAGGATGTCCGTCCTTGTTGGAATAAATATCAAAGAATTCGCTGCCGAGCTCGACATCCGCAACATCTTTCAATTTCAGATTTTCCCCTTCAGCATTCGCGCGGATGATAATATCCGCATATTCTTCCGGTTTACTGTAACGTCCTTTATAAGAAAGCACATATTCCAGAGATTGAGGAGTTTTCCCCGAACTCTGCCCCAAACGTCCCGGACGGCCGATGATACTTTGCTCACCAACAGCATCCAGCACCTCTTCCGTAGATACATTGTATGCTCTCATTCTGTCAGGTTTCAGCCAGATTCGCATAGCATACTGACGGCTCCCCAGAATTTGCGCACGCCCCATACCGTGGATACGCTGTAATTCAGGGATCACATGCACATTGGCATAGTTGTACAGAAATTTCTCATCAGCATGTTTGTCTGTACTGTATAAATTTACATACATCAACATACTCGGCTGGATCGGAGAAATAATAACACCTTCCCTCTGAACCAGAGGAGGAAGATTATTCATTACCTGATCGACTCTCGTTTTAATATTTACGACGGCATCGTTCGGATCCGTTCCCGGTTCAAATACGACCTGAATCGTTGCCTCACCGGCGCTGGTCGCATCCGAGATAATATATTGCATTCCCTGAACACCATTGATCGCTCTTTCCAGAGGAATCAGAGTGGATTTTACAAGTACATCCGCGCTGGATCCGGGGTAGGCAATAAAGACGTTCACGCGCGGAGGTGCAATGTCCGGGAATTGTGAGATCGGTCTCGTATTGATCGCTAAAAACCCCATAAAAATAATAGCCAGAGAAAGCGATATTGCAAGAACCGGCCGCTGAATGAATTTACTAAACATTATTCTGATTTTTTAGTTCTTACATTATTCCGCAAACAAAGAGTTCAATTCAGACAATGCTTTATCTGTACTCTTGAATGTGAATTGTATTTTCTCGTTATTTTTCACTTTCCGGATTCCTTCCAAAAGGATCTTATCGCTTTTACTCAGGCCTTTTGTAACAACATACAAATGTGGAAGCTCTGCTCCTACAGTTATTTCACGGGAATGAACCACATTATTTTTATCTACGACATACACATATTTCTTGTCGAGGATCTCAAATGTCGCTTTCTGAGGAATGATAATCGCGTTTTTAAGATCAATCGGCATCAGAATATTACCTGTTTCACCGTGTCGTAACACTCCTTTCGGATTTTCAAAAGTAGCCCTGAAGGCAATATTTCCTGTTTCATTGTTAAAATCCGCTTCAATGGTTTCAATAACACCTTCTTTATCAAAAATGGTATTATTCGCCATCTGCAGCTTAACTTTTGGCAGGATGCCGCCCGGGTTTGTCTGCTTGAATGTCAGGTATTCCGCTTCCGGAACATTGAAATAAACCCAGATCTTACTGTTATCGGAAAGCGTTGTAAGTAAATCACCTTCATCCAATAAACTACCAAGACGTACAGAGAAGCGTCCCATGTAACCATCAAAAGGTGCTCTGACTTCCGTAAAGCCCAGATGAGCCTGTGCCAGCTCCAGAACAGCTTTCGCTTTATCCAGTTTCGCTTTGGAAAGCGCCAGCTCGCTTGATGAAACAATATTACTGTCCGCAAGCTTTTTCGTCATTTTATACTCTATTTCCGTATAATCTTTTTCTGCTTGCGCGCTTTGTGCTTCTGCCTTGTAAATTGAAGGCAAAATCCGGAACATCAGCTGTCCTTTTTTTATGAATTTTCCTTCATCCACAAAAATATCCTGAAGATATCCTTTTTCCAGCGCTCTCAGCTCAATATGCTGTACCGAGTGAATCTGGCACACATAGTTCTGATAAACAAGCGTATCTCTCTGAATCGGACTTGTTACCACAAATTTGGTATCTTCATGCTCCGCATGATCTCCGCTTTTGCATCCTGCATTCAACAATAAAGCTGCAAAGCAAGCTACAATTGAAAGTTTTTTCATAAATGATAATAATTTAATTTTGATTTTTATGTTTGTTATATAGAGTTCATTATGAATAGGTTTAATATCATAATGAACAGATTTATTTACGGCTATTGCCGGAAAAATCCTGATTAACCGCCTGATTTCTCAGACACGGGATACGATCACCTGTCAGGGATACAATTGTATGGAAATGAAATGTAAGTTGTCAGAAATGATTTTCCATACAAACGTATGCGAACCGGAATCGATACTTCTGATAATCAGAATCTATCCGAAAATAAAACGCTTCCGCATCAGAAAGGTGCGGCAAAAAACGCATGTTTTTAAATTAAAATCTGACGATTTTGAATCCAAAGCGGAATCGCTTTGATTAAAGGGGAATAACTGATAAAACCGTTCCCTCTTACGAGAACTTCTGAAAAGACCGCCCAGACTAATTCGGGCTGATCAATTTGAATATAATCAAAAAAGAAATCTTCTTCTGTCGGATCTTTTACTAAATTAAGAGCATTGTTGATCTGAGTAATATCATCCTGATGCCATGTAAGAACATTCTTCTTTTTGTAGTCATCCAGCTTTTTGAGGTATTCCGGTATGTTAATCTCAAAAGCGTTAAGAAGTGTGTTGCTACTAATCAGAAAAATTGTAACGATACAGAGCAAACGGGCAATATGTAACTTTAATTTTAGCATATCCGAAAACAAAGTTGTTCAATAATAAAATGCCCTGCCCTGTTTTCTATATAGTTTAACAAAAAAATAAACGGATTCAAAACCATAAAGCATTGAATGCAAGATACAAAAAAGTAAAAAGTGTAAGGTCAAAAAGATAAGATAAAAGACATTCCGGGTTTAAATCGTTAAAATAGCAGGTGTTTATCATTTTCCGTTATCTTGCTCACTTCAGGTGATAGTATGTAATCTGCATTCACTATATTTACCCCAAAATTTGAACTTTATGAATAGCTGGATTCCCCTGATTATTGCAATAGCTGCTTTTACAGCACTGATTTTGATCGTTTTTATTATGATGAAAAAACAACAGTCTGTTACTGTTCAGCTGATTGAAAGAGATATCCGTAACCTGAACCTTGAATTAAAAAAAGACCGCCAGAATTATTTTTTACCGCACAGAGTGGAAGCTTACCAGCGCTTTATTCTGCTGATGAACAGGATCACTCCGGAAAATATCGTTTTGCGTTTTCACAATCCTGCATTGCCCGCAAAGAAAGTACAGCTGGATATTCTGGAAGCCATCCGTGAAGAATTTGATCATAATGTTGCCCAGCAGATGTTCATCAGTTCAGATGCGTGGAAGCTTGTAAAGGATGCGAAAGAAGAAACGATCCGTATTATCAATCTGGCCGGTGATTCTCTGGATGTTACTGCATTAAGCCTTGACTTCGCAACCCGAATCATGGAAATTTCCGCGGAAGTAGGTAGCATGCCTACGGATATTGCTGCTGAATACCTGAAAAAAGAGCTTCAGGAGCTGTTTTAATCTTAGCTTCTGATTCATCCATCAGCTAACAGTATGGAAAAAACAAAAATCACCGGGAAGACGAAAGATGCAGGCTGGCAGTTCGGAATCAGAAAAAGTGTTCCATTAAAATTAAATGAAGTCTGGGAATTTCTTTTTTCGGAAAATGGAATCAAACTCTGGCTGGAAGATGCAGATCAGAAATTCTCTACATTCAGACAGCTTTCTCACATAAGAACAAAATGGAAGCTGAAAGACTGGACAAATGAAGCGACACTGCAAATGAGAGTTCTTTCGAATAATAAGGACAAAACAACAATTGCCTTTCATATAGACAAGCTGCTCAATGAAGACCAGCGGGAAGAAACAAAAATGTATTGGAACAATATCATCAAGATAATAACCGAACAAATAGCCTCTGACGGGTCATCTAAATAGATCTTTATCTTCTTTAGTAAACAGGTTTCAAATCCGGATAATGCTACACTTCCTCCAAAAAACGCTCTGTCACATCATAGAGCTGCTGCAATTCCCCATCTGTAATACAAAACGGCGCATTAAAAAAAATGGTATTTCCCAGCGGACGAAGCAGTATGCCGTTTTCTCTGTAAAAGGAAATTATTTTATCCCGTAAAGACGAAAAATAACCTTCTGTTTCCTGAACAACGTCAAAAGCAAAAATTGTTCCTGACTGGCGTACATTTTTAACTTTCGGATAAATCTTTAACCGTTCTGAAAAACTTCTGTGAGCATTAACAATCCGGTTAATATTATTGAAAAAAGCCGGTTGGTCAATTAAATCAAAATTAGCGCAGACAGCAGCACAAATCAGTGAATTACCGGTAAAGGAATGTCCGTGAAGCATTGCAGAAGCCATGGAATCTCCCAGAAACATATCAAAGATTTCCTGCGTTGCCACCGTTAGTCCTAAAGGTAAAACTCCTCCCGTTACTCCTTTAGAAAGACAAACCAGATCCGGGCGTTCCGAAATATATTCAATAGCGAATAATTTCCCGGTTCTTCCCCAGCCGGTCATTATTTCGTCCGCGATGGTCAAAACCTCATATTTTTTACATAAAGAAAGTGCTTTATCCAGAAAATCAGCCGAATACATTTTCATTCCGCCGGAGCCTAAAACCAACGGTTCAAAAATAAATGCAGCAACATCTCCTTTTTCAAGCAATCTTTCCAGCTGATCCAGTACCTGCTCTTCTTTTTCTGCAGACGGGAAATCCAAAAAATCCACATGAAAAAGATACGGCTCGAAAGGTGTATTAAAGCCTCCTCTGTCTCCTACTGCCATTGCCCCGAACGTATCCCCGTGATACGCTCCGTCGATCGCAATTATCTTCGGTTTGCTTTCTCTTTTATTATACCAGAACTGCATAGCCATTTTCAATGCGACTTCTACAGCCGTAGAACCATTATCGGAGAAAAAGACCTTCTGAAAAGGCTCGCCCAGGTAATGAATAACACGTTTGGCGACTTCCACTCCTTTTTGATGAGTTACGTTTGCGAAGATCACATGATCAATTTCGGCATACTGGTCATAAATCGCCTTGCGGATATGTTCGTTTCCATGCCCGTGAATATTTACCCACCAGCAGGAATTAGCATCGATGTATGCCTTTCCTTCCGCATCGTAAAGTAAGGTATCTTTTGCTTTCACTATCGGTAACGGATCACCGCTCGTCTGGTGCTGCGTGAACGGATGCCACACATATTTTTTATCATCTTCAACTAAGTGACTGCTCATAATTTTTCGATTTTTACGCTGCTTACTTCTCTCAAATCCTGCAATTGAGGTAAGCGGAAATAATCCGGTTCCGGAACTATTTTACGGATAATATCCTCGCTGCTGCCATATTCTTCGCCGTTAAAAACAACTCCTGCGATCTTTACATTTCTACTTTTCAATGCTTCTAATGTCAGCAAAGTATGATTAATGCTTCCCAGATAATGACGGACAACTACTACTACCGGTAAATTCCATTTTTGAAGCAGGTCGATATTCAATTCTCCTTTATCATTCAAAGGAACCATGATTCCTCCCGCCATTTCTATCAGCAGTTTTTCATTTGGGGGAAGAAGCAGTAATTTTTCAATTTCAATCTGCTTCCCTTCTTCTCTTGCAGCCAGATGTGGTGAAGCAGGAAGCTGAAAATGATATACTTCCGGAATAAATTTTAAATCAGGAAGGTTTGAAAATAAAAAGCGAGTATCTCTACTCGCTTCGTTTCCTGTCTGCACAGGTTTCCAGTAATCATAGCCAAATTGCCGGCATAAAACAGTGGATACAACGGTTTTTCCAACATCCGTTCCGATTCCGACAACAACAATTCTATCCGGTAATTCCCTATTCATTATCTCAACTGTGCGTTTAACTGAGTACCCAGATCAGTCCTGATTTTGTCCATTACTTTGTCTATTTGCTCATCTTTCAGCGTATTTTCCGGATCCTGAAAATAGAATGCAACAGCATACGATTTTTTCCCGGCTCCCAATTTATCGCCTTCATAGACATCAAACAGACGGACAGATTTCAATATTTTTTTATCTGCCTTTTTAGCGATTTCCACGATCTGCTCAAAAGTCGTTTTCTCATCCAGCAGCAGAGAAAAATCACGGCGACTTTCAAATGTCTTCGCTAACGGCTTGTAGGTGTTTTTTACAAGATTCAGGGAGGAAATCAAAACATCCCAGTCTAAATCAGCAATAAAAACATCCTGCCTGATCCCGAAATCTTTTTTCATCGCTTTCGAAATCCATCCCAGCTCAACCGTCTTATTTTTCAGAACAGAAAGTTGAATTCCGTCTGCCAAAAGTGAATTTTCAAGAGCTGATTCCTTCCGGAATCCAATCAGACCCAAACGCTCAAACAATGCTGTTACAATTCCTTTGATCGTATAAAAGCTTGCCAGCCGTTTATCGGAATTCCATGCTTCTTCATACAACGGTCCTGAAACCGAAATGATCAGACGATTGTTTTCCACATATTTTTCGTTCACCTTTGCATATACTTTCCCGAATTCAAACAGCTTGATGATTTGCTGCTGCCTGTTCTGGTTTCTTTCAATCGATTCCAATGTGCCGAACAATAACGACTGTCGCATGACATCCAGCTCTTTGCTCAACGGATTCAATAATTCAACATTCTCAGCTTTATTTAAGCCTTTACCATCGTATTTCTCCGTATAATCCGACGTTGTCAGTGAATTGTTCATCATTTCAACAAACCCCTGACCCACAAAAAATTCTGAAATTCCCGCCTGAATTTTAGCTCTGTCCGGCTTTTGGGACAATGTCAGATTGGAATTTAATTTTTCGGGAAGCGGAACATTGTTAAATCCGTAAATTCTCAGAATTTCCTCAATAACGTCTATTTCTCGTGTGACATCCACTCTGTATTTCGGAATGCTCAATGTCAATCCTGTCTCTGATTCCGAAATAATCGCAATGTCCAGATTCGTTAAAATCGTTTTTATGGTTTCTTTTGGTATTTCAACACCTATAATCTGGGCGCATTTTTTATACGTAAAGATCACCGTTTCGGCAGTCAGCTCTACGGGATATACTTCTTTCACATCCATTGAAATTTCACCACCCGCAACCTGCTGAATCAAAAACACTACTCTTTCCAAAGCTGTTTTTGTCAGTTCCGGATCTACACCTCGTTCGTACCGGAAGCTTGCATCCGTGCTCAAGGTATGCCGTTTAGCAGTCTTTCTGACCGAAACTGCATCGAAATAAGCGCTTTCTATAAAAATGGACGTGGTTGCATCGCTCACACCGCTATTTAATCCGCCGAATACTCCCGCGATAGCCAGATAATCAGTGCCATTCGTAATCATTAGATCATTTTCAGACAAAACTCTTTCTGTTCCGTCCAATGTCACAAATTTATCCCCTTCTTTTGCATTTTTCACTACGATACGCGGACCGATCTTATCAGCGTCAAACGCATGCAAAGGTGTTCCCAGCTCCCGCATCACATAGTTCGTGCAGTCCACTACATTATTAATGGGTGACAAACCGATTGCTTTTAAGCGATTTTGCAGCCAGTTTGGTGACGGAGCTACTTTTATACCGGAAACAGTCACACCTACATAGCGTTTGCAGGCTTCCTTATTTTCAATCTGAATATCAATTACTTTCGATTGATTTACCGCTTTAACAGGGGATTTTTCCACGGGCTTCAATTCGATCCCCGCCGAATGATGCACATTCAGAAATGCTTTTAAATCTCTGGCCACACCGTAAATCCCCATTGCATCAGCACGGTTGGGTGTCAGGCCTATTTCAATCTGCGTATCATTTTCCAACTGGAAATATTCACTTGCTTTCATTCCAACCGGTGTATTTTCAGGCAGTACAATGATACCGTCATGAGATTTCCCCAATCCTAATTCATCTTCCGCACAAAGCATTCCGTTTGATTCAACACCCCTGATTTTAGACGGTTTAATCTTAAAAACTTCGCCGCCATTCGGATAAAGTGTAGTCCCGACCGTCGCGAGAACTACTCTCTGGCCTTTAGCCACATTTGGAGCTCCGCAGACAATCTGAAGAATTTCATTTCCTGTAGCTACTTTTGTTACTTTCAAACGATCGGCATCCGGATGTTTTTCACATTCAATCACTTCGGCAATGACCACTCCTTCCAGACCACCTTTAATGGATTCAATCACCTCAAAACCATCCACTTCCAAACCGGTATCTGTCAGAATTCTGCTCGTCTCTTCAACAGATAAATCTGCACCTGTAATCTCTTTTAACCAATTGAATGAAATCTTCATGAACTAAAATTTATTGACGCGAAATTAATAAAAGAGCGTGAAAATGCTTGCGAAATATAGAATAGTTCTTTTTTCTTAGCAAAAAAATAAGTACTAAGTCGAATACGTTTTATATTTTTGGGGCGAAATGATTCTACAGATAGAAAACATATTTTCAAAGATCAGTCGGATTCTTTTTGCTGCTATCATCGGCTATTCAGTTTTATTCTCAATGGATTACGCGTCTGACGATCATGGAAATGTCTATCAAAAAAGTACCAAATACAAATATACTGTTGTTGATGAATTTGATGGATTAGCACACGAAGTCATTGACAATTTTGTCGATTTTTCCGATTTTATCGTTTTCAACATCGAAGATATTCTGCTTGTATTTTTTATAAGCTTATCCTTTTTCATCATTACTAAATTCAATATAACGGATGATTTTTCAGAGATGAAAGTCACCAGATTTCTCCGGCCGCCCAGGCTTTAATTTTCAGAACTTCAAACTAATAAACTACCCTGACTTTACGAAAAATTTAGTATATTTTATCGTTCAGAAAATTAAAATGATGAGAAAGATTGCCGTTTTAACGACGCTTTTTATTGGTATTATTTCATGTAAATCAAAGGAAACTATAGCAGAAGTCGAAGAGTTTCCCGTGGTAAAGCCCATTGAATTAGACACAAATACGCACCAGGATTATGTAGCGGAAATACAAGCTGTAAAGAACATTGAGATCCGGGCAAAAGCACAAGGTTTTTTAGAGAAAGTAAATGTAGATGAAGGTTCTTTTGTGAAAGAAGGGCAGCTTCTTTTTTCTATTAACAGCGCCGAATATAAAGAAAAGCTTTCCAAAGCGTCCGCATTGAGAAAAATTTCCGAAACAGAGCAGCAATCGGCGGATCTGGAATTGCAGAACACAAAGAATTTGCTGGACAAGAATATTGTTTCCAAAATTGAATACGAATTTGCAAAAAACAAATTAGCTGCTGCAAAAGCAAAAGTAGAAGAAGCAAGAGCAGAGGAATCCAATGCGAAATTACTCCTGTCCTATTGTGAGATCAGAGCTCCTTTTAGCGGTTACATCAATCGTTTACCTATTAAGATCGGATCCTTAATTGAAGAAGGCACACTTTTAACCACCTTATCACAAAATAACCAGGTCTATGCTTATTTTGATATTTCCGAACGGGAATATTATTCTTACCTGAAAAGTAAAAATAAAGATGCGCTTTCCCGGCAGGCCGTTTCTCTGATCCTTGCGGACGGAAAAGAGTATTCTCTGAAAGGAAGAATTGAAACGATGGATGCGGAAATCGACGAACGCACCGGTAATTTAGCGCTTCGCGCCACATTTGACAACCCGGAAAAAATATTAAAGCACGGAGCAAGTGGTCGTGTAAGGCTTTCTAAATCGCTGGAAAATGCCATTATCATTCCTCAGAAATCCACGTTTGAAATCCAGGACAGGATCTATGTGTATGTCGTAAATAAGAAAACGAAAAGAATATCAACACGGCCGATTAAGGTGGAATCCAGATTGTCCCATTTCTATGTTATTTCAGAAGGTGTGACACCTGACGACTACATTATTTACGAAGGTGTTCAGCTTGCGAAAGAAGGGATGGAGATCAAAATGAAAGAAATGAAGATGCAACAGATCATTCGTAGCTTAAAACAACTTTAATTCCTCAAGATACACAAACATTATGGTACAAAAATTCATTGAACGGCCGGTTTTATCGCTCGTTATCTCCATATTTTTCGTTTTACTGGGAGTTTTATCCATCTTTACGCTTCCTATTACTCAATATCCGGACATCGCTCCACCTGCAGTTGTCGTTACGACAAAATATACAGGAGCATCTGCTGAAGTATGTGCTAAAGCAGTAGTTACTCCTTTAGAAAGAGCTATCAATGGTGTTCCGGGAATGACCTACATGAATTCCGTTTCATCCAATGACGGAACAAGTATCATCCAGATTTATTTTGAAGTAGGAATCGATCCTGATGTTGCCGCGGTGAATGTGCAGAACCGTGTGCAGACCGTCATTGACGAAATGCCGGAAGAAGTAATTAAAAACGGTATCACAACAGAAAAGGAGATCAACTCCATGTTGATGTTCATTAACTTAAAATCAAGTGATAAAACAGTAGATGAGAAATTCGTTTACAACTTCGCTGATATTAATGTTATTCATGAGGTGCGAAGAATAAACGGTGTCGGTTTCGCCCAGATCATGGGAAACCGCGATTATTCCATGCGGGTCTGGCTGAAGCCTAATCGTCTGGATGCGTATGAGCTGGCTGCTGACGACGTGATCGAAGCTTTGCGTCAGGCAAACGTTGAGGCTGCACCGGGAAAAATCGGTGAAGCATCCGGAAAGCAAGCGCAGTCAATGCAATATGTTTTGAAATATACCGGAAAATATACGGAGGAACGTCAATATGAAAATATCGTCATCAAGCTGACAGAAACAGGTGAAATGGTACGCTTAAAGGACGTTGCTGAAATAGAATTCGGTTCTGTCCAATATGATGTGCTTTCAAAAGAGAACGGGCAGCCGTCAGCCGCCATCATGCTGAAACAGCGGCCGGGATCCAACGCAAGTGATGTGATCAAAAAAGTCAAGGAAAAAATGATTGAGCTAAAGGAAAAGCAGTTCCCGCCAAGCATGGACTACACGATCAGCTACGACGTTTCCCGCTTTCTGGATGCTTCCATTCATGAAGTTTTAAAGACATTGGTTGAAGCGTTTATCTTAGTGGCGATAGTTGTATTTATCTTCCTGCAGGACTTACGCTCCACGATCATACCGATCATTGCTATTCCCGTATCACTGATCGGTACTTTTGCATTCATGCAGTTGTTTGGGTTCTCCATTAACTTACTGACTCTTTTTGCTTTAGTTTTAGCGATCGGGATTGTTGTAGATGATGCCATTGTCGTGGTGGAAGCCGTCCATACAAAGATGCACGAAGACCACATGAGTCCGCTGGAAGCGACAAAGGCCTGTATGGGTGAAATTGCAAATGCCATTTTTGCGATTACACTTGTGATGGTGGCCGTATTTATTCCGGTTTCCTTCCTGAGTGGTCCTGTCGGCGTTTTCTACCGCCAGTTCTCTATCACCATGGCGATGGCCATTGTCATCTCTGGTATTAACGCGCTGACGCTAACCCCGGCACTTTGCGCAATCATTCTGAAGCCTGTCGATCATCATAAGAAATCCAGAATCCAGAAGTTCTTTGACGGGTTTAATAACGGTTTCGACAAGCTGACAGGAAAATATGGCAATCTGTTAAAGAAAATAGCTAACAGGAAAGCAATCACCATTATCGTACTGCTGATCTTTACAATTTCCACTGTAGGTATTTCCAAGCTTGTACCTTCAGGTTTCATTCCTTCTGAAGACCAGGGAACAATTTATGTGAATGTGACAGCTCCTGTAGGTTCAACCCTCGAGCGGACAGAAATGGTAATGGACGAGATTGATGGAATTTCACTTAAAACAGACGGAATCGAATCGATTTCTTCGTTGTCGGGATATTCCATGATCACAGAAGGTATCGGAGCATCTTTCGGTATGAGCACCATTAATCTTAAACCGTGGGAAGAAAGACAATATTCATCGGATGAGCTGATCAAAATATTGGAAGAAAAGACACGCCACATCAAAGATGCGGAAATTCAGTTCATGCCGCCACCAGCTGTTCCCGGATTTGGTAACGCTTCAGGATTTGAATTCCGTGTGCTGGATAAGACCGGTTCAGGAGATTTACAAAATACAGCGGATGTAACGGATGCTTATCTGGAAAAACTAAGAACACGCCCTGAGATCGGTCAGGTATTCTCCAGTTTTGACCCTTCTTTCCCTCAGTATCTGCTGCACATTGACCAGGAAGTTGCCGCCAAACGAAAAGTAAGCGTTCAAAAAGCATTGAAAAATCTTCAGTCGCTGATCGGAAGCTATTATGCGACCAACTTTATCCGTTACGGGCAAATGTACCGTGTAATGGTTCAGGCAGATCCGAAATACCGCTCCCAGCCGGACGATATCCTCAAGCTTCGTATCAAAAATGAAGATGGAGAAATGGTTCCCTATAACGCATTTACAAAAATTGAAAAAATATACGGTCCTGAACAATTAACAAGATATAATATGTTCGTTGCTGCCATGATTAACGGCGAACCGGCTAAAGGCTACTCTACCGGAGATGCAATCAAGGCCATTCAGGAAGTTGCAAAAGAAAATCTGCCGAGAGGATTTGATTACGAGTGGTCAGGAATGACACGGGAAGAGATCTTATCAGGAAACCAGGTTTACTTCGTTTTCACAATCTGTATCATCTTCGTTTATCTGATCCTGAGCGCGCAATACGAAAGCTTCTTATTACCGTTCCCTGTATTGTTATTCCTGCCGATAGGTATGCTGGGAACCTTTACGTTCCTTTGGATGTTCGGACTGGAAAACAATATCTATGCGCAGGTAGCAATGGTCATGCTGATCGGCTTACTGGGTAAGAATGCCATTCTGATCATTGAATTTGCGATTTTAAAACGTTCCGAAGGAAGAACAATTGTTCAGGCGGCAATTGACGGCGCTATCGCACGTTTACGGCCTATCCTGATGACTTCTTTCGCTTTCACAGCGGGGCTGATTCCGTTAATGATGTCACATGGCGCTGGTGCGATCGGAAACAAAACGATCGGTTCTGCAGCTGCAGGAGGGATGCTTTTCGGAACGGTCTTCGGGATAATTATCATTCCCGGCCTGTATGTAATATTTGCTTCACTAGAAAAAAAACAAAAAAATGAAATTAAAGCATAGTCTCTTCCTGGTTTCACTCCTCCTAATCTCAGGTGCCTGCAAGATCAAGCAACAGGCATTGGATACCGGTATAAAAGTTCCTGCTTCCTATACAAATGTCTCAGATTCTATTTTAATAGATTCATTAAAATACGATGAAAAAAATGCGCCGGAAACCTGGATTACTTTCTTCACGGATGACAAATTAAAAAATCTGATTTCCATTGCTTTCCAGAATAATTTTGATGCAAAAACAGCTTATCAGAATATCCAGCTGGCAAAAGGACAGATGGCGTTAACCAATGGTGTCCGTTTGCCTGATCTGGGAATCGGAGTTGGAGCCGGAATGAAGAAATACGGGGAATATACTGAATCGGGTGTTGGTAACTACGATGTTCAGTTCTCCACAAATATTACTCCGGAGCAGGTTGTTCCGCTGAACCTCCCCGATTTTGATATTTACCTGACAACCAACTGGGAAATTGATATCTGGGGGAAATTAAATAACAAGCGAAAGGCAAATTTCTTTCACTTTTTAGCGACCGAAGAAGCCCGGAAAGTCATTTTTACAACTATTATTTCAGAAGTTGCCAGAGGTTATTTTAACTTGATGCTTTTAGATCACCAGGTGGATATTTACACCCAGAATCTGGAGCTGCAGGAAAAAGCTCTGGAAACAGTACAGTTTCAAAAAGAAGGGGGAAAAGTAACGGAATTAGCTGTTGAGCTGATCAACGCGCAGTATCTGAACGCAAAAAGTTACCTGCTTGAATTGAGGCAGCTGATTATCGAAGAAGAAGCCCGTCTGAATATCCTGCTGGGAAGATACCCACAGGCAATTGAACGAAATAAATTAACGGCAAATGATGAAATAACCAAAACCGTTAATTTCAGCATTCCGTCTCACATGCTTCAAAACAGGCCGGATATTCGTTCCGCGGAACAACGCCTCAGGGCAGAAAATGCCAATGTTAAGGCAGCTAAAGCGGCATTTTATCCGCAATTGACCATTAATGCCAGAATCGGTTTAAATGCGTTCCGGGCGGATTACTGGTTCAATCCTTCATCACTGGCATACAATGTCGTCGGAGGGCTTTTTGCTCCTTTATTGAATCGCCGGGCTTTACGCTCCGAACTGATCAACAGCAAAGCGAATCAATCGCTGGCTTACATTAATTATGAAAAAACAATTGTTACGGCTTTCGGAGAAGTTTTTGAGCTTGCGAGCAAAATGGAATTAATAGAACAGCAAGTGCAGATAAAAAAAGAACAGGTTGAAATCCTGAGAAATTCCATAGAGACTTCACAGGCTTTATTTACTTCCGGGCGTGCCGGTTACCTGGAAATTATTACCGCACAGGAGAATTACTTAAGAGCTCAAAAAGAATTGCAGGAAACACAACGTTTGAAAAGCGTTATTGCAATTCAATTATTTAAAGCAATCGGAGGAGGAACAAGATAAAGATAAAACTAAAGCTGTCAGTGACAGCTTTAGTTTTTTATGAACTTAATAATTTTACTTCCTGACGCTGATGTCGCTTTGAGCAGGTAAACACCACTTTCCAAATGTGAAACATCAACGCTTTTTTCTGCTGTTCTGATTTTTTGTTTACCATCTAACGTATAAATTTCAACTGCATTAATTAATTCCGACTGGATATTCAGTTGATTGGAAACGGGATTCGGATAAATCGTCAAATTCAGTAAATCATTTTCCGTCACTTTCAATAATGATTCTTCTGCCGGTACAGCACTTGAAGATACTGTTTCGTTGTCAGGTCCTATTTTCAATAAAAAAACATTCTGTGCCTCATTCGCATAACGTTCTTTATACCCGACAGCAATGACTCCTCCATCCAGTGTCTGAATGAACTGGTTGGTTATATCGTCTCCTTCCTTGGAAACATTCACAATGGTCGTGTTCCAGTAAAGGTCATATTCATGATGAAACAAGCTGATCTGCTCATCCCACTTGCCATCACTATAAGTCGGGAATGTACTTTTAGTTGCTCTTTCTATCAGAAAAGCCAGCGCAGGATTATTTTTTTTCGGAAGTACATACTGCAAAGCAGTGTTATAAGCAGGATTCTGTAAACCCAAGCTGGAGAACACCATTTCCTGGACGGAGATCATGTATTTCCATATCTTATAATCAGAAATGATGTCTTCATCTATCTTCTTTTCGGCATTCCCTACAGTAAAATATTGATTCGACACAGGAGAATAGCTCACATCATAAAAGCAATAATCTTGTTCTGCACTATCACCGTAAGTGATCGAATCCAGCAATGTACCATTATATAGATACAATTTCAAAAGACCGTCAAAATATCCCCGTTGCGGATTGTATTCGTTTCCCGTAACTGCAAAAACCGTATCATTGATCACACGCATATTGTTTAAGCGTGCTTCCAGATGCATCGGGTGCTCCGATTGCCACACAATTTCTCCTGCCCGGTTTATCTTTATTAATTGTCTCTTTTTGTTAAATCCATTATTTTCCAATTGATAGCCATACATCACAAATGAGCTGTCTTTAGGGAGAAAAATAACATCCTGAAGCCAGTCATATTCTGTTGATCCAAATGTTTTTTCTTCAATTGTAGCACCAAGTGTATCTAATTTCAGAAAATAATAATCAAATGAATTTCCATACGAATTAGTTCTTCCAAACAAATAGATCGTATCGTCAAAATAAAAAATCCGTCTTCCTGTCTCACTTTCCGGCCCGCCTTTATCAACTGTCCATACCTGATCCCCTGTTTTTGATACTTTCATCACAAAAGCCTGTGCTGACATAGTATTAAACCCTCCGGAACTTCCCGTTACCAGATAACTGCTGTCCGGAAGCTGACAGATACCTTCTCCGATATCAAAATTCCCACTGGAATAAACAGTATAAAATGCTTTCTGGGCAATATTCAGAAAAGGGATCAGGAGAAAAGCTCCTATCCCGAGGACTTTTAAAATCTGCATGTTAATTTCAAATTATATGTCTGACCAAATCCTTTTTGTGAGAAGGATCCAACAATATTATCACAGCCTGCGCCAAAACCGAAGTTCTTCATCATATATTGCACATACAATGTGCCTCTGAAAGTAGAAAAACCGCCATACGTAGCCATTAAACCTATATGCAGCGGACGAATGGGACGGTAATCCACCCCTAAATAAACCAGTGGCTTATAACTGGAAATAGGATAGACTCTCAAACCGAATAGCGACTGAAATTTTCCCTCATAATCTTCATTGACAGCTTTTGAAAACTGAAAATAAAACGGTAGGCCAATCCATTTGGAATAGGAATCCGTTTTCACTCCCAATGTATCCAGTACTGTATTTTCTTTGGAAAGAACACCGTCAAATAACTGATCAACAGTAAATCCGGTATAAGTATGAATAGTATCCAGCTTATGGCGTTTTATTCCTCCTTCCACATAAGCTACTCCCAGATTTCTGAACTGAACCTGAAGAACAGCAGTTGAGTTCCTGAAAAAACGAATCGGGATGTTATAGTTAAAATCAAGGGATAACCCGGTTCCCGTGAAAAAATTTGATTTATAGGGTTGCAGCATACTTGCTTCCACATCCAGAGTTACACTATCAAGGCCGCTGGATTGTTGAATAGTCCCATGTCCTACTCCACCTTTAAAATAATCAGAAACATTTACCACGTTCAAAAACAAAGATGAACGTGAAGGCTTCAGAATTATTCCGAAACCTACTTTCTGAAACGCGATATTCCGGACAACCGTTGAGCTCAGATCCATGTTCATTCCCGCATATTGCTCATTGCCTTTAAACATCAGCCCAAACAAATGGTCTGTATAACTTACACTTGCAATCTGGTCATATCCTATCTGGATACCGTACCCTAGTTTAGGATGCTTAAATAAATCCGTTTTCAGATCCGTATAAACAATGCCTCCTGAAAGGATAGCCCCAACAGTGTTCAGCATCTTTTGCCGTTGAAAATTCTGGTCAATACTTCCGCTTTCAATCGTTCCTCCAAATAAAAAACGGTTCAGCATACTGTTATTCATTGTTGTTGAAGCCGACTCTGCCGATGCGTCCAGGTCAATGAACCTCGCATTTCTGTTTGTGTCTATTACCGTAGGAAAAAGCCGTTGTCCGAACGTTAAACAAACGGTAAAGAAGGCGATTATAAATCCTGTTATTCTCATCCTTAAAATTTATAATTAACTCCAAAATCTCCATACAGCTTCGTTGAGATAAATCCGTTGTATGGAATTTCCGTAATCGCCGGAGTTGAAGAAGAAGTTTCTGAAAAAGTATTTACTTTGAAATTCACAACCAGTTTCCTGACTGAAGACAACTTTAAAAACAAAGATTCATTCAGCTCAAATTCCACTCTTGATTTTGCGTATTTAGCTCCGCCGGAAAATTCGGTTCCTTCAGTAGATGCTTTTACTCTTTCCGTCGCTGAAATCTGCCCGATCACCGTACCGTTTTCATCAAGCATCGAAATCGAAGCCAGCAAGTCCACCGGATAAGCATTTGCCACTTCCAGTATAAACTTTCCCTCTTTCAGGTGCGTCTTTTCAACATTGTTTTTAAGATTGACATCAAATGTATCTTTAAAAGCAAGATTGGAAGCTCCGATCCGGATAGGCATATCTGCTTTCATTTTCAGCTTTACACGACTGTCAACGAATAATTCATTCCATCCGGGACTTGTATTTCCGTTAGGATTCAGCAGAAACTCCATCTGACCGGTAATTTTACTTCCCAAATTTGAAATAAACGCTCCCAGATTCGAATTGGACGGGTTGAAGTTAAATGTGCGGATAAACGACTGATGACTTTGCCAGTCACCTGTTGCAGACTGGATAAAAACAGGGTTGCCGATAAGATTATGCTGTAACGCCACAACTGTCCCTGTACCGGGATTTTCATTTTTAAAATTTGTAATTTTTATCTGCCCTTCTAATTTACAGGAGTTTTCTAAAATCAGATCAAGGTTGTAATCTTCAATAGCAACCACTCCCGATAGTTTATTAAAAAAGGCAATATTCTGGTTAAAGGATTCATTCAGCGATTTGTTCCCAAAATATCCTTTTGCTCTATTGATTTCTAAATCCAGAAACGAGGCTCTGAACACAGTAGTGTCATATTTATCAATAGTAATCACCGGGCCGTTCGGATCTGAAGTTAATTTCATAACCGACTGCAATTTATTATAGCTGGTTCCGCTCGTTCCTGTCAGATCAATCTCATAATCAGCTACGTCCACTGACACATTCGCTTTTGTCGGATTGGTTTTTGTTCCTTTCGCAACTTTAAAGGTTCTTTGAAGCATCTGCCCGTTCTTCTTTACTTTTGGGAGGCTCACATTGAATGTTACCTCCGTGGGATAAGGGTTTTCCACCTCCAGGTTAATTTTGCCCGATGCTACCCCGGCGTACGTCAGCTTTGCATCTTTTAAATCAAAATCATGATCTTTTACATTATTGACAAAGCTGAATCCTGGTTGTACATTATAAGTATTGAGAGAAATACTATATTTCTGGACAATAGATGTGTCCGGTATTTCCACTACTTCAAAAATATTGAAATCCAGCAGTTCCTTTTCAAAAGACAAACGATAGGTTCCTGTTGAAACATCGTGCGCAAAAAGTGAATCTTCCGATAAATTTTCCAGCCGTAAGGTATCATTGACCAAAATGAGCTTGTAATCCGAATCCCAGGATGTCTTTTCTTTTCTGCAGGAGAACAAGGAAAGTACACCGATTGTCAGTGTAAGTGTAAATACAGTATTTTTCATCAAGAACAAAACGTTTTAAACAACAAAAGGGTTGTTCTAAACCCTTTCTATAATTGTTGCATATCCCTGGCCCACTCCGATACACATCGAAACAAGCGCATATCTTTTATTCGTACGGACTAATTCACGCGCGGCAGTGAGCAGAATTCTCGAGCCTGACATTCCCAGCGGATGCCCCAGCGCGATCGCTCCTCCATTCGGATTAATTCTCGCATCATTATCTTCAAGTCCTAAATTTCTGGTACATGCCAGCACTTGCGCGGCGAAAGCTTCATTCAGCTCAATCACATCCATCTGGTCTAAAGTCAAACCAGCTCTTAATAATGCTTTACGTGAAGCTTCTACCGGGCCGATTCCCATAATGCGGGGCTCCACACCTGCAACCGCTGCGCTCACCACCCGAACCAAAGGATTCAGCCCCTGGGATTTTACTGCCTGTTCAGAAGCGATCAGCAAAGCTGCCGCACCATCATTCAGCCCGGAGGCATTTCCTGCGGTAACGCTTCCTTCTTTTTTAAATGCGGGACGTAATCCTGACAAACCTTCCAAAGTAGTCCCGGCTTTTATAAATTCATCTGTATCAAAAATCAAATCGTCCTGTTTCTTTCTTGGAATGAAGACCGGAATTATTTCTTCTGCGAAAACCCCTTTTTGCTGTGCTACAGCGGCTTTCATCTGTGAATTAAACGCGAATAGATCCTGGTCCTCCCGGGAAATATTATAAAGCTCAGCCAGATTCTCCGCCGTATTCCCCATTCCATCCGTACCATAAACGGCATCCAGCTTAGGATTAATAAATCTCCATCCGAAAGACGTATCGAACATTTGTGCATCACGGCCAAAAGGTGTTGCTGTCTTTGAAATCACCCACGGGCCTCGTGTCATATTTTCAACACCTCCGGCAATATAAATATCTCCGGCTCCGTCTTTAATTGCACGTACGGAGTTAACGACAGCTGCCATTCCTGACGCACACAACCTGTTCACTGTTTCTCCTCCGGATTTCACAGGAAGACCAGCCATCAACCCGGCCATTCTAGCCACATTTCTGTTATCTTCCCCGGCCTGATTAGCACATCCTAAAATGACATCTTCGATACGTTCCAGATCCAGTTTCGGATTTTTCGCAACCAGGGCTTTAATAACTTCTGTTGCCAGGTCATCCGGACGTACCACTGCTAAAGTTCCTCCAAAACTCCCTATAGCTGTGCGGACACCATCCACAATATATACGTTTTCTTTCATCAACATTTTTTTAGTAGTCAAATATAGTTATTTATTAAAAATCAGAGGTGGTTCAGGAATACATATAAAGCCGAAAATATAAACAAAAAAGTAAACCATAAATAGATTATGTTCTTATAACATAGCTTTGCTTTATAAATTAAAAAAACACAAGATTATGAACACTATAAACAGAATAAACATTCAAAAAATTGAATTCGGAAGCAACACTGAATATGTAAATGTATTTTGCAGAATTAACTCAAATGAATTTGAATCGGATTCGCAAATGATCGTGGAACAAAAAATACTGAACAGAATCATTTGTAAGATTCAGGCCGCACAAATGGATGATGAAGTGCTGAATTATCTGGAATCAAAAAATATTGATCCGGATAATACAATTTATACACTCAATCTGGAAGAAACAAGCTATCAGAATACCTGGATTGAATTAGATGAGCAGATTGCAAATTACCATCTTATCAGAGCTTAATTCTTATTCAGAAGACAAACGCAATATGCTTTCAATGCCTTTTGTTCTCCAAATGAATCTACTCTTTCATGTGTAGTTGCTTTTATGGAAATATTGTCCGGTTCTGTTTCCAGAATTTCTGATATAACATTTCTCATTTTTTCAACATGCGGATTGACTTTAGGTTTTTCAAGAATTACAGTAGCATCGAGATTAACTAAATGATATCCTTTGTCTTTTATCAACCTGAAAGTTTCACGTAATAAAATCTTGCTGTCAATGCCTTTATATTGAGGATCATTATCAGAGAAATGATACCCGATATCACGAAGATTCAAAGCTCCCAATAAGGCATCACAAATTGCATGGAGCAATACATCAGCATCCGAATGGCCTAACGCTCCTAATTCTGAAGGAATATGGACCCCTCCGATAATTAAATCGCGCCCTTTTACGAGCTGATGTACGTCAACTCCAAATCCGATACGAATATTCATTCTGTGATTAGTCTTCCGTACTTTCTTTTGTTTTCTTAACCGCCGTGCTGTTGATAGCAAATCTCAGTGTAAAACGAACTGTATTTGCCAGCGGATTTCCTTTCTGAAGAGCTGCTAAATAAGAAATATCCAATCCGAAAATTTTATATTTTAAGCCTACTCCTACTGTAAAGAATTTTCTGTTTCCTTTGGTGTAATGTTCATTAAAATATCCGCCGCGAATCGCAAACATTTCATTATACCAGTATTCCAGACCAACACCAATATTGATCTCCCTCATTTCTTCTTTGAACTTGGAGCCTTTTTCCACCTGATAAGATCCGTCTTCGTTCTTCACATAATCTCCATCCTCATCTTTTACCAGTGTTCCCGGAGCATCATAAAAAGATTGAAGCAGCCCTGAAATCACCCCGATATTATTCTCTTTTCCGGATAAAATTTCTCCGGAACTATTCCTGATCGGAGGTGTCGGAACCAATAACTTCTGAAAATCAATTGCGGCTGTAATTTTATTGTATTGGTCTAAATTAGCTGTATATGCAGCACCTAATTTCAGATTCATCGGCAAAAAATCTTTTCGGGATAAGTCCACATCTGAATAAGCAACTTTATTACCAATATTATTTAATGTTAATCCTACCGCAATATTTCCTTTTTTCCCAAACCACTCAATATCCTTATTATTGTAAGCAAAGGAAACATCTGTAGCTCCTGCGATCCCGGCTTTTGACTGTGCCCCAGGAGTAACATAGCCTCCTGTCAGATTCGAGTAAGCAAACTTACCATTGATACCAATGCTGAAATAATCAGATAATTTAAAAGCATATCCTGCAAATAAAGCAAATTCAGAAGGACGGTCTTCACGGATAAAACCTCCGCTGTTATCTGTAAAAGTGATATTACCAAGACTGAAAAATCTCAATCCTCCTCCTACAGCATGACGCTTTCCTATCCTTTTATATCCTGAAACATCTGATAAGTGCATATCATTTGTTAATTCTCTTAGCCATGGTGTATAGGAAATTCCTATTTCCAGATCTTCTTTCGCGAAATTCAGCATCGCTGTATTCCAGTACAAAGAATTTGCATTCGGACTTAAAGCCGTACCTGCATCTCCCATCGCACCTGCTCTGGAATCTGTATTAATTCCCAGAAATGGCATAGAGGTTGTTATAGAATTTAACTGAAGATCAGAAACTTTTAGCTGACCAAAAGAGAACGATGAGCTTGCTATCGAAAGTAAAATTAAAATTTTCTTATTCATGAATTTAGATTACAATAAGAGTTTGCAAATATACGCAAAACGTCTTTTTTAAAGATATATTATTTCAACAAAACTAATTTCTCCGTTTTTTTGGCAACATCTCCGGAAGAATTCTTTACTGTCAGCGTATATACGTACACACCTTTTGCCAGCTGATCCCCAAAATCATCCCGTCCGTCCCAGTGGATTCCGTCAGAACGGAAACCGGAAGTCTGAACATACGAATTAATTGTCTTTACCAGCTTCCCTGAGACTGTAAAAATCTGTATCTGAGACTCTAATAATTCTTCAAACTGATTATGTTCAAAGAAAAAATTCGTGCTGGTCGTAAACGGATTCGGATAATTAAGCACATGGCTTAAGGCCAACTCCTGTTTTTTGGCAACAACAAAATCCATTAAATATTCAGCAGAATTATTATTCACATCCCATGCTTTAATTTTTAAAGTATGCTTTCCTTCCTTCAGGTCTTTCATCTGGTAAGAGATTTTTCCGGATTGGTAAGAATCCAGATCTGCGATGTAATAATTATTCAAGATGATGGGACTAGCTTCATCTCCGTCCAGAACCAGGCTTATATCGTGTCCTATTCCGTTACCGACAGCATTAATTCCATAATCATCTTTCAGCTTCGCAATAAACTTAGGATTTTCGCTGGTCAGTCCTCCATTCACAAAACGCTCGTCATTCATATAAGCTTCTATAACCGGAGGTATATTATCCTGGATCCCGTTCGGATCAACTCCGCCCACAGTAATTGAGGTTTCCGCACCTCCGGCATCTATCACATCATTATCAGCGTAATAAGAAATTTTTCCTTTTCCAAACTGATAGTTTATATCTTTTGGAACAATAAAAGAAAACTCAAACTTTCCGTTAACTACGGAAACATTTCCCTTATACAATACATTATTTTGAGAATAAAAATCCAGTACGGTCGTTTTTCCCGCCTTTTGTCCCAATGTCTTATTCAGTTTTTCCTTATCAAAAACACTTGGTATGATAGTACCGTTAAATGAGTTCATCAGCACGCCGGAAGCATCTGTAATATGCCCTTTTACAGTAATTTTTGAAAGTGCTTTTAAAGTATCAATATTAGAATTCGCAATTTCCACTCCGTTCAGAGAGTCAGTAACAATCTTCCATTTTGGGAGCACCAGCCGCAGTGCAGGATCCCCGATCAGCATAAAGCTTCGTTTATTATCACTGGAAGAAGCCCCGTTTTTCGTCATTTTAAAAATCTGGCCAAAACTCAGTGGCTTATAAGCCGCATCTCTCAAAAATACAGCATTATAAAAGTTAGTATCAACATCCGTATTTACATTGTAGAATATAGAACGGGTAGTTGTCATTAATGCTACCGCACCACCATTCGGGTTCAGCAGGCTGACTGTCCCGGCAGATTCAATGCGGGGATCATCCGCACGCGTAAAATCACAAGTCGCGGATACAAATAAATGAAGCTTATCCGGATTCGACCAGTTTTTAATCTGCTCTAGTGTTATAAATCGTTCCTGTCCTGCTCCCTTTACTCCTCCGTGTCCAACGTAAGAAATAAGCAGGCATCCCTCTTCTATTTTCCTGTTAATATCATTTTCCATTTCGGGGAAACGAATTCCTCCCGCTGTTATTTGCTGTGGATATGCATCCGCATAAATCTTTGTCGCTATCATTTCCGGATGGCCATTTTTCACTTTATTATATACGTATTCACAATCACCTGTAATAAAAACATCCTCAGCGTCTGCTATAAGCGTATATTTCAGTCTCCAGTCTCCATGCGTCGAAACGGAGTTATATAAATTATGGAGATAACTTTCTGTTTTTCTCAGCAAAATTTCCGCTTCCTCATTTGTACTTACCACCATTCTTCCTACTCCCATATCCAGCTTATCCGAAGGATTGAAAGCTTCCGCGTCATCAAGCACCACAAAAAAATCATCCGATGTAAAAGCAGAAATCGAAGTTTCTGAATTCTCTGCTTGATAGGAAAGTACATAGCTTTCTCCTTCTACAATGCTTCTCGGGTCGTAATGGCCATTACCGAATAAAATCAGATTTTCAGGGATCAGATCAGAATTTCCGGCTCCCCGTTCATAAAACATTTTCGCAAAGAAGCGGATTCCGACAGGATCCGGCTGACCACCCGAAAATTCATTATAAACCTGTTTTGTCGTCACAACGTGGACACTCTCGCCATCATTCCTGTGTAAATCGGCTAATCTGTTCGCGTATGTTAAAAATTTCGGATGCGTAACAATAAGTATATCCGCGTAAGGCAGCGCATGAAGATTCTGAGGATATACCTCCTCCACAAAAGTCGGGCTTAAATAACCGGAAGGAGTGAAAACTACAAACTCTCTGATAGTATCCGCCAGTGAGTTAAATGAATAATCCGTACCGGAATGCTGCCCGTTCATTCGCACAGGAGCGGTTCTGCTTGTAACATCCCAGACTTCAGCATTCGGAGCAACATTACCGATTACATACTTATTGACATTTCCGGCACCAACATTATCCGTAGTCCTGAAATACATGGTACTTCCTGATAATACCAATTGGCGTTTGGCAAAGATCTCAATTTTATCAAGATATGTAAGTACACTTGGATTTGATCTGTTCACTGTTATTTTGATATTAACGGAAGAAGTATTCGGAGTAAAGGTCATTTTTTTCTCGTCTCTGACATAGGAATCTTCGCTGGAAATCAAAAGTGAATAAGTATTCAGCAGATTATTATTGTAGTAGAACCTGATAGAGCTCCCGGGAAACATGTTCTGTGC
Organism: Flavobacteriia bacterium 40-80; assembly: GCA_001899145.1. Classification (GTDB taxonomy): domain Bacteria; phylum Bacteroidota; class Bacteroidia; order Flavobacteriales_D; family Crocinitomicaceae; genus 40-80. The sequence continues at coordinate 65,763 of MKVF01000010.1, forward strand.
TGCATAAGAAATGTAAAGATTTGCAGGAGAAGTAATAAAATCAGGTATTGAAAAATTGAATGTCTTGGTAAGCTCACTATCAAATTCTTCTCCATAAAAACGTTGTCCGGCTTTCAGAAGATTTCTTTGCTCACTTTCATGTATCAGTGAATAATCGTACGAAGTAATCGTAGCTGTTTCGGTCAAATTCTGTGTCTGTGATGAGATTCTGAGCGGTGGTTCAGAAGAGGAAATACAAATAAAGTAATACGTATTATTTGTGTACGGATTCAAATCCCTTCTGTACACATTATCCGTATAGCTCCATTTGGAGGCACTATACGCATGAAAGAGAATATAATCATTGTCATCAAAAATACCATCCGATTCTCCGGAAACAAAAATCGGGTTTTTCACCAGATCATCCGGCCGGTAAACACTATTCTTTACAGGCAATCTTCCGGTAGCATTACCATATATATTAATATGCTGAGGATTCAGGCCGGAAACATTCACCCCTATAGAGGAAAGAAATGCTTTATCTATTTTATAAACCCCGTCTCTGGCAATGCTTATCTTATACCATTTTTTGGAAGGATCACCCAATACAGAACTTGCAACGAAACTTTTCGGTTTAAATGGCAGAGGCACTACCGTAACTGAATAGGTGAATTTAGTGATTTTTTTCACCTGTCCATTCTCCAAAACCAGGGGAACTCCCTGCAGAACGCTTTGCTCTGATCCATTCCCGGCAGCCTTATATATATGGAACACCGGAGACGAAGGAATAAATTGAGAATAAGCCGAAAGGAACTTTACCTCTTCTGAAGATAGAGAAGCTGTTTCATACGCTTCTACTTTCAAAGAAGGTTCTCCGTTAAATGTCTCTTTGATCTTTTTTGAATAATAAGGAACCTCATTCAACAATTGACATGACTCACAATTAGGAATAACTACTGTTTGTTCATCCTTGTTTATTTTATACGGCGATTTCCAAATAATTTCCTGAGACTTAACCTCTGTTTGAGAAAATGCAAAACCGCTGAAAAAAACAGCAAAAATATAAAAGGTCAGTTTTTTTATCATATTAGGGTTCTTATTGAATAATTACAGACAAATATCGACAATAATCAATCCAGTAACGCAAAATACAGACGAATATTATGTGCAAAAAATTACCCCGTGTGCTCTATTTATTATTTTTTTTGTAACATTGTGAGTAATATTTCGTTTCAATTAGTACAAATTTGCTTTTATTCAATTTGGATGAAAAATAATAAATACCTATTAGTCATTGTGTTTAGCGTATTGTTCTGCTTACAGGATGTATTCGGACAAGATCCGACATTTACGCAGTTTTATGCTAACCCGCTCTATCTGAATCCGGCTTTTGCGGGAACAGCCAGATGTGCAAGATTTAATGCTAACTACAGAAATCAATGGCCGAACTTATCTGCTAATTATGTCACATACAGTGCTTCTTATGACCAGTTTTTCGAAGGAATAAGCGGGGGTATCGGTGTTTTAATGACGCATGACCAGCAAGGTTCAGGAACAATCAATACCTCTATGCTTGGATTGGTGTATTCCTATCATTTAAAGGTTTCAAGAAAATCCTCTCTTATTTTCGGGGTAAGAGCAGCCTGGTATCAGAAATTCCTTGATTGGGACAAGCTGACATTCGGAGATATGATTGACCCGAGAAGAGGTTTTATCTATGCGACAGGAGACGTTCCGAGAGGGCCTTCAAGAGGATTCTTCGATGCGTCGGCAGGTGCTCTGTTCTTTAACCAGTACTTTTTCGCCGGAGTAGCCGTTCACCATTTGAATATGCCTGACGAATCCATTATTAAAGGTGTTAAGTCCAGATTACCGATGCGATATACTGCGCATGCAGGAGCCGAGATCAAACTGGGTGCTGCTTCAAAATATGCAAATCCCGTATCTATAATGCCAAACGTGATATTCCAGTACCAGCAGGGCTTTATGGAGATCAATGTCGGTACTTATATTAAGTATAATATCTTTACCGCCGGTGCGTGGTTCAGAAATAAAGATGCTTTCATTCTTACTATGGGACTGAATACCGGAGGCTTCAGACTGGGTTACAGCTATGACGTAACTGTATCCAAACTGAATAACAATAATTCCGGAGGATCTCACGAAGTATCTTTAGGTTACACAATTCCTTGTAAAAAGAAATCAAAACAGTGGAGAACTATTTCCTGTCCGTCTTTCTAATAATAAAATTGTAACCAAAAAGATTATTTAACGTTAATATTATTGTATTTTTGAAAAGTCAAATTAGGCATATGAAAATTTTAAAGCTTTTATCTTTATCATTTGTTGCTTCCATGATGTTCTCTTGTGCAAGAGAATATTCCAACGCAACAGGATGGGAATACAACAATCCGAACAACGGCGGATTTCAGAAATTCCCTTTTCTAGACCAAGAGACCGGGCCAGGTTTGGTTTTGGTTGAAGGTGGTACATTCACCATGGGTAGAAGTGAACAGGATGTAATGTTCGATAATAACAACCGCCCTGCTCGTGTAACTGTGTCTTCATTTTATATGGATCAGACAGAGGTTACGAATTTCCATTGGCTGGAGTACTTATACTGGATCAACCGTGTATATGGCGAAACATATCCGATGGTATATAAAAATGCGTTGCCTGATACGCTTTGCTGGAGATCTCCTTTAGCTTTTAATGAAAAATATGTTGATTATTACCTGCGTCACCCTGCATACAGAGAATATCCTGTAGTCGGAGTTTCATGGTTACAGGTAAATGACTTCTGTAAATGGAGAACTGACCGGGTTAACGAATACATTATGATACGTGAAGGTATTATGGAACCTAATCTTGGGCAAAATAACGCTGATGTATTCGATACTGAAGCTTATTTAGCAGGGCAATATGGTGCGGAAGAAGGAAAAGAAGGAACTGTTAGAAATCTACAGAATCTGGATCCTTCAAAAGCAAACGGAAAAACATTAGGAAAACGTATCGTGAGAATGGAAGATGGTATTTTATTACCACGATACCGACTCCCGACTGAGGCAGAATGGGAATTTGCATCTTATGGACTGATCGGAAATCTTGATCCTAATTCAGAAGTTATACGTGAAAGAAAACTTTATCCGTGGAATGGACACTGGGTGCGTATGGATGAAGGGAATTTCCAGGGAGAAATCAGAGCAAACTTCGTTAGAGGCCGCGGTGACTACATGGGAGTTGCAGGCCACTTGAACGACGGAGCGGATGTTACGGCTCCTGTTACAGCTTACTGGCCAAATGATTATGGGCTATATAATATGGCAGGTAACGTATCAGAATGGGTAATGGATGTTTACCGTCCTTTAACTTCCGAAGATTTTGATGAGTTCAGACCATTCAGAGGAAATGTATTCAAAACAAAGCAATTGAATAATGCTGGTGAAATAGATCAGAAAATCGGTGCTGTGATGTACGATGTTCACGGATTAAAAGAATATGTCAATGAATTTGAACGTATCCGTTTCCAACGTATTTCTGCGAAGCAACATGATTTAACAGATACATTGATCCCTACCGGAATTAAAATGCAGATTCAGTCCCGGAATTCATCCAAAACGGTAACGGGAAGTTCTCCTGACCCTGTTTATGAATCCAGAAGAGTTAAAGCTTCTAAAAAAGCTTCAACAAATGCGAATCCGGATGATTCAACACAGGTAGCTGTTCTTGATCCCGGAAAAGACGAAGTGGAGCTTGATTTATTATCACAAATAAATGTACTATTAGATTCTGCAGTATCATTGAAGAACCAGAAGTTTGACCTGGAAGCATCTGAACTTGTAGAAAATGAAATTATTAATGGTTTATTTGCTGATGCTTTAAGAGAAGGTATTGATTATGAATATGACTACGAGATCATTACTATATTAAGACAAGGATTTGCTTCTTATATCATCAACACTCCGGGTAAATTAAAATACAGAAATGTTGTTGAGGAAGAAAACATCGGTCGTCTGAACTATAGAAAATCTGACTACATCGATTATTTAGATGGCGATTTAGAATCTTCAATTTTCTACAATAGCGACGATGTGAAAAATCAGATTAGTCAGGGACAAAGAGACGCTAACCTGATCATGTACCAAAATGAATTCGAATCAAATTATTTAGATGGTTCCGAATTTAAAGGAAGCGGTTCTACATCATGGCCATCTACTATGATCTCCGACAGAGCAAGAGTTTACAAAGGAGGTTCATGGAAAGACAGAGCATACTGGTTAGTCGGCTCCAACAGAAGGTATCTGGATGAAGAAAAATCTACAGCCACCATTGGATTCCGATGTGCAATGGATCGTGTCGGCAGCCCTACCGGGTTAAATTACTACGGTAAAAAAAGTAAAAAATAATTTTAAATAATTAATTTAGACCCATCCACAAGGATGGGTTTTTTTATGGAAAAAATTTACGCGAAATTCTTAGATTGCTCAGGTGTTTCTACCGACACAAGAACTATCGGGCAAGACAATCTGTTTATTTGTCTGAAAGGGCAAAATTTTAACGGAAACCTTTTTGCCGGAGATGCAGTTCAAAAAGGTGCCAAATATGTCCTGATAGACGAAAAGGAATACGAGATTGAAGGAAAGACGATCTTAGTTGACGACTGCCTGAAAACACTGCAGGAGCTGGCAAAATATCACCGGAGCAAGTTTAAAATACCTGTTATAGGTATTACGGGCAGCAATGGTAAAACAACAACTAAAGAACTTACTGCTCATCTCCTGTCTTCATCCTACAATACTCTTTTTACAAAAGGAAATCTGAATAACCATATCGGTGTTCCGCTGACATTACTGCTTTTAAAAAAAGAACATCAGATCGCGATCATAGAAATGGGAGCTAATCACCCTGACGATATAAAAGAATTATGTGCTATCGCGAAACCTGATTACGGAATTATAAGCAATATAGGAAAAGCTCATCTCCAGGGATTCAAAAACATAGAAGGTGTGATAAGAACAAAAACAGATTTATATAGATCTGTAGCTAATAACAAGGGAACGTTGTTTGTCAATTTTGACGACGTGATCCTCAAAAATAATGTTCCAGATCAAACCACTACTGTTTATTACAGCGGAGCAGGCAACAATGTTGCAGAAATAAAAGGAGAACTCATCCGATTAACTCCGTTTATTCACTTCAAATGGCGGAATCAAAGCTATGAAAGCCCGGAACTTATTACTCAGATTATCGGAGAATATAACTTTTACAATCTCTTGGCAGCTATTACTGTTGCGAATTATTTCAATGTTCATTCCGATTTAATCAATAAAGGGATTGAAACCTACAGAAATGAAAATAATCGCTCACAATTGACCCGAACGGAGAGAAATGAGCTTATAATGGATGCCTATAATGCTAATCCATCCAGTATGCACTCAGCCATTTCCAGCTTTTCAAAAATAGAACGTTCTAACAAATTAATGATCCTTGGGGATATGTTCGAATTAGGAGATGAATCACAGGAAGAGCACAGGATCATTATTGAAATGGCTGGAAGAACGAATATCGCCACTTATTTTATTGGTAAGAATTTTTACGATTTAAAAGGTGATAAAACCAACTTCTTTGAATCAAAAGACGATTTCATTAATTATATAAAGGTACTTTCGCTGAATGACTATTTGATTTTACTTAAAGGATCCAGGGGAATTGCACTTGAAAACTTGGTATCTTTCTTGTAAAGAAAAAAGGAGTGCATTGTATTCACTCCTTCTCTATTTATATAATTTCTATCTGTTAAATCTTAGATCTTCTTCCGGCGTAACCTTTTGTCAAGCCGTATTTAAGGAATACTTCAAAACCTCCTCTGGCGTTAGATACCACATTTAAAGTTGAAATATTTACGTCATAAGCCACACCTAGCGTAAAGTCTTCCCATTCAAACATTGCTTTGGCAACTAAAGCGTCCATATTTCTGTAAAACAATCCTAAAGACAGGTAAGTACCTTTATTGAATCCGGTAATGGATGAAAGATTCTGAAACATATAGCGTCCGTATGTTCCGACTAAAATCTCTTTAGCCGGCCCCTGATGCTGATAATAGATTGCAGGCATCAAAGAAAAATTAGTGCTCTGAAAACCGATCAATGCCGTTGCAAAAACGGAAAATCTCATGTACAGCCTGTCGTCATTTGTATTAATGAATGAATAATTAGGCTTACTTAAGTGATAAACAGCAAAACCTGCCGTAAACTGCCGTGAATCATTTCTTGTCATGTAAGACTCTCCTGAACGGTATCTGTAAACCATACCGGCACCCACGTCCATATAGGAAAAACGATCTGTCATAAAGTACTCATTAGAAGGCATGGAAGGATCATATCCCAAGCCATCAAACTGGTTTCCCCATCTTCCGGCACCCGTATTAATATAACGGTTACCAAAACCTCCGTAGATAGCAGCTCCTAAAGTACTTTTCCTGTTTAAAATCAAATGGTAGCCGAAATGTACATTCGCATTTGTAGTAGAAATCTTTGCATCTCCGGCCTGATCATTAAAAAAATTAAGTCCTAACGCGAAAATACCTTTCTTTTGACGCTTATTTTCATTCAACCTTGCATCAAAAGAAGCAGCAATTGTGTTATAAGGAGTTGCAACGGCTTTCCATTGTGTTCTGAAATTCACAATAGCCGTGACAGGGTTATCAATTCCAACCAAAGCGGGATTTAATGTCAGGGGAGAATAATACATTTGCGAGAAATGAACATCCTGAGCTTTTACATTCGAAACATTCATAAACACCGCAAATAAACCTATTCCTAAAATTTTACGTAAAGTAACATTCATAGTTAAGCACATAAGCAATTCAATTCAGTAAAATTAAGCATTTTTATACATCTTGAGAAAATTAAATAATAAAAATTAAAAAAGAAATGTTCAATTAACAGGTACTATTAAACATTTTACAGATTATCAACTAAATTTTTATTCTCCATTACCCATAATGCAAGGCTGTTATTCCTGGCATCCAATTCCAGTTTTTTACAAATTCTGGAACGGTAATTTTCAACTGTTTTAACGCTTATAAATAATACATCTGAAATTTCTTTACTTGTCTTTTTTTGTGAGATTTGCTTTAAAATATTGACCTCCGTTGAAGAAAGAAGCTCATTTAATACCACTATTTTATCCCGGAAAACATCTTTTGTATTGTTTGCGTTGACGTAATTGATCTCTTTTGACAGAAAAATCTTGTCTTCAAGAACAGCTTTAATACATTCAATTAAATCTTCTGATGTATTTTCCTTTAAAATATATCCTTTTGCACCGTTAAGGATTGCCAGCTTCACCAGCTCAACCTCATTGTGCATTGTCAGCAGAATCTTTTTTACACTCTTATTTTTCAAATGCTTGCACACTATTATGCCGTCTTTCCCCGGCATCGTGACATCCAGGATTACAACGTCCGCTTCATGGTCATTGAAATAATAAAGAACATCGTCTCCATTTGAAAATGAAATTATCTCCACATCATTGAAAGAATTCCTGATCAGTAATTCTAAACCGGCTCTGAATATAGAATGATCGTCCGCAAGTACAATTCTCATAAAATCTTAATCTTAAAAACCATTTTGAATCCCTGATTCGTATTTGTCTCCACAATGCTTTTACTGTTCAGTAATTTCAACCTCTCCTGAATTATTTTTAATCCGATCCCGGCGTCATTCGCTCTTCGTTCAACAATTCCCTTTCCGTTATCCATATATTTCACCTTCACGTATTCCTCAGAAATTCTGATGATTACTTTTAGTGCTGTAGCTTCCGAATGCTTTAACGTATTGTTGATGTTTTCCTGAATAATTCTGTAGATATTAAATTGCTGCTGGGCATCTAAAAAATTATCTGCTTCATCATCAATTTCCTGAGTACAAACTAACGGCGTATGTCTGGAAACATTATCCAGCAGAGAAATTAAGGATCGCTTCAACCCCAGATTGGACAGCGAGCTCGGATATAATTTGTGGGAAAGTGTTCGTGTCTTCTGGATCAGATGGCTGAAATCCTCATTCAGGCTGGCATTATCCAGTGTTTTATCTTTCGACAACAAATCAAATTTTGTTTTCATAATTGACAATGTCTGCCCTATATCATCATGAAGGTCAGCGCCAATCCTCACCCTTTCCTGATCAATGCTGTCCAGCAGCTGATTGGAAAACTCCTGTTGCTTTTTCTTAAGCTTATTGGAATAAACCAGATAAACAATTAAAACGACAATGATCATGAAAAACACCACAATGACATAAATAGCCAGCGTCCGGGATTTATTTAATTCATATTTATCCGTCAGTAACTTCTTCTCTATTTTCGTCTTTTCAAGGCTTAGCTCTAATTTCTCATTGTTATTAATAGCCTCTATTTCTGCAATCTTAACCTGGACATTTTCTTTATTGATCGAATCGGTCAACGCTATATATTTCTTATAATAAAAAATTGCTGAATCTTTTAGCCCGTTCTTTTCAAAATAAGAAGCATATAAATCATACAAGCTGCTCGTTGGCGGAATATCGTTTCTTTCCAGATGCAGATTATACAAGTCAATATGATGTTTCATCTTTTTTAAATCCCCTACTCCTTCATAGCATAACGCTTTCAGTTCCTCTATCTCCGTCTGAAAGATCGTCGGGCTGTCGTGAGAGAAAAAATAGACAGAATCAATATACTTCAAAGCTTCCTTATACTTTTTCTGCTTTTCCCTGATAATCGCGATATTTAAAAGTCCGGCAATTAAATTCTGCTTATATGGACTTTTCCTGTTCATCTTAATGATTTCTTGGAAATATTTTTCCGCTTTTTCAAAGCGCCCCAATTCAACATTGACATATCCCAAATTATTAAGAATACTGCCTCTCAGCCGGTAATGATAGCTTTCCGTTAACCTGTATGCTTCTTCAAAATGTCCTATTGCACTCTCCCATTTCCCGTTTCCAAGCATGATTAAGCCAATGTTATTTTGCAAATAGGAAATATGGTATTTATGCCCTGTTTTTCGGGCTATGCTTAATCCTTTGGAATAATTCTTAAAACTTTCTACCTGCTGCCCTTTCGAATCATAGAAGATTCCAAAAGCATTATAAGTTTCGATCTGATTGATTTTAAAATCTTTTTTTATTGCTTCGTTCAATATAAAATTTAACTCTTCTAAAATCTTCTTATCATTTTGTTGTCCGAACAATAAATAGTTTTTATGTAGCCTCGTCGTCAGCTCAATTGACTCAGCACCTATGGATTTCGCTAAATTCAAAGAACTGTCAAAATAAATCTTTGCTTTTTTACTTTCCCCGATTAACGAAAAGAAATCACCGTAATAACGATAAATTTCCGCCAGGTCTGATTGCCTGTTATACTTTACAGCACAGGCTTTTACATATTCATAATCTATATTTACTTTCCGGAGATCAAAATCTCTTATAAATTTCAGATTCCGTACTCTTTTCGTATAATCATTCGGCAAGCCTTCTGATAAAACAAAACCATAAAAAGAAAACAGGAGCAGAAATCCGACGAAAATTGATCGCATTATGATGTAAAACAGAATTATCTACAAAATACGTCAAAAAAAATACCATTTAAAAATCAAATTTGATATATTTGGTAAAAAAATTTCATGAAATCAGAAACACTCCTCCATGAAGTAAAGTTAATCACACAAACCGGCGTCGAATTTGTCAAAAAAAAACTCTCACATCTTGCTCCAAATCAAATCAACTGGAAACCCAATTCTGATTCCTGGAACATTTCTGAAATTCTCGCTCACCTGAACACTTACACCAAATTCTACAACAAAGCCATTTCAGAACGCCTGCAAACAACCAGACACACTACTCCTACAGATTTTTTCATTTCCTCTCCCCTTGGCAAATCAGCCTGGAACGGAATGAAATTAGGCAAGCAAAAGAATATCAAACGCAGGTTTAAATCCCCGAAAAACTTCAACCCCACTTATACGGAAGGTTTAATCAGTGAAAATCCGGTAGAGGAATATATCCAGCTGCAAAATGATTTCCTTGGAATCGTGGAAGAAGCCAAAAACTTTAACTTGCGAAAAGTGAAAACAGGCCTTTCCATCAGTAAAATTGTAAAGCTGCGTCTTGGTGATGTCCTGTTATTTATAGCTTATCACAATGAACGGCACATTCAGCAGATCCTGAACCTGTTACAAAACACAAATTTCCCGGAAAAAAGTTATGAGTAAAACCTTGTTTTGCAGAGTGGCTTGCTCTCCTGTCCGAAGTGAAGCAAAAGATAGCTCGGAGATGGTTTCACAAGTGCTTTTCGGTGAGCTTGTAACGCTGGTTCAGAAAACAGAAAAATGGATTTTGATAAAATCGCTTGAAGACGGTTATGAAGGATTCGCAGATCCCAAGCAATACATAGAAATTACTGAAACAGAAAAAGACAGCTGGCTAGCGCTCCGAAAACGTTATTTCTCTTTTATTATCCTAAAAACCAGCAGAGGCCTTCTTACACTTCCTCCCGGATGTTTTTCAGCACCGGCTTTTTCCTTACAGCAACAACACTACGAAATCACTGAGAGGCAAAAAGAATTTCCGGATTGGAAAGCATTTGCCAACAGCTTTTTAAATACTTCTTACCTATGGGGCGGGCGTTCTCATTATGGCATTGATTGCTCAGGATTTACCCAACAGGTAATGCGTTTCAGATGCACAGAGCTGCCGAGAGATGCTTCACAACAGGTACTGCACGGCAATCCGGTTACTTTTGAACAAAGAGCTGCAGGAGACATCGCCTTCTTTCATAATGCGAACACTAAAATTACTCATGTGGGAATTTTAGTGGAAAACGATAAGATCATTCATGCTTCAGGGTTTGTCAAAGAAGATACCTTTACTCAGGAAGGAATTATCTGTTCCGAAACAAAACAGCTGACACATTTTTTAAACTCTATCAAAAATTTCAAGGGCCGATAATTTCACGCTCATTAAAATTGGAATTTATCAATAAAAAGCTAACTTTACCCGCATTATTTTACTGACTTAGTTCAGTGATTTTCAAATACAGTTTATCTATGGGAAAAGATCGTGAAATTTTTGATTTAATCGAAAAAGAAAAACAAAGACAATTACATGGTGTTGAACTAATTGCTTCTGAAAACTTTGTCAGTGAAGATGTCATGAAAGCAATGGGTTCTGTGCTTACGAATAAATATGCCGAAGGCCTTCCGGGGAAAAGATATTACGGTGGTTGTGAAGTAGTGGATCAGGTAGAACAGCTCGCGATCGACAGACTTTGCAAGCTTTTCGGAGCTACCTGGGCAAATGTGCAGCCACATTCGGGAGCACAAGCTAATGCAGCTGTTTTTCTCGCTTGCCTTCAGCCCGGTGATAAAGTTTTGGGATTCGATCTATCCCATGGCGGGCATCTCACTCATGGTTCTCCTGTCAATTTTTCAGGAAAATTATACCAGCCGTTTTTTTACGGTGTTAATAAAGAGACCGGACGCGTTGATTATGATGTTTTAGAAGAAGTTGCCCGAAGAGAAAAACCAAAACTGATCATCTGCGGCGCCTCTGCTTATTCCAGAGACTGGGATTATGCACGGATTCGGAAAACAGCGGACGAGATCGGAGCGCTGATCCTTGCTGATATTTCACATCCTGCCGGACTGATTGCTACCGGACTGCTGAACGATCCTCTGGAACACTGCCACATTATTACGACGACAACTCACAAAACGCTGAGAGGCCCTCGAGGAGGAGTAATTATGATGCGCCACAACTTTGACAATCCTTTCGGATTAAAATGGAACAACGGAAATCTTAAATCCATGGCAGCACTTCTGGATGCAGCCGTATTCCCGGGAATTCAGGGCGGACCGCTGGAGCACGTTATTGCGGCAAAAGCAGTTGCTTTTGGTGAAGCGCTCACAGATGAATACAAAGCATACATGAAACAAGTGCAGAAAAATGCGGCTGTCATGGCAGATGAATTCACAAAATCAGGCTATAAAGTTATTTCCGGAGGGACAGATAACCACAGCATGCTGATTGACCTGAGAAGCAAAGGCGTTACAGGAAAAGATGCTGAAAATACACTTGTAAAAGCAGATATTACCATCAATAAAAACATGGTCCCTTTTGACACGGAATCTCCGTTTGTCACATCAGGAATCCGTGTTGGTACAGCAGCAATAACCACTCGCGGGTTAAAAGAAGATCACATTGTCCAAATCGTAAAATGGATCGACCGTGTTTTAAGCGATATTAATGATGAAAATACGATTAACAGCGTAAGAAGCGAAGTTAACCAGCTGATGAGCGGATTTCCGTTATTTCAGATGTAATTAGTGAGATTTAACACAACTAAAAGCGGGAATGTTTCTTCCATCCGGAATGCCGGATACAGGAAATGTTCCCGTTTTATAATTTAGCTCCTCTCCGATCCGTTCTCCTGATTTATAAAAAACACGCCGCCAGCCGTTGGCTGTTCACTATTTTTCAAAGTAAACCTGCCATTTTATTTAGATTGTTTTTATATTTACGGGCGATTTAAAGTTTTATATAAACTACTCAAAAAACATAACAAATTATGTCAGATAATTCAAAAATCATCTGGACGAAAACAGATGAAGCGCCGCTTTTGGCTACATACTCATTTTTACCTGTTGTAAAAGCGATTTCTAAAACCGCGGGCATTGACGTCGAACTAAAAGATATTTCCCTTGCTGGACGTATCCTTGCGAATTTTTCAGATTATCTGAAACCGGAACAAAAGACGGAAGATGCTTTGGCATTATTAGGAAAATTAGCAACAACACCAGAAGCGAATATTATCAAACTACCAAATATTTCCGCATCAATTCCTCAGTTAAAAGGCGCTATTACTGAACTGCAAGCAGCAGGATATAGTGTTCCTGACTATCCGGACGATGCACAGACAGATGCAGAAAAAACAATTAAAGCTACATACGCTAAAATATTAGGTTCCGCCGTGAATCCGGTACTGCGTGAAGGAAATTCTGACAGAAGAGCTCCGAAAGCGGTTAAAAATTACGCGAAAGCAAATCCGCATTCTATGGGAGCCTGGTCAAAAGACTCCAAAACGGAAGTAGCTCACATGGAAAACGGAGATTTCTACGGTACGGAAAAATCTGTAACCGTTGAAAAAGAATCTCAATTCAAGATTGAATTTGCAGGCCAGGACGGAACCGTAAAAGAGTTGAAAGGCTTATCTCCGCTAAAAGCCGGTGAAGTTATCGACAGTTCTGTTATGAACCTAAACGCTTTAAATGCTTTTGTTGTTAAAGCAAAAGAAGAAGCAAAAGCGGCAGGCATCCTGTTATCCGCACACCTGAAAGCGACAATGATGAAAGTATCCGACCCCATTATATTCGGAGCAATCGTTGAAGTATATTTCAAAGATGTATTTGAGAAATATGGTGCTGTTTTCACAGAGTTGGGCATTAATAAAAATAACGGTTTAGGAGAGATTTATGCTAAAATAGCTGGTCATCCTAAAGAAGCAGAAATTAAAGCTGCAATTGAAACAGCAATCAACAACGGACCGGATCTGGCAATGGTTAATTCAGACAAAGGAATTACGAACCTGCACGTCCCTTCTGATGTCATCGTGGATGCTTCCATGCCGGCAATGATCCGGATCGGAGGGAAAATGTGGGATAAAGAAGGAAAAGAGCGTGATACCTTAGCAATGATCCCTGATCGTTCCTACGCAGGAGTATATGTGGCAGTTATTGATGATTGTAAAGCAAATGGCGCTTATGATCCAAAAACAATGGGTTCGGTACCAAACGTCGGGTTGATGGCGCAGAAAGCAGAAGAATACGGTTCCCATGATAAAACATTCCAGGCAGATGCTGCAGGAACCATCCGTGTTACAGACGCAGAAGGAAATATATTCATGGAGCAGCCAGTTGAAGCCGGAGATATCTTCCGTATGTGTCAGACAAAAGACGCACCGATCCAGGATTGGGTGAAGCTGGCGGTAAACAGGGCAAGACTTTCTGACACGCCTGCTGTTTTCTGGTTAGATAAAAACAGAGCACATGACAGAGAGATCATCAAAAAAGTAGAAGCTTATCTGAAAAATTACGATACAGCAGGTTTGGATATTCGTATCCTTGATCCGGTTGAAGCAACAAAATTCACAGTAGAAAGAATCCGAAAAGGTTTAGATACCATCTCCGTAACAGGTAACGTGTTACGTGATTATTTAACAGACTTGTTCCCGATTCTCGAGGTGGGAACTTCAGCAAAAATGTTGTCCATCGTTCCGTTAATGAACGGAGGAGGCTTGTTTGAAACAGGCGCCGGAGGTTCTGCCCCTAAGCACGTTGAGCAATTCCTTCAGGAAGGTTACCTTCGCTGGGATTCCCTGGGTGAATTCCTGGCATTGGGAGCTTCTTACGAGCACGTTGCACAAACTCAAAATAATCCGAAAGCTCAGGTATTGGCAGAAACACTGGATGTTGCAACGGAAAAATTCCTTGCAAACGACAAATCTCCTGCACGCCGTGTCGGACAAATTGACAACAGAGGCTCTCATTTTTACCTGGCACTTTACTGGGTAGAGGCGCTTGCTGCACAGACAAAAGATCCTGAATTAGCAGCTAAATTTGCACCTATTGCAAAAGAAATGGCTCAAAATGAAGCAAAAATCAATGAAGAGCTGATCGGTTCACAAGGAAAAGCTCAAAACATCGGCGGATATTATTTCCCGAACGATGAGCTTGCAGCTAAAGCCATGCGTCCAAGCCCTACATTAAATAAAATTATCGCGGAAATTTAATTTTCAGAATATAACAGAGGAAAAGGAGAAGTGAGAGATCATATTCTCCTTTTTTGTATTTTTAGCTAAAACTATTTTATAAGATCTCATGATTAAAAGGATACTGTTTTTGAACTTGATGCTCCTGCTAAGCATAGGCTTTACCTTTTCCCAGAAAGATAAAATAAAGATTGATAACGATATTGTTCTTGTCAACAATATACCGGTTTTTAAGCTGAAGACATTTCAAATGCAGACATTCACTCTTTATGATCTGAATGATACAAAGCTTGCGATCTTCAATTGCCTGGATTACTACGATTCCAAAGAAATTTCCAGTGGAAATCCGAAAGGCCGTGTTGTTTATTTTGATGTTACTTTCCTGAATGACGATACAGACAAATGCGAGATTCCCTGCAACGGCTTCAAAAAACAGCTGGCACAATACATCCAGGAATACGGATTAGTCAAAGAAGGTAAGCTGGACGAAACAGCAGTCAAGCAGTTCGTCAAAATTCACGGGAATAAATTCTCCGATGTCCGAAACAGATCTACCACGATAATCATACAGAGATAGAAGTTGGCAGGTACCGATACGTATTTAACGCTAAAAGCTCCCTGCGAAGGTCTTTACAAAGAAAAAGGCTCCAAATTCATCGCAATTGCAGTTCCCTGTCATTCGGAGGAAGAGGCAAAAAGCTATCTGCAAATGTGGCGTAAGGAACATCATCAATCGCGGCATGTCTGTTATGCCTATCGCTTTGGTTTGGATAAAAATATCTACCGTGCCAATGATGACGGAGAACCTTCCAATAGTGCAGGCCAACCGATTTTAGGACAAATCCAGTCTGCAGATCTGACCAATGTACTGATCGGAGTGATCCGCTATTTCGGAGGTACCAAACTCGGTGTAGGAGGATTAATACACGCTTACAAAACAGCAGCGAAAGAAGCTATTGATAACGGAGAAATCATTGAAAAAAAAGTATTTCAGAATTTCCGGCTTAACTTCCAGTACGACGTACTCCCCGAGATCATGTCCATTTGTAAGCAGATGGATTTCCAGCAATCCGGGCAGCAGTTTGATATTCAATGCTCGCTGGATATTGCGGTTCCACTTGATAAGGTGGAAATGCTCAAAGAAAAAACCCAATTTATTACTTTAGAATTTATTGATTTAGGAATATACTAATGGAATTACTCAAACAATTAATCGCTGTCAGCGGTGCTTCCGGAGATGAAAGCAGGATAAAACAATTTATTCTTGATTATGTCAGAACAAGCAGTTCCGAATGGAAAGTTCAGCCACAGATCATTGACGGAAAAGAGTTTCAGGACACATTTATTCTGATTTTCGGACAGCCTCGCACAGCTATCTATGCACATACGGACACGATCGGCTTTTCAGTAGCTTACGAACGGGAACTTTACAAGATCGGAGGACCGAAATGCGAGGATGGTTACGAGCTGGTAGGAAGTGATGATCACGGCCCGATTGAGACAGAGCTGATGGTCATTGAGCATGAAAATGGTTCCCGCTCTTATGAATACGTTTTTGACAGAGAAATTGAACGGGGTACGATCCTGACGTTCAAACCAAATTTTACGGAAACGGAAACTTTTATCCAGTCACCTTACCTGGATAATCGTCTGGGTGTATGGAATGTACTGAAAGTCGCAGAAACACTTGAAAACGGTGCGATTGTTTTCTCTACTTACGAGGAACACGGCGGCAACAGCGTGGGCTTCTGTGCCCGCTACCTGTATGAAAAATACAGCATCCGGCAGGCACTGATCAGTGATATCACATGGGTGACAGAAGGCGTTCCGCACGGGAAAGGTGTTGCAATTTCCATGCGGGACAGTATGATTCCGCGCAGGTCTTATTTGAACCGTATTCTCGATCTGGCAAAAGCCTCGGGAATTGATTTTCAGCTGGAAGTGGAAAATGCCGGCGGAAGCGATGGAAGCGCGCTGCAGAAATCAGATCTGCTCATCGACTGGTGCTTTATCGGCGCACCGGAAGATAACGTACATTCTCCTCACGAAACAGTGTATAAATATGACATTATGTGCATGGTGGAATTATATAAGTATTTAATGAAACACTTATGACAATGATTTTTAACAATTTGAAAGTCGTTGAGCTGGCAAGCGTTCTTGCCGGACCATCCGTAGGTATGTTTTTCGCGGAACTTGGAGCACAAGTGATAAAGGTGGAGCACCCGGAACATCCGGATGTTACACGCTCCTGGAAAATTGCTTCAGAGAATAAAGAAGAATCTGCTTCGGCCTATTTTTCAAGCATCAATTATAAAAAAGAATACATTCATCTAAATCTGAACAAGGAAAATGACCATTTTCAGCTAATCGAATTACTGAAAGACACAGACATACTGCTCACTAACTTCAAAAAAGGAGATGTTGAAAAATTCAATCTGACGGATGATCTTCTTCTTGAGGTAAATCCACGGTTGATACACGGAAAAATATCCGGATTCGGCTCGGATTCCGACCGTGTAGCTTACGATCTGATCCTCCAGGCTGAAACAGGATTCATGTCTATGAATGGAACAGAAGACAGCGGACCAGTCAAAATGCCGGTCGCGTTGATTGATGTCCTTGCCGCACACCAGCTGAAAGAAGGAATTCTATGTGCTTTGCTGGAACGTCATCAAACCGGAAGAGGAAAAGCCGTAGAAGTATCTCTTTACGATGCTGCCGTATGCAGCCTTGTCAATCAGGCATCTGTTTTTCTAATGGAGCAAAAGGTGCCTCAGCGCATCGGAAGTAAACATCCCGGCATTGCACCTTACGGAGAACTCTTTACCACAAAAGATGCCGGCTTTATCACTTTTGCTATCGGCAGCGACCAGCAGTTCAGGAAGCTTCTCTCCTATTTGCAATTAAAAGAAATAACAGAAGATGAACGCTTTTCCAGTAATCAGAACAGAGTAAAAAACCGGGCTGTCCTCGCCTCCTTTCTTGAAAAGAAAATAAAAGATCTGAACAGTTCCGAAATTCTGAACTGGGCACTGGAGCAGCATGTTCCATGCGGAAAGATCAAATCTCTGGATGAAGTTTTCTCAGAACCACAGGCAAAGTGTCTTATCCGCGAAGAAAACATCAACGGAAAAGCAACCAAACGTGTAACCAGCATTGCTTTCAACTTATGATTGAGATCAGAAGTCCAAAAACAACAGCAGAATGGGAAGCCTATTATGACCTTCGCTACCGTATTCTCCGGCAGCCATGGAATCAGCCCAGAAGCAGCGCCATTACCCCTGAAGATAGAAATGCAGCTCATTTCGCACTTTTCGAAGATCACCTGTTAAAAGCAGTTGCCAGAGTTGATTTTATGGAAAAAGAAAGAAAGATCCAGGTACGTTTTGTTGCGGTAGAAGCCGACGTTCAGGGCAAAGGCTACGGTAAAAAGCTCATGAAAGCTGTCGAACAATTTGCCTCAGAGAACAATATTCCCGATATTATTCTCGAAGCCAGGGAAAATGCAGTTCCCTTTTATCTTTCATTGGGCTATGTCCTTACCAATCAGGGAAAACTACTCTTTGAAAGCATTCCGCATTTCTGGATGGAAAAGAAAATCTGAAACATCTACTTTATCCATATTGTCTCTGAAACCATATAGTTTCATAAAGAAAACCGGCTTTAAAAGAAAGTTCCGGGCGAAAAACCTTTACAAGATTTTCGGATGTCAATAGAAAAAGTAATCAATAAAATCGTATTTTAGCTTCGCTGAACACCTAAAACTCGAAATAAAATGAAAACGAGCTTATTAATTTTCTCAGGATTACTGATTTTTTTCAGCTGTTCTCCAGCCAAAAATGATTCTGATATTTTTTTAATCGCAAAACAAGATTCGAAAAACGGCTTATTTGGCTATTACAATCAAAAAAATGAAAAAGTGCTCGGAGATTACCCCATGGTCTTCACTGATACACTGATTGATTTTGCAATTATCTATGACAGTGAATTTATCATGATCGGAAAGGACGGAAAAGTTCTTCATACCATTTACCCGTTCGAAAACGGACCGGATTATGAAAGTGAAGGAACAATGCGGATTGTCAAAGACGGACTGATCGGTTATATCAACAGCCGGACTGCAGAAGTCATAGTAAAACCGCAATATGAATGTGCTTTTCCTTTTGAAGACGGACTTGCGAAGGTCAGTCTGAACTGTCAGAAAATAAAGCACGAAAATGATGAGCATACCGAGTTACAGTCGCAGGAGTGGTTTTACATTGACCGGACAGGCAAAAGAGTAAACTAAATCAGTCATGAAAACTGCGATCATTCTCGGAAGTACAGGACTGACCGGTCAGGAGCTTCTGAAACAGCTTCTGGATGATATTGGTTATAGCCGGATCATCGTTTTGAACCGTTCAAAAAAGGCGCCGGAGCATCCCAAGCTGACAGAAATTATTACTGATTTTAAATCAACGGTTGATCTGTCTTCATTTGAAAAAATTGATACTGTTTTTTCCTGCCTGGGAACTACCCGAAAAAAAACACCTGATCTGGAAGCTTACAGGGAAATTGAGGTCGGAATACCTTACAGAACAGCGGAAGAGGCGCTGAAAAAAGGACTAAATTCCTTCCATTTCATCTCCTCGATCGGAGCAAACTCCAACTCTTCCAACTTCTATCAAAAAATAAAAGGAGAAGCAGAAAATTCTTTGCAATCGCTAAAAATTCCCCGGCTCTATATCTATCAGCCGGGAATGTTACGAGGTGACAGAAAAGAATTTCGTTTCCTGGAAAAGCTTGCGGTTCCGCTCGTTATATTAGCCGATTTGTTTTTAAGAGGAAGGGCTGCCAAATACCATTCAGTGCATGTAAAAGACCTGGCACAATCAATGATCCGGAACGACAAAAAAGCAAAAGAATCAGGAACTCAGTACGTTTTTTATTCTAATTTTATTGGACATTAAAACAACAATATGTCAAACATAGATTTTATTTTCCCTGAAAAAGCGGCAGATATCGGAAATTTTCTGGTAGGGAGACTGCTTCCCTTTCGTCAGAAAAGAAATATCGGCCCATTTGTCTTCATCGATCACATGGGACCAGCTACGCTTTCCAAGGGCGAAAATCTGGAAGTTGGCCCGCATCCGCATATCGGGCTTTCCACACTTACCTTCTTGTTTGAAGGTGCCATTATGCACCGTGATTCCATAGGAAATGAAATTGTTATTGAACCCGGTGCAGTAAACTGGATGACTGCAGGAAAAGGCGTTGCTCATTCCGAGCGTACTCCTGATTATCTGAAAGAGAAGGAGAAAAAACTGCATGGATTACAAATCTGGGTAGCGCTTCCGAAGGAGCTGGAACAATGCGAGCCCAGCTTTTATCATATTGATGCAGAAGACTTACCGGCCTGGGAAGAAAACGGTGTGAAATATAAGCTGATTGCAGGAGAAGTTCTCGGGAAAAAATCTCCTGTTCCAGTACACAGCCCACTCTATCTGATCGAATTAGTTGTAGAGCAGCCGACTTCTTTCAACTTTGAAAATAAGCTCTTTGGTGAGAGCGGCCTCTATGTATTAGAAGGCGGGATCGCTCACCAGGAGCAAGAATTCGGAGAAAAGCAAATTTTAATTACTAAAGAGGCACACCTGTGTTCTTTTGAGGTACGTCAACCTTCTAAGATTTACTTATTCGGAGGGGAACCTTTTGAAGAGGAACGTTTTATTTTCTGGAATTTTGTTTCGAGCTCCAAAGAAACTATTGACAAAGCAAAAGAGGACTGGAAAAATCATCGTTTTGCGAAAGTCAAAAATGATGATGATTACGTTCCTTTACCGGAACCCAGGCTATAAGCAGCAACCCGATCGGGAAATTTCAGTTCAGCGAAACAATCGTATTCAGGTTTCAGGGATTTTCCAACGGTTTAAATCATCGATACGTTTACAACTGTAAAACTGATATGAATACCTTCGGAAAATTTTTATTTATACCTGTCCTATCCATCATTCTCAGTGCCTGCTGCAAATGTATAGAGGACATAAAATATTCAGATACCCTGCTTCTTGAAAATTTCTCTGCAAATAACATTGAGAATCCCACGCTGATTTACAGTAAAAGCGGAACAACACTGGATACACTTACTTTAATTTCCGATACCGTAAATTATGGTGCAAATATCCTTCAGTTATCAGCACCACAGCCATTAGACTATCAAAAAGACTGGACTATAACAATAAATGATTCAACCAGCTATAAAATTACAAATTTTAAGCTGAAAAAAGGAACTGCTTCGTGTTGTAACGGAATCACATTTTTATCTTCGTATGAGGTCAACGGTGTTTCTTTTTCAGGACATAAAGTAACCATTACGAAATGATTATTTCGTAAATAGCCGGTGTTATTATTTTTCTTATCCATAACGGCATCTTATCGATAGCTAATTAAATTTAATATATTTGAGAAAAAATTACTTATGACTATTGGAACAAACTACTCCTTTTCGGGCAAATTCGAATTTCCTCGTTTATTAATCGGAACACTTATCGGGATCGCTGTTGCTATCGGGCTTGGCGCTCTCTACGGGTTTCTGTCAGATTTAAACCCTATTATTTATCTGAATATCTTAATTATCGCAGTAATAGCCGCATGTATTGCAGGAAGCATTAAAATTGTCTCTGAATTCGGAAAGAACAGGAATGTAACTGTTAATATAATAATAGGCCTGCTGTTCGGTATTGTAGCGTGGTATTCCGGATGGTGCTTTTATCTTGCGAAATATTTCGGGATTAATTTTTTCTCCGCTTTATTTCAGCCGGTTTCCTCAATAGATTTTATTATCTTATTCTCTAAATTCCAGTCTATTTCTATTGGGAGATTCGGAAGATCATCCGGTAGCCTACAGCTTTCAGGAATTGTGCTTCAGCTATTCTATCTCGTTGAATTTGCAATCTTCCTGATTCCGGTTTTCATAGTAAAAAAACCTTCTTATTATAATGAGGAACTCAATCGTTTTTATAAAGAAGACCAGCGATTTGCAATCGTTACTGATGAATTTCTCAATAAGTTCAATGAGGCGCTACCGGGACAATATAAATTTCTCAATGAATTAACTTTCTATAAAAAGATCAAAGACCTGCCGGCGATGGGTGGTGCTCCTGCGATCGAGCTGGAATTTAATCATCTGGACGGAGTTAACGATCACGGGATTTTGACGCTGAAAAAAGGAACTGTAAAAATTGACAAGAAAAATGTTGATCTGCAAAAAACGAAGGTACTCGTAAAAGATGTGTATATTGATCAGGAAACATTAGCTGCTTTATTGAATAGCTGATTTTAATTTGTCCGCAAAAGATTAAAATTATCTCATTATAAATTACTGCTTTACAAAGCCTATTTTAAGGCTGTGGCCGGTTATCTTTACCGCGAAATTTGATCTTGATCCAAACAAAGTTATCTTTGCAGCACGGTCAATGAACAAAATACGGTAAATGCTCGATTTAAAATTTTCAACAATACTAAAAGTTGCCATTCCTTTAATGTTTTCGAGCTTTGTCCAATCTTTGGTATTGCTTACAGATGCAGCTTTTTTAAGCCGTTATTCCACATTGGCTTATGATGCCAATGGGAATGCAGGCTTACTTTATGTCACGTTTTTTTCTGCCATGTTCGGAATGAGCGACGGAAGCCAGATTCTTATTGCACGACGTATCGGAGAAAACAAATTTTCAGAAATAGGAACTATCTTCCGGACAAATATCCTGGTATTATCATTTTTAGCCCTGCTGTTTTTTTCCTGCATACAATTGTTTGGAGCATCTGTGATTCCTTATTTTACCAACAATAAAGAGCTGGCACAGGCGCAGGTCGAATTTCTGAATATCCGCTCCATAGCTTTATTGTTTGCTGTCATTACGCTGAGCATTGAATCTTACTTTTTCGCCATCGGAAAAACATGGATCGTTCTGCTCGGGGCAGGTATTATCGCCATAACCAATATATTTCTCGCAAAATTATTGATCTTCGGTAATAGCTGGATCGAAGGAAAAGGGCTGGAAGGGGCTGCCATGGCATCTACTATTGCAGAAAGTCTCGGAATGTTATATTTCATCCTTGCTGTTTTCCTTCACAACAAGCGAATGACCTATTCTATTTTCGATAAAATAAAGATTCGCCTCACAGATCTGAAGAATGCACTAAAAGTGGGATCACCGCTTTTTTTTCAGTCTTTTCTCGCCTTGGCGACATGGACTGTATTTTTCACCTGGATAGAAAATATGGGCACGGATGAGCTGACGATCTCACAAAATATCCGGAGCTTATATTTTCTGGCCTTTATTCCTGTTTACGGTTTTGCCTACACGACAAAAACCTACATTTCCCAATATCTTGGGAATAATAAGCCGGATAGCCTTAAGATAATACAGTTCAGAATCATTTTATTGTCTGTTCTGTTTATGCTCGTATTTTTCCATGGAGCATTTCTTTATCCGGAAACACTTATCCGCCTGATCAATCCACATGAGCAATATGTCCAGGCAAGCGCTGAAATTCTGACTTTTGTGTCCGCTTCTATTTTTATTTTCAGTATCTCCAGTGTCTTTTTACAAACTATCAGCGGGTCAGGAAATACCACTATTACTTTTCTGATAGAATTCTTAGGATGCCTTGTTTACATTATCTATGCATATATCGTATTGAAGGTGCTTCGAGCGGATATTTTTTGGGTTTGGTCGATTGAATATGTTTATTTTTCGGCAATGCTTATTATGACGATAATATATTTGAAGTTTTTTAACTGGAGAAATAAAAAAATATGACACAAGATATTCGCATTGTTTTCATGGGTACTCCTGATTTTGCAGCAGGAATATTAAAGGAACTTATTGATACCAACCACCAGGTAGTCGGGATTGTTACAGCACCTGATAAGCCGGCAGGACGGGGACAGCAACTCTCCAAAAGCGCCGTAAAAAGCTATTCCGAAGACCTGGGAATACCGTTATTACAGCCAACCAATCTGAAAGACGAAAGTTTTATCCGTGAATTAGGGCAGCTCAATGCTGATTTATTTATTGTTGTCGCTTTCAGGATGCTTCCTGAAATTGTCTGGTCAATGCCTCCGAAAGGTACTATCAATCTTCACGCATCGCTGTTGCCTCAATACCGTGGAGCAGCACCTATTAACTGGGCGATTGTAAACGGGGAGAAAACGACAGGTGTCACTACCTTCTTCATTGAGAAAGAAATTGATACCGGCCTTATTTTAGCTAAAGAAGAGGTTGCTGTTTCAGAAAATATGACAGCCGGAGAACTCCATGATGCACTACTGGAAACAGGGAAAAAATTAATTATCCACAGTGTTGCCATGATCGCAACAGGAGATTTTACGAAAATACCACAGGAATCACTGGTAACCGGTGAGCTGAAAACTGCACCGAAAATCTTTAAAAACGATTGTAAGATCAACTGGGAGCAGCCGGCAGCAACTGTCCATAATTTTATCAGAGGTTTCTCTCCGTATCCGGCAGCATGGACAACGTTCAATTTCGAATCTAAAAATGAACAAAAATCCGTAAAGCTTTTCAGGACAAGAAAAACAGATAAGAAAGTGGAGAACAACACACTGTTAATACTTACAAAAGAGGAAATCCTGATTCCGTGCCGGGATTTCTACCTGGAAATACTCGAATTACAGCCGGAAGGAAAGAAAAAAATGCTGGCAAAAGAATTCATTGCAGGTTACAGATCAGAGAAAATTAGCATTATTTAGTAAAATAATTCAACTAATTTCTCACAATTAAAAAAAATCACAAAACCAATTAATAAACTGAATTTAAGAGACTTAACTTAAAAAACATTGCTTACACATCAGGAAACTGTGGAAAAACCTTAAAAATTACCTGTAAAAGATTTATTCAAGTGCTTTGAAAGTTCAGATATTCAACTATATTTGTTTGACGTAAACAATTGATAATTATATAAACTATGAACAAAGCGGAATTAATCGATGCTATCGCAAACGAGTCTGGTTTGACAAAAACAGACGCTAAAAAAGCTCTAGATGGTTTCATCTCAGCTGTTGGTAAATCTTTAAAAGGTGGTGATAAAATTTCTTTAGTTGGTTTCGGTACTTTCTCTGTTTCTGAAAGAGCAGCTAGAACTGGTAGAAATCCAAGAACTAAAACTGAAATTAAAATCCCTGCTAAAAAAGTTGTAAGATTTAAATCAGGTTCAGAATTATCTGGAAGCGTAAACTAATAGTTCGCATTGATTGAAAAATTAAAGGTTGTCAATTTTTGACAACCTTTTTTGTTATAATAAAGAGATATAGGATGTTTTTTGAAACTTATCCTGTACCATTCTCATATTCAGCCTGATCATAAGTAGCCAATAAGAAACAAAAATTTCTGAGATCAGTTTTTAATTTTCCCGGGAATTATTCCACTCTCTTTGAAATATTATTTTTATTCAGCCACCAATACAAAGGTGGTATCAATATCGGTGCAAAGAGTAAAGTGCTTGTCAGCCCTCCAATGATAACGGTTGCCAATGGCCTTTGAACATCGGAGCCGATCCCCTTTGAAATTGCTGCAGGAATAAGTCCTAAAATAGCTAATATCAAAATGGAAAGAATTGCCCTCAATTGTTCTTTTGATGTTTGTTGGATCAGTGGTCGAGAAATGGAATTATTAAATGTTGCCCTGTTCAATGCAGAAACCAATAATACACCTGCCATTACTGATATTCCGAAAATGGAGACAAAACCAACGCCTGCCGAAACATTAAAATAATATCCACGAATGAGTAAAGCAACGATTCCACCTCCAAGAGCAAACAAAACACAGCTTGTTGTTATCAGGGTATGTTTGAAATTTTTGTAAAGCATAAAGAGAAATACAACAACCATTATCAGCGTTAACGGAATGGTCAGCGCTAATTGTTTTCCCGCTCGCCCCAGGTTTTCATATTGTCCCCCATAAATTATTTCATAACCTTTCGGTATGCTGATTTCACTTTCAATTCTCTTTTGCAGCCCTTTTACAAAACCGCCCTGGTCTATACCCCTGATATTAGTTCGCACCGTTACCATTCGCTTGTTGTTGTAACGATAAATATTGGTTTGACCTTCCACAAAATTGATTTCAGCTAATTGCTCCATTGGAATTAAAGAACCATTGACAGAAGGCACTAACAGCTTTTTGATTTCGTCAATATTGTTTCTGAATTGGGGCAAATAACGAATGATAATATCATAGCGTTTTGTTCCGTCATATAACACGGAAATGTTTTTACCGCCTATGGCAGTTTCGATCATATTCTGAATATCAGAAATATTGATGCCGTAACGGGCTGCATTTTCACGGTTTATTTTAATAGCCAATTGTTCCTGCGTTCCTTCCTGTTCAATATTTACGCCTTCGCTACCCTTCATTGATTTTACGATGTTGGAAATACTGTCTGCCTTGCTTCTCATTAGTATCAAATCATCTCCTACAATGGAAACGGCAAGGTCGGCAGCACTTCCTGTAACGATTTCCATTACCTGGTCAATGATCGGCTGCCCTGATGTAAATTTTACACCTGGTAATTCTCGTTCTAATTCGGTAAGGATTTGCTTTACCAGCTCTTTTTTCGAAATGGTATCACTCCACAGCTGATAATCTTTTAATCCAACCAAAATTTCATTTCGGTTTGAAGGGAAAGGATCTGTGCCGTCATCGTTTCTGCCTGTTTGCGTAATAACAAAATCTATTTGCGGGTATTTGGAAATAATACTGCGAATTTCCGGCGCGTACTTGGCATTTTCCTGTATGGTAATTCCAGCAGGAAAGTTACCACGAATAAAAATAGAGCCTTCGTCCAGTTCGGGTAAAAATTCTGTTCCTAATTTCAGCCCGGACGAAATGAGTAACAAGACTATTCCAAAACCAAAGAGAACTGTTTTTTTGTAATGTTTTAAAAGTTTGGCAAGTGTTTTTGAATAACCGATTTCTAAAAATTCAAGAACCCTGTTTTTATGTTCTTTAAACGGTTTATCGGGGTTTGAAATAACTTTATTGTAAACAAATGAAATCAATACAGGGATCAATGTCAATGCAGCAACCATGGAGCCGATAACTGCAAACGCCAATGTCAAAGCCATAGGTGAAAACAATTTGCCTTCAACTCTTGTCATCAAAAGGATTGGCATGTAAGCCAAAATGATAATGGTAACGGAAAAGAAAATTTCCCGCCCGACTTCTTGTGCGGAAAGCAATGTAATATGCACAATTCCATTTTTCTTTTCTTCAGGTGTAGCTATCCTGTATTTTCTAATCAGGTGTTCAGTCATTACCACTGCTCCATCCACAATTATTCCAAAATCAATAGCACCCAATGAAAGTAGGTTGGCAGGGATACCCGTAAAACGCATAATGATAAAAGCGAAAAGCAATGAAAAAGGGATAGTGAGCGCTACGACTAAGGCGCTTCGCACGCTTCCCAGAAAGAAAATCAAGATAATAACCACGATGCTAACGCCTTCAAACAACGTTTTTCCTACTGTATTCAGAGAATGGTCAATCAAAAAACTACGGTTATAAAGCGTTCTGATTTTTACGCCTTCGGGTAACTCGTGCTCTTGTAAATCGGCAATATGTTGCTTTAATTCCGCCAATACTTCACTTGGGTTCTCGTATCTGCGAAGCAAAACAACTCCTTCCACTCCGTTGTTTACGTTTATATTGTCATTGGTAACAGTGTAGCCCAACACTCCGCTTGGCGGTGGCGGTGTTATTTCCACGCTTGCCACATCACGGACAAAAACAGGAACTCCGTTGTCAGATTTTAAAACAATGTTTTCAATGTCTTTTTCATTTTTAATTGCTCCCAACCCACGAACGGCAAAGCCCTGACCGCCCCGCTCCAAAATATTTCCGCCTGTGTTCTGGTTATTTGCTGCTATCGCATTTTCTACTTCTGAAATGGTAAGGTTATATTTACGAAGTTTATCAGGAGAAGTGAGAATATGCAATTGTTTTAAAGGTCCGCCAAAAGTTACGATATCTGCTACTCCTGCGGTTTGCAGTAAATAGGGTTTTATTACCCAGTCCTGTAAATCTCTTATCTGTATGGGAGAAAAGGTCGGCGGTGCTTCTACTACATAACGAAGAATTTCGCCCACGGCTGTGGATAAAGGTGCAAGCTCCGGCGATACGCTTTCGGGTAGCTCGGCTGTTGCTAAACGCTCCAGAACTTGCTGCCTTGCAAAATAATCGTTTGTACCGTCTTTGAAAGTCAGCTGAACAACGGATAATCCAAAAATAGTTCTGCTTCGGCGGTCTAATACATTGGGTGTATTTTGTAATGCTCTTTCAATGGGAACGGTTACCTGCTGCTCTACTTCTTCAGCTGCCCGGCCCTGATATTGTGCGACAACAATTACATTAGTATCGGCAATATCGGGATAGGCCTCAATTTTGAGCTTTGTGAAACAATAATAACCTGCAGCCATTAACACTATGCTGATGCCAACTACAAGCCAGCGGTTTTTAAGCGAAAATATCAAAAGTTGTTTAATCATCTTTTTTAGTTATGAATGATGAAGTCTACGTGAGTTTGCTATTTGATTGGTATTTGTTCAATCATAACTAATCACTTGTAATTCATAATTTTTAATATCCAAATGATAGCCCTTTGAGCTGTATTACGCCTTCAATAGCGATTTCCTCTCCGTTATTCAATCCGCTGAATACAATTATTCTTTCACCAAGCTGTTGCCCCGTCTGAATTTCCCTGCATTCAAAACTTGCACCGGGTTCGTTTCGGGATTCATTAGCAGATTTTTTTACAAACACATAACTTTTTCCCTGCACAGTTACTAACGAATTTTTACTGATGCTGATAAAATTTCCTTCACTTAAGCTGAATGAAACATTGGCAAACATTCCTGCTTTAAGCTTACTTGATGAATTGTTTACGCTGATGCGGACTTTTACCATTCGTGTTGCATTGTCCACCACATCGGCAATAGCATCAATCCTGCCTGTAAACGTTTCATTCGGGAAAGAGGTGAACAAAATATTGCAGGAGCTTCCTTGTTCGATTCTGCTGATTTGATTTTCGGGAATATCACAAATTAAATAAGCCGTTCCCGCTTTTGCTTTCCGTAAAACGTCGGGCGCAAAGCCTCCCGAAATTAATTTTACTTCATGTTCTGTTAAAGCAGCTTTTTCATTAGCAAGATTGGTTTGTTCCATACTCAATGCTGTCTGTACATTTAATAGATCCTGTCCTGTGGCTGCTCCGTGCAGCTGCAAATCTTTTGTGCGTTCTAATTCAATTTGCTTTTGTCTGATGTTGACATTTTGAATTTGGCTGATGTTGATTTGATGTTGCATTAGCTGTGTGTAACTGCTTGCCAGATCCGGATTTTCAAACAATACAATATTTTGATTTGCTCCTTCTCCTGATGCCAAAATAGTAGCGGCAATTTTTGCAGGTGCAGTAAGCGCTGCTGTCAGATTGCTGTTGCTCACTTTCTCCGTTTTGAAAAATGAACGGGTTTCTGCATTAGGAAAAAATATGGTTTGTCCGTTATTGCTGACTACAGGAGCTGTATTTTTTTCTTCCTGCTTTTTCTCTTTACTTCCGCAAGAAGTAAGAAGCAAGAGGATTAAGAATAGGTAAGGTATGTTTTTCATCATTGTGCTAATTGATTTATTAAACCTGTTGCGTAAAGCAGTTGAATGTAGCTTTGGCGGTATTGCTGCAAAGCCGCATAGTATTGTTGCTGTGTTTCCAACCAGCCACGCTGTGCTTCCAGAAAATCTATAATAGTTGTTCCTCCTTTGAGATAAGTGTATTTTACATTATCTAAAATGGTTTGGGATTGCTCTAACACAGTTTGGAAGTTCTGAACGTTTTGCTGTTGCAGCTGATAGCTTGCATAAGTGGTTTTTATTTCGGTTTGCAGCTGGCTTTGTATAGTGAAAAGCTGCTGTTCCGCCTGCTGTTTCAACAGATATGATTTTTTTATTTCACCCTGATTGCGGTTGAAAACAGGCAAATCAATAGTGGCATAAATGCCAAAATAAGGAATGGTGTTTTGCGGATTATAGATAAAACCCAATTCGGGTTGTGGAAATGCAAGCGACTTTTGCAGCTTTATATTGCTGTTTGAAACTTCAATCAATGATTTGGCTGTAAGAATGTCGCTGCGGCTTTGCAATGATTGTGCAAGTAAGCTGTCTATATTTGCAGGAATACTGAAAAGAAAATTATCGGCAGTATCAATGCTTACATTGTCCTGAATGCCTAACAAAAATTTCAATTCATTTTGTCGGTTAATGACTTCCTGTAAAGCTGTTTTGTATTGAATGGCATATTGTTTTGACAATAGTTCGGTACGAAACAGATCGGTTTGTGTAATGACCTGATTTTTGTAACGGAGTTGGTTAGTAATTACAAGGCTGTCAATATTGCTTTTTGCAGTGAGCAGAATATCTAACTGCTTTTGAGCGGTCCATACTTCTAACCACTTTTCGGCAACATCTGCATATAAATTACGTTCCCTTTCGGTATAGTTCTTCTCTGCAAACGCAACATTTTTATTGGCTACATCAATTTTGTATTTGCGTTGTCCCGCGATTTGAAAGGATTTTGTTAGTTGCCACCATACCTGACGGTTTTTCCCGTTATACCAACTGGTATTTGCAGGGAAGTGTGAAGGCTGCATTAATTGTATGGTCTGGTTATTTAAAACAAGATTAGGACGAAGTTTAGCGGTGATAATGTCAGTTTGTGCAATACTTACATTCAGCTGCTCTGTTTTTAAAACAAGGTTGTTTACCCGTGCTGTTTGCAGGGCTTGCTGCAAAGTGTAGTTAGTTTGTGCACTTGCGGTGAGGCAGTACAATACACAAAGAATTGAAAATGTATATCGGAGACGGAAATGCATTGTACCTGAATCATTAATCAGGTACAAAAGTCTGCTTACTCCTTTAAAAGGGCCGTTAGAGAAGCAACAGAAAAAAATTAGAATTTTGTTAGAAAGGGTTATATGGGCAATAACTCCACGACAAAAACTGCTCCCTGATTTTTTTTAGACAGGACGCTGACAGTACCTTTATGTAAAGCGATGATCTTTTGTGTGAGCGAAAGTCCAATACCGTTACCATCTGCATGTTTCTTGTTCTCTCCCCGATAAAACGGAGTGAAGATATTTTTTAAATCGGTTTCGGAAATACCAACTCCCTTGTCTGTGAAGCTAAGAGTTATGAATGATAAATTATGAACTGCAGACTGATTAAATGAAATAAAAACGGTACAACTTTTATCCGATGAAAATTTGCATCCGTTTTCAAACAGGTTGGCAAAAGCCACTTTCAAAAGGTATTCGTTACCGTTCACGGATATTTGATTATCGTTTTCAAAATCATTTTCAAAATGAATATCAATTTTATAATCAGGGTTTGCTTGTTGCACCTGTTGCCGCGCATCCAACAACACCTCATCAATGCGAATTGGTTTAAAAGCAATTTCGGAAGGATCGTAACTCGCTTTAGCCAAATCCAGCAAACTGTTTGAAAGGCGAACTAATTTTTTTGCATCGTTCAAGGCGTTTTGAAGAGCTGTTTTATATTCCGCAATAGTCCGGTCTTTGTTGACTGAAAGTTCCAGCTCGGTAATAATGGCTGCAAGAGGCGTCCGCAGTTCATGTGAAATATTAGAAACAAAATTCTTCTGGGCATCAAAAGAATTTTCAAGGCGGTTCAGCATTTCGTTAAATGTATTTGCCAGCTCTGAAAGTTCATCCTTGCTGCCGTTACTCGTTAAACGTAAATCAAGATTTGTAGCAGAAATGTTTGCTGCTTTCTCAGTCATTTCCTTTACAGGCTCAAATGCTTTCTTCGAAAAAAAACGCCCTGCTATGTAGATGAATAAAATGGAAATGATAAAAACAATAATACAGTTTTTAAATAAACTATCCAGTTTATTGTAACCGTGTTGGTCATAAGCTGTGGCGATAATTATAAAATTTTTACCCTGAAATTCATATCGTAAGCCAACTACCTGCCAATCTTCCTGATAAAAATTAATCTTCACTTTTTTGTTTATTTCATCTATCATTTGCTTGGTCTCTCTTACAAAATCAATATCAACGGCATCATGATATAACAAGGTAAATGCTGTATCATAAATAGCTACTTCAACCTCATTTAAAATTTTTCTGTTATTATGATAGATGTCCTGCAAGGTTTTTTTTTCAACCCTGGCATTAAAAAAAAGATTGGCTTTTGTGAGGGCTTCTTTTTTCAGCAGCGCATAAAATTCTTTTTCCCGATTTTCTTTTGCACTATAATAAATAACGGCTGCAAATGCTAATAAAATAGTAGCAGTAATGAGCGTAAATAATATGGTAAGCCGTGTCCGTATCTTCATTTCGAATTTCAGATTGTTGATTTCGGATTGTTTGCTTTAGCAGTTGTTCCGGCTGCTGTGAAAATGGCTCTGAGCTCATCGGCTTCTTTCAACAAACCTTTCGGCCTCCCTGTCTCCATCAGATTGGCTTCTACAATTAATTCAGGCCAAAACAAGGTTTCATCTCTCTCCTCTTCAACAATTGTAATTTTTGAAATAAAATCGGCTGAACTTCTTGCTCTGCGAGCTGCACGATAATTTACAGCCACCGAAGAGCCTGAACGTATAATTTGATTGCCCATCATAGGCTCTGCTTTTGTATTCGGTATCTCTTCCACCAATTTTATTATTCTTAAAGCAAATTGTTTTGTTCTGCATTTTAATTCTTCCTTCGTCATATTTCCGATCACTAATGTTTTAATTCAGATTTTAAAATCCGCTCTCCGCGATCACAAATCCGCCTTCAGTATAAAGCCCATGCCCGATTTGGTCCGAATAAGTTTTTTATCAAAATCCCTGTCGATTTTTTTTCTCAAATAATTGATGTAAACATCAATGAAGTTAGTACCTGTATCAAAATGAGTATTCCAGACTTTTTCCGCAATTTCTACTCGTGAAAGGACTCTTTCAGGATTTTGAACCAAATATTGCAAGAGATTAAACTCTTTGGGAGTAAGGTTTATTTCATTTCCATCTCTCTTTACGATTTTTGTATGCAGATTCATTTCAAGGCCTGCATATTTTAAAATATTGCCTGTGTTAGTGGTTGTTTTTCCGTTTCGCTTTAATAATACACGAATGCGAACCAGCAATTCCCTCATTTCAAAAGGCTTTACAAGGTAGTCGTCTGCTCCTGCATCAAAACCTTCTACTTTATCGTCAGTTGTACCCAATGCCGTAAGCATAATGATAGGTGTATCAGGTTTACTTTCCCGGATTTGCCTGCACAGGTCAAGCCCGTCCATCTTCGGCAGAATAATGTCGGTGATGATCAGGTCATAATGATTTTGCAATGCTAATTTCTTACCTGAAAGCCCGTCATACGCCAAAGTCAAGGTAAATCCCTGCTCTTCCAAACCCCGTTGTATGAGTTCGGCCACTCTTTGGTCGTCTTCTATGATTAGAATATTCATCATTGCAAAGTTACAATTTACTCCCCTTGTTTTTAAGTCCGTGATTGTTTTACAATTCAATTTTGAGATTGTTATGTTCATTGTAGAAAAACAATGTCAGAACAGAATATTATATGCTCTTTAATTTTCAGATAAACCACTGCTTTTAGCCCAGTGATTTATTTTATAATACATAAAAATAAAAAATCACAGCTTTTTGATAATGACCTCCTCTTTTGCAGGTAACGTTCCTGTAAATTCCATTAATACCGTCTGGATTCCAGGTAATAAGTGTAAGAAATTCTCCC
Source organism: Flavobacteriia bacterium 40-80 (assembly GCA_001899145.1). GTDB lineage: Bacteria > Bacteroidota > Bacteroidia > Flavobacteriales_D > Crocinitomicaceae > 40-80. The sequence continues at coordinate 99,355 of MKVF01000010.1, forward strand.
TCAAATGAATTGTTCCGTTTTCCGAAGTTATCCAGACATAAGCAGCCACATTTTTCACACGCAGACGGACTGCTGCAATTCCCTGTTCTACAAATTCCACGCTTTCCACTTCCACGACTGATTTATCCCTCTTAAAAAAATGCTCATTGTGAATGAATGAACGATAATGCTGTTTCCCTCCAACTGTCCACTCAAAATTTATAAGATAAGCTTTTCTTTTTTTCAGACGAGATGGTAGCATAATTTCTTTCTTTTCGTAAGAAGCTAAAGAAGTAAGCAACTCTTTCGTATGGATCTTTCTGCCTTTTAGATCGTAGATTTTATATCTGACTTCTACCGGAATATTTTCTTTATACTCGCTAAACAGCCAGTACCTGAACGAATTCCCTTCTAAATTCCGCAATAAAGCAAGTTGTTCAAAATCGTTTTTTACACGATAATGCAAGGCTTTCCAGTTTCCGTAATAATCAATGCCTGACCAGGACGAAACCGGCCAGCAATCGTTGATCTGCCAGTACAAAGTTCCCGCACAACGAGGATACTGCAACCGATGGCTCGCAATTGCCAGACCAACCGCTTCTGCTTGTGTCAGTTGGGATAAGTAAATAAAATCCTCAAAATTTTTGGGCTTTCCAAAGAGCTTTTCTGTCTGCTTCAGGATCATAGCATTCCCTACATATGACTTTTGGTGTTGTTTGATAACCTCTGATTCCAGATTCCAGTCTTTTTTCTCACTGACTTTCAGCAGTGTACTGTATTCAGGAAATGACTGAAAACCATATTCGGCATTAAACCTTCCCGATTTTTTCGCAAAAGCCTCTATCGGGTCGCTTCCGTGCCAGACACCCCAATAATGCTGGGTTCCGTGCTTGTACCACTCATCTTTACCCCAATGACTTAAAGGTGATGTATGCTCAAACGGTACTGTCGTCCATTGTTTCACAGCAGCCGGCATCAGGGTCTGGAACAGCTTTTTATAATTTTCATCAAACTGTTCCTGCGTTTGATTGTCAATGTTGTATTGCTGCTTAAATCCCCAGTACTTTCCGGCGACCATCACTTCGTTATTCCCGTTGAAAAGAGCGATATTCGGATGTGCGGAAATTCTTGGGATCTGATAATCCAGCTCATTTTTCACCAGACTTAAAAAAGCATCATCTGCCGGATATAATGCACAGGCAAACATGAAATCCTGCCAGATCAGAATGCCTTTTTTCGCACAATAACGATAAAAGAAATCGGGCAAATAATAACCGCCGCCCCAGATGCGGATCATATTAAAATTAGCTGCCACACATGCGTCAATCAATGAAGCCATACGTTGCTCATCAACGGTTGAAAGAAAAACATCCTGAGGGACATAATCACCTCCTTTGCAAAAAATACGTTCATTGTTCCAGTGAATTTCAAAAGATGTTCCATACTGATCGGCCTGCTGCACAATTTTTTTAGTAGAAATCCCAAAGTAAAAATCCGGTTGGTCCCCCACCTGTGTCGTTCCTTCATATACTTTCAATTCTCCTTCATACAGTTGCTGCTGCCCCACCCCAAACGGCCAGTATAATTGCGGATTTTCTATTTTAAAATGAAACCGGACGACATTCCCGTCCACCTCAGTCTTATACGGATGAATGAACTGATTTTGAATCGAAATTTCCTGATTCGGCGAATAAGCGAGTATAACATTCAACAGTAAATCAGCAGCATTTTCAGTTATTTCAAGCGTCTGAACAGAAGCCTGTTCGACTTTGTTCACGTTATACATTTCAATAAAAGCGGGTGCATTTAAACCAATCGTATTCATACGCAACGACCAGTCCCAGCCAAACTGAAACTGCGGTTTCCGTGTCATGGAAGACACTCTGACGGAATCATGAACATCATTCGGGGCAGGAAATTTAACTTTCAGCTCCTGGTATGCCTCCTTATGATAATTGACAGGAGAAACAAAGTGCAGTTTTATTGTATTGGTTCCTTCTTTCAGTAATTTCTTTATCGAAAACCGGTACGGAATAAAAGCTGAAGCTGTTTTCCCCACTTCATGATCATTGATAAAAACAGTCGCATACGTATCAATATTTTCAAAGTGAAGATCTATAAAATCATTGTGCAGATCCGCTTCGGAAATCAGAAACTGTGTTTCGAAAATCCAGTCTTCCTGTTCAATCCATAAGTATTTTGATTCATTTAATCCATAAAACGGATCCGGAAGCACCTTGTTTTTAAACAATGCTTCCTGAACGGATCCTTTTTCACCCAGCTCGTATTCTTTATCTGTATCCAACTGATGAAATGTCCATTGAAGTGGTGCCTGAGAAAATGAGCCGGCAGCTGATGTAATCATAACAAGTAAACTCAGCAGCTTTCCCTTCATCTGTTCGTTATTTCTGAATCGATTTTATCCATTTCTGATAGGCTTCCGCATATTTCTGATGTACAGCGTAATCCTTGGAAAAATTATGTGTGTAGGTGAAATCAGGTTTAGCACACATATATAAATAATTATTCTGATCGGGATTCAGAACCGCATCTACAACACCTGCAGGCGGAAAATTGATTGGTCCCGGAGGTAGTCCTGCATATTTATAAGTATTATACGGACAGTCAATGTCTCTGTGTACATAATTAAGCACCTGCACACCATCTAATTGATTTCCCCAGCAAAATTTAAAGGTCGGATCGGATTGTAATTTCATTCCTATCTTCAGACGATTCATGTATAAGCGAGCAATAACCGGCCATTCAACAGGCACGATGCTTTGCTCTCCGTAAACAATACTTGCCAGAGTAACCACCTGAGAAGGAGAAGAATATCCTAAAGCATTCATTTTTTCTTTTCTGGCATCGTTCCAGAATTCTTTAAATTCTCTCGCCATGCGGGCAACAAAATGCTTTGGATCCGTATCCCAGAAAAAACGGTAAGAATCAGGAATAAACAATGCCGGAAGCTGCTGGCTGGTAAAGCCATATTTAGACAGCACCTCTTCTCCGGAAATATACTCCATCAGCTCAGAGCTGTCGCACATCAGCGATTTGGAAACTTTCCCGCACATATCACCAATCGTTTTACAGTTATCAAAAGAAACGATCACCTCCACTTCTGCGTTACCATTTCCCTGAGCGTTTTCAGTAAATCCGTTGATCAGATTCCTGATCGGTGTCTTTGACGCAATAATATATTTTCCGGTAGCAATTTTACCTGCAGAAAAATTTTTCATGGAAGCCATTCTGTCGAAGAAAAACTCTGATTTAATAATATGTTCATTTATCAACTGCTTCTTCAATCCTTCCAGCCCCTGTTCTTTAACTACATACAGCTCTACCTCGCTGTCATTATCCGTAACAATCCGGTTCAGAATAAATTCTTTCAGCTGCCCACGAAAAATATAGCCCAGCAGAACTATTAATACAAGCACCAGAAGTATAACTAACTTTCCTTTTTTAAACATAGTTGATAAATTCGTTCGTCCACCCATTTATTCTTATCCTTAAACCATTCTTTCCGGGATCCCGTTAATTGAAATCCGGCTTTTTCGAACAGCCTGATACTTTCTTCATTATCCTCCAGGATAGAAGCCGAAAGATTGTGAAATGCCAGAATCTGAACAGCATATTCTTTCAGCAGCTCCAGCGCTTCCGCAGCATATCCCTTTTTCCGTTCAGAATATTCACCGATCAATATTCCGATAGTTGCGCGCTCATGCCTGAAATTTGCATCATACAGATCCAGTGTTCCTATGGCTTCATCCGTTTCATTCAGGCAGATCATTAACCGTAATTCTCCCGATTGCCTGAAATTCTGGATATTATCAATATATGCCAAAATGGTATGCAATGAATACGGAGCTTCGGTTCCCGTTACTCTCCAGTTATTCACATCATTTTCCCAGACTACGACCTTCGTCGCGTCTTTCGTCTCAATCGGCCGAAGATAAATCCGTTCTCCTTTCAGCATTTTAATATTGATTTATATGTGCCAAAATCTGCTCTGCATCATATTCAAGGATTCCCTTATAGTTATCCGGCAGATAAATACCTTCCACTTCTAAAGTTCCGTGAATTGTTTCTAAAGTTAAAAGTAAATCCTTTAATATACCACCTTTCTGTCCCGGAAATAATAGATTATTAATCGGCATAAGACAGCTGAACTGATGGAATTTCGCAGAGGTCAGGCGGTCAAATACATCGGTCACTTCTTTCAGATTCAAATCAATGCCTTTCAGGCCTACACTCAGAAACGGGATTTTTTTCTGCTGAACCATTCTCCATATTTTTTCCGGATCTTCAGAAACATCTTTCCCGTTCCATTTCAGGCTGAAATATTTTTCCCCGGCTTTTAAGCCTATATGAGGCGGGATTTTATCCGCATTAAAAATCCACAGCGCGTTTTCAGCAGCAGGGAACCGATCTATCTGATTTATATTTTTAAAAATAAAACTATACGACATCACACGTCCCTTCAAAAACTTCCATTGCCGGGCCGATCAGCCAGACATCACTAAATGAACTATTCTTATTAAATCTAACTTCCAGCTGTCCTCCTTTCGTTTGCACAATAATACGCTGTAGCCCTTCCAGCTTGTTCTTTACGGCAAAAGAAAGCGCAGCGGCTGTTACTCCGGTTCCGCAGGAAAGCGTTTCGTCCTCAACACCTCTTTCATAGGTATAAACCTTTATTGTGTCCGGAGCAATCTGCTCTGCAAGATTCACATTAATTCCTTCCGTGCTGTAAGTATCACTATACCTGACAGATTTACCGAAATCAACCACGTTTTCTTTATCAATGTCCTCAACATATTTTATATAATGAGGAGAACCGGTATTCATTTCAAAAATATCATTACTGATTGTTCTGACTTCCCTGACGTCTTTCATTTTCAGAAATACCTGCCCGTCTGAAATAGTGGCTTCATGCGAGCCGTCGATCGCCATAAAAGAGGCTTTGTTTCCTTTCACCAAACCAACTTCTTTTGCAAACATCACCGAACATCTCGCCCCGTTTCCGCAAAAGCTCTTCGTACCATCCGCATTATAATAGTCCATTTCGAAATCAAAACCGTCCGTGCTGTTTATTTTGATCAAACCGTCCGCTCCTATCCCGAACCTGCGGTCACACAAATGTCTTATCTGATTTACCGTCAGACCGCTATATTTTGAATCGCTGTTATCAATCATGATAAAATCGTTCCCTGTGCCCTGATATTTATGAAAAAACAACTTCATATACTGCTAATAACAAATGTTAAAATTACAAAGAAAAATCAACTCATCCGCTAATATAAGCGTTCTACAACTAAACCTTTAAAACTAAATAACATGAAAAAAGCTTTTTACACAATAGCTGTGTCTCTATTTTCCATTTCTTTTTCGAGCTCACAGAATTTAGCGGTGCTGAAAGATATTAATCCTTCCGGAGATGCCGCCCCCGGCAATTTTGTTGAGTTCAACAACAAAGTGATCTTTTCCGCAAGCGGATCCAATGGTCACGAACTCTGGATCACAGACGGAACCACTGCCGGAACCCAGGAACTCAAAGACATTAATACCAACGGAGACGCTTATCCGGCTAATTTTACGGTTTTCGGGAACAAATTACTATTTTCCGCTACCGACAGCAACAACGACACGGAGTTATGGATAACGGACGGGACCAGCGCAGGAACAACCCTGTTGAAAAACATCAATGCTTCCGCCTCTTCATTTCCGGCCAATTTTATTGTTTTCAATAACAAAGTTTTCTTTACGGCCGATGATGGAACAAACGGCAAAGAGATCTGGATCTCAGACGGAACTGCTGCAGGCACCAGTTTATTCACGGATCTTACTCCGGGTAATACAGGCAGCTTTGCCAACAGCTTTACCATTGTAAACAATAAACTCTACTTTGCAGGGATGGATGCCAATCATCATTTTGACCTGTATGTGACAAACGGAACAAGTGCCGGCACGCAGATCATTACGACACCAAACGCTCCTAACGGTTCGAATCCTTACAACCTGATCGGGTTAGGTAATAAATTAATTTTCAACGGCTCTGATGATGTAAATGGCGATGAGCTTTTTATGTATGACGGAACTATTATTTCTATTTTAAATGACATCCTCAGCGGAACAGGATCCAGTAACACAACACAGCTCGGAATTTATAACAATGAATTGTATTTTTCCTCTACCAACGGAACTTCCTATAATATTTACAAAACAGACGGAACTGTTACCGGAACAGTACAAGTGACCAATCACACCGGATTGTCAAGTCCTGTTTCCCAGGCATTTTTTGAAAACAATTTTCTTCACTATGTGTACGCGGATGCCAATAACGTAAAAAAATTAAACCGCCTGGATCTAACGACTATGACGGACGTTTCTTACTATAATAATACAAGTGCTTTTTTCAGTCCTGCAGGATTTAAAAAAATCAATAATACTATTTATTTCGTTTCAAACGATTCGCTTTACTCCATGTTATTGTATAAAATAAATGATGTTTCCGGTTTTGATTTCGAAGCGGTTATGCCAAACGATTCTATACAGTATTCCTTCACAAATACACTGAATTTATTTCTTCTTAACGGAAAAATACTTGCTTCCGGAAATTTTGATAATGATTACGGACATGAAATTTACATTATTGACAACATTGGTGTAATAAATACTTTAAATATAGAGGAAAAGAATTTCAGCGTTTATCCTAATCCGGTGATTAACGAGCTGACGATTTCAGGAGATACTGAATTTACATTCAACGTACTTTCAGGTGACGGACGCCGGATAATGACTTCAGACAATTCCGCCCTGCAGCATACTGTCAATGTGGATCATTTACAGTCCGGAATTTATTTCATTAACATAGAAAACAACCCAAAGACTATTAAATTTATAAAACTGTAACTGAAATTTTGTCAGTTTATCCGATTTTTTTTCAGTTCCAACTGCTAAAAAGGAAAGGTTGCCCGAAATGGCAACCTTTTTGATTTCACAGATATAACATTTATTTTAGACTTGAATTTGTAATTTTTGAAAGTTCTAAACGTTAATCTCAAAAAATAATGGATATGAATAAAAATTTAAAAAATTTTGGTTTGGGAGTCCTCGGTGGAATTATTCCATTGGGTGTTTATTTATCCGTTAGTATGTTTAGTGGTACGCACGGCAGTACTTCCGAAAGAATTTTAGCGGATAATCAATACATCAGAAAGGCGAATTACACAGAAACAGCACCGCTTGTTCCTGATTTTGTGGACGCATCGGAAAACAGTGTCCAGTCGGTGGTCCATGTCACGACAAAAGTTGTCCGGACGCAGGTACAAAGAGATCCTTTCTTTGAATTCTTCTATGGTCCGGGAGCCGGCGGAAGAGAATTTAAGCAATACGGATCAGGTTCGGGATCAGGAGTAATCGTTTCTCAGGACGGCTATATTGTAACCAACAACCACGTTATCGCGGAAGCGAGTGAAATTGAGGTAATCCTGAATGACAATTCTAAATATACTGCAAAGATCATCGGTACAGACCCATCTACGGATCTGGCAGTTATTAAGATCGATGCTAAAAATCTCCGTCCGATGATCATCGGTAACAGTGATGATCTGAAAATCGGTGAATGGGTTTTAGCAGTGGGCAATCCTTTCAATCTTACAAATACCGTTACGGCTGGTATTGTGAGCGCTAAAGCCAGAAACATCAACATCATAGACAAAAACAATCAGAATATTCCGATCGAATCGTTCATCCAGACGGATGCTGCCGTAAATCCGGGGAACAGCGGAGGCGCACTGGTAAACACACGTGGTGAGCTCGTAGGAATAAACACTGCCATAGCTTCACAAACAGGAAGCTACACCGGATATTCTTTCGCTATTCCTGCAAACCTGATGGTAAAAGTCATGAGCGACCTGATTGACTTTGGTATTGTTCAGCGCGGTTTTCTTGGTGTTCAGATTTCCGATATTTCCCAGGAACTGAAAGAAAAAGAGAATCTTAAAACGACACGCGGTGTATATGTCGGTACTGTTACAGACGGTGGCGGCGCTGAAAAAGCAGGAATCAAAAACGGAGACGTGATTACAAAGATCAACGGAAAAGACGTAACTTCTGTTGCCGCATTACAGGAAGAAATCGGCAAAAAACGCCCTGGAGACAAAGTTGCCGTGACTATTCTTAACTCTAGAGGAGAAGAGCAAGTAAAAGAAGTAGTACTAAGAAACAGTAAAGGCGATACAAAGCTGGTGGACAAGGAAATACTTTCAAAATCGTATGCGCTGGGAGCAACTTTCGAGCCGCTTTCTGATAAGGAGCTGAAAGAGTACAATACAACTTATGGTGTAAAGATTTCTTCTTTATCACCGGGTAAATTAAAATCCTTAGGTCTGGAAGAAGGTATGATCATCACCAAAATCAACGAAACACCTGTGAAATCCGTCGAGCAGCTGACAGCGGAGCTTAACAAAAAAAGCGGAGGTGTTCTGCTTGAAATTACCGGTAAAAACGGCCGCAAGGATTACGTTGGCTTCGGTTTATAAAATTAATTTTCTTATTACCTGGTATTGAAGCGTAAATATTTACGCTTCAATACTTTGTTCTGATTAGGCACAGATTTTGATAGTGAATATCTTTATCCACTTTTCAGAACATTTTTTTTGAAAGTCCGTAAAAATAGTGTAAATTTGCACCCGGTTTATTTTCTAAAAGATAATTTTCTATTAATAAATGAGACAGCTCAAAATCACCAAATCGATTACCAATCGTGAGAGTCAATCCCTTGACAAATACTTGCAGGATATTGGTAAAGAGGAATTAATTTCCGCAGAAGAAGAAGTTGAATTAGCACGAAAAATAAAACAAGGTGACCAGCGAGCTTTAGAAAAGCTAACCCGTGCCAACCTCCGTTTCGTAGTTTCTGTTGCAAAACAATATCAAAATCAGGGATTAACACTTCCTGACCTTATCAATGAAGGAAACCTGGGTCTGATAAAAGCAGCACAAAAATTTGACGAAACCCGTGGTTTTAAGTTCATCTCGTATGCCGTATGGTGGATTCGTCAGTCGATTCTGCAGGCATTGGCTGAGCAGGCGCGTATTGTTCGTTTACCTCTGAATCAGGTAGGTTCATTAAATAAGATCAACAAAGCTTTTTCTAAATTAGAGCAGGAATTTGAGCGTCCGCCTTCAGCTGAAGAGCTGGCAGAAGCGCTGGAAGTTCCGGAAGATAAGATCAAGGAAAGCCTTAATGTATCCGGCCGTCACGTATCGATGGATGCACCACTCTCTTCTTCAGAAGACGGAGGTACATTGATGGATGTTATGCCGAACACGGACACACCACGGGCAGACCATTCTCTGATGGCAGAATCCCTGCAAAAAGAAATTGAACGTTCGTTAAGCACACTGACAGATAAAGAACGAGAGATCATCCGCCTGTTCTTCGGGATCGGAATGAACCACGGACTGACACTGGAAGAGATCGGCTCTAAATTCAATCTGACACGGGAACGCGTAAGGCAGATCAAAGAAAAGGCGATCCGCAGGCTCCGACACACGTCGAGAAACAAACTTTTAAAATCTTACTTAGGATAATGATACAACGGCTCTATACTTTTTGAGCCGTTTTTTTTAATACATACATCTAAAAAATAAATTAATAATCTAAACGGGAATGGAATCTTTAAACGGTTACGAAAGTGAACTTAATGCTCATGTAAAAAGAGAAAGAGCGGCTGTTGTTTTAGCTTCTAAAACAGGTGAATTGCTTTATGACAAAGGAATTGAGCTTGTTTTATTCAGAAATCACTTGTTAGACACTACAATTTCTGAAATTCTGAATCTGCATGAATATGCTAAAAAAGTAGTAAACAAGCCAATTGACATCTTTACAACTTCCGGACTGGCAGAAGAGCTGTATGAAATGGACCTTGCTCCTGCAAAAATTGATATCGGGAAATTAGCAAATGAATGGCTGATCTCATCCGGTAAATACACTTCCAAAAGAGAATTTTTAGAAGAAAAGCTGCAAAGCTACGCTAAAAGCTCCATCAAGGGAATTGAACCAAGAGATGTTGTTCTTTATGGCTTCGGGCGTATCGGGCGTTTAGCGGCAAGAGAGCTGATCAAACAGGCAGGAAAAGGACAGCAGTTGCGTTTAAGAGCTATTGTAACCCGTGGTAACGCGGACGCAGATATCATCAAAAGAGCTTCTTTATTGAAAAATGATTCTGTTCACGGCGCTTTCAAAGGAACTGTAATTGAAGATCTGGAAAACAAATCACTGATTATCAACGGACAGATCGTTCACATGATCCATGCTGATAATCCTGAAGATATTGACTACACTGCCTATGGAATCAATAACGCATTGATCATTGATAATACGGGAGTCTTCACCAACAGAGAAGCATTAAGCAGACATTTACAGGCAAAAGGTGCTGCGAAAGTTTTACTGACAGCTCCGGGGAAAGAAGTTCCGAACATTGTTTACGGGCTGAACCAAAATACACTGGATCTGGAAAACGAGAACATTTATTCTGCGGCTTCCTGTACCACCAACGCGATCTCTCCGATCTTAAAAGTGATCAACGACAAATTCGGCATCGTAAAAGGTCATATTGAAACAGTTCACGCATACACGAATGACCAGAACTTGCTGGATAATATGCACAAAAAACCGAGAAGAGGCCGTTCTGCTGCTATTAACATGGTTATTACTTCTACAGGAGCAGGCTCTGCCGTTACTAAGGTTATTCCTGACCTGAAAGACAAATTAACTGCGAACGCGGTACGTGTACCGACTCCAAATGGCTCACTGGCTATTCTGAGCTTAAATATAAAAGGAACAACGAATGTAGCCGAGATCAATGCTGCAATTAAAGATGCCGCGTTAAATGGTGACCTGGTAAACCAGATTTACTATTCATTCGATCCGGAGCTGGTATCGAATGATATCATTGGCAATACCTGCTGTTCCGTATTCGATTCTAATGCAACAATCGTTTCTCCGGACGGTTCCAACATCGTGCTTTACACATGGTATGACAATGAATTCGGATATACAAAACAGGTGATCCGCCTTGCTAAGTATATTTCTAAAGTACGTCGTTTGTTATATTACTAAGAAACAGTTTAAAAACATACAAAGGAAACGCGATCTTAAAGGTCGCGTTTTTTCATGTGCCCTGTCTGCAGTTTAAATCTTCTCTCTCTTTTCGATCTATATTCCAGAAATTGGATTTTGACTTCTTATAATTCAGAAAAACAGGTATTTCTACCTGAAAAAAAACAGGTAAAAATACTGGTATTGTTGTTTTATTTTTCAGGTAATTTGCGGGAAATAAACTAAATATTATTACGTATGAAAAACAAGTTTTCTCTGCTTACATTAGCTGCAATAGCAGTTTTTGTATTATTCGTCTTTATCCGCTGTAACTCTTCCGGAGCTAACAAAGATTACCTGAGCAGTAACATAACCCTGCCGACAACACTTTGCATTGCCAACCCGTCATGGTTTCCACACAGTCAGACACCACCGCCTGAAGAAGGAAAGAACAGCCCGTTCGCTAAAACAACCAGCACCAATGAAATATTCCACCAATGGTCCTGGCAGAAATTTCTCTGGTTAACTAAACCTGCAAGTGAGAGAGACAATACTCCGTTATTTCTCAGGGATAAAGAAATAGATCAGATTGACACACTTATGAATATAATTTCCCCTGATAAGAAATTAGTGCTTAACGGCTATACCCAGGCAGGCAGCGATCATGCTATGCTAAAAACAAATCCGGGATATGGCGGCAAAAGTGATACGGTATATTATTCAATTCACATGAACAGGGAAATGTATAAACATACCGTCAGATTCACGAACATTATAAAATCGGATACCTCTCGTTACCTGGATAATACTTTCGCCTTTCCCGTAGGTTCCCTGGAGTTAAAAGCAGCATGGGTTTCCGTTGATGCAATTCCGGCATTCAAACAACGTTTATATTACATCACTACCGCCTCAATTTCGGGTGATAAAGGAAAAACATATACGAATAAAAGAGTCGCGCTTATAGGTATGCACATAGTCGGAGTAGTCGAAAATCACCCTGAATTTATCTGGGCAACTTTTGAGCACGATGATATAGCACCTAACTACAACTGGAAAGATAATCTGGCGGAAAGTAAATCCGAAAAGCTGTTGTTTAAGTCAGGAAGCACATCAGGTATAGATGGGATTGATTTCAATACGGTGACTAAATATGGGAAAGATCCATATCACGTATTTGATCTTTTTCAATACGGAGTTCCACGACAGAAAGGTGGAGCATTCATGGAGACTTCCAGCTCCGGAGAAGTCAATTTTAATAATATTGACGGGATTAACAAGTGTGTCAAAGAGAACCTGAAAGATGTCTGGAAAAATTATTTCTACAACGGTTCTATCTGGCTGGATATGGACGGTAAAGATGCCGCACAGCAAAAAGACCTTATCTGTCGATTAGGAAAGGATATCCAGAAAGCCACTCCGGGAAGCTACGCGCGTGGCAGCTTAAACTGTTCAAATGTCACGATGGAAAGCTTTACACAAACCTTTAAAAAGGATATAAACAACATCAACGCAGGAAATCTGGCCAATTGTTTTTCATGCCATTCAGGAACCATAAAGAAAGATTCAGATCCTGATCTGCCACCGCAATATTACCGGTCTCCTCTTTATGTTAGCCATATATTCCAAGGTTATCTGCAGGAACAGATCGGTTATTCGAAAGCTAAAATTGAACAATTCAGAACAGCGGAAGAGAAACAGATTTTATTTGACTTTAAGAATAAATAATTCAGCATAAGCCTGCCTGCCTCTTACAACTTTCACCACCAACAATCAGAATAAAAGCAAAAGGGGCTGCTGTTTTCAGCGGTCCCTTTTTTGATTGAAAAGATTTTCGTTATAACTCTACTTTCTTATCTAAAATTAAATCTCAATCGGGTAACAGGAAAATGTGCTTATACTTCAAACTCCATAGAGAAAATCAGATGCCCGGCCTCAAGCGGCTTAAATGAATATTTTAACGGTGTATCGCAATTTAAACGGATGGATACAAATCCTATTCCGAAGCCCGTAGTATTGCTGACGATCGAACGTTTCATCAGTTCATGAAACCGGGAAGAAAGTTCTTCCTTGTTCAATTCATTCAGCTCATCTATTTTGGAGCTTAGTGAAATTCTTCCGGAAACAGGAATAATATTCGAAACAGAAACGGTAATCTTATCTTCCTTGACACATACAATCAAGCCTCCCACATCCAATGCAGTGGATTTTCCATGTTTATTAATATTTGAAATGGCTTCACTGACCGAAGCAAACACTTTTCTGGCAACAGAATAACTGAACTTCAATTCTAACAGGCGCTTCTCGATAATCTCCGTCAGGCGGTAAACGAAATCCTCCTGAAAATATCCGAAATGACGGATCAATACCTGCTCCTTCTCCTGTCCGGATAACTGTGTATCAAACCAGCTGCTGAAAGCCTCATTTAACTTACTGTCCATTACTGCATTTTAGTTTTCAAATTAGCTACTATCTGTGAAACGCCGGGGCAAATCTCTGTATTTTTCAAAGTCAGATTTAAAATCTGGTACATATTTTTTCTGTCCGTATGCGGATATTCACGACAGGCTAACGGGCGATCTTCATAAATAAAGCAGGTATTGTCTGACAAATTCAGAAAATGACAGGGAGACGATTGAAGCACATAATCCTTATCTTCATCAACACGCAGATATGCTGCTATAAATTGTGTTTCGGACATCCTCAGCCGCTTTGAAATTCGCTTGATATCAACATCTCTGAAAATAGGGCTGGTTGTTTTACAGCAATTGGCACAGGCGAGGCAGTCCGTTTTACGGAAAACAAGCTCATGTTGCAGGTGAAATTCCTGATCTAATATTCTGTGATTCGCTTTTTTCAATTTCTGAAAAAACTTTTTGTTCTCAGGAAGTTCATTTTTAGCTTTTTCTAACCAGCTTTTGTATTTCATATTACAAGTTTACGGAGATATTTGAATTTTAGATTGAAAAATTGAAAATTACCAATCGGAAGAATTATCTTTGTTTGTATTCAAAATCAAATTATGAAGTGGCTGTTGCGTTTTCCATTGATAATTACCCTGATCTTCCAGCTGACTATCCTTATTTTGCTGACGAAGGATATTATTTTTCTGGCTACCGCAACTAAATTATTACTGTTTTCCGCTTCATTTATAAGCGTCTGCATTGCCTGTTACGCTTCTCTCACTCAAACTAAAACCAGGCAGACAATTCAATGGCTGCTTGCAGCGGGCCTTGTATTCCTTATAATAATCAAAGTATTTTTCAAAGCTGACCTTCCCGAATGGTGGATCCTGCTCTCTGTCCTGTTTATCCAGGTACATTTTTACCTGGACGCTTATTTTCAGAAAGGAGCTTCCCGGACTTTATTCGCCGTTTTCGGAGGAGCAATCTTACTCTCGGTTATTTTCACGTATTTCGGGCATATCCGGCTACCGGAAGAATACATTTTATTAATCTTAGCCATCTACTCTTTCTGGAGTATAATTTCTGTCCTAAAAACAATAAAGAACCATGCTTAAAAAAATTTTTCTTTCCCTGTTTTTAACCGCACAGCTTCCGCTTTTCGGACAGGTCTTCAAAGGAGACTGGTACGGGAATCTGGATGCAGGTTATAAGATTCCGCTGATTTTACATATACAGGAAATCAAAAAAAACAAATACAGTGCGACACTTGACAGCCCTTCTCAAAAACGATCAGGGCTTTCTGCCAGCGAGGTGAAAGCAAAAAAAGACAGTATTTTTATTCAGTTCAAAGATCTCGGAATCGAATACAGGGCAAAAGCTGTCAGTGATGGACTGGACGGGACGTTCAGGCAGATGGGAATGAGCTTTCCTCTGAAATTAGTTGCCGATAAGTCCGTGATCAATACGGAGCCGCCCAAACGTCCACAGCATCCGAAACCTCCTTTTTCTTACAAAACAGAAGAAGTGACTTTTGAAAACACACAAGATCAGATCACGCTTTCCGGGACACTCACTTATCCTGCTGAAGGCAATAACTTTAAGGCAGTTGTTTTAGTTACCGGCTCAGGACCTCAGAACCGGGATGAAGAATTATTTGATCACAAACCGTTCTTAGTAATTGCCGATTACCTGACAAAAAACGGAATCGCAGTATTGCGCTACGATGACAGGGGTGTCGGGAAATCAAAAGGCAATTTCTCCGAAGCAACAGTTTACAATTTCAAAAATGATGCGGAAGCAGCCGTAAATTACCTCAAAACACTTTCTTTTATTGATAAAAATCAGGTAGGTGTTATCGGTCATTCAGAAGGAGGAATGGTCGCTGAAATACTCGCTGCCCAGGAACCTCAGGTCATCAGTTTTGCCATCTTACTGGCTGGCCCGGCAATTCCTATAAGTGAACTGATGATCCAGCAAAATAAAGACATCCTGACGCTCAGCAAAGCTCCTCAGCAGGAAATTGATATTTACCTGAACAATATGAAGCTGCTTTATGCAAAACTAAAAGCAGAAGAAAACTGTGACAGCAAATGTCTGCTGGAGTTCATGAAAAGTAACTTTCCTGATTTCAATGAAAAAATGATGCAGTATTCCATGCTTGCAAAACAAACAGAAGGAAAATGGTTTAAGGAATTCATCAAATTTGATCCGCAGGTTTACCTTGAAAAAATAACGATTCCCGTTCTTGCGCTCAACGGAGACAAAGATATACAGGTAGAAGGAAAATCCAACCTGGCAGCCGTGGATGCAGGACTCGAAAAAGCAGGGAACCAATACTATAAGACTTTTTTATATCCGAAGCTCAACCATCTTTTCCAGCCGTGTGAAACGGGAGCAGTCGGAGAATACCAGCAAATAGAAATTACATTTTCAGAAAAAGTGCTGGAAGATATTGTTAAATGGATAAATACACTCAGATAATGACACAGGAGGCAACATTCGGAGCAGGCTGTTTCTGGTGCGTGGAGCACTGCTTCAAACTTTTAAAAGGAGTGATTGACGTAAAACCGGGATATGCAGGAGGACATTCAGAAAATCCGACGTATGAAGAAGTATGCACGGGAACCACCGGGCATGTGGAAGTCGTCCGGATCACGTTTGATCCTGCACAGATCAGCTATACGGAATTACTTGAAGTATTCTGGTTTGTTCATAACCCAACGCACCTGAATCGTCAGGGAAATGATATCGGCACACAGTACCGTTCTGTAGTTTTCTACCATAATGAAGAGCAAAGGGCAATTGCCGAAGCTTATCTCGAAAAGCTTAAAGCATCAAAGATCTGGGACGACCCGATTGTTACAGCTATAGAGCCACTAACGACTTATTATGAAGCGGAAAACTACCATCATGATTATGTCATCCACCACCCGGAAAATCAATACTGCCAGATGATTGTGAAGCCGAAGATCGAGAAATTTAAAACTGTATTTCAAAATCAATTAAAATGAAACTTTTTTTATATTCCATCTCATTTATACTTCTGTTTTTAAGTTGTAAAAAAGAACAAAAAACCGCTGAGGCAGCCGCAAAAATGCAGGAATTCGTCATGAACATTTCCACTTATTGTAAAGCGGATAATCCTGATTTTCTCATTATTCCTCAAAACGGGATTCAGCTGGCATTCAACAATGCTAATATAGAAGAAGGTTTTCACAGTGGGTTTATGAATGCTGTTGACGGATTTGGTGTGGAAGAAATTTTCTACAATGGGAAATATAAAGTGGACAATGAGCGGCTTGATATGCTTCAACAGCTAAAAACCCAAAAACCGATCCTGGTATCTGACTATGTAAAGGATGACAGCAATATTTCTGACGATATTGAAAAAAATTCAGGTAATAATTTCCTGTGCTTTCCTCGCTCAAAAGACAATTATTACTACACCCGGATCCCTGATGTTGTAATAAACGAAAACACAAATGATATTACGCAACTCTCGGAAGCTAAGAATTTTCTTTATCTGTTAAACCCTGAGAATTACAACTCTAAAAGTGAGTATCTGAATGCTCTAAAAGCCACCAATTTTGACATTATCCTGATCGATTTGTTCTTTAACGATGAAGAACTAACAAGCACGGATATTGCATCTTTGAAAACAAAAACAAACGGCGGCAAACGATTGGTGATCGCTTACATGAATATCGGTTCCGCGGAAAATTACCGCTATTACTGGAAAAGCGACTGGAAGCTTCACCAACCTTCCTGGCTGAAAAAAAAATATCCGGGATACAAAGATGAATTTTATGTCGCGTTCTGGGATCCGGAATGGCAGAATATCATTTACGGCAGTGATGCTTCTTATGTAAAGAAGATCATCAATGCCGGCTTTGACGGAACGTATCTTGACAATGTAGAAGCATATTATTTCCTTTACAACAAATAAAATCAGTTCCTGAATTTCCGTTTAAACCGTTTTTTATGATGTGTATAATGGATCTGCTGGTTATGATCCAGTGAGATAATACTGATATTACCATCCACTTCCAGAACAGCCAGCTTCACATCATCCACCCGTTCCACTCCGTGCTCGCGGATTACTTCCAGCAGCTCTTCCGGTGTTATTTCCTCCTGATGAAGCGCCCGGAGATCTGTTTTCCCATCTTTTATTAATACACATGGCTCTTCCTCCACCAAATCCCTGATCTTTTTATTTCTGAACATCAGGCGTTTCAATACAAAGTTAGCTGCAAACAATACCAAAGCAGCTGTCAATCCTCCCTGTAAGCTGGTATTCTCACCTACCATGGCATTCTGAACGGCGTTAGAAATCAATAGCAGCAAAATCACATCCCCGGCATTCAGCTGTGACAGCTGGTTTTTGCCAAACAATCTCAGGCATACTAACATAAACGCGTAAACAGCAAGACTTCTAAGAGTAACATCTATCAGCGGATCCATATGTTTTATTTTATACGAGTATAGATAAAAAATCAATAGTTGATACGCATTCTACATTTTTTATTACTTTTGCCCCAAAGAAAGAAAAAAATGAAATTCACGTCTTTGCATCATCATCACCATCATTCTTGCACTCAGGCGAGCTGGTCGTGATATATGTAAATTCATAAAAATATTACAAACCGTCTGAGTAAATCAGGCGGTTTTTTCATTTCTATCATTTCCGTTCCGGTTTACTCAGACTCAAAAAATCAAAATTGACAGAGATGAGTAAATTAAAAATTGCAGTACAGAAAAGCGGACGGTTAAGTGAAAAATCCCTGCAATTATTCGAAGAATGCGGCATAAAGACTTCCAACGGAACACGAAAACTCAAAGCCGAAGCATCAAATTTCCCGGTAGAATTTCTTTTCCTTCGTGACGATGATATTCCGCAATACGTAGAACAAGGCGTTGCAGATATCGGAATAATCGGCGAAAATGAAATATGGGAACAAAACAAAAACATCCGGATCATTCAGAAATTAGGATTTGCCGGCTGTAAAATGTCTCTGGCAATTCCGAAAGATGAAAATTATACCGGAATTAATTTCTTTAAAAACAAACGTATCGCCACGTCCTACCCGAATATTCTGACCCACTTTTTTTCAGAGAAAAACATTGCTGTTTCTATCGAGAAACTAAGTGGCAGCGTTGAAATTGCAACTGGAATTGGTTTGGCCGACGGTATTTTTGATATTGTCAGTACGGGAAGCACCCTATTGATGAACGGTTTAAAAGAAGTGGAAGTCATTACAAAAAGTGAAGCAGTGCTGATCTCTACTCCTTCTCTCCCACCCGACCGGAAGGAAATTTTAGAAAGGATCCTTTTTAGGATCAATGCCGTTAAACAAGGTTCCTCCAATAAATACATCCTGCTAAATGCTCCAAACGAATCTCTGGACGCTATTTCCGGTTTACTTCCCGGAATGAAATCACCGACGATATTGCCACTGGCAGAACCGGGTTGGAGCAGCTTACACTCCGTTGTTCAGGAAGAACAATTCTGGGATATAATCGACCAGCTGAAAAAGTTAGGTGCACAAGGAATATTAGTATTACCAATCGAAAAAATGGTTATTTGATTATGAAAACATATTTATACCCGGCTAAAAGCGAATGGTTTGATTTAATCAAACGCCCTGTAATGAATCTGAGCGACCTTTTTCCCGTCGTGCAATCAGTTTTTAATGCTGTACAACAAAGCGGAGATAATGCTCTCAAAGAGCTGACACTAAAATTTGACAAGGTACAATTAACGCAACTCGCCGTTAGTCCGAAAGAGTTTCAAACTGCCATGAAAATAGTGTCTGAAGAATTAAAAAAGGCCATTCAGGTTGCATACAATAACATTCTCACATTTCACGAATCACAGCGTGAAACGATCCAGGAAATTACAACGACAGATGGTGTCATCTGCTGGAGAGAAAGTCGTGCTATCGAAAAAGTCGGATTCTACATTCCCGGAGGAACCGCTCCTCTCTTCTCTACTGTCTTAATGCTCGGAATCCCCGCAAAAATCGCCGGGTGTAAAGAGCTTGTTTTATGCACACCTCCTGATGCAAACGGCAATATTCACCCTGCTATTTTATACACCGCAGAACTTATTGGGATTACATCTGTTTTTAAAATCGGGGGAAGCCAGGCAATTGGAGCACTGAGTTTCGGAACAGAATGTGTTCCCAAAGTTGATAAAATTTACGGTCCGGGAAATCAATACGTCATGGCAGCAAAGCAATTAGCTCAAAATTACGGCATTGCTATTGATATGCCTGCCGGGCCAAGTGAAGTGGTAGTGATCGCTGATGAAACAGCTATTCCCGCTTTTGTTGCGGCCGATTTGTTATCGCAGGCAGAACACGGAACGGACAGCCAGGTGATTTTACTAACCAATTCTGAAAAAGTCGCCGATAATATTTCAAAAGAAATCGATTTCCAATTAGAAAAATTACCCCGAAAAGAATTAGCCGGTTCATCTCTGAACAACAGCAAAGTCATTGTCTTTAAATCCATTGAAGAATGTCTGGAATTTAGCAATTTATATGCTCCGGAACATTTAATTCTTGCAGTAGCTAATCAACGGTTTTATACAGGGAAAATCAGTAATGCCGGTTCTGTATTTCTCGGAAATTACAGTTGTGAAAGTGCCGGAGATTACGCCAGTGGAACCAATCATACGCTGCCCACTAACGGTTATGCCAAAGCATATAGCGGCGTTTCATTGGATAGTTTCGTAAAAAAAATAACCTTTCAGGAAGTCAGCGAAACCGGAATTCAGAATATTGGAAAAGCAATCGAACTGATGGCGGAAGCAGAGCAATTAGATGCACATAAAAATGCTGTGACTATCCGGTTAAATTATTTATCAAAACACTAAATTATGATTCAGCAACTTGTCAGAAAAAACATTCGAAATCTTGTACCCTACAGCAGTGCACGTGATGAATTTAAGGGAAATGATGCGGTTTTTTTAGATGCAAATGAAAATCCGTTTGGGAAACTCAACCGCTACCCGGATCCTTACCAGCGGGAGCTGAAATTTTTGCTCTCAGAAGAAAAAAACATTCCGGAAAACAACATTTTTATCGGGAACGGAAGTGACGAAGTCATTGATTTGACGCTGCGGATTTTTTGTGAACCACAACAGGATAAAATACTCATCTGCCCTCCTACTTACGGCATGTACGAAGTAAGTGCGGACATCAATAACATCAAAACAATTAAAGTACCATTGACAGACGATTTTCAATTAGATATTCCAACTGTTTTAGAGAGAATAAAAACAGAACCCGTAAAAGTCGTTTTTCTTTGTTCTCCGAATAATCCAACAGGGAACTCCCTGAATGACATTGATGTGCTACTTGAAAAATTCAACGGAATTGTTGTAGTGGATGAAGCGTACATTGACTTCAGTGAACGACAATCGTATCTTCGGAAAATAAAAGACTATCCCAATCTGATTGTTTCTCAAACTTTCAGCAAAGCGTGGGGATTGGCTGGTGCACGTGTCGGATTGGCTTATGCAACAGAAGAAATTATTGCAGTTTTCAATCGTGTAAAGCCTCCTTACAACATCAGTCAACTCAACCAGCAGGCAGCGATCGAAACATTGAAAAACAAGCCGGAATTTAAACAGAATCTCACCACTATTCTTTCTGAAAGAAAACGACTTGCTGATGAATTACAGCAGCTCGATTTTATTCAGAAAATCTATGCGACAGATGCAAATTTCATACTCGTAAAGATTCCGGATGCGACAGAAGTCTACCAGCAATTAGTCTGTCAAAGAATCATTACCCGAAACAGAAGCTCTGTCATTTCTGACTGTATCCGGATTACAATCGGAACGCCGGAAGAAAACGATTTATTAATTAACGAATTAAAAAAACACTCATGAAAAAAGTACTTTTTATCGACCGGGATGGCATATTAATCATTGAACCGCCAGTTGATTTTCAGGTGGACAGTCTGGAAAAACTGGAGTTCTATCCCTGTGTTTTTCAATACCTGTCGAAAATAGCTGTGGAACTGGATTATGAACTGGTAATGGTCACCAATCAGGATGGGTTGGGAACTGATTCCTTTCCGGAAGAAACATTCTGGCCGGCACAAAACAAACTGATTCAGGCGTTCAAAAATGAAGGGATTGAATTTTCAGAAATACTGATAGACAAATCATTTCCACACGAAAATTTACCGACACGAAAACCCGGAACAGGTATGCTCCTGCATTATCAAAAGGGAAATTACGACTTGGAAAATTCCTATGTAATCGGTGATCGGCTGACCGATGTGCAACTGGCGAAAAATCTGGGTGCAAAAGCTATATTTATCGGAAAAGAGGAATGTCAGGATGCAGCAATTACCACGTTAAACTGGAGTGACATCTATACGTTTCTATCTTCTCAACCACGAAAAGGAAAGGTTGTCCGAAGAACAAAAGAAACCGATATTTCCATTGAAATAAACCTTGACGGAACAGGAAAGAGTACGATTTCAACCGGTTTAGCTTTCTTTGACCACATGCTGGAACAAATAGCCAAACATGGGAAAATAGATTTAAGCATTACAGTAGATGGAGACTTACAAGTGGATGAACATCATACAGTTGAAGATACTGCTTTGGCTCTGGGAGAAACTTTTCTTCAGGCGCTTGGAAGTAAAAAAGGAATTGAACGTTATGGCTTTTTATTACCAATGGATGACTGCCTTGCTCAGGTAGCCATTGATTTAGGAGGTCGCCCTTGGATTGTTTGGGATGCGGAATTTAAACGTGAAAAGATTGGAGATGTACCAACGGAATTGTTTTTTCACTTTTTCAAATCGTTTAGCGACACAGCCAAATGCAATTTAAACATCAAAGCTGAAGGAACAAACGAGCACCACAAAATAGAAGCCATCTTTAAAGCATTTGCAAAAGCTATCAAAATGGCCGTTCAGAAAACCGGAGATTTTTCCATCCCAAGCACAAAAGGAATACTATGATTGCAATTATTGATTACAACGCAGGCAATACGACTTCTGTTAAAAATGCCATCGAACGACTGGGATTTCCCGCTATTGTTACCAACGATCCTGAACGTATTAAACGTGCGGATAAGGTGATTTTTCCCGGTGTTGGCGAAGCGAGTACCGCAATGAAATTTCTGAAAGAAAAGCAACTGGATAAAGTAATTACTTCTTTGAAACAGCCCGTTTTAGGAATCTGTCTCGGTCAACAGCTCTTGTGCAGTTTTTCAGAGGAAGGAACCACCGAATGCCTGGGGATTTTCCCTGTGAATGTCAAATGTTTTCCTGCAACTGATTTAGTACCTCACATTGGATGGAACAATTTACAGAATATGAAATCCGGATTATTTGAAGAAATACAAATAACAGATGATGTATATTTTGTTCACAGCTACTATGCGGAATTAAGTGATTATACCATAGCGACATGTGATTATATTTTACCTTACAGCGCAGCAATGAAAAAAGACAATTTTTATGCCGTTCAGTTTCATCCTGAAAAATCAGCTACGGTCGGAGAACAGATTTTGAGAAACTTTTTGGTCAATACTGAATGATGAGTATTGAATAATGGATGGGTATGCCCATCAAATTCAAAATTCAAAATTCAAAATTCAAAATTCAAAATTCAAAATTCAAAATTCAAAAAAATGAAAATTATACCCGCAATAGACATCATCAACGGAAAGTGTGTCCGCCTGACGAAAGGTGACTACAGCCAACAAAAAACATACAACGAACATCCGCTGGAAGTGGCAAGACAATTTGAAGATGCAGGCCTCTCCTACTTGCATTTAGTAGATCTGGACGGAGCAAAAAACGGAAAAATCACCAATTACAAAGTATTGGAAACGCTTGCTTCAAAAACAACACTTCAAATTGATTTTGGTGGCGGCCTGAAAACAGATGCCGATCTGAAAATTGCTTTTGAAAGCGGGGCCAGACAAGTGACCGGAGGTAGTATTGCTGTTAAAAATCCGGAACTTTTTGAAAACTGGATAACACAATATGGAGGAGAGAAAATTATTCTTGGATCGGATGTAATTGATGGAAAAATAGCAACCAATGCCTGGCAGTCGAGTTCTGAAAAAAACGTGCTGGAGTTTATCGCTGATTATTTAAGCAAAGGTATTCTGTACACGATCTGCACGGACGTTTCAAAAGACGGAATGCTGCAAGGACCGTCAACAGAACTGTATCGATCCATTTTAGAGCATACACCTGAAATAAAACTCATTGCAAGTGGCGGAATAGCAACCCTTTCTGATGTAATAACCATGCAGGAAATCGGCTGTGAAGGTGTCATTATCGGAAAAGCCATTTATGAAAATAAAATCAGTTTAAAAGAACTAAGTCAACTTGTATGTTAAAGAAACGAATCATTCCCTGCCTGGATATCAAAGATGGAAGAACCGTCAAAGGAGTCAATTTTACAGAACTTCGTGATGCCGGAGATCCGGTAGAACTGGCAAAACGTTATGTGCAGGAAGGTGCGGACGAACTGGTGTTTCTGGATATTACAGCAACGGTAGAAAAACGAAAAACACTGACGGAATTGATCGAACGAATTGCCAGAGAAATCAATATTCCGTTTACGGTTGGCGGTGGCATCAACTCGTTGGAAGATGCCAAAGCTGTAATCAATGCAGGTGCAGATAAAGTCAGCATCAATTCCTCTGCTGTAAAAAATCCGGAACTGATTACCCAGATTGCACAGGAATTTGGCAATCAGTGTGTCGTTGTTGCCATTGATTTTAAATCGGATGAAGGTGGTGATTTTGTTTATGTGAAAGGTGGTTCTGAAAAAACAAACCTAAAACTGCTCGATTGGGCAAAAGAAGTCGTATTACTTGGAGCTGGAGAAATTTTATTGACTTCCATGAATCACGACGGAACGAAAAATGGCTTCTCGCTTGAACAAGTTGCTTTATTGAGCAGTGAACTGTCTATTCCCGTGATTGCATCAGGCGGTGCAGGAAAAACGGAACATTTCATTGAATTATTTCAACAAACACAAGCAAGCGCAGGATTGGCAGCCAGTATTTTTCACTTTGAAGAAATTACGATCGGCGATTTAAAACAAGAATTGTCAAATCATAAAATCCAGGTAAGATGTCTGTAAATTTCAGTAAATCAGTATTAATTCCCGTAATCATTCAGGACGAAACAACGTTGCAGGTGCTGATGCTGGGATACATGAACGAAGAAGCTTTTGAAAAAACAAAAGCTGAAGGAAAAGTCACGTTTTTCAGCCGAAGTAAAAACCGTTTGTGGACAAAAGGCGAAACATCCGGAAACTTTTTATGGGTAAAAAGCATCGCCATCGACTGCGATCAGGATACCATTCTCATCAAGGCGAAACCGGAAGGAGTCGTTTGTCACACAGGAACAACTTCCTGCTTCAATAACGACCAGTCAAAAGGTTTTGTTTATCAGCTGCAACAAATCATTTCCGATAAAATCGGCAGTAATGACGAACATTCTTACACCAATAAATTATTCCGAAGAGGAATCAATAAAGTTGCCCAAAAAGTAGGTGAAGAAGCGGTTGAAGTGGTTATTGAAGCAAAAGATAACAACGATGAGCTATTCAAAAATGAAGCAGCGGATTTACTGTATCATTATTTGATTTTATTGGAAGCAAAAGGGGTTAGATTGGAAGATATTGAAGAGGTGTTGAAGGGAAGGAATGGGATTAAAAAGAAAGCCCGAAAGACGTAAATGATTTATGAAACGTTCTTTAATATCTCAATCAGCTATAGCTTGAATTACTTCCCAACCAATTGTGTTCACATTTTTATAGTTATCAATCTTTAGCTCAAAACTGGTCGTAGAATGAGGTGGGAATATTTCGTAAATCGTGTAATCTGCGCTGCCTAATTCGGTTCTTGTTTTACTGTAATATGTAACTCTGACTACTGCATCTTTATATGTTGCAACTGTCGCTGTATTTTTTATTATTCCGTGGACATTAATTTTATTCCCCCAAAAGTTTTCTTCGTATTTACCATCAGCAGCTAAAAAATTGGTTGGCTGCGAACGCTCAATTTCCTCTACTGTCATTACTTTTTCCTGATAGGTACTCTCATCACCAGCAGTCTCGTAACCACTACCTCTATTCATATCGTCAAAAATTATACGCCCACAAATGATTACTATGAGAATAATTACAACAACTACGATTATTTTACCAACGTTACTTTTCTTTTTAATTGTAGGAGCTACAATATTCTTAGTCTCTGTCTGTTTGGTTTGTTTGTTTATAGGTGGTGGTGTTTGTTCCTTATTAAATGGTGGTGGAGTTGTTATCTTAAATAATTCTTTCAATTCGTCAATTTTTTCAGCAGTCGTCCAGTCTGACAAGCCTTCGCACCATATTGGAGTATCTTTATTTATTCGTTTTTCTTTTAAGATTTCAATGTCAAAGGGTCCTTGTTGCTCTGTTCCGTTATGCGTATAATATTTTTTCATCTTCAATGATTAATCACACCAGAAGCCTTTAACACCTTTTGCATCAAAGGATCTGATTGTTTTTACTTAAAAAATCCTATATACCTTAATTACAATAAATTCCTAAAAACTATTCGTAAATTTTCAGAGTATCCAATAATTCTGTTTTATAATTATAGATATCATCTACAGAATGTAACAACTTCTTTTCACCATTATCCTTTCCATTGTTAAACAACTCAAGGTACTTATTTGAAGAATTAAAATGAAGCCTGCAAATAGGTTTCCTGTTATTATCATCTAATAATATTCCAAAATACGATTGTGTATCACGAAAAGCAATTCTCGAAGCTGAAAGCTGTTCCCTTAAAATTGCCTTTACAATCTGAGAACCTTCGATCTCTTCCTCTGTAGTGATAAACTTGGGAAGTTCAGTACTATTATCATCAATCGGATTAATTTCTTCTGCTGATTTTGATGGTAAAGACTCATTTATGTTCAATGCATTCTTAAGCCTGAAACTTATCGATTCATTAATCGAATTTGCAAAAGCCTTTTTTGTATATTCTCTAAACGTTGCTAATCTGGATGCTGTTATCGATTTATCAAAAAACCTACTTACCAGAAGTTTGGTTATTTCATCAGAAGGATCCTGAATTTCTTTCTCAAACTCATTTCTGATCGCTTTAATGTATTTCAATGCTTCCGCAGAGTCTAAAATATTTTCAAGATTATAATCACTTTTTGTAAAGTTTTCCAAAATCTTAATGCTGGAGCTTTTCAGATTTGACAGATCAAGTGTAAAGAATGGCTTTTCATCCATAATATTGGGTCTTTCCAGATCAGCATAGAAATTATAGATATGTCCATTTGTTAAGACACCAAACCTTGCTTTTGAAACATGAAAATATCTATGAAGCTGAGAGTTATGCGCATCTGGTTTTTCTTTCCAATGCTTACATTCGATAATTAAAATTGGTTCATCATCTTTTTTAATGACGTAATCAATTTTTTCACCTTTTTTTGTTCCTATATCACAGATAGATTCAGGAATTACTTCTATTGGATTAAAGATATCATATCCGAGAATTTGTATAAATGGCAGAACAAAGGCATTTTTTGTTGCTTCTTCCGTATTAATCTGATCTTTTAACGAATCGACACGCTGATGAAGTTGCTCCAGTTTTAATTTTAAATCTGCTTCCATGTTTATATAATTTAATGACTTACACTTAAATTTATCCCACAATGTTAACAACATTTCACAAATTCATATTAGGTATAAATACCTGATTTTAATGCGTATAAATACGCTGTTTTAAAAGATTGATTTCTTACAAAACTTTACTTCGTACTCCAAAAACATAAAGGCGAGTGAGGAAAACCCTAAAATGCCGTTTCAGTGATTTTGATTAAATAAAACATCTTACTGCTCGGGAAATCTTAAGGAAATAGACTTTAGCCAAGGGCATTAAATGGCGGAATCTGAAAGTTTGATGAATGGAAAAACAACTTTGTACTGCTGTTTTCAAAAGAGAAAGAAAACTCACAAAAAAATAGGAAATATCACGTTCCGACTTCCCCTACCAACTCCTTTACTTCCTGCATAATTTTAGCTTTGTTCCGTTTTTCAAAAACAAAGTTATTATCCAGCTTTTCAG
Organism: Flavobacteriia bacterium 40-80; assembly: GCA_001899145.1. GTDB lineage: Bacteria > Bacteroidota > Bacteroidia > Flavobacteriales_D > Crocinitomicaceae > 40-80. The sequence continues at coordinate 126,963 of MKVF01000010.1, forward strand.
GATTTTCATAGAGGTCTTTCACCAGGATACATTTTTTGCTGAGCAAAAAATCCTTTTCTCTTTTGGTCATTGTTGTAAGACAGGTAATGGGATATAACGCTTTCTGATCCACTAAATTCTTAATGCTCTTACCAACCGGATAATCCCAGGAGAGCATTCGTATTCCGTAATATTCCCCGAAATCCATGGCGTCTTTGGTCAAATAAGCATTGGTAATCAGCCAGCCTTGGGTAAAACGCTGTGTTTCTCCGAAAATTTCATAATCAATACCGGAGATATCTTTTATTCTTGATAACAGATACATCGGTGTTGTCACGCTGATCTTAGCATCTACGGTATTCCTGAATTTACATTCGATCCACAACAGCTCTTTCGCCTGTTTAGCGATCACATCTGCTTCATGGGTGACCGCATGGCCTCTAATCACAAGATTTTCTACCGTTTCAAAGCCGTAATTCTGTAGAAATCTCGAAGTCCATTGTTCAAAATAATAGCCGGCAGGCCCCAGATCCCGCAAGGCACGCTTCAGACTGTAACGTGCGGCAAGGGTTCCCGAAACTCTTTTCAGCTGGCGGAATGCCAGCTTATACAAAGCTCTGGTTGTCATTCCTTCGTGAATATGGGGTTCCATTGCTTCCAGCACCTCGGCTGTTTCTATTTCAGAAGCACCTGATTTGCTCAGTGAGATCCGCAGCTTTTCCAGATCGAAATCCGTTAATTCCCCGGAATACTTCTTAACTTTCTTTATTTGTAAATTCATTAAATGAGCAGTTGTTCTCTAAAAATAAGATTGTTTTTCAAATTCTCTCACCGTCAGTATTTATTCTCGCTTAAAAATTAAATCTGCAGCTGATCGCATAATGATCCGACAATGCTTCCTGCTGAATATTAAAATCATACGGATGTAATTCTTCGGAATGGAGAATATAATCGATACGTCCCACGGGAAGCCTGCCTGCATAGCTCGCTCCTATTCCTGTCCGGTTGCTGGTAAAAGCATCTTTCAGCAGTTTTCGGAATTGCAGATAGCTGTAAGATACCGGTGTGTCATTGAAATCGCCCGCTATAATGACTCTGTAAGGGCTTTTCATAATATGAGAAAGAATTTTATCTGTCTGAAACTGACGCTTTTCAAAGGCAATGTGAAGCTTATTAAAAGCTCCTTTCCAGTTATTCTGCGGGGGCAGCTGTGTCTGGTTCTCGATTCCGGCGAGGTCTTTATTATTCAGCTTAACCGACTGCAAATGCACATTGTAAACCCTTAACGTATCTCCTTCGGATGGAACAATATCCATATAAATGCAATAATTATGATCATCATGCTCTTCATCCGCAAAGGAAACATCTCCCCGTGCAATTACAGGAAAGCGTGTCATCATGGCAACACCGAAGAACTGCCGGGCTTTGTAGCGGAAAGAATAATGTTCATGTACATTCGGCGTATCCAGCATTTTCACCAGGGAATCTCTGGTCACAAACTTTGTAGGCGGATCCTGCTGGTAAAATTCCTGAAAACAATAAATATCCGCTTTCTGCTCTTTCAGATAATCAAAGATTTGTTGCTTGACAGATCCGTCCGGATTCGTGTACAGGTCAAACAGACGCACATTATAGGTCAGTATTTTCAGTGATTTATCTCCTTCGGGATCATTCGGTACCGCGAAAGAGAAAAAATTCAGGTGCATTTTTATTCCTGCTATCAACAAAATAAGTCCTGTGAAGAACATTCGCTTTGAAAGATAGTAGGCTATCCACAACGCTACTATAAATGCGAGAAAAACAAATACATATCCCAGTCCCAGAAACGAAAGAAAATAGAATTGAGTGGGTTTCACCCAATTGTTCAGGTAAATTCCGAACAGCAGCAGATATATTCCCGCAATTGCTATTTTCAGAAAGCGTTTCATCAGCGTCTGTTACTTTGATTAAAAAGAAAATCTTTTTCCTCTGCTGTCAGCCCTTCATAACCATGCCTGGATATTTTATCCAGAATGGCGTCCACACGATCCTGCTTCGCTTTTTTATTTGCATTATACACATCATCTGATACCGGCCTTTTTCCCTGAACAGGTTTTTTCAATCCTGACTTTCGCTGTGTCAGCGATTTCCATAAAGCGTCCGTTCTGTTCAGAATATTAGAAGGGCTCTGAACATGCCGTGAGCTTAAAAATCCGATCAATGCTCCTCCCAAATGCGCGAAATGCGCGATCCCGTCATTAATGCCAATCCGTGTAAAATCCCACAGAAAGTAAAACGCCGCCAGATAAATTATTTTCACTTCAAAAATTCCGAACAGCTTTACTTTTAACTGAGGCTTATAAAGTGCCACTGCCATAAAAATAGCCATCACGCTTCCCGAAGCGCCAATAATTGAAATAGGGTGCGCTCCTCCTGAAATCAGGAATCCTGCCAGCAACTCCAGCAAATTCCCTGTAATTCCGCCCAAAAGATACACCCAAACTAATTTGCGGCTGCCGAAAAAATAAACGAACATTTCTGATGTAAAGTAGAACATCAGCATGTTGAAGAAAATATGCTCAAACGTATAGTGGGTAAAAATGGATGTTATGATCGTCCAGGGATGTGTCAGGAAAAAGCTGAAATCAGTACGAAAACTAAAAATATTGTCAAACCAGAACAGAGCAGCAGCAAACGTTCCGCTTCCGCCGGATGTGGCAAGCAGAATTTTAAGAATAGTGAACAGCAAAAATACTGTCACGTTTATCGTCAGTAATATCGTTCGTGGTTCTCTGGCACTGAGACGCTGTTTAAAACTTGTAAAAAAATCACTCATCAGTAAAAATTATTACGGTCTTTTCTATTCCAGATCAATGTCAGGACAAAACCGAAAACAGCACCTCCGACATGCGCCAGATGCGCCACCGAATCGGCATAAATTCCCTGAATGGACTGAATGCTTAAATAGAGCTCTATCAAAAAATACCCTCCAATCAGGTATTTCGCCTTAATCGGAAACGGAATAAACATCAGGAACATTTCCGTATTCGGAAATAAGTAAGCGAATGCTGCCATAATTCCAAAAATTGCACCGGAAGCACCTACCATTGGTGTATAGGATTTAATTACATAAGGATCTATATAAGGCGCCATTTCCATTGTTCTTGTTATCGCCTGAGGATTTTCCCGAAGCATATAATCCAACTGTTGTACATCCACTCCCATCTGAACAAGTGTCTGCTTAAGCTGATACAGTTCATAACTACCTGCCGCATTGTAAATTAAAAATGCTCCGACTGCTGAAATAATATAAGCAAAGAAAAAACGCTTCGGTCCCCAAACCCGCTCCAATATAGTTCCCAGATTGGCGAGAATGAACATATTCATAAAAATATGCAGGGGATTACTCAGTGAGTGCATGAAGAAGTGCGTCACTATCTGGTAAGGCTCAAACAGCGGGGATGTGATATAATGTGCTCCCAGGTAATTTGTCAGGTCAATGCCGCGTGATGAAAAAATCAGGCAGACAATATACACGACAATATTGAGTATAACTAAGTTCTTCGTAACGGGTTGTAAATTTCTAAACATTTTCTTATTTTAATAAATCCGGCGGATTCCACGCCTTTACAATTCTGTTTCCATTTGGTGCCTGCAACTTATCTTTGGAACCATACCAAAGTTCCAGCAGTGACTGAGCGGAAGCTATGCTCCACTTTTTAGTACGGCTGCTTGATACCGCTATAGCTTCAATCAAAATATGTGCTAATTCGCTTTTTTCAAAGTGGTCATCTGCCAATTTGTCTTTTACTGCTTCAACGGTAACTGGAATTTCATCTGCTGAAAGCAGTGCCGGAACAGAAAGTAATTCCAGGACATCTTTCTGGATGTCCCATTCAAATCCGAGACGGGAAATGGTTTTTTCATTTTCCGCCCAGATCATCGCTTCTTTAGCGGAAATACCTATTTCCATAGGAAATAATAAGCGTTGTGCAGGGACATTTTTCACCAGAAATGTTTCAAATAGCTGATCAAATACCACACGTTCATTTGCTCTTGCTAAATGAACTACCCAAAGTTGCTGCTGTACCGGGACAATCACCAGCTGCTGGTGAACAAAAACGTTACTTAAATCCAAGACAGCACCTGTATCTTCCAGCTCTATGAGCTTTCCCTGAACGGAATTACCTGTTTCTTCTTCTATCTGATAAAAGTTTTTCCAGGCGTCCGGTTCCACCTGTGTTTTTCCAAATCCGAACGACTGCAGTGACTTATTGGCATAATCGGAGTCTGCTTTTGTTTTGCCCATTCCGCCGTTGGCAGGGGCTGATCTGAACGGATTATACTCCGGGTTGACCTTAATTTGTGGTTCAATCGCCTGTTGGTGCTTCATTTCGTACGGCAGATCAAAAGCCGTTTCTTTCTCAAAATCCAGAGTCGGGAAAATATTAAACTTTCCTAAAGCCTGTTTCACGGCACTTTTAAGGATTGAATAAATTTCCCTGTGGTGCTCAAATTTGATCTCCGTTTTTGTGGGATGCACATTCACGTCAATTCGTGAAGGGTCAATTTCAAGATGGATGAAATAAGCCGGAAATGTTTTATCCGGAATCAGGTTGTCAAACGCGCTGGTAACAGCATTATGAAAATAAGAATCCCGGAAATAACGGTTGTTCACGAAAAAATACTGCTGTCCTCTCGTTTTTCTTGCAAATTCAGGTTTCCCTATAAATCCTTTTATTTTAACAATGTCAGTCGCTTCTTCAATCGGCACCAGTTTATCGTTCATTGATTTACCGAAAATATCTACAATCCGTTTTCTGCGATTCGCAGAAGGCAGCTGATAAACGGCCTGATCATTATGAAATAAGCTCATTGATATTTCTTCATGGATCAAGGCAATACGTAAAAATTCTTCTTCAATATGTCCGAATTCAATAGCATCTGATTTCAGGAAATTCCGTCTCGCAGGAACATTATAAAACAGGTTTTTCACTTCAAAGCTCGTTCCGTCTTTACAGACAACCGGCTCCTGTGATTTAACCGATCCACCTTCATTTACAACCAGCGTTCCCACTTCATCTTCAGCACGTTTGGTTTTCAGGGTCACGTGGGAAATAGACGCAACAGATGCCAGCGCTTCTCCGCGGAACCCTTTCGTATGCAACGCAAATAAATCATCCACGTTGGAAATCTTGCTGGTCGCATGGCGTTCAAAAGCCATTCTGGTATCCAGCAGTGACATCCCTTTTCCGTTATCCATCACCTGGATCAGGGTTTTTCCTGCCTGCTTGATATAAACCTCCACGGCTGTCGCCCCGGCATCAATGGAATTTTCAACTAATTCCTTGACAACGGAAGCCGGCCGTTGAATTACTTCCCCGGCAGCTATCTGATTGCAGATATGCTCAGGTAAAAGTTTTATAATTTGTTCCATCTAAAGATCTTCTCTTTTAATAATGCTTTTCAAGTTTGGGGTCAGTGGTTTCGTTTCTCCAAATTTGCTCCGTACAAATCTCGCCATTTTTCGAATACGTGATCGAGCCATACTTCTGGGTTCTCGTATATACATTTCCATAGCCGTTAATGACCACGATACGACGTGTGATGATTGCATTCGGCAATCCATCCGGGCCATTTTGCTTGAATACTTCCTGAGAAACACCTTCCGGATAGTTCTGGCCGATCTCATTCGCTACCTTCGGCGGAAAAATAACTTTCGAATATTCCAGTATCTTCAGATCGGAACGGGTATCATAAATGGATTCTTTTTTCTCTTTGTTCTTCGATTCGTCCAGCGTTTTTTCATTCTTGGCGATATCCTTAACATTGTCTGCTTTCACCTCATTCTTTTTCGTCTCCGTATAAAGCTGGTTTTCTGTCTGCTGTTCCGTACCTTTAATGAAGAGCCTTGCCCCTTCACGCTGCTCATCATCATTTTTTTCGTCAGAGCTGTATTTAAAGTTTGTTTCATTTAGGCGTACTCTTGATTTATCAATATCCAGGGATTTGTTTTCCAGGTATTGCTGATTTTCATTGTAAGCTAATGTCTGTTCGTTTGTCACCATTACTTTTGCCTTCATCTGCTTTGTGTAAACATTGTTGAAGTTTTTATTATCTTCTTCAATTGCCTTCATTTCAGCAGCGGTAATACCATCGATCAATCCTTCATGGTTCTTTTCAAAATAAGTATCACGTTCACGTCCTTTGTCTTCTGTTACTTCTAAAATATCAACAACATTATCAATTTTATCACTATGGATTCCTGCCTGTCTGTAACCTTCCTGAACCGCTATTTCCTTTTGGTTTTTCGTCAGGTCCACTACAACCAGATGATCTTCGAAATCATCGATTTTATTTTGCTCCTGAATGTCTTTGGTTCCTTTCAGAAACTGATTCGTACGCATAATGGAATCGTAATCCGAACCGGTAAATTCCGTATATAGGCCTTCCAGATTCTGACGGATGTACTTCACAGAATCCACCAGGTCAAAATTGTGATCTACGTATTGTTTTTCTCTATCGACCTTAATTCCTTCGATAAGCACCATTTTACGTTTATTTTCCACATTATCGGAATAGGTAAAACCGCTTTTTTCATCCATCAGATCGGTTTGATTTTTATCAATCGTGCGGATCTCTTTATCTTTTTCGAACTGATTATCATAATATTCCGTAAGGTCTTCTAAAAGAATCCCTTTTGTCAGCTTTAATGAATCCAGGTTTTGAGCGACAAATTCATCGCGAACGACAGCCACCGAATCATGGCGAAGCACCACTTTATTCTTTTCTTCTTTTACCAGCTGTCCTTTACTGGTCTTACGGTATTCTTCCGCTTTTGCCAGCAACGCCATTCCTTCGAGCAAAGAAATGTCAATTTCCTCACCCAGCGGATCCAGCTGCCCGTCTGACTTTTTACTTTTCTGTGCCATCAAACGATCTATTTCAGCAATCTGATCTTTCGGATATCGTTGTGAATTGTCATACGTAAGTGCCAGCTCATAACCTGCCTTGGCCTTTTCATAATTCAGCATCCCGAAGTCATTATCCGCAGTTGCAACAATGGCAAGGTATTTTGATTTGTTCAGAGAGCTTTTAGAAATTTCTTCTGTACATCTGGTGATCTGCTGCTTGATATAATCGTTTTTAGGTTTGATAACCTGTGCTTTCTCGTAAGCCATTTTTGCATCTGACCATTTTCCGTTTTCAAACAACTGATCCGCATTTGTCAGCAATGTCTTATATTGCTCTTCCAGCGCTTCATTATTTTTCTTCGCATTTTTAGCCAACAGCAATTGCTCAATCTCCTTCATCAGGTCTCTTGCCCTACTGTCTTTTGCATCCAAAACAATCGCTTCACCAACTGCCGTCAGCGCGTTCTCCAGCTCATCTTTTGCAATCATCGCTTTTGCCTGTGTCAGCAACTGTTCATACTTTTCTTTGGAAGATGCTTTTGCCAGCTCTGCTTCCTGCTGTGCCTTTATTTCAGCAATTCTTCTCGGCGGATAAGCTTCCTGTGGCTTAACAGCTTGTGCTTTTCCGTAAAGCTCAAGCGCCGTTTTCAAATCATTTGCACCGGCAGCCGCATCAGCTTTGGCGATGAATTCATTATATTCTTCATCTTTCACCATCAGCTCCTGCACTTTTTTCTTCAATTGTAGCAAGCGAGGCTCATTCGGACGGTTATCCTCTGCACGTTCGATCAATTCCAACGCTTTCTTATAATCTTTTTCTTCTATTTTCTGTTGTGCGAATACCAGCATTTTCTCGAACTGGACATCTTCATCTTTAGTAGAAATATTTTTCAGCTTCTCCTTCGATAATGCTATCTTGTCTTTTGGTTCCTGCTCTTTTTCTTTTATAGAAGATGCTTCTGTATAATGCTTGATTGCAGCATCGTAATCTTCTTTTTCAAAAGCTGTATTTCCTGCAGTCATTGCCTGTTTGTAGGAATTTTCGATCGCTGCCAGCTTTTGTTGCTCCTCCAGCTTCAGTGAAAGTGCAGCAATTTTATCTTTTGGCTCCTGCTCTTCTGTTTTTACTCTGCCTGCTTTTTTATAATTTTCAATTGCCGTTTGAAGGTCATTTGCTGCTTCTGCTGTTCGGGCAACTTCCATCAGCTGGTTGTACTGCTTCTGGATTTCCGCTTCTCCTTTCTGTTTTTCAAGCGCGGCTATCTTGTCTTTTGTTTCGGTGATCTTCGCCTGAACTTCTTCTGTATTCTTCAGTTGTTTAGCTACCTGGTAATCTGTCAGCGCTTCCTGATAATTCTCTCCGGAGAAGCTTGTATTGGCTTTTTGCATCAAGGCAAGATATTTTGCTTCATTCTCCTCTTTCTCCTTGCTCAGCTTCTCAATTTCCAGCAGGTTATTGATCTCTTCAATTTTCTTTTTCGGATATTCTTCCGCTTTCATTAAATCGCTTGCTTTACGGAAAGCGGAAAGTGCGGCATCATAATTTTTAGAAGCCAGCGCGGCATCTCCTTCTTCAATAAAGGCATTGTATTTCTGAGCCAGCGCTTCTGCTGATTTTTGTTCTGCCAGCTGTGCTTTCAGCTTGTTGATCTCATCAATTTTAACCTGTGGCTCCGGTTTGGACGGATCAATTGCTTTTGCCTGTGTGAATGCCGAAATCGCAGCATCATAATTCTGAGCAGCTAATTCTTCCAATCCTTTTTTGAAAGCCGTGTTATACTTTTCTTCAATTTCTTTCTGTGATTGTTTTGCCAGCAACTGTTTCAGCATTTCATTCGCTTTCGCGATCTTCGCATCAACAACCGTATTTGCAGGGTCTATTATTTTTACTTCTGAATATTTCGCAATTGCTTCCGTGTATTTTTCTCCCGCAAAAAGCGCATCGCCATCTGCCACCAAAGCTGCAATTTGCTCCGCTTTTTGTTTCGCTAACGCTTCTTTTTGCGTTTGGTCAGCCAGCAGCTGATTGATCTCACTGATTCTTACGTCAGGATCTGTTTTAGAAGGGTCGATCGCTTTTGCCTCATTATATGCAGCAATTGCTTCCTGGTATTTCCCGGCTGTTTTCAAGCCCTCTCCTTTTTGAAAAGCAGTATTGTATTTTTCCTGCAGGTCTTTTGCCTGTTTTGCTTTCTCGGCATTTGCCAGCAGCTCATTTACTTCCTTAATTTTCGCATTTACGGGAGCAGGATCCTCTGTAAATGCTTTCGCGGATTCATAAGCGCCGATCGCTTCGGTATATTTCCCGGCTGTTTTCAGCTCGTCTCCTTTTGCAATTGCAGCAGCATAAGAAGCATTTTTCTTAGCCAAAGCTTCGTTCGCCTGCTTCTTCGCAAGCTCATCCGCTTCTGCCTGTTTTTTATCTGACAGCGCTTTTTCGCTCAGCTCTATCTGCTGGATCGCCTTCTGATTACCGGCATCTTTCTCTAATACTTTCTTGTAAGAAACGATCGCTTCCTCATATTTCTTTGCTGCAAACTGCTCATCCCCTTTTGTTAATAAGGCAGCTATTTCATTTTTCTTCTGCTCATCTGCCTGCTGCTTCGCTAACAGGTCATTGATCTCCTTAATTTTCTGATCCGGAACCGGAGATGTTTTGTCAATTAATTTCGCCTGCTCGTATTTTGATTTTGCACCGTTCAAGTCTCCTTTTGCGAATAATTCATCTGCCATTGCAAGCAACTCTTTGAACTGCTCCTGCTGTTGTTGCTTGCCTTTCTGTTCTGCTATTTTTGCGTCAATCTCAGCAATTTTATCCTTTGGCAATTTCTGAGTTTCATCCAATGTAGAAGCTTCTACGAACTTCGCACGTGCGTTTTCCAGCTCGTTTTTAGCCAGCAAATCATTTCCTTCTTTGATTGCAGCATCATACATCTGTTTTGTCATGGCTGCATTTTTCAGCTTCTCCATTTCCGTATTAGCTGCTGTAATTTTTTGCTGAACAGCCGCATCTTCTTTTATCTGAAGCGCTTCCTTATATTTTGCGATCGCATTTTCAAAGCTTTTTGCCGTTACCAACTTATCTCCTTCTGCAACTAATGCTGTAAATTGCTGTTGCTTGGCAGCATTGTCTTTTTCTTCGTTCAGCTTCTGGTCAATGATCGCGATCTGCTCTTTCGCTGTTGCATTTGCCGCATCCAGCTTTTGAACTTCCTGGTACTTCACTTTCGCTTCGTTCCATTTTGAAGCAGTAAACAAACCATTCGCATCTGCCAGTAATTTCTGGATCTGTTCTTGTTTCTGCTTTTCTTTTTCCTGAGCGGCTAGCTTTTCATCAATCTCTTTTATCCTGCCGGAAACATAGGTAGAGGCCGTTTCGATTTTAAATGCCTCCTGGTATTTCGCTTTTGCCGCTGCCCACTTTTCTTCATTGTACAAAGCATCCGCTTCGGCAACCAGCTGCTCGTACTGCGCTTTTTTCTCTTTTTCCGCTTTTTGGCCATCCAATATCTTCTCTACCTGTTGTTTCTTAGCCGTTGCAGCCGGGTCATTCGGTTTTGCGAGCAATGCTTCCTCGTATTTTTTCAGCGCTGTTTCATAGGATTTCTGTCCCAGCATCTGGTCGCCTAAGGTCATTGCCTGTTTGTATTTCGCTTCGTTTTCTTTTGCTAATTTCTCTTCTTTTACGATTTTCTCAAGACGGTCAATTTCATCCAGACAATACTGGTCATTGCGTTTTTTCGTCAATGCTTCCTCGAATTTGTCAATTGCTTCTTCGTATTTTTTAGCTGCTTTAAGTGCTTCCGCTTCCTTTTTCAGGTTTTCAAATTCAGCATTCAACGCTTCTCCGTTCAGGGTATTTATCTGGCTTGATGTAAGCAACTTTTCCATATCAGAGATTCGTTTCAGAGCTGTTTTATCAGCCTGTTTAAACATCAATGCCTGCTCGAAGTTTGTCAATGCTTCTTCGTATTTATTCTGAGCAGCCAGCTCTTCACCTTTCTTCATTTTGGCCTGGTACTGTACTTCGTTGTTTTGATTGGCCTGCGAAGCCTGTGCCAGCAGCTGTTCTATTTTCTGAGACATCTGCCCTGCCATTTTTTGGTCATAAGAAAGATTGGCTGACTGACCATCAAATTTAAAAACAGTAAATGGTGTATTTTTTACGTACGAAAAATCTACTCCCTGCACCTCATCAAAAAGAGATACTTCACAGTAAACAAACGGCATCTCAGACCCCTGGATTAATTCCATATCAATCCCTTTGGTATCTGCGTTAAAGAAACGCGTTACTTTTCCTGCTTTTTTAAATTCTACTTTGTAATTTGGCCCGGCAGGAACAGTCAGATTCACTTTTCCGTTGGAAGTGGTAACACTGGAAGCCACTTGCTTTGAACCGTCATAAACAGTTGCTGTCACACCAGCTTCCTTTTTTTTCGAATTCATATCGATAACAGTGATATCCAGCTTCACCGTTGTCTGACCGAAAATAGCTGCTGAAAGCAGAAAAAATATAGAAAAAATAAAATATCTCATCATTTTCAAAACGTGCAAAAATCGTGGCGTTACAATTCATCAACGCATAACTAACAAATATCGCAAAAAAATGTGAATTCTCTCCGTCTGCCGGTGAAGTTTTCGGTAACTAATTATTATCGGTTTGTTTCGAGGTGATCCATTTGGATAAGTAACGGACGCTCTGCTGGCGGTGGTGATTCAGAATTTCAGACAAATAATGCTTTTGTCTCCAATGATTTACGTCTTTTAAAATAGTTTCTATGCTTTCTGAAACAGGTTTTTCAAACTGCGAAATATTAAATTTTTCTTTTAAAATTTCATAGCCGTTTTGTTGATAAATTTCATAGCCGGAATCATCTCTGTATAATTCAGTTGCGGCCGCTGTCAGCTCTTCTTTTTCCACCACTTTTCCGTTCCAGTTCTCAGCATTTCCGATTCCCTCGGAGCCGATCGGTGTTGTTACGGAAACGATTCCCAACTGCATCGCTTCCAGCAGCTTTCCTTTCAGCCCTGCTCCTGAGAGCAAGGGAGCAAGCAATACTTTATGTTTACTGAACACCTCCGCTACACTCGCGGCTCTTCCATGTACAAAAAAGCCTTCTTTTTTATTCTCCAGCTGAAGTATCTGCTGATTGGGGTAAGCTCCGTACAAATGAAAATCCACATCCGGTAATTCCCGGCGGATTTCCTTCCAGATTTTTTTAATAAATAAGCTTGCCTGACGATTCGGCTCGTGTAAAAAATTACCGATAAAACAAAAACCTTTTCGCCCGGAAACCGGAATAGAGGATGCTTCGTTTCCTTCGTAACAAAGCGGGAAATAAAACAATTTTCCGTCTAAAAACGGGAAATTATCCAAAAGGAAATCGTACTCAAATCCGGAAATGATAAAGCTCAGGTCACAACGCAAAACAGAAGCTATCTCACGCTTTGTAGTCTGATTCAAAAAAGAGCTGTTTTTTAATCTCGATTCTCTCAGAAAATGGAGATCCTGTGTCTCAAGGAGGTGAACGGCAGAAGGAAGTACTTCCCGGACGCGCCAGCCGAACTGTTCTTCCACCATAAAGCGGTCGTATAGCACGATATCAGGAGTATAGCTCAGAATAAAATCCGAAAAGGCATCATCATTTACTTTAATCACTTTTTGTTCCGAAACAAACGGTGAAAGATCCGCGGAAAATTCACTTTCCGGGGAAGTGGAAGCATAAGCAATTTGATAATTATTACGTTGAAAAAATGAAAGCCACTGCATCATTTTCGTTCCGGCGGCAGACGAGGCCGGCTCCGGGAAAACGGTTCCAATAACCAGCAGCTTTTTCAAAATCGCAACTATTTATTTCCTGAACAGGACGTTTCTGTAAATGATCGCCACCAGCAGACTGTAAATAATCGAAAGCAACATCAAAGACATCAAGGACATCAGAAACAAGGATCGGGCAGAAATAAACTGATCGACATTTGACTTTACTTCCTGCAAAATTTCTTCTGGAGTCATCAGCTCAAACGCTTCATTACTTTTTCTGATCTCCGCCAACGTGGAAGGGTTTTGCAATCCTTTGCTGAACTCTTCTATGCGTTGCTGCTGCATTGTCTCAATGATCGAACGGTCGATATTATTATAGTAAAGAAACAAAAAACCGGATACCAGCAATGTATAGACAATTCCCGGTTTCAGGCCCTGCTTTACTTCCTGCAGAAGCGTTTCATAAGCTGCTTCCCTGTTGCGGATATATTGGTACAAACCTACTGCCACCGCCAGTAAAAGCAGCAGAATATTTAAAAATGAGGTCGGCAGGATATTTCCTTCAAAAAGTCCTCCGAAATGCATTGCCATCTTTACAATAATAAAGACAAAAGCAAACAAAAATCCAAAGCTGACCGGTCCTTTCATTTTTTTATCTGTTCATGGAAACTAAGAATTCTTCATTGGAAAGCGTATGCTCCATCTGTGATTTCAGGAATTCCATTGCTTCTACCGGGTTCATATCCGCAATGTGTCTTCTCAGCAGGTAAACACGCTGAAGCACGTCTTTTCCTACCAACAGATCATCACGACGTGTACCGGAAGAAATAATATCGATCGCAGGGAAGATTCTTCTGTTCGCAATCTTACGATCCAGCTGAAGCTCCATATTACCTGTACCTTTAAATTCTTCGAAGATCACCTCATCCATTTTCGAGCCTGTATCTACTAAAGCGGTTGCTAAAATCGACAACGAACCTCCGTTTTCGATCTTTCTCGCTGAACCGAAGAATCGTTTTGGCTTATGTAAGGCATTAGCGTCCACACCACCGGACAACACTTTACCGGAAGCAGGTGAAACGGTATTATAAGCACGTGCCAGACGTGTAATGGAATCCAGCAAGATACATACATCGTGACCGCATTCTACCATTCGTTTTGCTTTTTCAAGCACAATGTTCGCCACTTTCACGTGTCGTTCTGCCGGCTCGTCAAATGTAGAAGCAATTACCTCTGCTTTTACGCTTCTCGCCATATCCGTTACCTCTTCCGGCCGTTCATCTATCAATAAGACGATCAGATAAACTTCCGGGTGATTAGCTGCTATGGCATTCGCAACATCTTTCAGCAAAACGGTCTTACCTGTTTTCGGCTGTGCCACGATCAGACCACGCTGTCCCTTTCCTATCGGGGCGAACAAATCCATAATTCTCGTGGACATATTTTCTTCTCTGTGCCCGGTAAGAATAAACTTTTCGTTCGGGAAAAGCGGGGTTAAATATTGAAAAGGAACGCGATCTCTTATGTAAGAAGGGTCACGTCCGTTGATGGAATCAACTTTTACTAAAGGGAAAAATTTCTCTCCTTCTTTCGGCGGACGGATAGTACCGCGAACAGTATCTCCGGTCTTCAGTCCGAATAATTTGATCTGGCTGTGGGATACATAAACGTCATCCGGAGAAGGCAGGTAGTTATAATCTGATGATCTCAAAAAACCATACCCCTGATCCTGAACCACTTCCAAAACACCTTCTGCAGTTACGATTCCTGTAAGATCGAAATTACTTACCGGTTCTTCTTTCACCGGCTGCTCTGCTCTTACCGTCTGTTCCGTAATACGTTCCTGCGGTTGATTGCTATTGTTTGGAGGGGATTGTTGCCGTTGCGGCTGGGATGGATTGCTGTTTTGAGGATTGTTGTTTCTGCTTGGAAAATCTTTCAAAAGATTTCTTCCTTTTTTCTGTTGATGAGCGCGCGGTGTCTCAGCTGAAGCTTCCTGTGGTGATGGCTGCCTTTGCTCTTTTCTTCTTTCAGGCTGTTTTGCTTCCCGGGTTTCCTGCGCAAGCTCCTCTTCCTGAAAAAGCGGAAGGGTCTGCTCTTTTTCAGAAGGTGTTCTTTCCTCCGGCTGTTCTGCTGTTTTTTTAATACGAGGTCGTTTTGATTTTTTTTCGCTTTCATCAGCAGCTTTCTCTTCTGCCTTCTCTGACGGCTGTTCTTCCGAAGCTGCAGCATCCGTTGCTGACGTTAGCGCTTTTAGCGCTTCCAGCACATCTGCTTTTTTCATGAGCTCCACTTTTTTCAAACCAGCCGCTTTCGCTATTTCTCGTAAATCTGAAAGTTTTTTCCCTTCTAAATCAGATAGATTCAT
This sequence comes from Flavobacteriia bacterium 40-80, assembly GCA_001899145.1. Lineage (GTDB taxonomy): Bacteria > Bacteroidota > Bacteroidia > Flavobacteriales_D > Crocinitomicaceae > 40-80. The sequence goes on from MKVF01000010.1 coordinate 141,964, forward strand.
ATAATGAATTAATTAAAAAATTGTATTAATTTTCGTAAATCACAAAACTATAATGATAGGATTTTTTATCTCGAATAAGATGTTTTGGAGGTGCAATAATAGCAATAAAATAAATATACTTTCTCCGATTGCCCTATTTTTTTGTTTTTTTTCGGCATTTTTACGAGCAAATAACAAAAAACGAACATTATGAATAAATGGCTGAACTCAATTTACTCTTATTTCGCACTCTATTTATTAGTCTTAGTACTTTTATTTACAGCGGCTAATACCGGGCATTTCGATCTGAACTCAGTCATCCGCTTATTCGGAATCACTATCCTTTATTATATTTCTTATAAACGAAAAAAATTATCTCTCTGGATCTTTACATCCATGCTGTTCGGTATTGAAGTGGGCATTACATTTCCGTTGTTCGGGCTGGAAATGGAACGCCTGGGAACCATTTTTCTCCGCCTCATAAAATCGCTCGTAGCTCCGCTGATTCTTTCAACACTGGTAGTCGGAATCGCAGGACACAGCAATATTAAGCAATTGGGAAGGATCGGGCTGAAAAGCATTATCTATTTTGAGGTGGTAACCACTTTTGCGCTGTTAATCGGGCTTTTGGCGATTAATCTTACCAAAGCCGGTGAAGGTGTGAATGTGGAAGTACGTGAAGCTGACCGCGCCAAATCAGAGATGCTGCTGAAACAGACAGAAGTGGGACATGAACGTGATCACATCGTTGAAATTTTCCCGGAAAACATAGCGAAAGCCATCACCAATAACGAGATTCTACAGGTCGTTGTGTTCTCGGTGATCTTCGCCATCGGCCTGGGAATGGTTCAGAAAGAAGAACCGAAGAGGCTCATGATCGGTTTTTTCGAAGGCCTAAGTGAGATCATGTTCAAGTTTACGGATATTGTTATGTACTTTGCTCCTGTCGCTGTTTTCGGTGCGCTTGCGGCAACAATTGCCAAATCGGGCTTAGACATTCTTTATAACCTGCTTCAGCTGGTACTGACATTGTACGGCGCATTAGTCGCATTTGTGGTATTGGTATTGATTCCGATCGCATTGATCAGCAAAATCAAGCTGAAAGATTTCTGGAAAGCCATTCAGGAACCTGTCAGCCTCGCTTTTGCCACCGCCAGCAGTGAAGCCGCGCTTCCGAAGGCAATGGAAAACCTGGAAAAATTCGGTGTCTCCAAAAAAGTGGTAGGATTTGTTCTCCCGACAGGTTACAGCTTTAACCTGGATGGTACAACACTCTACCTTTCCCTGGCAACGGTTTTCATTGCGCAAATGTGTGGTGTAGATATGAGTATCGGGGAGCAGATCGGGATCTGCCTGATGCTGATGCTTACTTCTAAAGGAGTTGCCGGTGTCCGTGGCGCCTCATTTGTCATTTTAGCAGGAGCAGCCGCAACAATTAAAGGTGTTACAATTGATAAGGTAAGTATTATTCTCGCGGTTGACGCGCTTATGGATATGGCACGTACCAGCATCAATGTGATCGGAAACTGCCTCGCAACCGTTGTAATCGCAAAATCGGAAAAAGAATTTCACCCGGTTGAAGGAGGAATTGAATAAAATTGAGCGGACTTTTACAATAGTATATGGAAGAGTGATACTCATCTGTAAAAAATATTCATCCGCTCCTGCAACTTAATCAATGAAAGATACATTTAATTTATTTTTGTATTTGTATTAATTTTTTTCACCTATATTTGGTCAAACATTAAATAAAAAGCGCCTATAGCATAATATTACTTAACTAAGATTGAAATAAATACTAACATTTTCTGTCTGAAATTGAGAAGTTTATGTCTATGAATTTACTTGACGACCAACAATTGGTTGAGCTGTATCAAAATGGGGATCACAAGGCGTTTGAAGTATTATTACTTCGTCACAAAGCTAAGATTTACCGTTCCATTTACCTTAAAGTAAAGAGTTCCGAGCTTGCGGATGATCTATTCCAGGAGGCTTTCGTGAAAATCATTAATACCCTGAAGCTAGGTAATTATAATGAGGAAGGCAAGTTTTTGCCTTGGGCGATGCGGATCGCTCACAATTTAGTGATCGACCATTTCAGAAGAACCAAAAAACATAAGTTTATTTCGGAAAGCTCATCTAAAAGCGATGATTACAATATTTTCAGCATATTAAAAGATGAAGAGCTGAACACGATTCAGAAAATCAGCAAAGAAGAGCTGGAAGGGCAGATCATTGCAATCATTGACTTGCTTCCGAAATCTCAAAAAGAAATTGTACACATGCGGATTTTTCAGGATTTGTCTTTTAAAGAGATCGCTGAAAGTGAGAACATCAGTATCAATACGGCGTTAGGAAGAATGCGTTATGCTGTAATTAACATGAAAAAAATCATCGAGAAGCAAGGTATTGTTGTCGATGTAGCATAATTCGTTCATATAATTTATAGTTTAAAGTGCGTGAAAACGCACTTTTTTTTTGTTTTTAGCTCACAGATTAGTTTTAGCTGCTGCCTGTTTTTTTAAGCCTTAAAATCAATTTGTAATACATCAGAATTATAATGGTTGCGATCGCCCAATAATACAAAGTGAATCCTAAAAAGTATATCAAGAACCAGACAAACCATCCCCCGATATATTCAGCCCAGTTTTCTGTCCAGTATTTTTCTATAAATCCCCAATCGTCAATAATGATGTAAATCCAGTAGATAATTGCAAACAAGATTGACAGGTATTTGAATACATTTCCTGCTTTTTTAAATCCGGCTTTCATTTATTTCAATAATTGCTGACGGAAACGGTTTTACAAAATTGTAAAGGTGTGCTATCGCTGTTCTTCCGATAACTTTTCTGCCCGGAACTGTATTTCTCTATTATTTCTTCTTATTTGTCTTCTTCATTGAATTAAAGAACTTCGACCAGGCAGCAGGATTCAGCAGGTTATTGACAGTAGGGACCTGTCCGATGCCATAAAGGCGCGTCTGCTCCTGCATGCGGTAATTTCCGTAGGCGTAATCCGCATCTGTACCTATTTTAGATGCCGCAACAGCAAGGTTTTCACCTGAAAGCTGGCGCTGTGCTCTTCTCAATGCATCTTCATACGGATCCATTTCCACAAAATAACGCGCAAAATCTTCCTTTGAAGGCCATGGATAGATGGTTACTTCCGGTAATAAGATACCATCTTCGATCATCATGTGAACAATGGAATAAGAATCTGCTTTTAGGGTATCAGGAACAATATAAGAGGACTTCAGATAGCCGTAGCTGTCAAACAGTAATGTATCTCCGGGAAACACGACCATTGTAAAGAAACCGTAATAGTCACTTATAGTGGCACGCTTGGTCGTCTTATTAATAATCGTTGTATAAGGCAATTCCGACAAGCTGTCACTGGAAACAACAATACCATACAACTGAATCATCGAGCTGTCATAGTATTTGCTTTTGTCTTCCTTTTGAGCAAAAGCAGCCGTACCCATAAAAAGAGCAGCTATAAAGAAGTATAATAACGGACTTTTCATAATCAAAGTAAAGTTAAGGACATTTTTCGAATTATGGCAATTTTCACACCACAAATTATATCAGGAGAATGAAAAACGGATTTAAAAAATCCCATTACTTTTTTCCATCAGATAAAAGAGCGTTCCGAATTGTAAATTCTAAATTCTTTTTAAGATACCTATAACGCAATAAATCATAAATTTTGTAAATTTGCAGGAATTTATTAAAAAATAAGTTCGATGTCACTTTCCAATCTTAACAGTGCAAAAGAGGGTTTAACCTTTGACGATGTATTATTAGTTCCTGCCTATTCCGAAGTATTGCCAAAAGACGTAAGTCTTAAAACGAAATTTTCCAGAAATATCACTTTAAACATTCCGATCATTTCAGCGGCAATGGATACGGTTACGGAATCAAGCATGGCAATTGCAATGGCGCAGCAAGGTGGAATCGGAGTTATTCATAAGAATATGCCGATCGCGGACCAGGCGCTTGAGGTGAGAAAAGTGAAGCGTTCAGAAAGCGGAATGATCCTTGATCCGCTGGTTCTTTCAGAAAAATGCCTGGTAAAAGACGCGCTGGAATTGATGAAAGAGCATAAAATCGGAGGAATTCCCATCGTGGATGAAAATAAAACTCTGAAAGGGATCGTTACCAACAGGGATTTAAGATTTGAAAAAAATGTCAATCGTCCGATTACTGAAGTTATGACCGGCACAAACATAGTGACAACAAATGATGGTGCCAACTTATCCAAAGCGGAAGAGATCCTGCAGGAAAACAAGATTGAAAAACTGCCTGTTGTAGATGAGAATAACCGTTTAATCGGGCTGATTACCTACCGTGATATTATTAAAGTACGGATTCACCCGAATTCGAACAAAGACAAATACGGCCGTCTTCGTGTTGCTGCTGCTGTCGGAGTTACACATGACACCATTGACAGGGTTTCCGCTTTAGTCGAAGCGGGCGTTGACGCTGTCGTTATTGATACAGCACATGGTCACTCACAAGGTGTTGTGGACAAATTAAAAGAAGTAAAATCCAGGTTTCCGGAGCTGGATGTTGTCGTAGGCAATATCGCAACTGCGGAAGCAGCAAAATATCTTGTTGATGCAGGTGCTGATGCGATCAAAGTGGGAATCGGACCGGGTTCTATCTGTACAACACGTATCATAGCCGGTGTCGGTGTACCTCAGTTGACAGCAATTAATGATGTCGCAGCAGAAATCGAAGGAACAGGTGTTCCCGTGATTGCTGACGGAGGGATCCGTTATACGGGAGATATGGTTAAAGCGATTGCCGCCGGAGCTGATACGATCATGATCGGTTCGATGCTGGCTGGTACGGAAGAATCTCCGGGTGAAACAACAATTTACGAAGGCAGAAAATATAAATCATACCGTGGAATGGGTTCTCTGGAGGCCATGCAGAAAGGTTCTAAAGACCGTTATTTCCAGGCGGATGAAAGTGACGTTAAAAAATTAGTGCCGGAGGGTATTTCCGGAAGGGTTCCTTACAAAGGGCAGCTAATAGAAGTGGTTTATCAGATAGTCGGAGGTTTAAGGGCCGGAATGGGCTACTGCGGCGCTCCTACTGTTGACAGACTGAAAGGTGCTAAATTTACACGCATCACGAATGCCGGAATGAGAGAATCACATCCTCACGATATAACCATCACAAGGGAAGCTCCTAATTACAGTATCAAATAATTCTAAACTATGAGAAAAATAATTGTTGCATTAAGTTTATTTTCTTCTATTATCGGTTTCTCCCAAAAAGATCCGGTAGTTCTGGAAGTCGGGAACAAAAAAGTAACAAAATCTGAATTTCTTCAGATTTATCTGAAAAACAACGATGATCCGAAATTTGACCAGAAATCAATGGACGATTATGTGGAAATCTTTACGAAGTTCAAACTAAAGGTCGTTGAGGCAGAGCACGAGGGATATGATACGATTCCAAAGCTGAAAAGAGAGCTGGAAGGTTACCGCAAAACCCTGGCAACGCCTTACCTGACAGATAAAACACTTCAGGACGATTTGGTAAAACAAGTGTACGAACGCCTTAAAACGGAAGTCAGAGCTTCTCATATCCTGGTTAAAGTTGCGGAAAGAGCAACACCGGAAGATACTCTGAAAGCGTACAACCGTATTCTGGCAATAAAAAAACGCATCGAAGCCGGTGAAGACTTTGAAAAGGTCGCACGTTCTTCCGATGGTTCAGAAGATCCGAGTGTTGCATACAACGGCGGTGACTTAGGTTATTTCACTGCTTTTCAAATGGTTTATCCTTTCGAAGAAGCGGCATACAGGACTCCAAAAGGAAAGATTTCGAATATTGTAAAAACGCGCTACGGATATCATATTCTGAAAGTAACGGATGTTCGTCCGGCACGCGGAACGATCAGAACTGCCCATATTATGATCGCTCTTGCGAAGAATGCAAGTGCTGAAGATATCGAAGCGGCGAAGAAAAAAGCATACGAAATTTACACAAAAGCTAAAAACGGTGAGGATTTCGCCAAATTAGCCGAGACATTCTCAGATGATACGCAATCTGCTGCAAAAGGTGGTGAATTACCTCCTTTCGGTACAGGAACAACTACTCGTATGATCCCTGTTTTTGAAAATGCTGCTTTTGGGCTGAAAAACAATGGTGATATAACAGAGCCAATTCAAACAGATTTCGGATTTCATATCATCAAACGCCTGGACTGGAAACCACTGGGATCTTTTGACGAGCTGAAAAAAGAGCTTCAGACGAAAGTCAGCAAAGATGACCGTTCGAAAATCACACAGGATTCTTTTATTCAAAAATTGAAAAAAGAATATAAGTATAAAAGCTATAAAGCAAAAAATATCAGCTGGTTTTATAACAATATCGACTCCAGCTATTTCAAAAACAATTACAGCTACACAGGATTAACCACGGATAAACCGTTATTTGTATTGAATAAGCAAGCCTTCACGCAAAAACAATTTGCTGAGTACATCCAAAAGAATACAAAATATATCCGTAACGGAAGCTTCAAAGATATTATTGACCAGCATTATGCAAACTGGGAAAGACAATCAATTTTAAATTATGAGCAAAGCCGCCTGGATGGGAAATATCCTGATTTCAAATTATTGATGAATGAATACCACGACGGGATTTTACTGTTTGAGATTATGAGCGATAAAGTATGGAATAAGGCTTCTCAGGATTCAACAGGTTTGACCGCTTTCTTTGAAAAAAATAAAGATAAGTACGTTTGGGGAAAACGCGTCGATGCTTTTGTTTACGAGTGTATTTCCAATGATGTGGCAAATAATGTATATGGAATGATTTCCAAGAACAATGCTGTTTCTTCTAAGGAAATCATCGATGAAGTCAACAAAACATCTGAATTAAACCTGAAAGTAAAAACAAATAAATACGAAATAGAATCGACGCCATTCCTGAAAGGCCACGATTTTGTAAAAGGATTGAACAAAGTCTATGAATACAACGGAAAATATTACGTTGTTTTTGTAAACGAAATCCTTGATCCTTCCGCGAAAGAGCTTGCTGAATGCAGAGGGCTTGTAATCTCCGATTATCAGAATTACCTTGAGACTACGTGGCTGAGTGAGCTGAAACAAAAATACCCGGTTAAGATCCACACAGAGGTTTTATACAATTTAAAATAAAAATCAAAAAATCCCCGGACATTGTGCTCCGGGGATTTTTTTGTTCATGAATAGCTGTCAGATCTTACCAACCTTTTACAGCGGCGCCTTTAAAAATCTGTCGTGCTGTTTCTTCTACTTCCTCCGATTGATAGGCTTTCAAAAACCTGAGCACTTTTTCATCCTTTTTATTATCTTCTCTTGCAGTGATTATATTAACGTAAGGAGAATCTTTGTCTTCTGTCAGCACACCATTCTTCTTAACGTCCAAACCTGCCTGAGCCGCAAAATTATTATTAATGACTGCCAGGACAACCTGCCGGTCATCCAGCACTCTTGGCAACTGAGGCGCTTCAATCTCTTTGATCACCAGCTTCCTTGGATTTTCAACAATATCGGTCACTTTAGGCAGAAGCCCCACACCTGCTCTGAGCTTTAACAATCCGTTCTTCTGAAGCAGCAATAGGGACCTTCCTCCATTTGTAGGATCATTAGGAATGGCAATCACACTTCCTGTTCTCAACTCGGAAATTGATTTTATTTTCTTTGAATAAGCTACAATAGGATACACAAATGTATTCCCGACAACTGCCAGCTTATACCCTCTTTGCTTTGACTGTTCTTCCAGATAAGGAACATGCTGAAACGCATTGACATCAATATCTCCGCTGCTCAGCGCCTCATTAGGCAGCACATAATCGTTGAAGGTGACCAGTTCTACTGTCAGGTTATATTTTTCTTTTGCCACTTTTTGAGCCGCTTCTGCTATTTTCTTCTCCGGCCCGGAAGTTATTCCTACACGAATATAATTGGGATCATTGTTTTTTGAGCCGCAAGAAAAAAGCAGCATACCAGCTATCACAGGCAGCAGTGAATAAATCTTTTTCATTGTGAATTATTTATGGTTAAATTTTTGGGAAATCCTGTCCCCAATGAACTGAATAATAAATACAAGAGCGACCAACAATACCAATACGCTGTTCATAATAAAAGCGTCATAACCGATATAGCCGTACTGATAGCCGACCTGTCCCAAACCTCCTGCCCCGACAGCTCCACCCATTGCAGAATAGCCGACAAGCGTAATCAACGTGATGCTCGCATTATTAATCAGGGACGGAAGCGCTTCCGGAAGCAGCACTTTACGGACGATCTGAAAAGTTCCGGCTCCCATCGCACGGGCTGCTTCAATTAAACCGGAAGGTACTTCCTTCAGGCTGTTTTCAACAAGCCTCGCGATAAAAGGCGCTACACCTATGCTTAAGGGAACCAAAGCAGCACTCATACCGATAGAAGTACCGACAATGAACCTCGTAAAAGGGATCATCCATACAATCAGTATGATAAACGGAATGGACCGGAAAATATTTACAAAGACAGCCAGGAAGCTGTTATAAAAACGATTTTCAAGTAATTGCCCTTTTCCTGTAAGAAAAAGTAAGATTCCCAAAGGCAATCCCAGTAAAAAGCCAAAAAAGCCGGATAAAAAAGTCATAACAATAGTTTCCCAAAGTCCTTCTAAAAGGAGCACTGTTGTTGAATCATACATAGCCTCTGATGTTATTTTTAATATTATTTTGGTCCAGATAACCCATCACATTTTCATTAGCTGCTTCCTGACCTTGTAGAATCAAAAGAGATTTTCCAAAGCTAAGCTCTCCTACAGTTTCTATATCTGCCTTGAGAATCTTTACAGGGACATGATAATAGTGCCGGCTGAAGTCAATAATTGTTTCAAGAGATACCGCGTTATTAAGTTCTATTTCAAGCAAAGGAAACAACCCTTCTGCCGCTGATTGCCGGAGCTGATCTTTCAGATATCCCGGAATGGTTATTTTCTTTTTGCTAATGAACTGCTGTACAATGGAATGTCCGGATGCTACAACATCTTCAAATGCTCCCTGAATGACGATCTTCCCTTTGTCCAGTACTGCGATCCGGTTACAGATACTTTTCACTACTTCCATTTCATGGGTTATAAGTAAAATAGTAATCTTTAAGGTCTGATTGATCTCTTTCAGCAATTCAAGAATAGCACCGGTTGTAACGGGATCGAGAGCGCTGGTAGCTTCATCACATAACAGGACGTGAGGTTTATTTGCAAGCGCACGGGCAATTGCCACTCTTTGTTTCTGTCCTCCGGAAAGATTTTTAGGGTATTCATAAATTTTGTCCCCTAATCCGACCAGCGTCAGAAGCTCTACCACCCGTTTTCTTATTGTTATTTTATCTTTACCTGTTAACTCTAAAGGAAGTGCAACATTATCAAAAACTGTTTTTGAAGAAAGCAGGTTGAAATGCTGAAAAATCATCCCGATCTTCTCCCGTTCCGCTGACAGGCTCTTATTGTTCAAAGCAAGCAGATTTCTGTTGTTGACAATAATTTCACCTTCATCCGGTTTTTCCAGCAGATTAACGCAACGAATCAAAGTGCTTTTCCCTGCTCCCGAGCTTCCTATGATACCGACAATATCTCCTTTTTCGAGCGCAATGCTGACATTGTCCAGCGCTTTAAATGCTCCGTTTTCCTTATAAAATGTTTTAGAAATATTTTTAATCTGAATCATTTTCAACTTAATTACTTCATTATATATCTGTTTACTTACCGGTTCTGTTTACAACCGGTGCTACTATCCAATTGTAAACGTAGCAGCCTAAACAGATTTTAAATACCGATTCAAGAACAGCACAAAAAATGAGTATTCCTCCAACCAGATAAGCAGCTGTAATTAATTTAAAATATAGCAAAAGTGTAATGACAAGTGAGAATACGAAACCGATTCCAGCTGCGAATTTTTTAGGTGGTGCAAAAATCGGATGAGGTTCAAGTTTCAATGGCTTAACAACTGACTTTGACAGTAGTGCAAGAGGCGAAGGATAAAGAGAGAATGCGCGTATTGCAAAGTCCACTGCCAGAAATGCTGCCAAAGCCGGCCATTGTGTCCACAAGGCAATTACAGCTAAAAGAACAATTTGTGCAGCAGTGATCCGGACGGTATTTTCATCCGTATGTAATTTTGAGCTCATATCAGGATTTTTTACTAAAATTCCCATGCTGTTTGTCAGCATGGGAATACATTATTATTTAAAGATTAGGTTGAGGTGTCAGGCGTAAATAAGGTTTTACCACTTTATGTCCCTTCGGGAATTTTGCAGGAACATCTTCCTGTTTTACAGCCGGAGCGATCACTACTTCTTCGCCATGTTTCCAGTTTGCAGGAGTTGCCACCTGGTAATCTGCCGTCAGCTGAAGGCTATCGATCACACGTAAAATCTCATCAAAATTTCTTCCTGTAGAAGCCGGATAGGTAATCGTCAGCTTGATTTTTTTATCCGGACCCACGACAAACACAGAGCGGACAGTAAATGTTTCACTTGCGTTCGGATGAATCAGATCATACAATTCTGCAATCTTTCTGTCCGGATCCGCAATAATAGGAAAATTCACAACTGTATTCTGCGTTTCATTAATATCACTGATCCAGCTGTGGTGCTGATCAATCGGATCTACACTTATCGCAATTGCTTTCACATTTCTTTTTTCAAACTCATCTTTCAGTTTTGCTGTTGCTCCAAGTTCTGTTGTGCAAACAGGAGTAAAATCAGCAGGATGAGAGAAAAACACTCCCCATCCGTTTCCAAGAAATTCATAAAAGTCAAGCGTTCCCTGTGTTGTTTCTGCTTTGAAGTTCGGTGCAGTGTCACCTAATCTTAGTGTTGCCATAGCTTTATTTTATTTTAATTAAACATTTATTTTAGCGATGCTGACCGGATTTGAACCAGTATAACGGCTTTTGCTGAGCCATGCCTCACCTTTCGGCCACAGCATCTTTTAAATTTATACTATAATTCCTACCAAAATAGTAGATTATATTTTATTTATTTCATTAAATCATTATTAAAAAAACTTTAAAATAGTTAACCGATTATTTTGCAGGAAATTATAACAGATGTAATTTCCTGCTCATTCTGATAAATCAATACTGTGCTGATTTTTTTGTCAAATCGGTTTCTTGTTCAATAGCTGTAATACCTCCTTTTAAATTATACAGATTTTCAAAACCAAATGCCTCTTCCAGTTCTCTGATCGCCTTTGCACTTCTTCCTCCCAGCTTACAGTGAATCACAACTTTTTTATCTTTTGAAATTTCATCAGCTCTCTCTTTGACTGTTGCCAAAGGAATCAACAAAGCACCAATATTAACCTGCTCGTATTCGTCCGGCTCCCTTACATCAATTACCTGAATATCCTCATCTCCAGCCAACCAGCTTTCAAATTCCTGCACCGTAATCTCTTTAATTGCTTTCTCTACTGCTTTTATTCCGCAGAACTGCTCGTAATCAATTAATTCTTTTATTTCAGGCGTGTTTTTATTTTTGGTAATTTTTAAGGTTCTTGTTTCAAATGTAAGTGCATCGAAAACAAAAAAGCGCCCACTTAATATTTCACCTACACCTGTAATCACTTTGATAACTTCATTTGCCTGTAATGTTCCTATAATTCCCGGTAAAACACCTAAAACACCACCTTCCGCACAATTTGGAATTAATCCCGGATCAGGAGGTGCCGGATACAAATCACGGTAATTTGGTCCTGTTACTCCGTTTTTATCAGTATAATTAAAAACAGCCACCTGGCCTTCAAACTGAAATATGGATGCATATACATTTGGTTTTCCTGTAATAACACTTGCATCATTTACCAGATAGCGCGTTGGAAAGTTATCTGTTCCGTCAGCAACAACATCATATTCGCGAACAATCTCCAATGCGTTTTTAGAGGTCAGTTGTGTATTGTAAGTCACAATAGTAATATGCGGATTTAATTGCTGCAACCGTTTTTTTGCAGCTTCCACTTTAGGTGTTCCGACATTTTCTACTCCATAAAGTACCTGTCGCTGCAAATTACTGTCATCAACAACATCAAAATCGACAATACCAATGGTTCCCACACCTGCCGCAGCAAGATATAAAAGCAAAGGGCTGCCTAGACCACCTGATCCGACAACTAACACTTTTGCTGCTTTAAGCTTTTTCTGCGCATCAAGCCCAAAATCAGGAATAATGATGTGACGATTATAGCGTGCAAGTTCTTCTTTTGAGAACTCTATTTCATCAATTGCTCCACTTCCTCCGGCAATTGCTGGAATAATACTAAGAGTTGAATGTGCCTCCAGAGGTGTATCCTCCTGCTGCAGGTTCCTTATATCGTCCTCATCTACAAAAATGTTTACAAATCCTCTGATACCTCCATTTTCGTCCAACAGATTTTTTTTCAAATCCGGGAAGTTTGTTATTAATTGATGTATTGCTTCTTTTACAGTAGTTCCTTCTACCTGAACTTTTGACTCCTGATTCGTGAATTTTCTTAACGGAGTTGGAATGATAACTTTTGCCATATTTACTGGTTTTTAAAATTTATTAATTATTGAAACTTTTTCTTCGTCGAATTGAAATTCATCATTTAACCGCCATGATTGAACAGATACCAACTCATTTTCCCTGACAGCAAGAATGATATAGGAAAAAAACGGCTGGGCAACAACTCTATCGTGCTCACTTGGAATGGATGGATGATTCGGATGTGAATGATAAACACCCAATAAAGTCAAACCTTGTTCATCTGCATAATTTTCCGCTTTCATATAATCAACCGGGGTGATTTCAAAACGCCTTCTCTTGTCTCCTTCCTTTGCATTATTCACCACAATAATTTCCTCAATGACACGCTCATCCCTTTTTTCTATTCCCAATAAAAAGCCGCAACATTCATCCGGAAAAGAAGCAAATGCATCTTTTTGCAGCTGCGCTTTTATTGTATCACTTATATGTATCATTTTTAAAAATTGTTTTTATAACCTCACTGTATTTATCTGCATTGTCCGGCAAAATCGTAACAATCGTACCTGAAGGAATCGCTTCCGCAATACTAAGAGTCCCGGCTAAATTTGCAGCAGATGAAGGACTCAGCAGTAATCCGCTTTTTTCATAAAACTCCTCTATTACCTGGTATGCTCTTTCTGTGCTGACTTCCACAATTCTGTCAGGAATTGCCGGATTATATATTTGAGGAACGATAGCTGTTTCTAAATGCTTCCAGCCTTCCAGGCCATGAAGTGCAAAATCCGGCTGTAAAGCAATTGTCTGAATATTTTTGTACACCTCCTTCAATCGCTTTGAAGTTCCCGTAAAAGTTCCTGTTGTTCCCAAGCCGGCAATAAAATAATCTACTTCCGGCAATTCCTTAAAAATTTCTTCTGCTGTACCGTAGTAATGCGCTTTCCAGTTATTCTCATTTGTATACTGACTGGCATAGAAATACTGATTAGGATGTCTTTCTGCCAGTTCCGCTGCAATTTCCTGGGCCTCATCTGTACCTCCGAATTTAGAGGTAAAAATTACTGCTGCACCCAAAGACTGAAGAAGTTCTTTTCTTTCTTTCGATGCATTTTCAGGCAGTAACAGTGTTACTTTTATTCCCAGTTTCTTACCTATAGCAGCATACGCTATTCCGGTATTTCCACTCGTTGCATCCAAAAGAATCTTATTATCTGTCAGTTCCTCATTTTCAATCGCATTTTTGATAATATGGAAGGCTGCACGTGCTTTAACACTTCCTGAAAGTTGCTCCCATTCCGTTTTAGCATAAATCTTTACATCCGGATTATTGTGCAATCCTATAATTGGAATCAACGGCGTATTACCTATTTCCTGCTGGATATTCTCTAATTTTTGCTGAAGTTCCTGATTGACTAATGTTGCTATCATATTTATTTAAATTTGAGTAAGTTGTTTTCCTGATTGATAAAAACGAATGAGTGTTCGTGTTGTTCTGCGGATTTTCACTTTGGTTCTCTTTGGAACCTCATACTGAACAATATTCGTGATAATCACACCAACAAGAATAATTACAACGCCTGCCGTCTGACCTATGGTAATTGTTTCTCCTGAGATAAAAACACCTGCTGCAACTGCAACGAGAGGGTTCACAAATGTATGTGTGCTCACCAGCGCAGCGGGTTTAACTGACAATAACCAGATGAAAGACATGTAGGCAATGATAGATCCGAACACAATCAGATAAAGTAGTCCCACCCAGGCATCTAAGGGAATTGCTTCTATATTCAATTGATTCCACTCACCGTTTATAGTGGCAATAAGCAGGCTCGTTGCTCCACCGATGATCAATTGCTGTGCGACATTCATAAATAAGCTTTCTCCTGTTGTTTTCTTAGAGTAAAGCGAGCCGATCACCCAGACCAAAGCAGTTGCAATCAGCAATACAAAAGAAATGGTTCGTATGGTCGCAAGAGAATCTGTTGCTGCTGTCGCAGTAAGGCTGTCTTTAAAGAACAGCAGCAATCCTGCAAACCCGATCAGCAATCCGGTAATGGCCAATTTATTATTCAGGTAAAATGACCTGTTTCGTTTATCCACCAGAATAAACCAGAAAGGCTCAGACGCGATGATAATCGCTGCTTCTGTCGAGGAAATATACTGCTCTGCCCAGGTTACTGCTCCCACCCCTATTGTCAGAATAAGGAATCCTGACACGGTATTTCTTTTCCATGCGTAAGCAGAAAACGGCTTTTCTCCCTTGATAAAGTAAAGCCACAAAAGAAGGATTACTCCCGCTATAAGAAATCTGAATCCTGACAGAATAAAAGGAGGAAAACCTTTCAATCCGTAATGGATCGCAAGAAAAGTTGTTCCCCAGATAATGTAAATGCTGAGGAATGCTAAAAGAATCAGTAATTTATTATTTTTTAAAGTGCTCATAATCTAAATCTTATTTTTGAATAAAAAAAGGGGGCTTACGCTGTGTAAGCCCCCTTTATAAAAATGAAAAAAGTACCTTTTACACAGCTATTGCATATTGCCGGAACAACAACACATCATTGCCATGCAGAACATATTTGCCGGATTATTTGTCTTTGAAATTGCTATTACACTTATTTTTTCCATTTGGTTCTTCTAAAAGTTGATTCAAAAAAAAACTCCCCCGAAATGTATCGGAGGAGTTTTCTGTAATTCTATATTCAAATTAATTTCATACCCGATACACTAATGACCTAAAATAGTCATACAACAACAGCACATCATTTCAGATGTGTTATGTGCATTAGTATATGTGTAAAAAGAAATCATTATTCGTGTTCAAAAACTGTTTTGGCAAATGTATTTATTTTTAAATGAGAAAAACAAATAAAAATGGTTTTTTATCTTAAAAAAATTATAGACAACTATAAAACAGCATATTAACATCTAAATAATCCACTTATTTTTTTTCAGAAAGAGAAATCATCTTTTTGAAGTGATTAAATTCAACGACTTTCTGTCAAATTGTACAAAGTAAAGCAGACAAATGATCAATCCGATAAAGGTCATTCCCACTCCTACCAGCGACGGGTAATTATAGGAAAGGCCGTATTCGAGAGGAATACCTCCAAAATAAGCACCCGCAGAATTAGCAATATTAAATGCTGCCTGCATAAATGCCGCGCCCATCATTTCGGAGCCGGGAGCAGATTTCATCATCATCATATTTATTGGTGATGATGTCGATAAAGACAATCCTCCGCATATAAAAGTCAGGATAATCGCGATTATTTTATTTTCTGCGAAAAGAAAAACTCCTGCCAAAGCCAGCAGCATCATGAACAATAACAGAATGGCAGCTTTAGATGCGCCCATTTTATCGGATAACATTCCTCCCAATAAATTTCCAATAACCATTCCCGCTCCGGCCAATATCATAATATATGCCATATTCTCCGGATCAAAACCGGAGAATATTGTCATTAACGGTGTAATGTAGCTGAACCAGGTAAATAAGCCTCCAAAACCGATTGCTGCGATAAAAAATACCAGCCAGAAACGTATATTCCTTAAAAACTGAAGCTCATTTTTAACAGAGCCGGCAGACTTACTTTCCATTTTAGGCAGCCATATTATCAGGGACAATAAGGTCAGCAGTCCGATAATTGAGACAATCACAAAATACCATCTCCAGCCGAATGTATGGCCTATATAGGTAACAAATGGAACCATGGCAAGGTTCGCTATTGTTAAACCGGTGAACATTAAAGAAATGTATAGCGCTTCTTTTCCTTTTCCTCCCAACATAGACGCAACGACAGTTCCAACACCGAAAAATGCTCCATGCGGCAATCCTGCCAGAAAACGGGAAATCATCATGAAACTATAGTCAGAAGCAAATGCTGAAAGTGCATTGAATACAGTAAACAGCACCATAAGTGCTAAAAGCACTTTCTTCGGTGGTTGTTTCATTGAATAAGCAACTAAAACAGGTGCTCCGATCACAACTCCAAGCGCGTACGCCGATATAAAATGTCCTGCCTCGGGAATGGAGATATTCATTGATCCGGCAATATCCGGCAATAATCCCATAATTGTAAATTCTGTCGTTCCGATCCCAAGGCCACCCATAGCCAATGGAATAATCCGCTTATCCAACATAGTAATTATCGTTACTAACTGTAAATATGTTGTTTATAAAAAATTATTCTCCTTTCCAACCACCACCTAAAGCACGGTAAAGCTCAATCATTGCTTTGTATTGCAATAGCTGATCATTGATCTGACTAAGCTGGGCTACGATCAGGTTCTGCTCGGAAACCAACACATCCGTATAAGTAGTTCTGCTACTAAATTCCAGCAGCTTTCGATTCGCTTCAACCGCTTTCATCAATGATTCCACTTGTTTTTCCCTGAATTCTTTTTTGTCCTCAATTGTCTGATAAGCATACATCGCATTGGAAACTTCCTGTCCGGCCTGGATAAGTGTATTTTTAAAGCTGTTCAGCGCAATATCCTGGCGTACCCGCTGTTGTCTAAGATTGGCTTTCAGCGTTCCTCTGTTGAAGATCGGCTGAGTGATCCCGGCAACCAGGTTTCCAAAAAATGAGTTGATATCAAACAGCGTCCTCGTGGTCAGCGCGCTGATACCAATGGAGCCCGAATTGATATTTAAGCTCGGATAAAAGGATGCTTTTGCAACGTTAACCAATTCATATTCCTTACGGAAATTCATTTCCGCAGCAAATACATCCGGACGATTTGAAAGCAGCAACATGGGAACTCCTGTTTTCAGCTCTTTATTCATTGTCTGGTTGTCCAGCGCCCCTCTGGGAATTTCCTTTAACGGCGAAGCAATTAATGTGCAGATCAGGTTTTCCATTTCACGGATTGCCTGTTTTATTTCCGGGATCGTTACTTTCGCTGCATACAGATTTGCTTCTGCCTGGGCTACATCTGCACTGGTAGTCGAGCTGGAAATATTGAGCGCTTTAAGTGTTACCACTGCTGCCTCACGAAGGCGAATCGTTTCTTCTGTCACCTGTAATTGCCTGTCTAAAGCCAGTAATGAATAATAGGCATTAGCGATACTTGCTATCAATGCTGTCTGTACGGCATTTTTCGATGCCTGCATTGAAAGCCAGTTTGCAAAATTAGCTCTTTTCTGACTCGCCAGCTTTCCCCAGATATCAATTTCCCAATTGGTCGTAAATCCTAAAGAAACGGTTGTTGTTTTCAGGTTGATATTGATATTTGAAGGAAAGTTCAAGGAATTCTTTGATGTTTTATTGGCTGTCACTGTCGGAGCAAAATTCAGCGTCGGAAAAAAGGCCTGCTTGCTTTGTCTATATCCCGCTTCCGCAGCAGCGATCTGCAAGACTGCATTCTGCAGATTATAATTATTTTTAAGCCCTTCTTCTATCAGCGACTGAAGCTGGGGATCCGTAAAGAAGCTTTTCCAGGAAATATCGGCTAATGAAACGGAATCCCGTGAAACATTATCACGGACAATTCCTTTCTGGCTTTCCTCTTCTATTTTGGGCTGCTCGTAGCGATCCTTCAAACCGCAGTTGGTCAGTAAAAACGCTACTGCTCCCAAGTATATAATGTATTTCAATTTCATAGTCTTACTACTTTTTTCTTGATACTTTTTCCTGTAATGTCTGGAAAACCACGAATAAGGCCGGAATCACAAGAACTCCCAGAATGGTACCTATCAGCATCCCTCCGATCGCTCCGGTCCCGATGGCCTGATTTCCGACAGCTCCCGCGCCTTTCGCCAGCATCAGAGGAAGCAACCCTAAAATAAAGGCAAATGATGTCATCAGGATAGGACGAAAACGCGCTACCGCTCCCTGAACAGCCGCCTGTGCAATACCTGCCCCGTTCCTTCTTGCTCCGGCAGCAAATTCTACGATCAAAATGGCATTTTTCGCCAATAACCCGATTAACATGATCAGTGTGATCTGCAGGTAGATATTATTGCTCACATCAAACAACCAGGCAAAAATGAACGTTCCCGCCAGACCTACCGGCAAAGAAAGCAGTACCGCCAACGGAAGGAGATAGCTCTCATATTGCGCGGAGAGAAGAAAGTAAACGAAGATCAGACACAGCAAGAAAATATATACTGTCTGGCCACCTGCACTAATTTCTTCCCGTGTCATACCCGAATATTCAAAACCGTATCCGAGCGGTAAGGTCTGCTGCGCCACTTCTTCGATCGCTTTGATAGCTTCTCCCGTACTGTGTCCGGGGCTCGGTGCTCCCTGAATACTAACGGATGTGAACAAGTTAAAGCGATTGATAATCTGAGGGCCGAACACCTTTTTAAATTCAATGAACTGGGAAATCGGCGCCATTTCTCCCTTATTATTCCTTACCATTACCCTGTTCAAAGACTCGGGATTAGCTCTGAATTCCGGCTCTGATTGATACATCACACGGAATTGCTTCCCGAATTTATTGAAGTTGGAGGCATAAACACCACCATAATATCCCTGCATTGTTCCCAGAATATCCGTTACTGTCAGACCGGCCCGCTTTATTGCAGGGACATTCAGATCAATGCGGTATTGTGGATAATTCGGAGAAAAAGAAGTGGTAGCATACTGAATTTCCGGGCGGGAATTCAACGCCGCCAGGAATTGATCTTTTACTTCATTTAAATTCTCAATAGTCCCTCCTTTCTGATCCTGCAGCTGGAATTCAAATCCGCTGCTGAAACCAAATCCCATAATCGTAGGGCGGGCAAAGAAAATCACCCGTGCGTCTTTAATTCCTGCGGTTCGCTTGAACAATTCCTGAATCACGGAAGTTACGTCCTGTCCCTTGCCTGCCCGTTCTGCCCATGGCTTCAGCTTTACGATAATCATACCGTAGTTGCTTCCCGCCCCGCTGATCAGGCTTCGCCCGGAAATCCGAAGAATTTTACCGATCTCAGGAATATCTTTCACCGCGTTCTCCACATTCAGCAGCACTTCTTCCGTACGTTCAATAGAAGTTCCCGGAGGAAGTGAAATATCGGACATAATACCACCTGTATCCTCACCCGGTACAAATGCTTTCGGCTGTGTGTTCATCAGCAGTATAAATAGCCCTGCAAAGGCAGCGATCACCACAAAAGCGACCCATTTTCTATTGACAAAGAATTGTACTGATTTCTTATATTTATTGGTTGTTGCATCAAAAGCTATATTAAAGGCGGAATAGAAACGTTTCAGGAATCCTTTTTTCTGCCCGTGCTCTTCTTCATGTGGCTTTAAGATCAAAGCACATAAAGCCGGAGAAAGTGTCAGGGCATTGATCGCAGAAAGTATAATGGACACAGCAAGCGTCAATCCGAACTGCTTATAAAAAACGCCGGCTGATCCGCTGATGAATGACACCGGAATAAATACAGCGGACATTACCAGCGTAATGGAAATAATCGCTCCGGTAATTTCGTTCATCGCTTTATGTGCCGCTTTCTTAGGATCACGTTCACCCTGCTCCATCTTCGCATGGACCGCTTCCACCACCACGATGGCATCATCGACAACGATACCGACGGCAAGCACTAACGCAAATAAGGTCAGCAAATTAATTGTAAAGCCGAACATGCTCAGGAAGAAGAAGGTACCGATAATCGCGACCGGAACCGAAATCGCCGGGATCAGCGTGGATCTCCAGTCCTGCAGGAAGATAAATACTACCAGGAATACCAGGATAAATGCTTCAATCAATGTTCCGATCACTTTTGAAATGGATTCGCTCAGAAAGTCATTTGCATTTACCAGCGTTGTATAGTGGATTCCTTTCGGAAAGTTTACAGATGATTCTTCCAATACTTTCAAAACACCATTAATCACCTCCTGCGCATTCGATCCTGCTGTCTGTGCAATGGCAACTCCGACAGACTGTGCTCCGTTCGTGCTGGAACTGCCTGAATAATTCTGGGATCCCAGCTCCAGGCGGGCGATATCTCCCAGCTTCAGGATTTCGCCGTTTTCCGTTGCTCTCACAACAATTTCTTCAAATTCGTCTGTGCTTTGCAGACGGCCTTTGTATTTCAAAACATACTGAAATGTCTGATCGCTGTTTTCTCCCAGCTGTCCCGGAGCAGCCTCAATATTTTGCTCCGCTAAAAGGTTCATGATATCTGAAGGAACGAGTCCGTAGCTTGCCATTACATCCGGCTTCAGCCAAATCCGCATTGAATAATCCTTAGAGCCGAATACCATCGCTTCTCCCACTCCGTTTACCCTTTTTATTTTGGGCAAAAGGTTGATATTGGAATAATTCTGAAGAAAGGTCATATCGAATTCAGGGCTTTCGCTGTACAGTGAGAAGATCAGTACATTATCGCTTTGTCTTTTCGCTGTTGTTACGCCGGCACGCGTTACTTCCTGCGGCAATAACGGAGTTGCTCTTGAAACACGGTTCTGGACATTCACTGCGGCTAAATCGGGATTTGTCCCCAGCTTAAAATAGATATTAATCGAAGCCGAGCCGTCATTGCTGGACGTCGAGGTCATATAGGTCATATCCTCCACTCCGTTGATCTGCTCTTCCAGCGGAATTACCACTGAATTCATAACTACTTCCGCACTTGCTCCCTGGTAGCTTGCACTTACAGTAACGGTAGGAGGAGCAATTTCAGGATACTGGGAAACAGGAAGGCTGATTAGTCCCAAAACTCCCAATATGACAATCAATATGGAGATTACGGTCGATAGTACCGGACGTTCTATAAATTTACTAAACATAAAAAAATCGGTTTTAGAATTTCAAAACACTGTCTGCCGGAATAATCTGAGGTTTGATCTTTGTTCCTTCCGGTACAATTCCGATACCTTCAATAATTAATTTATCGTTGGGATTAAGCCCTTCTGTTACCACAAAGAATTTTCCTCCGGGTACCTCTCTGACTTTTACAGGGACTCCGGTCACTGTTTCATCCTTTCCGACGATATATGCCAGACGCTTGTCCTGCAATTCGGACGTTGCTTTCTGAGGAATGATAATTACATTTTTCAGATGTACGGGAATACGGACAGCCGCGCTGCTACCGGAACGAAGCATTTTATCGGGATTAGAAAAGCCTGCACGTACATTAAAAGAGCCGGTCATGTTATTAACCAATCCGCTGAACGTTTCAATTTTTCCTGCCTGTGCATAGGTTTCGCCGTTAGACAGGATCAATGTCACCGGGGGAATTTTATCAATCTTTTCCTGAAAATTCTTTCCTTCAATCGTCTCAAACATTTCCAGCTGCTGCTTCTCATTGATAGAAAAATAGGCAAACACTTTCGTGATGTTGGAAACAACTGTCAAAGGTAAAGTAGTATTACTGTAAACATAACTTCCTAATTTGTAAGGGAGCTTTCCTACCACACCGTCAACAGGACTTTTTATGGTAGTATATCCCAGGTTTGTCTGTGCATTTAAAAACGCTGCTTTTGCCTGTTCCAGCTCTGCTTTTCGCGTGTCCAGCGCCAGCTCCGCGTTGGTCAGCTCATACGTGCTGATAATCCCGTCTTTCACTAACGGTTTTGTCTTTTCCACCTGGATGCGGGCTGCTTCCACAGCAGTCTTCGCACTTTCCACCCGTGCTGCATACATGTTTACATCCTGGGCAAATTGCGGATTCGAAATCCTGAAAAGCAAATCTCCTTTTTTCACTTCCTGGCCTTCATCCACATAAATTTTTTCGATGTAACCGTTGATCATCGGGCGTATTTCGATATCTTCAATTCCTGCGAGCGTTGCGGGATACTCAGAATATAGTTCCGCTTCCTGCTGCTTTAATTCAATCACATTGTAGGTTTGAACAGGTTTTACCGCCGCTTCTTCTTTTCCTTTGCAGGATACAGCTATAAGAGCGGCTAAGGCAGTTGTAAATAATAAAGTATTAATTGTTCTCATTTATTGAAAATTAAATTTTTAATTAACTCTTTTCTTTCCTGTAAAATTTGTTCAAACTCGTCTTCCGACAAGTCAAAAACATCTTTGAAAATTCCTTTCATGACCAAAGGATACGACACAAGCGAAAAAATATTCAGAACAAAATTGATCGGATTGGATCTTCGTATCACACCTCTGTCCATCTGCTCCTGAATCTGTTTAAGGAATTCCCGCATCTCATTTGTAGTCTGAGGTTTGAGAAACAGATTTTCATCGATCAGGTTATTGGACCTGATAATATTAAACACTTCAAAATATGGATATTTCCGTTTGAATGTAAAGGTAAAATCAATCAACCGTTCAATTTTCTCTTCAAAAGGGATGGTTATTCCGGTATAAATCCCGTGCAATCCTTCATGCATTTCTGCAATAATTTCAGCATGTGCAATTCTGACCAGGTTGTCTTTTGAGCGAAAATAATAATTCACCAAAGTGCGCTGAACTCCGGAAAAATCGGCAATTTCCTGACAGGTTGCCTTGATATTTCCTTCTTCGTAAAACAACTGTTTGGATTTGGAAATAATCAGCTGTTCCGTTTCGCTTAGTTGACTTGACATTTTAGTTTGACAATTTTGTCAACAAAAGTAAATAAAAGGCATTGGTAGTATTTACCGTGGAAGAAAAATAAAAAATATTTAACGTTATGGGCGAGTGTGGTTGTTACGATTTACCATAGAGGCACAGAGGACACGAAGGATTACTTCTCTGTGTTACTTTGTGGCTCTGTGGTTATTTCCTGCTAATTATTTTCATCAAATCCCTTATTTCAGTTTACCACAGAGGCACAGAGGACACGAAGGATTACTTCTCTGTGTTACTTCGTGGCGCTGTGGTTATTCTTATAAATATCCATTCAAAATTCTTTTCACGCCATCTATCACTTTCACACTATTGAAATTAACGAGCAATCCCAATTTTAAATCTTTAAGCTTTAAATACGTCAGGAGCTGTGCGGTGTGAATATCAGCAAGTGCTTCTACCGCTTTTACCTCAATAATCACTCTATTTTCTACCAGAATATCAATTCTGTATCCGACATCTAATTTAACTCCTTTATAAACAACGGGTAAAGCTACCTGTGTTTTTACATCCAAACCCAATTGCCTAAGTTCATATGCCAGGCATGCTTCGTAGCTGCTTTCCAGTAATCCCGGGCCTAATTGTTTATGAACTTCAATAGCTGCACCGATTATTTCTTTTGAAATTTCATTTTCTGTCATGGAGTAGAAGTGTGTTTTAGTTATTAAAGTAGTTTACTGGTTTTACCACAAAGGCAGAGAGAACACAAAGGGTTATTTCTCTGTGTTACTTTGTGGCTCTGTGGTTATTTCCTGCTAATTATTTTCATCAAATCCCTTATTTCAGTTTACCACGGAGACACAGAGGACACGAAGGATTACTTCTCTGTGTTACTTTGTGGCTCTGTGGTTATTTCCTGCTAATTATTTTCATCAAATCCCTTATTTCAGTTTACCACAGAGGCACAGAGGACACGAAGGATTACTTCTCTGTGTTACTTCGTGGCGCTGTGGTTATTCTTATAAATATCCATTCAAAATTCTTTTCACGCCATCTATCACTTTCACACTATTGAAATTAACGAGCAATCCCAATTTTAAATCTTTAAGCTTTAAATACGTCAGGAGCTGTGCGGTGTGAATATCAGCAAGTGCTTCTACCGCTTTTACCTCAATAATCACTCTATTTTCTACCAGAATATCAATTCTGTATCCGACATCTAATTTAACTCCTTTATAAACAACGGGTAAAGCTACCTGTGTTTTTACATCCAAACCCAATTGCCTAAGTTCATATGCCAGGCATGCTTCGTAGCTGCTTTCCAGTAATCCCGGGCCTAATTGTTTATGAACTTCAATAGCTGCACCGATTATTTCTTTTGAAATTTCATTTTCTGTCATGGAGTAGAAGTGTGTTTTAGTTATTAAAGTAGTTTACTGGTTTTACCACAAAGGCAGAGAGAACACAAAGGGTTATTTCTCTGTGTTACTTTGTGGCTCTGTGGTTATTTCCTGCTAATTATTTTCATCAAATCCCTTATTTCAGTTTACCACGGAGACACAGAGGACACGAAGGATTACTTCTCTGTGTTACTTTGTGGCTCTGTGGTTACTCAATCTCTTACGATATATCCTAACCGGATTCCCGCGTTAAAATCTGAATAAATAATTGAATGATTAAATGCCAGGCCGACAAAGAATTGATTCTGACGGATATTGCCTCTATATTCGATATTATACTGGTGTCTCAGCTCATTAAAACGAAAAGCATATTGTGCATATACTTTTTTCATCACACCTAATTCCAGTGCAAGAAAAGTATTCAGATAGTTGATCGGTGTTATAAAAACCGCTGGTTTCAGCTCAATATGGTTTCCTATTGAGAAATTATAGCTGAAATAGGTATATAAACCTCTCTGGTTCTGGAGCAGAATATCATCCGGGCGGTATTTGGAGGCCAGTAAATGTTTTCCGGAAATTCCTGCTTCGAATCCTTTTATCAAATAATGAACTCCGAGATCAATGTCAGCAAGCAGCTTTACCCGCTTTTCTTTTTCCAGCTGAATGTAATCAATCCCATTGAATTTCTTCAGGTTATAAAAGCTGAAATCACCTCTCAGTCCAAAGCTTAGCTTATGTACATTGCTGAACGGTAGTGTATAGATAACACCTAAACCGACTTCATTGTTAGAAGTATAGGAATAGCTCTGATGATTAAAATTATAGGTAAAAACAAAACGGTCCAGCTTGGAAAATGCCTGGTAAGTCAAGCTTGGAGTAACTGTGTTCCCTGTATTATTGGTAGCTATTTTCAACATTGTACGGGTATCATACGCATTGATCATCTCCACACTGTCTTTGTGTGTCGGAGAATAGCCCGCATTATAATAATTCGTTCCCTGGGAAAAGAACATATCATCTATGTTTCTTTGAGATACCGCCGCAGACACCTGAAGCAGAATAACGGTAATATAGAGTAGCTTTTTCATAATCATTTCAATAAATCCATTTGATTCTTAGCGTCAATCAGGTATTTCGGGAATACGGTATAGTGAGTAGCTCCGGGATAAGTCGTAAAATGAATATCCGCTCCCAGCTGAAGCAATCCTTCGTAACAATCTTCCGAATTGAAATAAGGCACAAAATCATCCGCATCGCCATGGTACAGATAAATCTTCCCCTGAGGATTCCACCCGTTGATCATTGAATTCCGCTCTATTACGCTGTTCATAGCCACATCCGATCCGTCCACGATCTGCTTGATAAAGAAATTATTGAAAATGTCAGCAGGAACAGTTGATGGCGGATTAAACGCGGAGACCTGATCGTAAACAGAATACGAATAAAACCGGTCATTGGCTCTTTTCAGCTCGGAAAATTTATTCAGTGAGTACAATGCCCAGGAATAGATGCTGATTTTATCGTTTGCCGTTTCCTTATTTTCAAAAACAGACCGGATAAACCGCTTAAAGTTATACGGCCCGGAAAGGTTCAGACTTGCCACGATCGTAAATGTTCCGGGATAGTTCTGCTCAAAATAGCGATGAGCGGACAAAGACGCTCCTCCGCCTTGCGACCAGCCGGCCAAGAACATACGGTTATCATAATAAGCGGATTGAGACTGTATATAGGATTTTACGGCCAGATCTCCGTGATAAATGGATTTGAACAGCTCCGGATAATAAATATACGGATGTTCTTTATCTCTTGTACGGTTATATCCTACATAATCGGGCATAAAGACTGTATATCCGGCACTTGCCCACGTCAGGCCGACATTTCTTATTTCACCGAAGCCCACGCTTTGCCCGGTGAATAAGGAAGGTGTGGCTTCATCCATTTTGAACAGCTTCAGCGGAACAACCGTCCCATGATTATACGTCACAAAATGGACCGTATCTTTCCCCACAGGAACAAACAGCATTCCCGAAGTTTCAATTGTTTTGCCGTCATATTCCGTTGCATAAACAATTTCAATCAATCGGACATCGTACTGGGCAATGCTGCTGATATCTGCAGAATCTACCAGCTGGACACACTCCGATCGGGAAATTGTTTTCACCTCATTTGTTTCTATCAGTGTTCCGGGCGAAACGGAAAGGGTTGCTTCTTTTTTACATGCGGTAAAGATCAGCAACAAAAAGGTTACTTTTAAGATGTGTTTCATGTTTTGGATTTTAGGATAGCAGGACTTTAAGATATTACGATATTAGGACTTTAAGAGAATAGACATTGGACGTTAGACGTTAGATATTAGACATAAGAGCAAAGATAAAAGACTTCAGGATATAAAGAACAAGACTAAAGATGTTAAAATCAGGAAAGCAACAAAATCTGCAATTTGCAATCTGTAATTTGCAATTGACTTTTTATCCTAACCTGTCTTTCAACAATTTGATCAGCTCGTCTTTTTCTTTTAAGCGCAGCTCGTACTGTTCAATAAGCTTTTCGGGAATAGTAATGTGATACCCAAAGTTTCCTCCTTTCTGGTTATGATTATTAAAAATATTTGGTTGCTCACCATATATCTCTGAAACTTTGGTATCCAGCGCTTTGGACAATATACCGATCTCTTCCGCCAGAAAATTAACTTCCCCGCTTTCTCTCCTGCTGTATTGCGACTGGCTCATTCCAAGCTCATGCGCTACGGACTCCTGCGAAATGCGTTTCTGCTCCCGTATGTATTTAACCCGTTCGTGAAGTTTCATGACGAATGTTTTTTGTAAAGGTAAAAATTATGTTGAAATCACATAACATATACCGTAAAAACATTGTTAACTACCTAACAGCGAGGTAGATTTGCAAAAACCGCATAAGCACCATGATCACTTCAGCGGCAGGCAGCGCCAGCTTTTGGCAACAACAAAGGGATCCGCATGACGATGAGCAGCAGCAATATGCTTCTAAAATTTTAAAATATGAAAAAAATTATCTTATCTTCCGTTTTCATTGGTTTTATATTCGTTAACTTTGTTAGAGGTCAGCTGATTGTGGCTGACAGCGTCTACATTTACGACATGGATGGTGTAAAAGACTGGTACAATGTGCAGAAAGATGTGTTCTGCTTCAGCTTCACGGATAACAGCAAATATACCGGGCAGTTACCGCCGTGTGTGGACACCATTATTTACTACAGCAATTCGTATTCGCAGTTTAACGAAGTGCATTTTAAAGGTTCGTACGGGACTTCCAGCAGGATGAGCTTTGTGGATTACATCACTTCTCTGAACCGGTTTAAAACCCTCGCGTACGCGTTAAGCAAAACAACCAATAGCTACGCACACCGTGAGTTTTTTCAGACAGATGATGTGCTGATGATCACTTTTAACAATCCGTCCTTGTCCTCCGGAGAGATCAGCGCTTTTGCGGATAAATATGAGCTGGAGATGGTATATGCTCCCGATCCGTCTTTACCGTCCGGAGTCAGCTGGGCTTATTCTTTTAAAATGAAGAAATCGCTCAAAGACAAATACCGTACCTCTGTCGGACTGGCTAAAACCCTCAATGAACATGAGGTCTCGCTGGTAAAATATGCCGATCCCGATACTTACACCGTGAAGCCGTTATCCTGTGATCCGGTGGATGAGATGAACAGCTTTTACCAGAATATCAACGGTTCCTGGTTTCTGCATAATGACGGTGGTACTATCTGGCAGGGTAAATCAGGAACAGCCGGTGCGGATGCCCATATCTGCGACTGCTGGGGCGAAGGAGCTACCGGCCAGGGAATAAAGATCGGAGTCATTGATCATTATGGCTTTCAGCTTTCACATCCGGATTTCGTGAATGCAAATATTCCTTATACGATTAATATGATTGTATCACCTCCAGATACCTTGTTTTCCGATTTTTTGTATAACAACGAGCTGAGCTCCCACTCCATGCAGGTAACCGGCGTGATTGCTGCTCAGCCCGATAATTTAACAGCCACAGACGGATATGCTGTAGGAGGAGCATACAATGCCACCGTCATACCTTATCTGTGTGGTATTCCGAAGCCTTTCAATAGCGATGCAAACAGGGAACCCATTAAAAATGCAATACAGAAAGCAGCCACTGATAACTGTGATGTGCTGAACATAAGCTTAAGTATCAGCACACCGGGTATGCTTTCGTCACAATTATATAATGCAACGATCGGAGGCCGGCCGGATCCGAATAATCCCAGTTTAAAACGCGGAATGGTTGTTGTGGCCGGAACAGGCAATGATAACCGCCAGTTAGGAACGGTTTCTACACAAAATGTGGTTACTTTCCCTGCTAATCAAAATTATACAATAGGAGTAGGATGGTCCAATCCGGACGATTACAGGGCTTCTCCGAATGCTCCGGGCGGCGCATGGGGACTTACTGCAACAGGCTCGGATTATGGAAATTCCACGCTTAACTTCGATGTCGTTGCTCCGGGAATAATCATCCGCACAACCGATTTAATCAACAGCTCCAGCAACGGATACAAAGTAGAACGGGGTGCATCACTGGCAACTCCGGTTGTTTCTTCGATTGTGGCAATGATCCTGCAAAAAAGGCCGGATCTGACCTACCAGCAGGTAAAAGAAGTGATCCGGAACGGTGCGGAAAAGGTACATTCCACAGACAACGGGGGGATTTATAATTACAACATGGGACAACCCGGTTTTAACGTTGAAATGTTTTACGGAAGAGTCAACTGCTTCAACTCATTAAAGATTGCCGAAACATTAGGTGTTAAAGAAAACACACGGGAAATAAAAACAATCATACGGGACAATTACGACGGCTCTTTCATCATCACCACTCCGCAAAATCAGGAGCTAAAGACAGTGGCGGTATATGATCTGTCGGGCAAGCTGCTGACAAAAGAAACAACAAACAAAGAAGCTGCCTTTAAAGTAGATTTAAGTAACTACGGAAAAGGAATGTACCTGCTTAAAATATATGATGCTGCCGGGAACAGCTTCACAACAAAACTGATGCGGTAAATGAGGTATTTAATTATTATCCTATTATCTTTAACAGTAAAGCTCCCTGCTTTTTCACAGGGAGCTTTCCACCTGAAGCATATAGTCCCCTACACTAATGAAATTTTTGGTGTTGCAGAATGTAAGGAAGGGTATTTGTTAGTTGGAGTTAATAGCCAGCAAAATGGCATTTACAACGGATATATGCTATTTTTAAGCCGTAATGGAGATATCATGTGGGAAAAGAAAATTCCGGAATATGTTCCAGACAATTATGAACGGTACAGGAGTGTTATGTACTATGCCGGCTACTTTTATATTGGTGGAACAGTAAGAATAAATAATAAAGATTTCTGCCTATTAGTTAAAGTGGATATACAGGGAAATATCAGCTATAAAAAGATTTTTGGAGCA
The DNA here is from genome assembly GCA_001899145.1 of Flavobacteriia bacterium 40-80. Taxonomy (GTDB): domain Bacteria; phylum Bacteroidota; class Bacteroidia; order Flavobacteriales_D; family Crocinitomicaceae; genus 40-80. The sequence continues at coordinate 171,735 of MKVF01000010.1, forward strand.
GCGGGTTCGCTGGCTTATGATAATTATTTACGGAGCTTATTAGTGAACAGGGATGGCATTTTGGTTGCAAGTGCAGGCTTTAACGGAAATGGAACAAAAGGAGAACTGATGCAGATTGATTTTGAAGGAAATATCCTGTGGAGTAAATTTTTCAGCTACGATCTTGCTTCCAATAATTACTGGGAATATTTTGAAGACATGAAAAAAGGAAAGGACGGTAACTTTATCCTGACATTGTCCTCCAATGCTAATAATATTGATTTTACCTACAATTCTATTATTAAGGTGAATCCGGACGGAGAGGAACTCTGGCGGAAAACATTCAATACCTTAAAGCCTTCCGCACTGACGGAAGATTCTATCTACTTAATGGCAGCCGCTCCGTTTAAGGAAAACCATGTGCTGGCTTATTTTGTGGTGAACACTGTTCCGCAATATGTGGTTTCTCAAACTGATTTTGCGCTGATCGAATACGATGAGCAGGGAAATGAAATAGATTACAAGCGTTTTTATAATCCGAATGGTTTTGGTGGCTCCAATATCTATACGAATCAAAACGATGAGATTTTTATATCGGGAGCGCGTAATTATGTGGATTCAACCATGCTGGGTGTCATAAAGTTCAACATGAACAAAGAAATCAAATGGAATAAATATTACTACAAAGAAAATAGTTCTGCGGTAGATCCTGCCTGGCCTCCTACAGGAGAAACGTTTTATTGCGGAATGCCTGCTTCAGATAACGGCTTTATATTGTCGGGCATAGATTTTTACATGATATCCAACAATTATTACTGGAACTCAACTATTATCAAAACCGATTGTGAAGGAAATACCGTATGGGATTACAGCCGCTGCGTTTCACCAGAGTTTGGAGATATAACAATCTTCCCCAATCCTTCTTCGGATAATTTCATCATTCAGCTGCCTGATCTGCAGGAAAAAGACAAGATTCAAATCGCAGTTTATGATATCATGGGTAAATTAGTGCAAGTGTCAGAGTATCTTTCTAAAGATGTAATTACGGTAAATTCTTCCGCCTGGGCGGAAGGAACGTATATTTGCAGAATTGCTGTCAATAATGAAGTGGTTAAAACGGAAAAGCTGCTGAAAATTGACGGGATGTGACAGAAAATGAATTAATATTATCCCTCTGATTTCCTTCAGGGAAGCAGCAAGAGCAAGCTACCGTTACAAAAATCAGGATTTCCTTCCCTTAAACGCATCCATCGTATGGTAAATTCCCATCCAGTCTCCGGCAATTTTATCAAACCATGATGCGGGAAGCGCTGCCTGAAGCAAACGAATCATACGGATGGTCCACGGCATGCTCACAAAGCGTTTATTTTTCTCTATTCCTCTGATAATCTTTTTTGCTGCCTTTTCCGGCTTAATGATCGGAATAAAAGATTTTACGCCGTCAAACATCCCTGTATTGATGTAATAAGGTGTAACTGTTGTTACTCCTATCGGATATTTCTGATGCTTAAATTCTATGTAAATACTGTCACTGAATCCTAACAGTGACCATTTTGACGCCACATACACCGACATTTTCGGATTGGAAATCAATCCTGCTGAAGAAGCAATATTACAAATACAGGCCTGAGGGCGTTGTTTTAAAACGGGTAAAAATAACTGGATCAGATACATCGGTGCAATGGCATTGATCTCCATTGTCAGGCGGATATCCTCCAAAGAATGTTCATCAAAATATTTTCCGACTACTACTCCCGCGTTGTTGATAAGCACATCAATTTTAGGGAACACACCGGTCGTTTTCTCAAAAGCCGACCGGATGCTGTCCGTATCGGACAAATTACACGTAAATCCAGCAACGTTTCCATAGCTTTGGAGCTCTTCCACCACCTGTATCATCAATGGTTCGTTGATATCCCAGATGATCAGCTGTCCGGCTCCTTTTTCCAGAGCCATTTTTCCCATCAGCTTCCCTATTCCGGAAGCACCACCTGTTATCAGAACTGTCTTACCTTGAAAATTCATAATTATTACCTTCTTATTCAAAGATAAAAGAAAGATTTAAGTTCACAATAAAAATATAATAAGTTAATTTTAAGCTATAATATCTCTTGTTGCTCTAACACCAGAACAAGTAAATTTTCTATGGATTACAAAGAATTATCTGTTTCGTTGGATTTCTATCTTTCTTTTTGTCCGTCAAAAAGAAACAAAAACCTCGTCACCGTGATTTTTTAACCACCCAAATACGTTCATTGCCTACAAAAACAAAACTCGCTCTGCTCAAACAGTTGTTTTTGATACGGCACTTTCACTGTTTGGATCACGGTTAAGAAAATCAATGTGACCATCCATTCCGGATATAGTATTCAATTCTCGTTAACCTTTGGTTTTGTCATTCTTGATATAAAGAAAGATATCGGAAGATTCCGGGATATTAATCTTATCTCGCTCTTTCTGCTTTTGCCAGTACTTCCACCATTTCCTGAGATAACGGATCGGCATATACTCCGTAAGCGTTCACCAGAATTCCTTTAGTTCTTCCATCTCTGCAGGAAATAGCATACAGGATCGAATTATCATCCGGATCGGACATTCCTTCAAAACGATAAACGCGATCAATCTGGAAATCTACCGGATGAAAGCGCAGCGTCCTGGAATCATCTTCAATATGATTTTCATACAGGTTAAAATTTACAGTATAACCTTCCTTTTTCAAATTCTCCATCACTTCTGTGAGTGTTGTCATCGGATTAAATGTCATGATACACGGTTTTTTGTTATTAACAAGTTTACTGATTAATATGCAATAATCAATGGTTTTGCTGTTAAGAATAACTAAAGTTACCGGAAAAATATCTTAAAAAGAAGACGTTGTTTTTAGTACTGCTTCGCAGTATTTATTCATTTTTTATTGATATAAACCATTGCTATCCCTTCGGAGAAGTTGCAGGCATTGTGTCCTATTTCCCGGAATTACTTCCGCTTCGGCCTGATCGATAAATCTCCGTTTACCATTTTCGGCTTTAAAGGCCGTAAGGTTTTACACCAAAATTCTGTTTGTCAATAAGATGAAAATGAATAGTAATCGTGTTTTTACCATGATTATTCTGCTTTTACTTTTCTGTTTTTGGATATAAAGCCGTCTAATAATCTTCCTGCTTCTTATTTAACCCGCTAATGATTTTTTGAAGTTCATATAAAAAAGGCTTCTGGATTCCGTAGTTTAAAAACGCATATAATGTTTTGTTTGCAGTCAGTGCTTTCATTTCTTTAGCCTTGGGAAGCTTCACCCAATGTGGAGGCGGAGATTTATGAAGCTCCAGCAATTCACTAAGTTCAATCATTATATTATTCTTGTCATCGAAAAGAAATAGAGATAATTTTACTTGTTTTAGTGTTAATTTTATATGATGCCATTCCCAATAGCACAGGTATCGAACCGGCAACTGCATTTCGTGATTATCTTTTGTTCCCGTTATTTGTAACACAGGTGCTCTCATTTCCTTTCTAATACTGATTTGAGCTTTATTTTTCCGAAGCCTCCAGATACCCAATGGTAAAAGTGCAGCGAAAAACGCTGAAAGTACCAGTAGAATACTGACAGGCGAATAAAACTCTCCAATCCCGATAATTACCCCTGTTAAAACTAATCCGGTTATTCCCAGTATGATAAATAAATGATTCAACCAATTGTAATTATGCAAAGGCGATATGTAACGCTGAAAATAAACAGAATTAATTAATTTTTCCTGTGCAAAATCAATGTCAGAAATGACCTTACCAAACTCAGCACGTTGAAATTCATTATAAACACCTTCTTTAGACAAAGATTCTTCTTTCTGTTTCGTTTCGTAAACTTCAGCAGCATTCTCTGATAAATTTCTTTCCTCAAGAATTAATTCCATTGCCTCAATTGCTTCAGCAGTATATTGTGAACGATTTGCATAAATTTCAATTAACTCTTCATCGGAATGAGCGTTCATTACATCATAAAATTCATTTTTCATCATTTCTTAATTATCTATATTTCAAAAATATATCATTTATTATTGTATTGCATACTTTTGCCTTATTCTTTAAACAGAATCAGTATTTCATCTTAACGACCCAATCAATAAATGTATTCATCACCTGGCGCCAGCTTCCGTTTTCATAGTCCACGTTTCCTGAATCATCAACAGGGAAAAAATTATGTTCTAAACCATTATAGCGTTTGATGGTTAAATTATTTTTTTGATTTCCCGAAAAATAAAAAGGCAGAAGGTCACAATCATCCGCAATTACATCTGAAGAACCATAAGCAACATATATCGGGATTTTTAATTTTAACAAAACCGGAAGCGTAGATTGATTAAAGGATTTCCAGCTATACAAATAGGAGTCCTCCAACTTAGCATAATCCGGAAGAGATAGTTTATAAAAACTTAACCACTCTGCCGTTAACTTATCTGCTTCTTCCCACGTTATTTTTCCACTTTCAGCTTCTTTCCTAATACTTCTGATGCGCTCTTCAAATCGTCCCATAGGACCGTATCCAAACAAACCTATACAAGTAACATCCTTGTTATTCGAAGCTAGTAATTAAAAAGAAAGGCATTCAAAAAATGACAAGCAAATTTTTAATCTGCATATATCAATTTTCTGAACACCTTCCCGTTTTCTAAGAATTACTTCTCAGATATATTCTCAATTCGTAGGAAATCTGCCGGCTGATTACTCAGCGCTCTTATTCTCTACCGGCTTTTCCGCTCTTTCGGGTCTTGGAAGTAATACTCTGCGGGATAATTTCCATTTTTTAGTTTTCGGATCTTTTCCTACTACTTTAAATTTCAACACATCTCCTTCTTTTACGACATCTTCCATTTTCGCTACTTTCTCCCAGGAGAACTCGGAAATATGGATCAGCCCGTCTGTTCCGGGAAGAATTTCCACGAAGCATCCGAAATCTTTGATCGATTTTACTTTTCCTTCGTATTCCGCGCCTTCTTCTACCTGAGGAGGGAAAGCAATCAATTTAATTCTTCGGATCGCTTCAGCCATGTCATCTCCATTGTTTGACACAATCTGAACACGACCTTCACCTGTTGGTAATTCTTCAATGGTAATCGTCGTTTTCGTATCTTTTTGCAATTGCTGAATGATTTTTCCTCCAGGTCCGATGATTGCACCGATTGTATCATTTGGAACATTGAATGCTTCAATACGAGGTGTATGTGGTTTGAAATCAGGATTTGGCTGCGCAATCGTTTCAATAATTTTATTCAAAATATGTAAACGCCCTGCTTTTGCCTGATTCAATGCCTGAATAAGAATTTCATAAGGTAATCCATCTACTTTGATATCCATTTGACAAGCTGTGATTCCTTTTGCAGTACCACACACTTTGAAGTCCATATCTCCCAAGTGGTCTTCATCCCCTAATATATCTGAAAGAACTGCGAATTTACCACCATCAGCAACCAATCCCATCGCGATACCGGATACCGGAGCAGTGATTTGCACACCACCGTCCATCAATGCCAGTGTTCCTGAACAAACAGTTGCCATTGAAGAGGAACCGTTCGATTCTAAAATTTCAGAAACCAGACGAATCGTGTAAGCATTATCAGCAGGTAAAACCGGCTTCAATGCTCTCAATGCCAGGTTTCCGTGACCGATCTCACGGCGTGAAGTTCCTCTGATTGGTCTCGCCTCACCTGTTGAGAACGGAGGGAAGTTGTAATGCAGCATAAACGGAACACTTCCGGCAAATGTTACATCATCAATCATCTGCTCATCCATTTTTCCACCTAAGGTCAGGGACATCAATGCTTGCGTTTCTCCACGTGTAAAGATAGCCGAACCGTGTGCTGTTGGCAGATAGTCCACTTCTGACCAGATCGGACGGATTTCGTCAAATTTACGGCCATCTAAGCGAACGCTTTCGTTCAACATCACTGTCCGAACTGCTTTTTTCATTGTTTCCTTGAAATAAGGTCCGATGAATGGCTTGTATGTTTCTTGTTCTTCTTCTGTCAATGTAGCAGTGAATTCTTCTTTTACTGCTCCGAATAATTCAGAACGTGTTTCTTTTGAAGCCAGTCCCTGACGGGCAATAGCGCAACATTTTTCGTATGCGAAATCATACAAACGTTTGCGGAATTCGTCGTCATGCGCTTCATGGGAATATTCTCTTTTCGGATTCGCTTTAGGAACATCCGCTGCCAAATCCAACTGGAACTGACAATGTTTCTTGATCTCTTCGTGAGCCAGCTTAATCGCTTCTACCATCTCTTCTTCAGAAATCTCTTTCATCTCTCCTTCCACCATGTTGATATCCTTTGCAGTTCCTGCAACGATGATATCCATATCAGAAAGCTCTTGTTCTTTCAATGTCGGGTTGATAATAAACTGACCGTCAACACGTCCTACGCGTACTTCTGACATCGGGCCGTTGAACGGAATATCAGAAACAGCTATTGCAGCAGAGGATGCCAGACCAACCAAAGCATCCGGTGAATTCACTCCATCGTATGAGATCAGCTGTAACATCAGCTGTACCTCTGCATGATAATCATCCGGAAAAAGTGGTCTCAACGCACGGTCAACGATACGCATCACTAATATTTCCCTTTCAGAAGGACGCGCCTCACGACGGAAAAAACCTCCTGGAATTCTACCAGCAGCTGCGAATTTCTCCTTGTAATCTACTGTTAAAGGAAGGAAATCCACTCCTTCTTTTGCTTCTTTGGCAGCTACTACTGTAGCCAAAATCATGGTGTCTCCCATACGTAACACTACCGCACCATCGGCCTGTTTCGCCAATTTCCCTGTTTCAATGGAGATTTCCTTTCCTCCGGTAATGATCGATTTTGAAATTCCTAATTTCATATCTCTTTGTTTTTAATTAATTTAAAAAGAAAAGGCAATCGATATTACTTCGATTGCCCCCCTTTCTGTATAATACTCTTCTTATCTACGTAATCCAAGTTCTTTAACGATTTCACGATATCTATTGATATCTTTTTTCTTCAAATAATCCAGAAGACTTCTTCTTTTACCTACCAACAACTGTAATGAACGTTGAGTAACGAAATCATGGCGATTTTTTTTCAAGTGTTCAGTTAAGTGTGAAATTCTGTAAGTAAACAATGCAATTTGTCCTTCTGCAGAACCAGTATTTTTTGTGGAACCTGCATACTTTTCGAAGATAGCTTCTTTCTTTTCTGTTGCTAAATACATGCTAAAATTATATTTAATGTTTATTATGTAGCCGACTTTCGACGTTGCAAATGTAAGTAATTAAATTGAATGAACAGGCTGCTACCCGAAAATATATTTACATTTTACAAAAATTGCCTTTTGTTCATATAGCTGATTAAAGCGAGTTCAAGATCTTCATTGATATCCATCTCGACAAAATCAATTTTATACCCGATGCTTTTCAAACGGATATCTTCGAAATACTTATGTATATTTTCCTGGTATTTCTCCTTAATCTGAGCCGGCTGTAATTTTATTTTTTCTTTTGTTTCCATATCCACCAGCGTATAAGGCCGGTTCTCAAGCTCAAATAATTTTTCCGTTTTAGCATCTGTCACATGGAAAAGTATCACTTCATGTTTATTGAATTTCATGTGCTGAAGCGCTTCAAATAAATCTCCTGCTTTTTCCGGAGCAGAAAATAGATCTGTAAAAATGATAACCAGACTTCTTCTGCTCAGAACTTCCGCTAATTCATGCAGATTTTTTATGAGATCTGTTCCCGAAGCATTTTTTTCGTCATAATGATGAAGAATGTTTTCCAGAGAAGATATCAGATACTGATGATGGGAAAGAGACGATTTTGCAGGGGTAGACAAAGTAATTTCATCTGAAAAAAGGTGCAGACCGACAGCATCTCTCTGCTTTTTCATCAATTCGATGATAGAAGCGGCGGCGATTACGGAATACTGAAGCTTGGTAACAATTCCGTTGCCGTAGTACATAGATCCGGAATTATCAATCACGATCTGACAGCGCAGATTCGTTTCTTCTTCATAGCGCTTAATAAACATTTTGTCTGTCCGCGCCGCTAATTTCCAGTCAATATGCCGTGTTGATTCTCCCTGATTATATAAACGATGCTCGGCAAACTCAACTGAAAATCCATGGAAAGGGCTTTTGTGTAATCCTGTTATAAAGCCTTCAACTACCTGCTTCGCTAAAAACTCCAGATTACCAAACCTTACAATATCTTTTTTATCAATTTTCATTTTCAAATTCCGTACTCACTTCTCCTATATGAAACAGTGCATCTCCCTTATTCACTATGGGAGCTTCATTTATACAAAAAACAAAACCGTCAACCGGAGCTTTAATTTTGCGTTCCAGCTTCCCAAACGGATCCGCCACTACCGCCAACAGCTCCCCTTCCTTTACAGCAATGCCATTCTGAATAAAAACTTTCAGCATTCCTGACTGAGGCGCGCGGAGCCATCGTGTTTCACCTATAAAAATAGGTTTTCTGTTAACAGAATCAAAATCTGACCGAAAACTTCTCATTCCCAAATGGTCAATCAAACGCTTCACTCCTTCCAGGCCTTCTTTTACAACGTTATCATCTATGGAATTCGTCTTTCCACCTTCAAAAAGTAAGATCTTTTTACCAATTTTATGCATGGCTTCACGCACAGATTTAGCAATATAAGAAGAATGAATGATAAAGGGAGGATTGAATACTTTTGCCAGCTCGACAGCAGTCGCGTCTTTAAATGCGCAGCGAATCTGCGAATAATTGCTCCGCTGAGCAGAGCCTGTGTGAAAATCAACTACATAATCAACTACCGGAGCAATATCTTTCATAAAGTGATAGGCAAACTGGCTTGCCAGCGAACCGCTGACAGATCCAGGAAAACTTCTGTTCAGATCTCTTCCGTCCGGAAGCTCTCTTTTGAGATTCAGAAAACCAAAAATGTTGAATATCGGAATACAAATAATGGTACCAGCGTTCGGCTTGTTATATTTTCTGCGAATCAACTGACGAATAATCTCAACACCGTTGATTTCATCACCGTGAAGTCCTGCCATTAGTAATAAAACAGGTCCATCCGTTTTAGCCCGCTCCACCAATACGGGAATCTGTACCGGAGTATTGGTATGTAATCTGGCCACAAGGAAATTAAATTCATAACTTTTCCCCGGCTGAATATCATATCCTAATACTGTTATCTTTCTTGATTTTTCCATTAAATTTTGTTCACATTTGCCTCAATATATTCGATAATTGAACCTGCAATATCAAAATGTGTCGTTTTTTCAATTCCCTCTAACCCTGGAGAAGAATTAACTTCTATCACCAGAGGTCCTCTTTCAGACTGAAGCATATCGACTCCTGCAACTCCCAGACCAACCGTTGCGGCCGCTTTGATCGCCACATCTTTTTCAAGATCTGTCAGCTCAATGATTCTCGAAGAACCTCCACGATGAAGGTTCGAACGGAACTCGCCATCTTTTCCCTGGCGTTTCATCGCTCCGACAACTTTCCCTCCTACAACAAAAGCACGAATGTCCGCTCCTTTCGCCTCCTTTATGAATTCCTGAACAATTACACGTGCTTTTAATCCATTAAAAGCTTCCAGCACCGACTGAGCAGCATTTTCATTTTCTGCAAGTACAACGCCTAATCCCTGTGTTCCTTCCAGTAGTTTCAGAACCACGGGAGCTCCCCCGGCTGATTTAACGACATGATCCACATGCTTGGAATAATTGGTAAACACTGTTTTGGGAATGCGAATTCCCTCTCTTGATAATACCTGCAAACAACGAAGCTTATCTCTGGAGTGAACCAGTCCCTTGGAACTGACAACAGTAAAAACCTTCATCATTTCAAACTGACGGACAACAGCCGTTCCATAAAATGTTACAGATGCACCAATTCTGGGTATAACAGCATCAAAACCCGTCAGATAATCATTGTTATAATATAAGGTCGGACCATTTTGATCCAGCTCAATATTACATTTTAAATGGTCTATAACGTGAGCTTCGTGTCCTCTTTGCTCTGCAGCTTCAACAAGTCTCTTGGTGGAATACAAATTTGAATTCCTTGATAAAACAGCTATTTTCATTTTTTTATTTTCGCCTTAAATGACAGATTTGATTTGGATGTATCTATTATGAATCGCTTATTCAGAAGCTTCCTTCCCAATAATACGGGAAATTTTAAATCATTTCTTCGGGTCAAAGAAAATTCAGAACGATAAGACTGGCTAAAAAGAAGGATTTCCAACTCCACGATAAATCTTTCTTCACTTACTCCATTAGAGCTCTTTATTATTCTTTTCTTATAATTCTCAAAGCGTATCTCCTCTCCTGTATAAGAATCATCATACTGATCAAGAAATACAACTTCCAAAAAATTATTTCCGGTTTGCGTGCGCTCGCTTATTTTCTCACAATGAATAGAGCTGGAAAAAGCACCACTGTCAATTTTTACCTGAACATTATTTAATCCGATTGATGGAAAATCTACTACGTCTTTTCTGCCAATAATTTTCTTGTCCATTTATAAAGAAATCATCAGGCGAATATAAACTATAAATCAATACTAATAAAAAAAGGCCAAAACAAATGTTCCGGCCTTTTCAATTATTATCTTACCAGAGTGACATGTCCTGTTTTTTCAATCCTGTCATCTACCCCTGTTTTCTTAACCGTAATTTTCCAGACATACGTTCCGTCCTGGCAAAGTTTTCCTCCATTGAATAGATAAGTACCATCCCATCCGTAATTGATATCAT
>MKVF01000011.1 GCA_001899145.1 Flavobacteriia bacterium 40-80
TCATGGGCCAGTCATAACGGAAATCAACGGGCCAAAATTCAGGACTATTTTCGGAGGCCGTTGGGCCAAGTTTTCGTCGGTTCAAAGTGACTTAGGCTGGAAGACGGAGGCAACTGGGCCAATAACGATTTTGATTTCGGAAGTCGATGGGCCATTCCTTTTAGCGAGAGTTGGTCAAGGCATCTTAAAACGGAGGTCACTGGGCCAAAATCTGCTTCAATCCGATCCTGATCTGTCGATACAGGCAATCTAACTTCTTAAAACGGAAGTCATTGGGCCACTTTCCATGATTTATCATAGCCTTGTTTCTGAATTAAATCTCAGCGACATGGCCGGACAAAGGATCAATATCATGGAAATACGAAGCTTGATTGCATTAAAATTAAAGGGGTTAAGTAACAGGAAAGTCGCAGACCTGTTAAAGATTAACCGTAAGACCGTTGATAATTATACCAGCCGTTTTTCGGCTTTGCATCTTGGTTTTGACGAGCTTATCAACCTTACGGAGCCAGACCTACGCGATCTTTTCACGGAAGAGCCACAGACGGAAAAGCAGCGTTACGAACTGCTGGCGGCACGTTTTTCGTACTTCGAAAAGCAGTTGCGCAAGCCAGGGTGTACCCTTCAGGCGCTTTGGAAAGAATATCTGCAACAGAACCCGCAGGGTTATAAATACACCCAGTTTACTTTTCATTATCGCCGCTGGCGCTCCTTAAACAACCATAGTGGAAAGCTTGATCATAAGGCCGGAGAAAAGCTTTTCATAGACTTCTGTGGCAAACACTTATCCTACATCAATAAGTCTACGGGAGAACAGGTTGAAGTCGAGGTGTTTGTAGGCGTTCTGCCGTGCAGCCAGTACACTTTTGTAAAAGCTGTTGCTTCACAAAAACGGGAAGACCTGATTCTTTGCCTGGAATCCTGCCTCCAATGGATTGGTGGCGCGCCACAGGCTATTGTATCGGATAATCTGAAAGCTGCTGTCAGCAGAGGCAGTAAATATGCCCCGGTCATCAACAGGACACTTACTGATTTTGCGCTGCATTATGGCTGTGTAGTCGATCCGACCCGCCCGCATCACCCTAAGGATAAGGCGCTTGTAGAGCGCAGCGTCGAGCTGGTATACCAACGGATCTTCTATCCTTTAAGCAAGCTGACTTTCTTTAGTCTGGATGAACTTAATAAGGCCATTAAAGTCCTTCTGGATGAATATAATGACTATTTATTCTCTCATGGCGGCGGCACCAGGCGGAGCCACTTCGTGGACCTTGAAAAAGAGTATCTACAAGTTTTACCTGCCGGCTCTTACAGCATCCGCCATTACAGACGGGCCAAAGTCCAACGCACGGCCCATATTTTCCTGAGCGAAGACCACAACTATTATAGTGTCCCGTACCGCTTTACGGGCCTGTCTGTGGAAGTCCAGTATAACCACACCCATGTGGAGATCTTTTATAACCACGACCGTATTGCCCTGCATAAAAGAAGTTACAGGCCAGGCCATTACACCACTGTGGCCGATCACATGCCTTCTACACACCGTGCTTACCAACAGTGGTCACCACAGCATTTTGAAGACCGGGCCCGACAAGTCGGCAGTTGTACGCTGGAATATATCAGGAAGTTACTAGGCCAGTACAGCTATCCCGAAGTCGGCTATAAGCAGGCGCAGGGCATCCTGGCTTTCCTCAAACAATATGACCAATCACGTTTGGAAAATGCATGCAAGCGTGCACTGCTGTACCATAAGGCATCTTATCATACGATTGAAAACATCCTTAAAAACAACCTGGATATGGAAGACCTCAACCAACAGCCGGAGCTGACTATTCCACAGCACGACAATATCCGCGGCGCGAGCCATTACAAGTAGTATTCCAGACCATGCTGCTCCCAGTAAATTTTATAAACCAAAACAATTATGAACGAACACAACACCCTTGAAAAAATGCGCCGAATGCGCATGAACGCGATGGCCACGCTCTACCATCGCTGCGTGAACGAACATCTGTACCAGGATTATTCCCTGGATGAGTTCTTGTCCCTTCTGGTCGATACCGAATGGGAAAGCAGGCAAAGCCGAAACATTGAAAGCCTGATCCTCAGGGCTGGTTTTAAGCAAGACGCTGCCGCGTCTGACATCGATTACCAGACCATCAGGAACCTGGACAAAACAAACTTTGAGCGGCTGCTCAGTCTAAACTTTATTAATAAAAAGGAAAATCTGATCATCACCGGGCCCACTGGGTCCGGTAAAAGTTTCCTTGCACAATGCCTCGGGATTAAAGCCTGCCAACTCCTCAACAAAACCATCTACTACAATACCGCCAGGTTTTTTGACATTGCAAAGCTGGCTAAACTCGAAGGCACCTATCATAAACTGATCAAACGTATACAGAGGGCGGAACTGCTTATCCTGGACGACTTTGGGCTCGTATCTATTGATCAGGCAGCGAGAAATGTCCTGCTCGATGTCATTGAAGAACGGTATGATAAATCTTCAACGATCATTGCAACCCAAATACCGGTATCTAAATGGCATGGCCTGATTGGGGAGAATACCATCGCTGACGCGATTCTTGACCGAATTGTTTTCTCTTCCCACCGTATTGAGCTCGAAGGCGATTCTTTACGAAAGAAAAAACAGTTGAGTAGCTAAATTTAAACTACTATTATTGCAAACGGAAAGTGGCCCAATGATTCCCGTAACGCTTGGCCCTATATGCTCCGAAAGGCCTGCCCCCATATCGCCGTAATAGACA
>MKVF01000012.1 GCA_001899145.1 Flavobacteriia bacterium 40-80
ATTCCGGTGATATTGACCCCTCATTCCGGTGATATTGACCCCTCTTGATGGCCTTGATTCAAAGAACGAAAATTGAATGACAAAATTACCGTTTTTTTCTTAAGTTTTCACCTTTCAATTCAATTTTATAAGCTGTATGTATTAATCGATCGAGTATAGCATCAGCAATGGTTGCTTCGCCCATTACTTCATACCATTTTGCAAAAGGTATCTGACTGGCGATAATTGTTGATTTCAAACCATGTCGGTCTTCAATAATTTCCATCATATCAATCAGTTCCTGCCCCTGTAAAGGCATTAGTCCAAAGTCATCCAGGATAAGAACATCTGTTTTGGCCGTCTTTTCCATAAAGTTGAAGTAAGTACCATCTACCCGTGATATACGTAATTTTGCAATTAGTTTTTGGGTGTTGTAATATGCAACTTTTTTACCCAGATAGCAGGCCTGGTGTCCTAAAGCAGATGCCAGAAAACTTTTTCCAGAGCCGGAAGCACCACAAATCAGGATGGGTACTCCTTTAGCAATGTAATTGATAGTACTTAATTCTTCGATTAAGCTTTTATCAAGATTGCGCGCTGCCGAACAAATTATTTCATCCATAGATGCCTGATAACGAAAATTAGCATTCTTTATGAGTCGGTCAAACCGTTTGCTGGTTTTCTCGCGCAGTTCAGCCTGTAATAGTAGTGTCAGTCCATCATTAATGGACAAATCAGAGAGTTGCCGGTTCAGTTCAAGTTCTTTCCAGGCCTGAGCCATCCCAATTAATTTGAGGCTCCGCATTTGTTGTTCAATTAGTGTAATCATATTTTTTGAGGGGTTTAAAAGGATATTTCTAATTGTTGTGCATAGTACTCTGCTCCACGTAAATTGTCGTGTTCGGGCAATGGCTTCAATGGAGTTGGTGCCATGTAAATAGCTTTTGATGTAATTATCTTCTTTAAAAAACCATACGATATTCTCTCGGTGTCGATTGCTGCCTGACAGGCTCTGTCGAACAACTCCGGATCTGTGGCTCTGTGTAATTGGAATATACCATTACAGTTATTGTACAATTGTTCCACCGGACGTGTTGTTTGAAAAAGCAGGGTTACAAATCGGCCTAACACTTCCGATTTTCGTTTTGCCAGGTTGATATAGTAATCGGGGCTGCGATCCAGATAGTGTTGATGCGTGGAGCATAAATGATCTTTTTGAGTGGTATAGCCTCCTTGTTTAAAGGATCGCAGATGATTTACCGCTTGCTGGCCGGAGGCATAAATACTCACCATCGTATGCGTGTAAATCACTTTTACCTCCCATCCAATCCACTGATAGGGGACGCTGTAATAATGCTTATCGCGTCCCAAATAGATATGATTGTTTTTTGCCACTTTCAGTGTAGCGTAAAACCTAATCTCAAAGGGTATTGCTGCAAGAGGTTTCAGAAATGGTTTTTCCAACGACAAAAAGCGTTCTTCACGTGTGTAGGGATGTTGTTGCATTCTTGTTTGATTATGTTCGAGCATACATTGACTAATCGCCATGTTCAACTCACTTAAAGAATGAAACATCTTTTTGCGTAGCTTTGCGTAAACGCGTTGATAAACCAGTTTAACCTGATCCTCCACCTGTGCTTTATCTTTGGGTTTTCCAACACGGGCCGGAGTAATTGCAAATCCATAATGATTTCCCATGTCCTGCAGAACCTGATTGATGGTGGGTTCGTATCGGTTTGCTCTGACAACTGCTGCCTTGAAATTATCCGGCACTACCTGCACAGGGACGCCCCCGATATGAAAAAGGCAGCACTGTAGAGCAAAGATAAAATCGTCGACAGATTGTGTATGCACTGCCATAGCAAACGAATAATCCGTGTGTTTGAGGCATGCTACAAAAACCTGACAATTGATTAACTCTCCTGTTGCTGGATCAACATAAGCAAGTGTATCACCTGCAAAGTCAATCAGTAGCTTATCGGCTGGTTCAGAGCTTAGCACCATACCCGGATGGCGGGCAGCCTGATGCTGACTCAGATGATAACAAAACTGACTATAACCATAACCAGCGGGATACGACAAACGGTATTCTTTCCATAAAAGTCGACGCGTCAGATGATTTTTAGGATTTTCCAGTTCGTTTACGTAGCCATCGATGAGTGCTTTCAGAACTTCAAAACGATTGTCGCTATAAGCTGGATTACCGGCATGGAAACGACCCTCAAGAAGCGGATCTTCCAGTTTTAGTAATACATCAATATCTATGTTCAGGAGTTTAACCTTATCTCTGTACGATTTAATCGTGTTGCGGGCAATACCTGTGATAGAATTAATAGTCTTTACACCTTTGCCTGCTTTTAATAAAAAAAGAATTTGTTTAATCTGACTCATACTTGTTGTTTTACCTGCCATGGCTACTTTCGTTTTTAGGATTGTGGTGTGTTCAAATAATTACCACAAACTAAATCAAAACCATCAGTAAATCAACAATAAAAGGGGTCAATATGCTCCGGAATCCTGATGCCGCCGGGCCGGGAACCTCGCGTTTTATTGTATATAAAACAAAATCAGGGGGTCAGCATGCTCCGGAATCCTAATGCCGCCGTCCGCATTTTGCTTATTAAACCTGTTGTTTTACACCAGAGGGGTCAATATCTGCCGGAATGACAGAGTAAACACTAAATACCCGGAGGAATTCCGGGGGTCAGTATCACCGGAATTGGGGGTCAGTATGCTCCGGA
>MKVF01000013.1:1484-4374 GCA_001899145.1 Flavobacteriia bacterium 40-80
ATATCTCCTTTATAGAGAGACTCTTATGTATTTACGTAATTGTTAGTATTACGTTGTTTCGCTTTCTTGATTTTTGAAATAAGTAAGGTCCACCTTACATTAAAGTGTTTAGGTGACTATTTTAAAACTAGTCCCGTAGCTCAGTTGGTTAGAGCACTACACTGATAATGTAGGGGTCAGCGGTTCAAATCCGCTCGGGACTACACCTTGTAAGCTTAAGTTTAATTAAAAATAGCTTAAGTACAACAAAGTTCATTGACGTATTGGTATTGATTGAAGTAATAACGAGAAATTAGGCAACTAATAAGTTACTAAGGGCACACGGGGGATGCCTAGGCTCTGAGAGGCGAAGAAAGACGTGATAAGCTGCGATAAGCGACGGGGAGGAGCAAATATCTGTTGATCCGTTGATTTCTGAATGGGGAAACCCGTCATATTGAAGATATGACATCCGTAAGGAGGCGAACGCGCTGAACTGAAACATCTAAGTAAGCGCAGGAAGAGAAAACAAGAGTGATTTCCGTAGTAGTGGCGAGCGAAGTGGAAATAGCCCAAACCGGTATTGTTTCGGCAGTACCGGGGTTGTAGGACTGCGATATTTGAGTATTCATATAGAGGAACACGATTGGAAAGTCGGACCGTAGGGGGTGATAGTCCCGTACTTTAAATATGATATATGAGATAGCAGTATCCTGAGTAGGGCGGGACATGTGAAATCCTGTCTGAATCTGCCAGAACCATCTGGTAAGGCTAAATACTCCTCAGAGACCGATAGCGAACGAGTACCGTGAGGGAAAGGTGAAAAGAACCCTGAATAAGGGAGTGAAAAAGACCCTGAAACCGTGTGTCTACAAGCGGTCGAAGCCTACGGGCGACGGCGTGCCTTTTGCATAATGATCCTACGAGTTACTCCTCACTGGCAAGGTTAAGTTATTCAGTAACGGAGCCGAAGCGAAAGCGAGTCTGAACAGGGCGCGAAGTCAGTGGGGGTAGACGCGAAACCTTGTGATCTACCCATGGCCAGGTTGAAGTTCCGGTAACACGGAATGGAGGACCGCACGAGTAAACGTTGAAAAGTTTTTCGATGAGCTGTGGGTAGGGGTGAAAGGCCAATCAAACTGGGAGATAGCTCGTACTCCCCGAAATGCATTTAGGTGCAGCGTTGAGATAAAGTTTTATAGAGGTAGAGCTACTGATAGGACTAGGGGGCTTCACCGCCTACCGAATCCTGACAAACTCCGAATGCTATAAAATATGCTCAGCAGTGAGGGTATGGGTGCTAAGGTCCATATCCGAGAGGGAAAGAACCCAGACCATCAGCTAAGGCCCCCAAATGTATGCTAAGTTGAACAAACGTTGTGCGATTGCACAGACAGCTAGGATGTTGGCTTGGAAGCAGCCATTCATTTAAAGAGTGCGTAACAGCTCACTAGTCGAGCGATCGTGCGTGGATAATAAGCGGGCATAAGCATACTGCCGAAGCTATGGATTTCATGTTTAGACATGAACTGGTAGGGGAGCATTCCAGCGGCGTTGAAGGTGTGATGTGAGTCATGCTGGAGCTTCTGGAAAAGCAAATGTAGGAATGAGTAACGATAATGCAGGCGAGAAACCTGCACACCGTAAGACTAAGGTTTCCTTGGCGACGCTAATCGTCCAAGGGTTAGTCGGGACCTAACGCGAACCCGGAAGGGGTAGTGGATGGACAACTGGTTAATATTCCAGTACTTGTACAACTGCGATGGGGTGACGGAGTGATGAAAGGACCGCGAACTGACGGAATAGTTCGTTAAAGAGTGTAGCTATATGGACTGTAGTAAAATGCGCAGATCATGGCGAACTTGATAGTACCGGGCGGCTTCGGCCAACTGGATAGTGTCCCTAAGGGCTTCCAAGAAAACCCTCTAAGCTTCAGGTTGCTACAACCCGTACCGTAAACCGACACAGGTAGTCGAGGAGAGTATCCTCAGGTGCTCGAGTGATTCACGGCTAAGGAACTAGGCAAAATGGTCTCGTAACTTCGGGAGAAGAGACGCCACAGCAATGTGGCCGCAGTGAATAGGCCCAGGCAACTGTTTATCAAAAACACATGGCTTTGCAAAATCGAAAGATGACGTATAAGGCCTGACACCTGCCCGGTGCCGGAAGGTTAAGAGGAGATGTTAGTTTCGGCGACGCATTGAATTGAAGCCCCGGTAAACGGCGGCCGTAACTATAACGGTCCTAAGGTAGCGAAATTCCTTGTCGGGTAAGTTCCGACCTGCACGAATGGTGTAATGATCTGGGCACTGTCTCAGCCGTGAGCTCGGTGAAATTGTAGTATCGGTGAAGATGCCGATTACCCGCAACGGGACGGAAAGACCCCGTGAACCTTTACTATAGCTTCACATTGACACTGGGTAATTCATGTGTAGGATAGGTGGGAGACATTGATGCTGCGTCGCCAGGCGTAGAGTAGTCGCCGTTGAAATACCACCCTTGGATTATCTGGTTTCTAATCCCGTTATTCGGGAGACATTGTGTGGTGGGTAGTTTGACTGGGGTGGTCGCCTCCAAAAGAGTAACGGAGGCTCCTAAAGGTACCCTCAGCACGCTTGGTAACCGTGCGTAGAGTGTAATGGCATAAGGGTGCTTGACTGTGAGACCGACAAGTCGAACAGGTAGGAAACTAGAGCATAGTGATCCGGTGGTTCCGCATGGAAGGGCCATCGCTCAAAGGATAAAAGGTACTCCGGGGATAACAGGCTGATCACTCCCAAGAGCTCACATCGACGGAGTGGTTTGGCACCTCGATGTCGGCTCGTCACATCCTGGGGCTGGAGAAGGTCCCAAGGGTTGGGCTGTTCGCCCATTAAAGTGGCACGCGAGCTGGGTTCAGAACGTCGTGAGA
>MKVF01000014.1 GCA_001899145.1 Flavobacteriia bacterium 40-80
ACAGAGAAGTTAAGCCTGATTGCGCTGATGGTACTGCCCTTTTGAGGGTGGGAGAGTAAGTCGACGCCACTTTTTAAAGCTCATCAATACTAATTGATGAGCTTTTTTTGTTTATAACAGACCTATATTTTTTAATATACCACTACCCTGTACCCTGTTCAGATAACATACCATTTATCATTATATTATTATTCTAAATGAAACAATAGTAAGAATCAAAACAATGATTTTTTTATTTTTTAATAAGCTCATAAGAATAAAAATCTTTAAATTAGTTCTGATGAAATCTTTTTTGATATTTATTACCTCTTTGTTTTTTCTTGTTGCTTATGGACAGGTTAAAACAGAAGAATCTGCTTATCTGAAAAAGGAAAATTATATTCCTTATCCGGGAACTTCAAATGACATAGAAAAAACAGTCCATGTGGCTATTCATATCTGGCAAAGAGCTGATGGAAGTGGTAATATGAGGGATATTCCTGCACATTACGCCCGATTTATAAAAATAATCGACTGGATGAACGGCTTATATGCGAAAAATCCTGATGCTCCGATTCCCGGGGTTCCCTATAAAGTAGATTCTATCTATGATAGCAAAATAAGATTTAAGCTGGAAAAAATTTACTTTTATAAAGATGCCACTCCCGATTCATCCTACTTTTATTCGACTGATTATTTACACAATAAAAAATTGAATGATTACTTAAAAGAGCACTTTCCTGAACGGGTAAAAACCCTTAATTTGCATATTTTCAGAGGCTCCTATGCTAAAGCATCTGGTTATTCAGAATATGGATCAATAGGGACGTTCTATCGCGTTAACCCTGAAATGAGCGAAGATGATGTTCATGATTGGTGGCTGTCTAAACATTGGGCGCATGAAATAGGACATGGGCTTGATTTATGGCATACTTACGATGCTAATGGCAGTTATCAGCAAAACTGTAAATCTACCTATAGGGATTTTTTGTGGGATGTTTACGATACTACAGCCGTACCTTCCGGTAAAGGATGTAATGTAGATTTGATTACAGATAAATCAAATAATAATTTAATGGGTGGACAGGAAGGAAATTCAATGTCCGTGCTGCAAATGGGAATTGCTCATCGTGCAACCGTTATTGAAAATCTTTATAATAAGGGATACAATATGCGCGATTTTGTTACAGGTTATGGTTACTGGTCGAAGGCAATTGAAAATAATGAAGTTTGGAATGTTTCTATGAAAATGTACCAGGATATTGTGGTGAAAAAAGGAGCTACATTAACTATAAAAACGGAAATTCAAATGGTTCCGAAGGCAAAGATTATTGTGGAAAAAGGAGCAAAATTAATAATAGATGGCGGAGTGATCACGAACGAAAAGTACTATAACAAGGAGTGGAAGGGAATAATTGTCAGAAAGGCTAAAAAGAGTTCATCCGTTGAATCCGGAGAATTAATTCAGATGAACGGAGGAAAAGTTTCTCATGCCAAAGTAAAGTATAAATAGGCTTTTCCTTAAATAAATCGTAAGTTTGAAGATATTTTATCACTATGGCGACAATTCAGGAAGTTACCCGATTTTTAGAAGATATTGCTCCTGTCGGAAGCCAGGAAAGTTATGATAATTGCGGTTTGATTATAGGCGATTCGTCTGAAAAAATATCAAATATCCTTGTTACTCTGGATTGCACCGAAGAAATTGTTCAAGAAGCAATTGATAATAACTGTAATTTCATTATTGCACATCATCCGATCATTTTTAACGGATTAAAAAAGATTAATGGGAAAAATTATGTGGAACGTACGGTTTTGAAAGCGATTAAGCATGATATTGCCATTTATGCGATTCATACAAATTTAGACAATGCTTTTCAAGGTGTAAATGCTGAAATCTCCCGCAGATTGAAATTAATAAATACGGTTGTACTTCAACCTAAGAAGCAAGTGCTGTCTAAATTAGTTGTGTATGTTCCCTTTACACATTCAGAGCAGGTCAAATCAGCATTGTTTGAAGCAGGAGCCGGTCATATCGGAAATTACAAAGAATGCTCCTTTTCGACCAGAGGAACCGGAACTTATAAGCCGGTTGAAGGAAGTAATCCCTATGAAGGAGTAAAAAATATCCGAAGTGAGGTAGAAGAGGAAAAAGTAGAAGTACTTTTAAGCAATCATAAGTTGAATGAGGCTATTTCTAACATGTTGAAAGCCCATCCTTACGAAGAAGTAGCTTATGATTTGATTCCCATACAGAATGTCAATCCGTATGAAGGTGCAGGAATGATCGGAGAACTGGAGGTTCCGATACCGGAACAGGAATTCCTGGACAGAGTGAAAAAAGAATTTAATTGTGGTTGTATTCGCCACACGGAATTTCTTAATAAACCTATAAAAAGAGTAGCAGTTTGCGGTGGCTCGGGCAGTTTCTTATTGAAAGATTCAATAAATTGTAAAGCAGATATTTATATTACTGCTGATATGAAGTATCATGAGTTTTTTGACGCTGGAAAACAAATTTTAATTGCTGATATCGGACATTATGAAAGCGAACAATTTACGAGTGATTTAATTATTGCATGTTTGAAAGAAAATTTTACTAAATTTGCAATTCTGAAAACGAGGATAAATACTAATCCAATAAAATATTTTTAGCAAATGGCTGGAGCAGCATCTAAGAAAGAAGTAACGATAGCAGAAAAATTAGAAGCTATTTATCAATTACAAAAAATTGATTCTGAAATTGATAGAATTAGAACAGTTCGGGGAGAATTACCTTTGGAAGTTCAGGATTTAGAAGATGAAGTTGCAGGTCTTGAAACACGTGTTAAGAAAATTCAGGAAGAGGTAAAAGAGGTGGAGCAGGGAATTACTGACCGTAAAAATGCCATTAAAGATTCTGAAGCAAGTATTCAACGATACAAAGAGCAGCAAAATAATGTTCGTAATAACCGTGAATTCGAATCTTTGGATAAAGAAATTGAATTTCAGACTTTAGAAATAAAGTTACATGAGAAACGTATCAAAGAAGCAAAAAATACAGTGCTTAACAAGAAAGCGATCTTAGAAGAAACAAATGCGAAAATTGCCAATGTTAAAGCTGAATTAGCTCTTAAAAAATCGGAGTTGGATGAAATTGTTACTGAAACCCAAAAGGAAGAGGAAGCATTGATTGCTAAGTCAGATAAAGCAAAAGAAAATATTGATGAGCGTTTATTGACAGCTTATACGAGTTTAAGAAATAATGCGCGTAACGGACTGGCAGTTGTTTCTATTGACCGTGAGTGTTGTGGAGGCTGTTTTAATAATATCCCGCCGCAAAGACAGCTGGATATTCAGTCAAGAAGAAAGATCATTGTATGTGAACATTGCGGAAGAATTTTAGTTCCGTTTGAAGATTGATTCTGAATTTTCCCTATATTTAGAGGACGACTTATGTCGTCCTTTTTTATTTTGAAGATATGGGATCAAAAAAAACATTGGTGATAGGCGCAAGTACCAAACCTGAACGTTATGCCTACAAAGCCATACATCGTTTACTTGAGAACCGGCACGAAGTTATTGCATACGGTAACAGAGCCGGAACAGTAGACAATGTAACTATTGAAACGGAGTGGAATCCTGCTTGGAAGGTAGATACTGTCACACTTTATGTTGGTACTGCAAATCAGGATGAGCTGATTGATAAAATTATTGAATTAAATCCAGCCCGTGTGATTTTTAATCCCGGAACAGAAAATCCTGCTTTCTTCCGGAAATTAGATCAAGCAGGTATTTCGTACGAAGAAGCATGTACGCTGGTGCTTCTGGCAACAAGCGCTTACTGATCTTTGTAAAAGCATTTTTGACAATTCAATTTTTGAGGCGGGGAAATAATTTGCTGTGATTTCAGCAGATAAAATTGATCGTAAAATTCTTAGAATTTTAAATTCTCAAACACTTCTATTTTCTTACGCTTTTATGACAAACTGCCGCTTATTATTGGTATTTTTGCACAAAGTTTTAGAAGGATGAAAATACTCGGCAGATTTTTTTCAATGCGCTCCATGGCTGTTGCGATGATTATTTTTCTGGTAGTTATCGGTGTAGCTACCATGATCGAATCAACGTACGATATTCAAACTGCTAAATTATTAGTTTATAATAATATATGGTTTGAAATATTATTGCTTTACCTGATGGTAAACCTGATCACCAATATCTTCACTTATAAGATGTACAAGCGTGAAAAAATTGCAATGCTTTCGTTTCACCTGGCGTTTATTCTGATCATTGCCGGAGCCGGTGTAACACGTTATTTCGGCTTTGAGGGAATGATGATTATAAGGGAAGGAAAATCGAGTAATATCCTCTACGCAAATGAACCGCATATAGCCTATTCCATAATCAAGGGCGGTGAAACGGTCGTTAACCGCACCTATAAAAAATACCTTTCCACGGTTGTAAACAATAAATTCATTTATAACGAGCAGGTAGATGGAAAGAATATAACCATTGAATATGTCGATTTTCAGAAGAATTGTATTGATTCAGTAATTTTTAGCGATACAATCAAGGGAAAATTACTGGATATTGTTTCTGCCGGAAAAAAATCGAATTACCTGAATGAGGGAGATTACCTGATGATGGGAGATTTCACAGTAAGCTTCGGAAAGGAGCAAGATGCGCCGGGTATTGTGATCACTGAAAAAAACGATGAATTATTCATCAAATCCAAACTGGCACTGAGATATTTGCCAATGTCTGAAATGCAGAAATACCGCCAATCAGGGATGACGCCACCGGATTCTTTGTACTCGGAAGTACCTACGGACTCATTGGTTCCTGCTTATCTGACAACACTTTATGAAACAAACGGAGCTTCTTTTGTATTGAAATCCCTGATTGAACACGCAGCAAAAAAGAAATTGCCTTCCGGGAGAAAAGATGAAGGAATAGATATTCTGACATTAAAAGTTTCGGATGGAACTTCTTCTCGACTTGTAGAATTAGAAGGTGGTATTTCGAAAATACCAGATCAGAAAATGTTTGAAATGAACGGATTGAGATACCAGATGTCTTATGGCTCGACGATGTTTCAGATTCCTTTTTATGTTTATTGCCGGGATTTTCAGCTGGATACTTATCCGGGTTCAGCAGTTGCCTCTTCTTATGCCAGTGAAGTAACAGTTATGGATGGCGATTATCAGAAGAATGCCAGAATTTTTATGAATCATGTTCTGGACTATAAAGGATTTCGTTTTTTTCAATCGGCTTACGGCTTGGATGATCCTTCCACACCTGAAAATGAAGAAGAAACACATTTGAGTGTTAATTTCGACTGGTGGGGAACGAATATTACTTATTTAGGTTATTTATTAATGTCCGTTGGTATGTTGTTATCCATCTTTGCACCGGTAGGTCGCGTAAAAGAATTATTGGGAAAGATTAAAAAGTCAAGTGATAAACGAAGAAACAGTCTGTCTGTTCTTGCCTTGCTGATAGGATTTACCTATACATTCGGGCAAACTACGCAGCAGATTCCGATGCATTCAGACGAACATCTGCATGAACATTCTCACGACCACGACCATTCCGGACATGAGCATAACCATGCTGAAGGTGAAGGACTGGTTCCTGAAGACCAGAATCATGCGAGGCCGGAAAACGCGATCTACAGAGTAATTTCAAAAGAACATGCAGTCGAACTGGCAAGTTTGCTGGTGCAGGATTTCAGAGGAAGAATTATTCCGTTCCATACCATGGCGCAGAACCTGCTGATCAAATTCCACGGGAAACCGTCGTATAAAGATTGGGACGCTGTTCAGGTAGTTTTAAGTATGCACATGTATCCGGATCACTGGATCACGGAAAAAATACTGAATGTTCCGAAAGTAGTAAGAGATCATTACGGTTTGCCTAAATACGTTTCTTTTCTGGATGTGTACAATGACGAAACAGGAGAAATAAAATTTTTGAAAGAATACAATGAAGCACATCAGAAATTAGAATCCAAACGCAGTGAATTTGAAAAGAAGCTTCTGAAATTTATTGAGAGACACCAGGTGATCCAGTCATTCTTTAGCTGGCAGTACCTTAAAATATTGCCGGTTCCAAATGATCCGGGACATCATTGGGCAACTCCTTTTGATCCGCAGTTAATGGCAAAGGATTCTGTCTGGTCAAGCCAGGTTTTGCTTTATTTGTCACAGTTGGACGAAGCAGCTCAATCAGATTCCTATGGTGGTGCAACGGACATGTTGAATGCTATTAAGAAACACCAGCGGGAATTGTCGGCTGAAATAGTACCTTCAGAAAGACATGTAAAGATGGAGATCAGCTATAACAAAATGCACATGTTTAAGAACTCCATGTATTTATACCTGATTCTGGGTGTCATTTTGCTGATCATTTCATTTATTCGTATTTTCAAGCAGCCGACTATTCGTTCGGAAGCACGCTTTAAAAAGATTTCCCTGCCATTTATCATTTTGATGGTCGTGACATTTATTTATCATGGAGCAGGGTTGGGAATGCGCTGGTATATCTCTGGCCATGCACCTTGGTCAGATGGCTATGAAGCAGTTGTATTCATTGCCTGGGTTACGCTTATCGCCGGATTTATCTTTTCAAAGAAAAATCACGTTGTACTTGCCGGGACAGCAATACTGGCCTTCTTCATGATTTTCGTAACAGAGCTGAATCTGCTGGATCCTGAAATTTCGCCGTTGGAACCGGTATTAAAATCATACTGGCTGATGATTCACGTCGCGATCATAACAGGTTCTTACGGATTCCTTGGTCTGGGGGCAATTTTAGGCTTGCTGAATTTGATGATGTATAATTTCCGGACACTAAAAAACGGTGAACGTATTACATCAAATATCAATGAAATTTCACACGTTTCTGAGATTACGATGCAAATCGGATTGTACATGCTGACAATCGGGACGTTCCTCGGAGGTGTCTGGGCAAATGAGTCGTGGGGAAGATACTGGGGATGGGATCCGAAAGAAACATGGGCACTGGTGTCCGTACTTGTATATGCAGTGCTGTTACATTTGCGTTTTATTCCTGCAATGAGCGATAAGCTTACTTTTAACATTGGTAGTTTGTGGGCGTTTACAGCGATAATATTTACGTTCTTCGGGGTTAATTTTTACCTGGTAGGATTACATTCGTATGCCAATGGAGATGGATTAGCAGAAGTGCCGATGTGGATTTTCTGGACAATATTTGCTTTTTACGCGTTCACTGAAT
This sequence comes from Flavobacteriia bacterium 40-80, assembly GCA_001899145.1. Classification (GTDB taxonomy): domain Bacteria; phylum Bacteroidota; class Bacteroidia; order Flavobacteriales_D; family Crocinitomicaceae; genus 40-80. The sequence goes on from MKVF01000014.1 coordinate 7,219, forward strand.
TATCAGCCGTGAATTATCGTTTATATCGCTATAAAACAGGAGACTTGTCATTACAGCATTTTATCAGAAAGTTTATTATAAGCTCTGGTGTATTGTTTTTCTTTATCTTAGTGAAAATGTACTTTATTGACAGAGATATTATAAAAGAAACATTTGTAATATTTCTGAAGCTGGAAGGCCTGATCGCGCTGGCACTGATCGCGATGTTTGTTTATGGAAATTTTCGTGTAAAACGTTTAAATTAAGAGAATGCCGGTTTACGATTTTAATATAAATACACTTGCCGGAAAACCATTCGATTGGTCTTCTGTGAAAGGAAAGAAAATTTTGCTGGTAAATACTGCTTCAAAATGCGGGCTGACACCGCAATACGAAGATCTGGAAAAGCTATATAAGCTTTACAAAGAAAAAAACTTCATAGTAATCGGTATTCCCAGCAACGATTTTATGGAGCAGGAGCCCGGAACAAATGAGGAAATCGCTGCGTTTTGCTCTACTGCTTATGATGTAACTTTTCCAATGACAGAGAAAATTTCCGTAAAAAGTGAAGAAAGGCACCCTTTATACCAGTATTTGACAGAAGCGACAGGCGAGGAGATTTCGTGGAATTTTCATAAATTTCTGATTGATGAGAAAGGAGAAGTTGTTAAAAGCCTGAATGCAAGAACACTTCCTTTTGATGAAGAAATTGTAAACTGGATTAATGTATGAAAGTAGATATTCTGGCATTTGCTGCGCATCCGGATGATATTGAAATTTCCTGTGCGGGAACTCTGATAAAAAGCATTCGGGAAGAAAATAAGAAGGTGGCGATTGTTGATTTGACACAAGGAGAACTTGGAACCAGAGGAACAATTGAAACACGTTATTCAGAAGCGATGGAAGCTTCTCGTATTATTGGGATTTCCCGGAGGGTAAACCTGAAGCTGCCGGATGGATTTTTCCGGCATGATGAAGAATCATTGCGATTGATTATTGAGCAGATCCGTTTTTTTCAACCGGAGATTGTATTGGCAAATTCGATAACAGACCGCCATCCGGATCATGGAAGAGCGAGCAAGTTAGTATCGGAAGCCTGTTTCTACTCTGGATTACGGAAAATTGAAACAACTTTTGAAGGAAAACAGCAAGAAGCATATCGCCCCAAAGCAGTATATCATTACATTCAGGACCGGCATATCGAACCGGATTTTGTAGTGGATATTTCAAAATACGCAGAAGAGAAAATGAATGCTATTTTGGCCTATAAAACACAATTTTACGATCCTGAGTCAACAGAGCCTAAAACGCCTATTTCAGGGAAAGAATTCAAGGATTTTTTATTTGCAAGAATGCGCGAGTTCGGACGCCCGGTAGGAGTAGAGTTTGCAGAAGGATTTACGAAAGAGCGTTATGTAGGAGTGAAATCTTTGTTTGATCTGGTGTAACTAATATTGATCTTAAATCTTCCTGCCTTTTAGTTGCCCGGATTTTCTGATATCGAAATTACAATTTAGAACACTTCTAATTTTCAGAAGACCTTGTTACATTTTTTTGAACGTTGATTAAGATTCTTTGCTTTTGCTTACTTTTGCACAATGAAAACGAAAACCTTAAAGAAAAACAAGGTAAATGTAGTCACCTTAGGGTGCTCCAAGAATATATTTGACTCAGAAGTCATGATGGCTCAGCTGAAAGCCAATAAATTTGACGTAGAGCATGAATCAATGTCCGATGACTCAGAGATTGTTATTATCAACACGTGTGGCTTTATTGATAATGCCAAACAAGAATCAATTGATACCATTTTACGTTATGCAGAAGCGAAGTCAGAAGGAGGGGTAGATAAGCTCTATGTTACCGGCTGTTTGGTAGAACGCTACAAAGGAGATCTGGAAACGGAAATTCCGGAAGTAGATGCCTTTTTTGGAACACGTGAGCTTCCGCGATTGCTGAAAACATTAAAAGCAGATTATAAACATGAGTTGGTAGGAGAACGGCTCCTGACCACTCCCGCACATTATGCTTATTTTAAAATAGCCGAAGGTTGTGATCGTCCCTGCTCTTTTTGCGCTATTCCTCTGATGCGTGGAAAACATGTTTCCACACCACTGGAACAGCTGGTGGAATCAGCCCGGAATCTGGCAGCGAAAGGTGTGAAGGAATTAATTCTGATTGCGCAGGACCTGACATATTACGGTCTGGATCTTTATAAAAAACGAAATTTAGCGGAATTATTAGAACGATTGACAGAAGTGGAAGGGATCGAATGGATTCGTCTTCATTATGCTTACCCTTCCGGATTTCCAATGGATGTTCTGGAAGTAATGAATCAATATCCGAAAGTTTTGAAGTACCTGGATATGCCGTTGCAGCATGGATCTACAAAAGTGCTGAAAGATATGCGCAGAGGGATTACCAGAGAAAAAACAGAAGCGCTGGTTAATGAAATCAGAAGCAAAGTACCGGAAATAGCTATCCGTACCACTTTAATTGCCGGTTATCCGGGCGAAACAGAAGAAGATTTCGAAGAAATGTACCACTTCGTTGAAAAAATGCGATTCGAACGTCTTGGCATTTTTACTTACTCTCATGAAGAAAATACACATGCCTATAATTTCGAGGATGATGTTCCTGAAAAGGTAAAACGGGAGCGTGCGGATGCGATCATGGAGCTGCAATCCGGGATCAGTTATGAATTGAACCAGGAGAAAGTAGGGAAAGTATTCCGGGTGCTTTTTGACCGTGTGGAAGGAAATTATTTCATTGGTCGCACAGAATATGATTCACCTGAAGTGGATAACGAAGTGCTGGTGGAAAAAACAAGTGATAATTTTGTTCGTATGGGAGATTTTGCGAATGTTTTGATAACAGAAGCGGATCATTATGATCTATACGGAAAAATAACCGAAGAATGAGTCGGTTTGAAGGAAAAACAGTTTGGGTAACAGGCGCTTCTTCCGGGATAGGAAAAGCATTTGTGGAAGAATTAGATAAGTATAATGTTAACTTTATACTTTCCTCCAGAAAAACAGATGAGCTGGAAGCAGTGAGAAACAGCCTGAAAAATCCTTCTGATCATTTAATTATTCCAATGGATCTTGCTGATAGCTCTACGATAGAGCACGCTGTGGAAGAAGTGAGAAAAGCCGGGTTGAATATCGATTTTTTGTTTAATAACGGAGGTATAAGCCAGCGTGCTGAAGCGATGGAAACTTCTATAGAAGTAGATCGACAGCTGTTTGAAATTAACTACTTCGGGAATATTTACCTTACAAAATTAGTGCTTCCCCTGATGGTTGAAAACCATTTCGGACATATAATTGTTACCTCAAGCGTTGCCGGAAAATTCGGGTTTTTCCTTCGGTCTGCTTACAGTGCTTCCAAACATGCGCTTCACGGATTTTATGAGAGCCTGCGGTTGGAAGTGGAAAAACAAAATATAAAAGTCACGATCATCTGTCCCGGTAAAATCAATACTCCGATCTCGAAATCTGCTTTGAAGGGAGATGGCTCTGCTCATGGATTAATGGATCACAATCAGTCCACAGGGCTTCCTGCAGATGAATGCGCACGGCAGATCATCAGTGCGGTTCAGAAAGATAAAAAAGAAGTGCTCATCGGGAAACGTGAATTATTAGGAGTGAAATTAAAGAGAATTCTTCCCCAGAATCTCTTCTGGACGATCATCAAAAAACAATCGCCGGTATAGGATCAGGGCACTTTGTTTAATTATGCCTATACTTTAAAATGTTACTATCTGATTGTTAGTATGTTAAAATAAATAAAAAATAGTTAATATTTGAGTCTAATTTTTTAGTTAATTTTTTATAGATTTATGACGAGTAAAATTTATTGTTCAGATTCTGTTGCTTATCTAAGTCATTATAATCGAAACAGTATTTAGCTGCTTACATAACCTCATTCATTATTCGCGCTGACCGCTTGATCATTTGTTCACTGTATTGAGTTATTTCAATTATAGTGCAGCGTATGAGGAATTTATATTTACTTTTTTTGTTCTTCGCAGGATTTTACTCATTTTCTCAGAATGATAGGAAATACTGGATTGTAATTTTGGCAGCGATATTCGCTTACCGGAGTTCCCTTATTGTATATCACCTGCAACATAAAAAACAAAAGCGTGAAACTTCACGGATCCATTATCGATTTTTCAGGTACATGAGAAGTACAAAAATTATTGATGCAAACAATCCTTTCTGAATTATAAACAAGACACACACGATGGTTATGAGAAATATACTATTCCCCTTATTGTTTGGACTACTTACATTTGGTTTTGTCAGTAATGCCACAGCCCAGGAAATTGTAGATGACCATGAGATTTCAGAAGCATTGAATGATGTTTTTGGAAAGATATTCAAAAATGAAATCTCGTTCAATCAAAGTCTGAAATATGCACAGGTGTATTTTGACCAAAACAGCTCCGGCTATATAAATCATGTTTACCGGTTATTGGGTAAAACTTCCGGAACGGTTACCAAACAGCAAATGAATGCTGCAATTTTGGTTGTTGCGCGGGAGTTTGTAATAGATTTCAAAAAGCTTCCAAAAAGATATTTTGATAATATTGACCGGTTAGATAGTTTGTTTGCAATCAAAACGCCAAAGGATAAAAATGATGATGGATTTACACCTAAAAGTCCGGGGCAGCCATGTAATAATGTGGATTTTGAAACAGGAAATTTTACAGGATGGGAATTATACAAGGGAACGCGGACAACAGGGAATTTTACGACTTCAGCAATGAGTACTGTGGCAGCGGGAGATCAACATCTGATAGTAACAGCCGGTACTGACGCCATTACCGGGTTATCAAGAATTCCTCCTGGAGGTGGAACGTATGCTGCCAGGCTGGGAGATTTGACAACAGTCAATAGTGGTAACGGAACCGCGGCCAGTATGAGACAAACATTTTTAGTAGATGCTAACAGCACCTCTTTTGTTTTTAAGTATGCAGTAGTATTAGAAGAGGGAAGTCATACGACGAATGATCAGGCGTTTTTTAAGGTAAATTTATACGATAAAAATAATAACCCGCTTCCGTGTGGAAGTTTTGCTCAGACAGCTACAGATGCGAAAACCAGCCCCTTGTTTTCAACAAAAACAACAGGCGGGAAAACCTATTATTATAGCAACTGGATTACTGCTGTTATTCCTTTATCTCCGTACATCGGAGAAAATATTACAATTGAATTTATTGCGACCGATTGCCAACCAAGAGGGCACTTGGGGTACGCATACATAGATGCCAGCTGTTCTCCGCTGGAAGTGACAACAACTAAGCATTTTATTTGTGAAGGACAGGAAACGGCGACCCTTACCGCACCTCCGGGAGCTAAGTCTTATTTATGGTCTCCCGGCAATCAGACTTCTCAAACTATTACTGTCAGCCAGGCAGGTAATTATACTGTTAAAGTTACACCTGATGTGTTAACAGGAGCAGCAGCTTGTGCCGTTGATCTTCCCATCTTTGTTGATGGCTCGAAAGTAACAGCTGATTTTACGGCTGATCCTTTAGTTTTATGTGCGAAAGAAAGCATTGACGTAACAGAATCCTCATCGATTACTTGTTTTACCCCCGGAAATGATAATATTGTTGATTGGAAATGGGATTTTAACGGAGATAATACAACAGATTTTACGGGACAGAATCCACCTTCACCTGCGTACACTTTTAATACTCAAGGTACATATAATGCTAAGTTAACGGTAACCACTACACGTAACTGCGTGTCTACTAAAGTGGTTCCGATAGTTGTCAATCCACTTCCAACAGCAACAATTTCGGGGACTACGGATGTTTGTCAGAATGGTGTAGCTCCGAACATTACCTTTACGGGTGCTAACGGTACCGCTCCTTATACATTTACTTATACTATTAATGGAGGCTCCAATCAGACAGTGACTTCTACTGGTAATATAGCTACTGTTTCCGTTCCGACGGGAACCGACGGTACGTTCACGTATACATTGGTCTCAGTACAGGATGCCAGCTCGACAACCTGTTCGAATCCTCAAACGGGAACAGCTACAGTCAAAGTAAACCCACTTCCAACAGCAATAATTTCAGGTACAACGGATGTTTGTCAGAACGGTGCAGCTCCGAACATTACCTTCACAGGAGCTAACGGTACTGCCCCTTATACATTTACTTATACTATCAATGGCGGTTCGAATCAGACGGTAATCTCAACAGGAAATACAGCCACTGTTTCCGTTCCGACGGGAACCGCTGGTACATTTACTTATACATTGGTATCTGTACGGGATGCCAGCTCGACGACCTGTTCGAATCCTCAAACGGGAACGGCTACAGTCAAAGTAAACCCACTTCCAACAGCAATAATTTCAGGTACAACGGATGTTTGTCAGAACGGTGCAGCTCCGAACATTATCTTTACGGGTGCTAACGGTATCGCTCCTTATACATTTACTTATACTATCAATGGAGGCTCCAATCAGACAGTGACTTCTACCGGTAATACAGCTACTGTTTCCGTTCCGACAGGAACCGACGGTACGTTCACGTATACATTGGTCTCAGTGCAGGATGCCAGCTCGACAACCTGTTCCAATCCTCAAAGCGGAACGGCAACAGTAGTTGTTAATCCACTTCCAACGGCAACAATTTCAGGCACAACGGATGTTTGTCAGAATGGTGTTTCTCCAAATATCACCTTCACAGGAGCTAATGGCACTGCCCCTTACA
>MKVF01000015.1 GCA_001899145.1 Flavobacteriia bacterium 40-80
TTTCGGAGAAGTTGACCACCTGATTCCGTGGCAAATTGACCACCTAATTGTCTGGCGGCCGGTAGCAGAAAAAAGCTGCAGAAGCAGTTTCAAAATTAGTTAATTAAAGCCGTATTATTGGAAGCTGTTTTCGGGCTCCATTTTTTTCTTTCTTCTCATCGATTCCCCTCTCAGTTCTATCCGGTGTGCGTCGTGGACAATTCGGTCCAGGATGGCATCGGCAATGGTCTTTTCACCGATCACTTCATGCCATTTGCTGACAGGCAGTTGGGAGGTAATAATCAGAGAAGTTTTGCCGTGCCGGTCTTCTATGATCTCCATCAGGGCAGCCCTGCTCTGTGCGTCGAAGGGCTGGATGCCGAAGTCGTCGAGCACCAACAGGTGCTGCCTTTCGATCTTGGCGATTTCCTTGATATAAGAGCCATCGGCCTTAGCCATTTTCAAGCGGGCGAACAACTTAGGAGTACTCGCATAGAGTACGCGGTACCCCTGTATGCAGGCCTGATGGCCAAGGGCTGTTGCCACATAGCTTTTACCGATCCCGGTGCTGCCTGTGATCAGCAGGTTCTCGTTGCGGGCGATAAAAGAGCAATCAGCCAGTCGCATGATCTGGTTACGGTCGATGCTGCGGTCTGCATGGTAATGGATGTTTTCAACGACGGCTTTATAACGGAACCGGGCCTGATAGATTTGCCGCTCCACGCGGCGGTTATGGCGGTCATCCCATTCGGCATCTACCAGGTGGCCCAGCAGCTCATCAGCTGTATAATCATTGGTTTTTCCGCTTTCAAGGCTGGATTTAAAGGCATGGAACATGCCATAGAATTTAAGCTTGCGAAGCTTCTCCAAGGTGTCATTGTTCATTGTATGGATTATTTAAAAGGTTACTGATAATATTCTTCGCCCCTGATATTGTCGTGGTTAGGCATAGGCAGCTCGTCGGCGAACAAGCTGTCCTCGTACTGGTCCATCTTCTTTTCCAGGATCATATGGATGATTTTGTAGCTGTAAATACCGTAGCTTAAAGCGCGCTGGCACGCGCTGATCAGCCGTTGCTCACCAGCCTTTTTTGCGAAGGACAAAATGCCGATGCAAGAGCGGTAGGCCTGCTCGGGATGCTGCTTACGGTCCAGTATTTTAAGGATATAAAGCCTGACGTCATCGTGGATCGAGGAAGCCCATTCGACGAACTTATCCGGGGTCCATTCGGTCAAAAAGCGGTGCGTACTGGCCAGGTGCTCCTTCTCGGTGGAGTAATTATAAGGGCTTTTAACACGCTTATGCAGGGCTATGCGCTCATAGCGATAGTAAATCTCAACCACGGCGCCTGAGAACAACAATTTGACCTTTTTGCCGATAAACCGGTACGGGACACTGTAATAATGCTTATCGATGCCCAGATTAACATGACCGTTTTTCATTACAGTCGCATGCGATTGTTTCTTGAACTCGTAGCGGAGCATTGGCAGTGGAGACAGTGTGCCACGTTCGATCTCTTCGAATTGAAGCCTGCGGCTGTAATTGCGGCCACGTAGAAGCTGATTATTGTGGACTTCCAAAGCAGCCCAGATGGCTGCGTTTAGCTCGGAGAGTGAGCTGTAAACTTGCTTCCTCAAAGGGGCATAGATGCGGCTGTAGACGATTTTAACAGCCCCTTCGACTAAAGCTTTGTCACGGGGCCGGTACGCCCTGGTGGGCAAGATGCTTGTTCCGTAATGGTTGGCAAAGTCCTCAAAAGTCTCGTTCAGCGTAGGTTCATACCGGTTGCTTTTGGTGACAGCGGCCTTGAGATTGTCTGGGACGACAGCAGCCGGAACACCCCCGATATAATGAAAAGCGTTCTCGCAGGCCAGGATCAGGTCTTCTTTTGATTGGCTGAGAACCGCTTCCACATATGTCAGCTGACTTGCACCCAGGATCGCAATAAAGACTTCAACCTCAGTCATTTCGCCAGTCTCCCTGTTAATAAAGCTCTGCTTTACACCCGCAAAATCGATGTAAAGTTTATCTCCTGCCTTGTGGTCCTGGTGCATGACAGGATTGACCCGGGACTTCCATTGGGCCAAATGGAAGCAGAATTGGGTATAGCTGAAGCCGTCAGGGAATTCCTTTTTGTAGCTCTCCCAGAGCGAATAACGCGTCTCGCCGGGCTTTTTGAGTTCTTTATCTATCCGGGGAAAACAACGCTGCAAGTGCATCAACCGGTCCTGTGGCGGCATCTGTTTAACAGTCCCGAAAAAATCATCCAGCTCCTTGTCATTCAAGCTATTGACCTGTTCGAATGTAAGACCGCTCGCTTCAAAAGCAGCCATATATTTTTTGGCCGTATTGCGGGAAACGCCCGTTTGCGCAGCAATAGAGAGCTTGCTACGACCCTGGCTATACATTCTTAGGATCTGTCTTATTTTACTCATGCTGATAGTCGAATTAGCCATACTTTCTGCGGTTGGTATCCGCCAAAAATATGGGTGATTCTACAGCATCTTTTCTACTTGACCGGGTGGTCAGTTTCCTCCGAAACAGGTGGTCAACTTGCTCCGAAATAGGGTGGTCAATTTCAACCGGAACAGGTGGTCAGTTTAAACCGTATTGAGGTGGTCAATTTCACCGAATTCT
>MKVF01000016.1 GCA_001899145.1 Flavobacteriia bacterium 40-80
AGTTAAGCCTGATTGCGCTGATGGTACTGCCCTTTTGAGGGTGGGAGAGTAAGTCGACGCCACTTTTTAAAGCTCATCAATACTAATTGATGAGCTTTTTTTGTTTATAACGGACCTATATTTTTTAATATACCACTACCCTATACCCTGTTCAGATAACAGTACTATTTATCATTATATTATTATTCTAAATGAAACAATAGGGAAGTGAGAAGAGAAGCAATCAACAGGAAACAGCCAGAAACTATAATACAATCATGTCATTATAATTTGAGAGATACTGTGCCGTTCGCTTTAACATGAAAAACTGTAAAGAATAAAGAGGGATATAAGGCTCTGATCGTACTTACTAATTTTAAGTGATTATTAGAGCTTCTGATAATTAACTGTATCACAAACTGAAATTTAATTGGAACCTACAATCAGAAGGTGGAACCATTTTTAGAATACCTCGCTTAATTATCTTATTTTGTATAAGAATCCTAAACTGGAGCTGAAAGTATTTTTTACAATAGTCTGTGGTGGCTCGGAGTCATAATAGTGCGATAAATTGAATTTTAAATTCAATTGTTTTGTTACTTTGACCATGAAATTATAATCTCCTGAAACTCTGAAATCTTTGAATCGAAACAGATTAGGTTGGTAATAAATCACAGTAGAAATCTCAAACTTATCAAAAGAAAAATAGGTGGAAAAATAATTGCTCCAACGGGTAGTATTGATGTATTCATTTGGACGGTCGCTATAATTGATTTCTTCGTACTCATAGAAATGCGAAGACCCCAGGAATAACCTGACTTTATTCTTGTTTAAAATCCTGAACCGGATTCCGCTTCCGATTAAAAAACGTATTTTTTGTAAAAGTATCTGATTGTATTGTACCTGGGTATATCCTTCCAGCTTCCATGGACTTTTATCTTTTAACCGGTAAGCGTAGCGAAAATGTGACATCCCGAAATTGGAATAAAGATCTTTGTTTGATGTGATATACTTTAGATCATTGATGAGCAAGAAGTAATGACGAGGTGTCTTATATTGAACAAGCGGTTTGAATTGTAGCGTAAATAACGTGTTAGTGTTTTTTTGTAATGAGAAGGTCAGATCCAGATTCCCGCTGAAACCGGTTGTATCATCATATATTCGTTTGTTCTCAATATTGACAACCTGAGAAATGGCCGGTTTATACAGCCCCAACAGCAAAATAATGACTACTAGTATCTTGAATTTCTTCATTACTTCGGAGCAAGTTTATAAAGCATAATACCAATTAGCAGGAAGATTAAGTTAGGAATCCATACAGCGATAAATGTAGGAAGCCCTACATTTATTGCCGCCACTGTAGTAACTTTCATTGAAAAGATGTAAATGAAAGCAAATCCGAGTCCGATGGCAATGTTTAAACCGATACCTCCGCGTTTCTTTTGGGAGGAAACGGAGAAGCCTATCAATGTCAGGATAAAAGTTGCGAAAGGATAGGAAGTTCTTCGATGAAGCTCTATTTCATGTAAAACATAATTCGGGTTACCTTTTTTCTTTTCGGCTTTTATATATTCCTGTAGCTCAGTGAAAGTCATTGCTTCAGAGTTGTTGTTCCTGGATGCGATATCTTTTGTTTCGAAGGGAAGAATAGTGTCATATTGTATTCCTTTCATAATCTTGTCCGGAACAATTTCTTTGGTTTTGCTTGCCGGACTGTTTATTTCTCGGATGAAGTAATTATTAAGCTGCCATTTTTTTGCTTCTTCTTTATATTGGGCGCTTCCTGCCTGGATCAGCTTTTCTAACTGGTTCTTTTCAGACCATTTTTCAATTTTTAAATTTGCGATGATTTTATCACCGGTATTATAATGATCGAAATAGACAATCGTATTATCCGGAAATTCCGCTATGAAGTTGTTGATGTACAAATTATCGCGATAATACCGTTCTTCAAATTGAAGCCGGGATTCGTTAGATCTGGGAACAATATAATGATTTAAGATAAATGATAAGAGCGTAAGAATAGCGGCTCCGATCATATAAGGCCTGAGAATTCTTGAAAATGGTTTTCCGCTGAACAGCATTGGAATGATTTCCGAATCCTGAGCCATTTTGGAAGTGAACCATATTACGGTGATAAAGACGATTAATGAAGAAAAAGTATTGCCATAGAACACAATAAAGTTGACATAATAGTTTAAAATGACATCAGATAACGGTGCTTTTTTCTCAATAAAATCCTTTAATTTTTCAGAAATGTCAAATACAATGGCAAGGAGCATGATTACTCCGAGTATGAAGAAGAAAGTAGTGAGAAATTTCTTTAAAATGTACCGATCGTAGATCTTTAGCATTATAAACGTTGTTTTAGTTTTGGAATAACCTGATCTTTCCAGGTTGAAAAAGTACCGTCTAAGATACGTTTTCTGGCTTCTTTTACCAAATCAAGATAAAATCCAAGATTATGAATAGTTGCTATCTGAACTCCAAGATACTCATTTACTTTAATCAAATGCCTTAAATAAGCTTTGGAATAGGTATTGTCAACATATGTTTTTCCGGAAGAATCAAGAGGAGAGAAATCTTTCTCCCATTTTTGATTTTTGATGTTGATTGTTCCTTCCCAGGTGAACAACAGACCATGTCTTGCATTACGTGAAGGCATTACGCAATCGAACATGTCGATTCCTCGCGCAATACTTTCCAGAATGTTCCAGGGAGTACCCACTCCCATTAGATAACGAGGTTTTTCTTCTGGTAAAATAGCTGTTACCAGCTCTGTCATGGCGTACATTTCTTCTTCCGGTTCTCCTACGGATAGTCCCCCGATAGCATTTCCAAGCATATCTTTGGAAGCAACGTATTCTGCAGAAGCTTTTCTTAAATCTTCATAGACACTTCCCTGAACAATAGGAAACAACGCTTGCTCGTAATCGTATTTCGGGGGAGTATTTTTAAAATGAGAAATACATCTGTCAAGCCATCTGTGCGTCATATTCATAGAATTTTTCGCATAGCGATAGTCGCAGGGATAAGGAGTACATTCATCAAAAGCCATAATGATATCCCCTCCGATCGCTCGCTGCACATCCATTGCATATTCAGGAGTAAAGAAATGGTAAGCACCGTCATAAACGGATTGAAACCTTACGCCTTCTTCCGTAATTTTTCTGGATTTAGATAAAGAATACACCTGAAAACCACCGGAGTCCGTCAGGATAGGTTTTTTCCAATTGATAAAATTATGTAAGCCTCCGGCACTTTCCAGCACATCAATTCCTGGACGTAAATACAGGTGGTAAGTATTTCCTAAAATAATTTGTGCGTTAATCGTTTGTTCCAGTTCATGTTGATGAACACCTTTTACTGTTCCTACGGTTCCGACAGGCATGAAAATCGGAGTTTGTATTTCCCCGTGATCAGTAACCAGTTTCCCGGTTCGGGCATTGCTTTTGGTGTCCCTGTGCTGTAATTCGAAGTGCATATCTTTGTTGATAAATAAACAGCGCAAAGATAATGCGATTTATTGAAGTGTGCCATCTTTGCAGAAATGTTGTAAGAGATGCATTTTGACCCTTTATTTGAAAATTCTGTTTCTACATTTTTATTTTATTTGTTTTGTGTAGTTGTTTTTATACAGCTATTGTATGTGCTTCTGATATATAGCCGTTTTGCTTTTTACAAGAAGAAAACAGAAAAGAAATTTGATAAACCTGTTTCAGTAGTTATTTGCTGCAGGAATGAGCAGGATAACCTGATGAATAACCTGCAGACCATTGTAGAGCAGGATTATCCAAACTTTGAAGTAGTCGTTGTTAATCACATGTCCAGTGATGATTCGGTTTATATTCTGGAAGCTTTTCAGGTACATTATCCGCACATGAGAGTGGTAAACGTTCAGCGGAGCTCACATCTTAGCTTTGGAAAGAAATTTCCTTTGTCTGTTGGTATAAAAGCTGCCAAGAATGATTTTCTGATCCTGACAGACGCAGATTGTAAACCTGTATCAAAAGACTGGCTGAAAAATGTGGTCGCTAATTTTGAGAAGCCGGATAATGAGATCGTAGTGGGATATGGGCCGATGAACAGAAAGAAAGGTTTTTTGAACTGGTTTATCCGTTTTGAAACAGCATATATCGCGGTTAATTATTTTTCATACGCTATTTCCAAAATTCCTTATATGAGTGTCGGAAGAAATTTCGCATATACAAAAGAACTGTTTGTCCAGAATAAAGGTTTCAAAAATCATTATGCGGTTATTTCCGGTGATGATGATCTTTTTTTGCAGGAAGTGGCTACCAGAAAAAATATATCAATTGAGATCGATGAATCAACGTGGTGCTATTCTGATGCAAAAGAAACCTGGAAAGATTGGATAAATCAAAAGCGACGACATTATACTGCCTCATCTCACTATAAGTTTATTAAGAAAGTACTGTTAGGAAGTTATAGTGTCACCTGGTTGCTAACGCTTGTATTATTCGTTATTTTACTCTTTGATGTGGAATATCGGGGACTTTCTCTGGTGGTATTTAGTTTTTTATTAATGTTAAAATGGACCTTTTTTGCGTTGGGCTTCAGTAAATTGAAATCTATAAAAATGGCTCTGATTTTTCCAGTATGGGAAACTATATATATGCTGATAACTCCTCTGGTGTTTTTTTCTGCTAATAAAACGAGTTCGCAACGATGGAATTGACGAAAAATTTGTCTGATAAGGCAAAGCGGGATTATGAATTGGTTCAGAATGCACTGATAGGAAATCAGGGGGCGTATTCTCAATTGATGGATTTTTACCGTGAATCTGTTTACCATACAATTATTAAGATGGTAAAAAATACAGATGATGCGGAAGATTTGACAATTGAAGCCTTTGGAAAAGCTTTTAGTCGCCTGGATCAATATTCCCCTAACTTTGCATTCAGTACATGGTTGTTTAAGATAGCAACTAATAATTGTATTGATTTCATTCGGAAAAAGCGTCTGAAAGTAACTTCAATGGATACCGGCTATACCAGAGATGACGGCGAGGTTATTTATATTGATGCCAGATCTTCAACAATGACTCCGGAAGAAGAAATAATTAATGACCAGAAAGTGAAATTAATGAGAGATTTGGTAACGAGATTGAAGCCGAGATACAGGGAGCTTGTTGAATTGCGGTATTTTGAGGAATTGAGTTACGAGGAAATTGCTGAAACGCTTAATCTTCCATTGGGAACTGTAAAAGCGCAGTTGTTCAGGGCGAGAGATTTTCTTGCAACAATGATTGAGAAAACAAAAGAAACTATATAATATAAATTCTGACTAGTCCTAAATAACCGATACAGATTTTAGACTAAAATAACTAATAATCATATCCCAGCAACCACGTGTTTGCTGGGATATTTGTTTTTATAGGTTCTTATTTTGATTTCATTCTGCTGATGCATTTGCTCAGGTGTCTTCATAAAACAGGAGTAATGCGGTCTGCAAGTGTTGTAAATTTTGATACTATCACTTATCAGTTGTTGCATTACTGATAGTTTATGTGAAGTGTTGTATCCAATAAACTCAGCTTTTAATATTCCATTGATTCTTTCTGCAACAGCATTTGCATAAGGATCATAGGATTCTGTCATACTACATTGAAGTTTCCCCTTTTTCAATACATCCTGATATTGATTACTACAATATTGAAGTCCCCGATCAGAATGATGAACCAGTATATTTGGCTTATAACATCTGGTTTTTATAGCCATCTTAAGTGCTCTGATCGATCCTTTCACATCCAAACTATCAGACACATCATATCCCATGATTTTCTTAGAATAAGCATCTGTAACCAAAGCTAAATACATCGGGTTTGTTCTGTTTCCTATATAAGTAATATCAGACACCCAAATTTGTTCAGGCTGACTTGGAACCACGTCCGTTATGAGATTTTTGTGTTTTCTAAAACGATGATGCGAGCTGGTCGTAATATGATA
The DNA here is from genome assembly GCA_001899145.1 of Flavobacteriia bacterium 40-80. Taxonomy (GTDB): domain Bacteria; phylum Bacteroidota; class Bacteroidia; order Flavobacteriales_D; family Crocinitomicaceae; genus 40-80. The sequence goes on from MKVF01000016.1 coordinate 5,949, forward strand.
CTGTCGTTTGGGAACGATCAACAAATGATTCGCTTTAAGAATACGAAAAAGTAAATCTCTTCCAACACCAAGACCCTTTAAATCATCTTGTAATAGATAATAGAGTTTCCTGGTACCGATCCTGGGCATTTGAAGTCTTATATTCTTCACCAGATCAACAACCTGCTGAGCGATAGCTTTACGCCTGTAAGAAGACCTTATACTTCTGTAATAAACCTGTCTGCTTATCCCGAGCAATCCACAGGTAGCCATTAGGCTTTCTTTGTGTTTTTCTTTGTAGAGGTCGATTGTTCGGGCAAGGAGTTTTTTCGGATTGGAATGTTATATTCTTTCTCCGCTAAATCGATCATCATGTCAAAAATGATCGCTTTTTTATCCGATTGTTCTGCTTGCTTTTCTAGCTGTGCTTTCTGTTTCTCTAACAATTTTACACGCTGCTCAAGCTCCATTAGCTTCTGTTCCTGGCTTTTTGGCATATTTGAAGGTGTTTGATATTCCCAATCGAAGTTACCATATTTTCTTAACCAATTTACAACTGTTGAACGACCCTGGATCCCATACTTGCGTTGAGCTCCTGTAACTGAAACTAATCCTTGCTCAACTTCTTGAACTACTTCAAGCTTAAAGGACATCGAATAGTCCTTTTGTGTCCGTTTTTCATAAACAAATCCTGCTTCCTTTTGCATAACGATTCTTTTTGTGTATCGCTATTTCAGGACTAGACATTCAATAACAATAAAAAAGGTCATTGTAAAAACAATGACCTTTTTTATTATGAAATAATCTGATTTTCTTATTCTTCGTCCTCTTCAGGATCAGCATCAGAACCTTTAACAGCTCCACGAGCCATTCTCACTGCAACAACAACAGCTGTTTGCGGATCTAAGAATTTTAGTCCCTCGATGTTAATTTGTCCGACACGGATAGATTGACCAATTCTCAATTTAGTGATGTCAATTTCAACGAAATCAGGTAAAGCATCAGGAAGAGCAACAACTGTCAGTCTTCTGAAAGGAGTTGATAATTTACCACCTGCTAATACACCTCGTGCATTACCGGTTAATTTGATAGGCAAGCCTATTTTTACCGGTTTTGTTTCGTCTAATTTCAAGAAGTCGATATGTCTTACTTTTCCGGTAAGAGGATCTTGCTGAAGATCTTGAATAATAGCGAATGATTTTTGACCGTCGATGTCCAGTTCTACCTTAAATACATAAGGTGTGTACACTAATTTGTCCAGATCGATATCCTTCGCAGAAAAATGTATCTGATTTCCCTGACCATAAAGCACACACGGAACCAATCCGTTTGCACGTAATTGTCTAGCGTTCTTTTTCCCTACGCTCTCTCTTGAAGAGCCGCTCAATGAAGCTACTTTCATATTACTATTTATTATTAATTGATTTACGAGATTATAAAATGTGAGCTGATGGATTCGTTGGTAACGACATTTTTAATGACATCTGCAAATAAATCACTCACAGTTAATACTTTAATTTTTTTACTTTCTTGCTTTAGCGGAATAGTATCTGTAACATATAATTCCGTTAAGCTGGATTGCTCGATACGCTCGAACGCAGGCCCGGATAAAACAGCATGTGTACAGAAAGCCCTTACACTTAAAGCTCCTTTTTCCATAAATAAATCAGCAGCCTTTGTTAATGTGCCGGCCGTGTCACACATATCATCCACTAAAATGACGTGTTTTCCTTCTACATCACCGATGACAGTCATTTCTGCTACTTCATTCGCTTTTTTGCGGTGCTTATGGCAAATAGCCAGTGTAGTGTTCAGATTTTTAGCATAAGAATTTGCTCTTTTAGCGCCTCCTGCATCTGGTGCTGCCAAAACAATATTTCCGTCATTTAGCTTCAGCATTTCCTGGTAGAAGATAGTTGAAGCATATAAATGATCAACAGGCACTTCAAAAAATCCCTGTATCTGATCAGCGTGCAGATCCATCGTGATGATCCGGTCCACTCCCGCTGCCATCAGCATATTAGCAACTAACTTAGCTCCGATAGCAACCCGTGGCTTATCTTTTCTGTCCTGACGGGCAAAACCGAAATAAGGAATAACAGCTATGATCTTCCTTGCAGAAGCTCGTTTTGCTGCATCAATCATTAATAAGAGCTCAAAAAGATTGTCAGAAGGAGGCATCGTGGACTGAATCAGGAAAACATCCTGACCGCGAACTGTTTCTTCAAAGGACGGCTGAAATTCACCGTCTGAAAAATCCGTAACTTTTACATTTCCTAAAGGAATTCCGTACGCTTTTGCTATTTTTTCAGCCAATTCAAAAGACGCCCTACCCGAAAATATTTTGACCCCAGCAGACATAATTATATTCTTATTGGACGGCAAAGATATAAGAATTATTCCGTTTGAACAATAAATTGTTAATATGAATGAAAGATTACTAATCTTTTTATTCAGACATGGCTTTAAGCCGTAAAGTTTATAATTTAGCGCTTCGGTTTAAAAAATAAGGTATGCAGACAATTTTAGTGTTAGGAGCAGGGCTTTCCAGTAATTCTCTTTTGAGTTATTTGTCTGAAAATTCAGAAAAATATGACTGGCAGATTCATGTAGTCGATCAAAATTATGAAATGCTGAAGGAAAAAGTAAAGCCGCTGAACAGAGTACTTCCTTTAAAGTTTGATGCTTTAAACAGAGAGCTGCGAAGAATTGAAATTGAAAAGGCTGATCTTGTGATAAGCATGCTGCCGGCAAGATTTCATCCGGAAGTAGCGTTGGATTGTGTGGATTTGAAAAAAAATCTGATTACTCCGTCTTATATCAGCAAAGAGATGAAACAGCTGAATGACCGGGCAATTGAGGCAGGTATATGTATCATGAATGAAATTGGTGTTGATCCCGGGATTGATCACATGAGCGCCTGCAAGATCCTTGATGAGCTCCGTGCTAAAAAAGCCGAGGTTACGAGCTTTAAATCTTTCTGCGGTGGTTTGATTGCTCCCGAATCGGATAATAACCCATGGAATTATAAATTTACCTGGAATCCCCGGAATGTAGTGGTGGCAGGGCAAGGAAGCGCGGCACAGTTTATTGAGCAAAATCAATATAAATATATTCCTTACGGACAATTGTTTCGCCGGTTGGATGTGATGACTGTTCCCGGGTATGGCGAATTTGAAGGGTATGCGAACAGAAATTCCCTTCAGTACAGAAAGATTTACGGACTGGATGATATACCTACTATATATAGAGGCACGCTGAGGCGTGTGGGATATTGTGCTGCATGGGATGTTTTTGTTCAGTTGGGAATGACGGATGATTCCTATAAGATGGAGCGCTCCGAACTATTAACACCAAGAGCTTTTCTGAATGCCTTTCTTCCATATAAGGAAGAAGATACGGTGGAACGTAAGTTGCAGAAATATTTTACGAAAGATAACCAGGATGCTTACCGTAAAATCGAATGGTTAGGTTTTTTTGATGATACGGTTCCGGTAGGACTTGAAGATGCTTCACCGGCGCAGCTGCTGGAAAATATCCTGTCGGATAAGTGGCAGCTGGCTCCTGAAGATAAGGATATGCTGGTGATGTACCATGAATTTGAATATACCCTGAATGAACAGCGTCGCAAAATTGTTTCTACAATGGTTCATTTGGGCAAAGATCAGCATAAAACTGCGATGGCGGACACAGTCGGTTTGCCTATTGCTATTTGTGCAAAAAATATTTTATCCGGGAACATCACTGAAAAAGGAGTCCTGCTGCCTTTGAAGAAACAAGTGTACAACCCGGTTCTGAAAGAGCTGGAAGAACACGGGATTGTATTCAGAGAGACAGAAGAAGTTATATAACAGATCGAATATCAACAGATTTTTGTTGATTAAAATTTGTTCGTAAAAATAATTTTGTATATTTGCACCCCCAAAAGTATGTTTTGGGATAATTGTTTATTGTAATAATTTTTATTGAAGTATGCCAACTATACAACAATTGGTTAGAAAAGGACGCACGGCGGTAGTTAACAAGAGTAAATCAGCTGCTCTTGACTCCTGTCCGCAGCGCAAAGGGGTATGTGTAAGGGTTTACACCACTACTCCTAAAAAGCCGAATTCAGCGATGCGTAAAGTAGCGAGGGTTCGTCTTACAAACGGTAAAGAGGTAAATGCTTACATCGGAGGAGAAGGACATAACCTACAGGAACACTCATTAGTATTAGTGCGTGGAGGTAGGGTAAAAGACCTTCCGGGAGTTCGTTACCACATCGTTCGCGGTGCAGAAGATACTGCGGGTGTTGAGGGAAGAAAACAAGCCAGATCTAAGTATGGTGCTAAAAGACCAAAAGCTAAAAAATAATTAATTAAGCTTTACAAGAAATGAGAAGAAGAAAAGCAAAAAAAATCGCCATTCTCCCGGATTCAAGATTTAACGATGTTCAGGTAACAAAATTCGTTAACAACTTGATGTACGACGGAAAGAAGAGTTTAGCGTTTAAAATTTTCTACGATGCCCTTGAAATCGTAGATACTAAAGTAGAAGGTGTTTCTGGTTTGGAAACGTTCAAAAAAGCATTGGAAAATGTAACACCGTCTGTGGAAGTTCGTAGTCGCCGTGTTGGTGGGGCTACTTTCCAGATTCCGACTCCGGTTCGTGAAGACAGAAAAAATTCACTGGCCATGAAATGGTTGATTGGATATGCACGTAAAAGAAACGAAAAAACAATGGCTAGTAAATTAGCTGCTGAAATCGTTGCGGCTTCTAAAGAGGAAGGTGCTGCTTTCAAAAAGAAAGAAGATACGATCCGTATGGCAGAAGCAAATAAAGCATTCTCTCACTTTAGATTTTAATTTCAGACAATGGCTAGAGATCTTAAATATACTAGAAATATCGGTATCGCTGCTCACATCGATGCTGGTAAAACGACAACAACTGAGCGTATTCTTTACTACTCAGGTATGAGTCATAAGATTGGTGAGGTTCACGACGGTGGCGCTACAACTGACTGGATGGAGCAGGAGCAGGAAAGAGGTATCACGATTACTTCTGCTGCAGTATCTATCCAATGGCCTTACAGAGGACATAAATACCATGTTAATGTTATTGATACTCCGGGACACGTTGACTTTACAGTCGAGGTGAACCGCTCATTACGCGTTTTGGATGGTTTAGTATTCTTGTTTTCTGCAGTTGATGGTGTTGAGCCACAATCAGAAACTAACTGGAGACTTGCTAATAACTACAATGTCCCTCGTTTAGGTTTCGTTAATAAGATGGACCGTCAGGGTGCGGATTTCTTAAATGTTTGCCGTCAGGTGAAAGAGATGTTAGGAAGTTATGCAGTTCCGTTACAATTACCAATTGGTGCTGAAGATTCTTTCAAAGGAGTTGTTGATTTAATCAACTTCCGTGGAATCGTTTGGAATGAAGAAGATAAAGGAATGACTTTCCAGGTAGTTGATATTCCGGAAGACATGATAGATGAGGCTACTGAGTATCGTGAAAAATTATTGGAAGCGGTTGCTGAGTTTGATGAAAGCTTAATGGAAAAATACTTCGAGGATCCGAATTCAATTACAGAAGACGAGATCTTGGCAGCTTTACGCCAAGCTACTATTTCCGGAAAAATCGTTCCGATGATGTGTGGATCATCTTTCAAAAATAAAGGTGTTCAGGCAATGTTGGATAACGTAATGGCTATCTTGCCTTCTCCGGTAGATGTTGAAGCGATTAAAGGTATTAACCCCGCTACAGACGAAGAAGTTCAGGTTAAAGTTGGTTATGATGCTCCTTTCGCAGGTTTGGCATTTAAAATTGCTACTGACCCGTTCGTAGGTCGTTTGTGTTTCGTTCGTGCGTATTCTGGTAAATTACCTGCAGGTTCTTATATTGTTAACTCCAGAACGAACAATAAAGAGCGTATTTCCCGTATCTTCCAGATGCATGCTAACAAGCAAATTCAGATTGACGAATTAGGTGCTGGGGATATTGGTGCTGTTGTTGGATTTAAAGATATCAAAACAGGTGACACGTTGTGTGCAGAAGGGCATGTGATCCAATTGGAATCTATGGACTTCCCTGATCCGGTTATCGGATTGGCAATTGAGCCTAAAACACAAGCGGATGCAGACAGACTTTCTATTGGTCTGAACAAGTTGGCAGAAGAAGATCCTACATTCCGTGTAAATACAGATGAAGAAACAGGACAGACAGTTATTTCCGGTATGGGTGAGCTTCACTTGGAGATCATTGTTGACCGTTTGAAACGTGAGTTCAAAGTGGAAGTAAATCAGGGTGCTCCTCAGGTTTCTTACCGTGAAGCAATTACAGGGAACGTTGAACACAGAGAAGTTTACAAAAAACAATCCGGTGGACGTGGTAAATTTGCGGACATCTACGTTAAAATTTCTCCTCAGTCAAATCCTGAGAAAACAGGTCTTGAATTCATTAATTCAATCAAAGGAGGTAATATTCCGAAAGAATTTATCCCTTCAGTAGAAAAAGGATTCAAAGAATCAATGAAAAATGGCGTATTGGCAGGTTATCCGGTGGATTCATTAGTAGTGGAGTTGGTGGATGGATCTTACCATAACGTTGACTCTGATTCATTGTCATTTGAAATTTGTGCGAAAATGGCATATCGTGAAGCATTGAAGAAATGTCGTCCGATTTTGTTGGAGCCAATCATGAAATTAGAAGTGATTACTCCGGAAGAAAATATGGGTGATATCGTGGGTGACTTAAACCGTCGCCGTGGTATGATGAAAGGTATGGATGATAAAAACGGAGCGAAAGTAGTTAAAGCAGATGTTCCATTATCTGAAATGTTCGGTTATGTAACCCAGTTACGTACATTGTCTTCAGGTAGAGCAACCTCTTCTATGGAGTTCTCTCATTTTGCAGAAGCGCCGGCAAACGTAGCTGCTGACGTGATTGCTAAAGTAAACGGTAAAAATTAATTCATTGAGCGATGAGTCAAAAAATCAGAATAAAGTTAAAATCATACGATCATAATTTAGTAGATAAGTCTGCTGAGAAAATCGTAAAAACAGTGAAGGCAACAGGTGCTGTAGTTAGCGGCCCGATTCCCTTACCAACTCATAAACGTATCTATACAGTTTTGAGATCTCCACACGTTAACAAGAAAGCACGTGAACAATTTGAATTGTGTTCATACAAAAGATTGTTAGATATCTACAGTTCTTCTTCTAAGACAGTAGATGCTCTGATGAAATTAGAGCTTCCGAGTGGTGTGGATGTAGAAATTAAAGTTTAAGTATAATCACAAATAAGTAAAGTATGCCAGGAATTATTGGTAGAAAAGTAGGGATGACTAGCATCTATAGTGCCGAGGGTAAGGCAACACCATGCACAGTTATAGAAGCAGGTCCTTGTGTGGTTACTCAGGTAAAAACACAAGAAAAAGACGGTTATGAAGCGATCCAGCTAGGGTTTGGAGACCGAAAAGAAGGGAGTACTCCAAGTCCTCTAAAAGGACACTTCAAAAAGGCAAACACTACTCCTAAAGCTAAATTAGCTGAGTTCAGAGAATTTAACGGTTCTTTGAATCTGGGAGACATAGTAACTGCTGATGTTTTTCAAGCTGGAGATTTTGTTGATGTGATCGGAACATCCAAAGGAAAAGGTTTCCAAGGTGTTGTTAAAAGACACGGATTTGGAGGTGTCGGACAATCAACACACGGTCAGCACAATCGTTTAAGAGCTCCGGGTTCCATTGGTGCGGCATCTTATCCTGCGAGAGTATTCAAAGGAATGAGAATGGCCGGCCAGACAGGAAACAAGCAAGTTTTGATTTCTAATCTGGAAATCTTAAAAGTGTTGACAGACAAAAATTTAGTAATTGTTAAAGGATCTATTCCTGGCGCAAAAGGTTCAACCGTTTTAATTAAGAAGTAAGATGGAAGTAAAAGTAGTAAATCAATCAGGTAAAGCAACGGCTAAGCAAGCTGCGCTTTCAGATGCAATCTTTGGTATTGAACCTAACGATCACGCAATTTACTTAGATGTAAAACAACATTTAGCAAATCGTCGCCAAGGAACACACAAGACTAAAGAGAAGTGGGAAATTTCCGGATCAACAAGAAAAATCAAAAAACAAAAAGGAACTGGTGGTGCGCGTGCAGGTAGCATTAAGTCTGGTACTATCGTTGGTGGTGCGAGAATGTTTGGACCAAAGCCGAGAAACTACAGTTTCAAACTGAATGTTAAGTTGAAAAGACTTGCCCGTAAATCAGCACTTTCCTATAAAGCAAAATCGAATGATCTGATCATTGTGGAAGACTTCAATTTTGAAGCTCCTAAGACTAAATCATTTATTGGCTTTGTTTCAAATTTGGAATTAAATAACGAAAAGATACTTTTAATTTTGGGTTCTCAAAATGATAATGTATATTTGTCCTCCAAAAATTTGAAGAAGGTGAAAGTTGTTACTGCAGAAACAGTTAACACGTATGATATTTTGAACGCTAAAAAAGTGGTTTTAGCGGAAAGTTCTATAGAAGTAATTGAAAACATTCTTAATTAATTAAGAAATGACAAACGTAATTGTAAAGCCTTTAATTACTGAGAAAGCAACTTTAGAAAGCGAAAAGAGAAATCGATTCGCTTTCAAGGTTGACAGAAAGGCAAATAAAGTAGAAATTAAGAAAGCTGTCGAGAGAATGTATGGCGTTAACGTTGTTAGTGTTAATACATTAGTTTATGGCGGTGGTAAATCCTCTGTAAAATATACAAACAGAGGTGTCGTTTTGCAACCTAATAATCCTTGGAAAAAGGCAATTGTAACAGTTGCAGATGGAGAAACGATTGATTTGTTTAATAACATTTAAATTTAAGTAATGGGTCTTAAAAAATTCAAGCCTACAACTCCAGGGCAAAGACACAAAGTGAACAGTACGTTTACGGAGATTACTGCTTCTACACCGGAAAAGAGCCTGGTGGAAGGAGGAAAGAGATCCGGAGGGCGTAACAATGACGGTAGAATGACGATGAGATACATCGGAGGTGGTCATAAACAAAAATACCGTATCATTGATTTTAAAAGAGACAAGCAGGATGTTCCTGCAACAGTGAAAACTATCGAGTACGATCCAAACAGAACGGCTCGAATTGCGCTTTTATATTATGCGGATGGTGAGAAACGTTATATTCTTGCTCCGGAAGGCTTAAAAGTGGGAGATACTGTTGTGGCTGGTAAAACTGCTGCTCCTAACGTAGGTAACGCTTTATATTTAAGTGATATTCCGTTAGGTACTGTAATTCATAACATTGAATTAAACCCGGGTAAGGGTGGTGCTATCGCTCGTGGAGCTGGTACTTTTGCGCAATTGAGTGCTAGAGATGGTAACTATGCAATTGTTAAAATGCCTTCTGGTGAGACCAGAATGATTTTAGCGGCTTGTATGGCTACAATTGGTTCAGTATCTAATTCTGAACATTCTTTAGTTGTTTCTGGTAAAGCGGGTCGTTCCAGATGGTTAGGAAGAAGACCGCGTGTTAGAGGTGTTGTAATGAACCCTGTTGATCACCCTATGGGTGGTGGTGAAGGTAGAGCGTCCGGAGGTCATCCGAGATCTAGAAACGGTATGCCTTCCAAAGGATTTAAAACACGTTCTAAAAATAAATATTCAGATAAGTTAATCATTAGCAAAAGAAAATAACTAGGATATGAGTAGATCGTTAAAAAAACCACCGTTTATTCATTATAAGCTGTTGAAACGTGTAGATGAGGCTGCTGCTGGCAATAACAAGAATGTTATTAAAACTTGGTCTCGTTCTTCTACGATCATGCCGGAAATGGTAGGATTGACTTTCGCAGTTCATAACGGAAATAAATTTATTCCTGTTTTCTGCACAGAGAATATGGTAGGACATAAGTTAGGAGAATTTGCACCAACTCGTAATTTCCGTGGTCACGGTGCAGATAAAAAGAATAAAAAGAGATAAAAATTAGAGTGCAATGGGTGCTAGAAAAAAAGAAAGAGCTCTAAGATTAAAGGAAGAGAAATCCAGAACAGCAATTGCCGTTTTGAGAAACTCTACTATTGCTCCGAGAAAGATGAGATTAGTTGCAGATCTTATAAGGGGAGTTGAAGTAAATAAAGCTCTAAATATTTTGCAACATAATACAAAGTTTGCTTCTAAAAGTCTTGAGAAACTGCTTCGTTCTGCAATTGCAAATTGGGAACAAAAGAATGAAGGACAGAACATTGAAGATGCTAATCTGGTAGTCAGAACTGTTAAAGTTGACGGTGCGGCAATGTTAAAAAGAATTCAGGCAGCTCCTCAGGGTAGAGCACACAGAATTAGAAAAAGATCTAACCACGTTACCATCGTTGTAGATGGTGCTAAATAAGAAGATACATGGGACAAAAAGCGAATCCAATTGGTAATAGATTAGGTTTCATCCATGGTTGGGAATCTAACTGGTATGGAGGAAACGATTATAGAGATAAAATCGTTGAGGACGATAAAATCCGCAAGTATCTTTCTGCACGTTTATCAAGAGCGAGCATAGCTAAAATTGTAATTGAGAGAACTTTGAAATTAGTTACGGTTACAATTCATACAGCTCGTCCGGGTGTAATTATCGGTAAAGGTGGTCAAGAAGTTGACAAGCTAAAAGAAGAGTTAAAGAAATTAACTAAAAAAGAAATACAAATCGACATCTTCGAGGTGAAACGTCCGGAACTGGATGCCCGCCTTGTTGCTGATGGCATTGCCCGCCAGCTTGAAGCTCGTATCTCTTTCCGTAGAGCAATTAAAATGGCTATCGCTTCTACGATGAGAATGGGAGCTGAAGGAATCAAGGTTAAGATTTCAGGACGTTTAAATGGTGCTGAAATGGCGAGATCAGAGATGTACAAAGATGGACGTACTCCGTTACATACGTTCAGAGCTGATATCGATTACGCTTTAGGTGAAGCACATACAACTTATGGCCGTATCGGTATCAAAGTATGGATTTGTAAAGGGGAAGTTTATGGTAGAAGAGATCTTTCTCCAAATGTTGGAATGACAGCTGGAAATAAAGGGAATTCTTCATCCTCTAACCGTAAACCAACCGGTGGTAAAAGAAAAAAGAAATAATTGAAATTGTAAAGTTTTCAAGAAATGTTACAACCAAAAAGAACCAAATTTAGAAGAGTTCAAAAAGGAAGAAACCGTGGTAATGCCGAAAGAGGCAGCACTATCGCTTTTGGATCTTTTGGATTAAAAGCTCTTGAACCGGCTTGGATTACGTCGAGACAAATTGAAGCTTCCCGTATCGCTGTTACGCGTTATATGAAACGTGAAGGTCAGGTATGGATCAGAATCTTCCCGGATAAACCGATTACTTCAAAACCTGCAGAGGTACGTATGGGTAAAGGTAAAGGAGCTCCGAGTCACTGGGTCGCTGTAGTGAAACCAGGTAGAATCATGTTTGAAGCAGATGGTGTTCCTTATGAAATTGCAAAAGAAGCATTACGTTTGGCTGCTCAAAAATTACCAGTTAAATGTAAATTCATTGTTCGCAATGATTATGTAGTACCTTCTAAATAAAAGATGAGATGAAAAAGGAAGATATCACAAAACTTTCGTTAGAGGAGCTTACTGGCCGCGTTAATAGTTCTGTGGAACAATTAGCTAAAACCAAGTTGGCTCACGCTGTTTCTCCTATTGAAAATGCTGTTCAGATTAGAACTCTTAGAAGAAACATCGCTCGTTTGAAAACGGAGTTAACTAAACGTGAAACGCAGAAATAATTATGGAAAAGCGTAATTTAAGAAAAGAAAGAATTGGAGTTGTTACTAGTGATAAAATGCAGAAATCAATTGTTGTTTCTGTAGAAAGAAAAGTAAAACATCCAAAGTATGGTAAATTTGTCAAAAAAACCACTAAATTTGTGGCCCATGATGAAAATAACGACTGTAACATTGGTGATACAGTTCGCATCATGGAGACAAGACCATTGTCCAAAAATAAAAATTGGAGATTAGTTGAAATTATTGAAAGAGCTAAATAATCATTAGTAATGATACAACAAGAATCAAGACTTTCAGTTGCTGACAACTCTGGTGCTAAAGAAGTATTGTGTATCCGCGTTTTAGGAGGAACTAAGCGCAGATACGCTTCTGTTGGCGACAAGATTGTCGTGGCTGTAAAGAGCGCAATGCCCTCTGGAGCTGTTAAGAAAGGACAGGTTGCCAAGGCAGTAGTAGTGAGAACTAAAAAAGAAGTTCGTCGTCCTGATGGTTCATACATCCGCTTTGATGATAATGCGGTAGTAATTCTGAACGCACAAGGTGAAATGAGAGGAACTCGTATTTTCGGACCAGTAGCTCGAGAGCTTCGTGAGAACAATTACATGAAGATTGTTTCTCTGGCTCCAGAAGTACTTTAAAATTTGTAAGCTATGCAAAAGAAATTACACATTAAAGTTGGAGATACTGTCAAAGTTTTAAGTGGCGAGTATCGTGGAAAGCAGGGAAAAGTTTTAGTAATTGACAGAAACAAAGAGCGTGCTACGGTCGAAGGACTTAACATCGTTAAGAAACATGTTAAACCAAGTGCTTCAAATCCTCAGGGAGGAATCGTTGAAAAAGAGGCGGGATTACACATCTCTAATCTGGCGGTTGTTGCAAATGGGGTTGCTACTCGTATTGGACGTCGTAAAAATGACGCTGGTAAATTAGTTCGTTATTCTAAAAAGTCAGGACAGGAGATTAAGTAATGAGTTATATTCCAAGACTTAAGGAAAAGTATTCACAGGAAATTATTTCTGGGCTTACTGAAAAGTTTGGGTTCAAATCGGTGATGAGAGTTCCTAAACTTGAAAAAATTGTTATTAGCCAAGGGATTGGTGATGCAGTGGCAGACAAGAAAATGATTGAATATGCAGTGGCTGATTTAAGCCGAATTGCAGGTCAGAAAGCTGTTGCTACTGTTTCTAAGAAAGACGTTTCTAACTTCAAGTTAAGAAAAGGAATGCCAATTGGTACTAAAGTAACACTTCGTGGTGATAAAATGTACGATTTCTTAGATCGTTTCATTTCTGTTTCTTTACCTCGTACAAGAGACTTTAAAGGTATCAGTCCTAAAGGTTTTGATGGTCGTGGTAACTTTAACTTAGGTGTTAAAGAACACATCATTTTCCCTGAAATTGATATTGATAAAGTAAATAAAATTTTGGGTATGGATATCACTTTTGTGACTACAGCTCAAAGTGATGAAGAAGGTAAAGCATTATTGGATGCATTTGGGTTTCCATTTACAAAAAAATAATTGAGAAATGGCAAAGGAATCAATGAAAGCGCGTGAGCGCAAAAGAGAAAGAATGGTAGCTTCTCAGGCGAAGAAAAGAGCCGAGTTGACTGCTGTTTTGAAATCGACAAGCACTGATGAAGAAGTGTTAAGTAAAAAGTGGGATGCAATGTTAGCATTGCAAAAAATGCCGGCTAACGGATCTAAAGTTAGACTACACAATCGTTGTGGTTTGACAGGAAGACCGAGAGGTTATATGAGACAATTTGGTATTTCTCGTGTAACTTTCAGAGAAATGGCACTGGCAGGTAAGATCCCGGGAGTTAAAAAAGCAAGTTGGTAATTTAATAGGAAAAATATGACAACAGATCCTATCGCAGATTTCTTAACGAGAATTAGAAATGCTTCAAGTGCAGGTTTGAAGATTGTAGAAATTCCTGCTTCAAATATCAAGAAAGCAATTACGAAGATCTTATTTGATCAGGGATATATTGCTAACTTCCGTTTTGAAGAGGATGATAAGCAAGGTATTATTAAAATCGCTTTAAAATACAATGCATCTACAAAAGTTCCTGCGATCACTAAAATTGTGAGAATTTCTAAACCAGGTTTAAGAAAGTATTCAGGTTCATCTGAATTACCTAGAGTAATGAATGGCTTAGGCATCGCTATTCTTTCTACATCTAAAGGGGTAATTACAGATAAGGAAGCAAGAAAGGAAAACGTCGGAGGAGAGATCCTTTGCTACGTTTATTAATAAATGTTTTAAAATTTAGAAATGTCAAGGATAGGTAAATCCCCAGTTACAATCCCGAGTGGAGTAGAAGTAACATTGAACGGTAATGTAATTACTGTTAAAGGTTCGAAAGGAACTTTGACGCAGGAAATTGATGATGCGTCTGTAAAAGTATCTATCGACGGAAATGTGATCTCTGTAAGCCGCGAGACTGACGCACCATCTGTTAGAGCGAAGCATGGTTTATACCGTGCTTTGATCAGTAACATGATTGTTGGTGTTTCCGAAGGGTATAAAAGAGAATTGGAAATTATAGGTGTTGGTTACCGTGCGACTGCAACAGGACAATTGTTGGAGCTGTCATTGGGATATTCCCACCCTATCGTTCTCCAATTGCCATCTGAAGTAAAAGTATCAGCCAATACTGAAAAAGGAAAAGCTCCGGTGGTAACTTTAGAATCTTTTGATAAACAATTAGTTGGTCAAGTAGCTGCTAAAATCAGATCATTAAGAAAGCCAGAGCCTTACAAAGGTAAAGGTATCAAGTTCGTTGGAGAAGAAATTAGAAGAAAGGCTGGTAAAGCTGCAGGTAAAAAATAATAGTTAAGTAACATGGCATTTAGTAAATTAGCAAGAAGAGCAAAAATTAAGAGAAGAATCAGAAAGAAAATCTCTGGTACTTCTACTTTGCCTCGTTTGTCAGTATTTAGAAGCAATAAACAGATCTACGCTCAGATCATAGATGATATTAAAGGAGTGACTTTGGCATCTGCTTCTAGTTATAAAAATGATGCTGCCCATAATGGTTCAAAAACAGACCAGGCAGCGGTAGTAGGAAAACTTATCGCAGAAAAAGCAATCAAAGCGGGAATTGACCGCTGTGTATTTGACCGTAACGGATATTTATATCACGGACGTGTAAAATCACTTGCTGATGCTGCTAGAGAAGGAGGTTTAAAATTTTAATTAAGAACGATGGCACAAATTATGAATAGAGTAAAATCTGCTGACTTAGAATTAAAAGATAAGTTGGTTGCTGTTAATCGTGTAACGAAAGTAACTAAAGGGGGTAGAACTTTTAGTTTCTCAGCAATCGTTGTAGTTGGCGATGAAAACGGAATTGTTGGTCACGGCTTAGGTAAAGCTAAAGAGGTGACAGAAGCAATTACTAAAGGAATTGAAGATGCAAAGAAAAACTTAATTAAAGTTCCTTTGTCTCATGGTACGGTTCCTCACCCTCAAAAAGGGAAATTTGGTGGCGCTGAAGTTCTGATTAAACCTGCTTCTCCTGGTACAGGAGTAATTGCTGGTGGTTCTATGCGTGCGGTACTTGAAAGTGCCGGAATTCATAACGTGTTGGCAAAATCTCAGGGGTCTTCTAACCCGCACAATGTTATCAAAGCAACTTTTGATGCATTAGGGTCTATGAGAGACGCAGTTACAGTTGCAAAACAACGTGGAATTAGTTTGGATAAAGTGTTTAACGGGTAATTTATTGAGTGATGGCAACAATTAAAATCAAACAAGTAAAAAGCGCGATTAAGCGTCCGGCTGATCAAAAAGCGACTGTTAAAGCGCTTGGTTTTAGAAAATTAAACCAAGTTCTTGAGAAAGAAGCTACACCTCAAGTGTTAGGAATGATAAAAAAAGTACAACACTTGTTGGAAGTTGTTGAATAATATCTAAAATTGAGTAGAATGAATTTAAATAGTTTAACTCCGGCAAAAGGTTCCGTTAAGAGTGGCAAGAGAATCGCTCGCGGACAAGGTTCAGGTAAAGGAGGTACGGCTACAAGAGGACATAAAGGTGCGAAATCAAGATCCGGTTATAGTAAGAAGATCGGTTTTGAAGGAGGACAAATGCCGCTTCAGAGACGTGTACCTAAATTTGGTTTCAAAAACATCAATCGTGTAGAATACAAACCAATTAATCTGGACATAATTCAATCTTTGGTAGAAAAGGTAAATATTTCTGATATCACTCTTGATGTCCTTATTGAAAACGGTTTCATTTCTAAAAATGATAACGTTAAGATCTTAGGAAGAGGAGAGTTGAAATCTAAGGTAAATATCACAGCTCACAAGTTCTCAGCATCCGCTAAAGCAGAAATTGAAGCGAAAGGTGGTGTTTGTTCAGAAATATAATTATCTTTGCCAACATTTTTTATAGATGAAGAAGTTTATACAGAATATAAAAAATATTTGGAAAGTTGAGGAATTAAAGAAGAGAATATTAATTACTCTCTTCTTAATTCTTATTTTTAGACTCGGTTCATTCATTGTGATTCCGGGTGTTAATTATACTAATCTTTCCAACTATAACAGCACAAACGGATCAAATGTTTTGACCGATTTGTTGTCTTTGTTTTCAGGAGGGGGCTTTTCCAATGCTTCTATTATGGCATTAGGTATCATGCCTTATATCTCTGCCTCAATTATTATGCAGTTACTGGGGATTGCTGTTCCGGCAGTTCAGAAAATGCAAAAAGAGGGAGAGTCCGGAAGAAAGAAAATTAATAACTATACCAGAATTCTGACCGTAATCATTTGTGCGATTCAGGCGCCTGCGTACCTTACTGCATGGGTTGGATCCCGTGGAGCACTTCCTGTAGGAGATGCTCTGAACACATTATGGTGGGTCCAGTCAGTGATTGTGATGGTAGCCGGTTCTATGTTCGCAGTATGGTTAGGTGAGCGAATCACAGACAGAGGTATTGGTAATGGTATTTCTCTTTTGATTACTGTTGGTATCATGTCCCGTCTTCCTGGTTCGTTAATCGCTGAATTTAGTGTAAACAGTGGTAATCTGATTAAAATCGTTCTTGAATTTGTAGTCTTTATTTTGATTATTTTAGCTACAATTCTTATCGTTCAGGGAGTTCGTAAAATTCCGATCAACGTTGCAAAGCGTATTGTCGGAAACAATAGAGGAGGCAATGTTGCAGAGCAAAGCAGCAGAAGCTACTTGCCGATTAAGGTAAATGCAACTGGTGTAATGCCGATCATTTTTGCTCAGGCTATTGTTACAATTCCGATGATGATTATGTCAGGAGCAAGCACAGAATCTCCAGGGTGGTTTCAGACCGCGTTCTCGAATATTTATGGTATTCCGTATAATTTATTGCTGGCGATTTTAATCATCGTGTTCACGTATTTCTATACGGCGATTATGATTAATCCGTCCAATATGGCTGATGATCTGAAAAGAAACGGCGGTTTTATTCCTGGAGTTAAACCAGGTGAAGAGACGGCCGATTATATTGATTCTTTAATTACAAGAATCACTTTGCCAGGATCTGTCTTTTTAGCAATTATTGCTATTCTTCCCGCAATTGCACATTCAGCAGGAATTACTTCCGGTTTTGAATTATTCTTTGGCGGGACTTCTTTATTAATCATGGTGGGGGTTGTTTTAGATACGCTGCAGCAAATAGAATCTTATCTGTTGAATAAACAAATGGATGGATTGGTAGATGGTACACGTGTCAGAGGTAGAAGATTAACTAAAGAATTATCAGACATCTAATATATGGCAAAGCAATCATCAATTGAACAAGACGGAACAATCATTGAAGCATTATCAAATGCAATGTTTCGCGTCGAGTTAGAAAATGGGCATGTTATTACAGCACATATATCTGGTAAGATGAGAATGTTTTACATTAAAATTTTACCGGGAGATAAGGTAAGAGTTGAAATGTCTCCGTATGATTTAACAAAAGGTAGAATTTCATTTAGATATAAATAAGTTTTGAAATGAAAGTTAGAGCATCAGTTAAGAAAAGATCTGCAGATTGCAAGATCGTTAAGAGAAAAGGGAAGGTTTACGTGATAAACAAAAAGAATCCCAAATTAAAACAACGTCAAGGGTAATTAATAGTAGAATATGGCACGTATAGCAGGTATAGATTTACCAAAAAGAAAAAGAGGTGTAATTGGTTTAACTTACATCTACGGTATTGGGCGCAGTACTGCTGCAAAGATCCTGAAAGATAATAATATCGATGAGAATATTAAAGTTCAGGATTGGAATGATGATCAGATCGGTTTGATCCGTGAATCAGTTAACTCTATAAAAGTTGAAGGTCAACTAAGATCTGAAACTCAATTAAACATCAAACGTTTGATGGACATTGGTTGTTATAGAGGAATTCGTCATAGAGCAGGTCTTCCGTTGAGAGGTCAGAGAACTAAAAATAACTCCAGAACCCGTAAAGGAAGAAGAAAAACTGTTGCTAACAAGAAAAAAGCTACTAAATAATAATTAATAATTTATAATGGCTAAGTCAAATCAAAAGAAGAAGAAAAATGTCAAAGTAGATGCATTGGGTGAAGCGCATATTCAGGCTACCTTCAACAATGTTATTATTTCTTTGACGAACAACGCTGGTCAGGTTATCTCCTGGTCATCGGCTGGAAAAATGGGCTTCAGAGGATCTAAAAAGAATACTCCGTATGCTGCACAGGTTGCCGCAGAAGATTGTTCGAAAGAAGCTCATGACTTCGGATTACGTAAAGTAAAAGTTTATGTAAAAGGACCTGGTGCAGGTAGAGAATCTGCAATCAGAGCAATTCATAATTCAGGTATTGAAGTGATTGAGATTGTTGATACTACTCCACTACCGCATAATGGATGTCGTCCTCCAAAAAGAAGAAGAGTTTAATCAATTTACTATCGAAGGAAAGCCTTAATTCATAGTATTTATAAAATTTAAGAAATGGCAAGATATACAGGTGCAAAATCGAAAATCGCACGTAAGTTCGGAGAAGCAATTTTTGGTCCGGACAAATATTTGGAAAAAAGACCTTACGGTCCGGGACAACACGGTCCTGCAAAAAGAAGAGGAGCAAAACGTTCTGAGTACGCTATTCAGCTGGCAGAGAAACAAAAAGCAAAATACACTTATGGTATTTTGGAAAGACAGTTCTCTAACCTGTTTGAGAAAGCTTCCAGAAGTAAAGGGATCACAGGTGAGGTTTTACTTCAGTTATGTGAAGCTCGCTTGGATAATACTGTTTACAGATTAGGAATAGCTCCGTCAAGAAGAGCTGCAAGACAATTAGTTTCCCACAAACATATCACTGTTAACGGTGAAGTGGTAAACATTCCATCATACACATTAAAAGTAGGCGATGTTGTAGGAGTGAGAGAAAAATCCAAATCTTTGGAAGCAATCACTTCTTCGCTGACTTCCAATAACAAAAAATACGATTGGTTAGATTGGAATAAGGCTTCTTTGGAAGGTAAATATTTAAGCATTCCTGCCAGAGATATGATTCCTGAGAACATCAAAGAACAACTAATCGTCGAATTATATTCTAAATAATAATTTTTGCATTATCATGGCTATACTAGATTTCCAAAAACCAGATAAAGTAATCATGATTCAGTCGGATGATTTCAACGGTCAGTTTGAATTCCGCCCGCTTGAGCCTGGTTACGGTATTACGATAGGTAATGCACTTCGTCGTATATTACTATCTTCTTTAGAAGGATTCGCAATCTCTTCTATCAGAATTGAGGGTGTTGACCATGAATTTACTACAATCAAAGGTGTTGTTGAAGACGTTACTGAGATTATCCTGAATTTAAAACAGGTTCGTTTTAAAAGACAGATCGAAGGAACTGACAGTGAGACAGTAATTGTTTCTGTTTCAGGACAGAACCAATTAACTGCAGGGGATATTGGTAAATTCACTTCAGCATTTCAGGTTTTAAATCCTGACTTTGTAATTTGTAACATGGAACCTTCCGTTAAAATTGAGATGGAGCTTTCTATTATTAAAGGAAGAGGTTATGTTCCTGCTGAGGAGAATAAAGTAAGTGGAGTTCCTTTCGGGACAATTTTCATTGATTCAATTTTTACGCCGGTTAAAAACGTAAAATACGCAATTGAGAATTACCGTGTGGAGCAAAAAACGGACTATGAAAAATTGGTGTTGGATATTGTTTCTGATGGTTCTATCCATCCGAAAGACGCTTTGAAAGAGGCTGCAAAAATTTTGATTCACCATTTCATGTTGTTCTCTGACGAGAAAATTACTTTAGATACAGATGTTAAATCTGAATCAGAAGAATTTGATGAAACTTCGTTACACATGCGTCAGCTATTGAAAACAAAATTAGTGGACATGGATCTTTCCGTTCGCGCGCTGAATTGTTTGAAAGCAGCTGATGTTGAAACTTTAGGTGACTTAGTTTCTTATAATAAAAATGATTTGTTGAAATTCAGAAACTTCGGTAAGAAGTCATTGACAGAGCTTGAAGATCTTGTAGATAACAAAGGTCTGAGCTTTGGTATGAATGTTCAAAAATACAAATTGGATAAAGATTAGTATTCTTAAAGAAATTTAATAATGAGACACGGTAAAAAAGTTAATCATTTAGGCAGAACAGCTTCTCACAGAAAAGCTATGATGTCTAATTTAGCATGCTCTCTTATTACTCATAAACGCATCGTTACTACTTTGGCAAAAGCAAAAGCGTTGAGAGTATATGTAGAGCCGCTAATCACAAAATCTAAAACAGATTCGACACATTCCAGAAGAACTGTATTTAGCTATTTACAAAATAAAGAAGTTTTAGCTGAGCTGTTCAGAGATGTTGCTCCTAAAGTTGCAGATCGTCCCGGAGGATATACACGTATCATCAGAACGGGAAATCGTTTGGGGGATAATGCTGAAATGTGCCTGATAGAGCTGGTGGATTTCAACGAAATCTACACGAAAGATGCTAAGAAAACAACTACTCGTCGTTCAAGAAGAGGAGGTTCTAAAAAAGCAGCGTCTGACGTAGTTGAAGCTCCGGAAGCTGAAGTAACGGATACAGTAGTAGAAGAAACAAACGAAGAGGCACCGTCTGCTGATGCAGAGGAAGAGACTTCTGAAGAAAAGTAATGAATACTTTTAAACATATTAAGGCATCTATTTTTTAGATGCCTTTTTTTTTACATATCTTTGCACAATCTTTTAAAATAACTTGATGAATCCTTCAAATACTGCTGTTCTTCTTTTGGAAGACGGCACCTTTTTTAAAGGTACAGCTATTGGAAAAACAGGGACAACTACTGGTGAAATAGCCTTTAATACCGGTATGACCGGCTACCAGGAAGTTTTTACTGATCCGTCTTATTTAGGACAGATTTTAATTATGACGACTTCTCATATCGGAAATTATGGAAGCCATAAAGATGAAAATGAGTCGGATAAAGTTATGATTTCGGGGTTAGTTACTAAAAAATTCAGTAACACTCATTCCCGTATTTCTTCCAATGAATCGATCAATGATAAATTAGTGAGCTCTTCATGCGTAGGTATCGCAGATATTGATACACGGGCGCTTGTGCGCCATATCAGGAATAAAGGAGCAATGAATGCCGTTATTTCTTCTGAAATACTGGAGATTGATGAACTAAAAGCAATTTTGAAAGAAGTTCCTTCTATGGAAGGCCTGGAATTGTCTTCCAGGGTTTCAACCAGAGAAAAATATGTTGTAGCTCCGGAGAATATATTGTACAGAGTTGCCTTAGTTGATTTTGGAGTGAAGCAAAATATTATTCGTTGCCTTGTGGATAGAGGTTGTGAGGTAACCGTTTTTCCGATGAATGTGACATCAGGAGAAATCAAAGCATTTAATCCTGATGGTATTATGTTATCTAACGGACCCGGAGATCCTGCATCCATGAAAGATTCTATAAAGCTGGTTGGGGAGCTGGTTGCGCTTAATCTGCCGATTTTCGGTATCTGCCTCGGACACCAGCTATTAGGACTTTCTATGAATCTGGAAACTGTTAAAATGTTTAACGGCCACAGAGGTATAAACCACCCTGTTCTAAATTTAGTTACAGGAAAATGCGAGATTACATCTCAGAATCATGGATTCGTGATTTCTGAAGAAAGTGTAAAAAACAACGAGGAGATAGAAGTAACTCACCGCCATCTGAATGATAATACAATTGCAGGAATGAGAATTAAGAATCGCTCTGTTTTCTCAGTTCAGTACCACCCGGAAGCATCTGCGGGACCGCATGATTCGAGATATCTTTTTGATCAGTTTATTGAAAATATAAAATCCAAATCACTATGAGTAAAATCGTTAAGATTATAGCACGACAAATTTTAGATTCACGGGGAAATCCGACTGTTGAAGTGGACGTGCATACAGCTTCCGGAAATATAGGACGGGCTGCTGTTCCGTCCGGAGCATCTACGGGCATACACGAAGCTGTTGAATTGAGAGATGGAGATAAAAATTATTACCTTGGAAAAGGAGTTTTAAAGGCAGTAGCGAATGTAAATACTGTAATTGCAGACGCATTAATCGGTGCATCTGTTTTTGATCAGAAATCAATCGATCAGAAATTGATAGAGCTGGATGGGACGCCTAATAAATCTAAATTAGGAGCAAATGCAATTTTAGGAACATCTCTTGCTGTTGCTAAAGCAGCGGCGCAGGAGGCTAATCTGTCATTATATTCTTATATCGGTGGAGTCGGATCCGTTACTATGCCCGTTCCCATGATGAACATTTTAAACGGAGGTTCTCACGCTGACAATAAAATAGACATTCAGGAATTTATGGTGATGCCGTTCGGGGCAAGTTCTTTTTCCGAAGGGTTACGTTGGGGAACGGAGATTTTTCACCATCTGAAAAGCGTTTTGAAGTCCAAAGGGATGTCAACCAATGTAGGAGATGAAGGAGGTTTTGCACCAAATTTAAATTCCAATGATGAAGCAATTGAAGTAGTGCTTGAAGCCATTAAAAAAGCCGGATTTGAACCGGGAAAAGATGTATTTATCGCTCTTGATGCAGCATCTTCCGAATTCTATAAAAACGGGAAATACGTATTTGAATCAACAGGTGAAGAGCGTACTTCTGAAGAAATGGTCGCTTTCTGGAAAGACTGGTGTGACAAATACCCTATTATTTCTATCGAAGATGGTCTGGCGGAAGATGACTGGGATGGCTGGAAGCTGCTTACAGAAACGATTGGAGATAAGGTTCAGTTGGTAGGAGATGACTTATTTGTTACAAATACAAAACGTTTAAATCAGGGGATTGAAGCGGGAGTAGCAAATTCTATCCTGGTAAAAGTAAATCAAATCGGTTCTTTGACAGAAACGATCGAAGCCGTTCAGCTGGCAACTAAAAACGGTTATACTTCCGTAATGAGCCACCGTTCAGGTGAAACAGAAGACAATACGATTGCTGATCTGGCTGTTGCTTTAAATTGCGGACAAATCAAAACAGGTTCTGCTTCACGTTCTGACAGGATGGCAAAATACAATCAGCTGCTGAGGATCGAAGAAGAGCTGGGTAGCTCGGCAGTTTACCCCGGAATGAATTTTAAGTTTTTTAAATAATACAGAAAAAGCACCGGAAGGTGCTTTTTACATTTTAAGTGGTAATGAAAAATCTATTATACCTTTTTATTGTTCTGCCTTCATTTTTGCTGGCACAGATTAAACAAGAATTGCGTAAGGAAATCGACGTGGAAGAAAATGCGGTTGATTTTGTTAATCTTGCAGGAGAAAATGGTATTGTGTCTTATGGTTATAGAATTGAACGTCCCGATAAATTTTTATCGATAAGTTTATTTGATAATCAGTTTAATGGAGGCTCTCCAAAAGAAATAGCGGTTCCATTGAAGAGTTATTTTTCCTCTGTTATTTACGATGATAAAGAGGATAATCTGTATTTCCTTTATGCAGATAAAAAGAATCTTACCTTAGTAACATATGATGTGAAAAGACAGGCATTGTCAAAAAAAGAAATTCCTTTTGCAGAAAGTTTTTATTGCTGGGAATCTTACAGGGTGGGATCAAAAATTTTCATCACAGGTACGCAGAAAGGGATTCCGGCTGTTTTAGTAGTAAATATTTCTGATGGGACTCAAAAATATGTTGTGGTACCCGGAGAGAATAAGAAGCGGGCGATCAACAGCTGTCAGCCGGACAGCAAAGATGAGGCCTTGGCTATTTTCTATCGGGATGGAAAAGACATGAAAAAAAGCGGAATGTATGTTTTTTTAGTAGGTCAGAATGGTGAAATTGTTGTTCGTCCGTTATTATTAGACAAAGATCCGAAATACACGATCATTAATGGTAAGATTACCTGGATTAAAGACAGGGAATTTATTTTGGCGGGTTCTTATTCTATTGATGGGAGAGTTTCTGCTAGTGGTGTGTTTTTTTCTAAATGGGTGGACGAAGAGCAGGAATTTATTACCTACCATTCCTTTACTGATTTTGAAAACTTCTTTAAATTTTTACCGGAAAAAAAACAGCAAAAAATTGAGCAGAAACGGGAAAAAAAGAAAGAAGCTGGAAAGGAAGACTTTATTAAATCCTTTGTTGTGAACCATCCTGTGCTGATTAGGGAAGACGGCTATACTTATATTGGGGAGTTTTATTATCCGACTTATCGTACAGAATATTATACAACCTACGTTAAAGGAACTCCTGTAACACATACCAGACAGGTTTTTGACGGATATCAGTACACCCATGCGGCAATTCTGGGTTTAACTAAAGAAGGAAAGAAAGAATATGATTACTGTTTTGATATTAATTTAAATTTTAAGCCGTTAAAAGTGATTAAAAATATCCGTATTTCGGATGATGGTACTGATGTTATGAAGCTGTTATATTGTACAGGAAAAAATATAAAAGCAGTCCATGTGACGAACGGTGTGATTTCTGAGAAAAATTATGGGGAAATAGAAACAGAAAAAGAAGGAGACGTAATTAAATGGACAGGACAGACAAATAGCGTTTATTGGTACGATAATTACTTTCTTGTTTTTGGTCGTCAAAAAATTAAAAACAAAGAAAATGAAGATGGAAAGAAAAAACGGACAGTATTCTTTTTGTCAAAAATTAGTTTTGGTGATTAAGATGATTACGGTATTGATACTTCATTAAACAAATGTGTATCTTTGCCGGAAACCCTGAATAAAATGACTTTAGAAGAGTTCCAAAGAGATATAAAGATGGGAATTCCATCTGTGCTTCCTGAAAAACCAATACTAAATCCGGAAGTCAATCATGCGCCTAAGCGTAAGGATATCCTGACAAAGGAAGAGAAAATTCTGGCAGTGAAAAATGCACTTCGTTATTTCCCTGAAACATTTCACGCTGAATTAGCAGAAGAGTTTTATAATGAATTAAATAAATACGGCAGGATTTACATGTACCGTTTCAAGCCTGCCTATAAAATGTACGCGAGGTCAATAGAAGAGTATCCCGGAAATTCACTGCAGGCAAAAGCCATTATGCTGATGATCCAGAATAATTTAGATCACGCTGTTGCTCAGCATCCGGATGAGCTGATTACTTACGGTGGTAACGGAGCTGTATTTCAGAACTGGATCCAATACCGTCTGACGATGAAATACCTTGCTGAAATGACAGACGAACAGACGCTGGCAATGTATTCGGGCCATCCAATGGGATTATTTCCATCTCATAAAGACGCGCCAAGAGTAGTTGTTACAAATGGGATGATGATTCCTAACTATTCAAAACCAGATGACTGGGAAAAATTTAATGCGCTGGGAGTTACACAATATGGTCAGATGACAGCAGGCTCTTATATGTATATCGGGCCGCAGGGGATTGTACATGGAACTACTATTACGGTGCTTAACGGCTTCAGAAAAATAGGCAAAAGCCCGGAAGGAGGTTTATTTGTTACGGCTGGTTTGGGAGGAATGTCCGGAGCACAGCCGAAAGCAGGAAATATTGCCGGTTGTATTTCCGTTACAGCGGAAGTGAATCCTAAAGCCGTACAAACCCGCCATTCTCAGGGTTGGGTAGACGAGGTCGTTACAGATTTGTATGAATTGAGCAGTAGAGTCCGAAAGGCTCAGGAAAATAAGGAAACTGTTTCAATTGCCTATCAGGGGAATATTGTGGAGGTATGGGAACATTTTCTCAGGGAAGACATTCGTATTGATTTAGGATCAGATCAGACTTCATTGCATAATCCGTGGGCAGGTGGCTACTATCCTGTTGGTCTGTCGCTTGAGGAAGCCAACGAAATGATGGCAAAAAATCCCGGATTGTTTAAGGAAAAAGTGCAGGAGTCATTGAGGAGACAAGTGGATGCCATCAATTCCCATGCGGCAAGAGGAACTTACTTTTTTGATTATGGAAATGCTTTTCTTTTGGAAGCTTCCAGGGCAGGAGCAGATGTGATGGCTGAAAATAATATTGATTTCAGGTATCCTTCTTATGTACAGGATATTATGGGGCCAATGTGCTTCGATTACGGCTTTGGGCCGTTCAGATGGGTTTGTACTTCTGGCAAGCCGAAAGATCTGGCTTATACGGATGAGCTGGCCAAAGAAGTACTGGAGCAGCTGATTGAAACATCTCCGGAAGAAATTCAGCAGCAAATGCAGGATAATATTCAATGGATCAAAGGAGCGCAGGAGAATAAGCTGGTAGTTGGTTCCCAGGCAAGAATTTTATATGCGGATGCGCTAGGCAGAATTGAAATTGCGAAAGCTTTTAATAAAGCTATTGCAGACAAAAAGATTGGTCCGGTAGTTTTAGGACGTGATCATCATGATGTATCAGGAACGGATTCACCTTACCGGGAAACATCAAATATTTATGACGGATCCAGATTTACGGCCGATATGGCGATTCAGAATGTTATCGGAGACAGCTTCAGAGGCGCAACGTGGGTTTCTATTCATAATGGAGGCGGTGTAGGCTGGGGAGAAGTTATCAATGGTGGTTTTGGCATGTTGCTGGACGGAACTCCGGATGCAGACAGAAGGCTGCAAAATATGTTGTTCTGGGATGTAAATAACGGGATTTCGAGAAGATCCTGGGCAAGAAATGACGGAGCTATTTTTGCCATTAAGCGGGCGATGGAGATCGAACCTAAGCTGAAAGTGACAATTCCGGAAATGGTTGATGAAGAACTATTGAAAAAGCTATAAATAAAAAAGGTCAGAAATTTTCTGACCTTTTTTCATATTTTAAAATTTTAAAAAATTAATTTCTTTTGCTTTTATTTCTGGCAATATCAGGATCATTGTTAGGATCTGTAATACCCGAACCGTTGTTTGAACCTGTTGAGGTAGTTTTATCTTCTTTTTTGATAGGAGATTTCAGGTAATGATGATCACCTTGTTCCTCGGTGTCTGTTGAAGAAGAAACAACATTAGGCCGAATAACCTCTTTCTGACAAGAGAAAGAAATCGCCGCTAGAACCGAACAGATTAAAACCAACTTCTTCATGACCTTAGCTTATTAAATATGTATCAAATATATAACTAAATATCAATTTTACAAATTTTCTTTAGGAATTTTTATTAAAACCATCGTTCCACTGATTAAACCGTCTTCTGAGGAAGTCTGAAACGGGCCTATCAGCTCGAAGTTCTTATTATAAAATTGTTTCAGCAGGTTAATCCGTTTGGTGGATATTTCCATCCCCTTTGACTTGTGAGTGCCGGCGTTGATTCCTTTATTTTTTAAGCTTTGATCAATACCTATTCCATTGTCTTTTATGCGTATTTCGATATGATTTTGGAAATCATTGATAGCAATGGTGATTTTTCCCTTTTTTTGCTCATTTGGCAAAATACCATGCAGGATGCTGTTTTCGACAAAAGGCTGGAGCAGCATCGCGGGAACCTGATAGTTATCCGTGATCACTTCATCATCATCGATCTCATAGGTAAAGCGGTCTTTAAATCGCATACATTCCAGATCCAGGTATAATTTGAGCCGTTCTATTTCCTCGTCCAATGAAACCAGGTTATCATTTTCTGTAGAGGAATCCAGATTTTTACGAATGAGCTTAGCGAAATTAGTCAGGTATTTATTTGCTGAATATTTATCCTGAGTATTGATGAAATACTGAATGGAATTAAGCGCATTGAAGATAAAATGACGGTTCATACTTGCATTCAGGGATTGCTGTTCCAGCTGATTAAGGCGGTTTTTTATTTCCAGCTTTTCCTGCTTGCTTTTATTACGTTCCCGCTGAACTCTCTGCCGGATGAAAAACAGGATATTCCCGACAATAAATACCGCGACCAGCAGAATAAACCATAAACGCAGGTAAAAAGGCGGATTAATAGTAACCTTTATCGTGATGATGTTGGAATAGAGATTGTTGTTTAGAACACCGCGAATATTAATTTTGTACTCTCCGTAAGGAAGATTGGTAATGTTGATCTGAGGGTTTTTGAAGCGTGCTGACCAGGTGTTTTCCAGGCCCTCGATCCAGTATTGATAATTCAGAGACTGATAATCTTTCAGCGTAATTCCGTCCAGTTCAATCAGGATATTGTTCTTATTGTAAGGAAGAACGATTGCAGAAATAGCACCCTTCTGATCATATTCCACGTTGTAATCTTTTGGATTTTTATTGATCGTGGCGAAGTTTATGGCAATATTCTTGACAATGATACGAGGCGGCTTGATAATATAATTATCCTCAAGTTTATTAATGTTCAGTACATTTAGTCCGGATACGGTTCCAAAAACGATATTGTTATAGGTGTCGACAAAAGAGGAATTAATATTTGTTTCAAGATTGCTAATTCCTTCTTCCAGTCCTATATGCTTGAATACAAATGGCTCCTGTCCCGGGTCGGTATAGTAAATACCGTCATTGGTACCAAAAACAAGGTAATTATTATTCTGATTGATAAAGTTGATGATATTGGAGGCAGACCGGTCTGAAAGATTTACCGGATAAATATTATTTTGATCATAAATATAAAGCCCGTCTTCCGTCCCGATCCAGATCCGGTTTCGCTTGTCCACTTTCAGAGAATTGATCTTATTGCTGAAATCAAGAACCCGGATGAATTTATCGGATTTCAGGATGAACAAACCGTTATCACAGCCCAGGTAAAGCTCATTATTATAGAATGCGAGGCTTCTGATGGTCAGTAGATTAAATTTTGCAGCAGGAAAGAAGGAAGCAACTTTTCCGTTACGGTAAATGGCCAGTCCGAAATTTCCGCCTATAAAACTGTTATTGTTTTGAGAAAGAATACAGGTTACTTTTTTTGAGCTCAGCTCAAAGGTGTCAATTTTGACCGGTATGAGAGCATTTCTTTCAGGATTGATTTGAAAAAGGCCGTTTTCAGAACCAACAAGGATTTCTTTGTTTTTGGTAAGTGCCAATGCCCACACCGGGTTATTTTTCGCTTCTATGAGCTGCGTTGCTTTTGTTCTGTTATTTTGAATGATGATCCCGGCATCATAAGTGCCATAAAAACTATTATCATTTACAACGAGCGAAGAGAGGATCAGATCACTTTTGGATTCATTTTCAAAATTATACCTGCGGATGTGATTTC
Source organism: Flavobacteriia bacterium 40-80 (assembly GCA_001899145.1). GTDB lineage: Bacteria > Bacteroidota > Bacteroidia > Flavobacteriales_D > Crocinitomicaceae > 40-80. Next base: position 35,255 of record MKVF01000016.1, read on the forward strand.
CGGAAAATTTAAAAATTCCCTTTCCTTCCGATCCGATCCAGATGGTCTGGTTCTTGTCTTCATAAACGGTATTGATATTATTATAAGACAAACCTGTATTCTCATCAATATAAGACGGATTAAGGTATTCATCGATCAGGATGATGCCTTCCAGATGCGGGATCCAGACTTGTTTTTTTGAATCCTTAAAGCAGTTTCTTAAGCCGTACACCTCTTTTTGAATGGGAATAAATCTGATCTGATGAGTTTTTAGATTAATCAGCCCGGCCTCGCTGTTGAAAGTAGTAAAAAACAAATGATTCTCATCGTAAATGATCAATCCGGAGATGTTTAGCCCGGAAGTACCTTTGACAGAAGTAAAATAGCTTCCGTCCTGGCTTTTTAAAATCCCGTCCCGCGTAGCGATATATAGCTGCTTTTTATGAATCAGAGCGGTTCGTATCCTGTTTTTATCGCTGGATTCAAATTGTGTATGGGTAAGAATTCCGTCTTCTAAGGAGTAATAACCGCTGCCGTTTGTGAAAGCGATGATTTTTCCTTTAAACGACAGAGCTTTGCTTGTAAGGACATTTTTGTCTTTTTCTTCAAATCTGAATGGAGTAAAATCTGAATTCCAGCCAATGGAAAAGCCTCCTTCGTGACCCACAAAGAGCGAGTCATAACTGTAGTTAAGAGAAGAGATCCGGTTGTTGAGTAAGTTACTTTTGGTAGTATAAGTGAAAAACGACTGGCCGTTGAATTTTGCCAGACCACCCATTGTTCCCACCCATAAATAACCATTGTCATCCTGAATGAAAGAGCTTACCTGCGATTGAGGTAAGCCACTTTCTATTGAGTAATTAATAAAAGAATATTTCTGTGCAAAGCTTACGGCGGATAGCAGTAAAACGATGCACGAAAAAAATATTTTCATTTGTTTTTTAAGTATTTGACAAATTCGCTTACGCGGTTTCTGGCAACAGGAATTTTGGCGTCATTCTTTAATTTGACGAAATGACCGTCATCATTACCGTATTCTTTCAGGTAATTCAGATTAATAATGTGAGATTTATGAATTCTGAAAAATTTGTCGGAGTTCAGAATATTCTCATAAATTTTCAGGGTCCTTGTATCAAGATAACGGGTTCCGTCATTGAAATAGATCGTTGTACAGTTTCCGCTGGCATCCAGGTGTGTGATCGTGTCATCTTCCACGATCTTTAATCCTTTTGTATGACTGATAACAATCCGGTTATTCTGCTTGTTATTAATAAGAGAATCGGAGAGGTTTTTCAATGAATTGAAATAAGTGATGAAATTGTTCGGATCCTCTTCAAAAATTCTTTTTGCATCGACCAGCTTATTGACAGCGGTTTTCAGATCATCAATGTCGATCGGCTTTAAGATATAATGGACAGCACTTGCGTTGAATGCCCTCAGCGCGTAATCTTTGAAAGCAGTTACAAATACCACAAAGAAGTCTTTATTCTCGATCTCATTTAACAGATCAAGCCCTTCCGATTCACTTGGCATCCTGATATCCAGAAAAATAACATCGGGTTTTAGCTCGGAAATCTTTTGTTTGGCATCTTCTTTATTTGATGCTTCACCGATGATTTCTATTTCAGGACAGTGGTCCTGAATGATCATGGACAGGTTCTTTCTCGCCAGCTCCTCGTCGTCTATAATTAGTGATCTTAGTTTCATAATTGTCAGTGATTGATGTTTGACTAAATATAGCCTTTTTTTTATATGAATTACAGGATGCTGTTCAGTTCGTCCTTAAATGTAGTAATTATTGATTAATTTGCTGCCGGCGATAATCGGGCGGATTTCATAATTAAATTTTGCCTGTGAGCTTATACATTATATATCCTGTCCATTCTTTGGTAAGATTATTCCACTGAACGAAAGTAGTAAAAGAAGGAATTAGAATATGATCTGCATTCCAGTATCTTTTGGGGCTGTTGTGGACATTTGTGGAAAATGTATCGAAAGAAACTCCCTGTTTTTTAAAGCAGGCCCGGGAACGCCTCATGTGATTAGCGGAGGTTATTAAAAGAAAAGACTGCAGCTCCGGGTGCTTTTCTAAAAGCTGTTTTGTATAAAGCGCATTTTCATAAGTATTCCGGGACTTGTTTTCAACAAGTATGTCTTTAGCAGGAATACCCCAGCTCACCAGATCGTTCCGGAATTGCATAGCTTCATTTAATCCCTGGTCAGTTATGGTTCCGTCTTTCCCGGTAATGATGATCTTCCCGATAATTCCTTTTTTATACAAGGTGATTGCATGCCAGATTCTGTCCGTGCCCTCTTTGATGTTTAATCGTTGCAGATGATTGTCGTAAATGGCCATTCCGCTTAAAACAATTCCTGCATCGTATTTTTTCTTTATGGAAGATATTTTGGTTCCCGGGATTTCCCACATCCTTTCAAACTCCAGGAATATAAAGGTATTTGTGAAAAATAAAAACAAGGTGACCGCAATGAACCGGAAACGTTTTCTGGTTTTGCTCGAACGTCCGTAAAAAGCGATTAATAAAACAATACACCACCAGAAGAGCGGTGAAGTGAGAAATAACAGGATTTTCGACAGAATGAAAAACATAACCGTAAAAATAGGATTTCTTTTGTTTTTATTACTATCTGAGAGCTATCAATAAAAAAACCGTCCTGTTTGGGGACGGTTTGTATATAATGCTTAAAGAATTTAATCTTATTTCGCGAAGAATTTACGTTCTTTGATACGAGCAGCTTTTCCTGTTCTTTCTCTGAAGTAGAAAATTCTTGCACGACGAACTTTACCTCTTTTGTTTACTGAGATTGATTCAATGAATGGAGAAGAGATTGGAAAAATTCTCTCAACACCAACGTTACCGGACATTTTACGGATAGTAAAAGTTTCAGTTACACCTGAACCGCGACGTTGTAAAACAACACCTGTAAATTGCTGAACACGTTCTTTCGAACCCTCAATAATTTTATAAGCTACCGTAACTGTATCTCCGCTTTTAAAATCAGGGAAATCTTTCACCGGAACTAATTCTTTCGCAATTTCATTAATAATATCCATGACAATTATATATTTCTTTCTAAAACATTCTCCGAATTTCGGGATGCAATATTAAACATTTTTTTCCAGATTAAACAATAAAACCGGGAAACTTTTTTAAATTAAATTTTTCTTCGTGCTTTTTCCTTTTGTAACAGGCCCAGCTCACGGCTTGTTTGCCCTGCTACAGAGGTATTTTCTTCTGCTCGTCTGAATAGATAAGGCATTACTTCTTTTATCGGCCCGTAGGGAACATATTTCGCCACTTTATAACCTTCGTCGGCTAAATTGAAAGAGATATGATCACTCATGCCGAGCAGCTGCGCGAAATAAATGCGGCTGTCATTTTTTTCAAGTCCGTGTTCTTCTATTTTTTTTGCCAGCAGCAGAGAACTGTCCTCATTATGAGTCCCTGCGCATAATGTCAGGATATCAATATTTTTCAGAATTACTTCCAGTGCTGAGTTGTAGTCATTGTCGCATGCTGCTTTGTCCGGTTGGATCGGTGACGGATAGCCCATTTTTTCTGCTCTGGCTCTTTCTTTTTCCATATAAGCGCCACGCACCAGCTTAATGCCGTAGTGATAGCCTCCGATACGTGCCAGCTCAATACATTTTTTCAGGTATTCCAGGCGATCATGACGGTACATTTGAATGGTGTTATAAATCAACCCTTTCTCACGATTGTATTTTGCCATCATGGAAACAGCCAGACGATCTATTGCATCCTGAATCCAGGTTTCTTCTGCATCAATAAAAACAGGTACATTTAGCTCAAATCCGCGTTTACAGATACTGTCTACACGTTCCAGCAACCGTTGAAACTCCATTTTTTCATCCGTATTCAGTTCCGCTGAAAGATCATTGATTTTTTCCAGCAGGCCAAAACGCGAAATCCCTGTTACTTTAAAAACAGCAAAGGGAATTGCTTCATTGCCGTGTGCTTTCTCAATGGTACGAATGATCTCTTGTGCAGTTGCGTCAAAATCTTTCTCTTCCGTTTTTCCTTCGACTGAATAATCCAGAATTGTTCCGACACCGAAGCGATGTAGTTCAGCAATTTTCGCATCACAGTCTTCAATTGTTTCGCCGCCGCAGAATTGCCGGAAAATAGTGTTTCGGATAATCCCTTTGACAGGCAATCCGATTTTCAACGCTGTATTTGTAGCTGCCTTTCCGATTTTAACCAGACCCGGTTTTCCGATTAACATAAACAGGAAATGAGCACGTTTCAATTCCTTGTCAGATTTGCTTTTAAAGGCTATTTCTGTATTTTCAAACGAAAGCATTTAGATGAATAATTGTCGTTCAGGCTGTAAACTTAGCATATTATTCCAATATTTGTATCACTAGTTTACAGAAGATGAGTAAAAAAACAATACAACTGGACGCAGAAACATATCCTGTCTATATCGGAGCATTAACGAACGGGGAATTTGAATCTTTGCTGACGAGAAAGTATGTCGCTGCAAAAAAAATAATTTTTGTGGATGAGAATACCCATGGCTGCTGCCTGGAATATCTTCTCACACATTTTGAAGCGCTTGGTGAAGCAGAAGTGATCATGCTTCCGGCCGGAGAAGAACATAAGAATATTCAGATCTGCATGCAGGTTTGGGAAGCAATGACCGAGTACCGGATTTCCAGGAATGACCTGGCAATTTGCCTTGGTGGCGGAGTGGTGACAGACATGGGAGGCTTTATCGCTTCGCTGTACAAACGGGGAATTGATTTTATCCATGTGCCAACCTCATTGCTGGCAATGACAGACGCAGCTATTGGAGGGAAAACAGGTGTGGATTTAGCTAATTATAAGAACCTTCTGGGCGTTTTTTCAACTCCAAAAGCGGTTTTTATTGACCCGAACTTTCTGGAAACATTACCAGTGATCGATAAAGTCGGCGGCTGGATGGAAATGATCAAGCACGGATTGATCGCGGATGCTTTGCATTTCGCGGAATTGAAAGCAGTTAACTTTCATGAATTTTCAATGCCGGAAGAAGTGATCTACCGCTCATTGACAATTAAAAATGAAATCGTCAAACACGATCCGTTTGAGAAAAATATCCGGAAAATGCTGAATTTCGGACATACATTCGGACACGCTGCCGAGAGCTTTTTTCTTGAAAACACAGAGCCGGTTAATCACGGGATTGCTGTCGGAATGGGAATGATTATTGAATCGTACTGGTCGTGGAGGAAAGGCCTGCTGGAGGAAAGCGATCTGTATGAAATCTGCTCGGTGATCATTGATAAGGTCGGTTTGCCGGATCTGACCGGAATTCCGGCGGAGCATTTCTGGATGTACATGTTGAATGACAAGAAAAATGACAGGCACGAAGTCAGAACAGTACTTCTGAAAGCTGTCGGAGCTGCTGTTTATGATGAAGTTGTTTCTTTTGAATTGCTACAGGAAGGATTAGAATTCTACCACAGAATGAATAAGGAATAAAGCTATGCTTTACTTATTCCCTCGTCATTTTTCGGATGATCATTTCACAATCTGGAAAATCAGCCAGTAATTCCGCTGTTGTGAAAAGCTCAAAATCCCTGAACTCAAATCCGGGAATAACAACACAGGAAACCAAAGCGAATCCGGTTTCATTTTCTGAAAGCGAAGACCCGAAGATCGTATTCTTCGGAACGATCCTGTAAGGTTCTGCATCTGAGCTGAGCATTCCTAAGCGCGTTACTTCGTGCTTTCCGTCTTCTAAAACGTGAATATCTATCGTTGCGCCGTAATGATGAAACCAAAGCTCATCCTGCCGGATGCGGTGAAAGTGAGAAACATTGTCCTGCGTAATCAGAAAATAAATAGCTGTTCCCAGCCGGTAATCGCCAACCGATAGGCCAGAACGAAATGTTTCTTTGTAAAAACCTCCTTCCGGATGCGGTTGAAGCTGTAACTTATCAATAATTTCTTCTGCTGTCATTATTGCTCGATAGGTCCGCGTAATTTGTTCTTTTCACCGTTATTCTTGAAGTAGTAACGCAGATCAAGTGTCAGATATGAACCGCTCACGTTTCCATATAAAACTTCTGTCGATCCTGCTTTATAGTAAGCCGCTGCAATCTGGAAAATCGGCTTGAACGGCATTTTGACAGATGCTCCCAGGTAGAAAAAACCGATTTTTTGTGTTCTGAACTCAAAGCCGACATTCGCATTCGCTTCCCCGAAAAATTTCCCGAAACGCCTTCCTTCGTGCTGAAATTTTTCCACGCTGTTAATGACGTATGTCTTCCATACATTAGAAGGAAGATATCCTAAAGAAGCTCCCATGGATGCATTCATATAGAATTTGTCGGACAGCTTAATATAGAATAAAGCATTCACCGGAATGTCATAAGCGATAATCCGGAACTGTGTCTGAGCATTCAATTGTGTCGTGGAAGAATTAATGCTGAAATCAATATCGTAATTCCGCTGAACAAAATTCAACCCGGTTTCCAGGTTAACAATTTTTGAAAGTCCTACACGAACAGTTCCACCAAAGCTGAAACCGAATTTTTGCTGATAATCAGCGGTAAGCTCGGAACCTTTCAGATTCAGTTCGGATGCGGTAATAAAGTTCGTTGCGAAAATAGGCTTGAACTGCAATCCGAAATAAGAAGGAAAACGTTCTTTTTTTGTGGATTTTGATTTTTGAGCCAAAACGCTGATGCTGATTACACAGCTGAAAATAAGTAACCAATATTTCATAGATATGGCAAAATTAACGAAAAAAGGAGGTAAATAGTATTCCGTTAAATAAAAAAGAGACCCTGTTAAGAGTCTCTAAAAGTTTTAAAAAATAAACAGGAAATCAATTATGCTTGTTTTACGTTTACTGCAATTAAACCTTTTTTGCCTTCTTGAAGTTCAAAAGTTACTTCGTCATCCTGATCGATTTTGTCAACCAAACCAGAGATATGAACAAAATATTCTTTGTTTGAATCTTCATCCTTAATGAATCCGAAACCTTTGGTCTCATTAAAGAATTTTACTTTACCTTTATACATTGTGGCACAATATTACACATAATAATTGAAGAAAATAACTGTTTTTATTAAATTTACTGCCCCTGAAAACGGATAGATATGAAAAAAATAAGAGAACTAAAGCAGATGGTCGTGGAATATTTTCCTGATATTTGGCAATATCTGGTAATTATTCTTGTTTTTATCATTGCAGCAGTAATAATTTTATAGAATGGTTGTTCCGGTTTACTTTGTCTTTTATATTATTGCTGTTTTCCTGCATTTCCTTGATTACGATTATTGTTCAATAGTTCTCAAATTCGCCATACTTATTCCGGTTATTGAATTCCTGGTGCTGACACTTAAGGAAAGGAAATTAATTTTGTTCAATATTGCGAGAAGCTCCAGCTTTATACTGATTTCCATCGTGAACTATTATGCCTTTTCTTATGAAGATTTAACATATATAAAACTAATTTACACATGGATTGTAATTGGTTTTATCATTTCCATATTTCTTAAATGGAAGCTCAGAAACTATTATGCCGTCCGGTTGACAATTTATGCATTGCTTGCTATTCTGACCATTACCAATTCCAGTATGTCACATATTAAGAGAATGTACTTTTATACACTTGGAAACCCGTTTTATTCAGCAGAAATGGAAGTTGGAAGGCTTCATGAGTTTGCTTATCTTTACTACGTTCAGGGAGATTTAAGCAATACTTTTTTTCTGCTGAACCGTTGCAAGGATAAGATCAGGGAAAATCTGAAAAATCCGCTGCTGACACAAAAAGAACGGCAGGCCTTGCTGGATGAATATGTTCAGGTGGAAAACAGCACGGTTTTGGTGATGCAGGGAAAGTGGAGAAGGAACGAAAAAATTTTTGAATGAAAAAGAAATCACTTTTAATTGAATATAACGAATACGACTCTCTGCAGGAAATCAGCTTAAAAGACCGGGAGTTGCTGGAACGGGCGAAAGAAGCGCTGGAAAATGCGTATGCCCCTTACAGCAAATTCCGGGTGGGAGCGTCCGTGCTGCTTCAGGACGGAACGATCGTCACAGGCAATAACCAGGAAAATATCGCTTATCCTTCCGGCTTGTGTGCTGAAAGAGTTGCATTGTTCAGCGTAGGGGCTAATTTTCCCGGTGCGGTTATTGATACACTCGCGATTGTCGCGAAAGGAGATTTAGTGAAAGAGGACGCGGTGATTTCTCCCTGTGGTTCCTGCCGGCAGGTGATTTTCGAGTCCGAGAAAAGACAGACAGCTCCTATCCGTATCTTGATCCTTGGAATGGACGGTCGTGTCATTGAATTTAAAAAATCAACAGATTTATTAACGTTTGCTTTTGGTTTATGAGAACATTGATCTTATTAGTAGCCGTAATTGGAATTGCTGATGCTCAGGCACAGCTTGTCAGAACAGAAGAAAAAGAAATGCTGGAACCTGTTACCAAAGGAACCTGTAAAGAGCAGCTGGTGCTTCCGGCGGAAGATCCGGTTGAATCGGTTATCAATTATCAATACTTTGGTTTCCCGGATGAACCTTATGAAAAGCAGGCAAATCAATGGATTTACGACTATGTGAAAACCGTTGCGATGGATACGTTGTTTATCGGAGAATTTCCGAAAGCCGTTTCCAGGGATTTTTTTAAGGCAGCGCTTCGAAATTTTCTGGAAAGCTATAATTATGTCCGTTTCAGGATCAGTGATGATGTACCGGCCTACTGGCTTCAGACAAATATTATTCTGGATACGGTTTCTTTGAAGCAGTATGTCCAGTTCAAAGGTGAAAGTGCGGTTTATACCGGAGGTGCTCATCCTTTTCTGATCAACGAATACAAAATGCTGGATAAAAAAAGCGCAAAGGTTGTTGAATGGAATAACCTGCTTGCGGATAGCTCTGGCTTTATGACAGTGGCAGAAAAGTATTTCAGGAAAACCGAAAAACTGAAAGAAAATCAGGATTATTCGTCGTATTTCTTCGAAAGCGGAAAATTTGAACATTCTCAGAATTTTTATTTTACCAAAAACAAGCTGGTGCTCATTTACCTTCCTTACGAAGCAAGAGAATGGGCCAGAGGAACGATTTACGTAAATATTCCGAAAGGAAAAATTAAAAAATATCTGAATATCAACTGGTAAGAATGAATATAACCGCTTTTGTACAGAAGACACTTGCTGTCTCTGAAAATTCAATTTCAAATACACTGATGCTTCTGGAGGAAGGAGCTACCATTCCGTTTATCGCCCGCTACCGGAAAGAAAAAACCGGTGGATTGGATGAGGTTGAAATTGCCCGGATCCGGGATGAAAAGGAAAGGTTCGAAGAGTTGACTGCCCGGCAGAAAACAATTTTGAAGGCAATCGAAGAGCAGGGAAAATTAACGGAAGAGCTGAAGAGCAAAATTACAACCTGCTTTGATGCTTCGGAGCTGGAGGATATTTACCTTCCTTTTAAACAAAAGAAGCAGACGAAAGGAGAAAAAGCGAAAAAGTTAGGACTGGAGCCTCTGGCAAAGATGATTTTAAGCCAGCGATTAGCAGATCCGTATCATACTGCCGCATCTTTTGTAAAAGGAGAAGTGGAATCAGAAGAACAAGCTGTTGAAGGGGCACTGCACATCATCGCGGAATACATGAATGAAAATGCTGTAGTGCGTCAGTGGATCAGGGAATTATTCCGTAGAAAAGCGGTAGTGCAGACAAAATTGATGAAAGGAAAAACAGATGAAGGTGAAAAATATAAAGATTTATATGACTTTTCTATGCCTTTATGGAAAGTCCCCTCTCACCGTTTCCTGGCTATTCATCGTGGCCATCGTGAGGGAATTTTATCCCTGAAAGCTGTTCCCGAAAAAGAAGAAGGAATTGAAAAGCTGGTACGGTTTTATGTAAAGGGAGATAATGATTGCCGCAGCTTGGTGGAAGATGCCTGTAAGGATGCCTATACACGTCTGATCGCTCCTTCTATAGAAAATGAGATTTACAACGAATTTAAGCTGAAAGCGGATGAGCAGGCGATCGCTGTTTTTTCCAAAAACCTGAAACAATTATTACTCGCACCGCCATTAGGACAAAAGCGTATTCTTGCGATCGATCCGGGATTCAGAACCGGCTGTAAGGTGGTGTGCATAGATGAATATGGAGAATTGCTTACAAATACCGCAATTTTTCCGCATCCTCCGCAGAATGAACGAGACAAAGCCATGAGCAAGCTGACGGAGCTGGTAGAAGCATATAAAATAGAAGTAATTGCTATAGGCGACGGAACTGCAGGCAGAGAAACGGAAACACTGGTGAAAAGAACACGTTTTACCAGGCTGGTAGATGTATATGTTGTACGTGAAGACGGTGCTTCCGTGTATTCCGCAAGCCCGGTTGCGAGGAAAGAATTTCCGAATCACGATGTAACGGTCAGAGGAGCAGTTTCTATTGGAAGAAGATTAATGGATCCGCTGGCAGAGCTGGTAAAAATTGATCCGAAAAGTATCGGTGTCGGCCAGTATCAGCATGAAGTTAATCAGCCACGGCTGAAAGTTGCGTTGGATGATGTGGTGGTTTCCGCTGTGAATGCAGTGGGAGTGGAACTGAATACGACTTCTCCTTACCTGTTGAGCTATGTTTCGGGTCTTAATTCGGCTATCGCTGAAAATATAGTCGCTTTTCGCTCCGAAATCGGGGGATTTACCTCAAGACAGCAGTTGAAGAAAGTAAAACGCTTGGGAGATAAGGCGTTTGAGCAATGCGCCGGATTTTTGCGTATCCGCGATGCGGAAAACCCGTTGGATAATTCGGCCGTACATCCCGAATCGTATCGATGGGTGGAAAAATTTGCCGGAAAATTGAACGTGCAGGTGCAGGAGCTTATCGGAAATGAACAATTATTAAATTCCCTGAAGAATAGCGATTTTGAAGGCCTGGATAGCTTTACTTTTACGGATTTGGTTAACGAATTAAAGAAGCCTGCAAGAGATCCTCGGCGAAAAATTAAAGTGCTGGAATTTGATGAGCAGATCAAAGAGATCAAAGATTTGAAAATAGGCCAGAAGCTGAACGGGATTATTACGAATGTTACCGCGTTCGGTGCTTTTGTGAATATCGGAATTAAAGAAAACGGCTTGATTCACAAATCAAATTTAGCGGATAAATACGTGGAAGATCCTTCAGATATTGTCGCCTTGCATCAGCACGTTTCCGTAGAAATAATTGAAATTGATATTCCGAGAAAACGGATAGGGCTGAAAAAAGTTTAATACAAGTTTTTAATTATTTACTTTCAGCTAAATAATTCTTATCTTTAAAAAATAGATTTTCAAAATGTATGGTGACAGATCCGGAATTGTTAAAGAGCTTGTTTAAAGAAGGCTCTTTATTGCCTCAGGAAGAAATGCTGGAGGTAAAGCGAAGAAAGGGCTCTTTGTATATCGGAATTCCTAAAGAAATCTCATTTCAGGAAAAGCGTGTTGCCCTTGTTCCGGAGGCCGTTTCCTTATTGGTAGCAAATGGACATCATGTAAAAGTAGAATCTAAAAGTGGGGAATTGTCCAACTTTTCGGATAACGAATATTCGGAAGCAGGTGCGGAAATATGCCATGATCCGAGAGAAATTTTTCAGTGTGATATTATCTTGAAAGTAGCACCTCCTTCAGAAGAAGAGGTGGAAATGCTGAAAGGGAATCAGACCTTGATTTCCGCATTGCAGCTTTCAATTCAGCCAAAACAGATCCTTCAGAAGCTGATGCAGAAGAAGATTACGGCTATTGCCTGGGATTATATTCAGGATGATGATGGGATTTTTCCGGTTGTGAGAACAATGGGAGAAATTGCCGGAACGACTTCTATGCTGATCGCCGGGGAATTGCTGTCTTCCTACAGCAACGGAAAAGGAATCATGTTGGGAGGTGTCGCCGGTGTTCAGCCAACGGAAGTGGTGGTTATCGGTGCAGGAACCGTAGCTGAATTTGCCATTCGTGCAGCCTTAGGTCTAGGAGCATCCGTAAAAGTTTTTGACAGCTCCTTATCCCGTTTAAGAAGATTGCAGAATCATATAGGAACGCGTATTTTTACATCTGTCCTACAGCCCAAAGTACTGGCTAAATCGATCAAAAGAGCGGATGTCGTTATCGGAGCGGTACGCGCTTCACTTGGAAGAACACCGTGTATTGTTACAGAGGCAATGGTGCAGGAAATGAAGCCGGGATCAGTTATTGTAGATGTGAGCATTGATCAGGGAGGCTGTTTCGAAACGTCTCAGATAACCAACCACAATCAGCCGACTTTTGTAAAACACGGGGTGATCCATTACTGCGTTCCGAATATTGCTTCCAGAGTTTCAAGAACCGCTTCCTTTGCCTTGTCTAATATTTTTTCGCCACTGTTGCTGGACATGGGAGAAAACGGAGGCTGTGCAGGTCTGATCAAAAATGATCCGGGATTTAGAAGTGGTGTCTATATTTACAAAGGAACCTTAACCAGCGAAATATTGGGAACCATATTTAATCTCAAATATAAAGACATAGAATTACTCATCTTAGGAATGTAATTAATTAACATGATTGAAGTACAACACCTGTCAAAACGTTTTGAGCTGACAAGACAACAGCGTAAAGAGCTTTCCACAACAGAAAAGTTCGCTGTTGCGGTAGAAGACGTTTCATTTACCTGTCATCCGGGCAGGATCTTTTCATTATTAGGCCCGAACGGAGCTGGTAAAACGACCATCCTGCGCATGATCGCAACGATTTACAAACCCACTTCCGGTTCAATATATGTAAATGGAATTAATGTAGAAGAGCAGCCGAATGAAGCCAGAAAAACCATTGGCTTTCTGACAGGATCAACGGGAATGTATGGCCGTCTGACCCCAAATGAGCTGATAAAATATTTTGCGGATTTGTACGGTATGGAAAATTCTGCGTTTGAAGCCAGAAAAAAATACCTGTTTGACCTGCTACAGATTCACGATTTTGCAAATAAGCGTATTAGCAAGCTAAGCACAGGAATGAAACAACGTGTCTCTATCTGCAGGACCATGATTCACAATCCCGATGTAGTAATCTTTGATGAGCCGACCAGTGGGCTGGATGTAATTTCGGCAGATAGTATCATTCAGCTGATAAGAGATTGTAAAGCGCAGGGAAAAACGGTCATCTTTTCCAGCCATATTATGAGCGAGGTGGAGCTGCTGTGCGATGATCTGGCAATTATTGCTAAAGGGAAACTTATTTTTAACGACACATTTGAAAGTTTCAGGGCTCAGATGACAACGACCAACATTACAGAAGAATTTATTGCAAAAGTTCAAAACGCAACAGTATGATTTTTACTATTTTCAAAAAAGAACTAAGAGAAACACTTCGCGACCGTAAGACAATTATGTCTATGATCATTATTCCGATGCTGTTATTTCCGGTGATATTTTCGGTAGTGTTCAAGGTACAGAAGTCCATTGAAGAGTCCATGAGCAGTAAAGTGCTGAACATCGGAGTGATCGGAGGCGCTGAATCAGAAGAATATATCGCTCAGCTACAAAACCTGCCGAAAGCCTTTGGAGAGCGTAAGATCATCCGTTTGGCCGATTCGACACTGCTGAAACAATATATTAAAGAAGACAGCATTCAGTTCGGAATGATTTTTCCCGCAGATCTGGCACTGACAGAACAGGCGAAAAAAACAGCAGTGATTCCCATCTATTACAAAGCGTCCGAGCTGGGAATTTCTGATAAAGCTGCAATGCTGAATGATGTTGTTTTTAAAACCACTCAGCAAAAACGTTTTCAGGAAGCCGGAGTAGAGGAACAGACATTCACGCCGTATCGTTATGAATATGTCAATATTTCCAGTGATCAGGAAACGCTGGGAAAACTGGTAGGAGGATTTCTTCCTTATATTTTTATCGTTTTCGGTTTTGTAGGATGTATGTATCCGTGCATTGACCTGTTTACAGGAGAAAAAGAACGCGGAACCTTTGAAACGCTGCTGACAACTCCTGTAACGAGATGGCAGATCATGCTTGGAAAAATGAGCGTTGTAGTGCTATCCGGATTTTTAGCGGCCTGCTTTACGCTTGTCGGTATTTTTCTTTCGCTGAATGTATTTCATGTAGTGGAAGAGCCGCGTATCATTGAAGCCATTCATGAAATGTTTAATTTCGAATCCGTTGTAATGTTGCTCCTGCTGTTATTGCCGCTGATAATTTTATTTGCGGGCGTTATGGTTCCGATCGCAACGAATGCGAAGACATTTAAAGAAGCACAAAGTATCATCACACCTTTGAACATGCTGTTTATCATGATTGCCGTGATAGGTATGATTCCCGGGATTTCACTGAATTTGCTGACTTCTTGTATCCCTGTAGTGAATGTGGTTCTGGGAATGAAATCGTTGCTTTCCGGTTACCTGGAATGGCACTTGCTGGCAATAACATTTGTAGTGATGGTAGTTATAGCTGCAATTTCAGTTGCTATTTCCTACCGGAAATTTGATGACGAGCGAAATATCGTACTATAGCAGATCAATATAGTCTTGATTCTCTTTTGTAAAGATATGAAAAGGGGATTTGAAGTATTTTCACACTAAAATTTCAAAGTCAGCTGTGTAGGCTTAGGCTGCTCTTCGTCTATAAAATTGGCTAATTGCAAACCGATTAAGCGAACTGGTTTCACAAGCGGAAATATCTGATTGATCAACGGGAGAACAGCTTCTTCGATGTGTTCCTTATGATGAAAACCCTCCTGATCGGTAAAAGAACGGGAGATAACTTTGAAATCATTGTATTTGACTTTGAGCTGGAGGGTTTTGGCAATCCTTTCGACGCGCTGGTAACGTTTCCACAAGCCTTCAGTGATCTCGTTTGTTTCTTTAAGAAAATTATTATAGTCAAAAATATCCTTCATGAATGTATTCTCAACCGCGACACTTTTTCGTTCATGATAAGGTTCAACCGACCTGTTATCAATGCCCCGGCAGACATTGTAAAAAAAGAACCCTGATTTTCCGAAAAGATCGGTAAGAAACTCTAATGATAGCGCTTTTAAGTCATTACCGTTCAGCACTCCGATTTCTTTGAATTTTTCAGCAGTCACTTTTCCGACACCATGGAAGCGCTCAATGGGAAGTGATGCTAAAAAAAGCTCAGCATCTTTCGGACGGATAACAAACAAACCGTTCGGCTTATCCTGATCAGAAGCTGTTTTGGCAAGAAACTTATTATATGAAATACCCGCGGAAGCGACCAGCTGCAATTCGTTACGAATATCATTTTTTATGGATTGAGCGATAAAGGTTGCCGAAGGAATGTCCATTTTATTGTAAGTAACGTCCAGAAAGGCTTCATCCAGCGATAACGGTTCGATGAGGTCGGTATAGCGTTTGAAAATCTGGTGAATTTGAGTGGAAATCTCTTTGTAGCGCTGGAACCTTGGCCTTACAAAGATCAAATCAGGGCATTTTTTTGCTGCCATTTTGGAGCTCATAGCCGATTTTACTCCGAATTTTCGCGCTTCGTAGCTTGCTGCGGCAATAACACCTCGTTCTTCAGACCCTCCAACAGCGACAGGCTTTCCTTTTAATTCGGGAAAATCCAGCTGTTCAACGGAAGCATAAAAGGCATCCATATCGATGTGAATGATTTTACGGGACTGCATGGAGATTATATCTTTAGAAAAATAAAGAACACGTAATTTATTATTTATTTAACAGCAGTTTTGTTGTCCGATTAAGCAATTAAGGTTTGCTATTGGAAGATATATCCGGTTCTCCTGGTTTGATTTTTACAATCTTGTTATTACGTATTACAACAAGATCACTCTTTTTTATTTTCTTGAATTCAATAAGTTTTTCGTAAACTTTTTCAAGTCCTTTTAGAATCCTGTTTTTTTCTTCTATTTGAATTTCACTAGTTGTCATAGTAACTTTTTAAAAGTTTAAATTTTTCCTGATTCACAATATTTAATATACCGTCAATTTGTTTATGAGCTAAAAGTTCGTGTTTTCCTTCGGAATTATCAAATATCAAAGCCCCGTCAACTATTGGAAGATAAATGTCAAATAGGTTCTTAATTCCTTTGATATATCTTCTTTCGATGATTTCAGGTTCAATATTATGTCCACCTTCAAAGACTCTTATTTTTACACGTTCTTTCGCTAAATCAGTGTTTTGAAGCCAAAAGAATAATAATGTTATCCGGTATCCTTTCTCTTTTGCTTCAGCTAATTTGTTTTTGTAGCTTCTGGTTGACAATGTGGTTTCAAAAGCAAAATTTTTGTTTTCGGAAAGTAGGTCATTAATTCTGTTCAACATTATTCGCCCAGCTTCAAACGAAACTTTTTCTGGTTGAAAAGGGGATAACCCTTTCGCAATTTCGTCAGCATTGACAAATTCTTTACAATCCAAAATCTCAGGTAAAATAGTAAATGATGCAGTAGTTTTTCCTGCTCCGTTACAACCCGCGATTATGTAAAGTTTTCTGTCATTCATAATAGCAAATTTACAAATTAATTTTATTGATTTTTGCTTCTAATCAAAAGTTGCGAGAAGAGAAAAACTGAATATTCTAATCATTAAAAGATCGATACTGCTACTGATTTACAGATTATGGTTTTTAAATTGATTCCAGATTGATCCTGTAGATATTATCTTACCATCCAATAAACTAACCAGGAGAGCAAAATAAATAACAATGAATGCATCCACTGATTCACTGAGTTCCATTGTGTGTATGTTGAATGCTGCTCCGAAAGGACATCTTCAAAAGCTTCTACGATCTGACCTGCTTTCCGGGAAGTAATACTGGTTTTTTGTACTAAAAAATCGATGGCCTCCTGCTTTTGCTGAAGCTGGAGGTAAAATAAGAGCTCGCTCAGATTTACAACGATACCGTTTATTTCGACTTTTTGACTTTTCATATAAATGAATCTGGTTAAATCAGTTAAAGCGAATATACGGAATGAAATTATTAAGTTGTGTTAAAGGAACTGTTAAGATATCAACAAAAAAGAGCCGTCCTGAAGGACAGCTCTCATAAAAGATCAGAATATTAAAAGTTTATTCCACGACAGGAGCCATTCCTCTAACTCCCATATCTACAGTATATTCTCCTTTTAAAGGATCGAATTTCCCGTTGCCGTTAAGATCTTTCCATTCGAAGCTGTTGTTTGTTGAAATTTTTACTTTCACTTTAATATCTTTCGTTTCACTTCCCGTGATTACAAGCGCATTATTCTGGAATTCACCGGTTACCAGGCACGAGCCGGCCGGGATCGGTGAACTGTCATGAAGCGGGTTCACAACAGTGATGGCTCCTGCCGGAACTTGCCCGTTCGTTACATAATTGTAAGGATTGCCATAAATGTTCATTGTAGATTCAAATGCCCAGTAACCTTGCTTTTTATTCGCATAGATCTGCTCTGCCTGTGTTTTGATCTTATAGTTGGTGATATAGTTATTGAACCCTATAAAGCTCGCAAGTGTTCCTGTGAAATCACCGTTTACAGGGTAATCTACGCCATTATAAGTGTATGTTGTGTCCACTCGGTAGGTGATATCATAGTTCTGATAACCGATAGAAACCCGAAGGTATTTGTAAGTTCCGGGAGTTACATCTTTCAGCGGGATTTCAAAGAAAGTTTCTTTGTTCTTTGTCAATTTTGCTTTCTGGAAATCAATAGCATTCTGACCGCCGATTGTTGTTTCGTCTGCCTTGTAAATTACTGCTCCGTTTCCAACCTGCGTAAGCGCATGCGGGGTAAGTTCCACATAATGAGCGCTCATAAAGTTCATTTTTGGATGTTGAGCAGCATTTCCGGCACCGATTTCTACCGGATTGCCAAAGTTGTCCAGGCGTGTCATAGTGCTGTCGAACTCAAAATACAGAATCAATTTAGGTTCTTCAGAAGGAGTGGGGTCTTTAGGTTTACATGAAACGGCGAGAACAGCTAAAGCTATTAACGGAAAAAACAGATTTTTCATAGTTTTGAATTTAGAGTAGCAAATGTAAAAAAATAATGGATAGAAAACGGGAAAGAAATAACATTCTTTTAGTGATTTTCAATCAGTTCTGCCAATGATCTGTTGATACTTTCCCAGGAATAATTCTTCCTGATAAAAGCTTTGGCATTTTCCCGGATTTGCAGATACAGGGCATCATCACTGAGCAGTCGCTGTATGGAAGATCGAAATTCCGCTTCAGAATCGGCGATTATGATCTCTTCATTGGCTTTTGCTCCCAAAGCATTATTTACAAGCTGCGTGGTGATGCAGGGAATTCCCTGAGCCATTGCTTCTAACAATTTGTTCTGCAGGCCAGTTCCGATGAACATCGGAGCGACAAATAATTTCCCGCTGCTGTAAACGGTCCGGATATCTTCGACAAACCCGGTAACCATAAAATTATTTTCATCCAGCTTTAAAATTTGTTTTGCCGGATTTGCTCCTGAAACCCGGATCTTTAATTCAGGAAAAGCTCTGTGAATTTTATAATATAAATATTCTGCCGCCTGTATGTTCGGAGCGTACCCTAAATTTCCGACAAAAACCAGATCATGGGTTTTAGGAATCGAAAGTGTTTCGAAAAAAGATGCTGAAATTCCGTTAGGGACGACTTGTATTTTTTTGTAATCAGGATGAAAAATATAGTTTTTATCCTGATTTGTAATGATCAGCTGATGTTCAAAATAATCGAAAATAGTGCGCTCATAATTTTTTAACCTCCTGCTTTCTGATAAAAACAAAAACTTATAGAGCTGTTTCCCGGAATCGTAACGGCGTTCCATCCCTTTTGAAAGCGCATCCATGTAGTCTATCGTTTTGGGGCAGTTGTGATAATTCTTTACATATTCACTCGTTCTGATCAGCTGTGAAAAAATATGATCCGGCCGGATTTCCTCCAGCAGCAGCTGAATTTTACGGTGAATGGATTTCTGGAAAAAATAAGCGACCTGGAATGGTTTGGAACTGAATATATTCAATAATAGAGCGATATAAATTTTCCATTTCTTTAATCTGAAAATATGAATATCCCGACAGAACTTTTTTAATTCGTCAAGCGCTTCTTCAGGTACATCTTCATCGCTGGTACAAAACAGGTAAATGTCGAAATTTCTGCTAAGGTCTCTGATCTGGTAGTACGCTCTGAGCTTATCTCCTTTCGTTAAAGGAAAAGGAAAACGGGAAGTAACATATATCAGTTTTTTACTCATTTACAAAAGTATTGAGTTTAGCTGTTAATGTTTCTTGTCCGAAGTATTGTAGCAAGGTATCCTGCTGTTTGCTGACCTCTTCCTTTAATTGTCGGTTCGTAAGAATATTGTCAATATGCTGTAAATAATCTTCCGTTGTTTTTGCAATGCGATTATTGGGCAGAAAGTCAAGCCCTTCAAACGCAATTTCGGAACCAATGACTATTTTTCCTTTACAGATAGCTTCCACTATTTTTATTTTCAATCCGGAGCCGCTTGTCAGAGGAGCCAGAAACAGGTTGATCCTGTCAAATAACTCTCTGGTATTTTTCAGTGTTCCCAGATTTATAACCGCGGAATGTTCGGGATGGATGTTTTCCGTCTTGTAGCCGCTGATGAACAGTTGCGCATTTTCATGTTTCTCAAAGATGGCAGGGAAAATAACTTTATTCAGGTTTTGTATAGCATCAAAATTGGGCTGCCAGTTTGCAGAACCAATAAAACCGATATTAATTGCGGAGAGATCGAAATTTCCGGGAGTGAGAAGCTCTTCTTTTTTAATAGCTAAAGGGATCGTTATCTGAGGAATATTGGGTAAAAGCAGCCTGAAAATTTCGTGGTCATCATTTGAAATATGAATCAGCCCATCGACTTTGTTCAGGTTTTCCAGCTCGTAAGCACGGAGCTTTTTGCTCAGCCGGGAGAATACTATTTTTTTTAAAGGATTATTCGAGACTTCGCTTTTGGATTCCCAGATCCGGTGCTCTGCATTATGTGTGCGGACGATTATCTTTTTTGCTCCCGAAAGAGCTTCCATATAGGGCAGAAGGTAGATGCTTTCGAGAAACACGTAATCGTAACTTTTGGCGACAGACAAAAGATAGTTATTCATTTCCTCCGAATAAAAGCGATCTGTCTGGTAATTGTTTTCTGTCAGTAGTGACTGAATGAGCTTAAAAGGATTTACTGCCGTATTAATTTCGAAATGCCTGAGTAATTGTACGTTTTTGGAAAGCTCCGCAGCATAATTGTTTTCCTGAAAGGGATGTTTTGGTGTTGAAATACAGATATGATCCACTGCTCCGAACTGAATTTCCAGTAATTTCAGGAAATTATCAATCGCGACACAGCCACCATCGACTTTCGGATAAACAGGTTTTAAGCTGATATGAAGTACTTTCATTTTTTCCTGCGTTTAAAGATCCTTTTGTAAGTGGATAATGAAGTTACGGGCAGGTCATTGGATGCGCAGTACATCAGGATAAAAGCAAAAGGAAGCATGATAAACGTGGACATCCACATTCCGGTTGCAGGTGAAGTTACATTTTGGGCGGCAAGGCTTTCTCCGACACTTATCAGCACAAAATAATTCATGAAAAGTATTGCCGCAATTACGACAGGAGCTCCGAAACCTCCTTTTTTTACGATGGCTCCGAGCGGTGCGCCAATGAAAAACAGCACAATAATAGATACCGTCAGCGCAAATTTCCGGTGAAATTCGATATAATAAGCATTGAGATTTCTCATAAATGATTCCAGAAAATTTTTCTGCCCGGTGACGGTTTCTTTTTTAATTCTGAGGTTGGAGATTGCATTCTGACAAGCAGCTTTTGTTTGCTCCTTTGTCAGGTTTTTCAGCAGCAAGGCTTTATTTGTAAAAATTGAACCTGTTATTTTTGTGCTGTCAATTAGTGTCGCGGGAGTATTTTCTTTGAGCTTGTACTGATTGTACAAGGAGGAATTTAATGTTGATTTTGTAAAGTCGGCGTTGAATTTTTTTGCATTCCGGAGCACCGAGTCAACTACCTGGTTCAGCTGAAATACATTATACATTTCGTAATTGTTTTTAAAGAGCTCGTCGTCTGTTTTTTTGAAGTCAAATCCTGAAATATTGATTTTAAAAATAGCTGATTTGAACGCATATCGTTTCTGAGGGAAAACTTCATCGCCCGGATTTCCCTTATTGATCACTTCCTTAAGATTTTCCTCTTCAAAGACGTTTCCGTTTTCCAGCTTCAGCAAAATGCTGTTTCCGACAGACGACTTATACATTGTTCCTTTTTCTGCACGGACTGTTTTTACAATATCCGGATGAGTCATGTCGTGGATGATAACATCTTTGATCCGGTCGTTTTCAGCTTCTTTTACCTTGATGATGTATTTGTCTATCTGATGGCTGTAAGTTCCCGGGCTCAGCAACATTGCGATTTTTGTTTCCTGGATATCATAGATCAGCGCCCGCCATTTGTAATTTGCTATCGGAATAACGAAATTGGCGAAGTAAAAGGTGGAAATGCTGATAAAAAGACAAACAACAATCAGCGGCCTTAATATTCTCATCAGAGATAAGCCGCTTGATTTTAATGCGGTAAGCTCATTATTTTCAGCAAGATTTCCGACAGTCATAATGGAGGATAACAACATCGCCAGTGGTAATGCAAGTGGAAGAAGGCTGGCGGAAACATAAAATATCAGTTCGATGACAACGGTGATCTCAAGTCCTTTTCCCATCAGGTCGTCAATGTACTTCCAAAAGAACTGCATAATAAGCATGAACATGGAAATAAGAAGCGTGACAATAAAGGGTCCGACAAAAGATTTTACGCTGAAAATAAATAACCGTTTCAAACTATTTGGTGTGATTTTACCACGAAATTAGTAAAAATCAATTTCCTAATATGCGTTTCAGATCACTAATTCCCCTGTTCCATAATAAAGCCAGATCCTCTTCCTCTACATCGGAAGTATTGATATCTGTGATTTTTAAGATAATATCTTTCGTTAAAGGATCAATTTCGTATGTAATTTCGAAATAACACTCGTGTGTATCTTCATCTTCCTCATGATGGAGCCATCGCCACTTGATATGATTTCCGTTTTTTTTTGAAATCAAACGAGCAGTTTCTTCTGAATTGTCCCAGTGAAAAGTGTAAATATCTTCTTTTATGTCAACATCATCCGCAAACCATTCAGAAAGACCGCCCGGAGTAAATATCAGATTTTCCAGAGCCTTGACAGACGTTTTTAAAATATATTCTAATTCTATTTTAACTTTATTCGGCATCTTTTTTTCTTTTTGTGTATTTTCGCAACGCAACGACTTGTTGAATATACAAAAACTTTTTAATGGCGTTAATACATTCTTTAGAAAAAAACGGAAATAAATTATTTCGCTACCGCGGGCAAATCCCTTTGATTCTCTTTTTGTTATCGGTTCCGGCAATCTATTTTACAAATTATGATTGCTTTTTCAAAAACGAAAATTACAAATACGGATTGCTGATTTTTTCAGCAATCATATCTTTCTCCGGTCAGGTGATCCGGGCAATTGCGATAGGAACGAGCAACAAGAACACTTCCGGTAGAAATACAAGAGAACAAGTAGCGGAAGCGTTGAACACAAAAGGTATTTATTCCACGCTGAGACACCCTTTGTATCTGGGAAATTATTTCATGTGGATCGGAATTGTGATTTACGTAGGAAATATTTCTTTTTTCATTATCGTCAGTTTATTGTTCTGGGTTTACTATGAACGGATTATGTTTGCGGAAGAACGCTTTCTGGAGCGCAAGTTCGGACAAAGCTACCTGGATTGGTCACTTAAAGTCCCTGCGTTTATTCCGTCTTTTAAAAATTATGAGAAGACCGATATTCCATTTTCACTGAAAACCATTTTAAGAAGAGAATATTCAGGCGTAACCGCAACGATCATATCCTTTGTTTTCGTAGATGTGCTGCGTAATTCTTTTGAAATAAAAGCGTTCGTATGGAAAGATTCTCAGACATACGTTATTATCGGGGCATTATTGATTACCCTGATCTTACGATCTCTTAAGCATTATACAAAGATCCTTTCAGAATCAGACCGTTCTTAGCCCGGCTTAATCTTCGTTAATTTCTGATTTCGGCGGAAATTCCGGTTTCACGTTATCCAAATTGAAATGGTAAGTGTAATTAACGCATAAAGTGACATCGTTGCTGTCAAAATGTTTTACGATTCCATTCTTTTCCAAAGCAACAACCCAACATGAGTTCTGATGAACACCATAATCAATAAGAAAAATGGCCTGTCCTTTACCCAAGGGGGTATTTACAGTTAATGTCGGGTTTAGTTGCAATATCATTTAACAGGTGTTAATGTGTTAATTTCTCGCTTTCCCAAAAATGAGAGAAACAATAAATAATACGATAAAAATAAAAAACAGAATTTTTGCGATTCCTGCCGCGCTGCTTGCGATTCCTCCAAATCCAAAAACGGCAGCAATGATTGCGACGATAAAAAATAAAATACTCCAGCGTAACATATGTTTAATTTTAAAAGTTATACTTAAAATTCAGCAATTAAGATGCCTTTAGGTAAGTAGTTGTTATTTAATTTGTTGTGATTAAATGCTCAAAAATAGCTGTGGATTTTTTTGCCCAATATGGGGTTGTTAACATTTTTTACGCTCTTAAAAAACATTAAAAATAAAGAGGAGAATGTTTCTCCGTCTATCTTTAAGGATTATGAAGAAGATACTCGTAATAGATGATGATCAGGATATTTGTTTTTTGCTGAACAAATTTCTTTCTAAACATAGGTTTAGTGTTGAAACAGCTTTTTCAGGGAAAAGCGGTTTAACTAAATATGAAGAATTCAAGCCGGATCTTGTATTATGCGATTTTCGTTTGGAAGACAGTGACGGATTGGATGTCATGAAGCTTCTGAAAACAAAACAGAAAAGCTTACCTGTGATTATTATGTCCGGCTATGCCGGCATTAAAAATGCAGTGAGAAGCATCAAAATAGGGGCGTTCGACTATATTTGCAAACCCCTTGTAACAGATGAAATTCTTAAAATTATTAATAAGGCGCTCGCTAATGCAGAAGATGAAAAAAATGCTGCTCTGCAGGATGTGAAGAAATCATCGGAACAACGCGATAAAAGACTGAATCCGGTATCCAGGTCAATTCCGGATAATAAAAAGTATATTTTCAGCAAATCTCCTGAGATTAGAAAGATTCTGAGCCAGATTGAATTAGTTGCAGCTACTAACTACAGTGTAATTATTTATGGAGAAAGTGGTTGTGGAAAAGAAGCTATCGCCGATGAAATTCACCGTAAAAGCAATCGTGCGGATGGACCTTTTGTAGCAATAGATTGCGGCTCCTTGTCCAAGGAACTGATCAGTAGTGAGCTTTTCGGCCATGAAAAAGGAGCTTTTACAGGAGCTGTTTCTCAAAAAATAGGAAGTTTTGAGCTGGCGGATGGCGGTACGATCTTTCTGGATGAAATTGCAAATCTCAGCTATGATGCTCAGGCGACATTGCTTCGGGTTATTCAGGAGAGAAAGATCCGCCGGCTGGGAGGAGTAAAAGATATTCCTGTAAATGTAAGAATTGTGGTGGCAAGTAATGAACGTCTGAATATTGCCGCACAGATGGGGAAATTCAGAGAAGATCTGTTTCACCGGTTTAATGAATTCAGTTTTACGATTCCTCCGTTGCGGGAAAGGAGAGAAGATGTGAAATTTTATGCCGATTATTTTCTGGCGCTTACGAATGAAGAGCTTCAAAAGAATGTATCCGGCTTTCAGGAGCAGGCAATAAAGGTTATGGAAGCGTATTACTGGCCGGGAAATCTCAGGGAGCTGAATAACGCGGTTAAGCGTGCGGCCCTTCTTTGTGAAGGAGATTATATCCAGGAACGGCATCTTCCCTGTGAGATCACTCAATTTGTTTCAGTGCCTCTTCCCTCAGTAAAGAAAGAATCACTGGTACAGCAATATGCCGTTTCCGATAAAAACGAGCCGGAGGTGCTGAATGTCCGGTCAGCCTCTATAGAAGCTGAGTTCGAGGTAATACTACAAGCGTTGCAAGAATGTAATTTCAATAAGTCAAAAGCAGCGAAATTATTAAATATAGATCGTAAAACATTGTATAATAAAATGAAGCTGTATAATTACTATCACAGATAAAGAAGGGGACTTATACGGAAAACAAACTATTTTCATATATTTGATCAGAAAACAACAATTATAAACCTGGATAGAAACACCTGGACCCCTGATGAAGTATAAAATTTTAATAGTTGACGACGATGAGGACGACTTTCTCATTCTATCAACCTATTTGAAGAAAATAGAGGAATTCAGAATTGAATGCCATTGGGAGAGTGATATTGAAACAGCATATCATAAAATGATCTCCAATCAGTTTGATATTTATTTTGTAGATTATCTTTTGGGAGTGGAGAACGGAATCGGTCTGATCCGTAAGGCACTTAATAATAATTGTATCAAACCTACTATTTTATTGTCGGGAAAAGGCAATAAAGAACTCGATCGTACGGCCATAGAAATCGGAGTATATGACTTCCTTATCAAGGGAGAAATTACGGTTGATAATTTAGAACGTTGTATCCGTTACACCTCGGAAAGATACAGGACTATTCAGAATTTGCGGATCAACGAAAGGAGGTATCACCAGATTTTTGATAATGCCCTAAGCTCCATTATCATCTGTGATGATACTTTCAAAATTCTGGAATGCAATGATGCGATACAGCCGTTTATCGGTTATCAGAAAGAAGAAGTAACGGGATTTTCCATATTTCATTATGTAGACAGGGAAGGGAAAACTATCGAAGAATATATCGAGAGCAATTTTCCGGGTGTCAGAGGAGTAGTCACAAATGAAAAAGTGAGATTTATTCACCGTGATGGAAGTGTGAAGCTCGGACATCTGGAATTTAACCAATATACGGATGTTTTTACATCTGAAAAATATTGGCAGGGAGTCATATACGATGAAACCCTCAGGGGAAGAAAAGAATTGGAGCGGCTTCATAATGAGAAGCTGAATGCTGTTCATCGTTTGATCAATACACTGGCGCATGAAGTCAGAAACCCCTTGACGAATATCCAGCTTGCATCGGAGAGTATCAGTAATGCCACTGAAGGAAATGAAGTATATGTGGATATTATTAAACGGGGAGTGAGGAGGATTAATGATATCATTACAAACCTGATGAATTCCTCGAAATCGTTAAAGCTGTATTTTGAAAAAACAGAACTGAATGAGCTGATTGATGAAGCAGTACAGATAGCACGGGACAGCTCGCAGTTAAAAAATGTCCGTATTGAAACGAGATACCTGGATGATGTCTGCTTCGTAATGCTGGACGTGAATAAGTTTAAAATTGCTTTGATCAATTTAATTTCGAATGCCATTGAAGCGGCAGATAAGGAGGAAAGCTACGTTTTAGTATCGCTTAATCACAAAATGAGCAGGCCTGAAATCTGCATTGAAGATAATGGGGTAGGGATCAGTGAAGAAAATCTGAATAAAATATTTGAACCTTATTTTACGACCAAAAATACAGGTACGGGATTAGGCCTGGCATCCACTTTAAATATTATCCGCTCTCATAATGCAAAAATTGAAGTAGCCTCCAAAGTGAACGAAGGAACTACCTTTAAAATAGTTTTGTAGAAAAAAATCCCCAATTTTATGAATCTTTAAAAAGTAATAATATAATAACTATTTGATTTTTAAGTATTTATTATTTTGGTTTGTTTCTTGACATTAATAAAACAGGAAAGAGATGTTTGGTTTCAGAAAAAATAAGGCTCAGATCCAATTGCTGAATGCATTGATCACCATTAATATTGATAGAATTAAGGGGTATCAAAAGTTGGAAAAACTCGGGGTAGATTATCCGAATATACTGATGGTTGCAGCAGGAAAGGCGCAGCAAAGCCAAAAGTATATAGAGCGTATTAAGGAGATAATCCGGGAGATCGGAGGAGAACCGCTGGAAGAGCAATCAATAGAAGGTTCTGTCTTTCGTGTCTGGATGAACATAAAGAATATGCTCAATATCGATGATTACAAGAACATACTGATGAACTGCGAGTTTGGAGAAAATACAGCATTGAAATTGTATGATGAAACCCTTCCGAAGTTGAAACGCAAGCTCGAAGATGCTGCTTTTGAAGATCTGCTTTCCCAGCGTGACGGTATTTACAGATCTATCAATGAGATTCAGGATTTGTACAAACCTATCGCTGAAAAATGACAGAAACAACCAAAATAAACAAATATGAAAAGAGTAATTTTAGGAAAGGCGGTTTTAATGATGTTTATTGCTTCAAGTGTAGTTTCTTGTACCAATAACGGAGAGAGAGTGGAGAATGCGAAAGAAAACCTGGAAGAGACGAAAAGAGAAGCTGCGCAAGATGTTGCAGAGGCCAAGGAAAAGTTGAGAAAAGCTCGTGAAGAGTATGTACGGGACGCAAATGAACGCATTAGAACGAGTGACGAACGTATCGCTGATATGGAAGCAAAAGCAAAAGACCTGAAAGGTGAAACAAGAGAAAACTATAACCGAGCTATTGCCCGGGCGAAAGAAACCAATCGGGAATTAAGAGCGAAATTAGAAAGAAACGCGGAAATTGCGGATGATAAATGGGAAGAGTTTAAGCGTGATTTCAATAATAGCATGGATAAAGCCGGGCGGGATATTGAGGATTTTTTTCAAGGTAAATAACTTTGTTATTTAATAAGGATGAAAGAAATATACTCTTATTTCATCAGGTGAATTTTCAATAATAAAACAGGCATTCCAAAGAATGCCTGTTTTATATTTTGAAACTCGTAAGGGTATTAACCTTTGAATTTTTTTACTGCTTCAATTAATTTTGGAACTACTTCAAAAGCATCGCCAACAACTCCGTAGTCAGCAGCTTTAAAGAAAGGAGCCTCCGGATCAGTATTGATCACAACAATTGTTTTAGAACCGTTCACGCCTGCCAGATGCTGAATAGCACCAGAAATACCGATTGCAATGTATAAATTCGGGCGGATCGCAAGACCGGTTTGTCCCACGTGCTCATGATGAGGTCTCCAGCCGATGTCAGCTACCGGACGGGAACATGCTGTTGCTGCTCCCAGTAATTTTGCCAGCTCTTCCACCATTCCCCAGTTTTCAGGGCCTTTCAATCCACGCCCAGCGGAAACTACAACTTCTGCTTCAGGAAGCGGAACTTCCCCTTCAGGGATTTTCTTATCGACAACTTTTACTGCTGCATTACCTGTGCCAGCATCGAAGTTTTCAACCGGGCAAGCACTTCCCGTCGCTTCAGGAGAGATGGAGTTTGGTAATAATGCAATGATTTTTTTCGCTGTTTTCACAGTAACATATCCGAATGCTTTTCCTGAGAATACATTTACTTTTATTTTATCACCTTCCGGTAAAGCTACGGCTCCTGAAACCAAACCTGCTTTTAAACGAACAGATAAGCGCGGAGCAACTGCTTTCGAAATTAAATCGTGAGAAAAAATAATTGTATCTGCCCCTGTTGCTTCAACTGCTTTTGCAACTAAGGCAGTAATTTGCCTGCTGTCCGCATCGGATACATTTGCATCCACTAATACCTTAGAGGCACCGTAAGTCCCCAAATCTGCTAAATCAGATGAATTACCGGAGGCAACCACCACCACATCGCTTCCTAATTTTTTTGCGTAAGTAACTGCTTCATGAGAAGCCTTTGCTCCGGCATGTTCCCCGCTGATATATACTAATATTGACATTTTAATTTTTTTAGTTTATTAAATAACTTTAGCTTCATTATGCAACAAGCTTACCAATTCGTCCATATTATTAGGGTCGATTAGTTTTACTGCTTTTTTCGCCTCAGGTAAGGAGAAAGACTCGAAAGAAGTATATGTTTCACTTGCATAAGCAGGAACAACTTTCAGCGGCTTTGTCCGGGCAGCCATAATACCTCTCATGTTCGGGATCCGTTGTTCTGCCATTCCTTTAGCACATGAAACAACAGCAGGGTAGTTTACTTCCAAAACCTGGATCCCGCCGGAAATTTCCTGCTCTAAGCGTAGCGTCTGACCGTTAAGGTCTAATTTGGAAGCTAATGCTACGTACGGTAAATCCAACGATTCAGCGATCATAGACCCAACCTGGGAACCGTTGAAATCAATCGTTTCTTTTCCGGTAAGAATCAGATCATAGTTGTTTTCTTTGGCATAGCTGGCAATTTGAGAAGCTACTTCAAAGGCATCAACAGGATTTACATCAATTCTGACTGCGTCATCCGCCCCGATAGCCAATGCTTTACGGATCACTGCTTCGTCAGCAGCTGTCCCGACTGTAATGATCGTTACGTTTCCTCCGTTACTCTCTTTTAATTCCAGTGCTCTGACCAAAGCATACCACTCATCGTAAGGATTCACGATATACTGAACACCGGTCTCATCAAATTTTGTATTGCCATCCTTGAAAGCAATTTTTGAAGTAGTGTCCGGTGCTTTACTTATACAAACTAATATATTCATCTGTTTTGTTTTTATTAAATCTTATGCGCACAAACTTAATAAAACTAAATTGAAAAAAAGGAGTTTTTTAGTGAAAAAAATATTAAGCGTGCATAATAAATGAACCCTCTCATTAATCATAATAGAGAAATAAATTATGCATCTAATTGTTTTTTTATATTTTTGGAGTCGTTCTTAAATAAGGGAAGTAATTTTTAATTCATGAAAGTTGTACAATTTAGAGAGGCTTTAAGAGAAGCGATGTCCGAGGAGATGCGTCGTGATGAAAGCGTATTTTTACTTGGAGAAGAAGTTGCTGAGTATAACGGCGCTTATAAAGTTTCGCAGGGAATGCTGGATGAGTTTGGTCCGAAACGTGTAATCGATACCCCAATTGCCGAATTAGGCTTTGCCGGTATTGCTGTTGGAGCATCGATGAATGGCCTTCGCCCGGTGGTGGAGTTTATGACCTGGAACTTTGCGATTCTTGCGGCTGATCAAATTATCAACAGTGCAGCAAAAATGCTGCAGATGTCCGGAGGACAATATCATTGTCCGATTGTATTCCGCGGCGGGAACGGGCAGGCAGGGCAATTGGCAGCTACCCATTCCCAAAGCTTTGAAGCTTTCTATGCACATGTTCCGGGATTAAAAGTAATTACTCCTTCCAACCCGTATGATGCTAAAGGTTTATTGAAAGCGGCGATCAGGGATAATGACCCCGTTGTTTTCCTGGAATCAGAGAAAATGTACGGAGATAAAGGCGAAATCCCTGAAGGGGAATATATTATTCCGATTGGCGTGGCAGATGTTAAACGTAAAGGGACAGATGTTACAATTGTTTCTTTCGGGAAAATCATAAAAGTAGCTTATGAAGCAGCGGAATATTTAGAGAAAGAAGGTATCTCCTGTGAAATTATTGATTTGAGGACAGTTCGCCCTATTGATTATGCCGCAGTTGTTGAGTCCGTTAAAAAGACGAATCGCTGTGTGGTAGTAGAAGAATCCTGGCCATTGGCTTCTATCTCTTCTGAAATTTCTTACCATTTACAGCGTTACGCTTTTGACTATCTGGATGCACCGGTGATGAGAGTGACACAAACAGATACACCATTTGCTTTCGCGCCCTCGTTAATTGAGGAGGCACTACCGAATGTGGACAGAATAGTTAAGGCTGTAAAACAGACATTATACAGAAATTAATCTTTATTATGCGTTTTGTCTAGTATTCGTGATTGCTTGCAATTGTGAGACTGGCTTTGCTTAAAGTCAACATCGCATCTTCAATGTCCATATATGCTTTGAATTTCTTTGTTCCCAATATGTTGATTTTGCACGTTATGAATGAAAAAGGTATCTTTTGTGTCCTTTAATGATCTCCGTGTGCTCGATTCTTTCACTTGTAATGAGTGGGGAAACCACGCCTAAGCACAATTGAGAATTGTAATAAGAGGCCTTTCTTTAAGTATTTACAAAAACCTTCTTGTTTTACAAGGCTTGTTACTCACAATTATAGTTAGTCATTATCAGTCACAACAGGGACTTACTTAATCAGAATAAAATACACGGCCATTCACCACTCTTGCAGGAGATGTGTAGGAATGTTCTTCGGCTTTGCTCACGTCCATAATATGCAATACCGTCCAGTCTTTTGCTTTCAGATAGTCAGATACCATGGAACGGTGACAGCGCCACCATACTGCTTCGGCGCACATATAAGCAGTAGGCGATTTCAATGCGATTGCTTCCAGTTTGGCAATACCTCTCTCAAAGCCTTCGGTTTCCATATAATCGGCATAGCCGCGGAAAGAAGCATTGTACCAGCGGGTATTCTTTGAATCTTTCAGTGCTTTTCTTCTCCCGCCCAAATCTTTTAAATGAATATACCGGATATCGTTATGCTGCAAAGATACTTCCAGGTTTTCCTTATCAAACTGCGGAAACTTCCTTGAACCCGGAAGCCCCCGGATATCTGCCAGCGTTTTTATTCCGAAAGATTGCAGCATTTTGATAAAATCATCCAGGCTATGCGTGGAATGGCCTATTGTATAAATGAGATGCTTTCCGGTTGTTTCCATTCTTCGTTCTCTTATAATTTTAACCCGCAAAATCATCCAGCATATCCAGGGATGGAACAAAAAACAAAGTACCTGTTTTGGCGGTGCTGAAATCCAGAATCCGGTCATAATTTCCGTGCGGGTCGCCAATAAACATATTCGTCAGCATTTTCTGTACTGTACTGAATGTGCTTGCATAACAAATAAAATAAGTCCCCATTTCATTGGTAGCCACATTTCCAAAAGGCATATTATCGCGTACTACTTTGAAATCGTCACCTATATTTGCTAAAGCGATATGTGAATTCTTAGGTTTTATCCCGTCTGCCATTTCTATATCGTTATCTTTTGACCTGCCGATTACTTTTTCCTGCTCTTCCACTGAAAGTGACTTCCATGCATCAAGATTATGAATATACTTCTGAGTAAACAGATAACTTCCACCTTTATATTCCGGGTCCTGCTCATTAATTACTGCGAAATGATCCCGGTCCGGTCCGTGTGGATTTTCGGTCCCGTCCACAAATCCCAGAATGGAACGGCTGTCCCAGTAACGAAAACCCTGGACTTCCACGGTGCAGTCTGCAATGTCTTTCATAAAGCCGGAAATCATGGAGGACATATCGTAGGCGAAGCTTTTGTTATCAGAACGGATCTGAAAATGTAGATCACCCTCTGTCGCCACTGCAGTATGCTTATCTCCTGTAATTGCTTCAAAATTCTTTAGCTCTTTAGGTAACGGTTCCGGTAACTCCAGTTTCAGCCATGCTTCATAGCCAATGCCCATTATACAGCTCGATTTTGAATCCGGAAAACGATCCAGAGCTGAGTTATTGAGATTGATAACCAAAGCGCAAACTCTTTGAAATATGGATTTTATTGCTTCGGGTGCCACGTCTTTCTTAAAATTCCAAATGAGGAAATATGCGTTATTGTTCGGATAGTCAGTTACATTTTGAGGGGTTGCCGGCATAGTGAATTATTGTTATGTTATTGTTGTATCGGTTTCAAATTTAATAAATTGAGGATAAATACAACTGATTTTAAGGAAATACAAAAAATTGTTTTAAAGAAGATCTTTTGAAGTGTTCTCAATTTTATCTACTTAAGAGATTTAAATAATAGTTGCTCCGAATACTTCTGCTTCAAGGTCGGAGAATTCACAAGTCATTTTTTGTTTGAGCCTGGTACACGGCATGTCTATTTCACAATAATCACTTATCCAAAAGTTAAATATTAGAAAGAAAAATCATAAAATAGGGTAAAAATACCTAATGTAAAACAGGTATTTATGATTGATCTTTATTCATTTAGATGGTCTATATTGCACTCATGAAAGCTAACAGCTACAATTATGATTTATGAAGTGCTCCAAATCCTTGTCACGGAATTAAACATCTACTTCCAGCAACAAATTCCGAATGTTCCGGATGACATCGTTGTATTGGATAATATTGCTCTGGCAGATTCAGAATCAGAAACTGCCAATAATATGAAAAACAAGGTGGTCGTTTCGCTGCTTACAATTGATGAAGAATCCACTCTGAGAAATTTTCCTAATCAAAGCAGGGTTAATAATCAGACAGAGTATTATAATCCGGAAGTCAATCTGAATCTCTATGTGTTGTTTAGCGCAAATGCGAATGAATACAAAGAGTCATTACTTTATTTATCCAAAACGATTGAATTTTTCCAATCGAAAAATGTATTTACACAAAATAATTCGAGTTATCCTGATAACCTTTTTATATATAACCCGACCGATTATTTTAAATTTTCGATGGAGCTGTACACTCCGAATTTCGAAGATCTGAATTATATCTGGGGAACACTTGGAGGAAGGCAGTTCCCTTCTGCTCTCTACAAACTGGCGCTGGTCACTATAGCAGGAAACAGAACAGTTAATACAGCAACAACAATTAATGAAACAGGAAGTAATATGACACCTAACTTTTAAAAATAAACGAATGTCTTTTAGCTACACATATCGCGAACTTTTTTCTATCCGTATGTTCCATGATTACTTTCTGGACTTGGGAATAGTAAAATTTTCGGGCCCGGAAATGAGTAATGAAGAAAGAGAAAGGCAATTGTCATTATTTGACTGGTCCTCTTATCTGGATATTCAGCCGACAGCCGAAACACGTAAAAAGCTGGTAAATCAGCGGATGCGGATTTTTCGTGATAAAATGAGTTTTAAAGTGCTGGTTTCAGTTAACAATAATACACCTGACGAACCTTTTATAGCGATTTCCCCGGAATTACAACTGAATTTTGTTGTAAAAATTACAGATGCTCGCTTCTCAGAATATTCCGCGGTTCATTTGGATCCCGTGCATATTTTCAGGCTAACCAATAAGCGTCTGCCTTTAATCCCCTTATTCGATGCTATTGATCATATTCCAACAATTATAGATGATGAATATCTTTTAAACAAACGCAGCACCAGAATCCTGAAGAAATATTATCAGGTACCTCCGGAAGTTCCTATTATCGGTATTATTTCCATTCGGATGCGAGTTTCAGACGAAGCTTATTCCATCACTTATGAAGACCCGGAGAATAGTGGAATACAATTAATAAAAGGGACACAATTTTATATGCGCTTTGAAAACAGCAGCTATTATTGGAAATATCAGAGGAAAGATATCGCGGAACACTATCTGACAGAGGAAAAATATCCGCTGGTCAGAAATGGATTTATAAAAATTGATCCTGAAGACCTCGACCCGCCCATCCCTTCGGGTTACATTAAAGAAGGAATGAAGCTCCCCAATCCCCAGGTTGGATTATTTGAAAAAACCGAGGGGGAAATTTACTCAGTAATTTATATCTAAAAACACAATAACTATGGCAAATTACACGACACCCGGTGTGTATGTAGAAGAAATATCTACCATTCCACCATCGGTAGCTCCCGTTGCAACGGCAATTCCTGCTTTTATCGGTTATACCGAGAAAGCATTTGAGAAGGAAAGCTTACATCTGAAACCTTTCCGGATTAGTTCCATGCTGGATTATGAAAGTTATTTCGGCTATGCTTATCCGCAAAAAGGAATTGAAGTCACGGTGGACGGAAGTACGATCACCAAAATTGAAGGATTGAACAATACACCTGCTTTCAAAATGTATTATGCATTGCAGATGTACTTTGCTAATGGAGGAGGGCCTTGCTATATCGTGAGTATCGGGCAGTATGGCATACCTAATCCACCTCCGCCCGCTCCTGTTCTTCCTCCGAATATTACTTTAACAGACCATGAAAAAGGATTGGCAGCAGTTGAAAAAGAAGATGAACTGACTTTATTGATATTTCCGGATTCAAATGGCTTAAATTCAGCGAATGACTATTATTCCGTTATGAACCAGGGGCTTATTCAGAGCAATAAGTTACAGGATCGTTTTACGATCATTGATACGTATAAAGATGGAGCTATCGGAACATCAGATAATCCGATCCCGGAATTGCGGAACAAAATTACAAATGATACAGATTATCGTAAATACGGAGCGGCTTATTACCCTTATCTGAAGACAATTATCGATTATAATTATAACGATGCTGAGGTTGATGTTACTTTAAACAATTTGAATTTTACGAGCCGGATAGATGAAAAATTAATTGTTATTGATGAAATTAATACTAAATTATCAGGTTTAGCTACCCCAATAAATGATTATTATACTAATGTCCTTCCTACGACTCCAACCTCTAATCCATTGGATGAAGACGATAGGCTTATTGGTCGTGGATATATCCAAAACCTTATCAACATATTCACTCAATATGCGGATACTTTTAATAGTATGATTGCTGTTTATGAAGAGCTAAATATTTTATTAGACGGAACACTACAATCGGAAATAGATGATTTGATTACATGGACAGAGAATAATATAAATCAAAAATTAAACGATTTTAATGGTTTTTATACAGAATTTGGTGCTGCAACTTTAGAAGAGATAAGAGCCAAAGCTATTTTTACTTCGATATTGAGTGTTAGCATGTTAGATTATGTTAGTGGAAATTTTGATTTTATTGGCAAAGTAACCTCATTGTATTTATCTCCTACCGGATACATATCTGTTCTGAACGACACGATTATTACTGATGGCTATGATACAAGTGTTGCGACTACTCTTGAAGCCGTTAAACAGGTAAATAATCTTCTTTACAACCAAATAAAGCAAACAATTGCAGATGTTCCGATGCTATTACCTCCTTCATCTGCTATTGCAGGAGTATATGCACGCGTGGATAACAGTCTGGGAGTATGGAGAGCACCTGCTAATGTAAGTTTAACATACGTTATTGCTCCGAGTCAAATTGTATCCAATGAAGACCAGGGCGGAATGAATGTTGATGATGTTTCAGGTAAATCTATCAATGCTATTCGTGCCTTCACTGGTAAAGGAACCATGGTATGGGGAGCACGTACGTTAGACGGAAACAGTAATGAATGGCGCTTTATCAACGTCAGACGTTTCTACAACTTTGCAGAGGAGTCCGTTAAAAAAGCGACAGAACCGTTCGTATTCCAGTCTAACGATGCCAATACCTGGGTAATGGTAAGAGGAATGATCGAATCGTTCCTTACCCAGCAATGGAAAGCGGGGGCGTTAGCCGGGGCTTCTACTGAACAGGCATTTTATGTGAAGATAGGCCTGGGCAGCACAATGACAACACAAGACATATTGGAAGGGCGCATGATTGTTGAAATTGGAATGGCTGTGGTAAGGCCGGCTGAATTCATCATCTTGAAATTTACCCATAAAATGCAGGAACTATAATTAATCAGTTATTTAAAAAATGAATTACGATGAATAGCAATTATCCACTAACTAAGTTTCACTTCAGCGTTAACTGGGGTGGTACAAAAATAGGTTTTACAGAAGTAACAGGTCTTGATGTGGAAACCGAAATCATTGAATACAGACAGGGAGCATCTCCCGAATTCAGCAAGCTTAAAATTCCAGGGTTACAAAAATATTCCAATCTGACTCTAAAGAGAGGAATTTTTCTGAATGACAACGAATTTTATGCCTGGTGGGCAACCGTGCATGTAGACGATCAGATGCGCCGGGATATCACCATTTCACTGCTGGATGATGCTCACAATCCTGTATTGGTTTGGGTGGTTAAAAATGCCTGGCCGACGAAAATTACAGGAACAGATTTGAAAGCGGACGGAAACGAGGTGGCAATTGAAACAATGGAGCTTGCTCACGAAGGACTGGTTGTTCAAACAGTATAATAAACAAGTATTATGAGCACGGAATATTATCCACCTGCAGGCTTTTATTTTGGAGTGTCTTTGGGAAGAGACCGGATTGATAATCAATTTCAGTCTGTTTCCGGGTTATCTGTAGAATTGGAAATGGAAGAATACGCCGAAGGAGGAGAAAACCGGTTCAAACATAAATTACCGATCAGGACTAAATACCCCAATTTAGTCCTGAAACGGGGTTTAGTGCTGGATTCTGAACTTGTCAGATGGTGTAAAGATGCATTTGAAAACTTTCAGTTCGAATTGAAAGAGATCACTATATCTCTTTATGATAAATCGCAGCAACCGATTTATACATGGAAAATGTCAGGCTGTTCACCAGTGAAATGGACGGTTGATGATCTTAATTCTATGGAAGGAAAACTGTTGATAGAGACCATTGAGATAAGTTATCAGTATTACACAACCAATAGCGAGAACAATGCCAATCGAAATTAAGGAACTGCTGATTGAGATCAATGTTGTTTCAGATGATTCAAAGAAATCAGAATCAAAAGGTGTAGCAGATGATCAGAATCAGTTGTTAAAAGATTATGTTCAACAAATCATGCAAACAGTTGATAATAAAAAGGAACGATAATTAAATGTTATGAGTGGAGCTTTAACAAAATTGAAAATTCAGGCATATTCAAATCCTGAAATGACGGATAAGCTTGGAGATCCGTTTGTAACGACTATCAATCCTGAAAAATATTCCAGATCGTACAAGACAGAATATAATGTAGAGTCTCCTCAGGGAACCAGTGCTCCTGTCATAAAATTCTTCCGCTCTGAAGTACAGGATTTGGATTTGGAATTTTTGTTTGACAGAACCGGAATTTTCGATAAAGATACAAGCAGAAATGTTCAGCAGGATATTGATGATTTCACCAAGATTATATATACACTTAACGGAGAAGAACATAGGCCGAATTATTTACAGGTTTATTGGGGAACATTAATTTTTAACTGTATTCTTTATGAAATGCAGATTGAATACAAATTGTTCCGGTCAGACGGAAATCCTATCAGAGCAATTGTAAAAGCAAAATTTAAAGATTTTATAAGTGAAGAAAAAAGAATTGCAAAAGAAAACAAAACTTCACCCGATCTTACACATGTACGTATAGTGAATGCAGGAGATACTTTGCCATTAATGTGCTACAAAATCTACGGAGATTCAAAGTACTATATTGAAGTAGCGAAAGTGAACAAAATCAATTCTTTCAGAACCCTAACTCCCGGACAGCAGATTTATTTTCCGCCCATAGAAAAACGTTCATAGATGGAAAACGATGTAAAAATAAATACTTCGCAGAGTAGCGATCTGATTACATTTACCGTTCTTATTGATGGTGAAGCGATCCCATCTACGATTCAGGTTCTGAAATTCAGTGTTAAGAAAGAGATCAACCGGCTTTCACAGGCGCAGTTGGTCATTATTGACGGAGATGCTGCGAAAGGTGAATTTTCCGTTTCAAATGAAGACTATTTGATTCCCGGGAAAAAAATAGAGTTGAAAGCAGGCTATCACTCGGATGAAACAACCATTTTTACAGGTATTGTCATTAAGCAAAGCATTAAGATCCGGCAGAATTCTACCTATTTGGTCATTGAATGTCGTGATGAAGCAGTAAAGCTTACTGTAGGCAGAAAAAACCGTTATTATTATGACAGTAAGGACAGTGACATTATTGAGGAAATAATCAATAAATATGGAATTGCCAATGAGGTAGAAGCTACCAATTATCAGCATTCCGAGCTGGTGCAATACGATTGTTCTGATTGGGATTTTATCATTACGAGAGCTCAGGCAAACGGAAAAATATGTTTTGTTGATGAAGGAAAGATTCATGTAAAAGCTCCTAACTATTCTGCTGAATCTATACAGACGGTTTTATTCGGAAGCACCATTCTTGATTTTGATGCGGAGATGGACGCAAGAAGCCAGCTGCTCAAAGTATCTGCTTACACTTGGGATGAAGCTGAACAAGAGATTATTGAAACAGAGGCGAATGGCCCGGATGTTAACCTGAACGGGGATTTAACTTCCGAAGATCTGGCAAAGGTCATCGATCTGGATAATTATGAGCTTCGGCACGGAGGAACATTAAAAGAACAGGTAATCCAGGACTGGGCAAATGCGACCCAGCTCTATCACCAGCTGGCCAAAATAAGAGGACGTGTAAGATTTCAGGGAATTCCAGAGGTGAAACCAGATACGGTTTTAAATTTACAAGGGATCAGTGAGCGTTTCAACGGTCCGATCTACATCTCAGGAGTATTGCATTCTATTGAAAGCGGGAATTGGACAGTAGACGCTCAATTCGGACTGAATCCTGAATGGTTTTCCGAAACATTTGAAATTAACTCTTTCCCGGCAGCGGGATTGATTCCGGCAGTGAAAGGGCTCCAATATGGTAAAGTCACTCAGCTGGAAGATGATCCTGAGGGTGAAGACCGCATCCTTGTTACGTTCCCGATTGTCAATCAAGATGAGCAGGGGATATGGTGTCGTTTAGGAACATTAGACGCCGGAAATAACAGAGGTTCTATATTTCGTCCAGATGTCGGTGATGAGGTGATCGTAGGTTTTGTGAATGAAGACCCTAATGAAGGAATTATACTGGGGCAGCTACACAGCTCCGCCAGCCCTTCTCCGATTCCTGCAGAAGATGACAATAATATTAAAGGCTTTGTAACGAGGAGCGAGATTAAATTTTTGTTTGATGACGACAAAAAGATCGCTTCGTTAGAAATGCCCTCCGGTAAGAAAATAGTGCTGGATGACGACAGTGGAGAAATTCATATTGAAGATGAAAATGGCAATACGCTGATTCTAGATAAATCAGGGATTGTTATGGAAAGCGGAAAAGATATTTCGATAAAAGCCAAGGGCGATATAGCGTTGGAAGGAGTCAATATTGAACTGAAATCCAATGCACAGATAAAGGCAGAAGGAAGCGCGGGATTAGAGCTGAAATCCAACGCGGTAACAGTATTGAAAGGTTCAATCGTTCAAATTAATTAATATGGGAGCACCGGCAGCAAGAGTATCAGATATGCACGTTTGTCCAATGGTTACAGGTAACGTACCCCATGTTGGAGGACCATTGCTGCCTCCGGGAGAACCTACTGTACTCATTGGCGGATTACCTGCAGCAAGAGTCGGAGATATGGCAGTTTGTACAGGGCCTACGGATACGGTAGTGAAAGGCTCCGATACCGTTTTTATCGGAGGTAAACCAGCAGCAAGACAAGGAGATATGACATCCCACGGCGGGAACATAGTAGCAGGTTTAGCAACAGTTTTAATAGGATAATAATTATGAATCAGAAAGTAGCATTTCTCGGAACAGGTTGGAGTTTTCCTCCTGAATTTAGCCCTCAATTGGGAGAAGTAATCATGAGTTCGGATGAGCAGGATATCCAGGAAAGTCTGTCCATTATTCTGTCAACAAAACTTGGTGAACGGGTAATGCTTCCGATTTTCGGATGTAATCTGGATGATCTGCTTTTTGAAAATCTTGATCTGACAACCAAAACACTGGCAATTGAAAGAATCAATGATGCGATCCTGTATTACGAACCCCGGATAAACGTATTGTCTGTTTCTATCAATGAAAGTCGTGAGCTGGAAGGAGTTTTGCTGATTAACGTTGACTATCAGATCCGGGCGACAAACTCCCGTATGAATATGGTTTATCCTTTTTATAAAATTGAAGCTACTGAAAGATAGCTGATAAAATATTTCGATTATGAGCAACAACTGCAACGATATAACAAAAGATTTAAGAAGAGGGGGATTAAGCCAAACCGAACGGATGCTTTCTGCCCTTGATCCCGATCAGCTGAAATTAATGGAATTTGGTCTGAAGGACTGGATGCAGTTTGCCTATAACTTTTCAAAAAATGTTCTGTTTTTCGATACTTCCAATGATCGGTCTCCTTCCGGGAACTGGGAAGCTTTCTTCAAAAATAATACTGATCTGGAAACGTTGCTTGAAGAATATGGTGAAAAAGACAACTTAACTCCTCATCTGACACTTTTTATCTGTTTTTTGAAGCTTCTTGACTTATCAAAAAACAGATTTAATGACATCACGCAAAGACACCTGGACTTCTATTATGAAGATATTCTTCAAATAGCAAAGCTGGAAGAAGAAGCTGATAAAGTTTATCTTCTGTTTGAATTGGCTAAAAACATAGAAAATGCGGAAATACCTGCCGGTAGTGAATTTGACGGTGGAAAAGACAATTCGGGTAAAAAAAGGATCTATTCATTACAAGAACAGTTTATTGCTAATAGATCTACTGTTTCTTCCCTAAGAACTATCTACAATGATCCCGGTAATGCAGCTAATTACGTTCAGGCGATCAAAGCCTCTCCCGTAGCAGATTCGGCTGACGGGCTGGGTAAAGAAATTAAAAACGAACCTCCTGCATGGTTTCCTTTCGGATACAATAACACAGCCGTTTCCGGTTTTGAAGAAGCGCCGGATGCCGTTTTGGGATTTGCCGTATCAGGTAATACCCTGCTGATGAAGGAAGGGAAAAGATACCTTGTGTTTATTGTTCGTTACGATGCGTCTGTTAACGGAGGAATCAGCCAGGCAGATTTACGGGAGGCTATTCAGTTCAGCTATACAACAGAAGAAGGTTGGAGCTCTCCTGCTGCCTTGTCCGGAAATGAGATCCAGATTAACGGCAGTACATATACGACTAAAATACAGGGGGACGAACTATTCCTGTTCGTAGAACTTGCTGATGATGCTCCTGCAAGTGTGGTTTACAATCCTGTGATTCATGAGCATCATTTTAATGCTTCCACACCTGTTTTTAAATTTATGATTCAGACAAATACGAAAGAAAGCTACCAGCTGTACCGCGAATTGTCTGAAAACATCAATAAAATCGCTGTAAAATTAAAAGTAGAAGGAGTCCGTTCGTTAGAAATAGAAAGCGATACAGGAACATTAAATGCCCGTAAGCCATTTTATCCGTTTACGACATTACCTGCTATAGGGTCCAATTTTACCATCATTAATGAGGAGGTCTTTTCCAAAAAATGGACTTCCACACATGTTACGATCAAATGGCAGAACACTCCTCTAAATTTTAATGAGCATTATAAAGCCTATGATAAATCATTTGCGGTCAATGCTTCCAAGAACTGGCTGATGCAAATCACCGGTACTTCGGAGAATAATGCGGCCACTTATTCGGCCCGGTCACTTGCAGAGAATACTCCTTCGGATACTGCTCCTGCAATAACAACCACTCCATTCTCTGGTATTTCAGGAATCCCTTTTGCGCGTTCTTTTTCAGGAATAGAGCTGTCTTTAATAGCCGATTTTACCCAGATTCTGGATTTAACATCGTACAATACACTCTATAATTCAATTGTAACAGGAGATAATTATTTCAAGGCAAAGATCTATCTGGAAGAGAATAAACAATGGATTCCGAAACAAAATGTTGATTTATTTCAGAAGCAACAGGATTTTTTCTACACGAAGTTTAGTGTTAACAATACATCAGATAAGCATTCGGAAGGAATCAGAATGTCTCTTCTAAATGATTTTTTACACAGCTTATATCCCACCATTTATGCGCTTGCATTATCAAGCAACGATCCTAAAGTATTGATTCCGAATCAGCCTTATACTCCTTTTGCCGAATATATTGAGCTGAACTACGAAGCCGAAGATGAGCTGAATCTGATGGACGGTCTTTATCCCGACCAAAAGAAATCACTTCATTTATATCATGTTGCCCCATTCGGAGAAAGAGAAGAACACATTTCACTGGGGAAGAACACCACGTTCAGACACGAGAGCAGTTCCGTTTGTTCGCTTATTCCGAAATACGGGACAGGTGGAGAATTGCTGATCGGGATAAAAGATGCACGGTTATTACAGCAAATAGCTCTATTATTTCAATTCCTCGAAGGATCCGAAAATCCGCTGATAACATCAGGAAATCAACAGGATGTGATTGAATGGAGTATCCTTTGTTCCAATTATTGGAAAAAATTAGATACTTCCTCATTGATTGCGGATCCTACGCAAAACTTCCTGCAATCGGGTATTGTCAAGCTGATTATACCGGAAAATGCGACAAATGACAATACGCTGATGCCTCCCGGCTTATTCTGGATCAGAGTAAAAACACGGGAAAGGTTTGATGCATTTTGCAAAGTGATCGGAATTGCAGCACAAGCAGCAGTGGCTACATTCGATAATCGGGGAAATGATATTTCCCATTTATCTGCCGGACTGCCGGCTGACACCATCACAAAAATGGTAAATCGAAGTGTCTATGTCAAAACAGTATCACAACCGTACAATTCATTTGGAGGTAAAGTTCCGGAGACGCAGGAAGAATATTACTTAAGAGTGAGCGAACGCCTCAGACACAAGAACAGAGCTGTTAATTTGTGGGACTACGAGCACCTTGTTTTACAGAGATTCCCGGAAATATTTAAGATTAAATGTCTGAATCATACCTGCGATTGCTCTTATTTATCCGGTGGAAACGTGTCAATTGTTGTCATTCCCAATACGCAGAGAAAGAACGTTTTTGATACTTTTCAACCAAGGGTCAGCAGTGCGACGCTGCTGAATATTTCCGGCTATCTTTCAAAACTAAATTCATTACATGTAAAAACCCATGTGATCAATCCTGATTATGAAGAAGTAAAAGTTTCTTTAGAAGTAAAATTCAAACAAGGATACGATGTTCCATATCATCTCAATCAACTGAATAAGGACATTCAGAAATACCTTTCCCCATGGGCTTTCGAAGGGATCCAGAAAATAAAATTCGGAACCGTGTTGTACAGGTCGGAACTGATAGATTATATTGATGAGCTGCCGTATGTGGATTATGTTACCAATGTAAATATCAGCCACAACGGAAATCATCAGCTGCGTCAGTGCGAACCTTCCGGGCCGAAAGCAATTCTGGTTTCGGCGAAATCACATGATCTGTTACCAATTACCACCGAATGCCAACGGATTGTTAACCAAACAGAAGAGACATGTTAAATACAAAAAATACGACTATTCCTAAAAATACGTCCAACAATGACGATACGGATTTTCAATACCTGAAAGAAAAAGGAATTGAATACATCGAATCTATCGGAGGCGCCTTATGGACGGATTATAATGAGCATGACCCGGGAATTACCACTCTGGAAATACTGGTGTATGCTATTACCGATTTGGGAAACCGGATGACTTTCCCGATTGAAGACCTCTTAACCAAAAGCCCGAATGATAGTATCAGTCAGCAATTCTATACAGCTGATCAGATTCTTCCGACAAGAGCGGTTACTCCTAATGATTACCGGAAATTATTTATT
Organism: Flavobacteriia bacterium 40-80; assembly: GCA_001899145.1. Classification (GTDB taxonomy): domain Bacteria; phylum Bacteroidota; class Bacteroidia; order Flavobacteriales_D; family Crocinitomicaceae; genus 40-80. Next base: position 79,434 of record MKVF01000016.1, read on the forward strand.
GATATAAAAGGAGTAAGAAACTGTTGGATTCAGAAGTATAATAAAACAGTTTATGCGAACTGCCAGGATGGCGAATTATCTTACGATCCTGAAGCTTTTTCGTCCATTCCGAAAGAGTTGAAAAACGAATTCGGATTAAAGGGGTTGAACCAGCTGATCGTTGATTACGAAACTGATCCGGATATAGATATTACGGCTCAGATTGCCAAAATCAATCAGATCATTACGACAACCTATCACCAAAACAGAAATCTGTGTGAAGACCTGGTTGCAATTAAAAAAGTAGAAAAACAAAAAATTTGTCTGTGTACGGATATTGAGCTGGAGCAGACCGCGGATCAGAATAAGGTCCATGCTGCTATCCTGTTTGAGATTGATAATTATTTTCTGCCAAGACTAAAATTCTATTCTGTGAAGGAAATGCTCCGGAAAGGATACCGAACAGATGAAATTTTCGAAGGTCCCTTACTCGAACACGGTTTTATCGATGACCGAGAATTGATGGATTCCGAACTTAAGACACAGATACGTTTGTCTGATCTGATCAATATCATTGCAGATATTCCGGGAGTGAAAAATATCAATGAGATCAGTATTTCAGACTGTGACAGCAATGATTCTGTTGAGCAATGGGTCATTTGTATCGAGGAAGGTAAACGCCCTGAACTATGTGACAAAAGTGTTTTTAATTACAGAAAAGATATTTTACCGGTTCAATACAATAAAGATATTGTCGATGAACTGCTGCGCGAGTTAATCGAGCAGGCTACCGGAAAATCAGTTCCATCTTCAGGTATGACGCTGTCGATCCCGGAGGGTAAATTCTTCGACATGGGACAGTACACAACCATTCAGAATGATTTTCCGGATACTTACGGAATCGGAATAAACGGATTATCATCTAATTATCCAACAGCAAGAAAATCGAAAGCAAAGCAACTGAAAGCATATCTGCTGTTTTTCGACCAGATCCTGGCAACCTATTTTTCATACCTTTCAAAAGTGAAAGACCTGCTGGCTATTCATCCTGAATTACAGCATGTTTATTTTACTCAGGCGGTAGAAGGATTAAGAGGATTACCCGAGCTTGTGACCAATTATCCTCAGAACAATAACGAACAATTATCCGAAAACCTGCTGGGCTTTATGGTGGATAGCAATGCCGTGAGAAATGATATTCTGGATCACCTGATCTCAAGATTTGCTGAGTCTTTCAACAGTTACGCATTTCTTTTAAACGATATCTACGGATCAATGGCCGGAGAAATGAAAATAAGAGCGAAATCCGCTTTTCTGGCAGAATACGTGGATTTGAGCAGCGGAAGAGGGTTAGGATTTGATTATTACAAGCAGCCGTTGTCTGAACTATGGAACACAGGTAATGTTGCAGGAGCTGTTAAACGAATTGCCCGGTTGTCGGGAATGAAAAACTATCACCGCAGAAACCTGGTTAATGAATACGTTGCTGTAACCGGTATTACGGGAAGCTACGGATGGACTATAAAAGACGACTTTGATAACCTTATTTTATGGAGCACACATCAAAATCATCCGACTATAGAAGAAGCGGTTGAATCGCTTTATTTAGCTACGCTGCTAATTACCGAAACGACATTTGAAGAGGTGGAAAATGCCCTGGAAGATTTACAGCCGGGTACTTATGTGATCGCAGGTAACCTGGAGCTGGAGCAACTCTCTGTGTCTTCTTTTTTCTTTCGGGTAGTGAACCCGGATGTTTCTCCGTCCGATCCTGCCCGGATCGTAGCAGCCAGCCATGATTATTACGTAAGCATTGAAACATTCAAAGCAGGAATTGAAAATGTATTGAATTTCATAAAATACAGATTTACTGAAGAAGGTATGTTTATGTTGGAGCATATTCTGATACGCCCAATGAAAGAAGATGCTCCGGCCAGTGAATTTCTTCCTTTTTGTGCAGATGATTGTGCAAACAGCTGCTGTATTGATCCGTATTCGTTCAAAGTAACCATTGTCCTGCCAGGATATACTGAGCGTTTTTCCAGTATGGATTTCAGAGAATTTATGGAACAGCTGATCTGTGAGGAAATACCCGCTCATATCATTCCTAAAATATGCTGGGTAGGAAACCGTAAAAATACCGTTCCCGATAATAAGAACGACCTGCTCAACTTTGAAAATGCCTTCCGGTCCTTTTTGGAAGTCAAGACAGATCCGGGCAATGATATCAGCCAGCAGCTGGAAGAATTGATTGATAAAATGAGAGATCTGAATACCATCTATCCGAAAGGAATACTGGGGAATTGTGAAAATGAATCCGATCCGAAGATCATACTTGGCAGAAGCAAGATCGGAAGTTTGGGAAGCAGTACGACAGCTGAAGAATAAACAAGGATAAGGAATGAAAATAAATAACTAAAACAGCGTATTATGACAGCAAAATTGAAAGCCATAACACCTTCATACAGTTCATTTAAAGATGACCAGGTTTTAACCGCCGGCCAGTTAAATGAACTACTAAATTATTTTGATGACCAGGACAGGATGTCGCGGATATTTCTAAGCGGAGTAGGGATTGTTTGCGGATTTCAACCTTCGTTACAGACAAATGGACAAACGGCGCCTCCTGGAAAAAAAATAATTATCACCCAGGGTTGTGGAGTAACCACGGATGGGGATCTTATAAAATTATCTTTACCTTCTGATCTTCCGGAAGAAGAAGGGAATGAAAATATCAATATTGAAGAAGTAATTTATACGTCCTTTGTTTCTTATTCGGATGAAAAAGCTAAATACACTCCTTTTTTCTATACCGGAACGAATCAACAGATCCCGTTGTATGAGCTTTTACCTGACGGAGTAACCACTCCGGGATCACAGCCGCTGGATACGTTTTCAGGGTTGGAGAATATGATTGTTCTCTTATACCTGGAAAGTTATACGGAGGAACCGACAGTCTGTACGGGTATTTCCTGTGATGATATGGGAGAAAAACAAGTTCAGAAATTGAGAGCATTACTCGTTTCACGGACAGATGTTTTAAATATCATTCATTACGATGCTATTTTCAATTATCAGAATATACTGAATACTTATATTCAGCTTCCGGCAATTGAGGTACCCCGTGTGATGATTAACCAGTTCAACAGCCAGAGCCCGGCAGAACTGTCAGCTGCTTATACGAAGGTTATTACTTCCACAGGAATTATAAAGATGTTACAAGCCGGATTTTCATTGATGCTAAACAAGCTGGGAATGAATTCATTGTCTCAGTCTATTTTAAAGCAGTTGGATATTAATTTCAATCCGATAAATGCACCTGTCTATTTTCAATATTGGTATGATTTGCTGAAGGACGTAACGGATACTTACAATGAAATGAAGGAGCTGTTTCCTGAAGCATTATGCGGCTGCGATCCCGATATAACATCATTTCCCAAGCATTTGCTGTTAGGGTCGTTGAAAGACCTTACGGAAAATGACCTTCAATACAATAATTACCGCCATTCTTTTTTGAAATCACCGTTGTTATCCGATTTCTGTTCTGCGCAGGAGCAATTTGAACAGCTGGTGGACCGTGTTCTTGAAATGCTGAAAGCAAACCAGGGATATAAATTTCCTGTAAATCCGGTAAAAGTTACTCCGTCCAAATATGCTGCTCCACTTGGTTATAAAGCCATTCCGTTTTATTACAACCTGAATAACATATTACTCAAAAAATGGAATTATGAAAAAACTAAACGTTATAAGCAAAAATGGAATCTGAGCTATCATACGAGCCTGCTGGAAAACAATCCAATCGTTCAGACGCCTTTGAGCTATAATCTGGAACCCTATAATTTCTTTTGTATAGAGGGCCATCAGGGTGCTACGCGTTCATCAGCACTGGAAGCGATCAGATCTATAAAAGAGAAATTCGGGCTTAATTTTGATGTGCTGGACCTGGGGATTTCCCTATCCGGAACTGAAACGATCAACATAGAGGATTATCCGTGCGAGTTTGCAGATTTGCAGGTGATGCTCACTACGTGGCGTCAGAGTAACTCCTGTGTGCTTTCTAATACTTCACAATATCTATCATCTTATAGTGTGGATACTTCCTGGAAAAACCCGAACCTGCCTGTTTATTATGAGAATAAAGGAAAGGCAAGCCTGGATTTAAAAGCACTTGTTAACCGGCAGGCGGAAACGAATGCGGTATATGAAAAAATGGATAAAACGGACGGTTCCGTAGGGAAATACATTGCCGAGTCCTATAAGAAATTTACAGGTTGTTCCGCAAACGATATCATCAACCTCGCACTGTCGGAAATGGCAGGGATCAATTTCAGGACATTTTCTCCGTTCGCTTATGATCTGACTATTTTAAAGCCGGTTCAGATACTGTCAAATGCCTTGTTATTGTTTGACAACATTCCGGCAAATATCATACAATTAGACCGTACACGGTATAATAATCTGGTGCTCAATGCTAACAATATCTGTGTACTCGCCCGGCAGACAACAGGTGTTATTAACGGAGATGTGGCCCCGGTTCTTCCTCCGGCTTCGACTCCGGGTAGTTATATGAATTCCGCATCTTATATGCAAAAGTATATGCCGTTAGCTGATCAGGCTCAGGCAAGCATTGAAGAATACCCGGGATCTTTTAACAGGGATTATTCCTACGATTTTGAAGTGAACCGTACTGTAGAAAAAGCTCCGGCAATGATTCCTAACATTATGGAAGACCTGCTGAAATCCTGTTGCAATGTTAAACAGATAGAATCAATATTGAATGAGATCGAACGCAGAAAGCAGCAGATCCTGTTAAATAAAAAATTATCAGAATTTGTAAAAAAGCATCCGGGATTAGAGCATTTCAGAGGAGTGCGCCCGGGCGGAACGTTTATCGTGGTTTATACTTCGACCGCATTTGGAGAAATCCCTGCCAATACGATCATTGCAGATTTTTCCCTTCCTTATTCCTGTAATTGTAAGTGTGATATTTAAATTGATAATAACTAAAAACAAATATTATGAGACCAACAAGAGAACAAATTATTGATTTGATTAATCAGTATATTTACACAAATGGCAGACAGCGGATCACTGCAATCCAACTGAATGAGATTCTGACACTGATCGCTAATTCTTTTGAGCTGATCGGACAGGGAACCGGAGGAGGAATCAATCAGGTATTAAATACCGATCCGAATGTGGAAGATAATCAAAAAATTATCAATAAGAACGGTGGTCAGGTCGAATTGTCCGGGATGATTGATATAAGTGATGATATAAGTATTCCTTATATAGGTTTGCTTACAGGGGTAGAAGGAAAAGATCCTGATCCCGAAAATCCGAATAAAGGATATCAATTGGGAGCGCTCGCTTCAAATCAAATGGCGACCATAATTGGGAATAGCATCGGTATTAACCCATTTGATTATCTAAATCAACAAAATGGCATAGCGTCTTTAAATACTTTTATCAACACCGAGCGACTAGCAGAAGAAGAAAGACGGGAGCCGGAAATGGTGGGCGCGTTTTCTCTTTACCTGGCTAATAGTTTTTCTTTGGGAGGAGAAAGTAGAGTAAATAGAGGAGTTTATTCCGGATTAGTCCACGACTATACTCGAAATATACTGCAAATACAGGAAGAGAGAATTCGGCAGGGAATAGTTCGCAATCAAACGGATGCTGCAGGAATAGAAAGAGAATTAGAAACAAGGATAGAAGTAGGAGTAGGGCACATTAAACAGGAAATCTTCTATGACGGGAGTGACGTGAGCGCAGGAGAGGTATTGAGTATGGGGTCCAAGGAGTTTTCATTTAACCAAAATCGTACATTGTCTATTAACTTTGACGGATTGAGATTTAGCAGCACAAAACGATTGGCTTATGATACAGATTCTTTTTCGGGAACAGCAGGTGTTGCTACTTTGGTGTCAGGGAGTGTTTTGGTAAATACTACAGCGATAAAAACCAATTCTTATGTCATGTTGACTGTCCAGAATTCAGGAGAGTTTCAGGGAAATATCAGAGTATCAGACAAGAAAGCAGACTCAGGATTCAGAATTTCCTCTACTGATAATACCGACAATTGCCAGGTACTGTGGCAAATAATAGATCTTGATTATTAAAAAACTGTTATGAACGAATCTAAAAGACAGCAGATTATTGATCTTATTAATCAGTATATCTATACAAACGGAAGGCAGCGTATTACAGCAATGGAACTGAATCAGATATTAATAGAAATTGCTACCAGTTATGCGCTGGCAACGGAATCCTTATCAGGGGGGATACAGGCTGCGATAGATGCAGATCCTAATGTAAGAAAAAATGCAACCATTATCAATACGGAGAATGGCAGATTTGATCTTGATTTTGATGTTGAAATGGGAAGAGATCTGATACTGAAATTCCTTGGTTTTAATACAATAAGAGATGAACAGCAGGGAATTGTATTAAGCGCATCTAATTTTACCGCGATAGGAAACTTTAATGAGCAAATTGTGAATCCGCAAAAAAATGCCTTTGCATCAGATTTAAAAAAAGAAAGGGCTTATACACTTCACAGCATTCTGAGACAAGGTCGCGTACCTGTAGATTACAGTCGTAAGCCGGATGATAAAGAGAAAACAAACCTTGATGCAAATTCTTTATTCAACAGAAATGAAAATGAAGGGCTTCCGGGTGCCTTTCAGCGGCCGGGTGTAATGTCTGAATTTGAGAACCAATATGGGGTGCGGTCTTCTATGATTTTATCTGACTATTCGGCATTATTACAAGTAAAATCGGAATATTATCATAGTACATTGCATGTAGGAGAAGGCCGTATAGCTTTTCAAAACAGAAACGCATATTCCGGTAATTACTCTCAATACTATTCTGATGATTATAGCCATTATTGGTACTCAAATTACAGTGAAATATTCAGTATTGATCCTCTGGGAGTACGCATTTCGAACGATAAAAAATTAAGATTGGGAAGAGGAGCTACAGCCGGGACTGTTACCATGATAAATGGCAGCGCTGTTGTTCTCACATCACAGGTCAATTCACAATCTGTGATCTCTCTGACAGTTCAGGCTGTCGGTAATTATGATGGTAATGTAAGAGTTTCCCAAGTCAGTGATGGTGCTAGTTTTACAATTTCTACAAATAATACAAGTGATAATTGCATTGTATTTTGGCAGATCATTGAAATGGCATAATCATGAAAGAAAATCACATTGTTATACACAAGGCAAAAATCAAGTTGTATACTGGCTCAAAAAAGTCGGCATATGACCTGAAAGACAATGTTTCTGATTTTCTTAAAAACGTGATTTTTCAGTTAATTGATGATTACTTGATTCAATATCAAAAGGAAAAGAGCTTGAGTGAAAAAGTAACAATTCTTAATCACTTAAAATTAAATTTTACAATTAGTGAACAGAATTATAAAAGTCAATCTTCAATGTTGTTTATTGAGCAATTGGTCCAAAAACAATTAGATACTTTTTTTAATTCGTCTACACCAGGGAGTCATTCGACAGCTCCCAAAACCTTAACACAACCACTTGTTGTTTCAGATACATTTTCATCCCAGGGAGAGGTATGGAGTATTGAAGATGATTTTGCAAGAAGCAATAAAATTACCTTTTCAGAGAAAGAGATTTTACAGTATTCGTTTCTTTTCTTTTTGGAAAAAGGCGCGCTGCCATGGTATTGTAACGAAACAATACGAAAACAACTGTTTACTGATGATGTAATATTATCATTATTCTCAAAAAGAAGGTTTGTTGAAAGTTTTCGGGAAATATGCAGGGATAAGGTAGTGAAGCAAAGATTGGTTTCCCAACTGAATGATGAAATGATTCTGAGAATACTGAATCGATTGTTTTATCACCATACAGTGAGGAAAGACTCGACAAATGTCAACGGATTTCTAATCTTTAAACAAGTGTTTTTTTCTACAGTATCCCGAAAAGACAAACGCGAAATCCTGAAAAATCTTTTGGAGTTGTTGTATTTGCCAAATTCGGAAGAAATAATTCAGCAAATGTTAAAGGCTACTATGAGTATTGTCCTTGGCAGAGATATGAACCAGAGAACATCAGAAAAACTGGTGATATTTTTCAAAGCAAAAGATTTTTACCAAAAATTAGGCGAACTGAGTACCGTTGATTTTTTTAATAACGAACAATCTTCTTCCAATCAGGAAAGTATTTCTGAGAAAATTGAAAATCAAATTATTACTAACATTTCGGAAGTAAATGTTAATCCGGTGGATACAATTCCTGATCAAACAAAAATACCTGTCGATGATGATACTTTACAAGAGATTATCAATTCGATGTATCATGATTCGGAAGGTAAATTAAATTCGATAGCGGCTTTAGATTCGGAAGAGATTCTTAATCAGATGAAAGAAATTCTTAATCAGCCGGTCGGTCACCTGAATCAAACATCAATCGCAAATTCGGGATTGATTATCATTCACCCTTTTCTGAAAACTTTTTTTGGAAGACTGGGGCTATTGTCAGAAACCGGACAATTAAAAGATCCGGAGCTATGTGTACACTTGCTTCACTATCTGGCTACAGGCGTAGAGGAAGATTACGAACATCAACTTTGTTTTGAAAAGTTGCTTTGTGCCATTCCTCAGGAACTTCCTCTAGAGCGCTTTGTTCCACTTACAGAAGAAATGAAACAGGAAGCTGACGGACTGTTAAAAGCAGTGTTGAATAACTGGACAATATTGCGCAATTCAGGGGCAGAATTGCTACAGTATGAGTTCCTGCAGCGTGAAGGAATGGTTCAGATGGATGAAAAAAACATTTATATTTCATTTGAACGAAAAACACAAGATATACTTATAGATAAACTTGAATGGACGCTGAGCTTTGTGAAACTTCCTTGGCTTGATAAAGTCATTCGTGTAAATTGGTGATAAACTACTATAAAATAAATTAAAATGAGCGACAGACAGGATATACAGGATTTTATAAACCAGTACATAGTAAGCAACAGCAAACAATGGATAACTGGTGAGAAAATGAACATTATTTTAAATGATTTTGCATCTAAAATCAAATTTTTCAAAGATGAAAATTCGGTTGAAAAAATGAATTTCAATGGAGTCAATAATTTTATAAGGGAATATAATAGTCATTTAGATAGTGATCTTACTTTTTATGATCCTCTTTATTTTAGCAATCTTACATTAAATGATGCAAAAACTATTATTCAAATCCGATCAACAGAAACTTTATCCGAAACGATTGCACGTCAACCGGAAATAGGAATGGATTTAATTGCCTATTTCGAGCAAACGAAACCAGTCAATATAACAAGCTCTTATACAAGAGGATGTTATATTTTTTATGCCTCAAAAGTAATGGATGGTATTGCTAGACAACCTGAAGCTGGTTCAATGTTGATTTCATATTACCAAAATATTATTTCATCTCCTATTACAGTGATTCAAACCCCATTTGAACAGGTTTGCAGGCTGATGTTGGTTGCGGAAACAATGAGGGCGACTGCGAGACAGCCGGAGCTAATGAAGACGTTTCAACGATTTCTTTTATACTTTGGCAAGATAAATCAGTTGGATCATCCAATGGTAAATGTAGCCCGGAATTATGCTGTGGGAGTATTATTGGAGTGCATTGCAAGGCAGCCGGAACTTACAAATATGCTGAAAGAATTTTTTATTATTTATGCAGGGAATAAAATAGTATTTAAAACTATTGAATATCAATATTCAGAAGCAGCTATTATGGCCGCTTTTTATGAAAGTGCAGGAAGGCAACCCGAGTTATTACCAACAATGGTAAATGCAATTAATGAACTAACCAACCTGACTCTAAATCCACTTGCATAATCTGATAATTTTAAAAAAATATGCGTACTCGTCTTCACAAAACCCAGTCAGATAATACAAGCTCTAACCAGAGCCTGATTCGTCGTAAGGTGATGCCAAAGTTTACTGAAAACAAGTCAGTAGAGTTGGATGTTGAAAAAAGTAAATCCTCTGCAGCATTTTTTGGAGGAGAGGTAACCAATTCAACAAATACATCATGGTTGATTAGTGGAGGAAGTAATTCTGACGAAAAGGATTTCAACTGGCTGCCGTCTCATACCAATAGCGATAATATGGAATGGGTACAAAATCAATTGGATGGAGATGTGGATGCAGTTTGGCCGGCGGGAAAGAGCTTGAATGGATTAACATCCGGAGTGTTTAAGATACGGGATCACAGGAATGCCAATATTGACAAAAAAGATGGAAAATATGTTATCTCTGATTACAGCTTTTATTTTTCTGATGGAAAACTTCCATCAGGATGGAAATTACCCCCAAAATACCAACCGTGATGAGTAACAGGATTAAATTACAAAGGGCAGCGATCATTTTATTTGCATTCATTCTGGTGTGCTTTTATAGCTATGCAGCATTGATTTATTGTATATTCGGAAAAGAAGCATTTTTAAAAGATCCGAAAGAACTTGTAAAACCATTTTCATTTTTTAGTGAACTGATTTCATTTTTGTGGTTTTATATATCCTATGCACTTGTTCTTTTCTTTATTATTTCATTGTTTTTCAGGAGTAGCAGATCTGATATCATCAGAATGGGGATTCTGTTTTGTCTTTTTTTAATATTGAATTATACAGATCCGTTTGGAATAATAAACTGGATTCTGGATTGAAAAAATTAATGTGTAATTGTTGTAACTATTTAATCTATGCGTGCACGTCTTCACAAACCCAAATCGGATAATACAAGCTCAAATCAGAGCCTGTTTCGCCGTAAGGTGATGCCAAAGCTCGTTAAAAATAAACCGGGCGATTTGCACGAGCAGGAAGCAGATCGTGCAGCAGATGAAGTTGTAAAAAAATCTTCTTCCGGAAATAGTTTGTCACCGGCAGGTACAGGTGTTGTGCAGGCGAAACCTTTATCACAAACACTTACTCCTCGTGTACAACTTAAGGAAGAGGAGGATGTTCAGACAAAAGAAGATGAAAATGTACAGCTGAAAGAACCTGAAATGTCCAAAGCGGGAATGGCAGATCCGATTGAAGAAGAAGATCCTATTCGTGCACAGGAAATACAGACCAAAGAGGAAGAGGGAGTACAACTGAATGAAGACGAAAGTGTTCAGGCGAAAGAAGATGAAAATGTACAATTGAATGAAAGTGAGGATGTACAAGCCAAAGAAGACGAGAATGTTCGGTTGAATGAATTGGAAGAAGTTCAGGCAAAGGAAGAAGACGTCCAAACCAAAGAGGAAGAGGGAGTACAACTGAATGAAGACGAAAGTGTTCAGGCGAAAGAAGAAGAAGATGTCCAATTGAATGAGAGTGAGGATATACAAGCCAAAGAAGACGAGAATGTTCAGTTGAATGAATCGGAAGAAGTTCAGTCAAAAGAAGAAGATGTCCAAACCAAAGAGGAGGAAGGGGTACAGGCGAAAGAATTTGTAGGTTCTTCCGATAATTCTGTTTCGGATAATTCACTGCAAAGTACAAAAGGAGGAGGTTCTTCATTGCCTTCTGATACACTTGCGGAGATGAATAGTGGATTTGGAGCTGATTTCAGCGGTGTTAAAATACATACAGGAGCGCAGGCAGAGGAAATGAGCGGTTCGTTAGGAGCACAGGCGTTTACACATCAGAACGACATTTATTTCAACTCCAATAAATTTAATCCTTCCACTACTTCCGGGAAATTCCTGCTGGCACATGAATTAGCACATACCGTTCAACAGGGAGCAACACCGGTAAAAGAGACACAGCAAGAGCCGGAACAATCAACATCCGGTTCTGCCACTACTGTTACTGAGACGAATAATCCCAAACAAAAAGAACAGTCGGTAGAAGCCATCATAAATGCACCTGCTACTGAAACGGAACAAGAAAAAGAGGAAGGTTCTGAAAATGCGGTAAAACCAGCATCCGGACAATCCAAACCGGGAGCAGGAATAAGTGTGGAAAATCCTGTGAAAGCTATATCCGCCGGACAAAAATCGAATCTTACCGCTCCTGAAGCGGAAGCATCTGCAGAAGAGGAGGAAGCTGAAGGTGAACAACAGGAAGCAGAAGTAACCGGACCTGAAAATGATCCGAATTTCCTTGCTGTAACAGAAAACATCGGAGTGGTTGCTGAAGAAGAGCAAGAGCACGATCCTGCCGGAGAACTTTCCGATGAAGCACAGGATGCTGCTTTATCTCCTTCTAATGAACGAAAAAGCATTGCTCAGGCCGGTCAGGTAGAGGAAATGGAAGAAGCAGAACCTCAGCCGTTCAGTGCTGCTGCGTTCAAGGAAAAGCTCATGGCAAAAATTGCAGACATGCAGCTTCCTGAGAATCAGGAAGAGGCAGCTGAGTTTGACAAAAACAACAATATTGATCAGGTCAATCAATCTGCTGTAGGAGATGTAAATACAGAAAAAAGTGCGGCTGCGGGACCTGTAGAACAGGCAACCGACAAACAACCGGATACGGCAGGTGTCAAAGAACGAAAAGTGACACCGATGAAGCCTCAACAGCCGGGAGCGAAACCGCAGGGAGTGGGTGCTGCAAACGCAATTCCTCCAAAACGAAGCGATGAGTCTGTTCAGCAGCCGTTACAGGATGAAACGGCGAAGATGGACCAGAAAATGGCGGAAAACAACGTTACTGATACCCAGCTTGAAAAATCGGAAGAGCCGTCTTTCCAACAGGCACTGGATAGCAAGAAAGAAGCGAAAACTGATGCGGAAACAGCACCTCAGGGATTCCGCCAGCAGGAAGATACAACGCTTCAGGGAGCTTCTCAGCAATCCGAAGCGGCAAGTCAGAAGCAACTTGCAGGAATGCACCAGATGCGGGGTTCTGCTTTCCAGAAAGTAACCGGTAATCAGAAAAACACAGCCAAAAAAGATACTTCCGAGCGTGAAAAAATTGCCAATGATATTAACGGCATTTATGAATCCACGAAAACAGAGGTCAATACGATTCTGGACTCGCTTGAAGATAAAGTAGGTAAACGTTTTGATTATTTTGCAAAAATTGCCAAGAAAGCATTTGAGGATTATGTGGCAATGAAAATGCTCATTTACAAAGCAAGACGTTACAGTGGTTTAGCGGGAGCAGCCCGTTGGACAAAAGACTTGTTTATGGGCTTGCCGGATGAGGTAAACCAGTTCTTTGTAGAAGGGAAAGAAGTGTTTGTGCGGAAGATGGACGAGGGGATTACCAACATCGCTAATCTGGTGGCCAATGAGTTGAACCGTGCGAAAAAACGCATCGAACAAGGACAAAAGGATGTTACTGACTATGTGGAAAGTCTTCCGAAAAACTTACGCCATTTAGGGAAAGAGGCAGCGAAAGACATTCAGGATAAATTTGCTGCATTACAGGAAGATGTGAACAGCCGTGAGGAATCACTGATTGATACGCTTGCACAATCGTACATGGGTGCGTTAGAAGAAGTAAACGAGCGCATTGAGGAAATGAAAGCCGCTAATAAGGGACTTGTGGACGCGGCGATGGGTTTTATCAATGGTGTGATAGAAACCATCATGAAGCTCAAGGAGATGATCGTGAACCTGTTTGCAGCTATTCAGAGTGTGATTGGCGTGATCATGGAAGACCCGATTGGTTTCATGAAAAACCTCTTCGACGGAATCGGAAAAGGAATCGATGCCTTCAAAGCAAATATCCAGCAGCATTTGATGGGCGGATTGATCGAATGGCTTACAGGCTCATTGGGACCAATAGGCATTACCATTCCGGAAGATATTTTCAGCTTGAAAGGAATTTTCAGTCTCGTGATGCAGGTGCTTGGTCTGAGTTGGGATTACATCCGCCAGAAAGCCGTGCTAATGATGGGCGAACCTGTAGTGAAAGCATTGGAGGGAGGCTTTAATATGTTCAAAATCTTTGCTACCAAAGGCATTGAAGGCATCTGGGAGTTCCTGAAAGATTCGTTTACCGACCTGAAAGAAACGGTAATCGAAGCCATCAAAGGAATGTTGATCACACAAGTGATTCAAGCTGGAATTAAATGGCTGATGAGCTTATTGATTCCGGGAGCGGGATTCATCAAAGCGATTATGGCAATTAAGGATTTGATTGTTTTCTTTGTAGAATCTGCCATTATGTTGATTCCTGCTATTACCGAAGCAATCCTTGCGCTGGCAGCAGGTTCTGTTGTTGGGGTAGCGAAAGCGATAGAGTTTGGATTATCGAAGCTAATTGCTTTAGTTATTAACTTGTTTGCCAAATTAATTGGTTTAGGCGGGTTGAGTAAAAAAGTTATGGCTATCTTTACTAAGATTCGCAAGCGAGTGGATAAGGCTGTAATGAAGTTGTTGAACAAGGCGAAGAAGGCAGGTAAAAACCTATTAAGGAAGCTGGGAATTGGAAAAAACAAGAAGAAAGAAACAGATAAAGAAATAAAAGAAAGCGGAGGCATAAATCCGGAAAAATTCTCTATGAAGGGAAGTGCCCATGTTGTTAGCGTTGAGAACGATGTTATTTATATGGCAAGTAAAAAGGAGACTCTTGCCAGTAAACTCAAGAAAGCGCGAGAAGAAGTGATGAGTAATCCAGATGATCCTAAATGGGGAGGAAAAGGAGAGTCTATTTTGAAAGCATTGAACGGTATTATGTCTGCTGAAAAGAATACTTCAAGTAAAATTAAAGCTGCCCGAAAAGGAAAAGATAAAAAAGCACTAAAAAAGGCTCAGGAATCCCTTGGTTTACTTGTTGATAATATTGAAAAATTCGGTACAAAATATGGTTTAAGTGATCTTACGGGTGTTGCTAGCGTTAAAGGTGATTATGAGGCACAACAAGTTACTGTTGTATTTGAAGTTAGAAAAGAATATCATAAACATGAAGGAGAATACATACGACAGCTCCAAAATCAGGAAACGGGAATTAACAAATTGAGTATTGACAAATGGGAAAACAATAGAAAAAAATATTTGAAACAAGGAAGGGATAGTAAATCTTCTGGTTATCAAAAGAGAACAAGAGAAGAATTAAGAGCAGAAACAGCAGAAAGGTTAATTCAGGAAGAAAAACAAAAAGGTAAGACTTTAAAATATAATGAAGCATTGAAAATTGTGGATAGTAAATATGTAGCATTACATGATCCAGATCAGGTAGCGGGTGGCGAAGCAGCAGCAATAACTTCTTTAGGTCGAGGAGATGTAAACTCCTCAATCGGATCACAATGGTCTAAAAAAATACATACCGTTGA
The DNA here is from genome assembly GCA_001899145.1 of Flavobacteriia bacterium 40-80. GTDB lineage: Bacteria > Bacteroidota > Bacteroidia > Flavobacteriales_D > Crocinitomicaceae > 40-80. Next base: position 94,639 of record MKVF01000016.1, read on the forward strand.
TGCAATGGTGAGAAAAATGTTTAAAAGTTTATCCAAATCTGAACGGCAAAAAGTTAAAATGAATGTTAAATTAGAAGGAAAAAAAGTATAAATAAGATGGAGCAATATATTTTTAATCAAGGTGAAATTATTGATTATATATCGGTGAGCGATGAAATAATCACAAAGTATAGTAAGATATTTCCTGATTCTTTAATTGAAATTTGGAAAAAATATGGCTTTTCCGGTTTGTCTGATGGGCTAATATGGCTGACAAATCCGGATGAATATACTGAAATAATTGAAGAATGGAAAAAGGTAAATAATATCATAGAATTACCAGATCAAGATATTTACTTGATTGCAAGAGGTGCATTCGGTAATTTACTTTTCTTTGTAAAAAAACATGATGGTGATGCTTACTTTTCAGTATTCGACGTGTTGTACAATGAATATAATATTCCAGTCAAAACTCCTGATTTTTTTATTGATGTAATATTAGATGATGACTCATTTGTAGAAATGTATTTCCGAAAAGAATTATTTGATTTATGCTTAAATAAGTTCGGAAAATTAAACAAAAATGAAGTATATGGATTCAATCCCCTACCTGTTTTAGGAGGAGATGCTTCATTAGAATACGCTGAAAAAATGCCGTTTTGGGAGTATGAAATTCTTTGCGCTCAAAGCCAAGAGTAATATCATCAATGTATTGATATGTATAATGTAGGGTAATGTCATCAATGTGTTGATATGGACGAGATAGATTGTTAATTATTTTAAAATCAATAAAATGATTTTAAAAATTCAAAGAAATCATAAAGATAAGTAAGGGTATTCTTTCCGGAATACCTTTTTTTTTCTAAAAACGATTTAAAATGCAAAAAACTTTATGTAGTGTACTCACCGCCAAAGGCAGCACCGTAGGTAATGTGTTGATATAACAACGAATTGTAAAAAACGAAAAAGTCATTCAGGCAGGTATCAAGTGGCTAATGAGCTTATTGATTCCGGGAGCAGGATTCATCAAAACCATTATGGCAATTAAGGATTTGATTGTTTTCTTTGTAGAATCTGCTATTATGTTGATTCCTGCTATTACCGAAGCTATTCTTGCACTAGCTGCGGGAAGTGTAGTTGGTGTAGCAAAAGCGATAGAGTTCGGATTATCAAAATTGATAGCATTGGTGATTAATTTGTTTGCGAAATTGATTGGTTTAGGCGGGTTAAGTAAAAAAGTTATGGCTATCTTTACTAAGATTCGCAAGCGAGTGGATAAGGCCGTGATGAAGCTGTTGAACAAAGCTGGAAGGAAGTTGATGCAGAAGTCGAGGATCGGGAAGAAGAAAGGCAGGTATCAAGTGGTTGATGAGTTTGCTCATTCCGGGCGCATGATTCATCAAAGCCATTATGACGAATAAAGATTTGATTGTCTGCTTTGTTGAGCCAACTAGCATGATAGCCCCTGCTGCTAACGAATTAATTATTGCATGGACAGTAATCCCTATTTCTAACATGTATATTAAAGACAGTAGTTTAATTAAATCCACTTACCTTCTATCCCAAAAAGCAGAACCTTTCCAGCGTTGTTCCATGTAATAGAAGTGATAGTGATGCTCTCTATAACGCTGCCAAATATTATGAGCGCTTTTATAAAAGGCATCATAAAATGTATTCGTTCTTTCAATATCTGGAATATTTATAAAATCAGCTGCGATAATTAGCTTAGATGCCTGCGCTGCTGTTACCATCGCTTTATATATTCCCTGAGAAGAAAGAGGATCAAAGCTCATCGCAGCATCCCCGATAGCAATCCAGTTTCTCTCTCCTATATTATTCAGCTTACTTGTGTTCGCAGCTCTAATTCCTAAGTATTGATATTCGTTAAACTCTTTGATTTCTAATTTGTTTTGTATAGCTTTTTTTGAAAGAAGGAGCTGCTTTATAAAAACCGGATCTTGAATAGCTTTTTTGTCAACCAGATCAGCATCTGTGTAATAAGATATCAACATTGCATTTTTCTTACCTGGTAACGGGCAGCTGTACCACCAACCGTTTTCATCAGAAATAATAGTAGAGAGACACTGTTCCTTAAATCTTTCTACGGATGCGCTGATACATATCAGTTCATCTTTTCTTATCCGGTGAAGATGAAGCTTTTTTCTTAAGATATTTGCTCTGCCCGAAGCATCAATAATAAATTTTGCAGTAACCCGCTCCTCATTTCCGTATTGATCTGAAAAGCCTATTTTCCACTGAGATGATTCATTTTTTACGGTGATCAGTGTACCTTCCTGAAAGCGCATAGGAAATGTTCTGGTAATCTGCTGCAATCTTCTGATAAAAACAGGCTTATTAATAGTCCATCCTTCACCGTCAGGATTACGAAAAGCATCAGAATAAGCAGGCGTTTCATTCCCCCAATAAGATTTTATTCCGATAGAAGGAATACAGCAGTCTTTTTCCAGATTATTTATCTGATCTGATATTCCCAATTCCCTGAAAATACGATGGCTTGGTGATACGAGAGATTCTGCCCAGGGCTGACTGTTGCTTTCCGGTTTGTTGAGAACCAGCACAGAATATTGGCGGCACAGAAACATTGCAGAAATACAACCTGATATCCCTCCTCCTATAATGAATATATCAACTTCTTTATTCACCGTGCAGGGAGATGAACTGCTGTCTGAAATGTTCGTGAATTGTTACTGTTTTTTCTCCTGGTTTCACATACGTTTTTTTAGGCAGCTTTTCGACAGATTGTATAATATGCTCCTTGATTGCATCTTTAATAATTTCTTTTTGCCGGTCCATATTATTATACTTCAGCACCGCGATTAAATTTTTATTCAGCTGTTCTTTTGCAGTAAGCAATTCCGGTTTTTTCTTATGATTTTCCTGGGATAGTAATTCAGTCACATAATCTGTTATATCTCCGATTTTGTTAGTGTCTTCTTTGAGAAGTTCAGTGATGATGTTCTGAATCAGAGCAACCGGAATATTTAAATCTATATTTTGCTCTAAGAAATCATGAATTACATTTGACAGATGTTCTGTTGTTTTGGGATGAGCAACCTGGATTTTCTCCGGTAAACCGGAAACATCAAGCTGTTGTTGTAACACGATTCCCGCTCTGTCAAAATGAGTTACCATTGTATTTATGACCTGTTTATAATCATCATATCGGGTCGGGTGACCGGGAAGATCCTCCAGCCATTCCTTGCGGTACTGGAATTCACCCATCTTTTCTTCAGGTGATAGTTTGTCATCGGTTAATTTTTTGAATTGCCCGAATCCGACAATATTGTTGGGGACTCTTGCCGGCCAGAATGTTGGCAAATACGGATCGTAATCTGTGTCGTATCCGTCCCGGCAGCTGGAAGTATCCGTTTGCCAGGGAATAGCCATCCATCGGGTAATATTCCCGGCTACTTGTTTTCCGAATGGGTTCTTTTCAGTTGAAACAATAGTATAATCAATACTGGATCCGTAAAAAAGGTGGTCTTCGATGCTTCCGTTCTTATCGTGTAGAAATCTGAAAGGTGCGCTGTACATAGAGCCCATGCGTACGGGCCACGTCATTTCACATCCCGGATGGAAAGCGTCTGCCAGGCAAAAATCAAGAGCTGCTTTCGTCAAAAGACCCGGTTGTTCTTTGACAGGATATTGATCAATGCTCGGAAAGCTCTCCTTTAATGAAAGATCATTCACAAAATCGCCGTCTACCCATTGTCTGAGCAGCTTTAATTGTAAAGGGGTTAGGGTACTGTGCTGTCTGGGGGAGTTCGTGGCGGGTAATTCTATCGAATCTCCGTATAGCCATGGCCATAATGCCGGAGATTGGGATCCCGGAAGATCAAATTGCCTGAATTGGTTATATAATAATCTTCTGAATTCAAGATTTCCGGTGCTGTTATCTGTTAATTTGTCAATCCATTCTTTGCTGTTAAAGTTGAATGGCCCCAGATGACCAAACATATCTGCAAAACCTTTGCTAACCCATTGTAAGTCTGTCATCCGTTGAAAAATCGGTAATATATCTTCTTTTAAAGATGGCCGTTCCGGATATGGAAGCATTCGCCTGGATACTGCAAGATCCCTCATCAGATCCCACATGGTACGTACTGATTTTTGCATCGGAGCATAATCCGGAGGACCACAGATCACCCATGCCGGATCAACAGCTAATTCCTTCCCTTTATATTTTACAGTAGCAGTAACAGGTCCGTCAGAGATATCGTCATACCATCCTTCATTGTTGGCAAAGGTGATGGCAATTTCTCCTTTAATGTTCTTTGCTTCACCTTTACCACCGGCTAGATATAAACGGTTAGATTCGTCTTTAATGAACATATCACCCAGATAGACCGGGTGCTCCATGAATCTTCCTTCAAAAGATTCTAACAGGACAGCATCATATTTATTCTGCGTTTTTTTCTCATTCTTTGCCGCACAATCAATCACTTTCTTTCCTCCGTCTATAACCAGTGAAGTCCTGTCTTTTATATTCATATTTCTTTGATTGCAGGCAGGATAATCTTTAGCTTCCGGAACATCTAATGCAATGTTGAAATTATACCATGCTGCTTTTTGGTTGGCGAGATGGCAGGACCAGGAAATCTGGACATCCTCTTCAGAAAGGTGTGTCAATTCTTTGACCGCTTCTCCTCGTGCATTTAGACCATAAATACGGAATTCGGCGGCTTGTCTTTTTAATCTTCCATACCTGTCACGATAAAAGCTGTCATCATTTGGCTGAGGATCGGGAACCAGCGGTCCTATATAGATATCTTCGCTGTTACCAACCCGCATTACTCCGATAGAAGGATAAATAGCAGCTCTTACTATACAGTCATCTTTTGAACCGGTATTGGTGCTATAAGGACATGGAGCGGCCAAAGGTTCTCTCATTTCCCAGCCGTTCGCGCTGTACCGTGTCTCCGCACTGTATTTGTAAACCTCTCTTCGTGCCTCAGCAAGGCTTCCGAAAGGAAAATTCTGTGATGGAACTCTCCATATATTGAAGTTGAGATAATCACCAAACTCAGCTAATCCCTTTTCATTTGTATCTTGTTTCGGAAGTATTAACTCTGCAATAGGAATAAACGGTTCTTTCCATGAGTGTTGTAAATCTTCCCCTGCAGCTGGATCAAATTGTCTGATCTGGATTTCAAAAAGAAATTTATAGTCATTATTCAATAACCTGCTGTGCAGATCTTTCCCCAGGAAATTTTCATCATATACAGGATGAGCTTTTTGTGAAACTACGGGTCTTAACCTGTATTTAACCATAGAATTTTTGCCGAATCTGAAGGGAATTATAGACCAATAGTCTGTTGTTAAGCAACTTCCTTCTCCATGGTTCATTTCATCCAGAATCTTTTTTGTTTTTGGATGATCATTCAGGAAAGAATCAATGTCTTTATCTAATATAGATGCGGTGGTGAACTGGCACATCTGCTCTGCGTCGGGAACGAAAAATTTATCGATGTTCTGAAATATAAAATCTGTATTGGGAGAAGAGAAAAAATCCGTTTTTATTTCTTTTCCGAATAGTTTCATACCGATACCTATTGTTGAATTCAGATCCGCGGCAGAAGGAGAAATATCACTCGAAAATCTTAGAATACACTCAAATGAATTCTTTTTGTCATCCGAGCTGTTATAATTAAAAATACCCAAATCTTCATTCTCCAGATGTTTCAGCTCTTTTGGCAGTGGTAAAAGATTAAACAGGCCTGTCACTATTCCGTGCTGCTTTCTGAATACTGCTCTTGGTGCCAGAGGCTGATGAGTTTCAATTAATTTCCGTTGATGAATATCAACAAATAATTCTTTTAACCGCTCAATGGATCTGGTTCCGTCCGGATTCCAGCAAGTAACAGAATTTACAGAGGTTCTTTTCATGATGTACGGTATGTTGTTTAACAATGTTTAACTAATCAGTTATGATATGACAAATTAAAATTGTTTTCTCAAAATAAGATAGCGTATAAATACTCTTTTTGTTTGCGTATTTATACGCTATTATTATATTTGTTAGGTATAAATACCTAATGATGTTAGGGTATTTATACCCTTTTTGATACGGGTGTATTCCATAATCGGAGCTACTTTCTATATTTGTTAATATTAACATAAATAGATTTAAAATGGCAGTAAACACAATTACCTTAGAGCAAGCTCAGGAGTGGGCTCAGAATTGGAATGAGAAGAAATCGGAATTCTTTAAAACGAGAGAACTAAAAGCATTTACTATACCCAGACAAGTAATCGAAGATGTTACGAAACACCCGGATGTAGTAGATGTCAGAACTTACATGGGATTGGACAAAGAAATGGAGCCGCATATGATGGTTGTAGGAGTGGGAAGCGACGGAAATGATTTGATTAATGAATCCCAGGGGCTGTTTATCTATAATCATGTTAAACCGTGCCCGAATATATGTAATGGAGTTGCTCCATTTATAAACGGATGATATTTGTTTATTATACCAGTTATTGGATTTATTTAGCAATGCTATTGTTAAATGTGATTCTTTATTCTGTCAGAGTCAAAAGAGATTCAGATAAAGCACTTAAAATTCTGCTGGTATATCTTTGGACGATGTTCATTATACAGGTCGTGTCAGATGTGATGACGTACATTGCATCTGACAACTTGTATTTCACACATATTTACCTTTGTACTCATTTCGTTCTTCTTAGCAGTTTTTATAGGACGGTTTTCACAAATTTACGGCAACGGAATTTTGTTATTTTGTCACTGTCGGTTGTCTTTTTGTTTCTGATAATACAATATTCGATGCATCCGGAGTTATTGTCTTACTACAATCTTTCCGAGATTTTTGCAGTAAATTATCTGGTTACGGTTTATTCGTTGATATATAATTATAATTCCCTGTCAGTGAAAATTCAGTTTCCCTATATCAATTGGGGAGTAATGACTTACAGCATATTGAGCACAGCATTGTTTTTATATGGAAATATTGCAACAAAAATGGACCTTAAAATTTCAATCCCTGTTTGGATTATACATCTTGTTGTTATTATTTTCCTGCAGAGTATGATTTTTATCCAATGGATTAAGTGTTTTTATAAAAATAATTATGGGGAGCTCAGTTGAAAATACAGACGTTATACTTTCAGTAATATATACTTTACTGGCATTTTTCGTTTTACTTGTTACGATAGCGATATTTATGTACCTGTCAAAAAAGAAGATTGTAGAACGGGAAATAGACCTGCAAAAAGAAGTTTTAAATGCCATCATTACAACTCAGGAACAGGAGCGTAGCCGGATCTCGAGAGATTTGCATGATGATATCAGTTCCAAACTTAACGCTGTTTCCATGAACGTTTACTTACTGGGTCAGTCAGACCTGGCTGCTGCAGAACGAACAGAAGTAGCTGAAAATACATTCAAGGCCTGCCGGTCCGTTATAGAAAGTACACGGCGTATTTCCCATAATTTAATGCCTCTGATTCTTGAAAATATCGGTTTACATCTGGCAATTGAGGAGATTTCCAGAGAATTTTCGGCTTCAGAAAGCTTGAAGGTGCTGTATGAAAATTTTTATAAACAAGAATTTTTTACCGGCTTTACTAAAGAAAAAGAAGTGCATGTTTTCAGAATAGTACAGGAATTGATCACCAATTCTATCAAGCACAGCGGTGCGTCTGAAATAGTGATTAGATTTAAAGAGGCAAAAGGTGTAAAGTCAATGATTTATACAGATAATGGCAAAGGCATCACATCGTCTCAGCTAAATTACAATAAAGGGATAGGCTTGAAAAATATTTTTTCCAGGGCGGGCATTATTAATTCAAACCCATCTATTGATACGAAATATGATAAAGGATTTTATTTTACATTAACTTTTTGATTATGGATAAACCGGTTACTATTGCAATTATTGATGATGAGGTTCTTTTCAGAAAGAGTCTTATCCTTTTAGTCAGCAGAGAAGAAACTTTTCAGGTAGTTTTTGACGGAGAAAACGGTCTGGACCTGCTGTCATATCTGGAGTCTACTTCTAAACATCCGGATATAGTTTTGCTCGATATCAGAATGAGCGTAATGGATGGAATAGAAACTTCTCAGATTATAACTGAGAAATATCCTCACATTAAAATGATTATACTGTCTTCAATTGAATCAGATCTTCTTATTGAACAGATGATTTATTATGGAGCAGCTGCTTATCTGGTCAAAAAATCACATCCTGAAATAGTGATCAAAACAATAAAACAGGTACACAAGAACGGGATTTACTTTGATGCTAATATTATGAGCATTATCATCAATGCCAAAAGAAAAGGGGCAGATAACAGATCAAAGGATTTATTTTGCGGAATGTCTACCCGCGAAATTGAAATTCTGAATCTTATATGTCAGCAATACAATACGAAAGAAATAGCAGACCGTTTATTCTTAAGCGAGCGTACGGTAGACGGACACAGGAAACGAATGCTGGATAAAACACATTCTAAAAATGTAATTGGCTTGATTTTATGGGGAATTAAAAACCAAGTGCTTGCGTTTGAGTAGGGAGCTTATTTTTCGATAGGAAGTGTCCGGATTGTAATCATTAGGCGAATAATACCTAATCAAATCAGGTATTTCTACTCTATCATATTTGATCGGGATTGAATAGATTTGTGTCTGATTGACTTCTTAGCAGGCTTATGGAAAATATACGATATATCAACAACTTATTCAATTACCTGGAACAATTTATCGAATATAGAGTGAGTCAGGATATTCACAATCAGAATCCCGATTACCCCTTATTTAATACGGACAATTATCCCACGGTTTTAAATTCTTTTTTTCAGAGTAATGAATTGAATGAAAGTGATTTGCTGGGATTAGGTTTGGGATTGTATCCGCATTTGCTTCCTACACTTTTTACAGATATCATCTCTCAGATCGTTGATAATGAAAAAGATTATACGGAAATGGGAGGTTTCTTTTCAAAAAATCACAAAGGATTTCTTCCTACGGGAGAAACTTTGATCTATCTGCTGGCAGGAAAAGACATAGAAAAAAGAGCTGCTTATTATGATTATATATTTAACGAATCCCCGGTTTTCACAAAACAGATCCTTAAAATAGAATACCCTTCTGAAAATGATCCCCGGTCAAGCGGAAGACTGACCTTAGACCAGGAATTTATGGAGTCGTTAGTGCTTGGAAAATATATTCCTCCTGACCTGAGCAGTGATTTCCCCGCAAGGCTGATTACTACTCCGCTGGACTGGAGTAATTTAATCCTTCAGCCAAAAACAAAAGACAGCATTGAAGAAATAAAAGCGTGGTTGAAACATGAACGCCTTTTAATGGATGAATGGGGATTGAAGAACAAAGTGAAGCCCGGTTTGAGAGTTTTGTTTTACGGAAATCCGGGAACAGGAAAAACATTGACAGCAACATTGCTTGGGAAGCATACTGACAGAAATGTTTACCGGATTGATCTTTCTTTGGTGGTATCCAAATATATTGGTGAGACAGAAAAGAATTTATCTAAATTATTTGACAAGGCAGCGAATAAAAACTGGATTTTGTTCTTTGATGAAGCAGACTCCATATTCGGGAAACGGACAAATGTGCAGAATGCGCACGATAAATACGCCAATCAGGAAGTCTCCTATTTGTTGCAGCGGATAGAAGCACACCCGGGAATTGTAATTCTTGCAACGAACCAGAAAGGGAATATTGATCCTGCCTTTGTTCGCAGGTTCCAGTTTATTATCGAATTTGAGATGCCGGGAGAAGAAGAGCGCCTTCTCTTGTGGCAGGATAATTTTCCGGAAGGAATTAATCTGGATGCCCAGGTATCTCTGAGAAAGATCGCTAAACAGTATGAGCTGACCGGTGCAAACATTGTGAATATTGTCCAGTATTGTTGCCTCAAGGCCGCTTGCGATGAAAGTAATATCGTTACAAATGGATATATTATGTCTGCTATTAAGCGGGAATATCAGAAAGAAGGAAAATTGATGTAATACAAAAAATCAGGTATTTATACCCAATAAAAACAGGCATAAATACGCCGTCCGGATTCTAAGAATAAATTTATATTAGCCTATACAACAAATCACTATTGCCTTATGCAAGAAAATATAAAAAATCTGACAGAAAATCTGAAAGACCAGCGTTTTATCCCATTAGGGGAAATAGCAAAAATTCCACTTCCTGTTCTTACGGAAACTTTACGAATACAAGGGAAGAAAAACAAAGATAAAATATGGGCAACTTTGGGATGGGAAAGCGACGAGCCATTCAGTCCCAAAGGTGATCTGGAGTTTTCAAAAACGGGAAATCCCGATGAAGGAGATTATAAAAACAGGAAGAAGAAAAACAAGCTTACACAGGATGAAATTGCAGATATAAAGGCAATCAATCCTGATCTGGATGTAAAGCGAAAAAAAGAGGTGCGTGAATACTACATTAATTTTGATGAAGTACATTTTTCGCTTCCCGATACATTTAACCCTGTCGATCTGCCACGCCTTCGGCTGACTGTTTTCCTGGAGCCGGATGAAGGAGCGCTTGTTTATTATCATCACAGCAAAAAAGGAGATGTTTTTGATCCGGAAGCATTTTCCGAATATATTTTACATGAAAAAGAAAAGAATTCCAACAGGGACCGGCTGACGTATTACTTTCCGGTAGAGCCTAAGCACCTGCTGGAACCGGTTGATGAGGAAAGACACCTCTATCGCCAGGCCGGTCAGGAGACAGGAATGAGCTTTATTATAAAAGTGCTGATTTTCAAACAAAAAAAGGGAACTGAAAAACAATTATTCAGCCGTTCTCTGAAAGAGATTAATAAATCAGCGAAAAAAGAGGGTAATCTGCTCTATGAATTAGTCGGCAAAGATAAATATGCACTTTTGAAGTTTAATCCGGAAAAAGGAGCTACAGGAGAATTTGATCCTGTAACTGACAAAGGCCAGATTCTGCAAGATGCTAAAACATTGCTGCTGATTCATGGAACCTTTGTAGATACAGCTTCTTCTTTTGAACATCTTTTGTCAGTTCATCCCGGGGGGAAAAGCGTTTTGCAGGAATTGCTTTCAAAAGGGAAATTTGAACAGATACTGGCATTCAATCATCCGACGATCTCTGAAAATGCAGAAGGGAATATTAGCTGGCTGGCCACTCTTTTAAAGAATCTGGATATTCACATTTCCAAGCCATTGCAGATCATTGCCACCAGCAGAGGTGCGCTTGTTGCCGCATACATGGCTTCGGACAGTACAATTAACAAATACTTTCCCATTGGTAAGATCATGACATTTTCCGGCGGAAATGGATGTGGTTATTTTAATCTGGGTCAGAAGATTTCCCGTGCCTTGTCTGTTTGGAAAGCTGCTTCTCCGGGTCCTGCCGGAAAAGTGATCTCTTCTATTGCCCAGCTCTCTGTACAATGGTTTCTGGAACAGCCCGGTTGCAGAATGATGACAATTGGGAGCAAGGAATCAACTGCAATACTGTCTGCTTCGCCGGTCAATTCTTTCACCAGATACAAAACAGTTGTGTCGGACTGGCATAAATGCCTCGTGGAGCAGGAACCTTTTTTCAAGCGTGTTGGAAACACTAGCCTGGATGCAGTAATACGGATTGCTTTAGGGAAAGAGCACGATTGGGTGATCGGAGTGGAGCAGCAAAGACGCATTCCGGCAGGCTCCGGTAAGCTGGATGAAAGCCGCAGGCATTCTGTTCATGGCCGTTATCTGGAAGCGGGATATGTTCGCGATGAAAACTGTAAAATCATCGCCGATCCCTATCAGATCATCTATGATTTTTTTGATTGAATTAACGGAATATACTTTCTGAAATAATTTATTATAAGGAAATATTTCTGATCCGTTATTTGTTAGATAAAACAAAAATTGGCTTTTGTAAAGCATTTCTAACAGAAATGCTTTATATTTTTGTAAGAAAAAGCAGCCATGTCAGAATTGAATATACAAATTATAAAAACGATAGTCGTCATTCTTTTCTTATCTTTCATAAAAGCGGTCATTTCCCGTTCGATGAGAAAAATCTCCATTAAGATTTTTGAAGGGAATGAACGGAAAAAGAGCATGGACAGGGTATTAAACTTTCTGATCGTTCTGATCGGCTTTATTGTTCTTTCCGTGATCTGGGGAGTTGACCGAAAGGACTTTTTTGTTTTCCTTACTTCCACACTGACAGTTATTGGTGTGGCTTTTTTTGCGCAATGGTCTATTATCTCCAACGTTACAGCAGGCATTGTCGTATTTTTTAATCATCCGATCAGAATCGGTGATAAGATCAGGATTGGTGAGAAAGATTTTTATACGGAAGGTACACTGGATAAGATCTCCTGGTTTTTTATGCACATAACGAATGAAGAAGGAGAAGAAATAACGATTCCCAATAATATTCTGCTTCAAAAATCAGTTCAGATACTGAAAATAAAAAAGCGCGGAAATAGCTTGAATCTGGAAAAACACTATTCCAAACCCTCTGATTTCCCGAAGCTGTAATATTTCGCTCTCTTTTCACGGAGATAACAGAAATATATAAGCCAGGATCAGAAATGAATTAACAAAACATATTTAAAAAGTAATTAAAAAAGATTTAAAACAGAAAATATGTCACTTTACATTTGTAATGTGATGACGAATACATCTGTAAAAGCTTTGATCCGTTTGATGGAAGATCCTGATGAGCATGTTTATGCGCATGTCCGGGAACAGTTATCTTCTATTGGAAAAACAGCTATTCCTATGCTAGAAAATTCATGGGAACAGGAAGATTACGGTTTGCTTTTCCAGAAAAGAGTAGAGGATCTGATAAAAGATATCCAGTTTGATGAAGTGAAGATGGCGCTTGCGGAATGGATCCGATCAGATGAAAAAGACCTGCTGAAAGGTGCTTTGATCATTGCACGTTATCAATATCCGAATCTGGACGAGGAGAAAATTTGCAGTTTCGTCCGGGAGATTAGAGATGCCATATGGTTAGAGTTGTCACCATTCTCTACAGCATATGAAAAAGTCAAGATCATTAATAAGATTCTTTTCGAACGGTTCCGTTTTCGTGGGAATAAAAACAATTATCATTCACCACTGAACTCTTATATTAATACTGTTTTCGAACTTAAAACCGGAAATCCGCTAAGTTTATCCATCGTTTATTCAGTGATTGCAGAACAGCTGAAAATCCCGGTATATGGTGTAAACCTGCCGAACCATTTTATTCTTGCCTACATGGATGAGCTGAATGTTAATCCATTGATCGGGAATGAAAATATTTACGGTGTTTTATTTTATGTTGACGCATTTAATGCCGGAAGAATACTTAGAGAGCAGGAGATCCGGGAGTTTGTGGGACAAATGAAACTACAGCCTGTCCGGGGATATTTTGAGCCTTGTTCAAATTCCGGAATTCTTCAGAGAATGCTAACGAATTTGGCATTCGCATATAAGCAGCTTGGTAAAATGGAAAAGGTTCAGGAGCTGCAGGAGCTTGAGAAGATGTTCCGGTAATTGCTTATTAAACAAGAAATATAAAAATTTGAACAGATGAAAATCAGTTTGATCGTTGCAAAAGACAGCCGTAATGGTATTGGAAAAGATAATGATTTGCTCTGGCATTTACCTGCCGATATGAAGTTTTTCAAGGAAACAACTACTGGTCATATTGTATTGATGGGACGGAAAAACTATGAATCCATTCCTGAAAAGTTCCGGCCACTGCCCGGTCGCCTGAATATGATCCTGACACACAATAAAAGCTTTCAGGCCCCGGATTGTCTGATCTTCCATACTGTGGAGGAGGTGCTGGGCTGGAAAGAAGCGAATAAAGGAGACGAACGTACACTGTTTATTATTGGCGGAGGTGAGATTTACCGGCAATTTTTAAATACAAACCAGGTGGAAGAGATGTTCGTTACTCAGGTAGACGCTGTTTTCGATGCCGATACTTTTTTCCCGGAAATAGACGAAGCCGTGTGGCAGAGAGAATTAGTGCTGGAGCATTCAGCGGACGAGAAAAACAAGTTTGGTTTCAGAGTTTACAGATATACCAAATAGAAACTTTTTCTTTCATCGAAATTTTTTAGAATGACTTTGGAGAAGAGTTTCAATTTACAGAGAATTAATCGGAGGTATATTTGCGAAATGAAACGAATATAAATTGTTGTTTTGATACTTGTTCAATCCTAATCAAAAAATATGTCAGAAGAAATAAAACGATTGAAAAGGGATATTTGCTTAATCAAATACAGAAATCTTCCTCTGATTGAATACGAAAAAGAATCAGATTCTGATATTTATTATTATCCAAATGCAGACTATCTCTATTGGATTAAGCTTGAAGAAGATTCTTCAAAAGAATTGATCCGGGAATTTATAAAACTTTTAAAGTTATTAGGATTTGGGAGTTTTATTTTTTTTGTTGCAACAAACAAACCTTGGATTTCGAAAAAAACACAAAAAAGAAAGGATTTTGATCCCTTAACTAAGGCAATAAAATATTTTGAGTCATTAAAAATCGATAACAAATTCAACGGAGGGATTGAAATTGGATTTCAAAAACTCAAAGAATTTTTGCCAAATTTTTATACAATGACAGAATGTGATGGTGGATTCTTTGATGTTTATTTTTCTAATATAAAACAAGATATAATCTTTTATCTTCATTACTCCGGAGAGATTAAAATTCTCCCACTGAATGAAAAAAATAACACGAAATTCCTAAAAGCAGTAAAGCAAACTAGATTTATAGATTCTTTAAGGGATAAAACCGACAGAATATAAAAGCATTCTGGATAAATTAGGGAGAGAGCTTAGTTACTTTGACTCCCTAGTTGATTTCTTTCATCTGAAAGTTCCTCATCATTTTTCCTGTTTGTTAAGTCATAATATCTAATGTTTTTTGTCTTTGCTCTTTTGTCTTAATTTAAAATTCTTCACATTTCATCCGTATATTTGTACTTCGCAAAAAACAGGAAAAATCAAAGATGATAGTTTGTATAGCTGAAAAACCAAGTGTTGCAAGAGATATCGCCAAAATTATCGGAGCGAATCAGGCAAAAAGTGGCTATATGGAAGGAAACGGTTACCAGGTGACCTGGACGTTCGGGCATCTTTGTACCCTGAAAGAACCTCAGGATTATACTGAACGATGGAAATACTGGAGGCTGGAAGACTTACCGATGATACCTTCCAGTTTTGGAGTAAAAGTTATCGAAGACCAGGGAGTAAAAAGACAATTTGATACCATCCAGAACCTTGTCCGGAATGCGGAGCTGGTTGTGAACTGCGGTGATGCCGGGCAGGAAGGAGAACTGATCCAGCGCTGGGTTTTACTGAAAGCAAAATGCACGGCTCCTGTAAAACGTTTGTGGATCTCTTCATTGACAGAAGAAGCTATAAAGGAAGGTTTTGAAAAGCTGAGAGATGCCCGGCAGTACGACAATCTGTATTCAGCAGGAAGCGCGCGGGCAATTGGTGACTGGCTTCTCGGAATGAACGCGACACGTCTGTTTACTAAAAAATTCGGACAGGGAAAGGCGACCTTATCTATTGGCCGTGTGCAGACTCCGACATTGGCGATGATTGTACAGCGGCAGAAAGAAATAGATAGTTTCAAATCGGAAGAGTACTGGGAGTTGAAAACGATTTTTAGAGATACGGAATTCACGGCTACCATTGATCGTTTAAAAACACTTGATAAAGCCGAAAAAGGCCTGGAATATCTGAAACAGCATCTTTTCGAGGTCACCTCGTTTGAGCAGAAAGAAGGAAAAGAAGGAAATCCCCGCTTGTTCGACCTTACGGGCTTACAAGTGGAAGCCAATAAAAAATACGGTTATTCCGCAGAAGACTCTCTGCGTTTCATTCAGAAGTTGTACGAAAGTAAGTTAGTGACTTACCCGCGTGTTGATACCACTTATCTTTCCGAAGATATTTATCCGAAAATTCCCGAAATTTTGAATGGCATGAAATATTACAGCCAGCTGACAGCTCCTTTGATGGGACAGCCCATTCCAAAGTCAAAGCAGGTGTTTGATGACAAAAAGGTAACTGATCACCATGCGATTATTCCGACAGGGGTTGTTCCGTCAGGTATCTCTCCTCAGGAGCAGCATATTTACGATCTCATCGCAAAACGTTTTATTGCGGTATTTTATCCGGAATGTAAAGTATCTAATACGACTGTTCTCGGAAAGGTTGGAAAGGTGGAGTTTAAAGCTACCGGAAAGCAAATAATTGAACCCGGCTGGCGGGAAGTATATAAGGAGGAAACACCTTCAAAGAAAGAACAAGAAGAAGAAAAAGTAATGCCGTTGTTTCATGAAGGAGAAACGGGAGAGCACGAACCGAAGATTCATCACGGAAAAACGTCCCCTCCGAAGCCTTTTACGGAAGCAACTTTGCTGAGAGCAATGGAAACAGCCGGAAAACAGGTGGAAGATGAGGAAATGCGTGAACTATTGAAAGATAACGGAATTGGCCGGCCTTCAACACGTGCGAACATCATTGAAACACTGTTCAAGCGGAAATACATTGAAAAGAAGAAAAAAAATATTTTTGCCACCGCAACCGGTGTTGATTTAATAGATACTATTCAGAGTGAATTACTGAAAAGCGCTGAATTGACAGGACAATGGGAAAAAAAGCTGAGGCTGATTGAAAAAGGAGAATATCAGCCGGAAACTTTTAAAAAAGAATTGATCCAGATGGTCGTAGATCTTACCAATGAAGTATTATTTAATACCAACCGGGTGATCCAGATTGTTGATGAAGCGCCAAAGCAGGAAGAGAAAACAGTCAGAGAGAAGAAGCCCAAGGAAGAAATTAAAATGGATGAGCTGAGCTGTCCGAAATGCAAATCAGCAAAGATCATGAAAGGAAATTCCGCTTATGGCTGCGTGAATTTCAAAGAATGTGGATTTAAGCTGCCATTTGAAATTTTAGGAAAAAAATTAACCGACAAACAAATTTCAGACTTAATTTTAAAGGGGAAAACAACCAAGATCAAAGGATTTGTAATTCCGGGAAGCGAGCAGAAAAAAGATGCAGCTTTGACGCTGGATGAAACCTTTAACGTTCAATTACAAGAATAGAATCACATGGAAGAAATTCGTAATAAAATAAAAGAAAGCGGACTGATAAATCTGGATCTGGCTTTTTTTAAACCAAATAAATTAAAGATCGTACCTTTTGATATTGCAGAGCAGCTATGGCAGGGACTTGTTCTGAAAGAGAAAGATTTTCGCCAGTTTCTGGCTGACCACGACTGGAATCAATACCAAAACAAATACGTTTATATTTTTTGCTCTACAGATGCGATTGTTCCGACATGGGCATTTATGCTGGTAGCATCAAAGCTGATAGGCATTGCAGCACATGTAATGGTAGGAACAGAACAGGAGCTGATCCGTGATGTAATCAAATCGAAGATAGAAGAGCTGGATATCGAAACGTACAAAGACGGAAGACTGATCATTAAAGGATGCTCGGATATTGATTTTCCCGCCTTTGCAATGGTAAAGCTGATGGAGCGCCTGCAACCCGTTTGTAAATCGATTATGTACGGAGAACCTTGCTCAACTGTTCCGATTTATAAAGCACCTAAAAAATAAATCCTACAACTGTAAAGTATATTTTAGAGCAATAAGATAAAATCACAGTAGTTTGTTTGATTTATCCTGCTTCTATGTTGTTTACTTTTTATCTTTATTCAGTATTCAGTATTCAGGAGTTACATAAGCATACCTTTTCGGGTCAAAGAACCATTTTTTATCCACTGTTTTTGTTGCGGAAATTTTCGTTTTTGCACCAAACCAGTCTTTTGCGATTTCAGCGGAGTTCTCTAATTTCCCTTTGTAAACAATAATATCCTTTACATCCGAAAATGTTCCTTCTTTGCCGATTTCAAAGACAAAAGCCTCTTCGTTCTCTTCTCCTGCATTGTTATAGGAAATCATTTTAAAAACTTTATCCATCACCCCATCAGCGATATTGTAAAAGTTTTTAAATTCTGAATTCTTGATGCGGTAGGTGATTACAGGAGTGGCGTAGGATTCGGAAAACAGATAAATAAAATCCACTTCCAGCTTTTTCATTGCGCTGGATGGGACTGGTACAGGAATAGAAAGTTTATTGCTGGCACCGTCATAAATCATGAAATAATTGAAATTGCCGACATAACCGTTTCTTTTCAGTGTTTCAAAATTCTTTGACTGAGCACTATAGCTTTCAGCATATTCAAGACGGTTAATGGTGATGATAGCATCTGACTGATTGTCGCTATTCAGATATGCCTGGTGAATTTGTACCGAGAATTTTTCATTCGCGGGAATACCTAATTTTAGCATAGCATGCTTTTTTGATCGCTCATCCAGGGGCAGCTTCGCCAGTTCATCCTCGTTACTGAATTCCGGCTCTGCAATATTATCGTTTGAGGAATTCCCATTCTTACAGGAGTACAAAAACAAGAAGCCGAATACTAAAATCAGATAGCTATATTTCATGAAAACAAATATAAGTGTAAATTAATTCAACTTGCAAGCAGATAGCTAATTCGTATGTAGCTTTTACAGAATGAAGGTTTTTAAGATTTCATGGATTAATTACGGTAGAATTATTATTTTTAGCACCTAAAATCAAAGTCAAGTAAAAAATGAAAAAATTTACGATGAAAGCATTTGTGCTTCTGGCAGCACTTGTAGTTCAGCAGTTTGCGAAAGCAGATGAAGGAATGTGGTTGCCTTTTATGTTAGGTAGAAACTATTCGGATATGAAAAAGAATGGTTTGAAATTAACTCCTGAGCAAATTTACTCAATCAATAAATCATCTTTAAAAGATGCTGTGATCTCCTTTGGTGGATTTTGTACAGGAGAAATTATTTCGGATAATTCCTTGATCCTGACAAATCATCACTGTGGATACGATGCAATCGCAGGTGCTTCAACACCTGAACATAATTATCTGGATAACGGTTTCTGGGCGAAGAATTTCGGAGAAGAGATTCCTGTTCAGGGATTAACAGCGACATTTATTGTTCGTATGGAAGACGTTACTGCTACCATTATGAAAGAGCTAAATGACGGAATGACACTGGCAGAGCGTCGTAAGAAAATAGCGGAAATCTCTAAAAAATTAGAAGAACAGGCAGTTGAAGGGACACATTACGAGGCATTTGTAAGAGATTTTTACGAAGGCAATGAGTTTTACCTATTCGTAAAAGAAACTTTCAAAGACGTGCGTTTAGTCGGGACCCCTCCGCAATCTGTAGGGAAGTTCGGAGGAGATACGGATAACTGGATGTGGCCACGCCATACAGGTGATTTTTCCATGTTCCGTATTTATGCGGGAAAAGATAACAAGCCGGCGGAGTACAATACCGATAACACTCCGTACAAGCCTAAATCCAGCCTGACAATTTCTTTGAAAGGCGTGAAAGAGAATGACTATGCGATGGTAATGGGCTTTCCGGGAAGAACGAACCGTTTTCTTTCTTCTTTCGGTGTAGAGCAGGCAATCAATCTGGAACAGCCGAAAATTGTGGAAGTACGCGCGAAAAAGCTGGAAGTGATGAAAAAATACATGGACAAAGATGTTGCCGTACGTTTGAAATACTCTTCAAAACACGCACAGGTGGCTAACTACTGGAAATATTTTATCGGCCAGTCCACACAGTTGAAAAATAACAATGTAAAAGAAAAGAAAGAAAAAATAGAAGCTGATTTTACGAAATATGCTGCTGATAAATCAAAGTATCAGCATGTTTTATCAGATATGGAAGGAGCTTATAAAGTGTTGGATAAAACTGTTTATTCCAAAGTTTACAGAAGCGAGTTTCTTTTCCAGGTAGATATCAATTTGCTGGCTTATTTCCATAAATTATATTCGGATTTTACCCTTTCAGGAAATACTGTTCTGGCAGAGAGATACAAGCAGATGGCGCAGGAAAGAGCGGCTGAATTCTACAATGAGCGTTTGATGAGCCTGGAAGTGGAAACATTGCAGGAAGTGTTAAAAATGTACCTGAAAGATGTGCCTGCTGATCAGCGTGCCGGATTACTTTCCAATATGAATGAAAACGGAATTAATGCATTTATCGCCCGTATGAAAGCGAACTCTGTTTTTATGTCAAAAGAACGATACGATAATTTCGCAAAGAATTTTGACGCTAAAACAATTGCACAGGATCCGTTGGTGATTTTTGTGAAAGATCTGGAAGAAGGATATGCTGCAGCGACAACAGATGATGTAAAAGAGGCGACGGATAAGCTGGCAGTTGCGAACCGCCTGTTTGTGGAAGGATTGAGAGAAATGTACAACAAAAAAGTATATGCTCCGAATGCCAACTCCACTATGCGTCTGACGTATGGTAAAGTGCTTCCGTACACGACTAATGACGGTAAAAAGTACGATTACCTGACAACGATTGATGAGATGGTAGTGAAGGAAGACCCGAACAACTTCGAGTTTATTCTTGATCCGAGAGTGAAAGAAGTTTACAATAAGAAAGATTACGGTCAATACGCTGAAAAAGGAAAATTGTATGTCAACTTCCTGTCGAATAACGACATTACCGGAGGAAATTCCGGCTCGCCTGTAATGAACGCGAAAGGAGAGCTGATCGGTACTGCATTTGACGGAAACTGGGAGGCGATGTCAGGCGATATTTATTTCGAACCGAATTTACAACGTACTATTTCTGTAGATATCCGTTACACACTATGGTTGGTAGATAAGTGCTACGGAGCGGAAAATATTATCAAAGAATTAAGATTCGCAAAATAATAACAGGTTTGACCTGAAATTAAAAAGGCTGTCCGTAGGACAGCCTTTCGTTTTGAATAACTTTATTTCAAATTATTTCTTTGTACAGTTTTCGATTTTAGTTTTCATCAAATCCTGGAATTTTTTTCCTTCTTCACTATCCTTAGGATATTTTTTCTCAAGTTCTTCACTTAGTTTTTTCCCTTCTTTTTCAATTTCCTCCATCTCTTTTTTTGCTGATTCGTCTCCGGCCATAGCTTTGTCCATTACAGAGAACATTCTACAAACCAGATCTCCCATTTTATCAGCATCTTTTTCTACTGAGTTTCCACAGCTAGTTAGCGCCAAGGCAGAAAAAACTGTTAGTGTTAATAATATCTTTTTCATTCTGAATAATTTAGTTGTAACAAAAATAGCTTTATTCTCCTAAAAACAAAACTATTCCGTTCAAAATTTAATAAAATGTTAAATCAGCATGGAAATGAAGGATTTAGAAGGTGAAGAAAGAGCCGCGAAAACAAGGAGCAGGTTTTTGTGGAAAATTCTTTCGTTTGCCTAACTTTGCTGTAAATTACATGCAATGCTTGCGAAAACAAATGCTGTACGGATTCTGGATACGATGAAAATTTCATATACTTTACGTGAATATGAAGTGAGCGAAAATGATGTAAGTGCGGAATACGTGGCTGAAAAAATAGGAGTGGAGCCGGAAAAGCTTTACAAAACGCTGGTTTTAAAAGGAAATGCGGTTCCTTTTATTGTAGCGGTAATTCCGTCGAGTGCACAGCTGGATTTGAAGAAAATTGCTAAAGTATCGGGGAATAAGCATTGTGAGATGCTGTTAATGAAAGATTTATTGTCTGTTACGGGATATATCCGCGGAGGCTGCTCACCGATCGGAATGAAAAAGCAGTTCCCGACTTATATTGAAGAGCTTGCACAAACAGAGGAACAAATTATTATCAGTGCAGGAAAGCGGGGTCTGCAGCTCGTTATCGCTCCGGAAGATTTACAAAAGGCAGTACAAGCGGAATTTGCAGATCTGATCTGATTATCACCACTAAAACCGGACTGACTGTTACAGTCAGCAGGTTCTCACAAAATAAAAAAGACTGCTCATTAAAATGAACAGTCTTTTAAGAATTATGAGAAGGTTACTATTTTACTTCTTCAAAGTCAACATCAGTTACTTCATCACCTGAACTGCCCTGTTGCTGGCCTCCTGTATTGTTTCCTTCTGATCCGCCACCCTGATTATTCGCTGCGTTATACATATCCTGAGAAGCTGCCTGGAAAGCCGTGTTCAGGCGTTCCATTGCCGCATCAAGATTTTGAATATTTTTCGCTTCAAACTCTTTTTTCAAATCCGCCAGAGCGTCTTCGATCGGTTGCTTTTTATCTGCAGGAATTTTATCTCCGTACTCTTTCAGCTGACGTTCTGTCTGGAAGATCAGAGAGTCTGCTTTGTTGATTTTATCAACTTCTTCCATACGTTTTTTATCTGCGTCCGCATTAGCAGCAGCTTCTGCTTTCATTCGCTCGATCTCAGCATCGCTCAATCCGGAAGAAGCTTCGATCTTGATAGATTGCTCTTTGCCCGTTCCTTTATCTTTTGCGGAAATATGCATGATTCCGTTCGCATCAATATCGAATGTTACTTCAATCTGAGGAACACCTCTCGGAGCCGGTGGAATATCTGTCAGCTGGAAACGTCCTAACGATTTGTTGTCATTTGCCATCGGGCGTTCTCCCTGTAATACATGGATGTCCACAGACGGCTGGTTGTCAGAAGCAGTAGAGAATACTTCCGATTTTTTAGTCGGAATGGTTGTATTCGCTTCGATCAGCTTCGTCATTACACCTCCCATTGTTTCGATACCCAATGAAAGAGGAATTACATCTAGAAGTAATACATCTTTTACTTCTCCTGTCAGTACACCTCCCTGGATCGCAGCACCTAAAGCAACTACTTCATCCGGATTCACACCTTTTGAAGGAGCTTTCCCGAAGAAACGTTCTACCGCATCCTGAATTACCGGAATACGTGTGGAACCACCTACCAGAATCACTTCATTAATATCGCTTGTAGATAAGCCTGCGTTTTTCAGAGCAGAGCGACATGGAGCGATTGTTCTTTCAACGATATCACCGATCAGCTGCTCGAATTTTGCTCTTGTCAGTGTGCGTACCAAGTGTTTCGGAATACCGTTTACCGGCATGATGTATGGTAAGTTAATTTCCGTTGTTGTCGTAGATGAAAGCTCGATTTTCGCTTTTTCAGCAGCTTCTTTCAAACGTTGAAGCGCCATAGGATCTTGTCTCAGGTCAATGCCTTCATCGTTTTTGAATTCATCTGCCAGCCAGTCAATGATTTTTTGGTCCACATCGTCACCTCCCAGGTGCGTATCTCCGTCCGTAGCCAGTACTTCGAAGACACCGTCACCCAATTCAAGGACAGAAACGTCATGTGTACCACCACCGAAGTCAAAAACCACGATTTTTTGATCAATACCTTTTTTATCTAATCCATAAGCCAAAGCTGCAGCTGTCGGCTCGTTGATGATCCGCTTGATTTTAAGTCCTGCGATTTCTCCGGCTTCTTTTGTTGCCTGACGCTGTGCATCATTAAAGTAGGCAGGAACAGTTACAACAGCTTCTGTTACTTCTTGTCCCAGGTAATCTTCAGCTGTTTTCTTCATTTTTTGAAGAATCATTGCGGAAATTTCCTGCGGAGTATATAAACGATCATCGATTTTGATTCTTGGAGTGTTGTTGTCGCCTTTAACGACTTCATAAGGAACTTTTGCGGCTTCTTTTTCAGAATCCGTGTAAGAAACTCCCATGAAACGTTTGATAGAGTAAATCGTCTTGTGGGGGTTTGTAATAGCTTGTCTTTTAGCAGTGTCACCCACTTTTCTTTCTCCGCCATCGGCGAAAGCGACTACGGACGGAGTTGTTCTCTTACCTTCCGCGTTTGTAATAACAACCGGTTCATTACCTTCCATTACGGCTACACATGAGTTGGTTGTCCCAAGGTCAATTCCAATTATTTTTCCCATATTCTTGTTTTTCCTTTATCCTGTAAAAATTATTCTATGCCGTTGCCGACGTTCTTCTTTTGTCAATTTTTGTGCCGCCTGAATTTTTGGGATTTTTCTGACAAAATGAGGTGTATTTTTTTAAAATTTTGTCCGAAAGAAGTGACAAATTGACAAAAATATGACAGAAGCGCAGCATCAACAGGGATTCTTATAGCTCCTTTAAGCCAAGTGTCCGGTCAGCACGAAGAATAGTATTCTGAATGGGAGGATTTATGCTCGGCTTTCTCCCTGAAATTTTGGAAAAATCCGCTGAACTTATCTTCCCGGAAGATGCAGAACAAAAAAACGGATGGATTTTAAACAGTTTCTTATACTTTTGCAGGTATGAAATGGATTGGAGAACGTATCAGTTTTATTGACGACAAGCAGAAAACGACAATTGTCATATTACCGGAAAGAAATGGTTTCGTTAACGCATTGATGGGAGCCTGGGTTGCAATGTGGCTGGTTGTCGGGATTACCCTGATCTGGGCCTTGTCCGCGTTAAACCTGAGCAGAGATGAGATTTTGTTCATTATCGTGTTCCTGGTATTGTGGCTGTATTATCTTGTAAGAGTGACACGCCAGTTTATCTGGCTGCTGTGGGGAAAAGAGATGCTGAAGCTGGATAAAAAAGGATTAGTTTATAAGAAGGACATTAAAGGATATGGTAAAGCGCTGCTGTATTATTTTGATAATATGGAAGAATTTGAAAGCTATATTCCCGATACCAAATCATTGCAGTATGTCTGGGAAAAATCTCCCTGGACGAGAGGAGGCGAACGCCTTCAGTTTGGTTACAAAGGCAAATTTATCCGGTTTGGCAGAAAGTTGGAAGAGAAAGACGCAAAGCTGCTGTTTCAGCTGCTTAACAGTAAGCGCCACGAATACTCAAAAATCGCCCGGCGGGAAGAAAAACAGAATCAGAACCAGACAGAAGATTAGTTAATATAATTTAAAAAATCGTCAGCCCGGTAGTTATCTGAAAAAAATCCCTTCTTCTTTGTGTCTTCACATAATTAAAGTTCAAAGATATTTGCTTTTGAAAATCTGATGCTTATTTCAGATAGATTCATTTTTTTGATAAAAAAATGGGATAATTTCAATTAAAATTAACATATTTGAAACAGTATTTTATATGCTATTTAAAGATTTTATTTCACTATACTTATTTTGTCTATTTATTAACTGAAAATTTAAAATCATGAGATTCGTATTATTATTTATGTTCTTGGCAGGAGCAATGTCATTGACTGCACAGAAAAAAGTACAATTAAAGAGTTCAATGGACATTCTGATTGAAGGAGTAAAATATAAGAATGAAAAGGACTATGATAAAGCCGAACAATTATTCAAATCAGTTAATATAAATGATACCAATTACGTGTTGGCACAAAGAGAATTGGCATACCTGTATCTGGTTCAGGACAAAGACGAGCAGGCAACCGATGTCCTTATAGAGTTGCTGAACTACGAAACAGCGTTTGATAATCGCGCGTCCATTTATTACACCCTTGCTCAGTCTTACAATGGAGTAAAAAATTATAACAAAGCGCTCGAGATACTCGATTCTGGAATCGCGCTTTATCCGATGAATCACACACTTTTCTACATGAAAGCCCTGACATACGAATTACAGGAAGATTTTCAAAAAGCGGTGGAATCGTATAAAGATGCGCTTAAAAGAAATATGAATTACCATGATGCACATTTGAGAATAGGAATTCTTGCTGCAAATGAAGCAAAATATACACAGGCATTAATGAGCCTTATGAGCTGTATTCTTTTAAAGCCTGATGGTACACAATCAGCGAGCATTGTTGCATTGATGGAAGAAATAGCAGACGGATCTTTCACTCCTGAAAAAAGGAATATCAGGTTAACGGAAAGTGGGGATAAGTTTGACGATATAAACCTGCTGTTTGCCAATAAGGTAGCGCTTCAGCCTAAGTATAAGACAAAGTTTTCATTACCTACTGCGTATGCCAAGCAATTTCATCTTATCTTATCGAATGTGAAATATAACGAAAATGATGAAGGCTTCTGGAACCAGCAATACCTGGAATTTTTTAAAAACGTATATGATGCTCAGTTGTTGGATGCAATGATACTTTTCTCTTTACAATCTGTTAAAGCACCCAAAACGCAGAAAGTGGTCGCATCAAAACGCAGCGTCATTGATAATTTTGTTAAAGTGGCCTCTGATATGTGGTCACAAAACAATTTTGATCAATTATTTGATTTCGAAGGAAAAAAACAGCGGATAGCCGTTGTTTATCAAAAGACAGGGCTTGTGATGGGCAAGCTGAACAATGAGAAAAAAACAGTAGGGAACTGGTATTCATACCATCCCTATGGAAATGTAAGATCTGTTAAGTCGTATAACGAGCAAGGTGAAAAAAATGGGGTACACCGGTTTTATGATGACTTTACAGGAAAATTAATTGAAGAAACCGAATATGTTAACGGTAAACAGAGTGGTACACAACGTTTATATTATAATACAGGTGAGCTTTCAGAAGTGTACACGTTTAAAGACGACCAGATGACGGATACCGTTTATTTGTATTATCACGGAGGACAATTGAAAGAAAGTATTCCTGTAAAAGAGGGAAAACGCCACGGAGTGTCTTTAATGTATTATGAAAACGGGCAGATTCAATATAAATCTACATTTGCAGATGGAAAGAGAAATGGAGAAAGTTTTGCATACCATGTAAATGGCAATGTGGAAATTGAAGTGAATTTTGAGAACAATATTGTAAACGGTATCAAAAAAGCGTATTACCCGGATGGAAAAACGGAGTATGAATATGTTTTTAAAAATGATCTTTATGAAGGACCTTTCAAAAGATTCCACGCTAACGGGAAGCTGGAGGAAGAAGGGCAAATGAAAGCCGGGAAATATTTTGGCGAATTCAAGTCGTATTATTCAAACGGAAAACTGTTTCGTAAAGCACAATACGATGAAGGAGGAAAGGAAAACGGAATAGCTGAATATTATGACAGTGAAGGAAAAAAATACATTTCTTTTGATTTTAAAAAGGGAAGTGTCAGTAAAGTTGAAGTTTTTGATAAAGGCGGAAATTCCGTAAAAACAATAGTCAAATCCGGAAAGAAGCTTAAATATGAAAATTATTATCCTACACGGAACTTATACTGTGAAGGTGAAATTATAGACGATAAACGATCCGGAGTCTGGAATTACTATGATAATTACGGTGTGTTAAAGCAAACGGAAAAATATGTGGCAGGAGAGCTTCAGGATACGGTGTTCCAGTATTTCCCAAATGGTGCGATTCAATCTAAAACAGTTTATAATAAAGGAGTCAAAAACGGAATTTATCTTGAATACAACATCTTTGGAATATTAGTTCATGAAGGTATGTATGCTGGCGGAGAGCCGGTAAACGATTGGTATACCTATTATGATGACGGAACACTCAAAGGTGAATACGCTTATTATGATACTGAAAAACACGGATACTTTAATACTTACGATGTAAACGGAAGGCTGGAAGATTACGAAATTTATTCGAAAGGAATAATTGTCGCATCCGTATTTCTGGACACTGCGGGGAATATAAATCAGCGTTTCGGACAATATAACGGTGAAATCAGTTTCAGAGATCCGCTGAACAGATATAACACTTTCACAGGACACTATAACAGCGGCCGTGTTAACGGGGCGGGAAAATGGGTGGATTTTGAAAACAAGGTGATATCAACAGGAACCTTTGACAATGGTAAAAGGGAAGGAGTATGGACATGGTTTTACAGAGATGGTACAGTAAGTAAAAAAGCAAATTATAAAAACGGAAAGCTTCACGGGGAATATTTCACATATCATGAAAACGGAAAAATATCCTCTAAGCAGATATATGAATATGGCGATTTACAAGGACCTGTTATTTATTACTATGATAATGGAAATAAAGAATCGGAATCTTATTATGAAGACGACCTGAAGCACGGAAAAATGATTACCTATGATTATGGCGGCGAAATTCAGCAAATCAGGTATTACGACAAAGGAGTTTTATTGTCCTATACATATCTGGATAAAAACGGCAAGGAACTTCCTTTTGTGGAAATAGAAAAAGGAGAAACCAGCTTTGTAGTTTACTATCAAAATGGAAATAAAGCAGTAGAGCAAAAACGTTATAACGGTTCACTCAACGGAACATACAAAGAGTATTATGCGGATGGTAAATTGATGACAGAATGCACTTATTTTTACGGAGAGTTGGTTGGGTCATACATTCAGTATTATCCTAACGGAAATAAAAAATCGGAAAGAAATTATAAATATGGTGATCTGGATGGAGCCAGCTATAAATACTATCTGAACGGAAAGCTGAAAGAATTAGAAGAATATCAGATGGGAGAGAGAAACGGAGAGGCAAAAATCTTTTCCGAAAAGGGAGAGCTGTTAAAGACATATATCTACTATAGTAATACAATGATTGATGTTAAAAAATAGAATTGCACTTACTTTTTTGACTTTATTATTTTGCTCTGCGGCTATACACGGACAGTATAATTTACAGGATTACAAAAAAAAGTACCCGGGAAATAATTTTATCGGTCTTGACAGAACAGAGATTGTCAAAATGGATATTTTTGGAGACCAGATTCGGACCGTAATAAATGTAAATGAAGATTTTCTTATCCTTAATAAGGAAGGGGCGACCTTGTTTTCAGAAGAAGAAATCGAATATTCTTCATTTGAAAAAATATCTAAGATTGAGGCCTATTCTTATCAGTTGGAAGATAAAAGCAAAAAGAAGACAAAGGCAACTAATTTTGTTACGAAGGCAGCAGAAAAAGATGACAACGTTTTTCATGATGACATACAGCGGATCTCTTTTTTTTATCCGGGATTAGGAGAAGGATTTGTAAAGCATCTGAACTACAATATGGAAGTAAATGAAAAACATTTTCCTTCTGGCTTGAGATTCTACAGCTTCTATCCTCAGGAAAAAATCGTATTCACAATAGACCACGATACAGCGATTCACCTGTCAAAATTTGAATATAATTTTGAGAATTTTGAGATTGTCTTTACGGAAAATATTATAAAAAACAGAAGGATATGGACCTGGACATGTACGAGCGTTCCTAATTTTCGGTTGGATAATTATGCCCCGAAACCGGATTATTACCTGCCGGGAGTTTTTTGCCAGATAAGCCATTTCTATGTAAAAGGAGTGAAAACGGAAGTGCTGGGCGGTTTGGATAATCTTGTGGAGTGGTATAGCTCAAATGTGCAGCAGGCAGAAAATGAAGTGCCCTCGGAGCAGCTGGTAAATATGACGAATGCACTTGTGGAAGGTTTGGATGATGATCTCTCTCGTGTGAAAGTAATTTACTACTGGGTGCAGGATAATATCAAATACATTGCCTTTGAAGAAGGTATCGGAGGATTTGTTCCCAGAACACCGAATCAGGTTTTTGATAAAAAATTCGGTGATTGTAAAGACATGTCGGTTTTAATTTATAAAATGCTGGGAATTTTAAATATAAACGCAAAGCTGGTCTGGATTGGTACGGATGACATACCGTTCAGATACAGTGATTTCCCCAGCTCTTTAGTAGATAATCACATGATTGCTGCCTGTAATATTGACGGAACGACCTATTTCCTCGATGCAACATCAGAGCTTCTGCCAATATATTTCCCGTCATCGTTTACACAGGGAAAAGAGGCGCTGGTCTATAGCTCCCGGAATGATTATAAGCTGGAAATGGTTCCTGTTCCGGAAGAAAATAAGACGAAGTTCACAAATAAATCCCGGATAGAAATACAGAACCGTACGATTACGGGAACAGCTATTCAGAAGCTGGAAGGATATTATAACTGGCTGGTCAGATCCAAACTGATATATATGAATGATCTGACAGAAGAAAAAAAAGCGGAAAGGTTCAGCAACATGGGAAATAACTCGTACAAGGTAACACAAGCGAAATTTACAATTCCTGAAAACAGGGAAATGCCCATGGAGTTAGATTACTCCTTTAAGGTTGATAATTATGTAACATCTTATGAAGATGAAATATTTGTGAATCTGGTTCTGGACAAATCAATTTATATAGAAAAACAATTGAAAAATTCGAGAAAGAGCCCTTTTGTAATGAATTTTTTCTCTGATAATACTTATGAAACGGAATTGGTGATTCCGGATGGAATGACAGTGAAGAATATTCCGGAATCAATTGAATATGAATCAGAAAAGGTGAAGTTCAATATTGATTATAAAATAGAGGAAAATTTAGTAAAAGTGAAAATAAGAACGATTTTTCGGTTTTTGCTGCTGCAGCCGGATGAATTCAATATATGGAACGAATTTGTTTCGACTGTGGATAAAGCTTTAAACAGTTCAGTCGTATTAATCAAAAATAAATAAAATAGTTATGAAGTACTTTTGGTTGCCGTTATTGTTATTACAAAGCTTAATTGCTTCTGCTCAGGATTTTTATTATAAGGGATACGATTGGGAAAAAACACCTGAAAAATCTGAGTTGACGGAGGAAGAAAAGAAGCTGGATGAGGTTTTTCTGAAAAGAAGAGACTGCATACAACTGTTTTTGATGAATAACAACGCTGTGGAGTACCGGCTGGCTCATAAAATTATCCAGCTGAATACCGATAAAGGAATCGAGCGTTTCAATAAATATTATCTGAACAGTGCCGGTGAGATCAGAATGGAATACCAGAAGGCAAGGGTTATTAAGCCAAATGGGGATATCATCGTACAGAATTCTTCCGATATCAAAGAAGCAAAAGATGAAAACGGAGATGTTGAATATCGTTATTTTGCTTTTGAAGGAATAGAGAAAGGCAGCATTATTGAAATTCTTGAGCTTGGATTATATCCGGCACGATTTACAGGTTCTTCCGTCAAATTACAGGGATCCAGTTATTACAAAAATTTAGACTTTGAAATCATTACACCTTCTCATTTAGTGTATGCTTCCTACCCGGTAAACGGAGCGCCGGATTTTGTAGTGGACACAACGGCAAAAGAAGACTTCAGACGCGTCTATATACACATGGAAAATGTAAAACCGTTGAAAAAAGACGAATGGGCAGCTTATGATGCCAACCTGCAAAAAGTCTATTTTAAGCTGGATAAAAACCTTGCTACCAGAAAAGCAAATTTCTATACTTACGGAGACGTAACACATTCTATTCATAAAGCTCTTTTTGATCCGTTGACAAAAAAAGAAACAGCGAAATTGAAAAAGTTCATTAAATCACTGGATTTACAAAATGCAAAGGACAATGAAGACAAAATCCGTAAAGTTGAAAATGAAATCAAAAAAGGATATCTGATTGCTGAACAGCGGGTAGAAAACGGAACCAATCTGGACTTTATTCTGTCTAACAAAATAATGACAACTCAGGGATTTTTTAAGTTATTCATAAATGTTTTGAAAGAGCTGAATCAACCTTATGAATTAGTGTTGACATGCGATCGTTATGAAGATAAGTTCCTGACAAAATACGAAGCGTATAATTTCCTGAATGATTATCTGATCTATCTTCCGGATTTCAATAAATATATTTCAGAAGAATTAATGAATAGATATGGTTTTCCTCCGGAAGAATTCACTTATCAGAAAGGTCTCTTTATAAGAGAGATTCGTATTCAGGATATTCCGACAGGTGTCGGTGAAGTTAAGGATATTGCCATAGTACCTGCAGAATTTTCTGTTGACAAGATGAATGTTAAATGCAGTCTTACTGAAAATAAGGAAGAAGTAGCAATTGATATGGAAAGAATTGCTACAGGATATAAAGCATTGCCTTATCAGGTGGTGATGGATTATTTGATAGAGGATCAGAAAAAAGAGATAAGAGAGCAGTTCCTTAAATATATTGACGATGCTGCGATTGTAGAAGAAATGAATTTTGAAAATGATAATACTGCGTCATTTGGTGTGGAACCTTTTATTGGAAAAGGACATTTTAAGAGCAAAAAAATGCTTGAAAAAGCAGGCGATAAGCTGTTGCTGAAAGCAGGACTTTTAATCGGGCCTCAATCAGAACTTTATGACAGAGATGAAAGAGTACTTCCGGTAGAAACACCGCATGCAAGAGTGTATGAGAGAACTATCGAAATAACCATTCCTGAAAATTATGAGATGAAAAATACAAGTGAGCTCGATATAAGCGTTCTCCCTTTTGGTCAGGACGGGTCGATTGGATTTGTATCATCTTACGTACTGGAAGGTGCTGTTCTGAAAGTAACTGTAAAAGAGTGGTACGACTCGGTTTATTTTGAAGCGAAAGATTATAAATCGTATGAAAGCGTAATTAATGCAGCTGCGAATTTTAATAAAATAACACTTATATTGCAGAAAAATTCAAATTAATAAATTATGGAAAGAACCTCAAAATTACAAGTGCTATGATATTTTGAATTTTTCCGGACTTATAATATAACGCCCGAAATGACTATGAGAAAACGAATTACTTTTATTAGCGCAATGCTGTTCTGCTTTGGACTTTCCTTAAAGTTGCAGGCTCAGGATAATTACAACCTGTGCGGCCAGCATTCAGTGCAATCACAATTGCCTTATTCTGAAGAACGGGAGCTGCGGATGAGTAAATTGGATCAGGAGCAGAAAGCGATGCAGGAATTTGTGAAGACGCAGCAGCCAACCCGCCAGATTTATAAAATTCCGGTAGTTTTTCATATACTTCATTACAATGGAACGGAAAATATTTCCAACGAGCAGATCTTTGACGCGATGGAAGTGCTGAATCGGGATTACAGAAAACTAAACGCCGATGCAGCAAATGTATATTTTGACTTTAATGAAAGTAATCCGAATGCTGTTGCGACACCGGCGGATATTGAAGTGGAATTTGTTCTGGCGACAAAAGCGCCGGATGGCACCTGCTTTAACGGTATCACGAGAACAATTTCACCAAAAACCATTACTTCCGGAGATGGATTCGTTCAGCTGGATGAAGTAATTCACGGGAATGATGTTTACAAGGGAATCTGGCCATCTAAGAATTATATGAATGTAATTGTGGTCAAAAACTCCAATAATACCGGAGGATACACATTTATGCCGGGATCGTTTAATCCGGACAATATGTATGCGAGCATATGGGTGAACTGCGATTATGTCGGCCGTTTCGGGACAAGTACGGAAAATAAATCCAGAGTATTGACACATGAAGTAGGACACTGGCTAAACTTGCACCACACATGGGGAGGAAATAACAATCCTATGATCGCCTGCGGAGATGATGAAGTGGATGATACCCCGGAAACAAGAGGTACAACTTCCTGTAACCTGAATGAAAATTATTGCGGTGTTCGTGCGAATGTGGAGAATTACATGGATTATTCTTATTGTTCCAAAATGTTCACGCACGGACAAAAAGACCGTATGCGTGCCTGCCTGATGGTAGCTCCGAGAAATACGCTCTGGACTCCGGAAAACCAGGTGTTGACAGGGATTGACGGGAGCTCCGGCTTGTGTGCTGTGGATTTCGGAACAGCGAAGGAACGCTATTGCGTGGGGGAATCTGTACAATTTACGGACTATAGCACACAAGGGCAAACCTCTTGGAGCTGGGAGCTTGAAGGAGCAAGCCCGGCAGTTTCAAACCAGCAAAATCCGTTAGTGACTTATGCAACCCCGGGAGTTTATAAAGTGAAGCTGACCGCTTCGGATGGAACAACAACACTTTCAAAAACGAAGGAAGCATTTATAAGAATCAACCCGGAAAGTGTTTTGCCGTACTTCCAGGGATTTGAATACGTGCAGAATATTCAGGAAATAGAAGAAGCAGTGATACATAATATTACGCCCGATGCACCTACATTTGAAGTGGTGAACACCGCAGCTGCAACCGATAATAAATCGTTATGCCTGTATAATTTTTACGCGACAGAAGAATCTACTCACGAATATATTTCGCCTGTGTTTGATCTTTCCCAGCTTTCTTCATCTGATAAAGTGACGCTGAGCTTTAAATATGCTTATCGTAAAAAAGCAGCCGAAAACAATGAAAAGCTTATAGTGACTGCCACAAAAGATTGTGGCACAACATGGCTGACCCGGAGAGAAATTTCAGGAAATTCACTTTCTTCAGAAGTGCTTTCTTCCGGTTTTGTCCCTGTGAAAGAAGATTTTAAAACCGTTCACGTTACCGGAATTACAGGAACGCTGTTCTCTGAAAATTTTCAGTTCAGAATAGCTTTTGAAGCAAGCAGCGGTAACAATTTATATTTGGACGATATTAATTTTTACCGGGGCGCACCTTCAGATGAAAATGTGCTTGGACTGGAAAACCTGAGTACCAACTACAAATGGAATATTTTCCCAAATCCGGCAAATAAGGAAGTAACAGTTGATTTCAGCCTGTCACAAGCGGAAAAAATAACTTTAAAACTGACCGATCTGGCAGGGAAGACCGTTTTCGAAAACGCGTTTTATACTGCTGAAGGAGCAAATGAAATTTTATTGGACGTAGCGACTTTTACTCCGGGAATTTACCTTGTCCACTTAGGAAATCAGATTAAGAAACTGGTAGTAGAATAAGAAGAATAGAATAATTATAAATTTAAAAAGCACGGTAAACAAACGTTTACCGTGCTTTTTTGTAACGGATAAAAGTTTTTTCACCTTACTTTCATCATGGTCACCAGCGAAGTAGCGACGTGATGCAATTCATCGGTATTTTCCGATTGTGTATAAATTTCTGTGCGGATCACGCTGACTTTGCTTCCTCCACGGACAATATACGATTTGGATACCAGGTAATCGCCCAGTGCCGGCTGAAGAAAATTCACCTTGAGTTCAACTGTTACTACATACGCATCCTCTTCGTAATTTGAAACAGCAGCAAAACCGGACGAAACATCTACCAGCGAAGAGATAATCGCACCGTTGAACATTCCTGCTTTTCGCGTGGCAAAAGAAAGCTTCGGGATTTTGATGGAAATATATCCTTTTTCTACTTCCAGTAATTCTGCCCGGTAAAATTTCAGCATTTCCGAATTCCGGAAAGAATTTTCTATTAGTTGTCGTTTTGCTTCATTCATGAGTTAAATATACAAGGAATTAATAACAAAAAAAGACGGGGTTTTATTCCGTCTTTTGTCTTTCATTTTATGTCTTAAAATCTTGATGTCCTAAAGTTTTGACATCCTAAAAGTCTTTTCTCAGTCGTTTAATACACTTCTTGAGATAACGATTTTCTGGATCTCGGAAGTTCCTTCGTAGATCTGAGTGATCTTGGCATCACGCATCAGACGCTCTACGTGGTATTCTTTTACATAACCGTATCCACCGTGTACCTGTACAGCCTCAACAGTTGTATCCATCGCAACTTTGGATGCATATAGCTTAGCCATCGCACCGGATGTATCATAATTTCTTCCATGATCTTTGTCCAATGCTGCTTTGTGCACCAGCAAACGAGCCGCTTCTATTTCAGTCGCCATGTCAGCCAGCTTGAATGCGATTGCCTGATGTTCTGAAATTGGTTTTCCGAAAGCTTTTCTTTCTTTAGAATAAGCAGTAGCCAGCTCAAAGGCGCCGGCAGCGATTCCTAAAGCCTGGGAAGCGATCCCGATTCTACCGCCGCTTAATGTTTTCATTGCAAATTTGAATCCGAATCCGTCTTCACCGATTCTGTTCTCTTTCGGAATTTTTACATCGTTGAACAATAAAGTATGTGTATCAGATCCACGGATTCCCAGCTTGTCTTCTTTCGCTCCGACGATAAATCCTTCCATTCCTCTCTCAACAATAAAAGCGTTGATACCTCTGTGTCCTGCTTCAACATTTGTTTGCGCAATTACCAGGTAAACAGACGCTGAGCTTCCGTTGGTGATCCAGTTTTTTGTTCCGTTCAACAAATAATAATCTCCCATATCGATAGCTGTTGTTCTTTGCGAAGTGGCATCTGATCCTGCTTCCGGCTCAGATAAACAGAAAGCTCCGATTTTTTCACCTTTCGCCAGTGGAACAAGATATTTTTGTTTTTGCTCTTCCGAAGCGAATTTTTCAAGTCCCCAGCAAACCAGCGAATTATTTACAGACATACAAACAGATACAGATGCGTCGATTTTTGAAATCTCTTCCATCGCTAAAACGTATGATAAGGTATCCATACCGCCTCCTCCGTACTTCGGATCTACCATCATTCCCATGAAACCTAATTCACCTAGTTGTTTGATCTCTTCTGCCGGAAAACGTTGATCTCTGTCGCGCTCAATTACTCCTGGCTTTAATACGTTTTGAGCAAAATCTCTCGCAGCTGCTTTTACTGCCAAATGCTCTTCTGTTAAATCAAAGTTCATTTATACCTGATATTTATTTTAATAGAAAATTTTACAAGTTGTAAATTTAAAATATAAATTTGATTTATCAATCTCAATTTTTATGAGCAGTTACAATATTATAGGGTTGATGTCCGGCACATCCCTTGATGGAGTGGATATTAGCTATTGCAGATATTTCAGGTCAAAAGAAAAAAAATGGACGTTTGAGCTCCTTTTCGGTAAAACATACGATTATCCGGAACCTATTGTGAATCAGCTGCAGGACCCTTTTTCTCTTAGCGCTGGAGCACTGGCACAATTGGATACGGAGCTGGGAGAGATTTACGGGAAAATGATCTGTACTTTTATTGAAGAATTTAATATTGACAAAAAGGAAGTTAATGCGATTGCATCCCACGGACAGACGATCTTTCATCAACCGGATAAGGGTTGGACAACACAGATCGGCTGTGGAACAAAAATCGCTGTGGAAACGGGAATACAGGTAATTAATAATTTCCGTTCCAAAGATGTTTACCTTGGAGGACAGGGAGCACCTTTGGTTCCTGCAGGTGATTTTCAGCTGTTTCAGAATGAAGCAGACGCATTTTTGAATATCGGAGGCTTTTGTAATGTTTCTTTCAGAGATAAAGATAAAATCATTGCATTTGATATTTGCCCGGGAAATCTTCCGCTGAATAAGCTGGCACACAACAGAGGGCTGAAGTATGACAAAAACGGCGAGCTGGCGAGAGCTGGAGAAATTAATTTTTATTTATTGGGCTTGCTGAATGAGCTGCCTTATTACAAAGAAAAATATCCGAAATCACTGGGAGTGGAATGGCTGGAGATGGAGTTTTATCCACTGATAAAGTTTGACAAAGACATTGAGAACAATATCCGTACCATTGTTGAGCATATTGCGATGCAGATAGCAGACTGCCTGAATAATCTGAATATCAGTAAAGTGCTGATTACAGGAGGCGGGGCGAAAAATGCCTACCTGGTGGAACGTCTGAAGCAATATGTGAAAAAAGAAATAATTATTCCGGAAGAAAATATTATCAACTTTAAAGAAGCTATTATCTTTGGCTTTTTAGGAGCGCTGTATCTGGAAAAAGAACCGAATGTTCTCCGATCCGTTACAGGTGCAGCCAAGGATTCTGTAAGCGGAACATTACATTTACCGTAGAATCCGGGAAATTAAAAAAGAATAAAAAAAATAGATAATGAAAGAACTACTCTCAAAATTCGAGAACAAACGCCCTGAGATTGTATTTGAATGGAAAGACGCTGAAACCGAAGCCGAAGGCTGGGTGGTCATTAACTCGCTGAGAGGCGGAGCAGCTGGTGGAGGAACCCGCATGCGTGTGGGGCTGGATAAGCGGGAAGTGGAATCGCTGGCAAAAACCATGGAAGTAAAGTTTACTGTTGCCGGTCCTGCTATCGGAGGAGCTAAATCCGGAATCAATTTTGATCCGAAAGACCCGAGAAAAGAAGGAGTTCTGAAACGTTGGTACAAAGCAGTTTCCCCATTATTGAAAACTTATTACGGAACGGGAGGAGATATGAATGTGGATGAAGTGCACGAAGTAATCCCGATGTGTAAAGAGGTGGGAGTGCTGCATCCGCAGGAAGGTGTTTTTAACGGACATTTCTCTCCGACGGAAGAACAGAAAAAAAGACGTATCTCCCAATTAACGGAAGGAGTTTTAAAGAAAATAACAGATGAAACACTTTCTCCTGATGTTTCCCGGGCTTATAATGTTTCCGATATGATCACCGGATATGGAGTTTCAGAATCGGTATATCACTATTATAATGTTTGGGGAGGAAACCTGAAAGATAAGAAAGTAATTGTTCAGGGTTGGGGAAACGTAGCTTCTGCTGCGGCTTACTTTGTCGCTCAGCACGGAGCAAAAGTAGTCGGGATTATTGACAGAATAGGGGGATTGATCAAACCGGAAGGTTTTACGCTTGAAGAGGTGAAAGAATTGTTTCTTACAAAGAATGGAAATGAACTTTCTCATCCTGATCTGCTGAGTTTTGATGAGGTTAATAACCGGATCTGGGATGTTGAAGCAGATGTGTTTTTGCCTTGTGCTGCTTCCCGGATTGTTCAGAAGGATCATGTGGAAAGAATGTTGAAAGCAGGAGTGAAGGTGATTGCATCCGGTGCAAATGTTCCTTTTGCAGATAAAGAGATTTTTTTCGGGCCTATAGGAGAATACACAGATGAAAATCTGGCGCTTATTCCTGATTTTATTTCAAATTGCGGAATGGCAAGGGTATTTGCTTACCTGATGAGCAATGATCTGGAAACGATCGAAGATAAAGCTATCTTTGAAGATATTTCGAACACAATCAGAATGGCATTGGAGAAGGCACATGCTAAAAATCCGGTACCGACCAATATTGCTAAGGCGGCATTTGAGATCGCTCTAAATCAGCTGATGTAAACAGAAATTGAACTTACTGTGATCCGCAGCTATAACCGGTTGCGGATTTTTTGTTTCAGTAACTTTTTCCCGCGGGTTCATTATAGGCTTATAAACAAAATTGTGTGAATATTTACTTCGGTAGCGTTTATACATTAGTTGATCTTGAGAGTAAATTTGATGTTTAATTACGTTTATTACGATTGTTATATGCTGAAAAAAATAGTTTTATTAGCGGGAATACTGAGTGCTCTGCCACTGTTGGTGTTTTCTCAGATTTCTGAAACAGGAAGTGCGGAAGTTACCGTTCCTGCGACAACAACACCGGCACCTGGAGAAGAGATTTCTTTCTTCGAATTTGTGATGAAAGGAGGGTATTTTATTATTCCAATCATCATTCTGCTTTTTTACTCTGTCTATGTTATAATAGAGCGTGTACGCTATATCAAACGTATGACAAAATATAATCCTAATTTAATTGGAGATATTAAATCGAATCTTGAGAAAGGTAATATCAGTGATGCTTTAAATCAGGCACAACGTGAACCTTCTTCTTACGGAGCGGTTGTTGCTGAAGGTATTCAGTCGATTGACAGACCTGTTACGGAAATTGAAAGCAACATGGATAAGGTGGTGAATATTGAGATTGGGAAGATGGAGAAAGGAACGGAGGCATTAGGACTGATTGCCGGTATTGCCCCGACTTTCGGATTCGTAGGTACAATTGCCGGAGTAATTAAAATTTTCTATAATATATCTATCTCTGAAAACGTTAGTATTGGTAATATTTCAGGTGGTTTGTATGAAAAAATGATTAGTTCCGGAGCGGGGTTGATCGTAGGGCTGATTGCTTTTTCCGCTTATCATATTTTAAACGCGTTGATTGATAGATTTGCTCTTAAAGTTCAAATTATCAATCTGGATTTTATTAACATTATTCGTCGTCCGGTAAAATGATCATCAGAAAAAAAAGTAGATTTCACGCAGGCATGGAAACATCTTCCATGAGCGACATCATGTTCTTTTTGCTCCTGTTTTTCCTTATCATTTCGACGCTTGCGAATCCGAATGTGATAAAAGTCCCCTTGCCGAATGCGAATCAGACCGACCAGACGGCGGGACAACATTTGACATTGACGGTAACAAGCGATAAAAGGTATTACCTGGATCAGGAAGAAGTGCCTTTTGAAAATCTGGAAGCAAGGTTAAAAGAAGAAACACAATTACGCAAAGACGAAACGGTTGTCCTTCGTCCGGCAAATGATCTGCAGGTTCAGGATTTGGTGGACTTACTGCAGCTCGGGCTAAAAAATCAGTTAAAAATGTTAATTGCGACAAAAGCAGGATAATTATTTATTACCATTGAGTCATGGAAGCAAAAGTAGATCGTACGCAGCTGGAATATAAAAAAGACAGAAGAATAGCATTTTTTACTTCTCTTGGGCTTGCTACCGCATTATTTTTATTTCTGCATTTCAATGGATATAAAATTCCGACACCTCCGCTTCCTGAACAGTTATTGTATAAAGATGCGGAAATGGAATTACTCCCGTTGGAAGCTTATTCTGAGCCGAATACTAAAAGCGGGGGAAGCAAAGGAGGAGCGGGAACGCCTTCTAATGATCCATTAATAAATAAGCCGAATCCTCAGACGGAAAGAATTCTTTCAGATAACACCAGCAATACAAACGTTAACAGCGGTCAATCCACAAGAACAAATACGGATCAGGTTACTCAAAATACGCCAACAACGATTAAGAGGTCAGAGGATCCGTTCGGTTCAGGAGGTGGAGCGACCAGCGGTACCGGAAGTGGTGTTTTCGGAAGTGATAACGGTCCCGGAAATGGAAGAGGAAACGGTAACGGAATGGGAGAAGGTAACGGAAATGGTTCTGGAGAGCGTTCCCGTTTGTCAAATCTGAATACTTCAGGAATCAAATCAAATCAGGATTGTACCATTAAAATGCGCCTTTCAGTTAATGCGGAAGGTAGTGTTGTTGCGGTAGAAGTACTTCCCGGCACAACAACAAATGATCAGAAACTGATTCAGCAGATTACTACCGCTGTAAAACAGCAGATCAAATACAATAAACGTCCGAATACGACGATTGAGCGTATCGATTACAGCGTTAATATTAAAGCGACATAAAATATGTCTTCTTCTGAATCAGGTTACCAGAAGACAATTTCATGGTTGTTTCAGCAATTTCCGTCTTACCAGAATATTGGTGTTAAAGCCTATAAACCTGATCTTGGCAACATCCGAGAATTAATTGATTATCTGAAAATTGATATTTCAGCTATTCAGTTTATACATGTCGCTGGAACTAACGGAAAAGGAACCTGTACCAATTATCTGGCTTCTGTTTTAATGGAAAGCGGTTATAAAACGGGAGTTTTTACCTCTCCCCACATTGTGGATTTCAGGGAACGTATCATTATCAACGGAAAACAGATTGATGAGAAATCAGTGATTGATTTTTGTCAGAAGATCCGGGATCTTTCTTTTGCTCCTTCTTTCTTTGAGATAAGCTTTGCAATGGCATTAAATTATTTTGCTCAGGAAAAATGTGAGTTTGCTGTTATAGAAACCGGATTAGGTGGACGTCTGGATGCAACAAATATTATCTCTCCTGTGCTGAGTATCATTACAAATATCGGACTGGATCATGTACAATTATTGGGTAACACATTGCCCGAAATTGCTTTTGAGAAGGCGGGTATAATAAAAGAAAATACGCCGGTCATTATTGGTGAATATGAGGTAACTACTTTCCCTGTGTTTGAGAAAATTACAAAGGAAAAAAATGCACCGTTATACCTGATTTCCTCTCAACCGCTGAGAGAATCCCGTTTTAAAGTAGAAAACTATAAACAGAAAAATGAAAAAATAATACTGGAAGCAATTTTGTTGTTGCAACAAAAAGGAGTAAAAATAACGGAAGCAGGTATAGAGAATGGATTTAAGAACATTTACAAGAACACGAGCTACCGCGGACGCTTCCAGATTATATCAGAAAAACCACTTGAAATCATAGATGTGGCTCATAATGAAGATGGAATCAGAGATCTTATGATGGCTGTAAAGCAATTTAATTATAAGCGTTTGCATATTATTTACGGAACATCTTCGGATAAAAATTACGAAGATTTAATCAAGCTTTTTCCTTTGGATGCAGAAATTTATTTTGCGGAATTTTCAAATGCCCGCAGCCTGAAAATGGAAGCAGCCAGTGAGAGACTGAGAACCGATGGCCGGAGAATATCTTTTTATCCGTCAGTTGTCGAAGCATACGAAAGTCTTAAAGCAATTAGAAATGAAGAAGATTTAACATTGATAACGGGGAGCTTCTTTTTGATCAGTGATTATTTTCAACATTTTTTTTGAAAAACACTTGTTAGTTTCTAAATCATGTATATCTTTGCAAGCACTTTAAACAACGGTTTAGAGGCTTAAAATTTGAAAAAGGGGAATTAGCTCAGCTGGTTTAGAGCATCTGCCTTACAAGCAGAGGGTCGGCGGTTCGAATCCGTCATTCCCCACAAATATCAATCAAGCGTGATTGATGTGAAAAAAGTATCCGGAACATAACATCGAGGGATTAGCAATTCGGATTTAACTTGAAATACGAAAGAAATTGGCTCAATTGATTTAGAGCATTTCGGTACATAGTATCGGAAGATCCATCGGTTTGAGTTTATAAATTGAAATACGGATGAAATTGGCTCAACTGATTTAGAACATTCCGATGCGTAGCATCGGAAGGGGTGGCGGTTCGAGTCTATAATTAAAATACTAAGGGGAATTAGCTCAGCTGGTTTAGAGCATCTGCCTTACAAGCAGAGGGTCGGCGGTTCGAATCCGTCATTCCCCACAAAAGCTTCACATTGTGAAGCTTTTTTTATTTATACTACTTATGTTCTATACCTATATTCTCTATTCACAAACCGCAGACAAGTATTATGTCGGTAGCTCTTCCAGTCCTGAAGACCGTTTGAAAAAACACCGTAATAAAAGTAAAGGCTTTACGAATCAGGCGTCAGATTGGGAGTTTGTCTTTCAGAAATCTTTTGAAGACAAATCTCATGCTTTGTC
>MKVF01000017.1 GCA_001899145.1 Flavobacteriia bacterium 40-80
ATCTGCTTCATCTGTGTTATCCGCGTCCTAATTTTAGGGCTTGTTCCGATTTATCGGAATATCGCAGATTTGATATGATTTTTATGATAAGTTGAAATTATACAATTCCTCTCAAGAATCTGCGTAAACCCGCCTCATCCGTGTCATCAGCGTTCTATCTATTTCTGTTCATTCGAAAACTCTACCTCAGCAAGCTGCGGCCAGTATTTTCCTGTCAGATAGAACTTTTTAGCGCTATGATCGAAAGCGATCCCATTCAGTACATCGCCATTTCCTTTCGCTTTTAATGTCAGATCCATACAGTCGATGGATTTTAAGACTTTCCCGGTCTCAGCTTCGATCGCAACTATTTTATTGGACATCCAGACGTTAGCATAAACGATTCCATCAACATATTCCAGCTCATTAAGATATTTTATCGGCCCGGCATTATCGTACACCTGAATAATTTTTTTGATGGCAAAGGTTGCCGGATCTCTGAAATACAAACGTTCGGAGCCATCACTCATGATCAGGTATTTTCCGTCATTTGTCAAGCCCCAGCCTTCGCCGGTATAAGAAAAAGAAAGATCTGTTTTGGCCAGCGAAGGAAAATCATAAACAAAACATTTCTGGGAAGTCCAGGTAAGCTGATACAGCTTATTGTTCAAGATGGTGATCCCTTCTCCGAAATAACCGGCATCCAGAGCAGTTTCTTTTTGAACCTCTCCTGACTTCAATTGCTTTTGCATTACCTTAGTTGCTCCCATCCGGTTCGGATCACCTGTTCCTTCGTAAAGTAAGCCATTGACGATTTCTAATCCCTGCGTGAAATCTTCCGTATTATGCGGATAGAGCGAAATAACTTTTACTGTCTGAGCTAAAGGTTGTATGTCGGATAAAATACGAATTGTCTGGTTTTCCGCAAATTCTTTTCCGCTTTTGTCTTTCACTTTAATTGTCAGACCTTTCACACCGATTC
The DNA here is from genome assembly GCA_001899145.1 of Flavobacteriia bacterium 40-80. GTDB lineage: Bacteria > Bacteroidota > Bacteroidia > Flavobacteriales_D > Crocinitomicaceae > 40-80. Next base: position 962 of record MKVF01000017.1, read on the forward strand.
CGAAAGAAGTAATATCAAAAGAAGTTTCACTAATTTTAGGAGCATTGTTCCAGGTTTGCAGAATACTGTCTTCCAGGATAACCGTTACTTCACTGATCCTTTCCAGTTTTGAAAAACCAATTTTAAATGATTCACCATAAGTAAGCTGATACTTTGCGGAATAACCAACCGGAAATTCTTCAGTCGTTTCATCCGTATCCACGGAATCCTTACATCCTGTAACAGCAAATAAAAGTGTTCCAATGATAAGAGAAACGGAAATTATTTTTTTCATTTTTCTGAATATTATAAGCCTAAAAACTGCTTGATCCTTGAAACAGCAATTCCTTCATGAGAAAAAGAAGTGTGCTCACCGCTTGTCCGTTGGATCAGCGTTTGCGGAGACTGGTGCACAATGTTCCATTTCTCTGCAATATGGTTTGACAGTTCCCGTTGCTTTAATACATCAATAAATACGAGATTCACATCCTGTAAATCGTATTCACGCTCAAATTGTTTCAGTGCGAAACCTGAAATACTGCAGCGCGTGCTGTGCTTAAATACAATCAGCGGCTTAGATGTATCGTTCAAAATTACATCCAGCTCTTCAGTGGTTGCCGGATTTATCCAGTTTAATGCAGATGCAGAAAAAAACATTATAAAACAGCTGTAAATTGTTTCAGGAACCGTATATCATTTTCAGAGTATAAACGCAGATCGTTTACTTTATATTTTAATTGCGTAATACGTTCAACTCCCATTCCGAATGCAAATCCGGAATATATTCCGGAATCAATGCCTGAAGCATCCAAAACGTTAGGATCTACCATTCCGCATCCTAGGATTTCCAGCCATCCGGTGTATTTGCATACGTTACATCCCTGAGCGTTACAGATGGAGCAGGAAACATCCACTTCTGCGCTTGGCTCTGTAAACGGAAAGTAAGAAGGGCGCATGCGGATCCGCGCTTTCTCTCCGAACATTTCTTTTGCGAAATATTCCAGTGTCTGCTTCAGGTCTGCGAAAGAGACGTTTTTGTCAATGTACAAACCTTCTACCTGATGGAAAAAGCAATGTGCGCGGGCAGAGACAGCTTCATTACGATATACTCTTCCAGGCGAAATAGTCCGGATCGGAGGCTGTGTATTTTCCATAACTCTCACTTGTACAGAAGAAGTATGAGTTCTTAGTGCCATTTCATTATCTCCTTTCTCAATAAAAAACGTATCCTGCATATCTCTTGCCGGATGTTCAGGAGGGAAATTTAAAGCAGAGAAATTATGCCAGTCGTCCTCAATTTCAGGACCTTCGGAAACGGTATAACCAATGCGGTTGAAAATTTCGATGATCTCTCTTCTTACCAGGGAAATCGGATGATGCGAACCTACGGGAAATTCTTCTCCGGAACGCGAAAAATCAATAGAACCTGAGGCAGCATCCGTATTTTCGAATTGCTCTTTCAGGTCGTTGTATTTTGTTTCTGCAAGATTCCGCAGCTCATTGATCAGCTGCCCGATTTCTTTTTTTTCCTCATTGGGAACCTGCTTCAGCTGCCCAAACAACTCTTTTAAGGAACCTTTTGAGCCAATGAACTGAATCCGGAAAGATTCTAATTCCCGGGGGTTTGAAATCTCGTAACTTTCTACCTGATACTTAATTGTTTGTATTAATTCTTTCATATTGTAACCAATTCTGAAAACGGCCGTTTAATATTTCCTGAATACAAATTAACATTTGATATTGCACTTATCAAAGCTTTTTCATTAATTTGTAAAATTATTTAAACCATTTTGATGCTTTAGCATTGATTTTAGGAAAAACGAATATGAAAAAATTACTCAGATTCTCATTGATGGTATTCGCAGGATTAATGCTGCTGACATTCGCATCATGTAAAAAAGATCCGTCCGTCTTGAAGGTATATGTGCGCTCAGCGAGTAATCAGCTGCTTCCCGGAGCACGCGTGGTAATTGTTGGTGATATTTATTCCAATCCTCCTACACGAGAATATGTGGATACGATCATTTCAAACTCTACAGGTTATGCGATGTTTAACATGGATGAATACTTTGGAGAAAAACCGGAGAAAGGAGAGGTAGGCTATTTTGATATCATTGTGAAAATTGATAACAAAGTAGCAACCGGCAGAGCTCGTGTAAGAGCAAATATTACGAATGTTGAAACAGTTAAATTTGACAACTAATGAGAAATTCCAATAAATATATTTTGTTTGCACTGGTGTTTGTTGTAGCAGTTTTTATAGGATGTAACCCTAAAAAAGATACTGTAGCCAAAATTTATGTTTACAACAACTCTAATAAAGTAGTACCTGAGTGTCGTGTGATCCTTTGGGGTAAAGCAAGTCCGGATGGTCAGGGGCAGGGAAATGTGGTATTATATGATACTGCGTACACAAACTCAGCAGGCGAAGCAGTTTTCTACTTCAATGAGCTTTATCAGAAAGGAATGGCAGGTGTGGCAATTTTGAACATTGATGCTAAAAAAGGAAATTACAACGGAAGCGGAATTATTAAGGTGGAAGAAGAAACCACAAATGAAGCAACAGTGTACATTGCTCCGTGATATTAAAAATATTAAAATGTGAAAGCCCGGTTTTTTTCCGGGCTTTTTTATGTTTTTAAAATATTATATAAAGGAGATAATATTTTTTACTTTGCATTTTTTGTTAGTTGAACATAGGAAAACATTTCATCAGGATATGAGTAAAATAAAACTTTCGGATTTCAATTTTAATTTACCAGACGAATTGGAATCTCGTAACTTTCTACCTGAGATTTAAGTTTGTATTAATTCTTTCATATTATAACCGATTCTGAAAACGGCCGTTTAATATTTCCTGAATACAAATTAACATTTGATATTGCACCTATCAAAGCTTTTTCATTAATTTGTAAAATTATTTAAACCATTTTGATGCTTTAGTATTGATTTTAGGAAAAACGAATATGAAAAAATTACTCAGATTCTCATTGATGGTATTCGCAGGATTAATGCTGCTGACATTCGCATCATGTAAAAAAGATCCGTCCGTCTTGAAGGTATATGTGCGCTCAGCGAGTAATCAGCTGCTTCCCGGAGCACGCGTGGTAATTGTTGGTGATATTTATTCCAATCCTCCTACACGAGAATATGTGGATACGATCATTTCAAACTCTACAGGTTATGCGATGTTTAACATGGATGAATACTTTGGAGAAAAACCGGAGAAAGGAGAGGTAGGCTATTTTGATATCATTGTAAAAATTGATAATAAAATGGCAACCGGCAGAGCTCGTGTAAGAGCAAATATTACGAATGTTGAAACCGTTAAATTTGATAACTAATGAAAAGTTCCAATAAATATATTTTGTTTGTCTTAGTGTTTGTTGTAGCTTTTTTTACAGGATGTAAACCTAAAAAAGATACTGTAGCTAAGATTTATGTTTATAACAACACCAATAAGGTGATACCTGAGTGCCGTGTGGTTCTTTGGGGTAAAGCGAGTCCGGATGGAAAGGGGCAGGAAAATGTGGTGATATACGAAACTGCATATACAAATTCAGCGGGAGAAGCAGTTTTTTATTTCAGCGAACTTTATCAGAAAGGAATGGCAGGTGTGGCAATTTTGAACATTGAAGCTAAAAAAGGAAATTACAACGGAAGCGGAATTATTAAGGTGGAAGAAGAAATCACAAATGAAGCAACAGTTTACATTGCTCCGTGACCTGAAAATTATCAAGATGTGAAAGCCCGGTTTTTTTCCGGGCTTTTTTATGTTTTGAAAATTATATAAGGGAGATAATATTTTTTATCTTTGCGACTTTTGTTAGTTGAACACGGAAAAACATTTCATCAGAATATGAGTAAAATGAAACTTTCGGATTTCAATTTTAATTTACCAGACGAATTAATAGCTGAATATCCGAGTAAGAACAGAGACGAAGCCCGTCTAATGGTTGTCCACAGAGAAAGTGGAAAAATTGAGCACAAATTATTTAAAGACATTATTACTTACTTCGATGACGGAGATGTGATGATCACCAATAACACAAAAGTATTTCCTGCAAGAATGTATGGAAATAAAGAAAAAACAGGAGCGAAAATTGAAGTTTTCCTTTTGAGAGAGCTGAACCGCGAAAGCCTGCTTTGGGACGTGCTGGTTGATCCTGCGAGAAAAATACGTATCGGTAACAAGCTGTATTTTGGTGATGACGATTCATTAGTGGCCGAAGTAATCGACAATACGACTTCCCGTGGAAGAACACTACGTTTTTTATTTGATGGGACGTACGAAGAATTTAAAGCAAAAATCACAGAATTGGGAGAAACGCCGCTTCCGAAATACATTAAACGGGATGTAGAGAAAGATGATGAAGAACGTTATCAGACGATCTATGCTTCCATAGAAGGAGCTGTAGCAGCACCTACTGCCGGCCTTCACTTCTCGAGAGAATTGTTGAAACGCCTGGAATTAAAAGGAGTAAATTTTGCAGAAGTGACGCTTCACGTAGGTTTGGGGACTTTTCGTACTGTAGAGGTAGAAGACCTGACAAAGCACAAAATGGATTCTGAGCAGGTGATTATTACTGAAAAAGCTGCGAAGGTGGTTAATGAAGCAAAGCTGAAAAAGAAAAAAGTGTGTGCAATCGGAACAACTTCCATGCGTGCAATTGAATCTTCTGTTTCGTCAGATGGTCTGTTAAAACCGTATGATGGCTGGACGAATAAATTTATTTTCCCGCCGTATGACTTCAGTGTTGCGAACTGTATGGTTACGAATTTTCATACTCCGTTATCCACTTTACTGATGATGATCTCCGCCTTTTGCGGCCATGAGCTGATGATGGAAGCATACGGTCAGGCGATTAAGGAAAAATACAATTTCTATTCTTACGGAGACGCGATGCTCATTTTGTAAAGAAAAAGAAAATTATATTGCAGGAAGCGGAGTAGAGATACTCCGCTTTTTATTTTACCGGAATGTTTCCTGAATTTTTAAACAGCTGCAGGATTCGTTATAAAATTGTGTTTTTTGACAACCATGAATTTTATTTCCCTAACTTTGCGAAAACAGAATTTAGATTATTGTTATCATGGGAAAATTTGGAGTTACTGAAATATTATTGATCCTGGCAGTTGTTCTTTTGTTGTTCGGAGGTAAGAAAATTCCGGAATTAATGAAAGGCTTAGGTAAAGGAATCAAAGAGTTCAAAGACGCTTCTAAAGGAGAAGAGGACAAAACGGAAAAATAATTCGGAATTTTTATGTATAAAAATTTTGCTGAAGTAAAATCTGCGCTTGCTTCAGGCAGGCGTGTTGTTGACATACTTGAAGATTATTTAAAGCGAATTGAATCCAAAAAACAATTGAATGCTTTTTTAGAAGTGTTCAGTGAATCCGCGCGCCAGCGTGCGAAAGAAGTGGATGCGAAAATTGCTGATGGTACTGCCGGCAGGCTGGCAGGAATGATCATCGGGATAAAAGATAACATCTGCTATAAAAATCACAAAGTTTCCGCTTCCTCAAAAATCCTGGAAAATTTCGAATCGTTATATACAGCAACAGCTTTACAGCGGTTAATTGATGAAGATGCAGTTATCATTGGCAGATTGAATTGTGATGAATTCGCAATGGGAAGCTCCAATGAAAATTCCGCTTTTGGAAATGTTTTAAATCCGCTTAACGAGGACTGCGTACCTGGAGGATCTTCAGGAGGCTCCGCGGCGGCAGTAGCAGCAAATTTGTGTACTGTCGCATTAGGCTCTGATACAGGAGGTTCTATTCGTCAGCCGGCATCGTTTACAGGTACTTATGGCATTAAGCCGACTTATGGGAGAATTTCCCGTTACGGTTTGATCGCCTATGCCTCTTCATTTGATCAGATAGGTGCTTTTGCCAATGATCTGGAAGATACTGCTTTGGTGACGGAAATAATGGCAGGAGCGGACGAAATGGACAGCACTTCTTCCAGAGAAGAAGTTACAGATTATACTCCGGTGCTTCCTGCCGGTAAATTAAAGATCGCATACATTAAAGAATGCCTTGAAATAGGTGTAAATGCACACATAAAAGAAGCTTTTCTGAAGTTAATTGAAGAGCTGAAAGCAGACGGACACGAAGTAACAGAGGTATCTTTTCCATACCTGGATTATATGGTACCGATGTATTATGTTTTGACAACAGCCGAAGCTTCATCAAACCTTTCCCGTTTTGACGGTGTACATTACGGCTATCGTTCGCCGAATGCTCAGGGAACAGAGGAAACCTATAAAAAATCACGTTCGGAAGGTTTTGGTGCGGAAGTGAAACGCCGTATTATGACAGGAACGTTTGTCTTATCACATGGATATTACGATGCGTACTATTCAAAAGCGCAGAAAGTAAGACGGGTGCTGCAGGAGAAAACCAATGAAATTCTGGCACAGGCGGACTTTATCATTTCTCCGGCTTCCCCGAATGTCGCTTTCAAAAGAGGTGCAATTTCCGAACCAATTGAAATGTATCTTCAGGATATTTATACCGTTCATGCTAATCTGACAGGACATCCGGCAATTGCAATTCCGCACGGGCAAAAAATAGATGGTTTGCCTTTCGCTGTTCAGTTGATGGGAAAATTTTTCAAAGAAAAAGAATTGTTTGATTATTCAAAATTGTTGGAAAAATACATTCAGTAAATCATGAGGTTGTTACTACTCACGCTTTTATTTATTGCAGCTGCAGGTAACGGTCTGGCACAGCACCGTCAGCCTAAGCCTGTTGTCAAAGACTCGTTGAGTAGCGATGTATTCATTGATCTGGTGGAAAAAACACTTTTTGATTATTACGGAGAGATTGCAAATCTTCCGAATTCCGAAACCATTTTCAACGACCTCGAAAAAGAAACCCGTGACGACATTTCTGATCAGGAGATCTGTGAGCGGATCAAAGCGATGAATGAGCTTTCAGAATTCAAATTCGATTGTAATGCCATTACTGTTGAAGCTATAAAAACATTTATCCGTACAAGAAAGTCATTTGTCCGTATTTGTATGGGGCGCTCAAGCCTTTATTTCGATATGTATGAAGAGTATCTTCACAAATACGAGCTGCCTAAAAATTTGAAGTACCTCTCTGTGATCGAGAGCGCGTTAAGCCCTCAGATAAAATCAAGAGCCGGAGCGCTGGGATTGTGGCAGTTCATGTATGGAACGGGTAAATTATACGGACTGAAAGATAATTCCTATTTCGATGAGCGGATGGATCCCCGGAAAGCTACGGATGCAGCCTGCCGGTATCTGAAGAAGCTTCATGATATTTATAACGACTGGAACCTGGCATTAGCGGCATACAATGCCGGGCCGGGCAATATTAACAGGGCTATAAGAAGAGCAGGCGGAAAAGTTTCCTACTGGGCCGTAAGACCTTTTTTACCAAAAGAAACACAACAATACGTGCCACGGTTTATTGCGGCTACCTATCTGTTTGTTTATGCCAAACAGCACGGAGTAACTGCTGCACCTTCTGCTTACCGCTATTATCAGCTGGATACGATGTGCCTGAAAAAAGGAGTCCGGATGAATACTATTTCCGATCTGATCGGCTGGGGAGCAGACAGTATCCGTTATTTTAATCCTGTGTACAAAGGAACTTATATTCCTAAAACGGAACCCAACCAGTGTATTACAGGACCATTGACCTATATCGGCCGTCTGGTAAGCCTGGAGGACTCGCTTTATAAAATGACAAACGATATTGATAAAATTGAAGACAATAATACGCTTGATCCGGACAATATTTATCCTTTGAATACTACTGAGGTTTATGAGCTTCATACTGTAAAATCGGGAGAAACACTGACAAATATTGCTGCAAAATACAATGTATCCCTTACGCTGATTAAGCAGGAAAATAACTTAACGACTAATACTGTAAAAGTTGGCCAGGAGCTGAAAATTCCGAGGAAAGTGATCAGTTCGGTACAAACAACCGGAATTGAAATACAAACCTTTGTAGATACGGTCTATTTTGATACGCTGGTGGAAAGAATACACGTTGTTCAGAGAAATGAAAACATGGACGTTATTTCTAAAATTCATGGAGTTTCAAAAGATTCTATTATTAAGTGGAACGGCCTGAAAGACGAATGGATTAATATAGGGCAGAAATTATCAGTATTCAAAATCGAGCAGATTTATCGCCTGGAGCAAAATACCGCACCGGTTAATACTTCAGTGCCCAATGCAGCGCAGCAACCTAAGCCGGCGATACCTAAACCAGCTGTGCCGGCAGCTTCAAAACCCCAGTATCATGTGGTGCGTTCCGGGGAATTGTTTAACAGAATTGCCGGTAAATACAACTTAACACAGGCACAGCTGCAAAAATTAAACCCAAATGTTAATCCAAACAGAATTGCCGTAGGGCAAAAGTTGCGTGTGAAATGATCTCAAAGGGTATTTCAACAATTATCTTTGATCTGGGAGGTGTAATTCTTGATCTGGATTATCAGCTGACACAACAGGCTTTCGAAGAATTGGGAACCGGGAATTTTCAGCAACATTATACACAGGCAGCCCAATCCGGGCTTTTTGACCTTTATGAAACCGGGAAAATTTCGACCAATCATTTTGTCAATAAGCTGCTGGACATGCTGCCGAAAGGTACAACACCCAATAAAGTTGTGCAGGCCTGGAACGCGATGATTAAAGAATTTCCTGCGGACAATCTGGAATTGCTCCGGAAGCTGAAAGAAGATTATCAATTGATCTTATTGAGTAATACCAACGAATTGCACATTGATTTCCTGGAAAGAAAGCTTCGCAAGCACGGAGAACATTTGCAGCTGAAAGATTTCTTCAGTCATGCTTACTATTCATCCGAGCTGGGAATGAGAAAACCGCATCCGGAGACATTTCAGCATATTTGTGAGCTTCACCAATTGAATGTTTCAGAAACATTATTCATTGATGATACCGCCGGACACATTGAAGGAGCTCAGAAATGCGGTTTAAAAACCTGTCATTTCACGACAGGAGCTTATCAGCTGAATCAGCTTTTCTCCTGACATAGCTCTACCAGGATCCCATCTGTTGATTTTGGATGTAAAAAAGCAATTATTTTGTTGTCAGCACCGTCTTTCGGAACTTCATTGATCAATTGAAAACCTTCTGCTTTTAAACGTTCAATTTCTGCATAAATATCCTCTACATCAAAGGCAATATGATGAATTCCCTGTCCTTTTTTTTCAATAAATTTATAAATCGGAGAATTTTCATTTGTTGCTTCCAGTAATTCGATTTTGGACTCGCCGATCCGGTAAAAAGCAGTTTTTACACCTTCAGAAACGACTTCCTCAATTTTATAGCAGGCACTTCCCAGTAAAGCGTCATAAATTTTTGCTGATTCCTCAATGCTTTTAACAGCAATCCCTAAATGTTCAATTTTGCGTATCATTTCTTAATTATTACTTCTTCTTTTGTATCAAAATAAAGCTTATAAAATCCGTTTTTCAGATTGGATACATCGATTGTTCCGTCGATCCCTTTTTTGACAATCACACCATGCAGATCTTTCAGCTCGTAACAGGTCACGGCCGGCTTATTGTTTTTTATAATGTTGATATGCTTTGTAACGGAATTAGAAGCTATTTTATAATGTTGCTCAGTCATATCAATGACCGGAAAATAGTAATACTGCTTAGTATTACTTTTAGATATCCTGAATTGATTTTTCCCGCTCAGAAGAAACGGAACAATATATTCATAATTCTGATTGCCCATTCCGTTACTGCTGATTTCAGCGATTTTAACCCACTTGTCACGGAATTTTAATTCCAGAAGCAAAGAAGATAGTAAAACTTCACTCTGACTTTGCCAGCTCAATTTATTGCCATCCGCTTTCAGACTAATGAATTTTACACCTTCTTTAAACTTAAAATCATTCTTATTGTAGATGATCGGCACACATCCGGACTCATGATCAATCGTCATTGAAAACAATTCTCCTTTTCTGATGCTCAGTAAGGAAAGATCGACCTCAAGGTAGTTATCGGAAATATTGAAAGGGTAAATTTCTCCGTTTATGGTGATCCGGTGAATGCAGGTTCCGAAAAGATCAGCAGATAATGGATTGTTAATGATAATTTTTTTCTCTGAATAAACACCTTCAAAGTAAGTTTGCTGAGCGTTCAATCCTGAAAAAAAAGAAATAAAAACCGCAATATTCAATGCAAATTTTCTAAACGTATCCATAAATTGGAAAATAATTCTAAATTTAGAATTTAATTTTGACAAGTAAATAACTAACGGTAATATTCGATGAAGAATATTTTAGCTTTCCTATTTTTACTTTTTTTCGTTGTAGCTTGTCAGGGTGATAAGAAAAGATTCAAATATGAAGGAGGAGAAGTTTCCTTTTCTGTTTCATCAAAACCAACCAGCTGGATTCCTTGTTTTGCATATGACCTGAATACACAGATTATTTTAAATCAGGTATATGAAAGTTTAGTGGAAATAGACCAGCATACTTACCAGGTACGGCCGCTGCTGGCAAAATCTTTTGAATATTCCCCGGATTTTATTACTTATACGTTTGAATTGAATAAAGGGATTTATTTTCATCCGAGCCCTTTATTTCCCGAAGACAGCCTGGCAGAACTCTCGAATCAGGATGTCATAAAAACCTTTGAATTTGCCTGTTCCAGAAAATATATCGAAAGCTCATTCGCTTATCAGAATGTACTGAAAGACGTAAAAGGAGCAGAAGATTTTCACAAAGGACTGACAGACAGAATAGAAGGATTGAGGGAAGAAGAAGATAAGATTGTGATTGAGCTGGAAAAGCCGGATCCTTTATTCCTGCAGAAATTAGCCTCCACTTCTCTTGGTGTTTTTTCTTCAAAATGGATTGAGAACCAGGATGCGGTTCCGCCGGGGACGGGGCCTTTTTATCTGAAAGAAGAAAATGAAAAAGAAATTAGATTGATCAGGCATCCGTTCTATTATCTGGAAAGTGCAGAAGGATATTCCTTACCCTATCTGGATGAAGTAGTATTTAAGATCTATACAGATGACAAAAACAAGGTGGAAGATTTTCTTTCCGGAGATCTGGATATTATCAATGGGATCAACGCTTCTGAGCTGGATCATATTTTTGAAGCCCGCCGTGCAGACTTTAACAGGATTCCTCCTAAGCTGGTGTATTTCAATAACCCGCTGATGCGGACAACAATGATATTGTTTAATCTGGGAAGTCCGGTTTTTAAAAATCCGGTTAATAGGAAATTGTTTAATTATGCCATTGATCGTAATGAGATAAATCGTAAAATTGTTCATAATCAGCTTCATGAATCCAACGTGTATGGTCTGATTCCTCCGATGGAAAATATGTTCAATCATTATGATTATGACAAGCTTAAGAAAGAAAGCCTGGATTATAATCCTGAGCTGGTCAGGAAGAACAAAAGCCAGCTGAAAGACTACCAGGGAGATACTTTGCTGCTGAACATTCTTGACGAGCCGCAGCGCATTGCATTGGGCATGATCCTGAAAGAACAGCTGAGAAAAGAGCTGAATGTGGAAGTGAAGCTGCAGACTTTGAAAATGGAGCAGATGTTCGCTTCCGTTGATAAAATGGATGCGGATATGTACCTGATCAGCCTGTCAGCGGAATTCTCCAACCCACTTTCTTTAATGAAGCACTTTCACGGTAAGGCTGTTCCTGATTCATCAGCAGTCTCTTCTACAGTTAACCTTTCAAGATATCAGAACTGGTATTTTGATCAGTTCTTTGAAAAGGCAACAAAACAATTCAAATCCACAGACCAGTTCAACGCGATTCTGCTGGCGGAAAAAGAGCTTTTGAAAAATCCACCGTTCATAGTTTTATTCTATAATTCTGACAACTATGTGCATTATACGTATGTTTGCAACTTTTACAGCAACATTTTGAACTTAGTCTCTTTTCGGGAAGTGTATAAAAAATAAGAATTATTTTATGGTAAAAAAATTACTTTCAGCATTTGTACTGCTTTTACTTGCTAATCAGATTTCAGCCCAGATTACGCAAACTGTCCGTGGAAAAATTGTAGATAATGAGACCAATTACCAGCTTATTGGTGCGATGATCCAGGTGATCACGAAAGATACAGCTCAGAAATATATCACCTACACAGATACATTGGGAGAATTTTCAATTCCTAAAGTACCCATAGGAAAACATGAGCTGATTATTCGCGCAATCGGCTATGACGATAAAGGAGTGACAATTGAAGTAAACTCCGGGCGTGAAACGATCGTGAATATTGCATTGCAGGAGAAATTTGAAGCAATAGAAGAAGTGAAAATCGTTTCCAGAAAACCGAATCAGACCCTGAATGAAATGGCAACAATTTCTTCACAGCAATTTTCTGTGGAAGAAACCAACCGTTATCCGGGATCCCGTTCCGATCCTGCCAGAATGGTTTCTAATTTTGCCGGGATCCAGGGCGCTGATGATTCAAGAAATGATATCATTGTAAGAGGAAATTCTCCGCTGGGAATTGTATGGCGGATGGAAGGAATTGACATTCCCAACCCTTCACATTTCGCAACTTCAGGTTCTTCAGGAGGTCCGGTTTCTGCACTGAATAATAAAGTGTTAGCCAATTCTGATTTCTTTATGAGCGCATTTCCTGCGGAATACGGAAACAGCATTTCCGGTATTTTTGACCTGAAGCTCAGAGGAGGAAATAACAAGATTCATGAAATGAGCTTTCAGTTTGGATTTTTAGGGACGGAGCTGATGGCGGAAGGACCTTTATCAAAAAAAGGCAACTCAAGTTATCTGGTGGTCGGGCGCTATTCCACTTTGTCTATGATGCAGGGAATCGGGATTAAAATCGGAACCGATGCTGTTCCTACCTATGGAGACGGCGCATTTACATTCAAATGGAGATTGAAGCGAGGCGGCCAGCTGACGTGGTTTGGAATGGGAGGATCAAGTGATATCAAAATTCTTATCTCAGAACAAAAAGAATATTCTACGGAAGCATTCGGCGAAGGAGACAGAGACCAGTATTTTGGTACAACAATGGGGCTGACAGCCTTGAATTACAAAAAATCCCTGAATGAAAAGACTTTTCTGAGCGTGACAGGAGGCGTTACTTACGAAAAACAACGGTCTAACCATAATTACCTTGTAAGAAGCCTTGATACCTTGTTTGAAAACGGCGCTGAAAGATATGAGATTTCGGTTGATTCCATCTATCCCATGATGGGCTATCGTTTCAGCATTCTTCGTGGTACGACACACTTTTCCATCAACCATAAGATTACCAGAAATCATATCATAAAAGCGGGAATGAACGCGGAGGTACAGTATATGAATATGCTGGATTCGGCTTTAAGCCTTGACGAAACTTATTTCAGAATCCGTTACGATTTTAAAGGTGCGGCTTTATTAGTCCAGCCTTTTGTCCAGTATAAATACAGGATCACTGAAAATATGGACTTTACAGCAGGGATTCATGCACAATATTATTCCCTGAGCAACAGTATCAGCCCTGCGGAGCCCCGTTTAGGATGGAAATGGAGATTGCCAAAACAGCATATTGTATCTGCCGGTGCCGGTCTGCACAGCCAGACACAGCCGATTTATAATTATACCTATTCCAAAATAGATGCTTTTGGGGGCAGATATTATGAAAACCGGAATATGGATTTTACCAAAAGCATTCACACAGCAATTGCCTATGAGAAATATTTTAAAGGGAATTTCAACTTTAAAACAGAAATTTATTACCAGCACTTATATAATGTTCCTGTCGAAATAACTCCTTCCGCTTTTTCGATCATCAATCAGGGGAGCGGCTTTCAGCGGTTCTTCCCGGATAAGCTGGAAAATACCGGAACGGGAAAGAATTACGGTATTGAATTTACAGCGCAGAAATTCTTTGACAAAACATTCTTTTTTCTTGTTACCGTCTCGCTTTATGATTCAAAATACAAAGGAAGTGACGGAATCGAACGAAATACTTCCTACAACGGTCGTTTTACAACAAATTTCCTTGCGGGAAAAGAATTCAAATTATCCGAAAAACAAAGTATTTCAGCAGGTCTGAAGGTAACCTGGGCAGGAGGAAAACGCTACGGGTATGTGGATCGTGCAGCATCGGAATTACAAAGAGAAATCGTATATAAAGATTCCATGTTCAATGAATTACAATTCAAAGACTATTTCCGGCTGGATCTAAAAGTCAACTGGAAGCTGAATACGGCGAAGCTGACACATGAGATAGGGCTGGATCTGATTAATATTCTGAACACGAAAAATATTTTATCACTTGCTTACGCGCCTGATCTTGCTGACCCTTCAAAAGAGCCGGTGGCTTTCAAATACCAGTTGGGCTTTTTGCCGATCTTCTATTATAAAATAGATTTCAGAGTGAAGCAAAAAGGAATGATAGAAGAGGATTGAATTCATTAAAAATAAAAATTGAAAGCGGGCAAATGATAATTTGCCCGCTTTTTACATTACTTTTTTTTTAAATTACGGACAAAAAGGCTATTTTTGCTAGCGATAACTTATTTATTATGAGTGCATATAGAATTCTGTTGTTTATCTCTTTTCTTACGCTGACCAATGTTTGGGGACAAAATATAAAAGAAACGAGGACAAAAAATAATGAACTTTTAAAGAAAAACATTCCTTCTGAATATACAAGACATTCTGATTATGGGAAATATTCTCTGGATATTCCCCAAAGCAATGTGGAGCTGATTCAGTACCGGAAAGAAGATGAACGTCTGTTTTTAGATGCAGAAGGCAATTATTACCTGCAAAAAACAGCAGGAAAATACCATTATCGCAACAATATGGGAGAGCTGAAGACAATTCAGAGAATACCTTCCAAGATGGGGAAAGATTTTGGGATCTTTGAAACAGAGCTTCCTCTGAATGTGAATCTTTCCGATGCGGTAACTTCCATCAGCATCAACAACCTGAGAAATAAAGTTGTTTTTGGAAAGTCAACCATTCTGAAAGAAATCGCAGCGAACGGTACAATTGTTAAGCAGGAAAACCTGAAAGTAAGCAACTACTCAACAGAGGGGCAAACGCTAACATTTAAAAACGTATTTACAGCTGTTGACAGAGTTCAGACTGTAGAATATGATCGGATTCAAACAAATTTCGTCTTGAACTCAAGACCATTATTAGGCGCTAATACGGAATTCCTGATCCTTGAAGAAGTATATGAGCTTCCTTCCGGATGGAGTATTGTTACACCACAGAATGCAAATTCATCAAAAGCATATCAGGGCGAATTATTGATAATGAACGAAGTAGGAAACCAGGTTTCCTCTATTTCCAAAGCGCTCATATATGATGCAAATCCGGTAGTGGATAACTCGAACACAGGAAATGCGTTTGTTGCAGATTATTCATTTGAAAATATCGGAGCTAACCAGTACCGCGTGTCTATAAAAATACCCGCTAAATGGTTATTGAACGGTCAGAGAAAGTTCCCGGTTACCATTGATCCTACATTGAGTAATAATTATGCGGGTAATTTAGGTATTGAAGATAGAAACACACAATTCAGTGCCGGGTGTCAGACGCAGTTGAATATTGTTCTCCCGGGAGGAAATTCGCAGGTAGTGACAAATACAAATGCAAGATATACGATCATTGCAAAAGGAGAGATCGCCGTATCGGGATCTACTACTTATTATGCGGAAGGGCCTGAGCAACGTTCCAGAATAGGGGTCGGGGCAGGTCCTACCTGGCACGCTACTCAGACAGGAACAGGTCCACAGCAGTCGGCACCTTATGATGTAAATTATAACTATAATTCTAACATTGCAAACACTTGTTATCCACCCGGAAGCACGCTCACTTATACTTTTCAAGGTTACCAGACTTATTTTCCTCAAACAGCGACAGGAACTACTAATGTTGCTGGATGTGTTACAAATTATCAGGAGCTGAAAACAAATACACTTGAAATTACGGTAACATTCAATGATTTTACATTGAATACGACTTCGGTAGGCTTTTCAAGTATAACAGCTACAGGACCTGCCAATCCAACCTGTAATGACTGGTCAGCAACATGGTGCGCCGGTTCAGGAACCAACACCTCTTTGTACCTTCATGAAGGAGTAAACTATACCGTAGAAAATGTCGGAGGAACAGCTTGTAGTGGTTCACCAATGCCTGCAGCATATATTCAGGCCTGGTCCCCAAGTGGCTCTTCCTGTAATATGGATCCTATCGGAGCTCCCGGAACAAATACTTATTCTTTCAATGCCGGTCCTCCGTTTGGTGCGGCAGGTTCCGCCGTACTACATTATGTAACTGTTTCTTCCGGTAATTGTAACGCCGCAGCTAATTATTGTGGTGGTTACACCGGACATGATTATACAGGGCAGTCGGCAGTGTTGAGATATCGTCAGAATACAGGAGTAAACAATACGACCTCTAATACGGGAATGTGTATCAACGGAACCCGTCAGCTGACAGCAAATCTGACAGGTACTCATAACAATCCTACGGTCAGATGGTCAGTAGTTTCAGGTCCGGGTACTATCAACGGGACAACATTGACAGCTACGGGAGCAGGAACAATTGTGGTAAGAGCTACGATCGGCTTCTGTAACAGCGATGTTTCTATTGTTGTAGAACCGGTTCCAACCATTGTTGTGAATGTCACCAATGCCACGTGTAATGGTTATTCCAATGGAACGGCAACAGCAAATGTCACCCCGACGACAGGAACTTATACTTATGTATGGCAGGGAAATCCCTCAACAACGAATACGGTGACAAATTATGCCGCCGGAAACTATTCCGTCACGGTTACAAGCGCGGGAGGATGCGCTGCCAGCCAGACATTTACAATTACCGAACCTCCGGGCATGACACTCCAGACATCTTCGACACAGGCAACCTGTGGATTGAGTAATGGTAGCGCCAGCGTTGCTGTAACAGGAGGAACAGGTACATACAGCTATCAATGGACGCCGGGAGGATATAACACAAGCACAATTACGAATGTTGCGGGAGGTTTATATACGGTTGTTGTTACAGATGCTAACGGATGTACAGCCACTGAATATGCGGCTGTAAATAATAATATGGATTTGACGATTGCTTTTACAGCATCTAATGTTCTTTGTCACGGAGAAAGTAACGGATCCGTTTCAGCGACAATATCCGGCGGAGCGCCACCTTATCAGACAGGTTGGGTTCCTACCATGACAACAGGAAATTCCTTAACGAACATACGTGCCGGACAATATGTATTCACTGTTACCGATAACGACGGATGCTTTATGTCTGACACGATTATTATAACAGAACCTGCTCCGTTAGCTGCCGGATTCCAGACAGTTAATGTCGGCTGTCCGAATAACTACGGACAGATCACGGCAAATGTCGGAGGAGGAACGCAGCCTTATGTATATATCTGGAATAATGGCCAATATACCGGTCAGACAGTTTCAAATCTTCCTGTCGGAGGATATGAATTCAAAGTTCAGGATGCTAACGGATGCATTTTAATAGACTCTGTATATTTACACCAGACAGGCGGACTTAACATTTCGGTTTCACCGGCATCAGCTACTGTTGATGAAGGAAACTCTATCGTGCTGAATGCTACTATTTCACCGTATGAACCGGGAGTTGTTTACAGCTGGTCGCCAAGCCAGACATTATCCTGCAGTGATTGTCCTAATCCAACGGCGTCGCCTGTAGAAGATACCGACTATATGGTAGTAATAACTACTCCTAACGGATGTAAAGACACAGCTATCGCTGTTATTAAATGGAACATATTCTGCGGAGAAACATTTATCCCTAATATTTTCTCACCAAACGGAGACGGAGAGAACGATGTCTTCAAAGTGTACGGAAGATGTGTGAAAAACGGAACATTGAGAATTTTCAACCGTTGGGGAGAAGTGATGTTTATGACGACAGATCTGACTCAGGGATGGGATGGAACTCACAAAGGGAAACCTTGCAATACCGGTGTTTATACTTTCTACTTTGACGGAACAAACTCGAATGGAGAAGTTAAATCAATGTCCGGTTCGGTTACATTAGTCAGATAGTTATATAATCAGATATTTGAAAAGGCCGGCATTTTTATTAAGCCGGCCTTTTTTGTTATTTTTAGGCGCATTGAAAATTCAGCTTGGTGAATGTCAGTATTAGATATTTTTTTACTTCTGCCCCTTTGCTATGGAGCATACAAGGGATATAAATCGGGATTAATTGTTCAGATAGCAACGTTTGCTTCTTTATTTTTAGGAATTTATGTAGCTATCCGGTTTTCAGATATTGTTTCCGATTGGCTGGTTAAATCCTATGAGATGGAGCCAGGCTCAATGCTTCCTTTTATTGCTTTTTTTCTTACGTTTATCGCCGTTGCAGTAGGTGTTTATTTTTTAGGAAAGATCCTCAAAACAATGCTCAAGGCGACTTTACTTTCTCCTTTTGATAAGTTTGGCGGGCTCGGTATCGGATTATTAAAATACCTGTACATTGTGGGGATATTGATTGTGTTTTTCGAAACAATGAATGAACGGAAACATATTGCTTCCGATGAAACATTCGATCAGTCACTGTTGTATCATCCGATTTTAAAAACAACCGTTTATACTGTTCCTGCTCTGGAAGAAAGCTCTCTTTTTCTTAAAAATCAGCTGTTCAACGATTCGAGCGAATTGAACTTGAAATTAGATCAGGCAAGAAGAG
The DNA here is from genome assembly GCA_001899145.1 of Flavobacteriia bacterium 40-80. Taxonomy (GTDB): domain Bacteria; phylum Bacteroidota; class Bacteroidia; order Flavobacteriales_D; family Crocinitomicaceae; genus 40-80. Next base: position 19,658 of record MKVF01000017.1, read on the forward strand.
CAAAGGAAATTGCCGACAGTTTAGGGGTTGATGCGGAAGATGCGGATAAAATTGTTGAAATCTATAAAGAGTATCGCTTAGATACCATTCAATGAAAACAATTCACATTATCGGAATGGGGCCGGCAGGATTGATGGCCGGGACGGAATTGTTGAAACGGGGATTCCGGGTGAACTTTTATGATCATAAAAATGTGCCTGCCAGAAAATTTCTTGTTGCCGGGCATGGAGGCTTCAACCTGACAAATGCAGATACTCTGGCAGATTTTGTGGATCAGTACGATTCGGAGCTGATCAGGAATGCTGTGAGACAATTTACCAATGAAGACCTGATTGGTTTTCTGGTAGATATTGGAATTCCCACGTATAAAGGCACTTCAGGAAAAATTTTTCCTGAAAAGCATATTAAGCCGATAACAGTCTTAAATAAATGGCTGGATTATATTCGTTCTTTCGGGAACGTGCTCTTCCATTTCGAACATAAATTGACAGGCTTTGATGAAGATGGGCTGGTTTTTGAACATCAGGGAACAGAAAAGCGTATTTCTAAAGATAATGGTGTCATTTTCGCGCTGGGAGGTGGCTCGTGGGCTAAAACAGGTTCGACAGGTGAATGGCTTTCCCTGTTTGAGTCGAACGGAATTTCTGTCCGGTCGTTTGCATCAAGTAATGCCGGAATGGAAACCGGATTTCCTGATTTCCTGAAAAAATACGAAGGAAGCACCATTAAAAACGCGCTTTTTAAACTGGGAGCAAAGTCCAGGGCCGGAGAAGTAGTTATTACCGGATATGGGCTCGAAGGAGCCCCGGTTTATTACCTGAACGGAGAATACAGAGCGGGTAACAGACAATTATTCATTGATTTTAAACCAGCTTTTGAGGTAGAGAAAATCCGGTCAGTGCTGGAAAATTCAAAGAATGTAACGGAAGGGTTGAAACAATTAAAGCTTCCTCATTTTTTGATAGATTACCTGAAATCAGAATTGACAAAAGAGCAGTTTTTATCGCTTGAATTTCTTGCCCGTAAAATCAAAAATGTGAGCTTTGAAATACGTTCGTTACGGTCGGTGGAAGAAAGCATTTCAACTGTCGGAGGAATCTTGCTTTCCTCTGTAAATGCTGATTTTTCACTTAAAAAATATCCCCGGTTTTATACAATAGGCGAAATGCTTGACTGGGACGCTCCAACCGGTGGTTATTTACTCCAGGCGTGCTTTTCCATGGGAATTGTCGCCGGAAGGGCTGTTGAGAAATAGTACAGTCAGATTATGCCGATTGATTTTCCAGTTAGTGAGACATACTCGGTATAGACAGCTTTTCCAACAGATAAAAATACGCTTCATAGGAATGATGTACCATCATATTCAGATCCGAATCGGGAAAACGGCGATCGTAAGTTTCGTCGAACTGGTTCAGAATGATCGGCGTACCGCAGCGTGTGTAATTCATATTGTTGCTGTACGTTGGTTTCGGAAAATCTTTTAATTCTTTGTTGACAAACTTATAAACGGTGCTTCCAAGTATTTTGATAAAGTTTTTTCGGGCTTTCTTTGGTGGTTTGTCCAGTTTGTTATACAAGCTCTTCAAGACCATCTTACGAAATAGTGGTTGTTTTTTGATCATTAATTTCATAACCTTAAAGCCATTCACTTTATTGAAATCGTCTGTTGTCTGGATGGAAAAAGGGGCTTCCGGAACCCAGTCTCTGGAATTTAAGATAGTGTAAGACCAATTCAGATGCGCTGCTTCGAAATCGTAGGAATAATATAAATTTCCGACTTTTGGCTGTGCGCTGCAATAAGATTTGAAAACAATATCAGACGGAAGCCTCCCGTCTTTTTGCTTGTAATAAATCAAAGAATGGATCAGATTGGCCAATGCTCCGCCCTGGCTGTGCCCGATGATAAAGAAATTTTTCATTCCTTTCTGATAACAGGAATCAATCGTTGGGAGAATATTCTCCAGTAGTAAAATAGCGCCCAGGCTCCAGCCGACATGCGTGGTTGCCATCTCATTCTCTGCAAATTGATAAGAAATGGTTTTCTGGGAGTCAATTACCAGATTGCCTTTGGCAGGAATCATCGCGGCATAAAAATTTCCGATCCAGCTCGGACCCGCAACAGAAGCTCTTAGCGATATAACGCCCGTATCGCCTTTGGCCCAGAACTCCCATTTGTTCTGTAAGCCGAATTCAGATGAAGCGTATATGCGTTCATATCCGTCCGGATAAGGGATTGTTTTGGCATATTCCGGTTCGGAATTATGAGCCGTCAACTGGAGCAGCTCAAGATATTCCTGCTTATCAAATCCGGGTTTAAGCTGTGATAAAGCAACATTGCAGGTGATCAGAGATAAGAAAAGTAAAATTCTATTCATGGCGTTTTAGTTTTTTTAAAAGGTATTTTACAGGTATGTAAGTTGCCATCATTGAAAGTGATGAAACGATCACAAGAATAAGAATTCCATCCGAAAAATTTATCTGAATAGGGAAAATATCGTTGTTGGCATTCGGAATTCTGATAATGCCTCCCCATAACTGTAGAAGGCAGATACTGTACCCGATAACGAGTCCTGCTGCAATTCCTTTAAAAGCGATCATTAAACCATTGAAAAAGAAAATGTAGAAAATATTTTTTTTGGTAGCTCCGAAACTAAGCAGTGTAAAAATATCCTTTTTCTTTTCCAGCATGCTCATAATGATTGCTGTCATTAAATTAAATGCGGAGATAATAAATACAAAAATCAGGATCCCTATGACGATGATTTTCTCTGTCCTGGAAGTTTTATAAATCAGCTCATTTTTTTCGAATTGTGTTTTTACGACCCACTTACTGCCCAGTGTTTGCTGAAGAGCTTCTCTGACTTTACTGATCTTTCTCTCTTCAGGGACATGAACGTAAATACAGCTGATGTCGTCACCATACTCCAGCTGTTCCTGAGCAAATTCCAATGGCAGGACAACAGATTCATGATTCACATCTTTGTTGAAATTAAAAGAAGCGGACAGCCTTACAAATTCGCTGTTAAACGGAGATGAGCCGATGCTCATTTTAGCTTCGCGGAGAGGAAAATACAGCTCCAGGTACTCATAATCATCTTTTTCATCATGAACATACGCCTGGAGTTTTTCTAAAAGCCCTGCGCCGGCGATTGCAAACGGAATTTTTCCTTTCGTGAGATATGCTTCACCTTCCACCAGGTGATTTTTCATATCGGACATCAGCAGGAAAGAATTTTCCACCCCGTAAAGATTGGCATTCAGCCATTTTTGCTCATGCTTAATAACCACTATTTCTTCAATAGCTTTTGAATAGCTGGAAATATCCCGGTTCTTTAGCTTTCCGTATGGAAATTCTTTCTGATCAAACGTTTTTCCATTTGCCGACCGGATCGTAATGGTAGCGTCAAAATCACTGTAAAGCTGCTTTACCATGTACTCAATACCATTGAAAGCACTGAGCAGGATCACAAGCGAAGCGGTGGAAATTAAAATGCCGATTACCGAAATACGGGTAATGATCTGAATAATATTTTTGCGTTTTTTCTGCTTAAAATAACGCTTCGCTATGTAAAACGGGAGATTGATGATTATTTATCTTTTAGTAAACGATCTATTTCCATAGCATAGTCCAGAGAGTCGTCAATACGGAATTGCAGCTCAGGGATTTTCCGGAGATTTTTTAGCTCTTTTCCTACTTCAAAACGAATACGGCTGACATTTTCATTAATGTGATCCAGTACTTTCAGGCGATTTTCTTTTGTAGAAAGAATACTTACAAAAATACGTGCCATTGACAGGTCTGCTGTTACACGGACAACAGTTACCGTTACTAATGCGCCCAGACAAATGTCGGACATGTTTTTTTGTAAATAGCTGCCAACTGCTTTTTGTATAACACCTTCAATTTTACTTTGTCTAATACTTCCCATACTACAAAATTAAAGAAAACAACTTTAATAACCCGCTAATAAACTTCCTTGTTCCCCAAATATTTTAAATTTGTCAGATTATGAAGGAAGTTTTACAAATTTACAGATATACTTTCACCTACATCTGGAGCTGTGTGCTGGTGATTTTTTTTAATTTTCTGTACGTTATCTTTAACCTGCTTTCACTGGTTTTATTTATTCCTTTTCTGAGAGTTATTTTTCCTTCCGGAGAAGCTGAACAGGCGCAGCTGATAAAACCGGATTTCCACGGAGGCCTTTTTGATTTTTTCAACTATGTAAAAGATTACTATCAATACTGGATGGAATCCATGGCCAGGGAGAATGCGGTCAATGCACTGTGGTTTGTTTGCTTAACAGTACTGGCAGCATTCTTTTTGAAAAATGTTTTCAGGTATCTTGCTATTTTTTTCCAGTCTTATGTGAGGATGGCAGTCGTAAGAGATATCCGTTTGCAGCTGTTTGAGAAAGCGGTAAAGCTGCCTTTATCCTATTACACGAGTGAAAGAAAAGGAGACCTGATGACGCGGATGAACAATGACGTGAATGAAATTGAAGTTGCGGTAATTTCCTTATTTGACCTGTTTTACAGAGACCCGGTTGCGATTATAATCAATATTGCAACATTGATCTATTTTAGTCCGCAGCTCACACTTATTTCTTTCGTGCTGCTTCCCGTTTCCGCTTTTTTTATTTCCAGGATAGGCAAGAGCTTAAAGAGAACGGCAAAAAAGAGTCAGGAAGAAATGGCGACATTATTTTCGAATATTGAAGAAAATATCAGTGCGATGCGCATTATTAAAGCATTTAATGCGATGGATTTTGTGACCGCAAAATTTAAAAAAATTAACCTGTGGCACCAGCAGCTGGTAACAAGAACATTCAGAAAAAAAGACCTTACTTCGCCACTGAATGAATTTCTGGGAGCGGCAGTAATGATAAGCCTGGTGTGGTTCGGAGGAAAAATGATTGTTGAGGGAACGGCAGAGATGACAGGAGAAACATTCCTGGGGTTTATCATTGTATTCTCTCAACTGCTTGTCCCTATTCAGAGCGTGGCCAATTCTGTGACTTATCTTAATAAAGCAAAAGTCTCAATGGATAGGATCAACGAGGTATTGAATAGTGATGAAAAGATTCTGGAGAACGATCAGCCATTGGTGATCAATGAGCTGAAAGATAAAATTGCCTATGAGAATGTTTCTTTTAAATACCAGGATGCTTATGTTTTAAATAACCTGAGCTTTTCTGTGCGGAAAGGAACTGTGGTAGCATTAGTGGGAGAGTCGGGGAGTGGAAAATCTACTGTTGCGGATTTACTGCCGCGGTTTTATGATGTGACGGAAGGCAGAATTACTATTGACGGAACGGATATCAGGAATTTTTCTTTGAAATCTCTTAGAGATCAGATCGCGATTGTTTCGCAGGAATCCATTCTCTTTAATGATACTGTAAAAAACAATATTTTATTCGGGCGTCCTGATGCGACAGAGGAAGAGGTGATGCAGGCGGCAAGAATAGCGAATGCCAGTGATTTCATCGAAAAAATGGAAAACGGCTATGAAACCATGATCGGCGAACGCGGTGGAAAATTGTCGGGCGGACAGCGCCAGCGGATCAATATTGCACGCGCGGTTCTGAAAAATGCTCCGATTTTAATCCTGGATGAAGCTACTTCTGCATTGGATATTGAAAGTGAGAGACAGGTACAGCAGGCATTGGAAGAGCTGATGAAGAATAAAACGTCTATTGTTATTGCTCACAGATTAAGCACTATAAGGAATGCAGATCAGATTATAGTCATGAGTAAAGGGAAAATTGTGGAGACAGGCACACATGAAGAATTACTGATGTTAAAAGGAACTTATTTTAAGCTTTTTTCGCTCCAATTCTGACCGTTATATATATTTTGGTTGTATTTTTGATATGCAACAACTTTCGTCCAATTTATACGTCTAAGCAATAGGTGAGAAAAGTATTATTCATATTAAGCATATTGCCATCGTTTTTGATGGCACAGTTAGTGACTACGACAAATCAGTCACCTTCCCAGCTTGTCCAGAATGTTTTATTGGGACAGGGCGTGGATGTCATGAATATAACTTTTTCCGGCGCTTCACAGTCGATAGGATATTTCAACGGAACAAATACAACGCTGGGTTTTTCGGAAGGGATTCTGATTACTACCGGAACGGTGCAAAATGTTGCAAATGGCCCGCATGGTCCTAACGACCGGGATAATGCTACGATCAATAACAATGCAGGCGGCTATAATCGCCTTTCGCAGCTTGTCGGAGGAACACAAACCTACAATGCAGCCGTCTTAGAGTTTGATTTCATACCATATTCAGATACGGTAACGTTTCGTTATATATTTGGTTCAGAAGAATACCGGGAATATGTAAATACAGAATTCAATGATGTATTCGCATTCTTCATTTCGGGGCCGGGATATACCGGATACCAGAATATTGCCACACTTCCGAATAATACACCTGTGACAATTAACAACATTAATGATGGCTATATTAATAACGGGCAGTACGTCCCTCAGTGCAATAATTGCCAGTATTATGTCCATAATGGAAACGGAAGCCAGTCACCTTATAATGTCAATCCGAAATATATTCAATACGACGGATTTACGAAACCCTTAGAAGCTGTTGCTAAAGTGCAATGCGGTAAAAAGTACCATTTAATTATTGCAATTGCGGATGTAAATGACCCACAATATGACTCCGGGATCTTTCTGGAAGCAAACAGTTTGAAGTCAAGTGTCGTGGCGAATGTTGACTACTCATTGTCTTTTGATGCGTTCGGGGACAATGTAACCATGTCAGAAGGCTGTGTTACCGCAAATTTTGTTATTTCCCGTCCTGCGGACAAAGCAAGCCAGGCACTGACTATTCCGATTACCATCGGAGGAACGGCGACAATGGGTGTAGATTATAATACGATTCCTTCAAGCATTACGCTCAATCCCGGAGAAACCCAAAAAACATTTTCCATTCAGTCAATACAGGACTTTATCAGCGAAGGAACAGAAACGATTGAATTGATTTTCGGAATTCCGGATGCCTGCGAAAATATTATCGAGAAGAAGATCGAACTGAAAATCGTAGATGTGGAAGAATTACAGCTAACTATTTCAGGAGCAGATAAAACATGCCCTGATCAGGAAGTTGTTTTGACAGCTCTTCCCGTTGGAGGATCCGGTCCTTATCAGTATCAGTGGAGTACGGGAGCTACGACCAGCTCCATATCAGTATCGCCGCAGAGTACAACGACTTACAGCGTGACAGTGACAGAAGGTTGTCAGAATGATCAGGCTACGGCAAGTTATACTGTAAATGTAGTTACTTATATTCCGATGACTTTATTTCCCTCTGCAGATGTTGTGGAAGCATGCCGTAACAAGGAAACGGATTTGAACATTGATTTTATAAACGGCTCCCCGGATTATGAAATAACATGGAAAGATGCGGAAGGAAAGAGTATCGGCTATGATTCGATTTTGACCGTATCACCTTGGGAAAGCACTTATTTCACAGTTACAATCAAGGACGGCTGCGGTTTTGAGTACGACACAATTATTAACTATACGATCATTACTCCGCCTTTAATGGTTGATTCCATTCAACCGGTACGGACATGTCCGGGAAAAGAGATTCAGTTTACAGTGAATTCTTCCGGCGGTATGGGACAACATTATTACAGATGGAGCAACGGGGCAAATACACGTTCTATTATTGTCACTCCGACATCTACGATTGTCTATACCGTTACTGTCTCTGATGAGTGCCAGACTTATTTTGTAAGTGTACCGGCAAAAGTTATTGTTGAAGTTCCCGTGGCGGATTTTAAAGTAGTTAATTACCCTTTGACGCAAGGCCTGCCAGTGATATTTCATAACACTTCCACACCTAATTCTGTCGCTTTTGACTGGGATTTCGGAGACTCTCTGAATCCGGTGAACTCGACAGTTAAAAACCCTGTTCATACTTATGAAGAACCGGGCGGTTATGTGATCCGCCTGATTGTTACTTCTGATCTGGGATGTACGGATACGGTTTATAAAGCAATTGAAGTAATGCCGGAATTTTATGTATATGTTCCGAACGCGTTCACTCCGAACGGAGATCGCCATAATCAGGATTTTAAAGCGAGCACGGTTAATATTGTTGAATTTAAGATCAGACTTTATAATCGCTGGGGAGAAATGATCTTTGAAAGCGATGATACTGATTTTAGCTGGGACGGTACTTATAAAGGAATGATGGTGCCGGATGATGTCTATGTCTGGGTGATTGATTATACGTCTGTTACAGGCTATCAGGATCGCCTTACCGGACACGTCACAGTGATACGATAAAAACATAATTTATGGCATTTCTCTCAAAAGCTTATTTTGATTTTTTTGATGAGCTGGAATCTAACAATAACAAAGAATGGTTTGACGCTCACCGTGCGGAATATGAGAACAATGTAAAGCAACCTTTTAAAGAGCTGACAACTTTCCTGATCGAGGAAATTTCCCGGTTTGATGATACTGTCACACGTGATGTGTCAAAATGTATTTTCAGGATCAATAAAGACGTTCGTTTTTCAAAAGATAAATCTCCTTACAAGCTGAACATGGCTGCAGTATTTGGTGAAAACGGAAAGAAAACGGAGAAACCAAGCTATTATATACATATCGGAAATAAGGAATTGTTTATTGGCGGAGGAATGTATGCCGTTTCAAAAGAAGACCTGAACAAGATCCGTCAGGAAATATTCTATAATTCCGGTGAATTCACTGCTGTCTTAAATAAAGCTGAATTCAAAAAATATTTTGGAGAGATCCAGGGAGAAAAGAACAAAATAGTGCCGGAAGAATACCGTGAGTTTTTAAAAAAGCAACCTTATATTGCCAATAAGCAATTTTACACGGGAGCGGTTTTCTCGAGAGAAGAAGTGGTAGCAGAAGGTTTTGAACAAAAAGTGATCGACTGCTTTAAAGCGGTAAAGCCACTGAATGACTTTTTGCTGGAAGCCATTTTAGATTAAAGAAAGTATTATTCAATTTCAAATTCCACTTCTTTTTGTTGCTGCTGTTTGGCCTTGTTGATCTTTTCATCAATTGATTTTTTCAGTTTTGACTCTTCTTTCGGGGCAGGAGTCTCTTCTTTTTTATCACCATAATCGACTTCAAAAACGACTTCTTTTTTCTTTGGACGCTGGTAGTCCTGAATAGTGGAATCCTTTTTATTAAAACCGAATTCACTTTTTAAGATAGACAGCGCTTCCTGCTTTGCCTTCTCCCGGTTTTCTTTCTGCTGTTCTTTTTTTGCATCCTTATCCCAGGAAATCTGAGGATCATCCAGCAAGCCTGTCATTTTCATGAAAATGAAGAAACCGGTTCCGTCGTCCTCGATAATTCCAAATTCCGAATCACGGTTAATGGTTTTTACGTCTCTGAAGCGGAAGGAAAAACGGTAATCGATTATATTTTCGAACGTATGCCAGCCGCTTAATGTAAGGTCCAGCGCACTGGAATTGATCTTCATTTCAGGGATGGTTACTTTTCCTTTGTGAATGGTGAAATTATTTTCCAAAACATCAAACTGTAAATTCATTAACCGTTGCTCAAACAAGTTCAGCTGGTTTTTATTGATCACTAATTTTGTTGCCGAATTTTTTAAGCTTTTCATGACAGACCTGAAAAGATCTACATTTTTAAGCGTTCCGTTGATAATTTTCATGTTAATTGTGGAAGTGATCTCGTTTTTGATGATCCCGGATCTTAGATCAAACGGTGCTTTAAAGCGCATATTTATAACCGCATGCCCGTTGATATTTTCTTCTTTGATGATTTCCTGCTCAAAGTTATTCCACTCTTTGAACAGCTTTTTGAAATTGATCTCATTGGAGCTTAAAGCAGCTTCCACCATCAGGTATTCAGGTGCTGTTTCCTCGATTACAAGTGCTCCCTGAATGCTGTTCCCGGCATTTTCAACATTCATCTGAGAGAAGGCAAGGCGCCGGTTTCCGACTTTCAAATTACTGCGAAGATTGATGAATTCGTGTGATTTGTACCGGAGCTTGTGAATGCTCACGTGAAGGTTTCCGTCAATATTGACCGGAAGGCGAAAAGTCCGTTCTGCTGTATTTGATGTATTATTTCCCTGCTTTTGAGAAGATTCCACGTCAAAATCCAGTACATTAATGTAATTGCTTCGCAGCTCTGCATTTACCAGAATATTTCCGCTGCCCGATAAAAACTGTTCGATATTTTTAAACTCGCCGTCAAGCGTCATGTCAGAGTTTGTCATGCGAACAGTCAGGTCTTCCACATACGCTTCATTTTTATTGAAGATGATGTTTCCGTTAATTCCGGAGAATGTGCGCGGATCGCTCACAAGCTTTATTTCCGAGTTGTTCAAGGTGATATTTCCTGTCAGATCATTTATTTTATAAGAGCTGTTAATGGTTGAAATATCAAATTGAAGCCTACTTTCCATAATTCCGTTAAGACGCTCAATCTCTTTTATTTTCAGTAGATTGGAAAGCGCTGCGAGATTTACCTTTCCATTGGCGGTGCCCTTATAATGCGGAGCGGAAAAGTTGGTAAGAAGAAACTGGCCGTTAAAAGGTCCTGTTGAGGAAGTGAAATCAAAGGTTTTTAAATGAATGAACTCTTTTCCGAATCCTTTTTCATTCGAATAATGTCCGTCAATGTTGATGTTTGAAAGCGTTAAATTTTGATTGGGCTCCGTGAGTTGCCCGTTTTGGACTTTGAAGACACAATTTACCTGGACAGGTGTTGATTTCAACGTGTCGTCTTTAACAGATAAATCAAATGTGACCATTCCTTTCCCTTTATACTGGCTGATATTTTTATTATCCGCCAACAAGCTGCGTGTCACTTCCTGCAGCTGAAGATTCTTACCTCTGATATTGAATTGTGTCTGAGTATTACTGATAAAGCCTTCAACAACAAAAGGAAGTCGTTCGATTTCAATGGTAGAAGAAGGAATCTGGATGAGCTGTTTCGGTTTGTTGATGAGCAGCTTTAAGTCTATTTTTGCTTTTTTATTTTTAATCAGCTGGATTTCCTGGTTTTTGATAGATAAAACCGTAAGCTCAGCTTTCGTTTGTAAATCAAAATGCTCCGCCTGAAAATCTCCTTTAAAACTCAGCTCATCAATTTGTGAGCTGTAAGATTGCTGGGTGATTTTATTCTCATAGCTCAGTCTGAATTGATATAATTTGATCAGATCCAGCTTGAAATTTATAGGAGTAGAAGAAGAGGACGTATCATTTGTTTTGAAAAAAAGATAATTTTCCCGTTCGTCTTCGTAAACTTTAAGCTTGGCTACTCCCGGAAAGATCTGAGCTTCTTCCAGCTCATACTTTTTATTCCAGAGCTTCAAAGCGTCAAATTTGAGCCGCACCAGCTCCGAATAAAAAACAGTATCATTTGTATTTTGAATCGTATCGAAGATCAATACCTCTTGAAAATCTACTGAAATTCGTGGAAAAGTTCTCCAGAATGTCAGGTCGATTTTCTTTACTTCCACTTTTGCTGCCAGGTGCTGATTGATTTCTTCCACTACATATTGGATGATTTTCCCCCTGAACGCGTACAGCAAAATACTTACAAGCAGGAAAAAGCCGAGCAAGGAAATTCCCGTCCATTTGGCTGCCTTAAGTAACGTTTGCTTGTTCATCAGCATAAAATTAATTGGTTTTTTCTTGAAAAATAAGAGAGGTTGGGGATGTTTATTAACGATGGACTATTAAAACGTTAATACTTTCGATTAATTTTACAGGATTAAATAATTGAAATGTTAAAAAAACCATTGATAATTTTCGGACTGGGAGTCGTATTGATGACGTTGATCTTTTTTCTGATTCCCATCAATCTGTTTGATGCAGAAGTTCATTTTAATACAGGTATCCAGCAGTTTACGGAGCCTGCAAAAATAGCATTAAGTTATTTTATCGGTATTGGCATCCGTGAAGGTGACCTTAAAGATGTGGAAAGCTTCCATCTGACGGCTTCGGGATATGCGCTTGCTGTTATTCTGATTATTGGATTTCCCGCACTTTTCGCTTACAGGTCTTATTTGAAAAGTCTCAAAAAATAAAAAAACCGGATCTTATGATCCGGTTTTTTACTCATTATTACCTTCAATTAGATTTTCGATGCCTTTAGTTTCGGATCTAATTTTCCTATCAGTAAGTTTAGTCCGAAAGTAACGTGTGCGTTTTTTACTCCGGTATAATTAATAGCAAGAATATTGTCTGTCATCACGTAGAACTGGATCGGGCCACCACGAAGCGAAAGCCCCAGGCCGATATTTCCCCATGATCTTCCGTAAGTGGAATAATTAGCCGTAAATCCCAGCCAGTTCTTTAGCTGGATTGTTCCGGAGATGATTCCTGCCATTCTCAACCTGTTACCGACAATCTGGTTGTAAGAAGTAACGCCCACCGTAAACCAGTCGGTTACCTTGTAGCGTGCCCCTATGTAGAATCGCGAGCTAAGTGTTGATGTGTACGGATTGTAAGTGATGTCCTTGTCTATTTTAGACAAAAGAGAATCCTGTAACCGGTCTAAATATTCTGTGGAATCATTCAGGTATTCTTTTAGATTAACCCCTTCAAAACGAAAATCAAGATTATCCGTTTCATAGCTTGCTGTTTCGTTTTTCCAGCGGATGAATCCGAAGTCAAGCAGAGATGCGTTCAGCTCGATCTTATCTGTCAGATTATAGGTTGCACCTAAATCCAGCGCCATTCCGAAATTTTTGAATTTGTAGATCATCGAAGGGTCAAAAGTATATCCGCCTCCTGAATTGGTTGTATCAAAGAAATCTCTGAACCCGGAAGACGCGAATTTGAATTTTCCATCGACCGTAAGATCAAAATCTTCTTTATCGGTGGTGATTCCTAATTTTGATTTTTTAGTGGAGAAATTACCGTAGCCTGAAAGAAATTTCAGACGCCCGCCCACTCTTAGCTTTTCATTTATTTTCCGATTATAACCCAGCGCTACTTCCAGATAAGCATCAATGTGTGCACCTAATCCGTTGAGATTGATTCGTTCGCCCAAAAGAGAACGGCCGTTTCCTTCCAGACCGAGGATAATCAGGTCTTTCGGATAAACAATATTTCCCATGATCCGGTTAGAGATCGAAAGGCTGAAATAGTTTTTCTTCACGTGGAAGCCTATTCCCAGCAATTCGTTTCGTACATCCGTCATAATATAATTTCTTCCCCACAGGGATTTTTTAAGCCGGTCCTGGTCTAATACCAGCGTATCATCCTGCGAACGGGGAACAAAAACCCGGTTTAAGGTAAATCCGCTGTGATTTACACCGATGGAATGATGGCTCAGGCCGATCCCGATATATATCTTTCCGTTCGCGTAGTTTGACGGATTTTCATAATGTGATTGTGCCATTTTTGTCATGGCATACATGGTGTAATTTTGCTGTGCAATCGAAGAAGCCGCACAACAAAAAAACAGAACGATTATATAGAGTAATTTTTTCATTTCCTTAGAATTTCCCTTCAAACTGACCGCTTAGCTTTAAATTCAACTTATAAGATTCATAAATCTTAATGTGCTTCCCGGAAGCAAAATCCAGTGTGTTCGCTTCTGCCTGTAACTCAATGTACTTGACATGGTCCAGAAGCTGGATCTGATTTTCGCTTAATTTTAAATCCGATATTTTTTTCTTGTTGGAAGTGACTTTTCCGTTTCCATCTACCGGAGCGGCTTCTGCCAGTAACAGCTGGTCGTTACTATACATGAATACTTCCTGGTAATTTTCGTCCAGGAATCTCAGCTTTGCCAGCACATTAATAGGAAAGCCGTTATCTATGATTAAGCGGAACATAACGCTTCTCAGATTTTCTGCTTCAGTCGGAGTAGAAAAATTAACCGTGTCTCTCAATTTGAAGGAGTGTGCTAGACCGTGGAGTGGTAGCTCTACCTCACAATAGGCTTTTAATCTGGAGTTTTTGGTGACAAAATTATCAACACCCGTATTTCCGGAAGGATTTGCAACGGCATTGGCGTCAAATGTTACGTATTTTGGTGCAGGAGATACGACTTGCTCCAGGTTGGTAGTATTATTTTTTGTAAAAACAATGGTTGTCAGGGAAGAATCGCCCATAACGGAAGGATAATTCAGCAGATGCTGCTGTGAATATCCCAATAAATTAAGCACCTGCCCGTTGTTGACATTGATCGTCTTTATCTGGTTGATATTTAAATTGATCGGAAGTCCGAAGGAATTTGTAAGATAAAAACGGATTTCAGGATCAACCAATTCAAAATACCCTTCATCGGAATATTGGAATACTTTTAATAACACGGAATCACTTGGAACCACAAGGTTTCTTGTCCCGAAGAATCCTTTGGCATAATCCATTTTAAGAGAAGTGAAACCGAAATCAAGGCTGATCTGATCTGTTGCTAAAATGGGATTTCCGTTTCCGTTGACCGTAATCTGATAGTTTACCTGCAATTTATTGTTGGTCGTATTGCCAAGAGTTAAGTCTGCGACATAGCCTGCCAGGTCTTCATATACTGACGCTGTAGATGCAGATCCGGATGCAGCATTTACATTGATCGTCTTGCTGAATATAACACCGTTTTTTTTCAGGGAAGGAACGGAAAAGGAGATGGTGACAGGATGTTTGAAGGTTGATGAAATATTGAAGAATAAATCTCCGTCATCAAACTTAAACTCTTTAATCTGAGCACTGTTATCAAAAGCGAAATCGATCTCTTCATTTCCCGAGTGTGAGAACGTAGAGGAAAAGCTTGGAGAAACGGTACCTCCCAGCGCGGATAAGGACAGGCTCTTGCTATCCGAAAAATCATTGATACTTACGTACTGGTTACCGCTTAGCGTAGCGATATCACTTTTATAAACCAACGCAAGCATACCCGTATTCGGATCAATTACAACAAGATCTTCCGCGTTGGTATGTGCAAATATATCGTAAACATCAAATGTGGAATGCGCAAGCGGAACTGCCAGATTCGGATTCCATTCTCCCAGTGAAAGCTTTTTAAGATCCTTTTTACAGGAAAGTAAAGCGACTAAAAGACAGGCTGCCCATATATATGAGAAGTATATTTTTTTCATATTTATACCGATTATTTTATTTCTTGTGACTAAAATACAATTTTTAGTTAACGTTGTAAAATATAACATTGCATTTGTGTAATTAATTCCATTAATTAGCGTTTCTTAAAGTTATTATGTATCGGTTTAAAAGATTTTTCTTGCTGCTCACAGCTGTTATTTGTTCACAATTAGTGTCTGCTCAGAAATTCACACCAAAATCAAGAACCGAATTGGGCTTTTTACTGGGTGGGAGTCATTATTTCGGCGATCTGAACCAGGAAAAGCTGTTTCGTTTTACTTCACCTGCGGCACAACTTTTAATGCGCTACAATGTTCATGCGAGGCTTGCCTGGAGGACAAATATCGGTATCGGAAAAGTATATGGTATGGATGCAAAGAGCTCAGATCCTTTGCTGGTGAACCGTAATTTATCTTTTAAATCTATTATTCTGGAAGCCTCTACAGGTGTCGAATTTCATTACCTGAAATTCCAGATCGGTCACCGAAAGTACAATTTTACCCATTATATTTTAGCTCAGATCGGTCTTTTTTACATGAACCCGAAAGCGGAGCTGAACGGAACGTGGTATAATCTGAGAGATGTGGGAACAGAAGGGCAGGGGACAACACTGACAGATCAAAAACGTTATGGCCTGATCCAATTGTGCGTACCTTTGGGATTAGGGTTTAAATTTTCACCGAATGAACGGATTTCCATCGGTTTGGAGTATGGAATAAGAAAAACATTTACGGATTATCTGGATGATGTGAAAAGCAATACGTATGTTTTAAAAAGCCGTATGGCGGAGGAAAACAGTGAAGTTGCCGCACAATTATCCAACCGGAGCCTGGATCAGAATGACTATGGTGTCCGCGGAAATGCTAATACGAAAGACTGGTATTCATTTTTCGGATTGACGGTTACCATCCAGATCGGAAAGCACAATCCGTGTGTTCAGCCCTGACTCTTTTGCTGGTACACCTGGAACTGCTTTTGAAAGTATTTGCCGATAATATCAAATTCGAGATTGACTTTACTTCCGGTTGCCAGTGATTTAAAGTTAGTATGTTCCAGTGTGTATGGAATAATACAAACAGAGAATGTGCTGATTCCGCTATCTACAACCGTCAGGCTTACTCCATTGATAGTAACGGAACCTTTTTCAACAGTTAAATGTGGTGCATCGTATTCAAAATGGAATTTGATGCTGCCTTCAAAATCTTCAATTTTTGTGCACGTTCCCGTTATGTCCACATGTCCTTGTACGAGATGCCCGTCCAACCGGTCGCCCAGCTTTACGCAGCGTTCCAGGTTTACAATTGTTTCCGGCTGCCATTCAGACAAAACCGTGCGTTGAAGCGTTTCCCGGATAGCGGTCACCTTGTAGGACTGATCGTTATTGATCTCTACAACAGTCAAGCAAACCCCGTCATGAGCAACACTCTGATCAATTTGCAATTCATCTGTAAAAGCGGCCTGAATGGTAAAGTGAATATTGGTGCCTTCTTTTTCGATCGCTTTTACTTTTCCCAAAGCTTCAACTATTCCTGTGAACATATTTTTTATCGTTTATTATCGGAGCATTCCATTAAAAGCAGGTCACCGCCGGAATATTCTATTTCGATTAATCCTGTTTCAAGCACTTCATTACTGTTGCCGGAACGGTATCCTGATTTCAGCTCTTCGTTATGCAGGTTGTATTTTAGGTTTTTTGTAATAATTCCCGTTGCTGTTCCCACGGGAATTAGTGAAATAGGTGTTTCTTTTTCATACCATTTTGTAAATTTCTGAGGAGCAAGTGGCAAGAGTGTAATGACAGAATAATCGTCCAGGATACAGGTGGTAATCTTTGTCCGGTAGCGGCACAGATTTGTAATGTTAGAAATAGTGTGATCCGCTCTTTTTCCTGTTGCCCAGATGATATTTACAGCGCTGAACCCTTCTTCAATAAGATAATCAATGGCTTTTTCAAGATCTGTTTTTTCCTGGTCTTCCGCATAAATGATTTTTACGTGAGATTGTTTTTCAAGGAGCTGCTCAAATCCTATTTCTGCCCGGTCAAAGTCTCCCAGAAGGACATCGAATTTAATTCCCAGCTCAAGCACGCGGTGAATAGCACCATCCAATACTATTATAAACGGGTTCCATTCTAAAAGCTCATTTAACAACGAAGGGGAACATGATTCCCCGTTCGCGATTATTAAAGCCGGCTCTTGCTTGTCTCTTACAAAATGATGTGATGACATTTTGCTGATTAACCAAACAGGAAGCTTGTACCGTATTTAGACTCAATCGGATTTACGATCAGTGTCGGGATCATTGCATCGTTTGTGATCATGTACTGCTCATAATTTGCAGTTAAAAGACCAAAGAGATTCTGCTGATTTAAGTTCATGATCGCGATCAGATCAGCATCTACTTTTATCGCATGTTTCACCACTTCTTTGTCGAATCCTGCCTGGCTGACAATATGAGTTGTGTACTCAATATCTCTTTCCTCCAGGAAGTTTTTTGCAAGGTAAATGTTATCGCTGATACGGCGGGACAATGTAGGGTCTTTTTCTTCCAGCGTTACAATGTGAATCTTGGAATTGAAATACTTTGCCAGATTCGCAACGTGCACCAGTTTTTGCTTTGTTTCTTTTGCCAGATCCAGAGGAACGACAATATCCTTATATCCTTCCGGTTTGATATTTCTCTCTTGTACGATGATGAACGGAACGGAAGAATTCGTAACTACGCGCAGTGCGTGGCTGCCGAAAATATGCTGAAAACCGTGCGGTCCGTGCGTTCCCATAAAAATAAGCTGCGATAAATGCTCGGCAGCTACATTTCCGATATCATCAAATATATTTCCGATTCTGACAATAGGAATGATCTCTACCGATGTATTCAGATTGGAAATGATCTCTTTCAGCTCCTCCAGCTTCGGAGCAATTTCTTTTTCACTACTTACCACGTGCAGCACATAAATGCTTGCATCAAGTGCCTTTGCCGTAACAATAGCATGATTCAATGCTATTTCTGCTACTGGTGTAAAGTCGTAAGGAACTATAAAATTTTTCTTATTCATATTAGAGGATTGATGAGTATTACAAATATAATAATTTCATTGATTAATTGACCTTTATCGGGAGCAGAATTGTAAAAACAGTCCCTTTTCCCTCATCACTGTCAACACTGATCTGCCCGGAGTGGTTTTCCACAATTTTTTTACAGATGGTTAACCCGATTCCGGTTCCCTGAAATTTGTTTTTGTCATGAAGCCGCTGGAACATATCGAAGATCTTATGCTTGTATTCTTTTTTGAAGCCGATACCGTTATCTGAAAATTTGATTTCCACGAAATTGTTGTTAGGGAACAGATCCAGGTCGTTAGCTTCAATGAGCCTTGAGGTTACTGTAATCCTCGGATTTTCGGAAGTAAATTTAATAGCGTTCGACATGAGGTTGGCAAACAGCTGTTTCAGTTGAATCTGGTGCCCTTCGATGACCGGAAAGTCGGAAATGTCGAGCTGGATGTTTTTTTCTTTTAGTGAGATATCGAAATCCTCTGCAACGGAAAGAATCAGCTTTTTCAGGTCAATCTCCTCTTTTTCCCGGCTGCTGCTGCTTACTCTTGAATAGTCTAAAATACCGTTGATAAGGTTGGACATCCGTTTTGCGGAAGTCATGATTTTATTCAGGTAAAGCATGTCAGCATCTTCTTTTTTTTGTTCGAATTCTTTGAAAAAAAGATCCGAAAACATGACAATTTTCCTTACAGGCTCCTGTAAGTCATGGGAAGCGATATAAGCAAACTGCTCCAGCTCTTTATTCCTGTTTTCGAGCTCGGATGTATATTCTTTCAGACGTTGCTCAATGAGCATGGACTGGGTGAGATCTTTTATCACGTTCGTATAATAGATGATATTTCCATCCTTGTCTCTGGCAGGATTTAGCACAGAAGCCACCCAGATTTTCTGTCCGTTTTTTTTGACACGCCAGGAATGCTCGGTTAATTTCCCGTATTTAGAGGCATACTGGATATTTTTATTGGGAATCCCATCTTCAATGTCTTCTTTTGTGAAAAATACAGACATGTTTTTTCCGACGATTTCTTCCTCTGAATAGTCAAATATTATGGAAAGGCCTTTGTTCCAGCTCATGACATAACCTGCTTTGTCCAGGAGAATAATTACGTAATCGTCAACGTCTTCCACGAAATTGTTGAAACGTATTTTGTATTGGTCAATTTGCTGGTTTTTCTCTTTTATTAAGCTCGAGGTTTCAATATTTTTATTCGCTTTTTCTATACCAAAAACCGAACTTCTGACTTCCCGGAAGATCCCATACAGGCGCTCTATCTTTTTGGTGGCATTGAGCTTGACTCTGAATCTGAAATTCAGCCATATAGTATGGTCGGCATCTTTCTCAAAACGAAGGTCCCAGAGCATTTCGCCTTCCGGATTCTCGGTAATTTTGATCATTTCGACTACTTTGTTGTAATCGTCCTGATTCAGATTGTTTTTAAAGAAATATTTATTGGGAACAAAATTTTTCGGAAGCTGAAGAAGATCAAGGCCTTTCCGTGAAATGAAGTAATTCTCTTTCTCATAGTCAAAGTCAAATATCGCGCTATTTTCGATATCACCTCCCGGAACATTAAACTGGTAGATCTTTAAAAGATTTCTCTTATTGAGATAATCAGTTGTTTCATCTTTTAAGATAATGAGAATAGACTTTGTTTCAGATCCCTGTAATAAAGGAAATAATTCGTAATCAAAATAATAAGTCTGGTGTCCGCTTTTGGAGTTGATGGTTACCGTAACATTTTCGCGTGAGAAGGGTTCTCCGGTCTTTTTTACCGTTTGTACGTCTGTGAATAGCTGTGATTCCTGTAGTCCCGGGAAGATTTCAAGAATTTTTTCATTGACTTTAGGGACTGCGGTAAGCTCATCAGAAAGCAGGAGGAATGGCCTGTTCAGGCTTAATATATTATAATCCTGAGCACTGACAATTATTGAAGGCCCGTGGATATGTTCCGTGATCCGGTAAAACGGGTCCGGAAATATGGTCTGCTGGATATGCTCAAAGTTTTTGTCGGTAGTATGGTAAAATTTGAGTAAAATGATGTTTTTCCTTTTTGCAAATTCCTCTTCAATCGTGATTTTTTGACAGACGGATTGCTGAATACCATTTTTGGTGAGATGCCTGAAATTGAAAAAGGAAGTGCTGTCATTGTTTTTTCTTGACTGTAATACCCATTTATTCAATTCAAAGAGAGAATTGTGAATGAGAATATCCGAAATATTCGCATCTAAAATATCTCTGTCCGTTTCAAATATTTCTTTGAACTGACTGTTGTAATCAATGATCTGCAGATTATCAGCATCAAATACAACCAGGGAATTAGGATTGTATTTAGACATGTAATAATTAAGATGCCCTCCGGAAGAAGTATCTGTGGAAAGAGTGATAAGAAGATGTTCTTCTTCTATTTCACTTCCTTGAATATCAATTATTCTCCCGTTGTATTCCAACAGGCTATAGATGAAAGAAGTATGAAATGATTCTCTCAATTTATTTCTCAGAGCTTCAATGAAAGAAGGGATATCATTGCCCAGATACTGGCCGGCGAATACAATAAAATTGAAGTTATAAAAGAGACCGCTGTTGTTGAATAATAATTTCGGAGCATTGGAATTAACCAGATTATGATAATGCCGGATATCAATTTTACTTTCAGTTAGCTGGCTTTTCAGATTTTTGTTAAACGAATTTATAAGCTGAAAAAAATCATTCTCTTTCTTAGGCATATCTCAATAAGCAAAGTTAAATAGTCCTAAATATACTATCAACTTCCTTTAAGATACCGTCAAATGTATCCGGTTTTTTAACGACCTTGTGAATTTTTAACATATCAAACCCTGTCCGGTTAATGCCTTCAACGGAAGTTGAATAAATAACAACAGGGATGTGGCGGGTTTCATTGAATTCCCGCAATTTTTGAAGGCATTCCAGTCCGTTCATTTTCGGAAGATTGATGTCCAGAATAATCAATTCCGGCAAAAACTTTTCTTCCAGCAAAATAGAAAAGGCATTTTCAGCATCGTACGCCGTTCTGATGTATACATCCTCAAAAAGCTCTGAAATCGCTTGCATCAAAATGAACTTGTCATCCTCGTCATCTTCAATTAACAGGCAGCGCTTTGGATACATGTAAAAATAATGTTAAATTAATAAAGGTAAGGTTAAATATAGTCTAATTTTTAGAAATCCAAAATTTTTGTGAGGTTTTTTATAACATCCAGGTCAAGCGCTTTTTTCTCGTTGATATCAAACGATTTTGTAATCAGCCCGTTACCGGCTTTTATCTTTCCTTTAAAATTTAGCTCTACTTTACCTGTAAGCGCCGATTTGGCAAGGGCTAAGACGTTGAATCCATCTAGTTCCACAGTTAGCTTTGCGGTATAAACATTTTCTGCTTTCTTCTTCAGCTTTACCCTTTCATTAAGGTGGATAATTCCCAGTCTGGAATCATTCAGATAGACGTCCAGCTGAGAAGGTTTTACTTTGATATTATAAGTGTTCGGATTATTCACACGAAGGTCAAGGTCCAGATCAATCGCTTTCCCGTCTTTTCTGACATTGGAAACATTGCTGATTCCTAAAAACCTGACTTGTTCAAACTGAATACAGGAACTAAGAGTGAATAATAGCAGCAGGATGCCTGAAATTTGTTTCATTGATGTAAATTTAGTTTGTCGTTTTACTTGTTTAATTCTTTGAAATACTGATAGAAATAAGGGATTGTCTCAATTCCTTTATAGTAATTGAATAATCCGTAGTGCTCATTGGGTGAGTGAATAGCATCAGAATCCAGCCCGAATCCCATCATGATGGTTTTCAATCCTAAAACACTTTCAAATAAAGCGATAATAGGAATGCTGCCTCCGCTTCTTACCGGAACCGGGATTTTCCCGAATGTTTGCTCGTAAGCTTTACTTGCCGCCTGGTACGCAATGGAATCAATAGGTGTAACAACCGGAAATCCGCCGTGATGAGGTCTTACTTCAACTGTTGTTCCCGCTTCGGCGATGGACTCAAAATGATTCTTGAACAATTGTGTGATCTCATCAGGATGCTGATCCGGAACCAGCCGCATAGAGATTTTGGCATACGCTTTTGAAGCAATCACTGTTTTTGCTCCTTCTCCGGTATATCCTCCCCAAATTCCGTTTACATCTAATGTCGGACGGATAGCTCCTCTTTCCGGTGTTGTATATCCTTTTTCTCCCTGAACAGCTGTTATACCGATCGATTTCTTGTATTTTCCTTCGTCAAAAGGTGCCTGTGCCATCATCGCTCTTTCTTCTGCGGATAGCTCAATCACCTTGTCATAAAAGCCAGGAATAGTGATGTGATTATTTTCATCGTGAAGAGATGCGATCATTTTTGCCAGGCTGTTGATCGGATTTGCAACGCAGCCGCCATACAAGCCTGAATGTAAATCCCTGTTTGGACCTGTAACTTCGACTTCAACATAGCTCAGGCCTCTTAGTCCGGTAGTAATGGAAGGCGTATCGTTTGCCAGCATTCCTGTGTCCGATACCAGGATAATATCCGCTTTCAACAGTTCTTTCTGTTCTGTAATAAAATGCTCTAAGTTAACGCTCCCGACTTCTTCTTCGCCCTCGATCATGAGCTTAACGTTGCATTTCAGCTCGCCCGTTCTCAGCATCGCTTCGACCGCTTTGACGTGCATAAACATCTGGCCTTTGTCGTCGCAGGCGCCGCGTGCAAAAATTGCTCCTTCCGGATGAATCTCCGTTTTTTTAATCACAGGCTCAAAAGCGGGAGAATCCCACAATTCAATAGGATCTGCCGGCTGGACATCATAATGGCCATATACTAAAACAGTAGGAGAGCTGCTGTCAATAATTTTTTCTGCATAGACGATAGGATGCCCTTTTGTCGGAAATACAGTTACTTTATCTAATCCGATTTCTTTCAGATGATCTGCTAAAAAATCAGCAGCTTTTGCGACGTCAGCTTTGTAAGCGGAGTCAGCAGAGACAGACGGGATTCTTAAAAGAGAAGTTAATTCTTCTAAAAACCTGTTTTTGTTATTTATTATGTATTCAATTGTTTTGTTCATAAATCCGGAAAAAAAATTAATTTTGAAACTTGCATCAAAATTTAAAATAATGCAACTTTTAGCCAAAAATAATAGTCTTTAAAACAACAATTCATACTTTATGAAAAATATTTTTATTGCTATCATATTGTTTTCTTCTTTACCGTTTCTCTTCGGACAGACGCCGACTGTAGATTTATCTCTTACACCGACACAGTTGGTAGAAGATGTTCTGGCGGGTCCGGGAGTAATTATCTCTAATGCGAAGTTTAATGATAATCCGAATTACGCCGGAAACAGAATAGGTAAATTTACTTATACAGGCAGCCAGATTTCTTTTCCCTCGGGAATTGTAATTGGCTCAGGAGGTGTTTCAAACGGGCAGGGAACAGCTAATGGAATGATTGGTCCGAATAGTTCGGGAGGCTACAATTTAGCAGGAACGGGCAACACTGTTAGTAATGATGTGCAATTAAAAGCACTAGACGTCCAGAATCAGGGTCTTTTTGATATTGGTCGTCTTGAGTTTGATTTTGTGCCGGCAGGTAACAAGATTAAGTTTGATTTTATTTTCGGGAGTGATGAATACAACGAATATGTCTGTTCCGGTTTTTATGATGTTTTTGGCTTTTTCGTGACAGGACCTAATCCTGCCGGAGGAAATTATACGAATCAGAATTTTGCATTAGTTCCCGGAACTAATCTCCCTATTTCTATTAATACTATCAATAATGGAAGTGTGGGCAGCAGCAGTGGTGCTATTCCCGTAATCAATCCCTTGGGAAGCTGTACTGCAGCCGGTCTGGCAAATTCTCAGCATTTTTCCGGAGCTCCGGGTGCACATTTTCAGATGGACGGTGCAACAAAGTCACTGACAATTGAATTCGACGTTACGTGTGGGGAAACCTATCATTTTAAATTTGCTATTGCTGATGTAGGAGATGCAAATTATGATTCATGGGTATTCCTGAAAGCGGGTTCATTTGCCTCTGAGGAAGTGCAGGTTTCTGTTGCTACCGTATCGGGTGAATCAACGATCATTGAAGGATGTTCTACTGCGGATATTATTTTTACCAGACCATTGGCAGCAGCTGACACGGCAATGACAGTACATTACGAAGTATATGGATCGGCTATTGAAGGTGTTGATTACGATTCACTGCCGAATCCTATTGTTTTTCAGCCGGGGCAGGATAGTCTGATCTTATCGCTTATTCCGATTCAGGATAATATAGACGAAGGAACGGACTCTGTTATTATCAGGGTTTTTATTGTAAATTCATGTGGAGATACGATTATTTCAGAAGGAACTATTTACATTGTTGACGGCCCTGATATCGTTATCAACGAGATTGATCCGGTGATATATTGCGCGAACGATACGATCCCGATTTATGCCTCCGCCTCCGGAGGGAAATCCCCTTATACTTACGAATGGTATAATTTGTCCGGAGATACTATTTCCCATATTGACACGGCGTATGTCAAGACCGGACTGAACGGGCCTTTTGAATATTACGTGAAGGCAACGGACGCCTGTGGATTTAATAAAACCGATACGGTAACCATTACCTTAAATCAGACCTTAAAGATCGATACGCTGATCTCTTTGCCTACAAAAGCATGTCTGAATACAGGAACTGCTTCTGCTGTTGTTTCCGGTATAACGGGAAATCCCGTTTATACATGGACAGCATCGGACCTTAACAATACCACTATCTCAACAACAACCCTTGCACAAAATCTGGGATCAGGATGGTATCATTTTACGGTGGAGGATAATATCTGCTCCCTTACTGACAGTATTTTTGTTGATGCGATCAATGCACCGATAGCGGTAATTGTTCCTGATAAGACAGAAGGATGTAATCCAACGACGTTTGTATTGAGCAATGAAAGTTCAAATGCGAACAGCTATCAGTGGAATACGGGATCAGGTTATTACTCTGTTTACAGCAAAGAAGCACAATCAGTAACACTTTCTTCTAATCAGTACGTTTATCTGATTGCATCAGACGGGACGTGCAGCGATACTGCAAGAATTGCTCTGACAATTGTCAATTGCGGATGTACGGATCCTCTGGCGTTAAATTATGATTTGACGGCTGCATTGGACGATGGTTCATGTATGTATCACGATCCTGTGATTGAATTGCCGAATATATTTACTCCAAATGGAGATAATGTGAATGAACTGTATGAATTTACAAAGATGTACGTTTCGGAAATCGAATACTGGATCTTTAATCGTTGGGGAAATCAGATGTATTACACCAATAAGCTGGATGAATACTGGAATGGCAAAGTAAACGGAACGGATGCTTCGGAAGGAGTTTATTTTATTAAATACAAAGCTAAAGGAATCAATGGGAAAGAGCTGGAAGGCCACACTTTCTTCCATTTAAACCGCTGATAGAATTTTAAATTCAGAAGAAAAGGTTGGCATTTGTCAACCTTTTTTTATATTTAAGAGCTAAAATTAAAAATCAGAAAAATGCTGCTCCCTTTTAATATTCACAAGTGGATCGAAGAAAACAGAGATTTACTGAAACCTCCGGTTAACAATAAAGTGCTTTTCCGGGATACGGAAGATTTTATTGTGATGGTTGTCGGAGGGCCTAATGCGCGCAAAGATTACCACTTTAATGAAAGTGAAGAGTTTTTTTATCAGCTGGAAGGTGATATTACGGTTACAATTCAGGAAGACGGAAAGGCAAAGGAAGTGCAAATCAGGGAAGGAGAAATGTTCCTGCTCCCGTCCAATATTCCTCACAATCCGGTCCGTCCGGCGAATACTATCGGGATAGTAATTGAAAGAGTCCGTAAAGGAACGAATCTGACAGACGGTTTAATGTGGTTCTGTGAGAAATGTAATCACAAGCTGCATGAATACCGTTTTCCGTTAGATAACATTGAACGTGATTTTTTACCCCGGTTTAAGGAGTTTTATTCTTCGGAAGAATTAAGAACCTGCAAATCCTGCGGACACGTTATGGAAGCAGATGAGCGTTACCTATAAAAAATCCGGCTAAAATTCTTAGCCGGATTTTTACTTTTGAGATCTGCAAGTTAGTAGTTATGACGGTAGGTCCCGTTTCTTTTTAAATACCCTCTTATTACGACAGGCTCGTCTGCGTCATCATCAAAATCATCCTGTTCACTGTTGGGTTCCATGCTGACTTGCTCACCATCTATCGCTACGGATTTCCCTTTAGGTATGTAGATATGTACTTCTATGTCCTGTGCCCGTATTTTATCTTTTTTCGGATAAGAAAAATAATTAGGCAGTGTGATGGTGTCGCCGCTGATCATCGCCCCATAACGAATGTTTTTTGCTCTGTTCACTGCATTTTGAAGCCGGTCAGCCTTCGCTTCTTTTTCTAACAGGACATGAAAAAGACTGTCTTTTGAAGGATGATAATATACGTCGATACCATATGAAAAAATAGATTGCTCTTCAACGTGCAGCATCCAGTCGTTATTGTTGAGCTTTACTTTGTAATCCGAATTCGATAAAGGGCTCGTAAACATCGTTTTTATCTGAAGCTGTTCTGTGGAGATGGCTGCGATTTCCTTTTCGATATCACCGGACACCGTAAAATCTCTTGCTGTACGCGAAGCTACCAGAAATCCTATGATGGTACTGATGATTCCAAGTGAAATCAATCCTAAATTAATAAAACGATACCATCTGTTTCTCAGATTGAACATCATAACGATTCCTCCCAGCAGGAAAAAAGTGATTAAGCTGAAAGCGGCCAGATAAACGCTCAGCTGTGCCAGCTGATAGTCAAACGGATCATTGAATATCAGATCGCTTAGCGAATTTAGTGAAAGAAAACCCTCTGTAGAAACTGCCGGAAAAAACTGCGGTTTGCCAAAAAGGATAACGACTAAAAGCAGTGACAGCATAAATCCGATGAATAAGAGGAAAAGGCTGATCCCGAACCGGAACACTCTTCCGATGGAAGAAACACCTTTTCGTATTTTTCCGTCTCCTTTCATTTTATTTGCGAAAGAACGTGATTTCTCAGTGACATTTCTCGCAGCGCGTTCCACTTCCTCTTTGACAGTGTCCACATTGATCGGCTTTCCTTTCATGCGCAGCCGGTCAATGGATGAGTTCGCAGCCGGAACGATGATCCATAATAGTAAGTAAAGGAGGAATCCCGATCCGAAAATGAAAAACGAGCCCGCCCAGATCAGCCGGATGACAGTCACATCAATATTCAGGTAAGCAGCCAGTCCGGCGCAGACACCTCCGAGCTGTCCGTTTTCTTCGTCTCTGTATAATTTTCTTTCAGAGCTTTTCGGAGAGCTGTATTGACCGTCAGATTTACTTTTGCTCTCACCGAATGACGCTGTATTTTCGCTTTCATCCGCGTAATCGGAAGGATCACCCAGTGTTTGTAATACTTCTTCCACATCTTTCATCTCTACAACCTGTTTTGACCCTTTTCTGGTATTGAGCAGCTCTGCAATACGGATCTCAATATCCTCAACAATTTCATCTGCTCCTTCCTGATCACCGAGCATTTGCTTGAGAAGGTACAGATAAGCTTCCAGCTTTTTATAGGCTTCTTCTTCAATAAGAAAGGGAAAGCCTTTGATATGTATAGAAACAGTTTTATTCATAGCGTTAATTTTTATGGGTTATTTTTTGTACGGCGGAATGTAGCTCATTCCAGGTTTGATGTAGCTGTTCCAGCAATTCTTTGCCGGATGGAGTGATGGAATAATATTTTCTTGGCGGCCCTGACGGGGATTCTTCCCAGCGATAGCTTAAAAAATCCGTGTTTTTTAAGCGTGTGAGCAATGGGTAAAGTGTTCCTTCCACAACAATCAGCCGGGCTTCTTTTAACTCTTCCAGAATTTCCGAAGGATAAGCTTCCCGCTTGTCTAAAATCGCCAGAATACAATATTCCAAAATGCCCTTTCGCATTTGTGCCTGTGTATTCTCAACTTTCATTTTTCATCATTTATATTGCAAAGATATATCTTTTAAAAGGTATCTTGTAATACATAGTACTAAAAAATAACAATTTTTTAAATCTTCGTAACATTTCGGGATAAAATAAAGCTTGAATAATTGATATATTTTAAATATTTCTGCCAGAAGAGCAGCAAGTTAGCACTCTGCAAGCAACTGTTTAGTACTTTTGCTGTCTATTAAGCGGACTAATAAACATAATTATGAAAAAAATTATTCTTTTGGGCATTCTGTCCACAATAACGGCTTTTACTACAACCGCACAAAATGTATATATCCCTGATCCGGTTTTTAAGGCTTTTCTGGTTAATCATTCTTATCCTTCCAATCCTACCGGTCCCAATGGTATTACTATTTACCTGGATGCCAACCATGATGGTGAAATCCAGGTGAGCGAAGCGACCAATTATACATCAGATGTCTTCAGTCATGGCTTTGCGCTAAACGGATCTACAAATCCCATTTATGATTTAACAGGTATTGAAGCTTTTAAGAAGATCGAATATCTTAACATTAGTAATTGTCCGCTGACCACTCCTCTTACTATTAATGGCTGTACCTCTTTAAAAACATTAAAGTGTACGAACGTTTCTTTCACCACTTTTAGCATGAATAATTCCGCAGTGAAAGAGCTTGAGCTGGTAAATTGTTCTTCTTTGACTTCCGTGACTCTTGCAGGTTTCGGGCTGGAAACACTCAGAATCAATAATAATTCTAACCTGACTTCTGTAAACCTTGGAATCCATACCGCATTAACGATGTTTCAATGTGGTATGAATCCTCTTTTAACTTCCTTAGATGTAAGCCGCTGTGCGGCGCTTCAGCACTTTTATGCACAAGGTAATCAGCTCTCTTCGTTGAATCTCGCGAATGGGCATCCGCAAAGCTTTATCGGGATTAACGTTACCGGATATCCTAATCTGACCTGTATAAAAGTGGATAATGTGATGGTTTCCGATTACCTGTGGGGAAATGGCTATCCTTATGAATTTGATGCCTGGGCTGCTTTTGATACTGATTGTACTCCTCCCGGGCCTTGTGTTGTAGCTATTCCGGATGCCAACTTTAAAGCCGCTCTGCTTGGAAACAGCGCTATTAACACCAATGGCAATAATGAGATCGAATGTGCGGAAGCAACTGCTTACACCGGTGCTATCAACGTGAATAATATTACTATTTCAAATTTGAAGGGAATAGAAGCATTCGTAAATATTACCAGTTTTTCCGGTAACAATATTCAGGTAGGCTACGGCTCTCCAACCCCTATTGATACCTTGGATCTCAATAATTTTACATCTTTAACAAGTGTGAGCTTTACGGGTAATGTGGGGTTAAAATACCTGAAACTAAGCGGTTGTACGGCACTTACGAATGTTGACGTATCCACAGGGTTTGCCGCAGGCGTCGGCGTTAATCTGAACGGTTGTACGGCTTTAACAAGTCTGAACTTGAACAATAAAAAGCTAAATGCTTTAAATGTGAATGGCTGTACAGCGCTGACCAGCTTGAATTGCAGCAACAACTTGCTGACAACGCTGGATGTCAGCAGTAATACAGCTTTAACTGCTTTGGACTGTTCCAAGAACCAGCTAACTTCTTTGAATACTTTCAATCAGGCGAATCTTTCTACATTGAACTGCAGCTATAATCAGCTGCCTTACCTCATTGTTTCACTGAATACGGGATTGACAACCTTAGATTGCAGTCATAACAATATTACCTATCTGGATGTGAACAACAATACTCTTCTGACCTCGTTAAACTGTTCGTATAATCAGCTTCCTAACTTGAGCACTAATAATACCGGGTTACTCACTAACCTGGATTGTTCTCATAATCAGCTTACTAATCTAAACATAGCAAACAGCACATCACTGACGATGCTCAATTGCTCTTTCAATCTGCTTCCGGCCTTGAATGTGAGCAACAATACGGCAATCGTTAATTTATACTGTTCGGATAATTTGCTACCAACCATTGACATAAGCAATAATAATCCTGCGCTGGCAAAATTAGATTGTTCCAATAATTTGCTGACGACTATTGATATCAGTGTTAATACCGCACTGAAAGACCTGAATTGCTCCGGCAATCAGCTTCCTTATATAGACTTCAGCAATAATACTTCACTGCTCATATTGTATTGCAATAATAACCAGCTTACTTCATTGAACCTGAATGCTCCGAATCTGGTTTTGCTGGATTGCAGCAAAAATCCCTTCACGTCTTTGGATTTCAGCTCACAGCATATAAGATTGTTGTACTGTAGCGACATGCCGTTGCTTTCATCACTCAACCTGAAAAACGGGTACAATCCTGATTATGTAACAATTATTGCCAATAATAATCCTGCGTTGAATTGTATTCAGGTGGATTCTGCTGCATACAGCTATGCTCACTGGACAACAGGTAATCTTGCTTTTGCTTTTGATGCCGGTGTCTTTTTCAGTAAGGATTGTGCTTCTTCCTCTTGCGTGATAGCCGGAACGGATTTTCATACAGCTTGTGGTTCTTTTACCTGGATAGATGGTATTAATTACACAAGCAGTAACAGCACTGCTACTTATCTGATTCCGCATGCAGCGGCTGGCGGCTGTGATAGTCTGGTAACACTGGATTTAACCATTCTTGACCTTCCGGCAGTGAATTTAGGTGTGGATACTGCAATTTGTGCAGGTACATCAGTGATGCTGAATGCAGGAAATGCGGGCGCGTACTATTTGTGGAATGATAATTCCACCGCTCAGACTTTAGCTGTAACAACGTCCGGAGCCTACTTCGTAAAAGTAACGGATGCTAACAATTGTTCCAAATCAGATACGATTGTCATTACTCAGAACGCGTTGCCGGTGGTGAATTTAGGTGTGGATACTGCAATTTGTGCAGGTATATCAGTGACGCTGAATGCAGGAAATACAGGCGCGTACTATTTGTGGAACGATAATTCCGCCGCTCAGACTTTAGCTGTAACAACGTCCGGAACCTACTTCGTAAAAGTAACGGACGCTAACAGTTGTTCCAAATCAGATACAATTATTATTGCTCAGAACGCACTACCGGCGGTAAATTTAGGGCCTGATGCTTGGATTTGTGCCGGTTCGTCCTTAACACTTGATGCAGAAAATTCCGGTTCGTCCTATTTGTGGAATGATAATTCCACCGCTCAGACTCTGACTGTAACAACAGCCGGAAGCTATTATGTAAAAGTGACAGATGCAAACGGATGTAAAGACGCTGATACAGTTGTCATAACGGAGAATCTGCTTCCTGTGATAAACGGTATCTCCGATTCCAATAACGGATGTGATTTTGATTTCGGAATAACCGGGGCAACCGATGTCAATTTTTATACATGGGATTTCGGAGATGGAACAACAACAACTTCGATCACAGCAAACATATCCCATGCTTATGAGCAGGACGGAAATTATACTGTTAAAGTGACTGCTTCCAACGATTGTGGTTCTGTGACAAAACAGAAATCCGTCGCTTGTATTAAGTTAAAAGTCAACGATGCTGAATTAACGCACAAGCTTACACTTTACCCGAATCCGGCATCCGGTAATATTATTATCGAAGGAGATTTGGGAATAGAAAACATTACATTTATGGATGTTACGGGAAGAACCATTTATAAAAATGAATATCAAAACGCG
Organism: Flavobacteriia bacterium 40-80; assembly: GCA_001899145.1. GTDB lineage: Bacteria > Bacteroidota > Bacteroidia > Flavobacteriales_D > Crocinitomicaceae > 40-80. Next base: position 51,503 of record MKVF01000017.1, read on the forward strand.
CTCAGCTGCCAGATAAATATTTCACAGCTGTCAAGCGGGATTTATACGGTTATCATTAATACGGAAAAAGGTATCGTAACGAAAAAGCTGGAGGTTTTGAAATAAAGCTATCGGAATTTTATAGGAAAGTTAAGGAGGTAGAAATGCCTCCTTTTACATTTTACTGATGGGATTTGTTTAAAGTGGTCCCTAACCGGTTAAGAATCAGGAAGAGTAAAACGATCCATAGAGGAAGGGAAAAAATGATCAGCCTGTCTGCCTGCCAGAAAGAAATCCCGGAAGAGAAAATGATATAAAATAATAATAAGCCGATCGCCGTTGACTGCCAGTTGATTACCAGCTTTTTGGAAAACAGATCTCTGATTGATAAAATAATAAATGCAGCAAAAAGGAAATAAAAGAAAATGTAAAGCTTTTCGTTGTAAACAGCCATAAATTTGACATATTTCGGAGCGGATTTTCCGGAAGGAAGAATAATATTTGTTCCATACCCGGTAACATTGTCCTGTATATTTTTAAAATAGAGCTTTAAAAAAGTATTCCGGTGATTCCAGAGATAATGTCTTTTTTCTGAAACATCCATATTGAGCGCAATTTCCTGTGATACGGCAACTTCGCTGATTTGCTCAATTTCCTGGATTCCCTGTGCCAGCAGGTATTTATCAAATGTCAGGCTGCCGATCTCTGATATTTTAAACAGGTCATATTTCGCTTTCATTGCAGTTAGCTGTAGGAGAACCGGAGTAACCGCCAACAGAAGGAGCAGCATTAATTTTACGTTTTTCCGGTACGTTTTGAAAAAATATACTCCTGTCACCAGCAAAAAGAAAAGAAACGGATACAAAAACAAGGGTTTTGTGACAGCCAGCAGCGCGAAGAGAAATAAGATGCTCACAGCAGTCTTAAATTCAAACCTTTTTTTGAGCGTCTTGCAAGTAATAAAGGTAATTAGTGAGAGCAATAAAACGGACATTACTTCTGTAAGCCCGTGAAATGTGTAAGAGATCAAGGAAATGTTGATGACAAAGAAAAAAACTGCAATGATTCTGTAGATCGGTTTTCCGCTGATCTCCTTGACACAGTAATAAACCAGGTTAGCGCTGGTAAGCCAGAAGAGCAGCTGTAACAGGACTACGAGCCAGGCTCCGCCCAAATAGTAGGACAAGGCCAGAAAGCAGGAATAGAAAAATGGCCTGATCAGCGAATCTCCCTGAGCTGAAAAATCAAAAAATTCTTTTCCAGCGTTAAAATAAGTTTTTGAATCACTGGTAAACAGCAATAAATCGTCTGACGGGCGGAAAGGAGAATTGAGGATAATTCCCGTTAAGAAAAGCAGCAATATTCCGTTTAACAGGAAAAATTCTTTATTTGCTAATCGCTTATATACCGCCCGCATTCTTATTTCTTTCTGAAGAATATCCGGATCGGAATACCTTCAAAATTGTAGTGTTCTCTCAGCTTATTTTCCAGAAAGCGTTTGTAGGAATCCGGGACATATTGAGGGAGATTACAGAAGAAAGCAAATGCCGGATATTTGATGGGCAGCTGCGTAATATATTTAATCTGGATGTATTTTCCTTTTACGGATGGAGGAGGTGTATGCTCAATAATCGGAAGCATGACATCGTTCAGCTCGGAAGTGGAAATACGGATATTCCGGCTTTCATAAACTTCTATGGCTTTCTCCAAGGCTTTATGTAAACGCTGCTTAGTGATGGTTGAAGTGAAGAGAATCGGAACATCATTGTAAGGCGCCAGCTCTGCCCGAAGCTTTTCTTCATATTCCAGCAGAGTTTTGTGATCCTTTTCTACCAGATCCCACTTGTTTACCAGCAACACCACACCTTTATTGTTTTTTTCGATCATGTAGTAAATGGTCAGGTCCTGTTTCTGAAGCCCTTCGACAGCATCTATCATCATGATACAGATATCGGATTCCTCAATGGCTCTGACCGAACGCAATGTCGAATAATATTCAATATCTTCTGTTACCTTATTTTTCTTTCTTAATCCGGCAGTGTCAATAAGCAGGAAATCAAAACCAAATGATTTATAGCGTGTGTGGATTGCATCACGTGTTGTTCCGGAGATATCCGTAACAATATTTCTTTCTTGTCCTGTAATAGCATTTACAAACGAAGATTTACCAACATTCGGGCGACCTACAACCGCAATTCGGGGTAAAGCATCTTCTTCTGAAAAATCTGCTTCCGGCTCAAAATCTTTTGTGACTTCGTCCAGTAAATCTCCCGTACCGCCGCCATTAACTGCTGATATTTCAAAGACATCGCCTAATCCAAGGCTCCAGAACTCCGCGGACATACCCATTCGCTGCGTATTATCCACTTTGTTGGCAATGATAAATACTTTCTTTTTTGACTTACGAAGTAAAGAAGCGACCAGCTTATCCATGTCTGTAATACCAATAACCGCATCTACCACGAACAGAATCACATTCGCTTCATCAATAGCAAGCTCTACCTGTTTACGGATTTCCCCTTCAAAAATATCTTCAGACCCTTTAACATAACCGCCTGTATCAATAACTGAGAAATTAATCCCGTTCCATTCCCCTTTTCCGTAAATACGGTCGCGGGTAACACCGCTTACTTCTTTTACGATCGCGTCCCTTGATTCCGTTAAACGGTTGAAAAGTGTTGACTTTCCAACATTTGGACGCCCTACTATTGCTATGATATTACTCATCTTCTTTACTTATTATGTTGTTTCTCAACAAGATTATTTCTTAACCCGCATTTCACAATCTGCAATTTGCAATCTGTAATCTGCAATTTTTTAATACCCGTACTTTTTTAATTTCAGATCATCTGTTCTCCAGTCTTTATCTACTTTGACAAATGTTTCCAGATAAACTTTCTTCCCGACGAATGCCTCAATATCCTTTCGGGCATCATAACCGATCCGTTTCAGCATTGTTCCGCCTTTACCGATAATGATTCCTTTTTGAGAGTCACGTTCCACAACGATAACAGCCCGAATCCGGATAATATGATCTTCTTCTAAATATTCCTCAACTTCTACCTGACTTGAATAGGGAATTTCCTTATCGGTATAAAGAAATATTTTTTCCCGTATCATTTCAGAAATGAAGAAACGCATCGGGCGGTCTGAGATATCCTCCTTGTCGAAGTAAGGTGGATTTTCCGGAAGCAATTCCAGGATTCTGTCCCAGATCCATTCTTTATTGAAGCCGTGAAGGGCAGAAGCAGGAATGATCTCAGCAGAAGGAAGGCGTTCCTTCCAATAGCTGATGCGCTCCACTACTTTTTCCTGTGTTCCCAGATCAATTTTGTTGATCACCAGTAGTATAGGAATCCGTAAGCGCTGGATGCGTTCCAGTGTTCCGGGATGATTCATCTCATTTTCGAAGATATCTGTTATAAAGATAAGGATATCAGCATCTTTCAGAGATGTTTCAACATATCCCATCATCTGTTCATGCAGCTTGTAAGCAGCGTTAACCACACCCGGAGTATCAGAAAAAACGATCTGATAATCATCTCCGTTCACAATTCCGTGAATCCGGTGGCGGGTGGTCTGTGCCTTTGAGGTGACAATTGACAGCTTCTCTCCCAGCATCTGGTTCATCAGTGTCGATTTCCCCACATTCGGACTCCCTACAATATTTACAAAACCTGCTTTATGCGACATCTTTCAAAAATAATTTGCAAAGTAACGAATAATTACCGGCTTTTGAAAATCGCAGGTTATATGAACAGAATTAAAGCTCAGGGAAAAATTGATAAGAGTCATTCTTAAAGACAGGATTTTGGATTATTTTATCTGTAATCGGGATTTATAGAATCTGGTTCATATTGATTTAATATACTTCATATTGGATTCATGATAAGATGATATAAACACAAGAACCAGCTAAAACAGGCTTAGTAAGCGCTGTGCAATTTTGCAAGAAAATAAGAAATATGAAAAAATGGATACTAACTATTGCTTGCTTTGCTGTTGGCTGTTTTGTCTGGGGGCAAACACAAGTAGCTTTTTGGGATTTTAATTCCACAACAAATGATGCAGCTACGGGTACAGGAGTTTTGACTCCGGCTGTAGGTTCGGGAAATATTGTTTTGTTGGGTGGAATTACAAATTCATTTTCTGCCGGATATTCAGCAGATTTAAACACGACAGACAATTCAGGATTGCAGACAACCTCTTATCCGTCTTCCGGATCACCAAAAACAGCAGGTGTTCAGTGGAATGTGAACACTACCGGACACTCTGATCTGAAATTTTCAGTGTGGCAGCGATTAAGTAATACCGCTGCAAATACATGGGTGTTGCAGTATTCTGCGGATGTTACAGGTGCAGCAACAGGAGGTATTGCAGTCTGGACAGATGCAACGGTGTATACGTTTACTCCTGCACCGACCGGTACCGGAGATACCTGGCATGAACGGACATTTGATTTTTCCGCGATTACCTCTCTGAACAATAATCCGAATGCTGGTTTTAGAATAGTTTCGGATTATGATCCTGTTTCAGGTGGTTACCTCGCTGCGAGATCAACAAGCACGTATGGTGGAGGTGGAACTTCCCGTTTCGATTTGTTCTCAATTGAGGAGGCTGCAGTTGTAATTCCGGATGCAAGTATTGCTGCTGCGTCTAATTTTATTATCTTGAATGAAGATGCGGGAGTTCATTCTATTCCGTTGACGATCTCTAACGGAAATTCTTCTCCTTCAAAAATCGCCGTGGCGCTATCTGTATATTCTGATGCGATATTAGATACAGACTTTACCTGGGTGAATGATACGATTGATATTCCTGCCAATACAAACGGAATTATAGATTTTCCAATTACTATCATTGACGATAATCTGAGTGAGCGTGCAGAAAAAATTATTGTGAAACTGATAGCGGGAGATAACATGAATATTGACCCTGTAAATAACTATCAGATTATTTATGTTCAGGATAATGATTATGTTGCTCCGTCAGCATCCAATGAATTGCAACTTGAGTTATTGACAAGCTTCTCTAATGGCGCGGCAGGATCAAACTCGGCTGAAATTGTTGCGTATGATTCTTCAAATTACCGTTTGTATATAGCAAACAGTATCGGGAAAAAGCTTGATATTGTTGATTTTTCTGATCCTTCTGCTCCATCACTGCTGAACAGTATTGATATTACAACGTACGGGAATATTAATTCTGTAACAGTGCATAATGGTCTGGTTGCTTTGGCAATAGAAAATGCAAATGCGCAACTGAACGGATTTGTTGTATTTCTGGATGAAAACGGAGTATTGATCAATCAGGTAGAAGTTGGAGCTATGCCGGATATGATTACATTTAATAAGGATTTTACGAAAATACTGACAGCAAACGAAGGGGAACCGAGTAGTAATTATAGTGTCGATCCTGTTGGCTCTGTCTCAATCGTGGATTTGACATCAGGAGCAGCTGCTCTGACTCAGGCTGATGTTACCACTATCGGATTTGATGCTTATAACGGGCAGGAGACACTATTAAGAAACCAGGGGATCCGGATTTTTTCTACTTCAGCTTCTGTAGCTCAGGATCTGGAACCGGAATATATAACTATCTCTGAAGATAATACAAAAGCGTATGTTTCTATTCAGGAAAATAATGCGATGGCAGTGATTGACATTGCAACGGCAACAATCGATACCATTTATGCTTTAGGTTATTCCGATTATTCATCAGGAAACGGACTGGATGCTTCCGATCAGAGTGGAGCTGTTCTGATTACGTCGGCACCGGTTAAAGGAGCTTTCATGCCGGACGCAATTGCTTATTCTTTTATCAATGGTCAGGGATACATATTTTCAGCTAATGAAGGTGACTCCCGCGAGTTTGGGTCTGTTGTTGATGCAAAGCGTATCAGTTCTATGAATCTGGACCCGGTAGCATTTCCGGATCAGCACATTTTGAAAAATAATAAATTATTCGGTCGCTTAAACGGATTGACTTATTCCGGAGATACGGACGGTGATGGCGATTTTGATGAAATCCATGTAATGGGAGGACGTTCTTTTAGTATATGGAATGCTGCTACAGGCGAGCTGGTATTTGATTCTAAAGATTTACTGGAGCAAATCACTGCTAATCACCCGGTATTCGGACAATTCTTTAATGCCTCTAACGGAACAGGTGCTGCCACATTAAAAAACCGAAGTGATGACAAAGGTCCGGAGCCGGAAGGCGTGACAACGGCATTCATAGGTGGTAATCATTACTTATTTGTGTCTATGGAAAGAATCGGCGGTGTTATGGTATTTAATGTAAATGATCCGCAGAATCCTGTTTATTCAGGTTATGCAAACAATCGTACTTTAAATGGGAGCGGTCCTGATTTGGGAGCGGAAGGAATTATTTATATTGATGCGGCATCCTCTCCGAATGGAAATGACATTTTAATTCTTGCAAATGAAGTAAGCTCTACGCTTTCAGTCTATCAGCTGAATACATGTGTCAGCCTGGCGGGAGGTTTGATTACTGCATCTAAAACACTTTTCTGTCAGGGAGATACTGCATTACTGTCAATTGAACCAACACAAGGAACAACATTTGAATGGCTGCGGGATGGTCAGGTCTTGACTAATGAAACAAATGACGAATTAATAGTCGATGCAGCAGGAGTATATAAAGTGTTTGTTAACAGTACAACTCACGCTTGTGAAGCTACTTCAGAAGGGATTGAAATTAACGTAAATACGCTTCCTTCAGTTGCTGCTACAGCTTCAAAAACATCTTTATGTACAGGTGAATCTGTTATATTGACGGCAAACGGAGCAGTAACGTATGTATGGAATAACAGCGTTCAGAACGGAGTGGCATTTCAACCGGTTCAAACAACCACTTACGAAGTTACCGGTACGGATATTAACGGATGTACAAATACGGATGAGGTAACGGTTGATGTAAATGCTTTACCGGTAGTGAGTCTGGGGAATGATGTGACTGTATGTCAAAGTCAGACACCGGTTACTTTAAATGCAGGAACACATACAGCTTATAATTGGAGTACCGGAGCGACAACTTCGTCGATTCAGGTTTTCGCTTCCGGGACATTTAGCGTAACTGTCAAAAATGCGGCAGGTTGTTCTGCAACAGATGCCGTTCAGGTTACTGTAGAGAACTGTTTGGGAGTTGATGAGTTAACAAATGCTATCGGTGTGTACCCGAATCCTGTTACAGATCAGTTGACTATCGAAACAGACGGATTGTTATTACAGGCTGTATATGTTTATGATATGCAGGGTAGAATTCAGAAAGAAATGAAAGCACATTCAACAACATCTTTGAAAATCAATTTAAGTGAACTTCCTGCGGGAATCTATCAGATAAAAATGATCACTGAAAAAGGAGTGCATCATCATTCCGTTTCGAAGTTGTAATACGAGAATCACAACAATAAGATAAAAGAGGTCACCCATTAAAGTGACCTCTTTTTAGTATCAGACAGATATTATTTGAATATACTATTTACTTAGAAATTGAAAGAAAAACCTATTTGTGCTCCTGCTGTCCAGTATTTTCGCGCATACGAAGCTTGTTTGTTGAGTGTGTTGAACAACGAATATCTGAATTCCGGAAGCAGATAGAAATAAAGTCCATTGGTGATTCGGAATTGAACTCCGGCCTGAATATAAGCCATGATATTGAAATCATTTACCGCATTACGTAAAGGTGTTTTTGTTGTTGTTTCCACTTTTTTTTCAGTTACCGTTGTCAACGTGTTTTTTGAGCCGAATATTACTTGCGGAGCAAATCCTAATCCTCCGGTGAACTGTATTTTTTTTCCTGTGATATAAGTGATGCCGACAGGAACGGATAGCAGCTGGTATTTATTGGTATAATTATAAGCCGAATCCGTTGTTGGAGATTTCCAATTGTACTTTTCAGCTGTCTGGGAATAATCGAAGCCGAAATTCACATAGAAGCCTTTGCTTACTGAAATCTTATAATTAATATTGAAAACAGGTGTTACCATTCCTTTTTCATCTTTCTTTAAGCCCAGAGGTTCACTGAATAAATTATTTGTTTCGGAATTAAGAGGCTGTGTAAACTGTGCTCCCCCGCCAATGAACAAAAAAGACTTTCCTGTCATGTCTTCTTCAATTTTTGCTTTTTTTTCTTTCGGAGCTTTCATTTTCTCCTTTTTTTCCTTGCTTTCAGTTTTTTCAGCTGAAGGGACGATTTTGCCTGATTCTATTTGGGAAAAATTATGATTTGCGAAGAATAAAACGCTTACAAAAACATAAAAAAGATTATTTTTACTCATGTTTTAACGAAATTGAAATATTTTACGTTAACGACAAATATCGTGAATAATTACTGAGTATTATGAATAAAACGACATCAAAAAAGAAAAGCTGGTTGAAGAAGCTTCTGATCGGTACCGGAATCGTATTTGTGCTGTTACTGGCAGCGCTTATTATTATCCCGATTTTTTACAAAGAGGAGATTAAGAATCTTGCGTTGAAAGAAGTGAATAAAATGCTTTTGGCAGATGTCGGCGTGAAAGATTTTGACCTGACGATCATATCGACGTTTCCGAAGCTTACGGCGCAGTTTGACGGAATTACGATAACCGGGCGCGATACATTTGATAAAGTGGAGCTGGTGAACATCGAACGTTTTAATGTGCATCTTGATTTCTGGAGCTTGTTTGGTGACCAGTTTGAAATTAAAGGATTTTCTATTGATAAGCCGGTGGTGGATGTGCGTGTCCTGAAAAACGGATTGGCAAATTATGATATCGTTAAACCTGATTCTTTAAAGACACCTGAAGAGAAAGAAGAGCCCTCTTCCTTTAAGCTGGCGTTGAATCATTATGAGATCAATAACGCACATATAAAATACGATGACCGTTCTTCCAATATGTTTGCAGAGCTGGTAAATTTCAATCATACCGGTTCAGGAGATCTGACGGCTGACGTGATTGACTTTGATACGAAAACCAATATGGATGAGCTGACATTTAAAATGGACGGATTGTCTTACCTTACAAAAGTAAAGACGGATCTTGTTGCCAATTTGCTGATGGAATTTAAAGAAAGCTCCTCAAAATTCACACTTCGTGAAAACTCGCTGGCATTGAATAATTTCAATATGTCCGTGAAAGGCTTCTATGAGATGTTCGATAACAAGAGCGAAATGGACTTAACGCTGAACACCGGAAAATCTACATTTAAAGATCTGCTTTCTCTGGTTCCTGCGTTTTATAAAACCGGCTATGAAAGCATGGTTACAAGCGGAAGTCTGGCATTAAATGCAGCTGTAAAAGGAACGCTGGATGATAAAAATTATCCTTCCTGGAATGCAGGATTAAAAGTAAGTAACGCGTCCGTGAAATATCCGGACCTGCCGGAGCAATTGAAAAATATTCAGATCGATGCGAAATCGACATTTCCGGGAGGAAGCAACCTGAACGCAATGACTGCGGACGTGAATAAATTTCATGTGGATTTCGTAAAAAATACCGTCGATGCAACGCTGAAGCTGCGTAATATTATGGCAGATCCGGCCATTGACACTAAAATCAAAGCAAATGTAGATCTGGCAACGCTGGGAAAAGTTATTCCGTTAGCAGAAGGAGAATCCTATAATGGTCTTTTAGATGCGGATATCGCCCTGAAAGGAAAGATGAGCTCTATTGAAAAAGAACGGTACGAAGAATTTGACGCGTTAGGGACGCTGATCCTGAAAGATATGATATATAAATCTCCGGATTTGCCGAAATCGGTAAGCATTAGTGAAATGGTCTTTAGATTTACACCTAAAAACCTGAATCTGGAAACTTTGAAAGCAAAAACAGGAAATTCAGACTTTGCCGTGAACGGAACCATAGATAATTACCTTGCGTACTTATTCAAGGATGAAAAGCTGAAAGGAGATTTCAGATTTACCTCTAATTATCTTGATGTTGATGAGCTGATGGGCTATGTTCCTGCTTCTTCAGGCGAAGAAACACCTCAGGAACCGGCAAGCTCTTCGGAAGAAGCGGTTACTATTCCTGCCAATATTGATTTTAATCTGAATACAGCTATCGGAAAGATCCGTTATTCCGGACTGGATATTGAGCAGGTAACAGGAAATATCGGCTTGAAAAACGAAACAGCTTATCTCAATAATATTAAAATGAAAGCCATGGGCGGAACAGTTGGTTTAGATGGTTCCTACAATACCAGTAATCCGTACCAGCCGACTGTTGATTTAGGGTATAATCTGAATCAGATTGATATCAACACGCTGGCAACAACATTTGTGACCGTAGAGAAGTTTGCCCCGATTCTGAAATATGTTCAGGGAAAAGTTTCTTCCAATCTGACGCTGAATTCGAAGGTAACACCTGATTTTTCTCCGATATTGAGCTCTATCAACAGTTTGGGTGATTTCAGCACTACATCCATTACCATTTCCGGGTTCGAGCCGCTTGCAAAATTAGGATCAGCTTTAAAAATGGATAAGCTCGGCTCGGCTCAGACGCTTAAAAATCTTACGGCTAAGTTTAAAATTGCTGATGGGAAGCTGATGACACAGAAACCGATCAATGTTAAGATCGGAAATATCTCTACGGAAACAGAAGGATTTACAGCTTTGGATCAGTCCATTGGCTATACGATGAAAATGAACATTCCTAAAGAAGAAATTCCGCAGGTAATTATTAAGAACATTGAGAAAGGGCTGGAAAAAGTGAATGGGCTTGTTCCGCAGCTGAAGCTGGCAAATTTACCGGCCATCATTCCGGTAAATGTGAATATCGGTGGTACAGTGAAAAACCCGAAAATCACGACAGATATTGAAAACTCCATTAAAAAACTGACGGGTAATCTGAAAGAATCCGTAAAAGAAGCAGCGAAGGAAGTTTTCGAAAAAGCGAAAGACTCTGTAAAAACTGTTGTTACCAATAAGGTAAATGAAGTGAAAGAAGATGTAAGCGCAGAGATTCAAAAGAAAAAACAACAGATTCTGGATGAAGCGCAGAAACAGGCAAATACAATAAAATCAGAAGCTAAAAAACAGGCAGATAATGTGCGTGCTGAGGGAGAAAAAGCTGCTCAGAAGCTGATCGATGAAGCAGGCTCTAACCCATTGAAGAAGAAGGCTGCTGAAATTGCTGCCAAGAAAGTACGCGATGAAGCTAACTCGAAAGCAGACAAGCTGGAATCAGAAGCTAACGCAAAAGCGGATGGCATTATGAAAACAGCCAATGAAAAAGCTGCTGCAGTGAAATAATAAAGACACATAGGAATAAACAAAAATCCCCGAAACGAAGTTTCGGGGATTTTTGTTTTAAGGGAAAATTGATAATGCACTAAAATTAAATCTTATATCTTTTTCTAGTGTCTTATAGTCTAATGTCTAGTATCTAATATCTTGAGTCTAGTGTCTTAATAATATCTGTAGTCTTTAATCCGATTATTTCCCGTACATCTTCTCATAGTATTCCTGATATTCCCCGGATGTTACATTTTTCACCCATTCCTGATTTTCCAGGTACCAGTCAACGGTTTTGGAAAGGCCTTCTTCAAATGTAATAGAAGGTTTCCAGTTCAGTTCTGCTTCCAGTTTTTGTGCATCTATCGCGTAACGCAGATCGTGCCCGGCACGGTCCTTTACAAACCGGATCAATTGTTTGCTTGTTCCTTCCGGCCGGTTTAATTTCTGATCCATCAGCTCACATAAGAAATGTACCAGCTCAATGTTTTTCCATTCATTCAAACCGCCGACATTGTAGGATTCACCGATTCTTCCGTTGTGGAAGATCGTATCGATCGCCGAAGCATGATCTTCTACCCATAGCCAGTCACGGATGTTTTCACCTTTCCCGTAAACAGGAAGCTCTTTGTTGTTCAGGATATTTAGGATCATTAGCGGAATTAATTTCTCCGGGAAATGATGGCTTCCATAATTGTTGGAACAATTTGACATTTTTACAGGAAGACCGTAAGTATGAAAGTAAGCATTCACAAAATGATCAGAAGAAGCTTTTGATGCAGAATAAGGGCTTCTCGGGTCATAAGCGGTTGTCTCTTGGAACAAACCGTCTTCTCCTAAGCTTCCGTACACTTCATCCGTGGAAACATGATGAAAAACATGATCTTTCCCGTCCTGCCATTCAGAGCGGGCAACTTCCAGTAAATTTAATGTTCCGATTACATTCGTCATGGCAAACTGCATCGGACCGTCAATAGAGCGATCGACATGAGATTCCGCTGCCAAATGGATAACATGCGTAATGTGGAAATTGTGAAATGCGTTCCGGACGTCCTCTATATTACAGATATCACCTTTTACAAAATGATAATTAGATTCGTTTTCAATATCCTGAAGATTGTGAATGTTTCCCGCATAGGTCAGCTTGTCGAAATTGACAATTTTATAATCAGGATATTTCTTAACAAATCTGCGTACAACGTGTGAACCGATAAAACCGGCTCCTCCGGTAACCAAAATATTCATGTAGAATCTGTAAAATAATTAGTAATTAAGCTCAAATTTAATGATTTCTCTCCAGAAATCCCTGATTTTTATTCCTTCATAAGCCAGCATCTGAGGAACAAGACTTGCCGGAGAAAAGCCGGGTGTAGTATTCACTTCAATGACATACGGAATTCCGTCCACGACCATAAAATCAATCCTGGCGATAGAATGAAGGTTCAGCAGCTGATATATCTCTTTTGATACTTCCTGTACCGTTTCTTTAATAGTGCCACTAACCCTCGCAGGTGTTATTTCCTTTGACTGTCCTAAATATTTCGCTTCATAATCGAAAAATTCATTGTCAGAAACAATCTCTGTTAACGGTAGTGCTTTTATTCCTGTCGAAGTTCCGTAAACACCGCAGGTTACTTCCGTACCTTTCAGAAAACTTTCTATCACGACTGATTTTCCTTCTGCAAAAGCTTTTTCCAATGCCGGACGCAGCGCATCCATTGTATTTACTTTCGAAATTCCGAAAGAGGAACCGGAATCGGAAGGCTTTACAAAGCAGGGAAGCCCCAGCTCATCAATAATTTGCTGATCTGTAAACTGATTGACGGAGCGAAGAAATAATGATTTTGCCACTTTTATTCCGAAGTTTCTTAAAAACTGATTGCAATACCATTTATCAAAAGACAAATGAGAAGCCAGTCCGCCGGAGTTGACGAACGGGATGTTCCGCATTTCTAAAAAAGCCTGGATCTTTCCGTTTTCCCCGGGATTTCCGTGAATGTAAATAATCGCTGCATCCGCTTTGATCTCTTCCGATCCTGTTTTAAATGACAGATCCCAGGGATTAACCGCATAACGCCCGCCGTTATAAACAGCTGTCCAGCTTTCCCGTGTCACTTCTACCAGAAAGGGCTCATATTCCTGCGGAAAATTATTCAGTATTGTGTCCGCACTTTTCAGTGATATTTCAAATTCAGAAGAGTATCCTCCGCAGATGATGGCGAATTTTTTCATGACCAAAATTTCTTACAGAACAAATGTAAAGGATATTTATTGTTTATGACAAGACAAAAAAAAGAATTGATTACATAGTTGTATTTCAGTTTTTCCAAAGTGATAACAGGTTTAATATAAATATGTAAATAAAATGAGAATTATTTTACAAAAATGAGAATAATTGTATATTTTTGAGAAAGGGTTGACGGCTCTCACGATTCTTTTACAATGAAGTGATTTTTATGTTTGATTATACTTATTACTTTGTATTTAAACAATACGACTTGGATATGCCCGGTTATTTCCGGATTTTGGACCTCAGAGATATAAAAAATACGGACCTGATCCGTCTTATGGACGAGGACAGGTTGTATGAAGATGACGAAGCATTAATAGCTGAAATTTCAGAAAAGTTCGATGTAGAAAAAGAGAAGATACAAATCCTGTTAACTTGAACGAAAGTAGCTTATATTCAGTTAAAAAGATTACCTTAGCACTGATTTTTAATTATAACCATTATGAATATGAAAGCTATTTTGGTGCTTAACTTTTTGGTTGCATCTTTCTTTGCAGTTTCTCAGAAAGAAGCGGACATCTGGTATTTCGGAAGAAATGCAGGCGTTGACTTTTCATCCGGAAAGGCGGTTGCGCTTACAGATGGCCTGCTGGATACGGAAGAAGGCTGCGCTGTTATATCGGATGCAAACGGAAAAATGCTGTTTTATACGGATGGAATAACGGTTTGGAACAACAAGCATGAAAAAATGCCGAATGGTTCCGGCCTGAAAGGTGATCCTTCCTCTACGTCTTCCGGTGTGGCGATTCCGAAACCAAAAGTGAAGAATATTTATTATTTGTTTTCTGTTGCCGCGACAGCAAAAGAAGACGGACTGACTTATTCAGTTATTGACATGACTCTGAACAATGGTCTGGGAGATATTGTCGATACACTTAAAAATATTCCGCTGCACACACCGATTACCGAAAAGCTGACCGCTGTTGCACATCGTAACGGCAAAGACGTTTGGGTAATCGCGCATAAATGGAAAAGCGATGAATTCCTTGCTTACCTTGTAACCGATAAAGGAATAATAGCCACTCCAGTAATTTCAAAAGCTGGTTCGATACATGAGGGAGGAAGTCTGAACACACAGGGATATATGAAATCCAATCCGGATGGAAGTAATATCGCGCTGGCCCTAGAAGAAACGCACGAGCTGGAAATTTTTGACTTTGACAACGCGACAGGAACAGTGAGCAACCCGATTAATATTAAAGTAGGAGCGGGAACTTATCCTTATGGGATTGAGTTTTCGCCGGATGGTTCTGTTTTGTATGTTTCCGCTGCCGGAAAAGGAGAAATCCACCAGATTAATTTACAGGCGGGCTCTAACGAAGCGATCCAGGCTTCCATGACAAAAATAGGCCAGTCCGAAAATAAAGAGTGGATCGGTGCATTGCAGATCGCTAATGATGGTAAAATCTACTTTCCGATTTATCAGACATCTTATCTCGGAGTGATTCACGAACCGAATAAGCTGGGTACGGAATGTAAATACGAAAACAATTATGTAGGTCTGCAGGAAAAGAAATCTTCATTGGGCCTTCCGACGTTCCTTCAGAATTTCTTTACACAGGAAGTAAAGTCCGAGATTACTTATTTTAATCCGACAAAGGTAATTTATGACAAGGCGATCGTGTTGAATAACATTACGTTTGAATTTGCAAAATTTACGCTGAAAGCATCATCGTACCCTGAACTGGATAAAGTTGTTACAATGATGAAAAACAATCCTTCAGCAAAGATACTGCTGATCGGTCACACAGATAATATCGGAAATAAATCGGCAAATCTCACACTTTCCTCAAACCGTGCGAATGCAGTGAAAGAATACCTTGTCAGCAAAGGGATCGGTCAGGACAGGATTACCTGCGAAGGAAAAGGTAGCGGGCAGCCGGTAACGAATAATGACACGGAAGAAGGAAGACAAACCAACAGAAGAGTAGAATTTATATTGAAAAAATAATAAGCCAATTGAATCAGGAGGGTTTCGTGCGGGGTTAAAAAAACGCCCGCACTTCCATTCCGCCTGTATGAATGATCTTGTTGCCTTCCGTTTTTCTGGCGCTGTATTGAATAGAGAGCTGTAAGTTCTTGGAAATAGAATGCTGATAACCTGCGGACCAGGTAAAGTTGTTTCCCGCTTTTAAAGATTCCAGCATTTCGTAGCCCAGAGAGGAGTTAGATTCTCCGTTAAATTTAATTTTCACATAAGCAAAAGCTGCCTGGAAGCTTCCTTTTTCGGAACGGTTGTATTTTACTTTCATTCCGTATTCCTGGATGACAGCCTTCTCTGAAGTGACATTCAGCTTCGAAGAAATCCTGGTTTCATACGTCAGACGGAAAGAAGTCGATGGCTGGTAGCTCAAGGACGGTTTGACCATATAGTAATCATAGTCGTAATTTCTGCCGGTGGTATAATCCGCTTCAACACTTTTATTTCCTCTCTGGAAAACTCCTTCCAGGTTGAAAATACGCTTGATGTTCAGGTGAAAGTTGAACTCATGCGAGACGTTTGTCCGTGCGTCAAAGCCATTAGCCAGCAGCGATTTGCTCCGGATATCCTGAAAGGTATATTCACATCCGAAAACAGAATTGGTTCGGTTGAAATAAAAGGAGTTCCGGATGGTTGAATTCGTGGAGACTAACGACGTATCTCTTACTTCTGTGGCAAACGGATTAAACGATGTCTGGTCCATCTGGTTCGTTTTCCTGTAAATACGGAAACGCGCCTGATCCGAAAAACGGCTCAGCAGCTTTTTAATTCCTTTCTTGTTGTTCCAGATCCGTTCCGGGCGAAGAGTAACAGTTTGGTTAAACTCGTTGGAATAGGTACGGGTATATTCATTGCTTCTCACATAAACACGTATGTAAGAAGCCTGATCCTGATACTGCGCGATCTCGAATTCGTTCAGGTCTTTTACGCCGTCACCGTTGTAATCAACCCATGTGTAAACTCCCTGTCCGTCGGCAACTTTTATATACTGGAACAATTGCTTTTGTTCCAGTCCGCTTCCCACTTCGTAAAACGTATTCCAGGTAAAAGCACTTTTGAACAATTTGATCTCATAATCTAAACGCCCCAGAAGCGTATTTTCGGGAGTTTGAGAGGTGAGTAGTGTGTCCTCAATTTTCAGCTGGCGGTAATTCAAAATAATGTTCAATCGCTGATTTTTCACACTGTTCATCAAAAATTCCGTACCGAAATTCTGTGCTTTTGTAAGAGAAGTCAGCTCTGTAAGATTGGAAATCTGATCGTAGCGTTCCCTGAAAAACAAACGATAAGAATTTTTGCCCGTATCAGCGCTGGAAATATATGCTTCATAGTCAAAGAACTGATAACTGTTTGATTTCAATCCGGAAGAATCACGGAAAAGATTCCGTTCGTACTCATCTTTTATTCCGAATTTTAAAAATTTTACACTTTGGGAAAGATCTATTTTGTGGCGCAAAAATTCGGAATTATAATCCGTGGCCTTACTTTTCAGGTAGCTCGCTTCATAGAAAGCATCAAAACCTTTTTGACGCCATTTTCCACCGATTGCACCTTTCATTCCCGAATAGTCATTCCCGATACTGTATTGCGAGCCGTTGATCAGGAAGTTTCCGTTTCGGATATGCCGGAAATCCGCCTGGACGGAAGATAAAATTTCATTTCCCTTGTATCCTCTGTTTCGTGTATTCCAGTCACGGTCATATTCCACGGAACGGTAATTTTCGATATATTGAAAATTGCGGTGCAGGGCTTCAAATTCCCCTTTTGTTTCCAGTTGCCATTTTGGAATGGAATCCTTCGATAAGCCGAATTTCCCGATGATCCTTGATTTATTGCTGTATCCCTGATCGTCTTTGCTGTCCAATTTTGAAAATGTATTCAAGTCATTATTGGTGTAAGCCAGTTCCGTAAATGCTTCCAGGTTTTTGGTGAGCTTATAGCTCGCTCCCGCGCTGACCATCTGCCGTTTTTTCGGAGTTACAACCACACGTTTTGCCTGGTAATCTCCCTGCGGAACGCTATTTAAAGGAGCAACCCATTCATAAACTTTTCCGAGTGCGGTATAGCTCTTCAGAATGTAATCCCCTTTATTTGCTCCGACGAATGTAAATGTAGCGCTGAATACAGCTTCCGCAGGAATGACGGAATACACCAGGACACTGTCATAACCCAGAGTATCTGTCAGCCGGTACATATTCTGATTTTCCATAAAGCCGACAGAATCTATGCTGGAAATGTAAGCCTCTGAGAGATTATCACCGATGGTGGAAAGAAAGTATTTCTGTTCCGGTGTAAGGGATTGCTGAACTGTTTGATTTTTTGCATCTTGTTCAGAGTAAACATTCATCCAGAAATTGAGCTTTTTTCCTTCGTAAAAAGTCGATGCCTGAAAAAGAGAACGGGCATAATTCTGGTCGGAATACTGAAATTCGACAACAATACGTTTATCTTTTGTAATCAGGTTTCTGGAAGTAAACGTAACCTCTGCGGTATTGTAGTTAATGACGTAGTCAAATTCCTGTCCCCGTTCCAGCAAACGACCGTCAATATAGACTTTTTCTGTTCCTGAAAGAATAATGATGAAAGATTCGTTTTCTGCTCCGGTCAGCCGGTATGGTCCCTGATTTCCTTCGACTCCCTGGATGATCTGCCGGTTGAACTTTCCTTTGGAAAATGCGCCGCCGCCCTGGATCAGCCATTTGTTCTGATTTTTATCTCTCCAGTTGTATTCGCCGTAAATTCCCTGTCCCCGCTTATTGAAATTCATGAAATATCCCTGCGGGCGTTTCAGCCAGAAATCTCCTGCAATGACTTTGAATTCATCATTGAAAACCTGGATAAAGATCCGGTCAAATTCCTGCAGCTTGTTCGTATTCCCATCCGCCTGGATCGGAATGTTCGCATCGGAAATGGAAGCCAGTATTTTGAGGTTGGGAGCCAATTCCCCTGAAAGTTCCAGGTTCATAGTGGAATTGATAGACATATCCTGGTTATTTCCGAAGGAAACACCTCTGGAGATGCTTCCGCTTTTTTTCAGGCTCGTAGTACCGAACAGATCGTAGTCCGTTGTTGTGGCCTGGGAAAGATAATGTTCCATATTCCCTTTACGCTCCTCAAAGATGAGATTGGTATCCCGTCGCTGGACCGTCGCAGAGAAATTGACAGGGAAAACCCTGTACTCCAACTTTATTTGCTGGTTGCAGCTGTTTTTAAAACGAATGGTGCCCTTTGTAAGATTTAATTCATAATCTTCCCAGGTGAGCTGCTTGTCCCCGCAAAAAGCTTTAAAAGTATTCGGATAGATGGTGAACGTATCAATCTGTATTTCCTCGTTGGGAACAGCAGTAACCATTTTTTCCCGAAATGAAGTTTCCTGTGCATTTACCTGGTAAACACAAAAAAAGAGCCCGCAGAACAGAAAAAAAGCGTTTTTCATCTAGTTGTTTATCAAAACGAAGATATTGGAAATAAAGTGTATCTTGAAAGAGTTTCTTTATCTTTAAAACCAAAATTCAAAAATAATGAACTTACAGCTTACAAATAAGACGGCAGTTGTCTGCGGAAGTACGCAGGGGATTGGAAAATGTGCTGCAATTGAGATGGCGAAAAACGGTGCGAACATTGTATTAGTTGCCAGAAATGAAGAGAAATTAAAAGAGCTGGCTACTGCTCTGGATGTTTCCAAAGGCCAGAAACATTCGTGGCTGGTTGCTGATTTTTCGCAGCCGGAGCAACTTGCTGGAGTTCTTGATAAATATGTTCAAAATGGCGGAAATGCGCATATTCTGGTGAACAATACCGGAGGTCCGAAAGGAGGTCCGATCATTGATGCCACAGTAGAAGAATTTACCGCTGCATTCACACAACATCTGATCTGCAATCATATTCTGGTTCAGAAATTGGTTCCTTTGATGAAAGAAAACCAGTACGGGAGAATCATCAATGTTATTTCGACTTCTGTTAAGCAGCCTTTAAGCGGTCTTGGTGTGTCAAATACCATTCGCGGAGCAGTAGCGAACTGGAGCAAAACGCTGGCAAATGAATTGGGTCAGTTTAATATCACGGTAAACAATGTGTTGCCGGGAGCGACAAATACGGAACGTTTGAAATCGATCGCATCCGTGAAGTCAGAAAAAACAGGTCATTCGGTAGATTATATCTTTGATGAAATGGCAAATGAAGTTCCGATGAAACGCATTGCCCAGCCGGAAGAAGTCGCAAATGCGATTGCTTTTCTTGCATCCGAAGCCGCTGGTTATATCAATGGAATTAATGTTCCTGTTGACGGAGGAAGGACGAAGAATTTATAGGAAATATTGGAAGATTGAGAAAATTGGAAAATTGAGCAGATTGGTAGTTTTGACTCCTTTCAGAATACTCTCGGAAAATATGTATATTTGCATTTCAAAACAAAAATAATGGCAGAAAGTTCATCCATTTCTACTAATAAAGCGCCGAAACCGGTAGGTTTGTATCCTCATGCTAAACGTGTTGGTAATCTATTGTTTTTATCAGGTGTAGGGCCTCGTGTGGCGGGTTCTGATGAAAGTGATTCCGGCGTTCCGGGATTAAAGCTGGACAAAAACGGTAATTTTCTGGAATTTGATTTCGAAGCGCAGTGCAGAAGTGTGTTTGATAATGTTCGTGTGATCTTGGAAGAATCCGGCTCCGATTGGAGCAAATTAGTGGATGTGACCGTTTTCCTGGTAAATATGAAGCGTGATTTTCACACCTATAACCGTGTTTATGCAGAGTATTTTAAAGATAATCAACCGTGCAGAACAACAGTTGAGATCAATTCCTTACCAACACCGATTGCCATTGAGTTAAAATGTATTGCAACAATTGATTAAATAAATTATGATAGGTTTTATTATTAGATGTACCCTTGCAGCAGCAGCGCTTTTAGCTGACGTATTGTTGTTTGCGAGTGGTTATTGGGGATGGGGAATTGTGATGATCCTGGTGTCTGCGATTATTATTTTGAGTTTCTTCCGAAATGAGAACATGATTCTGGCGATGAACCAGATGCGTGTGGGAAATCAGGAAAAAGCGAAAAAATACATCAACAAGATTACACATCCGCAGTTTTTGCCTAAAAAACAGCATGCTTATGTGATTTACCTTCAGGCAATGTTTAATTCACAGGACTGGGGATTCTCCAGAACTGAGACACAGCTGAGAAAAGCATTGCAAATGGGACTTCGTCAGGAACAGGATCAGGCAATGTGTAAAATGCACCTTGCAGGGATCTGCGCACAGACAGGAAGAACAAACGAATCCAAGATTTTATTGCAGGAAGCTAAAAAGCTGGATAAGAACAATTTGTTCAAAGAGCAGATCAGCACCATGACCAAGCAGCTTTCAATGGTGGGAAATAAGAACCAGATGCGTATGGCGATGATGCACAAAGGCCGTGTGAAAACGCCTCGTGCAAAATAAATGAAGCTGTATGCAGAAGGCTGGAACGATTATGAGCTGATCGATGCCGGCGGCGGAAAAAAGTTGGAACGCTTTGGAGAGATCATCACTATCCGACCGGAAGTGCAGGCGTATTTTCCCAGCGTATTTCCGTTGAAGGACTGGCAGAAAAAAGCCCATTTTGAATTTGTTGAAACAGGGAAGAATAAAGGTGACTGGAAAGCATTAAAACAACTTCCCGTATCATATAAATGGGCAATCACCTATGAATCGCTGGTTATTAACCTGGAGTTGACAAAATTTAAGCATGTCGGAATCTTTCCGGAACAGAATATCAACTGGCAATTTATTCATGAACATCTGGAAGAAAGACATAACTTTCTTAATCTCTTCGCTTATACGGGAGTCGCATCATTAGTTGCGTCAGCAGCCGGAGCTACAGCTGTTCATGTAGATGCGGTGAAGCAACTGGTAACCTGGTCAAAAGAGAATATGATCTCTTCTGGTTTGGACGATATTAAATGGGTGGTGGAAGATGCGCTTAAATTCGCGCAGCGGGAAGTGAAACGGGGAAATAAATACAATGGTATCATCATGGATCCGCCTGCTTTCGGCTTGGGAGCCAAAGGCGAAAAATGGATCCTGGACGAGAAATTACCTTTATTGCTGGAGACCGCTTCACAATTATTAGCACCGGGAGGCTTTCTGGTTGTTAATACTTATTCACAGAAGATCGATCTTAAAAAGCTGGGAGAGCTGGCAGCAAACTATTTCTCTCCGTCAGAAATGTCCGTTTCCGAATTATGGATGAAAACAACTACAGAAAAAAAACTGTATTACGGAAATTTACTGCGGGTGGAAAAAGGGTAATTATTCCTGCAATAATAGCTTGTATCTCTGAATCGTATTTTCCAGACCTAAATAAAGCGCATCGGAAATTAAAGCGTGCCCGATAGATACTTCCGCTAAATGTGGAATGTTTTGCTTGAAGTATCTCAGGTTTTCAAGAGATAAATCATGTCCTGCGTTAATTCCCAAACCTGATGTATGCGCCAGCTCCGCTGCTTTGACGTACGGAGCGATTGCCTTTTCTCTGTCTGAGGTGTATTCTTCCGCATAAGGACCGGTATAGAATTCAATATGGTCTGTTCCGGTTTCTTTGGCGTATTTAATCAGCTCTAAATCCGTTTCAATGAAAATGGAAGTACGGACACCCAGCTTTTTGATTCTGGAAATGATGGATTTCAGCTCGTTCAAACGGGTTTTTGTGTCCCATCCGGCATTGGAAGTTAACACATTCGGCGGATCAGGCACCAGTGTCGCTTGCGCAGGGCGCAGCTCTTCGATAATTTTCAGAAAACGCTCATCGGGATACCCTTCAATATTAAATTCAGTCGTGACTACTTTATGCAGATCGTATGTATCTTTTGTAGTGATATGCCGTTCATCGGGGCGCGGATGTATCGTGATGCCGTCCGCACCAAAACGTTCACAGTCAATGGCCGCCTGAACCACATTCGGAGTATTTCCGCCTCGTGCGTTTCGGATGGTGGCAATTTTATTGATGTTGACGCTGAGCTTTGTTGACATAACTGAAAAATAAGAGGAACAAATGTATGAAATTCTGTTTTCATGAAAGTGAATCTAGAGATTTAGATTTTAAATTGTTGATCTCACTAAACAAAAACACATCAAAATTGTTTATTACGATAAACAAAATTCAGATTCTACCATGAGCTATTTCCGATTCATTAAAAGATATCCGACAGAATTTCAGGCAGGAAAATAAAGATATCATTCAATGGAAATAAATTACTAATTTTCCACCATGATTGCTAAAGATTTGATTACGGAAGAGATTCCTCCGTTGAAGCACACGGATACAGGAGAAGTTGCTTTGCGGTGGATGGAAGAATTTAAGGTAAGCCATCTCCCGGTTCTGAAGAACGGAAACTTTGTCGGAGTAGTATCTGAAACGGATATTTTCGATCGTCTGGATGTGGAAGAAACACTGGATAAATTATTCGAGCACCTGCCGCGCCCGTATGTATTGGAAAACGCTCATATCTATGAAGTGCTTTATACTGTAGCTACACAGAAAATAACGGTGGTTCCGGTACTGGCTGCTGATGAAACATATCTGGGATGTACCAGTATTCATCACCTGATGCAATTGATAGCTAATACGGGAAGCATTAAAGAGCAGGGAGGTATTATCGTGCTGGAAGTCAACAGACATGATTATTCGTTAGCGCAGATTGCACAGATTGTAGAAAGTAATGGTGCCAAGATCCTGAGCACTTACATCACTTCATCACCTGATTCGACAAAAATCGATGTGACAATTAAGATCAATCAGGTTGAATTAGACCGAATTATTCGTACCTTTGAACGCTACGAATATAAAATCAACGCTTCATTCCAAAAGAGCTTATTCGCTGAAGATATGCAGCTCCGTTATGAGGCCCTGATGAATTATTTGAATTTATAAAATGAACATTGCTGTTTACGGTAAAAAAATAACCTCGAAAGAAGATTTTTGTGATTTTGATGAAATTTTCAGGATCATCTTCGATTTTGGCTGGACACCGGTCATCGAAGAAACATTGAAAAAAGATCTGTCAAAGAGAAATACCGTTTACGAGCAATTTGCATCATTCAGTTCCCACCGTGATTTTTCTTCCGGTATAGATTGCGCGCTGAGCATTGGCGGCGACGGGACGTTCATAAAAACAGTGAGCTATGTCCGGGATTCCAATGTGCCGGTTATCGGTATAAACCTTGGAAGGCTGGGTTTCCTGGCAAATATTAATCGCCACCAGATTATCCAGTCCTTTCAGCTGTTACAGGAAAAAAAATACACCCATCAGGAACGGACGCTCATCTGTGTCGAGACGGAAAAAAAATTGTTCGGTGATGAGAATTTCGCATTGAATGAAGTAACGCTTCACCGAAAGGATACCGCCTCTATGATCACTGTTTATACAGAGCTGAACAATGAATACCTAAATGCATACTGGGCAGATGGCTTGATCGTATCAACACCTTCCGGTTCCACGGCTTATAACCTGAGCTGCGGAGGCCCGATTGTTGTTCCGAGCTGTGAAGTCCACATATTAACACCTATCGCCGCACACAACCTAAATGTAAGACCAATGGTCGTTCCGGATAACCTTCCGATTAAATTGAAAATCAGTGGAAGAGCACGGAATTATCTGGTGAGTCTGGATTCCAGTACAAAGAGTATAAAAAACGGTGAAGAGATCATCGTGAAAAAAGCTCCGTTTACTATTCGGATGATTGAGTTTGAGAATAGTACATTCCTGGAAACCATACGTAATAAGATGCTTTGGGGATTAGATAAACGAAATTGAAGTGGCAAAAAAAATAACCTTATTTACTGTACTTTTTTTAATCATACCATTATTCTCTTATTCACAAAATTGTAAGGAATACCGCCTGAATTATGGTTATAATCAGATCCAGCCGGAAGGGAATTCTCTGATTGCTTTCAGAGATTTTGTCAAAACATCTTTAAAAGATTCTCTTTCGAAGATTGTAGTGCAGGTATATTCGGATTCTGTCGGCGGAGAAGCAAGTAACTTGAAGATCGGCCGGATGCGATTTGAGATAGTGGAAAAAATCTTACGTCAGGAACTGGAAAATCTCCCGCAGATTGTTCTTGAAAATTACACGAGCAGCTTGCAAAAGCAGTTGAAGCTAAGCAATGACAATGCCCGTTTTATGCAGATTACATTTTATGAGGCAGAAAAAAAGCAGGAAGCGAAGATCCCGCAGGAAGTAACAGTTCCGCCTGCCAAGAGTTTTAAGATCAGGGAAAAAAAGGAAAAGAAAAAAGATTATAAAGGGGAAACGATCGTTACATCCATTTTCTTTATCGGAGATAAAAGTAAGTACCTGGCAGACCCGACAGCAGAATTGAAAAACATCTGCGATATTTATAAGAATCAGCCTTCGCTCCGGTTGAGAATCAGCGGTCATGTCTGCTGTGAAAACAGGAAAGCACTTTCTAAAAAAAGAGCAAAACGTGTTTACAAAGATCTGATCCGTATGGGAATCCCAAAAGAAAAAATGTCTTTTACGGGATACGGGAATAAACGGCCTTTAGTAGAAGAAGTGGATGAAAAATCAAGGCAGAAAAACCGACGCGTAGAGGTTGAATTTTTTTGATGTGATAACCCCGGAACTCATAATTTATATTCCCGGTGATGAAGATTGAAGTGCTAAAGTCCTGGATACTCCATTTTTATCTTTTTTTCTTTCACCATACTGTCGTAAAGTCCTAAAATCCTGACATCCTAAAGTCAACGGATTTTTCTTATATTTGCGTATTTTAGAAGCATTAACGAATGAAGTTTTTCAGCAATCTATTTAAGTTCATCTGTTCTAGGCAATTCCTGATCAATCTGGGATTGTTGTTCATGGTCTATCTTGTTGTGGTGATTGTAACGGTCTATTATCTTGATTCGAAAACTAATCACGGGCAAAAGATAGAAGTTCCGAATTACCTGGGAAAAAATATCAGGCAGGTGACTTCCGCGCTGGATGCATTGAATCTGGAGTATGAAGTGGTGGATTCTATTTATGCCCCTGAAAAACCGGAAGGTACGATTCTTTATCAGGATCCTTTACCGACAAACGAATCGGATGTTTATGTGAAAGAAGGCAGAAAAATTCACTTCCGGGTTTCCAAAAAATCCCGATTGATGGAGGTGCCGTTAATGGTTGACCGCTCAGAGCGCTATGCTGTAAGTGTTTTAAAAAACATGGGATTGAAAGCATCCGTGTCTTACCAGCCTTCTGTGGAAGCTGCCGGAGCTGTGCTGCAGCAAAAATTTAAAAACAAAGACATGAAAACAGGAGATAAGGTTCCTGTTGGCTCAACAATTTATATTGTCGTTGGCCAGGGATATTCCACGTCTGTGACAGCAATCCCCGATTTAAACTGTCTGACAATAAATCAGGTGAAAGACCGTTTACTCAATTATTCCGGATTGAGCGTGTATGAAAATTATGTGAATTGCAGGACTAAAGAAGATTCTTTGAGAGCAAAAGTAGTTTTTCAGAATCCTGCTTACGTAGAAGGGGAGATGATTCCCGGAAATTCGGGTATTTCAATTACTCTGGATGTTAATGGTTGTAATTAATGATTGAAATGAATTTTAGAAGATTATTTTCTGCCCTGATTGTCAGTATGCTTTCATTTGCTGCTTTTTCGCAGGAATATATTGCGCCAATGTTATATAATCCTTTGCTATACAAAGGGCAAAACGAAGTGTTGAAGATTACTCCGAATACGTTTGACTCCACATTCATCTACACTACGGATACACTGAAGCTCACATTGAGCAATCAGATTATCGATGATTTTTCAACGCATCGCTTTCAGAAGTACATTCCGGATTTTAGTGATCCGACAGTGACATCCGAGAAGTATTATAAGCTGATGGATAAGAACGGTGTTAATCCGCTTCCTGCAACAGCGAGATATCACAATCAGATTACGGTGAAAAGGATTGTTAATGTCGCGGAAAATTCAATTACTGTTGAGCCTTTAACTCCTGATACAATTCGTTACAGTGATTTGTCTTCCTATCCTCCGGTCTATTCGGAAGTGTATGTCTATCCTCCTTATGATCTGTTAGATACAGTAGATTATCCCAATCCTGTAGATACGATTTTCATGACGGCTGTTTTCTACATACAGGATTCCGCAACGCAGTTTTTCGCGCTGTCAATTGATTCGAATGCGATCTGGAAAGACAACTTTGTATATCATAACTATACAATGGCAAAAGATCCGTGGACGCTGGGTGTTGCGACCTTTGACGGATTGGATGAAAACGGCTATCCTTATCTGATCAATTCCACAGTGACCGACTGGGCGGATGTGCTGCATTCCAAGCCGATAGACATGACCGCTATCGCCCCTACGAACGAAGTTTATCTGAGCTTCCTGTTTCAACGGGAAGGATTTGGAGATGCACCTGAAACGTCTGATTCTTTGATTTTACAATTTTATTCTCCATCGAATAACCAATGGTTCAGAATGTGGGGAACGAATGGCGGAACGGTTAGTGATTTTAAGAAAGTACATATTAAGATTAGTGATCCTGCTTTTTTTGAAAACGGATTTCAGTTTCGTTTTATGAACTACGGTCGTTTGGCGGGAAGCCTGGACCATTTCCATTTGGACTATG
Organism: Flavobacteriia bacterium 40-80; assembly: GCA_001899145.1. Lineage (GTDB taxonomy): Bacteria > Bacteroidota > Bacteroidia > Flavobacteriales_D > Crocinitomicaceae > 40-80. The sequence goes on from MKVF01000017.1 coordinate 78,636, forward strand.
TGCATCTGAGAGCCGGTTCAGGCCCTGCTGATACATTATTTAAAGATTTCGCTTTTGTTTATCCGATCAATTCATTTTTGAAGGAATATACAGCTGTTCCATGGGATCATTACAAAAATAATCCTGTGGATAAGATGAGCGATTCTGTGAAATTTGTGGTAAGAAACGGAAGTAATATTACTGAAAACAGCCAGAGCGGAACGGCCTGGGTAGAATATAATAACACTACTGAAGGAAGCTTTGTACTTTCTGATTATGAATTGACAGATCATGATCCGGCTACCAACTACGCACCTCTGACAACATTTGTAAGCTATCATGATTTTTCCGGAGGATACCGTTTTGATGAAACAAAATCTGGCGACCAGCAGACGTTTAAGCTTCGTGGAACGGCAAGTGTGCCTTTTTCTCAATTGACGATCAATGATTCAACATTTGGCTATCAGGTGTTCAGTAATTATTATGCTTATGATGACGGATCAGCAGAACAGGCTTACGGAATTAACGGAGCTCAGGCAATGCTGGCCTATCAGTTTACTCCTTACGAAGCAGACTCCGTAATTGGTGTTTCCATGTGTTTTGTACCTACGGTAACAGATGTGACGTCTAAATTATTCTTACTGACGATCTGGAACGATAATAACGGAAAACCGGGATCAAAGATCTATGAAGATGATTATTTCTTCCCGAGAAGCCCTATTTATGGCTATGGTTACAACGCCTTTATCAATTATTATCTGAAAGATACAGTTAAAATCCCTGTTAACGGGAAATTCTACATTGGCTGGAGGCAGATTGATGATGCCAAGCTATGTATCGGACTGGACAGAAATATCAATAATCAGGATAAGATTTTTTACACGATCAATAACGGAGCTATGTGGCTGAATACTTCTTATGAAGGAAGCCTTCTTATCCGCCCGATTTTTTCTACTGCTCTGGATGCTACTTTGGGAGTGAAGAAAACAGTTCCGGCTGAAAAATACGAATTCGGAGCATATCCGAATCCGGTATCTGATATTCTGAATATTACAACAACTCATCCCGCTTATGACGGTGCTGATTTGTTCGGTATGAACGGCCAGCTATTGAGATCTTTTACAAAAGAAGAGCTGACAATTAATATCTCCGGTATTAACAGTGGCATTTACTTGTTGAGAGACAAACAAACAGGAACTGTAATAAAAATTGTAAAACAATAATTCGAGGTGAGAGTTTATACCAATTTTGACGAATTAGGTGAAATTAAAAACCCGGTTTTGACAATTGGAACCTTTGACGGCGTTCATGTAGGCCACCAGAAGATAATTGAAAGAATTAAATCAGAGGCGGAAAAAACAGGAGGAGAAACGGTATTGTTTACTTTCTTTCCGCATCCCAGATTGGTTCTGAATCCTGCTGATAATTCCCTCCGGATGATTCAGACACTGGAAGAGAAAAAAGCGAACCTGGAACGTTTAGGTTTGGATCACCTGATTATCTTTCCATTCACAAAAGAATTTGCAAATGTTGCGGCAGAAGATTTTATCCGTGACTTTCTTGTAGATAAGCTGCATGTAAAGACAATAGTTGTAGGGTATGATCATCAGTTTGGCAGAAACCGGCAGGGAAATTTAAAATTCCTCCAACAGTACAGCAAAGAATTTGGCTATAAGGTCATAGAGCTGCCTGCAGAGGAAATTGATGAAGTAAATGTATCTTCCACAAAAATCCGCCAGGCTATTTTATCAGGAGATATTGAGACTGCAAATGCCTATCTCAATGAGAGCTTTTCTTTAACAGGAAAGGTGGTGAAAGGCCGGCAGCTGGGCCGGACGATCGGCTGCCCGACAGCAAATATTGAAGTTTCTGATCCGTTAAAGATCATTCCTGCAATCGGAATTTATGCGGTAAACGTTCTTCTTGATAACGGTGAAATGTATCATGGAATGATGAGCATAGGAAAGAATCCCACAGTGACAGATGACCAGTCGATCAAGCTGGAAGTGAATCTGTTTGATTTTGAAGGAGATTTATACGGACGGACGATTACGGTACACTTCTTGAAATACCTGCGAAACGAATTAAAATTTGATTCGCTGGACGAATTAATAAAACAATTAGATGAAGACCGAAAAGCTTCTATGGATTATTTTTCTGCTCTTGACGTTTAATCTTTTTTCTCAGGAAGAAGAAAAGACGTTCACTTGGGAAGAAGCACAGCAAACAGATCCTTTGCTGGTAACCCGGTTAAGCCTGCGTAAAATGAAGCTTACAGAGCTTCCTGAAGAATTGAAAAAATATAAAAACCTTCAGCTGTTAGATCTCAGCAAAAACCGTTTAAAAGAATTACCGCTTTACTTCATTGAGTTTGATTCATTACGCATCCTCAAAATAGAACAGAATAAAATGCCCCAGTTTCCTATAGCTGTTTGCCAGCTTATCCGCCTGGAAGAACTGTGGGCTTATGATAACTACTTTACCGGAATGCCCAACTGTATTGGGCATCTTAAACATTTACGGATCATTGACCTTTCCGATAACCTGATCGAGAGCCTTCCGGAAGAGCTGACACAGTTGCCCAAGCTGGAAAAATTACTGCTGAACGGTATGACACTCAACAAATATTTCCAGAAAAGCTGGAGCGAAAAGCTCCCGAAAGTTAAGATCGAATTCGGGCAGCCTTGTGACTGTATGAGCCACTGAGGTTGATCAATTAAACTTGATACTTTTTACCGGAGAGATTTTTGCTACAAATCGCGAAGGAATAAGCAGAGCAACGATACAGATTACCAGGGTGGCAATATTTAATAAGATAATGTGTAGTACATTCAGCTGGATCGGAACAGCATCCAGATAATAGACTTCAGGATTCAGACGGATCAGATGGAATTTTTCCTGGAGAAATGCAAGTCCCACACCGATAATATTTCCCCAGATCAGCGCGCGTACGATTAGAAAAGCCGCCTGAATAATAAATGTTTTCTGGATCAGCCAGTTGTTTGCACCCATTGCCTTCATCAGCCCGATAAAGTTAGTACGTACAAGAATCATTACCAATAGGGCAGAGCTCATATTAATGATCCCGATGAAAACCATCAGAATTAAAATAATCCATACATTGATGTCCAGGAAGCTCAGCCAGTTGAAAATATCAGACTGATTGTCCAGAATACTTGAAATACCGATTTCCTGAGATAGTTCAGGAGAAACCAGAATCTCTTTTCTCAGGCTTTCCACTTCCGGTTGAATACTGTTGAAATCATTATAAACCAGTTCGTAACCGCTGATGAACTGATGAGCATTGCCCACGCCGTCTGTAAACCGGAATGTAAATTGATTGCCCTGCTCATCTGTGATGAAATAATGTAATCCTGTTTCATCCAGAAATTCCTTTTTCACCGTTCCGTCTCCATTTTTGGCAAGTGGGAAATGCCCCGGAACTTTGCGGTTCACTTTTACTGTCAGCTGTGCGGAATCAACGTATTTTATTTCTTCGGAAAAGTTGGCCAGAGATTGCTCACCCACACGTACCTGGATAACCGTATCCGTTTCCGGGAAAAAGTAAAAACCTTTGTAATTTCCGTTTTGGCCGTTCCAGCTGAAACGGGGAAATCCGTTTCCTCCGGTAACTTCCGCTTTTAAAACCAGATTTCCCTGTACTAAGGAATCGTCCATTCGTAAAGCTACCTGGATTCCCCAGTCATTTAGTTTTTGGATGTTGCGGATGTCGGAAATGATCATTTTTTTATCCAGATCTTCAAATCCGGTATTGTAAATACCTGCAACAGTATAAATCTTTTTGACCGGCTTGTTTTTTACAAAATAAGCGCGAAGCACATCTCCGACTTTATATCCTAAATCAGTAGCGATCCGCTTGGAAATGAGTACTTCTTCCGAGATCGTGCCACTCTTGAAAGAAGGAATTTTGCCTTCAGTTAAATGCTGCTTAAAAAAGGAAAGATCATAATCACCGTCAACACCTTTGAATACAACACCCTGAATTTCTTTTTTATCAGTTGCCGTATTTTCCGCTTGTAGAATCCCCGCTTTGTAAGCCACGCCGTCCACACGCTTCAGCTTCGGAGATTGGAATAACATTTGGTATTTGATATCTTTGTGAACAGGAGTAGATTCCATGATGGAATTTTCGCCTAGTTTTGTGATAACCGCGTGTGCGCCAAAACCGACAACTTTATTCCGTACTTCCTGCTGAAAACCAATCACAACACTGATGGTGATGAGGTTTACGATCAGGGCAAGGGCGATGGTAATCACTGCTATTTGTACAATGGGACGGGAAACAGTTTTTCCGTTCGACTCTTTTTTTAATAATTTGCGTGCTATGAAATACGGCGTTTTCAATTTGTCAGAATATTCGTTACGAAAATACACAAAGCTTTTGGTGTTCAAAAGCATTTTATCCATATTGTTTGTTTCTTGCGCTTCTGCCGGTTCTCCGATTGATGAGGAACGAGTATTAGCCGGTTCTGGAAAGCAGGTTTTACGCTTGGGAAATGAGCGGATGGAGCTGTATCTGCCATTGCTGAAAGGAAAGAAAACAGGATTGGTTGGGAACCAGTCTTCAATCGTTGGAAAGACACATCTGGCAGATACTTTGTTAGCAAGTGGAATTAACATTACAGCAGTATTTTCTCCTGAGCACGGTTTTCGCGGAGATGCCGATGCCGGCGAATCTGTCAAAAGCGGAAAAGATGCAAAAACAGGTTTACCCATCTATTCACTTTACGGAAATAATAAAAAACCTTCTGCGGAACAACTGAAAGGAATTGAAGTGATGTTATTTGACATTCAGGATGTCGGCGTCCGCTTTTATACTTATATCTCCACACTACATTACGTGATGGAAGCATGTGCCGAAAATGGTATCTCTTTGATCGTCTTAGATAAGCCGAATCCTAACGGCCATTATGTGGATGGCCCTCTTCGTGAAGAAAAATGGAAATCGTTTGTAGGAATGCACCCTGTACCGATTGTTCACGGAATGACCATCGGGGAATACGCACAAATGATCAATGGGGAAAAATGGCTGACAAATGGTATTCAATGTGATCTGAAAGTGATTGCCTGTGAAAATTATACACATACCACACCTTACCGTTTGCCGGTTGCTCCAAGTCCGAATTTGCGTTCTATGGCATCGATTTACCTTTATCCGAGCTTATGTTTATTCGAAGGGACTTCCGTTAGTGTAGGGCGGGGCACAAAAATGCCTTTTGAAGTATATGGTCATCCGGATTTTCCAAAAACGAATTTTTCATTTACGCCGGTTTCAGGTTCCGGAGCAAAAGATCCGTTATGGAAAGATAAAGTGTGCAATGGCTATTTGCTTAGTAAAGATTCTACAGCGTTAGATCAGCATCATTTCCATCTTTCTTATTTAATTATTGCGAAAAATAATCTTGAAAAGGCAGGTGTTCCTTTTATCACTTCGGCTAATTTCTTTGATAAATTAGCAGGCACCTCTTCTTTAAGAGAACAGCTGCTGGCCGGGAAATCCGAAACGGAAATTCGTGAAAGCTGGAAAGAAGGACTGGAAAATTTTAAAAAAGTCCGGGCAAAGTATTTGATTTATGAGTAAATAACCGATTATGAAAAATAAATGGATCTTATTCTTTTTTCTGAACTTTTCATCTGTGCTTTTCAGCCAGTCTGAAATCTGTTTCTTCTATAAAAGTGAATTCAGTAAATTAATAAAAGACGGAAATTTAAAAGAAGCACTTTCTGTTTATAATAATCTGATTTACGTCTGCGGAGAGAAAGAAATCCAGCCACAGATGAATGATCAGTTGCTGAAGCTGGCGGAGAATAAGAAAGTTTTATTGACTGAGACGTATGACGGAACGTTTCACTACTTTTTTAAATCCGGAACCGAAAATGCCTTTTATGCCAAAAGCTTTTTTGCGGGAGATACCTCTCTGTTAGCAGAAGTTCCCGCATTAAAAAAGCATTATCAGAAATATGCAGATTTTTTGGCAGCATTGCATTTGAAAGGTTTTGATAATGAATACATCGAAGTATTTGAGGAACATGGGTTGATCTGTGTCAGAAATAAGGAAGAAGTAAGATATCTGGTGGATTATAAAATGAATAAGGTTATAAACGAACCTTTTGTTTCGTTTCTGCCTTTAACAAATGATTTGATTTTTTGCGTAGCGGTGACGGATAATGAAGTGGCGACGTTGTACTCATTGTCACAGAGAAAATTTATTACTCCGGTGACAAGCCCTGCAATCCAAATTTTACAGACAGGTGAATTTACCGGCCTGGCTTCCTATTTGTCAGAAAATAAAAAATATAAAATCTGTGATTTTTCAGGAAAAGTACATTTGGAAGAGCTGGACACAGTCATTTTTTATCCTGAAGAGCGAAAAATAGTAATCAGGACGAATCAGGGTTTTCGTCTATTAAATCCACAGTTGAAACCCCAGATAGATTTTTCGAAAGAGATTATTCCGCTAAATATAGGAACAAAGCTATTCTGGTATGCAAAACAATCGGATAATATAAAAACCGTTTACGATAATAACTGTCATCCTGTTATTTCTTCTCCGCAATTTACGGATATCATCCCTGCAAAAGAGAATTATGTTGCTGCTGCAAAGGGTGGAAAGTACGGTATTCTGGAACTGGATACGCAAAAAGAAGTTATTCCCTTTGAATATCTGGATGTTATTTTTATTACGGAAACTGTTTTCGCGCTCCGAACGCCCAAATACTGGGAATTCGTGGATGAACAGTACAATGAGATTGGCGGTATCGATAATTTGAAAATCCGTCCGTTAAACACCGAAGGAAAAATTTATATCCAATCGGAAGAGAAAGGTAAGATCGCCGTGTATGATCTTACCGGGAAAAAGATATTACAGCCGCTTTACGACTCCGTGAGTTATGATCATTCGATGAAACGATTCACTGTTGTTCAAAACGGAAAAGAAAGCTTTGTGGAGGTAGAGTGATTCTTAATGAAGAAGGTTTTATATACTTTGGCTTTATTGTTTGCACTTACTATCATTTGTTATGGAGTGTTAGGGATAATTGGAACAAGTGTTTCATATAAATTTGAAATTGAAGATCCCACAGTGGAAATTAACATTCGGAATTTAGATCCGGTAGATCAAAAAATAGCTTATATACGACTTACTGACAGAAAGAAACAACTGCGCATGCAGGAAGTAAAATTATCTGTCTTAACTATCATAGGAATTATAACTTTTATTTTATTGATAGTTAAAAGGAAACAAATTTTCAGGTAATTTATTTCCTTAAATCCGGTATCATTTAAGATTTTACACTTTCAAATCCTTTCCACTTTCTAAAACAGCCTGTTTTAATTCTTCCATATAGGCAGAAAGCTTTTCCAGCAAAGCAGGCTCACCGGCAGCAATTATTTTTGCTGCAAGGATCCCCGCATTTTTCGCTGCATTCAACGCAACTGTGGCAACCGGAATTCCGCTCGGCATTTGCAATATGGATAATATGCTGTCCCATCCGTCAATCGAATTGCTTGATTTAACAGGGACACCGATCACGGGAAGCGGAGTTAAAGATGCGGTCATTCCTGGAAGGTGCGCTGCTCCTCCTGCTCCGGCAATGATTACTTTGATACCACGTTTATGGGCATTTTTAGCATATTCTACCATTAATTCCGGTGTCCGGTGAGCAGAAACCACATTGATTTCATACGAAACACCGAATTTTTCAAGAATTTCAGCTGCGTCTTTCATGATTGGAAGATCTGATTTGCTTCCCATTATAATTCCTACCATAATTGTTTGAAAGTTTAAAGTTACATTTCTGATTTTATCACTGTTATGCCACAGCTGTTATTTCAGTTTATTTTTATTCGTTGATTAACAATTTCAGTTCTTCTTTACTTGGTAGTACAGTTTTATACCTGCTTGCAAAGATATACTCATTGTTTTCAGGTAATGTATATTCTACTACAGCTTCGCTCTTGTTTTGACAAAGTACAATCCCTATGGTTTTATTTTCATCTTTCAATTTAACTTCCCGGTCATAATAGTTCACATACATTTGCATTTGTCCAAGGTCTTGATGTTTTAGTTCTCCAATTTTCAGGTCAATCAGTACAAAGCATTTCAGAAGCCGGTTGTAAAAAACTAAATCTATCCAAAAATGCTTATCATCAAAAGAAATTCTTTTTTGACGGGCTACGAAAGTAAATCCGTTTCCAAGTTCTAATAAAAAATGTTCAAGTCTGTCAATTAGTTTTTGCTCTAATTGATTTTCCGAGTAGGCAGAATGTTCAGGCAAACCTAAAAACTCTAAAATATAAGGATCTTTCCCTGCATCTTTAGGTTTTTCAACGATTAAACCTTTTTCAGAAAGTTCTTTTATCTTTTCTTTATCTCTGCTTAGAACAAGACGAGTATATAATGCAGAATCATATTGTCGTTCTAATTCTCGTATGCTCCAATTATTCTTTACGGCTTCTATTTCATAGAACCTGCGTTCATTTTCACTATTAATACGCATTAGTTTTAAGTAATGCGACCAACTTAATTTGAAGTCGACAGACACTGTCTGCTGTTTTTGATATATCAGATAAAAGTTTCTCATTTGCTGAATATTAGTAACTGAAAAACCTTTCCCAAACTCACGAGTTAGCGTTTTAGAGAGTTCTTGTAAAAGTTTTGTACCATATTCAGCTCTGTCTTTTCCATTTTGTTCTTCCTCTACAATCATTCTTCCTATTTCAAAATAGGTATGTACCATTGTTTGATTAATGGAACGAATGACACTATTCCTCGCCAATTGCAGCAAATCAACAATTTGTGAAAAGAATTTTGTATTTGAAAGTTTATCTGTCATTAGCTATGGAATATGAAAATAGTCAACTCTCCACTCTTATCGTTTCTTTTACTTTCAGTCCCAAAGCCTTTACTGTTTCCAGATTTTCTCCTGCAATGGTAATGTGTCCCATTTTACGGAACGATTTGGTTTTTGCTTTACCGTAGATATGTGTATGAACACCTTCCCAGCTCATGATTTCTTCCAGATTCCTGTAAACTGCTTTTCCTTCAAAGCCTTCCTCACCCAGAAGGTTGATCATCACACCTGCCTGAATGATTTTCGTGCTTCCCAACGGTAAATTCAGAATGCTTCGCATGTGCTGCTCGAATTGTGAAGTAATATTACACTCAATTGTATGGTGACCGCTGTTGTGTGGCCGCGGTGCGATTTCGTTAATTAACAGCTCCTCCTCTTTTGTCAGGAAAAACTCCACAGCAAGTAAACCTACCATGTCCAATTTCTCAATGACTTGCTTTGCTAATTCCTGGGCTTTGTTTTCGATTTCCTCAGAAACGGAAGCCGGAGCGAACAAAAACTCAACAAGATTAGCTTTCGGATTGAATTCACATTCTACTGTCGGGAAAGATTTTATTTCCCCCTTTTCATTTCTTGCGACAATAACAGCCAGCTCTTTTTGGAAATCTACCATTTTTTCAAGCACACTTGGTACTTCAAATGCTGTTTCAATGTCCGTTTCCGTTCTTAATGGTGTCACGCCTTTTCCGTCGTAGCCTCCTTTCCGCATTTTCATCATGAAAGGAAACTCAGAAATATATTTTTTGACATCTTCTTTATTCTCTGTGAGATAGAAAGGAGCTGTCGGGAGCCGTTGGTCACGGTAAAATTGCTTTTGAAGGCCTTTGTCCTGGATCAGCCGGAGTACCCGTGGCTGTGGAAATACTTTTTTTCCTTCCTTTTCCAGTTGTTCCAGCGCTTCAATATTGACATGCTCAATCTCCACAGTAATCACATCTTTGTCCTTTCCGAACTGATAGACAGTATCGTAATCCTGAAGAGAGCCAGCTGTGAAACCATGTGCGTAATGTGAGCAGGGAGCTGCCGGATCAGGATCGAGGCAATAAACATATACATTGTAATTTATAGCTTCCTGAATGAGCATTCGCCCTAATTGGCCGCCGCCTAAAACGCCTAAACGAAAATCTTCACCGTACCATTTTGTTTGCATGCTGCAAAGATAATGATACGGGTTGTGCTTTGCTAATACCGGAATAAAAATTCTGGAAAAAGTAAGATTATATCTGTTTGATACTTTGTAAATAAGCAGAATTACCAGAGAGATAGTCCGGATGAGATTTAAATTTTGATATTCATTTGTTTTGAGAAATTCCGCAAAAAATCCATTAAAAAAAACTACTTTTGAACCAAAAATATTGAGAATGGAGACCACAGAATTAAAAAGGATAGCATCACAAGTCAGGAGAGATATTGTTAGAATGGTTGCAGATGTGAATTCCGGACATCCCGGAGGTTCGCTTGGCTGCGCTGATTTTTTGACCTTGCTTTATTTTGATGTGATGAAGCACAATCCTAAAAATTTTACAATGGATGGTGTGAATGAAGATCTATTCTTTTTGTCTAATGGTCATATTTCTCCTGTATTGTACAGCGTTTTAGCAAGATCGGGATATTTTCCGGTTTCGGAACTTTCTACTTTCAGAAAGCTGAATTCCCGTTTACAAGGGCACCCGAGCCCTGCTAAAAATCTGGAAGGTGTGCGTATAGCTTCCGGTTCTCTGGGACAAGGCTTGTCAGTTGCTTTAGGTGCGGCACAGACGAAAAAATTAAACGGAGACGAAACTCTGGTTTATTCCCTTCACGGTGACGGAGAGCTGCAGGAAGGGCAGATCTGGGAAGCAGCAATGTACGCGGCAGCTAAAAATGTAGATAACATTATTTCAACAATTGATTATAACGGCCGTCAGATTGATGGCGATGTGGAAGATGTCCTTTCACTTGGAAATCTTCGTGCCAAATGGGAAGCATTCGACTGGCTGGTGTTGGAAATGGACGGGCATGATTTTGATAACATGAAGGCGGTATTGGCAGAGGCGAAAGCAAAAACAGGAAATGGCAAGCCAATTGTTATAATTATGAAAACAGAAATGGGACAAGGTGTCGATTACATGGTCGGAACCCATAAATGGCACGGTTCTGCACCGAATGCAGAGCAGCTGGAAGCAGCCTTGAAACAATTAGAGAAAACATTAGACGATTATTAAAGTGCAATTGAAGAGGTTCGTATTTACGTTGTTGCTTTTGCTGACCGGACTTGGTGAAGTTTCGGCTCAGGAAGGAATGACACGTATCTTGTTTGTGCTGGACGCATCCAACAGCATGAATGCGCTTTGGGACGGACAAACACGTATCTCTGCTGCAAAAGAGCTGCTGTTAAAAAGCATGGACAGCATTAAGGATATTCCGAACCTGGAAATGGCTTTACGGGTGTACGGTCACCAGTCAATTGTAACACCTACATTTCAGGATTGTAACGATACGAAGCTGGAAGTGCCGTTCGGACCTAATAATTTCGGAGAAATCCGGGGAAAGCTGAACCGCATTCAGGCAAAAGGCACTACACCGATCGCCCGTTCATTAGAAGCGGCAGCTTCGGATTTTCCGTCCTCTACATCTAAAAATATCATCATTTTGATAACAGATGGCCTGGAGGCTTGTGATGATGATCCATGTGTGATCGCTAAAAAGCTGAAAGACAAAAATATCAATGTTACACCTTTTGTAATCGGGTTGGGCTTGGATTTGTCTTATCTTGAAAAGTTCCGATGTATCGGGGAATATTCGGAGGCAGAAAGTAAATACCAGTTCAAGCTGGCATTGGAAAATATCCTCCATAAAGCGATTAATGACTGCACGGTAGAGATCGACCTCAATGATAGTTATAAAAAGCCGACAGAAACAGATGTGTCGGTATTTATGTATGAAGCCGGGACTAAAAAACTTAAATATTCATTTATACATACCCTGAATGAAAAAGGGAATCCGGATACCTTAAAGCTGGATCCGAATGTGCGTTATGATATCGAAGTATTTACGATTCCTCCCGTTTACAAGAAAAATGTGACGGTCCGTAAAAATATGCACAATATCATTCCGGTTGATGCACCACAAGGCTTTGTAAAAATAAGTAGCTCGACGGCAACCAAATCCCTGTTTATTCCCTCAAGAATCGCGACACTTGACAATAAAACACTGAATGTGCAGCATCTGGGAGCAACGGACAAATACATTGTCGGAACATACCTTCTGGAGATCCTGACCTTACCAAGAATTACCAAAACGATTACGGTAGAACAGTCCAAAACGACTACCATTGATATTGCCGCTCCCGGCTATTTATCCTATCGTTTTAATGAGCTGGCAGCAGCGCAGCTTTTTGTGCAGAACGATAAAAATGAATGGGAGTGGGTGGTCAATCTGAATACAGCTTCCAAAGACGGTCAACTACAGCTGCAGCCGGGAAACTATAAGCTGGTTTATCGCTATAAAAAGAATAAAAAGACCGAATTTGCAGGTCAGAAAGAATTTAAAATCAATTCGAATAAATCGATTTCATTATCCTTATAAACATGAAAGAATTTGAAATTTACGGAAACAAAGACACACGCTCCGGATTTGGAGAAGGTTTAAGAATCCTTGGTGAAAAAAATCCGAACGTGGTAGGTCTTTGTGCTGACCTGACCGGATCATTAAAAATGGACGCTTTTCAGAAAAATCATCCTGAGCGCTTTTTTCAGGTTGGAATTGCGGAAGCGAATATGATCGGCCTGGCGGCTGGAATGACGATCGGCGGAAAAATTCCGTTTACAGGAACATTTGCCAACTTCTCGACCAGCCGTGTATATGACCAGATCCGTCAGTCGGTAGCGTATTCAAATAAAAATGTGAAAATCTGTGCTTCCCATGCCGGTTTGACGTTGGGAGAAGACGGTGCGACACATCAGGTACTGGAAGATATCGGAATGATGAAAATGCTTCCGAATATGACTGTTATTGTTCCTTGTGATTACGAGCAAACAAAACAGGCAACGATTGCGATTGCAGATTACGAAGGACCTGTTTATCTGCGTTTCGGTCGTCCGGTAATGCCGATCTTTACACCTGAAAACGCAAATTTTCAAATCGGAAAAGCGGATGTCCTGACAGAAGGTAAAGATGTGACAATTATCGCCTGCGGACATTTGGTATGGAAATCTATTGAAGCAGCGAAACAACTTGCAGAGCAAGGGATTTCCGCAGAGGTGATCAATATGCACACGATTAAACCTTTGGACGAAGCCGCGATTTTAAAATCACTTGCAAAAACGCGTTGTGTAGTCACTGCGGAAGAACACATGGTGAATGGCGGGCTAGGTGAATCTGTTTCCAAAGTAATTGTTACAAATGATCTGGTGCCTCAGGAATTTGTTGCCGTAAATGATAAATTTGGTGAATCAGGGCCTCCTATGGAACTGATGACAAAATACGGGATTGATACTGCTAATGTGGTGGAAGCCGCTAAAAAGGTAATTTCGAGAAAAGCATAAATATAGCAGACCCAGGAATCGTTAATCAATAACGGTTCCTGGGTTTTCTTAAAACTGGTTGACAGTTTTCTTACAATATAAAACTACTTATGAAAATATGAAAAGTATAACACTACTATTTCTTGCCCCTTTTTTTCTTTTTGCCCAAACCCGGATTGCTATTGTAGGCGGAGGAATGGCAGGTGTTTCCGCTTTGTATCATTTGCAGGAATACGATAAAGAAGCAAAAATCACATTATTTGAAAAAGAAGCTGTTTTAGGAGGAAATGCGACAACCGTTGCAATAAAAAACACAAAAGGAGAAATTTGTACGGTAGATGCCGGCCCGCAGTATTTTGCAGATCAGGCGTGGGAAGATTACCTGGACTTCATTGAAAAAACAATCGGGAAGGAAGAAATAAAATATGAATCGGTTGGTGGCTCATTAGTGATCCGGCAGGTGTATGAAGAAAATGCGATTATCGCAACACCTTTGAATGGAAAAATGCGAGGAGAGAAGCTGGGGAATCTGCTTAAATTTAAGAAATTAAACGAGGAAGCGCACAGACTGTACAAAGAAGCAGATAAACATTCCGGTCTTACAATTGAAGCATGGGTGGCTTCACTGAACTTTGATGAGGATTACAAGCAGCAAATCGTTTATCCGTTTCTGGGATCATCGCTTGGTGTGAGTGTCCATGATATCCGTAAAATGTCCGCTGTGGATATTGTGAAGCTGTTTGCTTTCAGAAAGCCAAAAATGAGCGATAAGTTCCACATCATGCAGGAAGGTATGGGAACGATCATCCAGAAGATTGGAGCGTCGGTTAAGAATCCGAATGTTACGATTCATACGAGCGCCCTGGTACATGATGTGCTGCTGAAGGAAAATACGTATTTGGTAACGTACCACAAAAACGGAAAATCCGTCACGGAAGAATTTGATTTTGTGATTATGGCGGTTCATGCGAATACAGCGGCTAAAATTCTTGCGTCTGACCTGGCTTTCAAATCGATTTCCAACACTTTGAAAACCTTTCCTTATTTTGAGGCTAAAATCGTGATTCATAATGACGATTCTTTTGTACATCACAAAAAGCCGGCATTCCTGAATATTTTTACAGACAAAGAGCACAATATTGTCAGCTCAACGATGAATCTGGACCTTATTTCTCCCCGTTTGAAAGGAATTTACAAGAGCTGGATGAACACGGAAGATGCTGAAAAGGTAAGAAAGCAGAACAAGCTGCTGTATGAAACCGTTTTTTATCATCCGATGATTACGGTGGAATTTGTGGAAAATTTAAAAATATTGCACCATCAAATTGATAACTTTGCTCCTAACTTTTGTATCATCGGAGGCTGGTCGGAAGGGTTGGAGACACAAAACAGCGCAGTACTTTCCGGTAAAAGAGCTTTGGAGATTTACAAGAGGTTTAAACAACAGCATTAGCGGAATGAACCATCAGGAAATTTTTCTCAGTAAGCTTGGCCAGACCAATCAGACACCTTATCTGATTGAGGTTGAACGTGCCGAAGGCTTGTATATTTATGACAAAAAAGGGAAAGCATACATGGATATGATCTCCGGAGTTGGTGTGAATAATATCGGGAACAGGCATCCGAAAGTGGTACAGGCAATAAAAGAGCAAACCGACAAATATTTGCATTGTATGGTCTGGGGAGAATATATCCAGCAGTCCAATATTGATTTTGCGGAAAAACTGACCGCCTTATTACCGAAAAGCCTGAATTGTGTTTATCCTGTGAATTCAGGAACGGAAGCAAACGAAGCCGCTTTAAAGCTCGCCAAACGCGTTACGGGAAGAACCGAGCTGGTTTCGTTCAGAGGATCTTACCATGGAAGCACGCATGGTTCTATGAGTGTTTCAGGAAATGAAGCCAAGAAAATGCCGTTCAGGCCTTTATTGCCGGATGTGCGGTTTTTAAGACATAATAATATTGATGATTTAGTCCAGATTACAGAGAAAACTGCCGGAGTAATTCTTGAAACCATACAGGGAGATGCGGGAGTTCGTGAATCATCTGAACAATTTCTGCAAGCCTTACGCAAGCGATGTGATGAGACAGGTGCACAGCTGATCTTTGATGAAATACAATGCGGAATGGGGCGTGCAGGAAAAGTTTTTGCATTTGAACGATCCGGAATCGTTCCTGATATTCTAACCTTAGGAAAAGCGTTGGGCGGCGGATTACCAATCGGGGCGGTTGTTTCATCTAAAGAAAAATTGTGGGAATTTACCTACAATCCGATGCTGGGACACATCACCACTTTTGGAGGACATCCGCTGATTACGGCCTCTGCAGCGGCATTTCTGGATGTGCTGTCAACTGAAATTGATTTTGATGAAGTGGAACGCCTGGGCGCGCTGCTTGAAAAGATAATTGCTTCCGATCATGAAATAAAGGAAGTACGCCGTGCCGGAATGATGTTTGCCTTTGATATGGAATCATTTGAGAGAGTGGAGAGAGTCGTGAAACGCTGTCTGGAATACGGAGTGATAAGCTTCTGGTTTTTGTCTCATCCTTATTCTTTTCGTCTTTCCCCACCGATTAACATTACAGAAGCAGAAATCGTTAAGGCCGGAGAAATCATCCTGAGGAGTATCGCTGAAACAAGACAGTAATTTCTTAAAGATACGATAGGTATTATTTAACCCCCGGAATCGTTTCAATTTTTTATTTTTGCATAAAAATTATAGAGTTGAGACATAAAGTTTACAGTGTGTTCAAAGGAAAATGCCCTGAATGCCTTCAGGGAGATGTGTTTCAGTATAAACATACCTATGATCTGAAGAATTTTGATAAAATGTATGCACATTGTCCGCACTGCGGGACAAAATATGAAAAAGAAACAGGTTATTGGTACGGAGCAATGTATGTAAGCTACGGGATGACTGTCGCATTTTCAGTAGCAGCTTTTGTTTCGGCCTTCTTATTATCCTCACTTTTTAACTGGAAAATTCCACTGTTTGGCTATTTCGCCATCATTTGCATTACGATAACTTTATTGATTCCGGTCACATTCAGAGGCAGCCGGCTGATCTGGATGAATCTTTTTTCCGCTTACGATCCTGATAAGGCAACTAAATAATTATGGAAACGATTAATCAGCAAATCGCATCAGATGAATTGAGCCTGTTGTACTTTTACACCAATTGGCATTTACCTTCCAAACAGATTCTGGAAGAGCAGCTGACCTTGCAGAATAACGATTTTAAAATTATCCCGGTCAATGCCGATCAGCAGCACGAGTTGGTCAGCAGATTTAAAATTATAGGAATTCCTTCCTTCCTTGTTTTTCAAAACGGAGAAATTGTAATCAGACATAGCGGAATGCCGGAAGAAAGCACTGTTTTACCCTGGCTGAAAAAGGAAGCAGAGAACGCAAAACTAAAAAATGAACAATCTGATAATGAATTATAATAACGTAAAATATATTTTAACAGACATTGAAGGAACGACCACTTCCATTTCTTTTGTATTTGAAGTGTTATTTCCTTATTTCCGTAATAACATTCAACGGCTGGAAGCCCTTAAGGATACTGAAGCAGTGAAAGAGGTATTTGAACAGACAAAAGATTTAGTTAAACAGGAAGGAAAAGAAGTTGAAACATTTCAGGATTTCATCACTGTTTTACAGGAATGGAGCCTGGCAGATAAAAAAGTGACTCCTTTAAAGACTGTTCAGGGGCTGATCTGGAAGATTGCTTATGAAAAGGGAGAAGTGAAAGGACACGTTTACCCGGATGTGCTTCCGTGCTTTGAAGCGTGGAAAAACGCAGGTCTGAATATCGGAATTTTCTCCTCCGGCTCTGTGGAAGCGCAGATTTTATTATTTAAATACAGCACTTCAGGAGACCTGACAAAATACCTTTCTGATTACTTTGATACAAAAACAGGAATGAAGCGGGATCCTGAAACGTACAGAATAATCGCAGAAAAGCTAAAGGTAAATCCCTCGGAAATTCTGTTCCTTTCAGATATAAAAGAAGAATTAGAAGCAGCTGATGTAAACGGATACCAGACATGCCAGTTGATCCGCGAAAACAGCAAAGCTTCGTGGAAATATGCTGTTAAAGATTTTAAAGAACTTGAAATAAACCAATAATGAGTAAATTCAGAACTATCTGGACGACAGATGACCGTTATGTAGAAGTAATTGACCAACGCTTGTTGCCGCACGAGCTGGTTATTGTTAAGCTGACAACCTATCAGCAGGCAGTAGAAGCCATAAAAAGCATGATTGTCCGTGGTGCGCCGCTTATCGGAGCAACTGCTGCTTACGGGGTTTATCTGGCAGTTCGTGAAATGATTGAAAAAGAGCTGAATCCCGATTATCTGGATACTGCATTTTCAGAATTAAGAGCTTCCCGCCCGACAGCGGTCAATTTATTCTGGGCACTTGATAAAATGCAGGATGCCCTGGATAATGCGGATAATTTTTTGCAGACAGCCTGGGAAATGGCCGGGCAAATTGTAGAGGACGATGTAGAGACCTGCCGTATGATTGGCGTTCACGGTTTACCGATTATCGAAGCGCTTTCCAAAAAGAAAAACGGAGAAGTTGTAAATATTCTGACACACTGTAATGCAGGAATGCTGGGTTGTATTGAATGGGGAACCATTACATCACCAATTTATCAGGCAGCAGAGAAAGGAATCAAAGTACATGTGTGGGTAGATGAAACACGCCCGAGAAACCAGGGAGCAAATTTAACGTGTTATGAATTGACAAAACACGGTATAGATCATACACTGATTGTTGATAATACCGGAGGACACCTGATGCAACATGGTTTGGTTGATATGGTAATTGTGGGCACAGACAGAACAACCCGTAACGGAGATGTTGCTAATAAAATCGGGACTTACCTGAAAGCGCTGGCAGCAAAAGACAACAACGTGCCGTTTTACGTTGCACTTCCTTCCACCACACTGGATACAACGATCAAAGATGGTTTAAAAGAAATTCCGATCGAAGAGCGCAACCAGGAGGAAGTGAAGTATGTCGTTGGGAAATCAGCTTCCGGAAAAGTAGAACCTGTACTGATCTGTCCGGATACAACAAAAGCTGTTAATTACGGATTTGATGTGACACCGGCAAGGCTGGTAACAAAGCTGATCACTGAACGAGGTGTTTGTGATGCTTCTGAAGAAGGAATTTTAAGTCTTTTCCCTGAAAGGCAATAAGAAACTCTCTTAAAAAAGAAATCCCGAAATAGCTCATTTCGGGATTTTTTCTTTATCAGTCTTAATTTTTCTAATATTCTAATCTGCTAAAATTCTGGCTTCTGGTCTTCTTTATTCTGTATTACTTTCTGACAATCGTAATAAATCCTTGTCTTAATTCCTCTCCGTAGGTCAGCTTATAGAAATAGACACCATCTGCCAACTCGCTTCCGCTGGACATATCCTTCCCTTCAAAAACAGGTCCGGCAGATTCCTGCTCCCAGACCTTATTTCCCCATCGGTTGAAAATCTCAATTTTAAACGGAAGACAGGAAGTGAAATAAACGTTCATATCCAGCACATCATTTTTTCCGTCATTGTTAGGAGTTATGATATTCGGGAAATCCGCCACGAGAGGAGTGAACTGTCCCAGAATGGTCATTGTAATAACTGATGCCGGGCTCGGACATCCGTTCACCTCTATATATACCGAATAATTTCCTTCGTTTTCTTCTGTTGCCTTGATCGTGTTTTCTCTGTTGTTGCTGGTGAAATTTTGAGGTCCCGTCCAGTAATAAGTTGCTCCGCCGATTGCATTTGCACTGAAGATAAAATCATCTCCCGGGCATTCGATCGGTGAATTGGAAGTAATGATTGGTGCATTCGGGAAAGCATAGACAGTTACCGGTTTTACAATTGTATCCTTACATCCATTTACACTCGTAACAACTAAAGTAACAGACTGATTGCCGCTGTTTGGATAGGAAGTGCCTGGATTATCTGCTGTGCTGGTTTGCCCGTTTCCGAAATTCCATTCAGAAGTAAGTGTGGTATTATCGGCAATCGTGCTTGTGTTCTGAAATGCAATATTTTCTCCGGGACATGCCGAAGTATAATTGAAATCCGCTACAGGCAGCACGTTTACATTTACCACTTTTACGACCGTATCCTTACAGTTATCAGGAGTGGTAACGATCAGTGTTACATTGTTTCCGTTAGGACTTGGAAAAGTCACCTGAGGACTGGTTTGAGTGCTTGTCTGCCCGTTTCCGAGGTTCCAGCTGGAAGACAAGGTGGAATTGTCGGGCGTTGTACTTGTATTTTGCAGCGTGATCTGAGCATTTACATCACAGCTGGTATTGTAAGTGAAATCTGCTACAGGCTGTGCGAAAACACCTACAGGTTGAGCAATAGTATCTTTACATCCGTAAGGAGAAGAAACAATCAATGTCACAGTAGAAGTTCCAAACCCCGTAAATGTATTTTGCGGACTGGAAATAGTGCTTGTCTGCCCGTTTCCGAAATTCCAGAAAGACGTTAAGGTTGAATTATCCCCGATAGTGCTTCCGTTGGTAAAATTAACGATAGTATTGGCCTGACAACCTGCGTTATGTGTAAAGACGGCTACAGGCTTGTCATTTACATTTACCGTTACCGTGTCTTTTACCTGGCAATTATACCGGTCTTTAGTTGTTACAACATATTTGGTCGTGTCCATCGGAGCAACTGTCTGAGAAGTTTGCGAAGGGCCGTTATCCCAGGTATATGTATAAGGAGCTGATCCCAGTATAGTTGATGTAACACCTATTGAAGTGCTTTGTTCCTGGCAAAGCGTTATAGGAGCTGTCACATTGGTAACCGGGCATAAATTTACTTCTATAATAGATTTTGAACCGGAGCTCGTACAGGAAAGGTCATTCCATGTTCCGGGATTAGCTCCTGTCGGATAGATCTGAACACAGTCTTCATTTCCTGACTGGTTCGGTTCTCCGGGAGCCCAGTTAGTATAGGTAACCGGAGATTGATCGTACCATACAAATGTTCCTTCCACCTGCTCGTCGTTCAATCCGATCCAGATAACTCCTGTCTGATTTAACCGCACCAGCTCATCCAGGATACATTGATTTTCTGCTGCGGACTGAATAGAGATCAGATTAGCCCCCAGCGTTTGTGCGAAAGCTTGTGCGGCACTTCCCGTCATAGTCTGAGGATTCAGGAAATACATGGAGCAGTCATCCCAGCAGCCTTGCAGCTCAATGCAGCCGGCATTGGAAAAAGCTGTCCGGATCATATCCATATCACAGGTAAAATCAGGATCTATACAGCCGTTCGGATTATTTCCGGGATCGCATACACAATCGTCAAAGATATCCAGGATACCATCGTTGTCAATATCTCCGTTGTTGGGAGTATTGGAATTTGCAACCATTAACAGGCCGTAAGGATTGGACGTTGGCGGATTTGAACCGTTTGGCGTATTGTACACGAGAATGTCAATATGATTTGTACCGACCAGCCATGGACCGTTAATAGTAATGTTCAATTGTGAACCGGCAGCATAACCGCCTCCGGATATTCCGAGCGGAACGTCATTAAGGAATACATTAGTGATAGAGTTATCAACATACCCTGAAAAAGACAGCGTATAAGTTCCGGCTTGTGTAACGCTGACTCCGTTACAATCAGAAGGTAAATTTAATGTAAGCCTAAAAAAACGATAACCGTCAGCAGTATTATTGGCACAATTGGCATCATTTCCCGTGATCCAGTTCGCATTATTCATAGGTGGAGCCAACGTAGAAGGGTTAACCCATGCATTCGGAGCACAGTTATTATTAATCAATGCCGGCGTATATGTTGCGCCACTCGTGGTCGTGGGCTGTGTTGAATACCATTGAGAACATGTCCATACGGGATCGTTTGTTCCCACAGCTCCCTGCCCTGTTGATAGGGTAGTGGGATTAGGGAACATTTGGGAAAATACGTTCAGACTAAGTAAAGAAAAAGTTATAATGTTGACGAATAGTTTAATTGTTTTCATAAGAACGATAAAAATACATGACAAAGGTAAAAAATACTTATGGTTGAAACCACGTTTTTTGTTAACTTATAAAAGATAAATATTCATTTATAAGTATGAAAGAGAAAACTTTGCACGATTGGTGGAAAAGTAAAAATATTGACTTCAGGACAGCTCCGTTTTTTGAAAATGACCTTCAGGTCATTGATTTCGGGATTTACAACACGCATGAGAATGGCCCTGACTTTTTTGATGCGAAGGTCAGAATGGGAACAATTACCTGGTGCGGAACGGTGGAAATTCATGTGTGCTCTTCCGATTGGGATAAGCATGGACATCAGTTTGACAGCGCATACAATAATGTAATTCTGCATGTGGTGCTGAAGAAAGATAAAGAAGTCTATAACTCCAGAGGAGAGAAAATACTCACAATTGAGATACAGCCTTTTAACCTGAACGATAGGCTTCCGGAATCACAAATTCCCTGTGCAGGATTAATACACGGTTGCAGCCGGTTATCAGTAATCAGTGAAATGGAACACTCACTGCTCAATAGGCTGGATAGAAAAACGAGCGCGATTCATTCACGGCAGCATATTTATCACCTTGATCCGGAAGCGGTATTTGGGATGCTATTGTTCAGATCGTTTGGAAATAAGATCAATCAGTGGTATTTCGAGCAGTTGTTTATCGCTGCTTATCCTTTCCTGAACCGGTCAAGAGGGCATGAAACAGTTTTGATCTTTGGCTTATCCGGTCTGGAAATGCCGGCTGATATAACCGAAGAATGGAACTATCTGAAATTAAAATTTCAAATAGTGCAGACTACGGAAATTCAATGGAAATCAAAAGGATTCTTTTCAGGGTCTTCCCCAAAAAAACGGATAATACAGCTTATAACAATGTATCAGTATTTAAAGGAGCTGGACTGGTTGTGGTTACGAGCAGAGGATTGGATAACAATTAAGAAAATGATAGTGAAAACCAAGATTTTGTCAGGGAATCAGTTTGATTTGATACTGATAAATGCAATTGCTTTATTCTATTGGTGGTATGCGGAATACTCGGGGAACACAGAATTTAAACATAAAGCGACTGATCTCCTGCTTTCACTGCCTCCGGAAAAAAATGCCATTACCCGCTATTGGGAAAATCTCGGGATTAACAGCCA
Source organism: Flavobacteriia bacterium 40-80 (assembly GCA_001899145.1). Lineage (GTDB taxonomy): Bacteria > Bacteroidota > Bacteroidia > Flavobacteriales_D > Crocinitomicaceae > 40-80. The sequence continues at coordinate 101,158 of MKVF01000017.1, forward strand.
AAACGCATTTGATTCACAGGCATTGTTGGAATTAAAAAATCAAAAATGTACTTTTACAAAATGTTTAGAGTGTAAGATCGGACAGCAATTTTATGAACATAACGAAAGAATTACGAAGCCTGGTAGTTAAGATTAATTTCTTTTTTGAATTAAAATCTTATGGTGTCTGCAGCTGGATCGCCCGTAAATTCGGAGTGGACATTTCAAAAGTCCGTTTAGGATTTATCTACGCTTCATTTGTTACGCTCGGATCGCCGTTGCTCCTTTATTTACCAATGGCATGGATCTTAGAAAATAAACATTTATTCAAATTCCAGAAAAGAAAGAGCGCTTCCATCTGGGAAATTTATTTAGACTGATGAGAATACTTATTACCGGCTCAAACGGTTTGCTGGGGCAGAAGATTGTAAAGCAATGCCTGAAGAATAAAATTGAATTTATTGCCACTTCGAAAGGAGGAAACAGAAATTCCGATTGCCCTGATGACCGTTATGTTTCCATGGATATTTGCAATAAACCGGAAATAAACAACGTATTTCAGGCTGTTTATCCGACACATGTGATTCATACGGCAGCAATAACAAATGTTGATTATTGCGAGTTGAACCCCGAAGAATGCCGGGAAGTGAACATTCAGGCAACTCGGTATCTTTTTGAAGCAGCAAAGCAATATCAGGCACATTTTGAATTACTTTCCACCGATTTTGTCTTTGACGGAGAAAAAGGAATGTACAAAGAAACGGATGATGTTCATCCCCTAAGTGTATATGCCGCTTCAAAAGTGGATGCGGAAAAGGTCTTGCTGAAAAGTGACTATAAAAACTGGTCAATTGCCAGAACAATTATTGTTTACGGCACAGCAAATAATTTGTCCCGTTCCAATATCGTTTTATGGGCAATAGATGCTCTTCAGAAACAGCAGCCAATGAATATTATTGATGACCAGTTCCGTATGCCTACCTGGGCGGACGATCTGGCATGGGGCTGCCTGGAAATCTGCAGGAGAAACAAAACCGGTATTTTCCACCTTTGCGGACCGGAGCTGCTTTCCATCTATCAGATTGTGGAACGCGTTGCCGGTTACCTGAACGCATCAATGGATCATGTAAAAATGATTGATTCTTCTACACTGAATCAGCCTGCAAAACGTCCGCCACGTACAGGGTTTGACCTCTCAAAATCCCGAAAAGAGCTGAATTATAACCCTAAAACAATTGAAGAAACACTGAAAGAGCTGACAGATTGAATTAAGAATATTTTTACAATTTAAAAAACTTCTCTTATTTTAGGGCTCATTTATTGAAAATACAAAACGAAACTATGGCAAATATCTGGCGAAAAAAATCCATATCCTCCTTATTAGCGGAAGCTAATGAAACAACGGGTCTGAAACGGTCTTTAAGCTCAGCATCTTTGGTTGGTCTGGGAATAGGAGCGATCATAGGAGCTGGTTTGTTTTCCCTGACGGGTATTGCAGCAGCTGACCATGCCGGGCCGGCCGTAACACTGTCTTTTGTTTTAGCAGCTTTGGGATGCGGTTTTGCCGGATTATGCTATGCGGAATTTGCCTCTATGATTCCGATTGCCGGTAGTGCTTACACTTACTCCTATGCGACAATGGGAGAATTTATGGCCTGGATCATCGGTTGGGATCTGGTATTGGAATATGCTTTAGGAGCTGCCACTGTCGGAGTGAGCTGGGCCGGCTATTTCAATAAGTTGCTTCATCAGTATGGTTGCGATTTGCCGGTTGAATTTACGAAATCCTTTGCTGAAGGAGGAATGATAAACCTGCCTGCGATTGTGATTGTAGTTCTTCTTTCACTGCTCCTGATAAGAGGGACAAAAGAGTCGGCAGTGATCAATAATATCCTGGTAATTGTTAAAGTAGCTGTTGTCTTACTGTTTATCTTCCTTGGATGGGGGTATATTAATGAAGCGTATCATCAGCCGTTTATTCCGGAATACGTTCCTGCGCATACAGATCCGGAAACGGGAAAACATGTGGACAGCTTTGGTGGTTTTCCGGGAATTGCTGCCGGAGCAGCCATGGTGTTTTTTGCTTTTATCGGATTTGATGCAGTCTCCACTGCGGCACAAGAAGCTAAAAACCCTCAGAAGGGAATGCCGATCGGAATTTTAGGTTCATTGCTGATCTGTACTTTGTTATACGTGCTATTCTCCTATGTAATGACAGGATTGGTTCCGTACACTGCTTTTAAAGGAGATGCTTCCCCTGCAGCGACGGCCTTCGCAGTTACACCTTATAGTTTTCTGCAGACCGGTCTGATCATAGCGATTTTAGCGGGCTATACCTCTGTGATATTAGTCATGTTGATGGGACAGAGCCGTGTCTTTTATTCAATGAGCAAGGACGGCTTATTACCAAAATTCTTTTCAGAAGTACACAGGAAATTCTCAACACCCTGGAAAACCAATTTGTTTTTCATGGTGTTTGTGAGCCTATTCGCGGGCTTCGTTCCGGTAACGGATCTGGGGCACATGGTGAGCATTGGTACTTTACTGGCATTTTCACTGGTATGTATCGGGATTTTGATTATGAGAAAAAAAATGCCGGATGCACCCAGAGCATTTAAGACACCTTTAGTTCCATTCGTTCCGGTAGCAGGTATTATTGTTTGTGGTTACTTAATGATTTCCCTTCCGTTGGAAAGCTGGAACCGTTTAATTATCTGGATGATGCTGGGCTTTGATATTTATGTTTTTTACGGCGTTAAAAAAAGCATTCTGTCTGCAACAAAGGAGGTAAGAAGCAGTAAAGCACTTTACTGGTCTTCCCTGTTGCTTGCGGTTGTTCTGATACTGATTTCTTATATACATTATATTAATATTAAATCACCATCCGGAACGGATAAAGGATTATTAACAGGATTCGTTGTTTTTTCACTGATCCATATCGTAATTTATCTTTTTGTATTACTAAAGAATAAGGATAAATAAAGCCGGAGCCATGGATAATTTTTCCAAAAGGTCAAGGCGTGCAATTATTTTGTTTACCCTGTGTTTTTTGGTAATTGTTTTAATTCCGAGGATTTATTATTATTTCAAGTCACCTGGAAGTTTCTCTCTTTCTCAGAGAATAAAAGAATTGCCGGAGGAGGAGCAGAAAGAAATAAAGAGACGAATCAGCTATTATCATAACCAGAGTAAAAAACAGAAGAACAAGCATAAATTCAGCCCTCCGGCTTCTAAATTTAACCCGAACGAATATTTAAGGGAAGACTGGATGGCACTGGGATTATCCGAAAAACAGGCGCAAACGATTATCAATTTCAACAGATTTGGTTTCTATTCTGTGGAAGACATGCAGAAATGCTTTATTTTTCAGAATGAAGATTTTTTTGATCTGATTGCTGATTCTCTTGTATTTCCTTCAAAGAGTAAGAGAAGCTCAGATAAATCATTCGGGTCTGGCTTGGCAGTGGATCTAAACAGAGCGTCAAAAGAAGAATTAAAGCAACTGAAAGGAATCGGAGATTATTTTGCAGATAAGATTATCAGCTACCGTGAACGGTTGGGTGGATTTATTGATGTGAATCAGCTGCTGGAAATTTCTAAATTTGATGCGGAAAAGCTAAAGCTGATCAAACCCTATTTGCTGATTAATAAAAATGATATTAATAAGATCGACCTGAATGCGGTGGATGTAAAAACATTGAAAAGCCATCCGTATGTGAACGACTGGAATCTGGCAAATTCCATTGTGAAAATGCGCCGGCAAAAAGAGAGATACACTTCGGTCGAAGAAATTAAAGAGTCCGTTTTAATGACAGATTCTGTTTACAAAAAACTGGAGCCATATTTAATAACAAAATAGAAAATGCAGTCATTAGAAGAAAAAGTAAAATCGGCTATCAGGGATGTGGTTGATTTTCCGAAACCGGGAATTATTTTTAAAGACATTACTCCCATTATGATGAACCCGGAACTGTCCAATGAAATATTAAATCATCTGGCAGAGTATTACCGTGAGCAAAAGATTGATAAGATCGCCGGGATTGAAAGCCGGGGATTTTTATTCGGTTACGCGCTTGCCATGAAATTGAACAAGCCTTTTGTTCTGATTCGTAAAAAAGGAAAGCTTCCCTATAACAAAATAGCATTTGCCTATGATCTGGAATACGGAAGCGCAGAGATTGAAATGCATACAGATGCCGTATTTGACGGAGAAAAAGTATTGATACATGATGACCTGCTTGCTACCGGTGGATCGGCTGCAGCTGCCGCAATGCTGATTGAAAAAAGCGGTGGAAAAATAGCCGGATTTAACTTTTTGGTGAACCTTAAATTTTTAAAGGGTGACGAAAAATTAAAAACGATTACCGAAAATATTTATAATTTAGTAGCCTATTAATTATTGTTTACCCTTAATCTGTTAATAATGAACTTTGCAAGAAGTGAAAATCAAGAGATGATCGCGAAAATGGTGCGCGATTTTGCCGAAAAAGAAATCAGGCCCCACTTTATGGAGTGGGACGAAACACAGGAATTCCCTGTTCACGTTTTCAAAAAATTAGGAGAATTAGGACTAATGGGAGTTTTTATTCCTGAAGAATACGGCGGTTCAGGTTTTGGTTATGAAGAATATATTGTTGTTGTTTCTGAAATAGCTAAAGTGTGTGGTTCAATCGGATTATCCGTTGCCGCTCATAACTCTTTGTGTACCGGACATATCTACTACCACGGTTCTGAAGAACAAAAGAAAAAATACCTTCCGAAATTAGCGACAGGAGAGTGGATCGGTGCCTGGGGATTGACAGAAACAGGAACAGGATCTGATGCAGGAGGAATGAGAACAACAGCCGTAAAAGACGGTGATTTCTACGTTTTGAACGGTTCAAAAAACTTTATTACTCACGGAAAATCAGGTGATGTGGCAGTAGTAATCGCAAGAACCGGCGAGCTGGGAGATTCAAAAGGAATGTCTGCATTTATCGTTGAGAAAGGTACACCTGGTTTTTCTGCCGGAAAAAAGGAAAATAAGTTGGGAATGCGTGCATCTGAAACATGTGAATTAATTTTTGATAACTGCAGAATTCCTGCAGAAAACCTAATCGGAGAAGTAGGAAGAGGTTTCCCGCAGGCAATGCAGATTCTGGACGGAGGCCGTATTTCTATCGGAGCATTAGCACTTGGAATTGCAAAAGGAGCTTATGAATCAGCTATAAAATATTCAAAAGAACGCGAGCAATTCGGAAAACCGATCGCTCATCACCAGGCAATCGGATTCAAGCTGGCAGATATGGCAACAAAAATTGAAGCCGCTGAATTGTTATTGTACCAGTCAGCTTATTTGAAAAACAATAAACTGCCGATGACAAAAGAATCTGCGATAGCTAAATATTATGCTTCTGAAATCGCATGCGAAGTAGCTAATGATGCTGTTCAGATTTTCGGAGGATACGGTTATACAAAAGATTTTCCAGCCGAGAAATTTTATCGAGATGCGAAGCTTTGTACGATCGGAGAAGGTACTTCGGAAATTCAAAAATTAGTTATCTCAAGAGAAATTTTGAAATAATCTTTGTTAATAAAAAAAATACGTTTACATTTGCATTCCCAAAATTAAAAATAACAGAATTTAAATAATAAAAAAATATGTTGATTATTCCAGTAAAAGAAGGAGAGAACATCGAAAGAGCTCTTAAGAAGTACAAGAAGAAATTCGATAAAACGAATGTCATGAAGGAACTAAGAAGTAGAAAAGAATTTGTGAAGCCTTCAGTTATCAATCGTCAACAGAAGATTAAAGCTGCATACAGACAAAAAATGCAGATTGAGAATGCATAATGTAACTTTAAAAGTTATTCATACGTAAAGGAGTCAATATGACTCCTTTTTTTATTTCTGATTTTTTAAATTACCTGAAGGTTGAGAAGCGCTATTCCGACCATACGGTTATTGCTTATCAGGGAGATTTGCAGGAATTTTTTGAATTCATCCAGCCGGTTGCAATTGTTGAGGCTACCCATCAGCTGATCAGATCCTTCATTTATTTTCTGAAAGAAAAGAATCTGGAGAATACAACGATCAACAGAAAGATTTCTTCCCTGCGTGCCTTTTATAAATGGCTGGAAAAAAGAAACGAGATCAAGATCAATCCATTGTCGAAAACAATGCTGTTAAAACAGCCGAAACGATTACCGGCTTTTGTTCATGAAACGGACGTTAAAGAACAGAAGATAGAAAATATTTTTGAGAATTCCGGTTTTGAGAATTTACGGGACCGCCTGATGTTTGAGCTTTTTTATCAGACAGGAATGCGTCTTTCCGAGCTGATAGAATTAAAGGTTGCGGACATTCAAGGAGCTTCTGTCCGGATACTGGGGAAACGAAATAAAGAAAGAATTGTCCCTGTTTCTCCTGATCTGCTCAGCCTGATAAATCAGTACATTAAGGAAAGAGAAAAACTGGAGGTAAAGTCTTCTTGTTTATTATTAAAAAATGACGGGAATAAATTATATACAAAACTTGTTTATAGAAAAATAAATTATTACCTTGGGATACTGACAAACGTAGAGAAAAAAAGTCCTCATGTTCTCCGGCATACATTTGCAACACACCTGCTGAATAATGGCGCGGGAATTGAAGCTATAAAATCGTTGTTAGGGCATTCAGACCTGAGAGCTACCCAGGTTTATACCCACAACACGTTTGGACAGTTAAAGAACATTTATTCACAAGCCCATCCGAGAGGGCGTAAAATTTAAGGCTATGGAAATTAAAACAAATGCGGTAAACTTCTCAGTTGACAAGAAATTGGTGGAACATATCAATGAAAAAGTTTCTAAGCTTAATTTATTTTTTGATCAGATTATTTCAAGTGAAGTTTTTTTAAGAGTAGATAAAAGTTCCGAAAAAGAAAATAAATATGCCGGAATTAAAATAGCTATTCCCGGATCTGAGTTGTTTGCGGAAAAGCAGTGTAAGTCCTTTGAAGAAGCAGTAGATCTTACAACGGAAGCGTTGAGAAAACAAATCATCAAGCATAAAGAAAAAGTTAAAAATTAAAAATAGTTATAATTCAAACCATTATAAGGCGTATTTCAGGATGCGCCTTTATTTTTTTTAAAAAATCTGACAGGAGGTATTGCAGGAATAAAAAAAGATATTACCTTTGCATCACCTTATTCGAAAACAAGTTCTTTTCAAGTAATAAGTACCAACATTAATTGTTGAATTTTGCCGGTGTAGCTCAGTTGGCTAGAGCAGCTGATTTGTAATCAGCAGGTCGGGGGTTCGAGTCCCTCCACCGGCTCAACATTAATTTAATGTTCGGGGATGTCGCATAGTGGCTATTGCAGCAGACTGTAAATCTGTCACCTTAAGGTATCGTTGGTTCGAGTCCATCCATCCCCACAGAACACTATAAGCGGGAGTAGCTCAGTTGGTAGAGCGTCAGCCTTCCAAGCTGAGGGTCGCGAGTTCGAGTCTCGTCTCCCGCTCAAAATTTTAAAGTGGATGCCGGTGTAGCTCAGGGGTAGAGTACTTCCTTGGTAAGGAAGGGGTCACGAGTTCAAATCTCGTCATTGGCTCTAAAGAGGGTATTCATCCATTTTTATGGGTGAAATTTTGTATATATAAAAAGAAAGGTAATTAATAACTAAGTAACAAAAAAGGTAATGGCTAAGGAAAATTTTAATCGTTCCAAACCGCACGTTAACATCGGTACTATCGGTCACGTGGATCATGGAAAAACTACTTTGACTGCTGCGATCTCTAAAGTATTGTCTGATAAAGGTCTTGCGCAAGCGCGTGATTTCTCTTCTATTGATAACGCTCCTGAAGAAAAAGAACGTGGTATCACAATCAACACTTCTCACATTGAGTATGAAACAGCTAACCGTCACTATGCACACGTTGACTGTCCGGGTCACGCGGATTACGTGAAAAACATGGTTACAGGTGCTGCTCAGATGGACGGTGCTATCTTGGTAGTTGCTGCTACAGATGGTCCGATGCCGCAAACTCGTGAGCACATCCTTTTAGGTCGCCAGGTAGGTGTTCCTAGAATTGTTGTGTTTATGAACAAAGTTGACATGGTGGACGATCCTGAGTTATTGGAGCTTGTTGAGATGGAAATCCGTGAATTGTTATCATTCTACAGCTATGATGGTGATAACGCTCCGGTTATCCAGGGATCTGCTTTAGGTGCGTTGAACGGTGAAGCACAATGGGTTTCTAAAGTTGAGGAATTAATGGATGCAGTTGATGCTTACATTGAGTTACCTCCACGTGATGTTGATAAACCATTCTTGATGCCGGTTGAAGACGTGTTTACAATTACAGGTCGTGGAACTGTAGCAACAGGTCGTATTGAAACAGGAGTAATCAACTCTGGTGATCCGGTTGAGATTTTAGGTATGGGTGATGTTAAATTGACATCTACTGTTACCGGGGTGGAAATGTTCCGTAAAATCTTGGATAGAGGAGAAGCTGGTGACAACGTAGGTTTATTGCTTCGTGGTATTGAAAAATCTCAGATCAAACGTGGTATGGTTATCTGTAAACCAGGTTCTACTAAACCGCATAAAGAATTTAAAGCTGAGATCTATGTATTGAAAAAAGAAGAAGGTGGACGTCACACTCCATTCCATAACAGATACCGTCCTCAGTTCTATTTCCGTACAACTGACGTAACAGGTGAGATCTTGTTAACAGACGGACGTGAAATGGTTATGCCTGGTGATAACGTTTCAATTACAGTTAAATTGATCGTTCCTGTAGCGATGGACAAAGGTTTACGTTTCGCTATCCGTGAAGGTGGTAGAACAGTAGGTGCCGGTCAGGTTACAGAAATCGTTGAATAATAATTATTCTTACAATAGGAAAGGGGAATTTTAGGATTCCCCTTTTTATACGGGCGTAGCTCAGCTGGTAGAGTAGTGGTCTCCAAAACCATTGGTCGTGGGTTCGAATCCTACCGCCCGTGCAAAAAACATTAGGACGTGTCTAAATTCAAGAAATATATTGACGATACAATTCATGAGATGGTTCATAACGTATCGTGGCCGACATGGCAGGAACTGCAGAATAACACTATCTTAGTTGTTGTAGCCTCTTTGATATTCTCACTGCTTATTTTTATAATGGACTACCTTGTAGGTATATCTTCAAATCCGGACAGCCTTTGGAGCGGACTTATGGGCTTTGTTTATAACTTTTTTATTTCTAAGTAAAAGATGGCAGATATAAGCAGAAAATGGTATGTAATTCGTTCTGTAAGCGGAAAGGAAAAAAAAGTCAAGGAATATCTTGAGCTGGAAGTTTCCCGTCTGAAATTAGACGATTATGTCGCTCAGGTTTTAATCCCGACAGAAAAAGTCTTTCAGATCCGTAATGGAAAAAAGATAAGTAAAGAGAAAGTTTATTTGCCCGGTTATGTATTAGTGGAAGCTGCTCTTGTAGGAGAAGTGGAACACGTAATCAAAGGTATTCCGAATGTTATTGGCTTTCTCGGAACGGAGAAAGGAGGAGATCCTACTCCTATGAGAATGACAGAGGTAAACCGCTTGTTAGGAAAAGTGGATGAGCTGGCTTCAACTGAAGAAGAAATGAAAATTCCTTTTGTCGTTGGAGAGCCGGTTAAAGTAATTGATGGTCCTTTCAATAATTTCTCAGGTGTGATTGAAGAAATCAATGAAGAGAAAAAGAAATTGAAAGTGATGGTGAAAATTTTCGGAAGAAAGAACTTGCTGGAGCTAAGCTACATGCAGGTAGAAAAAGAAATATAATTTGCAATAACCGTAGCAGCAGAACAATTGATAAGCTTCCCTTTTGTCTGCGTTATGACTACATAAAATAAAGTAAAATGGCTAAAGAAGTAGCAGCGTTAATTAAACTTCAGATCAAAGGTGGCCAGGCAAATCCAGCACCTCCTGTAGGTCCCGCTTTAGGGGCGAAAGGGGTAAATATCATGGAGTTCTGTAAGCAGTACAATGCCAGAACCCAAGATAAACCGGGTAAAGTTTTGCCTTGTGTTATCACTGTTTATAGTGATAAATCTTTTGATTTTGTAATTAAAACTCCTCCAGCAGCAACTCAGATCATGGAGTTAGCTAAATTGAAAAAGGGTTCATCAACACCGAACAAAACTAAAGTAGGCAGCCTTACCTGGGATCAGGTTAAGACTATTGCTGAAGATAAGATGCCGGATTTGAACTGCTTTACAATCGATGCAGCAATGACTATGGTAGCTGGTACTGCGAGAAGTATGGGTGTAACTGTTAAAGGTGGTGATGCACCTGCAACTAAATAAGTGTTGAATCATGGGAAGAATATCTAAAAAAAGAAAAGAAGTTTTAGCCAAGGTAGATTTGACTAAAGCTTACTCCATTGAGGAAGCATGCACTTTAGTAAAGGACATCACAACAACTAAATTTGACGCATCAGTTGATATCAGTGTTCGTTTAGGTGTGGATCCTCGTAAAGCGAATCAAATGGTTCGTGGTACGGTTGCTCTGCCTCACGGTACAGGTAAAGATGTTAAAGTTTTGGTTTTATGTACTCCTGACAAGGAAGCAGAAGCTAAAGAAGCTGGAGCGGACTATGTTGGTCTTGACGATTATATCGAAAAGATCAAAGGCGGCTGGACAGATGTTGATGTAATTATTACTATGCCTTCAGTAATGGGTAAAGTAGGAGCTCTTGGTCGTATTTTAGGACCTAGAAACCTTATGCCGAATCCTAAAACAGGTACAGTAACCATGGAAATCGGGAAAGCAGTTTCAGAAGTGAAAGCTGGTAAGATTGATTTCAAAGTTGACAAGTATGGTAATATCCATTCTGCAATTGGCAAAGTTAGTTTTGAAGGCGAAAAGATTAAAGACAACGCTCTTGAATTGATTCAGGCTTTAATCAAACTGAAACCGTCAGCAGCAAAAGGAACTTACATCAAAACTGTTTACATCAGTTCTACAATGAGTCCAAGTATTAACATTGATGCTAAATCAATCACGGCTTAAAAACTTACAGAAATGACTAAAGAAGAAAAAGCGCAGTATATTGATGATTTAGCACAAGAATTATCTCAGTCAAATATTTTTTATTTGGCGGATACTTCTGAGTTAACTGTAGATGTGATCAACCAGCTTAGAAGAAGATGCTTTAATGCGAACATTAAATTACGTTCAGTAAAAAATACATTGTTGGCTAAAGCATTTGATAAAGTTGATGGTAAAGATTTCTCCGAACTGAATAAAGTTTTGAGCGGTCAGACATCTATTATGTTTGCTGAAGTAGGTAATTTACCTGCAAAAATCATCAAAGAATTCCGTAAGAAAAGCGAAAGACCTGTTTTAAAAGCAGCTTATGTTGAAGAAGCAGTTTTTATTGGAGACAACCAGTTAGATACTTTAGTAGCTATTAAATCGAAAGAAGAGCTACTTGGGGATATCATTGGATTGTTACAATCTCCTGCTAAAAACGTTGTTTCCGCTCTTAAAGGTCAGGGTGGCAAAATTGCTGGAATTCTTAAAACGCTCGAAGAAAGAGCATAATTAATTAAAAATTATTATTAATAACCCTTTTAAATTTAAATAAAATGGCTGATTTAAAACAAATCGCAGAAACATTAGTTAACTTGACAGTTAAAGAAGTAAACGAGTTAGCAACTATCTTGAAAGACGAATATGGTATTGAGCCTGCTGCTGCTGCTCCGGTAATGGTTGCTGGTGGTGGTGCTGGTGCTGGTGAAGCTGCTGCTGAGCAAACTGAATTTACAGTTATATTGAAAAGTGGTGGAGCTAACAAGTTAGCAGTTGTTAAATTAGTGAAAGAATTGACTGGTCAGGGATTGAAAGAATCTAAAGACTTAGTTGATGGTGCTCCTTCTACGTTGAAAGAAAACGTATCTAAAGATGAGGCTGAAGGTCTTAAAAAATCTTTAGAAGAAGCTGGTGCTGAAGTAGAAGTTAAATAATTTCGATATTTTCAAGGAATCTAGGCGTCCCGAAAGTCGGGGTGCCTATTCCTATTTATAATATATAGTGCGTAAAAGTCTTTGTTTTATTAAAATCTTTTAGCCTTGGCAACAAATAGCAAAACAAACGAAAGAATAAATTTTGCGTCAAGCAAAAAACAATTTGATTATCCTGATTTTCTGGATATTCAATTAAAATCTTTTCAGGAGTTTTTCCAATTGGAAACAACACCGGAAAACCGAAATCGTGAAGGTCTATATAAGGTATTTTCCGAGAATTTCCCAATTACAGACACCAGAAATCAGTTCGTATTGGAGTTTCAGGATTATTTTATTGATCCTCCAAGATATACTATTGAAGAGTGTATAGAGAGAGGATTGACATACAGTGTACCATTAAAGGCTAAATTAAAACTTTACTGTACAGATCCTGAACATGAGGATTTTGAAACTATTGTTCAAGATGTGTATCTGGGTACAATTCCTTATATGACTCCGAAAGGTTCTTTTGTTATCAATGGAGCTGAAAGAGTTATTGTATCGCAGTTGCATCGTTCACCGGGTGTGTTCTTCGGACAGTCCAGACACGCTAATGGTACGAAATTATACTCCGCGAGGATTATCCCTTTTAAAGGATCGTGGATTGAATTCGCTACAGACATTAATAATGTCATGTATGCTTATATTGACCGTAAGAAAAAATTACCTGTGACTACTCTTTTCCGCGCGATTGGGTATGAATCAGATAAAGATATTTTGGAAATCTTTGGTTTAGCTGACGAAGAAAAAGCGACTAAAGCTAATTTGAAAAAATTGGTAGGCCGTACGTTAGCTGCCCGTGTTCTGAAAACGTGGGTAGAAGATTTCGTTGACGAAGATACAGGAGAAGTTGTATCTATTGAACGTAATGAAGTATTGCTGGATCGTGAGAATGTCCTTGAAGAAGGTCATATTGATCTGATTCTTGATGCAGGAGTGAAAAATATCATCCTTCATAAAGAAGATGTCTCTTCCAGTGATTATGCAATTATTTACAATACGCTGCAAAAAGATACCTCCAACTCTGAAAAAGAAGCGATTGAGCATATTTACAGACAATTAAGAAATGCTGAGCCGCCTGATTATGAAACGGCAAAAAGCGTATTTGAAAAATTGTTTTTCTCTGATGCCCGTTATGATTTAGGAGAGGTAGGACGTTTCCGTATCAATAAAAAATTGAATTTAGATGAGTCTGAAGAGTCAAGAGTATTGACAAAAACAGATATCATCAGTATCATTAAATATCTGATTGAGCTGATTAACTCAAAAGCAGATGTTGATGATATTGACCACTTATCCAACAGACGTGTAAGAACCGTTGGAGAGCAGTTATATGCACAGTTCGGAGTTGGTCTTGCGAGAATGGCAAGAACAATTCGTGAGCGTATGAATGTTCGTGACAACGAGGTATTTACTCCGATTGATTTGATTAATGCGAAGACATTATCTTCTGTAATTAATTCTTTCTTTGGAACAAACCAGTTGTCTCAGTTTATGGATCAGACGAATCCGCTTTCTGAGGTTACTCACAAACGAAGATTGTCTGCTCTGGGGCCAGGCGGTTTGTCAAGAGAACGTGCAGGTTTCGAGGTTCGTGACGTTCACTATACGCACTACGGACGTTTGTGTACTATTGAAACACCTGAAGGACCGAATATCGGTCTGATTTCTTCCTTGTGCGTATTTGCGAAAGTAAATAAGCTTGGTTTTATCGAGACTCCTTACCGACAAGTAACGGAAGGACGTGTTCATATTGAAGAAGAACCGATTTATCTTACGGCAGAGGAAGAAGATCAGAAAATGATCGCACAATCGAATGCGCCAGTTGATGAAAAAGGAAATTTATCCGGTCAGATTGTTAAGGCGCGTCTTGAAGGTGATTTCCCGGTAGTTCCGCCAAAAGAAATTAACCTGATGGATGTCGGAACAAATCAGATTGCTTCGATTGCGGCTTCTTTAATTCCGTTCCTTGAGCACGATGATGCCAACCGTGCATTGATGGGATCAAACATGCAGCGTCAGGCAGTTCCGTTATTGAAACCGACAGCTCCGATTGTAGGAACCGGAATTGAAAGACTGGTTGCCAGAGATTCCCGTGTATTAATCAATGCTGAAGGTTCAGGTGTGATTGAATACGTGGATGCAAATGAAATTAAGATCCGTTACGACTGGACTGAAAATGATAAGCTGGTAAGCTTTGACAATGAGCTTAAGACATATACATTAACGAAATACCAGAAAACCAACCAAAGTACGACAATTAACCTGAAGCCGATTGTGAAAAAAGGTGACAGAGTAGAAAAAGGTCAGGTGCTTTGTGAAGGTTATGCGACTCAGGAAGGAGAGCTGGCTTTAGGTCAGAACCTTAAAGTGGCATTCATGCCGTGGAAAGGATTTAACTTTGAGGATGCGATCGTAATCTCTGAGAAAGTAGTTCGTGATGATATCTTTACTTCAATTCACATTGATGAGTACTCTCTGGAAGTCAGAGATACGCGCCGTGGAATGGAAGAATTAACTTCAGACATTCCTAACGTGAGTGAGGAAGCGACTAAAGATCTGGATGAAAACGGTATGATCCGTATCGGTGCTGAAATCAAGGAAGGAGACATTCTGATCGGTAAGATTACTCCGAAAGGAGAAACAGATCCTTCTCCGGAAGAGAAACTGTTAAGAGCGATCTTTGGTGACAAAGCAGGTGATGTTAAAGATGCGTCACTGAAAGCCGGCCCATCTTTGAGAGGAGTTGTTGTGGACAAAAAATTGTTCTCAAGATCTGTTAAAGACAGAAAAACGAAAGCTCAAGATAAGCCGTTGCTGGAAGCAATTGATGCTGAATACGAAAAAGACCTCGCTTTACTGAAAGATCAGTTAGTTGAAAAATTATTACAGATCTTAGGAGAGCACAAATCTGCCGGAATCTTCAACAATTACAAAGAAGAGATCATTAAGAAAGGTTCTAAGTTTACAGCTAAAAACTTATTGGTTGTTGATTATAACGTTATTAATCCATTGAACTGGACTTCCGAAGAGGAAATCAATACACTGGTTAGCCGTGTAATTCACAATTTCAATATTAAGGCAAATGACTTATTAGGTACATACAAACGCAAGAAATTCCATATTTCTGTTGGAGATGATTTACCATCCGGAATTATGAAACTGGCGAAAGTTTATGTAGCTAAAAAGCGTAAGCTGAAAGTAGGAGATAAAATGGCAGGGCGCCACGGTAACAAAGGTATTGTTGCAAATATTGTCCGTGTTGAAGATATGCCGTTCCTGGAAGACGGTACACCTGTTGATATTGTATTGAATCCACTTGGGGTACCTTCCCGTATGAACTTAGGTCAGATTTATGAAACCGTGCTGGGTTGGGCAGGAGAAAAACTGGGAGTAAAATTTGCTACTCCGATTTTTGATGGCGCATCCCCGGATGAGATTAATGATTTCACAGACAAAGCAGGAGTTCCGAGATCAGGAAAAACCTATTTATATGACGGAGGTACTGGAGATCGTTTCCACCAGCCGGCAACTGTGGGTATTATCTATATGCTGAAATTATCCCACATGGTAGATGATAAGATGCATGCCCGTTCTATCGGTCCGTACTCATTGATTACGCAGCAACCGTTAGGAGGTAAGGCACAGTTCGGAGGCCAGCGTTTCGGTGAGATGGAGGTATGGGCATTGGAAGCGTATGGTGCGTCCAATATCCTTCAGGAAATCTTGACGATCAAATCAGATGACGTTGTGGGAAGAGCGAAAGCTTACGAAGCAATTGTTAAAGGAGATAATATTCCTGAACCGGGAATCCCTGAATCATTTAACGTATTGTTACATGAGCTGAGAGGATTGTGTTTGAATGTATCTTTAGAGTAATTTTTGTTGAATTAGAACAATCTAAATAGAATGGCTTTTAGAAAAGACACACCAAAAAATAAAAGTAACTTCAATAAAATAGTTATTTCATTGGCTTCTCCTGAAGTAATTCTTGAGCAGTCAAGTGGTGAAGTATTGAAACCGGAAACGATTAACTATCGTACGTACAAGCCGGAAAGAGACGGTTTGTTTTGTGAACGTATCTTCGGTCCTGTGAAGGATTACGAATGCCACTGTGGTAAATACAAAAGAATCCGATACAAAGGAATCGTTTGTGACCGTTGCGGTGTTGAAGTTACGGAGAAAAAAGTACGTCGTGAGCGTATGGGGCACATCTCTTTGGTGGTTCCTGTAGCACACATCTGGTATTTCAGATCGCTGCCAAACAAAATCGGTTACCTTTTAGGCTTGCCGACTAAGAAATTGGATCAGATCATCTATTATGAAAGATATGTGGTAATCCAGCCGGGAGTAGCCGCAAGTCATAAAGATGGTTCTCAGATTTCTTACCTGGATTTCCTTACGGAAGAAGAATATCTTGATATTCTGGATGCTTTGCCGAAGGAAAACCAGTACCTGGAAGATTCAGATCCGAATAAATTCATCGCTAAGATGGGAGCGGAAGCACTACACGATTTGCTGAAACGCCTGGACTTGGACGCTTTGTCTTATGACCTGCGCCACAGAGCAAATAATGAAACTTCTGTTCAGCGTAAGAATGAAGCATTAAAACGCCTTCAGGTAGTTGAATCCATGCGGGAATCTAAAAACCGTTTAGGAAACAATCCTGAATGGATGATTGTAAAAGTTGTTCCCGTTATTCCACCTGAATTACGTCCGTTAGTTCCGCTGGACGGAGGACGATTCGCAACATCGGATTTGAATGACCTTTACCGTCGTGTAATTATCAGAAACAACCGTTTGAAACGATTGATCGAAATCAAGGCTCCGGAAGTGATTCTGCGTAATGAAAAACGTATGTTACAGGAAGCGGTGGATTCATTATTTGATAACTCACGTAAAGCTTCTGCTGTAAAAACAGAATCTAATCGCCCATTAAAATCATTATCTGACTCATTAAAAGGTAAACAGGGACGTTTCCGTCAGAACCTGTTAGGGAAACGTGTGGACTATTCCGCTCGTTCGGTAATTGTTGTCGGCCCTAACCTGAAGCTGCACGAATGTGGTTTACCAAAAGATATGGCTGCTGAGCTTTATAAGCCGTTTATCATTCGTAAGATGATTGAGCGTGGTATTGTAAAAACAGTAAAATCAGCTAAGAAAATTGTTGACAGAAAAGAGCCGGTAGTTTGGGATATCCTTGAAAATATTTTGAAAGGACACCCGGTACTGCTTAACCGTGCTCCTACGCTCCACCGTTTGGGGATTCAGGCATTCCAGCCTAAATTGATTGAAGGTAAGGCAATTCGTCTTCACCCGTTGGTAACAACAGCCTTCAATGCCGACTTTGACGGTGACCAGATGGCGGTGCATTTACCATTAGGTAATGCAGCTATTTTAGAAGCGCAGTTGCTGATGCTTGCATCACATAATATTATGAACCCTGCGAATGGAGCGCCAATCGCGGTTCCTTCTCAGGACATGGTGTTAGGTCTTTATTATATCACAAAAGGCCGTGTTTCTGACGAAACAAGAAAAATTAAAGGTGAAAACGGAATTTTCTACTCTCCGGAAGAGGTGATTATTGCGTATAACGAAAATAAGCTGGATTTACACGCACACATCAAGGTTAAAACGTATGACCTGGATGAAAACGGTGAATCTGTTCTTAAAATGATAGATACAACTTGCGGACGTGTTTTATTCAATGAATTCGTTCCGAGAGAAGTAGGATATATCAACGACGTATTAACCAAAAAAGCGCTGCGTGATATTATCGGTCATGTACTGAAAATATCAGGAACTGCTAAAACTGCTAAATTCCTTGATGATATCAAAGACTTAGGTTATCAGATGGCGTTCAGAGGAGGTTTGTCTTTCAATCTGGATGATATTATCGTTCCGAAAGAGAAAGATGAATTGATCAAAAGAGCAGAGGAGGATGTTGAAGAAGTGATGAATCACTACGGAATGGGACTTATCACCAACAACGAACGTTATAACCAGATCATTGACATCTGGACACATACGAACTCCAAGCTGACAAATACGCTGATGGATCAGCTGAAAAATGACAATCAGGGATTCAACTCTATTTACATGATGTACGACTCAGGAGCTCGTGGATCTAAAGAGCAGATTCGTCAGTTGTCAGGTATGCGTGGTTTGATGGCGAAACCTCAAAAATCAGGTGCTACAGCACAGGAAATTATTGAAAACCCGATCCTTTCCAACTTTAAAGAAGGACTGTCGATCCTGGAGTACTTTATTTCTACGCACGGTGCCCGTAAAGGTTTGGCGGATACAGCGTTGAAGACGGCCGATGCAGGTTACCTGACACGTCGTCTGGTGGATGTTTCCCAGGACGTAATCATCAATAAAGAAGATTGTGGTACTTTGAGAGGGCTTGTAGCTACATCATTGAAGAAAAATGATGAAATTGTTGAGCCGTTGAAAGACAGAATCGTTGGTAGAACGACAGTGAATGACATTTTGCATCCGGATACAAATGAGCTGATTTTGTCAAGTGGTGAGCTAATTACAGAGCCGATTGCTGATAAAATTGAAAAAGCAGGTATTGAAGAAGTGGAAATCCGCTCCGTACTTACTTGTGAGATGAGAAGAGGAGTATGTTCGAAATGTTACGGAGTTAACTTATCTACTCATCGCTTGGCACAGGAAGGAGACGCAGTAGGTGTTGTGGCTGCACAATCAATCGGTGAGCCGGGAACACAGTTGACGCTGCGTACGTTCCACGTCGGTGGTACAGCATCTAACACAACTGATATAAGTGACCTGAAAGCCAAAGTAAACGGTCGTCTGGAACTTGAGGAATTAAGAACTATCAAGACGGACGAAGGAAAAGTAATCGTGGTGGGACGTTCAGGTGAAGCAAGAATCCTTGATCCGAATACAGGAGCTATTTTAATGCAGGCAAACATTCCTTACGGTTCCGAATTGTTTATTACTGAAAGCGGAACGATCAATCGTGGTGATGTTATTGCGAAATGGGACCCGTATAATGCGGTGATCGTTTCTGAAGCAACAGGTAAAATCGTATTTGAAAGCATCGTTGAAGGTATTACATACCGTCAGGAGGTGGATGAGCAGACAGGATTTACTGAAAAAGTAATTATTGAAACCAAAGATAAGAAACGTAACCCGGCGATTCAGGTTGTGGATGTTAAATCAGGTGAGATCTTAAGAGAATATTCTGTTCCGGTTGATGCACATATCTCAGTGAATGACGGAGATAAAATCAATGCAGGTACGGTAATCGTTAAAATCCCGCGTGTTTCAGGAAAAACAGGGGATATCACCGGAGGTTTACCACGTGTAACGGAATTATTCGAAGCGCGTAATCCTTCTAACCCGGCTGTTGTTTCCGAGATTGACGGTGTTGTTGAATTAGGAAAAACGAAGAGAGGAAACAGAGAAGTTACAGTGACTTCTAAAACAGGAGAGCTTAAGAAATATCTGGTTCCGACTGCAAAACATATCCTGGTTCAGGAAAATGACTTTGTAAGAGCAGGACAGCCGTTGTCAGATGGTGCGATTACTCCGAATGATATTTTAAATATTGAAGGACCAACTAAAGTTCAGGAATATATCGTGAATGAAATCCAGGAGGTTTACCGTTTACAAGGTGTGAAGATCAACGATAAACATTTTGAGGTAATTGTGCGTCAGATGATGTTGAAAGTAGAGATTGTTGATCCGGGAGATACTCGTTTCCTTGAAGGTCAGATCGCTCATAAAGCAGACTTTATGGAGGAGAATGACAGAATTTACGGAATGAAATACATTGTTGACGCGGGAGATTCAACGGAGTTGAAGCCAGGTCAGATTGTTACTGCACGTAAATTAAGAGATGAAAACTCAAGATTGAAGCGTGAAGATAAAAAAGTGGCTGAATCCAGAGATGCAATCCCTGCGACTTCAACACCTATTCTTCAGGGAATTACCCGTGCATCGTTACAAACTCAGTCGTTTATTTCTGCGGCATCGTTCCAGGAAACAACGAAAGTATTGAACGAAGCAGCAATTTCCGGTAAAGAAGATTTCCTACTCGGATTGAAAGAAAATGTGATCGTAGGACATTTGATTCCTGCAGGTACAGGAACAAGAAAATTCCAGAACGTAATCGTTGCGTCGAAGGAAGATATGGATACGATTAATTAATCCTTTCATCAGATTATAATACTGAAACCCGTTTGAGTAATCTCAAACGGGTTTTTTATGTCCGGAATTTTTTGATATAAGTTCCGGTTCTATAGCTGCTAATCAGAAATAGCAATAATCTCCTATCCCGGGATTTATATGATAATTAAGAAGATATTTATCGGGAAACTTTTGATTTTCTGTTGATCAGGTAAACCGCAATAATACCTAAGATTCCCCCGATGACAGTGTGCATTTTTATTTGTTCTCCTAAAAGGAGAAAAGAAGAAAGCGCTGCTGTAAATGGAACTATAAAAATAAAGCTGCTGGCTTTTTCCGCACCGATTTTTGCAGTCGCGTAAAAATATAAAGTAGTTGCCAGAGATGTGGTGATAACACTTGAGAAGAACATATTCCCCCAGAATTTTAGTTCCGTAGAGTGCATCAGAGAATTGATCTTACCAAAATCATTGAACGGAAGAATGAAAATAAGTGTCACGAGGTACATCCACCATGAAAAAGCAAAAGATGAACCGTATTTTGAGGAAGTTGAAGTGAACTTACTGAGAACAGACCATATCACCGCACAAAGCAGAAAATAAATATTTCCGGGCGCTTCAAATATACTTTTATTTTCCCATATTTTTAATAGACATAATCCTGCAAGAATTCCGAAGATAAGCCCTGCCAGCTCGTTGGAAGAAGGCCTTTTCCAGCTGAGAAGTATGCCTATTGTATAAGCTATAACAGGATTAAGCGTAGTGACTAAAATGCCTCCTGCTCCCGGGCTTCCGTGCTGCAGTCCTGCAAGAAAAGTATAATTATACATTGCCATTAAAGCACCGGATATAATTACAAAAGGTATTGCTTTACGACTGATCAGGAGCTTGTCTTTTAAGAATACCAGGATGAAAAATAAGCTGATGACCACAAACAGATAACGAAAGAAACCTAAATCAAAAGCTGATCCGTAAGATGATAGCGTTCCGTTGGCAGGCCAGCTGATTCCCCAGGTAATCATGCTTATAATCATTGTAATTGTCAGCGTTGCCTTATTTAAGTTATTTTCTTTCATGATGCAAAAGTATTAAAAGTTCATTCTTCAGGTTCGCTGACAAAATTTATTTAAGAGTGTTGAAATGCTTTTAACAGTTACTTTAAAGACAGAAGGAACAGGCTGATCCTTCTTCCCCGTTAATAAAAACGGGAAATTACAGCCAGTTTTGGATTCGTTTTTTTATTTTCGTATAAAATTGATTTTATGGAAGAGCAAAATACAGAGGGCCATTTGAACATTGAATTAAATGAAGAAACGGCCACAGGTGTATATTCAAATCTTGCGGTTATTACACATTCGAACGGTGAATTTGTGACTGACTTTGTACAAATGATGCCGGGAATGCCAAAAGCGCTGGTGCGGTCAAGAGTTATTATGAATGCGCAGAATGCAAAAAAGCTGATGAGAGCACTAATTGAGAACGTAAAGAAATACGAGCAAACATTCGGAGTGATAGAAGAAGATAATTACAATCTGCCTCCGATGAATTTTGGTAATCCATCGACTAAAGCATAAAATTTGTATATTTGATTTAGATTTATACTTAGAAAAAGATAAAATTAATCTGAATTAAAATTAAAAGAAGATGAAATTGAATAAATTGTTTTTGTTTGTCATCCTTACAACAGCTCTTGTTGTAGTATCTTGCGGTAAGAATACAGAACCTAAACGCTTTGAAAAAATTATTACGGAAGGATCCTGGAGAGTAGGTAAAGCCCAGTTTAACAAACAGAATAAAACAACTGTTTACAGTAACTATGTTTTCCACTTCATGCCTAATAAGGACATAAAAATTTACGGAGCTTCAGATACGATATCCGGAGCCTGGTCCAGAGGAAATGATAAGAAACCTTTGATTTTTTATATGAACTTTTCCCAGTCCTATCCGGCTTATATTCCTTTGGACGATGATTGGGAAGTAACTTACCTGACAAAGGACGAATTCAAGCTTTGGAGAAATGATAATAATGTTTCTGAGGACGAAATTATCTTCAGAAGAAAGGGCTGATAAGAAAACAATATTATTTTTGTAGAAAAATTACGCAATGTCCGAAATCACGGAAGTTATTGAAAAGATAAGAGCAAAGTATTTTGAACTGCTTGATGTTAACAGCGTTCAGGAGAAAAGAATTGCTCTCTTACAACAACAATTGCAGGAGAAGGAGGAAGCGGAGGAGCTGCTGCAGCGGCAAAAAGATTCTCTGGAAGGACAGATAGAGGTATTGCGTGAGGATAATTTTAAAAATCAAGAAGTTCTGAAAGAACAGATAATTTCATTACAGGAACAATTAAGAACTCTTGGCAGCGTTGGAACGACAAACGTTGAAGAAATTGTAAGGGAAATAGACGACTGTATTAATCTTATAAAGAACAATTTATGAGTAATAAGATATCAATCAAGGTAATAGTTGCCGGTCGTACTTATCCGCTCACTGTCATACAAGGTGAGGAGGAGAAAGTTTACAAAGCAGCAGATGATATCAATAAATCCATAAAGATGTTGCAGGAGAATTATGCAGTGAAAGATATGCAGGATTTATTAGCGATGACAGCTTTGCAGCTGGCTACTAAATCTCCAAGAAACACTACTGTTGCTGCTCCGGGAAATACGGACGGTGAAGCTAATGAAAAATTAGCTGAAGTCGGTAAAAAACTGGACGAATTGCTCCGTCAGATCGAGCAGGGAGCTTAGGCAAATTACGCGATTAGTAGATTTTTTAATAACGGTTTCCCACATTTTTTCAATTTCAATTGGAAAGAGTGGGATTTTTTTATAGTATAATTATATGGGAATAGAAATAATTTTAGGAGCTATTATAGGGATTGTGGCAGGAGGAGTTGCAGCTTACTTCATTCAGAATTCGCTTTTGACCAGGAAGAAAGATACGATTATCAAAGAAGCTGAGCTGGAAGCTGAAACCATCAAGAAAGATAAAATGCTTCAGGCAAAAGAAAAGTTTTTGAAGCTGAAAGAAGAGCATGAATCAGCGATTAAGGATCGTGAAAGAAAATTACAGTCTTCAGAAGACCGGTTTAGAGCGAAAGAAAAAAACCTGTCCGTAAAAACGGAAGAGGTGACGCGAAAAGAGAAAGATATCGAGAAGATTCAGCTGGATTATGAGCAAAAGCTACATGCAATAGAGGTTCGGAATCAGGAATTGGAAAAAATTCAGAATAAACGTGTGGCGGAGCTTTCCCGAATTAGCGGACTTTCTGTCGATGAAGCGAAGCAGGCAATTATGGAGGCGTTAAAAGACGAAGCCAGAACAAGCGCAATGGCTCATATTAAAGAGATCACGGAAGATGCCAAGTTGAACGCCACGAAAGAAGCGAAGAAAATTGTAATCCAGACCATTCAGCGTGTAGCGACAGAACAGGCTGTTGAGAACTCTGTCTCCGTATTTAATATTGAGTCAGACGAGGTAAAAGGAAGAATCATTGGCCGTGAAGGCCGGAATATCCGTGCGATTGAAGCCGCAACAGGCGTGGAAATTATCGTTGACGACACCCCTGAAGCGATTATCCTCTCCTGTTTTGATCCGGTAAGAAGAGAGATCGCACGCTTGTCTTTGCACCAATTAGTTTCTGACGGACGTATCCACCCTGCGAGAATCGAAGAAGTGGTTACCAAGACACGCAAGGCATTAGAAGAAGAAATTATAGAAACAGGAAAGCGGACTTGTATTGATTTGGGAATCCACGGATTACATCCTGAGCTGACAAGAATGGTCGGAAGAATGAAATACCGTTCTTCTTACGGACAAAATCTGCTGCAACACTCCAGAGAAGTTGCGAATTTATGCGCGACAATGGCATCTGAGCTTGGATTGAATGTGAAACTTGCAAAAAGAGCCGGTTTGCTACACGATATAGGAAAAGTTCCGGATGATGAACCGGAATTGCCACACGCGATTTTAGGTATGAAGCTGGCGGAGAAATACGGTGAAAAACCGGATGTATGCAATGCGATCGGTGCTCACCATGATGAGATCGAAATGACCGCGATAATTTCACCGATTGTTCAGGTATGTGACGCTATTTCCGGAGCAAGGCCGGGAGCAAGACGTGAAGTTGTTGAATCATACATCAAACGTTTGAAAGAACTGGAAACATTGGCCCTGTCCTACGACGGAGTAAGTAATGCTTTTGCGATTCAGGCAGGGCGTGAGCTGCGTGTGATGGTAGAAAGCGAAAAAGTTTCAGATATAAGAGCAGATGAATTATCATTTGAAATTTCACAACGGATTCAAAACGAAATGACTTATCCGGGACAAGTGAAAATTACGGTAATTCGTGAGAAACGCTCCATTAATTACGCGAAGTAAACCTTATTGAAATAGTGGGATCCCCTTTCTTGATGGAAGGGGATTTTCATTTTATTACTATTTTTGAAGATAATGTTGAGTAAATTTAAAAATAATGATTTTGTAAAATCGGTCTCTGTGCTCATGACAGGCACGATTTTGTCACAGATTGTTAATTATGCTTTTACACCAATACTTTCCAGAATTTATACGGTAGAGGAAATGGCGGATTTAGGCCTTTATCTTCGGATATCAGCCTTTATTGTCGGAATTGCGACAGCGAGGTTCGAAATGACATTACCTTTACCAAAAAATGATACACACTCTTTTCTTCTATATCGCCTGTCAGTACAGATTTCCTTATATATTATGCTGCTAGTTGGTATTATTGGTAGCGTTTACGTTTTTATCAGACCTTTTAGCTGGTTTAATATCTGGTTTTTATTGCTTGTAATTTCAGGCTCAGCCTTTACTGTAATGATAAACCTGGGAACTAACTGGTCGATCCGGAACAATACCTTTCATTTAATTTCCCGCTCGAGGATCATTAATGCTTTTGCGTCAAATGCCCTGAAACTGGGATTCGGATTTTTGAAATTCGGAAGCATCGGGCTGCTTTTAGGGACTGTTTTAGGATACATTGCTTCATCCTTTCAGTTCCTCAAGGAGTATCTGCTGAACAGAACTAATTATAAAAAGTTTTATTCTAAAGTTAAACAGCGGATTCTGATTCTTGAATACAAGCAGTTCCCGCTGGTAAATCTTCCTCATAGTTTATCCGATTTAGGGAGAGACTTATTAATCGCATCACTGATTGTTTTTTCATTCGGGAAAGAAGTTTTTGGCTGGTATTCCTATTCGGTGCTGATGCTGAATATCCCGGTCGCTTTGATTGGCGTCGCTATTTCGCAGGTCTTTTATAACCGTGCTGCCAAAATGGTAAACGAAGGCCATTCAGTTTATAGCCTGGTGAAAAAAACAATTCTGACTTTATTTCTGCTTTCAGTGATTCCATTTGGAGTCCTGCACTTTTTTTCAGAGCAGCTATTTATGCTGGTTTTAGGTGAGAAATGGAAAATGGCAGGAACCTACGCCGAAATAATGGTCTTTTATAATCTTTTTAATTTTCTGGTTTCACCGATGGCTAATTTATCGTTAGTGCTGAACCGGCAAAAAGAGTTCTTCGTTTCCGCCCTTATTAACTCAGCAGGACAGGTCTTAATACTTTTTATTTTTCCATTTCTCTTAGGAAATAACCTGGAGGATTTTACGGCTGTTTTGTGGATTTTGACTATTTTTCAGTCTTTCATGATGCTCGTAAACGCATTTTTGTACCTGAAATATTCTAAATCTGAAAGATTAAAATGATGACTAAACCCGATTCGAATGACAAGATGGATTATTACTATCTGGTAATTTTACTTTTTTCGATAGTATTTGTACCTTATATACCTCTTAGCTCCTCTTTTAATTTATCTGTTGAGGAACCACTTCTTTTGTATCCCCTCATTCGTTTATTGCTACGGAAAGAATTTAAGAAAGATCGTTTTTCACTGATTTTACTTGCTTTTTCAGCATATATAGTTTTTACCATTTTCTTAAACGGGCATACAGGACAATTAAACGAATATTTTGAAATTTTAAAGATTATCAAGTTCTTGCTTGTTTATCAGTTTGCAGTATCAGTTTTCCGGAATCAGGAAACAGAGAAGAGGTTGATAAAGACAGTTGATATACTCTTTGTAGTATCGTTCGCGATTAATCTGTTTCATTTTTTTGATTTCTTCAATTTTACGAGATCTGTATTGATATACTACGATCCCAACAGTATAGACATAGATTTTTATGGTTTGAATTCTAAAGGGTATCCGGCGGCCAAACGTATTTTAGGCACATTAGGGAATCCGAATGACAATGCTATTTTCTTTTTGTTTTTTCTGTCGTTTTATATTGGTCGGATTAATTTTGCACTGAAAAGATTTTTCTCGTTTGAGCTGTTCGGCTTTATCGGGAGCGGCTTGTTGATTTTTCTTACCCAGTCAAGAACAGGAATCTTCGTGATGCTGGTGTTCCTGCTTGTTTATTTAATTTATAACAAGGCTCATCTTATAAAATCGCTTTTTTCCATTGCTTTACTGAGCTTTTTTATTGTTTTGCCTGGCCTGTTTAACCAGACATCAACGAATTATATCCAAAATACGTCCGTGGAGATAACTGAAAATAATTCGGTGAGAGGAAGGCTGGAGATCTGGAAACAATTGATCGGAGAATGGAAGGAAAAACCAGTCTTTGGATATGGACCGAATAAAGCCTATATGTATACCCATAATATTTACCCTGAAAATGAATATATCTTTTTTTTATGGCGTTTTGGTATCATTGGCCTGCTGTTTTTTATGGCTGTTATTTTTTTTCCGGTTTGGAATTTAAAATGGGATATTTTTAAATATAAGTTTGTGTTGCTGGTGGTTTTGGCCATTGCGGTTACAGCATTAACAAATATTCCGTTTTCCAATATGAAATTCTTGATTATTATTGCATTGATTTTTGGTTACTCAGCGGAGAAGAAAGAGAAATCTGATTTGGAACAATATTATACGAAATAGATGATGTCAAGAAGCAAAGAGCTGAAATTTTTGTTGAATAATATTCTGAATCCTGTTGCAAAAATTGACATTTGTTTGGGACAAAGTGATCTTGGGCAGAGATGTAAAAAAGCATTTAGCAAACGTTCCTGGAAACGCTTATTTATTCCGAGTAAAAAATACAATTGCAGTATTATAGAGTTGCATAAATATGATGATTTCGAAGATTTTTTAAAAACCGTAAAAGGGAAAAATTCAGCGGATTATTTCAGGCGCAGGTCTATGAAATTGAATTATTTCTGGGCAGTATTTGATCCGAATGAGTATCTGGAAGATATCTATAGAATAAATACTTCTGTAGAAGAGCGTCAGGGCAGGCAGATGGACCAAAGCTATAAGCAAAAGGTCAATCAATGGCCTCAGGATGATCAGAATGTCTGGATAGGTGTTTTTAACCAGGATGGCTTGCTTGTGAGCTATGTATGGCTGATATTTATGGAAGAGCTTATCCTGATTAACCGTATTTTGGGAGAAGGAACTTTTTTAAAAGATAATATCATGTATCTGAATGTGCTTGGAGCTATTGAATATATTTTCCAGAATGATAAAGCCCGGGTTCTGATGTATGATACATTTGGGAGGAAGCTCAATGGCTTAGTGCTTTTCAAAAAGCGTATAGGATTTAAACCATATACCGTAAATTTTGTATGAGTTTTAAATCACTTTGTAACAGAATAAAATCTGATTTTTTTCTCCCGGACAGGATTAGGGAATACGAATCAATTTTGCAATATGCGATCGAAAATGATTATGAAATTTTGTCGCATTCTGAATATTTCAGCTTAGTTGAAAATAATCAGCTGTCCGGAAAAAAGATTTTGATTATCCGGCAGGACATCGATTCTGATCCGAAATATGTTTATAAATGGCTGGCGCTTCAGAAGAAATATGGTGTTCATTCATCCATGTATTTCCGGTTGTGCACATACGATAAGCAGGCAATGCTTGCTGTGCAGGCTTCGGGTTCTGATTGCGGATATCATTACGAAGAAATTGCAGATTATGCCAAGGGCAAAAAGTTACTTTCTAAAGAAGCTGTTATCGGGAGATTTTCTGATATTATAGAAAAATTCAAGTTAAATTTGCGGAAAATAGAATCTGACCTTGAATTTAAGATCTTGTATATTGCCAGTCATGGAGACTTTGCTAACCGTAAGCTAGGGTTACCTAATCATACTTTTGTAACACCTGAATTACTCGCTGAATGTGGACTGAAGTTTGAAGCATACCAGTCTCAGTTTGTAGACACTTATTCGATAAATATTTCAGATTGTGGCTATCCTAAATTCTATAAAGGCCGGATGACACCGAAAGAAGCGATTCAGTCACAGGTTCCGGTGATTCATTTTTTGATGCATCCGAAACATTGGCGTTCGAGCTGGTATTGGAATATCTATGAGAACTTCAAGCGTCTGAAAGAAGGTTTTTTCTACCGCTGATAAGTAATATTATGTTTATTTTTGTTTGGATTAAATCACAGGATGAACAAACTTCTTATTGTCGGCTCACAGACAATTCATACATACAACTATATTGAGTTGGTCAAAAGCTTTTTTGACGATATTCTTCTTATTACGGATAAAAGGAGAGAAGGATATGAGCTGGAAGTGAAAGAATTGGATTTTTCTTTGAAATTAAAGAACCTTATAGAAACTGTCCGTGGAATAAAGCAGCAGATTGAAGAATTTAAGCCGGCGGTCATTCACATCCACCAGGCAAATAGTTATGCCTTTTATACTTTACAAGCAGCCAAAAGCTTTAAAATTCCCGTTGTTCTGACCATTTGGGGAAGTGATGTTCTTGTAAACCCGAAGAAGAGCTTCCTTTTAAAAAAAATTGTTCAGTATAATTTAAGAAGGGCTGATTATGTGACAACAGACTCTTTATATGTTGCGTCAGAAGTAAAGCGTCTGGTCCCTTCAAGAACTGTTGAATTAGTAGCAAATTTTGGAGTAGAATTATTGCCGGTGAATGTGGAGAGACAAAATATTGTTTATTCAAACAGGCTTCATAAAAAACTGTATAGAATTGATAAGGTTATTTTAGCATTTGAGAAGTTTTCACGACAAAACAAAGACTGGAAGCTGATCATTGCCGCTGAAGGAGATCAGACGAATTTTCTGAAAGAATTAGTAAGATTAAAATCGCTTGAAGGTAAAGTAGAATTTGTTGGATGGTTAAATCTGGAGGAAAATGCCCGATGGTATGCTCAATCGAAAATCTGGGTATCAATCCCGGAATCTGATGGTGTGGGAATTTCAATGCTTGAAGCAATGGCATACGGCTGTATTCCGGTGATATCTGATTTACCTGTTAAGCATGAATGGATTACGAATGGAGCTAATGGTATTTTGGTGAGCGATGTTGATACAGAATTTATTTCTGAAGCATTCAGCTTAGAACAACCGGAAGTACAAAAAATAAATCATGTTATAATTGCAGAGCGGGGAACTAAAACGGCAAACAGTGAAAAGTTCATCTACTTGTATAAAAAGATTTTAAATAAATGATAAAAGTTTGTCATCTAACCAGCGCTCACGCGGACGGAGATATTCGTATCTATCATAAAGAATGTGTAAGTCTGGCAAAAATAGGATATAAAGTATATCATATTGTTCCGAATAGTATTTCAAGAATAACAGACGAAAATGTTAATGTTCTTTCATTTCAGGTTCCTGAAGCTTCCCGTTTTAAAAGAATGTTGAGAATTACGAAGATGGTCTACCGGAAAGCATTAGAGGTGGATGCTGCGATTTATCATTTTCACGATCCTGAATTATTGAGATATGGTTTAAAGCTCAAGAGAAAAGGAAAAATTGTTATTTATGATGCGCATGAAGATGTTCCCCGACAGATTTTAGGGAAACCATGGATTGCAAAACCGTTACGTAAATGTATCTCATGGTTGTTTGAGAAATATGAGAATTATGTGGCAAAAAGGCTTTCATTTGTTATTGTTTCTACACCAACTATTAGAAAACGATATGAAAAGGTTACTACTTATACCATGGATATTTGTAATTATCCGCTTTTAACTGAAAATGCTTCTGAACCGGATTGGGCATTGAAAAAGGATGAGATTTGCTATCTTGGTGGATTGACAGAAATAAGAGGAGTAAAAGAAATAATACAATCCATGATTTTTGTTCCTGATTATCGTTTGAATCTGGCAGGAGCGTATTCTCCTCTTTCTTTCAGAGATGAGCTTGTACATCTTGATGGCTGGAAGCAGGTAAATGAACTGGGCTTTTTAAACCGGAAAGAAGTAATTGAAACACTTAATCGATCTAAAGTCGGCTTGGTGACACTGTATCCGCAGGAAAATTACTTGGATTCGTTACCCATTAAGATGTTCGAATATATGTTAGCCGGAATCCCGGTCGTTGCTTCTGATTTTCCACTTTGGAAATCAATTATTGAAGATGCCGAATGTGGTCTTTGTATTGATCCGAAAGATCCTGAATCTATTGGTGAAGCATTGCAAAAAATTCTTTCTGATGATACAAGAGCGATTGAAATGGGAAGAAAAGGAAGGAAAAAGGTATTGGAAGAATACAATTGGGGAATTCAGGAGCAAAAGCTCTACAAAATTTATGATCGTTTACTTTTAAACACTAACTCATGACTTTTTTTCCACAGCGGTTTTATGAATTCTCACTAGGTGTTACCTTATTGATTCAGGTGCTTTTTCCGAAGCTGATTCCTGTCGGAATTATTTTGATAGCACTTTCAGTAATTGCTTTGGGAATTAAACGGGAATTGAGGTTATGTACGACGAAAGTACATTTGTTCTTCGTATTATTTTATCTGGCGTATGTGGTCGGGGTGTTCTTTACGGAAGTCCCAAAAGAAGCCGCGCATGTGCTGGAAAGTAAGATGTCATTTGTCATCTTTCCGGTGTTGTTTCTGTTTATTCCCAAAAGAAAAGTGGATTTTACGCCTTCCATCTGGCTTTTTTCCGGAGCTCTTATTGTTCTCTTTATTTGGGGAATAGTTAGCAGCATGCAATGCTTCAGAACCTCCGGAAGTTCCTCATGTTTCGTTTCCACACCGTTTTCTCCGATTCATCACCCGACGTATACAGCCATCTATTATTTAACCGGTTTTTTTATGATTCTTAGAGCTCGAAAAGTGGGATTGAAAGGATTCAACAGGAGAATAGTGCTGTTTCTGTCAATTATTTTTATAGCGGGTTATTTGCTGTGCATGTCTTTGTCTGCACTGCTTTTCTTGCTTGGGCTGATTGTCATCCTTGGTTTTATATGGTTCAGGGGCCGTTTTGGAACATGGAAAAGCATCGGAATGGTGGTCGTAATGTCAATAGGATTGATTGTTGCGGTAGAGCAAAGCAAAGACACGATCTCTGATGTTGAATACACCTATAATTCCGTGAAAGAGTATCTGAAATCACCAAAAGAATTTGTTAAGAAAGCAGATCGTTATCTGGTTGGGAATGAGGAACGATTAGTATTGTGGACGATTTCCGCGGAAGCAATTGCAGCACACCCGTTTGGCTATGGAACAGGAAATATTGATGTTGTAATAGGGAATAAGCTCCGGTCTTATGGATTGAATTCCATGGCAGAAAAGAATTTTAATCCGCATAACCAGTATTTGCAGACATGTATTGAGCTGGGTATCTTAGGAGTGACGGTTTTGATTGGTTTGTTTATAATGATATTGAAGTTTGCCGTAAAGCACAGGAACATTACCTTATTGATTTTAACAACCTCTTTTATATTTAACGCGTTATTTGAGTCAATGTTCCAGAGACAGAGCGGAATTGTATTTTTCACATTGATAGTATTTTTTATGATTTTGGAGTCATTGAATCAAAATCAATCAGGAGAAAAATTAACTTTACGTCAGGAAAATTGAAAAAATGAAAATTGCAGTTGTAGTTCCGTGTGTAAATGAGAAACCATACATCGCAGAATGTATTCATGCAATTTTTGCCAACCGGTTTGAACAAGCTGTTGAAATTTCTGTTTTTATTGTGGATGGAATGAGCGATGACGGAACACGTGAAGTTGTAACCGGCCTGAAATCTCAATACCCGGAATTATATCTGGTAGATAATCCGATCCGTTTTACACCTTTTGCGTTTAATATAGGGATCACAAGTATGGAAGCAGATTACTATCAGATTGTAGGGGCAAGGCACATTTTATCAGATAATTATCTGCAGAAATCACTGTCAATTTTGGAGAAGGACAAATCCATCTGGTGTGTTGGTGGCCGGATTATCAATAATTATATAAACCATACCGGAGAGATTATAGCGAATGCGATGTCCACCACTTTCGGAATGGGAATAGGTAATTTCCGGACACTGTCGAAATCAGGATTTACAGATACAGTGACCAGCCCGATGTATCCGGCGTGGGTTTTTCGCAAGATTGGCTATTTTGATGAAGCTTTGGTGAGAAATCAGGATGATGACTTTAATTTTCGGGTTACTAAAGCCGGAGGAAAGATCTATTATGAGCATGATATCTATTTAAAATATTATGTCAGAGGAAATTTCCGGAATCTCTACAAGCAATTTTTCCAATACGGATACTGGAAAGTATATGTCAATAAGAAGCATAGAGCAGTGACGACTATCCGGCAGCTGGCTCCTCCGCTGTTTGTTTTGTTTTTCTTTTTTTCCGTTTTGTTTACACTGGCAGGAAGTTTTTTAGCGCCGCTTTGCTGGGGTGTTTTAGGGCTTTACTTTCTATTGGATATTGGTTTTTCATTAAAAGTTTCCAGGTCCGTAAAGGATTTTTTTCAGACGCTCTTTATCTATCCGCTGATGCACTTTTCTTATGGTTTAGGATACCTGAAAGGCATTTTACACTTCCTTGTTTTCGGACGTATTCCGTCGGACAGAGAAAAAAAAATATCAAGATAATTCATAACTTTAATATAATTGGTAATGATCCCTTTTTCACCACCACGAATTGATCAGAAAGTAATTGATGAAGTAACAGCAGCGCTTCAGAGCGGCTGGATTACCACCGGTCCGAGGACTAAAAAATTTGAAAAGGAAATATCCGCTTATTGTGGCTGCAAGACAACGGTTGCTGTAAATTCCTGGACGATGGGTATGCAGGTGCTTCTGGCCTGGTGGGGAATTAAAGAAGGAGATGAGGTGATCCTTCCGGCTTATACCTACTGTGCGAGCGCAAATGTGATTATACATTCGGGAGCAAAGCCGGTAATGGTAGACATTGACCAGAAAGATTTTAATATTTCCGTTGAAAACATCCGAAAAGCGATTACGCCAAGAACGAAAGCTGTTATAGCAGTAGATATCGCCGGTTTTCCCTGTGATTACGACCAGATTTTGAATGTAGTGAATGAACCTGCGGTACGTTCACTGTTCTCGGCGAATAATGAGCTGCAGGAAAAGTTGGGCAGAATTTTAGTTATCGCGGATGCTGCCCATAGCTTTGGGGCTTTGCTGCACGGAAAAAGAAGCGGTGCTTTGGCGGATATTACGTCATTTTCATTTCACGCCGTAAAAAATCTGACGACTGCAGAAGGGGGCGCTTTGTCGTTCAATTTACCGGGTAATTTTGATCACGAAGAAATCTATAAGGCATTCTGTACCATGATTCTTCACGGACAAAATAAGGATGCGCTTGCCAAAACCCAAAAAGGAAACTGGCGTTATGATGTGGAAGAGCCGGGGTTCAAGTGCAACATGACGGATATTCAGGCAGCGATCGGTTTGGTGGAGCTGGAACGTTACCAGGAAAATCTGGATAGGAGAAAAAAGATTTTTGATCAGTATTCTGAAGTTTTTAAAAATAAATCATGGGCTATTCTTCCGGTATATGAAACGGAAGAAAAGACTACTTCTTATCATTTATATCTATTGCGTATCAAAGGTGCGGATGAAGTGACAAGAGATGCTATTATGCAAAAGATTTTTGACCGTGATGTTTCTGTAAATGTTCACTTTTTACCTTTGCCAACCCTGACTGCTTACAAAAAGAGAGGCTATGCTATTGTTGATTATCCGGAAACATGGAATAAATACCAAAATGAAATTTCATTACCGGTATATTTTAATCTTACGGATGAGCAGGTACAGATAGTAGTGAATGCTGTTATAGAAGCAATAGAGGAAGTTTTATAAAATATCGGAACTAAAAAAGAGGTCAAAGACCTCCTGAGTTGATTTATTCAGGCCGGTTCGCCTTCTTCTTTAGGATCTTCACCATATTCATTTGGTCCCTTATTTCCTTCGGTACATACCAGAATCAATAACCAGATCCCACCGACTAACGGAACAAAAGCAATAAAAAACCACCACCCGCTTTTCCCAAGGTCGTGCATACGTCTTATAAAGACAGCAATCCCCGGAACTAACATGGTAAGCGCATAAATTACATACATAGGGCCATATCCGGTTTGGGGAAATGCCAGTCCAAGAATATTGTCAAGAATTGCCGCAGCGATAGAAAAGAGAATATTAAACAGGAAAAACATCCAGTACTCTTGTCTTCTTGCTCTTCCATTGAAGTCAGTAGCCTGACGCAGTACTTTAAGATACCAATTCATAAGTAATAAATTTAAAAGTTAATCCTACAATATAATGTTTTAAAAATAAATATTTATAAAGCCGCTGAAAGTTTTTTGCTGTTTCCCCCTGATTAGAAGAGAAGTATGGTAAAATCGCTGAATCTAAAAACCGGAGCAGCAATAACTATCTGGCGGAAACAATGTACCTTTGTTATATGGAAGAAGAACGTTTGGACAAGATAATTTTGCAGCGAGGACTAATGTCTTCACGCGTCCGGTGTGAAAAGATCATTCAGGAATCAGGAGTTCTTGTAAATGGCAAGCTCGTAAATAAACCAGGCAAGAAGTTCCCGTTAGATGTTAAAATAGATTTGCTTTCCGAAGAAATTCCGTGGGTGTCGAGAGGAGCATTAAAGTTAGAAAAAGCTCGTGAATACTGGAATATAGATTTTGACGGGAAAACAGTTCTGGATATAGGAGCTTCTACCGGAGGTTTTACGGAAGTCGCTTTGGTCAACGGAGCTGAGAAGGTTTTTTGCGTGGATGTGGGCTCCAATCAGCTTCATGATAAGATCCGCTCCAATCCGAAAGTTGTCAATCTGGAAAAAACGCATGTTCGTGAGCTGACAAATAAGCTAATTCCCGAATTGATAGATATAGTTGTTATTGATGTCTCATTTATTTCTTTGGAGAAAATTTTTCCGTTTACTCATGGATTTATTAAACCGGAAGGAAAGGTCATTGCCCTTGTCAAGCCCCAATTTGAAGTAGGCAAGGAGAATGTTGGAAAAGGAGGGATTGTGAAAAATAAATCGCTTTACCCAATTGTTATTGAAGGAATAGCAGAAGCGGGTAAAGACAATTATTTACAAAGAACAGATTATATTGAATCCCCGATTCTTGGTGGAGATGGAAATATGGAGTTTTTGATGCTTTTTACAAAGTGTTGATTTATTGTGTTTAAAAACATAAAAACCTGCCTATTGTTTAAAATAAGCAGGTTTTTTTAATTATTTCTTAAGCTAGATTCACTGTTTATCGTACTAATGTTACCGATCCTGTTCTTATTACTTTATCATCTACCCCTGTTTTCTTAACCGTAATTTTCCAGACATA
>MKVF01000018.1 GCA_001899145.1 Flavobacteriia bacterium 40-80
AAGATCATAAGACAGCTTTACATATTCCTTTCCCTGATATTGCGGACAGTTCTTATAAAGCTCATCATTAAACCTTTTTGCATCAGAATAACTGTAATTGACTACCTGAGAGAAAAGAGGTTGATTCTTAAAAGGATCAAAAACGCAAACAAAAATAAAAATTATAAGTATAGTTCCCTTCATACATTTAAATTTATTTAAAATAACGTTCTAAATAAACAAAGGTTGCTTTTGCCAAGTATGAAAATAAAAAGTTGAATCTTAGATATTCTATTTTAAAAGAATACTCAGAACACAGCTCATATCTAAATTAAGTTAATTACAATAAAAAAGCCGACTCTAAATGAGCCGGCTTAAACCTTGCAAGACGCTGTTTTGGGCGCTCTGAGCTAATTATAGTTTCACAATTTTCTTAGTAACAGATTGATTATCCACAGAAGCTTTTATCACATACACTCCGCTAACCAGGTTAGAAGTGGAGATAACCGTTCCGTTAGTTGCTGTTCCGTTGAAAATAATTTTTCCAGCCTGATCAATGATCTGAATATCCGCATTGGTGAATTCCCCACTTACAAACAGTTGTTCTTTAACAGGGTTAGGTGCGATATTAAAATCTACATTTGAAATCATTTTAGTAGAAACAGTCGAAGCAGGTTCGTATTTACTGATAACTACACTGTATTGCATCATTGGAGTAGTCGAACCATCTTGTAAGATTGTTCCGGACGTATGAATAAAAACAGGCTCAGCTTCAGTATCAAGATCATAATATTCGAATTGCTCCAGAATAACATTATAAACACCCAACATTGTAGTGATAGCAATCGTATCTGTTAGATGTAAACGGGATACATTTGATACCGTTTCACTTCCTACTTTTAAAGTTCCGTGTCCATCATATTTTGTCGCACGCATTCCTTGCGCCGGCAACCCCGTAAAACCGAATCCGGAAATGTCAACTGTTCCTTCAAAAGTATCTGATAAGGCATCTCCGTATGCAAACGGGTAACTAACTAAGTTTGCCTGATCAGTTGAAAATTTAGCAATTACTTCGCCAAGGCTGGCTTCAGTAATCACGATACCTTCACGGACTCTGTCAGTAGAATTAGAATTCCAGAAATCTTGTGTCATTTGTTCTAAATTCCAGAATTTATTAGAATTAGGAAAAGAAGAAGCATAACTGGATGAAGAAGTTGCGTCAATAATGATTGTTCTGTTTTCACCATCGTATTTTGCTATGTCGGAATAATCCCAGGTAACGTTCGCTCCTGTAATGGTAGCCATATTATCTGCCAGGGAATCACATAAATAATAGTTTTTCGTACCTGCGCCCGGTTCGTTAGCAGCTGTAAAAGTGTTTTGGGCAAAAGTTGATCCTGCCATCAATGCACTTATAAAAAGTAATGTTTTTTTCATAATCTTCGCTTTTTAGAATGAACAAATATAATTAAAATCCGAATTAGATTTCCAACTTACAAACGTTTGATTTTGGAAATCAGTTGACAATTTATGATTATGTTTGATTTTTTGCATAAAAAAATAAATACATTTGTCATTTATGAGAACAAGTTTTTTGCAGCAACTTTTCAGGAAAAAATCGGTATCGGAGATCTTAGCAGAACTGACTGAAAAAGAAAGCTCAGGGCTGCAGTTAAAACGCCATTTAGGACAAAAAGACTTAACTGCTCTGGGAATTGCGGCCATCGTAGGTGCAGGAATCTTTAGCACCATCGGGCAGGCAAGCTATGAAGGTGGACCAGCAGTGATTTTCCTGTTTATTTTTAGTGCTGTTGCATGTAGCTTTACCGCATTTGCCTATGCGGAATTTGCTTCTATGATCCCTGTTTCGGGGAGCGCTTATTCTTATTCGTATGTGGCTTTTGGTGAAATTGTCGCATGGATTATAGGATGGTCGCTGATCATGGAATATGCTGTGGGTAACATTACCGTTGCTATTTCCTGGAGCGATTATTTTACCGGGTTTTTAGAACAGATAAATATTCATTTTCCAAGATGGTTATCGATGGATTACAGTTCTGCTTCTGCTGCTTATAACGAAGCGATTAAGCTGATGGACAGCGGGGTAGATATTTCTGCTATTAATACTTCTGTTATGGAAGGATTTGAAGCTTATTCAAATGCTCCCGTAATTGCCAGTATGCGGATAATAATGGATCTGCCTGCATTCGGAATTGTTTTTTTAGTGACAGTACTTGTCTATCGGGGTGTAAAAGAATCCAAAAATGCGAGTAATGCCATGGTTGTTGTCAAACTTGCAATTATCCTAATGATTCTGGCAGTCGGATTTTTTTATGTTGATACCGATAACTGGTCGCCGTTTGCTCCAAATGGAATGGGAGGTGTGCTGAAAGGCGTTTCGGCAGTTTTCTTCGCATATATCGGGTTTGATGCTATTTCAACTACTGCAGAGGAGTGTAAGAATCCGCAGCGTGATCTACCCCGGGGAATGATGTGGGCTATTATTATCTGCACTATTTTATACATTCTTATAGCTCTGGTATTAACCGGCATTTTAAATTACACCGAATACAAAAATGTCGGTGATCCCTTGGCTTATGTTTTTGAACGTATCGGGTTAAAAAGGCTGTCAGGAATTATAGCTGTCAGCGCGATCGTTGCTATGGCGAGTGTCATTTTGGTTTTTCAGCTGGGCCAGCCCCGGATCTGGATGAGCATGAGCCGTGATGGATTACTTCCGCGAAGATTTGCAAAAATCCATCCAAAGTTCAAAACGCCGTCGTTTTCTACAATTATTACAGGAATTGTAGTAGGCGTACCGGCTCTTTTTCTTGACTTAAGCTTTGTAACGGATTTGTGTTCTATCGGTACGTTATTCGCTTTTTCCTGTGTCTGCGCCGGTGTATTAGTGCTTAATCAGCGCAAGGATCTTCCAAAAGGGAGATTTAAAATACCTTACCTCAACGCGGGGATTTATCTGCCGCTTATCCTGATCGCTGCAAGTGTAATTATCTTCGTGACTTATCCTGAAGATGTTAAGGATTTTGTTCTGAATAAGCCACAATTAGTCAAACCTTCCGAATTAGTACCGGATTTAACCCGTGAGGAAATCCAGAACCTGAGCTTTAATAATTATGACAGTGAAAATTTATTGACTTATCTGGAACAAATCAAATCAGATGATCAGTATAAGCAGATTTTACAAGAAGGAGACATTCCGCTGGAAAAATATATTTTGTCAGGCTGGGATTTATTTAAGCTGAAAATACCGATGTGGACTTTCATTATCTTCGCTTTGTTCATGATCGTACTGTCTGTTATCAGAAAGTTTTCTTTGATACCTACTTTAGGACTTGTTTCCTGCTTTTATATGATGTGTGAGCTGCATGTTTCCAACTGGATTGGTTTTGGAATATGGCTGATAATCGGTCTGATCATTTACTTTACCTATAGTCGTAAAAACAGTAAGTTAAGAAGTGTTTCAAAGACGAATGCCTGAATTGTAGTATTTATTCTTATTTTTGCAATCCAAACTTCCAGAATTATGTTTGAAAATCTTACCGATAAGTTTGAAAGAGCGTTTAAAGTTTTAAAAGGGCAGGGGCAAATTACTGAAATCAATGTCGCTGAGACCTTAAAAGAAGTACGTCGTGCTTTACTGGATGCCGATGTTAACTTTAAAACGGCGAAAGAATTTACAAACAAAGTAAAAGAGATCGCTTTAGGACGAGATGTGATTAAATCCGTTTCTCCGGGCCAGCTGATGGTAAAAATCTGCCATGAGCAGCTGGTAGAGCTGATGGGGAGCAATGAAGCTCCGATCAATTACCAGGGAAATCCGGGAATTATCCTGATGTCCGGTTTGCAAGGTTCCGGTAAAACTACCTTCTCCGGTAAGCTGGCGAATTATATCAAGACGAAAAAAGGGAAAAATCCTTTGCTGGTAGCATGTGACGTTTACCGTCCCGCGGCGATAGACCAGCTACATGTTCTTGGAGAACAATTAGGAATTGAAGTTTATTCAAACAGAGAAGAAAAAAATCCGGTTGAGATTGCAAAAGCAGCTATTCAGTACGCGAAGAGCAATTCTTTTAATGTTGTTATTATAGATACTGCAGGGCGTTTGGCAGTTGACGAACAAATGATGAATGAGATTGAGCAGGTTAAAAAAGCGATCCATCCGACAGAAACATTGTTTGTTGTCGATTCAATGACAGGGCAGGATGCTGTTAATACGGCAAAAGCGTTTAATGACCGTCTGAATTTTGACGGAGTCGTGCTGACAAAGCTGGATGGTGATACACGAGGTGGTGCTGCCTTATCAATTAAGGCAATTGTTGATAAGCCGATCAAGTTTATAGGGACGGGTGAAAAAATGGAAGCGATCGATGTTTTCTATCCCAGCCGTATGGCCGATCGTATTCTTGGAATGGGTGACGTTGTTTCATTGGTGGAAAGGGCCCAGGAACAATTTGATGAGGAAGAGGCAAAACGTTTACAGCGCAAAATTCAAAAAGATCAGTTTGATTTTAATGACTTCCTGAACCAATTGCAGCAGATCAAAAAAATGGGGAACATGAAGGATTTGCTGGGGATGTTACCGGGAATGGGGAAAGCGTTAAAAGACGTAGATATTCAGGATGACGCATTCAGGCATATTGAGGCAATCATTTACTCCATGACGCCTAAAGAACGAACTAATCCGGTGCTGATTAACGGTTCACGTAAAAACCGTATTGCCGCAGGTAGCGGAACGTCTGTTCAGGAGGTAAACAAGCTGCTGAAGCAGTTTGAAGATACCCGGAAAATGATGAAAATGATGAGTAATCCGAAAAATATGATGGGTATGATGAAGCAGTTCAATAAAATGAAAGGCGGAATGCCGGGAATGTGATTTATATCAGAGCACAATATATCAAGTCATAAAAAATCCCCTGTAAGGGGATTTTTCTTTTTAGAATTTACAGTTTATTTTCTTATAGAGCATATAAGTAGTCGTCCCTTTTTGTGCAATTAACCGGTTTTTACTGGCAGATATTTTCCAGTTCAGGATCATCTTTTTAGGCGCAGAATCAGATCGTAGCTTCAACTCTTCTCCTAAAAGTTGCCATGTTCCGGTAGTTTTTATTTCAGTGCCGCTTTTAAAATGATAATATACAAAAGTGTTGTCTGACTGAAGCTGGATTTCAAACATTCCTTTTTCACCAAAAACACCATTTAAAGACTTTTCTTTCTCAAAACGAAAAGAAGTAATGAGACAAAAAATTCCTAATAAACAGACAAATGACAACATATTACTTTTCATAACAAAACAGGTTTTTAAATTGACCTTTCCAATTTATATTTTTAAACTGAAAAAAGCAAGCATTTTCATAATCGGAGTGGAAATAATATAAATCTTCTCTACTTTTGAGAAAAAACATTTATGGAAGTAAGAATCAATCCAGATTGGAAAGAACATTTAAAAGAAGAATTTCAAAAGCCCTACTTTAATTCTCTGATTCAATTCGTACGGGCAGAATATGCGACCAAAAAGTGTTATCCTTCGGGAAAAAATATCTTTTCCGCTTTTGATTCCTGTTCCTGGGATAAGCTGAAAGTAGTGATTATTGGACAAGACCCGTATCATGGTCCGGGACAGGCGAACGGTTTGTGCTTTTCTGTGAATAAAGGAATTCCTTTTCCGCCTTCATTGATTAATATTTTCAGGGAAATTCAAACCGATCTGGGACAACCTATTCCACAGAACGGAGATTTGTTCCGGTGGTCAGAACAAGGAGTATTATTGCTCAATGCGACACTGACCGTTCGTGCAGGTGAGGCTGGAAGTCATCAGGGGAAAGGATGGGAGATTTTTACAGATGCCGTCATCAAAAAGATTTCTGATGAGAAGCAACATGTCGTATTCTTGTTATGGGGCGGTTATGCGCGAGGAAAAGTCAGCTTAATTGATAAGACGAAACATTTTGTTCTGGAGTCGGGTCATCCTTCACCGTTGAGCGCTAATCGCGGCTTGTGGTTTGGAAACCGGCATTTTTCAAAATGCAATGACTATTTGAAAAGTAAAGGTCTTACTCCGATTATGTGGTGAGATCGTCTATTGATGTTTCTGGTCGAAATAAGACTCTTCTACAAGCTGGCAGATAATATGACCGACTAAAATATGGCTTTCCTGGATACGTGGCGTATCATTCGAAGGCACGTTAATTAAGAAATCACAAATTTCCCTCATTTTTCCACCTTTCTGTCCTGTGAAACCGATGGTGATCACACCTTTCTCTTTGGCGCTTTCAACTGCTTTGACAATATTACCCGAATTTCCTGAAGTGGAAAGCCCGATCAGAATATCTCCTTCATTGGTAATTCCTTCTACCAGCCTCGAGTAAACAACATCATAGCTGTAATCATTCGCAACTGCGGTAATGTAGGAAGTATTGCAATGCAAGGCTTCAGCCGGTAATGCTTTGCGATCGGTATAAAAACGCCCGGTAAATTCAGCAGCGATATGTTGGGCGTCAGAAGCGCTACCGCCATTTCCACACAGGTAAACACGATTCCCTCTTTTAAATGCTTCTGTAAGAATGTAGCTGCATTCTGCAATCGTATTCAACAGCTCTTCGTTTTGAAGTAGTTGTTTTTTTACATCTATTGAGTTCTGTATAAGCTGTTTAATTTTTTCCATGAGATGAATTTAATGCTAAGTTACTATTTTGTAGGAAAGTAAAGGTTAAACTTTATGTAAAATCACCTTTGTGCCTGTGTCAACTCAATCATTGAGCTAACCATGTGCTCCCAGGAATAATTTTGTTTTTCCTGCTGCAGAAAAGGAATAAAAGCCACTTTGCCCTTTTGGGAAAATTTCTTCATTGCTTCGGCTATCGCTTCAGCTGTCGGCTCAACAACGTAGCCTGCTTTCTGATCCGGAACTTGTTTTTCAAGCCCGCCGACTTTCGTCACAATCATTGGTGTTTCGAAGTGATAAGCCAATGGGGTTACTCCACTTTGTGTTGCATTGCGATACGGTTGTATCAGCAGATCACCGGCACATAAAAAATACTTTACCTCTGAATCCGGAATAAATTCATTGAAGAGTATAATATCATTCTTTAAATCAAGGCCCTCAATGAGTTTAATATAAGGTTGCTCATCTTCATAGAATTCTCCGGCAATAATCAGCTTAAAGGGCTTTACTGCTGTTTTTTTGTAGATAGACAGCGCTTCTATCAATATGTCCAGCCCTTTATATTTTCTTATGAAGCCAAAGAATAAAAATAAATCTTCGTTTTCAGGTAAGCCTAAATGTTTTCGAGCTTCCGCTGTATCTACTGCTTCTCCAAAATTGTCATATACCGGGTGATAAATCAGTAATTTTGGTTTAGTTTTATCAAATAACATTAAGTCACTCTTCACTTTTTCACTCATTGTTACGAAAGCATCACAAGTTTTCACAAAGTATTTTGTAAACAAATTATCACCCGGACGTTTTTCATGAGGTATGGCATTGTCACAGAGGCAGATTATTTTTGTGTATTTGTTTGTTCTGACTCTGCGCAGGAGTGTTCCCAACGCAGGTCCCATAAATGGCAACCAGTAACGAACTACAATTAAATCTGGTTTTTCTTTCTTCAATTTATTTCCAGCCGAAAACCAGCTAAAAGGATTCACGGAGTTAATCAATTTCCTGATGTTAATGCTGTCTGATTGCGGTTCCGTTGAAAACTGGGTTTTTCCAGGGAAAAGGAACGAAGGGTATTGAAGCGAAAAGGAAACAATCTCACATTCATGCCCTTGTTCAATAAATGCTTTTGCAAGACGGTGGTTGAATGTTGCAATACCTCCTCTCAATGGATATCCCGGACCAACAATAACAATTTTCATGAATTTCCTTTGAACCAAAGGTAGCAAAAACAGTTAAATTACTGATTGAAGGATCTACTAATTCGTGATAAAATAAAGGCTTTTTTATTTTTTCATTGCAAATTCTTGCAGAAAAGAAAAAAGTACTTATCTTTGCCCCCGTCTATAATTCGGCAGTGTATGCCGGATCGAACAGCGAAGACGAAGATTCGGTAGCTCAGCTGGTAGAGCACAACACTTTTAATGTTGGGGTCCTGGGTTCGAGCCCCAGCCGGATCACAAGATAATCCCAGCGGGATCACAAATGAGAATACAAGCGCATCTTAGATGCGCTTTTTTCGTTTATAATCAGCACTTTAACAAAATTTCCAGTTTAAAACAGTTTAAAGAAATGCAGGAAAAACGGGACCTATTTCAGGACCTGTTTTAATTTCCGAAATTTAGGTCCTGGCTTCTGATGCCGTGTTGTAGGTTTAAGGAACTCAAATTTTTAACAATCTGATTTTTAATCAGAAAAAACTTGAAATCTTAAAAGTGTTGTTATGAAAAAGCAGGAGTTATCATTATTGGTAAAGGTAAGGTGTTCCAGTACCAATAAAAAGGGCATGGCCAAAACCTCTGTCCTTGTGAAATTGAACGATGAAACTGAATGTTTTTTGGGCTTCATCATGCCCAAAGATCATTGGGATGAAACTACAAAGAAATGTAAAGAGGATCATCCCGACCATCAATTTATTAATAAACTAATTGATGATAAGCTTGAAGAACTGAAAGCACATTTTTTGGTTCTTTCCAAAACAAAGGAGAATGTCACTGCCGAAGATGTTAAAAGTGCTTTTAAGGGCATACAGGAAAAAGAAACAGAAA
Source organism: Flavobacteriia bacterium 40-80 (assembly GCA_001899145.1). GTDB lineage: Bacteria > Bacteroidota > Bacteroidia > Flavobacteriales_D > Crocinitomicaceae > 40-80. The sequence continues at coordinate 8,704 of MKVF01000018.1, forward strand.
CTTCCGATCAAGCAGTAAGCCAGCAACGATCTTTGCTGGCGGTTGCTGATGAATTTATCAGTGAATTTACTGATCTGGTGGATGGCGGGCAACGTTCAAAGGGAAGGCTTAAACATTGGAGGACAAACCGCAAAGTCATAGAGGAATTTGCTGCCTATTATTATAAGAAAGGCGATATTCTCTTCGATGAGATCGGCCCAACCTTCGGTAATGATCTGTATGTCTATCTCACAACGAAAAGACAAAGTTTTTTTGAAGTAATAGAGGAGTTTGGTGTATATCATATTACACAGGATGAGCTTCTTTTAAATGAACTCAGAGCCAAGCTTGATAAAAAACCTTATACGTTTTTAATCAACCAGACGCCGGACTTCTTTATGAAAAACATCCATAAGAAGAAAACAACCAATTTGAGTGAAGTTACTGCCAAGAAACGAATCAAGGATATTAAGCAGCTGATAAACATTGGTGTAGATAAAGGACTCATCTCACAAAATCCCGCTAAAAAATTCTCTACAACCGGTGGCGAGAAAGAAGTCTTACCGCTTGAGTTGTATGATATTCAGAAAATCTTTACCAAGACAATAACTATTGAAAGACTTGATGAGGTTCGGGATATGTATATCTTCCAGTGCTTTACCGGATTTGCGTACTCAGATCTGTATAACCTGACAGCGGACAATCTGTACTATGTAGGTATAGAAAGGGAACCCTGGCTAATTAAGGAAAGGGGGAAAACCAGCGTCAACGAAATGGTGCCGTTACTGCCAATAGCTATAAAGATTATTGAGAAGTATAAGGATCATCCATACTGTAAAGCAACTGGCAGATTACTGCCCATTGACAGTAATTCCAATTATAATGGCTATCTAAAGGAAATCGCAGCGATCTGTGGTGTAAACAGAAATCTAACAACCCACCTTGCCCGTCATACCTTTGCTGATTTAATGCTGAATGTGTGCAATATACCATTGGAGGATGTTAGTAAGATGATGGGACATAAATCTATTCGTACTACCATGCAATATTGCCGTGTACGCAAGGAACGCATTTCGCGCAATATGAAAACTGCCCTTCAATTAATGTTTGATAAATCCGGCAGACTAAAATTGAACGATGTTGCATAATAACGAAAGAGGTTGCAGAAATTGCAACCTCTTTTTTTGTATTACTATTTGTTTTCCCACGCCCATTCCCATGCGTGGACTTTCCAGTTTTTGATCCTGTTACCCTGATTGTTAAGCCATTTTCTTTTGGCGTATTGCTCAAAAAAATCAATAGCCTTTTTTTCGGACAGGCCTTTTTCAAGGAAATAGATTATCACATGAGGCTTCTGAGGCGGCACGCATTGCCCGTAGCCTGTGATGGTCTGTATTCTGCTCTGCCTTTTCATGCGCTATTCTCTTCGAGCATCCGCTCGATATCTTCCACATTGTAGTACAGCGTGCCCCCTATACGGGTGAAAGATATAGTTTTGTTATTACGCATCATCTGAAGCTTGCCATGAGATACATTCAGCAGCTTTTTCACTTCTGCCGATTTTATCCATTTTTTAACTCCGGGCTTTTCCTTTTCCCGGATGATCTGTTTGACTTCACTGACTATTTCGCTCTTAATATCGTAGAGCATATTTAGGAGCCAGTTTCTGAAATTATTGTCCTTTAATCTTTCTTCTAACACATCCTTCATCACATTAGATTTTTAGTTCAACAATCATAGTTTCTTATTCTTTAACCGGACAGATAGATCTCACTCGCTTTGTTCTTTTTAAACGATGGGATGTATCTGATATAGCCGTATTCGCTCAGTTCTTTCACGCACTTGCGGTAGGTCATTGGGGCAGATATTTTGGCTATGCGCATTATTTCGTGGCTAAATGCGACAATAGGATCCGGACAGCCGTTTTCCTGCCAATATTGGAGCAGGGCAGCATATACACCGATATGAGTGGTGCTGATCCTACCGTCATGCCTGATAGCAGAAAAAAAATCCGACAATGGTTTTAACCGTTCCATTTCCATCCGTCCTTAAAATTAATTCATCTTCATTCCGTTTCGGCGGGCTGGCCCGGACAGGTTTTGTCCCTGCTTTATATCCACAACATTTTGCTTGCCCTGCGCCACGGCAGACGATAATTTTAAATTGTCCTTGTTGTAGATATTGATGGACTTGTGCTGTGGATTGGCTTCGATCAAAAAAGACTTTCTGCCTATTGTTACGGATACTTTTTCACCTCTGCCGAGTGCCGTGATTAACCCCTCTTTTTTTGCCGGATCCTTTATTTCCTTCACACCTGCCGTCTGTAAGGATTTTTCTATATCGTACCCATGCGAAGACGGAAATGTCTTCATCCTGTAATTACCGGCGGCATCCCTGTCGTTAAGGTCTAAGCATATCCAGTTCCCGGCTTTGCACACTGCCCTTCCATTGAGCAGGTTGAATGCTTCCCGGGCTTGAAAACGTTCACCGTTTTGAAGATCAAAAGTATGGCTCCGGTTTTCGGCAGCATTGTTATCATTTATCAATGACACACGGTGCGCAGTCAGCTTGTGCGAGCCATCTTCTGCCTGATTGAACAGAAGTTGATTCTCCATTCGTTGGCTGTCTCCCACATAATGGGTTATTGGCAAAGAAAAATCTTTATTTTCCTGCTTCATCATCCTTGTAGCTTTTGAAAAATGAGAATCCATACCTATATCCCGCATCTGTCTGAATACATCTTTTTGATTGGCTTTCTTGTGAATACTGATTTCCCTTTGGATAAAATATCTTCTGACCGGATTGATCACAAACCTTCTTACCATGCGCACAAGCAGGTTGGGATATAGTTGCTTTTCTATATGTTTTCTTTCCTGCCGGAGCATTTGAAGTGTGAAGCGTTCGGTCGGATTTTGCGTATTCTTATACCTGTGAATAATGCGTTCGTAGTCGCGGAGCTTTTCTTTCAGGAAAGCTTTATTTGTGGACATATCGAAAGAAAAAAGCTGCCGGAAACGATCCTCTTTCTCTTTCCAGCGCAATAGCTCTGCTTCGATCCGGTTCGCATTTACTTGTTGTTTTTCTCTTTCCATAGCTTTTGGATTAAATTAAACAGTAGTAAATACAGGAGAACACAGCGTGTTCTCCTGTATTTGGAGCTATGCTGTCATGGATCTTTTGTTTCGGCTTCTTTTTGCAGTTGCCTGTTTGGCGTTCTCACTTGTATGCTGATCTTCGGATTTATTGCCCTGTTTGTTTTTATTGGCATTTTTTTGTGTGGTATCCGACTGATCCTGTTTCTGTGATTGTTGTTGGCTTTCTTTTATACGGATCCGGTTATCCTCGCCGTACACATTGATAGTCTTGAATTGTGGACTTGCTTCGATATAGCGTTTTATTTCCTGTCCGTCCTCCTTGATAAAAGTTGCTGACTGGCGGTTCCCTTTTTTCAGACTGTCCATCAGTGCATCTTTGTACTGCTCATTGGTAAGTTCCTTTATGGGATATTTTGCCAGTGTGTTTTCCAGATCGAAACCATAATTTTCACTGAACCGCTGGAACTTGAAATTACCACGTTCATCCGAATGCTTGAAATCCATCTGTAACCAGACATTGTACATGTCCCCTTCTTTATTTGCCAGATTTTTATTGACAGCCCGCCCGTTTATCAGATTATAAGCCTCTTTCAAAGTTATTGAGGGGCCTTTGTTGTTGATATAGAACGTTTGTTTCAAAGGCTCTTTTTCCCCTTGCCGCGTAGTCTGCACATCGTAAGAATTGAAAAAGTACATATCGCTTTCCTTAGATTTGCTAAATTTAAGTTCCGCCTTGACTTCATCTTCGCCAAAGCTCGTTGAATGATGCAGCTGGAAAGTATCTTTTCCTTTGCTTATGTTGGTTTTCAGATCCTCTGAAAGCCCATCTCCAAAACCTGTAAAACGAACCTGGTCGTTCAGGTATTCATAGTTTTTCTCGTTCATAACATTATTGTTTTTAGTATTTAATATTTCTGTTTCACGCTGCCGATCAACACTTTGCTCAGCATCCAGTCGTTTATGGTAGTTTTCTATCATTGCTGCAATATCTATATACCCGTACCGTTCGACCAGTAGTTCAGGATCACGAAGCCCTTCACTCATTACACGATAAGCGGAGCGTATGGCCAATAAGTCACAGGTATCCACGGCCTTAAAGCAGTACATGTGAGCCTCTTCATAAGTGCTGAAATATTCCAGCTCATATTTAGTAGCCGGATAATCACATGGAAAAGCGACAAATTCATACCCATCTGAACGTTGTCGTTTCAGATAGTCCAGCAGTTCTTTATATTCTGTCTTGCGCACCAACATAATACCTATAGTTTGATTACTTCTGCTTTCAGAATATGCCTGTTCTTTACTTTCAGCACTAAATGACGACCGCCATCTTTTTCCATGAGCTGGATGGTCATGTACTTTTTATCCGGGATAGTGAATTTTGGCAGTGCGAAAACATATTTGTCTATTGTTTTGCCCGGAATTTTATCCGGAGTTTTGCTGGTGTACAACGGCACGACTTCTATCTCCTGGGATGCGGTCCTATTGGCTTTTTTCTGATCCCGTATAAAGAAGCGCAGCTGCTCTACATCGTAGCCGACATTGGACCAATTCGAAACAGCAAACCGGAAGTACAGTACATTGTCTTTTATAAAAATTCCCTGCAAATGAAGAACTATATCGTTCTTATCGTCTTTCAGATCGGGACTGGCAGTTCTGCTTGCAAGGACTTTTGCAGTAGCACTGCGGACTTCCTCTTCATTGATGTTTTCTTTGGGCACGAAAATCGAACTTTCCGTTTTCGTTTTTACAGATGACAGGGATAGCTGCAAAGAAGCGGGATCTTTTGCATAGCTGACAATGATGGTTGTGAGCTTACCGTCGGCTGTCACGACACTTAGGTTGGAGGTTTCAAAATTCTCCTTTGCTGCCTTCACCTGTAAAATGTGTTCTACACCTTTGGCCTTCTGTACAAGAATATCCTTACTGCCTCTGTCCACGCTGACAATGGCAAACGGAAAAATGATATTGCTGGTTTTCGCATCGCTGATCTCCAGCTTGTAGGATTCCATTTCACTGAAATGTTTTTCCTCATTCTGCTGTGCGGCAGTATTTGATGTTGTTGTTCCCAACATCCCTGCTGATACTGCCAACATGATTATTAACCTTTTCATATACCTATTGATTTTAATTTGACATCTTATAAATCTTTCTGCTTTTCATCCCGTAGCAACAGACGGTATCCCGCCTTGACCTTGACTTTTATCAGTTTGGCTTTTTTTGAGAAAAGCCCTTTGACGATCTCTACTCCGGCTCCAGCAGCTTGTGCACCCCATGAAGCATCCAATGCTCCCAGACTAACGGCCTGCATGGGCCTGTCTGCGGATTCTTTGACAACATCCCGTGTTATAGATCCCGGAATATAAATACCGTCGAGTCCATCCAGATCATAGACTGTCAGCTCGACCGGGAAAAGTGAATTTCCGTAGCGAATGCTTTCTATTTTTATCCCCAGCCGTTCACCGCTTAGCTGTGCAACACCGAAAACAAAATTGTCCTTTGGTATCTTAGTCTCTCCAACATAGATATCATTGACCAGGCGCAGCTTGACAGTAGAGCCGTTAACGATTGTTTGATCCTCGTGGATCACGGCACGAACGGCGTTTTGCAGTCCTTCGGAGAAATCTTTATCATCCAGTGAAAAAAATCCGCTTTCTGCACCGTCAGCTCCATTTTGATCGAGTAGGGAAACCTGCTCACCAGCCGGACTTCCGGTGACGGCAAATACTTCACCTCTGCGTTTGGCGGATAATTCTTTCATCCGTTCATTGGCAAGATTCGGATTCTGGATTTCCATCAGCTTATCCAACATACTGTTGATCTGCTCCATTTCAGGGTCGGGCTGGGAAGCCTGATTCATGGCCATCATCATTTGTTCAATGTCTTTCATTTCAGAGGCGGAATTGTAACCATAACTGCCGGAAGACGGATAACCGTCATATCCGTAACCACCGCCTGCGTAGGGATTGTTCATTTGTCTTTCCAGACGGCTCAGATTGCGGTAAATTTCGTCTGCCGTCCGTTGATTTCCATAGCTATTCCCATACATAGGATCATTGTAAAAGTCTGCATCAAAGTAAGGGCTATCCAATCCCGGATGCCGGTAGTTGGTATCCCGTTGGCTGAGTTCGGCGAATCTTGCCGAATCCTGGGCTGCAAGCTCATAATAGCTGAGCTTGTCTTTAGCGCCTTCGTCCTGGCCTGATCCCGGCAATAGCGGGTTCAGCGTTGACTTATCTGTATTATCTGCCATTTCTGACGCTTTTCCGCCACCCAATGACCAGAAAAACATGGTCAGGAACGGGAAAACGATCATGGGCAGAACAAGCAGGAACTTACGCTGCTTTGCTGTTTTTTGCTCTGTTTTCATATACTTTTTTTTAACGGTTTCGATATATTTCTTCAATCATCCGAACACTGTCCAGCAGTCCGGGACGTGCCCTTATGATACTGTCATGCAAGGCTTTTCCCTGCGGTGTCTGCGTAAGGCTGTCCATATAGCGGCTGAAAGTGCTAATGCGCTCCATGCGAGCCGTATCTATACTGTCTGCGGTGCTTGTCTTCACGTGTTGCAAGAGAACAGGTGCTGTTATGGGCGCCACAGGTAATTCGTCCTGCTTGCCAAGATCAGTGAGTATGGAGAAATTGTAAACAGTACTGCATACTACCAGCAGTGCAAGCACGCCCAAAAGCGTCGCTTTCGACATTCTGTTTGTTTTTTTCTGCATCCAGCTGGCCCATGCCTGCTGCATGCGGTTGAAGAATTGCTGGATTTTTCCTGTCTTGCGGGACTTCCTATCTGTATTTTCTGCTGCTGATTTCATGATCTAAAGTTTTTATCTGCGGTTCTCTGTTTTTAAATCCCTGTTTTCAATCGTACTCCACTTTTCAATGAGAAATCCGTGCGGATTATTATCGCTTCGGGACACGCTTCGCAGCGCGCCATCGGTGATCAGGCTGCGTGTTGTGATAGTCGTCGGACGTACTATCCGCTGTGTGGCAAAGCATCTAAACCTGTATGGATATTCGTTTATATCTACCACTACACTGTCAACGGTAATCGTCTGATTGACGTTACCCGAAATAAGAGCAGCATAGTAGCCTTTTTCTTTCAGATCGTCGTACACCCGTTTCGCCGTGCCATCGGCCAGGTACAGGGCTTTACTGATAGTAGCCTGCACGGCAGCGTCATCGGGATCGAGGGTAAAGAAATACTGGTGAAATGTTTTGACATGATCGCGTGCTTCCACCGGAATATTATCCTTTCTCTCCGAAGAAAAAGCTTCAAGAGCTTTACCGTTGGCGAGAATGTATATTTTTTGCTGCATACCGCTGACAAGGCTTATGCTCTGCCAGAGCGTGAAGCATACGATCAGTACACAGCCCGCTACAACTGTAAGACAGAAGTTCTTTACCTGCCGGAATGCCTCATCTATATTTTTTGCCTTCTTGAACATAGCTCGTGTATTTTATTGTTTTCTGATTTATTTAGAGTTTAAAGGGCGCACGTGCAATGGTGCCGAATACACTGTTGGTTTTACTTTGAAGCGCACTGCCACCGCCTGCATTCACGATATAATTAGCAATGCTCGGCACACAGAAGTAGCCTATAATGCCGATGATGAGGAAGATCAGGTAAGCCGTATCGGTACTATCGAATACGGTGTCGCCGTGACTGCTCATCTGCGATATATCGAGCTTAATCATCTCTTGCTGGATTTTTCCCAGTATTGCGCCGAAAATATTGGCAACAGGCAGCCAGAGAAATATATTGATGTAGCGTGCCAGCCATGCTGTCAGTGTATGCTGTAAGCCGTCAAAGACTGCCAGTCCGAAGACCAAAGGCCCAAGGATGGAAAGTACTACGAGCTGGAAAGTTCGCAATGTATTGATGCAGAGTGCGGCTGCCTCAAAAAGTAACCTCAGTACTTCGCTCAGCCATTGTTTGATGGAATGCTTGACATTATAGGCCATTTTGGACGCCGCAAAAGCAACATCGTTTCCGATCCCCTCGAAAGTGCCTTCGTTTGATGGATCTTCCCCGTCGTGGGTATAGCGGTACCATCTGTCACGATCTCCATTCCCGCCTTCACCTACATAGATCTGCCACGATTCTGAATTTTTGAGAGCTTCTTCCCGTTGCTTCAGCAATTCCTCTATTGCCAGATTAGAGCCTTTAACCATGTTGGCAGTCCCAGTCACGGTAGGTTTCATAATGGTGTTGATCAGCGTCAGAACAGACGGAAAGATCAGGATACAAAATCCCAGTACAAATGGTCTGAAAAGCGGGTAGAAATCTATCGGTTCCGCGTTGGCGATATGCCGCCATACTCTGTATGCGATATACCATGTAGCTCCAAAGCCTGCGATGGATCGAGCTACGGTAGTTAGCTCACTACATAGAGGCATCATTTCGTCGTAAAGATTTTCGAGCATCTGCTCAAAGCCGGATGCTGTTACTTGTGCCTGCCCAATCATTGGCACCGCCAACAGTATGAGCACTATTATTATTTTGTTTTTCGTTTTCATGAGCTGTTATTTTTTGATTCCGTAAAGCGAGCGTACCGACTGCACATCCTGTTTTTCATGGCTGCGTTGTACATCCATGACACTTGCCGAATTGTTGAACTCCCGAAGGAAGGCCAACTTATCTTCCATTTCAAAGAACAGCCGGTCAATAGTTTCGAGGCGTTCATCATCACTCATCCGGGTTTTTCCTGAGGTGAGGATCATTACGAGCTCATCCAGGTCACGAAGGCTCTGGCTGAGCAGGTTGTCATAGACCCTTGCCATATAGGCCAGCTCCTCCGGACTGAAATTACCGCTGGAAACAAATCTGCTGTATGCCCGTTTGTATTCCCCGATCAGCTGCATCTGATAATTTATGATTTTGCTCACCCTTTGATAGTTGCGAACGGTTGGACTGACATTGAGTAAACCGTCAAGGTATTGCTTGTGGATGTTATAGTTTCCCTGGGCAATGTTCTTAATATTGTTGTACCCACCGTTGAGTATCTGATAACCGTCTTTGATCTGCGTCAGGATTTTTTTGAACTGGGCCAGCTTCTGAATGTTGAGTATGAGCTGCTGCATTTCCTGGCTTTGCCCCAATACTTTTGCAAACGGGTTCAGCGTGAGTACCGCCGCCCAAAAGGCTATTATTATTGCTTTTGTTTTCATGGTGTTTCTTTTTTTTGGTTAATCTATTCCGTAAAGCTGGCGAAGGCGATCATTATCCGCTTTCTGCCCCCGGCGTGAGAGCATCATCATTTTTATATCCCGGCAAAAGCTTTTGACGAACGTATAGTTGTCTGTCATGTGTTCATGTATGTCATCAATACGTTTCAGGCGCTCGTCGTCCGTCATCTGCATTTTGCCGTCCGTTGTGACAGATTGGAGCATTTCCACCGAAACATTACAGTCATTGTTGAGTCTGGCAAAAACCCGTTTGAAATAGGCCAGTTCACTTTGTGGAAATACAGCGCTGCCGGTAGCCTCTGTGTACGTTTTCGAAGTAATCTGCGCTATCTTTTGCCGGAGCTGCTTTGTCTGTGCTACATTTAGATGATTCTTAACTGCGCTGCTGACGTTATTCAAAGATTTAAAGTGCTCATCATGCGCTTTTTTTTCGCCATTTGTCCAGCTGCCGATTTCCTTCAATCCCTTTTTAGCAATATCGTAGTACTTTTTAACCTGGGATTTTTGGATTTCCAGCAGTGCAATCTGCTGAAGCATAATTTTTGTCTGCTTTTTTTGCCCGAATACCGTATGTACAGCTAACAGGGCAAGGACACTTATTATTAATACTTTCGTTTTCATAGCTCTCTGTTTTTAGTGAATACCGTATAAGCTTTTTACTTTTTCTATTTCCTCTTGATCTTTGGCACGGCTCAGTCGCAGCATGGCATTTTCCGTGTTGAACCTTTTCATGTCGTCATAGCTGCGATCCAGTTCCCGTGCGGCGGAGTTGATGAGTTCCAGCCTCTTGCCGTCCGACATTTTTGTGGTATAGGAGCTGATCACCATTCTGATCTGGTTGATATTTTGCAGGCTCTGCTTTAGCATGCCGTCATAGACACCCTCCATATACTTTATTTCGTCTTTAGTGAATTTTCCGTCACTGCGTATCAGCTGCCACATCTTTTTGTGCTCTTCGACCATCCGCAGCTGCTTTTGGAGCATGTCTTTCACCAGCTTGTAGTTTGAAATGACGGACTTTACCTTGCGCAGTTCCTCGAAATACTTCTCGTACTGCTCTTTTTGTTTTTTTGTCCAGTCGGAAATCTCTCTGAGCTTTCGCTTGCTCATTTCATTTTCGATCTTTTTCTGTGCGTTTTGCAATACAATGACCTTGTTCTGTTTTTTCTGTATCGCCAGATCGGCAGCTTTTATGGCCATCGTGACAATCTGCTTGACTATCTCAATGATCCCGGCCTGTGCATTCTGTATGGGCACAACCATCAACACAATGAAGGCAAGCCACATGATGATTTTCTTTACCGTTGTTTTCATACTATCTGGTTTTTATTGATTACTACCTTTTAAGTCTTTAGCCATTTCGGCAATACCCTTACGGATGTCACCACCAAATTTTTCGGCGTACTGCATAAGCTTTACTTTTTCGCTCTGCTCGGTGGTGTAGGCGAGATATTCCTCGACCGACACTTCTGTCCGATATACTTTGCTGAGCATGCCGCCGAGCGATATGAAGACCTCCTTGTATTTTTTTGTAGGGTCATTGGCTTTGTTGACAGAGAGTACCAAAGCCTTTTCTTTTTCGGTAAGTCCGAGAAGTTCCTGTATCTGATCGAACTTGTTCTGGTATTTACTTTGGTCGAGTAGGATCTTGCAATCCGAATTATTGATAATGGCTTGCTTGACGATAGGAGAAGATATTATATCTTCGATTTCCTGCGTGACGACAATGGCTTCACCGTAGTGCTTTCTAACGGTTTTAAACAGATATTTTATATATTCCGCAAACCCTTCTTTCATCAGTGCTTTCCATGCCTCTTCGATCAGGATCATCTTGCGCACGCCTTTCACTTTGCGCATCTTATTGATGAAAACCTCCATGATCACAATCGTCACCACGGGAAAAAGTATGGGATGATCCTTAATATTATCCAGCTCAAACACGATAAACCGTTCCTGTAAAAGATTCAGGTTTTCGGTAGCGTTGAGCAGATAGTCAAATTCACCGCCCTTATAATATGGCCGTAATACATAAAGAAAATTGCTCACGTCAAAATCCCTGTCCTTGACATGATCTTCTTCCAGAACAGCGACGTATTCGTCTTTGAGAAATTCGTAGAAGGAATTAAAACAGGGAAAAATAGAGGGATTCTGTTCCAGATACCGGAAGTAACCGTTGATGGCGTTGGAAAGTGCCACATATTCACTCCGCCGGAACTTTTCGTCGTCCTTTTTCCACAGGGCAAGCAGCAATGTTTTGATGCTCTCCTTCTTTTCTGTGTCAAGGCTGTCACCTTCGCCAATATAGAAGGGATTGAAGCGGATCGGGTTTTGCTCGGAATAGGTAAAATAGTAGCCGTTTACCATATCACACAGTCCCTTGTAGCTATGTCCGACATCGACGAGCACTATATGGCTTCCCAATTCATAGTAGCTTCGGACCAGGTGATTGGTAAAAAAACTCTTACCACTACCTGACGGCCCGATTATAAACTTATTACGATTGGTACAGATACCGATTTTCATCGGCTCATCGGATATGTCCACATGTACGGGTTTTCCTGTAAGCCTGTCACCTAACCGCAAGCCTACCGGGCTGAGTGAGGTGCGGTATCCTGTTTCAAGGTTCAGGAAGCAGGTTGCTTGCTGGGCAAAAGTATCGAAGGTATCGTTCATGGGGAAATCAGCGGCATTGCCGGGGATACCAGCCCAGAAGATCTGTGGAGCACCGACCGTTTCCTGCTTGGCTACAGCATCCATCTGTGCAAGCCCGGAGGAGATCATGTTTTTAAGGTTCTTTAGCTCTTCCTGATTGTCTGACCAGGCCAGCACGTTGAAGTGTGCCTTCACGGGCTGTTTTTGTGTTGAAATCGCTTCATTCAGAAAATCGTTTGTCGCATCCCGTGCAATGGTGTTTTCGCGGCTGTAAGCCGAAAGGGATTGGAGGCGAAGCCTCTTGCTTTCCAGACGGTTAATGGTCTTCTGCTCATCTTCGATAAATATATATTGACTATATACATGATTGCAGGGCAGCAGCTGTCCGAGTGGACTTGCAAACCCGACAGAAAATTTAGTCCGATCCGTTGAATACTTATCGTAGTTGATCCTGCTGCTACACTGTCCCGGCAGGTCTTCTGCGTTTGACAAGGTATAGAGCTGACAGTACTTATCGCCCACACGGAGCCCGTTTTCAAAGGAAATATCACCGATTATAAACTGCTCGCTGCGCTCATTCAGGCACATATATTTTTCTATGAGCCCTATTCTGTTGCGGTGGCTTAACAGGTGATCGCCTTTCATGCGTTCCATTTTCACAAATCCGCTGGCTTCCATAATATGCCGGAACTGGCCTCCCGCATCCAGAAAATCCTGCAAAAGTTCCCTGTTTACCGTCTGCTGTGGCACGATGTTTCTGCGTGTCAGCGTAGTGAATAAAGAGCTTGCTTCCTTACGGCCTGGCGGCTTTTTGGTCAGCATGATATAACAGCTGTGGTCAAGATATGGCCGTTCGTTAAAGAACCGCTCACTGCTGTGGCTCAAAAAGCTGGTGTCCGGCTTTAAAAAGTCTGCTTCATAATGGCTGTCAATAAACCAGTCCTGCTTATGCAGTATCGTGAATCTGGGCAGTACTTTTATAGCCTTTACCCACGTATGATGGAACGCCTCATACTCCTGATCGGACAGGGTAAACACTTCGGGTAATTCTACTTTGAAAACTACCGTAATATCACCCTGCTTGCTCAGAATGCAGTCGTGTTCTACATCCAAAATCGGAAATACTTCTCTCAACTTCATATCCTCTACACTTTATTCCCGTTAATACTTTCATTACTTCACTATTATAAGACGCCCCACTTGCCTGTATATCCTTAGATATCTGATATTCCATAGAGATCACCAGCTCGGTCTGATCTTTCTTTCATTTTTCATCTTCGGTTTTACCCTGAAATTCATTTGCTTCTGGTGATTCCTGAGCAAGATTTTATGATGCTCATCCAAAGGTTGGATTTTCGCTTTCAGCGAATCGCATATTGGGAACCTATTGAGCAATGCTGTTTGCTTCAGGCCGTATTCTCGGGCAACACCTACTGGATCAAGCACAAATTCATTGGGAACATGGAGGATAACCAGGTCTTCCATTTTTTGATCCAGCTGTAAATAATCTGCCATAGTCTTTGTTTTCAAGTTATATAGACCACTATAAACCGACCCGTTTTCGATCTTTTCAAAATCCTCGATAAACAATCTGATCCGGGGATCATTCACATATCTTAATTCTTTCCATCGCCAGTCTATGATATATCGTTCGCCAGCGATATCTATTTCAGGTCGTTGCCCGCTTAATCGTTCTATAACCCTATCGTCAGGGAGATAAATGTTCCACTGCTTTGAATGGCTTTCTGCATTGACAGCTGCGACCGCATTATAATCCAGTCCTTCTACAAAAGCCTTGGGAATTGTTACCTTAATCCGATGTTCCATCTGAGGATCAGTATTGGTATCTGTGTGGATTTTCAATGTGTTCTTATCAAAAATGCAGACTACCGAGTTATCCTGTTCATTTAATTGTCCCCGTGATAGCTGATTATCAATATTACCTACCTGAAACAATAGATCTTTCTCCCTGTCATAGCAGAAGGGCACATGGTCGATAAAAATATTTACCTGATCCCAATATTTTACATCTTCCAACAAATCTCCGTTCCAATATTCCATGACCTATTATCCTTTTTAAAACATTACTAAATACCTGTTAGCGCTTTCGCTGCTCACATTATCAACTACAATTTCTTTCCTTTTCGCTTATTTTTTAAAGGTTTCAACCCGAAAAGCTTTCGGTTTTCCTGCACTCTTTTACTTAGCCAGTCATCCTTTCCGGTTAGTTTTTCCGCCATAAAGTGCGCCTTTTGTGGCATCTCACGAAGCACCGATTCAATATCTTCACCCATTGTACGGGCATAACCGACAGGATCCATTACAGGCGGACTTGGAAAGCTGATCAACGTCACATCTTTTGGCAATTCCTTGATTGTATCATAATTAATGGCGACAAATTCATGCGCCGTAGCATTATATGGGATTTCATACTTTTCCGTTTTACTATTATAATGCCCTTTGATGCTATCGAACGGGATACCTTTCGATAAAAAATCGTTTTTCGGACGTAACATTCTCATTGGAAAATCCACATAAAAAATGTGTCCCATAACATCTAAAGTCGTCAACCTACCTTTTAATCTATCGGTCAATGCCTTGTTTTCTTTTGTTTGCTTGTTTTCCATCACTTTCATCATTTTTCAATAAAAAAATACCTCTGTCTGAAATCTTAACCACTTTTGGCACCTGCTTTCCGGCCAGCATTTTCATCATGCCGTACTCGCCGTATTTTTTACTCATGCCGTAGGTCTTCATGACCACGATAGTGCCTGCTACGGCAATCACGGCAACACAGATCAGAGAGGGTATGCCGATCAGATACATCACTGCAAAGAGTATCAGTAGCGCAACAATGCCGCTACCCAGATACCAGATATACTGCGCTTTCAGCCCTTTGAACTCGATACTTTTATTGATTCCTTTGTTTATTTGATATACACTTGTTTCCATTGCCATAGTATTATCTCATTTTTCTTTTTCCGGTGCGTTTTATTCTTTTCTGCATCTTCGGCTCCGGAAGACTTTTTAGATATTCTTTCAGTTCTTTCCTTTGCTCCTGATCCATTTCCACTACTGTTGCTTTCAAATCCTTCTCAATCGGAAATCTTTGCAGCAGTGCCGTATCTCTTAAACCATATCGTCGTGCCACTGCTACGGGATCTAATTTCAGCTCGTAAGGGATATACACGAAAACCATGTTTTCAGGATTTTCATTCCCAACCAACTGCTGTACTACGGTTTTAGTCTGCTTGTTGAATAGGGCAATGTATGATTTGCGATCAGGTGATATATCCAAATAATCAATACAAATCCGGTTATAGAGATTTTTGGTATGTCTTAATTCTTTTAGCTTCCAGTCTATGTAATATTGGTCGCCATATATGTCTATTTCCGGTAGCTTTCCCCGAAGTCTTTCCATGACAGCTTCATCAGCAATGTAGATATTCCAGTTATTTTCGTAGCTCGCCTGATTGATGGTCGAAGCTTCCAGAAGTCTTTCCTCTAATACGGACTTGGGTATAGTTACCTCTTTTAAATCATCCGGGCATTCGTCATAATGTACATTTTTGGGAGTCACTAAAAGACTTCCATCATCACGATCAATAAAGACCTTATAATATTCTCCATGAACAGGAATATCACTGATCGAGAGATTATTTTCTTTATTATCCTGCTGAACAATTTTCATTTGTCCCCGATCAATTATGAAGTGTATATCGTCGATAAATAAATAGTGTGCATCTGTTTCCATGACTGTAAATTTTTAAAGCTTTTATACTTACATTTTAAACCGTTTATTCCTTCTCATCTGCTTGTACATTTCCTGCTGATCATCCCTTATAGGTTTGACAGTGCCAGTCTTCGCTGTCTGATCCCAACCATACTTTGGCACGCTTGCTATAATCACTTTTCCACTTTCAAGACCTGCTTTCAAGAGTGGATCCACTTCGGTTTCATCCGTGTGATCCGGCTCCGATCCATTTTCTATGGCTTCATCTGATACCGGATCATCATCTGTCGCCACATCCGGCTCATACTGCATGTTTTTCTCGTGGATAGTTCTCATCATTTCGGTTTCCAGCCTTTTTAGCTCTTTTTTCATTTCCTGCAATTCCTCTTCTTTTGCAAAAGGTTTGTCAATGAGCTGCTGAAGACCTGCGATCTGCTGATCCATTTCCGATATTTCCTTCCGGTATTTTTCCGTCAGCGTTCCCACACGGTCAATGGCATTCAGAAAGTACCGCGCAGCCAGCTTGGGATTATCCGTGTTAGGATGTCCGTTGTTGTAGGTATATTTGATCCCATCGTTCTCACGCTGTGCATACAGGCTGTTAGTGTTAGTTTCCACTACATCCCCGTTTCTGAAAATCCGCTCGTCACTTCGCCGGATATACAGATCGAAACCATATAATGAGCCTATACGTTGCTCGTATTTATCCTGCTCCCTGGGTTTCCAGTTTTCGTAAACATCAATGATATGCTTTCCCAATATTGCACTATCCGTATCGTTTACACCGATCAGCTTGACAGGATTGATCTTGATGCCATCCTCTCCGGTGCGGAGTACCGACCGGTAATACTTTTCATCTGCTTCTAATTTCAGCAGTGTTTGTGCATGCTTATCCCGTTTTTCCTGTAGCCAGTCACGTTCCCAACGGTTGCGGCTCACTTCCTTGTTATAGCTATGCTTTGATCCTTCCAGCGCAGTGACCTTTCTTTCCAGCTTGGCCTTTTCCAGAAGCGTTGTGTCACCGCTGAGGATAGCGATATATTCGGCGAAATTCATTCCGCTTTGTTCGTCAATGGCACCCTCGTCGATGGTGCGGACATGGAGCTCGTTATTTTTCATCTGGCTGATAAAGAATTGTTTGTTTTTCAAAAGATTGAACTTGTAGGCATCAAGGGATTGCTCGGTGGCATAGATAAAATTCATAACCTTATTGTCATGGTGCTCTTTGGCAACCCAGTTTCCCTGCCTTGCACCCCTGCCATTGCGTTGTTCCAGCTCGGAGGGTTTCCAGGGTGTATCAAGATGGTGCATAGCGACCACCCGCTGCTGCGCATTTGTTCCGGTTCCCAGCTTTTCCGTACTGCCGAATACCTCTCGGATTTCCCCGGCATTTACTTTATCGAAAAGCTTCTGCTTGTCTTTTGTTTTCCAGTTGTGTACGAACGTAACCGCCTGGCTTGGAATACCGAAATCTGTGGATAGCTTCTCTTTCAGTGCTTCATATACGTTAAAACCATCAGTACCGGGTGTCCCCATATCACAGAAGATAAGCTGCGTTCCCTTGTACGCTTCCGTCTCCCGGTGGAAAGCAGCTATATTTCTTGCACATACATTGATCTTATTCTGCGGATGGTCTGAGTAGAGATTTTCGTCTATCAGCCGCATATCCAACGCCAGCTTTTTGGCATAGTTGGTTGCGATCAGCATCCTTGCTTTATCCTCTGACGGCGACAGTTCCTCTCTTCCCAGCAGCGTAGCATCCCCGTTTTTGGCAAAGAGCATCAGCTTTTGGATGAACTCCCGTTGCTGCTCGGATGGTGGTATATTTACCAGCTGTTCATCAATAGCAGGCTTATCCAGATTGATATGTGCAGCGGTTTTATAATCTGCTATCTCGTTGTAAAACATCGCCAGCTCAGGCACTTTGATAAAGTACCGGAAGCGTTCTTTACTGATGATCTCATTGGTTACGCTGAACTCAAAGTCTGTAGTTTTCTTTGCGAAAACAGCTGCCCACGCGTCAAAATTCTCAATTCCCTGGCGTTTCAGTTCCCGTGGACGGAGGTACTTGAAAATAAGGTACATTTCGGTAAGGCTATTGCTGATTGGAGTTCCCGACAGAAAAGTCACACACAGATCGGCATCAAATCTCTCCTGTAATGTACGCACGGCAAAGAGCATGTTCAGTGCCCGCTGGCTGCCCTCGGTATTACCCAGTCCGGCTACACGGCTATGACGGGTAGTGAAGGTCAGATTTTTGAACTTGTGGCTCTCATCGACAAACAGATGATCTATACCTAATCCCTGAAAGTCTATTCCCTCATCTCTTTTGGCTTCCATGCGGTCACGTACGACGGCCAGTTTGATTGCCAGGTTATTCTTGCGTATCTCCAGACCTTTGCGCATTTTTTTTGTGATCTCTGCACCTGCATCCTCTAAGGTTTCCAGATCACGCTCTACATCTTCCAGTTCGTTACCAAAGATCTGTAGCTGTATTTCGTTGGATTGCTCGATCTTGCCGAACTGTTCATGTGTCATGATAATACAGTCCCAATTATTGTTCTTCATCTCATAGAGCAGGCGCCTGCGGTTTTCCGGTGAAAAGTCATTTTCAGATGGCGCCAGCACCTTTGCTTTAGGATAAGCCACACGATATGTGTCAGCGATCTGTCCTACATTTGCCTGCAATGCCAGGATCGTAGGCTTGTGGACGATGCCCAACCGCTTCATTTCATGTGAAGCGACGATCATGGTCAGTGTCTTTCCCAGACCGACCTCATGATCTATCAATGCTCCTCTGTTTTGGATGATCCTCCATACAGCATTTTTCTGTGAGCTGTAAAGCTTCTCTATCCCCAGCGCCGCGAGATCCAGCCCCGGAAGTGTCAGATGGCTGCCGTCGTATTCCCGTAGTCTGTAACAGTTAAATGTATCGTTGTAGAGATCTTCCAGCTCTTTCTTACGCTCGGCAGGCAGATCACCCAGCCATTCCAGATACGATGTCCGGATCTGCTCTGTTTTTTCGTAGGCAAGCTGTATCGCATCATTGTCCGGAACCCGGTAGGTAGTACCGTCGGGTAAGGTATGTTCTATGGAAAAATAAGGGCTGGTATTTTCCAGGGCATGTTCCATGAGCGAATAGCCGTACATAGGACGGCCGGACTTCGGCATCACGCCAAACTCTTTATCTACCTTCGTATTGTGTTTGGCAGTTACCTTAAAGGTGTCCAGCGAAGGGAAGTAGGCGACTTCCGTTTTGGTTTCAAACAGGTGTGCTGTAAACTCCTGATAATAGTGTACAGGTATCCACCGCTCGCCAAGGTTAAAGTCCAACAGCTCAAAAGGGATTTTCTCCGGCTGTGACTTTTCCAGAGCAGATACACTGCGTTGGTACTGGATATTATCCGGATCAAGTTCCAGGGCAGCTTTTGCCTCTTTAAGCTTTTTGACCACATTACCGCTCAGGTAATGATCGGTTGTTTCCCATGTATTGTTGGATGGATCAAGATAGATCTGATCTCCCAGACGCTTGATCGTATCTTCCCGGTCTGTTTTCAGCGAGGCGCTTATACGGTCAAGATCGACTTTTCCTACTTCGTTCAGACAGTGTCCCAGCGCTTCATGCGGATCGTCAGTTATAAACAGTTCATCTCTGCGGAGCAGGGAAGTGGTAAAGAAATCCGCTTTTTCATACTGCCCGTCATTCCTGCGTTCCAGCGAGGAGAGCGTGATAAGTCCACAGCCGACATCTTCCATGATGCGGCGGCGGTTTTCACGGCTATTGAGCTGCCCGTGAGCAGCCACAAAATCCTCGTACTGCTGATTAAGCTGCTGGCGGATGCTTTCCGGAATAGTTTCCCCTCTGATTTCTGCCTCGGAGAGTTCCATGTAGGCATCCCTCAGCCCACAATAATCCCGATAGAACGTCATGTATTGCTGTGATGGCAATGCTTTGAACTCTGCCGTGGCATATCCCGTATCCAGCCGGACAAGCTTTCCGATCTGTCCGTTGAGCACCACAAGAGTGCCTTCACGATAGAAAGGCTTTACAATATCCGCTCCCGATACCTGACGCTTGTTAAACAGAAAGGCATCCTGCAAAAGCTGATCCCCTTCATAGGTATAATCATGGTCATAGCCATGCAGCTTATCGGTGATCTGATTGAGTTCCGTGCGCAGGTCGCCCGCGCGTGTCCAGCGCTGTGTCAGTTGCAATTCCGCGACATTACTGTACAGCTTATAGAGATATTGATTGCTTTTATGATGTTTGGCGGCGACCAATACGAGCACCTCGTGTGTGGAGTTATCCGTGGTACGGATCGTGCTGATGAGCCGTGCGCTTTCTTTACGCACGATTTTCTCATCGCTTTGCGTGAGGTAAGCCCTTGCCCGGTTGAGATTTTCTGCCGGAGCAATGTCAAACAGGCCGAGTTGTACGGATGTGTCCGTTTTAATGCTTTCAGGCATTGGCAGATAGGTGAGCTGTCTGCCTGCATTGTTTCTTTGTTGCTGCTGCTCTGGCCCGATAGCCTCTTTAGGGTATCTTTTTCTAACCGAGAAACGATCCACTCCATCTTCCAGAATACGGCTCAGCTGCTCTTTGATCTCCGATATATCTCCCGACTGCCATACCTGCTGGTGCGGCTGTCCGTATTGGTTCTTTGCTTCCGATATTTTGTCACCACAGTAGATTTCCGGATGTAGCTCTATGTAGCTATTCAGAAAGTACGTGCCATACTCATTCTGCTGTTTTTCTGCTACCAGTAGTATTCTTTCATCTTCACTCAGTTCTTTTTTGTTGTTCTGCTTCTGTACGATCAACAGATGGTTGGGAGCCTGTGTACCTCCCGTATCGGTCATCAGATTGTCCGGCATGACAGCCAGCGAAACAAAATCCGCCCGCTCAAACAGGTACTTCCGTACTTCCATATTGGAGGGACTGTTGAGAAAAGCATCCGTCGTGATGAAAGCCATCAGTCCACCCTCCGCAACTTTATCCAGCCCTTTGGCGAAAAAATAATTGTGGATCCTGCCTGTTAGTTCTCTTGATGTAAATGCCGTGTCGTAAACGCCGAAGTTTCCAAAGGGAATATTGCTGACCACCAGATCATACGTCCCGTTATCATCGACCGGTGCCTGTTCCAGGCCGCAGATATGTGTTTTGGTTTCCACGTCGAGCGTGCTGTTGATGGCCGACAGGATCAGCCCTGTCAGCTCATCTTTTTCTACGCAGACTATGCGTTGCAGATCGGGAAATGCCCGGGCAGCTCCGGTAGCGAAGACCCCTGCACCAGCCGAAGGCTCATACATCCTTTTGGGCTGTATTCCCGCTTTGCTTATCACTTCGTACAGGGTTTGCGCAACGAACTCCGGGGTATAGAACGCTGACAGTACGCTGTTGCGCAATGAATTTAGAACACTTTTATACTCCTTGTCGGAAAAATGATCTTGTAATAGCCAGTGCAGTCTTGTAATATCCCCATGCAGGGCCAGATCACTTTTCGATACGCCGTCGTCTATCCATCGATCCAGGTCACCTGCCGGGTACAGGATAGCCTTGATGCCCCCAAATCCCGAATAACTTTTAAGACACTCGATATCTTCCGGCGAGAGTGTTTCTCCCTTACGCCATTTTAGCGCCGTTTCGATTGCGGCAATATTGCCGTTGAGTTTATGTAAACTGTTGTAAGCCATTTCTCCACACTTTTCATCCCTACTTCCCGATAGCTTCTATTCATCTATTCCAGGTAATTACTGATTTCACCCATCACGGCATACCGAAGCCGTCTATCGTCCGCTGTCTCTTCGCTGAAACCAAGCCGCTGGAAAATACGTTCGCAGCATTGCATGATGTTTATCACTTCAAGAGTGAGCATCCCGCTTTTGAGCAGGAGCTCATAGGTCACAGAAAATTCCTCTTCGAGTATGTTTTTGATGTATTGGAATTTTGACGGGCGCAGTTCACCCGTCATTCGCTCCATACAGATTTCCTGCACGGTAATGGCAGGAAGTCCCTGTTCAAGCAGGTCTTCTGCCTCTTTCATCACGGAAGAAACTTTCTTTTCGAGGTACTCTGATACCTGATATTCTTCCTGAAGGTCGTACATAAGCTCAGGATTGTTTCCGGCGATATATGACCACAGCTGTTCTTTCAGTAGCGTTTCCATGCTTGTTGATTTTCAGGTTAAACACCAAAGAATGCTTTGATAACCGTTACTACTAAGACCAGGAATACACAGCTTCCGAACCATGCAGCAGCGACCTTGCCCGTATCGGGATCGCCATTGTTCCACTTTTGATAGACTTTCACGGCACCGATCAGCCCGAGTAGTGCGCCCACGGCGTACATAAGCTGAGTGCCTGATGAAAAATAGCTACGTACCTGCTGGTTTGCCTGATTGATCCCGGCAAGACCATCCTGTGCAGATACGGTTTCAGACCAGAGTATCAGTACGATCAGCACCACTGTGATAACTGGCTCTCCGGTTACTGTTATTGTCTTTTTCTTTCCGAAAGTTTTCATAGCTTAAAAGATTTAAAATGACATTTAAAAGAAAGCGGAGTGCTTCTGCCGACACTGTCAAGCCCCATCAACACAACTTCTTCCATCACACTGCCCCGGTCGGGAGCGTGCACTCCGCCATTGCCATTGTTACGCTATCGTATCCTACCATCAATCAGCGTCCTGGCATTATTAGATTTTAAAAAACGATTCTTTAAAAAAGCGGAGTGCTACTGTTGCCGCCGACTCACAAGCCCTTTTTCAACACTTTTTCCTTCCTTCACACTGCCTCGGTCGGGAGCGTGCAGAGTGCACTCCGCTAAATCACCATTACACTATACTATCTTCCCACAATCTGTTTACTTCTCCTTCACTAAGTGTATGGTATTCACTTTTGGCGCATTCCGACACGATCAGTTCATTGATAGAGCTTCGGAATGGCGTTTCCTTTACAGAAGGGTACTTTCGGAGTACCATTCTGAGGCTTTGCTTGAACTCTGGCAATACCGCTTTTTTTTCGGTTGCCTTTTTGATCAACTCGGTGAGTGATGTGATGAGAGCTTCCACCTCACTGTATTCATCCTGCTCATCTTCCCCTTGAAAGCCCTCATCTTCATCCTCGTACTCAGCTTCTATCAATGGATTGACTCCAGCATCTTCAAAACCTCCATTCTCCTTCTTCATTGATAGAAGCCGTTTCAGTTCCGTCGGGTAGTACCTAAGACCTACATACGTATAGTAGGCTATCATCATTAACCCGACGGTTGTCAAGTATTCTGTCCATGTTATATTACTCAGCATATCACTTGTTTTTAAGTTTCACATCTTTTCATCCCGCTACCGGTAATATTCTGTAACAAAGTAAAAGCATTTCAAAATACGATGTAAGTACAAGTTTAAGTTGTACCGGTTGTACGTATATGGTTATCAGTGTATTATAAATCTATTTTTTTTCAGTTTAAGGCTTCCTGCTGGCACAAAGTTCGGCCGGGTGCCTCGGAGCGTCACAGTACATTCCGCCATAAACACATCCCCCGCACATGCCGCATTTATTGCGTTGCTGCCTGCACTTGCTCGGCACCGCCCGGGGTCACTGCCATTATTAATCCTTAAAACTTATTGTCATGCAAACAGTAGAACAGAATTACAGCAGTTTATTGGTAGCGGAAGTTGAGCTAATCTATAAGACCAAAGTGAAACCATCCCAAAGACCGAAGATCACATCAGCGCAGAGTGCCTATGAAATTTTATTAAGCTCATGGGATGAAAGAAAGTTAGAGTTCATGGAGCAAGCTAAGGTGTTATTATTGAACAACGCAAATAGAGTAGTTGGTATTTACGAACTGTCAAGTGGCGGTATAACCGGTACCGTAGTAGATAGCAGGCTTGTATTCTCAGCGGCTTTACTGGCTAACGCAACGGGTATTATTCTATCACATAACCACCCATCTGGTAAGTTGGAACCGAGCCCGGCAGATCGGACGCTTACCACCCAGCTCTGTCAGGCAGCGAGACTGCTGGAAATTTGGGTGCTGGATCACATCATTATCACCTGTGAAGGCTATTATTCCTTTCAGAGGAAGGGTTACTGACGTAACCCCTTTTCTGGTCGCATGTATTTAGTATTCTTCGATCTTTTTGATCATTTTTTGCAAGGCCTTTATAGCCGCATCCTTATCGCTTTGCTCTGGGTAATAAGAGTGGCTTCGTAGTGCTCCCGGAGAAAGTTCCTCTGTATTGGGTGTGCTGCAATAAGGCACAATCGCCTGGAACATACTGTTTAATGATTTTGCTTCGATCACACGGCTTTCGTCCGCTGCCCGAAGTATGAGTGCCAATGGATTTGCCGATAATGAACACCTTATCCGGTTTTTTGTCTGCTCTTCCCTGGCGATAACGCTTTTTGCCTTCATATAGATATCCAGTTGGCTCTCCAAATATTCTGTCTCATGCGTGAACCAGTCTGCTAATACTTCATGTAACGAGATATAATCCTCGTGTAGCACGGCTTCTGGTCTGCGTTGTAGCTGGGCAAAGGCTTTTCGGTAGAATTGTACCTGTTGTAGCTGCGATATAGGAGATTCACCTTTTCGTATATGTTCAGAAAGCCAGTTTTCCAGCCAGGCAATATAGCTTCTGCTATTGTAATTCATGTATATAAGCTGTTCATCTACGGGAGAAAAGGCAATGATTTCGTGATTGTCCCAGTCGATCCTTTGGATCTTGTGTGCGAGTTCCAGCTGGTACACTATTGTTTTGAGCGTAAGTTGTTCGAAATTATCTTTGCACTGCTGAACGAATATTTGCATTCGGTTAAGCACCATATCCAGCACTTCACGGCTATGCGGATAATGTTTCGAATCTTTTTTGATCTGGATTATCTTGGTGTTCATTTCTTCCCGTACTAACGTCATTTGAGCAGAGTACGTGCGGTTATTGATAGATCTTAGTGTTGGATTGCCGACTCTTAAAGCCTGTTTGATCAGTATGTCCATCAGTTCGAGTGAATAACCTGCTGAAAAATCGTAACCCTGATGTTCGTGAATAGCATTTGCGTAATTGTTTACCATAATCACAAAAGTTTAGTGTATAAAAGTCTAACGATGGCCTATAATAGTATATCGTCAGAATTGCTACGGGGTTGGCTATTTCTCTTTCCAGACTTCACCAAACACCCTTTTCAGTTACCAAATCATGCTTATCAGTATATAATAGGTAAAACCATAATTACTAATAGTCGTGTTTTTTTATAGCATGAAGCACCTGTCTTTGTTTGACCGGATACTGCTTTTATATCAACGTGCGAGCAGTTTTGTTACCTGAGGTGAAATAGAAACAGCGCTGAAAACAGCGCCGTGAATGGTATAATGTATCTAATAATATTTCGGACATTTGTCGGACACCAATGTCATTTATCGGCAAATAGTACTACATGATTAATATCTTCCAATAACCTCGAGTTCCTCCCTCTCTTATTATAATTGATTTTTCTTTTAAACTCTCAAAATGTGCTTGTGCTGCTGAATGATTAATCTCTAATCTTTCTGCTACTTCCCTATATGATATGCGATTATTCTCTTTAATCAACTGTAAAACTTCTTTTTGTCTATCAGTTAATTCACCTATTGCACCACCTATTGCACCACCTATTGCACCACCTATTGCACCACCCACAGATTTCGGAAATGTCATGCGGATAAAATTCGGGTAGAATCTAAAGCAGCTTCTATCGTAGGATTTCAAAATACGTGGTACACCGGATCCCAGCTGTTCTACCAGTTCCAAATCCCGGTAAATCCGCATAAGCTCTTTATTACGAGGTGCTGATATACCATCAAAAAATTCCTCTTCAGTATATCCGTCAGGCAACGATCCTGTAGAAGTTATTTCAATGCGGTCATCAAAAATCTCAAATTTCGGTGGTATTTCAGTAGTATAGTCATTGTGTACAAACGCGTTCAAGACAGCTTCACGTAGTGCCGTAGTATCCCACGTATGTTGGTTGATCCGTTCCTTGAAAGTAATTTTTGTATGCGTGATGTTCTCTACTTCCAGCTTATCCAGAATACTATATGTCGCTTTTATCAGCGAACAATAACCAAACTCTTTATTCTCGATAAGGTCAACTCTCGTTGTTCCGTCATATTTTGCAAATTTGATGGAATTTCCGTTTTCATCTGCCATTAGGTAGGCTACATAGTTGTATTCTCTATCTGGTGTTAGCAGTTCCAGATTAGTTGCAAAATGCTCGTTGAGTGTCTTTCCTTGTCCGTCGTAGTAAATCTTTAGCTGCTCAAAAGTCAGTTCCTGGCGATTAGACCTGATCTTTCCGATGGAGTTGCGGGTACGTCTGGAAAACAGATTGTCAATCATTTTCTGCGGCATTGGCTCCGCTGCCGTTCCTGTCCGGATGAAACATCCTTTTTCAGACATTCCGTATTTCTTGACATAGTACGGTTTTTCAGCACCACTGGCTACCACTATTTTGAGAATATCTTTACCTTCTCTTTTTTCACTGCTCACATCGAACAATCCCAGACACGAAGGAAGTATATTGTTTTTCAGACGATCCTTTATTTTCAGCATATCTCCATCCACGTGAGAGACGCCATAAGTATTGCCATGCTTATCTATGCCGATATAGATAATACCACCTTCCTTATAATTTAGGAAAGCGACGACCTCTCGTTCTATATCTACATCTTTGGAGAGTTCCTGTTTGTATTCTATACGATTTGTCTCAGACATGATCTGCCAAATTTAAGTATTTCGGAGTGCATTCCAACAGTACTTTGGGGTCAAAATATAGCCATCATCCCATCTCCGCATCTATATTCAGCCTGTTATTGACTATATGCGAAAGAAAAGTATTGTACGCATTGCCAGCTTGCTGCCATGCCGTCTTTGCTTCAGACAGGTCACTCAGCAATTTTGGATTATTAAACCCATTCTCCTCCTCAAATAACTTTTGTTCTGCTTTTAGATAAGCATCTGTTTTCTGTGCAAGATTCTCACGTAACAAAATAAGGCGTGCTTTAATGGTCATATCGTCAACTATAATCTGCTGCTAAAATACATTAATTAAATTTCATTTTTTAGAGACAATAGGTTAACTTTGAATCTACGGTCAATTTTTAGATCATGCCTACTACTGCTCATATCGACGAAATGGATTTATTGCTCCGGCTCAACCGGGGCGATGCACAGGCATTTCACGTACTGTATGAGCGATATAAAACGGCACTGGCCGCAAAACTCCTTAAACTTCTGAAATCGGATGATCTGGTCGAGGACACCTTGCAGGATGTCTTCTTAAAACTTTGGGAATACCGTAGCCAGATCGACGCACAGCGTACATTTGCACCACTGCTGTACCAGATGGCACGCAACAAGGTCACTGATCTGTACCGCAAAGCATACCGGGACATGAGCCTGCGCGAACAGTTATCCTACGACGGTACTGCCGTACAGGAACCTGTAGATCACCGCATCATTGATCGCGAAGAAATGGCAGTACTCCAAAAAGCATTGGAGCGCCTGCCGGCACGACAACGCGAAGTGTTCACCCTGCACAAGATCGAAGGCAAAAGCTATAAAGAGATCAGCGAAATGCTGTCTATCAGCCATGCGGCGATCAATCAGCATATCTACCGTGCCACACAGTCCCTCAATCAGACGTTACAACCCAATGTACAGGTTACACTGGCGTGTCTGGCAGGTATGGCAGCACTATATCTTTCCTAAAATATTTTTTTTCATTTTTTCCTGTCATACTTTTTCGCTACCGAGCGTAATGGTATATAAAGGGGGTACATTAACCGTCCCTACTACTATGACAGATAAGCAACACATACGGCAGCTACTGGACAATTATATCCGTGGTCAGTACACAAGGCAACAGCTTGACGAACTGCTACGTCACAGCACACAGACAGAGGATGAGCACACGGTCGGCGAACTGATCGAACAGTACCTTGCGGAGCTGGACACAGAAGATCTGTCGCAGACAGACAGGCTGAGCAAGCTACTGAACCGCACCGACAGGAAGATCAGGGAAGCCATACCGTTACCTGATCCGGTGACAGACATTCCGTCCGGCAAGCGCAGAGGCTTTCCCGGTCGATGGATGGCCGTAGCCGCATTGTTGATTACAGCTCTTTCATTTTCGCTGTATATGCTGCTGTACAATGCACCTGTACAGACGATCCGTATCACGGCTGACGGGACCGTAGCACAGCAGGTAGATCTACCGGACGGAAGCCAGGTGTGGCTCAATGCAGGTGCGACACTCACATACCCCGAAAAGTTCGACACTGACACACGGGCGATCACACTATCCGACGGACAGGCGTACTTCGATATAGCCCGGGACGAGAAGCGGCCGTTTACCGTAGATGCAGGTGCATTATCCGTACAGGTACTGGGTACTGCCTTCGAGATCACCAGCTACAACAATATGGAACATGCCAGCGTAGCGGTACAGCGAGGCAAGGTCAATGTATCACCGGGACATATGGTCAGCACCCCCGGAACCATCCTGACCGCAAACCAGAAAGCAACGGTCAATACCAGGACCGGAACTGTGGAAACCACGGACATCAATACGGATGATATAGCCGGCTGGAAAGATAACCGATTAGTGTTTTCAAGCGACGATTTTGCGACTGTGATCGAAGCCATACAACGCAAGTATAACGTCACTATTGACCTTAAAAAATCCGCACTACTACAGGAAAAAATAACGCTGCGACTGGACGATCAACCTGTCCGCACAGCCCTCGAAATATTAAGTATATCCAGCAATTTTAAATATGAACTTGCCAATGACAGCACCATCATAATTAAATGACCCACGGATCACCATTCGAGGAATGGAAGTCTGTAAGAAGAGTTTATAAAAAAAGCCCGTTGCACGGAAAGATTGGAAGCCTTTGGCAACGGGCAGTGTTCAACTAAATCAAACATTACAAAAATGAGAAATACTTATGGTATTACAATACCGTACAGAAAAATTATGCGTATCTCATCCCTGCTCATCTGCATACAGCTTTTTGCAGCGTACCTGTTCGCCGCACATACGAGTACGGCACAGCGGATCAGTGTGGAGACTGACCGTGCAACCGTGCGCGAAGTATTCAGGCAGATAGAGAAGCAGGCGAACATTACCTTCTCCTATCAGGAGAGCACATTGGCTGATGTACCTCCTTTGACACTCCGTATCAGCAACAAGTCCCTGCCCGAAGCGCTTAGTGAGATCAGCAAGCAGGCTAAACTCGACTTCAAACAAGTCGGCAAAGTCATAGCCGTCTCAAAGGTCAAAGCTAAGCCTGTACAAACACTTAGACCTAAACCACAAGATAATACCAATGAGAAACCCACCGTCGAACAGCAACAGCCCATCCGTGGCAAAGTGACTGACGAGAACGGGGAACCATTGCAGGGAGCAAGTGTACGGGTACAGGGTACACAGGTCCAGACATCCACAGATGCAGAGGGCATTTTTACATTACCCCCTCAATACAATAATGCTTCGCTTGAGATCTCTTATCTGGGTTTCGATACATATCGTGTCCTGGCCAAGAACGTCGAAGTGGTAAAGCTCCAGAAGAGTGAAGCATCTATACAGGAAATAAATATCGCAGTCAGTACCGGATACCAGACCTTACCAGCAGAGCGGGCAACAGGCAGCTTCGCTAAGGTGGATAATGAATTATTTAATCGGCAAGTCAGTACAGATGTAATAAGTAGGCTCAAAGCCATTGCACCCAGTATTCTGTTTGATGAACGTGGCGGAACACCGAGATTAACGATACGAGGTATATCCACGATATTCGGAAACGATCAACCTCTAATCGTTGTTGACGGATTTGTCTATGACGGAGATATACAGAATATCAATCCCAATGATGTAGAAGACATAGACATATTACGTGACGCAGCAGCAGCAAGTATCTGGGGAGTACGTGCCGGCAATGGTGTAGTAGTCATCAAGACGAAGCGAGGGCAGACAGATCAACCTATGAAAATCGAACTTAATAGCAACGTCAATATAGGTCAAAAGCCTGATATGTTCTATCAATCACAGATGACGCCAACCGACTTTATAGACTTAGAGATCGACCTATTTGATAGAGGCTACTACAATGGTGATATTAATAATACCACTTCCCGGCCACCACTTAGCCCGGTAGTAGAGATATTGGCACTAAAGCGAAGCAATACGATAACCGAAGCAGAAGCAAACAGGCAGATCGACGCACTGAGAAACAACGATGTAAGAAATGACTTATCCCGCTACTTTTATCAGAACAGCTTGAACCAACAATACAACCTAAACATGCGTGGCGGATCAGGTAAACATACCTACTATATAAGCGGTGGCTATGATCGTAACCTGTCCTCGCAGATCGGCAACAACTATAATCGTCTATCTCTCAATACGCAGCAGACATTCACTCCGATCAAGAACTTGGATATAAACGGACGTTTTTCATATATGCAAAGTAATTCGTCACTAAACAGAACTGTCGATGAAATAAAGTTGGGAGCAAGAAATATTTATCCTTATGCGAGTCTCATAGATGATGAGGGAAACCATCTGCCCATTGCTAACAAGTATAGGATGCTCTATGTACAGAATGCCGAAAATTTAGGACTGCTTAATTGGCAATACGTACCTCTGGATGAACTCAATAATCGAAATAACCAAAATACATTAGTAGAAAATCGCTTTGCGGCAAATGTAAAATACACCTTTATCAAAGGATTGGCCGCTGAAGCCAGCTACCAATACTTGCGACAAAGCGGGAATGGTAGAAATGAACAGAATATGGAGAGTTTCTTTACACGTGATTTGATTAATAGCTATACTTCTATATTTAGTAATCGGATCAAGCGAAACATTCCGGAAGGAGCAATCTTAGATTTCAGTAATTCGGTGCTAAATTCCCAAACCGGACGGGCTGCAATAACTTATAATGGAGAAGTAGCTGCTAAGCACGAGATAGCCGCTATTGCTGGCTTTGAAGTCCGTGAAGTTACAAGCAAAGGAAACCGCAGTAGATTATACGGCTATGATGAACTGACAGGTACTTCGTTAGCGATCAATTACGATTCGTTGTACAGGACATTACCTGCCAACACATTGATCCGTATCCCCCTCAGCGAAGGCGTATCCAATATTTTGGATCGTTTCAGATCATTCTTTGCAAATGCTTCTTATACATACAATAATAAATATACTGTGTCAGGGAGCGCACGTATAGATCAATCCAACTTATTTGGGGTAAGTACCAACCTGAAATCTGTACCCTTATGGTCCGCAGGATTGAAATACAGTATAGATAAAGAAGAATTTTATAAGGTTGATTGGCTTCCTATGCTAAAAGTAAGAGCGACCTACGGGTATAACGGTAATCTGGACAACACCGTCACAGCATACACCACTGCTGGAACAACTACCACAGCTTTCACAGGGCAGAGAGCAGCAGTATTACGTAATCCTCCAAACACCAATTTACGTTGGGAAAGATCTGCCATGTTCAATGCAGCAATAGATTTTGGGTTAAAGAACAACCGCTTATCAGGTAGTGTAGAATACTTCACACGCAAAGGTACAGACCTTATCGGCAACGGTCCACTAAATTCTATAACAGGATTTACCGCATTTAAAGGAAACGTAGCCAGTATGAAAGGAAAAGGTGTAGATATTATTCTTAATAGCATTAACATTCTCAAACCAATCAAATGGTCAACTACCTTTATGTATAGTTACGCAGCGGATGAGATAACAGATTATCAAATTAAGCCAAACTTAGCTCTTTACTATTCTGATGCCAGTGTAGGTAGATATAACTTTGACTACTCTCCCGTAGAAGGTAAACCTCTATTCAACCTCTTTAGCAATCGTTGGGCGGGTTTAAACCCGGATACAGGTGATCCGCAAGGTTATCTGGATGGAGAAGTCAGCACCAATTATGCCGCTATGTCCACCGCAGCGAGTAATGCGCCCCTTGACCTCTTAGTGTATAGTGGTACAGTATTACCCCCATCCTTCGGAGCCATTCGTAATATATTTGACTATAAGCAGTTTTCCCTTTCATTTAATGTGTCCTTTCGTTACGGTCATGTTTTTCGCAGGAATGGTATCAACTACACTTCTTTGCTGTCATACTACCAAACTCATGCGGAATTTGCGGATCGTTGGCAGAATCCGGGAGATGAATTACAGACTAATATACCTTCGATGGTTTACCCGGCAAACAGTAATCGAGATATATTTTACGGTAGGTCAGAAATCAGAATAGAAAAGGGCGATCATATCCGCTTACAGGACATTAACCTCTCTTATACTTTCCGTCCTGTTCATTTGTCAACAATAAAAGGAATTTCGGCATTTGTGTATGCGAATAATGTAGGCATACTATGGAAAGCCACCGAAGTCGATATTGACCCGGACTATCCGACAATGAAATTACCATTAACAACCGCTATAGGATTTAGAGCTAATCTTTAAATACAACACTATGAAAAAGATATTTTACATTATAATTTTCGTTCTCTTAACCTCTTGCCGCAAGGACTGGCTGGAAGCCAAACGTGACATTTCTGTTATCGTACCTACTACTTTGGTGGATATGAGATTATTGCTAAATTATCATATAACAACTGCTTCAGATGGCAGATCTATCTCTGAATTTCTTGCAGATGATTATTTCCTAACGACAACTTACTATAATGGACGGACTGATACGGAGCGGGGTCTATATCTCTGGAACTATGAAAATTTCAAGGGAACACCTTTTTCTGTGCCGGACTGGGATAAATCCTATGAACAGATTTTGTATGCGAATGTCATATTGGAAGGTTTAAGGAAAATAGATCGAACCACCGATAATCAGGTGGAATATGATGATGTAAAAGGCAGTGCATTGGTACGTAGAAGTCGTTCATTTTTTGCTCTGGCAGGACAATTCGCAAAACCCTATATTGAAGCGACAGCAAGCCAGGAACTTGGGATCCCGTTGAAATTGTCCCCAGACATCAATGAGCCCATTATACGGGCGACACTACAACAAACTTACGATCGCATTACTGATGATTTGAAAGAAGCGGCTGGACTATTGAAACCTGTGCCAGCTTATAAAACAGATAGTTCCCGACCTGCTGCCTATGGATTATTGGCACGAGTCTATTTAAGTATGGGTAAATATGGAGATGCCTATCACTATGCTGACTTGTGTCTAAAGGAAACTAATACTCTTTTGGATTACAACACGCTAAATACTACTCCCGCATACCCAATTCCCGCATGGCAAAATAATCCGGAAATCATTATGTTCGGTCAGGTAGCTACATTATACGGTGCTTTTACCTTTTCCAACTCCAATACACCAAGAGAAATATATGATCTCTACGACGAGTATGACCTAAGAAAGAAAGTTTTCTTTGTACTGAATGCAAACAATGAATATGGGTTTAGAGGAACTTATTGCTCCAGCACATATCATTTTACAGGTATTGCCACTGATGAGATGCTTCTTATCCGTGCGGAGTGTGCCGCTCGTGCAAATGATGTAGATGAAGCTATGCGGGATTTGAACACACTGCTGGAGAAACGATTTGTTAGCGGAAAATTTCAGGGATATACTGCCGGTGATGCTGATGAAGCATTAAGGATTGTATTAACAGAAAGAAGAAAGGAATTACTCCGCAGAGGACTACGGTGGTCAGACCTACGAAGGTTAAACCAGGATGGTCGTTTTCAGACTACGCTTAAAAGAACGATTGATGGACAGGAATACACACTGGCACCGAATAGTCCTTCATATACGCTCCCGATACCTCAATACGTGATTGAAAGTAGTGGAATACCACAAAACTAAGACAACAGAATTATGAATGGAAATTACTTTAAACAACTGAATGTATTGTTCTTACTTGTCCTTATTTTCGCTTCCAAATACAATTATAGTCAGGAAAATAATAGTATTAAAACTACAATAACCGGATATATCCCCGCTTACAAAGATTCCATCGGTGAGGTAACTCTAAAGCTTTTACAGGACTCTGGACCCAAGGCTTTCATCAGTAGATATGAACTATCCACAAAACTGGTTAATGGACGCTTTAGATTAGACATTCCCCTTGACGGTGTAAAATGTGTCAGTTTATATCTTAATGGTAAAAACCTGCTTATTGCAAAAGGAGGATTTGCAGTATCTGGTTTTTTCATTGAGCCAGCAGACAGCCTTCATCTTAACATACGTGATTTTGGGATTACTAACATTGTATGTTCAGGAAAAGGATTTGAGAAGTTCGATTTAGCTTTAAAATTTCACAATTACAAGATGAACTCAGTCAAGACAAGGGTAAGAGAAACAGATTTGTTTAAAAGAGCACAACAAGTATTTGATCAAATAGATTCCATTAAGGCTCTGACAAGCACTTATAATAGTGTGATTGAAAAACATGCGTTAAAAATGATTTGTTCTGATTACATAACAAAATCATTAGAATCTTTGTTGCGAGATAAGTACCTGCGAGATCCGCTGAGCGAGGAAATTAGATCAATGTATAACTTACTTTCAGAAAGGAACGATGTTTTTTCATTACTGCTACAACATTCACCAAAGGATGCCGTACAAATACAGAGTTTAAACTTTGTATTAGAAGACTATGGCTTTTTTGTATTAGCGCAACGAGAGAGAAAGCCACAAGTTGGAAAACCTGCTCCTCAAAAAATCTATACCTTTTTGAATTATTTCTACAAAGATGCCCCTGTGAAAGACTATATATTATATTCGTTTTTATATCGGTATATTTATAAATATGGCTGGACAGATGGAGTAGAAAAGTCTGTGGACATCTTTCTCGGACAGGTAGATGAAGATGAGTTACATTATGCCCGGTTGAAAAATCAGCCCAGACAGGAATACTTAAAAGGGCAGGAAGCTTTGGACTTTTCTTTATTTGATACTTTGGGAAATATACACCACCTTAGTGATTTCAAAGGTAAAGTGGTTGTGATTGATTTCTGGTTTACTGGATGTGTAGGTTGTGCATACCTTTCTGAGGTTTTAAATAAAATAGAAGACCAATATAAAAACAACAATATTGTGTTTATTTCTATTAATGTTGACAATAGTGTTGAAAGGTGGAAAAATGGAATAGGTAAGTTTTCCAGTATAGGTTCTTTGCAGCTAAACACCAATGGCTTTGACAGACAAAATCCGCACCCATTTTTGCATGAAAACAAAGTGTATTCTTATCCTACGCTAACCATTATTGATAAAGAGGGAAAATACATCTATAACATAGCACCTGATCCCCGAAGAGAACAAGAAAAGTTTCTGAATGCAATCAATTCAGCTCTTCAATAAAAATTAAGTAACCGTTGGCAGCAATAAGAAGCTGCCAACGGTTATTTTTACAAACGATCGCCATATATAGGCGGAGTACTTGTTGGAGTAGCGTTTCCATTTTCAATAAGAAACTCTTTTGCACACACATTTTCATTTGGGCTACTACAGTCAGGCCCTGATGGTGGAGCTGGATCTCCTGGCACATCGGGATTTTCAGGATCTACATAAAACCATCCCGTTGATTCATCATGGCTCTCTTTCACAGTAAAAGAAACCATTCCCGCTGCACCTAATACAAAGGCAGCTGCTGTTAAAATTGTCATTACTTTTTTCATAACATTTCGTATTTAGTTTTTGCCTGCTATTGATCAGGTTGCAGGCGCATTTACCTGTTTCACCGATAGGCTCCGGTGACGAGCATCGTCGCGCAACAATATCTTATAGTTGATATAATTCATCTTGTGAGTGATTTTCGTATGGCTCACTGGTACCCTTATTATTCTGTCTTTCCATCCAGATCGCGAGCGAGGTCAGCAATATCCCACTCCCACAGATCAGCAAGTGCTCTTTCCAGGCTATATTGATCCGTATTCCGGCGCATGTGCAAGGAACAAAATCACTGAATAACAGTACTGTGCCTATGTACAGAGTAAAAAGCAGCAGTAAAATCCATGAAATATACAGCCCGAGCAATTTCGTTCGCGGTATGACGAGCAGCACTGCCGTCAGAAGCATGGTAATAGGTAATGACCAGGAGATCAGTCCGTGCATCCACCCGATATAGGGCATTCGTTCGAGCTGTTTCGAGAAGGTCGCTATATCCATCACTTTGGGAATACCTGCCAGTAGCCACAGCAGTATAAGGCTGATGATGATTAGTTGTGTGATAATTATTCTTGCTTTCATAGGCACTTATTTTGTTTACATTTTCAATTAAGGAGCCTACTCGCTTTTCAGCTTTCGGCTCCTTCGTCTCAGGAAGTTCTTTTAAGATTTTGGGATTGTATTGTTGTTTGTTGTTTTATGTAGATATGTAATGCGGTAATTCTGATATAATAATTAGTTAATTGCTTCTGTACAAAGCTATCGTAATAAAGGATATACCCGTAGCACGGAAATTGCTCCGGGATGCGAAAAGACGGTTTTAGGTGTCGAATTGTATGTTTTTGGGATCGAATCGTACAAAAATGGGATCGAAAAATTCGATCAGCTCATCTTAAAATATTCCCGGATAGTGGCTACATGGTGTCCGGTCACGACCAGATAGCCTCTTCTGGACAGGTCGATATGATCATTGTACGGTGGTTTGAGAATGATTTCCAATGTGCGGGGCTTATCTCCGATACGGAAGCCGAGCATGCTATCCTTGTTGAAAAAGGTTGACCGATTGACACGGGTTAGGTTCGTATGTCGGAAGCGGTCTTGCAATGAGCTGAGTGTATCGTTCAGCTGATATTCGTCACCGCTCATGGTTATGACCGTGAGATATTTACCCTCTTTGATCAGGCATAGGATGTCTTTGTTCACATCGAGGTTCAGCGTTGTTCCGTTGTGTTTGATGATTATTGGCACACACTCGTCCTTAGTGTCGGTGTCTTGATCTATGGCAGTATCGTCCTGCCTGTGTTTGTAGTAGTAACCATTGGCCGCCCCGAGGAAAAACACGATAACGGGAAAATCTAAAGTCAGGAAACCGCTCTCGATCAGGTCTTGCCCTATGGTACTGAGATACATTTCAGCAAACAGCAGGTCGATCAGTGCAGGCAGGACCAGTCCGACCAATAGCTGGAGGAATATACGGATCGCAAATCCCTGTTGCCAGGGATAGTATTTGTTTAGCACGATGGTGCCGATATGTACGATATAGAGTAGTAGGTACGTCATTGCCGCGCTGAGCAGGAATGCGAAGTAGAAGGGTAGTGAGACCACCGCTTCGTGTATCTGTGGCCATCTACCGTGCAGGACGATGAACAATGCCGCCAGCACGGACACGATTATACGGAGCTGGTTACTTTCAGAAATCGATTTTTTGAGTATGAAATACTTCATGGCATTAGGGTATTTATACCTGATTTGCCTATTAAATAAGCAAATTATTTGACACCCGCTTGCTTTTAGGTCAAAAAATTTATTATTTCGACAGCATACTATTCAGAAGATCTACGCTCGCACATTTCAAGACCAACCACGTAACCAGTTAATTAAATAATATATGAAAGTTTACCTATTGACACCCGAAGGTGCAGCGGAAAAATTAGAAGACCTCTACGCATTATCAGATATGCTATTGGCTTCACAGGCAGTGGCTATAGCCGTGGATTTCAGATCATGGATCAAGAACAATTTTGAGTTGACCTCTGCACAGGAGAGCTATGTGGATGGCATGAATGTCAATGCAGCCCGCTACTTTGGCGCGCAGTGTTCAGCATGCTTCCTGAACAGGATCGATATCGAACTGGTTTACCCGGAGCCGCCTACGACACCCGGCTATGCAAAGTGGACAGGCAGCCAATCCAAAGTACGTATGGCTACCGATGGCAATGGTAACATGAGCTTGACCGGATCATTGGTCTTCACCATCTCTTACGAAGTGTAAAAATGCAAAAAGCAGGTACGCCGTACCTGCTTTGTTTTATTATGGCCGCTCATATCCGCAGAGCGAATAGCCCAGACTGTCCGCCTTCGGTCTTTCTATTTCTATGATCTCCCGAGTGCAGTTCTCCAATCCCGGACATTCCCTGTCGAGATGATACTTCGTTGCAAACGTGCTATGGCAGACGAATACAAGTTCTGCGAGTATATCTGTTTTAGAAACATCGCTGATTTTCTCTGCACGGCTTTCTTTTGTCGTACAGCAAACCAACAGGCACGAAAGAGATATGATAATTGATAAGCGGGAATTGACAGTCATAATTATACAATGAGCTTTAAATAAATATATCAATTAATATTGTTTATGATCCATTGTTTTCCCTTTAAAACCATAAATATAATTGTTGAAAGATATACTAAGCCAGGAATAATTAAGACAACAAGTGCATACACAATCCATCTTTTGGGGTTCACATTCTGTATTTTTTTGTACCTGTCTTTGTAGAATATCACAAAATAATCAAATAGCGCCATTGGTAAAAAAAAGAATAAAAACAATCCAAACATAGACGTTTCCTTTGATGTACAACATAAAGGTATGGGTTGGGAGCGTTTAAAAATAATAATACTCAATGAAGATATTGCTAAGGTTCTCATTGTGACTGTTCCAAGTATAAGATACCATTTTGATTCATTTATACTCATTTTATACTGTCCTTTCCCTTCTTTCTGCCTTGCGATAGCATCTGCCCACAGTTGGACGTACCAATCAATTATTTTTTTCATCTTTTCTTTTTTTTATTCACCTATAAATAA
The DNA here is from genome assembly GCA_001899145.1 of Flavobacteriia bacterium 40-80. Classification (GTDB taxonomy): domain Bacteria; phylum Bacteroidota; class Bacteroidia; order Flavobacteriales_D; family Crocinitomicaceae; genus 40-80. The sequence continues at coordinate 47,134 of MKVF01000018.1, forward strand.
TCTTCCAATTGAATATAACAATACTGCGATTCCTATCCCGAACAATACCGGACTTGCTACCCATAGTCCGATCAGTCCTGCAAATACCCCTGCAGTTCCTACAATAGCATCGGAAACATCCCATCCGGTATAATCTCCTTTTTTAATCTTATAGTAGCTAACAGAAGTGCTAATAATTCCTGTCAATATGTTCACTTTACTAATAAATCTGCTTATGCTTGAAAACAACTTTGAATTATATCTTGTCAATGTTTTTGCTGAGACGACCCGGTTTGGATTATTCGCCTTAGGTATTTTCTGAGCATATCTAACGGATTGAGTACTTCCAGCCTTATAACTTTGTTCCATAACACTTCCTACGATTCCCGAATTACCTGCCACTTTCCCTGTGCTTTGAATATTTTCATCAGATATTGCAGATGAGTTTTCTTGATTGTTTGCAACCTGCTCTTCAGGGGATACTGCTATATCTCTTGGCGTATTCGGCTCTGCATTGCCGCCGCTATCTTCTTTGAATTTATTATAAACGTTATGGTCTTTATCCCAATATCCCCCAAATTTCCACGAACCATCTTGCTGTAATTGAAAAAATGAATTATATCTCACTCCATTGACATCAAAATTAGTCATCATACCTTTTTCCAATGGAACGAGAGCGTCAACATCCTTTAAAGATTCGAATCCACTTTCAGTAGTAATGGACGCTCTCTGAAAGTCTTCCTGAAATCTAACTTTCTGTCCACCAGGAGTTGTAAATTGCCAGTTTTGAGCTGAACCTTCATTAGCACTACCGATATTATTGCTATTGCTTCCGGGTTTTGTTTGTGCCCCCTCTTCTTGCATTCCATCAATATCAATCTTATTGATAGGTTTATTACCGGCGTAATTATAAGGAGTGTAAAAAGGATAATCAGATGCCAATGGGTCAATCGAAATAAACCTGCACGTCCACGGTTGATAATACCTTGCTCCATAGTAATACAATCCACTTTCCAGGTCTTTTTCCTTGCCTACATATCGGTATCGCTTTTTCGTAAACGTTCTCAATGAACTATCTCCAAAGGGGTAATATTCCTCCCGGTCAATTATTATCCCGTTTATATCCAGACGTGCAACCGAGCTGCCGATCTGATCTTCCAGATTGTAAGTAACAGCATCCGCAATATCATCAGGAAACGAATTACCGATTCTAATCATTGCAATTCGGCTGCTATTATCCATGATATGCACATAATTCTTCTCGTATGTACTACCATTTTCCAGAATATGGTACTCAAAAATGCCGTCAATATAAACCGTTCGCTCGTAGATCGGATTGGCACTCGTACCTGTACGTACGAGCTTGCTTACACGGTTCATGCCCGAATAATCGTACTGTGTAAATATGGTCGGATCAGCACTTCCTGCCTGATTGTAATAAGTGATGAGCTGGTTCCCGGCATTCCATACATAGTTCCGTGTTGTTCCTGCTGTGATCTGGTTTCCGCAGGCATCGTAGGTAAAATCTTCAATTAGAGTGGGCGCTGGTGTTTCCACTTTTTGCAGGGTATTGTATCCTGCATTGTAAGTGAAATTTCGTGTAAATCCGTTCGCTCCCAGCTGCTTTACCTGCTGTACATTCCCGATTCTGTCAAAAGCATATTTTCGGGTATAGGTACGTACATTATTGGCATTTGGGCTGCCCGGTGCTGGCGCGTCGCTGTACAAGTAATCATTCTCGTGCTGGGTATCGCTTTCACGGCCATCCGCTGAAATGACACGGTATAGTGGATCATATTCAAAGTTCCGGTCTAAGGCATTGCTTCCCAATGCGCTACCTGCTATTCCGCAATCGTTGACACGATACAGAATTTTAAGAATGTTTCCAACCAGGTCAAAGTTAAAGCCATCATCCTGCTTGCCTGTTCCACTCTGCGGTGTATAGGTAATTATACTTCCTACTTGTGTTTTGGAAAATTTCTCGCTTCGCTGGCGCAGTAAGCGGGAGGTAAAATTGTCATAGGTATAACGTGTCATGATGGTATTACCAAAGGTAATCAATAATCGCTGTCCTTTGGCGTTGTAGGCAATATTTTCCACATATTCCGTACCGTCATAGCTTACCTTTTCAAGTGCTCCGGCACGGTTATAAGCCGGTATGATCTGCTTCCGGTCGCTATTAACGTTTTCAGGCAGTGTTATTTGAGTGACGCGGCCCAGAGCATCAAAGGTGCTTCCTATTTCAAATACCGTCGTATCTAAAATATTCGGTAATCCCGTCCAATCGACCAGATAGGTTTCATAGTTGTCCAACGACGCTTTGAGTACGGTATTACTGATGACCTGTTGTTTTTTAGCAAGCAGATTACCTTTAAAATCAAATGCAACGCTTTCGATTTTTCCACTCTCATCGTATTGCTGCCATAACTGCCCGAGTAGGTTACTTGCTTTCTGGTTAGTCGCATCTTCGCCATAAACCGCATAAGCGGTCAGACGTAAGCTATCACTTCCGTTATTTTGTGACCATCCGTAGATAGGACGTTGAAAAGTATCAAAGGCAGCGAGTGAACGGGCATCTTTAGCGTCTTTGCTTGCGATTGGTTTTCCACTTGCATCGCAGATCACTGTACTTTCTCCGCTGTCAAGATGCTTTGTCCAAAGCGGAGGCAACGGCTGTGATTCTCCGTTTTCATCCTGTCCGGGCGGGCGGAGGTCATAGATGTATTCAAATACTTTCCGGTTATACGGATCACGTACTTCAAGCAGGTTTCCACGAATATCATAGAGATAGCGCATCTCTACATTTTCGTAGGCTTCACTCACAGCGTTATAGTGTGCCTTATGCTCGATTGTCCGTATGGTTCTGCCCAGCGCATCCACGAGCGAGCTTTTCGGCGTGTACCAGTTGCTTTGCGGTACGGGATTGTTGTTTGGGTTGGTCAATGGTGCCAGGTCATTGGCATCGTACGCATAGTTTTCCCACGGAGTAGGCAAGAAATTATCCGGCGTATGCAGCGCATTCGGAATGCCATAAATAACCCGTTGCTCGCTGTTATCGGGGTTCACCGTGCGGATTACCCTTCCCAACGGATCATAATACATTTTGAGCTTGACGCCCCGTTGCGGTGCAACGATTCCGCCAATACTACTTAACTGGGGTAGTGAGTAATCAAAGCCTTTATCAAAAAAAGGCTCATATTGTTCAACTACTTTTCCTTTGTTATTATAGATTTTCCAACCGCTTACCACGACATTCATTGGATCGCTTGCGTCCCTTTCTCTACCCACGGAAGAAGCCGTTCCTGCGCTTTGATCTGCCGGAAGTCCCGATGTGCCAAAGGTTTCGTTTCCGAAGATCACATCTTCGGCCTGCACCCTTGTCTGAAGCAAACGCCCGAAACCGTCACTATACTCAACTTTTATAATTGTTTCACTATCTGGGTTTTGTTGATAGTGCTCTTCCCGTTGGATGGTTTTTACCCATACCGGATTACCTTCATTTTTAAAAGCGAAGAAATCATATTCCATCCGTACAGATGGTGCATATTTATCATAAAAGCTGCCTGTACTACCTTTATAATCCCCTTCGGTTCCTTTACCGATCACCGCCGTCGCCGTCAGTAAACCCAATGGCGAAAAGTCAAAAACAGTGATATTGTCGTTCGGATCAGTTACTTTTTTAGTTTGAAAAGTACGGTAATCGTATTCGGCTTTGGTTTCCAGATAATCTGTTGCATTCAGCCACTGCTTTGCATTAACAGCAAGTAATTTATAACTGTCATATTCAACGGTCGAACGGTTATCAAATACGTCTTTGCTTTCCAGTACCAATCCTACAGGATTGTCAATCAAATTATCCTGAAAATCGTATTGCATGCGATTGCCTTCGGCATACCATCCCGGCACATGGTTTGGGAATCCGGTACGGCGGTCTTTGTAGCCTAACCGTTCATCATCATTTTGCAGCAATCCTTCAAAGGCGGCAGGATACCCGTTTGAGCTGCCCCAGTCGGGTGTAGCTTTAAAACATTCTGGTGTATTCACTCCATAAGCGTCAGCAATAATCTCGTCAGTGATCACAAGTGTTTCGCTTCGGACAGGCACGCCGAAGCTTCCGATTTTCCCGTAAGGAAGTCCCTGAAAAGCTTCACCGTCATAATAGCTGAGTGTACAGCCGATAACAGGAAGCGTATTGCTGTCAAAGACAGCATCCCGATAAGCAAAAATGCTCGTAGAATTGGCAATCCGTGTGGCATCGTAAGAAATGGAGCGTTTTACCCGATCTACCATGTACTGCCCGTTTGCGATATCTTTATAAATATACTCGTTGATCCCGTAAGTTCCGAGGTAGCTGCCATTTCCGCCACCAAGCGGATTGGCACCTCGTGGCAGCCCAACGCTTAATTGTCCTATGGCATTGCCGTAAGTGTCATATTCTTTGGTAAACGAAAAGCTGTGCATCGGATCGTTGCCCCGTTCGTATTGCGTGGTATGCTGTGCCACACCGAATGGAAAGAAGACATAACCGCTTCCTGCCCAATAGCCCTGTCCTGATTTTTTCCAGCCTGTAAATAATCCGGGATTCTGTGACGGCTCAAATTCCATACGTAAGCCCATCAGATTTTCTGTGACAGTATATGGCCTGTCTTGCAAAGGCGAGTTGTCCAGTGCGTAGGTTTCTGAATGCAGGAGCGTTCCCCGAAGTGTGCGTAGCGCATCCCGTCTGGCTCTGCGTGGCAGTGAAGCCAATAAATCACTGGTCTGTCGTGTGCGCTGTAATACTGTTTGATCTCCCTGCCAGTACTGATAGGAGAAATCAATGTCTTCCCAACGTGCAAAATCCGGTCCCACAGGCCCGGGATAAAACCAGCTTTTGGTCAGCACGGGAGGCGTATATTGCTCAAAGGAAAGATGTTCGGGAGTGTTCAGGTTATTTCCTTCCTGCTTGATGAGTGAAGTCGTTTTAAACCGTTCAAAAGTTTCCGTATCCTGTGCGTCCACCTGTGCAAAGCCACGGAATTCCCGTTCCGCACCATCCCAATAACCGTTGTGATAGCTGTACTCAGTAGCCAGCTTTCCGCCGGAGAGCAGGTCTAAGACTTCTACTTTGTTAACGACTAAAACAGGAAAAGGCAGCTGCGTTTTCCAACGGGTTTCCGGCTTTTTATCATCACGTAAATAGTGATAGATAGATGAGCCATATTCCACACGGGTAATGCTACCCATATTGTTGTTCATTTCCTGCAACAAATAAGGCTTGTTGCCACCTGTAAAATCCAGAAAATACATCCGTCCTTTCAGTGGCATGGTTGAAATCTGACTCCAGAGGATGCCCGATTGTCCGGCGCCCATGATATCAACTAAGCGCAGGCTTTCTACGCCCTGTACTATGGGAGTTCCACCGATCCGCACGCCGTCTGAAAAGCCGTTACCGCTCTGGTTAACATACAGCATCGTGCAATTATTCCGTACAAAGGCGATATCTGCCTGTCCGTCACCGTCCAGATCGCCCAGAAGAACTTGGTGTGGGTGGTACTGCTCGGGAAAACGGGGCGCATTTTTCATGTTCACCATTTTACCAAAACGCCCATAGCCGAGGTTCGGCCAGTATTGTACACGTCCTGATGAGATGAGTACGATATCCTGCAAGCCGTCGCCTGTCATATCCGCAAAGCGTATTCTGGGATCGGCAAAGCTGAAATTTGCGAAGGTCTTATCAGTAACCCGCATTTTGTCAAATCCCTGCTCGGGATCGTTAAAGTAGCACTCAAATTTGGCACCGTTGCGCAACACATCGGTGATGCCGTCACCGTTCAGGTCGATGAACTGTACTTCGGGATCGTCAAAACGGAAAGAAGGTACACTGCGGTATGGACGATAACTCTTTTCGTCCCATACATTATTGAAGCTGCCGGAGAAATAGCCTGCCTGGACACCGTTGTTCACGAGCAGATCATTGCGTCCGTCGCCATTGGCGTCGATCAGGCGCACGCCTTCACTTTCCAGAGTAATAGACGGCGATACGGGAATGGTTTTCGGCGATGCAAAATCCCCGTTGCCCTTGTTGGGCCAGTAGCGAGAGCCCGTGCCATCCATCTGTAACAGGTCGGGAAGTCCGTTTCCGGTGACGTCCGTCAGCTCAAATCCCGGCTGTGCAAGCGAAAGCAGCGGAAGATTTCCATTGATTGCTTGCAAAGCAGGAGCAGAAGGATTAAAAACAGAATAGCCAAACTCCAACGGAGGCATCCATTCGCTTTCATCTTCTTTATGGCCTTCCACACTTACATTGGATAGTAAAGAAGCCCCATTGAGCGGAAGCTCCTTTGAATAGTTAAAATGATAGGTCTTTACTTTACGTACCTCGTCCGTATGGGTATAGGTTTCAATACGGTTGCACCGTCTGGTAGTACGCATTTCAAAACCCTGCCGGTACACCGAAAACGCATCGGGACGCTCTTCATAGCTGAAACGTACCTCGCATAAGTACTTTTTAACCGCATTGTCATAATACTGCGCATAACGGATCGAGGAGAGGTAGAGCTGATCATAGCTGTGCGGTTGTGCGGCACTCGTCGATTGCACCAGCTCGCGTTCGTATTCGTAAATGATCTCATTGCCGAACGGATCAATGGTTTTTCCCAGGTGCCATGCAAAGATAGCACTTCGGTTCTCCGGGTTAGCCACGGTCTGATCGTAGATGCTTACCAGTCCGTCTTTGCTTTTTACTTCCCAGTAATCCTCTCCGTTTGATTTTTTATGATGGATGATCTTTGCAAACAAGCCTTCGGTGCGGGGACGATAGTACGTCCGCAGCCAGCTGATGCTTTCCGTTCCCGCCTGTACAGTTTCACGTTCCTGCTTGACAGGAACGAGGTCTTCGGCTCCCGAAAGCAGGAAGACATCTTCATTATCATTGTAAACCGGAATACCCCGGTTGGTTTTGCGTGTCACACCCGGTATGCCCAGCGCCCAGCCCATCCCAAATGGGCCGTTGCCGTTCCCGGTGCTGTAACCAAGTGTCAGCTCCGGCTGGAAACCGTTGCGTCCGGCAGGCACTGCCACAGGAACACTGAAATTTCCCGTACCCGTAAACAGATCGGGAGAGAACTTTTCTCCCATACCGCTCTGCGCACCGCCGCCCGAAGGCGGAACGATAGCTGATGTACCTTTAGTGTTTGACATACACTTCGTTTATTATAGTGTTTTTAACCTATTCTTATTTTCCTGAATCGCTTCTTTATCACAGCGGATATGTTGGCAATTCTGCTTTGCAGCTTACCAGCAATACAATATCCATAACATCTTCGTTGGCAAACATTTCCCTGTTCGGAGCGGTATTGGCAAATGCCAGCCGCAGCTTCACAAACGGCGTAGCCGGGCTTTGGCTGTTCAATATATTAGAGAGCGGCCTTGCGGTAAACGTGCCGTTAAGGGTTTCTCCGCCCATCGGTTGCGCATTGGCAGCTGTTGTTACCAGACTGAAATCTGCTACCGTTATCTCATCTGTAAATCCGTCTTTGCGCACGAAATGCAACAGCAGGTTGGAGCCATCCAGACGGATATCACGAACTCCCTGCGGAAACTGTTGTTGTTTCAGCTCAATTTCCACGTAGAACGGCTGTGAGGAAGGCTGCGCTCTTTGGAGCTCATACCACTGATCCGGGTAGTCCTGCGTAAAAGAAAATCCACGGCTGAAGCCAAGTGTGTTGTCAATATCCTGCAATACCTGGAAACGGTACTGATAGCTGTCGAGTGCCGTATAATCCACTTCAATGAGTACATCAGCAATATTGCTGTAATCTATACGGTTGGAGAACATCGGCATCTTGAACTCCCAGCGTGATTCGATACCCATGCCTTCAAATGGATTGAGCAGCTCGCCCTGTGCAGCCTGGAACTCAAAGAGTCCCGTGGCACGGGAAGCACCCGTCAATGCGATCTGTTCTGCTTCCAAACGGCGGATCGGCACTTTCTGGAAGGTATTGTTGGCATTGATCACCGTATAGGAAGTCGTGGCAGCGGTGAGTGTCGCCTTGATATTGTCATAGACAGGGATCAGGCCGACAACCGAAACTTTTACACCGTTTACCAAACGCAGGTAATGCCCCGGAAAATCATAATCGAACAAACGGTCTGTCAGATCGAAATTCAATACGCCTGTTTCCCTGAATGTCTGGAACGCATCCGGATAGAGCTGTCCGAGGGAGATCACTTTGGTCATTTGCAGCTTACGCTTGGTGTTATCAAAGGCATACTGATCCAGACGTGTGATGTCCTGCAACAGGCGTGTACTTCCGGTCAGTCCTCTGCGGTCCGTACCACCACCTGTCAGGCTGCCTGTTTGCGGCATTTCCCAATAGTCATCCAGGATGAACGGCCCGCCTTGCTGCTGCTGTTCGAAATAGAACTGCCGTTCGGCTGTTTTGGCAACAGAAGAGGCAAGGCTGAGCATATAGCTGTAAGCACGTTCCAGCACATTGCCCATCCAGCGGTACAGTTCAGCATTGGTAAATTTTGTTTTCAAAAATTCCAGTGTGTCCGCCGCATTGTCCATGTTCATCGAAGCGATTTCCCTTTCTTGTGATACGATACGTGTATTTTGCTGTGCTATCTGAACCTGTTGAGATGCGATGCTGATATCAAAATTGGCAAGATCACTTTGGAACAGCCATTCCTGTCGTCGCCGTTCAAAGGAAGCCAGCTGTGACATGATGGAAGATGTTGCAGATAAAGATTGTGCTATTGCGATCAAACTTCCCTCCACGTTAAATCTTCCTGCTGGTGTTAAAGCTGCGACAGAAGCTGAAGTTTGAAAAGCTGCCGAAGCAATTAAAAAACTGATACTTGCAGTTTCATATCCGATGAGTCCTGCATCAATCCAATTACTATATGTTGTCTTCACAAAATTCGCTTTCTGTAATTGCAGGTTGGCCACTTCCGTTTCCATTTCGGACTGCTTCACCCGCATATCCTGCAATTTAACGGTTGCTTTAGCGGTTTGCAGGTCCTGCCGAGCCCGTAATTGGTTGTAATTCTCAGCATCTTCTTTTTCCATTGCCGCAAGGAACTGGCTTTCGAGCTGCTGTGCCTGCGCTACGAGCTGTTTTGCCCGTTCGATCAGCACACGGAATCGGTACTGCGACGGCATGATGGCTCCCGATGCCGGTAGTACAAGATTGCCGCCTGCGCCGATCACTGGAACACCTGTTGTACTGTCCGTCGCGGCAGCATAAATATCGAGTGAACGTTCCATACCTGCAATATTGCGGCAGTTCTGGATCTTGAACAGTTCCAGGTTGGCTTTCAGCTCTAAGGAAGAATAAACCGGGTTGGACGGCAGACAGAACGCATAGTCAATAAATGGTGTAAAGTCCTGCTGGTAGAAGAATGAAGTATAGAGTACCGGAGCATTGCTAAATACCAGGTTGGACTGTAAAGCTGTAACCGAAGGGTTCAATGGATTAAATGCTACCTTTCTGTCGAGCTGCTGCACGCCCTCTTCGTCGATAAAACGGAAGGTCAACGGTGTAGTATTATCTGCTACAGGCTCTTTCAGCCAGTCGATTTTTGTATTTCCTTCCCAGTATATAACTTCATCCGGAGTCTGGCTGGTCAGCTGTGCCAGTGTAAGCGCAAGCTTTCTTTCAACAGCTATATTAAAAGTACGGGTGTTTGTCCCGGCCAGCAGGTAACGGAAGGCATCGTTCATGCGTTCGCCTTCGCCTTCAATAAGCCCGGACACGCTTTCCTCCTTTGGTGGAGCAGGTTCAATACCGTCCAGATAGGTAAATGCCGAGGTAAATCGCTGCATCATGGATGCTTCATCATCATTGAGAATATCGGCCAGTTCTCCGGCGGTTTGCTCAATGAGATCGACACTGCCCAACAGTTGCAGCTGATTTTGCAGCTGGCTGAAAGAATTGTCCCATTCCGCATCTATTGTCGCGGTTATGGCTGTCTGGAAGCAATAATGCGATTTGGTATAGCACTGTGATGGCTTTGTTCTCAATTCATTTACTTTCAGCAAGTCCAGGGCGCTTGAATACAGCTTGCGTGCATTCGGAACGGTTTCAATGGTGTCGATGGTAAATTCACGGTCGCCGTAAGCCAGCATACACTGGATAATGTTCATCAGCGTATATTTCGTATAGGCATTGGTACGTGTCTGTGCGATCAGGTGCGGATTCAGCGGATCCAGCAGCCAATCCGAAGGACGGTTGTACACGTTGGTAACGGATTCTTCGAGCACCAGTCCGTAGAAAACTTTGCGCTTGGTGGAAAGATTGCTGGTATAGTCATACACGGAACGGTACCAGTTGAGGGCCGTCGGATAATCACCGCGTTGCTGCTGATCAAGTGCCAGGAGCATCGGCACAAAATAATAAGCTTCGTAGAGTACTTCCTTAATGGTAGAAGTGCGGTAAAAGCTGCCAATCGGATTGCCCATCGGCGCGTTCATATTCGCTCGCAGGTGCTCTTTAATGTTGGCAGTGCGCAGGTCGAAATTTTCAATGCACTCACCGGATTCGATGGCTACCGGAACCCGTTTTTCAGGAGCCAGTGAGAAGATCAGATCTCCCGTAACTTTTAGTCCATCCATATCAACGAGCCTGTAACGCAGTCCTGCCAGTGTATTGTCTGTATAGACGGTCACAGCCGTTGCGCCTTCCCATCTTGATTGGTTATAGCTTGGCGCGATGGAAAGCACATTTTTTTCAAAGGCATTGAGCGCTCCCGGCAGTGTATAGTGCGATACCAGCGTAATCGTATTGCCGCTTTTCGTATAGGTAAAATATCCTTCACCATATCTGGTTTCTCCGGTATTGCCTCTTGCCGCCAGCACAAACCTGTCAGAATAATCCGCTCTTTTAAAGCCTCCGATCATGTTTTGATAGTCATTATCCACTTTAGGCAGTACCGGAGTATTTCCGTCTAAGCTGCCGTAATAACCTGTTTGTATCTGATCTTTAAAGACGAGTGTTACCCCGATCAGCGGTTGAAGATTAACGGCATTGCCATAGATTTCGTGACGGATGGAGGTGACAGGCATTGTAGCGTGATCAAAGAAGAGCAGACTCCATGGTGCTACATTCAGATAATCCTCCTGTGCCATATATCGGACCTGAAGGTGACGCATGCCGCCATTTGCACGTTTATAGGAGAAAATGAAAAATACCCAGTCCCATGCTTCTGAATGCTGGCATATTGTAACTCTGGAAAGTATATCACCCGGTTGGATAATATTAATTTTGTCAGGATTCTCTTCACCCCTACGAAGACGAAAGTAGTGTGCATCAGCCAGATCTCCCAGATCTACTTCTTCCTCATCTGTCCAGCTGCTTCCTGCTGTCATCAGATCCTTTTTGATGTAAGCCAGCTTGAAATTACCATCTTCGGAGAAAGTATAGAACAGCCATAAAGCAGTTCCTGTAGATTGTCCGTTTTCATCAAAATCCCTGTTGAGTGGCAGACAGCCGATAATTTTGGCATTTGCCCGAAGCGGAATTTCTTTCCAGAAATCGTGCGCATCACTATTGGTCTCATAGAACGGTTTTTCGGACATATAGCCCTTGCCTGAAAGGGTGCTTTGAGCGATATAATAGGTCATATACTCCTTCATGCTGTTGTTCAGATCACCGCAGCAGTCCAGTGGGTCTTTGCGGAAGATATAAGCGTCCGCATTGGCAGTACAGACGATTTTCAGGTTCTGGACATCTTCAAAATACTGCTGGTATCTTTTTGCTGCCTGGCACGCATTGATCGGTGTAAAGCGGCTCGCGTTCTGAATGGTTTCCGCCAGTTCGATAAACGCGGGGCTTTGCCGCTTTTTGAGTGTCGGGTACAGCAGGTTTTCCGGGTAGATATAGGTAAATACCGCAGATCGCCATGTAGCGTAGGATCCCAGCCACGCCCATTCCCTGTCAAAATTCGGAGCGGTGAGCGTAAAGCCGTTCAGGTAATTGTCATATACGCCACTTTCCAGAGCAAAAATTATTCCCTGTAAGGTCTCAATAGCATGCGATACCCGGCTGTGCTTCACGCAGCAGTTATCTTTGGTTTCAATAAACAAGGTTCTTGCCAGGCGTTCAGCTGCTTCATTGAGTGATTCGCAGTTGTTGCGAAGCGCCTGAATAAGCGCATCACGCATAGTTGGCATAGTAATGTCTTCGCTTTCCTCCAACACAGTTTGCCACTCGTCCAGTACACTTTGCTTGCGATCAATGCGTGTGTTAAGGGTGTCTTTCCATGCTTTCTTATCCGCCTGTGGTGCGCGCCATTGAACGGTTTCCTGTACCATATCCAGCGGGAAGTTGATAATGGCCGGGGCATAGTTTTCAAAATCATTACCATTAAGGACAATGTTATCGTAATATTCCTGCTCTACAAACCCGAAGTAGGCCACATTCGCTATATTCACCCGGACAGTAATATTAATAACAGCTTCGTATTCGGAAGGAAGCAGATGGGAAGGTTGGGAAGGTGCTGTTTCAGTTTCTTTTTCCAGCACTTCATATACCTGCCGCAGCAGTCGGTATTCGGTAATATAGAAATTCAGCTGATTGAGTTCCGGGCGGATATCTTCGCCGGCGTCTTCTTTGGCGAACAGAGCTGTAAAATATTCATAATAGTCATAGGCAGGGAGCGTACCTGAGGATCGCATGACAACAAGACTAAGCAAAAGCTTTAGATTTTGAAATAATGTTCCGGCATCCTTTGTTTCATTGAACATTGAAACAATCTGGGTATATGCAAGATCTAATGTGTTTTTTCGGCTTATCCACAGATCGTGCGCAGTCTCTCCCTGCACAAAGCGTTTGATATTTTCAGGAGGTACGATGTCCGGTAATACGGTCGGTACACGGTTCCACTTGGCGAGTGTCTGCTGCCATTCCGAGCGGTTCAGGATACTTCCCCTTACCGGGTCCAGCTGCATGGTGAGAACGTTGTAATATTTCACGTGCTGTTCTATTTCCTGCTCGATCCATCCTGTTTCAAGGCCGTGAGTGAAATAGAACCTTTTTTTCTTGCAGGCGGTCACCAGTAGGGCAGTTACTGTCCGCAGCTCAATGGTTGAAGGGCGCTGCGTAGGATTTCCACTTTGGTAGGCATTTCTTACGGGAATGATTGCCGAGAATGCTTCAGACGTGAGGGCAAAAGCCTGCTGCAATGCGTTATTGGCTTTGAGCTGAAGGAATGGATCGGTGCTTTCAAAGTCTTTGATAAGCTGCTTCATATCCGTTCCATAGTCCGGTCCCAGATTATAATCATCGTCCTTATCTCCGGTATTGATGTAATTGAGGATATGGTCAAAACCTTCTATGTCAAAAGGTACCAGCCACGAAAAGAAAGTGTCAAACTTTTCCGCAAGCTGCCTTTGACGGTCAGCATACATATCCCGGTAAGTTTCCGCATCCGGTGATACGAGCAGTCGCTGTACGGGTACAAGCTCCGGATCAATGATCGGAATATTTGTAGTGCTGATATCTCCCACCAAAGCAGGAATAGTCTGCAACGAGCTGTCCCACGGCCCGGCTTGGGGTTCATTTATAGCTTTCCAGAAAAATTGTGAGCGCAGCATCAGTCTTTCAGGGTCAGTGCCGCCTGTCGGGATGTGCTTGATTTCCTCTTTCACCCAGAATTCGTTCAACAGATGTCTTGCGCTGTTCCGGCCAATGGATGCTACCTGGTATCGCTTTTCGGTATCCGGCTGATCGTAGGAATACATGGATTCCAGGTAGTGCTCACTTGCAATGAGCAGCTCCATCATCAGATTGAAGCTATAGGCATCCATTTGTAAGTTGTATGAAATCACATCGAGAAGAAACGGATCTGTTGTTCCCGAACGGATGAGTTCATAAAGCTTTTTAAGCTTTTTATAGAAAGTATCCTCTTCATCCAGCGGTGGAGGCCATGATATAGTATTTTGAAATGTCGTATAATTGACCGGGTTGATTGCACCCACAGGTGCAGGAGAAAGAAGATAGTATGGAAAAGAGATGTTAAAAAATGCGTTGCAGACTTTCTCCGGGTCGGGCAGAGTAGTGGTATAGAGATCGACTTCTGCACGGTAAGCGAAGCTGATATTACGGCTAACGAACTCCTGCGATAATGCAGGTGTCACTACCAGTGTAACTTCGGATTCCGACACAATAGTTACGGAAGTAATTTCAAGAGCAGGCGGAGTGGAAGCCGACGGATCATAAATATAGATGTCTTCTGTATTGCTGTCCTTACTAATGAGCTGTATGCGCCCATTGGCAACATAGTCAACGATAACAGGAGTATCTCCCCAGTTAAGCGTGATAGTGGTTTCATCCTTTAAGAGTGGCTGCAGCACTTCGGTAACACTGTCGTACTGCATTACGGGCTCGTCTCCTTCCGGCTGGAACATCTCCGGTTGGATGTCAATGGGGTCAGAAGAAGATTGCAGGAGCTCAATGTCGGTATTGGCTCCGTTTGTTTCCAAAGGTGTGAGTACCTTGAAAGCTACAAACTCACTGTTGGATGGATCTTTGATATATACCTTATCATCCTGAAATCTAACACCGCTCAGGTCTTTGCCTGGCACGCGCAGCTTTCTTGCCAGAAGATCAGCGGAGGTGCGTGAAAGAACGGCAGAATTTGATACAAAATAGCTTAGAAAAGAATTTGTATCTTCTAAACGGTGGCGCCACAGATCAAGTGCGAATGGTGACGTCTCATAAGTCATATCACTGCGCCCGAAGCTGTCGGGATCAATGATGGGTTTCCAGCCCCATTTAAACGAAAGCTCATTGTTGGGATCAACGTCTTCCCGGCTATAGGCAGAGAATGGAAAATCGATGCTTTTCCACTGCTCAAACAGGTAGGTTTCTTTCCACTGCTGCATGAGTGAGGAAGCAGGGTTTGTTAGCACATCCCGTTGGGTATCTCTGAATCCGAAGATCGTTTCCAGATTTTCAGCAGTCAGCTGTTGATTGGGATCTGTATTGTCAAATGTCAGCCACATACGATCAGCTGTAAACACGGTCGTCGAGCCGGGAACGTACAGCGGAATACCCAGTCTTTCAGACAGACGAAGAGCTGCTGTTTTCTTTTCGTCAGGGTCTTGCAGGGCGATAACATGACGGAGCTCCTCATAGGAAGTTCCGGCCTGTGTGAGCAGTGTTTTATACGTGAGAAGAATAAAATTCTTACGGTCATTTTCAAGACGCGCGAGCACATCCGCAGGCAGAGTTTTGGTAGCGACGTATTGTTTCAGGATTTCTGTTACCAGACGAACGCGGCAGTATTCTTTATGGAGAGTTTCACAGTCAATGTCAAAGGAGCCGAACGGCTGAAAGAAATAATCTTCGAGCAGGGTCAGAAACGCATTGTAATCGACCGGAGTGTAGGACGGCGATCCTGTTTTTTTGATGTGCTTTGCTCCGTATTTCAAAAGATCCACCAGATAGGAGAACGGGCTTACCGCCGAAGTGCAGTCTTCACATTCACAGCGGTTAATGAATTTGGAGAAGGCGGTCTGGGCAAAGCTGGAATCTGCAACGTCTGGAATATACTGATGTTGCAGCTCGTAATCCGCTATTTTGCCGGACAGCAGGTTGCCTACCAGCTTGAGGTTTTGCGCTGCCTTTTCGTAGATCGAGGTAGCAAGGAACAGCGTTATGCCTTCCGGTGTATTCTCCACATCGTTCAGGAATATCTCTTTCGGTGTTTGGGCGATGGTATAAATACTGTCATAGCCTTCATCAATAAGCAGCTGTCCGTGCTGCGGATTTATATCGAGGGTATAAAGATCCACATGTGCCTGCAAGAGTTCCACTTCTCCTTCTGTGATACCTGTTGTCGGGAAGTCATTGATAAAACGGATCGGGCCCGCTTTTTTCAGCGTGTTCAGTGTGGTCAGCTCTTTCTCTTCGAGGAAATCCACAAAAGCCGTTGAGAACGTAATCCCGCTGACTGTTTCAATGTCTGACAGGTTGGGGGAAAGGTCATTCCGCTCCGGGAAATCATCTGTTTCCACCATGATAAAGTTTCCGCTTCCTGCCAGCACATTTGTGAAAGTTCCGTCAAAAATTGAAGTTTGCAAAAGTTGGACTTCGAGATCCATATTTATTGGTAAGACTCCTTTCGTATGCAACTTTAGTGAGAATGCCTCGAACGTTCCGTCGCCAAGCTGCCCGGAAGTGATGGTTCCGGTGCTGCCGTTAGTGGCGTAAATACCGTCTGCGACCTGGTTAAGATGCTCAGGGAACTCGATCTGATAAAAGGTAAACTGATTGGAAAAATCCCACTCTTCCGTATTGCTGTCGTACAGGGCAAGAACACCAGTTTCTGTTACTCCGATAGCCATGACATCCGCTAACCCGGTGGGAAGATCTGTTACCGTATAATAAGTATCAGCGACTTTAACACATAGTTCGCCGTCGTGGACAAGAAGATCGGTAATAAGGGTGTAGTAATAGCCGGATGAGCCATCGTCCAGGCGGAGATAGCAGTTCTGCGAAGCGGATTCGGCTGTGCCTTCCAGCTGCATATTGACAATGAGCTCCCCGCCCTCTTTAATAGCGATAGGCAATGCCGGAAGAAGCAGCTGTGCATATCCTTCTTTTTCGATGGTCTGGTTGGTATAGAATATAGTAAACTCGTAAGGTTTTTCGCCTAAGTAACCTCTGAAATAGCAGATAGTTCCTACGGGCGCCGGTTGTTGCGAAGAGGCTTCCCGTATATCGAACAGGATGCTGTTAAAAAGGTTTTCCGGCTGGGTAACGATTTCCGTTACCGAAGTATCGGCCGGATATTCGAATTTGGTTATTTCGATTTCGTGCGTACCGATATCATTAAATCCTTCATTTAAGGTAATATCTTTGATCGGTCGTCTGTACGAAGAGGAAGAAGCAAATGAGGAAATTTCATCATCAGTGTAAGGGTTTTCACCCGAAATAATATCGCCTCTGTAATAGATTTTTGCAAACACATTGTTAATCGTGCTCTCGTCAAGGTAAGATGTTTTGTCATTGACCTCAAAGCTGATGACAAAGTTTCCTTCTGCATCGGTTGCTGCGCTGCCGAGCAAGAATACATCCAGCGGGCTTTTCTGCCAGATCTCTACCTGTAGATTGGGGATTTCTTCAGTGAATGGAGTAGAGGCGGGAGTGAATGAGCAGGTGATCTGCCCTTTTACAACAAATCGTCTGTTGTTTACGATGGTGGTTGACGTTGCCATAATAATAGTACATGTTCATTAGCTTACGCATGAAAACGTCCCTTACTATGCCATAAAATCAACAACAGCAGTTAAGAAAAAAACTTAAATGCTCAAAGAAAAACTAAATACAAGTGAGGGATGTTCCAACGCATAAGATTGTTTTACAATATTTTAAGTTCATACGGTTTAAAGTTAGCAAACTAAGTTTGGATTAAAAAATGAAATAGTCTGCTAAGCCTTTTTCGTTTATTGCTGTTACATTAAGCATAAGGAAGTGGGTACCCTTTTTTTCCTTGACATTAACATAACCTTCGCAAATGTAAGTGTGGGTTTTGAATAAAAAAAGAGTAAGAATACCTCTTTTGTTTAAGGTATTTTTACTCTCTATAGGGTTCTGTTTTCAGATACCTTTACCCCTGCGTTGCCTGTTTTTCCGTACTTCTTTAAGACGCTTATCGAAGTTCTCCAGGCGGGCTTTTTCCCTGTTAAAATCAATATAAGGTTTCAGGTTTGTATCTTTCCACGGGACGATCTCAGCTGTACGCTGCAATCTGAAATTCATGTTTTTCAGTCGGTGTTCGGGAGGGTTACCATTTTTTATATTCACAGCTATCGGATCCATTTCGGAGAGGTGCGGAAGTTTGACAGCCACCATCCCTTTTGGATAGTCAAGTAAATTTTCAAGATCCGGCTTTTGGAGCTGCTTTGTAACAGGATCGTATAAATACATACAGTAGCCTATATCATACTTACTTCCGATTTCAAAAACTTCAAATGAAATACCTTTGTCTGAATGGCTATTATCGAGACAAAGCATCTGCTTGTCAATATTGACATAAAATTTATCGTCCAGTATTGTAATGGTAGGCAGGACACCTTTATTCAGCCGAAGATCATAATCATGTTGGTCGACCATAATTTCAAAATCGGTTTTACCTTTCAGCTCTTTGACAGGAACATTATATTTCTTTGCCATACCGATAGGGTCAAGTTCGACAAACGGAGGAATCTTTACGGTAACAGGTTCGTCATCATCCATCAGCCACCAATAGGGACCTGCTGATTTAAGGCTGTATTCAAACTCATAACCGTCTCCGATATCCTTCATCTCATTGAGATAAATGGATGTGTTTCGTGTGCCGGCTTTTTCAAGGCACAGATATTCAACATCGACAATGAAAGATGTTCCGTGAATATCGTATATAGGAAGATCTCTTTCCATGACTTTTAAAATTTTAGGTTATTAATAATTGGAAGGAAGCCGCCATTTTAGATGGCGGCCTTACAGGGTAATGTTTAAAAAAATCTACTTTGTGCCGCTCAGCTCGATAAGCTTGTCATTGAGTTCGGTCAGTCCGGCTTTCTGTAAGCATTCCTCCGAAATCCCTTTTAATGCAGAAAGGGTTTCCTTTGCCACATTGGCCAGCAACCCTCCTTCTTTACCGTCATCTTTTGCGGTCAGCCCACGGTCGATCACACTGCTGAGCAACAGCACATTTTTTCGCGATATGCGAAGGTCAATCTTAACTGTTTCTTCCATGCTGGGTATGCTCAAAATCGTGTCATACACCTTTGCAATCTCACTTGTTGTCATCATCACTTAAACAATTAAATTAAACAATAAATATTACTACAAAGTTAGCCGATCTGGTGCTTTTCATCCCAGTCAAAATATAGCCAGGATAGGAAACTACGGTATAAGCTGTTTAATTTTGTATAGAAGCTTGATCCGTGAGACAATCCGGTAGCTTTGATAATAGGAAAGCTGCTGAAGGGATAAAAGAGTTTCGGGAAGTATAGAAAGTAACTATGGCAGTATTTCAGCTACTATTTGAGTGTAGGAGTTATGTGAGAATATTTTATAGTTGCTATCAGGAAGTTTGCCATTTCTTGCAAACGGCAAGATGTTGGATTGTTAACACAATCCCATCTTGCCCTCCCAACTCGGAACTCGTGGAGGGTCAGTGCCGGAAGATGTTTTGAACATTTTTGTACTGCTTTGAACTCAGGCAGTTTTTGGGATTTTTTGGAATGATTGATAATGTGAAAAGGAGGATGTGAAGATGGAAAAGAAGCAATCAAAACGGACACGGGTAGTAGGTGCCCGGATAACCGAAGATGAATTTAAAATCATCGAAAACAGATGGAAAAAAACCACCTGTATTAAGATCAGTGACTACCTGCGGAAAGTAATTTTCAACAAGCCTGTCGTAACCGCTTACCGCAATAAATCAATGGATGATTTAATGACAGAATTGTCCCTGCTCCGGCAGGAGCTCAATCGCATTGGTGTGAATTATAACCAGTCCGTCAAAAAGCTGCATACGCTTCGGGATGTTCCTGAATTTAAACGCTGGCTCATAGCCAATGAGGTTGAGAAAAGGACACTCGGCAACAAGATCGAGGAGATCAAGAACCATGTCAAAAAAATCGCACAGTCATGGTTGCAATAATTAAATCCGGCTATTCCATTCACCGCATTGTCAACTACAACGAGAACAAGATAAAAGAGGGCAAGGCGGTTTGTATCGGAGCGGGAAATTATCCGCTTGATCCCCAGGATATGACCTTTACCGTGAGGCTCAACTGTCTGCTGGAGCGTACCGAATCTGCCCAGCGGGCAAAGCGTACGAGCGTCCATATCTCCCTGAACTTCGATCCTTCCGAAGCGAAGGATTTGTCACCGGACCGGTTACTGGAAATTGCAGATGATTATATGACTCGGATAGGTTTTGCGCATCAGCCTTTTTTGGTATATCAGCACCATGATGCAGGTCATCCGCATATCCACATTGTGACCACCAATGTGCAGACCGACGGCAAAACTATTGATATGTACCTGATCGGCACACGAAAGTCCGAGCCGGCACGTAAAGCAATCGAGAAAAAATTTGGTTTGGTTACAGCGGAAGGTAAGGGTCCGCAACAGCTATATAGACCGGACCCCGTAAATCTGAAACAGATTGCCTATGGAAAATTGGAAACAAAAAAAGCAATACAGAATGTATTGGAGCACGTAATAAAGCAATATAAATATACAAGCCTGCCTGAGCTGAATGCCGTGCTTGGAAGGTACAATATCATGGCACAGCGTGGAGATGAAAATTCCCGTGTGTACAGGCACAGCGGATTACTTTACAGAGTGATTGACCCTCATGGCAATCCGGTAGGCGTACCTATTAAAGCAAGCTTGTTTTACAGCAAGCCAACACTTAAAAATTTACAGGAATATTTTACAAAGAATGACCAGGCAAGGCTAAAGCATAAGGCTCGTATAAAGAATGCTATTGATCTGGCATTGAAAGGAAATAATACGACTATCCGGCAACTTGAAAATTATTTGCACGGACAGGGAATAGACCTGATAATCCGACAGAATGAAATGGGCTTTATCTACGGCTTGACCTATGTTGACCACAAGACAAAATGTGTATTTAACGGGAGCGCTATCGGTAAGGCTTATAGCGCCAAAGCCATTCAGGAACGGTGTACCGTATCAACATCCGAAATGCCAATTCCGGCAAAAGTAAAACAGGGAGCTGTACCCACTTCGGGCGAGGTGGAAAAAACAGAAAATACAGTCGCAGAAAGCATGACCAATTCGGAGTTCAGATCTTTTGTTTCAGAGCTGATAGACCTCTTGACGCAGGAGGAATTTGTGCCGGACAGGCTGCCTTACGAATTGAGCTTACGCAAGCGCAAAAAACGGAGAAAACATCAATTAGATAATAACAATTAAATATTACGGTTATGAGCTTACAGACATCAGAAAATCAGCAGGCGCTGGGAAAAATCCTTGACATGACAAGGTTCATCGCTATTGCAATTCTAATCCTGCATTTTTATTACTACTGCTACGGTGCTTTTAGACAATGGGGCCTCACCCATGAAGTTACAGACAGACTTATGGGAAATATCCACAATACGGGATTGTTCACCAGCTTGATAAGGTCAAAACTGATAGCCTTGGGGTTCCTTGTGATCTCTATGTTGGGAGTACGGGGAAAGAAGGATGAAGCCTTAGATCATAAGACAGCACTGATTCATATCATCTTCGGATCAGTGGCATATTTTATCAGCTATATAGTCCTGTCATTATCATTTACGGTAACATTCAAAGCAGCTATTTATATGATTATTACTTCCAGCGGATTCCTGCTGGTGTTGACGGGAGGTACATTTTTCTCACGCATCATAAAAGACAAGTTGAATAATGATATTTTCAACAGAGAAAACGAAACTTTTCCGCAGGAGGAGCGCCTGCTTGAAAATGAATATTCCATTAATCTACCCGCACGATACAGGTTAAAGAATAAGGTACGCAATAGCTGGCTCAACTTCATCAATCCCTTTCGGGGCTTACTCGTGGTTGGGATACCCGGAGCTGGTAAATCCTATTTCGTGATCCGCCATATCATAAGCCAGCACATCGAAAAGGGATTTACCATGTTCGTTTATGATTTTAAGTTTCCGGACTTATCTGTCATTGCTTATAATCATTGGTTGAAAAGCAAAGGAAAATCCGGAAAGCCGCTTCAATTCTTTTACATCAATTTTGATGATCTGAACCGTTCGCACCGCTGCAATGCGCTGGATCCTTCGGCAATGCTGGATATTACGGACGCTTCGGAATCGGCAAGAACAATTTTATTGGGTTTAAACCGGGAATGGATCAAAAAGCAAGGAGACTTTTTTATAGAATCTCCAATTAATTTTTTAACGGCAATTATATGGTATCTGCGTAAGTATAATGATGGAGAGTTCTGTACGCTTCCGCATGTGATCGAGCTGATGCAGGCGGACTACGACAGCCTGTTTACCTTGTTGCGGACTGAAAAGGAAATTGAAGTACTTATCAATCCGTTTATCAATGCCTATCTGAATGATGTCATGGAGCAGTTGGAAGGGCAGATTGCTTCGGCTAAAGTGGCAATGGCGAGACTGGCATCACCCCAGCTTTATTATGTGCTGTCCGGCAACGATTTTACGTTGGACATAAACAATCCTGATGATCCTAAGGTAGTTTGTATGGGCAATAATCCGCAAAAAATTCAGATATATGGAGCCGTGTTATCCCTGTATGTCAATCGTCTGGTAAAGCAGGTCAACCAGAAAGGAAAAATAAAGTCTTCCCTTATATTTGATGAGTTCCCGACGATCTATCTGAATGGAATTGATTCACTGATTGCAACGGCACGGAGTAATAAAGTCGCTACCTGTTTAGGCGTTCAGGATTTCAGCCAGATGAGAAAGGATTACGGACGGGAGCAGGCGGATGTCATCGTCAACATTACAGGAAATATTGTCAGTGGCCAAGTGGTTGGCGATACGGCCCGATCGCTGTCAGAACGCTTTGGTAAGATCATGCAGGATCGGGTAAGCTATTCGATCAATAGCGGGGACACGTCCATCAGCAAAAGCAAACAGCTCGAATCAGCAATACCGCCATCTAAGATCGCAGGTCTTAGCAGTGGTGAGTTTGTAGGAATGGTAGCCGATGATCCTACGCAAAAGATCGCGCAGAAAGTATTTCACTGTGAGATTATCAACGATCATGAAGCGCTCAAAGCGGAAGAGGATGCTTATAAGCCGATTCCCGAAGTGCGGAGCGTCACAAACGCAATGGTACAGCGGAACTTTATGCAGATCAGGCAGGACATACAGGATATTATCAGCTCAGAAATGGAACGGCTGCTGGATGATCCCGCACAAAGGCATTTGGTGATTAAGAAGTAGAAATCTTTTGATTGAGTGTCATAAAAACATTCAAATAAATGGGTTATATTCGTATTCACCAAACCTTAATCATTATTATGGCAATACTCGACGAGATAGTAGATTGGACAGATAACAAAAATCAGTTTTGGCGAATGACAGTCGATACACTGATACGTAAGAATAACCTTGACGCAACTGATCTTCAATTTTTGAAAAATATCTGTAAAGATGAACATGGCTTATTGAAGTTTAATTATATCCCGGCTGATTTTAATACGTTAAGAACCTTTATTCAGAATGCGAGCGGAACAACGGACATTTCCTTGGTTGGGATCAAGGATATTGAAAATATTAGTGCTTTGTCGCATACAACAGAATTGGAGTTTGCTCCAGCGGGACTGACCTTGATTTATGGCGACAATGGATCTGGTAAATCCAGTTATGCGAGTGTATTAAAACACGTTTGTGCAACAAGAGGTATTCGCCCTGTTATCCATCCGAATCTTTTCTATCCGGCAGCTGTTTTGGCAGATAAAAAGGCAAATGTCTTTTTTTCGAAAGCAGGAAATGTTGAATGTGTGTCCTTGATTAATACAAATATTGATCGACCGGATTTAAGGGCGGTTAACATTTTTGATACTTCAAGTGCTAATCATTACGTGGAGGGTGAAGATGAAATTGCGTTTATCCCACACGGAATAGACCTGTTGGATAAATTTGCAAACGCACTGAAATACATTGAAAATACACTGATAGAAGAAAAGCAAAAACTTAGTTTGCAAAGGTTTGATTTTTCCGTATTACAGTTAAATCAAGCAAGTCCATCACACACATTCGTAACGGGTATAAATTCGAATACAACCCGTGAACAGTTGACTGTAAATTCAGATTGGGATGAGAACAAAGAAGCGAGGCTGCTTGTACTGGACGAAGAAATTCAAAAGCTTAGAAGTACCGATCCACAAAATAAGGCCAGAACCAACACCGAATTTATGCGTCGCCTTACGACATTAAGGAACTACTTTGCTAATCTGGAAACTGAACTCTTTGCAGATGAAACGTTGCAAAAGATAAAAGAAACTGTAAACAATTACATTACCTCTTCAAACTCACTTAAAGTATCTTCCGAAGCTATATTCTCAGATTTGCCACTAAATGGCGTTGGTTCCGCTACATGGAAGCAACTATGGGAAAGTGCACGGAAATTTTATAATGAAAGCAAACAGAAGGAAAGTTTTCCCGACCCCAATGCTCACTGTCCCCTGTGCCTGCAATCGCTTGATGCAGATTCTAAGCAGAGATTTGAAAACTTTGAAGAGTTTGTGAAAAACGATCTGCAAAAGCAGTTCGATAAGGCAAAAAGTGCTTATGAAGGAGAACTTGCAACGTTGAATGCTTTGGATTTTTCAACCGATGCATACGAACCTACCATTCTTGAAATTGAATCAATAGTACAGGGTTATCGTATTAGCCAACAGGATTATATTTCTGCGCTCCAAACTTATCATCAATATCTTATTGACTTATTTCAAGATGAAGAATTAATAGAAGATATAGAGCTGCCTGTTATACAGGTCAACGCTAAATCTATGATAAATGCTTTATTGCTGAAACTTGGAGAGGAAAACAAAGTTTTGCTTACGGAATCAATAGCTGATCGTTTGACAGTATTAGAGACGGAACGCTCGAATCTCCAGGACGAAAAAAAGTTGTACACTTTCAGACCTAAAGCTTATCGCGAGGTATTACGTTTAAAGCGGATCAAATCATTAGACACAGCTATTGGTAAATGTAATACTCGATCTCTGACCACTCTAAGTAATAATTTAACACAAACGCACGTAACACAGCTTTTGAAAGATGCTTTTAAAAATGAGCTAAATGCACTTGGGTTTAGAAACATTAGAGTTGAAGCGGAAACCAGAGGAGCCAGAGGAAAACAATATCATTTTTTGAAATTAGGTGAGAACAATGCTTCAAATGCCGCATTAAAGGATATTTTAAGTGAGGGGGAACATAGGTGCATCGCTTTAGCAACGTTTTTGGCTGAGCTCAGTTTGTCTGAACATAAAAGTGCAGTAGTCTTCGACGACCCGGTATCGTCATTAGATCATAAATGGCGGAATAAGATTGCCGGAAGAATTGCCAGCGAAGCCGCAGTAAGACAAGTTGTCGTGCTTACACATGATATTTCATTTTTAATGATGATACAAGAGCATGCCGATAAACAGAATGTTCCGATAGTAGTTAATAGCTTGACAAGGAACAAACAGGAGACAGGAATAATTCTTAATAATCCACCTTGGGATGCGATGTCAACAAGCAAAAGAATAGGAGTTCTAAAGGACCAACAACAAAAAATGGCAAAGCTTGAAAAGTCTGAAACGGAGGAAGTTCTTAGACCAAAGATTCAAACCCTATACGGTAGGCTACGGGAAACGTGGGAACGGTTCATTGAAGAAGTCTTTCTAAATGATACGATTAAGAGATTTGGGCGGGAGGTTCAGACACAAAGGCTTTCCAAAGTGGTAGATTTAACAGTTGAAGATTATAATAAGGTTGAACAGAATATGTCCAAATGCTCCACGTATATGGTAGGTCACGATTCGGCAGGAGAACTTAATGAAGAAATACCTTCCGCACAAGAATTTTTAGACGATGTTGTGACTCTGGAAGCCTATGTCAAAGAGATTAGAAAACGACGCAATTAAAGTCTAAGGCAATAATATATACTATGTACAATTTACATTTATTGGGGTGGCGCAGCTTTCAAGACCTTTGTAATTGCATCACAAGGGAAATCTTAGGACAAACAGCTCTTTCATATCTTCCTTCAAATGATCAAGGAAGGGATGGAAGTTTTACAGGGAAATGGATTACCCAGAAAAATGAGGTTTTTGAAGGCGAATTTGTTATTCAATGTAAGTTTACTTCAAAACAAAACAAAAACTTCACTTTTTCCGATTTTTCATACGAAATCGAAAAAGTAAAAGAGTTGGTAAAGCAAGAGATTTGTGATATATATATAATTATGACAAATGCGGGAATTTCTGCTAAATCGGCAGCAAAGGTCAAATCGGAACTTGAGAAACTTGGCGTTAAACATTCTCTGGTCTTTGGCAATGAATATATATCCCAACAGATAAAAGAAAACACAAAGCTACGGAGAATGGTACCTCGAGTATATGGGTTGGGGGATCTTTCACAGATCATTGATGAAAGGGTTTATCGTCAAGCTCAAGTATTTTTGGAATCTCTAAAAGACGAGTTAGCTAAGGTTGTCATAACAAAATCTTACCATAAGGCTGTTGAGGCACTGGAAGAGTATAATTTTGTTTTAATAGTAGGTGAACCCGCTGCGGGTAAAACTACGATAGCAACATTGCTGGCAATGGGAGCTTTAGATCAATGGCAGGCTGCTACCTTGAAGTTACATCGAGCAGAAGATGTGGTAAAACATTGGAATCCGGATGAACCTAATCAATTATTCTGGATTGACGATGCCTTTGGTGCAACTCACTATGAATCTCCGCTTGTTTATAGTTGGAATAGCGTAATGCCTCAGATTGTCACGATGATTTCTCGCGGTGCAAAAATTATAATGACTTCCAGGGACTATATTTACAACGCTGCGAAAAAAGATTTAAAAAGCAATGTCTTTCCACTGCTTAACGAAAGTCAGGTTGTTGTGGATGTCCATGATCTGAGCATAGAAGAGAAACGTCAAATGCTGTATAATCATATTAAATTGGGAAAGCAATCTAAGACCTTTCGAAAGGAAATCAAACCTTTTCTCGAATCGGTTGCGCAGAATAAAAGATTTATCCCCGAAACAGCCCGTAGGCTTTCTGATCCATACTTTACAAGTAAATTACATTTGACTAATTATTGGATTGATGATTTTGTGGAACGTCAAGAGGGTTTTCTAATTGATGTCATTAGTGATCTCGATAAAGATAGTAAGGCAGCATTAGCTTTAATATACATGAACAATAGTAATTTATTATCTCCTATCAGCCTATCGCAACTGGAAAACGAATCACTCTCCCGAATGGGTAGTTCATTAAATAAATGTATAGAAGCATTAAATGCCATGTCTGGCAGTATGGTCCATGTTCAGATCGAAGATGACCAACATATATGGAAATATAAGCACCCCACTATTGGTGATGCCTTTGCACGTTATCTCGTGAAAAACACCGAACTTTTAGAGATTTACATAAAAGGGAGTGATACTGACAAATTACTGGATCAGATTACGTGCGGAAATGTAAAATTACAGGGTGCAACAATTATTCCACAAAACTTATTTCCTTCTGTTCTGAATAAATTAACAGATTATACAAAAACGAAAAAATTCAAAACAGAAAGTTGGGCAATATATTTCGCTAAATGGGGGCTGGTTTCTTTTCTTTCCCGAAGATGTTCTCCTAATTTTTTAAAAATGTATGTTAAACAATTTCCAGCTATATATGAAGATATTTCCCAACCAGATTTATCTAAGAACGTCCCTCGTGAAATTGAATTGGCTGTGATTTTTGTCAAAAACGGTCTATTACCAGAAAAAAATAGACTCTTGATAACCAAACAAATTGCTAAATACGCATTAACCGGAGAAAACCTTGATTTCTTGGAGTCAGAGGAAATTCAATCTCTTTTCCATGATAATGAATTATTGGAATTAAAGGATAGAATTAAAAACGAATTGCTTGTGTTACCTCTTTCTGAAATGACCAAACTATGGAAATCCAAATACCGAGAAAACAATGAAGATGCAGAATATCACATGTATTCCTTAAAAAGCAATTTATCGCTATTACAGGAATATTATCCCGATGTACCCGACTTAGAAACACTAATTGAGGATGAAATCGAAAATATAGACGATTGGATTGTAAATAATACCATCCCGGAAGAAATAAATGAAAGTAAGACCCCAATGAAGGATGAAAAAGTTCACGAATCCGACCAGGAAACAAGAAGTATTTTTGAAGATATTGATTCGTAGCTTATAGTCCTACCTGTTTGTGAATATTCTGATCCGAATTGCAAGTAACGGCACGTGTATCAAAAATAAATGATTTGCTTCTTCTGCTGAAATAATCAAAAGAATTGTTTACGGACAATAGTTCAGAAATGGAGCGTCTGCTGGATGATCCGGCACAAAGGCATTTGGTCATTAAGAAGTAAGTTTACACTTGATGATTACATAGATATCAGAATGCCTGGCGAATTTTATTTATCTCGTAGGGAAGTAATTTCCTTTTTAACAATTCTGTTTCCGACAGTTGATTTATAAGTCTTATAAGTGCTTCTGGGGTTCTGTCATGGTTAAGAATCGGTTGAAGTTTTCGTATAGCTGAAATTGGAATATCATACTCCGTTAATGCAGCAAGATTTGAAGGTAAAAAACCGTGTTCCAAACTTGTTGCAAAATAGGTATAATTCCCATGTGGTAAATTATGCTTAGCAAGAACGTATTCCTGTAATTCTGACATAACCGATAACCATTTAGGAAGCTTATAATCAAACCAATGTCTGGTGACATTCAAAATAAAAAATGAAATTTTATCAATTCTGACTTGTTCGTCTGGAAGTAGCTCCATCCAATAAGGTTCGTTTATTGTAGTATTAATAAGTGCGTTTGCGGATTTTAATCTTGAATATTTATTTGTCAAAACGCTAAGTTGTTTGGCGTTGCGGACATCAGCCTTATTTTCTCCAGGTTTTAGCAAATGCTTCCAACATAATTCCAATAAGTAAACTAACTGATCGTATGTTGGAAATTGATTCCAATTAAGCATCTCAACATTGTTAGGTAAGTCTCCTTCAAGTTCAGCAATAATTTTTTGTTGAGCTTCGATGCTGATACCGGTGTTTCTTTTTATTACATCTTGCAGATCTTTAGGAAGATTATTAAATTCTTCCAAACGTTGTTTCGCTGTATTTTCTAATTCTGAATCTTCCAATGAAATTAAAATTTCTAATGGAGCATTTTCTTGATTAAAAAGTGGAATATCTACAAAAAGTTCTGTTTGATCAGGTTTTTTTTCAAATCGATAAACGTTCCCTATAAAATGCTTTTTCATCCTTCCGGAGCGTCCAGCTATATTTTTGTAATCGAAAAAATCTATAGGAATTTTTCCTTTTTCTTTATCATATAAAATCACATTTTTTGCTGATGTATTGACGCCTTCTATCAATGTTGATGTACAAAATAGCCATCTGACTGACCCACTATTAAATTGATCCACAATAGAACTTCCTAAATGTCTGGGCAATGCCCCATGATGCGAAGCGGATCCTTGTTTTAAAGCCTCAATCAATGACCACCTTGGGTTTATATTCTCTGCGATCCAATCAATAATATCTTTATTTCCAGAAGTGTCAATAACAAAAGAAGATGAATTGTTTTCTTTTAAATAATTTATAAATTCCAAACATAAAGCGGTGGCCTTATTAGGAGATGAACAATAAATAAGTGTTTGCTCATCTTTAGATGCTAAAAATTCAAAGAGTGCATTCTTTTTTAATTCCTTTTTCTCCGTTGCTTTTACCCTATTCGTGATTTCCAGACTTTTTTCATCTACAGCCACCGTAGCAAATTCAGTAGGAAACCAGATTAGGTCAAATCTATTCTTGAATGTTACAGGAATATTCTTGACCATTGGTCCCAACAAATAGAATTTATTAGTGTATTTCAATAATTTATGAAAAGCTTGATTTAAAGTAATGGCACGATCATCATCTCGCTCTAAACTAAGTTTATAAAACTCATCTATTACAAAAAATTCTATTTGAGGAAAAAACTCATATTCTACGACACGTTCTCCTGTAAATAAAAAAATATTCCCTTTGGTACTATCTGGTTCTTGACTCGTTGAAACCACAACCTTATATCTATCACGATATTTTAAAAGTTTTTTTCGGGTTTCATCCAGCAGGGCTAAAGTGGGTTGTATGATTACAATTTGTTGATATAAGTTACTGGCTACTATTTCTTCAATTAAAAGGCTTTTTCC
Organism: Flavobacteriia bacterium 40-80; assembly: GCA_001899145.1. Classification (GTDB taxonomy): domain Bacteria; phylum Bacteroidota; class Bacteroidia; order Flavobacteriales_D; family Crocinitomicaceae; genus 40-80. The sequence goes on from MKVF01000018.1 coordinate 77,041, forward strand.
AAAGCTTGTTGGAGCACTTACAACTACGGAACGTTTATTATGCAACTCTATTGATAATATCTGCTGTTGCTCATGTAAATAAACATCTTTAAGAAATGGGGACTTATGGTACTCGTACCGCACTAATGCACTTTGTGACAGGTCTTCAGGATCAACATAAGGGTAAAGACCAGAAGCTTCCGTTAGCATATTCCAAATAGGCTTTGTATTTTCTGGAATTTTGTCCCAGGCGTCACGCACTCTGATTACCAGATCTCGTCCTTCGCTTTCACTTTCTTTACCTTCCAGTAGTATGGAACAAAATTGTGATAAGGCAAAACTTTCATCATAATTAATCACAGCAGCATTTGAAATGAACAAAATTGCCGAGTTAATATCTGTAAACGTCATATTTTTTGCATTGATTTTAAGCGGGCATCCAATTCACTATTTAATTCGTCTTTATCCGGAACCGGCAATAGAAGTAAAATAATCTCTAAATTAGATTGCTTGTTTTTCTTTAAGAAATCAGCATGTAAAGACAAACATTCCCTCTCGAAATCCTCGAGATATTCCTTCGTCTCATCATTGTGATTAGTAAAAAGATCACTATTATAGGTACATACCATAGGGATTACAATGCTTGAAAAGATTACATCAAGTTTTTGATGTTTATGTAAAAGTTTCCGCCAATGTGATATTTCCGGGGTTTGTTCCGGTAGCTTCCTCGTAATAAGACTGAATTGCTGTTGGATATAATTCGCATTAAAGTGCTTTTCAATGTCGCCAACTAAATCAGTTATACCGTCCTTCCCCGACTTATATAATTTAGATTCTCCTAACCATAGCTTCTTATCTTCACCATTAATTGTAATATGTACACCGTCAAAACCATGTGCTGGTACATTGGGTGCATCCCTAAAAAATATAGTAGAAATCAATGGGATAGAATTACAAAAATCTCTCAATAACAAATGAAGTATCAGCTCTCCAAATTCTCCTCTTCTTTTATATTTATCCGTTGTATAAACGGTTTTTGCGGCTTCTTGCAGTCGCTCAACCACTTCTGTATATGGAATATTATTACCTTGATGATATCCTAAAGCATATTCCGGTATTACACTTCTAATAGTATCTACTAAAGGTTGTAATCTAAATTTATTTTGGTCAAAACCCACATGATAAGCTCTCAAACTTGGTTGGGTTATTCTCTCAGCTATTACTAAATCTGAATTGAAAGGTCTTGACATTTCTATAAATTAATAATAAGTGGTAATTACTTCTTAATTTTTAAAATATAAAAAACTCCAGAAATAATTGGTTGACTATTCTAAAGCAATATACTTTACATCTTTTATTGTTTACAAATATAATTAAATAAAGATTTTAAAAGCTTGTATTCAAGTGTCTTTAAATTACTCTATTGTCTTTGCTTCCCACTTTAATCTCCATTGATTCTTAATGAGTATTAAAATATTTGACTTTTCCCCAAAAAAACGGGACCAAAAGGGCAGCAAAGGTAATGCGACGCCCCCGACCCGCATCCCGCAAGGATTTTTTTGAATGAACGGCCTCCCCCCAGAGGGTTCCCCCCATTAAATCAAAAAATTCCTTGCCTTTTCATGTCGCCGCATTGGGTTCCTGTGCTTTCTTTTTTTCCGTTTTTTCTTTTGGGAAAAAGTCGCGTGGAGCGATAGCGGAACAGAAAGCTAAAAACAATATGGTTTAACATTAAAAATACAAGCATTATGAACATCACAGGACGGTTAACAAGGGATGCGGAAGTCCGCACAGCAGGTAACGGCAAGGTCGTTAGTTTCTCCGTAGCAGTGAACGACAGTTACCGCAACAGGAACGGAGAGCGTGTACAGCTTACTGAGTATTACAGTTGCTCCTATTGGCGCACGGCTAAGATTGCAGATTTTCTAACCAAAGGCACATTGGTGGAGCTAACAGGATGGCTAACGGCGAGAGCATGGGTAGGTAATGACGGGGAAGCCCATGCAGGGTTGAATTTCAACACCTCCATTATTAGGTTTTTGGGTGGAGGGTATCGGGAACAGGAACAGCAAGCCCCAACGGAAAACACACAGGGACGCAGGTCTGCACAGGGCAATACCAACGGTAGCGGGCAAGACGTACCATTTTAATCAATCAGTAGTAATCATTTAATTTTTAATATCATGGCACATAATCTCAATTTAAACTCAAGAACAGGAAAATACAGTTTCTTCAGTGTACAGGAAAAAGCATGGCACGGTCTGGGACAGATTGTAGAGGAATACCCCACAAGTGCGGAAGCAATCAAGTTTGCAGGATTGGACTACGAGATAGCCAAACTGCCCAACACGCACCATTTACCAAGCGGTAACAATATCGAATCCGAAAGCAGTTTCTTTACCTATCGTACAGATACCGAGCAGGTATTGGGTAGCAGTGTCGGGAAAGATTACCACATCGTACAGAACAGCGAAGCATTTGCCTTTTTTGATGCGATAGTAGGTGGTGACGATGGCATCCTGTACGAAACCGCAGGGGCATTAGGCAATGGCGAACGGATTTTTATCACGGCTAAATTGCCCGATTATATCAGGGTCGGCAAGGGCGATGATGTAACCGAAAAGTACATCTTTCTAACAACCTCGCACGATGGTTCGGGAAGTATTACGGCAGCGTTCACACCTATCCGTATCGTATGTCAAAATACACTGAATGCCTCTTTGCACAATATGTCTAATGTAATCCGTATTCGCCATACTTCGGGAGCAAAACAACGTTTGGAGGAAGCTCACAGGGTTATGGGAATTAGCAACCAGCTAAGCAACGAATTAGAGGGCATTTTTAACCAATGGACTAAAATTCGTATCACGGATGAGCAGGTCAAAAAACTCATACAGGTAGCGCTATGTCCCAACAATGAAACAATGAAGCACATCAGGCAGGGCAATGAGGACGAGATGTCCACGGTATTTAAAAACTCCGTCAATGATGCCTTCGCATACGCTATGATGTCCGATACGCAACAGATGGAAACAACTATGGGTACAGTTTTCGGAGCATACAATGCTGTCACAGGCTACTATCAGAATGTACGCAATTACAAGGACGATGAAGCCAAACTGCAATCTATCGTAATGGGTGGTACCGCACAGATGAAGGCGCAGAAAGCATTCGATTGGTGTACAGCCTTCGCAAAGGACGGAGCAGATATTTTTAACTGGAATTAATAATCTAAGGCTACCGTCTTAAATGGCGGTAGCCTACTATAAAACAAGCGATATGACTAAAGATGAACTAAAAGAACGGTTTAAAAGATTTTTTGAAGCTAACCCACCTTTAGAGGAAATCGAAGAACTATTGAATGAAATACTTAATCTCTCTGTGCTTGATTACAAACATGACAAGGGAGAGGATTATAGAATAGTTAAAATAATCTATCACGCTATTCTGTGCAAGATGGCAAAACATTGGGAGCTTGCCAGTGAGGAAAACAAAAAAGTTTCTGCTGATATACAAAAATACATCTGACAAATGGGCAAACCGTTCACACCCCAAAGACTGGCGAATATCCGCAGGATGCGCAAAGCAAGAAGGCTATACAAGAAACAACCTCTTTTTGCTTACGATATACTGTGCAAGGAATATCCCGATTATACGTATGACAAATTTTGGGATGATCTAAGATACCGCAGAAAGCCAAAACGCAGAAAAGGTAAATCTGCATTGGTACGATACGGGAGATACAGGCGCATGGAGCAACTCAACGAATTGTACAGCAGTACCGCAAACATTGAGTATGGCTTACAGGCACAGAGGTTACGCAAATATATGACCAAGCCTTATAGGGTGCTTGTCAGGGTTAGCGGTAAGGTTTTCGAATACGGTTTCTCTCCATTGATCCCCGTAGAGAAGATTGAAGCACTTACAGTAGAACTTTCCAATGTCAAAAGTCCACAGGAAGCGGACGAGGTGGTACAGCAGTTTCGGATAAACGCCCATATAGGGTAAGTAAAAAACAATTTATTCACATACTAAAAACAGTAATTATGACACGTTCAAACCTTCATATCAAATTAAGCAACGGCAAAAACATCATTTGTGTTGCAGACAGTAGCAGTGCACCCGAACAGGGATATATCGTGGAGCGATTGTTATTGCCTCTTTTCGAACAGGAAGACACAGAAAAAGAGCTGGCTTTACTTTCTGAACACTGTACAATGGATGACAGGCGTATTAATGCGACTTACCGCTATGTGATAGACCTTACAATAAAGGAAATAAAGTTTTTTGAGGAACATTACAGCTATTCAAGAGGTAGTTTCCGAAAAGGCAGTGATATAACGGAACGATACAAAGATTATTTAATGACGATTGATAACAATAAAGTAGGACAATGAAGACAATTAAAATACCGCTTTATACCTTTTCAGAACTGGAAAAGGAAGCACAGGAGAAAGCAACAGAACATTTTCGGTACATCAATACGGGTCACGGTTGGTGGGATGCCGATTACGAAGACTTTGCGAATATCTGCGAAACAATGGGAATTTCTGTAAACCCGAAAGAGATATACTTCAGAGGTTTTTATTCACAGGGGGACGGTAGTTGCTTTGCATCAAAGATAGATACAGCTGCCTTTATCAAAAGCATGGAAAAACAAGGGTGGAAAAGCTACGCACCTACATTGGAACTGAATGCTGAAAGTTGTCCAATACCCCCACGCATCGTTAACCTCATTGAACAAGAGATAATAGAAATGGAAATATGGACAGAAACATCACACAGATATTATTTTTTGCATTACCGCTCACAAAATTATCTGTACCGGAAATCAAACAGGGACTATATCCGAATTGAGGAAGAACTCGCAAAGTTGGACAAATGGACAAAAAAAATATTGGAAAGGCTAAACGAATATTTGTATAAAAGCCTTGAAGAAACTTATGATTATATGACAAGTGATGAAGCCGTACAGCAAACCATAAAAGCCAATGAATACCATTTTACACCAAACGGAGTACATACAGATTGGCTTTGTGAATATTCGGAATTATAACAGGAATTACAACAACAAATTAAATTTTTAGAACAATGGAAACAAATTTTTTCAGTCAGATGTCACATTTGGACGTTGCAGGTAGCCTGCAACTTACCATAGCAAAGGGAGTGGAAAACAACCTAATCGTATCGGTATTGCTTCAAAACGAGCAATGCGGAGATGATGCAAAGAAATTAATTCCTCCCTATAATCTTCGGGGAACAGCCGAGGAACTCGATAACGGTTTTTTTGATAAGATAACCGTACCTATTCAGACCGCTTCGGGCTTAATGGTAGATATGGAAGCCTTTATGAAGCAACTCGAAGAAGCCAAAAAGCAATCGGCAATGGAAAAGGAAAAAGCCGATAAAGCGAAATCGGAAAAGGATGCCAAAGATAAGAAGTATAAAGAAGCAATGGCGAAGGTTGACGAACTTGACAAGGCAGAAAAGCCGAAAGAAGCATGGATGAAACTTCCAGGAACAAAGGATTTCCCCGAACATGCCGAAACCATTCGCAAACGCAGATCGGAACTTTCTGCCAGGTTTGCACCAGACCTTTTTGGGAATGTGCCAACAGAGGAGCAACAGACAAATGATGCATCTTCTCACAAGGAGGAGTTATTTTCTCAATCGGAGGAAATGGAATTTGACGATGTGGAAGACGACGAATATTAACATTTAAAATCAGAAATCATGTTATTAGCAACGCAATTAGAAAGGGTATTCCTATTCAGCGACAAGGGACAGGAAATCAGATTGACAGACCCCGAACCCAAATGGAGTGTACAGGCAGTATTGAATTTTTATTCCAATACATACCCCATTTTGACAACTGCAAAAGTATCAGCCCCACAGATTAAGGATGATGCGGTACAGTACCGCTTTGAAAGTGCTATGGGAACAAAAGGTTAAACAAAACAGTAAAACAATGACTTATGCAACGACATACCGTATCGGGTACATTCCAAATGCCCCGAGAACCGAAGCAAAGGCAGTTGCACCGCCAGTTAAGCGAGTTCGCAAATTGGATGCAAAGACCAAAAGACGCAAACGAAATCCAAAAGGACAAACAGCAATCTGTACCTGTAATCATGTTGCCAATGGTTTTCTAAGGACTTCATTTCTGCCAAGACTGAACGAAACAGAAGCCGTACAGGCTTACAGGGATAATGCCAAAATGGAAAGGGATTTTTATATCTCCCTTTCCCGATTGGCAGAGCATTACGGTATCACTCCCAAACCAACACAATCATTGGAGTATCCCTACAATATAGCACTGGCTATAAAAGATACCGAAGAACAGTTAAGGCTTAAAATAAAGGATTGGGAAGAAATCAGACTGATACAGGATGGTAAGAAAGTGTTTTTCACAAGCGAGGAAAGGTACTGCACAGGTGCAACCTTGTATTACATTCCCGTAGTACCTTTATTTCGATGGCTGAAAGAACCTAAGCGGAAGCAAACCGCCCGATTGCTCTTGTCAGTTTGCAGTTATCTGTACCACATTGCCGACATTCCTTATTACAGGCAGGAAAACAGTTACCTGTATTGGATATATGAAATGTTGAAGGATTGGGTAATGCAGGATGACTACGAAGAAGATGTGGCACACCATCTTAGGGAAATAGAGCAAGCTGAATGGATAGGCGACCGTATAGAGAAGAAGATTTTCAACCAAAAAAATTTAAAGCTGTTTAAAAACCGTTTAGACCGCTTTAAAATCAAAGACCATACAGATAAGGAATGCTTTAATTTGGCGCAGGAAGCCTACGCCCTTTATCAACAATATCCCAACGAAAGCGTGTTCCGAAATGCCCGACCCAATGGCGAAGCAGACGAGGAAGACAGGGAGGATATCATCCCTATGGATAGGTATGTTTCATTCTTTGCGGATAGCACGGGGTGGTTAACAGATAATCTCATCGAAACTGTAAACACTGAATTGCAGGAGTACGGACAAATGGAAGAACCTATTATTATCAAACGTTTTGACGGAGGCGACATAAGCGCCAATACATTGGAGTTTGAGAACCGGCTATTGCCCATGCTTGATAAACTTGCTTACATTTTAAACAATCTTTAAAACAGCGACTATGAATGATATAACACAGGATTTTGGAACGCTTTACTATCCCAAATCGGCATTGGTTTTTTATCAGACCACAGGGAAAAATCAAGATACGTATGTAGAACATTTCGATATGGATAAAAACGGTATGCCGGTCAATGCGCACCCTTTGACTATAAGGGAAGCAAACCGATTGGCAAAGGCTTTGAAAACTGCAAATGAAGAAAAGGAACCTTTACTGAAACCGCAGGGAATAATGAGCAGTCAGATTTTGCATTTTAACCCAATGGGTAACACCGTGATATGGTTTACAAAAGCCATGCAAAGAGAATTGTATTTTACGCAAAGCCTGGGCATACCCAAAGGCAGGGCAAGCGTACCGCCTATGCTATGGGTAGCAGACCGGAACGGCTTATCGGTTTTTGCTTTGGCAGGAAACCGCAGACCGACCGAAAGAACAAAGCTGTACAATGCGCCCTTTTTCAACGTTTACGAAGATGGAAGTGTCTGTATGGGGACGGTAGATATAAGGATAAAGAAAACCGCTTCATTGGAGGAATTTACCCACGCATGGGAGGGATTTTTCTTTAACAGCTATTTCAGCCACTTAATACACGGTTATAACCCGATAAAAGTAAATTGTGTAAGTCTTTGGGAAAGCCTTATTACCACAGGCAAAGCCTTTCCAATGGAAGTATTAACCAGAAGTAATTTAACCTTAAAAGATATAATGCGATGAACACAGATAGAATAAAAGTCCACTTTACCGATAACCATTTGATAAATGCCACCAATCCCGTATCGGTAAACCTTATCGGTGCAGGTGGCACAGGCTCAAAAGTTTTGACAGCCTTAATGGAAATGAACAGCAGTCTTTTAGCGTTAGGACACGCAGGATTGTCTGTTCGGCTTTGGGATGATGATATTGTTACCGAGGCTAATTTGGGAAGACAGCGGTTTGCACAGTGCGAAACAGGTTTGTACAAGTCCGTCGCACTTATCAACCGTGCCAACCGATTTTCGGGTACAGATTGGAAAGCCGAAATACAGAAGTTTGAGAGAAATAGTTTAGGTAAACTGCCCGAAAACGCACAGGCTACTATCTTCATTACCTGTGTTGACAGTGTAAAGGCGAGGTTTGACGTTGCTGAAATATTGAAAGCATTGCACAACGGTAAATATTACTACCATAAGCCCAAGTATTGGCTGGATTACGGCAACAGTCAATATTCGGGACAAGTGTTGTTATCTACCATTGGCGATATTTCGCAACCGAAGTCCGACCGATTTGAAACCGTAGCCAACCTGCCAATGATTACGGATGAATTTGGCGACCTGCTGAAACACTCCGAGCAGGAGGATAACACGCCAAGCTGTTCTTTGGCAGAAGCACTCGAAAAGCAGGACTTGTATATAAACTCCTCATTGGCTCAAATGGGCTGTTCACTTTTGTGGAGCTTGTTCCGCAACGGATTGACCGAACACAGGGGATTTTTTCTCCATCTGAAAGATTTCCGTTCACAGCCGATAAAAGTTGCCTGATAACCCAAATCGGGCGGCGAAAATACACATCCTTCCTTCGTCGGAAGCGTATTTTCGCATTTAAAGCGGTGCAACCCCTTGCGCCGAAAACCTCGCTTACTTATCGTCGCTCATTTTCACCGCAAAAGGTTGCGGATTTGTTCGGATATTTTTTCAGTTCCATAGAAATAGAATCTGTCAGCCTTTAATATCTTTTAATTGATTTTTAAGTTCCCGGAACATCTGTATAACCGTCTGATGATCTAAATTAAAATCTTCCCTTGTAAATTCCTGTGTGGCAATACTGGCTGCATACTCCCAAATTTCCAAAAGATCGGTAAATGGAATCCTGTACGGTTCGTAAAATTCGTTGTCGGCACTAACAAGCAACTGTTCTTCTTCTACTTTTACCAAACGCTTGTAGGTCATACCTTCGTTTCTTGTGATAAAAACATATCCTTTTCCTTTTTTTAGGCGATCCATCCGTTCTACGTACCTTCCGATGATATAAGAGCTGTCTTTATGGGGAGGCATTGAATCCCCTTCTGCGGGAAATGCCCTGAACTTACCTGTTCCCAAAAATGGCAACGAAATTGTTTGCAGACTTTCTATATAGTCAGGATCGGCATAGCCGTTCAGGTAACCCATTGACGCCTTATGTGGTACAATTTCGATCTTATTTTCCTTTGAGCCATCTACTACGATTGGCAGGACGATACGGTTATCGGGTAAATCAATTATTTCCTTCAAGGGAAACCTTCGTAGATCAATAGAAACTAACAGGTCTATGCTGATGTGAAAATACCGTGAGATACGAATGAGCAATTCTACCGGAGGTTCAGCAGCTCCATCCTCATATTTTGCGTATCGCCCCCTCGTTATCATAAGATCATCTGCGATCTTTTGCTGAGAGGAGTTCAGCTGGCTGCGCAGATAACGCATGTTTTCAGATAGTTTTGACATTGCTACAAAATTTAGCAACAAATATAGGTAATTCTGATACAATACGTACTAATTTTGTTAGCATACGAGGAGAAAGGAGAAATAGATGGAACGTGCGGTGGTACACATGGATCTGGACACTTTTTTTGTGTCCTGTGAGCGGTTGAATAATGATAAATTAAATGGAATACCTGTAATCATTGGTGGAGGGGATCGTGGAGTGGTGGCTTCATGCTCATACGAAGCAAGATATTTCGGTGTGCGTTCGGCAATGCCGATCAAAATGGCATTACGGCTTTGTCCAGAAGCAAAGGTCATTAAAGGGGATATGGAAATGTATTCCAGGCTTTCGCATACCGTCACGGAAATAATCGAAGAAAAAGCCCCTGTGGTGGAAAAAGCCAGTATTGACGAGCACTATCTGGATATTTCGGGAATGGACAGGTTTTTTGGTGCGTACAAGTGGACCGAGGAGCTGATGCAGTCCGTTACCAGACATACCGGACTGCCTGTTTCATTTGCCTTATCCGTTAATAAGACAGTTGCAAAAATTGGTACAGGTGAAGCAAAGCCGATAGGTAAAAAGGAAATTCCATCGGAAATGGTGCGCCCGTTCCTGAATCCGTTATCCATCAAAAAAATTCCCGGTGTCGGCGATGCGTCTTTCCAGCTGTTGTCACGGATCGGAATCCGTCAGATACACACATTGGCGGATATGCCTGTGGAAGTCCTGCAACAGATGATCGGCAAGAACGGTATTGAACTGTGGAAGAAAGCCAATGGCATTGACAATACTCCGGTTGAACCCTACACGGAAAGAAAGTCCATCTCGACAGAACATACCTTTGACCGGGACACCATTGATCTTTTTGTACTTAGGGCATTGATTTCGGATATGGTGGAAAAACTGGCGTTTCAGCTGCGTTCCGAACAGTGGCTTACATCAACAGTAGTGCTGAAGATCCGTTATGCTAACTTTGATACGGAAACAAAGCAATCCCGCATACCTTATACATCGGCGGATCATACCTTATTGCAATGTGTGACAGAATTGTTTGATAAGCTCTATAACAGACGCATGCGCATACGTCTGATCGGTATCCGGCTTACTAATCTTGTACATGGTAATTTACAGATTAATCTTTTCGAGGACACGCAGGAAATGGTATCGCTGTATCAGGCAATGGATCACATCAAAAACCGCTTCGGATACGATAAGATCGGGCGTGCGGCTGGGTTTAGATTTATGACGGGGAGAAAGTAAGATGTACCTGAATTGTCATTCTTACCATAGTTTGCGCTATGGAACCATTCCGATCAATATGTTGGTAGAGCAGGCAAGAGCCTGTAATGTTACCACACTGGCACTAACCGATATTAATACCGTTACGGGAATATACGATTTTACAAAAGCATGTCAACAGGCAGGCATTAAACCCATTGCAGGCATGGAAATCCGGAAGGACAACCGTTTACTGTATATCGCCTTGGCTAAGAAGCAGTCCGGTATCGGGGAAATATGTCGTTTGCTTACCGAACACAACTGTGAGGGAACAGCATTGCCTGCCATTGCACCCGATTTCCGGAACGTTAACGTGATATATCCAATATCCAATACACCTGAAACCCTAAAAGAAAATGAATTCATCGGTATTCGGCCGGAAGAATTGAGCATGCTTTTTCGTCCTGAATGGAAGAAGCGATTGAATAGCATGGTGATCCTGTCTCCTGTGACCATAACGAATAAAACAGAACATAACCTGCACCGCATTCTACGGGCAATTGACAGGAATGTAATCCTTTCTAAACTTGATGAGCAGGATTACTGCTGCCCGGAGGAGAAAATGAGAGGTATTGAAGATCTTCTTAATAGCTACAAAGATTATCCCCAGATCATCGCCAATACTGTACGGGTAATGGAAAGTTGTCATTTTGAATTTGACTTCAGCACACCTAAAAACAAGAAGTTTTATACCGGCAGTAAGATAAGCGACGTCAAATTGCTTAGTACGCTTGCTTATGCAGGATTGGAAAAGCGCTATGGAAAAAACAATGCTACTGCCCGGCAGAGGATAGAAAAGGAGCTGAAGGTAATTGACGAATTGGGTTTCAGTGGCTACTTTCTCATTACATGGGATATTATACGGTATAGCAACAGTATGGGCTTTATGCACATAGGACGAGGCAGCGGGGCAAATAGCATCATTGCCTATTGCCTTGGTATTACAGATATATGCCCATTAGAGCTTGACCTGTATTTTGAGCGCTTCCTCAACCTGAACCGCAAGACACCGCCCGATTTTGACATTGATTGGAGCTGGCAGGAACGGGATGCAATCCTGCAATATATTTTTGATCGGTACGGAAAAGAGCATGTGGCTTTTTGTGGAACGAACGTGGAATTTAAGTACCGCTCTATTTTTCGTGAAGTGGGTAAGGTTTTCGGTTTACCCAAAGAGGAACTTGATTCATTAACGACAACTCCTGCTGAAAAACACGATGATAATTCGGTTGTAAAATTGGTGCATAAATACGGTAAGATGCTTGAAAAATATCCCAACCAACGCAGTATGCACTCCTGTGGGATCATTATTTCCGAAGAACCTATTACCAATTACACAGCCTTGGAAATGCCCCCTAAAGGCTTTCCGATAGTACAGTTTGACATGCACATTGCCGAGGATATTGGCTTTGAAAAATTCGATATTTTAAGCCAGAGAGGTATCGGACACATCAATGATGCTGTAAAGCTCATTAAAAAGAACAAAGGGATCAACGTCGATATCCGGGATACCTCCATTTCAAAGGATGAAAAAGTCTGTAACCAATTTCTGAGCAGGGGAAATACAATCGGTTGTTTCTATATCGAATCCCCGGCTATGCGGGGATTGCTACGCAGGTTGAAGTGCGATAATTACAAAACACTCGTTGCCGCATCATCCATAATCCGTCCGGGAGTTGCCCAGAGCGGGATGATGAAAGAATATGTGTTTCGGCATAATTATCCTGATAAGTTCGACTATTTTCACGATGTTTTTAAGGAACACTTAGGCGACACTTATGGGATCATGGTCTATCAAGAGGATGTAATAAAGATTGCCATGCACTTTGGCGGGTTATCGGCTGCTGATGGTGATATCCTCCGTCGTGCCATGAGCGGTAAAGGCAGGTCATTAGCTGCATTACAGAAAGTAAAGGAAAACTTTTTTGCATCTTGCAAAGAGAAAGGACATCCCGAAGAATTAAGCCGGGAGGTCTATCGGCAGATCGAATCATTTGCCGGTTACTCGTTCTGTAAAGCGCATTCCGCATCTTATGCTGTGGAAAGCTACCAAAGCTTATATCTGAAAGTTTACTACCCAATGGAATTTATGGTTGCCGTAATCAATAATATGGGCGGCTTTTACCGTACCGAGGTGTATGTACACGAAGCAAGGATGTCCGGTGCAAATGTGCTGAACCCTTGCGTAAACAAAAGCGAATACGAAACTACCATTTACGGGAGAGATGTTTACCTCGGTTTCATGCACCTGCAAAGTCTGGAAATGAAGATCAGTCAACTTATTCCTGAAGAACGAAAAAGAAATGGAGATTATAAGTCTCTCGAAGATTTTATCAGGCGTATCCCGATAGGCATTGAGGGTGTGCAAATACTGATCTATATTGGAGCGTTTCGTTTTACGGGTAAATCGAAAAATGAGCTTCTGATACAAGCAAGGTTATTATTGATAAAATTTAAGCAGGAAGATCGTAATCTTACGATCCTGCAAGAACCCGTCAAAGAGTGGAAACTCCCTGTATTGGAACGGTCATCATTCGAGGATGCTTTTGATGAAATTGAATCGTTGGGCTTTCCAGTTTCGTGTTCGCCGTTCGACTTGCTCCAAACCAAATACAGGGGCGTGGTCATGGCAAAGGATCTTACAAACTACCACAGACGCGAAGTAAAGATGCTGGCTTATCTTATTGCCCGGAAACACGTACCTACCAAACGGGGCGAAATGTATTTCGGGACGTGGATAGATGTTAATGGCGATTATTTCGATACGGCCCATTTTACAGATTGCCTGCAAAAATACCCTTTTCAGGGAGGAGGCTGTTACCTGCTATTGGGAACAGTAGAGGTAGATTATCATTTTCCGACTATAACCATTAGCAAAATGGCAAAGATGCCATTTATACCTGATCCGAGATATTCACATTCCAACGAACATAAATACCGTGCTCACGGTCAGATCAGGGAGGACGTGAGCATGACTGATCGAGCACCTTATCCCACAGAGGTAGGATTACCACGAAGAAAAATGTCCGGCTCCTGAATAGATTGCTTTCCCAACAGGGTAACAATATGCTCTATCTCTTGATATATCATAGACAAAAGCATGGTTGAACTAAAACTTATTAGCGATGAAAAGATCATTTTTTAGCGCATTGACCTGTATTGTTGCAGTATCAATGCTTATTGCAAACGCAAATGCCCAGGAGAATTTTTTGCAGGCTGAAATTTTCAGCGGTCAGAGCAAGCCAATGAAAGATTATCAAAAAATTGGAGAAGCTCAGCCTGGCTGGCTAATTGGAGGTGCATTCAATTATTACTTTCTTGATGGTTTTGGCTTAGGTTTGGATTTACGCTCCGTAAAGCATTCAAGAAGTCAGCAGAGTAGTGACACGATATTTTATAATGATGGGTATATATCGAATGCTTATGAAAATGAGAACGAGTTCAGGCACTTCGGAATTTCTCTGGGGCCTGTTTATCAATTACAGGCCGGGAAAATAAGTCTGGAACTCTTTGCTAAAGGAGGAGTACTGTTTCAAAAGATGCCCCAGTACACACGAAAGCTTCATGTAAAATATCATTCGCTTGACCCTGAAGCACCGATCGAAGCAAACTATAATGTCCTTAAAACAACCCATGATGCTGAAACAAAAGCATGGGCAGTAGTGGCTGGGGCTAATTTGAGCTATAATGTCACCAAAAATTTTGGTCTGTTTTTTCAGACGGATTACCACACAACTTTAGGTAAGGAATCTTTCGGAAAACCAACGAACTTTACATTTGAAGATCAACGTTTAGGACTTAACCGTCCGCTTGATGGAGTTGCCGATGGAACCGCTAAGGTACAGATGCTAAATTTCAACTTGGGGATAAAATTCTCATTTGGGAAGAGGAATTATAGAGATTACAGCGAGCTAAAGGAAGTCCAATAGTTAGTTGATATAATTGCGGCTAACAGGGCTAAATTCTTCTTATTTTTATAGATGCAAAAAGCTATGTACTTGATATTTATTCTTATCTTTGTATAGATAGTTCTTTAACACTATAAAACAATTCAGAAATCGGGACCTACTTTGGGACCTATTTCGGGACCTGTTTTTAAATAGTTTTGTAATTTACTGAAAGTAAGCGTTTTGTATTTTAAAATATAATCCCAGCCGGATCACTAAAAAGCCACCTTCAGGGTGGCTTTTTTCGTTAAAAACTGCCAATTCCTATTAAAATCAATACGTTAGCGATTCTCTCAAAAAGCGGTAAAAACAAATAAAACTATCAGAATAGAAACTTTTTGTCACCTATTCTGTCACCAGTTTTTTTGCTTTATTTTGGTGACAGAAACATCTGTACACATTGTACAGTAAGGCTTTCCGATTTCGTTCGTCCCATTTATCGAATGATTTTTTGATACAAAAAACATCAAAAATTCAACGCTATGATTACAAAACAAAAAGTAAGAGTTGTGTATCGTCTGAACACACAGAAAGAAAAAGACGGAAAACATCCCATTTTCATGCGGATATTCGTCGACCACAAAAAATCCGAAGTCTTTACAGACCAGTATGTTTCAGAAGCACATTGGGACAATAACGCCAAGAAAGTTCGTTCAGCCTGTAAAGAAGCCGATTACATAAACAGCTATTTAGACAACCTGAAAGCCAAAGTTCAGAACCAGTTTTACGAACTGAGAAGCCAGGGAAAAGAAATTACTTCAGAACAGCTAAAGAATCAACTCTTAGGCATCGAAGAAAAGCTTAAACACAAAACCATCCTCGAAGCCTTCGACTACCACAATTTAAAACTATCCGAACAGGTCAAAATCGGAAAAGTAGTTGCTAAGACATACACCCGTTACAAAATCACAAAAAACAAAGTAGAAGCATTCATACAGTACCAGTACAAAAAAGACAACATACCCCTGCCCGAAATGCGGTTGCGGTTTGTAACAGAATTTGAACATTATCTGCTGACCATTGACAAACTCCAATCCAACACCGCACACAAATACATCAAGAACCTCAAAAAGATCATGAACATGGCAGTAGGTTTGGACTGGATTCCCTCAAACCCTTTCAACCTATTCAAGTGTTCTTATGTCAGCACCGAGCGCGATATTTTGAACCAGGAAGAACTGGATGTAATCCGTCACAAGAAAATCAGCATAGAACGCCTGGCAGAAGTCCGCGATGTATTCATATTCTGCTGTTACACCGGGTTCGCCTACAGTGATGTTTACCAGTTCGAACGCAACGCGGTTATCATTGGTTTGGATGGCGAATACTGGCTTTCAACCAACCGCCAGAAAACAGGCACAAAAGAAAGTGTGCCATTGTTACCCATTCCTTTGGAAATTATTGAGAAATACAAAGACAATGAATATTGCATCAAGCACAACAAGTTGTTGCCCATCAACAGCAACCAGCGTTACAATGCCTACCTGAAAGAAATGGCAGACATCTGCGGGATCAAAAAACACCTCACAACCCACATTGCACGGCACACATTCGCCACAACCGTCACCCTGGCAAATGGCGTTCCGATAGAAACAGTCAGTGCCATGCTCGGACACAACAACATCCGCACCACACAGATTTATGCAAAAGTCGTAGAACAGAAAGTAAGCGATGATATGCAGCAACTAAGAGAAAAACTATTCGCACAATCCGGCCAACTGAAAACCAAAATAGGGTAATAAGTTCGATACAAAATCAAGGAGGGAAAAACGACCCTCCTTTTTTATTTTCGGGACATTTCAGTACGATTTTCAAAGACATCAAAACATTCATTCAGAGGCAAAAAGAATGATTCAACAACATCCATTTAAACCAATTCGGCACAAAATCACACAAATAAATACCCAACTTGGGTACAACTTGTGAGAATATTTCGACCGAACCCTTGAGTTTTGTTCCAACAACACATAAAATCAACGAAATGGCACTAGAAATCATCACATTGGAAGACTTGGAACGTTTTGGCGAAAAACTTACCGAAACCCTAAAAAACATTATCGAAGAAAACAAACAACCCGAAAAACAGGAAGACACCATCTGGCTAAAATCGCATCAGGTACAGCGAATGCTCGGAATTTCTCCCGGAACACTGCAAAATCTGAGAATAAACGGAACAATTCCCTACTCCAAAGTTGGCGGGGTCATTTTCTACGACAGAAGGGAAATCATCAAAGTGATGGAATCAAACAAGCGTAATTCCCTGTAAGATGAAAACCCCTGAAACTCCCGTCAACGGCAAAACCCTCAACGAAGTGAATTACATTCAGCACCTGACGGGCTTTTATGAGTTAATCGCCAAAGACAACCGGCTGACAACAGCACACGTCAGTCTCTACATGGCATTGTTCCAGTTCTGGAACCTCAACCGTTTTCAAAACCCCATTTCAATCAGCAGAAACGAAATGATGGACATTTCAAAGATTGGTTCAACCAACACCTACACCAGGTGCCTGAAAGAATTGGACACCTACGGTTACATCCAATATTTACCCTCATTCAATCCCTTGAAAGGAAGTACCGTCAACCTGTTCGATTTCAATAAGGGTACTGATAATAGTTGTGATAAAGGTAGTAGTAAAGCTACCGATAAAGCTTGTGAAAGGCTTGTGCGACCTTCTATAAACAAAAGAAAACATATAAACAATAAAACAAGAGAGAAGGAAAATTCGAAAAACGAATTTCCTCCCACCCAAAAAAATAAGAAAATGAAAAATCAACATTTTACCATTCCGGATTTACAAGAAGTACAATCCTACTTTCTCGAAAAGCAAAACAGCCAAACCGAAGCAGAACGCTTTTTTAACTACTTCGAATCAAATGGGTGGTTAGTCGGAGGAAAAACAAAAATGAAAGACTGGAAAGCAGCTGCACGAAACTGGATGATGCGGTCAAAAGAATTCCAAAAAGAAAAACAACCAACCAATCCACTCAGTACCAATCAAAACAAAGACTATTCCATCCCATTATAAATTCATCTAGTGTCTTTTGTCTAACCTCTTATGTCTCAACTATGGAATTACCATACAAAATAGAAAACAACACACGGATCTTTGACTGGAACCAAACCTGTCATTACCTTATCCACATCGGCAGACTTCGTTACGGTCAAAGCTTCACGCTCCACAAAGAAAACCTGAAAATAATTTATCGGTTGGTACTCTACATCATCCGGGACGAAGAAAACTGCAAACAGCGAAACATTGACCTCAACAAAGGAATCTTATTACTTGGCTCTGTTGGTTGTGGCAAAACCTCCTTAATGACCTTAGTCCAGGAACTCGCGTTTCCCGAATTTCGTTACCGTGTAAAACCAACCAGAGACATCGCCTTTGAATTTCAAAAAGAAGGCTACGACATAATTCATCGTTACGGAAAATCCAAACACACCATCTGCTTAGACGATTTAGGAGTAGAACACAATATCAAATTCTATGGCAACGAATGCAACACCATTGGTGAAATACTCTTACATCGCTATGACCTCTTAATCCATTCCGGAACTATTACCCACGCCACCACCAACCTCAATGCCGAAGAACTCGAACAAATGTATGGCAACCGTGTACGATCAAGGCTCCGTGAAATGTTCAATTTGATTTCATTCCCGGTATCGTCTCAGGATAAGAGGAAGTGACTGAAATCATTCAATTATTGGTAATTATATCGTAAGTTTCTTTTCAAGTTTGTTCAATGTGTCTATAAGTTTCGTGAGTGGATTAATCTGATTTTTTCCAACAAAGCAAAAGAAAATTTCAATGTTCAGTTCCTTACATTTTTCAATAATTGTCGTTGAAGGCATAAACCTTGAAACTAAAAGAGATTTAGAAATAACACCACCATAAGTGTCTTTTACTACTCGCATTTTATTTATGTCCTCTTGTTTTACAATTCCAGATTTACATTCAACAAAAATTAGTTTACCTCCAATGTTTACAAGAATATCTATTTCATTTTTTGTCGTGTTTGTATCTGTTTTAAAAGGAAGTTCGCATTGAATTAGTAGTTCTTTTGCTTTTGTCCATTTTGAAATTGCTTTAGCAACGGTCAACTCCCACCAACCCGCATTAAAAAATAGAGTTCTCGCATTGGGAGAATCAATTTTCAATACATCACGGCCTTGAAGCGTTATAGTAATTTTGTTAGCAGTCCAGTTCAATTTGCAGGTTTTATTTATTTCAAGCAGTCCTGATGTTGGAACCTTAATTTTATTGTATTTATCCTTGTAGGCATTTCTGATTTTAGAATTGATTTGCAAAAGCAATTTGTCGTAGGACAATGAAAAACTTTCTATGGCTGAAACACATTTAAAATCATCGTTAGAAAAATTAGAAAGAACATTTGAATGACTTATTTTATGTCCCGTCATTTCCAAAAATTCTTTTATCGTAATTTCTGATATGATTTTTTTGATTTCGTATGAAGGTAATTGTAGGAATGTATTGTCTAAGTTTATGTAAAATCCTTTTATATTTTTTTCTTGCATTATGGCTTGGGCAGCCAATACCATTACTTTAGTTCCTCCTGTCAAATTAAATTGAACTTCGTCAGAAGATTCAATCTTCTCAAGTATGTCAGTAAGTTTTTTTTTGATAGAAGTAAAATCAAACGGATTGCATTGTTTTTCAGAAAATATTTTGTCTGAAAAAAATGGTTTGAGTAAGCTAATTTTGTTTTTGGATTCTTCTGAAACAATAAAATGAATTTTATCGGGAGAAAATTCTTTTATCCCAACAAATACTGGCAAAAGTTGCCCGCCAATGAAAGTGATTTGGTGCTTCATTTTAAGAATATTTCAGGTTGATTTTTAAACGGATTGTACACAACATTAAGTATTTCAGAGCCTGGCATTGGCTTTCTTAAATCTTTGATATATTCAGAAAAATCAACGTAAACGATTCTACAACCGTAATCTTTTCCAAAAATGGAAGCTGATGCCACCATTGATTTTTTACCGCCTGTAATGTCAACCGTAATTTGTGAGTTTGGATTCAAAACAAGTTGTTCTTTCATTGCGTTATACATTGATTCAAAACTTTCATCATCTAGGTAGATGAGTTCGTAATTAGATTCAAGGAATTTTTCAAGATAACTATTATCAACTTTTTGGTTGTTTGTAGTGAAAATGATATGTGTTTCAGGCTGTACTGCTTTTGCAGTAAGAATTATTGGTTCAGGTGAAAAACCAAGCACCGAAAACAATGTGCCACCTCGAGGCAATGTATTACTATACTTTTCGCAGAAATTGTTTATCACTGCTTCAAAAAGTTTTTCAAAGTATAATTCTTGTGCTTTTTCAAATTTGCCATTTTGGGCAAGGTCAAGCCATTCTTGTAAATATGGAATTTGTTTACTCATTAGCTTTTACTGATTTTAAGTTCAAAAAATTTAAAGATGTATTTTTCTATATCAAACCTTGGTGCGGTTTTTTCTAAAAGAAAAATGTTACTCCCTTTTAAATTGCATTTATAGAAATAGTTTCCTATAATTAAGTATTCAGAATCTTTAGATTTCCCATAAAATATAATGGATGATTTAAACTCCTCTAAGTTCACATTCAAGGTGGATTTGTATGAAACAACTGGGTTTTGCGGCAATAAAGGAGCGCTTAAACCCTTTTGCTGTTCATAAGCGATATACGTTACAAATAAGTCGTTTCGTGTTGGATTAATTTTAAATTCATAAAACGATGTTTCTATTAGTTTTTTGTGAAAATCAAGAAACTCTTTTCGTTGTGTTTCATTTAAAACACTACCAACTTCAAAGCCATTAATTAAACCGTGATTTCCGTCAATATTTGCTGTAAATATCATTCCTGTTTTTTCATTAATAACACCTTTTGAATGATTAAATACATCTGCATAAACTTTACAACCAATTTCACTTAATTTTGATACGCCTTCCAAATGGTCATTTCTGTAATTCATTCCTCTGCAAAAAATAGAAACAGAAACGCTTCTTTCTATTGCTCTCTTAATTGATTGAAATAATTCTTCTATTGAATTTAATCCAACAATACTGTAAGTTGATAAATACAAATATTCATTTGCTTGGTTGATGATTGAAACAATTTCATCAAGCAAATTATTAGATAGATTTTCGCAAGTATATCTGAGGGCTGAAAGTTCTGATTTTGGCAATAAATTGCTATCAATGTCTGCTTCTGATTGAACAACTAACATTTTACCTTTTTTCTTAGTGCCTAAAAATTGCTTGTAAGTTGTGCCTTGTAGAAAAATTACATCAAATAATTTGTCAAGTTCTTCACTGCTTTTTTCATCTAAATAAGCACCCGATTCCGTATTAAAGGTTAGTGATGGTGTAGTGAAATTTGCACTTGTAATAAAGCCAATGGTTCTGTCTGCAACTATAAATTTAGAATGGGCAGTAAGCGAAGCTCTAACGTGTATGCCATTATCATAAAGTTGCTTTATGTATTTCAAATGTGTTCGTGCTGGGTTTTCCTTTATTTCTTCTTCGGTAATAAAATCAACCAAAGACAAGGAGTTTTCCAATTTGGTTGGATCTAATTGAGTAAGTATAAAAAGAGCAACTTGGGTTTCTTTAGCTTTATTCAGTATTGCACTAAATATCTCTTGGTCGGTAATAATGAAACTACAAACTTTTAAAACAGAGGTCGCTTCGCCAATTATTTTAAGTATTTCATTTTTTAAAGTAACATTACCTTCTTGAGTTAAGAAAATGGTTTCATAATCAAGAAATGGAGTAAACTCTGCTTTACTTTCGTTTAAAACGAAAACGCCTGAATTTAGTGTGTCTGTATTTTTTAAAACTAATTCCATTAAATCACTTTTAGCATATGCTTTTCTATATCGTATTTTTCTAACAGATCATATTCTCCTGCTAATATCAAATACGATCTTATTTTTTCCTTGTATTCTGAATGGCTTTTCAAAAAATCAGAAAATGAAGATTTTCTGTGCTGCTTTATCAATTCAATAAATTCTATCAATTCTTTAATACTCGAATCATCGGTAGAATAGTATAAATAAAACAAGAACACATTTCGTTCTAAACTGTTATTAAAAATCCGATAATCACGTTTTCTAATTAAGTCGCTAACCAGCTTTTGTCTATTGGGACTTTCTTCCAATGTTTTTTTGCGAATGTTTATTTCTACAGCATCGTCTTCATAAATGAGGCTATCTGAGTCTATATATTTCAAACCATACATACTCTCTAAAAACTTCAATAAATCTTCACTACTAAAATTGAAACATTTGTTGTTTGATTCCTTATATCTGTCAATCTCGGGTAAGTTTGTTGTTAAGATAAGCATAGGCTTTTCAGAACTTTCTCTTTTCTGAAACGGAATAGTTATTTTAAATTCTAAATTTTGAATACGTTCTTTTAATGTAGAATCAAAAATCTTTACATTCTTTCTTAATGTTTCGTAGTAAGTTAGTTCTTCTCCTATGGAATAAATAGCGTATCCATCTATTAGTTCTTTGATTAAGCCATTTTTTGATTTACTAACAGAAACAAGAATTTGAAAACTCATTTTGGTAAATGATATTTCATCTATGCTTTGTAGTCCATTGGGTATTCCAAAATCTTCTCTTTGCTCTATAGCAACAGCAAAAACCAATTCGGAGATTTGATTTTTTTCAGGTGGCGTATGCACCAAATCAGGGGCAAATGGTCTTATTACATAGCGTTCTCTTGTTTTCGGATTCGTTTTGTAAAAACTGTAATGTTCATTTATTAGCTTACTTTTATAGTAATTATAAAATACTTTAGGTAACGGTTTAAATGTAATTCCATCAATAAAAAAATCGTGAGATTGTTTATGACGTCTTAATTGGGTTTTGGTGTCAAAAACAGAAATCCCATCTTCGGTTAATAAATATTTTTTATCTTCTTTAGTCAATAAACCATCACTTACAAGTTTATCAAGACGTAGTTCTATCAATGCTTTTGACGTGCCGATAATGCTCCCAATTTGAAATGAGCTAAAATCAGGTTTGACTTTTATAAAATCAACAATTACTTTATCCAAATTGTCAAGCGGGTCAGGCGTGGAATCAGAAATTTCAGAGTGTATGCAATAAATAGGATATTGGATACAAAAAATCCCTTTTAATTGCCTATCCATTGCAGACAATTCTTCATAATATCTTTCTATGTCAATACTAAAATTGCTCATTAATAGGAAAAGGCTATTTGTTTTTTAGTTCTATCAATCTTTATAATTTTAACTCGTATTGTTTCATTCAATAAAATATTGTTGGAGCTTTTAATCCAACTTTTATGCAAAAGACCTTCAAGTCCAGTTTCCATTTTAATGAAATATCCGAATTCAACTTCTTTTTGAACTATGCCGTTTACCCAATCTCCTTTTTTATATTTCTTGATTGTTGTTTCCCAATTCAGATTTTTTTCTTGTTCAGTATTTTTTCTGTTATAATGTTGTGGATTACCATTTGGTGGATTTGTGGTCAGATAATTTAAAGAGTTATTTTTATTGATCAACATAACAGTAATTCTTTTAGAGTTATTATCTATTTCGGTAACTATTACATTTACCGGATCTCCCTCTACATAATTAGTAAAATTTTTATTTAAGATTTGACCCTTATGGAAATATGGAGCTAATACAGTTACCTCGTTAATATCAATAAATAAGCCGTACGGCTTATCGCTGTCTTTTGATACTCCAAGTTTTTTTGATACTCCTGTAGTAGTATCACCGACTTTGTACTTTTCTAAGAAAGATTCGAATGGAGATTTAAAATCATACAAATCGGCAACATTTATAAAGTTTCCGATTGCATCTTTTTTGCTAAGTCGCACTAAATTTTTAAATAGTTCAGTATAATCAAAAATACGGTCATAATGCGACCTTTTATCAGTAAGTGTTTTTGAATTTCCAATAAAAATTAATTTCTTTTTTGCTCGACTAAAAGCAACATTCAATCGTCTTGCATCGTCCAAAAATCCAACTTTTGAAAACTTAGGTTTTCCATTTATAACAGGGGCTTTACTGTGGTCAGATGAACGGGTAAAACTAAAAATGATTATATCATATTCCTTTCCTTGAAATGAATCAAGTGTTGAAACATCAATGTTTTTAAATTTACAAGACGACCTGTTTATATGGTTTTTGATATTTGCAACTTGTGATTTGTATGGTGCTATAATAGCAATGTTTGAAGGGTTTACTTCGTTGTCAAATAGTTTTGGCAGTATGATTTCTGAAATTGTTTCTGCTTCCGTATTATTCATCGCAGAAAAACCGTCATTTTGCTCAAATGGATTTTTTGAATTTGATGTATCAAAGAAAACCACTTCTTTATCAAAAGGCGAAGGAAAATCAAGTCTGTTCAAATGGGTTTTACTTCCCATTTTTACCTTGCCATCATAAAAAGAACTTGATACAAATTCGCCAATGTTAGGGTGCATTCTGTGCTGATAATTCAGCATTTCTATATTTTCTTTTGGAAATTGGTCTGCGTTAATTCTATTTACAATAAATTCAAAGAATGAGGTTTTAAGAGCGTGAAGAATTTCTTCTTCCAGAAACTCTGAACCGTATACAGAATTTGGAAAACTTGTTGGTTCTGATTTGTCAATAAGCGAACCGTCCATATACGGAGGTAATTGTTTTTGGTCGCCAACAAGAATTACTTTTTCCCCAAGTTCAATTGCAACTAATGATTCCGCAATGTTTGCTTTCCCAGCTTCGTCAATAATTACGGTGTCGAATTTGAAATTTTTGTCTTTGAAAATTGGGTCGGATTTGATACCAATGCAAGTTGCAAAAACCACGTCAATAGAATTGTAGATTAAAGGTTTTAATAAAATCTCATATTCATTGTTTGATTCTTCAACCCATTTTTTTAGTATTTCTATCGTTTCTTTTATTTCTGATAATGATAACTCTGACAGCCCTTTAAGTAAAATAAAGTGTCTTTGTTTATAGACTTCTTTTAAAACACCGTATTTTTCAATTAATGAATTTATATACTGATTAAGCGATGTTTTAATTTCGCTTTTATCTGTTCCGTTAATTTTTTTCGTTAAATATTCATTGGCAACTAAAAGCTGATTTGCAATAAACTTTTTGAAGTCTATTTTATATTCATCAACAAGATTGTCAATGCTATATCTTACTAATTGCTTATCAATTCTGTCAGGATTTCCAACTCTTAAAAGGTTTAATTTTGGAAATTGAGAAATTTTCTCCAATACATTATCTACCGCAACATGATTTTGTCCTGAAACCAGTATTTTTTCACCTTTTTCAACTAATTGCTGTATAATTTCTGCAATTACAGTCGTTTTTCCAGTACCAGGAGGTCCTTGAATTAAAAAGATATTTTGATTACCTACGGCTTTTTTTACAGCAGTTATTTGGTTATTACTTGAATCTTCATTTTCGGTTATTGCTAAATTTTCATTTTTGAATTGTACTGATTTTAGAATAGGTGTCTTTACCTTATCGGGCTTAACCAATAATGATTCTATGTGGTCAATCTTTATTTTTTTATCTAAAAAATCTTGAATAATTTCCCGTTGTATTTGAAATTGTTTTTTAGAAATACGTTTGTCCAAATAAAATCCATCTTTCAATAAAGAAAGTTTTATTTGCTTGTTGAATGTTATGACATAGTCATCATTGGAGTATGAAAGAATTCCGTCAGATAATTTTATGAGTTTGTCCTCATCTTTATCTTTCAATCTAACATTTACAACAGTATCTTCATTGACTTCAAGACTATCTCCAACTGTTCTCGGTAATTTTATTGCTACACCTTGATTAGCCGCAGGAATACGTTCACATTTATCGACAAATACATTATTCTCCTTTTGTTGTTCGATTAAGCTAATTTGATATTCAAGAAATTTATCAATAATAGCAAGGGTTCTTCCTTCTTGTCTTAAAATTTCACCTGCTTCGTTTTTTAACTGATTTATAGTTTCAAAACATTTTGTTTTTAGAACTGCGTAATCAAGAAATTCATTTTGCGAATTGTCAAATGGGGTTGTTCCATAAGGTGAAATAATTTTCAACTTGTTGCTAAATAGGAAAGAACCATACTTTGTATTTCTTTTCTTGGCTTCACTCGATTTAACCTGGCTATGTCCAAATGAAAAGTCCTTGATAATGAATTTTATTTCCTTTTTATCTTTACTTATTGCAACATCTCCAAAGATGTTTACATCTTCATTATAAAGTGAAAAATCAGTTTTTTGATTTCCTTCCCGAATATTTATTTTAAACCAATAGTGTTGATTAGATAATAGCTCTAAGAGTTTGTTTTCACTTTCGTTTGAAACATTGGTTTCATTTAAAAAATAAGGAATTGCATTTTGCTTAAATGTTGTCTCGTAGCTTGCGTTTCCTAATTCAAACTGTATGTATAACGTTTTGTCTGTTTTAAATTCCTTTGAAAATATTTTATCATCAAATTCAAAACCGGCTTTAATTACAATTAGTTGCTCGTCTGTTGCGTAAACACCAAGAATTGAGTTCTTGAAAAAATAGAATGATTGTAAATCATCTTCAATAAAGTTGATTTCAGGGATTGAAAATTCTTCGTCTGCTTCGTCTTGTGCAATATCTAAAGATGCAGGAACAAAGGAAAGCAATTCACTATAATCAAGTTTAGAATTAACTTTGACCCTAATCTTTTTCTCTGGATTTTGAAGATAGTTATTATTTATTATGCCATAAAGACTATCATTTGTCTTTACGATTGTAGTATTGTTGTATCTTTCAACAATATCAGCATAAAATTCATCACCACGTTCTATTCTTTCCCAAGCTACGGTGCTGCTTATAGGTTCTGAAAGATGTTTTTTGCTTAAAATAACTTGTTTATTGGGGAAGTCTATATTCAGAACAACACAATTAATTTTATCGCCAACTTTGAATTTTTTAAATTCTGCTTCACCTTCTGGAAAACACCAAGAGAGATCCATTATAGATAAACGACCAATAAAATCGTTTTCAATTTCTAATATTATCTGAGAAGGATTTATGATTGAAGTAATGTAGGTTTCAATAACAGTTCCTCTGTCATATTTTTGTAAAAACTCAGTTCTTAATTTTTCCTTACCAATCTCCATTTTATTTTCATTTTAGGCTGAGTATTCATTTTACAGATGGCAAATAGATTAAAAAAATGCATAGAAACATCTATTCACATGAATTTGTCCATTTGTGATATATATAATCTACATATAAATTCATACTAAATAATTTTTGATATTACTTGTTTATCGTTAGGCGTAATAGTGAATATGTATGGAAATAACTTCTAATTTATTAAAAATGAATCTTCTTACGAAGAACCAATATTACAAAATATATGATAAAAATCTACATAAAACAAAACATTTTAGCGTTTATTACCTCCTTAATGTAAATCTCTTGATTAAATTTTATGTCCCAATTTTGGTAAATATTTGATACAAAATCCAGTCATAAATCAGCGACAAATTTTAAATCTGTTTTTTGAAAAATGCTATATTTATTAGGTGTTTTAGCTTGTTTTTTGTCACAAATAATGACAAAATTTGTTACAAAATAAGAGGAATTACAGATGGTATAATCAAATTCAATTGAGGGTGGTCAGGAAGGTAGTCAAGTGGTGGTCAAGTTGAAAATAAATAGTAATTCTCAATTGAAAATTGATATTGAGTATTTATACCTAATCAACTAGGTATAAATACCCGATTTTCATCCATCATACACATCATATTTCAAAATTTAGTAGCATTGTATACTCATACCTGAATAACGAATCTTTTTGTCACAAATTTTTACTAAATTTGTGACAAATTATTATTTTAAACAACGTGCAAACATCTAAAAATAAGATAGAAAATAAAATTTTAAAATCTCCGAGAGGAATACTGTTCTTCGCTGAGGATTTTACAAATTATGGAACACCTGAAAATATCCGTCAGGTACTGTCTCGTTTAGAAAAAGAGAGTGTATTAGTACGTTTGGCACATGGAATTTATGTTAAGCCCAAAATAGATCCGTTATTAGGGACTATTTTACCTACTGCAGAACATGTAGCTGTCGAAATTTCAAAACGTGATAAGTCGCGAATAGCTCCAACAGGAGTTCTGGCATTAAATCTATTAGGACTATCTACCCAAGTCCCGATGAATGCCGTATATCTTACTGATGGTTCACAAAGAATCGTAAAAATCGGAAAGCGGACAATCAGATTTAAGAAAGCCGCACCAAGAAATTTTGCGATAAAAGATGAACTCCTGCATTTGATTGTCCAGGCAATGAAAGTAACAGGGCAAAAAGAAACAACAGATGATTTTCTGGATCGGATAAAACCATTCGTGCAAAAGTTAAATCCGGCTGTAATCAAAACACAATTGAAATATGGCCCTGTATGGATACAGAAAGAGATTATGAAACTATACAAAAATCAGACGGATGTGGATTAATTTAGAAAGAAATCAAAAAATACAGCTATTAGAGCAAATGAGTACCTTGACAGGATACCCTGCTTTAGTCATTGAAAAAGACTGGTGGGTATGTCTTGTTTTAAAAGCTGTATTCCAATCAGAATATGCAGACTCTATTATATTCAAAGGAGGAACTTCATTAAGTAAAGCATATCAATTGGTAGAACGCTTTTCGGAAGATATCGACTTGATTATCGACAGACATCTGTTAGGATTTGACGAACTAAATTCAAAATCTCAGATCAAAAAACTTCGCAAAGCATCAGGAGGATTTATCATCAATGAATTCAGAGAAGAATTAATACAGCAGCTCTCCAACTTGGGAATAGATTCTTCCTTATACGAAATCAAATACAATGACGAAGTAGATGATACCAGCGACCCAAATACACTGGAATTACACTATCAGTCCGCTATAGATACAGACAATGACTACATACAAAAACGGGTACTTTTAGAAGTCGGTGCACGATCACTAACCGAACCATCCGAAAAGAAAGCCGTTATTTCATTCATTGATAAAGAATTTAGTCATTTACCATTCGCATTGCCTGAGTTTAATGTACAAGTGGTAAAACCAATCAGAACGTTTATCGAAAAGACCTTACTGTTACACGAAGAATTTTCGAAACCAACAGACAAAATAAGAACAGACCGCTTAACAAGACATCTGTACGATCTGGAAAAAATGATGGATACAGAACATGGTATTACAGCAATAACCGATGATGAATTATTCAATACAATTGTAGAACACCGCAAAAGTGTTACTCCTATACGTGGGATTGATTATTCCAATCATAAAAAAGGAAAACTCAAAATCGTACCTCCTCAAGAAGTCATTCAAGATTGGGAAAACGATTACAAAGAAATGCAGCAAAACATGATGGCAGGCGAAAGCTTGCCGTGGAACGCTCTCATAGAGCGAATAAAAGAAATTGAAATAAGATTTAATGAAATTGAAAAAGAATAAGAAATGAGTGGATTTAAATTGTTGGCAATAAGACCATTGGAGGGATGTGATGAAAAGTATAGGAAAAATTTGATTCCGGGACAGATTTATCAATTTTATCAGGATTATCAATTTGAAATTTCCAAGGATGAAGAAGGCAAAGAAGTTGTTTCTGCAAAACCTTTAGAAACTAACGTTCCAATGGATTTGTACAATATTAGACGAAAAGATAAGCCAGATTTGAAGATTAATATTTCTGCAATTGTAGGTAAGAACGGTAGTGGGAAAAGTTCATTGCTTGAAATTATTTATGGTACAATCTATTTGCTAGGTGAACAGGAAGAACTTTTTGATGATGAAAGTAGCTTTGATGAGGCAAATAGACTCCTTTTAGATGCAAAAGATTTGTTCAATAAACATAAGAAATTTAAAGAAGAAACAGAATTAGAATGGTACAAGAATTTTTTTGAAGATATTACGATAAATCTAGAAGGTAATTCGGAATACCTAAAACTGAATGAAGACAAGTATAAACGAATCAGAAAATTATTTGAACGAACAAAACCAGATAATTACGAAGAATTAATAAATATTCGACAACGAACTGTTGACTCGTTTAATCACATTCATACTGGACTGAAAACAGAAATTTATTTTGAAATAGATAGTGTTATCTATGTTATTCGCGTGAATAATGATGAAAAACAAGTTTCAATTACTCCTATCCACGGATTATCCATTGAAGATTATAAAAAGAAAGAACTTTCTATTCTTCAAACATTCTTTTATTCTATAGCTGTCAATTATTCAATTCATGGATTAAACGATCGTACAATTGGTAGTTGGATAAATCCGCTATTTCATAAGAATGATGGTTATCAAACTCCTTTAGTTATCAATCCAATGAGAACACATGGGGATTTTAAAATTGAAAGAGAAGAATATCTAGCAAAATCAAGGTTGTTATCTAACCTATTATTGAATGATGAAAAAAATGAACACCGGAAATTAACTGATAAACAGATAGCAACCCACCTAATATTTACTCTTAACAAAGAGAAAATTGGTCCAGATAGACTTAAAACAATTAATGAAGACACACTTAAGGATAGAATTACTAAACAAATCCAGAGTGAATTGTATGGAACATTCAATATCAATATTGATTTAATTAATATTCCATTTAAGCAAGAAATTGAAAATTACATACTCAACAAAATTGAAAAAATATTGTATGTGTATAAACCCTATGAAAAAACATACACGAATAACTTAGCAAGATTTAGAGATGTTGTATTTGATACTGTAATAGAAGAAAAAATTCCTCAACTCATAAATGCGCTTTATACAGATGATTCTCACATTACGTTTAAATTGCGTCAGGCGATCAATTATTTAAAAAATGGCTTATTAGAAAATGTTGCTGATAAAATAGAGTGGGAATTTGGTAACCATAAATATCTTTTGGAAAGTTGGAATGATAAAGATCAATATGTCATTTCCATTGAAAGTTTATCAGATAAGCTGGCTAAAAAAACAAATGATCGACTAATTAATTTAATCCCTCCGTCGCTTTTTGATATTGAGATTATATTAACTGATGATAAATCTCTGTCGTCTTTTAAGCTATTAAGTTCAGGTGAACAGCAACATATTCACTCTATACAATCCATTCTTTATCATCTTTATAACATTGATTCTGTTTTCAATCAACCAGATCATAGTGAGATTGTTGGTACACGCTTTACATACCCAAATATTAATATAGTCTTGGATGAAATTGAGTTATATTTCCATCCAGAGTTTCAAAGAAGATTTGTTTCTGATTTACTTAAATCGATAGGACGTTTGAATTTAGGTAAAAATGATGCTAAAGATAATTTTTTGGGTATCAATTCAATCAATATTTTGTTTGCTACTCATTCGCCCTTTATTCTTTCAGACATTCCATCACAAAATGTTCTCCGTTTGGAAAATGGCATTCCATCTAATAATGAGCAAAAAGGAACTTTTGGAGCAAATATTCATGAGATGCTCAATGACAATTTTTTCTTAGATAAAGGTGCAATGGGAGAGTTTGCTAAGACGCATATTGAGGATATAGCCAAAGAAATAATAGATTCAAATTTCATTGAACTCAAAAAAGTATACGAATTATCAAAAAAGATTGAAATAATTGAAGAACCGCTTATAAAAGAAAGACTTGAGTTTTTACTTGCACAAAAGAGTTCTTTGAAAAGTAAAGATGAAATCATTGCCGAGTTGAAACAAGAAATTCAGGGTTTGAAAAATAAAAGTTAATAAAATGCGTAAAATAAAAATCACCGATGAGTATATTCGACAAATCTACTCGCCCAGAAATCCAAATCTACTCGCCCAGAAAAAACAAGCAGGGAGCAAATATACTCCCTGCTTTAAAAACCATTTAAACGCTCTTTAAATCATAATTCGCAGTCAAAGCTTCCACCTTCCTCTTATTCGAATTACGGCTCGCAGATAGCACCATATCCTTGTCATCATTAAACCAACTACATTCTGTACGTGCAGCTGTTAGATACTCATTAGGATAACTGCTCATTAGAAACTTCCCTTTGATCGTCTTCAGCGTATCAATAAGCTCATTGAAATGCTCTTGTGTGTAACCTCCGTAATGACCCTGATTGCTGTCAACGTATGGCGGATCAAGGTAGAAGAACGTTTCCGGCGTGTCCTGCTTTTTAATCAGCTCCACAGCATCTTTATTCTCAATCTGAACAAAATCTAATCTTTGAGATAAAACCTCGTCAAACAGTAGCTTTTTATTGAAATTGAGCTTTGCCTCCTTACTTCGGGTGGTTGAACTGCGCCAGGAACCTATCTTATTACTGAAGCCTTGAATTGTCCCAACCCAAAAAGCCCAGGCGCGAACTTCCGGCCGGAAGATAAAAGGATTCTCATACACAACCATTGCCTGCTTATATACATCTCTCGAATAAGGTGTGGCATCAATGAGTTTCTTCAGTTCTTTATAGTTTGTTTTTAACTGATGGTAGAAATTGACAACATTAGCATTGTAATCATTGATAATTTCAACATCTGCTGGTTCTTTAGCAAAAAAGACAGCGCCTCCGCCAAAGAACGGTTCTACATATACGTGATGTTCCGGAATGATTGGTAAAATGTGTTTTAGCATACTCTGCTTTCCTCCGTAATAACTAATTGGTGTTTTCATTTTTTAATCTTTAAATTGTTTTTACTTTTGCATCACCGCACAAAAAAATTGCATAAACGCACTCCAAGGATATTAGTCCTCGGTAGCGTTTATGCGATTTTCTTTTTTTTGTGTGGTAACTTAAAAGGAGGCCGGGGACTTTTTTACCTGAACACCACCCCGTCAAATGAGATCACATAAGTATAGTCGTCCGGAACACTGTTTACCCATGCTTTCAGTTTTACTTCTCCGTTAGTCTGAATAGTGACCTGAATCATTTTAGCAGATGAAGACAGCGGAAGGGAAAGCACCTGCTCGGTTCCCGGGCGATAGCCAGCCGGCAACGTGAATAACGTACTACCAATAGATAAATCCTCTGCCCATCGGCGACCAGTTAAATGAATTCCTGAAGCAAAATCTTTCCAACCTCTGATCAGGTAAGTTCCTTCCAATGTTTCTCCCGGAGGAATCGTCTGTGTAACCAATGTTGTCATGGGAGACAGACGAGATTTCAGCTGTGTTTCTATTGATTGTATTGCCGTAACATAAGAGCTGTAATCCACAGCTCCAACAGGCAACGTATTCGATTGAATCAGTTTTCCGCGTCTGATAGCATATACGTCATGTGTGAGGCCATTTTTAAATTCTTTCAAGCCGGACGGATCAAATGATTCAATCACATCAAAGTACTTATACGTAGTGCCTGCGTCTGGTTCGCTTTGGGATGGAACAAAAAACACCTCATTATTCAAGAAGATAAAACCTTCAGTTAAGGTCAGGGTTCCGCCACTGATCGAAAGTGAACAGCCTGATAAAATTATCTGCGTATTGTTATTCAGAAGCGGAGAAGCCAAACCTTTAAAGGCTTCAAAAAGTCCGGTTTCTATCCAGCGAAAATCATTCATTTTTAAATTAAAACCGCCGTTATAAGTTGTGGTGAGCCTATTCATATTTAATAGTATAATTAATAGATGGTAACTTGTATTTTTTGACTAAAGCATGGAAATAGTCCTGATTAAATACCAAAGCAATTGGTATGTGAATGATAAATCCGGATAATGATTCATCAGATTTAAAAATGTAAAGAGGATCTTCCAGTTCTGAAGCGTTGAAAACAAACGTTTCCTCATTCTGTTCCTCCACATTAAAGATGTAAACATCGTCTGACTCTATGTAATCTTCAATCCAGATACGTTTTAAAGCCCCGTCAAATTCCCGGTTCAACAATTCTTCCAGCACACACACCTGACCGTTCCAGATAAGTTCATAAGTTTTGCGGTCATAAAATTGCTGGAACTGTGTGTGAAGGCTAATTAATGGCTTCATGACACATTGGATATACAACAACAACTCTATTCTATAAAGCCGGGGAGAAACCAAAACAGAAATCAAGTATATAAAGTCTATTGTGATCATGCTATCAGATATGTAATTGTTATTGCCAAAGGAAATGCCGGATCAATTTTCATAAAGCCAGCATTAGGCGTGTAATAATCGCCAACCGGCTGATAAGGATTAGCACCGTATTGAACGTCGCACGACTGTAATACAGGATTCTCAACTCCTAAAGCTCTCTGAATTTGATCTGTTAAATCTGTAGGTGTGAAAATGCCGTTAAATGGCAAATTACGGATGTAATTATTGATAGCATCTTCTACCGGTTTAACGGACGGATCCGAAAGTAATACACCCGAAGTATTCATCACCATAGGATCAATATAAACCTTGTAATATACTTTCATTAAATCAGCAGATCGAGAAACTGCCCCAACTTTCAGACCAGCGAACTTGATTTTTTTCAAATAAATATCAAAGGCATCTTTTTCCGGACCAGTCAATGGTTCCGGATCATTTCCGTTTAGTTTCGCCACTTTAATAAGCACCATTTCTGTCAGCTCCGTTACGGAAGCCATTTTAATGATTCGCGCGGATTCGTTAACAGTTGGATATACGAATTCAGTTCCATTAAAAACCAAAGCGTCGCCGTATTGAAACTCTAATGCTTTCTGCTGATACCAGAATGTATTACCGACGCGTATCTGTTTTGCTCGGTTTTCAATCCATGCTCTGTGTTCATCGAACAACTTTTCAATTGTCCATACAGCAACAGCTGTAACGAAGAATATCAATCGCCAGACCGCTACTTTACTGCTCGTTGTTAAATCACTTAACAAGGCCTGATAGGATGAAATGTTTGGCTGTAATGCTGTAAGCTGAGCCATTGATTCTTTCTCAGCGATCATTTCATCATAAATAACTTTAATCGTTCGTGCCATATCTTTTGTTTTTATTCATCTTCCGGATCAGGAATTATACACTCGGTTGGAGTGTCCTCATAATAAGCTGCTCCTATTCCTGCCAGTGCAGCATCCCAGATTGCCAATTGAGCAGTATCATTATCTGCTAATGCCTGTTCGTACTCTTCAACAGTGATTCTTCCGAATCCTGCTATACCAACTCCTGTAGGTGCTTCAATGCACTCAGGTAATTTCCAAAATGATCCCATTTATTTTGTTTAATTGTTTACTAACTAATAAAATATATTCCATCCTTTTGTGTATAATGTCGTTTCCACAGATGATCCGGAACCGCCGAATGAACTATACTGAAGTGATGTCATAGTAATAATCCCTCCTACATTTGCGAAGCCTAAACTATTAGCATATTCGGCGAATCCGACCACTCCAAAAACAGAAGTTTGTGTAATATTATGACTCACTTTATACCCATCTAAGCAAAGTGAAATGCAGTTCAGCAGTCCCGTTAGTTCGATGGAGAAGGTTTGTGATGACATATTACGAAGGCGTATTCTCTTCGCCTTGGAGGAGGAAACGACAGACACTGATAAGCTGACAGTAAGTATCATGTCAAGGTCTATTTCTTCAATATTTGAAGCCGTAAAAATAGTGGTGGCATTGACCGGTCTAAACAATACCCCTTCAGGTAGTGTTCTAAGAGGGCAGAGATTAAAAGCATTCGTGGCAATGTCTATATCATAAGTACCGGGGCTGATCTCAAGATTTTGCAAATTAGTGGCTGAATTAAAAAGGGAAGAGATATTTTTCAATTTAAAATTTTTAAATACAACAGATTCAAGCATTGAAGCTGGCTGTGAAGAAGAACCGAAATTGACTGTCCCCGAAATAACATTGGTATCGTTTGACACAATGATTTCTAAAATATTAATCGGGCGATTCCCGTAGGTAGTAGTGCCAGATGCTCCTATATTGAATGATGTATTTCTTGAACCATTTGAAGATTTTATCTTCAGCCATACTTGGCGATATCCTCTAAATTCGGAACCAGGCAATCCTATATTATAACCAAACATAAGATTAGTGAATCCAGATGTTATTGTTGCTACAGGCGGCAAAGAAACATCGGAATATACTTCGACAACAGTTGATCCTGAAAACCAATTTATTCCTCCTAACGAAAGCCAGTTAGGACTTTGTGAAAATAAAGCAAACAGAAGCCAGTAACAGTTGTCATTTGACGGAATTACAGGACGTGTCAGCCATTTAGTCGGGCGTTGCCAGCTACGTTCAGGGAGTTCGACAAGCAGATCATTACCACTTCCGGAAACTGTCAGAATATTGCCTGATGTATCTTTTACAACTATATCCTGAGTAGTTCCTGCCTGCCAAATATTGAAAGGCTGACCGTTTACCGTTACTGTCACATTGTAAGGATCTGTTCCGCTCATGCTACCAATAACCGGGTATTCAACAGATGAAGGATTCAAGACCGTAACAACGTCCTCATTGATCACTCCAGGAGCGATATATTCTCCTTCAGGAATATCTAATACTGTCAATGAATTGGAGCTCATGAAATCAAATAATCCCGATATTGCGCCGGAATGCTGGAGCAATACGTCAAAGATCGTTTGTGGATCCTGTTTAATTATACGTTGCTGTTGCATTTACTTCTGTTGTTGCTGTATTTACACTTACTTTGATATTTTTTGCTCCATCCGCTTCAAGCTGAAGCTGAATGTTTCTTTCCAGTTCCGCAGCGATCTTCGGAGACATCGGCGCATTCACATATTGAAGAATGTTAACCCCGATCAGCGGATGCTGCTTAAAGTGTCCAGGAGCTGAAGTTATCACATGGTTAATGTGCTGCTCATCGCTGTAATCAACGTTAAAATCACCATTTTTAAAAATGTCTGCAATAATGATATCCTTAGCCATGAGTTACATTTTTGTTTTCCATATCCTTAAAAGTGATTGCCTGAGAAGACATAGCACCATTGAACGCAGTTGCTCCATTCGGGCCGCTGGCTGCGGTTGAAGCTCCGACTGCATTCAACCCTGTCATTACAGCATTCTTCATTGCCTCACAATATTGCTTCAGTGCATCCAGGTTATTTTCCAGGTCTTTCAGTTTGACCAGGCCGCCAAAATCATCACCGCGCAGCTTCAGCTGTTCCTTTGGCATCAGCTCCATATTGACTATCTCGCTAAACAAAACAACTTTTAAATTTTCCAGCTTGCCATCGGCCATAGCACACAACACGATACTACCAACCTCCGGCTCTATGAATACGCCTGTCTCGTCATCGTTCAATACTGATCTGATCGTCACATCTTCCACGGTTCCGCCCTGGTTCAATTCAACTGATATTGTCCAGTTCACGGACTCAAAAGACTTTACTGTTCCGATCAGCAGATCAGGCTTAATCATCGACTTAACGACTTGTCTTATTGCTTTTACAATTTCACTCATGCGCTTGCTTTTGGTCCTGGTTGTACATCTTGTTCTATTCCGGATACTCCGAAGGAATACTTTACACCGTCGATATAATAATCACCTGTTTTGTCTGAATCCTGAGAATTCTGAAGCGTCAGTATATCGCCATGGAAAACGATCGGTGCGCCGAACAATTTAAGATCACCACGATAGCCATCATACTTTAGTTTCTCAGCTTCAGCCTCGGCAATTGGTTGCAATTGACTTTTGGGAATGTTAAAGAAATTAAGTGTTCGTTCTTCTCCGTCCGGATCACCAAACTCCACCTCTTCTTTTTTGCCATTAGCCATGTTTGAGATGGCAGTTACTTTAATCTTCACATCTTCTTTAGCCATATATTCCAGATTCTGAGATTTCACATTGCAATCAGAAGACTGATCAATAATCACTGTGTGCCGCTGATTGGAAGAGTCAGAATATTGTTTTCCAACGACCAACCAGCCTTTTCGGAAAAAGGAGTGAAAGCCGTATTCCTCTTTAATCTCATCCAGCAGCTGTGCACCTGTCTTTTTACTGACTACCTTTGAAGGAATCGTCACATCAAAAGCATCCACAGGAACGTTTAACACTCTCTGCAGGTAATCGCCCAATTTTTCATTTTTACAATTCTCGTTGATCTGAATACGCTTTAAATTCCACATCTCATCTTCACATTCAATCTCCACCGGCACTTTACTTCGAACCCGTGCAACATATCCTTTAAATATCTCTGTTAATGGTGTGCCTTCATAGCCTATCTTTACTGATACTTCACTGCCAACAGGGATTGCTTTTTTCAAATCATTGTAATCAATTTTCAATGCGGCAGGAAGCATAATAACAGCCTTATCCGTGAACTCTTTCCACGAACTTTCAACTGTAACCTGGTGAACAAAGTCAAACCAATAGTTACCGATCGTTATGCTGCTTTTTAAAACTTCCATACTCAATACATTGGTGCGGTTGATTTAAGATCAATGATCAGTGGCAGTGGTTTGGTCTCTTTTGCATTGAAGGAATAGGCCTGAAGATTCCAGTGAGGTGTTTTCGTTAGCGTTTCTGACAATACAACGATTTCGTAAATCCCCAGCTTATTCATCAGCTCATGTTCTATTTCAATAGGTGAGCTCTGATTCATCCATCCTTCGTATTCAATTACTTCTTCCAGCGGATATCTCGGTTCATTAGTGCTTAGAATTCCGGATACGGTAATTTGCCATTCACCATTATTAATGAATTCGTCAACAGAAGTATCCCTGCCCTGAACAATGGTTGAGACAATATTTTTTGTCCTGGTTAATTCAACAACCGCCGATTCAAGTAACATATCTCTTTGTCCCGGCTTGCCTTTAAATAATAATGGTTGCCACAGTGGCATTCCCGGCAGATAAGAAGACATGCCATAGTCTTTCTTGGATGCGATTGAAATATTCTCATAACCGATCGCAATCTTTGTAGCTTCCTCCAGCGCGATTTCATATTCTATCTTGTCACGGGACGAAAGCAACTTGTTGACAGCAACACCAAGCGCCGGATAGTAATTAATATCCGCCGCCATCACTGCTAAATCTTGTATTTTAAATTCCATTTAAACACTTTTTAAATTGCGGTTTCATAATCTCGCACAGCTCCGATCAAAGCTTCGGATACTTGTTTCTTAATATCTGCAGCCCCTTCTTTTACTGAGCTTGTCTGAATGATCAGATTCTCCACCAGGCGTTCTATTCGAACACTGATGTTTCGCTTTTCACCTCCGGAACCTGATCCGGAAGAACTACCGGAAGCCGCCGATCCTGATTTCTGACCTAAGCGTGACTTTAAGCGTGTAATTTCACCAGCCAGCCTGTAGTATTCTTTTGTACCGATCTTTGTTGCCGATTTCTGCTCTTCCAGTAACTTGATCTGCTTCTTAATCGCTGCTTCCGTATCATCCGCCGGTTGCTGTTTCGTTTCCAGATCAGGAATCGCCACCGGAGCTTCCGGCTGTGTTGCTTCGGGTTGTGACGAAGTCTTTTGTGCGTTCAGTTCTTTTTGTAAAGAGGCAACATTTTTTCGGTATTGAGATTGTTTTTGCCGCGACTCTTTTCCTGATTCATGCCAAGCTGACGTTCCCGTTAACCAATGAGCAGCAATGTTTGCGATGTTAGGCCCATCCTGCTTATTAAGAAGCTCATCTTTCTTTTCCTGAACCAGAAGTTCTTTATTCGCTTCTAATTCCGCTTGCTTATCAATATTTTTGATAAGATCCTTATAAGCACTATTTAAGTCTTCTATACGTCCTTTGTGCAGATCATACTTTTGAATGATGCCAGGATACTTGTTGTTTAATTCTGTCAAGGCCTGCTTGTAATCGTCAGAACCTTTTTTGGCGGATTTTAAACGGCCGAAAAGCAGATCCAGTTCTGTACGTTCTTCTACTGTCTTTTCAATTACCTTTTGTTTAACAGCAGCTTGAACCTGTGCCGCTACAGTATTTGTTTTCATCGCTCGTGTGAGCGCATAAATTCCAGCGGCAGCTGCCACAGTACCGGTAATGATCAGGCCGATCGGATTAGCGTTCATCGCAGCATTCCATATCAATTGAGATGCGGACGCTGCTTTGGTTGCCACATTCTGGTAAATTGTGGATTTACGAAGTAGTTCGATTCCACTTTTCGCACCGGTAACTAATGGAACAAACGCCGATATTTCACGAACAGTTTCGCTCAGAGGTGTCAGGTAGGCAATCGTTCCGCCTGTCAGGTTGTACAACGACACTTTCATATCATCAACACGCGCCTGCCAGCGTGCGAGCTTTTCCTCGTCAGATTCCATCATGGTTGCTGCATAACGCTGCGCCTCGTTGGTTCCTCTGATGGACGCTGTCATTTCATCCTGCGCATCTGCAGTAGCGATCAATGCTTGTGCAGCTCCGGAATAAGGACCGCCGAATAATGCCCCGATCAACGCAGTATCTTTAGCGATTGGTTTCAGCATTCGGAGTTTATCTGTGAATGACACCGTGGTATCCGCTAATTTGCTGATGTCAATACCAGCACCCCGCAATTCGTCCTGAACTTTCTCCGGCAGGAAACGGCCTTTTGAGAGCTGCTCCAATACATTTCGAAGAGCAGTTCCACCTTCTGCAGATTTATAGTTTGCTTTGTCCAGGAACTGAAGAGATGAAAGCATTTGTTCAAATTCCAAGCCAGCACGTTTTGCAGCACCTCCGGCAACACCAACTGCCGCCTGCAGTTGTGGCAATTCTGATGATCCGGCATTTGCGGAGGCAGCCATGGCATTCATCATGACCGTCATTTGCTCCTGCGCTTTTGCGGCATTGGTCAGGTCAACATTGTATTGTTGTACTGCAGTGGAAAGTACTGCGGCAGCTCCGGGCACATCTCCACCCATAGATTTTGCCAAGACCTCCGCATTACGAGCCATAAGATTAAACACTTTCGGTTGTTGTGCCAGCTCCGGTCCGAGCTGCGCAAGAATCAACTTGAAAGTTTCAATGGATTTAGCGGCATCACCCCCGAATTCCTTCGCGTTCTCGCGGGCCATATTACCAAGCTCCCGCAGTTTTTTACCGGTAATCCCGGACATTGCCTCCAGCTCTTTCAGAGCAGCGTTATACTTTAATCCCGGCTCAGCAGCATTACGTAAACCTTCCGAAACATTATCAATACCCTGAATGACTGATTGAAAAGAAATATTCTTCAAAGATTTGCGCATGGATTCCCATGTGTCTTTCGAAGCTTTTTCCACATCTTCCACTTTATCACGCAACGAGGTTACTTCCGATCGGAGCTTTTTCAGCTCTTCGAAAATACCGTGGCCGATATTCATATCGAATGTTGCGTCACTCATTGTTCTTGTGGGTTATTGATTGCTATATATGCTTGTATTACTGCAGATTTTATCGTTTCTCCCATTGCTGCTGCCGCGCGTTTTTCTTTGTAGTCTAACAGCCACAACACATCTCTGGAGCGTTCGATAAATTCTTCATTGGTTAATGAATTGGGGTCTAAGTGAAGCTCACTGCGGATTAACACAGCGAGCTTTCTGAATTCGGCCATCCCTATTTCCCCAGGTATGGGAGTGGCTATAGCTTTTTTGAGCTTGCCTTATAGAATTTAAATAGTGAGGCGATCTCGTTGGCTACTGCGAGTTTCAATTCATCTTCTGAATTGATCAGTGGATCCCCACCCAGATAACAATTCTGAAACAGGAACAGATTTTGCTTCACACTATCGTCAGGTGCATATTCTTCTGCAGCCAGAATCTCATCTAAGCCTGGTTTACGAGCAACACCAATGATCTCTTCAAATTCCTGCTCTTTTCCCTCCTCGCGTGGAAGAGGTATTTTTACGGGAATCTCATAAATCTTGTGATCCCCATATTCTTTTTTCCATGCTGCTATCTGGGCAGGTGTTACTGATCTTAATTTCTTTGTCATTTTATATTAATTAATGATTAGAACTCTGTTTGTGCGTGCCATTTGATATCGGATGTAATCAACTCAAATTCGTATTCAGATAACATATCGCCAGCTGAAAGAG
The DNA here is from genome assembly GCA_001899145.1 of Flavobacteriia bacterium 40-80. Taxonomy (GTDB): domain Bacteria; phylum Bacteroidota; class Bacteroidia; order Flavobacteriales_D; family Crocinitomicaceae; genus 40-80. The sequence continues at coordinate 118,758 of MKVF01000018.1, forward strand.
CTCTTCCGTTAGTGAGGAACTCGCAGTTCCGAACTACATCGACCACCAGCTCATCAGCACCTTCTGGGAGATAGGTTACGACTATGTCAAACATTGGAATTGACTGTAAGCGTCTGCCACCAGCCGCTTTTTGAATCCCTACCACTTCAAACTGATAAAGCTTGATTTTACATGTCGCCTTATAGTTCCCACGCCCCCTGTTATTTGGCATACCTCCGGCGCCAGGATTGTCTTGTTTATCGGTGGTGTCATCGTAAGAAATAGAAGAAAAACCCGTCACGGATCTTCCTAAAAAATTGAGCCTAACGGAAGCGAATACATGCCGCTTCCCGTTAATTAATGGTTGTAAATCTGCCATGAATTACGAGTTAAAAGGGTTATTAAATCCGATTTTGATAATTATCTTTCTGGCAGTTCCTACCGGAGTAATGGTCAGTACTGCTTCCAGCTGAGAGGTTGCCAGGATATCCTGAGCAGGCTCTATTGTGAATGTAAATCCGGAGATTTCGCCAGCTGTCAACATTTCATCGGTGATCGTTTTGTTACCGACTTGTTCCAACATAGCTACCACATTAGGAGCGAGCTGACCTGTATTTGGGTCAACATAGATCGGACTATTCAGATAAGGCAAAAATGCGCGTCTGATCAGGCGGGTAGCTTTATCAATAGTCCGGTTGTTTTCCAGGTAAGCGAAATCATCAGTTAATGTGGTACAGGTGAATGAATCGTTCCAGTACAAGCCTGCCTGCGGATCATCCGCAAAATCCTTCAGGAACACCAGTCCGTTATCATTCATTGTTGTGAGCTGGGATAATGACAGCTGAGAAATTTCAGTTCCACCAACAGCTGCTTTCATCAGGTTGCCGCCGATCTGGTTGAATTTCTGCAACCATCCGATATTCTCATGTACAGCTGCTAAGGACGCTGTCCCAAGCGCCCGACCGATAGCACACCGATATTTTGTATCGTTATCCTGAGCAATAGCATAGTTTTGACCAGCAACTGCAGTTACATTCCGTGCATTTTTGTTGTGATAATTTGTCGATGTGGCAACAGCAACTGTCAAGCCGACCATTTCCACCAAAGCAGATAATGGGTAATGATTAGTACGCAGTGTTGTCGTTACTGACTGAGCAGCGGCGATCACTGCATCCAAATCAACAGGCGTTGCCGGAATACCCGTTAACTTATCATTGTAGCTGTAGCCGACCAGCTTGACAGCTCCACCGGAACCAAGTACCAAAGGCTCTGTTTTCTGAGTGACCATCTGTGCATACGTCAGTGTATTATCGACACCATATATCCATACTTCTCCAGTAGATGGATTAGAAAGGAAAAAGTCTTTGATGTTTTCATACACCAATACCTTATTAGTGGTATCATACGTCTCGTCGATCAGGAGCGCATCCAGGTCAGCCAAAGCTGTCAGCCTGTATGCTTTATTCAACTGAAACCCGCCGACCACTGCAACCGCGTTGAACAACAGACCGCTAACGCCGTCTGTTGCTGCCACACGTCTTCCAAGGCCTCCGGACTGCTGAACTACTATTACATCATTAAAAGCCATGATTAATCGTTTTGAACAGGTTTGTAATCTTCCTCGGAAACATCCTCAGTTTCTTCTTCTGTTGCTGCAGGATCATCCGACTGAGGTTTAGAAGCGTCAGCAATAGCTTGAAGCAACTCGGCTTTTTTAGATTTTGGATTCAGATCCAATCCTAATGTTTTGCCAAATTCAGCCAGTTCCTTATTGGTTTTTGCGGACAGATCGCCTTCTTTAACAAGAGGCAATACTTTTGTTTCAGATTCAATTTCAGATTTCTTTACCGTCTCGAACTTTAGTCCTGATTGCTGGTGAAACTGATTGGCATAACCTTCGTTCTTACGGGTGAAGATCTGGCCGTCTGCGAAGAGGATACATTCCGTTTCCTCCGGATATACCTTGAAGAACTCTTCAAGGCGTGAGATATGCTCTTTTTTCATTGTTGTTTTGTATTAGATGATTTTCGTTCTTCGCGTGGAAGGAGCGCAAGAAACTCCGGGCGGATCTGATCAGGGAACTGAGATTCGGAAACACGAACCCGAGTTTCAAGGCAGTTATACAGGCGATTTTCAACATCTGACAATCGGCTGTTAACTGTAAACAGCCATACCGCCATAATGCCTGTTGCGCCGTATTTTAATATGTATTCCGGGAAAAGCTTATCCATTGCCGTTGTTATTTACCAGTCCAAAATTCCGGGTATGCTTCTTTGACCTTGAATGACGGGCAGGCTTTAGCTGCTACTTCATTATGGCCGATCACTTTAATATTGGGGATCAGTCTGCGTATCTCTTCCAGGCATACTTTTAACAGGTGTTTCTGGAGTTCCGTCCGGGTGTCTTTTGGCTTCCCGGAGGAATCAATACCGCCGATATAGGAGAAATGCACTCCACAGGCATTATATCCTATCGCGCCGTTCGTCACGTTATTGAAGTCCGACAGAACAGTAAATCCGGACGTACCTATCAGTATGTGATAGCCGGGATTCTGCCACTTTAAAGTATTCTTCCAATAGTTTAAAATAGATGATACAGAAGCTGTCGGCTGGGTAGCTGCACAGTGAATCACCGCGTGAGTTATCTTTCTTTTAATTGAGAGATTTTTGAAGTACTCTCTCAGCTCCTGTTCGCTTTTAGCAGCCGGACATTCTTCCTGAATATCCGGGACAGCCATGAAATCTAAATCCTCACAAAATTCTGATTCGGCAAGAATTCCAACCTGATAAAGCTCCTGTATCATCTGTATCTGTGTTTAGTAGTTAAGCAGCTGGTGAATAGATCGCCGCAATTCCTTTGTTTCTGATCGGCATGGATAATCCGCGCATTTGGAAACCAAATTTGTCACCTCGTTCATCCGGATCTTTCTCTCTGGCGAACATATCAACAGTTCCCTGCGCTCTCATTACTTCATCTTTATGAAATGCAATGGATGCACGCACGTCTGTGGAAGGAGCATCAGTTGCCTGCCATGCCACTTTAGCACCAGTTGTTTTGTTGTAACGAGGTAAGCGCTTGGATGCCAAAGAATAGAGTTTGAACCCGTACAACGACTTATCTTTCAGCAACTGGTTGTACAGATCCCGGTCTTCATTCTGCAGATCCATTCTGTGTTGAGCTGACAGTACAAGAATTCTTCCTTCTGACGGCATCTCAGCTTCATCAAATTGCCGTTGTAGATTCAACACGTCGGCAAACGTCAGGCGTTTATTACCGGAACCATTGTTGGCACCGGTAGCGGTGATAATAGGTGTATAAGTACCGTTTGTTGCAGGGGCGATCCGGAAAGCGGCATATTCCATAAAGCGCATTCTCAATGCCATCCGATGACCGAAAAGAACAGAGGAGCGTTTATCATACGAAAGCTCTGCCGTTTCAATGGCACGAATCAGCGTATTCTCTGTATCATACGTATCCAGCGGCAGTGCCAGTGCTGTATCTGCACGCTGTGCAGTGGCGATCGGATAAGAAGTATTATTGATCAGCACATCCGGATTAACACCTGCCTCCGCCAAGTTGATAGTGTCATTGTCAACGAATGCTGTCATATCACGGCATTCGGATAAGAACATATCATCTGCGTAGAATCCTTCCATCAGATCCGGAAGCCAGATTTCTTTGTTTAATCCTGCCATGGCTGTTGATTCATAGGAAGGCGTCATAAAGGAGGCGATACCTACACCAACAGCGCCGGCAAAGAAAGGGATGCCAAGAACGGCACTTACGGGAACCGCTATCATCGTGACAGCGATCAGGGCGAAAAATAGTTTCTTCATTGTTGCTTGTGTTTTGATTTTACAATTTGATTCCTGTCTTTTGCGCCAGGGCTTTGTAGCGGTCAGGATCTTCTTCTTTCATTTTTAAAAGCCCGGCAGTGTCTTTTCGGGACCAGTCGGTGAAGCTCCAGTCCTTATTCTCTTCAGATACAGGATTGCCTTTGTTTGCTCCCGGAGTGACCGGTAGGTTTTCTTTAGCTTGCAACGCGGCTATTCTTCGTGCTGCCAAGTCATAATTGGCTGTTGCCAATTGTTCCCAATCGTCAGACTCTGCCTTTGGAATTCTGCCGTCAGCAACGGCCGGATCAATCAATGCACGGATGCGTGCTTTAGTCGCAGCAGCTGTCTTTTCCTTCAGATCATCATTCTCTTTAGACAATCTTTCTACAGCTTCATTTACCTGCTCGTCTGTAGCGTCATCCGCTACGCCAAGAATTGACTTGGCTTTTGCGCTCAATTTCATGTGCTCATCATTTTGATTATTACTTGGTTGTTTAATGAATTTCTGATCGAAGGTGTTAGCCAGGGCAGTGAAGGACATGGATTGCAATGCAGCCAGATCGATATCATCCAGCACGGTATCTGAGATCTGATCTACTAATCCGGCATTCAGAGCTTCTTCAGCGCTGAACCAGTTGTCACCATTCAGCCAGGCTTTTACTTCCTCTTCGGTTTTACCTGTCTTAGCTGCGTACTTGGTTATGAACTGTTTTTCCATTGTCGTCAGCAGCTGTGCTGCTTTGCTCATCGAACTGGCGTTGCCTTCCACGATTCCGGACGGCGCATGGATCATGACAAAAGCATTATCCGCAATTGATACCGTATTACCTGCCAGCATCAGGATAGATCCCATACTGGCAGCGAGGCCGTCAATTACAATGTGGATCTTTGCCTGTGAGTTCCGCAGTGCATTGTAGATAAGATTACCGTCGAATACGCTACCTCCGGGAGTGTGAAGATGAATCGTCGCTTCTGTCTTTGACTTTAAAAAAGCCTTTAATTCCGATGCGATGTACTGCCCGTCACCACCCCAAATGGTTCCATATAACTGACCTGTTGATCCCTCTGATGTGAAATACATTTTACGTTGTTTTGAACTCCAAAATTGAGGGCGTTTTTTGGCTAAAAAAAATCAGGAAAACACAAGAGTAATGCTACTGTAACATAATGTTTTTAAGGCTTAAGCATTATGAAAAAGCAATTTTTTAAGGTCTGAAATTCCGCTGAATTTTGATTCATGAATCAAGAGGAAAAAAAGCAGAGAGCGTATGAGTTTTATGTCCTTTCTTCCGTGAAAAGAACCCGGAAAGAAATTGCCAAACTGGCACAGGTGACGGAGAAAACACTGCGGGAATGGATCGACAAATACGACTGGGATAAACTTCGGGAAGCCCGGCAGATCACACGACCACAATTACTTCAGGAAGCCTATGCACAGCTGAAAGCTATCAATCAGGTCATTCAGACAGAACACAACAATGTTCCGAACAAAGAGCTGAGTGATGCTAAAGCAGTGATCCGTAAGGAAATTGAAGCGTTTTCATCACAGCCAATTCACCGCTACATTGAAGTGTTCGAGGAGTTCATCGAATGGCTGTCAAAAAATGAGCCTGTACAGCTCAATACGTTCGGAACGCTTTCTCAGCGATTCATACAGGAACTATCCAAACAGAAGTAGAAGTAATGGCTGGCGAAACACATAAGCTGAAGGACAAACAGGCAGTCAAGCGCTACGATGAATTAATCCAGCGGATCACGGCTCACAGTCAGATCAATCCTTTTGAGACTGACAAGGAAAAGAATGTCCGAATCTCAAAAGCAAAAGCAGACTTCAAGTATTTCGTTGAAACCTACTTCAAACACTACGCAGAGAGCGAAACTCCTTTTTTTCACATCCGGATAGCAAGAAAAGTACGGCGGAACAAGAAATACAAAGGCTGGCTAAAGTGGGCGCGCGGACATGCTAAATCAGTAGTTGCTACTGTACTGCTTCCGTTATGGTTGTGGATCAATGATGACATTAAATACATGGTCGTTGTTGGGCAGACGGAAGATAAAGCAAAAATTCTGCTTAGTGACATTCAGGCAGAGTTCGAATACAACCAACTACTGATTAACGATTTCGGTGTTCAGAAAGGCACTAATAACAAATGGGAAGAAGGGTATTTCGTCACCAATTCCGGCTTCAAGGCAAAAGCGCTCGGAATGGGACAGGATCCGCGCGGATTAAGAACAGTTGCTGATCGGCCGGACTATATCGTCGCGGATGACTGGGAAGGAAAAGATACAGCCAAAAATCCGAAACGCCAGGATGAATATGCCGAATGGTTCCTGCGAGGAGTGATCCCGACAATGGATAACAAAAACAGGCGTGTCCTTATCGCGCAGAACCACTGGACGCCAAGAATGATCTTTTCCAAGATCGTGGAAGAAAATTCCGGCTGGGATATCGACAGGCTTGACGGTTATGATCCGGTAACTTATATGCCTACCTGGAAGGAGAAGTACGACCGATGGTTCTTTAAAGAGATCGAGCAGGAAATAGGTACGATCAGAGCGTTAGCAGAGTATAATAATACACCACATATCGAAGGTAAGCTATTCCTGGACGAATACATCCAATGGTGTAAGCTTCCGCAGTTACGATCAATGACAGCTATCATAGGCCGCTGGGACGTAGCGTTTGCCGGCACAAAGACTTCCGATTATAATGCCGTCCGGATTTGGGGCTTAAAGGATGGTAAAAAATACCTGATCGACTGTTTTGTCAAGCAATCCAAAGTAAAAGAGCCACTGAACTGGATCGCCGATTTTCAATCACGGCTTCCTGAAGGAATTAATGTGCAGATAGGTTTTGAAGCGCAGTTCTGGAACGAAGAGATCTACCGGAACATTAAAGAAGTTGAGGAAGCTAAGAAGATCAGCCTGAACCTGGTTAAGATCGACCGCAGGAAAGGTAATAAGTATGATGACATCATTAAGATGTTGCCACAGTACCAGAATAGCCGGATCTATTACAATCACCATCTCCGATCACACAATGATACACAAGTTGGACTGGCACAGCTGAAGGGAATCGAGCCCGGCTACAAAACAAAAGACGATGCACCGGATGCAGATACCTACTCTTTCGATTACCTGGATGCTTTCGAACGGCACGACAGGAATCCAAACAGAACAGGGGGAACAAGAACAAACCGAAAATTTTAGACGCAATGGACTTTTTAACGATAAACGACTTTTTCAAAGTCATTCAGCCGGAAGAGCTGATTGATGTAGTAGGTGAATATGAAGATCCGACGGATCAGGGAGCTGTCATATTAGATGCGCTGGAGCTGGATGCGATCGGAGAAATGACCGGTTATCTGTCTATCCGCTATGATGCGGCAAAATGCTTTGATAGCACCACGGACAGGATTCCGATCATTATTCAAAAGTGTGTGGACATTGTGCTATACAATGCCTACAGTGCTGTTGCTCCGAACAATATTCCAAAGCTTCGGACAACACGCTACGAAAATGCGGTGAACTGGCTGGAGAAAGTAGCGAGCGGTTTTATCGCTCCGGATCTTCCAGTGAAAGAGGATCAGCCCAAAACACCCCTCAGATATGGCAGCTCGCAAACTAAAACAGACAACTTCTTTTAATCATGGCAAAGAAACAAGCAAAACAAGCACCGGAAACGGCACAGCCAAAGCAACGCCCGGACAGACTGGTAACACGTATTATCCGCAGCACTAATGCGCGGTCTAAAAAAGATATTCAGCAATGGCGTGTCGCGCTGCAGCAAGCAGAGAATGCCGATAACCCAAAGCGGATACTTCTTTATAACATCTATAATGAAATTCTTATTGACGCGCATTTGTCTGCAGAAATCGAACGGCGTTTAAATGCACTGCTCGGAAATAAGTACGAATTGTATGACGAAGACGGAACCGCACAACCTGAAGCTTCAGCAATGATCAGAAAAGAATGGTACAGACAGCTGCTGCGCTGGGCATGGGAAACGATCTTATGGGGCCATTCGCTGGTTGAAATCGAAGCACTCACTCAGGATGGTTTAATCGGAAGCGTGAGACTGGTGAACCGCTGGCACGTTTACCCGGAACGTGGGATTGTGGCAGTAAAACAAGGCGACGAAAATGGGATTGACTACAGATTAGACAAGAAGTATTCGCCCTGGTTGTTCGAGATCGGTGATCCGTACGACTTAGGTTTGCTCAACAAATGTGTTCCTCATGTGATCTTTAAACGTTTTGCACAAAGTGCCTATTCAGAGTACTGTGAAGTGTTGGGGATTCCGCCACGGGTGCTCAAAACTGATGCACTGGATCCGGAACACCTGAACCGCTCCGAAGACATGATGGCAAATATGGGTACAAACTCTTATGCTGTCATCGGAAAAGATGAAGAGATTGTTTTTGTGAACGCTCAGGGCGGAGATGGTGAGATCTTTACCAATCTGTTTAAAATATCTTCAAATGAGATTTCCAAATTAATAGGTGGAGCTGTAATCGGAGAAGACTCGCAACAAGGATCAAGAGCAAAAGAACAGGTAGCTTATGATTTAAGCAAGTCCATCCAGCAAGCGGACAAGACAATGATTGAAAGTGTGATTAACGAGCAGATCATTCCACGTCTTGTTGAAATGGGTTATCCGTTCGCAGGGTTAACTTTTGAATTTATCCGTGAAAAGAACCTGACTGAAGAACTGGATATGGCTTTGAAAATAGCACAGCAGTTTGATATGGATAAGGAAGGCATAGATTATATGAATCAGACGTTCTCTGTACCTGTTGTGAAGCAGAAACAAAATTCCGGGTTCGACGGAGCAGCTCCTGAAGCTAAAGGGAACAGCTCTTTTTTCGGCTAAGCCCCGATGCACTCGGGGCACAGCTCGCAAAAACGTATGATCTTACTGCCGTAACTGCAGCAAGCAATATCTTCAGTGACGATGAGCTGGAACGAATTGCACGGAAGTTTTTCAATGATAAGGGCGAACCCGTCGATGATGAACTTTGGAAAAAGAATTATTCCGAATTATCTAAAGCGATCGGAAAGGGTTATACCGTTGTAACAGACGAGCAGGATGTCCGGATGAATTACGAGCTGAAAAATAACGTTGCCGTCTTCGCTGCTTTCAAAGCCTGGCGCATGGGTGGAGATGTAAGCAATCTGCTTGTGGATGAAAATGGTAATAAAAAACAATGGGGCGAATTCCTGAAGGATTACAAAAAGATAAATGGTGATTATAATGTTCACTGGTTATCTGCAGAATACAATCTGGCACAACGCCAGGCAAGCGCTGCACGTCAATGGCAGGACTGGCAGCGGGATAAGCATGTTTATCCAAACCTGGAATATATGCCTTCCAAAAGTGCTAACCCAAGTGAGCAGCACAAGCTCTATTACGGCATTATAAAGCCGATTGATGATCCGATCTGGAATTATATTCTGCCTCCGAGCAGGTGGAACTGTGATTGCTGGTTAAAACAAACAAGGGAAGATCCTACCGAACATGACGTGGAAGTTCCGACACCACCTGCAGGAATTGTTGGGAATCCCGGAAAGACAGGAATGATTTTTTCACCGGATCATCCATACATACCGAAAAGCAAGGCTGAAAAGCAGGAAGTGCGGGAATCTTTCAATCAATTGCGAAATGCTTTGAATGAAGAGTACATTGATTTCAAGGCGAAAAAAGGAAAGGTGCGGGTGAGCATGAACGCAGATCCGGATGATTACCTGGACAACTTCCGGTACGCAAAAAATGTCAGCGATCAACATCCTGGAGTGTTCAAAATTTTGGCGCATTCAAACAAACAAGGTGTTAAAAACCCGGAGTTCAACTATAAAGGGTTTGTCGGTGACAGAACCGCGGCAAAAACATCCTATCCGGAGAAGTACATCAACAATAGCTTTTCGGATAAAATGGGTGTAAAAAAACAGCTCAGAAGCTTTGATAAAACATTCATTGCGCTGGACTTCGGTAATATTCTTAATGAAGACAACGTGCTTAGGGCTGCTCAACAATTGTATGGAAAGTTCAAACGTTATGAGACCGTTCATTTTGTAATCTGCAGGAAAGGTAACAAAACAGTTATACTATCTAATGGCAGCAGCATTAAGGATATGAGCGATAAAATCACAAAAGGACTGCTATAAAATAACAGTCCTTTTGGGGCGGGATTGGCAATGCCGCTCCCTATATTTACAAATATACAAACAAATGGCTGATTTCAAAAACATTGATAAAAAAATAGCTAATCTGGAACGATACATCCGGACAGAGCTGCCTACCATTATAGGCGTGGAAGGAGTTAACCATTTCAAAGAATCGTTCCAAAACGAAGGGTTCACCGATCGAAATCTACAAAAATGGCCTCAGGTAAAAAGAAGAACGGCGACATCACCCTGGTATGGGTTTAAATACGGTTCCAACAAAATATCTAACGCAGCCACCAGTAGAAAGATTCTTACGGGTGAATCAGGCGCACTGGCAGATTCCATACGATGGAAGCTATACGCAAATGGAATCCGATTTATTGCCGCCACTAAATACGCCAAGATTCAAAATGAAGGAGGTGAGGTGAAGGTATTCGGCCGGGCAACCAAAAGAATTCCGGCAAGGAAGTTTATGGGAGATTCTGAAAAGCTTAGAAAGCGGATTGTTGACATAGTAATTAAGGACTTTAAACGTATAATGAAATGATTGTTTTAAATGAAATTTACACGGTATTAAAATCCCGTTTAAAAGAGCTTCAGGAGATAAAAAAAATTGACTGGTACAATAATCAGTATAACAACACGGAAGAGGAGAAAGCAACTCGTTATCCTGTAGTATATGTTGAATTCATTGATCCTATTTCGTGGATCCAGAACGGTGATAAGTTTCAACATGGAACTGCAACCATCCGACTACACTGTGTAGTATATGATCTGCAGGACACGCCGGTGCGCTGCATGGAGTTTGTTCAGAAGATCTACGAGCACATTAACAGTAAGAGCTTGTATGATGCTACCGATTTTCAGCTAACTACAGAGCTGGTACGCCAGGCAACAACATTTCCAAAAAGGTATAATCAGCTAAAAGTGGTGATGATGGATTTTGTCTGCGAAATATTCGACATCAGCAATATGCCGGAAGGAATAGCCGTACAGCCGGTTGAATTTATTATCTCGACTTCCAGTTAAAGTGTGGAAATTTCTTTGACAGTTCCGGAAGTGTCGGCTTCTCATTGACAATCTGTGACAACTGATCTACACTGGCCGATAACACTACTATAATACGAGGCGCTGTCAGATAGAATTCTTTTTCCAGATGTGCAATACAGTCGTCATATCGGTAACGGTTAATTTCCGCATGAAAATAATAACGGTGTAACAGCGCTTCGTTGCGATCAGGTAGGAAATAATTGCGGGGCCGTTGCTTTCTTACAGCCGGCTGTTGTTCAGAGAATAAATCGGAAAATAGAGATTGTTGCCCACGCATATTTCCAAATTTATGGGGTTAATTTGAATTTTGCAAATGGGAATTAAAAAAACCGCCCAAACAGGCGGTTTTAATGTTATTTTACGGTCTTTTCAACCTCTTCAGCAATTTTTGCAAGGTTGATTTCGATTCCCTTTTCTTTTGCTATCTGTTGTAAAACCTGCAACTGCATACTTTGCATTATTCGTAACCTCTTTGTATATTTAAGCATACTGTTCATCCACATGAACGCATATATCACTAAACAAAGAGAGATAATTAAAATTAGTATTCCTATATTCGATTCCATAGTTATATTTTTAGTTTTCACAAAACTAATAAAAAAAGTTACGAGACAACCATCTCACAAGCTCTTTGATGCCCGATAACAGATTCATCCCATGTTGAGTACCTTTCCTGATAACCGGAATGTTCACCGCCAAAAATCATCGTTTCAAACAAAATCGGAGCTTCATCTTCTTTAAACGACAGAGAATGATCAATTCCCAAAAAAACAGTTGAAACCTCAACACCCTGAATCATTGTTTTTTTTACAATCCGATTTTCTATTTTTGCATGCCATTGAGCCCATTCAATGCTATTTACTTTTTTAGGAACTTTATTTTCTAAAATGTAATATATATTCAAATCATCTATATAGTTCATCGGTCTTACATCTATCTCTTTCCCACCGAGCATAACCTTAATAGATGCCCAATTATATTTTTTATTTTGCATAACCTGAGTTCTTTTACCACGTTAATACTTTTTCTTCTACAAATTTGCAATTCCTCTTTATTCAAATAGTAAATTTTAGGCTCATTATCTTCTTCATACATGGTAATGGCATACATATCGTTATATCCACTCCCTGAATCTATCCATGGCTTTACCAGTTCCAGAAATTTCTCAATTTCATTTTCGTAATTTTTCAGATTTGATCGTGCAGATAAAATCCATTGGTCCGTAATTTCATCCTGCCACATCTTTATTACAGGATCACTTACAGCAAAATAATAACTGCCATTTACCAACACATTTCGATCTTCTTCCCAAAGATAACCTTCTGGCTCTTCTTCCAAATCGCCAGCTAAATATCTTATTGTGTCTATAACATTTTGAGGCGTATTCTTTTTAAAACTTGCGCCAAATATTAGTTCCGTGTACATTCCCATTTCTTAATTTTTAATTGTTTCAAATTATTGATTTATTGGTTTCCATTTACGTTTTTGTAAGCTAATACCGTACTGTTTTACGGTGTCTGTTAATATCGTAATTTCGCTTTTTTTACTTTTTTCAAACTCGTTAATTACTTCAGCAAGTTTGCTAAGTGAATCACAAGCAGTGTTACAAACGTGGTATATATTTTTTAGTGCTTCCGTCAATTCATCTACTGTAAATCTTGTCACGATTGAAAGATGTTCTAATTCTTTATTTATTCTATCCGAATCAAATTCTGAATATCCTAATAATGTCCAATCCATATCAATATTCAACTAAATTCATAATACTTTCCAACCTGGACAATAGTCGTACTGAAAGGAAAGCTGTCTTTTGAAATCTGGTTCAGTGTGTTGATCAACACAGTAGATCCGGTAAACAATACATGCTTCATTTCATTAAACTCTATTTGAATCTGCGCATATTCTCCTTTGATTTTAGATGGAGAAATAATGTAGGCATGAACAATTATTTCCTTGTTTAAAATCCAGTTTATCTGAACTTTGTTACCGATGAAATGATTAGTTTCATTTCTTATTCCGAGATCACTGAACTTCTTCATATACCTTTAATTTTTTGATTAGATTTTTTGTGTCGGCATGCTTTGCCCAACCCATATACCCGGCAATAGATGCTTTGTTTTTTCGTTTCTTGAGCATCCGTGCAAAATTCTTTTTAATGCTCTTCCGGAGTAAGATGTGCGTGTGGTAGAATTTATAGCCTATAAAATCAATGCCGCGGGATGCAACGGGAAATACCTGGTAATTATCCTTTACCTGTAAGTTCAGCTCTTCGTTTAAATACCGTTTAATGGCTGCTAAAATACCGTGTAAAAAAGGTTTATTATCAGAGAGGATCACAATATCATCTGCATATCTGAAGTAGTATTTCACCTTCAGCTCTTCTTTGATCCAGTGATCAAAATAACACAGGTAGAAGTTTGCAAAATACTGACTAAGATAATTTCCAATAGGAATACCCGGTGCGCTGGCAATAATCTCATCCAACGACCATAACAGATCCTTGTCTTTTATTTTTCGACGAAGAAGCTCTTTTAAAATGTCATGATCCACGCTCGGATAAAACTTCTTAATATCCAGCTTCAGACAGTAACGTGTACCTTCTTTATCCTTCAGGGACTTTTTGAGCCTCCGGAAAGCTGCGCCTATTCCCATACCTTTAATACAGGAATACGTATCGCTTGTGAATGTGGAGACAAATAATGGTTCCAGGATATTCATAATAGCGTGGTGGACGATGCGGTCAGGATAATAAGGAAGGCTATAAACAAGACGCTCTTTTGGTTCAAAAACTGAAAACGTTGAATAAGCGGATGTTTTATAGCCTTTTTCCTGCAGTAATTTATGCAACAGTAAAATGTTCTCCTCACGATGCAGATCATGGGCTTTTACACCGTATTGTTTTGACTTACCCTTTCTTGCTTTTTGATCTGCCAGGATAAGGTTTTCAATACTGATCACTTGTTGAAATAAATTACCTTTTCTTTTCATCTCCTTTGTTTTTCGGTCATCTTCGGAAATCCTACCAATGCCCTTTTGTAAACTTTATCTTTTGCACTGTTGGCAAGGTCTATGATGCAATTTCAAAGTTGTGGGCTGAGAACCGAGTTCGTGTTCGTGTTCGTGTAATTCGAATCGTTGAACTGGAAACCTGAACAACGAACCACCGGCTACAGCTACATCATACAACCTGATTGTTTTATTTTTTCGGATTGTAAAGCTCCTTAAAGATCGGAGCTGTCAACTCCGCGAATTGTTTCGATTTCGCGGTTGTCTGTTGGGAATGGAGTGGGCCGAGAACCGAGCCCGTGTTCGTGTCCGCGTAATCCGAATCGTCGAACCGGAAACCCGAAGGATTATTAACCCAGAACCAGGACTCATATTTATCTTGTGATCGATCGTCATAATCAGGTTCCCAACCATCCCGAACAGCATCGCTGATCACTAACGATTCAAATACTTTCTCCAGGATTGGAACATACTGTTCCGGGATTCCCGTAATGACAGGTTTTGTGTTGGGAGCGATATTCATTTTCTCGAATGCCTGCTCTACCGTGTTAATCGTTTTTGACATATTACTTCTTTTTTAGAATGATTACATTTTTAAATTCACCTTCAAAGGTTCTTCCTACATAGTCAGTCACTTCCTCTGATGGAAGCCAAAGGAGTGGGCCGAGAACCGAGCGCGTGTGCGCGTTCGAGTAATCCGAACCGAGGAACCGGAAACCCGAAGGATTAGCGGGTGAAATTTCTAAATCAAACCAAGGAAACCATTTGCGCTGATTAGTGTTATTAGGATCTAATTCCTCAGCTTCTTTTTGAAACAGCTCACAGATCAGCAATACTCTGTCAAGTGCCTGACGTGCTGCAATCCGTGGATTATCGCTGGTGATCTCATAGTCCTTTGGATCCTGCGACATTTCCTTACATACTTCCTCAAAGGTTTTAATTCTACCTACTAAAGGCAGTGACTTTGGTTTGAACTTAATGACACCTGATTCAGTGTTAAAACTATCTACCTGAAAGCCTTCAGGGATTTGAATTTTTAATTGTTCCATATTATTGATTTATTGGTTACTATTATTTTCTTTCATTGCGATTACAAACAATGCGTAAATCGCAAAATAGATCGTACCTGCTCCTAACTTCAGGTAGAGGTCAACCGGTGCAGCTCCGATGGCGAAAAAGGCCATAAAGAAAGCACCGGAGATAAAAAGATTAAAAAGGGTTTTCATATCAATTATTCCAGATTTGTTGATTCAAATAAGTTTCTGCGTTTTTCTTCGCAAAACCTGTCTGTGCCAAATGCTGATTGTACTTTGGTATAAAGGCGATTGCCTTTGCTTTCTCAATATCCGAAAGTGAATCCCAGATAGCTTTTGCCCGTTGCTTCTTCCCGAACTTCTGATCATATAGCTCGTAGAAGCGTTCGAAGCTCAAGTCTTCGGCAATCTGACGGATAATAACATTACGCATTTTGCTCTGCTGCCAGCTTTCAATATTCTTAGTATTGAAAGGAAATTTTGAAGCCAGAAAACAGTAATGTTCAGATTCAAATACTCCGGGAGTTAACTCGTACTTTATAAGTAATCCTTCGGAATTATATTCAAACAATGCACTGGCCTTTTGAGACGGGAAATCAATTAAGTATTTCATAATTTTAGATATAAGACAAACAAAACTTATCGATCTGCAAGTAGAGCTGTAGGATTACCGATTTTGAATAGGTATCAGGAAGTTCTACCTGTGGAAGGATCACATTCAGCACTAACAGTTCCGGTATAGATAGCTTAATAGAGAATTTGTCCTGAAGGGAAAACTGCTTATTCATTAACCGTTTCACCAACTCCCTGATCACTGCTCCGGAAAGGCGGGATTCAAGCTTCGTGTTGAATCGAAAAGAACCTGCATGATCTACAATGTAAGACTGTAGGACCATTAGTTCACTTTTATTGATTTTGATATTCATATTCGGTCAATGTGGGATTTATAAAACTTCTCCGCCTGTGTTACAAGGCGTGGTATTTCGTTAAGAGAATACTGGTTAAATGGCTTATGCAGATAGCCGTGAGAAAGTACCCAGGAATAGATCCGTGGCATATCTGCTTTGTCATTCTTAACATAACCGATCTTACACAGCAGCGCTATGATCTTTCGGCGCTGTTTGGTCAGCTGATCAACTGCGTGTTGCTTTCCGGAGGCTCTTGCTCCGGCAGATGTAAACGATTTGTTTAGCCAAATGATCAGCGCACTGTATTCTGCTGAGCTCAGTTCACGAAGGCCGCTTTTACGGCCATCAGTGAACTGCTGTATCACTTCAGTGCGATCAACGTCATAACCTTGCGCCTGAAGCGTTTTTTCAATTGCGAAATAGGTAGAAAAGTCTGTCATCCTAACAAGTTTTGATTGGTAACGCCTTTGAAAAGTTGTGAATCAGAACCAGTCGCGCCGACAGCTTCGAGGAATTCGATTTCAGCACGTGCGGTGTCCACAATCGCTGAACTTAGTTCTGAAATTGCCTTAGCTTTCTTCAGCTCTTCCTGGAGCTTATCTCCTGAAATGTCTTCATCACTCAATCTTTCGATTGCTGCAAAAAGATGATCTCGGAGATCTTCTATTTTATTTCTTGCCATTTTCTTTGATTTTTTTGTTTAACTTATTTTTCAGCTTAATTACCTGTTGAAGCTCCGGAGGAAGATCTGTAATCCTGTTTCTGTCCATTGCTTCCTTATCAGTGATTAATTCAAGATTTGACAGATCACAATTTGTAGTGTCCTTATCCTTAAACCAGATTCGATAACCTTCAGGGATTAATCCATTTTTTTGCTGCCAAACGTGACGGTGTAATAACTGCCATTGATTAGGTTCTGCTATTTTAATTTTCAGATAACCACCTTTTATTGAAACTATATCCCCAACATTAGCGGAATTATGCGGTATATTTCCTTTGGGAAAATATGTGTGGCGACATTTGTCTTTTATTTCAGGCGGAATTTTTCGACCTTTATAATATGGAGGATCGCCCTTCTTAAATCGTGTTTTTATACCAGATTTTGGCAAATGAGCTGATGTCTCCTTCAGCATTCTTTCTATGAATTCAGGCGTTTTTTTTAACCCCAACTTATGAGCCTGCTTTACAACCGACGAATAAGATCTTGCCAGTTTTTCACCAACGGTTCTGGTATAGCTGTTTGGAAATAGATCTATCAAAACAAGGTTATCCTCTTGGGTCCACAATCTTCTGCTCATAATCAAGAATTTTTGATTTCACATATTCGGAGATAGAGGGCAACATTAAAGTGCCCTCTACGTCTCCACCAGTTAATTTGTGTGGTTATTGTTGGGAACATTTCTTTGAGATTTATCCTTAACAACAGACACCAGCTTCAGCTTCAGATCCTGATTGATTTTATGAGCCGCATTATCGCGACTGTAGGCCATAACAGTGGTTGTAAACTGACGAATCGGTTTGCCTTCATACGTCAGAGCAACAGTGCCTTTGTACTGTTTTTTTCCAGATTGTTTAACCCTTTCGGATATTGGAGCTTTAGCGGTGCGTAACGGCTTCAGTTTTGGCTCTTTTTTATTTTTGAAAAAATCGAATAGTCCCATTTTATTATTGATTATTTGGTTTGAAAAAATCGAATTTGAAGTCCGCTGGAAAAGGAACTGTAGAAAGTGCCAGCGGGATTGTTTTCTTAATGCCGTTATCGTTGTAATAAGCTTCGATAAACCAACTTGATTGTTGCGGCTTATAAGCATCAAGAATGATTCTTACACCGTCGATGAATTCTTCATTACCTGATTCATTTGCCATTTCCTGTAACTCAATAATTCGCGACTGTTTTAAATTCCCTTTATCATCCTTCTTTAGCAGCTTAAAGATTCCATTTACCAGGTAACGACTGTCATCATCTTTAGCTAAAGACTCCAAATAAGTGTTTACTTTAGTGATTCCTGCCGTATAGCTGTCATCCCAACCATCAACGATTCTAAAGCCAATTTGAATAGATTTACCATCAGTAGAAGTGAAGGTGTGCGATTGCTGTTCCTCTACTACTCCGTATGCCTCCGCTTTCATTTTAATGATATCCCGGAACGAGTTAAATATATTTGCTTTAGCTTCGGACAAGCCTTTAGAAATAGCAAGTAACTCGTCCACCATGCCAGGAACAAGATCATTCACTAATCCTTTGTATGTACTCCGCAAGCCTTTTTGAGCGGATTCACGACGCTCTAATTCTTTACGCAATTCTGAGGCGCTTAATGTTGATAAATCAACTTGTTTTGTCTGTTTTTCCATCTATCTATTATTTAAGAGATTATTAATACTTACTGTTTCCATCACCGCGCGATTCTTTCCGTAATTATCGCGTCTTGATTTGGCGATCATTACATCTGTGGCGAGGCTGTTTCTTTTTTGAATATTATCGAACGTCGGATTATCCAAACATTCTTTGTATGCCTCATCGTAGGCTTCCTGTAGTTTTTCAACTCGCTTTCTTAAGTCGTCTGTGTACATATAGTTTCTTTTTTTAGGGTTTCGATTTGAAGTTTTAACCAGGTGTCGAATGAATCATACATTGACCTGGACATTACACACTTGTAATGGATATGCTGTATATACAGCTCACGCGCTGCAGTGATCGGACAGCTGATAAATGTCCGGGCTTTATCCAGCCAGTTCTTTTGGGCAAAGTGCCACTCGCTCCGGTACCAGTTCCAGAAGCGCCGGTCATACGCCAGTAGTCGGAAGTCTTCATTTTCGGATCCGAAAACTTTCTGAAGAAATGAGATACCTGATTCGAACAGGTGGTTATTATGTTCCTGGTCACTCATTCGAAGTGATCGCATGATCTCAGCTCCTGTCTGAGCATGCTGTTCTTTTGCTGTTTGGACAAATGTTTTCATTCTATTTCTGTTTGCAGGCTGTAGCCGAGCTGCAGCAGTTGTTTTACATATTTGTTCTCCTGGGCGTGTTCCTGAAGCGATACTCCTACGAACAGCGTTCGTTCTCTCGTTTTTAATCTTACTTCCGGGATGCTTTTTCTTAACCGGTGGTGCAGATAGTATCTGCGTGCGTTTTTTTTTTTTGTTTTCATGGTTCATAGCATTATTATATTATTCCGTATAGATCAGCCTTCTCATCGTGTATTATCATAGTTCCGCCGGGACAACGTCCGCCGATAAATACCTGAAGACCCTCTATTCGCATGATTATTTTCGCTAATTTTTTAACTAGCCTGCCAGCTGCTGTTGCAGGTTCTTTTCGGTCTTCGTGAGATATGAATATGATTAGGATGTTTTCGTGTTTACGCATGAAATCAACGATTCCATTTCTCTTGAATTCATCCATATACACTGTCATATTATCTATCACAACTATTCTTGCCGCATTACGCTGTTTCAGCTTTTCGGTCAATTTTTCGATTGTGATGTATGGTAAAAAACCGATCTTGTTGGTAGCAGGTATTTCCGCTCTCTTACATGCCTCGACAAAGAGCGCATCAGTTCCTTCCTCTGCGGACACATACAACACTTTTTCAAAGTTGCTCAGATACTTCACCAACGATAATGTAAATGCAGTTTTACCATGTTTTTCCTTACCTTGTATTGACCAAACACCGTTCTTTGGGGCATTGCCAAAAATTTCCAACCATTTTCCGTCGAAATCAAAACAAGAATGTTTCATGTCATACAAGTTTCTGGCTGATAAAATTTTCATTAGTTCATTTTGATTAAGGTTTCCAAATAGCGAAGTGTACCTTCTTTCTTCATTGCCTTGGTTACGAATTGGCGAACCGCTGTTTTATCAGAAACATTAACACCTGCTACATCTTCAAGCAGCTGCATATAGAATTGATCACGCTCATGTTTTCCTGTCGGAGTAACAGAGATGAACTCATCAGAGAACCGGGAAAATATTTCACGATATCCAACCTTTTCATTTTGAATTCCGCGTCTGATTTTAGCACGCAATCCATCCGCACCGATCATATACCAGGCACAAGAGCCGGAAGTAGCATTCCAAAGCTCTTTTAATTCTAAAAATGCGTTATAATCCAAATCACCTGCCTCATCCAATGCGATGATTGGCATTTCAATGAGGTTTAAAAAGTATTTCAAGTTGCTTTTAACATCAATGTATTTGCCTGTTGATTCAACGCCTACCGTTTTAGCAAGTGTTCGGATAAATTGCTGCTTTGTTTTTGCCTGAGAACAGTCTAAGTAAAAAGCATTTTTCATTGTACGGATAACATGCTTTACGCAAAATGTTTTGCCGATACCACAATCATCCACCAGTATCATTGAGGTATTATTCTGCTGGCAGAATTTCAATGAATCTTCTATCTGCTCATATACAACTGTTCGGGCAACCTTCCATTTGCTTTCCTTCAGTTGTACGTCCATCATTCGACCAATGGTTAACCACTGAGTATCTGAAAGGATTCGTTCTAATTCTCCTTTTTTCAGTCTTGAATAAATGGGGGCAGAAGTACCTATTGATTTCGCAAAATCAGAGTCTGAACCTCCGTAGTTCTCACGTGCTGACAAAACAGCATCTCTTACCTTTTCTTTAAATAAAGTTGTTACCATAGTTAGAAATTATTTCGCCATCCATTTGATGCAGGACGGTCCTGATTGATTATTACAAATTCATCCTCATGCTCCGGTAGTTGCTCAACTTCCGTTTCTCTTGGTTGGAATCTATTTAAGCCCGGTATTTGAAACCGTACTTTAGGTTCTGGCTGTTGTTCTTTACCAATAACCAATACCTTGTCGATTGTTTTCTTTTGAAGCTTTGCAAACGCTTCTACAGATGCCACATATTTTGATTGTATCTCACGAGCTGCACGATCTGCATCTGTCTGCTCAGCCTGAGCACGATTGTAGCGTGGTATAGGTAGCAGTTCACAAACATATTCTCCGTCTAAGAATGCAATCGCTTTAAGAACGGATCCATCGTTAGCATCCAGCCAATATACCTGAAGGGGCTGACCTTCAATTTTCTTCATTTTGGCAATCAGAGATTCACCTGTCAGAATCTGACCATCATCTCCAATCATTCGTTTTCGGCCTTGTAATATGATATAGCCTACATTGCAGGAAGTTTTTTGTTCATAACCGATATAAGGAAGTATGGCACGCCAGTTTGTTTCAGGTACATCCGGGTTTTGCATCTCAAGGAAATACTCAAACCTTGATAACTCTGCATTTTGGGCAGACGGCATATTATTCCAGTCTTCAATATTTTTTAAACGTGCATCAATCAACTGTTCCAGAGGAAGAACAGGAACATGATGATTCCCTTCCTGGTTTGATTCTGATTTT
The DNA here is from genome assembly GCA_001899145.1 of Flavobacteriia bacterium 40-80. Lineage (GTDB taxonomy): Bacteria > Bacteroidota > Bacteroidia > Flavobacteriales_D > Crocinitomicaceae > 40-80. The sequence continues at coordinate 140,117 of MKVF01000018.1, forward strand.
GCAAATGGTCTGGCTAACCAGCCTAATTCTTTTTTCTCAACCTCGTAACGCAGTTTTCCAAATTCCCTTTCAATATACTTTCCACGAGCATTATTAGCTTCAATTCTAACTTTTTGAAACATTGCACCTTCGCGAAGGAACGTTCCTTTGAAAGATGAGTTCAAAGAACTTTCACACTCTAATTCATAAGGAATAGGCAAATTCCAATCGGTATAATTCCTCACCAATTGGCGGTAAAAATCCAGTATAATACCATCTTTTGTTGCTCCGTAAACAAACGCTGTAAAACATCCGGAAGCAACGTCACAACCGATATAAAACCAAATTCGTTTTTTAATGGTTTTCGCTTTTCCATTGACAGTGACCTTTTCCTCATATTCAAATGGTGGCTGCCGGTCGTCGATGGAAAGTAAGGATCCTGAAAATATTGGCAGATCCATTTCGTGATGAGGTTTGAATAACTGCATATTTCGCTGGCGGTCACCGCCACGAATCTGATGTGTGGCAATAGTATTCTCCCAATCTGACAAGTAGGACATAATAGTGGATCGGCTGATTTTCTTGAAATCTTTCGGATTGTACATTTCTCCGGTAGATGTGTTAATTACTTCTAAATAGCCGGATAAGAAGCTATCATATTGCCGGGAAACCTCTGTCATTGTCGGTTTGTAGTCTTGTCCGGCGAACAGGTCATTGAAAAATTTAATAAAAACGGAATCTACCTTGCGGGCATTATCGTTGTTTCTTCTGCCATCAATGAGCGATGTATAACCGTCTTTATCATACTTTGAAAACTTCTTTCGAAGACCGTCTGGAGAGATAGGCAGTGAGTGAGGAACCTCTGTGAAATTGTTGACTTCTGTTGACAGGATAATCCAAATATCCGAACAGGAAGAATTCATGAATTTCCTAAAAGCCTTTCTGTTTATATATACTTTTTTTACCGTATTCAAAACAGATGCGTTATAGGTGTATTCTTCAATTTTGGGAAGATCCAATCGCCGGCGATCTTTTCCTTCTGTGTATTCCTGGGAAAAAAATCTGTAAGCTTTCTCATCCCATTCATATTGCTTTGAGAAATAGCTTTGTCGAACATTTTCCGGAGCATTACCAAATCTATGGACAAGTTGCTGCTGCCATTCACGGCACAACGAGTTAAATTCGACCAAGGACGGGTTTTTTGCAAATGGTTTTCTAAGTTGTTTTTCACAGCAAGTAATAGAATCCATTCGTTTTTTGAAAGCTCTATAAGAGATCAAACGAAGGCTATCTGGGTGACATGACTTATTTTTATCTTCTACAATAATATAAGCCACTTTCACACCCAGTTTACCTTCGTAATATTCGTATGGACTTTCTTTTTGCATTTATTCTTCTATTATTGCTGCAACTTCTTTCTGAAGTAGCTCCTTAGCTCTTTTTCGAATTTCCTTTGATTTATCAGAGTTAAATACATAGTAAAGGCTCATTCTGACTGTTTGAATACTACAATCAAATTCTTTAGCCATTTGCTGCATATAATCGCCGTGAATTCTTATTTTTTTCATTACTTTGTTTTTGTTAAGTATTTTAGCAAATATATACAAGTTATCTCGTTTAATGCAAATTTATATGCAAGAAAAATCGCTTATTAAGCAAAATATTTTACAATACATTGATTTTAAAGGTATTTCTAAATATAAATTTTACCAAGACAGTGGTATCACAAGAGGAATATTAGATCAAAACAATGGAATGTCTGAAGAAAACACAACGAAATTTCTCGCTTGTTTTCCAGAAGTTAATCCTGCATGGCTACTTACCGGAAAAGGGCCGATGTTGTTAAAAAGTTACTCATCATTAGAGAATGAAAATGATATAAGCACAGTAAATGAACCGGTTGCTTTCTCTGGTAAAAAGAGAGGTATTCCTCTATTACCTATCGAAGCAATGGCAGGAGTGTTTAAAGGGGATATTCAGGTAATGGAATATGAATGTGAGTACATCTATATCCCAATGTTTAAAGATGCTCATTTTTTCATGCCGGTATTGGGTGATAGTATGTACCCAACTTATAATAATGGAGATATTGTTGCATGTAAAAAATTGGAGTCCTGGTCTTTTTTTCAAATAGGAAGAGTATATGTGATATACACATCTCAAGGAGCAATTATCAAGCGGGTCATGAAAGGAAGCTCAGAAGACTATCTATTGATAGTAAGCGACAATGAAGATTACCCGCCATTTGAACTGCCTAAAAATGAAATATTGGGTGTTGCGTTGGTTATTGGCGGGGTTTGGGTGGAGTAAATTCTTGTCTTGTTTTTAATAATGTAAATTTACTTAAAAATTACAATACCTGTAGTATCCGCTATTTTTGAGAGTTACTGGCAAGCTTTGTTATTTCGCTTCTCCCAAATCACGTTTGCCGTTGCAATTATCGAGTAGCCATCAGTAGAAAAACCAGACGTGCTGACCCGTTCCCATTCACCTATTTCTTTAAGCCATTCCACTGCATCAGAATAACCTTTTAAATCGTAGGCAAAACGGGGTCTAACATTGGTTTTTGTCATTTTAAAATCAAAGCACCCAATAACACCCCATTTGTTACCAACGACCAGTTGCGTTGATTCTTAACCTTTTTCAACTTATGTTCACCGATGGCGATAATCGTGTCTTTACTGTTAATGATGTATCGTTGAGCAGTGATAACACTGTCCTGGACATTAATGATTGTTCGAAGGCTCTTGTTTTCAGCGGTCAGAGTATTGATGAGTGTATCTTGGATCTGCACTATTTGAAGCGTATCTCTTTTTGCCTTGTATGTTTCCAGCTCTTTCCGAAGATCCGCTATTTCACCATGTATGGCGGCAACGATCTTTTTCTCGTTATTAATTGTGGTGTAGAAGTTATTAATATCAGCTTCTTTACCTTCAATCCGCTTTTCAATCGCCTTTTCAGACGGAACAGGATAGACTGGAGCAACTCCTTGTTTAAACACCAAGATTAGTATCAGTACTGCGATGCCGATAAATGTAAGAATTGGTAAAATGTGCTTTTTCATTGTATTGTTGTTGTGTACAAAGATAAGGTTTTAAATATATCAAACAATATTTAAGTTATTGATTATAAAATAATTAGTTTGTAAAAATACAATGCAAAAAGGGGGTTGTTTCACGGTGTAAATATGTAAATTCAGCGGTTTTTTTATCTATATGTGGTATGTTTCACGGGTTTTAAAAACATTAAAAAGTTCACCCGTGAGTTCACCCGTGAGTTCACCCGAAGCAAAAAAGAGGGTAAAAACAGATAAAAGCTGCTGTGTACATACAGGAGGTTTAATGTGCTTTAATTGGCATTAAAAAAGGAGTTAAAAAGGCTTTAAATTACCACTGTTTAAGCCGTTTTAAGGGCATTCTGAACGTTTAATGGTAGTATGTATCACTTTATCTGGTCAGAGTGATAATAGAATGGTAGTAAAATGGTAGTAAATGGTAGTATCCGGTTTAGTTGTTTTGGTATTACTTTCAGGCTTTTTTATCGCTAAACCGTTGATTTTTCAGGCTTTTCAGGCTTTTTTTCGGGCTTTTTTTATTTGGTTGTTTTGTTTTGTAGGGGTTATGAGCTAATTAATAAAGTTGATTCTCTCTACAAAAATCAGTTTGATAAACAAAAGATTATAAATCAACTTAGAGATCTTTCCTCTAAGAGAGGATATAAATGCGGAAAACAAAATAAATATTTATTAATGATAATTAATAAATATGATATAATTCAACGTTTAAAGCCCTCTGAATTTGATATATGGAAAGATAAATTTGACTCAATTATCCCATCTTCTAAAATAACGACAAAATTCTACAATACAATTGTAGATAAAATGGGATATAGTGGATTTCGACAAGGAGAATATTTGCGTTTTGCTCAAGAATTACAAATAAAATCATGTGCCTACTGTAACGCTCAATTAACTACTATTGCGGATGTTGAATTTTACAAAAGAAGTAATAAAAAGAAAGGACAACTTAAAGGGGATGTGAGAACACGATATGCAACCTTAGAGTTGGATCATTTTATTGCAAAATCAGAATATCCCTTTTTGGCAACTTCCTTTTTTAATCTTATTCCCTCATGTGCATATTGTAATAAATCTAAATCAGCAAATTCTGTTGGTTTTCACTTGTATTCAGAAGATGAAAATCTGGATTTCTTTGAGTTTTTTTTAAAACCAGAATCCATCCAGAAATATTGGTCCTCGAAGAAAAATTCTGATCTTGAAGTAGAATTAAAATCTGGGAAAAATGGAAATGATCTTTTAACACAAGATTTGGTTAAAAGATTTCATATTAACGGGATTTATAATACCCAAAAAGATATAATTGAAGATTTGTTACATAAAAGAGAAGCCTACAGAAATGCTTATAAAAAGGGATTAACAACACTTGCAAATCGATCAATTTTTCCAGATGAAGCAATGATTGATCGCTTGTTAATTGGTACATATACTAAAAAAGAAGAAATTCACAAACGTCCTCTAACTAAATTTACCCAAGATATCGCCCGTCAATTGAAATTAATACCTTAAAAAACCACATTCCCATGACCACTATTGCTTTCCTTGATACAGAAGTAACTTCTCAGCACCACATCGTTGATTTGGGATGCATTCTATCCGATGGACGTAAATACCATGGGAAATCAGTAATTGAATGTCTGAATCTGATAGAAGGAACTGATTTCCTGTGCGGTCACAATATCATTCACCATGATATAAAATACCTGAAACTTGCCTTACCTAAATTTGGGATTGAATCAGAGCATGTCATTGATACCTTGTATTTATCACCGCTATTGTTTCCCAATTACCCTTCACATAAATTATTGAAAGACGATAAGCTATCAGAAGAAGACTTGAACAATCCCTTGAATGATGCAATAAAAACACAGGAACTGTTCATAAAGGAGTTGGCTGAATTTAGGAAATTACCTGATCCTATAAAACACATCTATTTTCAATTACTCTCAAAACAACTGGAGTTTCAGGGTTTTTTCAAATACATGCGAATAAATTACCCTGTCATTCCTTTAGAAACATTGATTCGGGAAACATTCGGTGAACAAATATGCAGTCATGCACCATTACAAGAATTTATTGATAGAACTCCGGTTGAATTAGCATACAGTTTAGCATTATCAAGAACGACAGACCGTTGGTCAATTACACCTCCATGGGTATTGAAGCAATTTCAGAAAGTAGAACGAATCGTTCATTTGCTGAGAAATAAGCCCTGTTTAGAAGGATGTATCTATTGCAACCAACAGTTGGATGTTCACCGTGGACTGAAAGAATTTTTTGGATTTGATGAATACCGCACATACAATGGAGAAAACCTGCAGGAACAAGCTGTAAAAGCAGCAGTATCTAACCGTTCCCTGCTAGCAGTTTTTCCAACAGGAGGAGGAAAATCCATTACATTTCAGGTTCCTGCATTTATGAGTGGAAGAAATGAAAAAGGACTCACGGTAGTTATTTCTCCCTTGCAGTCACTCATGAAAGATCAGGTTGACAACCTGGAAAAAAACGGAAAAGAATGGGCAGTTACACTAAATGGCTTACAAGATCCAGTTGAACGTTCAAATGCGTTTGAGCGAGTTGAAAATGGTTCAGCTGCCTTGCTGTATATTGCACCGGAATCCCTTCGATCCAAAACCCTTTTCAATTTATTGAGAAGCAGACGTATTTCTCGTTTTGTCATTGACGAAGCGCATTGTTTTTCTTCCTGGGGACAGGATTTTCGCGTGGATTATTTATACATCGCCGACTTTATTAAGCTATTACAGGATGAAAAGAAACTTAGTGAACCAATCCCTGTTTCCTGTTTTACAGCAACAGCAAAACTGAAAGTAATTGAAGATATTCAACGGTATTTCAGTGAAAAGTTAGGTTTGAAACTTGATTTGTTTGTTGCCCCAGTAAAACGTGAAAACCTGAGCTATCACGTTTTTGAACGAAACAGCGAAGAAGAAAAGTACATGGCGTTACGTGATTTACTCGAATCAAAAGAGTGTCCGACAATTGTCTATGTTTCCAGAACCAAGAAAGCTGTTAAGTTGGCAGAACAGCTTGTGAAAATCGGATTCAATGCCCGAGCTTTTCATGGAAAAATGGAAGCAGCTGAAAAGACAGCCAACCAAAATGCCTTTATAAACGATGAGGTGCAGATTATGATTGCTACCTCTGCATTCGGTATGGGAGTTGATAAAAGCAATGTAGGTTTGGTAATCCACTATGATATTTCCGACTCATTAGAAAACTATATTCAGGAAGCAGGACGCGCAGGCCGAGACCAATCTATGTTGGCGGATTGCCATATCTTGTTTAATGAAGAAGACCTTGCCAAGCATTTTTTATTACTGAATCAGACAAAACTTCACTTAAAAGAAATACAACAGGTTTGGAAAGCAGTAAAACAATTAACAGGAAATCGAGAACAGATTACTTACTCAGCTCTTGAAATTGCACGAAAATCCGGTTGGGATGAAGACAGTGGAGAATTAGAAACTCAGGTAATAAAAGCGATTGCAGCATTGGAAGATTCCGGTTACCTGAAACGCGGACAAAACGTACCGAAAGTATATGCAAACAGCATTTTAAGTAAAAACATTGAAGAAGCCAGAAATACATTGAATGAAGCCGGTCGTTATAACCAAAAGGAAATTGATAAGGCTATCCGAATTCTCAGAAGTCTTTTTTCTGCACGAAGTAGAAAGAGAAATGCAGGAGATGAGGCAGAAACACGAATAGATTACCTTTCTGATCGACTGGAAATATCGAAAGAACAAGTAATAGCGTCCATCACAATCCTTCGAAATGAGAAAATACTGGATAACGCACTTGACCTGACTGCATTTATCAAGCGAGGGGAAAATAAAAACAAATCATTGACAATCTTCCACAAATATGCGAAGGTGGAAAAATTTCTATCCGAAAAACTAACGGAATCGGAACAAGTATTTCATCTGAAAAACTGGAACGAAGAACTGGAATCCAACGGGATTACAGATGTAGGAGTTAATCATATCAAGACGATCCTATATTTTTGGAGTATAAAAAACTGGGTCCGAAAAAAACAGTCCTATAACTCTGTGCATCATTTTTCTATTCAACTATTACAACCTGAAGAAACGTTCGTATCCCTGATTCAGAACAGACATGAACTGGCACAGTTTATCGTAGAATACTTATATGAAAAAAGTCTCTCCGATCATTCAGGAAAGGAAGAATTACTCATGGAGTTTTCTGTTTTGGAACTGAAAGATGCGTATGAAAGCAGTTCCGATTTATTTAAAATAGCAGTTACCCCCAAAGACATAGAAGATGCCTTGTTGTTTCTTTCAAAAATTGAAGCCATTAAAATTGAAGGAGGATTTTTGGTCGTTTACAATCGGTTGACCATTGAGCGAATTGAAAAAGGAAATGTACAATATAAGACCGGGGATTATAAAAAACTACACCAATTCTACGAAAATAAAACAGAGCAAATTCACATAGTTGGTGAGTATGCCTCAAAAATGACTCGGGATAACGAAAGTGCTGTTCGTTTTGTGAGTGACTATTTTGAAATGAACTACGGTAGTTTTGTCAACAGGCATTTCCCCGGAAACAGAAAGGACGAAATTAAACTGAACATTACACCTGCAAAGTACCGAAAGCTCGTAGGAGAACTATCAGTTGCACAACGACAAATTCTGGATGATAAAGAATCACAATATATTTCTGTAATTGCCGGTCCGGGAAGTGGAAAAACAAAACTATTAGTACATAAACTGGCATCATTACTATTATTGGAAGATGTGAAACATGAACAGTTGTTGATGCTGACCTTTTCCCGTGCAGCTGTAACCGAATTCAAACACCGTTTATCAGAACTGATTGGAGGAGCAACACGTTACATTGACATCAAAACCTTTCATTCCTATTGTTTCGATTTGCTTGGAAAAGTAGGAACATTGTCAAAATCAGATGATATTTTGAAAACCACCGTCGAGAAAATCAGGAATGAGGAAATTGAAAGCAACCTGTTAACTAAAACAGTACTGGTCATCGACGAAGCACAGGATATGAGCAAACATGAATATGAACTCGTTCAGAACCTGATGGAACGAAATGAAGGAATGCGGGTAATCATGGTCGGTGATGACGATCAGGCAATTTATGATTTTCGTAATTCCAGTTCAAAATACCTGAAAGAATTCTCAGAAAGTGACACTACAGTCAAATACGAACTATTGACCAACTATCGGAGCAAACAAAATCTAATTGATTTCTCCAACCAATTTGCATCAAAGTTGAACGGCCGTTTAAAATCCGGTATCATTCTTTCGAATAAAACAGACAATGGAAAAATAAGAATTACGAAATACACCAGTAATCATCTGATTGAACCATTTATTCAGGAATTGAAACAAACAGATAGAATTGGTTCTGCAGCTGTTTTGACACACACAAATGATGAGGCATTCGAGGTATATTCAGCCTTGCAGAAAAATGGAATACCAGTGAGATTAATTCAGGGAAATGATAGTTTTCGTCTCTCCGAAATGGAAGAAGTCCGTTTCTTTTTACAATTGCTTGAACTGGAGAATGAAACTGTTATCATCGAAAATGAACACTGGACAGATGCAAAGCGTCAGTTGAAGTATGGATTTGAGCAAAGTAGCAAATTCGACCTGGTAACGGAAATGATACGTGTATTTGAAGAAATGTATCCCAAAACGAAATATAAAGCTGATTTAACAACTTTCATAAACGATTCTGTTTTGGAAAATTTTTACAGAACAGAACAGGATATTATTACCGTTTCTACTATGCACAAAGTGAAAGGAAGGGAATTTGATCAGGTATTTCTACTGTTACAGACTGGTTTTCAGCAGCATTTTGAAAAAGAAGAAAATAAACGCTTACTATATGTGGCATTGACACGAGCAAGAAACAGTCTATACATCTATGTGAATGGAACTTATTTTGATGGAATTCAGACCGAAGAAATGGAAGTTGTAGAAGACAATCAATTGTACAAAACTTCGGATGAGCGGTTTTTAGCATTGTTTCACAAAGATTTATGGCTCGACAGATTTCTGGATAAAGAAACTGTTATGAAACAATACAAAAGTGGAGATTCAATAACTGTAAAAAACCAACAATTACTGGATCAATCGGGACAGCCGTTACTGTATTTTTCTCAAAAAATGACAGATCATATTGCGGCATTAAACCAAAAAGGTTATTTCCTGACTTCTGCTAAAGTAAACTTCAAAGTACATTGGCGCAAGAAAGATACAAATCGGGAAACTCTGATTATTCTGCCGGAGTTAAGTTTTCGGCTGATGAATAGTTCACCCCAATACTAACACAATGAAAATAGGAAGAAATGAACCATGCAGCTGTGGATCAGGTAAAAAATATAAAAAATGCTGTCTGAATAAAGAAGCTACAGAGTCACAAATTGATTCTATTGATAACTACAATCCTATTGAATTGATAAAAGTTCTGGGACTATTACAATTAGTTCCTGAAAACTTCGGTAAAGATTTGAGAATAGAAGTTGCTCTGGGGCATTTAATAGCAGTTCTGAAAAAATCAACTTTAGATACTGATTATGGGGAATTTAATCCGGAAGAAGCATTAAAAATGCTGAATGCCAAATTTCCAAAAGATTATCGTGAAGATCCCCCTGAAAATTCATTTACGGACAACATTTTATTTAACGGTCAAAATAATACTGTTTTCGCTGGAATTACAGAAGAAAGTGTTCTAGTGGTTCAATCATTGTTAGATACTATCTTCCGATTTAAAAATCAATTACCGGAAGGTTTTAAAGAAGCAGTATTTTTTGGAGTAACATTTATTTTTGATATACACCAAATAATTTGTGACAAACTGGGATATGAAAGGCATGAATTTCGTGATCAGGTCAGAGATGAATTACATGTCAATGCAAATTTAGGTTTTGAACATACCGATTTGCTGGAATTTACAAAAAAAGAACTTCTTGAGATATGTGAAAAGGAGGAAATCATTCAGGAATTCACACTTGATGTAAAACAATATAAATTTAATAAGCAAAATATAAATTCTAATCAACTTTTATTTAAACCATTCGTATTTATCGAATCAGATCAAAAATATATTCTTGCATTACCTTCCTCTGAATTAACTGCTGTGAATGAATATATCCTAAGAAAAGCTTATCAATATAATTGCTTAAAGGAGTTGGTAGATATATATAAACGAACTGTATATTCTAATTGTTTAAGAATCTTTAATGAACAACTGAATTATGAACTGACTGACATTGGGTTGAAAGAACGAGATGTTTTTTCAACCCCATACATATCTGTTCTTTCTTTTGATCGTGACAAGTTCGCTATTGTAGCTCTTGTTGATAATATGGGAGATGGTAAACCTGAAAATTTAGGACGCATAAACTTCCCAAAATCAGAGATAAGTAAAGTAGTCAAACAGATTAAATCAATTGATTCAAATCATAAAATTCATTTAATTGGTCTTTCCTGTAAGATTGACTCTATACTTGGATCGGTTTTAAGTGTCCCGGAATTACCAAACATAAATCATATTACAATACTAACTCCACTAGATTTGAATGTAATACTTACATTGTGGAAGTGCGACCATTTGACTTTATGGCAGTATCAAAAAGCAAAAGATAGAGCCGAAGAACAGATTTTTATTACTCCAAATTTCAAAAACCTAACATATTTTAATTGGTACTATCGTAATTTCGAATCATTTTTTCACAGTGACGAAAACTATGATGCGATTTCATTTAGTTTTTATGACCAGGCTACATTAATTAGGCTAGCCAATATCAAATCTGATACCTCTCTCGCTTATATGTATATTGATAATGAACTTAAAGGAGTTAAGGTAAAACGAAATGACAATGTTATCCCTTCATATGTACTGGTAAATAATCCTTTTCCTGAAAAGCAAATTATATTACTTGATACCTACAATGTACCGATATGGATAGCTTATTCAATCGATTATTATCCACTTGGAGAGGGTATAAGTGTTGCTCTAGCATTGGGAATAACAGAACTATATTCTTTTATCAGTGAGAAACTAAACATACTAGCTCCATATCCACTATCAATAGAATTGGAATTTGATCCTAAATTTTTAACCAATGAAGATCCATCTCTTCAAGAAGACAAGGAGTTGTATTATACGCTAAATCTATCAACAAAAAGTGTGACGATATTTATACCACTTTCCTACGGAAATGTGATAATCAATAGTGAAAATAATATTGCCGATAAACTTTTAATGGAATGTATACTACAAGGAATGTTTGATTTGATAGATAATCTGACAGGCAACAGATTTTATGATAAAATGAAATTAAGATTTCTGATAGATTCTGCTTTTTCAGACACTGACCAACGGATGATTATTCCGTTTAAAAATGCAGTACCAATTCAGATGAATCCGACTCATATTACTCGTCATAGACATATTCAAGAATCTGATATTTCGTTTATTCGAGAAAACATTTTGTCTTGGGCGAAAATAGAAGATCTAAACCATATCAAAACGAAGAAAGATAAAACGAATTTGTGTAATCAAATAGTAACAGTATTGATAGATAAATTTAGAGAAACCGCTAAGGATTTCGATTTCTTATCTATTTTAAGAGCTACAATGATTAGTCACGAATCGTTGATCTACTACAAAGAATATCATGAAGAATCTTTAACCCCTAAAGTAAGGACTATGGGTAAATATACCGATGTAGTTAATGATTTTAGAAAGGAAAACAGTAAAAATGTCAATGGTATGATTTCATACAGATGTATGATAGAGTTATTAATGGCAGAACCACCTAAAGGAAAGAATAAAATAAGTACTGAAGATATAGATTTCTTACACGCTCTTACAGAACAAATCATCAACTTTGGGAATTTGAGTGATGTTATTAAAGAAGAGTTTTCCGATACAAAAATTGAAAAATTACCTTCTGGAAGAATAGGTATTGACCATAGTTTTTTTAACAATGAACTAAGACAGTTTGCTACTTCATATCTTGATAATGAAATAGCTGATAAACTACATAAGGGTACATCCGTATATGACATTGATGAAGATGCTATTGATAAAGTATTTAAGAAGGAGTGGGGAATCGGATTATTTGAAATAGCTGAAATAGCATATTTTCTTTCTTCTTATTCTTTATATAAAGAAGAATCTTCTTTTGTAATGTTCACAGAAGAAAAGTTCATCAACTTGTTCGAAACCTCTCCATTTTCAAAAGATGAAATATTTTCTTTTTGTGAGCATATGTCATTAGAATCAAGAGGGAATATTAATCAACTCCCAAAAGATTCAAAATACAGGCAAGAAGAGATATATCTTTGGAGATACAACAGGCAATTATCATACATCCGAAGACCTTTACTTAAAATAATAAATAAGGAAGGCGTTACATCGTATGCTTGGAGTCCTCGTCATTTAGATATGGCATCTGAGAATTTGAGAGCAATATTTTATCATGGCACTTTAAAAGTGGATAAAGAACATAAAGGAATTCAATCGTTACTTGCTGCTCAAAATCATAAAAATGGAAAAAAATTTAGAAGAACAGTCTATGAATGGCTGATACAAAACACATCGTTACATATTGTTCCCCATGAAGTCCCCATTTCTCCTAAAGACGCATTAAAAGCAGAAACAAATATGGGAGATATTGATATTCTGGCAGTAGATTTTGATAAGAGGGCTGTGTTCTTATTAGAATTAAAAAATACGAAACAAGCTAAAAATACATACGATTTTAAAAGAGATATTGAGGTTTACTTAAGTAAATTAATTCCCAAACATATTCAACGTTCAAATTGGATTTCAGAACATAAAGATTTATTAAGTAAGCTACTCGAAAAAGACGTTAGTGATTTTAAAATCATTTCCAATATAATTTCATCAGCAACCCTTCCTCTGAAGTACATGGACAATTCACCCATCCCAATTTATGCTTTTAGTGAAATAAAATCAAAGGGTGTAGAGATTTTATTTTAATTTAGAGTTGATATATCCAGCAATACCTAATGGATAGAAAATATAAAAGTATTTTGTAATTACGTTTCTTAAGAAGGTAAATCGGTCTTCCTCCTTGCCCTCACAGCTTCAAAACATAAAAACAAGGGTAATACAAGCTACGTCCTAACGTCCTTGCCCTTGTTTTTACCGTTCCTTAGCCGTTGTCTCAGAATTCGTCAAAGCGGCTGTTCACTTGTTTTTCTTACCTGTTCATTCTGCGTCGTCAGTCACGGCTACTCTGCCACCCCAAACCCCGAATAAGGTTATTTTCGCTAGCTCGTTCCTCATGGCTCAAATGATGTGTAAAATGGGGTGTCACCGCCGCTTGTGTTATGCTCGCCTGCTAAATCGCTCGGGCTTCGGGTTTGTCACAGTTTTTGTGCCTACGTACGTCAGCCGCTTTCCTCATTACAGCGCCCGGAGCCTGAAAAAAGGCTTTTCCGTCTGCTTCCATTCAGTTCAGCCACTTCCGAACTCCCACAACAAGAGCTCCTTTGTCACACAAATCCATCAAGGAGCACTTGTTTTCCCATTTGCTTCACGCCGTCTCAGTGAGCTAGAAATCTTTGTAAAAAGATTATGTAAGCGAACTAGTCCCGATTGTAATGAAATGGAATATCGGGATTCATCATTTCGCTCACTTCAACCGCATCAGCACCTACACTTGCCGTTGGTATCACTCCACACAATCCCTTTCACAAGCACCGTTCAACCAACCGCAAGTTTTTCCTACCCAATCCAACGCCAACAAAAACATGTGCCAAACCCTTGTGCATACTGCAGAGGTCGCAGGTTGTCCAGTCCCTGTCCATTTCCTGCTTTCCCCCTCACTCAAACTCGCAGTCGGCTCGCAACGTTCCAGTCGTTCCTCCTTTCACTTGCTTCACAGCTTCCGGAAACCTACAGCTGTTCACCATGCTGCCTTGCTCCACGCGGCAGCGCTCAAGGCTGTTTTTACCTTTTTTAATAAACTTCAAGTTAAACTCGATGATTATGCTAGAATTCCTTTATTACTATTCACAGCATAAAAATGATAACTTTTTACAGTGTACAAAATTCTTTTTGCCTGTTATACAAAAGGTTACCAGTAATTTTATTATGTTTACATGTTTATTTAGGTCAATATACCTAAAATGGAATGATTGGTCTGATAAATAATTAGAAATAAAACAACACAAAATGAATCATTTGGATCTTTCTCTGCTAAAATCAGTATTTGATGAGTTTATAGGTGAACTTAGCTTTAATATTAAAACAGACGACTGGCTTTTTAAACTGCGGGAAGATTTTAATACGCATTTTGTTACTGCTAATTCTGTGTCAGATAATGTTATTGCAGTTATTCTAGAAAGTCCACACATCCACGAATTTGAAAATGTTTCTCTTACTTCTAATGACGGTCAAAATATAAAATCTAGACCTCTAAACAATATAAAATCTAGAGATTCATTAATTTATATACTTGAAAATGTCATGACTCCATTTTATGATAAAAACAAAGTTTATAAAGTTGTCTTAATAAATGCAGTACAATTCCAAACATCATTAGGTGGCATTGACAAAGATATTCGAAATGAAAACTGGCTTAAAATTTGGATAAATAAAAAAGGTGATTTTTTAAGGCGCATTAATGAAGTCAATCCTACTTTAATCTTTAACCTTTGTACACAAGGATCTTATAAAAAAGAAGATGAAAGTTTTCAAGAAATTAATGACCAATATTTGAAATCATTTGGATTAAAATTCGCAACTGTTAATGAAGAACAGGTGCTTTTCGAAGTCAGAAAATTGTATGACAAAGAAAAATTCACATTGCAAGATGCGGTTGAATATGTTTTAGAAAATGAAAAATTAATTTCAAACATTAACTACAGTAAGTATTATCATCCATCAAAATTTACCTTTGGAAAATCCCCCTGCTTCCCTGTGCTTGATAAAAAGAATAAGATTAATTTCTGTAAATCGACACTAAAAATATGCCTAACTGACGAAGCTCATCATCATGAAAAACATTAAACTGCGAAATTGGAATTCATCGTCCGAAAAAAATCACGATAAAACCCATCTCCAAGTGTGAAAGTTAAATTACCACTGACACTAATAATAAACAAAAAAACACAGCAAATATAGGTCTTGTCTTTCCTTTCTTCAAGGTCAAGCCCTACGGGTTTTGCTAAAAAAATCTCCACCTCATTTTTTCTGTTTCATTATCAATCTTCTTCATCATCTATTTTGTATTCATCATTCAAAATTCAGTATTTAGATGAGGTAGTATTTTTTATAGCAAAAACCTTGCATCCAGTTCATCCAAGCCCTGAAAAATGGGCTTTCTTTTTTCTTTTTTTTCGGCTTTTCAGTCGTTTTTTTTCTCTCTTTCTTTTGGGTTAATGTTGCGGAAAAGGAGAAACAGAAAAGCCGTCCGGATTCGGACGGCTTAACCTTTTGATTTTTGAACCTACTTACGTTTCAATTTATCCCAACACCATTTCAAGAACTTCGATACAACAAAACTCACAATCGCACCTACAGAAGCCAGAATAATAGTTTTCACATAATCCTGAACATCTATTGTGGCAAACAACGTTAACAATGTTCCACCGATTGTTCCCTTAACGGTTGTGTGATCTGTCTGCACGTTAGGGATTACAGCTTTCCACCGCACAACTTTTTAAATGCAGTGTGATGTCAAATGCTTCTGTATCTTCCGTAGATACGTCATTCACTTCAACATCCATTCGTTTCACGTTCACAGCTCCTGTCAATTCGGCACCTGCCTTAAAACGTGGTTTGCGTTTGATAGAAGCTTTCACAATCAAATCACTGCATTGGCTTTTTTCCTTTTCCATTTTTTTGTGTGTTATGCCGGAGTGCTTTCTGTTTGTCACACCCGACTGATTAAACAATAATTTACTTTTCTTCCTCCTCACAGTCTGAACCATCACTGATGGCCGCCTGACTGACTGCCGTTGCAACAGCTCCAGCAGTAGCTAAGTAACTTGCGATTGTTACCGCAACCGCAGGTAAGGCAATCGGAGCAGCAAGAACCGTTGTTCCCACTGCTGCAATGATTAGCCCTGCCAAACGCAGTTTTTTGAAGAAGGGCGGAGTTTCTTTTCCGCATCGCTTGAAGTAAGACTTCAATTTGTCCTGTTTACGCTCCTTACTGTTGTTCTTGAGCTTGTCGAAAGATTCCTTTTCCATTGCTTTAGAATTACTGGATTTCTACAATACTGAGCACGTTAAATGCTCCGTTTTTCAGCGTGTACTGAACTCCGTTGACCTCCTGAAAGAATTCCAACATCAGCAGATACAAATCTGTTCCTGCTCCAGCCGGTACAGCTGTAGGTGTAAGCGTAACAGTCGTTGCCGTTCCGTCAATCGGAAGATTCTGACTGTTCGTTTCCTCTACGGAAGACACAGCCCCCGAAAAATCAACCTTTGCCCAGGCACCTCTCAATGTTACGTGAGTTGCTCCTGATGGAACATTCAAATCATTGATTGGAACAAACCCTGTCAGGTCAATTACTCCCGTACCTGTATTCACAGAATAACTTTTGAAAAGCACAGAACCCAAAACAGCACGATTATTAAAATTGAACCCTTTCAGCAATGCTTTTGCAGGAGGAGTAGCAATTCCAACCCCAACAGTACGTTCACCCCTTGCACTTGTCGGATCCATGTTCTTAATCTGCGTCATTACTTTGGTCAATCGTGCCGTAACACGACCATCCGAAGCATTCTGCATCATCGTACGAACAGAATCACGGAGCAATTTCCCCGAACTGGCTGAAGAACCGAATTCAACACCATTTTCACGAGTCCTTACAAACGCAGGATCATTTTTGATACGTTCACCCTCAACACCGCCTTTCTCACGAGCTAAGAAACCATCTTTGGACTTGTAGAATGATAAATCACCGACCTTTCCGGTTAGTTTGATTATCCCTTTTTGTCTTGCCATGTTTCAAGATTTATTGATTACTAAGCGAGTTACCAGGTCCGCTATTTTACCTGTCATGTGCACATTGACACAGCAAACATCAGATAAAACCAAATATGCTCAAAGCCAGTGCTTCCGAGCAATAAACTTTGTGCTGTTTTAGAGTGTTTTTGCAGGAAAAACAAGCCTGTAAAGCACGTAATTTTGTAAAAGTGAAAAGTATGCCACGACCATAGAAGAAGTACAGATAAAGCATACATACAGTATGAAACCGACTAAAAAATGAAACGCCTTGTCATCCATACAAAAGATGTAATGATCGTTACCGGAAAAAGTGAACGTTATTCACGTTACCTCATCAAGAAAATAAAGGAAGAAATCGGGAAACAAGAATACCAGTATTTGACCATACGTGAGTTTTCTGAATACTTAGGACTGAATCCCGATGAGGTGGAGGAAATTTTGTTTTGAATTGCTTAAAACTGCTTATTTCTCAACACATAAAAACCATAAAATTTACAGCTTTTTATTTGTGTTTATCAGTGGTTTAGACTATATTTGTAGTATAGAACGGTCTTTCAAATAGAAGCAATTTAATTCAAAAAAACAGCTAGCATATCAGCCAGCAAGAATTTGAAAATGTCTAAAAGCCTGTATTATCAGGTGGTTTTAAAATATTAGTCAATCCCAGCGGCCCACAAAGAAAAATTAAAGCGCATTTTAAATGCGCTTTTTTGTTTATAATCAATTCTTTAATAAAATTTCAGATTTAAGATAGGCCACGAATTTATCAGAGTTTATAAGTATATAGGAAATCGATGGATATTCCGGATCCAATTACGTTTAAATATTCTTGATAGAATTCTGCTATAAACTCAAAATGCTGACTGCATCAATAAGTGGGCAGTCAGCATTTTTTAGGAATAAAGTGTAGATTTTTTCCTTTTGGTCTACGTTTCTATTTTGGATTATTTTTTACTTTCCGGTAATCTTCAAATAGTTGGTAGTTATCTTTTTGGTCGGTTATGTTATAACTCGGTTTCTTTTGAAGAGTATTCAAGTAGTTTAAATATGCAGACATAGACTTGAAAGCAATTGCCATATCGTAGTCAAATGAATATTCGCCCTCATCAAAGCTTTCTGTTCCTTTTAAGTTTCTGAAATATCTTTTCCAGTTGAGATCATTATTAGAGTAAAAAATGTTTTTAGAAATATCTTTCGCTGGTAATAAAAACGATTTAAACTTTTGCTGCGCTGGTAAATGACAACTCATACAGGATGTCATTTGAAGTCTTTCGTATTTTTTTCCGTCAACGATCCCATCTAAGGCGATGGCACCATCATTCGGTCCGCTTAATCTACCTCCCCAACCTAATGTTTCTCTGCTATAGTAAGGAGCTGAATTGTTAATCCATGTTTCTTTTAATAACGGGTTTTGCTCATAATATACCTGGCTGATATCGGTATTCACTTCAGGATCATTCCCCCACATTCCTCCTAGTGGAATGAATTTGTCCAGTATATTTTTTGATTTGATGGATTTATCATATACCAATGTGGAGAACATCCAACCGGTAGCTGGTGCATTTTTAGAATCTTTGACAATTAAGTCTATTTGAAATAAGCTGACAGTATGATACTTGTATGTCTTATCGAAAGTATTGTTATTATATATCTGAAATTCAGGAGCTCCTTCCATATCACTCCACTTATCACTATTCAGGCTTGAAAAAGCCAACTTCAGAATTACAGAACCTTCTCTGAACTGTCCTTTTTCTTTTTCCAGATCAATTTTCCCGCTTTTGGTTAACGGAACCATACCATCCGTTCCGAATATTTCTCCTAATGTAAGTGCAGCTAGTGAATCATATAAAACGAGGACATAACCTAACTGGTCTTCATTTACATTGCTGAATGTTCCTTTTTTATTATCATTACCACTGTAACATCCCAAGATTGGCTCGCGGGTATTTCCAATCCAGGGTTCGTGAAACCATCCTTCTCTTTTTGCATTCCAGCTTTTATTGTCAAGTATGAATTTTTCGAGAGCAGGTGTTACGTGATATTTTAATTTTTCGATGTAAGATTCCGCGTTATGAATAGTTAAAAGTTCGGAATCTGGCTTATAAATTGTGTGGGGAAGTTTCTGTGGGTATTCACAGTTGATTTCAAACAATTTTCCGTGATTTTTAGGAATCGAATCACTATGACTCTTAAATGCTATTTTTTCAGCAGGAATAATGGATCTTTCTTCTGATGTTGAACAGGAATACAGCCCGGATAGAAGAATAAAAGCAAGCAATGATTTGAAATTTATTTTCATAACAGTAGTTTTTGGTATGTTTAATATCTTTGATAATATCAAATAATTATCCGGAGATGAACTCAGAAATCTTTTGAATTAAACAAACGTAAACCATTTTATCTGCTTCTGAAAGAGGGATTTTACTGAATTTTTATGGGAAAAACCCTGAATTTTCAAAGGTGGGTGAGTGAAATAAAATTTTGATTGTCATCTTATTTGTTATGTTGTTGAAAGAAATTTCCAGCAAGTGAAAATAAGAACACTGAACAGTATACTTGATATTTTTTTATCTTAAAAGAATGAATGGGATCCTATTTTTTCTTTAAGATCAATGTTTCGGTATCACCTCCTGCAAAACCTCCAGTAGCTCTAATATCCAGATTGTTTTTTTTCCATTCCATAGAATAAAAAATAGATGGATATTCAATTTCTCCTGCTTCCGAATCTATTACATCTATCAACTTTAACTGACTTTCGGTATTATAGTATTTCATTTTATAGGTGTAAGTATCTCCTGATCCACCATTGATGACAACTGTTGCCTCGTTGTCTTTGTTAAAAGAGAATGAAGCTGATTGTACATCTGCTCCGATATGTTCGGTTTTAGTTCCGTCACTCCAGCTTGTCCATGAACTAACACCCCATTCACCGCCTTTTTTCCACAGATTTTTTTCAATTTTCTCTTCTTTACTACAGCCAGCAAATACTATTACTGCCACTACTATAAATAGGATTTTTTTCATAATTACATGTTTTTTTGACTGCCAATATGCAGATAATCAATGATTAATAATAATAGTTGTTCCTGAATTTTTTCGTTCTTCCGAAAACTTCATGCCGTTGATGCGACAGAATTGCTTAACGGCAGTTTCATTCAATTTCCCGTCTTTAACAAGTTCTTCCGAAATAATAAGCTGGGCCAGCTGTTTTTTTGCCCCCACAATTCGGATTTCGCATTTGTCCATATCCTCATTTAAAAAAGTAATGTCAAAATAGCCGATTCTGCCTTGTGGGTTACCCGGTGTAATTTGTTTGGAATCCGAATAAAACTGTGCGTTAAAGACCGCTAATTTTTCATTATTCAGATTGTACAATGTGTAGGCATCGGGATAATTGGTTGAAACCAATGTAAATACAGGTGTATCATTGACACTAACCAAATCTTTTTTTATGGTAACCTTCTGTTCCTGAGAAAAACTGTTAAACGTAAAGAAGCATAATAAGATGGTTGTTGTCAGTATTGTTTTCATTTTGATTTTCATACTTACAAAGGTAATAAGGTTTCTTCAATTTCGCTGCGCTGATTTTTTAATTACATTATTAAGGAAATCCTCCATCAGAAACACCAACAACTTTCCCTGTTTTGCTATTGTAGTATATGCGAGGATAATGACTCATAGGGTCTTCATCTTTATAAGGAAATATGATTACATGATCGCCGCCGTCATCACCTCTGTCCCGGTAATCTATTTCTTGTGTTTCTTTCAGAAAAATAAGGTAAAAACCTCCTTTTCTCATCGTTCTTATGGCTTTATCTATATAGTCACCTATATGAACTTCTCTTATGTTTTCGTAGCATCGTCTGGTTTTATAATGATACGTTAAAACAAACTCATAAAACAACCATATTAAAATGATTAATATTCCTTTTATGATTCGTTTAAGTATTTTTTTTCGCATCCTGTTAAATTATTAATATGTCTTTTGGATAATAAGGTATTTACCCCTAAAATAACCGGTTTCTCCATACAATTTCAGTTATGTGTATCCTTTTAGATTTATCTAATAATCTCGTTTTTATAAATAACAGGAGTTTCTATTTTTTTACCACTTTGTCCTTCAACCAACCTTTGATATAAGCTCTTTCTTGTATTCCATAATATCATCCTGCCTGTAAACTTCAAAGTACCCAATAGACATAAGCTGCACCATTTAAATCGCTCTTCTGAATATTTTCAATAAACACTAAGTAAAAAATGTATCTTATCATTCTCTTTTTTAGTGCTTATGACCTTCTCTACATAAAAAATTATTACTTCCACCATAAGATTTGATATAAACGTACCCTGTACTGTTACGACAACATAAAACCAACTCTTTCGTATTGATTAAATCAAGGGAATCAGGCAGTAAAGTTTTTATTTTGAGTTGTGTTGCAGATATGATACCCAAGAAAATCTCCTCCTTTTTAAAATTCAATCTCCCTAGATTTTTTTCTCAAACTGTGCGAAGGAAATGTAGTGAGTTACGATCAACAATAAAAAAATAACGTCAACAAACCTAAATCATTTTATTAGCCTCCGAAAGAGGGATTTTACTATTTGTCCATAGGGAAATTACTTATTTTTTCATGGAAAATTACTGTAAAATGAGCCCAATTAGAGTTATTAGTGACATTTTATGTCTATTTGCGGTAAATTTTATAACTTTATTTACACCATCTAATGTAACCACAATTATGGAAGACTTTAAAGCTATCTCTGAAGGGATTAAAAGCTGGAATAAAATTGCTCGTTCTCTTAAATTAGCAAACAGAATCCTTCAGACTTCTGTTGAATTTTTAATAAGTGAAGAATTACCGCTGGACAGCTCTCTGACAGGTGTAAACGTGTATTTCGGTTATCGGGATAATGCTTTGTTTGCGGTATTGATTCAGGCGAGTAAGGATCTTTCTGAAAGATACAGGAATGACCTTGAGGGAGTTATGAAGGATATGGTCGTGATCGATGCAACGGGGCGTTTACTGACCGCTACTACAGAAATAGAGGCAATCTCTGCTGGTTCAGGTACTCAGATTGAAACTGTAAGAGCCTTAAAGCGTATTGCCCGTTGGGAGGATGAACGGCTTCGAATGAAAGTAATGAAATCCGTGAGTACTGCACCGTTGATTTTTGAAGTGCCAAAGGAAAACTTTAAAGTGCAGGGTCAGAAGAGATTGCTGTTCGGTTTAAGAATCGCAAAAAAATGCTGTTGCTTTAAAAAGTTAGAATACGATTTATTGCTTAAAGCAGAAACCGATTCCAATTTAAGGATAGGCCAGGCATTTTATGATGTGGCCCTTGCTATACCTCCACATAGACCTTCTTTTTCGAAAGGACTCTACAACTATCTGGAACTATCAGTATAAGAACAATCAGTGGATTTACACAATATTTCATATATAGCTGCGCAGAGTATAACTTTCAACCTGATGCTGATGACACTTCTCAGTCTTGTCTTTACTCTTGGTTCTGCCAGGAAATCATATCTAATTTCGGGTTATTTAATGCTTGCATTGCTGTTTGCTGTTAGTGGTTTGATAATCGGTAAGTTGTACGGGTATAATTTGTTTATGATCCCGTTGTTCGGTCTGGCCGATTATTTCTTTTGGTCCCGCTTTTTTACTCTGAAAAAATCCAAGTGGCGAAAACAGCTGGTCTGGATGGATACTTTATTGGTAGTGTATGTGTTTTTTGAGGTATATCAGTTGTCAGCAGGAAAAGATTTTTTGGTGATTCCGGGAGCTTCATTAGCTAATTTATTTATAGTTATAGTAATGATATACAGTTATCTGAAAGTATTCAGAATAGAATCTGCGATCAGCTGGGGCATTTATTCGCTTGTATTTGTATATGCATTGTTCAATTGCTTTTTCTATCTTTTTCTGGATTTCTCCATCTATTGGGAAGATGAGTATAAATTTTTTGTCTGGTTATTCCGATCTTTTCTACTACATATGTTTTATCTCTTTTTACCTTATTATCAATGGAAAATTGGAAAGAATCCCCAACACTTTTCGTTTGGATAATCTACACCTTGTTTGCAGTCATCTTGGTAGGTTTCTTTGTAATTCACCTGATCCGCAGAAATCTCACACAGGAAAACAAACGGAAACAGGAGTTATCCCTGCTGGAAGAAAAACACTTGAAGGATTTATTGAATAAACATGTTCGGACACAGGAGCACGAACGGGAAAGAATAGGAAGTGATTTACACGATGCTATTTCCAACAGGCTGAACATGATTTTGCTGAAACTTCGGGTAAGCAATAATAAAAACGACATTGAAGAAGACATTAATGAAACCATCAATGCCGTACGGAGAATAGCGCATGATCTGAATCCGCCGATGATTGATAAAATCCCCATAGATGTCTTGGTGATGGCGCAATTTGATCGGTTATTGCCGAAATATGAAGTCAGGAAATGGAGCAAAAGCCTGAGCAAGACAATATGGAGCCCTGACCTTAAAATACAAGTTATCCGGATTATACAGGAGCTGGTAAATAATATTGTAAAGCATTCACAGGCAACCCTGATCACTGTAAAGCTCCGGGAGAGAAACAGGCAACTATTCATTGTTGTGGAAGACAATGGAATCGGATTCTCATCTGACGATAAGGGAATGGGGTTAAAAAACATTGAAAACCGCTTATTCATTATTGAAGGATCATTCAAGATCAAATCCGAAAATAATAAAGGAACGAAAGTAATAATAGCACTATATAATGGAATATAATATTGCAATAGTAGAGGATGATAAATTAATTCTGGAGTTGGTAACCGGCTTTTTAAAATCTTCCGGGAAGTTTGATAAAATATATAATTACACTGATGGAATCGTTTTTCTTAATGCAATAAAGGAAACACAACAGGGATTGGGTGTAATTATTTTGGACTTTAAGCTGGGAGATATAAATGCGGAAATGATCCTGAAAGAGTTGTATGAGGAGGCCGTTACGGTTCCGGTAATAATACTGACATCACATTATAATCAGTACCTTATGGGTTACATGATAAGGGCCGGAGCAGCAGCATATCTTCCGAAGAATATTAAACCGGACGAACTGATTACTGTTATCGAACAAGTGATACAAAAAGGACATTATATCAGCCCTGAACAGTTCCCTTATCTTAAAATAGCATTTTCTGAAGACACTCCGAATTTCTCCAAACAAGTATTGGATATTAGTGAGAAGGATATCGAAGTTATTTACTTATTGGCGAACCAGCTGACCGCAAAAGAAATTGCTGATAAACTCAATGTTTCTCCCAAGACAATAGAAGGATATAAAAATGCGCTTTTTTCCAAAACAAGCACTAAAAGTGTTGTCGGATTAGTCTTGTTTGCTATCCAAAATGGTCTTATCAATGCCGAGGCAGTTGATTTGGGGAAAGTGGATTAGGAAGAAATATAAAATCAGTAAAAATTAGGTTTGTTTTTTTAATACAAATAGGAATTATGAAACGACTACTAATCAACTCTCAGCACCTAAACACCATCATAAACAGGAGTGCTCTTAAATCACAAAATCACAAAGTTGATTTACAATAATTCATGAGCTATTCAACATATCATAACATAGCCTATAAGTATCAGCCAAGAGACTATAAAAGTTGAATCTGTTGCTGAGCTTGAAAAACTTATAAAAAGCTTTAAGACAGTTGGCAGGGAATTCAGGATTATGTCCGGAGGGCATCATCATGAAGCGATGTGCAGCGGAAAATGACGTAGTGGTAATAAATGTATCACAATAGAAAAGTCATAGCGCATTCCTGTCCAAATCAGAAATTGAGGAATTCATAGATTGTAAAACATCTGATTTTTCTGAAACTGACAGTGCGATCTGGCTTTGGAACAGGATTAACGAACTCCGAAATTTTTCCTGTCTTTAATGGTACCAACAAACTTATACCGGTAGAATCATGTGCAGAAGTAGGTGTCAGTGGATTAGCCTTGGGTGGTGGCTGGAACCTGATGGCAAGAAAATATGGTTTGACATGTGATGCTTTATTAGCTGCTAAAATAATTTTAAATGATCGAGTTGAAAGAGTTGTTTCAGCTAATCATTTCCCGGATTTATTTAAAGTGATAAAAGGAAGTGGTGGGGGAATTTTGGTATTACTACAGAATTGCTTTTTAAAGTTATAGATGCAACAGATCTATGGTAGTTTGGAGGAATCATAAAATTTGAAAATGAAATCCGGATCAGGAAATTCTAATTTGATTTCTTTGAAAACAGGTATAAATATGTGTAAAAACAGGTATTTATACCTATCCGAATTAAAAAGCAGTTATGTTATTTTGTGACATATTAACTACTAGTATGATAACTACTATGATTAAAATTAATTCTCAGCACTTAAACTCCATTATAAATGGAAATGCTTTTAAATCACAAAATACGGAGTCTGATCTGACAACCATTCATCAACTACTTAATTGTGCCATTCAAATCGAACACTTCACAATTCCCTTGTATCTGATAGCCTATTATTCAATTCCTGAAGAAAAGAAAAGTGAAAAAAATGAAGGTTTAGGGTTACTGTCCCAAAGTTTAAGGGAGATTTATATGGATGAAATGCATCATATGAAATGGGCATGCAATCTTTTAACCGCTTACAATGGTACGCCACAAGTCCACTGCAAAGAAAATATGCCTGATTATCCCAATGGCCCTTCCATTCTGCATATTGAAAATGAGTTTCCATTATCAAAGGCAAGCCTTCAGCAAATTAAAAAATTTGTAGAAATCGAAAAACCGGATTTTGACCCACTGGAAGTCAATGAAAAATTGAAAGGTACAGAGCTGTCGTCGGAGAAGCTAATTCACAAACTTAATAATGTAGGTAGTTCTCCAAAAGATATTCAGCAGGTATTTAAAAATGTAGAGAATACGTTAACAGGAAAGCTCGGAGGGAATGCTGAAACTAAAATAATCACTTACCTTATTCATGTTGCAACAGAATTGATTGAACATAATCCTGCTATAGCTGAATTATTAATTAAAAAGATTATCAGTTCTAACAGCACCTTTACAATTGGCCAGTTTTACCACATTGTCAAATTCTACATATTACTCCACAAAAAGAAAAATCCTGATTTTGAATTCAACACCAAAAAACAAATTGTCAAAAAAGGTGTTGAGATTTTAGTAAAAACTGCAGCAGATGCAGTTAAAGTAATTGATGAAATCGTTGAACAAGGAGAGGGAACATCAACTTCCCCTGTTACAGGAAAAGACTTGGCACACTATTATAAATTCAACGAAATAGTGCATCAAAGAAAAGCAGTTGTCAAAGACGGTAAAGTGAGCTATGAAGGTGAGCCCATCAAGTATGATGAAAATGAGTTATATCCTTTTTCAGAAAATCTTAAACTTTCTGATTTGTTGGAAGACTCTGCGGAATATAAAATACTGCAAAATTTTAATAATCATTATAATGAAATGCTTCAAAAAATTGAAAATGCATATACAACTGGTGATTCTTCACTTATAGACCAATCTATTCAAATAATGCGATGTCTTAGTTCTATGTCAAAGGGAATAGTAACGATGTCAAATCCCAATAATAAAAAAGAAAATCTAAGACCTGTTTTTGAATATTCAACTCTTTAATAAATACTAAAAAAATAAAATTATGTTAAAATCAAATTTAGATTCTAGTCATAGGCTAAAATCAGTATTGAATGATAAGGATAGCATTCACGAAAAAGGTTATAGCTTGGAGAATACTTCTAATTTAAAAGATATATCAGGAGATGATAAAAAAGATGTTCTTGAAAAATTCATGAAAGGCTTTGAGAAAGTTACAATTGATCAACCTTTTCAAATTTTTACCGAGAAAATTCTAAAAGATAAAGAAACAAGTGTTGAATATGGGATTTTAGAATTATTACAGGGTGACTGGTATAGTTATATTGAAGATAACTCCGAACGCATTAGCAATATTGAACATAATAAATACAAGGATAATATTGGTTCTGGAATTCATACAACCATAATGCCTTCTCCGGGCACAACGCAAAATAACATTCCAGGGAAATTTTCTTTTGAATGTGATGAATATGTTGAAAAACTGTCTTTTGATTTAGTACCTGGAGGCATTCGAAATAGAGGCGGTGCAAACGAACAGTTTTGTGGTGCGGTTAAGTATGAACAATCAATCAAAAGTATAAATACAATAGAAGGTGAAAAAAAATTCATCGGAATTCATGAAGAAAATGGAATGTATTTATGGTTGGCAGATTTATACAAACATCCGGCCACGCAAGACTCCATTAAAAAAGATAGAGGTGTTCACAATTGGAATAACGAAGAAGGAATAAAAGAGTTGATAGAAAGATTATATCCTTCAGAACCTGGTGATGAAGAATTAAATAATTTTAAATCAATTGTAAAGAATCATCCGTTTTTAGATGTTACTCTTTATAATATTAACACATTAGAAAAGCCTCAATATGTAACTGAATTACCTGATAATCAAAGTGTAATTGTGAGTGTTGTTCCCGCAAAAGAATTACAAGTGGGTGAAGGCATGGATCGCCCAACCTTTGTTCCAGATTATTCTATTTCGCGTAGCGGTGTTGTCCCTCATGGAAGTACCATTACCTTGTTAGGAGATCTAAAACGTGAAAGCGGTAGCTTTCTAATCAATGGTGAACCCATGTTTGTAAATCCTGCAAAAGGAACGTGGGATTATGATCATCTCGCAGTTTCGCCAACAATGGGTGGAGCTACAAGTCCGAGTGATAAATCAAGACCTTTCGATTTATACAATCCGCCAATTTTACCCTTTACGCCTGTCGAAGATTTAAATATTGAAAATGACAACGGCGAAAACCTTGTGTATTCACAAACCATGTTTCTACATAATTTATATCCCTACTCAGTGAGGCCTGATTTAAGATTACGTGATGCCCTAAAAAACCAAGTCATAAAAAATCATATCAAAGTTGAAATGTTTTCTCAAAAGGAAGAAGGTGCACAAGGTGGAATTGTCAACATTCCATTTGTAAATCGATTTGTTCCAACAGTAAATATGAAAATGAATATGTGGTTGGAAACAGTAATTGAAGAAGATAAGGAAATTTTACAGCTACAATACGAGCAAATTATTTTCTTCGAATTTGGTTTTGGAGACGGAGGAGGAACTACCAATTGGCCGCATATACAGGTAAATACTTTGAGGCAATACAAGGATTTAAATGACTATTCCAGAAAATTAGTAGATTCTCAATTTATATGTCCTCAAAGGAATGCGTTTTTTGAGAAAATCATTTCTAATCCTGAAATAGTAAGCGCTAAATGTCCTGTTTCCACTTCAAAGGAAAGCGATTTCATAGAACAAATATCTATAGTCAAAGAGGAGTTAATTTCTAAATGTCCATTTCATAACTCTAAAAAATAATAGTCATGCCACATTATAATATAAACGATATATATAGCCAATTAAATGTCAACGCAAAATCTTCATTAAAATCTACACCAGAGAGAGATTTGCCTATTTTCATCAATAAAACGGATATCAAAGATGCGTATGATCAAATCATTGTGGGTGGAGGAATATCCGGATTGTATGCTGCATACAAAATATTGAAAGAGAAAAAAAGTAAAAATGAAAGGTGTAGCATACTGATTATTGAACAATCTAAGAGAACAGGAGGAAGATTAGATACGGACCTGTTTTTGATTGATAAAAACCTACTAAAAGAAGAAGAAGGCGGTATGCGTTTTACCTTTGAAGATATGCCTCAATTGATGAATTTATTTGTTGAGTTAGGTTTAGATAAAGATATTGTTCCTTTTCCAATGCATTTAGACGACAATAATCGCATGTTGTATAGAGGAAGAACGTTCAGCCGTAGAGAAAGCAAACGTAATAATTATAAAGTTTGGAGCGATTTATATGGTTTAAAAAACAATGAAAAAGGTATTAATCCATCTGATATTATACCTCAGCAAGTTTATGCGTCAATCATTGAAGCTGACGAAAATAAAGAAGCAAAAAATATTTTAGATGAATTAAATAAAGCACATAAAAGTAATCTTACCAATAATCAAGCACCTTTTATTCCAAGTTATGAAGGTATTGAAATTTCAGCACCAGGCATTTGGCAGTTTTTCCGTCTGACTTTTAAATGGAAAGGAATCGAATTGTACAAATGGACTTTATGGTCTTTATTAGCAGATATGGGCTACTCCAATGAGTGCATTCAGATGATGGCTCGTGTTTCAGGATTTAATGGAACCTATTTTTCTATGATGAATGCTGGAGAAGCCTTCCAATTATTGATGGAGTTCCCTGCAGAACCAGATTTCAAGTCTTTACGTTATGGTTTTAGTCAGCTTACCAATGCATTAGTTGATAAACTATCTGAATTTAACAAAGAGCAACATAGAGTAGTTGATATTGTTTTACAAACTAAAGTCATTAGAATTGAGGGAAATAGTGTTGTTATAAACACTCCGAATGTTTATGATTTCTTCGATGATATTAATCCAATCTTACAGTCAATTGTTGATGAAAGGAATGCAGAAACTATTAAAGAAATACACAGGGAAATAATAGAATTTATAAATGCAAAAGAATTTGATTCGGAATCAGTAATAAGTTCTTTAGATCATATTTTACAATGTATTAATGAGGCGGCTTGTAATAGTCTATTAGATATTCCATCCTTAATTGAAAAATATAAAAAAATTCTAGCGTACAGCGATTCAGAACAAACAATCCATTTTACCACTTCTATTTTAGCTTTACCAAGAGTAGCTATTGAAAAATTGGTTAACGCGTCTCCTTCAATAGTTACTAAAGAGCAAGCACTGTGGAAAACGCTGGAGTCAACCTCAAATCAGCCTTTGGCTAAAATTAATTTGTATTATGATAAGGCATGGTGGAACAGTGGGAATACGCCTAACGCAAGCGTTACTTTTGGTCCTAGCTTTACAGATATACCATTAGGAAGTGTCTATCCTTTTTATTCGGATGACAAAATACTAAGTAAAATTTCTGGTCAGCTTCAACTATTACGTGTTAAAATAAGTAGAGATGACTATCAGGAAATGACAAGTGATACTGAGAAAAATGACGATAAGCAAGAGTTACATAGATTAGAAGAGGAGCTCATAAAGAAAATGAGCGAAGTATATTCAAAGCCAGCCGCACTTACGATCTATTGTGATTATCAAAACATTAATTTCTGGCAAGGATTTGCTAAAACATTGACAAAAAATAATGCTTACCCTCAATCTGATCGTGTGATGCAAATTACGGATCTTAATAAAAACGAACCTTTAGAAAGCAAAACAACGTCAATTAAACCTCAATATATCACTCCTGCTTCAGAATACATGGTTACTGCGATTACGGATTATTTTCAACAATTATTTCAGACGAATAATGTTCCAAAACCAATTGCTACAAGTGTGCGTATTTGGGAAGGTTCTCAATCATTAAAAACAGATGCTTACGGAAACTTTGGTTACGGTGTTCACCAATGGGGCGTAGGTGCAAAAGATGATGAAGTAATAAATACAATGATTAGACCCTTTGGTAATTTACCAATTTATACTTGTGGCGAAGCCTATTCTGATTTCCAGGGTTGGGTTGAGGGAGCGTTGAGATCTGCAAATTTGATGTTAAAAAAGTTAGATGAAAAAATAGATACGGGTATTCATGGAATTATAGAAATAAATGGTAAAGAAGAAAAGTATGATAATGAAAAATCTTTACTTGACTTATTGAGAAGAAAGTATGATGGTATGTTACATTCTTAAAACAAATTCTCCAGAAAAATGAAAAAAATAACTGTAGCAGAATACCTAATTGTTCGTATGGAGCAATTAGGTATTCAACAAATGTTTGGAGTAGCAGGGAATTATACTGCTCCATTGCTCAATACCATTGGTGAAATTGACAGTAAGATTAAGGTAATTAGAAATGCAAATGAACAAGTAGCTGGATTTGCGGCAGATGGTTATGCAAGATTAAAAGGACCTTCCGCGGTGTATGTTACTTACAGCGTTGGAGCTTTCAGTGCGATTAATGCAATTGCCGGATCATATACAGAAAAGGTCCCCGTGTTGTTAATTAATGGAGCACCAACCAATAAGGAATACAGTATTGAAAGAAATGCGGGACTTACTTATGCGCATACCACCGGTGATATGGTTCCAGATATTGAAATGTATCGAAATATTACAGTTGCTGCCGAACGCATTATCAATGCTAAGCAAGCGCCTTTTCAAATCGATTCAGCGTTGACTGCCATGATTACCTACAACCGTCCGGTTTACTTGGAGATAACGGAGGATGTTTGGCGAAAAGAGATTGAAGTAGATTTCCAAAAATTACCCAAGCTCAAATCTGGCAAAGGAGATTATATTACCAAAAGTAATATGGATGAAGCGATTGAAGCGATCTTCAAGAACCTTAATCTTCACAAAAAAATAATATTCTGGGCAGGAATAGAATTACAACGTTACAATTTGACGAATGAATTTGAGTTGATGTTGGAAGTGATCAATCGGGTAAGAGCATTTAAGCAGCAAAAACCCATCAAATTTATTACGACTCCTTTGGGCAAGTCTGTTTTGAGTGAGGATAATCCTTTTTTTGAAGAAAATGGATGTGTTACTTTAAATAAATCTAAAGTAGAACATTTTCTTGGAGAAGATGGGTGTCTTGTAGGATTTGGAGCTTGGACAATTGGTAAAGATAATGGCAATCAGAATATCAGAAGTAATCAAACGATACTAGCTTCTCATGGTGGACTTTGGGTAGGGGCAAAGTTTTTTCCACTAATAGATTTACGTGAGTTGATTGGTCAGTTTACAATAGCATTCATAAAAATCTCTTGTTCTGATGAAATTAAGGTTTTTAAGGCCGTTATTTCTTTCTTTAGAGATCCATTCAAAAAGATATTCGGTATTGATCTCTCGTTATTGGAGTCTGAAGACCTCCAAATTAAGAGAAACGCGAATATAAATGGAATAAATCCGCTTCTAAAACTAGAACCCCTTCAATTAGAGCTGTCAAATCTTCTTACATTAAGTAGTAGTGTAGGATTGAGCTATGATTCCTTCTTTGAAACAGTTCAACAGTTTATGATTGACAAACCCGTAGTTGTTGATGCAGGTTTTCCACTTATCGGAGCTCAATCCTTAAAGATAATTCATGCTTCTCACTTTATTGCACAGGCATCCTGGTTATCAATAGGTTATTCTTTAGGTGCTTTAACAGGTGTTTCTATGGCTTATCCAAAGAAACGTAGTGTATGTATTGTTGGTGACGGAGCATTTCAAGAGACCTGCCAAGCGATATCAGATCAAATTGCATTGAAACAAAATAATGTGATTTTTGTACTTGTAAATGGTATTTATGGTATAGAACAAGAGATTGTGGACCCTTTGCCTTTTATAAGTCCAAAAGATAAATGTCATGAGTATAATATTCTCCCAAAGTGGAATTATGCTCAATTTAATGAGTCATTAGGAGGTAAGGGTATTCGTGTTGATACAATTGAAGAACTAAAAACAGCACTTCAGATGATTGAACAAAATCCAAACAATCACTATTTAGTTGAGGTGCAAATTCCTAGCTCAGATGTACCAAGTGCAACCAGAATAAAATTGGAGAATCGTGATAAAAATAAGCTGGCTGGTGAAGATGAAACTACAAATGAGAACTGGCCTCCGATAGGAGTTTATTAGCCCCAAAAGAAAAGAACACAAACAAATGCCTGAATATTTTCAGGTTGAGATAATATGAGATGTATATGAAAGCAAATGGATTAATAGCAGATTTACTAAACTACTTTAATGGTGGTAATGTTGAGATTACATTTCCGGAATTAGCTGATTACAATTTAAAAATTCAAGTATCAAATACATTAAAAAAAAGCTATCCTTTAGCAATTGTATATTGCGAAAATGCGGAACATATCAAGCGTTGCCTGTCGTTTTCAAAACTGTATAAGCTAGCATTCAGAATACGTTCCGGTGGCCACAATCATGAAGGATACTGCAGTGCGAATAATACATTAGTCATTGATATCTCAAAGATAAATGAAGTGAAGATTTTTAATGACAAAGACTTTCGTTTTGAAAAGCAACAAGATAAATGGCCGGGAATTAACGGATTAGGCGTCATTGGGGCCGGATCAAAATTTGGTGCCTTATATAATCAACTAATTAAAGAAGGATATATCATTGCCGGAGGCGGCTGTGAATCGGTGAGTATCGGAGGTTTTGCCCAAGGTGGCGGCTGGGGACCGTATTCACGTTTTCTCGGAATGGGTTGTGATAATATTTTGGGCGTACAAATTGTTTTGCCTGACGGCGAAGAAAAAATATATTTTGATCAGGCATTTGAAAATTTAAATGCGCAGTTAATCCAAAAATTAAAATTGGGTGAAAATGCAAAGATAGATTATTGTAAAGGAAAGGATAATATACTGTACGCCATCAGAGGTGGCGGTGGTGGAAACTTTGGTGTAATCGTAAATTTCTTCTACCGCATACATCAGGTACACGATAAAATTACAGAGTTTTCGTTAAGCTACCATGCCAATCGGGCTGAAGAAGTGACCCGAAAATGGCTGGCAATGATAACCTATCCTGATGCGAGGCAAACTTCTGCCTGTAGGATCGCTGTTTCTGATAAAGCAGATACTGATTCTGCCGGAATTATAATTGTAGGTAAATATTTGGGAAATAATCAAGAGCTAATAGTTTTTTTAAATCGTTTTGGATTACTGGAAAAGGGATGCAGATATAAATATGTTGAAACAACTCCTCTTCCATTAGAAAAAACTGATCAGGGTGTGTTAAAAAGAAAATCCGTTCTATCTGACCAATATGAAGGAGAGAATTTTTTAATTCCTGATCAATTACAGTTGTTGGATACTCACATTTATTCTGCTGTAAATAAAGAAAGTATTCATGCCAAAAGCAGTAAAAAGGTTGAAAATAATTTCATGCTGCCAATACCTAATTATCCGAATGCTCCCGGCTCTACCTGTGACAGGCCGCATCCACATAAAGTAACTTCCTTTTATCCTAAAAAGGATCAGAGCACAGGTTTAATCCATCGTATCATTGAAATTGTTCAGAAAGAAAAATACGATAATAGAATTAATAAATATGTCAGCCTTCATGGGATGGGAGGAAACATTGGTAAATTGAAGATAGACTCTGCTATGCCTTATAAAGACAAAGACTTTATCGTTCAATTGCAAGCCTGGTGGGATTTTGATTTTGATAATCAGTTTAATACTGAAAGTGTTAACTGGGTACATGAAACCAGAAATAAATTAAAAGATATAATTGAAGGAGCATTTATCAATTTTATTGATAAAGATATTATTGCTGATTATAACGCCTCTGAAGAAAAAAGAAAAGAATTATTGAATATTTATTATGGTAATAACCTGGATGAGTTGATTAAGCTCAAAAAAATAGTTGATGTAAATAATAGATTCAATTTTGAAATGAGTGTTCCTGTTAAATGAATGACCTCCTCAATAAGCCGGACAATTTGAAAATGGATTTTAGGTACTAAATTTATAAAAAGTTTAAATTGATATCGTGAAAAGTCAAAATTTAAAGAACCCGGATGGTTTTATAATTAAGCAATCAGAAAAACATGCACATACGTGGATGAGGCTTGTTGTTAACCGGGCATTTCTCAGGCTGAATTGTGCAGTTGGAAAAAGAAATGTTCCGGTTTAGAAGTTTCATAATATTGTAAACTTAGGCTTTGTCATCTGTGAATAAAAGCAGAAGTTTTAAATCAGGAAGTATGTGAAAAGAGGAGATTCCAAGGGTTACAAATAGCCCTGATTTTATCTGATCAAGAAAAGGCTAAAATAGCCTTTTTGCTTCCCTAAAAGATAAAAAGTAAGAAAGGAAGCTCTTATGTGTTCGCATTGTTTTTTACCAAGTCATTTTTCCCTTCTCCTTTCTTTTTTCTATCTTAGCCGATTCAAAGTTTATATATGTCAATAGCATTAAAGAATGTGACAAAATTTTACGGAGAGCAAGCTGCCGTAAACGACATCAGCTTCACGATTAATAAAGGTGAGGTTGTTGGATTTTTAGGGCCGAATGGTGCCGGTAAATCCACTACGATGAAGATGATTACCGGTTTTATTCCCGCATCTTCCGGGGAGATTAAAGTGTGTGATTTAACGGTGGATATCGATTCGCTGGATACGAGGAGAAAGATCGGTTACCTGCCGGAGCATAATCCGCTGTATCTGGATATGTATGTTCGTGAATACCTGGAATTCGTGGGAAATATCTATCACGTTCCCAATATCAAAAAACGGGTAGATGAGATGATCGGAACCGTAGGATTACAAATTGAGCAAAACAAGAAAATCGGGATGCTTTCCAAAGGCTACCGCCAGCGTGTGGGATTGGCGCAGGCGATTATCCATGATCCCGAAGTTCTGATTTTGGACGAGCCGACTTCCGGTCTGGATCCGAACCAGCTGGTTGAGATCCGTGAGCTGATTAAAAATATCGGGAAATCCAAAACGGTAATGCTGTCCACACATATTATGCAGGAAGTGGAAGCGATCTGTGACCGTGTTATCATTATCAAAAGAGGTGCGATTGTGGCCGACGACAAAGCAGAAAACCTGCAGTACGACGACCAGCATCAGGTGGTATATGTTGAATTTGACCAGAATGTATCCCGCTCCCAACTAAGCAAGATCCCGACGGTTTCCAACGTGCAGCATGTCGGAGGAAATTCCTGGCTGATCGAAACGAATACGGCAACCGACCTGCGAAAAGCCATTGCGCAATTTGCGCAACAAAATAACCTGCTGGTATTGACGATGCGTCAGGAAGAAAGAAGTTTAGAAGAAGTATTTAAAGCATTAACAAAATAAAATGTCTGATAACATTGTTGAAGAATTGAGATGGAGAGGCATGGTTCAGGATATCATGCCGGGAACAGAAGAACAATTGACAAAAGAATCGACAGCTGCCTATATCGGCTTTGATCCGACAGCGGATTCTTTACATATAGGAAGCCTGGTTCCGATTATTTTACTGGTCCACTTGAAAAAATACGGACACAAGCCGTATGCCTTGGTAGGTGGTGCAACGGGTATGATCGGAGATCCTTCCGGAAAATCGGAAGACAGAAACTTGCTGGATGAAGCAGCGCTGGAAAAAAATGTAGCGGGAATCAAACGTGTCTTGTCCCGTTTTCTGGATTTTAATTCAACAGCATCAACTGCTCCGGTGCTTGTAAACAATTACGATTGGATGAAAGATTTTTCGTTCATCGCGTTTGCCCGTGATATCGGGAAAAGGATCACCGTTAATTATATGATGGCGAAAGATTCAGTGAAAAAACGGTTTTCAGGTGAAGGTGAAGGAATGTCTTTTACGGAATTTACTTACCAGCTTATTCAGGGCTACGACTTCTACTATTTGTGGAAAAATAATAATGTGCTCCTTCAGATGGGAGGTTCTGACCAGTGGGGAAATATCACCACCGGAACGGAATTAATCCGGAGAATGGGCGGAGAAAGCGCCAAAGCGTTTGCAATGACCTGTCCGTTAATTACAAAAGCTGACGGATCGAAATTCGGAAAATCAGAAGGCGGAAATATCTGGCTGGACGCAGATAAAACTTCTCCCTATAAATTCTACCAGTTCTGGTTGAATACAGCAGACGCGGATGCTGAGCGTTATATCAAGATCTTTACGTTTCTCGGAAAAGATGAAATCGACAAAATCATTGCTGAGCATAACGAGGCACCGCATTTAAGAGTTCTGCAGCGCAGACTGGCAGAAGAAGTAACGACATTTGTACACTCGAAAGAAGATCTGGAAAATGCAATCGCTGCTTCTGATATTTTATTTGGAAAATCAACTTCTGAAGATTTGAAAAAGCTGAGCAATGAACAGTTCCTTGAAATTTTTGAAGGTGTTCCACAAGCGACGGTCAGTAAAGCCGACGTAGCAGGCGGTCTGAGTATGATCGACGCTTTATCTGGAAAAACAGGATTTTTGGCTTCCAATGGAGAAGCGAGAAGAGAGCTGAAAGCAAACGCGGTTTCTGTCAATAAAGATAAAGTTCAGGAAGAATATAAAATCACCGAAGCTGATCTGATCAATGGTAAATTTGTCCTGATCGGAAAAGGCAAGAAAAATAATTATATACTTATCGCTGAGTAAAAAGCTCGGAAATAAAAAAAACAGGTCAGTCCGACCTGTTTTTTTGTTTTTGTCTATAACTATAGTTTTGTAACAGTTCCTTCTTTCAGCTGGTACTTTTCACCATTTCCGGGACAAACAGCAATACCTTCTGCGTCGAATTCCAGGCGATGTCCCTGCTCACTCATCCAGCCCATCTGGCGTGCAGGATTTCCTACAACCAGCGCATAGGCAGGAACGTGTTTTGTGACAACTGCTCCGGCCCCTACAAAAGCATATTCACCAATGTCATGCCCGCAGACAATCGTTGCATTTGCGCCAATAGATGCCCCTTTTTTAACGACTGTTTTTGCATATTCACTCTTCCGGTTGACAGCGCTCCTCGGGTTAATAACGTTGGTGAATACCATGGAAGGTCCTAAAAACACATCGTCCTCACAGATAACACCGGTATAAATGGAAACGTTGTTCTGAATTTTTACATTGTTTCCGAGAATAACTTCCGGAGATACAACAACATTCTGCCCGATATTACAGTTTTCACCTATAACACAATTCGGCATTACATGGGAAAAATGCCAGATTTTTGTCCCGTTTCCTATTTTACAGCCTTCATCAATAATAGCTGTTGCGTGTGCGAAATATTCCATTTTTCAATGATTGAAAAGGGAAGAGGGAAAAAGGAAGATTTATTAT
Organism: Flavobacteriia bacterium 40-80; assembly: GCA_001899145.1. Lineage (GTDB taxonomy): Bacteria > Bacteroidota > Bacteroidia > Flavobacteriales_D > Crocinitomicaceae > 40-80. Next base: position 178,095 of record MKVF01000018.1, read on the forward strand.
TACTTCACTTAATCTTACTTTCCTTTTGTGTCTTCTTTTATTTTCCTTTTTGACAATCTTCCTTTAATGAATATACTTATCAAAATTATAATGATCGACTTCGTTCAGCTCCTCAGGAGAGAGTTGCTTAAAATATTCGTAAGTAAGTTTCAAACCTTCACTTCGGGAAACTTTTGGTTCCCATCCTAAAAGCGATTTTGCTTTTGTGATATCCGGCTGACGTTGTTTTGGATCATCTTTCGGAAGATCCTTATAAATCACTTTCTGAGTAGTTCCTGTCAGCCTAATAATTTCTTCAGCAAAGTCACAGATAGTGATTTCATCCGGATTTCCGATATTCACCGGATAAGCATAATCCGAATGCAGCAGGCGGTAAATCCCTTCGATCAGATCATCCACATAACAGAAAGAACGCGTCTGAGAACCGTCTCCGAATACCGTTAAATCTTCTCCTCTCAGTGCCTGACCGATAAATGCAGGCAATACGCGTCCGTCATTCAGGCGCATTTTCGGTCCGTACGTATTGAAAATACGCACAATCCGGGTTTCCACTCCGTGAAATGTATGATAAGCCATCGTCATTGCTTCCTGAAAACGTTTTGCTTCATCATAAACACCTCGCGGACCTACAGGATTCACATTTCCCCAGTATTCTTCCGGCTGCGGATGCACTGTAGGATCGCCGTAAACCTCCGAAGTCGAAGCGATCAGCACTCTTGCTTTTTTTACTCTTGCTAATCCCAGGCAATTGTGGATGCCCAACGAACCTACTTTCAGCGTCTGGATCGGAATTTTCAGATAATCAATCGGGCTTGCGGGAGAGGCAAAGTGTAAAATATAGTCTAATTTACCCGGAACATGAATGAATTTTGAAACATCATGATTGTAAAATTCAAAATTTTCCAGATGAAATAAATGTTCGATGTTTTTTAGACGGCCGGTGATCAGGTTATCCATGGCGATTACATGATAATCTTCCTTTATGAACCTGTCACAAAGATGTGATCCTAAGAAGCCGGCTGCGCCAGTGATCAATATACGTTTTCTGTTACTCATTTTTCTACCGTTTTACGTCCGATGGACTCATAATAGAATCCTTTTTGATTCATTTGATCCACTTCGAACAGGTTTCTTCCGTCAAAAATGACTCTGTCTTTCAAAGCGCTTCCGATTTTCTCAAAATCCGGATTTCTGAAAATGCTCCATTCTGTACAGATAATCAAGGCATCTGCATTCTGAGCCGCTTCATACTCACTTTTTACAAAGCTGATTTTGTCACCATATAATGCCTGTACATTTTCCATGGCTTCCGGATCGTAGGCGGTTACTGTCGCACCTTCCGCCAGAAGCGCGTCGATCATGTACAATGCAGGTGCTTCACGGATATCATCCGTGTCCGGTTTAAATGCCAGTCCCCAGATTGCGAAATGCTTTTCTTTTAAATCTCCACGGAAGAAGTTTCTGATTTTTGGCATCAGTACCGTTTTCTGCTCTTCGTTTATTTTCATTACCGCTTTCAGAATCTGGAAATCAAAACCAACTTCAGTCCCGCTTTTTACCAGCGCCTGTACGTCTTTCGGGAAACAAGAGCCACCATAGCCGATTCCCGGGAACAGGAAACGTTTTCCGATCCGCTCGTCTGTTCCGATTCCGATGCGAACCTTGTCCACATCCGCGCCGACTTTTTCACAGAAATTAGCAACTTCATTCATGAACGTAATTTTTGTCGCGAGAAAAGAATTGGCAGCATATTTTGTCAGCTCTGCGGATTTTTCATCCATAAAAATAATAGAGTTCCCGGAACGTACGAAGGGTTTGTACAGCTGTTCCATTACCTTCATTGCCCGTTCAGAGGAAGAACCGATTACCACACGATCCGGTTTTAAGAAGTCATCTACAGCAAAGCCTTCCCGTAAAAACTCCGGATTAGAAACCACATCAAACGCTACCTTTGCGTTTTTAGCGACCGCTTCCGTCACTTTTTCTGCTGTACCAACAGGAACCGTACTCTTATCAACGATAACTTTATAATCTTTCATGATTTTTCCCAGGTGGTCTGCCACTCCAAGAATGTAGGACAGATCAGCTGAGCCGTCTTCTCCCGGAGGAGTTGGCAGCGCAAGGAAGATAATCTCTGCATCTTCTATCCCTTCTTCCAGAGAAGTAGTGAAGCTTAGTCTTCCTGCTTTAATATTTCGTTCGAAAAGCAGATCCAGATGTGGTTCGTAAATCGGCACGACACCGTTTTTCATCTTTTCTACTTTCTTTGCGTCAATGTCCACACAAATTACCTGATTTCCGGTTTCAGCGAAACAAGTTCCTGTTACCAAACCGACATAACCTGTGCCTACGACTGCTATTTTCTTCATAGTAAGTAAGTTGATTATTTGTTGACGAATTCCTTTACGGATTCGCAGATATAATTTAATTGCTCTTCTTCTAATTCGGTGTGCATTGGCAGAGAAATAACACGTTCTGTCAGCCAGTCTGTTACAGGTAAAACCATGTTTTCCACGCCGAATGAAGCAAACATTTTTTGTTTATGTGCAGGCACCGGATAATAAATCATCGCCGGAATACCTTTGGACTCCAGATGATCTTTTAATTCATCTCTGTCGATTCCTTCAAGAATCAGTGTATATTGATGGAACACATGTTTATTGTTATCCGCCCTGAACGGTGTGGTAATACCATCAATGGAACGGAAGAAATTATCGTAGTGATCTGCCGCTTTTCTTCTTGCATCACAATAGCTGTCCAGGCGTGGAAGCTTGATCCTCAATACTGCTGCCTGAATGGAATCCAGGCGGGAATTACAGCCTACTACATCATGATAGTACCTTTTGGATTGACCGTGATTGGCGATCATCCTGATTTTTTCAGCTAACTCATCACTGTTTGTACAAAGTGCTCCGCCATCTCCGTAACATCCCAGGTTTTTTGACGGAAAGAAAGAAGTGCAGCCGATGTCACCCATTGTTCCTGTTTTGGAGATCGTGCCGTCTTTATGAGTGTAAACACAACCTATCGCCTGCGCATTGTCTTCAACGACATACAGATTATGTTTTTTGGCAACCGCCAGAATTTCATCCATATCTGCTGCCTGTCCGTAAAGATGAACAGGAACGATCAGCTTCGTTTTAGGCGTGATTTTCTCTTCGATCAGTGACGGGTTGATACAGAATGTTTTCGGATCGACATCAACAAAGACAGGAGTGAGGCCTAACAATGCCATTACTTCTGTGGTCGCGATATACGTATAGGAAGGAGTAATCACTTCATCTCCGGGCTTTAATCCCAGTGCCATCATAGCGATCTGTAAAGCGTCTGTACCGTTTGCACAAGGAATGACGTGCTTTATATCAAGGTAATTTTCTAATTCTGACTGGAAAGAGCTGACCTCAGGGCCATTGATAAAAGCGGTGTTTTCAATTACGTTTAAAATCGCTTTATTTACATCCTCTCTGATGTGCTCATACTGCGTTTTTAAATCCACCATCTGAATTTTTTTCATCACTATCGATTTATGTTGGATATTCTGTTTCACTAAGACCTGCAAAAATAAAAAAAGGATTTGGATTCAGGTTTGATTTTTACAGACTTATTACTGCTTTTTCAGCTTTCTCCCCTGAGCTTCCGGATTCGCTGGCGAACTTCAGCAGTGTAGAGCGAAGACGGGTGTTCAAACAGGATCTTTTTGTAATATTCCATTGCTTTTTCAGGATCATTTTTTTGCTCTTCATAGATCTTTCCCAGGTAAAAAAGCGCATCGTCGATCAGGATGTCTTCCGAATGGTATTTGATGATTTCCTGTAAATAAGAAACGGCATTGTCCCATTTTCCCTGATCCATCATCGCGGTCGCTTTTCGCAGTGCGACTTCATCCGCCAGGCCATGATAGGGATAGAGCTTAATAATAGAATCATATAATGAAAATGCTTTGTCGTATAAATGTTGCTCCAGTAAAAGATCTGCATGCGCAAACAGTGACATCGCGTGATAATTGCTGTCGAGCCCGAAGTTATCGGTTATCAGAATGGAGAGTTTCATTGCGTCATTTGCGATGAGCTTCGTAGTTGATTGCTTTAAAACATCCAGTTGGCTCTGAGCGAATTTAAAATCTCCCGTGTAATAAAAAATACGCGCGTTTTTGTATTTTGCTTCAAAGCCGATCGGTTCGTATTTGAATTCACTGTCCACCTGCATATAAAGCAGGGAAGCTTCCCAGATCTCATTCGTTAATACGTAAATATCCGCCAGAAGAACCTTTGCTTCAGCAATCTGCATTGCTGTCAGTCCTGTCGTCTTGATGAGGTCAGTAAGAATGGTGATGGATTTTTGGGGATTCCCGGCGTAATAAGCCTGAATAGTCGCTAATTCAGTTAAAAGCTGATAGTTGGTACGGTTATTACCTCCGGACCTGATCGCTGTTTCATACTCCTGAACCACTTCCTGGATTGTACCGGAATCAAACTCCTTATTTTCCGTGATTTCTAAAAAACGTACTTTCAGCAGAGCACGTTCCGCATCTTTCAGAAGGTAGGAATCGCTCAGTCCGGTAACATATTTAAATGCTTTGGAAGCAATGCGGTAATCTTTATTCTGCAAACAGATCATCCCCAGCTCATAAACACGTTTTCCCTGTCCGTTTTCTCTTTTGTCCAGTGCCTGAACCTGTGTAAGTGCCACGTTGAACTGTTTCCGCTGTGCAAAATACCAGATAAGAAATTCCGAATACAGATAATCGTTGTTGTTTTTCTGGGTTTTTTCCAGCAATTTATTTTTTACGGCATCCTGAAAGGTCGTGTTATCATCATTCTGTTCGATCAGATCGGATAGGATCTGCTGAATATCGCTCAACCTGTTGGGGAAAATATCGATATAGCTGATGTATTCTTCCATCATCTTATTGTAGTTTCCTTCCAGGTAATATAATTCGGCATATTCCGTGTTTAAAGGAAAACTGGTCCCGAACACTTTTCTTCCGGCGTCCAGCGTCTGCTTTGCATAGCTCAGCTTGTTCAGGTCTTTGAATGAATTATATAAGTCTTTTACAGTCAGGGTGTTCGCTGCTTTTTTATTGATTAGATCCTGGTAGATCTTAGTGGCTTCTTTTGACCGGTCGTTTTTTTCAAGGAAATCGGCATACCGGAACGCATAATCGACATTGTTGGGATTTTTATCGATCTGCTTTTTGATCAGCTTTTCCGCTTCTTTCGTGTTGTTTGTCTGAATCAGGCATTCGTAATAACGGATAAAATTCGCATGACTCGGATCTTTCTGAAAAATCTTTTCGTAATATACCACTGCTTTCTCAAAATCTCCCTGAATGTAGTATTGCTGGGCTAACTGGAGGTCTCTGTCCTGTGCGGAAACAGAAATGCCGGAGCAAAGAAATAAAAGGAAAAAAAGATAATTCAAAATTTTGTTCATGGTGACAAAAGTTCGTTTAGATAACGTTCTGATGTTTCGAAGTTACGAATTCCGTCGGCATAGTTTTGTGCCAGCCGGCTGAAATTTGTTTTTAAATTGCTAACACTTCGGATTTCTTCCTTAACCAGCTCCTGATACAAAGACCTGTCTCCGTTCCCTTCATGGATCATTTTCAGTAACGATTTGAGTTCCCGCTGTTTTTTCAGGGTGGTTTCAAGTGTCTTTTTATTTTGATTGAATTGCCGGAGGTTGGAGCAGGAAAATTTGATGTTTTCGATGTGCTGTGCAGTTTCAACAGAAATGGTGTCCGGCTGAATTCCTGATTTGTAAGCATCCAGCAAACTACAGCGGATTTGCGAGAGAGAATCGACTGCTTTAACGTCTATTTTTTTGGAGATGAGCACCATCGAATCGACATCCAGGAGCAATTGCTCCAGCTGATTTACATATTCCTTCTTTTTAACCTCTAAACAGGAAGTCAGGACTATGGAAAGCAAATATAAACAGATCAGATGTTTCATAATAATGCAAAAAAGAAGCTACGTTTATCGTAGCTTCTTCTTAACAAATATAATTAAAGATTATAAATTGTACTGACCTGCTTCAATTAATGCCTGCGCGATCAATTGACGGTAAGCTTTAGGATTGATATCTGCTGTTTTGGTAAAACGCTTGATTCCCATATTCATCATTTTCGCCTCATCACCTTCCGCGAATGAGTTAATGGCATCTTTTGCCGCTTTAGCGATCTTATCTGCCGCGTCGTACACATACGTTTTCGCGATAGCGATCTGAAGCTCAGCTGCCGCTTCTCCTTTCGTGTTGATGATTTTCTGAACGCGCAATAATAATGATTCAGAAAGATAGGTATAAAGAGCGATATCTGCGATGTTCATGATGATTTCCTGTTCTTTTCCTAAAGTCTGCATCAATTTTTGAACAGCAGAACCGGCAACCATCAGAATGGTTTTCTTGAAATTTTCAACAGCGATGAATTCCTGGGAAAGAGGTCCTTCCGGAACTTCCGGAGTTTCAGGGATAGACATCAGCTCGTTAGCAACTTTCATGGCAGGTCCCATCAGATCCAGCTCACCTTTTAATGCGCGCTTAAGGATCATATCGACAGTTAACATACGGTTGATCTCGTTTGTTCCCTCGAAAATACGGTTGATACGGGCATCACGATACGCTTTTTCTACTATTGATTCGGCAGAATAACCCATACCTCCATAGATCTGAACAGCTTCATCTACTACATAATCCAATGTTTCGGAACCGGCAACTTTTAATAACGCGCATTCAGCGGCAAACTGCTCGATTCCTTTCAATGTCGCTTGGCCTTTCGGTAATCCTGATTCAATCAAAGCTGCAACTGCATCGTCAATATTCTGGGAGGCTCTGTAAGTAGCTGTCTCCAGTGCATATGCACGAATTACCTGCTCTGCCAGCTTATAGCGGATAGCTCCGTATTTTGAGATCGGGCGGCCGAATTGTTCCCGTTCTTCCGCATATTTTACAGAAGCTGTAATAGCCGCTTTCGCTCCTCCTAAAACACCTGCAGCCAGTTTGATTCGGCCAATGTTTAAGATGTTGATAGCAATTTTAAATCCGTTCTCTCTTTCAGATAACAGGTTTTCTACCGGAACTTTTACATTATTGAAGAAAATCTGTCTTGTAGATGATCCTTTGATCCCCATTTTTTTCTCTTCCGGATTCAGGGAAATTCCTTCGGAATCTGCTTCCACTAAAAACGCAGATAAATTCTTGTCATCATCAATTTTAGCGAAAACAGTGAATAAATTAGCGAATCCGCCATTCGTGATCCACATTTTCTGTCCGTTGATAATGTAATGTTTTCCGTCTTCAGAAAGAACGGCTTTTGTTTTTCCTGAATTTGCATCTGATCCTGCAGAAGGCTCTGTCAGGCAGTATGCTGCTTTCCATTCTCCGGAAGCCAGCTTCGGAGAGTATTTTGCTTTTTGCTCTTCATTACCGTAATATAAAAGCGGCAAAGAACCAATTCCTGTATGCGCTCCGTATGCTACTGAAAAAGAATGTCCTGCACCCAAGCGCTCTGTTGCCAGCATGGAAGTTTTGAAATCAACACCCATTCCTCCCAGGTCTTCCGGAACAGATAATCCCAATAATCCCAGTTCACCGGCTTTGTCTAACAGGGCAGGCATCAGACCTTCTTCCATTTTGTCAATACGCTCTAAATTAGGCGTAATCTCCTGTGCGATAAAATCGTCACACATCTGAGCAATCATTCGTTGCTCCTCTGTCCATTCTTCCGGTGTGAAAATTTCTTCCGGAGTTGTTCTTTTGATGATGAATTCACCACCTTTAATTGCTTTTGACATACTATTTATTAATTAATATAAAAACCGACCTTTCATTTTAGAAGCCTAATGTATAAAACATAAATTTATTATGCAAGCATATAATAGAAAATATTAGTTAATGTAATTGATGATCGTGAGATATTCTACATTTAAATGGTATATCTCAAATCAGAAGATTGTGAAAATTGATCACAAATTCGTAATTGTATTAGCTGACACCATTCAAAATTCATATTCAAAATTTAAATTGCGTCTTAACATCCTAATGTCTTAAAGTCCTAATATCATCTCAGAACACTGACATGTCCTTTTATGGTTTTTTCTGCCTGAATTTCCTCGCAGGAAACGTAATCTAAAATATAAGTGTAAGTGTCTATCGGAACCGGCAATCCTTTATAAGTCCCGTCCCATATTTCTTCTGGTTCAGATGATTCGAAAATAAGCTCTCCCCATTTGTTGAAGATTTTGAAATTCCAGGATTCGACAGGAAGTGTCGGCAGAGCTTTGAATACTTCATTTAATTCGCTGCCGTCCGGAGTAAAAGCATTCGGGATAAATACAGTGAACGGCTCCACATACAACATTTGTCTAGCTGTGTCCGCACATCCGTAAATATTCTTTACAATCTGATAAGGATATTTCACGCCGTCCGAGCGATAAGAATAAACAGGTGAAGGGTCAAAGCTTCTGAAAACGCTGTCATCGAAAAAGTAAATATAACTAGCTGCATCAACGGACTGGTCAATAAACCGTACTTCTGACTGGCAGATGGTTACAGAATCACTTGATAAGGAAAAACCTGCTGTAGGCGAGGGGAAGACCCGGAACAGGCTGTCTTTGGTAAGCGTTAATGTATCAATGCACCCGATGGAAGAAATAACAGTCAGTGTAACGCTGTAGATCCCCGGAACGGGGTAAACACCGGTAGCATTCTGTTGCGTGGAAGTTTGCCCGTTTCCTAGATCCCAGTGATAAATCAGCGGTGTCTGTGACTGGCTTTGGTTGATAAAATCCACGACCGCCGGAACACAATATAACCGGTCTGAAAAAGTGAAGCCGATCGTCGGAGCTTTGAATATGGTAATGGAAGAAGTTTCCGTAACGGAACAGGTGTTCAGCTTTACTGTTAGAGATACCGGGAAAATGCCTGCCTGATTATATGTTACATCCACATCTTCCTGAGCGGAATTGGAAGGAGTGGCCATATTTCCGAAATTCCAGTCAATGATATAGCTGGAAGGCCCGCTGATGGTTCCGTCAAAATGTGCAAGAGGACTGGAGATGCAAAGTGAGTCATTGTGTGTGAAGCTGACTTCCAAGGTTTCGTTGACAATAATTTGTGTGGAAGTGGAATCAAAGCACGTTGTCCCGTTGCTTGCGGTCAGTGAAACGGTGTAAGTTCCGGGCGTTGTATAAATATAAGTAGGGCTGGTTTGTGTGCTTGTTCCCGTTGTTCCGGAAACTCCGAAATTCCAGAAGTACGTATTCGCGTTCGTGGAAGTATTCGTGAAATTCTGAGTAAGTCCGGCGCATTCGCTGTTTGACATGATTTCAAATGAAGCCTGGGGCTGGGGAATAACGTAAACGGTTTTTGTTTTTGATTTGGTACAGGTCTGATAAGTTGCCGTAAATGTCACATTTTGATTGCCGGGTGCGTTAAAGTGAATGTTATTTGCGGTCAGCTGATCGGATTGGTTAGTTGAATTTATACCAAAATCCCAGGAATAGGAAGGATTGGCAGGGCCGGAATAAGTGGCCGAAAAATCGTAGGAATTATTATTGAGACAAAGCGAATCCGTATGGCTGAAATCAACATTCAGCGCTTCGTAAACTCTGAAGATCTGCACGGAAGTATCACTGCAAGGCATTCCTTCGTTGACTATTAATGTTACGGTATATTCACCCGGTGCAGGAAAAGTATAGGAAGGAGAGAAAGTATTGCTTACATCTGTTGTAATTCCCGGAACTCCGAAGTCCCAGCTATAGGTAGTGCCTCCGTAGCTGTTATTTTTAAACTGTACACTTGTTCCCTGGCAGAAATCTATAAATCCCGGAAGCTGGTTCTGAGGAACGATGATTGCTTCAAGAGATACATTACAGTTGATCACCTGGAATATAAAGTCGCGGATAACTGTGCTCAGCAGAACGCCGTTCCTGTATTCCCTGACCCGGACTCCTACCACGAAAAGTCCCTGCAACTCAGGATCTGCGGTTAAATGCCCTGTATTGGGATCAAGAGAAATAGAAGCTCCGGCTCCGAATGGATTGTTGGTTGAAAAGCCGTTCTTCCATGTGATCTGCTGATAAGGTGGCGGCGGCGAGGGTATCGGAGACGGATTCAGGTCGGAAGCTCCTGCATACGGTGGGCATAAATCGTAAACCAGCTGGTCTCCGTCCGGATCGGTTGCGGAATGGTCAAAATTCAGCACCTGGTTGTTGCATAGTACCAATGGCGGATAATTCACAAATCTCGGGCTCGAATTAATGTATAGATTGTCCGCAGAAGTCGGAACATGAATGGTTAATGTCAATCCCGTTTCTCCCGGATCCTGAATATTGATGACATCCGGCCGGCGGCAGCAACGTTGATAGCTGATGTAATAACCGCCATTTCTTGGCGGCAGCGAGACCGTTTTAGTATAAATTGCTCTTTCGTTGCAGAAACCGCTCGGTTTTTTTATACATGGATTGTCGAATTCAATGGGAAGGATTGTCGAAGGAGGCTTGGAAACACTGACTTCCTGGTATAAGTTACCGTTACTGAAATAAATCCCCAGGCTCAGCGGATTGTCAAAGTCCGCTCCGCTGGATGCACAGTCACGATAAACAGCAATGTAAATTTTATATTGATTGTTTCCCAGGTAATCATAATAGATTTCACCTCCGATGATGTGAGAGGCGAAGCTTTTAGCCGCAAGGAAACAGAAAAATATAAATAAAGCCAGTTTCTTCATGAAAAGAGTACAATACGGACAAATATAACGTAATGAAACCGTTAATAGTTGTCAAATACTCGCTCAAAATGATATTTTAATCAATTCTTAACCTGTTCTGAAAGATTTTTAAAGGTAATACCGAGCAGCTCTTTCACTTTTTTGTTTTCAACGATTTTTGCATTCGGGCTCACGTTCTGTTGGAAAACAGGCGGCTTTAAATTTCTGTTTTTGCAAAAGTTTCCATAGAACTCATCTCTGGTCTGGTGGCAATCAGAAACTACATTGAACGTTTCTCCGAACATATTTTTTTCAATAACTTGATCGATAATCCGGATCACATCACCTGTGTGGACGATGTTTACAAAATCCAGCCCGAACGGGAGATTTTCTTTCCCGACGAAAAAATGTCCGTAATGACGATCATTGCTGACAAGTCCTCCCAACCGCAGAACGGTCAGATTATTTTTGAATTTTTGGTGTAACTGCCATTCGATACAGGCCATACTGTTATCTTCTTCTGATATCCGGACGTCGTTTTCGAAAACGATACCTTTTTTATGCTGGTAAATACCGGTGGAAGAAGTGAAGATGATTTTCCTGTCAGCAGAAATAGCGAAAATTAACTGTTCCAGTTGTCTGAAATAAGCTTCTTTGTCTTCCTGAATTCCATCGGCAGATTGTGTTCTTGAAGGTGGAATAGTCAGAACAATGATATCGGATTTTTCTATTTCCTGCTGCATTTCAGCCGGGATCGGATTACTGCTGTTGTAAAGAAACGTTCTGAGGTTCTTCTGTTCCAGCTTTGTTTTTTTATCTTCCGAAGTGGTGGTTCCCCAGAAAGCATATTGTTCTCTGAATGCTTCAGCAAATTGTATGCCCACCCAGCCGTAACCGATCAATCCGATTTTTTTCATGGTTCAAAAGTAAGAAATTGTTTGAAAAATCCGGGTAGAGTTATCTGTACTGAGATGTTAGAAAAAGCATCGTTTTATCCGTTTCGTTTTTTTCTTTAAATATCCTGCCTTTTCTCTGGAATTGCGATTATTTTTGTCAGAAAGAAAAACAAGAATGATGTACTCCCGACAATTCGTCCGTTTCAGCTGGCTGACACTGGTGTTTATTTTTCTGGTAACCTGTGCCGGAAGCTTGGTGAGAATTACAGGAAGTGGTATGGGCTGCCCGGATTGGCCGAAGTGTTTCGGTCAGTATATTCCGCCTACAGAAGCGAGTCAGCTTCCGGATAATTACAAAGAAATTTATGCCGGGAAACGCGCAAAGAAAGTAGAGCGTTTTGCTAAGTTCCTTACAGTTCTGGGAATGAAAAAAGAAGCGCAGCAGCTGCTGAATGATCCTACGTTGTTACAGGAGCAGGATTTCAATGCTTCTAAAACCTGGACGGAATATATCAATCGTCTTTTTGGTGTCTTGGCAGGTTTTGGCGTTTTGGGAATGGTGATCTGGGTGATGAGGAAATACCGTACCCGTAAGCTGGTGTTTTTGTCATGGATCAATTTGGTGTTTTTGATGGTCCAGGCGTGGTTCGGTTCTATTGTTGTAGCTACTAATCTTGTCCCCTGGACAATCACCGTCCACCTATTTTTAGCAATCGTGATTATTTTCATTCAACTGGTTATTTTACTGGAAGTCAGTCCTTCTCAAAAACAGAAATTAACAGCGCCCCGCTGGGTGAAAGCGGTTGTCGGGATTTCGCTGGTAATCACTTTTATTCAGATGTTTCTGGGAACACAGGTTCGGGAAGCGGTGGATGTTCTGGTGATGAATGGTTACACCCGTAGTCAGTGGGTAGAAATGCTGGGGACACCGTTTTATATTCATCGTACCTTTTCCTGGCTGGTGATGCTTTTCCTTGTATTGCTTGCTTACCAGAATTTTAAAGGTGCCAAGCACCGGATTTTGTACAGTGCATTCATTGTACTGGCGATTGAGCTGATCTCAGGTGTGCTGCTTGCTTATGCAGATATGCCGGGGCTGGTGCAGACAGCACATCTTATTTTTGCAACGGTGATTCTGTCCATTTTATTCATGGCATATTTCCGCCTGGAAACAAGAAAATAAAATAGTACAACGCTTGGTAGTTTTAAACTTGTTTGTATATTTGCACTCCAAATGATTTCGAAAGAAAATCAGGTCCTATAGCTCAGTTGGTTAGAGCACCTGACTCATAATCAGGTGGTCGCTGGTTCGAGCCCAGCTGGGACCACGAAAAGAAAAAAGCGAATTACGGAAGTAGTTCGCTTTTTTCTTTTGCAGAGCGAGAGTGGAGAGTGGAAGAAGAGTGTGAAATCCTGATTCGAATCCTTTTACTTTTCTCAAATTAATAAGGATTTTATTTTGCTTAAAAGGCATTCTGTTTTAGTTTTTTTGTCGTATTACATCATTCCTGTAACGATGGATTGTTCAAAAATAAAAATACACTATCATCTGTAACTTATCATAAATCAAGTGTTATAATTCTCATAGAAATAAATTACCAAAAACATGATTCTAAAATTACTTCCTCTTCTTCTCGTTTTCAATTGCTTTTATTCCGGAGCATGTACAGTATATAAAATAACACAATCCGGTAAAACCTTTGTAGGGAATAATGAAGACTATTGGAATTCGAATACACGAATTTGGTTTGAAAAAGGAAAGGCAGAAGAATATGGCTGCATGTTTGTGGGATATGACGATATGTATCCGCAAGGTGCAATGAATGAAAAAGGGTTGGTCTATGACGGATTTGCAATTGATGATTATATTCCCGGGAAACAACCCGGAAAGCCAATTTTCAAGGCTGACATGATGAAGGTAATCATGAAGACATGTGAAACTATTGAAGAGGTATATGCATTTTTAGAGAAGTATGATTTAAGCTCTTTGCGACGGGGAATGTTGATGTTTGTAGACAAATCCGGAACTTTTCTTATTGTTGAAGCAGACACATTAATAAAGAGCGAGGAAGCAACTTATCTGGCTTCCAACTTTTGCCCGTCAAGAACTCCTGACTTAGATGCGGTGGATCTCTCATATTATCAGAAGGGGCGAAAAATGCTTACAATGGGAGCTGATACGAGCCTCAGTTATTTGATTGCACTTTCGGATACCACACACCAAAGATGGCCACTCAATTCAGGTGGTACGTTGTATACAACTATTTATGATTTGAGCGAAGGGACAATCAACCTGTTTTTTTACCATGACTACACACATTCGGTAAAATTTAAGTTGGCAGATGAGTTGAGTAAAGAAGATGCTATTTTGGTTATCCCTTCTTTGTTTCCTGATAATGTCAAAGGTCAGCAACAGTTTCAGCGATACAACAAAACAAAAGAATTGGTTCGGTTACTTCAGGAAACCAATCTCTGTAAAGATTCCACAGCTTTGGAAGGCTACATCAAATCAGCAGATTTGGGGCCAATGCCCGACTTCTTTGAGAATGAAATCATGACTGTCGGGAGAGATTTTCTTGATAAAAATGAACTGCTTTCAGCAATTAATGTGTTCAAAATGTATCTCAGCTATTCACAATACCCTTGGATTTGTTACGATGGGTTGGGAGAAGCATACCTGAAAAGAAAAGAATATAGGTCGGCGCTGTTTTTTTATACTGAATCACTGAAAGTGCTGCCCGATAACATGCAAACGTTGAAGCAGGTGAAAAAATTAAAGAAACGATTGAATATGTGAGCTGATCATCTGTATTTGTTTCGATAGCTATCGTAATCCCCCCGGTTTTATTAAAAAATGCAAATTAATTGTGTATTGTTGTCGAGTATATTATGTTTGTGACAACAATTTAATTTTTATACCATGAAACAATTGACATTTGGGTAATGTTTCAAATGGAGTTTTTGCCTGCTTATTGATGTCATTTAGTTGATAATAAAACAATTAATTATTTTTTATGTACAGAAAATAGAGTTAGTATACTCATAAAAATTGGAGAACGTTTCTTAAATTGATTTTTATTGTGTTGTTTTAACCCTTATGTTTCAAATAGCACTTTTGATATGAACACATGTAGGTACTGCTATAATAAACAAATAATTAAAAAAGGAAAAAGAGGAATTGTTCAGCGTTATTTTGTAAATCTTGCCGAAAATATCAACAAGATATTTACAATTATATGCCCTTTGATGAATCAGATGATTTAAAAATAAGGCAGCTTCATTCAGAAGGTTTGGGAATACGCTCAATTTCGCGAATTTTAGGTTATTCACCTGCAACTATAATTCGTCGAATTTTACGCCTTAGAGCACTGATAACAAAACCCATTTATCATCAAAACAATCAGACTTATGAGGTAGATGAATTATGGACATTTGTTGGTAAAAAACATCCTGCTAATTATTATTGGGTTATTTACGCAATTAATCAAAAAACATACGAAATAATTGATGTTGTTATTGGTTTAAGGAATAAAAAGAATCTTAAACAGGTTATTGATGTAGTTAAATTACAGAACCCAAAAAAGATTATTACTGATAAGCTAATTACTTATCCAAAGTTGATTCTCCCGATTAAATATAATACTAATCAGTATGCAAACACTCGGATCGAAAGGATTAATCTAACATTGAGAACACACCTGAAGCGACTCAACAGGAGAACAATTTGTTTCAGTAAATCAATAAAGATGTTAGAAGCTAGTATTGTTCTTTATTTTGATGCCCGAGATTGGAAGCTAAAAATTGAAAAATAGTATCTTTAAATGCTTATCAAAAACATTAACTTTCTCTTGTTTGGTTCGATTTCCGTCCGCTCTTCTCCACGAAACAGTAATGAGAGTGTAGAGCGAGAGCGTCACACTCTCATTTTTTTCATTCCTTTTCCGCTTGCAGGCTCACTCTTTTTTCTGATTAAGTACTTTTTTCGGGTTTGTTACTTATTTAACTATTGATACTTACCGTCCAGTTTTTAGCTAATAATTCCAGATAGTCGGGATTTGATGTGCCTCCTGTCGGGGCGGAATTCTTAGAGACACCTGTAACTTTAACTGTAATATCATACGCATCACTATCATTTCCCCAAATAATAACAGATGGATCTTCCTGACTTGCGATTGAGAAATATTCCAATACTATTGTCCGGTTTAATTCTTCAGTGCTGTATGGTTCTTGAATATCAAGTTCAACAATTACTCCTGATTCCCAGCGTGTCCAGATACCATTACACGAGTACCCACCATCAGGTAAGGGAATGCCTGTACTTACAACTTGTATTTTGTTTATTGGACCGCAACTCATAGCATATACGGTACTTGCTGACCATTTTGTGGGGATTGTTTCCGTTGCAACAAAAGGAACACCAGCTTGAACAAAGCCAACATTACTGAAATTGTCATTATCTGATATTGAGTCAATTCGATAGGTGTTGCCTATTATTAAACCCACTCCCTCTTCTGCATATAAATATTTTTCTTGCTGTGATTGTAAATTGACTTCCATTCTCGGATAGTCATCCGGAAAGGTGTTTGGGAATTGTGTGTTGAGAACATGTAAGATATGATCAACAGACTCCTGCGTAAGATTACAATCCGAGAAGTAGAATCTAAATTCTGAATTTAACGTATCATGAATAGAAGGAAGATTATGAATGATAACGTTTTTTAGATTGGAATTTGGAGAAAAGGAGTAGTGTCCTCTGTAATAAGGAAGCTCGGGGAATGAAAATGGACCATCCATATAAATACCCGAAGGTTTTAATGTTGAAAAATCAAGCACAAGATTTTCTAAAGTGGTAGAACATAGAGAAATGTTCATGTCCCGGTACATCTTGAATGTAAGATCCGGGTTTGTTACACACCAGGGTACTCGTTTAGATCCGCCTAATTGTAAGCCGCCAATTCTGGGTAAATCAATAACATCATCAATAATTTTAATGGTATGGTGTTTATTTACTCTATTTCCGGGATGAATATAGCCTGCTGCAAGATTTGGATAATCTGAAAGCTTTAAATTTATTATATTATCTAATGTGTACGTGCCGGTCAATAATTCCAGATAGGTAAGACTGTCTTTGTATATGTTAGGTAATTCCAGACTTTTGACAACAACTCCCAGACAGATTGCAGCGTAATTTCCTTTGCTTAAATCCACATCCAGATTCATCGGGAGTTTTGGTCTTATTGTAAGACCCCCGCCTAAGTCTTCCCCATACATAGGTACGGAAAGCGGTCCCCAAGAATAATTGCCTAATAGCGGTTGTTGCAGAATAAAAGTTTGTAAAGCAGGCTTGAAATTTTCATCTATATATTTTTTTTGAATGTATGTATTATCTGTATATTCTTCTCCGTAATACTCATTTGCATCAATTCCCTTCGAGTCGTCAAATCTGAACGAAGATTCATTATATTCTATGGAAGGCTGTCCGGTGGTTAAGTTGACTCCTACCTTGGAGTTATTTCCAAAGGAATCAAAATTAAAACCAATAGTTTTGGATGCGGTCTTATTTCCGGTAACTTCAATATCCTTGTTTGTTAAATTACCTCGTTCTAAAATATTTTGCAATGTCATTTCAGCGATAGCTCTTACGACTTCGCGAAGTTTTTCAGCTGTAATATAACCTTGCTGATTTGAAGGAAGGTTCTTAGTAATTAAATTTTCAATTTCTGCATTTGTCATGTTCGTTATGTATTAGCTTTTGTTGTTTCGAATATTATCTATAAGCAATGTATATTCAGAACTACAATTATTTATATAAGTTCTGAACGTACAATTAAGCTTGTGTGGGCATTCCAATACTTTTTTTGACATAATTCTGTTTCCGGATTGGGAACTTCTTCAAAAAACACTATCAGCTTTGGAGCGGGAAAACATTCTTTCTGTCATTTTACGATAAATTTTCGGGTGTTGACAATTGAACTGGATTCTGACATAGTATTTAGGTTTTAATTAATGTGAATGAGTACTCACTTTATAATAAGAAATGTTAGAAATCAATAACCCTTAATAAAAGGAACCCTTACTTTTTACTTTTAGCAAAGTAATGGAATTGCTTACTCTTGTACAAGAGTATAAGTGCCTGATTTTAATTAGGTATTTATACCTTTGTGTTAATGAAACATAATTCCTTATCTTTCATCTTAAAAACCAATCATAACTCTGTGCAAATGTATTAAGCTGAATTATTAATGGATAACAAAATAAAACTACATTTTAACACTCAAATTGTCATTCTTTATAGCTTATTACTGAATAATTTCCGGTTCTATTTTCGTTCGTTATTCTCCACAAGACAGTAACGAGGTGAAGAGTGAAAACTTCCACACTCGTTTTGTTTTCAATCCTTTCCCGCTCAGGCTCACTCTTTTTCTCTGATTAGTTAATTTTGATTCAAAATAATTCAGTAAATTCAATACTAATTTACTAATACACTATTCCATGTTCGATTTTAAACTTGATGTTTATCAAAAAGCAAAACAATTTAATAAAGAAGCATACACTTTCTTAAAAAACTCTAAGTCGATAGATTCGGTCTCTAGAAATCAATTGCGGCGTGCTTCGCTGAGCATCATGCTGAATATTGCAGAAGGATCCAGCCGTTTCAGTAAAGCTGATCGCAGGAACTTTTTTGTAATTTCCAGAGGTTCCGTATTTGAGTGTGTCGCAGTATTTGATTTTTTGAAGGATGAATCAATTTTGGCAGAAGAAATGTATATCCATTTTTATCGGCAGGCATATGAATTGTCAAGGATGTTATTTGCAATGATCAGAAACTTGCAGACCTGAATAACTAAATATTATTTTGGTTCCATTTTAGTCCACGCTTCTCTACGAAACAGAGAAGAGTGTGCAGAGCGAGAGCGTTGCACACTTTTTATTTTGATACCTCTCTGCTTCAGATTTATCTTTGTTCCGATGTTTCAACCGGACAGGATTCTGCTCTTAGATCCGATCATAAAATTAACTGTCTTTATGATTAAATCCGGATTATATAAAGTCATTAACCCTTAATTTAGGGAAATGAAGATAATTACCGTGTCATACCGTTTGCCTGTATCTTTGAAAAAAGAGAATCGCAAGCCTGTTTTTCGGCAGAGTGATGGAGGATTAGCTACCGCTTTATTATCCTACTCGGAAAAAAGCGGGTACCCACTTACCTGGATCGGAGTCGCTGACTTTGATGAATCTCTCTGGAAAAAAGCTAAGAAGGAATGCCCTGTAGATTTTGAATTGGAACCAGTTTTCCTGGATAAGCATGTGAACCGCCGTTTTTATGGAGGGTTCAGTAATTCTATTTTATGGGCGCTCTTTCATTACTTCCCTTCCTTTATTGAGTACTCCGAAGAAGATTTTGAAGCATATAAGACAGTGAATGATGTAATTGCTCAAAAAATTGACGAAATATACAAGCCCGGAGATATTATCTGGATCCATGATTACCATTTTCTTGGATTACCGGCGCTGGTAAGGAAACGGCAGCCAAAAGCACCTGTTGGTTTTTTTCTGCACATACCGTTTCCCGACTTCGAGATGTTTCGTATTCTTCCGGACAGAACCAGACGTTATCTGCTGGAAGGTATATTAGGAAGCAACCTTGCGGGATTCCATACCTGGGACGATACAATTCATTTTTCGGAGTGCATTGAAAAAATCCTGGGAATAACTCACCGCAACTTTTTTATTGACAGGGAAACCCATCATGTGCAAATGGGTGCTTTTCCTATCAGCATAGATTTTAATAAGTTTCATAATGCCTATTACCATGAAAATGTAGTCCGGCTGAGAGAAGAAATCCGCGGATTATATGAAGAGAAAAAAATCATTTTCTCTGTGGACCGGCTTGATTACACTAAAGGAGTAAACAACCGTCTCAATGCATTCGAGAACTTTCTCATAAAGTATCCTGAGTGGAGGGAAAAGGTTGTTTTTCTGCTTATTATCATTCCTTCACGTGAAGGGATAGGCAAATACAAAGAACGAAAGCGGATGATCGAATTGAATATCAGCCGTATTAATGGCACGCTGGGAAATTATAAGTGGACACCCGTAGTATATCAATATCAACCGGTGAATTTTGATAAGCTGATTGCATTATACACGAGTGCGGATATCGCGCTGATCACACCAATACGTGACGGAATGAACCTGGTTGCCAAGGAATACGTAGCTTCCCGCCGGGACAAGCGGGGAGTGTTGATACTGAGTATTATGGCAGGAGCGGCAAAGGAGCTTCAGGAAGCCATAGCTATCAACCCGTTAGATACGCTTCTCATCAGTGATATGATTGCCAACGCATTAGTGATGGATAGTTCAGAACAGGAAGCAAGAATGGAAAAAATGCAGAAGTATTTAAGAAAATACGATGTAACTTTTTGGGCAAATGATTTTCTCAGGACAATAGAGGAGGTATATCGGAAAGATACTCATACGCTAGATCTTGACGGAATCCAAAAAGAAAATCTGCTCAAAAAGTTTAGCAAAGCAGGCAAACGGTTGCTTCTGCTGGATCTTGATGGCACGCTTATTCCTTTTAAATCCCGGCCGGAACTGGCAGTTCCTGATCAGGAGCTTTTGGATTTACTAAAAAAATTAGGACAAGATCCCAAGACGGACGTCTGGATCATCAGCGGGAGAAGCAGGGATTTTCTGGAGAAATGGTTCGGTGACTTGCCTATCGGATTGGTTGCTGAGCATGGAGGATATATTCGTTATGATGAATGGGAATCGGTTATACAGGAGGAATTAGGTTGGAAGAATAAAGTGACGGAGATTATGCAGAAATATACGGATATCCATTCGGAGAGTCTGGTTGAAATCAAAGAGTTTGGTGTTGCGTGGCATTATCGTCAGCTGAATGAGGAAAGGGGATTTCTTTTATCCAGGGAATTATTGGGATTGCTGAAGAGCCATTTGTTCAACGCACCGGTACAGGTGATTGACGGTAAAAAAGTTATCGAGGTAAAACACTTTCTCGCACATAAGGGAACTACCTGTCGCAATTATATTTTGGGCAGGGGACATGATCTGATCATTGCATTCGGAGATGATAAAACAGACGAAGATTTGTTTGAATGGCTTACGGGTGAAAATGAGATTTCCGTTAAAGTAGGAAGGGGAAGTACTGTTGCTAAATATCGTGTGGAATCAGTGAGCAAAGTACATGAAGTACTGGAAGAACTATATGCCCGATCATTGTCACCTGCATCCGTAGTTATAAACAAATAACCTGATTCGGATCAAAAAATATTTTGCCCTGCTTTTAGTAACCTGAAGGTGTTAGAATTTGGTAAAAAGCAAAAAAGCTACTCATCGAGCAGCTTTTCTATTTTATGATATTCTGAATTTAAATATGTAATGGTCTTCCTTCGAATGCGTCCAGAGCAGCTTCTTTTACCGCTTCCGAATA
Source organism: Flavobacteriia bacterium 40-80 (assembly GCA_001899145.1). Lineage (GTDB taxonomy): Bacteria > Bacteroidota > Bacteroidia > Flavobacteriales_D > Crocinitomicaceae > 40-80. The sequence goes on from MKVF01000018.1 coordinate 199,159, forward strand.
TGTTGGATGCGGATGACAGATTCTGGAAATGTCTTCCGCGGATGCTCTGTATTCCATCGCCACGACAGCTTCCATAATTAAATCAGCAGCGCGTGGCGCGATCATGTGGACACCTAACACTTCATCTGTTTCCTTGTCTGCAAGGATTTTAACCAAGCCTTGGATATCCATGCTTGCTCTTGCTCTTCCCAATGCTTTGATCGGGAATGAACCAACTTTATAATTAACGCCTTTTGCTTTTAGCTCCTCTTCTGTTTTTCCGACAGCGGCAACTTCCGGCCATGTATAAACAACTCCCGGAATCAGGTCATAATTGATATGTGGTTTCTGCCCTGCTAATAATTCAGCAACATAAACACCTTCTTCTTCCGCTTTATGTGCCAGCATAGCTCCCTGGATCACATCTCCGATGGCGTAGATGTTCGGAACGGCTGTCTGAAGGTTTTTGTTTACTTCCACCTGACCTCTGTTATTGGTTGTCAAACCAACTGCTTCAAGGTTTAACCCGTCAGTATATGCTTTACGTCCTACAGCTACTAAACAATAGTCTGCTTCAAACGTCACTTCTTCATTTTTCTTGTTCAAAGCAACCAGCTTTACACCTTTTCCAGTATTGGTAACACTTTGTACCTTATGTTCCAGGTTGAATTTGAAACCTTCCTTTTTCAACACCTTCGTCAGCTCTTTTCCTAACGTTCGATCCATTGTAGGAATGATCGTATCTGCAAATTCGATTACTTCGATCTCACTTCCCAGGCGGGCATAAACAGAACCTAATTCAAGGCCGATCACGCCGCCGCCGATTACCAGTAATCTTTTTGGAATTTCTTTCAGCTTTAATGCTTCCGTTGAAGTAATGATCCGGTCTTTGTCCGGCTCCATTCCCGGGAAGAAATTCGGCTTGGAACCTGTAGCAATAATAATATTTTTTGCTTCGATCACTTCCTCATTATTTCCGGATTTGATGCTGATCTGGTTTTTTGATTTAAAAGAGCCCCAGCCATGATAAACAGTCACTTTGTTCTTGTCCATTAAGAACTTGATGCCATTACACGTCTGAGAAACGACTTCCGCTTTTCTGTCAATCATTTTATTGATATCCGCAGAAACGGTTCCTACCGAAATACCATGAGCTTCGAAATTGTGCTTTGCATTGAAGAAATGTTCGGAAGAGTCTAGTAACGCTTTGGATGGAATACATCCTACGTTCAGACAAGTTCCCCCTAATGTGTCATATTTTTCTATTAATGCTGTTTTGAAACCCAATTGTGCGCATCTCAGAGCAGCAACATATCCGCCTGGTCCTGAACCGATAATGGCAACGTCGAAATTACTCATGATCTATATGTCTTTTTATTTGCCCCAAAGGTATTAATTTAAATTAATGTGTAATCACAAAAATTAGTTTGAATTTATTCATCCCGGTACATTCTGCTGCTGTAATTTCTGTCACTGTTCTCAATCTTCCAATCTTTCATTAAATTAAACATAAATTCAGTTGGCGCTTGCCCAGTTATCCCTGTCCAGATTCCGCATTTGAATTGCTTCTGCAATGTGATTGGGAAGAATGCCCTGCGCTTCTGCTAAATCGGCAATCGTTCGTGCGACTTTCAGTATGCGGTCGTAGGCCCTAGCTGAGAGTCCGAGCTGATCCATTGCTTTTTTCAGAAGACCGTACGAAGTATCATCAATCTGGCAATATGCTTTGATATCTTTGGTTCCCATTTGTGCATTACAATAGATGCTCGGTGAATTTCTGAAACGTTCCGATTGAAGCTCTCTTGCCTTTACAACACGGCTGCGTATTTCCAGGCTTCCTTCACCGGGCTGATGATATGCCAGCTCCTGAAATCCAACCGGAACGACTTCAATGTGGAGATCGATTCTGTCAAGCAACGGACCGGAAATTTTGTTGAGATATTTCTGAACTGTTCCCGGAGGACAGACACATTTTTTCTCAGGGTGATTGTAATAACCGCACGGACAGGGATTCATCGCGGCGATCAGCATGAATCCGGCAGGGTATTCCACGGAAAATTTCGCCCTGGAAATGCTTACGGTTCGTTCTTCCAGCGGTTGTCGTAATACTTCAAGGACGGAACGCTTGTATTCCGGTAGCTCATCAAGGAATAAGACGCCGTTGTGCGCCAGAGAAATTTCGCCCGGTTGCGGATAAGTTCCGCCTCCGACCAAAGCTACATCAGAAATAGTGTGATGTGGTTTCTGGAAGGGACGCTGGGTGATGAGCCCGTTGTCTTTTCTGACTTTTCCGACGACACTATGTATTTTAGTGGTTTCCAGTGATTCTTCTATTGTCAGTGGCGGAAGTATGGTAGGTAATCGTTTGGCAAGCATGGATTTTCCAGCGCCGGGAGGCCCGATCAGCAGCACGTTGTGGCCTCCGGCAGCTGCAATTTCAAATGCACGTTTGATGCTCAGCTGTCCTTTTACATCTCTGAAATCAACATCGAAAATTTCCAGCTGACGGCTGAATTCATCATGAATATTGATGGAGAACGGTTCAATATTGATTGATCCGCTTAAAAAATCAACTACCTGGCGGATATTCTCAACACCGATAATATTCAGGCCGTCCACAACCGCAGCTTCTTTTATGTTTGCCACAGGAATAATGATTCCTTTAAAACCATTTTCTTTAGCTGCAACAGCAATAGGAAGCATACCCTTGACTGCTTGTATGGATCCGTCTAATGAAAGTTCACCGATCACAATATATTCTTTCAGCAGGTTCTCGCTTAACTGTTCGCTCGCGGCAAGAATTCCCAAAGCGATGGCCAGGTCGTAATAAGAACCTTCCTTTCGGATGTCGGCCGGAGCGAGATTAACAGTAATTTCCTTTCCGGGATATTTGAAATCATTGTTTCGCAAAGCAGCCTTGATCCGTTGCTGACTTTCTTTGATAGCGTTATCCGGCAATCCTACGAGGTGGAAATTAATTCCCTGATTTATATTTACTTCTATTGTAATGATGGTTGCGTCAATACCACTGACAGCGCTCCCAAAAGTTTTTACTAACATGACTTTAACTGTAAAGGTTTCTATTGAAGTTAGTCAAAAAGTTCTTTTGTTGCAATAGGTTTATTTAAAAATCATTCGGGTTAATGAAGGTCTTTTATATAGTTTTCCATAAAGATCACTCCATTTCCGGTTATCCACGGATTTTTCCATCAATCCAAAATCAGGATGAAATTTATTCATTTACATTATATTTATCGAAAATAATTTTTAAAATCATGAGAATTAGATGGACAATTGCTTTTCTGCTTCTGTCATTTGTGTCTTTTTCACAAAAGACACTGACACTTTCTGATGCAGTTTTGCAGCAATACCGGAATTTTTATCCGGAACACGTGGCGGGATTTTCCTGGATTCCGGGAACAACAGAATATACCTATTTAGATCAATATACGAAATTGGTCAAAGGAACGGTTGGAAAAGAAGAGGCAACAACTATTCTGGAAATTCAGCAGCTAAATGAAAAAGCGGGTGTTTCAATGAGCTATTTTGCTGGTTTTTCATGGTTGTCAAAAACGGAGTTTACGGTGACTGACGGGCAGAATTTTGTGCTGTACAATGTACAGGATAATACGGCAAAATCATGGCTGGTGGAAGGAGAAAATGCCCTGATGAACTGGAATAAAAAAGCGGTTGCTTACACAAAAGAGAATAATGTCCATCTGAAGTTTAACGGTCAGGATATTGCGGTAACGAATCATACTTCAAAAGAGGTTGTTTCCGGGCAGGCAATTGCCCGCAGTGAATTTGGGATTTCCGGAGGTCTATTCTGGTCGGAAAGCGGAAACTTTTTGGCATTTTATGAAAAAGATGAGAGCGAAGTTCATAATTATCCGTTGCTGGATATCACGAAAACTCCAGGAGAGCTGAATCCGATCAAATACCCGATGGCGGGGCAAAAATCGGAAAAGCCGGCGGTGGGAATTTTTGATTTGTCCACGAAAAAATTAGTGTACATTCATCCAAAAGGAGATAAAGATGACTATCTGACGAATGTCGCTTTTTCCAAAGACGAAAAATATCTGGCTATTGCAGAGCTGAACCGTGATCAGAATCATTTGTGGCTGAATTTATACGATGTAAAGACAGGTGCGTTTGTCCGTACCTTATTTGAAGAGCAGCATGAGAAATGGGTAGAGCCGGAATTTCCGCCTTACTTTCTGAACGAAGCAAATGATTTTGCCTGGATTTCAGAGAGAAACGGTTTTCAGAATTTATACTTGTATGATATCAACGGAAAATTGAAAAAACAATTGACCAATAACAGTTTTCCTTTGAAGTCTATTGTGAATACCAGCCCTAAAGGTGATATGATTTATTTTACGGCGACAGGCCCGAAAGCAATCAATACACTTGTGTACAAAGTGGATCTGAAAGGAAAGCAAACGTTGCTGACCGCACAGGAAGGAACGCATGATGTTATAATTTCCGGTGACGGGAATTATTTCTTTGATCAGTATTCGTCCGTTACAATTCCGAATATTGCAGCTGTTTTTGATAAAAACGGAAAGGAAATAAAACGGCTGGTAACAGGAACGAACAAACTGTCAGATTATAAGATCGGGAAAACAGTCGTTCAGACAATTCCTGTAAACGGAATAGAAGAGTACGCACGGATTATTTATCCGAGTGATTTTGACTCAACGAAAAAATATCCGGTGCTGGTGTATGTTTACGGCGGGCCGCACGCGCAGATGATTACCAACTCATGGTATGCAGGATCGAGCTTGTGGATGAACTGGATGGCGGAGCAGGGATATATCATTTTCACGGTGGACAACAGAGGTTCGGCAAACAGAGGATTTGCTTTTGAAAATATTATTCATCGTGAATTAGGGAAATACGAGATGGAAGATCAGACGGCAGCTTTGGAATGGCTGAAGCAGAAGCCGTATATCGACGGAAACAGGATAGCTGTTCACGGATGGTCGTTCGGAGGCTTCATGACGACTAATCTATTGCTGACCTATCCTGATTTATTCAAGGTCGGAGTTGCCGGAGGTCCGGTAACTGACTGGAATCTGTATGAAGTAATGTATGGTGAACGTTATATGGACAGACCCGATGAAAATCCGGAAGGATATAAAAATACAATGCTATCCAATAAAGTGAAAAATATCAAAGGTAAATTGCTGCTGATTCACGGAACAGCGGATGATGTGGTAGTTATGCAGCATAATCTTTCTTTGGTAAAGGCATTTGTAGAAGCCGGAAAACAGGTAGATTTTTTCCCGTATCCGATGCATCCGCATAATGTTCGGGGAAAAGACCGGGTACATTTAATGGAGAAAGTTTTAAATTACATTCTGGAATATAATAAGTAGAGGATTATTGAAGTTTCATAAATTAATAGCTGAAAATCTGATCGTTAACATTTATTTTAAATATATTCGTTACATTTACGGTAAATCATCAATTATTTAAACTTATGAAACTAAAAAAGATTTTTCTGGTATTCGCATTAGTACTGGTTGCGAATATTGCAAGTGCATTTACGGTTCGTTACTACAACAAAGATTCGAAAAAGCACACGATGGAAGTACGTTCGAATGGCTCTACTCAAAAGATTGAGTTTAATTCATCTTCCACTAGTTCTGCGACTGTACAGACAAGTGCATCAGAAGTGGAAATTAAAACAGAGTGTGGTTGGGTAAAAGTAAAAGACGGTGCGAAAATTACCATTCAGAATGGCTGTATAAAAATTGATTAATTACTAAATATTCAGTTTTTTTGATAAAAATGTATTATCACAAAAAAGCCGGTAGTATCCACTACCGGCTTTTTTATTCAGTTGTATCGAATCATATACGGATAGTGATTCGTCCCATAAAGTTGATTCCTGCCTGTGGAAAATAAAAGTTTTCTTTTATCGTCTGTTGGTTCGAGATATAGCTGTACGTATATCCGTTGTTTTCATATTGTTTATTCAGCAGATTGTTCACCATCAGGCCAAATTCAATCCCTTCCATTCTGGGTAGTTTCCATAAGTAGCTTACATACAGGTTCATCAGGTAATAACCATCAATTGAACGTGCTTTATCTGAAGAGTTATCCATGTATTGACGGTCAACGTATTTCCCGGTCAGACGAATGTTGAAGTCTTTTACCGGCTCAAAATTCAATCCGAAAGAAGCGATCAGATTGGGAGAAAATGCTAAGTCTGTATTTTTATGTACAATCGCAACTTGTCCTCCATTGTCGTAGTCGTCCACATATTCGGTGAATTCAATAATTTTATTTAAGCTGTAGGTTGCTCCTGCAAAAGCAGTAAGCCATCTGGTCGCTCTGTAGCTTGCTTCCAGCTCGATACCGGTTCTGTAAGATTTTTCCGCATTAGTTCTGGTATAGCCTCCGACATCATTTATCTGTCCTGTCAGAATGAGCTGATTATGATAATACATCATATAATAGCTCGCGTTGAACATCCATTTTCCTTTTGCGAACCTGTTTCCTATTTCAAGATTATACAGGGTTTCCGGCTTCGGGCGGTTTCCGCTTGTATTTTCAGTAAAATCTTTACGGATCGGTTCACGATTAGCAATCGCGATGGAAGCGTACGTCGTATTGTCGTTGTTCCAGTTTAACAGCCATCCGATTTTCGGATTGACAAATACGTAATTTGCTTTTTGTGTTTCATTGACAGCAGTTCCTGTTAAATCGGAAATTCCTTCAAAAACATAATTAATTGTCCGCAGCTGCACATCGGCAAATATTACACTTCTGCCAATGCGGTAAGTCGCTTTAATGTAATTGTTGAAGTCAATCTTCGACGCATCATCATTATAATATACATGGTCGATTTCGGAATTGGAAGCATATCGTGCCCAGATAACATCACCGAAGTGATTGCCTAAATACTGATTAATTCCGCCTCCGTACGTAATATCCAGGTTGTTCTTGCTGTAATTCAGATTGTACACAATACCATAGAAGTGATTATCCAGCCATTTACGGCGGATTAAATCAGTCGTTGAGATGGTCGTGGAATCAATGACAACAGGATCCATATTATAAGAAGATAGCTTTGCATCCGCTTTATATTCCTCATAATATCCTTTTCCTCTGGTGTAGTGTGCGGAGATATTCATTTTCCAGTTTTCATTGAAGCGATGGTTGAAATGCAGCTGATAATGTGTCTGGTTGTAATGATCCACCTGGTTTTTATAGGTGAAATAATTATAGGTTCTGCCGCTGTTCAAAAGATTATCTGTTTCTTCAGGAGTCAGCCAGTTTCTATTGGCGTAATCCAGCATTCCCTGCTCATCATTTTTTATTCTGCTTTCCGGAACACCATTCCACGCCTGGTAGGTGATTTCACGACCACCGAAAATATTGAATTTGAGCATGGATTTTTTGTTGAACCATGCGCCGGAAGTGTAGAATGATTTAAGATTGGAGCTTCCTCTGTCCATGTAGCCATCTGAAGTGATGTTGGACAAACGTGCATCGAATGCAAAATGGTTATTGATGATGCCTGTTCCTAATTTTACGGTGTTTTTCCAAGTATTGAAAGAACCGTAGCTGTTGTCTAATTCCGCATATGCTTTTTTGCGGATATTGTCGGATTTCACATTGATGCTTGCCCCGAAGGCAGCGCCTCCGTTAGAAGAAGTCCCGACACCTCTCTGGATCTGGATATTTTCGGCAGAGGAAGCAAAATCCGGCATATTTACCCAGAACATACCATGTGATTCTGCGTCATTGATCGGAATTCCGTTGATCGTTACGTTTGTTCTTGTCGGATCAACACCACGAATACGGATATTGGTATAACCGATTCCTGCTCCGGCATCGGAAGAAACCACCGTTGATAATGTTCCGTCCAGCAGATACGGCAGGTCTTGCCCGTAGTTATTCTTACGAATGTCATCCTTGCTGAGGTTGGTGTAAGTTGTCGGAGTGGTGTTTCCGGCACGGATCGCTTTTACCTGGATTTCCTCCAGCTCCTGCCGCGAGTAGGGCAGCACAAACGTTTTTTGTTTTTCCTCCGGACGAAGCGTGTCATAAATTACTTCGTAGCCTTTTGCACTCAGCTGTACCGGAGTGATACGATCAACTTTCAGTTCAAACTCACCTGCCGCATTTGATAAGGCGAGCACTGTCTTTTGCTCATTCGTAATCGTAACATTCGCTACAGAGCAATTTTCCTCGTTGAGGATTTTTCCTTTAAAAAGTTGTTGGGAAAAAAGTATGTTGGAACAACATACGAGGATTGCATTTAAAACTATTCTTGTTTTCATTTAAAAAATAATAACAAGAACAAGGGGCCAATTCTCTTGGTTAATAAAAAAATAATAAGTCCGTCACTTCCCTACGCAAGCATTACCTTGATCAGGTCAATGGGTATAATCTCAGTTCCGTTTACCGGAACACCCCTTAGAGACATGACAAAGGTATATAATTTTAGCGCTTTGAACAAATAAGGAGAAGATTTTTGAATTGAAAATTGCAAATGAAGATAAGTCTCTTATTTGATCAGGCCTATTTCTCTCAGGCGTTGTGTCAGAAACTCTCCTGCGGTAATGTCTTCGTAAAGCTTTGGATTACTTTCACTGATACAATCCGGAAGCACGGATAGATCCATATCACTTACGGGGTGCATAAAGAACGGGATAGAATAACGGGAAGTTCCCCATAATTCCCTGTCTGGGTTTACGACCTGATGGATCGTCGATTTCAGGCGGTTATTGGTGTGCCGTGATAACATGTCACCGACATTAATTACCAGTTCATCTTCTTTCGCAATCGCATCCACCCAGGTTCCGTCATGACGCTGAACCTGTAAGCCACGACCTTGTGCTCCCATGAGTAAAGTGATCAGGTTGATATCACCATGAGCAGCAGCTCTGACGGCTCCTTTCGGTTCTTCTGTGATCGGAGGATAATGAATAGGACGTAAAATGGAATTTCCGTTTTTCACTTTTTCATCAAAGTAAAGCTCATTAAGACCTAAATAAATAGCCAAGGCTCTCAGTACGTAAATTCCTGTTTTTTCTAATTGCTTGTAAGCTTCTTCGCCGTATTTATTGAACTCGGGAACCTCTCCTACAAAAACATTTTCAGGATAATTGTAATCGGCTTTTTCATGCTCAGGGATGTATTGCCCAAAATGCCAGAATTCTTTCAGATCGCCTTCTGTTCTGCCTTTGGCATGCTCCATTCCGAAAGCCGTATAACCTCTTTGTCCGCCAATTCCTTCAATATGATACTTCTGCTTCGTTTCAACAGGCAAGGCATAAAAGCTACGGACACTTGTATATAAATTATTTACAAGCTCTTCCGAAAGAAAGTGCCCTTTCAAAGCTACAAAGCCAATTTCTTCATAAGCTTTTCCGATCTCATTTACGAATTTCTGCTTTCTCTCCTGGTTATCAGAAATAAAGTCTGATAAATCTACTGATGGAATCCCGCTTTTCAGCATACGCACTAATACTTAACTTATTATTCAATTTACTTTAAGACAGACCAAAATTATCGTCCAGCGTCTGATATTCTAATATCTTATCTGTTATCTGTCCTTATTTTTCAACTGTACCACGTACCTTATAGATACGTTCAATTATTTCCACGACTTTCAGTCCTTCCAGCGCATTCGTTGTGGATGTAGCTTTGCCCTGAAGCGTATCAATCACATTCTCAATGACAAAGTGATGATTTTGAGCAGATCCTTTATGAGTTCCGTAGTCGTTTGCAGGAGCAGATTCTTCCAGCTCCGGCATTTCATAATCTCCTATATTGCAAATTTCAACTTCATTCATATACTGACCGCCGATTTTCACGCTTCCTTTGGAACCGACAATTGTCAGTGAAGATTCCAGGTTCTGGTCGGCAACAGCAGTAGAATAATTCAGACAGCCCATTCCTCCGTTAATGAAGTCAAATGATACAAAGCCGGAGTCTTCAAAAGCGGTGGAATGCTTATGCGTGAAATCCGCAAATTTTCCCTGAATGTTGTCGATATCGCCGAACAGCCAGTACATAATATCAATAAAGTGGGAAAACTGCGTAAATAACGTTCCGCCATCCAGATCGGCAGTTCCTTTCCAGCCTTCTTTTTTATAATAGCGGTCATCGCGGTTCCAGTAGCAGTTCAGCTGTACCATGTGAATGTTCCCTAAAACACCGTCTGATACAACCTGCTTTATCCACTTGGAAGGAGGCGAATAGCGGTTCTGCATGACACAAAACACATGTCTGGACATTTGGAGCGATTTGAAAATAACCCGTTCACAGCTTTCTTTTGTCAGTCCCATCGGCTTTTCGACAATGACATGCCTTTTAGAATCCAGTACCTGAATTGCCTGCTGCGCGTGTAAACCGTTCGGGGTACAGATATTTACAACATCTGCGTCGATATTTGCGGCTAAAAAGTCATCATACGTCCTGAAAAAAGGAACATTATACTGCGCTGCACCGCATTCTTCCTGAGATCGGATATCGATCATCGCGACCAACTCTGCCCGTGGATCACGAACGATCATCTCTGCATGCCTTTTTCCGATATATCCTGTGCCTAAAACGGCAAATTTCACTTTTTGCTCCATTCATCTTAACTGTTAGGAAAATACAAAGCTAAAAGAAATGTGCTATTACTTAATAATTCAGATTGATATTTTGTATTGAAGCGGCAATGAGCGGGCTCCGGAAGATTTTTACTACTTATAAAATGACAATTGTTGATAATTCAATTTTTTGTTCTATATTTGCACCTCGTTAATTGAATTATTTAATAAAAATCAAGCTATATGTACGCAATTGTAGAGATAGCAGGGCAACAGTTCAAAGTTGAAAAAGACCAGAAAGTGTTTGTTCACAGATTGAATGCGGAAGTAGGTGCGAAATTAGATTTCGACAAAGTGCTTTTGGTTGACAATGGTGGAAAAATTACTTTAGGCGCCCCGGCTATAGATGGTGCAAAAATTTCTGTGGAAGTTGTTGAGCACGTGAAAGGAGACAAAGTAATTGTTTTCAAAAAGAAAAGAAGAAAAGGTTACAGAAAGAAAAACGGTCACAGACAATCATTTACTGCGATCAAAATTTCAGATATTAATCTATAATCGTTCACTTTCTTGATTTCAAGAATATAAAATTTAGAAAAGATGGCACATAAGAAAGGAGTTGGTAGTTCTAAAAACGGTCGTGAGTCTGAAAGCAAGCGTTTAGGCGTTAAAATCTTTGGTGGTCAGGCTGCTATTGCAGGAAACATCATTGTTCGTCAACGTGGTACTGCTCACCATCCGGGAGCTAACGTAGGTATCGGTAAAGATCATACCTTGTTCGCGCTTACTGACGGAATCGTAGAATTTCGTAAAAAGAAAGATAACCGTTCGTTTGTATCTGTAGTTCCATTCGAAACTACTGAGGCATAATCGGTAACTGATATTAAAAGCGGGTTTCGGAAGTTTCGGAACCCGCTTTTTTATTTTCAAATTTTTATTTTCAAATTTTGCTGAATTATTAATTTAGCAGGTAAATTATCAGGGTATGTTAGAAATACAACGCATTCGTACAGAAAAAGAAGCTGTAATAGAAGGATTGAAAAAAAGAAATATTGATGCAACGGCAACAGTTGAAGAAATTTTAAAGAAAGACCAGGAATGGAGAGAATCCAAATCTGAGTTGGAATCCATTGCTGCCGAGCTGAACCAGATTGCAAAGGAAATAGGTGACTTATTCAAACAAGGGAAGCAGGCAGAAGCGAACGCGGCAAAAGAGAGAACTACTTCATTAAAAGGAAAAGAAGCACAGCTGAAAGAAGTGGTGAGCGGTCTTGAAAACGAGATACAGCAATTAATGTACACCTTGCCGAATGTTCCGAATGAACAGGTGAAAGCGGGTAAAAATGAGCTGGATAATGAAATTGTGGATGAGGTAGGAAGCAAGCATATATTTGACGGAGAGCCGTTGCCTCACTGGGAATTGACTAAAAAATACGATCTGATTGATTTTGAGCTGGGAGTAAAGATCACAGGTGCCGGCTTTCCTGTTTATAAAGGGAAAGGAGCTAAATTGCAACGCGCATTAATTCAGTTTTTTCTGGATGAAGCAGAAAAAGCAGGATATGAGGAATTTATTCCACCGCATGTGGTGAATGAAGCATCCGGAATAGGAACAGGCCAGCTTCCGGATAAAGAAGGGCAAATGTACCATTGTACGGTGGATGACCTGTACTTAATACCAACTGCGGAAGTTCCTCTGACAAATATCTATCGTGATGTTATCTTACCGGATGAGAATTTCTCCATTAAAATGACGGGTTATACCCCTTGTTTCCGCCGTGAAGCGGGCTCTTATGGTAAAGACGTGCGTGGATTGAATCGCCTGCATCAGTTTGACAAGGTAGAAATTGTGCGTATCGAGCATCCGGACAATACGGCAAAAGCACTGGATGAAATGGTCGAGCATGTGCGTGGCTTACTTGCGAAATTAGGATTGCATTACCGTATTCTGCGTTTGTGTGGTGGTGATACAGGCTTCGCTTCTGCAATGACGTATGACTTTGAAGTATTTTCTGCCGCACAGGAAAAATGGCTGGAAGTTTCTTCTGTGTCCCGTTTTGATACTTTCCAGGCAAATCGCCTGAAATTACGTTTCAAAACTGCAGACAAAAAAACACAGCTGGCACATACATTGAACGGCTCCGCATTAGCTTTGCCGCGTATTGTTGCCGCTTTATTGGAAAATTACCAGAATGCGGACGGATCAATTACTATTCCTGAAGTGCTGGTTCCTTATACGAAATTTGATAAGATCGGGTAATAATCGCTTTTGAAAAGCTGTCTGAAAAATGACAGCTTTTTTATTTGATGTTGTTTTACATTTAGATTTAATTTTTAAACTAACAAACACGATTATAGCGACCAATGCAGCTGGAGTTTATCTTATTCATATAAGAAGTGATTTTACTGAGAAGCTGATCAAACAACAAACCACCAGTAACTACAAAACCCCGATGGCCATGCCATCGGGGTTTTGTAGTTATAAACGTATAACTATCCTCAGAAATTTTATATTTCTAAATGACTGTTTTTAACTTCTCAATCTTTCCGGAAAGAGCTGTTTCAGGCTAAATTCAATAGACTCCGGATCGTTTTTTTGATGTACATCAAATTAGTAAGGTTAATTATCTGTTTTTCTTGTAATGCACGTAAAAAAGTCCTTACTTCCCGAAAATATTGTATTTAAAAATAAACTTATGAAAAACTATTACTTTTATTTTAAATTCCGTGTGATAGCTTTTATCGGGCTATTATTTTCCGGCGGTGTGGTTTGGGGACAGACCACAGAAACGTTTGGATATACCGGAAGTGTTGTTGACTGGACAGTGCCGGCAGGGGTTAATTCAGTTGAGATAGAATGCTGGGGCGCAGGAGGAGCAGGACTGGGTTCTAATGGCAGTAACTCTTCCGGCGGTGGAGGCGGAGGTGCCTATGCGAAAAAAACCTTATCTGTACTGCCGGGACAACAATATAAATTTTATGTAGGTAAAGGAGGAATAACTGCTGCATGGGCAATATTACCGGTAAACGGAGAAAATTCTTATTTTAAGAATTTTGATGAATCTGTAACTCATGCTCTTGCTGAGGGAGGAAAAAGCAGTGTAGGTGCTGCTGGTGCTGCTGGTGGACAAGCTGCTAATTCAATAGGAGATATAAAAAATTCCGGAGGTAACGGTTTTGCAGGTCAGGGTTCAGGTACCGGTGGTGGTGGTGGTGGTGGTGCCGCAGGACCAAGTGGAAATGGGGGCACACCTGCTGGAACTAGTACTGCGACGAAAATGACAGGAGGAACAGGTAATTCAGGAATTGCGGGAAACGCAGGTGCGGGAGGAACTGCTGTTAAAAATAATCCGGGTGTAGCAGGCAATAATTACAGTGGAGGCGCAAGTGGTACGAATGGTGCAAGAGCAGGTGCAAACGGTGCGAACGGATATGTCAGAATAACTTACACCATTGAAACGTGTTCCGGTATTCCAAACGGCGGTACGGCTGTTGCCAATCCGGCTACGATTTATTGTTCGGGATCCAGCTCGTTGTCATTGTCGGGTAATAGCTACGGTATAGGCATTACTTATCAATGGCAGGAATATGACGGCTCTTCATGGGTAAATATTAACGGAGCTGACCAGGAAACTTATTTAGCAACATTACCAACACTTGGAACGTTTAAATACCGCTGCGAGCTGGTCTGCGTTAGCGACGGAACTCCGAGCTATTCGACTGAAAAAGAAGTAGAAGTAGTCAGTGGTACTGCTCCGAATGCGCCTACTGTTAATCCGGCAACGAATGTCAACAATACTTCTTTTGACATAAGCTGGTCTGCTGAAAGCAGCGTCATCGGCTATTATGTGGACATTGCGACAGATGCCGCTTTTACCAATTTTATAGCCGGATATAACGGAAAAGATGTTGGAAACGTAACAACCTGGAACGTAACAGGAGTATTGGCAGGAACGGATTATTATTACCGTGTCAGAGCGTATAGTGGCTGTCAGACAAGTGGTAATTCAAATGATGAGCAGGTTACAACAACCTTAAATTATTGTTCTTCGACAGGAAGTAATCAGTCAAATAAATATGTTTCCAATGTTACCTTTGCAGGAATAAGCAATACGACTAATAATTCAGGCGCTGCCTATAAAGATTATACGGCTATCTCCGGAACTGTTTGCGCAGGTTCATCTAATTCTATATCGGTTTCTACGTCTAATAGTGCAAATAGTGCAATGAATGTAACTGTATGGATCGACTGGAATAAAAACGGAACATTTGAAAGCGTAGAATTGTTGAATCTGGGAGCTAATTCCGGGAGCGGGGCTAAAACATTTACAGGGAATTATATGATTCCTTCTAATGCGGAAACCGGCAATGTCCGTATGCGCGTTATATGTGCTGAAACAAATCCTGTTTTTGATCCATGTTCTACTTTTTCAAACGGAGAAGTGGAAGATTATACAATTACAATTAAAAAGCCTATAGCTTATGCAGGTTCAGTGGTGGCAGCAGTTTGTCCGGGAGAGGTTTCCGCTGCCATGGGAGGAACTATTGGAGGTACGGCTACAAGCGGTGTCTGGTCCGGTGGTGCCGGGACCTGGTCTGACGCTTCCGATCCTGCGAATGCTACTTACACAGCGGCTTTAACGGAAAGCGGAAATATTACTTTGACATTAACGGCAATGGATGCATCTTGCAGTGCAACAGATACTAAGATAATAGAAGTTCATACGCCACCTGCTGTTAATTTAGGCCTGGATGCAGCTTATTGTATCGGTTCAGCATTTAACCTGACATTGGATGCAGGAACAGGTGGAGATTACCTTTGGTCAGACAATTCGACCAATCAGACACTTACAGTAACTTCTTCCGGGACATACTCCGTAATTGTTACCGATGCAAATGGTTGTGAAGGAAAAGATACGATTGTTGTAACACAAAATGCGCTACCGGTTGTTAATTTAGGACCTGATGCAGCAATTTGTACAGGATCAACTTTAACGCTGGATGCCGGAGCCGGAATGGACTATTTATGGTCCGATAATTCTGTTAATCAAATGCTTGTGGTCGGTGCTGCCGGAACGTATTCCGTAATTGTTACAGATATAAACGGTTGTGAAGGAAAAGACACGGTTGTTATCACAGAAAATGCGCTGCCTGTTGTTGATCTGGGTTCTGATGCGGCTTATTGTGCCGGTTCGACGTTTAATATGACATTAGATGCCGGAACAGGCGGAGATTACCTTTGGTCAGACAATTCGACCAATCAGACACTTACCGTAACTTCTTCCGGAACGTATTCTGTAATTGTTGCAGATATAAACGGTTGTGAAGGAAAAGACACAATTGTTATCACAGAACATGCGTTGCCTGTTGTTGATCTGGGTTCTGACGCATCTTATTGTGCCGGTTCGGTATTTAATATGACATTGGATGCCGGATCCGGAATGGACTACTTATGGTCGGATAATTCCATGAATCAGACACTTATCGTAACTTCTTCCGGAACGTACTCCGTAATTGTTACAGATATAAACGGCTGTGAAGGCAAAGACACGGTTGTTGTCACAGAACATGCGCTACCTGTTGTTGATTTGGGTTCTGATGCGGCTTATTGTGCCGGTTCGGCATTTAATATGACATTGGACGCTGGTGCTGGAACGGACTACTTATGGTCGGATAATTCCACGAACCAGACACTTACCGTAACTTCTTCCGGGATGTATTCCGTAATTGTTACCGATGCAAACGGCTGTGAAGAAAAAGACACGATTGTTATCACAGAGAACGCACTGCCAATAGTTAATTTAGGACCTGATGCGGCAATTTGTACAGGATCAACTTTAACGTTGGATGCCGGATCCGGAATGGGTTATTTATGGTCCGATAATTCCATGAATCAAACCCTTATAGTAGGTTATGCCGGAACATATTCCGTAATTGCTACCGATGTAAACGGTTGTGAAGGCAAAGATACGGTTGTTGTCACAGAACATGCGCTGCCTGTTGTTAATTTAGGCCCGGATACAGCTATTTGCCAGGGAACGACTTTAACACTAAATGCGGGAACAGGCGGAGATTACCTGTGGTCCGATAATTCCACGAACCAGACACTTACTGTAAGCTTTTCCGGAATGTATTCCGTAACTGTTACAGATATGAACGGCTGTAAAGGAAAAGATACGATCGTTGTAGCACAGAATGCTTTACCGTCAGCAGGTAGCTTATCATCAACTCTGACCACGGATTGTACTTTTGATTTTAGTGTGTCGGCTGTATCGGCTGTTACTTCGTACACGTGGAATTTCGGAGACGGAGCAACTGCGACAACAAATATCGCTTCTACATCTCATTCTTATGCGTCAGAGGGAACTTATACAGTTAAAGTTACCATGTCGAACAATTGTAGCTCGATTGAAAAGCAAGCGACTGTTACATGTGATAAAACAGCTGTTTCAGACCTTATGTCAAACAGCAGAGTGATTATTTATCCGAATCCTGCTTCTGCGAGTGTGACTGTTCAAAATGCTGATGATCTGAACATGCAGTCAGTTACGGTGATTGATAACTTAGGAAAAATAGTTTATCATGGAATCCCGGATTCCGTTAATAAGTCAGGTTTCCAGCTGAATGTATCTGAATTTTCAAATGGTCTCTATACATTAAGAATAATAACTGACAGGGGAATAGTTACAGAGAGAATTGAAGTTTTAAAATAGTTTTAAAAGTGCATAAAATCGGTGAACGAGTTTGCTTTCCGATAAAAAAGACCGGTGGAGATGTTCTCCATCGGTTTTTTATTGAACTGATTAATAGTTCTTCTTAAAAAAGAATAAGACAGAATAACTTCAATTCATATTGGGAAACCAAGAGTAGGGAAATATACTTTTTATTAGCTTGACAGGGTTTTTTACCTTTTAGCTTGCTATTTTCTGTTTTCTGAGAGTAATAAATATTTGTAACAGAAGAGAAGCCATCACAAAAAACAATCCGGCATAAAATGAAAAATAGACTTCTTTGCTTTCCCCGAAAAATAAAAACGCCAGAAAGATCGCGTAAATCGGTTCAAGCGTAAAGCTTAAATTCACGGTGAAAGCAGAGATCTTTTTCAATACTTCCGTGAAGGAAACATATAACCCGACCGTACAGAAAAGCGCGAGTAAAATAAGGAAAAGCGCATCCTTCGGGCCGGGTAATAGATCTGTAACGGGAAAAAAGTACAGGTAAACCGGCATTAAAAGAGTCAACCCGGCTAATCCGCCGATCATTTGATAATAATTGATCTGTTTGCTGTCGTAAACCTTAACCAGCCGTTCGTTATAAATGGTATAAAGTGCGGCAAATACAGGAGCAATGATGCCGAGTAAAATTCCTGTCTGGTAAGAGGAATCGAAGTGAAATATTAAGATAATCCCTAAAAGCGTAATAGCGCTTAAGCCAAGTTCGCTGACCTGGAATCTCGTTTTATGAATAAGAGGCTTTAAAATGGCCGTAAAAAAGCTGGTCAGACAATAACATACCACGCCGATAGAGATGTTTGAATACTTTATGCTCGCGTAAAAAAATACCCAGTCCATTGTAATAAACATCCCGATTTTCGCAATGTTAAACTTTTCTCTGAAGGTGATCCGTGTGTCTGTACGGAAGAATCGTACAACGAAAAATAAAATAACAGCAGAGAAGAATAACCTGTACCAGGCTAACATTCCCTCATTGAGCGAAATAAGCTTTCCGAATACACCTGTAAATCCCGCAAGTACCACGGCGAAGTGTAACAATAAGTATGAATTCTTCATGAAAGTTATAAGGTGTGAATTTCGAATTGCAAATCAGTTTTGAATTATAAGCCCGAATTTTCCATCTGATGTTTATATCTTTTGTCTTTCATCTATATGTCCTGATATCTTAACATCTAAAATCCTAATATCATCTTTCCAAATGAAAAAATCCGTGTCCTTCATACTGCTTATCCGAAAGATCCGTGATCTTATATTTATAAAAATAAACTCCTTCCGGTGAATTTCCTCCGTCCCAGGTATCTGTCGGTTTTTCCAGCTTCGTCATAAGATTCCCCCAGCGATTGAAAATTTCTACATAAACCGTTTTTGCATTTTCCGTATAAATGAAATATTCGTCATTTGCGCCGTCTTTATTCGGAGTGAAAATATTAGGCGTAATAATGACAATTTCAGGTAAATCAAAAACAATAATGCCTGTTTTGGCAGTATCCTGGCAAATGCCGTTGCTGGCGATTAAAATGATTTCAAAACTTCCGCTCGTGGTATAATTTACAACAGGTGGAATAGGAGCACTGCTTGACTGGCCGTTGCCAAACGTCCATGAATAGCTGCTGGAGTTGGTCGAAGTGTTGGTTAATGTGACTGCCAGTGGCGCGCTGCCGGTTGCAGGTGTTGCTGTAAATGAAGCATCCGGATTCGGGAGAACAGTGATGGTAACGGTCCCTGTTCCTGTGCAGCCGGCTGCAGAAGTTCCCGTCACTGTATAAGTGGTGGTTGAATTAGGAGTTGCAATAACCGTATTTCCTGTTGTTGTATTTAAATCGGTCGCAGGTGACCATGTATAAGTCGCATTTCCGGCAACATTCAGAGGAACGGACATTCCCGCACAGATTTTACTGTTTTGAGGTGTAATAGTAACAGGTAAAGTAGCCTGAACATTGACAACCACGCTGACAGGTGTTCCCGTACAGGCTCCGAGTGACGGTGTAATCGTGTAGGTTACGCTGCCCGTTAGATCAGAACAGGTAAGTGTTTGGTTAATACTATTGCCGGTTCCATTACTTGCTCCGGAAACATTTGCTGTGGATGTATATGTCCAGGAGAATGTTGTTCCATTAACGGAGGAAGCTAAAGGGATATTTGTTGTTTCACCCGTGCAGATCCCTTCACCTTGTGCAATTACATCAGGAGTGGGATTTACAGTAATGTTTAATGTTACCGGATTTGCCTGGCAGGAGCCGGAACCTGAATTCGGTGTGAATGTATAAGTACCGGATTGTGTATTATCAAAAGTTGCCGGCGACCACACTCCCGAAACGTTATTATCCGATGTTACCGGTAACGTGATATTTGTTCCTGAACAAACTGAAGAAGGAATAGAAAAAGACGGTGTGATCTGATTGTCAACAACAATCGTCATCTGAGCCGTGTTAGCACACTCATTTGCTGCAGGAGTGAACGTGTAAGTTGTTGTTGTTGTATTATTGATTGCCGGAGACCATGTTCCTGTTATTCCGTTAGTTGACGTTATTGGTAAAGCCAGGGACGTTCCTGAGCAAACCGGCCCGGGATTGGTAAATGAAGGAGTTACTTTTTGATTCACTGTTATTGTCATAGTCGTAGTAGGAGAGGAGCCACAACCGCCTCCGCCTGCAGGAGTAAACGTATATGTTTTAGTTGTATTTACATCAACCGCCGGTGACCATGTTCCTGAGATTCCGTTTGTGGATGTTACTGGAAGCGTAAAATTTTCTCCTGCACAAAACGGGCCGATCTGGTTGAAAGTAGGTGTTGCTCCGCCAGCCGCCTGTACATTGATTGTGAAATTATATTCAGAAGAGCTGGGACAAAGTGAAGTACCACCGTTAGAAGTAATTTTATAGTTATATGATCCCGGCGTTGAAGGTGGTGTAACCGTTACGGTTGCGCCGGATGTTGCACTTAAACCGGCATCACCTGACCATGTATAGCTTCCGGATCCGCCACTTGCTGTAACCGTAACACTTTGACCGGCACATAAGGTGGAATTTTGATTAATATCTGCTGTTAAGCCGGTAGAAATTCCTGAAGATGCGGCAATTGTAAAACCGCAATTCTGACTTGAATAACCGTCAATTAAAATATAGTAGGTTTCTCCGGGAGTAAGGTTATTTACGTTGATATTATGCGGAGCGGTCTGTTGATTCATCTGCATGTTACAATACTTTAGATCAACAGGACCGCTGGAACAATCGGCAGCAGAGAAAATAGCTATCTGAATGGCTTTTGTTGTCAGCGGCTTCTGGCAGTTGTAAACATAGACATTCAGGTCAATGGTGTTAGAGCTTGGTACAAATTTTAAATACCTGTCATTATCAAGTGTAAAGCAGTCAATACTTGACTGACAGCACGTGCCGACAGCATTTCTTAATGCTTGCCAGGCGCTTACGGACTTAGAAGGAGTTGTTCCGCAGTAACCGTTAAAATCACAAATCGGGGTTGCAGTACAAACACTGTTTCCGGGAGGTGTGCTTGGAGCACATGGCGGTGCACCGGCAGGTTGTGCGAAAGAGAGGGCATGGAAAAAAATGGTGAAAACAGCGCTCAGAAAAAATGTACGACAAGAACGCCCAGAAAACATTTTCATACTTTGGATTTATTTTAATTTACTTTTTTATTTATAATGGATCAATACTTATTACTTTATGATATTCACATGACCGAGATACAATTTTTTGTCATCATTGTATATTACTTTAAATGTAATCTTCCACACATAGATTCCGTCTTGTACTATTTGTCCCATGTACGTACCATCCCAGCCATAATCAGCATTTTTTGACTCGAAAATTAATTCGCCCCACCTGTTGTAGATTTCCAGCTGATAGCTCAGAGGATCGTATCCTGAAGTCATAACAGGCTTAAAAATGTTGTTAAACTCATTCCCATCCGGAGTGAACGCATTGGGAACGTAGAAAATAACTTCTTCCGTGTTGATGACACGGCTGGTTGTGTCGCTGCAGCCCTTATCACTATAAGCAATAAGCTTGACTGTATAGGATGCGGCATCTTCATTTGAAAATTTATGCACAGGATGCTCGGAATGAGCTGCTCCCGAACCATCTCCGAAATCCCATGTATAAGTAGTTGCTCCGGTGCTTGTGTTCGTAAAGGAATAAACTCCGTCATTTCCCGGGTTGGTTAAAAATGAGGCATCCGGAGCAGGATGAACGCACAGGTGCTCCGTGAAGACAATATTTCCCGTCTGGCAGGAACCGGCAGCGCTGCCGCTTATCGTGATATCATAGCATCCCGGAACGTTTGCATTAAGTCCGGGATAATTTGCTAAAGCAATTACTGTTGTATTTTGGTTGGAGGATATTATAACAGGAGCTCCGTTACCAACAGCGTAAGTGAAAGTATAAGGAGCACTGCCTCCGGTTGCTGTTACAATGGTGGAAGGAATAGCTTCTCCCTGGCAAATACTGATCCGCTCTGAGAGTGAAATTTCAAAAGTCGAATTGATTACTACCGTTATTGTTGCTGAAGTGGCGCATCCTGTATTATCAGGAGTGAATGTGTAGGTAGTGGTTGCTGTGCTGTTGATTGCCGGTGACCACGTTCCCGTAGCATTATTATCGGATGTTGCCGGTAATGTGAACGTTGTGCCGGGGCAAACCGGCCCCGGATTGGTAAATACAGGAACAATTTGATTTTCAATTACGACTGTCATCGTTGTTGAAGAAGCACAGCCCGTATTATCAGGAGTGAATGTGTAAGTTGTTGTTGCCGTGTTATTTATTGCCGGCGACCATGTTCCTGTGATGCCATTATTTGATGTTTCCGGCAAAGTGAAAGCTGTTCCGGTGCAAACCGGTCCGGGATTAATGAATGTGGGAATCACCTGGTTGTCAACGGCTACGGTCATTGTTGCAGTAGCAGCGCATCCCGTATTATCGGGAGTGAATGTGTACGTTGTTGTTTGCGTATTATTGACTGCCGGTGACCACGTTCCCGTGATATTATTATTTGATGTCGCCGGTAATGTAAAAGCCGTACCGGGACAAATCGGTCCGGGATTGGTGAATGCAGGAACAATCGGATGCTCAATTATAACCGTCATTGTTGTAGCAGAGGCGCAGCCTGTATTATCAGGAGTGAACGTGTAAGTTGTTGTTGCTGTATTATTAACTGCTGGCGACCACGTTCCGGTTATTCCGTTATTTGATGTTGCCGGTAATGTAAAAGCTGTTCCCTGGCAAACCGGCCCGGGATTAGTAAATACAGGGGTAACCTGATTGTTAATAATAACTGTCATTGTTGTAGCAGAGGCACAGTTCGCGTTATCAGGAGTAAATGTGTACGTTGTTGTTTGTGTATTATTTATTACCGGCAACCAAGTTCCGGTGATGCCGTTGCTTGAGATTGTTGGTAATGTAAAGCTTGTCCCGGAACAAACAGGTCCCGGATTGTCAAAGGCTGGTGTAGCTGCCGGATTGACAACTACTGTCATTTGCGCCGTTGTCGCACATTGCCCTCCGTCAGGAGTAAATGTATAAGTTGTTGTTGCCATATTATTAGCTGCCGGTGACCATGTTCCGGTTACTCCGTTTGAGCTTGCGGGCAATGTGAAATTTGTTCCCACGCAGATAGGCCCGGGATTCGTAAATGTTGGTGTGACCGGAGTTACGGTAACTGTAACCTGATCTGTTGATATACAGTTGTTTACATTGTCTGTCACTGTAACCGTATAGGTGGTTGTGCCGGGTGGTGAAGCTACCGGATTTGGGATATCGGAAGCGTTCAGCGTTTCGGAAGGAGTCCATGAATAAGTTAAATTACCACCTCCCGTATCATTCCCGCAATTTACATGAACAGAATAGTCTTCTATTTCATCACTGAAGGTATAAGATCCCTTTTGACTTCCCGTATAACCGGCATAAGGAGCTTCAATCCCCTGTGAGTTGGTGTAGGTGCAGGCGCCATCCGAAGTGACAAACGGTGCATTGTCTTTGAAACGGATCCGCATCCTGTAAGCGCCGTAAGGCTGACCGGCTGGGATGGCTATCGGAACATTTGTGATATTGATATTCGGATGCGTATTGATTGCCGGGCTTGTATAAACGATTTCAGCAGCAGTAAAAGTACCGCTGTTGTCCCAGTCAATCCAGACCCTGCAAAAATAAGGACGGTTATTGTTGAGAGACCTGGCGTTGATGTTCAGATTAAAAGTACTTCCGGCGCAGGCTTCTACAAAATGGGCTGCGCTGTAATTGCTGTACCAGATCGTACTCCAGGCATTAGGGCCCATCGGATCAACATGCCCCGCATCAACTAAAGTATTTGTATTATTGATATTTATATTACCACCGGTAGTCGTTACATCATTAATATAAATACCACCTCCCTGTGTCAGTGAATTGCTCTGAAAACGAGCAGTATGCTTACAGGTGGCAGCCAGCGTATAATCAGGATTGGATGGTGTTGGGGAAGGTACTTCTCCGAGATTTGCACTTCCGCCGCAGGGAATGGTAATATCCGTTCCGGCATTAACGGAAATGGGAGGATTGCAAAGCGTCTGGGATTTCACATCATTTGATAAGAGTAATGATATGAAAACCAGAATCGCGGAGAAATAACTTGTCTTATGTGTACAGATGTTGTTCATGATACAGGTCGTTTATTTCATTTAATAAAACGATAATACTGACGTTAAACTACGCCTTTTTTTGTTGCTGGGGCGCAAAAAACAGGCGTTCTCCGGGTTAATTTGATGTATATCAAAAAATAATCAGATTGAAACGCCTTTCTAAAAGTTAATGTCGTATCTTTATAAAGTAATCGGTGATTTTTAGCGCTTAAATCTTCAATAATGACGGATCCTGAAATAGTTAAAGAAACATTTAAAGGTTATCTGCCAATAAGTAATGAACTTGCTGCTGAACTGGCAAAAATTTCCGTTATCCGTTATTTTGGCAGAAATGAAAAGATATACACCGGAGGTTCTGTTGCTGCTTCTGTTGGAATAGTAAGAACAGGGCTGGTTCGTTCATTTATATTAAGCGGTGATAAAGAGATGACCATCTGGTTTGGTGAAGACGGTGATTTCATCACTTCTTTTCATTCTTTCTTCACAGGAGAAGAAGGTTTTGAAACGATAGAATGTATTGAAGATACATCTGTCCTGATGATTCCGGTGGAAGATATTAAAGAGCTGATCAGCCAGAATAAGGAAATGCTGTTCTTATATTCCATAATTCTGGAAAAAAGCTATATGTATTGGGAACAGCGGTATGTGATCAATCAAATCTATGAATCGGAACAACGATACGCACATTTTTATAACCGCAGTAAGAGCATGGTGCTTAAAATTCCGCTGAAAATTTTATCAAGCTACCTGAACATAAGACAGGAAACTTTGAGCAGAATCAGAAAAAGATGGCTGAAATAATTAGTTGGAAATGTGTCAGCTCGCCTCTTATTAACATATAAAATCATGCTGTCATAAAATCCTAAGGTCATAATATCATAATGCTCAAATGTCCAAAAATCTACTGCCCTCTTTCCAGGTGAAAGAAACCGTGGCCTTCATATAGCTTATCTGCAAAATCCGTTATCTTGTACTTATAGAAATAGACTCCATCAGGAGAATTACCTCCGTCCCAGGTGTCTGCCGGTTTTTCAAGTCTGACCATTGTATTTCCCCAGCGGTTGTAAATTTCCACATATACTGTTTTTGCATTGGTGGTGCCGATATAAAACTCATCATTGACATTGTCGCCGTTTGGAGTAAACACATTCGGGACATGGATCAGGATACCCGGTGCTGTTACGGAAATCGTTGCTTTTGCTGTATCCTTACATTCCCCGTTGCTTGCAACCAGGATAACCTCATAAATTCCCGTTTCGCTGTATGTTGAAGAAACATTCAGATTTGAAGAAGTGCTCGATTGCCCGTTCCCGAAATTCCAGATATAGCTTACCGCATTAATGGATGTGTTTTCAAATACAACTTCCAAAGGAGCTTCGCCGGTGGTTACTGATGGAGTGAAATTCGCATCCGGTCCGGATAAAACAGTTATGGTTACGTAGCTTGTTCCCGTACACCCGAAAGAAGATGTCCCGGTAACAGCATAAGTTGTTGTTGCTGAGGGTGAAGCTGCTACTGTTGAACTGGTAGTCGTGTTTAAACCTGTTGCCGGAGTCCATATATAGGTATCCGCTCCGTTTGCTGTTAAGCTGACAGAAGCACCAGCGCAAATGGTCTGATCTGGTGAGGTATTGACATCGGGTAACGGATGAACCGTCAGGCTGATCATTGTAGTATCGCTGCAGCTTCCGTCAGAGGCTATCAGATAGATGTTCCGGTCAGAAGTTAACGTGACCGTCTGGGCATCCTGATTTGAAACCGGGTAATATCCTGAACCGGTGTTCCAATAATAAGTAGTGGAATTGGTGCTTCCATTGCTTAAAACGAATGTTGCAGGGCTGCATCCCTGTGTTTTGTCCGCAATGATTACTGCGGAAGGACTGTTGATTCCCTGCACAAAAATGCTGTCCTTATCGGTGCAGCCGTTATCCTGAACACTGAAATAATACCAGCCTGAACTCAGATTATTGAAGACAGTAGAATGAGAAACGTTACTGCTGTTCGTTCCCGGCCCTGACCAGGTATAAACGGCATTACCCGAAACATTAGAAGTATAAGCTGTTACGGAACCCGTATTGGAACACGCGATGGTGTGTGTTGCTGTGAGGCTGTCAATGATTGAAGGTTCATTGAATGTAACTGTAACAGTATCTGTTTTCTGGCTTCCGCAGGCATCTGTTGCAGTGACGTAATACTGCTGGGTACCGGAGCTGGTTACGGTGATAGTAGTGGAGCTCCCGTTGGCTCCGTTGCTCCAGCTGTAAGTATAAGGTGTTGCTCCTCCTGAAGCTGTTGCTGTCAGGGTCGCAGTGTTACCCGTGCAGGGTATGGTTACATCCGGTGCGGAAAGCTGAATAGGAGCAGGATCCTGAATCCGGATGATGATAGCCCCGGAAGACGTTTGTCCACAGGAATTAGACTGGCTCATGGTAATGATCAGGGAATCCAGCCCGCTTCCTGACGGAAGGGCTGTAACCGGTATGACGACACTGTCCTGTCCCGTTTGAAAGACAACAGGATTGGGGATCGGTGTATAATCCACTCCGGAAACAGCGGAGCCCGATGTCTGATAATTAACAGTCAGCACGGAATCCAGCCCGGACGATCTTGTGAAAACAAGATTTGTTCCGGAGCAGCCTCTGACCAGCGTTACATCATCGGAGGCTGCCGTTCCTGTCAATAAAGATATATCAACCGGTGCTTCAGAGAATAGAGAACCTCCTTTTAAAAATACGCCGGAATCATAACTTTGATCAGATGCGTCGCCAATAGCTATTTTTAAGTGATAGGTCTGTCCGCACTGTACTTGTGCTTTAGCAGTTAAGCTGACGGTATAGCCATCGTATTCGATATATTGAGGATTATTCCTATACGGAGCGATAGTTGTCCCGTTTCCCGGGTCTCCGTTATAGACAAAATAAGCGGAATTACTCATCGCGTTAACATTGTTAATGGTAACGGGAATGGAAGTGTTCGGGATCAGTGCGAGATTGGTGGCATTGTTACTGAATGTACCGCTGATTCCGGGACCGCTCAGAAAGAAGCCGAAAGCATCGTTGTAGCTGCTTCCGACATATTCGGGATATTCTTCCGAGCCGAAAATATATTTGAATTCTATGGAAGGGCCTTGTGGTATGAAATCGAATTCCAGTATTGCCTTATCTTTGATAGAGGATCCTGCCAGTATCTGTAAATCCGGATCGGTGCTCGTATTTCCGATATATCCTCCTATCCCGCACGCATAAGGTTCATCATTAGGTCCTATAGCGGTTTTGGCTTCTCCTGTGGATAAGATAATTCCGTTATCCATTCCCTGATTGGTAAAGAGCACTGTATTCGTGGAATTGAAGCTTCCCATCTGACGGTTTGCTCCTGTAAAAGTTACATTTGAGATAGTGATTCCTGAACCAACCAGGTTAGTTTGTACAAACTGCTGAAGATTGGATCCTGTCCCGTTATTTCCTGTTCCGTTGTTATAAGGGGAAACGGTCAGCTGAGCATATATAAGAGATGTAAAGTGAAGAGACAGGAATAAAAAAAGTTGTTTCATCTGCATAAAGTTTAAGCCTTCCCTGAGGTTGGCTTTGAATGTGAATTTTTGTAATGTGTTGTAAATGTTTTTTTAAGGTAGTTAATGTTTGCTTCATGCCCTGTGAAACCTGCTTGAAGACCTCACTGATCAATGCCTAAATTTACGCTATTTCGATAATATTAAAATCGTTCCGTACTTGTTTTTTGATATACATCAAATAATTCAGAACCTCATTAGCTATTTCATTGCTAACCAATTAAAAGTAACATACATTTATTCAAACTTCTACAAATTAATGCTCAGTCAGCAGGAGTTTTTCTAATAGAGAAATGATGAGGTGGCAGTTTTATTTTAATACTTATTTCTGAAATTATATTTATATGAGAATTTACTTAAATTATACCGCTCTTTTTATTTCGATCCTGCTTCTCTGGGGAAACAGCAGCGCGCAGACAACAGAGGTGTTTTCTTATACGGGAAGCGAACAATCCTGGACGGTACCTGCAGGCGTTACATCTATTGATGTAAAACTATGGGGTGCTGGCGGCGGCGGTGAATATAATTTCTCTTCTGGAGGTTCAGGAGCATTTGTTAAAGGAACTTTGGCAGTTAATAGTGGAGAAACTTATAAAATTGTTGTTGGCGGTGGAGGTATAAAAGCCAATACTTCAGGAACTGCTAATGGTGGTTATGGTGGAGGCGGGAAAAGTGGAAATTACTCAGCTGGAGGTGGTGGCTATTCCGGAATTTTTATTAATTCAGTAACACAAGCAAATACTAAAGCCATTGCTGGTGGCGGTGGAGGCAGTGCTCCCAGTGCTGCAACGACGAGAGGTGGTGCAGGCGGAGGCCCGAATGGAACTCAGGGTGGAAATACTGGCGGTGGTGGTGGAACTACATCAGCAGGTGGGGCAGCAAGTGGGAATAGTTCTACAGCTGGATCTCTCTTATCAGGAGGTAATGGTGGATCAGGCGGCGGCGGTGGTGGTGGTTATTTTGGCGGTGGCGGCGGCGGAAATAACAAGGCTGGTGGTGGAGGATCATCGTTCACTACACCACTTACTTCGGTTACCAATACGGTTGGTACTGTTAGGACTGACGGAGCAACTGCTCAAGCTCCGGGAAGTGGTGAGAGCGGATATGTTGCGGGGGTTGGAAATGGCGGTAAGACAAAGGCTGACGGAGGAAATGGTTTGATTATCATTACTTACACGGTAAGTATATCCGCAGACTATTTTTGTGAATTATCCAATATCTCCAAAACAACCTGGTGTGCCGGTGAAACGGCAAATGTCAACATAAAAGTAAAAAACGCAGGTACTCAAAACTGGACAGCAGGTGATAACGTTAAATTAATTGCCAAATGGGATAATGGTTCCTGGGTGGAAGGAAGCGCTATTACATTAAATGCAGGAGCAGATAATACCTATTCGGTAAGTATGACCGCTCCGGCGACAGGTACACATACCCTTTCGTTCGATTTGAAAAAAGGAAGTGATATGTTTTCGGCTAATACAAATGGAATTGGTCCGGGAAATTCTGTTTTATCAAATAATGCGATCACAGTAAATGGTTTGCCAACGGCTAATGCAGGAGGAAATAAATCTGTGAGTTGTCTGGGAAGTGTTCAGCTGGGAATAAATGCAAATATTGCTTCGATGGCTGCATCATGTACTAATAATACGAATCTTACCAATGCCGGAGGAACTCAAGGTATAACTTTAGTTAAAACGCCTGATTTTGAAAATGCCACATCAGCAACGTACAATTATAATGATTACGCATCCAATATAATGACAGCAGTTCAGGGTAGTTCATTTAATTTAGAGTTAACTGTTTCGGGAAGCCCGAAATATTACGGCGTATGGATTGATTGGAATAATGACGGAACATTTCAAGCTGGTGAATTTATTGCAAATGGTCAGATAAGCTCAGGTAGTGCAGTAGTTATTCCTGTAACTGTTCCTGTATCGGCAGCTTCGGCAAATTGCAGAATGAGAATAAGAACTCAGGGAACTTCCTTTAGTTCCGGAAATGCCTGTACTAAGCTCTACGCTGAAACGGAAGATTACACTGTCAGAGTAGGAAATTCTTACACCTATTCATGGTCTCCGTCAGATTTTTTAAATGCTGTAAATATATCTGATCCGACAGTTACCAATATTACGGAAAATAAAACTTATACATTAGAAGTGACCGATACCAAAACTGGTTGTAAGGCAACAGACAATGCGGCTGTTACAGTGACACCTTCTTCTTTGACATCCTCGCTTGCTGTTTCAAGTAATAACATCTGTCATGGCTCGTCAGTTACGCTTTCAGGTACAGTTTCAAATGCTTCAGGTTCCTGGACTCTTGATTTGTCTAACGGTGGAGGAGCGGTAAGTGGAACAGGAAATAGTTCCTGGTCAAAAAGTGTAACGCCTGCGGCTACTACCACTTATTCCATTTCTTCGATTACAGGTGGAGGTTGTGCAGGAGCTGCAGCTGCTACACAAACGGTTACATTACCGTCAAAAGGAACGGCTTTAGCCGGCAATAACGAAGAAGCAACATGTTACCTGAGCGGAAATAACCCGGTTTATTTCTATGCACCATCTGGAAATTACATCGGTTCCATTAATCCGAATGGCAGGACAGGATCAGTGACCATGAGCACTATTGTCGGTTCCCCTGCGATTCAGGGTGCGTGCGATGTGCCTTCAGATCCGAAATACCTGACTGCTTACATGGGAAGAGTTACCCATGTGGACGGCAGCGGTCTGGCAGGAACAGGCGATGTAGATGTGATACTGGCTTACAGCAATAGTGAGCTTTTAGCCTTACAGGGAGAAGCCGGTGATGGAACGGGAGGTTCCACACCTGGTAACACGGTAGATGATATTACCGATCTGGCTAATCCTTTGCTGGGAATTACAAAAGTGGGAGGAGATGGCAGCCTTTGTTCCGGAAACAATGTCAGCTATCTTTCAACCGGAGGCGGAGTTCTGAATGTTACTCCTGCTATTAGTGATGCCCGTTATGTCAGCTTTAGTGTTCCTGATTTCTCCAGCTTCTATATGCACGGAGCAAATGCTAATTCTCCTCTTCCGATCACTTTAACCAGTTTCACAGTATTCTGTGAAGATAAAATAAATCTGATGTGGAAAACCGCAACGGAGACCAATGTGAGCCATTTTGAGATCCTGCGCTCACGCAACGGACAACTATGGGAAGTAGTAACAACGGTAGATGCTGTTGGAAATTCCACTACAGAGAACAGCTATATAACAACTGATGCGACAGGAATGGAAACGATGTATTACAAGCTGCGCTCAGTGGACAATGATGGCACAAGAGAGGATTTCCAGCCGGTTTCGGTAACATGCCATACAGCCGTAATGTGGAATATACATCCTGCGCCTGCTTCTGAAAAAGTAACCCTCACCATTCACTCCGATAGAGACATTGCGGATGTTCTTGTGGTCACAGACCTCAATGGACGATCCGCGATAGTCCGGTCGGTTGATTTGAAAACAGGTGTAAATATAATTATTGTCGATATCGATTCATTGACGGAAGGTTCCTATATGGTCAATATGCAAAACAGCACAGATTACAAGCCGTTACGTCTGATAAAGATGAATTAGCCGGGAGCTTTTTAATAAATAAGAGGACGGTTTTTGCCGTCCTCTTGCTGTTTTATTATTCTGTTTCTTTGTCTTTCTGTCTTGCGTAATAAACCAGATCAGATGGCTTTCAGACTCTTGTTTTGAACGCTTCAAAAGCATCTTTTAGTCCGGCAGGATTTTTTCCTCCTGCTGTTGCGAAGAATGGTTGTCCGCCGCCGCCGCCCTGAATGAATTTGGAAATCTCGCGAATGATAGCTCCTGCATTCAAGTCCTTCTCTTTTACCAATGTTTCGTCAATGATCAGAGACAAGGAACATTTATCGCCTTCAACACCTCCGATCAATCCGATAAAATTGGATGTTTCTCCTTTCAGAGCGTAGAGAATATCCTTAATGCTGTTTGCATCCAGATTTAATTTTTCAATCAACAATTGAGCGCCATTATGAGAAACTATTTTGTTTTTTAATTCGTTTTTCATGCTCATTGCTTTCTCTTTCTGCAATTTTTCCACCTCTTTTTGTAAGGCATGATTTTTAGCAATCAGTTCCTCAATGCTTGTTTTTAAATCTTTCGGGTTTTTTAAAATGACTGAAATCTCATCCAGCAATGCAGCCTTGGATTTTAATTCATTTTCAGCCGTTATATTAGTAATCGCTTCTACACGACGGATTCCGGCTGCGACCGCTGTTTCTGTAGTAAATTTAAACAAACGGATGTCGCTTGTATTCGGAACATGTGTTCCTCCACACAATTCGACAGAGTCACCAAACCGGATCACTCTTACTTTATCGCCGTATTTTTCACCAAACAAGGCCATTGCTCCCATTTCCTGAGCTACTTCCATTGTTGTGGAACGGATTTCATTCAGAGGAACAGCTTTTCTGATTTCTTCATTTACCAGAAACTCTACTTTCTCCAGCTCTTCAGGTGTTACCTTGCTGAAGTGGGAGAAGTCGAAACGCAGGTAATTTTCATTTACTAACGAACCTTTCTGTTCCACATGTGCTCCCAGTACTGTTCTCAAAGCATGATGCAATAAATGCGTTGCACTGTGATTGCTGGTTGTAAGTGCACGTTTGTTTATATCAACTACAGCTGTGAAATCAGCCTTAGGATCTGTAGGCAATTTTTCAGTGAAATGAACTATTAAGCCATTTTCCTTTTTCGTATCGAAAATAAATGTTTTTTCACCATTTGCTTCAATATATCCCTTATCACCGACCTGGCCACCGCCTTCTGCATAGAACGGGGTAGGAGAAAGAACCAGCTGATAAAATGTTTTTTGTTTTTGAGTTACCTTCCGGTATTTTATGATTTTCGTTTCAGTTGCCCGTTCGTCATATCCTACAAATTCAGATGGCTGATCATCCGTAACATTTACCCAATCATCCGTTTCGATTGCAGTAGCCGAACGTGAACGATTCTTTTGCTTTTCCAGCTCTTCATCAAATCCTTTTTCATCTACTGTCAGCTCATTTTCACGGGCAATCAGAGAGGTGAGGTCCACCGGGAAACCGTAGGTATCGTAAAGCTCAAATACTTCAGTACCTTTTAGTTCAGATAAACCTGCAGCTTTGGTCGTTTCAATCAGTGCATTGATCCTGCGGATACCTTGCTCTAAGGTACGGAAGAAGCTCTGCTCCTCTTCGAAGATTACTTTCCGGATAATGTCCTTCTGCGTCAGCAGCTCTTTATACGGATCCCCCATTAATTGTCCCAGTAAAACAGACAGATCGGATAAGAAAGGTTCTTTTAATTTCAGGGTTGAATATCCGTAACGTACAGCACGTCTCAGAATCCGGCGGATCACATAACCCGCTCCCGTATTGGATGGAAGCTGTCCGTCAGCGATAGCAAAAGCGATAGCGCGGATATGATCGGCGATCACACGGAGCGCGATATCCACCTCTTCGGAAGCACCATATTCAAAACCCGACACTTTTACCATGTGCTGGATCAGGCTTTGGAACAAGTCCGTATCATAATTGGATGTTTTTCCCTGTAATGCCATTGTCAGCCGCTCCAGCCCCATTCCGGTGTCCACATGCGTTTCCGGAAGCTTTTCCAGCGAACCGTCCGCTTTTCTGTTGAACTGCATGAATACATTGTTCCAGATTTCAATAACCTGAGGATCGTCTTGGTTGACTCTCGATCTGCCATCGATTCTGGCTCTTTCCGAATCGGATCTCAGATCTACATGGATTTCTGTACACGGTCCGCACGGCCCGGTATCACCCATTTCCCAGAAGTTATCCTTTTTACTCGCTAAGATAATGCGGTCCTCATCAATGTATTTTTTCCAGATTTCAAAAGATTCCGTATCCGCCGGCACGCCGTCCTTTTCATCACCCTCGAAAACGGTGACATATAAACGGTCTTTCGGAATCTTATATACTTCTGTCAGAAGTTCCCATGCCCATTCGATCGCTTCTTTTTTGAAATAGTCACCAAATGACCAGTTTCCGAGCATCTCAAACATCGTGTGATGATAAGTATCAACCCCCACTTCTTCCAAATCGTTATGTTTTCCGGAAACACGAAGGCATTTCTGAGAATTGGCCACTCTGCGGTGCTTCGGTATTTCATTACCTAAAAAATAATCCTTGAACTGATTCATACCGGCGTTGGTAAACATCAAAGTCGGATCATTCTTAATTACCATGGGAGCAGAAGGAACAATAAGATGCCCTTTTTTCTCAAAAAAGTCAAAAAAATGCTGACGTATTTCCTGGAGTTTCATTTAACGAATAAATTTTTAAGGAAGCAAATTTAATGAAACTCCCAATGATATAGCTTATTTGTCAATAATTCTTTGCGACGGTCTGCTATTTTTTTGCAAATACCCTTTTGATGGTATTGACAAATAAAATTTAGTTATTACTTTTGCGACATTAATTTAGATTAAATATAAATAAGACGTTATGAAAAAAGTTTTACTTTCTATCTTATCCCTTGGGATGCTTGGTACAGCATCGGCTCAGGTGAAAGATACAGTTATTACAGGTTCGGGGTACCTGAATCAAAAATTTTACAGCCTGTCACAAGATGAAAAGGCAACAATGACCGCAACGAGCTGGCATATTGCATTTGCTCCGAATGTAATGCAGGCCAATACGGCAATCCGTTTTAACTCTTTGGTAGGGACCGTAAAAGTTCTTCCTAATGCGGATATTAATGCGGCGATTACCTCAGTTGATACCACAGGTTGGGCAGCAGAAGAAACATTGTATGATAACGATGCGGACATCTTGTTAGGAGCTTTCAACCAAAGTGGAGGAACTACCCAAATGGATTTTTCATGGGGAGAGTATGATGTTACTACACATAATTTAAAAGCTGCCAGAACTTTCGGAGCTAAGATCGGAACTGCTTTCTATGCGATTCGTTTCTCATTGCAGTCACTAGCTAAGATCTATACAGTTACTTATTTTAAGTTGGGAGAGACAGATTCAGTATCCTATAATGTGAATCTGAATGCATACCTGACAAAGAATTATGTTTATTCCAATTTAGCCGACCAATCAGTGCTGGATTTAGAGCCCGCAACTGCTGACTGGGATTTGTTCTTTGGACAATATTACGGAGATTACCAGGGAATTATGATGTATAAAGTTGCCGGAGTTTTAAATAACTTAGGAACCGAAGTTGCAAAAGTGATTGACAACAATCCTGCAACATATTCTTATACAGGAACAGAACAATTTTCGACTGATAATAACGTAATCCATTACAATTGGAAATCTTCGGGGCCTTCCGGATCAAGCGTTGCAGATACGATTGTTTATTTTGTAAAAGCGAAAAACGGAGCAATCTGGAGACTTGTATTCACAGGATTTGTCAGTGGTACAGGTTCAGGTGCTGATGCAGGTTCTTATATTTTTGATAAAGAGCTGATCTCTTCTGTTGGAGTAGAAAGTGTGACCTCTGTTTTCACGGAAGTTTACCCTAATCCGGCAAATGATATGACTCAGGTAGTTGTTGATGCTGCTGCAAATACAACAATAGAGATTTATAGCCTGGCGGGAGCAAAAGTTTACTCAACTGAAGTTAGCGGAGGCCTGCAAACACTTCAGATTAATACTTCTGACCTGAATGCGGGAGTTTATCAGGTAGTTGTTTCTTCGAACGGTTTGAAAACCGCTAAGAAACTGATGATTCAACATTAAAAATAAAAAATTAAAATGAATAAGATTTTTGGATTTCTGACTTTTGTTCTTCTCATTTCCTTAACGGCTTGTAAATCTTCCGGAGAAAAAACGGAAGAAGTACAGCGTCAAGCGATGAAAATCGTTTCCACGGACGGATCCTTAACCGAGATAATCTATGATTTGGGTTATGGCAATGAAATCGTGGCGGCAGACGTAACGAGCACGTTTCCTGAACAAGCACAGGAAAAGGCGACACTGGAACATGCTTCTCAAATGACAGCGGAAGGGATTATCAGCATGGAACCTACCCACGTGATCGGATTTGAGACAAGTATAAAGCCGGACTTGGTGGAACAATTGAAAGCAGCAGGAATTACAGTGACGCTTCTGAAGAGAGATTACACTGTGGAAGGAAGTAAACAGACTGTAAAGAGCGTTGCTGAATGGTTGGGAAATACCGAAAAAGGAAATGAATTGATTTCTAAGATTGAGAAAGATGTTCAAAAACTTGAAAAGACGGAAAGTAAACCGAAAGTCTTATTCATTTATGCCAGAGGAACAGGGATGATGATGGTTGCGGGAGAGAATACTCCGATGGAGAGTTTTATTGAGCTTGCAGGTGGTCAGAATGCTGTCTCCGGTTTTGAGCAATACAAACCATTAACTCCTGAGGCTGTTATTGAAGCGAATCCGGATCTGATACTGATGTTTGATTCCGGTGTTGAAAGTTTAAACGGTCCGGAAGCGATTTTTGATATTCCGGGTGTTAAGCTGACAAACGCAGGTAAAAACAGAGCATATCTTACCATAGACGGTCTGCTGATGAGCGGATTCGGACCAAGAGTAGGAGAAGCTCTCCGGATTTTGAACAAGAAACTGGTTGAATTAAAATAACATTGAAGTAGGTGCGAAAGCACCTGCTTTTTAGCTTATATAATGGATAAGAAAGTCTGGATATTATTTGTCTCTTTAACTATTGGATTGTTTGCCAGTATGTTCCTTTCGATTTCTATGGGAAGTGTGAAGATCGGGGCAGGGCAGTTTGTAGCAATTATCGGTGATGGTTTGGGGATAAAACTTTCCGATTCAGCTTATTCTTTCTCTCAAAAAGCAGTTTTTTGGAATATACGCCTGCCAAGAGTGTTAATGAGTGTTGTAGTAGGTGTGGCGCTTAGCCTTTCCGGCGCAGCTCTCCAGGGATTATTCCGTAACCCTTTGGTCGATGCAGGCCTTATCGGAATTTCTTCCGGCGCATCCTTTATGGCTTCTTTTTACATTGTAATGGCGACTTCTATACCTGTTTTACAGCTACTTTCTCCTGATCTGATGATTGCTTTCTCTGCATTCCTGGGAGCTTTGGCTGCTGTATTTATGACTTACAGAATCTCCGTTTATAACGGAAAATCAAATATTACCATCTTAATTCTTGCAGGCGTCGCTCTGAACGCCTTTTGTGGCTCGTTGACAGGATTAATTACCTATCTGGCAAACGAACAACAATTAAGGGATCTTACTTTTTGGACAATGGGAAGCCTTTCCGGTGCAAAATGGTCAAATTTTTTAATTGTTTTTCTGATTGTCTCTGTTGCAGCAACAATTATGTTCGGATTAGCGAAATCACTGGATGGTTTTGCACTTGGAGAATCTTCCGCACATTATCTGGGAGTAAATGTCCAGCGGTTGAAAGCGCTGGTAATTATTCTTTCCACTTTGATGGTGGGAGCCACCGTTGCATTTACCGGTGTTATCGGATTTGTAGGGCTGGTTGTTCCTCATATTGTGCGTTCCCTGATAGGTCCGGCACATAAAAACTTATTGCCTGTTTCTGCATTGTTGGGAGCAATTATTGTCTGTATGGCGGATTTAGTTTCCAGAACACTGAACGCACCAACCGAAATTCCGATAGGAATCATCACTTCGCTGATCGGAACTCCTATCCTGGTTATTATGATATTCCGGCAAAAACGAACATTGATAGCATGATCAGAGCAGAAAACATAAGCTTGACAGTTGGATCCAGAAAGATTCTGAAACCTACGACACTTGAAATTCCGGAAGGGGAGTTTGTGGTGATCCTGGGACCGAACGGGGCAGGGAAATCCACTTTGCTGAAAATGATTTCCGGGGTGCAACATTCGGATACAGGTTATGTATCTTACGATGGAACGCTTCTGAAAGAATGGAAAAGCAACGAGCTGGCGACAAAGCGTTCTTTCCTGCTGCAGAATAATACTGTTTTCGGCGACTTTACTGTAAAAGATATTGTTGAAATGGGAAGATTTCCTCATTATTCCTATAAGCTCTCCGGGTTTGATAACCGTATATGCGAGGAGTATCTGCATACATTTAACCTTTCCGATCGTGCCGGGACGGTTTATAACTTACTTTCAGGAGGAGAACAGCAACGTATCCAGTTTATCCGGTCTCTGATTCAGCTGGAGGACGAAACATCAACGATGAATGGTAAATGTTTATTCCTGGATGAGCCGCTTAACAATCTTGATCTGCAATATCAATATGCAATCATGGAGCAGGCGAAAAAATCCGTTGTTGACCGTGGTGGTACAGTAGTATGTATTTTGCATGATTTCAATATCGCATTTCAATATGCGAACAGAATTATCATTGTGGATCAGGGAGAAGTTGTGGTAAATGACGAACGTTTCATGGCAATGGATACAGAAGTGCTTTCGTCCATTTTTAACGTGAAAATAGAATCTTATACCAGCCCGTCCGGTGATTTATTCTTCAGAACATATAATAACGAGTCATTTGACTCCATTAAAAATAAAATAAATAAAGTCCAATCAAAAATCAAATAATTATGGAAATCGTAGTTGACAATTTAAAAGAGCAATATGCTCAGTTGAAGGCTTCTGCACCTGTTCGTATCCGCGATGCAGCGAAACAGCTAGGAGTTAAAGAAGTAGATTTGCTGGCTTTGGGATGTGGCGAAACGGTAACACGTTTGCGTCCTGAATTTAAAGAGATCTTGAGTGAAGTGGAATCTCTGGGATATGTGATGGCGCTTACACGTAATGAGGAGTGTGTGCACGAAAGAAAAGGAGTTTATTTAAATGGAGATTTCTCTAGTCCGCATGCGCAGTTGTTTGTCGGAAAGGATATTGACCTGAGAATTTTCTTAAGTGTCTGGACATCTGCTTTTGCAGTTTCAGAAGACAGCCAGATCGGTATCAGACACAGTCTGCAGTTTTTCGGAAAAGATGGAAATG
Organism: Flavobacteriia bacterium 40-80; assembly: GCA_001899145.1. Classification (GTDB taxonomy): domain Bacteria; phylum Bacteroidota; class Bacteroidia; order Flavobacteriales_D; family Crocinitomicaceae; genus 40-80. Next base: position 237,580 of record MKVF01000018.1, read on the forward strand.
CTGTTCATAAAATCTACATGACAGATAAAAGCAACCTGGAAACTTTCCATGCTTTAGTAGAGAAATATAAGTCAGACGATCAGTCTCATACCCAAGAAGTCGACAGAACAGAAAAACCACCTGTAGCGGAACTTCCGGATAGTGAAATTGATGTGAACGGGTTCCGTGAAAGCTGGATTAATCTGAAAGATACGCATGAATTCTACGGAATGCTGAGAAAATTCAGAGTGACAAGAACACAAGCTTTACGTTTGGCTCCGGAAGGAGATTACGCTCAAAAGCTGGATCATCTGGCATTGAGAAGAACTTTAAACTTGTCTGCTGAAAGACAAGTTCCGATTATGGTATTTGTTGGAAATCCGGGGATGATCCAAATCCATACAGGAGAAATTAAAAATATTGTTGACCATGGCCCTTTCATTAATGTGATGGATCCTGAGTTTAACCTGCACCTGAAAGAAAACACGATCGTTGAATCATGGGTTGTCCGTAAACCGACAGAAGACGGTATTGTGACTTCTCTGGAATTGTTCAATGACAAAGGGGATTTAATTGCCAGTCTTTTCGGCGCTCGTAAACCAGGTGTTCCTGAATTGGAAGCATGGAGACAAGTAATGAAAGATATAGTTATTGCTTAAATTAAAAATTATGAACATTCTGCGTTTATTTGTTTTGTTGTTTATTTCCTCTTTTGCTTTCAGTCAATATGAGGTACAGGTAGTTTCCGAGGAAAATAATGTACCTGTCAGCGGAGCCACGGTAAAGATCATTTCACCGAAAGGGGAAAAGATTTATAAAACAGATGAACGCGGATTGTTTCCTTTTACTTTAGAGCAGGGAACAACTTATCGTGACTATAAAATTCAGATTATTGCGGAAGGATATGAGCCTTTTGATTATATGTTCGACGGATCAGCGAATGCCACCTGTCCTTTAACTCCTGTTTCCTCTAAAATAGACGATGTAGTAGTTACAGGCCAGATTTCACTTACAACAACTGAGAAATCGGTTCATAAGATCAGGGTGATAGACCGCAAAACAATTGATGCGAAAGGAGCAGTTAATCTGCGGGATGTGCTGACCAACGAGTTGAATATCCGGGTTACCCAGGATCAGATGCTTGGTTCAGGAATCCAGATGCAGGGCTTTACCGGTGAAAATGTGAAAATTTTGATTGATGGAGTTCCTGTTATTGGTCGTCTGAATGGTGATGTTGATTTAAGCCAGATCAACCTGAATAATATTGAGCGAATAGAAATAGTAGAAGGCCCGTTAAGTGTTAATTACGGTTCGAACGCGCTGGCAGGGACAATCAACCTTATTACCAAAAAAACAGTCAGAAACGGATTTCAGGGAAATCTGAACACGTATTACGAATCGGTAGGGAATTATAATGTGGACGGAAAACTTGCCTATAATGCCGGGCACCACCGTTTTTCCGTTTCAGGAATGAGAAACTTCTTTGATGGCTGGAAAAATACAGATCCGTTTATTGAATTCCCACAGTCGAAGCTTGCAGATTCCAATCGTGTGACTCAATGGAGACCGAAAGAGCAATATTCTGCAGATGTGCGGTATTCATTGGTCTATAAGAAATTCACAATTAATCCGTTTGCGGATTTTTACTGGGAAACAATGACCAACAGAGGTGCTCCCCGCCAACCGGATTATATTACGGCATTTGACGATATTTATAAAACAAGACGATTTAATCAGGGAATCAATTTCAACGTCTTTCCCAATTCAAAATATAAGATTCAGGGAGTTGCCGCACACAACTATTTCGTAAGAAATAAAAATACTTATGTCAAGGATTTGACGACTTTGGGGATGAACCTGACACCCAACGAGTCGGATCAGGATACTTCCGTTTTCAGAACAATCATGTCCCGTTCAACGTTTTCAAGCTCCTCTTTTGAGCAAAAGATCGATTATGAAGCAGGATATGATGTGAATTTTGATATGGCTGAAGGAAAACGGATCAGCGATTCCAGTAAAACGATGGGAGATTACGCAGTATTCGGATCAATGGAATGGAAAGCATTTTCCGGATTTATTGTTCGTCCTGCCGCGCGTGTAGCTTACAATTCCGTTTTCGGATTTAATGTTGTCCCTTCTCTTAATCTGAAATACAATATTAACAACTGGAGCTTCAGATCGAGCTATGCGAAAGGTTACCGTGCCCCTTCCATGAAGGAATTGTACATGATTTTCGTAGATGTCAACCACGATATTCAGGGGAATGCTTCGCTAAAACCGGAGCAGTCACACAATGTTCAGACATGGATCAATTATCGCCTGGATCTGCTGAAAATGAAATACAATGATGAAATTAATTTTGAATTGAATGGATTCTACCAGACCGTAAACGATAAGATCACTTTGTCTCAGAATGCGACGGGAACTTCTTATTCGTATTTCAACCTGGATAAATTTGAATCTATCGGGGGTAAGTTTATAGTAACCTATAAAAATGAGCTTGTTACTGCAAAATTAGGAACTTCTATTGTAGGAGTAAAAACGAATTACAGCGGGAACAATTTTGCCACTTCACCTGAATTAACTTCTTCCATTATGTATAACTGGAGAAAAATCGGAATGAATTTTTCAGTGTTTTACAAATATACAGGAAGAGCGGTTACATTTTTGCAAACCGAAACAGGCCTGTCACAAACATTCATACACGACTATAACATGCTGGATGTAAATGTTTCCAAAGATTTCTGGAGAAAAAGAGTCTTAGTTGCTGTCGGCGCTAAAAATTTACTGAATGTTACGAATGTTACAAGCGGAGCATCTGCTTCTGGAGTGCATTCTGGCGGAGGCGGTTCTTCTCCTATTGCCTGGGGAAGAAGCGTTTACATTAGATTATCTTTGAATTTTGATACTTTTAATAAGAAAAAATGAAAAAACTAGCAGCTTTGTTCTTCACAGGTATTCTTTTAACAGGATGTTTAAAAGAAGAATTACCTGTTAAAAAGCCCGGAAATCAGATGGCTGGAGCTTTCACGGAAAACCTGGCAATTGGTTCCGACTATAAAAATCAGCTGTATTACAGCCTTGAAAATCAGGAGACAGTGTTACTCGCAAACCGGGAGGACTGGGATTTGGGATTTGAAGCGTCAGCTGATGGTTTTCGTGTCATTATCAATAACGGCAGATTTGGTGGCATTAAATTATTGGCCGCAACCAGCTTTGCAGATGTAACAACAGATAATTCGTCCGATCTTATTTATGATGCTCCTTCGGGCAATCTCGATTCAACAGCAATCGGAGATTGGAGAAACAAGGATAATATTTATCTTTTCAATCTGGGAAACAGTATAGCAGGTACCTCCTTAGGGAAATATAAGCTGAGAATTGTATCCGTTACTCCGACGGAATATACCATTGAATATTGTAAATTAAATGAAACGACTCCCGTTCAGGCGACAATCACAAAAGAACCGGCATACTCGTTCAGCACTTTCTCTTTAAGAACCGGCCAGCAGGTGACAGCAACCACCCTTCCTAAAAAATCGACCTATGATTTCTGTATCAGGACATATACCCATATCTTTTCAGACGGAATGCCTTATCTGGTGATGGGCGCAGTGATGAATTTTGAAAATACGACTGCTGTAAAATTGTATAATACGGATTTTACGTCTTTTACGTATTCAAATGCGCTGTCACAAGAATTTAAGACAAATATAGATGCAATCGGATACGATTGGAAAACATACAATTTTGATAATTCCACTTATACCGTTGACCCAAAAACTATTTTTGTGTTAAAAACACAGAACGGCAGGTATTTTAAATTCCATTTCCTGGATTTCTACGATGAATTTGGAGTAAAAGGCGCGCCGAAGATGGAAGCGATAGAATTGGTAGAGTAAGAACTGATTAATTCTGTTGCAGAATTTGTATTTTTGTACAAATTCATTTTTTGCGTGGAAGATTCATTCGATTACAGAAAAGAAACAGATAATCAGGAGAAAGATTACGATAAAGTTCTTCGCCCCAAATATCTTGAAGACTTTGTCGGTCAGGATCAGATTACCGATAATCTTTTGGTATTCGTTAAAGCAGCTTTAAAACGGGGTGAACCTCTGGATCATGTCCTGCTTCACGGCCCTCCGGGATTAGGGAAAACGACTTTAGCGAATATCATCGCAAATGAGCTGGGAGTAAATATTAAGATCACTTCAGGTCCGGTTTTAGATAAACCGGGAGACCTTGCGGGGTTATTAACTAATCTTGATAAGGGAGATGTGCTTTTTATTGACGAAATCCATCGTTTAAGCCCTGTGATTGAAGAATATCTGTATTCTGCAATGGAAGATTACGTTATTGATATTCTGATTGACAGCGGCCCGAACGCGAGAAGTGTCCAGATCGAGCTGAGCCCGTTTACGCTGATTGGCGCCACTACCCGTTCAGGATTACTGACATCTCCTTTACGCGCCCGTTTCGGTATTAATTCACGTTTACAATACTATAATGCAAAAACCCTGTCTTTGATCGTAGAGCGTTCCGCTAATTTGCTGGGGATTGAAATTGATGAAGAAGCTGCTTTTTATATTGCAAGTTGCAGCCGCGGGACTCCCCGTATCGCAAATTCTTTGCTTCGGAGAGTAAGGGATTTCGCCCAGATAAAAGGAGATGGAAGAATTGCACAGAAAATTACAGAGATTGCATTGAATGCATTGAATGTAGATAAATACGGCTTAGACGAAATGGATAACCGTATCCTGACCACTTTGATTGATAAGTTCAACGGAGGTCCGGTGGGATTAACAACTATTGCTACAGCTATCGGAGAAAATGCGGGAACCCTGGAAGAAGTATATGAACCCTATTTGATTCAGGAAGGCTTCCTTATTCGTACACAGCGGGGAAGAAAAGTAACTGAAAAGACCTATAAGCATTTGGGAAGAGAACTGGGATTTACTCAGGGAGGATTGTTTTGATCAATAATGTCACTTGCTGAGAAACATACGAAAATAGTAAAGGAAATTGCTTACGAGCTTGGATTCAGTTTTTGCGGAATTTCTAAAGCAGGTTTTTTAGAGGAAGAGGCTCCAAGGCTTGAAAAATGGTTAAATAACGGTCGTCACGGAAAGATGGCATATATGGAAAATCACTTTGACAAACGCCTGGACCCGACGAAATTAGTCGAGGGCTCAAAATCTGTTGTCAGCCTTTTACTGAACTATTTTCCTTCTCATAATCAAAATGCAGAGAGCTATAAAATTTCCAAGTATGCCTATGGCCAGGACTATCACGATGTAATTAAAAATAAGCTTCGTTTATTTCTTCAGGAGATCAGAAACAGAATAGGAGAGGTAGATGGACGTGTCTTTGTGGACTCTGCTCCGGTAATGGATAAGGTATGGGCGCAAAAAAGCGGTTTGGGCTGGGTCGGGAAAAACGGAAATCTTATCCGTCCGCAAAACGGCTCTTTTTTCTTTATTGCCGAACTGATAATCGACCTTGAATTACAACCGGACGGACCAATTAAAGACTATTGCGGAACATGCTCTAAATGTATGGACAGCTGCCCGACAGGAGCGTTGGATATTCCTTATGTTGTTGATGGATCTAAATGTATCAGCTATCTGACAATAGAACTGAAAGATGAGCTGTTTTCCGCAGAATTTAATGGAAAAATGCAGAACTGGATGTTTGGCTGCGATATTTGCCAGGATGTTTGCCCTTGGAACCGTTTTTCAAAGCCGCATTCTATTGTCGAATTTGAACCTAAGGCAGATTTACTGGACATGAAGTATAAAGATTGGGAAGAAATGACCCAAGAATTATTTTCTAAGCTGTTTACCGGATCAGCAGTGAAACGAACGAAGTTTTCAGGTTTGAAGCGCAATATAGAATTTTTGAAAAACCACGAAACAAAAAAGTGAAGTACAAGCCTTCACTTTTGTATTATAGTCCGAATCTACGGAATTATAGATCTTCCAGTTCTTCCAGATCCTGAATATCTTGCTTTTCAGCCTCCGTTTGTTTTTGCTGAAACTCTTTATCTACGGCAACTTCATCCTTGATGAAGAGCGCTTTGAATGTAACGATAAGAATCAATATAAGAGAAATGATCAAAATGAATTTTTCCCATTTTTGCTTTTTAGGCGAAATGACAAAATAGCTAATCGCAGCCAGTAAAAAAGTGATACCTATAGGAAGGAATGCAAGCGTATCCATTGGCAGAATAGTAAATGCGATTCCCAAAATAAGCACTACTGTTGCAAGAATATTTACGATTATTTTCATAGTTATTTAGATTTAAAAATTATTTTACCTCCGTTAATGTCAACTGGCCTGTTCCGACAGGAATCTGAAACTTGAAAAATGCAGGAATTCTTTTTGAATCAGCCGTGATCCAGATATAATTTCCTGTTTTTCCTTTCATTGTCTCTGTTTGTGAATTAATAGAGATTTTGTAGCATTCTACTTCGCCAAGAGGTCCGGCTTTAATTTTTTCTTTTCCATGATATTTTACAGATGCCTTGATTTCTTTTTCGTCGAAAACAATGGTCACGGAGATAATATCACCAGCTTTTTTGTTAGCGTAGTCAAATGTTCTCAATTTATAGAGTGCTGTAACGATGTCCATGGTGGAGCTTCCGGTAGTGAATGTATTTGTCTTTTCCAGGTCGCTTTTTCGCTTACTTGTGGCTACAATTGTTTTTCGGTCTGGTTTGAATATATACTTCTCTGTTTTGGTATATGCGCCTTCTAACACATCTCGCTTATACATGCTTGGAACAAGTGTAGTAGGATTTACATAGGACTCGTAAACATCACGGATTTTGAAATAAGTATCCCATTTTGAAAAAGTAGTCGCCTGCATATTTAAATTCAGGTATGTTTTGTCGCTGGTCTTTACTGTTTTTGTCTGAAGTGTGATCTGAGCAAAGCTGGTCAGCATTCCGCTCATAGTATAAGAAGCGGTATAAACCAGTTTTTCATTAGGGTTGATTTTTATCTGGGCGCTTAGAGTAAAGGCACTCATAATAAGTAAGAAAAGAATTCCTGTTATTTTCATTTTGTGATTAATTTGAACGTAAATGTAATAGAAATCCTGCATAAGAGTTAATTGAAACACCTGAAAACACTCAAAGAAATTTTTTTAAAGCATGTCAAGGTATTTTTTTTGTACAAAAAAATCAAAATGAACAGAATTCTACTGGCATTATTACTATTACCGATTACTACTTTTTCCCAAACTTTAGCACCCCAACGATATCGCATGCTTCCGGTTTTTATACGGATAGCTTTTATGTGAAAATTACACATCCGGATCCGGATGTAACAATATTATATACATTGGATGGTTCAGAGCCCAGAATTGAGAATCTGACAGGCAGGGTTTGGAATTATAAGAAACAATACCCAACAAATGGAGAGGCATTAGGCCCCCTTTTACAGGATACGATTTGGACGTATGAATATACTGATCCTATTTTAGTGAGAGATAGAAGTAATGAACCGGATAGATATGCGGATATTTCTGCGTCTTACTATACAAATTATTGGTATAACAGTATGGCAAAGCCCGATTCTGTTAATGTGTTCAAAGGAGCAGTGCTAAGGGGCGCTACTTATTTGAATGGAGTTTATAGTAGAACAATTACGGTAAATTATTTTATCTCTCCGCAGGGACAGAGCAGATATTCTTTGCCTGTAACTTGTTTGAATATTGATCCCGAAAAATTTTTTAGTTATGAAAATGGTTTAAATGTTCCAGGTATTTTGTTTGATGAATGGAGAATGAATAACCCTACCGAACTTATTGATAGTTGGGTACCGGCTAATTTTAGAGCAGAAGGGGTTAGTTCTGAGGTTGAACCTAATTTTACATATTTGGTAGATGGTAAGGAAGTGTTAAATCATAGTATAGGTTTGCATCTTCACGGAAATGGAAGCAAATATTTTCCGAATAGATCTTATAGATTATATGCAAAGTCAGAGTACGGAAAAAGTAATTTTAGTTATTCTTTTTTCGACAATTATCCTTTGAATAAATTTAAAAGAATTATATTAAGAAATTCTGGAAATGATTGTGTGGAAACAATGTTTAGAGATGCTTTTATCTATCAAGCGTCTAAAAAATTATACTCTGATATACAAGAATATCAACCTACTATATTATTTGTTAATAGAGAATATTTTGGATTATATAATATAAGAGAACGATTTGATGATAAGTATTTTGAAATAAAATACGGTATTGAGGTTAATGATTTAGATTTCTTAGAAAAATCTGGAGAGATTAAAGAAGGGGATGATCAGTCTTATAATTCATTGATAATATATCTTGAGAATAACTCCTTAACTGTAAAAGAAAATTACGACTACATATCTACGTTAATTGATATCAATAATTTTACAGATTATTTTATAACAGAGATTTTTATAAGTGATATTGACTGGCCGGCAAATAACACTGTGTATTGGAGAAAGAAGACCGCTTATGATTCAATAGCTCCTTATGGACATGACGGTAGGTGGCGTTGGTTATTAAAAGATTTAGACTATTCTTTTGGTTATCGATGGGATGGGTTAAGCTATGAATTTGATGATTTATCCTATGTGAGTAACATTTCTAGTACGGATACAAATTTAAATAAAGCCACCCTTATTTTTAGGAGTCTTATTAAAAATGATTTTTATAGGAATTATTTTATAAATAGATTCTCTGATATTTTGAATACTACATATAAATCTAATTTATTGATATCTAAAATTAACGAAATAAAAGAGAAGATTGCACCGGAAATGAGAGAACATATTGAGAGATGGAGTCCTCAAAACGAACAGTTTTTATCCTTTCATCCAGTGTATTCTTATTATAAATGGGAGAGTAATGTTGACAAGATGCGTACATTTGCTGAATATCGTCCTTATTGGGTGAGGAATCATATTCAAGATAGATTTTGATACAGGCAATGAAGTTAATATCCTTCTTGGTATTTCCAGTCCTTCAGAAGGGCATATAAAATTAAACACAATTGAAATAAACGAGGAAACAGAAGGTGTTTTTGATACAGAGAGCGTCTATCCTTGGTCAGGAGTTTATTTTCAGAATGTTCCCATTACCCTGAAAGCTATCGCAAAACAAGGATATAAGTTTAGCCATTGGTCAGGAGAGATATATGATACGTTGCCGGAAATGACGTTGCGCTTACAAAGAGATGCTTATATAAAAGCAAATTTTATTTTGGAAGATCCCATGAATGATAGTTTGTCAGCAAATTCTTTAAAGCATACTAATAAGATAAAAGTTTGTCCCAACCCTTTTAATGATAAAATAAATGTGTTGACAGACACTTATAGTGGAAGTTTTAATATTTATTCAATTGAAGGAAGAGTTGTTCGCCAGGGTGATTTTGATTCTCCTGTGATTGAATTAGCAGACCTGCCTAAAGGAATATTTGTTTTAGATATAACTACTGGAGGGTATCATTACAGGAAACAAATTGTTAAACAATAATTTTTTCATATTGTTCATGTAAAGTATATTATATTATTTACACTTGCCTAAAAAACACGAAATATAGTAACTTGAATATTCTCCTTCTATTTCTTCTATTTGATAATAGAAATAAGAAGGATGAAGTTAAGGCGCGCGTTGGTCTTTTACCCGTGTAGGAAATCTAGGAACATAAAATATATATCCAAAAATCGTATTAAAAAAAGCAAAGAAGAATATTCCTTTGTTAGTATCCAGTACATTCTCAGTTAAAAAGAAAAAACTAATACCAAACAAAAAGGATATATATATATAACTTCTTGACTTTACCGCCAGTCGGATGTAATACCCAAAAGCAAAAAGAAATATACCGAGTCCTAAAATTCCATGCTTTATCAATATTGAAAGGTATTGATTATGTACATTATACCGTTCAATATAAGAAATAATATATCCTTTTTCTTTATATTTTACTTTTAGCTGATCTCTTTCGTCGCCGGTCCCGTAACCGATAAAAGCAGCATTTTTCACCAGATTTAACCCGATTTTCCATCTTTCAGATCGGGGCTCTATTATCTCCAGATTATTGTAAGAAGATTTAAAATTAATATCTTCCATTAGGTTTTCTGAAAATCTTGAATTTAAAAACTGATTCTTTGTAATAAAGAGCAGACTTAATCCAACTATAATTGTGAAAAAGAAAAGGTATCTACCTTTTCTTTTTACATAAAACATTGGATAAAAAACTACTGCAATAATGGTAGTATAGATTAAAATACTTCGGGCCGCGAGAAATAAAAGCCCCACAGTTAAAATAAAAAGGATTAAACTGACAATTACATTTCTGATCGTTTTTCTTGTGGACAGAAGAGTTATCAGAAATGTTACAGATAGAGATAAATAAGCAGATAAGTACCCGGCATGTATTCCTATTGGGTTTGAGAAATTGTGATTAAAAAAATCTTCTGATAACAGATGGTTTAAAGGGAGTTGTAGTTGTAAAATAACATAAAGGGAATATGTGAATAAACCAAGTATGGCCAATGTGCAACTTATACATAGAGTAACTAATAAGATTGTTACTTTTTCTTTTGTGATTTTTATAGCAAGTGGAATAAGTAATGGAAATATAAAAATTACGAGTTGCCTCTCTATTAGGGATATAGCTTCAATTTTATTCTGTGAATAGAAATATCCTGAGACCGATAAAAAGAATATTATTTGAAAAATCCAGAAATTTTTAGGAATTTGTTTCAGTTTCATCTTGTTAAAATTTAACAAGGTGGTAATAATTAATACGTATAAGATGAGTGTGGTATAAAACTTATCAAAGGGTAAAAAGAAAACGAATAAATTTAAAAGAATAAATCGAATCTGTTCTAATCTTGTTGTGTCGTTAGCAGACAGATTGAAAGTAGAAAAATAATTATTCATAATATAATAAATTAAAGTATGTTTTACACAATGAGTAATAAAAATACTTCTCGACGCTAAAGTACTAATTTCTTATGTATGCTGCTATTGAGTTTAGGATAATCATTTAATGACTGATTATGTCTTTTTTCTTACTTTTGCATATTACATGACATATTGTGCTTCTTATTAATGTAATTAATAAACTAAAAAATATTGTTATCATAAACTATGAACGAACGTACTAAAGTAATTTGCCTGACACCTATAAAAAATGAAGACTGGATCCTGGATACTTTTTTAAAAGCAACTTCTCTATGGGCAGATCATATTATTGTGGCAGATCAGAATTCGACTGATAAATCAAAAGAAATAGCGCAACGATTTGACAAAGTAATTTACGTTAAAAATGAGGGAAATAAATATGATGAATTGTCCCGACAAGAATTACTCCTTCAAGAGGCAAGAAAAATTTCCGGGAAAAAGCTATTAATAGCATTAGATGCAGATGAATTTTTTACCAATATAGATATTACATCACCTTCTTGGCAGACCATGCTAAATGCAGAAGAAGGAACAGTTTTTAGTTTTAATTGGCTGCATATATCATCTGACTTTACGAAAATAAAAAAATCAAACTTTGATTTTCCATGGGGTGCTTTTGGTTTTATGGATAATGGCAGTAAACACAATGGTAGAAATATTCATAGCCCGAGAATCCCGATTCCTGAAAAATGTATTAATATTGGTATTAAAGATAATTGGGTACTGCATTATAATTTAATTTCAGAGGAACGGCTCAATAGTAAAAATAGATGGTACATGCTGCACGAAACAATAAATAAACAGCGAACCAATATTATTTTTCAAAATCATTATTATAATTATTCAAATTTTTTTGATGATGCTCTACCATTTGAGCCGAAATTATTGCGAGCATATTGGGACAAAGGAATAGATATGTATTCCATCCGAAAAGATAAAATAAATTTGGAATATAATGATACTTCAGAACAATGGAAAAATGTTGATCATCAGTGGAAAAGTATAGAGTATTATTGGTGGGATCATGAAATGTTGCTGAAAATTCAAGAATATGGAGCTAAAAAATTCAGATATATTGACATTTGGGATTATGATTGGAAAGGCCTGGCAAAATATCTTGGATTTAAAAACCCTGATCAATTCACAGATCCCAGAGGCTTAAGAGGAAAATTATTTATAAAATGGGTGAGGTATTCAAAAGGGAAATCATCTATTTATGTTAGGATAATTAACCGTTTAATGAGAATGTTTATTTATTAGTGTTTGCCCATTTTCCATTTTATTGCTTTCAATATGAACTTGAAGTTTGTAATGGTATATCTTTTGAATAATCTACGAGGCTCTCTTATCAACCTATAGAACCATTCTAGACCTAGTTTTTGGAAGATCTTGGGGGCTCTTTCTTTTAGGTTAAAATAAAATTCATAAGATGCCCCTAAAAATAGCATGATACAGGACTTAGAATAATCTTCCTGCTCCAGTATGTCTGTTATATATTTGGCAATAATTCCCTGTTTTGGTTCTGAAATACCAAAGAAAACCAAATCAATATTATTTTTTTTAATTAATTGTGAAATAATCAAAGCTTCATTTTTCAAATTGCGGGTGTCTTCTAGGCTGAGATGAGGAGGGACATAATGAGTAGAGTTAATGCTAATAAGTTTAAATTCGTCTGCTAAATCTTGTGTACTTAGAATAAACAGAAGATTAAACTTCGTATTATTGACCTTATTGAAGAGTACAGGAAATAAATCGCTTCCTGTTAAACGTTTTGCTATTTTGTTTTGTGTTAAATTACTTAACCAAACCAAAGGTTGCCCATCAGGGAGTATATACTTGGACTGTTGACAAAATTTATTTATTTCAGGAAATTTATCATATGAAACAATACCGTGTGCATTTGGTGTGATTACATTAGTGATGATAGTATTATTTTCAATATCATTAATAATTAACGTTGAGATTTGATCATAATTCAAATCACAGATAAAGTTATATCCGAAAATTGATGTTGTTTTCATTTTTTCGATAATCCTTTAAAAATACCTTTTACAGCCCATTTAAAATTTTTAAATGAAGGAAATGTTCTGATGAGATTAATTATAAGTAGACTGAATAAGGAAATTAACATTGTAAAAGACGAGTAATGTTTTCTGGTGAGTAGGATAGAAGACATTGAATAATAATAATAAAATAGATGTGAATTATTTTTTGTGCTTCCCATTAATTTATGAAATATCCTGCTTTCAGGAACTAACTGGACTTTGTATCCTTTATTTTTTAGACTTATTTGCAAATCCAATTCTTCTGAGTATAAGAAATATCGTTCATCAAAATACCCGACTTGGTGAATAGCATTTAATCTTAACAACAGACTTGAGCCATTTAAGTAATCAAAATCAATATTTGAATTCAGATCAAGATCTTTAACCTTTTGGTTTTTGTTGATTAATTTTGAAACTCCTAAAAAAGGATAATATTTAGCACCCGTATTCTGGATCAGCCCGTTATCTGGCTGATTTAGGACAATCGAACCTGCTATAGCAGTCATTTTATTTAAAAATAAGCACTGCTTTAGTGAAGACAATGTCCTATCTTCTACAACCGCATCGTTATTTAATAACCATACATATTCGAAAATTACAGGTAGAGTATTGAGCTTTTTTAATATTGTATTGTTACCGGCTCCAAATCCTAAATTTTCATTATTTTGTACAATGTAATAATAAGTATTTACATCAAATTTTTGTATAATATCTTTCGGAGCTGATATATCAAACTGTATATCATGCTTGTGAAAAAATGTGCTTATTTTGTCAATACTTCTATCTGATGAATGATTGTCTATAATAAAAACATAGTCTTCTCCTTGAAGAATCTTATAAACCGATTCTATACATAATATAGTATCATCTGCTCCATTCCAATTTAAAATAATAGTCGCTGTCTTATTCATCTCATTCTCAGTCTAAGCGTATGATTAATTTTTTTTACAAATTGAAAAGGAAATAGCAGGTGCAAAATGATAATCAGTATAATTGAGTTTTTTGGATGCAGGCCACGAAACTGAATGAATATAGGACGTAGGTTAATTTGACTGTTCTTTTTTGCAATTTTATAAATATAAGCCTGAAATAAGTAATAGGATGTTCGATTGATGTAATTCAACAGCATATTTTTTTTCCATTTATGCAGTACAGAAAAAGTATATTTAATTAGATTCGTATAATCCTGGCTCATTGAATTTGTTCGGACCCTGTAGGAACAAAAAATCCCTTCGATCCCAATAAACTTTATTTTCCCACTTAATAAGATGGACAAGTAAAAATCCCAATCTTCTTTTGATTTTAATTGGGTATCGAAAGCCATGTCTTCAATCATAATTCTAGGATATAAAAAACAATGAGGAGGAATAACAAAGTTAAAGTCCCATTGATTATACATTCTTTGGAAATTAATTGAACTAATAGAATTTATATTAGGAAAAAGTTTGTACTGCGTATTATTTTCTTTGTATGGATTGTCGTGATCAGAGAATATATAATCGCAGAAATAAATACAGTCAACAGAATGATTTGCTGTATAATGAGAGATCATAACTTGAATCTTGTCCTCAAACAGAATATCATCGCTATCAAGAAACTGGATAAAATTTCCGCTTGACAAAGATAATCCCTTATTTCTCGCTGACGATAAACCTTCATTTTTTTGAAAATGGTACTTAAATCTATCAGGTGTAGAACTGTTCTTAATGAACGATAATACTACTTTTTCTGTGTTATCCGTTGAACCATCATTTATAATAATGCACTCCCAATTTTTAAATGTTTGATGTTGAACTGATTCCAGAGTATCAGTAATAAAATCTGCAGAATTGTAGGCTGGAATGATTATGCTTACTAAACTATTCATTATTCTCTATTTTAGTAGATTTTAAATCTATTAGCATTACTAATTCAAAGAAAATAAGTAATGTTAAACTTTCAAACCAATATTCGATCCCCATCATTAGAATTATTATAGGTAATATAAATTTACCAGCTTCCAATCTCCTCCATTTTCTTAAAAAATATCCTATGTAGAAAATCCCAAAGCATAAAAAACCAATGATTCCGTATTCCCCTAAAATTTGGTTGTATACTGAAAAAGGTAAATTAATAAAGCTGTGATATTCTGTTCCTAAATAATCAATATATTTCCATAATGCTTTATGATTTTCTGTAAAGTCTTTGTGTTCATATTTTGGAAGTAACAAATCAAAAAGTCTTGAATCTTCTTTTTCCTTGCTGCTCAACATAGCTATTCTGGAAGAGAAATTCCCCACACCATTACCGAATAGAAAGTGCTTCGTATCACGAAGCAATAATTCTTTAGTTTGATTGAGAGAAATAACATGCCCTTTAGTATTTTCCAAATCAAATTTTTTCAATTGCCCGAATTCGAATTCTTCTTTGCTATCTGCTATTACTTTTAAAGAATCTGTTCTGTTCCATATTTTGTGGAAATTATTTTTTATCTGCTCTTTATTTTTATTCTTAATTTGTTCTTTGGGATTAACTTTTGTTAAGTGCCCGGTTATTACTGGTTCTGTTATTGTTGGTTCAATTACTGTTGGTTCCGAAGTTATGAGACTAGTATCAGGATGTACTAAAGACGTATCTGTTGTTGTTTTTAAAAATGTATAACTCTGTTTGTGATAAGTATCATGGTCTTTTCGTATGTTTTTTTCTTTTCTATTATACCTGTCTATGGTAGATTTTTCCCACGTTGATAAAATTGAATCTATTTCTTGATTTTTAATGGCGGCAGGATCTTTTTCACTGAAAACATCATTGTAAGTTTGCTGGTAGAACTCATTTGTTTTTGCTAGATGAAATTTACAAAGGATTTCGTAATAATTGAATGTATTTATTTTAGCATAAAATGCCAGTAAGATGGCAATAGCACATATGGAATAATACTTAACAAGTTTATCCTTGACAAGTAAAATCATCGAAATAAGTACTATGAAAACTAAAATTACAGTAAGATTGCTTGACGCCATTAATAATGTCAATAATGATAAACAACTTATTAAAAATTCTTTCTTATATAGGAAGAAGATAAATAATAGCCCTGCTACACAAGCATTCGGAAGATGATTAATACCAAAGAATCCCCGAATTAAATCTCCGCTCATAGACCCATAAGGAGGAGGAATTGTTATAGCAGTGTAAGGATTAATTGTTTGGGTAATGAACATTACTTGAATAAGATCATAGAATGATATTAAAAAATTCAGAATAATAAATACTTTCAGGGTATTAACAAGTGTATTGTATTTATTATTATCTACAAAATAGGATATCTGATTATGTACTAGGAGATTTAAGATCCAAAATAAACTTCCTGCAAATACAACTATTCCATATTTTACACTCATATCCACTCCCTCTAAAAAGAAGTTGATAACTGCTATGGCTATCATTAGAATATAAAAAATATTTATTTTCTCCTTTTTTATTTTTATTCCCCGATGAATAACAAAAAACAGTAGAATGGCAATGAGCTTAAAGTAATACCGGTGATTAGCCATTAAAATCAAGAAAAGTAATAACCCTGTATTTATTTCATTTAATGCGTATTGCTTCAACTTGTGAAATAAATTTATGAAGGAAACGAATAAGTTATTTATCATATCTTATATGCGTTTATGACTTGTTTGTACAAAGATAAATGATCCGTGGCTGATTTCTTGATGTCAAACCGTTCTTCAACAGCTTTCCTCCCATTAACCGCATATTTTTGCTGTAAGTTTTTATTATTTATTAAGGTTATTATCTTTTCAGCAATCTCGTTTATGTCATCAGGGTTGACAAGCATTCCGTCTATGTTATCTCTCACAATTTCCGGCCCGCAAGAATATTTCGTAAATATGGTCGGACATGCAGTACTCATTGCCTCTATGGGAGCAAGTCCAAATGTTTCGGAATAAGATGGAAATATTGCAAGTGTAGCTGTGGATAGATTTTGATAAACGACTTCTCTTGAAACATGTCCTTTGAAAATCACTGTATTTAAGCTGTTTGCGGAAAGTAGTTGTTTTAAATGCTCTGTTTTCCCTTTTCCAAAAATTAATAGCTTTGCCCTTGGAAAGACACCATTTACGATATTCCATGCTAATAATAATGATCTAATTCCTTTTTTTTCTACCAAAGCCCCGGTAAAAATGACTGTTTCTTTTTCTCTTTTGTTTATATCTGGTCGAAAGGCTGAAATATCAATTCCATTATACATTAAATGTATTTCTTTTTGAATATTAAATTTTTGTTGCACTTTACTTGCCGTATATTGACTTACAGAAAAAAGACTATCAGCACGTTTATATAATAATTCATCTGTTTTAAAATTCATATCATTTATTGGAATTCCAAGCTCTTCTGCAAAATAAGTCTTGGAGCCATGACACTTAACAATTACGGGAATAGATAAGACTGGGATTTCAGGTGCAAACCCTAAAAACTCATCATAAGTACTGAAATCAGGTATTTCAATGACATCGATTTTTTTAGTTTTTACTAAGATCTTAATAAAATTCAAATATTTTTGATAATCTCTTTTGCCATATAGAAAGCGTTGTAAAAACTTAGGAAGCTTATTTTGAAGCCTATTCAGTTTATTGTTCGTATTTTTTGAAAATTTTAACCCATATCTTAAGCGATAGACTTCAACACTATTGTCATTTTCGTAATCATTTTGTCCATAATAATAACTATATAAGCCAACGACATATACTTTATGCCCCTGATTTACTAATTCTCTACTTAAGAGCTGGACTGCGGTTCCAATCCCCCCATTCATTCCCGGAGGATATTCATCACAGATATATAATATTGTCATAAACTTTTTATGGTGGATAAGGATTTTATACTTAATTGCTTAGTACAGTAGGATAAAATTAGGAAGATACTTGTTGCGACAGCTAATTTTAAAGAGTAATGCAGGTTAAATTGCATAGAAACCAATGTAGATAACACACCGTTAAACAGCGCTATCAAAGGTGTCTTTATTTTAAATCGGTAAGTTTGCTGCTTCGTAATTTTTAAATATAACATAAAAGAGATAATGGAACTGATAAGATCAGATAGCGCAGCTCCTTCACCACCCCAAAAGTATATTAACAACAAATTGCTTAATACATTAATTGAAGTGCTGATAATTGTTATGAGTAGTATTTGTTTTAACTGCCCTTGTGCAAAAGCCATAGACCACAAAAAATTTGTTGCATAATGAAAAGGAATACCAATAACCATAATCTGATAAGTTAATGCATTTACCGCTCCATATTTATTATCTGTTATAGTATCGAAAAATTCAGACCATATTGATACGGTTGCCAAAGGGATTAAAATACCTATAATCATTTCTATTTTAAGAAATTCATCCAGTTGATTAGATGTGGAAAGGTCAAGCGGTTTATCTGAATTAAATATTTTGGAAAATCGCGTTAGGAGGATAGATGAAATAATTAATAAAGGTATCTGGCTAATTTGAACAATTTTCAGCGCAAAGCTATATTCAGCAGTTTTTATAGCTGTAGCTAAAAGCCCCATCATAATTAAATCAAGTCTTACGGAAGAAGTACTCAGAATAACTGTTCCTAATTGGGGTAGTGACTCTTTTATTAATTCTTTGTATTCATCAATTATAAGTTTGGGTTTGATGTGGCCTATGTACGTTTTTTTTATAAAAAAAATGCTATATAAAAATTCAATAAGATATGTTAAAGTAAAAGCATAAATAATTTTGAAAATGGTAAACTGCCCGATAAAAAACAGTATTAATATTAAAATTAATTTAATAGTGCTGACCAAGATAGCTATATAAGCCAGATAAGTGTATTTTTCCAAGCCATTAATAGCAAGCTTTACAGAATTGGATACGGCAAAAGACACCTGGCTAATTAGTATCAATAAAAATAAAGACTTTCCACTCAATAAATTGGGAAAAAACATTATAAAAAGTATGGATAAGGTAATAAGAGCTATACCAGTAAGTAATGTATGAAAAAAATGTAGTTCAATAGTAATTTTTTCCTTAAAACCTGATGCAACCCTCTTAACATATACCAGGTCCATGCCTAATGAGAGAATGGTAATGATAGTAGTAGAAGTAGCAGTTGCCCAATTATAAAACCCAAATTCCTCTTTTGAAATATACTTCGATATAAGGTAGAAGATAATCAGATTAGCTGCTTGTGTAGCAATAACCTGTATCCCGCTTGCAGATATATCTTTTAAAAACCGTTTATTTTGCATCCGCTAAAAAGTATGTGTTTTTGGAAGAAAAACTTCCGATACGGTTTTAAATATAATCTTTATATCTAGACCAAAGTTCCAATTCTGGATATAAAAACGATCTGTCCGGACACGCATTTTCATCAGGTAAATACTGGATTCTGTTTCACCACGATAGCCTAATACTTGTGCAAGGCCCGTGATACCAGGTTTTACTAAATTACGATAATTATAATTACCGATTAATTCCGAATAATCTTCATTGTGTTTGATCATATGGGGACGTGGCCCGACAACGGACATATCTCCTTTTAACACATTAAAAAATTGAGGAAGCTCATCCAAGCTGGTTTTTCGCAAAATTTTACCTATAGTTGTGATACGATTATCCCCTCTTTGTGCCTGTTGCTCATCAGCAAGGTCATTTACAATCATGGTTCTGAACTTATAACAATTAAATTCCTTATTGTATAGCCCATTTCTTTTCTGAATGAACAGGACAGGTCCTTTGGAGCTGAATTTAATGAGAACGGCGATAAGTGGGTAAAGCCAGCTTAAAACCGTGAGAATAACCAAAGAACTAAAGAAAATATCAAAGCAACGTTTTATCCATTTATTTATTTTAAGATCTAACGGGCGCTTAACTAACTGAAAAGCAATAATACTTTTAATAGATACAGGAACGAAGTTCTTTGAATAAGAACTGTTATTGTCCGGAATTATCAGTAATTCAATATTACCTGTATCACATATTTCGATGAGCTCATTGATGGTGCTTTTCGTGACTTTTGATTCGCTGCAGATAACTCGCTCAATCTTGTTTTCTTTCAGGAACAGAATTCCAGAATTAACATCTCCTATGACAAGAGGATTATTCCTTTCATCAAAAAAGCCGACTCCCTGATTGTTCTTACCATTAAAGAACTCATAGAGATGTCTGGATTCGGTGGATAAGCCAATATATAAAGTTATAAGTAATGTTTTTTTACTATTGATTTGTGTATATTGTAGCATGATGGGTTGATAACTAAAGGCAACTAAAATATAAATAAAAATCCAACTTCTTCATGTTGGATTTTTATCTAATGATTCAAATGTCTGTTTTAATTATTTAATGCCTCAGCTCCTCCGACAATTTCAAGGATTTCATTTGTAATTGCTGCCTGACGGGCTTTATTATAACTGATAGTCAATGTTTTTTTCAGTTCTTTTGCATTATCTGTAGCTTTGTTCATTGCAATCATCCTTGCTCCATGCTCTGAAGCGTGTGAGTCCAATAATGCTTTGTAAAGCTGTGTTTTTAATGATTTAGGGATTAAATCTTCAACAATTTCTGCTTTTGACGGCTCGTAAATATAGTCTGCTGCATTGGTCTCCTGGGCATTTTCACTTTGAGCAATTGGTAAGAACTGCTCGTTCATGACAATTTGTGTAGCAGCATTTACAAATCGGTTGTAAACGATAACTACTTTGTCATATTTTCCCGATGTAAATCCTTCCATTGCATACTCTGCAATCACAGAGGCGTTCTTGAAAGTAAAATCCGCAAAGAAATCGTCAATTCCTAAAGAGGCAGTAGTAACTACCTGATTGGAACGTTTAACGACATCAAAGATTTTTTTACCGATAGGTAAGACGGTTACGTTCTTATCTGCATATTCAGTAACAAGCAGATTGTTTACTTTTTTAATAATATTGTTGTTAAAGCCACCACACAATCCTCTGTTGGAGGTAATAGCAATAATCAGAACATTTTTTACCGCTCTTACTTCTGAATAACCATTTTCTGAAAGATCTAAGGTGGAGCTTACATTCTGTAATATCTCCTGCAACTTTTCAGAATAAGGTCTCATCTGTGTGATCGCATCCTGTGCACGTTTTAATTTTGCAGCAGAAACCATTTTCATAGCAGATGTGATCTGCATTGTCGATCCCACAGAAGCGATTCTATTTCTAATTTCCTTTAAGTTAGCCATGTTTTATTTAAGCTAAAACCGGCGGCATGTACCGCCGGAAATTATTAATATTTATCAGCGATATCTTTCGCTACTTTTGTCAATACATCTGTTAAAGAATCATCGAATTTACCGGCTTTCAACGCTAATAATACATCAGAATGTTTACTTTCCAAAAAGTTTAAATACTCTGTTTCGAATTCTTTCACTTTATTCACAGGAACACTTCTCAATAAGTTTTTAGTTCCCGCATAGATAATTGCAATTTGCTTCTCTACCGGATATGGATCGCCATCTTTTTGTTTCAGGATCTCCAGGTTTCTCACCCCTTTGTCCAATACTGATTTCGTAGCAGCATCAAGGTCAGAACCAAACTTAGCAAATGCTTCAAGTTCACGGTATTGTGCCTGATCTAATTTTAATGTACCTGCTACTTTTTTCATGGATTTGATCTGAGCGTTACCTCCTACACGCGATACGGAAATACCTACGTTAATTGCAGGACGGATGCCGGAGTTGAACAGGTCATTTTCCAGGAAAATCTGGCCATCAGTAATAGAGATTACGTTTGTCGGAATGTAGGCGGATACGTCACCGGCCTGAGTTTCGATAATCGGAAGGGCTGTTAATGAACCTCCACCTTTCACCAGATGTCTGATCGATTCCGGCAGGTCATTCATTTGAGATGCGATTGCATCGTCATTAATGATTTTCGCTGCACGTTCCAGCAATCTTGAGTGAAGATAGAATACATCACCAGGATACGCCTCGCGGCCCGGAGGACGACGTAATAATAAAGATACCTCACGGTAAGCAACGGCTTGTTTTGATAAGTCATCATAAACGATCAACGCTGGTTTCCCGCTGTCACGAAAGAACTCTCCGATAGCAGCACCGGTCATTGGCGCGTAAAATTGATTTGGAGCAGGCTCAGAAGCATTTGCAGCCACAACTACAGTATAGTTCATCGCACCGGCATCTTCTAATTTCTTAACAATACTTGCTACGGTAGAACCTTTCTGACCAATTGCTACATAAATACAATAAACAGCTTCTCCACGGTCATAAAATTCTTTTTGGTTAATGATTGCATCAATAGTAACAGTTGTTTTCCCTGTTTGACGGTCACCAATGATCAGCTCA
Organism: Flavobacteriia bacterium 40-80; assembly: GCA_001899145.1. Lineage (GTDB taxonomy): Bacteria > Bacteroidota > Bacteroidia > Flavobacteriales_D > Crocinitomicaceae > 40-80. Next base: position 259,881 of record MKVF01000018.1, read on the forward strand.
CGTTGTCCGCGCCCTATCGGAATCATCGCATCTACTGCTTTGATACCCGTCTGAAGCGGTTCGGTTACCGGCTGACGGAAAATTACTCCCGGCGCTTTACGCTCAATCGGCATTTCATATAGCTCACCTTCAATCGGTCCTTTGCCGTCGATAGGATTTCCTAATGTATCTACAACACGCCCGATCATTCCCTTCCCTACTTTTACAGAGGCAATTTTCCCGGTACGTTTTACAGTATCTCCTTCTTTAACTTCATTCGAACGACCCAATAATACCACTCCGACATTGTCTTCTTCCAGATTCATCGCGATACCCTGAAGTCCTCCTTCAAATTCAATTAATTCACCAGATTGTACACCACTCAATCCGTAGATACGAGCAATACCATCACCAATCTGGATGACTGTACCTACTTCCTGAAGTTCAGCTTCTGATTTGAACCCTGATAATTGTTCTCTTAAGATCGCAGAAATTTCTGCTGGTTTTACATCTGCCATAGTATTGATGTTTTCTTATTTCGAAATAATCGAATTATTTTGTTAAACGTTGTTTTATTGTATTTAATTGGTTTGCAATTGATGCGTCGATTTTCTGGTCTCCCATTACAATTGTAAAACCACCAATTAAGCTTTTGTCAGTTTTTTCGATAAGCTCAACTTTCTCTTTCGTCAGGTTTTTAATTTTTGACAAAATTACGGATTTTGTTGCTTCATCCAACGGAGATGCGGATGTTAAAACCACTTCTGAAATTCCCTGTTGTTCTTTTAATAACTTCAGGTAGACCTGAGCGATATCTGCCAGTTGGGCTTCTCTTCCGTTTTTAGTAATTAAGCGGATGAACTTTGCTGATAACTCCTCAAAGTTTGAAAACAAGCTGTCAAATACTGAAATTTTCTTTTCAGCACTTATGATAGGACTGTTCAGGAATAACTGAAATTCTCTGTTTTCATCGTACGCATTTACAATTGCCTGCATGTTTACAGCAATCTTATCGGAATTGTTTTGCTCAACGCTTAGCTCCAATAATGACTTGGCATACCTGGCTGCTGATTTAGTTCCTTTCATCCGTTTTTTAATTCAGGTTTAATTCTCCGGCTAATTTCGCTGCCAGTTCTTGTTGCTTTGAATCATCGCTGATTGCTGTCCGGACTATTTTCTCTGCAATTTCAACTGCTAAGTCCGCAATCTGTGATTTAACATCTGCCATTGCCGCGTTCTTTTCTGTCTGAATAGCTGTTCTTGCATCTTCAATCATCTTATCCGCTTCTGCTTTCGCTTTAGATTTCGCCTCTTCAACCATTTTCGTAGCTACTTCACGCGCATCTTTTACAATTGCATCTCTTTCCGCTTTTGCTTCTTTCAGCAATGCTTCATTCTGAGATTGAAGCGCTGCCATTTCAGCTCTTGTCTTTTTGGCTAATTCCAAAGCTTCAGCAATATCCTGCTCACGTTTGTTGATCATTCCCAGAATTGGTTTCCAGGCAAATTTTGTAAGCAATACCAAAAGGATCACGAATACTAAACCTGTCCAGAATACTAACCCTACGTTTGGAGTAATTAAATCCATATCTTTTGTTTTATAAAATGTTTCTTTTGTTTGAAATAAGCTCCGGTTTTCAACCAACCGTTTATTCCGGAGCTCTGTGTTTCTTTCGCGGGTTTAATTATTTTAAACCTAACAAACCAACTACAACACCAAATAAAGCAACACCTTCGATTAACGCTGCTGCGATAATCATAGCTGTTTGAATTTTACCTGCTGCTTCTGGCTGACGAGCAATAGCGTCCATTGCAGAAGAACCGATTTTTCCGATTCCCAATCCTGCTCCTAAAACTGCTAAACCAGCTCCGATTGCTGCGATACTACCTACTAACATAATTGATATATTAATTATTAAACATTTACTGAATTAATGATGTGCTTCTTCCACAGCACCTCCGATGTATAACGCTGTTAACATCGTGAATAAATAAGCTTGTAAATAAGCTACTAATAATTCCAATACTGATATGAATAATGCCATTGGTACGGACAAGCCTGCCCACCCCATGTTTTTATTTATAAAGATGATTGAAACCAATGCAATAATGATAATGTGCCCCGCAGTAATATTTGCGAATAAACGTACCATTAGTGAGAATGGTTTTGTAAAAATACCGATGATTTCGATGGGAACCATAATGATTAACAGTGGAATAGGGACTCCCGGCGTTGCAAAAATATGTTTCCAGTAATTTTTGTTAGCGGAGAATAAAGTAGCCAATAATGCCAGAACAGCCAATACAAATGTTAATGAGATTGATCCTGTTAAGTTGGATCCCATTACCGGAATCAACCCGATCATGTTGTTTACCCAGATAAAGAAGAACAAGGTCAGCAGAAAAGGAACGTATTTTTTGTATTTGTGTTCATCAATGTTTGCCTTGGCAATATCATCACGGACGTGAAGAATCAACGGCTCAACAAACTTCGCCATTCCCTTTGGGGCAACAGCGCCGTTCTTTCTGAAGAAATTAGCAGTCGGGATAACTAATAATAAAACAACAAGTGCGCCTAACAATGTGGCTATCACATTTCTTGTCATTGAAAAATCCCACGGTTTTGCATTGGTTGGGTGATCGTGTTCGAATGCCAGTTCACCGTTTTCGTCCAGTTTGTATATTTTTTCATGGAACATGGCATATCCTTCGCCTTTTCCTGTTCCTGCAATATAAGAGATTGTATTTCCTTCGTGATCTGTGTATGTTTTTTCTTCTCCGTGATAAAATACTTCAGAGCTGAAAATTTTTACTCCGTTGTCCACTAAAATGATAGGGAGATAGAAAGTGATGTGCTTGCCGTTAATTTCCGCAATATGCCATTCATGAGCGTCCTTAATGTGGTGCATGATGGTCTCTGTTACGTTGAATTCTTCTGTTTCGTGATTGCCGCCGGCAAATGTGAGAAACGAACTTAGCATTAAAGCGGCTCCTAACAGGATGGGTCTCATTTTTCTTAATTCAATCATTACTTAAAATTGTTTTGTAACGCTCGTAAAAATTTTTGCAAATTTACTAGCTTTTTTTGAACTGACAAGGATAAATTTCCTTTTGTTGATAAATAACCTTAAGTTCTTCTAAAATAAATAATTGAAGCCTTTTGTTTCTTTTTTACCTTTCATATATTTGAAATGTCGTTTTCCTGTTTAAACACTTTCGTATATTTGTCACGATGGATATAAAAGAGATTTATTCGTGTATTAGCGCTGAAATGCAGTATTTTGATGAAGTGTTTGTCCGTAATATGCAATCCAATGTCAAAATGCTGGACAAGGTAACACAGTATATCGTCAAGCGAAAAGGAAAGCAAATGCGGCCTATGTTCCTGTTCCTGACGGCTAAAATGCTGGGCGAGATCAATGACCGTACTTATCAGGCTGCTTCTATGATTGAACTGCTTCATACGGCTACTTTAGTACATGACGATGTGGTGGATGATGCGAATGAACGCCGGGGGTTTTATTCTGTAAACGCACTCTGGAAAAACAAAATAGCGGTTCTTGTCGGAGATTTTTTTCTCTCAAAGGTGCTGCTGCTTTCCATTGAGAATAATCAAACGCGGTTTCTGGGGATCACTGCCCGTGCCGTGAAAGAAATGAGCGAAGGTGAATTGTTGCAGGTGGAGAAAGCCCGTCGTATGGATATTTCGGAAGAGCTTTATTTTGAAGTAATCAGGAAAAAGACCGCTTCGTTGATTGAATCGGTTTGTGAAATTGCAGCTGTTTCTGTGGACAGAGAAGACCAGGCGGACAATATGCGTAAATTCGGAGAGCTGGTTGGGTTGGCTTTCCAGATAAAAGATGATATTTTTGATTATGGTTTACCGGATGATGTGGGAAAGCCGACGGGACTGGATATCCGGGAACGGAAGGTGACACTTCCGTTAATTTATGTGCTTGAGAATTCCTCCAGAGAGATCAGAAACGAGCTGATCAATATTGTGAAGAATCATAATGAGGATAAAGAGAAAGTAAGACGCGCCGTACAGTTAGTAACTCAGGAAGGTGGGGTTGAATATGCTTACCGGAAAATGAATGAGCTGAAACAGCAGGCGTTGGATTGTATCAGCGATATTCCCGAATCGAAAGCAAAGGAGGCGCTGATCGGATTAGTTAATTATACAATTGAAAGAACAAGATGAAAAATTTAGTGTGGGTATTTTTAATGCTTTTTGCCGTTGCTGCCTGTAAAAATAAAGAAAACAACGGAAGTGAAACAGTAGTAAAGCAAACGGAAGAGGAGAATATATTATTGCCCGAAAATCGCCAGGACTTGATCACAATTAAAAACGGACAGTATATTGAATACTATCCGGGTAAAAAGCAAATTAAGTTTCAGGGATTTTTAGATGATAAAGAGCAACGTGACGGAAAGTGGGTGTTCTTTGGTGAAAACGGTGAAGAATTGTCTATCACTTTATATAAAAACGGGAAAAGACACGGCCATACCATTGTGAAATATCCGAGTGGAAGATTACATTATGTTGGGGAGTACGATATGGATAAGCGAATCGGTGAATGGAAGTTCTACGATGAAGCAGGTAAGGAAACCGTGAAAAACTTCTGATTATAAGTGGCGATGATTCCTCCGCATATTATCGATGATATCCTTTCAACAGCGAGAATTGAAGAGGTAATAGGCCAGTTTGTAAACTTAAAGCGTGCAGGATCGAACCTGAAAGGACTTAGCCCGTTTACAGATGAAAAGACACCCTCTTTTGTAGTTTCTCCCGCAAAGCAGATTTTTAAATGTTTTTCCACAGGAAAAGGAGGAAATGTTGTCTCTTTCCTGATGGAAAAAGAACATTATTCTTATCCGGAAGCATTGAAATGGCTGGCGGATAAGTATAATATTGAAATTCCTGAAGACAAGCCGCCGACGCCGGAAGAGCTTGCTGCTATTTCGGAACGGGAAAGCCTTTATATTATTAATGAATTTGCTAAAAATCATTTTAAGCACAACCTTCACGAAACGGAAGAAGGGAGTTCAATCGGGCTGTCATATTTTTTAGAGCGGGGATTCCGGAAAGACATTATCGAAAAGTTTGATCTGGGATACTGCCTTAATTCCGGTGATGATCTTACTAAGCACGCTCTGGAAAAAGGGTACCGGTTGCCGTATCTGGAAACCGTAGGACTGACGAAATCCAAAGAAGACCGCCATTTTGATTTTTTCCGTGGCCGTGTGATGTTCCCGATTCATTCGGTGACAGGCCGTGTTCTGGGATTTGGAGGTAGAACATTGCTTGTCGATAAGAAAATTGCCAAGTATTTTAATTCCCCGGAAAGTATCATCTATAATAAAAGCGAGATACTTTACGGGTTATATTTTGCCAAAGGCGATATCGTAAAATATGACAATTGTTATCTGGTAGAAGGTTATACAGATGTCATCAGCATGCACCAGGCAGGGATTCAGAACGTGGTTTCTTCTTCGGGGACATCCTTAACGGTTGACCAGATAAAACTGATTCGCCGTTATACGAATAATGTAACAATTTTATATGATGGTGATGCGGCAGGAATCAAAGCGTCATTCAGAGGGATTGACCTGATTCTGGAAGAGGGGCTGACCGTTCAGGTAGTGCTCTTTCCGGATGGTGACGATCCGGACTCTTACTCCAAGAAGGTAACTTCTGAAGCGCTGATTTCCTATATTAACGCTGCAAAGAAGGATTTTATCTCCTTTAAAGCAGATATTCTTCTGGAAGAAAACCAGAACGATCCGATCAAACGTGTTCAGCTGATCCATGACATGGTACATTCCATTTCACTTATTCCGGATGCTGTAACCCGTACTATTTATACGAATGAGATCGCAGAGCGTTTCGGAGTAGAAAAGCAGGTGATCCACCAGGAAATCACTAAACAGCGGACGAAACACACGGCAAAAGGATCCGGGGCAGATGCGAATGAAACGTCGGTTTTAAATCAGTATATTGCCTCGGAGTCAAAAAAGCAGGCAGAAACAGATGGTGACGCTGGAACAGTAGCATCTAGCGCTTATACAGAAGAATTTGTCGAAAAAGACCTGATCCGTATTCTGATCCAGTATGGTGCCAACGCCGTTGAAGTGAACGCTCAGGAAGGAACGATAGAGGTATCTGTCGCCGAGTTGGTGCATCATGAGCTGCTACGGGATAAGCTGACATTTGTAAACCCTCTTTACACGGAGGTTTTTCAAATGATTGTAGAAGGATTAGAGAAGAAGGAGCTGTATAAATCGTCTTATTTTCTTAAAGTTCATAATCCACAGGTCGTAAGTTTGGTGACAGAATTTGAAACGAGTAATTATGATTTGTCTTATAACTGGCTGAACAGATACAATATTGACGTGAATACAGAACTGGATAAATTAAGAAATGCGGTAATGCAGTCGATTTACGTTTTCAAGCTTATTAAGATCAGCCGCTTAATTGATGGGATCCGTGAAGAGCTAGGTGTGGAAAATATTGCTGCAGAGCGAATTGAAGAGTTGTTGGTGGACCAGGTGATTTATGAAAAGATCAAAATTTCTCTGGCGGCGCAATTGGGAAGAACGATGAATAATGCGTAGGTGAAGGAGCAGAGCGAAAAAAAAAGCGCTATTTTTTATATTTTTTGTGCATAATTTGCGATTTCATTTATTTTTGCCCTCAAAATGATGTGATATGTCTGAAGATGCTTTTGAATTAGTGGAAAAAGAGAGTGTATCTGCCTTGGTTTTTCCTGTTGCTGAAATCCTGGCAAAGGCTGATGATATTAAGCTGAGAACAGCTGATATCAATCGTGCGATTTCATTGGGTAATCTGGAACATCAGAAAGTAAAAATTTACTTTGAGGATGACAAAGGCCGTAAGTATGTGAATACAACTATATGGGCAGTAACTGAAGACGCTGTTGTCTTAAAACAAAATACAGTAATACCTATTCGTAGAATTATTAAATTAGAAATATAAAACGTATGTCTAAAAAGCGTGCTATAGTCAGTTATGACAGGCTGACGGTTGAACAGAGGAAAAAATTAGAGGAAGCATTTCCCGACGGATATGCGGATGCAATGACACAGATCAAGACTCCTACGGGCGAAACACTGGATGCAATTCTTTGGGAAACGGAAGAAATTATCTATCTGGTTAAATTGCTGAAGCCACAAGTGAAGTCGGTGTCTGTGGAGGAGGATGAAGAAGACGATATCCTGGTTCCGCTGGATGTGAAAGTAGAAGACGAGGATGTTGACGACGACGATGAGGAGGATGACAGCTATGATGATGCGGCTGACGATGAGGAAGATGATGACGATGAAGAATAATGACTGGACATACTAATCATAAATAAAAAATGCGGTTTCTGAAAAACCGCATTTTTTATTGGGTAAGCTTTTTGGTCGTTAACAGTACTGATTATATGCTTCTTTTAAATTCTCAGCGATCATTCCAGCAGAAGCTCCTTCAATATGGTGTCTCTCAATGAAATGCACTAATTCTCCATCTTTAAATAAACCGATAGAAGGAGAAGAAGGAGGATAAGGTAAAAAATGTTTTCTTGCCTCAGCAACAGCATCGGAGTCGAAACCTGCAAAAACAGTTGTTAATTTTGAGGGTAATTTATCATTGTCCAAGGATTGCTTTACTCCCGGGCGCATATTTCCGGCAGCGCATCCGCACACTGAATTTACAACAACTAATACCGTGCCCTCCGTATTTTTTATAACGTCATCAACTTGTTGCGGAGATGTCAAATCTGCAAAACCAACATCAACAAGCTCTTGTTTCATGGGTAATACTAATGATTCTGGATACATATCAAAAATTTTTCTATAAAGTTAATTATAATTTCAGGACTTTCGAAAATTAACCGAATGATAACGGCGTTCCGGTTTAAATTCCCATCGGTGTAGTCCCGTTATACTATCATTTAATTATATTTACAAATCAAAATTGAAAGTGGTATGACTTACGAAAACATTTTAGTGGAAAATAAGGGATTAACAGCATGGATTACCATCAACCGCCCTTCACAATTAAATGCTTTAAATAAAAATACAATAGCGGAATTGCGCCAGGCGCTGGAATCGGCGAATAATGATGCCGGAATTGGTGTTGTTATTCTGACAGGTTCAGGAGAAAAATCATTTGTTGCAGGAGCTGATATTAAAGAATTTGCTGATTTTTCAGTGGAAGAAGGTAGGTCACTGGCAAAAAAAGGGCAGGAGCTGCTGTTTGATTATATTGAAAATATGTCTAAGCCGGTGATCGCTGCTGTTAACGGTTTCGCGCTGGGCGGTGGCCTGGAGCTGGCAATGGCTTGCCATATCCGTATTGCCTCCGATAATGCAAAAGTCGGATTGCCGGAAGTTTCTCTCGGAGTTATTCCCGGGTATGGAGGGACACAACGTTTAACACAATTGGTTGGAAAAGGTAAGGCAAGTGAAATGGTATTCACTGCAGGAATGATTACAGCGGAAGAAGCATTGAAATGGGGACTGGTAAATAATGTTTGCCCTTTAGCTGAATTGTACGAAAAGGCGGAAAAATTAGCTTCTAAAATTCTGGCAAATTCAGGAACGGCAATTTCCAGTGCGATCCGTGCGATTAACGCACAGGCAGATAAAACGAAAAACGGCTTTCAGGCAGAAATTGAAGAATTTGGAAACTGCTTTGGAACAGCAGATTTTAAAGAAGGTACAACTGCTTTTATTGAGAAAAGAAAACCAAATTTCAGATAATTGAACCCGATCAGAAAATTATTTGGTCAGACGGCTGCTTACGGCCTTCCGAGTATTCTCGGGAGGCTTTTGAATTATTTATTGGTTCCCTTGCATACGTACTTCATGAAACCCGAAATCTACGGTGTTGTTTCAGAGCTGTATTCCTGGGTGGCTTTTTTAATCGTCTTTCTGACGTTTGGGCAGGAAACAGCTTTTTTCCGTTTTTCCAACCTGAAGGAAACAGCAAAGGAGAACGTTTTTAAATCAAGCTTTGCTACAGTTATCGGGATTAACCTGTTTTTCCTGATGATCGTTTTGCTTGCTTTAAAACCCATTTCCGCGGCGATGCTATATCAGGATCACCCGGAATATATTTTGCTGGTAGCATTCATTATCGCAATTGATGCAACCTCAGCATTGCCTTTAGCCAAGCTGCGTTCCGAGGAGAAAACAAAGAAATTCGTGACGATCCAAATGGTCTCCATCCTGATTAATATAGTGATGAATGTCATTTTACTGACATTTTTCTTTGATGATGAACATCCGGAGGTTGGCGTGCTTTATATCCTGCTGGCGAATCTTTTTGCATCCCTGACAAAGCCACTGATGATGCTGAATGATTTCATAAAAATTGACCTGAATCTGGATTTTTCGCTGATCAGGGAAATGCTGAAATATTCCTTCCCGCTGGTAATTGCCGGCTTTGCCGGAATTGTCAATGAAACGATGGACAGGATCTTGTTAAAATTTGTATCCATCAATGCGGGAATGACGACAGAAGCAGCACTCTTTCAGGTAGGAGTCTATAGTGCGTGTTATAAGCTGGCGATGTTGATCTCCATATTTTTACAGGCGTACCGTTACGCTTCCGAGCCGTTTTTTTTCAAATTGAAACAAAGTACGGATGAGAAAAAAGTGTATGGTAAAGTAATGAACTACTTTGTAGCGATCGTAATACTATTCTTCCTGCTTGTCAGCCTGAATCTTCCGGTGCTTAAATATTTCATTTCCAATCATACCTATTGGGAAGGACTGAAAGTAGTTCCGATATTGCTGATAGCAAATATATTTTTAGGAATTTATTATAATCAGAGCATCTGGTATAAGCTTTCCGGACAGACAAAATTCGGGGCGATGATAGCAATTATCGGTGCTGTAGCAACCATCGTTCTGAATATCGTATTTATTCCGAAGTACGGCTATATCGCCTGTGCATGGACAACTATGGTTGTTTATCTCGTACAAATGATCATTTCTTATTTTCTCGGGCAGAAGTATTATCCGATTAAATATAATCTGACGAAATTTTTTACCTACCTGGCATTGGGAGTACTGTTGTTTTTTGCAGCAGGAATCTGGGAAGGAAAAATGTCTGTCTGGGCAGAATTAATATTGAATAACCTGTTGATAGCCGCTTTTGTCGGTTTTATCTTACGGGTAGAAAAACCATTGAAAAACTTAAAAAAAGCAATATGAAAAAAATGAAATCTTTAATTGCAGTAGCGTTGTTCTCATCTGCATTTACATTTGCTCAGGGGTCTGCATTGAAATTTCCTGCGGCAAGCCCGTTACAAACACTGAAACAGGAAGTGGGAATTTCATCTGTTACATTCGAGTATTCACGTCCGAGTGCAAACGGCCGTGTTATTTTTGGAAATGTGGTGCCTTACGGGCAGTTCTGGAGGGCAGGAGCAAACGCACCTACTAAGATAATATTCGAGTCCGAAGCAGTTATTAACGGTGCAAAGATTCCGGCAGGAGCCTATTCCTTGTTCACTTATCCAAAGGCAGATGAATGGACGATTGTCATTAATAAAAATCTGAATATCCGAAGTGAGGCAGAACATGATAAATCACAGGACGTTGCAAATTTTAAAGTAAAGACTGCGAAAACAGCCGGTTTTGTGGAAGTTTTTACAATTGATTTTACGAAAGTTTCCCCGACAAAAACTACAGTTGAATTGAAATGGGAGAATACTGTTATCTCTTTTGATATCGCATTTGATTATGATAATCAGCTGACAGCTAATATCGAAAAAGCGCTGGCAAGTGATTCCCGTCCGTTCTACCAGGCGGCACGTTATTATTATGACAATAAGAAAGACCTGAAAAAAGCGCTGGAGTGGGCAACGGTCGCGTACAGCTCCTCTCCGAACGCATATTGGGTTGGGACTTTGAAAGCTAAAATTCAGCTGGATCTGAACGATAAAAAAGGAGCGTTGGAAACACTGGAAGCAGTTAAGAAAAACGGTAATCTGGATCCTCAGACAGCAGCAGGAATTGAAGAACTGATCCAAAAAGCGAAAGTAAAATAAAAGAAAGAATTGACAAGCAGGAAAAGTTGATCTGAATTCAGGTCAACTTTTTTGTTTTGTATTTATTGCCGGAAATCGTCAGAACTATTGGATATTGTCAATAAAATCTAAAATACCGCTGATTAAATCCCGTTTTTTTGAGTTAACTTTGTCAGTTGAACTTATAATTATATGAAGAACATTCGCAATTTTTGTATTATTGCTCATATTGACCACGGTAAAAGTACCCTAGCGGACAGATTACTGCAAAAAACAGGAACTATTTCGGATCGGGAAATGCAGAATCAAGCACTGGATGATATGGATCTGGAACGTGAAAGGGGAATTACCATCAAGAGTCATGCGATTCAAATGAATTACAAATACAAAGGGGAAGATTATGTATTGAACCTGATCGACACTCCGGGACACGTGGATTTTTCATATGAAGTTTCCCGTTCCATTGCCGCTTGTGAAGGAGCCTTGTTAATTGTGGATGCCACTCAGGGAATAGAAGCCCAAACCATTTCTAATTTATATCTTGCACTGGAACATGATCTGGAAATCATTCCGGTTTTAAATAAAATGGATCTTCCGAGCGCAATGCCGGAAGAAGTGACTGACCAAATCGTGGATTTGATCGGTTGTGATCCTTCCGATATTATTCCTGCTTCAGGTAAGACCGGTTTGGGAGTAGATGAAATTCTTTCTGCTGTGATAGAACGTATCAATCCGCCGAAAGGAGATCCGAAAGCACCACTTCAGGCAATGATTTTTGACTCTGTATTTAACTCTTTCAGAGGGATTATCGCTTACTTTCGTGTAAAAAATGGGGTAATCCGAAAAGGAGATAAAGTGAAATTCTTTAACACAGGCCGGGAATATTTTGCAGATGAAATTGGTATTCTAAAAATGGATCTGGTTCCGAAAAATGAGGTTGGGGCAGGAGATGTAGGATATATCATTTCCGGAATTAAGCAGGCAAATGAAGTAAAAGTAGGAGATACGATCACTACAAAAGAAAATCCGTGTACAGAAGCGATAAAAGGTTTTGAAGATGTAAAACCGATGGTATTTGCCGGAATCTATCCGGTAGAAACAGATGATTACGAGGAGTTGCGTTATTCAATGGAGAAATTGCAATTAAATGACTCCTCCCTGGTTTTTGAGCCGGAATCATCGGCAGCGTTAGGATTTGGTTTCCGTTGTGGTTTCTTGGGAATGCTGCACATGGAAATTATTCAGGAACGTTTGGAGCGGGAATTTAATATGACGGTAATTACGACGGTTCCGAACGTATCCTATTACTGTTATATGCGAAAAGATCCTGAATTGGGTGTTGTTATCAATAATCCATCTGAATTACCGGATCCATCTACGATTGATCATATTCAGGAGCCATTTATCAAAGCACAGGTGATTACCAAATCAGAATATGTAGGACCGGTGATGAATCTGTGTATCGAAAAACGAGGGGAGCTTGTTAATCAGGTATATCTGACACAGGATCGTGTGGAGCTGACATTTGAAATGCCACTGGCAGAAATCGTTTTTGACTTTTACGACCGTTTGAAATCCATTTCAAGAGGTTATGCGTCTTTTGACTATCATCCTATTGGGTACAAAAACTCAGATCTGGTAAAAATGGATTTGATGTTGAATGGAGAGACTTTAGATGCACTTTCTGCTTTGGTTCACAGAAGCAATGCCTTTGATTTAGGGAAAAAAATCTGTATCAAGCTGAAGGAGCTTATTCCGAGACAGCAATTTGAAATTCCGATTCAGGCAGCAATCGGTGCAAAAATTATTGCACGTGAAACAATAAAAGCTTTACGTAAAGACGTAACCGCAAAATGTTATGGTGGTGATATTTCCCGTAAGCGTAAATTACTGGAAAAACAAAAAGAAGGTAAAAAACGTATGCGCCAGGTAGGGAAAGTAGAAGTTCCGCAAGAGGCATTTATGGCAGTATTAAAGTTGAACGATTAATAATAAATAGTATATTTTATTTCAGATTCCCTTCAAACGAAGGGAATTTTTTGTTTCTAATCTTGTTGCTTTAATTATTAATGTGTTGAAATTCAAAATTTTATTAAATTAGAATTACAACTTTTGCATTTAGTCTTGTTCTGAAATCTGATAAAATATAATTTTTATCAGGATGATTTATCATTCATAATGATGTATATTACTAATAATGAATGAAAGAACAGTTATTAATTATTTTTTATATATTTGAATGAATTATCATTTATTAATTTGTTTAATTCATAAATATGAGTGAAATTTCATACATAAATACTTATAGTGATAAAAATATCATGAAAGACATCGGAACATTTGTCCGACAAAAACGGATCGCTAAAAATCTGACACAACAGGAGCTGGCGGATCAGGCTGCAATGAGCCGCTCTACATTAAGCCTGATGGAACGCGGGGAGAATATCGTCTTGCTGAACCTAATTAAAGTACTGCGTATCCTGGATGTATTGTATGTATTTGAGAAGTTTCATCTGGAGCCTCAAATCAGCCCGATATTATTGGCTAAAGAAGAAGCGAAACGGCGGAAGAGAGTACGTACAGGTAAAAATGCAGGTCCGTCAAATTATGATTTAGGATGGTAACAACGGCTTTTGTAAAATTATGGGGAATGACTGTCGGGGCGGTAGCATGGGATCCTGTTCAAAATATTGCCGTGTTTGAATACGACCCGTCTTTTGATCCGGACCAATATCCCGTAGCACCCTTGAAGATGCCTTCCCGGCAGATTTATTCCTTTCCGGAGTTGCGCAATTCTCCTACTTTTAAAGGTCTCCCGGGATTGTTGGCGGATGCCTTGCCGGATAAATACGGAAATGAATTAATTAATATATGGCTGGCGCAAAACGGCCGTCCGGAAAATTCTATGAATCCGGTAGAATTGTTATGTTTTATCGGAAAAAGAGCAATGGGAGCGTTAGAATTTGAACCGACAATTATACCTCAGACAGCTGCTAAGAACCTTGAATTATCAGGACTGATCGAATTCACTACACAGCTTTTAAACAGCAAAGAAAATTTGCTGGTACATACGTCAGAACAAATGCGGGATACAATGCTGGAAGTTCTTAAAATGGGAACTTCTGCAGGCGGTGCCCGTCCAAAAGCAATCATCGCATACAATGAGAAGAGCGGTGAGATTCGTTCCGGTCAGCTTATTCAGGATGACGGATTTGATTACTGGCTGTTAAAATTTGACGGAGTAAACGATACCCAGTTCGGCGCGACTTACGGATATGGACGTGTGGAGATGGCATATTATAAAATGGCGACAGATTTTGGAATAGAAATGATGGAAAGTCGGTTGGTCGAAGAGGGAGGAAGAGCGCATTTTATGACCAGAAGATTTGACCGTCTGAACGGAATAAAAATTCATACACAGACATTTTGTGCGCTACAACACTATGATTTTAACCGGATTTCCAGTTACAGCTATGAGCAGTTATTTCAAACGATGAGAATGTTGCGTCTGACTTATCCGGAAGCGGAGCAGCTGTTCAGGAGAATGGTATTTAATGTAGTGGCCCGCAATTGCGATGATCACACTAAGAATTTTGCTTTTTTGCTTGCTCCGGATGGAAAATGGAAATTAGCTCCTGCTTACGATATTTGTCATGCCTACCGGCCGGACAGTTCTTGGGTAAGCCAGCATTGTCTGAGTATCAACGGAAAAAGAAAAGACTTTTCGATGAGTGATCTTCTAGCGATAGCAGAACAGAACTCTATCCGTCATCCCCAAAGAATAGTACAGGAAGCATTTGAAATTGCCGGAAGATGGAAAGACTATGCTGCTCTATACGGTGTCAATAAACAATTAACAAAAACAATTGATAGAACACTGATTAAATATTTTGAATGATATTTAATTCATTAAATGATTTTTTATATATTATTGAATGATATTTACTTCTTTTTATCGAAAATAATTTTCCGTTTAATCTAAAAAACAGCAATTTCACTCAATCACATTAGTTTCTTGACAGAAATACAGTATCTTAACTGAAATCGAAAGTGAAATTTATAAAGTTAATGTAAGGCCGAACTCTTGTCGATAAAAAAATGATGATATGAAAAAACGAATATTTTTTGTGGCTTGTTTTATGATGACTTCCGGTGTATGGGCACAAACAGAGCAAACAATTCCCCCAACCCATTCTAATTCTTCTGAGATTAAGTCTGAACCTGCAAAAATAGAACAAATTGTAGAGGAAGAACCGGAATTTCCCGGAGGACGTGCTGCAATGATGAAATTTCTGTCGGAGAATCTGGTATATCCTAAGATTGCAATTGCTGAAAATAAGTCGGGCAAATGTTATATTCAGTTTATTGTTGAAAAAGATGGAAGTATCACAAATGTAGTCGTAAAAAAAGGGACTCCAGATTGTCCGGAATGTGATAAGGAAGCTGTTCGGGTGGTAAAATTAATGCCGAATTGGATCCCTGCAAAGTCTGATGGCAAAGCTGTTAGGACCTATTTTATGCTGCCGATTATTTTTAACTTGCAATGATGAAGTTGATATTTATTTCTTGGATAGTGTTATCTGTTCATTCTGTTTGGGGCAAAATGTGAATAGTGGTTCCGAAAATTCGGAGAAAGGTTCAACCAGTATAATAACAGATAGAGAAGTGGAAATAGAGGAACAAGCTCAATTTCCCGGTGGATGTGCTGCAATGATGAAATTTGTATCCGAAAATATCGTTTATCCATCAATAAAATATGATCAACAATTAGGTGGAAAAGTTGTTTTAAAATTTGTTGTTGAAGAAGACGGCTCGCTAACAAATATCCAAGTCGCGAAAGGAATGCTTGGTTGTCCGGAATGCGATGAGGAAGCAATTCGGGTTGTAAAGTTAATGCCGAAATGGATACCTGCTAAAGTTGGAGAAAAGATCATTCGCTCAAAATTTATATTACCTATACAGATTTGTTTGAAATGATGAGGTTAGCAAGGAATTATTTTCTACAGAATAATTAAATTTCCTCTTCTTTCTCGTTATTTTTTTGCTTTACTATGAGAAGTAGTATCACATAAATTGTCCATACAATGAATAAAATAATACCGATAGGAATGGTAATTATGGAGAACCAGCCGAAAACCATCATGGAATAAAGCGTTTCACCGTGATTTTTCCCAAATAAAATACAGTTATGAACCCCGGCTTCATTGACAGTGCACTGAGCACAATTGCCGATCAAAGAGGCGATGAATGCCATTATCAAAGGAAAAAATCCAAATAGAATGATGAATAAATAACCTGCTATGATTTTCCTCAGCCTTTTTATAATTATGAGTAGTAAGCTAACCCGGGAATTACATCAACTCTTCCGCTAATTTTCGCGCAGCTGTATTGATCTGAATATAATCTTCCAGTGTAGGTTTGGTAATTAACGGCGTTTTTGCTAATGTTTCTTCGTTGATGCGGGCGATATCTAAAAAAGAAATCTTTTCCTGTAAGAATGCCTGAACAGTTATTTCGTTAGCCGCGTTAAGTGCGCAGGCTGCTGTTCCTTCCATATTCATGGCTTTATAAGCCAGTTCCAGGTTCCGGAAGGTGGATTTGTCCGGTTGTTCAAATGTCAGTTGCGGATAATCTAAAAAATTGAAACGTGGAAAATCGGTTTTAAACCGATCCGGATAAGTCAGCGCATACTGGATAGGTAGCTTCATATCCGGTAATCCCATTTGTGCTTTCATGCTTCCGTCTTCAAATTGAACAATGGAATGTACGATGGATTGAGGATGCACAATTACATCAATCTGATCCGGCTGCAGATCAAAAAGCCATTTTGCCTCAATCACTTCCAGCCCTTTGTTCATAAGTGAAGCGGAATCAATAGTAACTTTAGCGCCCATGGACCAATTCGGATGCTTCAGTGCCTGAGCAGGTGTAACAGATTTTAATTGTTCTGCTGTCCAGCCTCTGAACGGACCGCCTGAAGCTGTCAGATAGATTTTTTCAATAGGATTGGAGTATTCGCCGGTCAGGCATTGGAAGATTGCGGAGTGTTCCGAATCCACAGGATAAATCGTTACCTGATGCTCTTTTACGAGCTCGCGGATCAGCTCGCCGGCAACCACCAGTGTTTCTTTATTCGCCAGCGCAATATTCTTTTTTGCCTTAATTGCATTGATGGTCGGCTTTAGCCCTGAGTATCCTACAAGTGCGGTAAGGACAACATCTATATTTTCATTCGTCACTACATCCGCAAGTGCTTCTTCTCCGCAATAGACTTTGATATCCTGCTGCCATAGTTCATTTTTGACATATTCGTACTGTTCTCTGTTACCGATCACAATCGTGTTGGGCTGGAATTTGACCGCCTGCTGAATCAGCAGATCAGCGTTGTTTTGTGCGGTAAGAACTTCAACCGTGAAAAGCTCCGGATTTGCCTCAATAACTTCCAGTGTTTGCGTCCCGATGGAGCCGGTTGAGCCCAATATACAAATTCCTTTTTTTGCCATTATGAACGTGTTTTTATCAGCTGTATGATGTTTTTGATATCAATGAGCCGCAAAATTACCGAAAAAATGATCGAAACACTTACAAATAAGCAAAAGTTGACAAAGAACCCATGCGTTGCTTTCAGGAAGATATCTGAAACGAGATATAATCCTGTTCCAAGGATAATAAGTGCGATAAGTGTTTTCCATGCTGTTTTTAAATGGAAAAAACGTTTGGTATAAACGATTTGAACTCCCGCTATTACAATATGTGTCACCAGACATGCCATTGCTGTTCCAATCGCGCCACGATACGGGATCAGGAATATATTCAATCCGACATTAATAATAATTCCTACGATTGAAACAATGATTAAAAAGCGAAGATTATCACTGGCTGTGTTTAAGGTCCCAAAAATTTGGATCGCGCATATAGGCATGAAGGAGATGATCAGAATCCGGAAAGTAATGACGGAAACCAGGTGTACCTGATCGTAGAAGAGAGAAAGAATATCTTCTGCAAAGAAGATGCTTCCTATAGTAACGGAAATAGCCAGCGTAAAGATAAGTTTACCGGAAGTTAAAAGCAACGGCTGAATATTTTCCCTTTTCTGTATTTGAGTGGAAAAAATCGGAAACAGCAATGTGTTAAACAACATGGCAAACATTACAAAAGCGTCTAAAATCCGGTATGCCTGCGCATATATTCCCGTTTGAAAATCACCATATGGATGAAGTCGTTCTAAGAGTACCGCATCGATCCGCGTATAAACGGTCATTGTCAGGATTAACAAGGCATAAGGAAGTGATTTCTTAAAGATAGCAATGGAAAAATTAGGTTGTATTTTAAAATTTTGAAAACCGATTTTTTTCGAAAGAATAATAAGAGCCAGTATTAGAGAAAGAATATATGCAGCTGTTTGTGAAAAGATAAAGTGATAGATTGTAAATGCTGTTGTTTGATTGATATACAGGTAATAACCGCAAATCCCGATGAGCAGCAATTTATCAAAAACAGAGAAAAAAGCATCTAATCCAAATAATAGCATCCCGGAGAAGTAGCTCCTTAAAAATTGTAATAAGCTTAATAAGAATTGATTAATTATCAGGAAAAATAGAATATAAACCTGGTTTTGACGGAATCCGATGAGTGAGCCTATAGTGAATATGACTACCGCATAAAACAGAAACAAAACGATCCGCAGGGAAATCAGCTTTCCGATATAACGTCTGGAAAGCACCGGGAACTGAGCTACATTCTTGATATTGAAATTGGTAATTCCTAAATCAAGCAGGATATTAAAGATATAAGTAAAGTTGAATAACGAGAAATAAATGCCGTAATCCTCATAACCGATCCGGTTCTGAACTTCTGCATCAATCCCGAAAATAGCCAGTGGCTTTATCAGCAAATTGACAGCAATTAACAGGAGTAAATTAAAAAGGAATTTCCGCTGCATACATTAATCTTTCACAATATTACGAACAATTGTCAATAAATTCGTAATATCGCAGCGCCTTAAATGGTGTTTTTGAATTATGCGGATTGGGATCAATACACGTTTTTTGCTTTCCTCTAAGATGGAAGGCTTTGGCTGGTACACTTACGAGGTGGTAAAAAGAATGGTAAAACAGCATCCCGAACATGAATTCGTATTCTTTTTTGACCGCCCGTATGATAAAAAATTTATTTTCGGACCGAATGTAAAACCGGTCGTTCTTTTTCCGCCTACACGTGCTGTAGTATTGATTATTTCCTGGTTTGAATTTGCTTTACCGGCAGCTTTGAAAAATGAAAAAATTGATATTTTTTTCTCTCCCGATGGTTTCCTGTCATTACGAGCAGAATGCAAACAGATCGGAGTGATGCACGATCTGAATTTCCTTCACCACCCGAAAGATTTACCGCTTCGTTTCCGTTGGTATTACAATAAGTTTTTTCCGAAATTTGCTAAAAAAGCGGAAAGGCTGCTGACGGTTTCCGAATATTCAAAGCAGGATATCGTTGCTTCTTACGGAATAGAGCCGGCTAAGGTAAAAGTTGCCTGGAACGGAGCTTCCGAAACATTCAGGCCTGTTACGGAACAAGAAAAACAGAAGGTACGGATCCAATATGCTGGCGGTGAGCCTTATTTTTTATTTGTCGGGGCCTTACATCCCAGAAAGAATCTGAAGAGCTTGCTGAAAGCCTTTCAGATATACCGTGAACGCGGAAATAAGGGGAAACTGCTGATTGTAGGCGCGAATTTATTCGCGACGAATCATATGGAAGCTTCTTTGGTTGCTGAAGAATTTCGTTCAGATGTTCATTTTACAGGACACCTTTCGCTGGAAGAGCTGGCAAAGGTGACGGCTAGTGCATTGGCATTGGTTTTTGTCCCTTATTTTGAAGGGTTTGGAATCCCGCTGGTAGAAGCAATGCGTTGTGGAACACCCATAATTGCCGGTAATCTAACTTCCCTTCCTGAAGTAGTCGGCGATGCCGGTATTTTAGTAAATCCATTCGATACAGCAGAAATCGCTACGCAAATGCAACGGCTTTTTGTTGATGAACAGCTTCAAAAGGACCTTAGTGAAAAAGGTTTGCAGCGTGCCCCGCTTTTCAACTGGGATTTCACTGCAAATGCTGTCTGGAGCGTGATAGAGGAAGTTGGAAAAGAGCTGTAGATGATGTCTCCCCGGAGAATTATGAATATTGAATACTGAATTTTGAATGAGTTAGCAATTTGTAATTTGCAATTTGGAATCTGCAATTCACTGTAATATATCAATTCGCTGGCTATCCAACTTCAATAAGATAAATAACATTACTGAAAAAGACATCATGGAAGAACCTCCATAGCTGATAAACGGCAATGGAATCCCGATAACAGGAGCAAGTCCGATGTTCATTCCGATATTAATAGCAAAGTGATAGAACAAAATCGTCGCAACCGAATAAGCATATATTCTGGAGAACGAAGACCGCTGCCTTTCTGCGATAACGATAATCCTGATCAGCAACACCGTGTAAAGAAGAACAATTGTTCCTGATCCGATAAAGCCCCATTCTTCTGACAACGGACAGAAAATGAAATCCGTTTCTGATTCGGGAACGTGATTTGCTTCAACTGATGATAAGCTGGCCTGCTGGTATCCTTTGCCTTTTAGTCCGCCGGAACCTACCGCGGCCATTGCACGGTTCCGGTTATAATCATCACCATTCGGATCCTCTCTCAATCCAAGGAACAGTTCAATTCTTTCTTTTTGGTGCTTTTTCAGTGATTGGAACATCCGATCGACACCAATAACAATGGAGAAAACAATACCCAGGCTGAAAATTAAGATCAGTAAAAATTTAGACCTGTCTTTTTTAGTCGTGAAAATTAAAACAAGAATCAGCAGCAGCAGGAAGACAGAAAAGAAAAATAACAGAACGCCGTACATTCCCGGCAATTCAATTCCCGGTAGGCTCTCAAAAGTGATAATATTGTTGCTCGTTAGAAGTGCGGCCATTGAAATGACAATCACGATAAACAAAAGAGGAATAAAATGGTTTCCTACCCATGTGCTTTTTAAGCGGGTGATTCCAAGGAATCGAAGCAGCTTTAGCAAAATAGGGTCGTAGCTTAAGCCTTCCCGGTAGAGCACAAAAAGAAATGCAGTGAACACGACAAAAGAACCTGCGTCGGGTTGCAGGATAATCAAAATCATCGGAATGAGAATAATGATATTGGAAAGCAGTACCGATTTCGAATCAAGCGTCCGTATATTCAGCGAGGGAATAAATTTCGCCAGCGCCAAAGCCGTTCCGATTTTAGCAAATTCTGCCGGTTGAATTCCCATGCTTCCAATTCCTAACCAGGCACGTGCACCATTTACAGGAGGCATGAATAATACGATGACTAAAAGTCCCAGACAGAAAATATAAATGAAATAAGCAAACTTCTGATAGATAGTCGTATCAATCAGGAAGATGAGAAAACCGAGAAAAAAGGAAACACCTACCCATGCAATCTGCTTTCCGTATTTTTCAGAAAAGGAGAGCAATGACGGATGCTCGGGATTGTAAGCAGTTGAATAGATCGTTGCAATGCCGATAGTCACTAATGCAATATAGATGATAAGGATCAGCCAGTCAATCTTTCCCAGTAGTGAATTGTTTCTGTATGCAGTTTCTCTACTCATTTGCCGTATTGGATTTAGTGGTCTTTCCCATGAAATTTGCTTCCAGAATATATTTTTCCCGTTCTTTCTCTGTAACTTCCCTTTTCAGGTATTTCTCTACGATCAGGCTGGCAATTGGTGCTGCCCAGGTACCGCCCGCTCCGGCATTTTCCACAAAGACTGCGACGGCGATTTTAGGATTGTCCTTAGGGGCAAAGCAGATAAATACAGAATGATCTTCCCCGTGAGGATTTTGTGCTGTTCCTGTTTTTCCACAGATGATGATATCATTTAAACGCGCTCTTCGTGCGGTACCACCCGCTTCATATACCACGCGTCGCATCCCTTCGATAACCGGTTCGAAATGCTGAGGATTAATTCCTGTCTGATGTTTTTCCAGGAATACTTTTTCCGAACCTTTATTTCCGATCGATTTTACCACATGTGGGACATAAAACCAGCCTCTGTTCGCCAGCATGGCGGCAATATTGGCCATTTGCAACGGTGTTACTTTTACTTCTCCCTGACCGATAGAAATGGAACGTATGGTAGAAAATGCCCAGCGATGATGCCCGTAAGGATTTCTCTTTGACGGAAAAAGATTATCGTAATAATTCGGATCCGGGATCAGTCCGGGGCGGACGCCGGGAATGTCTGTCGCCAGCTTTTCACCCAGCCCGAAATTGTGCATATATTCCGCCCATTTTCCGAGTCCGTACTCAGCATCTGCATAGATGTTTTTCTTTACTCCCGGCTGAATGACACGGCGTACCGCCTGATAATAATAGGGATTACAAGACATTTGTACCGCTTCGATAATGCTTCTCGCATTCGGATGGTTGTGACAGCCGACTAAGCTTTTATTACACGGGAAACCAGTGTTGACGGTAATTCTTCCTTCTTGTAACGCAATGAGAGATTGTAAAAGCTTAAAGATGGAGCCCGGTGGATATTCTGCCTGAAGCGGCCGTGGAAAAAGCGGCTTGTTCTCATCCAGAAGCAACTTTGGATAATTGGTTTGAATGGCGCGTTTTCCGACTAATAAATTGGGATCGTAGGTCGGTGCGCTGACCATTGTCAGAATTTCTCCCGTTGACGGTTCGATAGCAACGATGGTTCCGCGTTTGTTCTGCATCAGCTGTTCACCATACACCTGTAATTCAATATCAACTCCTAACTGTAAACGGTCACCCTGTTTGGCCTTGATATCATATTTGCCGTTAGCATACGGCTGTAGCTCATTGTTCATCGCCGAAGTAACAATATAATTGACTCCTTTGATCCCGCGTAATTCTTTCTCATAGTATTTTTCAATCCCCGCTTTTCCTATGTTGTCACCCGGACGGTAATAACGCGCTGAATCAGCATCAATCTCCTGTTGATTGACCTCACTTACATACCCGAGAATATTTGCGGCATTCGGATAAGAATAGTAGCGCATGCTTGACAACTCCTCATAGAAACCCGGAAACTTGTAAAGATGAGGTGCGATTTGTGCCATCTCATCAATGGTGATTTCTTTGACAAAGACGTATGGCCTTACTTTCTGATAACGGGGCAAGTCGCGTTTTCCTGTTTTAGGGTTTTTATCATATCCCTGCTCTTCACGAATCTCTTTAAAACGTTCTCTGATTTTTATCGGTTCCCAGCCAATAAGGTTTGCCAGTGCTACAGTATCAAGATCTTTGATGTTTTTTTCGATCATCATCAGATTGTAGTAAGGCTTGTTGCTTACTACTAATTTTCCTGTACGGTCAACAACGTGTCCTCTGGGAGGAATAACAAGCTTCCTTTTTTCCGATATTTCCGCAGCACGGAGCGTCCAGTATTCATCCAGTACCTGCATATAAAATAAGCGGGATATATATATGATCCCTATCGCAAGGAACATAATGATGGAAACATATTTTCTGGATTGCAGGTTCACGTCTTATTCTCCGTTATAATTTACAAAAATAAAAAAACCTGAAAAGAGCGAACCCGTTTTGCCCTTTTCAGGAATCTGCAAGGAAAATAAAACCAAAGTAGAACTGAATGTAAACTATGAGTTACCGATGTTCTACAATTTAAAGACGTGACAGCCATGAAAAAGGTTGGGTTAAAAATCAAAATTTTTTATTTCCTCGCTGACCGTTTCCAGCTCTCTGAAAAAATCTTCTCCATACGCTCTGATAATCGGTTCTTTCAGGAATTTATATACAGGGACCTGAAGCTGTTCGCCCAGCGAGCAGGCATCTTTACAAATACTCCATTCGTTGTAGTTAAGAGCAGTCAGCTCATTCAACCGCATTTCCCGGATTGGATAAAGGTGACAGGAAATAGGTTTTTTAAAATCAATCTCATTATTAAGATAAGCTTTCTCAATCGCACATTTGGTAATACCTTGTTCGTCAAAATAAACGAAAGCACATTCACCGCCATTTACTAAAGCTGTCACAGGCTCGTTATCTTCGTCGATGTAAAAGACTCCTTTTTTCTCAACTTCTGCGATTCCTTCGGGGCGCATATACGGTTTGACAAGATCATATACTTCCTCCAGAATATCGACTTCCTCAAAGGTTAAGGGTGCTCCCGCATCTCCTTCTATGCAGCAGGCTCCTTTACAGGCATTCAGATCGCAGACGAATTTTCGTTTAAAAATATCTGTTGAGACAACTTTGTCCTTTACTTCTAACAACATGTTTGTTGGATTTTTCGAATACAAAAATAGTTTTAGTTATTCGTATTTTTATCATATACGATGTTAATGCAAACTTTTTTTCAGATGAGAGGTAAAAAACTTATGAACAAAATGAGTCTTTAAAAAATATAGTGTATCTTTGCGCCCAAATTATCGAATCATTTAAAAAGGGCACACAAATGTCACAATTACAAGGTAAAATTTCACAGGTAATCGGTCCTGTAGTTGATGTTAGCTTCGAGAAAGGAGTTAAGCTTCCGAACATTTACGACGCATTGGAAGTAAGAAAAAGCGATGGTACAAGAGTAGTTCTTGAAGTGCAGTCTCACATTGGAGAAAGCTCGGTAAGAACAATTTCTATGGATTCCTCTGATGGTTTTAGAAGAGGCATGGCTGTTCTTTCTACAGGTAGCGCAATCAAAATGCCGATCGGAGAGAAGATCAAAGGCAGATTATTTAATGTAGTTGGTGAAGCAATTGACGGGATTAATGCCGTAGATAATTCAAACGGTTTACCTATCCACCGCGAAGCTCCAAAGTTTGACCAGTTGTCCACTTCAACAGAGGTTCTGTTCACAGGGATCAAAGTGATCGACCTGATTGAGCCATACGCAAAAGGAGGTAAAATCGGTTTGTTTGGTGGTGCCGGAGTAGGTAAGACAGTATTGATTCAGGAATTAATTAATAATATCGCAAAAGGACACGGAGGTTTATCTGTGTTTGCAGGTGTAGGTGAACGTACACGTGAAGGAAATGACTTGCTTCGTGAGATGCTGGAATCAGGAATTATCAAATATGGTAATGATTTCATGCACTCAATGGAAGAAGGAGGATGGGATCTTTCTAAAATCGATCTGAAACAAATGGAAGAGTCTAAAGCTACTTTCGTTTTCGGTCAGATGAACGAGCCTCCGGGAGCACGTGCACGGGTTGCGTTGTCCGGTTTGACAATGGCAGAATATTTCCGTGACGGAGAAGGAGACGGCCAAGGAAAGGATATCCTGTTCTTCGTAGATAACATTTTCCGTTTTACCCAAGCTGGTTCTGAGGTGTCCGCCTTACTGGGACGTATGCCTTCAGCGGTAGGTTACCAGCCGACATTGTCAACAGAAATGGGGGCAATGCAGGAACGTATTACTTCTACTAAAAATGGTTCGATTACATCTGTTCAGGCAGTTTATGTACCTGCGGACGACTTAACGGACCCGGCTCCGGCTAATACATTTGCCCATTTGGATGCGACAACCGTATTATCTCGTAAGATTGCCGAGTTGGGTATTTATCCTGCGGTGGATCCGCTGGATTCAAGTTCCCGTATTTTGAGTCCGAGTGTAATCGGAGATCTTCACTATAATTGTGCTGAGCGCGTTAAAACGACATTACAACGATATAAAGAGCTTCAGGATATCATTGCCATCCTGGGTATGGACGAATTATCAGAGGAAGATAAGTTGATCGTGCACAGAGCGCGTCGTGTACAACGTTTCCTTTCTCAGCCATTCCACGTAGCAGAGCAGTTTACAGGTATTCCAGGAGTATTGGTGGACATTCAGGATACGATCAAAGGTTTCAATATGATTATGGATGGTGAGCTGGATCAATACCCTGAAGCAGCATTTAACTTAAAAGGTACAATCCAGGATGTTATCGAAGCAGGCGAGAAGATGCTTGCAGAGACTAATTAATCTGAAGAATTATGCAATTAGAGATCATAACGCCTGAAGCTAAAATTTTTTCCGGAGAAGCTACTGCAGTTCAGTTTCCCGGTTTAGATGGCCTGTTTCAGGTTTTAAATAACCATGCTCCGGTCATCTCTTCCTTAAAAGAAGGAGAAGTAAAAGTAGATCTGGTAAACGCAGTTGCTGATGCCGAAGATCTTCCTGCTTCTGTAAGAGTAGATGAGAAAAATGCTTCCGTGATTTATGTGAAAATTAATGGAGGAGTTGTGGAGATGAGCAATAATAAAATTATCGTTTTAGCAGAATAAATAAAAGCTGCTGTTAAATCTTAAGGGATTTGTTTTACAAATCCCTTTTTTTAATTTTGGCAAACTTTAAGAATTACATACTATAAGTTAATTTCTTGCGTTTAAGCAGAGTTTTTTTATGAATACTGAACAACAGATAGATTTGACAAGGATTCCGGAGCACATTGCCGTAATTATGGATGGTAATGGACGTTGGGCGAAGAAACAGGGGCAGGACCGCTTGTTCGGTCACTCTTTTGGAGTAGATGCTGTGCGTCAAACGGTAAATGCTTGTCAGAAACTGGGAGTTCGGTATTTGACGATGTACGCATTCTCGACAGAGAATTGGGGAAGGCCGAAGGCAGAAGTGGATGGATTAATGGAACTGATGGTACGTACCATTGTGGGAGAAATCCCGGATTTGATGAAACGTAAGGTCAGAATCCACGGTATTGGCGATTTGGAAGGACTTCCTGAGGATTGCAAAGCCGAAATGTATAATGCTATTGAAGTAACAAAAAATAATACCGGGTTGCATCTTATCTTAGCATTAAACTATAGTGCTAAGTGGGAGATTACGAAAGCGGTGAAGAAGATTGCTGAAAAGACGAAAGCGGGAGATTTGGATCCAATTGCTGTAAATGAAGAACTAATCTCTGCGAACCTTTCAACAGCAGCTTTTCCTGATCCTGAATTGCTAATAAGAACGAGCGGTGAAATGCGGTTGAGTAATTTCCTTCTCTGGCAATGTGCCTATTCCGAATTCTATTTCACAGAAGTACTATGGCCGGACTTTAACGAAGAGGAATTATACAAGGCAGTGATAGATTTTCAGTTCAGGGAACGGCGTTTCGGAAAAACTTCAGAGCAAATCATAAATGTAGAATGAAGATATACAATCAATATACAGCGAAGCTACTTTTCTTTTTCTGCTTCTTTTCATCAGCATTGATGGCACAGGAAGTGGAAGATTCTTCCAATACTTCTAATCCCGTACAGGTCACATCAATCGGCGACGGAGACTGGGATTACGCAAACCCGAAAGAATACCAGATCGGAGCTATCCGTGTGGAAGGTGCAGATAATTTCGATCACCAGGCCATTTTATTGATTGCTGGCTTGCGCCAGGGGCAGAAAGTAATGATCCCGGGTGATAAAATTACCAATGCGATCAAGAACCTTTGGAAAGAAGGACTTTTTTCACAGGTAGATATTTATGTGGACAGGATTGTCGCAAACATTGCTTTTCTGACCATTGAACTTCAGCCGAAACCGAAGCTTTCCCGTTTTAAGCTGGAAGGAGTAGCCAAGAAAGATGCGGACAAGGTCAGAGAGCAGATCAACCTGTTTTCCGGAAAGACTATTTCTGAAAACACGGTTAATCTTACAGCTGCGAAGATCCGGGGATATTACCGGGATAAAGGTTTTTGGAATGTAAAGGTAAATATCAGGCGCGAAGCAGATAGTTTACTGAATAATTCAGAAATGTTTGTAATTAATGTGGACCGTGGCCAGCGGATCCGTGTTCAGGATATTTTGATTGAAGGAAATGAGCAGCTTAGCGATGCGAAGATCAGAAAAGCAATGAAAGAAACAAAAAGAACCAGCTTGCTCCGCATCTTTAAAAAATCTAAATTCCTTGAATCTACTTATGAAACCGATAAGCAGAATGTAATTGCCAAATACAATGCGAATGGTATGCGGAATGCCAAGATCGTATCGGATACTTTTTTCCTGATCAGCGACAGAAGCTTGTTGATCAAAATGAAAATTGAGGAAGGAAGCAAATTTTATTTTGGTAATATAGAGTGGGTTGGAAATACAAAATACAGAAGCTCTTATTTAGATACAGTTCTTGGAATAAAATACGGTGATATTTATAATAAGGAATTACTGGATACCCGTTTGAACATGAGTCCTGACGGAAGGGATATCTCTTCTTTATATATGGACAAAGGATATTTATTCTTCAACATTCAGGCAATAGAAAAAAGTATTGTTGATAACCATATCAACTATCAGATCCGCCTGATTGAAGGAAAAGAAGCAATTGTCGATAACATTTTTATTAAGGGAAACACAAAAACGAGCGAGCACGTAATCCGCCGGGAAATTCGTACTAAGCCGGGAGATTTATTCAATCGTAATGACATTATCCGTACACAGCGTGAGCTGGCTCAGCTGGGATATTTCAATGAGCAGGGGTTTCAGATCAATCCTTTACCAAATCCACAAAAAGGAACAGTAGATATTGAATACGTAGTGGAGGAAAAATCTTCTGACCAGGTGGAATTATCAGGAGGTTATGCTATTAAGCGTCTGATTCTGACAGCCGGACTGACCTTCAATAATTTCTCAACAAAGAAATTCTTTGATAAATCAGCATGGTCGCCGTTACCTTCGGGAGACGGGCAGCGTTTATCCTTACGTGTACAGACAAACGGGAAATATTATCAGGGTTATAACTTCTCATTTACGGAGCCGTGGTTAGGAGGTAAAAAACCTACATCACTCAGCTTTTGGGCAAACCACACTTCTTATTCCAGTTCCGGAGTAGCAAAAAGCAAAGAAGGATACCAGGGAATTCAGCAAACAGGTATAGGACTTGGGCTGGGACGCCGTAAAAAGATTCCGGATGATTTCTTTACAGCATATTATGAGCTGGGATATACCTATTATGACCTGAATATGAACGGCTTTACAGAGAGCTTTGAAAAAGGTTTTGCGAATGATATCAGCTTTAAATATATTCTTCAGAGAAGCTCGGTAAGTGCGCCGATTTATCCGCAGGAAGGCTCAAACATTACCTTCATGTTTAAAACAACAGCTCCATATTCATTATTCAGAAAAGACAAAGATTATTCCGGTGCGACAGGACAGGAACGCTATAAATTTGTGGAGTATTACCGGTTTAAATTTTCAACGGAATATTATTTCCCGTTAACAAGAGACAGAAAGCTGGTATTGATGTCGCGTGTCGGTGTCGGATATATGGGAGCATACAACTCTTCGAAAGGCTTATCTCCGTTTGAGCGTTATAAGATGGGAGGAAGCGGTATGATCGGAGCTTATTCGTTTGTAGGATATCAGTTGCTGGCACTTCGCGGATATGATGATAATTCTGTTTCGTCATCCACCGGAGATCCGATTGCGACAAAATATACGCTGGAGCTGCGTTATCCGTTATCATTAAACCCGTCAGCAACCTTCTATTTACTATTATTCGGAGAGGCTGGAAATACCTATCCGAATTTCAAGAAATTTAATCCGCTGAATGTGAAACGGTCTGCAGGTATCGGTCTGAGAATTTTCCTTCCGATGTTCGGTATGCTTGGAGTAGATTACGGCTGGGGCTTTGATACGCTGGATCCGCATTCGGATGGTTATAAAGGATCTTCCGATTCAAGTATAAGACAAAAAGGATATTTTGGTAAATTTACCTTCACAATTGGTATGAATTTAGGAGAGTTATAAGTTATGAAGCATTTACTTTTATTAGCTGCATTGTTTTTTGGCACATCATTTGCCTCAATTGCTCAGAAATACGGTTACATTGATTCAGATTACATTCTGAATAATATAGAAGAATATAAAACAGCAAAGGAACGTCTTGATAAAATGGTAGAGCGCTGGACCACAGAAATTGAGGAGCGCTATGAAATAATTAAAACAAAGAAAGATAACTTTGCAAGAGAAGAGGTATTATTGCCTGCTGAAGAGAAAGAAAAGCGCCAGGAAGAAATTAAGAAACTGGAGGGAGAAGCAATGGAATTGCAGAAATCCCGTTTCGGAGTTACCGGTGATTATTTTCAAAAACGTCAGGAACTCATAAAACCGATTCAGGACAGAATTTACGAAGCGATGCAGAAAGTTGCTTCCAGTAAGAATTATAGTTTTATATTTGACAAGGCAAATCAGAGCAATCTGATTTACGCAGATAGTAAATTTGATATTAGCGATGCCGTAATTAAAGAGTTAGGAATTAAAAAGTAAAGTAAATAGAAAAGTAAAAATGAGAAAGTTATTATTCGTTTTTGTTTCCGTATTGATGATCGGAACTGTAAGTGCTCAATCTAAAGTTGCACATATTAATTCAACGAAAGTATTAGATACATTACCTTCCAGAAAAGATGCGTTGAAAGAGCTTCAGGACTTTAGTAAAGCTGCGGAAAAAGAATTGACAGATTTAGAAGCAGAATTGCAAAAAGCATATGAAAAATATATGAAAGAACGTGAGTCGCTTTCTCCTGTTTTGAGACAGTACGAAGAAGAGCGCCTGCAAAAAATGCAAACGAACCTGCAGACAAGAGAGCAGGAATTGCAACAACGCCTTCAGGCACGCGGAAATGAATTGAATGATCCGATTTTAAAACGTCTTCAAAAAGCAGTGGAGCTTGTTTCTGACCGTAAAAAGCTGAGCTACGTAATTGACGAAACTCAATTACTGTATTTCAAAGGAGGGCAGGATATCACAAATGAAGTAATTGATGAGATCCTTAAACTGGATGCTGCTGAGTACAAAAAGAAATAAATAAAAAGATTTAAAAACAAAAAGCCCTGCTTAATTTAAGCGGGGCTTTTTGTTTATATCTACACTAAGAATTCGAAAGAAGCTCATGGAAATACTTTTCTGTTAATTTGCAGGTGATAATAAGTAACGCTGATAACTGAATTACCAAATGATTCATAACGCAGCATTTATTTGCTGTTACAGATACTTAAATGCAGAAATATATGGGAAAGATACAGGGATGGTTTTTAAAGTGCTTAAATCGTTTTAAAAAGACATAAAAAGCCGGCGAAGATTTTTCTTCGCCGGCTTCATTTTATCTTTATCCTGATTAATCAGTCTTATTTCAGACGATTTGTTTTAATTAATTACTTAACACCGTGCATCATTTTGACCAGTAGCTTACTTAGTAAAAATAAAATGACCGATGATCCTCCGGCTAAATAGACGAATAACCAAAAGAATGATTTCAAATCAGTAATTTTGATACCCAGAAAAGATTTTTCTTTGTTTATAGCCATCTTCGCGTATTCGATCTTCTTTTCCTGAATAATCTGGCTATTTTTTTTGATTAAATCCTCGTTTTTTGTCTTTGGAAGTAATCTGTCAAATTTTATATCTGAGTACTTGACTTCAGATATATTTCCTTTTTGATCAATGATTTGCGTTGTGTCAGAAAGAGAAGCTGTTTTTGTATCTTCAGCAGTTAAATAACACGTGTACTGATCAGTAGTAAATTGCTTTTCTAGATCTCTGACCTGTTCTCCGGTTAATACAGGATCTGGGTAGAAAGAGCTTAAAAATCCTGCAAAATTATTGGCAGCTGCTGTACTCAGAAACCATACTCCCATTAATAAGGAAGCAAATCTGACAGGTGCCAGCTTATTAACCATGGACAAACCGATAGGAGACAAGAATAATTCACCGATCGTATGAATAAAATAAAGGCCTGTTAACCATATCATTGATACTTTTATTCCTGGTTCAACACCATCAACCCCAAATGCAATGAATACATAACCAAGGGCAAGTAAAAACAGACCGTAGGCTTGTTTATAAGGAGAAGCCGGTTCTAAATTTTTCTTTGCTAATTTAGTCCATAATATAGAGATTAAAGGAGCTAGCAGAACAATAAATACAGCGTTAAAACTGTTGAACCAGCTTGCTGGCATGTGGAAATTGAAAATGACCCTGTTTGTTTGTTCCGCTGCAAAAAATGTCAGAGAAGCACCTGCTTGTTCAAAAGCTGCCCAGAAGAAAATTACAAAGAAAGCAACTATGTAAATGACTGATATCCTTTGCTTTTCTATTTTATTTAATGATTTGTCCGTAATAATTATTAATGGAATAGCTATTGAAACAGCAAAGATAGCTGCTGAAATGTAATTATTGGTAATGTCAATAACTGATTCATCTGCTGATATAAATACAAAAAAGCGGAAAAAAACCAAAAGAATAATACCAACAAGAATACCGATAAAAACATTTGAATTGCTTTTTTTAGGAGCAACTGTATCATTTGGATTCTCCTGTGCTAATCTTTTTTGGTTAGGTTCGACACCGATAGGATTCCCTTCAGGTGTGTTTAATACTTTATTTTTCCTTAATTCGAAAGTCACAACAGAGATAATCATACCAAGGCAGGCACAAAGGAAACCCCACTTGAATGCGCTTGGAATAACAGCACCGGAAGCATCATATCTTTCTCCTAAATATCCACAAAGTAATGGGGCAATGAATGCTCCCAGGTTGATTCCCATGTAAAAAATAGTATAAGCGGCATCTTTACGTTTGTCCGTTTCTGAATATAATTGCCCTACAAGAGTAGATATATTTGGTTTGAAAAATCCGTTTCCGAAAATTAAGAAGGTTAGCCCGA
The DNA here is from genome assembly GCA_001899145.1 of Flavobacteriia bacterium 40-80. Taxonomy (GTDB): domain Bacteria; phylum Bacteroidota; class Bacteroidia; order Flavobacteriales_D; family Crocinitomicaceae; genus 40-80. The sequence goes on from MKVF01000018.1 coordinate 292,565, forward strand.
CAATCATTAAAATCATAGCCAAACTATGATTCACATAAAATGAGGCGGATAAAAACATGAAAAACTGCCCGATAGCCATCATTATTCCTCCTACAAAAATGGACTTTCGGTTCCCCCAGATATTATCGGCAAAGTAACCTCCGATTATAGGTGTAAGGTAAACAAGGCTGGTATATGATCCGTAAATTCCGGAAGCAGTTTTTTTATCAAACATTAATGCATTAACTAAGAATAATGTAAATAATGCTCTCATCCCATAATAACTGAAACGTTCCCACATTTCGGTTGTAAATAACAGATACAACCCTTTAGGATGTCCTTTTTGTGTTTCTATACTCATTTTACATCTTTAAATTTAAAAGTTGTGAAATTATAAAAAAATGTAAAAAAAACAACGTCCTGTTATTTTTTAACGAGCTGCAGCCATTAAATTTCTATTTTATGCCGTGAAGCAGTTTTTTGAGCAACGGATGCAGCAACATGATAATAATGGCCACAACTAAAGGAATGGCGGTGAATAACAAAAAGAAATGGCTTAATGAATACTCTTCTTTTATAACTTCCACCTGCCCGCCGAGCAAGGCTGCTAATTTTTGAGCTATAGCGATAGCTAAATACCAGATTCCGTACATAAATGCCAGCATTCTGGCAGGAACAAGCTTACTGACATAAGACAGGCCGACCGGAGAAATAAAAAGCTCTCCAATGGTGTGTAGGAGATACGTTAAAATTAACCAGATCATGGAGATTTTCACTCCTTCCCCGATTCCCCATGAGCCGATTCCTAATAACAGGAAGCCGATAGACACAAAAATTAATCCGAAACCATATTTGAAAGCAACCGGAGGATTGTATTTGGAATCCCATATTTTAGAGATTGTGGATGCCAGCAGGATGATAAAGAACGCATTTAATGTGGAAAACCATGAAACGGTAATCTCTGACGCATCTGCGGTAAACTCTTTATGAAGCATCTTGAGCACGGCAGCCCAGATCAGTCCGAAACAGATAAACAGGATTATATTGGAAATACTGATCTTTTTCCATGTTATCAGGGCAAGCTTGACCAATACCCATGAGATAATGGATAATGGAACGATAGTCAATAACGCATTTACGATATTGAAAATAACTAATGCATTTCCTTCAAGGGAACGGTCAATATAATCCCTTGCTACAATTACCAGAGAAGAAGCTCCCTGTTCGAAGCTCATGAAAAAGAAAAGTAAGGTGACTGCCAAAATAATAATTGCCAGCATCCTGTCTTTTACAACTTTCCCGTACCGCAGAATTCTGTTGATAATCAGAAAGAAAAATAAGAGAAGTGTGCCGATAATCACAATATATTGCCCGCGGAAAACGCTTCCGTCTGATTTTAAAATATCTAAAAATTTAAAGATGTCTTTGTCCGGAAGGTTTCTGGAAATAGGATCATTGAAGGCATACATCAATCCCAAAATAGAAACGATTACAATTAAAGCAATATCAATTATTTTAAACGGATTTCTGACTTTCTCATCCGGGTGATTGACGTCTTCTTCTTTTAATTCAACTGTTTTGTCTTCTTTTTTCAGATCACCTATTGTACCAAATAACGGTTTTGCCAACCAAAACTGAATGGTTCCCAGAAGCATAAAGATTCCTGCTAGGCCAAATCCCCAGTGCCAGCCGAATTTTTCAGCAAAATACCCGCACAACATCATTCCGAAAAATGCGCCGGCATTTACTCCCATATAAAAAATCGTATAGCCGCCATCTTTTTTCTCCGGAAATTTCTTATACATTTCCCCGAGAATTGCCGGCATATTGGGCTTGAAAAAACCGGTTCCTAAGATCAGGCAGGCTAATCCGATGAAGAAAGTGATATCATTCTCGATTGCCATGGAAGCATGCCCCAAAGTCATGATGATGGAGCCTATAATCACCGATTTCCATGATCCTAACAGCTTGTCGGCAATGACACCTCCGAAAACAGGAGTGATATACAACAGCATTACATACGTTCCGTAAAGAGCAGAAGCAGACTGAACATCCCACCCTAAACCTGATTTCGGATTTCCGTGGATGACCGCAGCTGTCAGATACTGGATCAGTAATACGCGCATCCCGTAAAAGGAAAAGCGCTCCCACATTTCTGTAAAGAAGAGGACAAATAATCCGCTTGGATGCCCTAATAGTTTAGAATCAAAGAAGTTAGAATTCACTGTTGTACTCATGGTTTGATTTTGAAAGGCAAAAGATATATTATTTTTTTAGAATAATGGTGAATATCCTAACTTTATCCCATGTTAATTGATTTGCATACACATCATTCCGGTTCCGCAGATTTGTCCATTTTCAATGCTTTTGACAAGAGGACGGAATTAATTTGTTCCTATGGAATTCATCCGTGGTATGCAGAGCAGTTTTCTTTTGATTTTCTGGAAGAGCTGGAATATCTGGTTCAGCAGCCAAATTGCCTGGCAATTGGAGAGTGCGGGCTGGATAAGCTGGCCCTCTCTGACTGGAACAAACAAATGCAATGGCTGGAAATACAGATCAGCTTATCTGAGAAATATCGAAAACCGTTGATCGTTCATTGTGTGAAAGCAATTCAGGAGCTGATTCTGCTGAGAAGGAAGATAGATCCTTCTCAGGTATGGATTTTTCATGGTTTTAGAAAAACAAATACGATAAAACAATTACTGGAAGAAGGATTTTACCTGAGTATCGGAACGGCTTTATTGACAGATGAAAAATTACAAGAGGTGATGAGGGATTTTCCGTTGGAGCGATTGTTTCTGGAAACAGATGATAAAGAAATGAATATCCGTCTTTTATATGAAAAGCTGGCAGTAATTAGGAAGATTCCGGTTGAATATATCGAGAAGCAGTTAATGGATAATTTCGAAAAAGTTTTTGACAGAAAACTTCTTCCGTAAAGACATTGTGATTTTTATATATTTTTGGAAAGATAAAAAAGGAAATTCATGACAAACTGGTTAGAACGTGCAGAACTTTTGATAGGAGACGACGGATTACACAAATTGAAGAAAGCACATGTTTTGATAGTCGGCTTAGGAGGAATAGGCTCTTTTGCAGGAGAATTTATTGCCCGGGCAGGCGTTGGAACCATCACGTTGATTGATGGAGATAAATTTGACCCGACCAATAAAAACAGACAGCTGACAGCTTTGGACAGTACGATCGGCCGGAACAAAGCGGTAGTTCTTGCTGAACGGATCCGTGAGATCAATCCTGATGCTGAATTAAACGTGATAGAGGAGTTTGTCGTACCGGAAAGAGTGTGGGAGCTTCTGGAAGATTTAAAACCGGATTATGTAATGGATTGTATTGATTCCGTAACACCTAAGCTGGAATGGATCATAGCCTGTAAAAAGACCAATACGAAGATTATTTCCCATATGGGCGCGGGAGGAAAAATGGATCCGGCCCAGGTACGTGTGGATAAGCTACATAAAACGAAGAACTGTAAGCTTGCCAGCCACTTAAAAAAGCGCCTGAAAAAAGATAAGATTGACTATCGCAGGATAAAAGCGGTATATTCAACAGAATTGCAGGATAAAGATTCGTTGAAATTAACGGATGGAAGCAATTTTAAACGATCTTTCTACGGAACAATCAGCTATATCCCGGCTCTTTTTGGTTTATATGGAGCTGCGGAGGTAATAAAAATGATTCTGGGGAAAGAATGGGAGGAAGATACAGATTGGGACGAAAGTGTGCAGGAGGATTGATTACATACTATCTACCGGAGAAAGTTCAATAAATATTTAGCATTTAATATTATGTCAGTACATAAAGAAGTAAAAAGAGTGACAACCAACGTCCTGAAGGAGATGAAAGCAGCAGGAGCAAAAATTTCCATGCTGACGGGATATGATTTTTCAATGGCAAAGATTATTGATGATGCCGGTATTGATATTATCCTGGTAGGAGATTCAGCATCTAATGTCATGGCTGGCCATGAAACTACTTTGCCGATTACCTTAGACCAGATGATTTACCATGCTTCTTCGGTGGTTCGCGGAGCGAAAAGAGCGCTGGTTGTTGTAGATATGCCTTTCGGATCTTATCAGGGAAACTCTAAAGAAGCGCTTTCCAACGCGATCCGGATTATGAAGGAATCGGGTGGACACGGTGTTAAATTAGAAGGCGGCTCGGAGATCATTGAATCCATAAAAAGAATCCTGACAGCCGGAATTCCTGTAATGGGACATCTGGGACTGACTCCGCAGTCGATCTATAAATTCGGAACATACGTAGTCCGGGCGAAAGAAGAAGAAGAAGCGATCCGGTTGATTGAAGATGCGAAAGCATTGGAAGAAGCCGGTTGTTTTGCGATTGTTCTTGAAAAAATCCCTGCAAAACTGGCTAAAAAAGTAGCGGAAAGTGTTTCTATTCCGATCATAGGGATCGGTGCGGGAGGACATGTGGATGGACAAGTATTGGTGATTCACGATATGCTGGGAATCAATAATGAATTTAATCCGAGATTTCTGAGGAAATACAATAACTTGTACGAACAGATGAAATCCTCTATTGAAAAATATGTGGAGGATGTACGAAGAGGAGATTTCCCGAATGAAAAAGAATCTTATTGATAGAAGATATTAATCTTTGGAACACTTTGTAAACATACTTTTCGTAAGTCGGCAGACAGCTCTTTTTCGCGAGTTTAAGCTTGCTTTCAAAAGTGTTGGCACGAATCTTATTCAGGTGGAAGATGAAGCAGAAGCAAAACGTGTTTTAGAGAAAAAAACAATCGGAATTCAGATCCTGGATTGCTCGCAGGGAGAATTTTGTTCCGCACCTGCTGTTTCGGGACTGATCAGAAACAGTAAGAATGCAGAAGTATTTACCCTGTTGATGGCCGATGCACCACAAGCGCTCGCACCTCTTGTTTTTTCAGTAAAAGAAGGGATTTGTGATATTCTTCCATTGCCCTTTGATCCTGTTAGTCTGAACGTTAAGATAGAAGTGTACAAACGTATGTTTTTCGACGTGCAGCGTGTAACATCTCTTATGGCGAATGTATTTCCGGAAACAGTAATCGAAGATTTTCGCAGAAATGGAAAAGTAGAACCGAAACGCTACAAAAATGCTGTAATTCTTTTTACTGATTTTGTGGGATTTTCATCTAAATCTGCAGATTTACAACCGATGGAGCTGATTCGTCAACTTGAAAAATACTTTTCAAGATTTGATGATATCTGCGAGCGCTACCGGTTAGAAAAGATCAAAACAGTCGGAGATGCTTATATGGCAATTGCCGGAGTTACGGAAGATCTTCCGTCTCCTGAGATTCGTGCCTGCCTGGCTGCGAATGAAATTATTAGCTTTGTGGAAACAGAATTTGCTTTGGAAAAAGCCCAGGGCAAGGATGGCTGGCAGATCCGGATTGGTATCAATGCCGGAAGCCTGGTAGGAGGTATCGTTGGAAGGAAAAAGCTGATATATGATGTTTGGGGAGATGCAGTCAATATAGCAGCAAGGGCAGAACAAACTTCCTCCGAAGGGAAAATTCTGATTACACAACGAATTTATGATAAAGTTGCCCCTTATTTCTCAACGACTTTCTTTGACGAAGTTGAAATAAAGAAAAGGGGAGGGCGGTTGAATATGTATTTTTTGAGCTGGCTTAAACCGGAATTTTGTAATGATAACTGGGGAATCTCTCCTAATTTACAGGTGATGGATGAATGCGGATTACCTGCCATGGATTTTTACAGGATGCGCCGGAATATTTTACAAATGCTGAAATGCTTTTTACCTGATACAATGTGTTATCACACAATTGACCATACTTTGAAAATGGACGAAACCGTGAAGCGGTACGCACGCCTGGAAGCATTGTCACAACGTGAGATTTTGCTGCTGCGTACGGCTGCTTTGTATCACGATGTGGGGTTTATTGTTGAATACGAGAACAATGAGCAATTTGCAGTAATGCTGGCAAAGAATAACCTGCCGCAATACGGTTATTCAAGTGAAGATATAGAGAAGGTGTGTGAGCTGATTTGGGCGACAGCACGTTTTGAAACACCTAAAAACCTGCTGGAGCAATTAATGTGTGATGCCGATTCGGATTATCTGGGAAGAAGCGATTACCATTTGATCGCCGACAAGCTTCGGAAAGAGCTGGCACTTTACCTGCTTCGTATGACAGACGAACAATGGCTGGATTACCAGATTGATTATCTGGAGTATAAGCACCGTTATTATAGTGACCTGGTTAAAAATATCCGTGAAAAAGGGAAATCCCTGCGGATTGAAGAGCTGAAAGAAAAACGCCTTTGGCTGATTGATAGTGAAGCCTCCGGTCAACAGTAATAAATTATAATCTTTCAATTTTCCAACCTGCAATTTGTAATCTGTAACCTGCAATTCACAATTCACACTAACTTCCTTCCGAGGCGAACAAGAATTTATTAGGACTGACAATATTCATTTTTACGGCATACATAACAATCCCTGCTGTATTTTTCACACCGAGTTTGGACATGATATTCTTGCGGTGCGTATTAACAGTATGATTGCTTAAGAACAGTTGCTCCGCAATTTGGATATTGGTAAGACCTTCTGCGATCATTTTGATTATTTCATTTTCCCGTTCAGATAAGCTTACAGGCTCGCAGGAGAATACATCACTGTCCAGATCTTCGATGTTGATATTCGCTTTTTGAATGGTTTCAAGGATTTTGCCACAGAAAAAATTGTTCCCTTTTCCGGTTTCTATGATTGCATCCATTATTTCCGTAACAGAGCAATCTTTTTTCACATAGCTTTTTACGCCTGATTTCAGGGCGTTTATCAATGTGGTGGCCGATTGTTCGGGAGTGATGGCAATTACATTGATATCAGGCCTTTTCTGAATGATTTTCGGAACAATATCAATAGAGAAGCCGTCAGAAGTGTAATCAATAATCACTTCATCAATGGGTGTGTTTTCGCACATAAGCCATAGATCATGAGATGAAACAGCCTCACCGATAATCTCGATCTCGGGATAATTTTCTAAAACGGACCGAAGACCAATTCTGATTAATTCATTACTGTCTGCTAAAACGACTTTCATATTTTTTGCAATAAGCAAATATAAAAAGGATGATCCGGATTATCTAAGATAATAAAATAAAAAAACTGCAAACCTGAGTCTGCAGTTTTCGTTGTGTTTGTTTTACTTACTGTGTGGTTTAGTGCTTGATCAGTTTAATAGCTTTTCTGGAAGATGAATTGCTGATGTTTAACAGGTAAATTCCATTTGTTAAATCTGAAACATTCACTTCCGTGCTGTTTGATTTTAATACTTCTGATTTAACAACTTTACCTTCAAGTGTAAGGATTTCCAAAGTTGCTTCATCGTCCATATTTGTGTTAATTGTTACAGTGTTGTTTGCAGGATTCGGATAAACAGATACGTTAATATCTTCGTTTTTAGTAACTGCTAAGAAATCATTTCCAAACTTAGTATTTGTGAAGTTCGCACCTGTTGCTGCAACTGAACCTGAATTCAGACGTGCATCTGGCTTAGTACCTAATGCAGGGAACAGATTCACCCAGTTTACCTGAGCAATTGTTTTTGTTGAATCGTTACCATCCTGTGTAAAGAACGTAGCGTAGAAAGAAGGAGTTGCTGTTACTGTTACTGTTCCCGGATCAAAATTGATGAACAAGTTGTTTGCTATTACCATAGAATCCGCAGTCAGATTATCTTCAGTAGCCGCACCTTCAATAGATAATCCTTTTTCCCATCCTGTGATCAGTGAATTGAATACAGATGTTGCAGTATTTCTTCTTAAACGGAACGCTTTTTCGAATTTTTCACCTGTTGGCAAAGCAATGGAACCGTTTCCTTTCGGCCCTACGATAGTGATGTTAGAGAAAACAGGAGCTGTCATCGGATAATTGGAAGAACCTGTTGCATCGTTATCACTTTCAAAAGCGTTAGAGTCACCTGCAGCATCAGAAATATCTTTATCACGGATGATCAAACCGAACTGAACACGGCCTCTGAATCCAAAATCAGTGTCAAAATCATCATCCAGACCTCTGTAAGCAATTAAATATTTTGCATCAACAGTTCCTCCGAACCACTCAAAAGAGTCATCTCCCGACCAGGAAACCTGAATGTGATCTACTTGTGTCTGGCTCCCCACTGAACCAAAAGTGATTCCGTTGATCTCTTTATTCGGTTCAAATGGAATACCGGCGAACTCAATACGGATGAAGCTTAAAACACCGGAATTATCTTCGTCGTTAGTTCCTCCAAATTGCGTATCCGTTGTTGGCGCGATACCTTCGATGTTCGCAACACCTCCCGGCTGGTTATTTTTTGCATTTCCTAAAATAACAACACCTCCCCAGTCTCCTTCAGCTCTGTCTCCGACACTTTCATTGGATGTAAAGATGATAGGATTTGTTACAGTACCTGCTGCATGGATTTTAGAACCTCTTGTTACGATCAATGTCGCCTGAGTAGCTTTGTCACCACGGATAATTGTTCCCGGTTCGATCGTTAAAGTAGCACCATTTTTTACATATACCTTGTTTTTCAATAAAATGATACCACTCCACGTAGTATTTGATGTAATGTTATTCTCCACTGTTTGTGTAGGTGTCCCGTAGTTCGTTGTTTCAGGAGAAAAATTCGCCCAGCCTGCAGTCCAGTCTGTTGCGTTTGTGTTATCGGTTACAGGGAAAGCTCCTCTGTAAGCTGTTTCTTCCCAGAATCCTGTCTGTGCATTTAAAGCTGCTGCACATAATAGCGTTGCTAAGCTTAAGTAGATCTTTTTCATTTTATTTTTCTTTTTTCTTTGATACAAATTTATTTCGGTGACATTGTATGAAAATTAAGACAAGGTTATGCTTGCTTTAGTTATACGTTACCTAATTATTACCACATTTCAGAACCGGGATTTATTAAAATTTATAAGAAACACCCAATGATACCGACTGTCCGTAAGTAGTTACCTGCCACAGGTTATCAACGCCTTTGTCATATTTGTAATTACCTCCTAAATCCTGGTAGAAGATTAATTTTTGTGCAAGCAGATCCCGGACATTCAGCTTTATTTCAAGTTTGTTGTTTAAGAAGGTATGCGCATATTGCAGGTCGATTAAATGGCGGTGATTTTCCCATACATCCGGTTCCTGAACATTCCCTACAATGAAGATTCTTCTTCCGACAATGTTATAGGAAATACTCAGCGCACCATTGACTTTCGGAAATTCGAAAAATAATCCGGCATTGACAATGTACGGGGATTGTCCCTGAAGCGGCCTACTTTTTGCCGTTGCTCCTTGTATGTTTGAAACATCGACGCGGGAACGGATTAAGGAAAAATTGGTAAAAACCGTGGTGTTTTTAAGAAAGCTGATGTCTTTTTCAGGAGCGAATGTCGAAAGTTTGATACGATATTCCATTTCCCCTCCGAAGTTTGTTGCAGAAGAGACGTTGGTATAATATAATTCACTTGCTCCGGATGTCCCCGTCCGGTTTACCAATTCGATCGGATTGATAAAATATTTATAGAAACCGGATACGGATAACGATTGTCCCGGTGCAGGATAAAACTCGAACCGGATTTCAGCATTATGAATCTTAGCACGTTTCAGCTGCGGATTCCCGGAAAGGATATTATCCAGCGTATAATTATAGAAGGAGAAAGGTGCCAGCTCTCTGAATTCAGGCCTTGAAACAGTCTGATAATAAGCCAAACGGATATTGATTTTTTCAATAGGAGAGTAGATGATATTCATGGAAGGAAGCACATCTGTAACTGTTGTATCAATAGTGCGGTCAATGTTTGTCCCGAACTCTGTATAATTAAACTGCTGTCTGTATGATTCTACCCTCGCACCGCCAACGAATCTTAATTTATTGAAAAACTTAAAGTCGATCATTCCGAAACCGGCATGAAGCATTGTGGATGCCTGATAGCTGTCACTCACTTTAGTTGATTCATCCAGTTTGAAACCTCCCAGAGAGTCATTTTTTAATCCGAGATTTTCAGGAGCAAAAATGGCATCTTCCGGTAATGTCAGCAGACTGTTATCAAATGAAGATCCAAGAGGCTTATATCTTGAAAATCCAAGGCTTCGTGCACTGAAATCTCTTGTTCTGAACTGATGGCTTCCTCCGATTTTGAATTTCAGAAGAGCATTTTTTACTTCTACTTTTTTCTCAAAATCGTATTTGGCATTTGCTATTTTTTCATTCGTAGCTGACCAGAACATGTTTCCTGCGGCTGTTGGGATTGTTCCGTTATTCTGAACAACAGCTGTGAATTCCGATTCAGGATCATTGATATCCATTGCACTCTTCTGATAAACGATCCTTCTCATATTCGGAATGCTTCTTTTGATATCGCTGTATCCTAAATTCCAGTTCATCTGAAGAAATTCTTTAAACAGCTGATGTTCACCTTCTAATTGCCCGGTGTACATATTGTTCTGAGTGTACCAGCGGTTAGAAGAGATCTCGTAGAAATGAGGATTATTATCCATTTCCCTCACTCCGTTACGAATCGTGACTTTATCCTCGGAGTTTAAGGAGTAAATGTTTTTGAATTTTAATTTATTATTGTTGTTGATTTTGAAATCAAGATTCAACATTGCGCTGTTCAGGACATTCGTAGTAAATACGGAGTCATTTAATTCTGATCTTAAGACCACTCCTGTGGATTGCTCTTCAAATTCCCTCCGGATATTCTGTCTGGTATCTCTTGAATTTTGGTAAGTGTAAGCGAATGCGATTCCCAGTTTCTTTTCTCCGAACCGGATCATACGATTCAGGCCATATTGCAGGTTCAGGTTTGGTAAAGCCATTTTGCTGTTGATTGCCCATGACGGAGTCATGTCTTTTGCAAGGTCGGCTCTCTCTCGTGTGGATAAGCCTGCAAAATCGTTTGTTGAAGGAATAGAAGAAGGAAGGGCTCTTGAACCATTATCAAAACCAAACCAGTCTGTTTTTGATCCCTGATAAGTTTTATAATTCCTGAATGTGGTCAGTGTGTTATAAGTTCCGGAAACAGAAATTGTCTGAAAATTTTTGTCTTCTACGTTTTTCGTATTAATAGAAATAACACCACCCGCAAATTCTCCGGGCATATCTGGTGTCGCGGTTTTGTTTACCATGATGTTGTCCAGGAATACAGAAGGAAAAATATCGAATGAAAATGCTTTTTTATCACTTTCGGAGCTTGGAAGCGGGGATCCGTTGATGGTTGCAAAGTTATAACGATCACTTAATCCGCGGATCACTAAAAATTTGTTGTCCTGAATAGAAGCGCCACTGATCCGTTTCAGTGCATCGCTGACTTTTGTATCAGGCCGTTTTTTGATGTCCTCAGCAGATGTCCCGTCGGTTGCAACTGCGCTGTTTTGTTTTTCTTTTTCCAGGCTGACATTTCCGCTTTCCTTAGCTTTTGTTTTAATGACAATATCTTCCAGTTGGTTAGAAGGAGCTTTTAATGTAATAACCAAAGGAGCTTCAAGGTAATGATTAGGATTAACTGATAATGTGGCTTCTTCAAATTCAAACGATTTTACAAGAATGGAAACCGCTTCTCCTTTATATCTGAATGTAAAATTCCCATCCATATCGGAAACAATCTTCTGCTCGATTCCGTTTTCGGTCACGATGACTTGTGCGCCGATTACCGGTTCCTGAGATTCATCCGTAACCTGCGCTGTGAGGCTCTTTTGCGAGAATGATCCGAAGGGAATCAGGTAAAAAACTGTTACAAGTAAGTAATAAATAAATTTCATAAACAAACAACCTTAAAATTTTACTGCAAAGGTTGCTTGATGACTTTAGATGAATATTAAAGTGAAATTATCGGACTGTTAAATAGGTTTTGCCTTAGTAAAATATTTTTAAAACATAAGACATATATAATTAATATTGAGGTAACATTCTGATGTAATTCTTAATTCTGTATTACAAAATTCAAATTCAAAATTCAAATTCAAAATTCAAAATTTTCCTTACTTTTCATCAGCGCAATATCCAGTAAGAACTCCGGATTTTTTTCAATATGATTACCAATGACAATGACATTGGCCGAATTTTTGAAATTCTGAATATCATCGATTGTGCGGATACCGCCACCAACGATTACGGGATAATCGGGTAGTTCGTGAGTAGTCATCTCAATAAGAGCAGGAGGCACGGTATTTTTAGCGCCGCTCCCCGCATCGAAATAGATAACTTTTTTCCCCTGCATAACTCCTGCAATAGCTGTCTGAAGAGCGATTTGCTCTTGCTCTAAAGGAATAGGTGTCGTTTGGCTGACGTAAGCGACAGAACTTTTCGTTCCGCCCTCTATTAATATATATGCAGTCGGTAATATCTCCAGCTTTGATTTGTGAAGTTCGTGGCTGGCAAGAATGTGATGCCCGATCAGATAATCCGGATTTCTTCCTGACAAAAGGCTCAATAAAAGAATAGCATCGGCATCGGGCGAAATCTGATGGCTGGATCCGGGAAAAATAACCAAAGGAATTTTTGTGTTCTCCTTTAAATAACTTACCACATGTTCCATATCTTTTCGGGTAACTGTGCTTCCGCCAATGAAGAAATAATCAATAGAAGCAGCCTGCGCTTTTGAGATCAGAGCGGAAAGTTGCCGGTCGGTTTCAATTTTTTCCGGATCAATCAGGATAGCGATTTGGCCTTTTTGTGAATTGATACGGTTGAATATTTCGGTTTTATTTCTGTACAAGCGCTTTTTGATTAAAACTCATTATATAATTGTCCTTTACAAAGGTAAGGATTTCTGTGGTAAACCATTTGCCTTCAATCCTTACATCTGCAAAATAACGGTCTGATTCTTTGGTGACATGAATATCTTCCTTAAAATCCAGCCCCGGACAACCTGCTGTTTTATAAATAACTTCTTTAATCGTCCAGATTCTTGTTGTCTCCTCTGGAGAAGATATATCAAATGAAAGCATTTCCTGCGTATTCATAAATTTAGGAGAAAGCTTTACCGCCTTTCCGGAAATGAGTTCTATATCCAGCCCGATGTTAAAAGGGGCCGCAGCTATACCTATATATATATAAGAATGGCTGATGGAGATAAATTCTTTTTTACTGTTTGCTAAATAAGGAGCGCCATTTTCGGTATAAGAGATCTCCTCATCCGTGAACAGATGATTTTTTAACCGGATGATTCCCATAAATTCTCTTTTCCTTTTTTCGCTGCTGAAATTTTCAAAACGCGTCTTTTCGGCTTCAGTCATAAAAGAAAGGTCACTATCAGAAACGGGGTTGTTCTGAATAATTGCAATCCGTACTTCGTTGAAATTTATGTCTTCAATCAAGCAAAATGGCATTTCACTAAAATTAAATTTTTTGTAAAGATTATATTTATATAATAGCAAAAGAAATCAAAACTAAATATTAATATGGAGAGATGGAAGAAATTAATTTTTTATTAAAAAAAAGCGGATAAATCTTTTTATGAACCGTTGATTATGTTCTAAATTGACTATATTTACGCACTTTTGAAGTAATAGCAAGTATAATTTTTAAATAGTACTTATGATTAAACGATTACATTTAATTATTTTAATTATCTTTTTATCAGCCACTTATTCTATGGCTCAGGGTGGCTTGGGTAACATAAAAGGATACGTTAAGGATGGGGATGGAAATCCTCTGGATTATGTTACCGTAATCATCAAACAGGGACAAACGGCAAAATCGAATGTGCTTACGGATGATGAAGGTATGTATGAGGTTCGGGCGTTGGAACCGGGGAGATATACGATTGTCGTTCCGGCAACAGCGGATTTTCCCGAATATACAATTGAGGATTTCTCGGTGAAATCCGATCAGACGAACTACGTTCCTGATATTGTATTGAAAGCAGATGCAAATGAGATCACAGGAGTGAAAATTATTGCCAAAGAACCTTTGATTGATAAAGGTGGAAGTATGAAATCCACTATTTCAAGAGAGCAGGTGGAGAATCTGGCAGTCCGAAGCCCGGCAGAGATGGTTAAAACCCAGGCTGGGGTGATTGAGGACGAAGGTACCGGAGAGATCAGTATTCGTGGATCGCGTCCGGAAGATAATTACTTCTATATAGATGGTGTTAAGGTTCGTGGATCCAGTAATATCCCTAAAGGAGCAATTGAGGAGATTTCCGTATTCGTATCTGGTTTACCAGCAGCTTATGGTGATGCTACCGGTGGTGTGATCTCGGTTACTACCCGTGGTCCGCAAGGAAAGTTTTTCGGTAGCGTTGAAGGTGTGACATCAGGTTTTTACTTTAAAGGAAAAGATAAGGACGGATACGATGGAAAAGTAATAGGCTTGGACAAATACGGTTATAATCTTGTTGAGGGACTATTGGCAGGGCCACTTTGGATGCAGAAAGACTCCACAGGTAAAAAAACAAAACCGAGATTAGGATTTTTGGTTACGGCGATGTATAATGATATATTAGACAACCGTCCGATGGCTAATGGTGGTAATTACCGTGTTAAAAAAGATGTGAGAGATGAATTATTGGCAAATCCACTTCGTCAGGATGCTACCGGACAAGGGTCTTATCCGAATGCGGAGTTCCTGAGAGAATCCGATTTCGAGAGAGTGAAGTGGAGAATGAATGCCAGAAGAAGAGTAATTTCCGGGACAGCAAAATTAGATGTTGCGACAGGCCCGAAAACAAACTTGTCTTTCGGTGGATCCATGAACTATAGCGGTGGTTCTAACTACAACTATGAAAACTCTTTGTTCAACTTTAACAATTTCGGAGTTGACAATCAGTTGGACTGGAGGGTTTACGGGCGTTTTACACAACGTTTTATCAATAACTCTGAAAATGCAAAAATCAGAAGCTTTGTATATACTTTAATGGTGGATTACTCTCAGACAAAACGAGAACTTTATGACCCTAAGCATAAGTACAACTTATTTAATTACGGTCATGTTGGTACGTTTATTACAGAAAGAGAGAATTCTTATGAAATGAATTTTGCTACCCAGTCAGCAGTTCACAACGGATTCAGAGATGTAATTGTTAATTTTACTCCTTCTTCTACCAATCCGGAGCTTGCAGCATATACACAGCAATATTATAATATCTACGCAGGTAACCCTACAGGTCACTACGAAAACTTATACCAGATCAATTTAGGAAATGGTTTGAGAAATGGTGACGTTCCAAGAGCTGTTTATAACACTTGGTTTAATATCGGGGCACCTTATAATGGTTTTGCATTACAGAATAATGAGCAGTTCCGTATCTCAGGTTCTGGAACGTTGACTGCCGGAAAACATTCCATCACACTTGGTTTCGAATTTGAACAGCGTTTTGACAGAGGCTGGACGAATGGTTATACTCAGTCAGGAGCTGGAAACGGACCTGTTGGGATCTGGACAGTTGCGCGCCAGCTGGCTAACTTCCACTTAACGGAGCTTGATCTGAATAATCCGATGATTACCGTTGAAAATGGTATTCAGATTATTAACTATAACCGTTTGAACTCTGGTCACGCATATAATAACGGAGGAGTTTACGGGGGCAAGAAAAATGGAGACGAACAGTCGTTCTTTGATTATAATTTACGTAAAAAGCTGGGAATGTCAGGTGCCAGCAGCAACTACGTTGATATCGACGCTTACGATCCTAATATGTACTCTTTGGATATGTTCTCTGCAGATGAGTTGCTGAACTCCGGTAATTCTTTTGTATCCTACTGGGGATATGACCACACAGGAAAAAGAGTGAAAGGAACAACAGATATCAACCGATATTTCAATGAGTATGATGAAAATGGAAATTATACACGTTTTGTAGGTGCTTTCCAGCCGATTTATGCTTCTGTGTATGCAATGGATAAATTTGAGTTCAAAAATATGATCTTCAACCTGGGGGTTCGTGTTGACGTATTTGACGCTAATCAGCCGGTATTGAAAGATCCATATTTATTATACGGTGCTTATACAGCAGGTGAAGTTAGAAATATGGCTTCCGGAGCAGGATATACCTGGGCGGAAAACTTGCCGACAAGCGTTGGAGATAACTATGTTGTATATGTAAATGATGTAAATAACCCAACTGCAATCAACGGATTCAGAAACGGTGATACCTGGTATAATGTTAACGGTGACGTAGTAGATGATCCTAAATTGATCAGAGGTTCTGCAGGTATTGCACCATGGTTGAAAGATGCGAATAATCAGGTTGTAAATGCAGATGCTTTTACCACTTATAAACCTCAGATTAATGTGATGCCGCGTATTTCCTTTGCTTTCCCTATTTCAGAGAGAGCATTGTTCAGTGCGCACTATGATATCTTGACGAAGCGTCCTACAACAGGTTTACGCTTTGATCCGGTGAACTACCAGTTTTTGGAAAACCGTTCAGCAGTGATCTCAAATCCTAATTTGAAGCCGGAGCAGACAATCGATTATGAGGTTGGATTCCAGCAGGCAATCGGGGATAACTCTTCCATTAAAATTGCAGCTTACTACCGTGAGCAGAGAAATGTGGTTCAGTTAATAAATGTTCAGGAAGCTTATCCGAAAACATACAGAACTTACGGAAACAGAGATTTCGGTACGGTAAAAGGAATTATTTTATCTTATGATTTGAGAAGAATCGGTAATGTACGTTTATCAGCTAACTATACATTACAATTTGCTGAAGGTACAGGATCAGATGCTACATCTGCAGCAGGTTTGATTAACGCAGGACAGCCGAATCTGAGAAATATTTTTCCTTATGATTTTGACAGAAGACATTCCTTCGCAATCAATATCGACTATCGTTACGGAAGAGCAAATGATTATAACGGACCGAGAATTAACGACGTAAAATTGTTTGAAGGAATGGGGATCAATATCCTGACGAATGTTTACTCAGGTTCACCATATTCTGCACAAACCAATATCACTGACGAAGGTCATTTCAACCCTCAGTACGCAGGTTTATCAGGAACACTTAATGGTTCCAGATTACCTTGGACTTACCGTTTGGATTTACAAATTGACAGAGTAATTCCTTTAAAAGTAGGTAAAAAACAGGAAGGACAGGATGACAAACGTAAGCAGGTATATCTACAAGTGTATCTGCGTGTTACAAACTTGTTGAATCAGATGAACATTATTAATGTTTACAGAGCAACAGGAAACTGGAACGATGATGGTTATCTGGAAGCTGCTCAATATCAGTTGGCAATCCAGTCTCAGTTGGATCAGGCTGCTTACAGAGATTTTTATACGATGAAAATCCAGAACGCATCCAACATCAGCATGCCACGTCAGATTCGTTTGGGAGTGAAATTTGATTTTTAATAATTGAAATAATTTATATTATGCGAGTTAAGGTAAAATACTTATTGATGATGTTGGCGATGGTGATCGCAACTGATTCATTTGCGTACTATAGAGCTAAGGATAAAGGAGGGGATGCCGGAAAAGGCCAGAACGGATTTGACGGTAAGGCAAACTGTGCTCCTGCAACTTCGACTTTGAGTTTAGCATTTAATAATGTACGTGCTGTTTTGAATACCAATGGTGTGCTTTTCCGTGATTACCGTAACAACGGTAATGCCGGTTATGAAGTTCCGAAAGTGGATATTGGTATCAAGAGAAAAGCGATCTATGCGGCTGCTTTATGGATGGGAGGTACAGACGTAAATAAGCAATTGAAGTTGGCAGCAACTACTTTTGGTGAAGGTAATGACTTCTGGACAGGTCCGTTAACAGTTAATCATGGTACTGGTAATTATGATCCTACTCAACCTGTGGGACATAATGCTGTCCGGGATTATGGAGAGGCATCAATAACACCGGGTCAATGTGCGAAATACGATAAATATTTCTCGATCTCTAAAGCTCAGGTAATTCAGTTTGTTACCTGGTGGGAGGTGAATAATGGCGTTGTACAGCCAGGAGCAGAGCCGGTAGCTGAACCTTCTGCAGAAGCAATGGACAGAATTTTGAACTGGCCGGCACACGGTGATCCGACTTTTGGTCAGGATCATTATCTGGCTCCTTTTTACGACAGACCGGAGCAAGGTTCTACTGTAGGAAACGGAACTTATGACGCTATGGTAGACGGTGACTACCCGTGGTACGATGATATTCTTGGAAGAGATGATATAACTTGTGGTAGCGACCGCCGTATCTCATTATTCGGCGATGAAACTCACTGGTGGATTTTTAATGACAAAGGAAATATCCATACTTCTTCCAGTGGCGATCCTATCGGTATGGAAATTCGCGCACAGGCATTTGCTTTTACTACATCGGATGAGATCAATAATATGACGTTTTATAACTATGAAATGATTAACCGTGGTACGCAAACGTTGTATAATACTTACTTCGCTCAATATGTGGATCCTGATGTGGGAGGCGGAATGGACGATTATATTGGTTGTGATGTTTCCCGTGGTTTGGGATATGCCTTCAATGGTGATAATTACGATGACGATTATCAGGGAAATCCTGGTTATGGGGCTAATCCTCCGGCTATCGGTGTCGATTTCTTTGAAGGTCCTTACCAAGATCCGGATGGAAGAGATAACTACGGACCACATAAAGATACCACTACCGGACTGGATGTCCCTATGAGCGTTGCTTTGGCACTTGCTGATACAGGTATCGTATATAAAGGTTTGGGTATTGGTTATAATGATGGTATCATTGATAACGAGCGTTTTGGTATGAAACGTTTTGCTTACTATATTAACGGGGCTGCTGCCAATAAGTCGGACCCCTCCACAGCTGCGCAGTTTTATAATTATATGCAGGGTAGATGGAGATATGGAGATCCGATGATCTACGGAGGAGACGGATTTGGAGTTGGTATTTCCGCAGATTATATGTTCCCGGGAGATTCTGATCCTCTGAACTGGTCTACAAAAGGAGTTCAGCCTTCATTTGCTGATTGGAGAGAAAACAATACAGATGGAAACGGTGGTAGTAACCAGCCAGGAGACCGTCGTTTTGTGCAGGCAGCAGGACCATTTAAATTAAAACCAGGTGCAATTAATAATATTACTGTAGGGGTTGTTTATGCACGTTCTCTTGATGGTGATTTATTTGCATCTGTAAGAGCATTGAAAGTTGCAGATACGAAGGCTCAGGCATTATTTGATAACTGTTTTGAGCTTTTGGACCCGCCAAATGCGCCGACACTGACTATTCAGGAGCTGGATAAAGAGTTGGTATTGATGTTATCTAACCCGGTTAACTCTAATAATAAAGGAGAGAAATATATTCAGGAAGATAAAATCAATATTGTTGATCCGGAAGACGGAGTGACAGTATATGACAAGAACTATCGTTTTGAAGGATACCAGATCTTCCAGTTAAAAGACGGTTCGGTTTCAATCGCTGATATCTTTGATACGGATAAATCCCGCTTAGTAGCTCAGTGTGACCTTAAAAATGAATATACCCGTTTGATTAACCATGAATTGAATGAAGAATTAGGGATCACTATTGGTGAATTAAAAGTTACAGGAGCAAATCAGGGAATTAAACACTCATTTAAAATTACAGAGGACCAATTTGCTCAAGGAGTCAGAACGTTGGTAAACCATAAGAAATATTACTATATTGCTGTTGCTTATGCGGTGAATATGTATAAGGAATATGATCAGAATGATCCGACCAAGATCGATGGTCAGAAGATGCCGTATATTTCCTCACGTATTAATCCGGACGGAACATCTATTTCTTATGTAGAAGCGATCCCTCATAATCCGGCACCTGAGAACAATGGTTCTAAAATCAACAGCTCTTATGGAGATATTCCGGAAATAACTGTTATTGATGGCCACGGAAATGGCGGAGGTATTCTGCGTTTGACTCAAAACTCATTGAATACAATTCTGGCGAACGGATTTATTTCAGAGCCGACTTATCAAAAAGGTTATGGCCCGTTAGACGTAAAAATCATTGACCCGTTAAATGTTGTCGGAGGTTATTATGAAATTGAATTCAACAAATATAATCTGCCGGCTAATGCTGAAATTTATCTGAGAAACTATTATCAGACGGATACGGCTTCCTGGACGATCAGAAGATATGAATCTAAAGGAGGTACCTTAATTGATGAAATTTCATCAGAGCAGACGATTGCTGTAGGAAATGAGCAGATTATTCCGGAATGGGGGATCTCTGTGAATATTCATCAGAATAAATATTATTTTGATGATGGCTCTACAAGTACATCTATGACACTTGAAATGCAGCGAACTACGGATTTGATCTCTTCTACAATGAGTTTTTCCGATTCGACAAAACAATGGTTGACAGGAGTTTTTGATACAGAAGATTATTTCCCTACAAACTGGATTTTGTCAGGAACTAAAACATTGACTGCTGCTGAGCAAGCCGTAGTAGGGGATCCTGTCTATACTACTCCTAAGTATTATATTGATTTACCTGGAGATAAGAATCAGATGTATGAGAAAGTGCTGGGAGGAATAATCGCGCCACATTGTTTTGTAAATACACAAAATCAGTTTGGTCCTGTAGCTCATCCTTCTCACTTATCAGGAATAAGCACATCTCCTACATCAATGTTCAATAATTTACGTCCGAGCAGATTACCTAGCTTCAGATTGGTTATTACTGCTGATAAATCACTTTGGACCAAAGCTCCTGTATTTGAATTGAGCAGATACGATAATATGAGTATTGGCGGTGCGAAGGCAGGTATGTTGCGTAAATCTCCTAGTGTTGATAAAAACGGACAGTCTTTAAATGATGGGACTTATGGTATGGGATGGTTCCCGGGATATGCTATTGACCTCGAAACAGGTATGAGATTGAACATCGGTTTTGGTGAGAATTCATTCTTAGCTGCTGACGGTGGTTCTGATATGATCTGGAATCCTTCTGCAAGAACAAGAGATAACTCCGGAAATCCGGTAATGGGAGGTATGCAGCCGGTTTATATCTTTGGTTATAATATTAATGGTTCAGGTTGTCCATACTATACGGAAGGAAATGACTGGATCTATAACCAAATGATGACAAACGTGGGGGCACAGGTGAAGAAAGTTTACGAATCTCTTGCCTGGGTTTACATGCCGCTTACTGTTGTCGGACAAGGTTATTTAGCTTCTGATGTGACTATTGATATCAATATCAATAAGGAATATCATGAGTTTACAAGAACCAACAGAAATAATTCTAAGCCATTATTTGGATTCTCATTGGATGGATATGCTCCGGTTATCGGAAGTGACAGAGAGATGGCTGATGCATTAGATTTGATTAATGTTGTGCCGAATCCTTATTATGCATATTCTGCTTACGAGACATCCAGACTTGATACAAGAGTTAAGATCATTAATTTGCCGGATAAATGTGATGTTAAGATTTACAATGTTAGCGGCAAGTTGATCAGAACGTATAAGAAAGATAGTCCTGTGACTTCAATTGAATGGGATTTAAAGAACAATAAAGGAATTCCGATTTCAAGTGGAGTATATTTGATTCATGTTGATGTTCCGAACGTAGGTGAAAAAGTCCTTAAGTTCTTTGGAGGTATGCGTCAGCCGGACATGGAGAATATCTAATATTTAATCTTGAAAAGTCTAAAAGATGAAAAGAAAAGAATTCAATATATTAAATTGGTTAGTAATAGGAGCAACTGTATTTAGTTGCTCCATACTAAAGGCAGGAAATGAAGACCGTGTCGGCGCCGCTGGGGCTACTCAGTTATTGGTGAATCCGTGGGCAAGAAGTACTGCTGTCGGTGATGCAAGTGTTTCTTCCATCAACGGAATTGAAGCTACTTTTATTAATATCGCAGGTTTAGCAACAGTTGAAAAAACACAGATCAAGGCTAACTATACGAATTGGCTTGGAAATGCAAAAATCAACTATATTTCTGCAGGTATTGCCCAAAAAATAGGTGATGCAGGAGTTATCAGCGTAGGATTGCAGGCGATGAACTTTGGTGAGATTATGCGTACTACAGTAGATAACCCTGAAGGAGGTTTAGGTGTTTTTATTCCGAAAGTAAATGTATTTTCATTAGGATATGCGAAAATGTTTACACCGAGTATTCACGGTGGTATTCAGATCAAAGTAATTAATGAGAGTATTGCCAATGCTTCATCTACCGGTATTGCGCTTGATGCAGGTGTTCGTTATCAGACAGGAAAGAATGACCGTTTGAAGATTGGTATTACTTTAAAGAATGTAGGGCCGGCAATGAAATACAAAGGTGATGGATTCCAGACACAGGCGGTTTATGTGGCTACAGGAGCAACAGGAAGTGTGCAGCAACGTTCTCAGGGATATGAGCTGCCGTCTTTGTTGAGCATGGGAGTTTCTTATGATATTTTCCTTGGACAAGCAAAAACAAAATCCAGCGCTAAATATGGAGAAGAATCAACAGGTGTTGCTAAGGAAGGTAAAGCACAACATATCCTGACTCCGATGTTTGCTTTCACAGCGAACTCATTTGGGAACGACCAGCTCAGAGTAGGATTAGATTATGGTTTTACAGCAACTAAAGTAGCTTTCAACCTGAGAGCAGGATATGTGTATGAGAAAAACATTTTGAATGTTGAGAACAGAACAAATGCTTTGACAGGTCTGACAGCAGGTTTCTCAGTTGATGCGATTACTAAATCCAAATCTGCTTTAGGTATTGAATATGCGGTAAGGTTATCCAGTCCGTTTGGTGTAATTCACACAGTTGGTTTAGCGATTAGCTTGAAATAATAAAATAAATTTTATATATTTGTATTAAACAAGAGGGTCATAAGGCTCTCTTGTTTTTTTGCATAAAAAAGGAATAATTATGGCACAAATTAGTTATTACACAGAAGAGGGATTAAAGAAATTGAAAGATGAGCTGCACGAAATGAAAACAGTTCAGCGGCCAATGATTTCTAATCAGATCGCGGAGGCAAGAGACAAGGGAGATTTGTCAGAAAATGCGGAATACGACGCTGCCAAAGAGGCTCAGGGAATCCTTGAAATGAAAATAGCGAAGATGGAAGAAATTATTGCTAATGCCCGTGTTATTGATGATTCTGCGATTGATAATTCCAAAGTTTTCATTTTGTCAAAGGTTAAGATTAAAAATATTCAAAACGGGATGATGATGGAATATACCTTAGTTGCCGAGAACGAAGCTGATCTGAAAGAAAAGAAAATTTCTGTGGAATCACCTATCGGTAGAGGATTACTTGGTAAGCAGGCCGGTGAAATAGCCGATATTCAGACACCTGCCGGAGTGGTAAAATTTGAAATCATTGAAATTTCCAGATAATTATGGCTTCGCTGTTTACTAAGATTATCAACAGGGAAATTCCGGCACATATAGTAGCTGAGAATGATAATTGCCTTGCCTTTCTGGACATTATGCCTTTGACAAAAGGACACGTCCTTATTATTCCGAAAAAAGAAATCGATTATATTTTTGACGTGGATGACCGGCTGCTGGCTGAGCTGATGTCTTTTTCAAAGCAGGTGGCAGCTAAAATAAAGGTGGCTTTTCCGTGTAAGAAAGTCGGAATTTCAGTTGTTGGTCTGGAAGTTCCTCATGCGCATATTCATTTAATTCCACTGAATAACATCAGCGATATGGATTTTTCAAAGCCCAAGCTTCAGTTGTCGAATGAGGAGTTAGCGCTGATTGCCCGGAAAATTAAAGAAGCATAAGTTTATTGTAACAAGCTATAAAGCCATTTGTCTTCCTGATGAGTGGCTTTCTTTGTGTGTATGAGAACAGTTATATTTGGTATATTATTGCTCCTTGTTTCATCCTGCTCGTTGTACCAGGATGAAAACAAGAAAGAGAATTCAATTGTTGTGACAAACCATTCGTATGCGAATACGGATCAGGTTCGCTCGAAACATATCCGGCTGAACCTGCAGGTAGATTTCAGGAACCATATAATTTCCGGCGTTGTCCGCCACGAGATAGAACATTTGAATAAATCCGGACATTTTATTCTGGATACAAAAAACCTGACTATTCTTAAAGTAACCAGGGGAGAAGACAATGAAACGGAAGTAGACTATGAGATCGGGAACAGCGATTCTATTCTCGGTACTCCTTTGATTATAGACGTTGATAAGAAAGATAAATTTATTAACGTCTATTATAAGACGAGTCCTGACTCAGAAGCTTTAGGCTGGCTGGATTCCAGTCAGACAATGACGAAACAGCCGTTCTTATATACGCAGGGCGAAGCAATCCTGACCCGTTCCTGGATTCCTGTTCAGGATGTTCCTTCCAATAAGATCACTTTTGAAGCAAATATTGAGGTTCCTGGAAATTTGATGGCATTGATGGGAGCTGAAAATCCAACGGTAAAAAATGATCTTGGCAAATATCAGTTTAAAATGGATCAGCCGATCCCGACTTACCTGATTGCTTTAGTTGTAGGAGATATTTCATATAGAAAGACAGGAAGCAATACAGGTGTTTATGCGGAAACACCGTGGATAAATGAAGTCAGTTCTGAATTGTCGGATTTACCGCTAATGATAGAAAAAGCGGAGAAATTATGCGGGAAATATGTCTGGGGGCGTTACGATGTGATTGTCCTTCCTTATTCATTTCCTTTCGGAGGTATGGAAAATCCACGGCTGACATTTTTAAATCCCACAGTAATTGTGGGCGATAAAAGTCTGATTTCAGTAATTGCTCATGAACTGGCCCATTCCTGGTCGGGAAATTTAGTAACTAATCACACCTGGGAAGATTTCTGGCTGAATGAAGGATGGACTGTTTATATTGAGCATCGTATAATGGAAATGCTCCATGACCGGGAATTTTCTGATATGCTTTCCGTCATTGAATGGCATGAGTACATGATGGAAAAAGAGTATTACGGAGAGCAGCATAAAGACTATCTGCTTTCGCTGAAAACAGATCTGAAAGGAAAAAATCCTGATGATGGGATGACTTCTGTTCCTTATGTCAGAGGAGCTTTTCTTTTTAAGACCATAGAAGAAAAGATCGGAAGAGTGAAATTTGACGCTTTTATCCGGAAATATTTTGAAGATTTTCGTTTCAGGACAGTTACTACAGAATCGTTCTTAAACTATATCAGGAAAGAAATAAAGAATATTGACAAATTGGTCAAGCTGGATGAATGGATTTATGGAACGGATATTCCGGCAGATATGTATCAGGCGGGGACAGAGCGTATGACAGAAATGGAAAAGCTGGCAGTGGCGATTTCGAATGCGAAATACCTGAAGGAGACGTTCGTTACAGATGGAAAAAAATACCTGTTAAAAAGGAATTCTTTTAATACTCAGGAATGGCTGCACTTACTGAGAAGCATGCCGAGAACGACTTCTCCCAAAATACTGGCTTATCTTGACCAGCTGATAGATTTTAATTCATGGCACAATGCAGAGATCCAGACAGAATGGTTCTTGCTGGCAATTGATGCGAATTATAAACCCGCTTTTCCTGCATTGAAAACATTTTTAGGAAAAGTCGGAAGAAGGAAATATTTACAGCCATTATATGTGAAGCTGACAGAACGCCCGGAAAACAGAAAAATGGCAAAGCTGATCTTTGAAGAAAGTAAAAATGTCTATCATAGTGTTGCTGTTTCAACAATTGAAGAAATTTTACAGGAATGAACAGGTTTTATTCTTAAGTTTGAAATATGAAAACATTTGTAATCCCTGAATTTTATCGGTCACCCATTATAAGTGAAGTGAAGAAGATAAGAAAGGAAAGTGATCCGCGGAAGAAAGATTTTTCTCCTTCTGTTCTGGATTTTGGTGATTTACAACTGTTCATTCCAAGGCATTTCGGATTCTGCTATGGTGTTGAAAATGCCATCGAGAAATCATACAGAGCACTGGATGAAAATCCCGGAAAAAGGATTTTTTTACTCAGCCAGATGATTCATAACCCTGCGGTGAATGAAGATCTTTTATCCCATGGGATTCGTTTTTTGCAGGATACGAACGGAAAACAATTAATTCCCTGGGAAGAGCTTGCTCCGGAAGATATTGTTATTATTCCCGCTTTCGGGACAACGCTTGAAATTAAAGATAAATTGAACGATCTCGGTATTGAGCATCAGACCTATAATACAACCTGTCCGTTTGTTGAAAAGGTATGGAATCGTTCCGAAAAGTTAGGAAGTGAGAATTACACGGTGATTATTCATGGTAAAGCCAGTCATGAAGAGACGAGAGCAACTTTTTCACACAGCGCTTCCAGTTCGCCGTCATTGATTGTCAAGGATATGAAAGAAACGGAGTTGCTTAAAAAATTCATTTTAGGCGAACTGCCATTAGAAGAATTCGATTCTTATTTTTCAGGGAAATACTCGGAGGACTTTGATCCGGGGAAACATCTGGACAAAATAGGAGTGGTGAATCAGACAACGATGCTGGCAACGGAAACGCAGGCGATCGCTGATTTTTTAAAACAAACCATGATCGATAAGTTCGGAAACGGACAACTTGCTGATCATTTTGCGGATACAAGAGATACTTTGTGTTACGCAACAAACGATAATCAATCTGCAACACTGGAACTACTGAATTATTCTTTGGACGCAGCTTTTGTTATAGGCGGACATAATAGTTCTAATACAACACATCTGGTGGAAATCCTGGAGGAAAAATTCAAGACATTTTTTATCCGGGACGCAAATAGTTTGAATGATGATTATTCAGTGGACAGTTTTGATATCTATTCCAAAGAAATACAGAAATCAAGACTGGATTTTTCCAATAAACCATTGAAGATAGCGGTTACTGCCGGAGCTTCCTGCCCGGATTCGATTGTCGATAGAGTGATTCAAAGAATCATAGAGCTAACCCGTCCGGAAAAATCACTGCAAGAAGCTTTGCAGATACTAAAGCAGCAATAAAATGAAAGATATATCGGTGATTTATGAGGACAATCATTTAATTGTTATCAATAAGAAACCATCTCAGATTGTTCAGGGAGATAAAACAGGCGACGAAACATTGCCTGATATGATTAAATCCTACTTGAAAGAAAAATATAATAAGCCCGGAAATGTATTTTGCGGCGTTGTTCATCGTCTGGACAGGCCAACCAGCGGGATAGTTGTTTTCGCTAAAACTTCAAAAGCCCTTTCCAGGCTTAGTGAGCAGTTCAAATCCCGTGAAACAGAAAAGACCTACTGGGCTGTTGTAGAAGATGCTCCGCCAAAGGATGAAGAAAAGTTAGAACATTATCTGCTGAAAAATGAAAAGCAGAACAAATCCTATATTGTAGCGGTGGATAAGCCGGGAGCCAAAAAAGCTTCTTTACATTATAAGATGATCAAATCTTCTACCCGTTATCATTTGTTAGAAGTACAGCTATTTACCGGAAGACATCATCAGATCCGTTGTCAGCTGGCGGGTATTGGTTGTGCTGTTAAAGGAGATTTAAAATACGGTGCGAAAAGATCAAATAAAGATGGTTCGATTCATCTGCATGCGCGAAAATTAGTATTAACTCATCCGACCACTAAAGAAAGATTGCTGTTTGTTGCCCCGGTTCCTGATGATAATCTGTGGAAATTTTTCGAAGATTTATAAATTGAACCTATTTAAAATAGGGGGTGTTTTCGGATAAAATATATTTTTTTTAATTTTTTGATGAAAAATTAGGGGGTGTTTTCTATTTTTGCATAAAAATAGAGATATAATGGCAACAGTTAGACACCAGGCTTACAATGATGTGCTGCATCGCACACCGAAACATGTGGAATTTCCTAAAAAAATATCTGAAGTTTTCGGAGAAAATGTTTTTCACCAGGAAGTAATGCGTGAATATTTACCGGAGAATGCGTACAAATCAATGATGGAATGTATTCAGAACGGTACACGATTGGATCGTGAAATAGCAGATCAGGTTGCTTCAGCAATGAAAGACTGGGCGTTAACAAAAGGAGCTACTCATTATACACACTGGTTCCAGCCGCTGTCAGGTACAACGGCAGAGAAGCATGATGCTTTCTTTAAGCCTGTCGGTCCCGGAAGAGCGATCGAACGCTTCAGTGGTGATTTATTGGTACAGCAGGAACCGGATGCATCTTCTTTTCCGAACGGAGGAATCAGAAATACATTCGAAGCACGCGGATATACTGCCTGGGACCCGTCTTCTCCCGCATTTGTTATTGGTAAAACACTTTGTATTCCTACCATTTTCATCTCTTATACAGGCGAATCTTTAGACTTTAAAATGCCTTTGTTAAAGGCGCTTGCAGCTATTGATCACGCTGCCGTGGATGTTTGCCAGTACTTTGATAAAAACGTTACGAAAGTAATAGCGACTTTAGGTTGGGAACAGGAATATTTCCTGATTGATAAAGCACTATACAATGCGCGTCCGGATATTATGATGACAGGAAGAGCCCTTGTCGGTTCTGCTCCTGCCAAAGGACAGCAGCTGGAAGACCATTATTTTGGTTCAATTCCTGAAAGAGTAACCGCCTTCATGAGAGAATTTGAATACGAATCTGTCCGTTTGGGGATTCCTGTTACGACACGTCACAATGAAGTGGCACCGAATCAGTTTGAATGTGCTCCTATTTTTGAAGAATGTAACCTGGCAAATGACCACAATCTATTATTGATGGATTTAATGGAGAAAATTGCTATTAAGCATGATTTTCGCATTCTACTTCATGAAAAACCCTTTTCAGGAGTGAATGGATCCGGGAAACATAATAACTGGTCACTTTCTACAAATACAGGTATAAACTTATTGGCACCCGGGAAAAATCCTAAATCTAATTTACAGTTCCTGACATTTTTCGTAAATACTATAAAAGCAATCCACGATAATGCGGATTTGTTAAGAGCCTCTATTGCTTCAGCTTCAAACGATCACCGTTTGGGAGCAAATGAAGCACCACCGGCAATTATTTCCGTTTTCTTAGGATCTTATTTATCTTCCGTTTTAGACAGTTTGGAAGAAAATATCAAGAAAGGAAAGATGACACCGGAAGAAAAAACGGCGTTAAAGCTCGGAATAGGAAAAATTCCTGAAATCATTTTTGACAATACAGATAGAAACAGAACGTCACCATTTGCATTTACAGGAAATAAATTTGAATTCAGAGCAGTAGGATCTTCTGCAAATTGCTCAAAAGCAATGACTATTTTAAATTCAATTATTGCGAATCAATTGATCCTGTTCAAGAAAAATGTAGATGCGAGAATCGAAAAGGGAGACTCTAAGGATGAAGCTATCTTCAAGGAAATCCAGCAAATGATCAAAGATTCCAAGAAAATTCGTTTCGAAGGAAACGGTTACGGAGAAGAATGGGTAAAAGAAGCTGAAAAAAGAGGATTGAGCAATTTCAAAGATACGCCAAGCGCGCTAAAAGTCTGGAGTAAAAAAGAAGCAGTGAAATTATTTGAAGATCTGAATGTGCTGACAAAAAGAGAGATCGAAGCCCGTCAGGAAATAGAATATGAGAATTACGTTTACAAGCTGCAGATCGAAGCCCGTATTCTGGAAGATTTAGTGCAAAATAAAATTATCCCTTCAGTGATAGAATACCAAAATAAACTGATTGAAAATGTAAAAGGATTGAAAGATGTTTTTGGAGATAATTTTGAAAAAGCTGCCGATGCGCAGATCAAGTTGCTTCAAAAAATATCATTACACCTGAACAAAATGAAAGGTTATTGCGATGAGATGTTGCTGCAACGTAAGATTGCAAATAAAATTGAGCACATGGATGAAAGAGCGGCAGCTTATTGTGAAAAAGTGAAATCTTATTTTGATGATATCAGATATCATGCGGATAAGCTGGAGCTATTAGTTGCAGATGAATTATGGCCATTGCCGAAATTCCGGGAAATGCTGTTTACAAGATAATAAGACAAACAAAAGCCACTTGAGAAAGTGGCTTTTTTATTTTATTGGCTCAAGACCATAATTTATGCTTCTTTCAAAAAAAATCAGGAGGCAAGAATTATATTCTAAACCTCCTGATAAACTAATCAACCTAACCTACTACTACAAGGCAAATATAATAATGTTTTGTATATTGTGACAAATTATAGATGTTAAAAAAATACATAATTGTAAAATAAATGAGAATTCTGATAATTGACGACGAGATTGATATATTAAATATTATTCAATATACACTTGTAAAACAAGGATTTGAAGTGGATATTTCAACTAATGGAAAAGAAGGGATAGACAAAGCAAAAAAAAATATTCCTGACCTTGTTATTTTAGATGTAATGATGCCGGAAATGGATGGAATTGAAGTCTGTGAAATTTTGAGATCTGACGCTAAGTTCGATCACACTGTTATCACTTTCCTGACGGCGAGAGGCGAGGATTTTTCTCAGATTGCCGGGCTTGATGCCGGAGCTGATGACTATATCACTAAACCAATAAAGCCTAATTTGCTGATCAGCAGGGTAAATGCGCTTTTAAGAAGAAAAATACAGGGAGAGGATGAAGGTACTAAAAATGATATCCTTGCATTTGGAGATTTAATTATTGACAAACAGAAATATCAGGTGAATAAGAACAAGGAGGAGCTGCATCTTCCTAAAAAAGAATTTGAATTGCTGTACTTACTGGCAACGAAGCCTAACTATGTTTTTGAAAGAGATTTTATATTGAATACGATTTGGGGGACAGACATTGTGGTAGGAGACAGGACTATTGACGTTCACATAAGAAAATTAAGAGAAAAAATAGGGAGCCAGTTTATAAAAACAGTGAAAGGTATAGGATATAAGTTTGTAAGTGAGTAAGTTGTTTTCAAACATTATCTTTACGTTAACAATAGAACTCTCAAATTAAGTTCCTATGATTAAGTTTTACATTTGTGGCTGATTTAAAAAAATAAAAAATGGCTTTAAATATTTTGAAATTTTTCATTCCTAAAGACAAGGTTTTCTACACTCTCTTTGAAAATGCAAGCTCGAATATTGAACAAATTGCAGTAAAGCTGGTAGAGCTGGTTCGGGAAACAGACTTTAATAAAAGAGCTTCTATTATTAAAGAAATGGAAGATTTGGAACATCAGAATGACGACATTACCCATGAAATTTTTGTAGAATTAGGTAAGAATTTCATTACGCCATTTGACCGGGAAGACATTCATAGCTTAGCATTGGCTTTAGATGATATTTGTGATCATATCTATGCTTCCGCTAAAAAAATTAACTTTTATAAAGTAGATCCTTCGGATCAGGGAATCCAAAAGCTTGCTGAAGTTATTTATGATAGTGTTCTTGCTGTAAATCAAGCAGTTCTGGAGCTGAGAAATCTTAAAAACACCAAGAAAATTGTTGATTGCGTTATAAAAATCAACAGCGCGGAAAATCAGGCAGATGACATTTTTGATTTAAGCATTGAACGCTTATTCGAGACGGAAAATGACGCGAAACAAGTGATCAAACGCCGGGAAATTTATCAGACATTGGAAAATGCGACTGATAAATGTGAAGATGCCGGTAATGTGATTGAATCAATAGTTGTAAAATACGCTTAACTCCCCGAAGATGTTTACTTTATTAATTGTTGTAATAGTCATCGCGCTATTATTCGATTTAGTCAATGGTTTTCATGATGCCGCAAATTCAATTGCGACAGTTGTTTCCACGAAAGTTCTGACACCATTTCAAGCTGTTTTATGGGCAGCTTTTTTCAATGTTTTAGCCTATTGGGTATTTGATATGAGCGTTGGAAATACTGTTGCTAAAACTGTGGATAACAACGCAATTGACTTATGGGTGATCCTGGCGGGATTGCTTGCGGCCACTTTCTGGAACTTACTGACCTGGTGGCTGGGAATTCCTTCCAGCTCTTCTCATACGCTGATCGGGGGCTTTGCAGGCGCAGCCGTTGCCCATGCCGGATTTGACGTGATTCAGTCGAAAGAGATCATGAAAATTGTTTTGTTTATCTTCCTGGCTCCGGTTATCGGAGGTCTGATCGCATTTTTCATTACATTGATCACCATTACAAGAGGTTTTTGGAAACGAATCTTCTGGTGGACGTTGTCAGGTGGATTGGTGACCTATTTTATGCTGTATATGATTGAATATATGGACATGAAACCTGTAATGATGTATATTATATTATCCATGTACGCTGTTTTCATTCTGTCCTTCATTTATTATCAGCTGGTACACGGTAAACGGCAAACAGCATACAAGGAGTCTAATATGTATAAAAAGCTCCAGCTTCTTTCTTCTGCCGCGTTTTCTCTGGGGCATGGAGGTGCGGATTCCCAGAAAGTAATGGGAATTATCTGTGCGGCGCTGATCGTTTTTGGTAACGCTTACCGGGACGGGCAAGTGAAAGAAGATGTTCCGGATTTTCTTAAGATCTCTGAAGTAATGCAGGTAGAATTTTCTGACGAAACCGGAAAATTGAAAAAAATCAAACCTGAATATGCCGATGGGAGCCATGTACACGTTTATACAAAAGGCGATACAATCTTTAATTTTGACGATAATTCCTGGGTGTATGCCAATAAGCACCTTAATCCGGTTTACTACACTAAATTAAATGATGAATTTACCAATCAGTTTGTAGGTACGGAATTAAGAGAAGGATCAAAAATAAAAACAAAAGTGTTTCACGAAACGATGCCTACCTGGATTGCATTTTCATGCTATTTGATGATCGGTTTGGGAACCTTGATGGGAGGCTGGAAAATTGTGAAGACAATGGGCTCCAAAATTACCAAAGTGACTCCTTTAGAAGGCGTTTGCGCCGAAACGGCAGGTGCTTTAACTTTATTTACCGTTTCTCAGATGGGAATCCCTGTTTCCACAACACATACCATTACAGGATCCATTATTGGTGTGGGAGCGACTAAAAGGCTTTCAGCCGTGCGGTGGGGAGTTACTATCAATTTGCTGTGGGCCTGGATTCTGACAATACCGGTGAGTGCTCTGATTGCTGCCGGGATTTATTATTTGATCCAGATGTTTATAAGTTAGTCAGCCGATTTTTAAAATTATATTCAGCGCAGCTTTTACTTTTTGGAGTAAGCTGCGTTTTTTGATTGATTTAAAACGAGGTAGAAGGAAAACCTCTTTATTTGAGTGCTTTTCGAAGCATAAGAGAGATAGGAGATGCCTGTTGCAGAGTTTTTAATCAGCGATCGTGTCATTTGACTCAATAAATGCGCTTTTGATTTTTAGAATTGAGAACCTTTTTTTATGTTTGGGTTGATAGAATGTTCTTAAGAAATAGTCCATAATTATTTTTATTGATTATTTTAGCGGAACTTTTGAAGTTGAATTTTATTAAATTGATGTGAAATGAGATTATATTTTTACTTATTGATTTCCTTTTTATGTATCGGAGTACTTCCTTCTGCCTGGGCGCAGGATACTCATTTCCGATGCGGGCATGATGAATATATGAAGAAAGTGTGGGCGTCAGACCCGCAATTGAAAGAAGATTATATTCAATTGTTTAACAGTGCTAAACAAGCTTCTTCTAATGGTTTTCAATCGAAAGCAGAGTTTGTTATTCCGGTTGTTTTCCACGTGCTTCATGAAAATGGGCCGGAAAACATTTCTGATGCTCAGATCTTTGATGCTATGGAGGTTCTGAACCGTGATTATGCCATGTTGAATACTGATGTGAACAATGCTGTTGCAGGGTATGATACGCTGGCTGCTGCTGCGGGTATCAAGTTTAAACTTGCTGCAATAGACCCATGGGGAAACTGTACAAATGGTATTGAGCGTATTTATACGCACGAAACGAATGTCGGTGATAATTATTCCAAGTTAAATCAATGGCCGAGATCACGCTACCTGAATGTTTGGGTGGTGAAATCAATTTCCAGCGGAGCAGCTGGTTATTCCCAATATCCTACTTCAGTGGACGGAAGCTTGTTCTTCGCAGACGGAGTTATCCTGATCCACCAGTATATCGGAAGAACGAATACGGCAGCGGGCTGGACAGGAGTTGATTACAGATCCAGAGCACTGACGCATGAAGTAGGGCATTACCTTGCATTACCTCACGTTTGGGGAGATACAAATGACCCCGGAGTGGAATGTGGAGATGACGGTATAGCTGATACACCGAGAACAAAAGGATTTAATTTCTGCCCGAGCAATCCGAATCAGGCAAAAATTTGTACGGACTCTATCGTGGAGAACTATCAGAACTATATGGAATATTCGTACTGCTCCATTATGTTCACAAAAGGGCAGGTTAATATCATGAGAAACGTTCTTCAGGGAGAATCAGGAAACAGAAATATGCTGGTAACAGACTCTGTTCATACAATGACAGGAATTAATCTGGCAACAGTTCCACAGTGTGCTCCGGTTGCAGAATTTTCAGCTGCAAACCAAATTGTGTGTATCGGAAATAACATCACTTTTAAAGATCAGTCATGGAATGCTGTTGTAGATAGCAGAGAATGGACATTTCAGGATGCTTCTCCGTCAACATCTACAAGCGCGACCCCTTCAGTGACCTTTTCTTCTCCGGGTTGGAAAAAAGTTACGTTAACAGTTTCCAATGCTGTAGGTACAGATACAAAGACTGTTGAAAAAGCGATCTTTGTTTTTGGAGACTGGTCTGATGTAAGCGGCCCGAGAGCAGAGGATTTTGAGTCAAATACAGCTTATATGTTTACTCCTGTAAATCCTGAGCCTGAAAGTCCGGAATTCAAATTGCAGTGGAATAAAGGAAAAAACAATTCTACTTGCTATGGACTGATCAATTACAAAGATATCAGTTCTTCCATCCAATACTCAAATGACTATTTCTATAAATTGAGAATGGGAGGCTCCAAAGATTATTTATACACTCCCTCTTATGACCTGAGATATACTAATTCTGCGACATTGACCTTTGATCTGGCTTATGCGTCTGAAGCTTTTGAAGAAGATCAGATTACGGAGACTTTAGTGATTTATTCTTCTACAAACTGCGGGAGTACCTGGATCCCTAGAAAAACCTTGTCAGGAGTTGATTTGCTGACAGGAGGAAACTCTTCAAATGTGAATTTTGTTCCGACAGCTGCTCAGTGGAAGAATATCTCAGTAGATATCCCTGCAGCATTGAAACAGGCAAATGTAATGTTCCGTTTCGAGTTTACGGCATCTGACTTATCCAATAACCTATACATTGATAATATCAATTTAAATGGTGTATTGATGACGCAGGACGAAGAATTCGCTTCACTAAACGTAAATGTATATCCGAACCCTACAACTCCTTCTGAAGGTGTGTATGTTGAATATACAGCGAACGAGAAAGATGTGACGTTAGAGTTAACTGATCTTTCAGGAAAAGTGATTTCTTCTGAAGTTGTTACCGTTAAAAACGCGAACGTAACTCATAAAATGAATACGACAACAAATCTTACTTCTGGTGTTTACATGGTGAAAATTTCCCAGGGAGCGCACCAGTTAGTTAAGAAAGTAATTATCCTGTAATTATTTATCAGAGATATTTCAGGGGATGCCGGAAGGTATCCCCTTTTTTATTTAAATAATTCCTCTTTTTTAATGGCTTATCTCGTAAAAATTGTGAATTTTGCAGAAGCGCAAATTATTTAAGTTATGAAATATAATTTCGGAGCAGGTCCTTGTATCTTACCACAGGACGTTTTTAAACAGGCAGCCGATGCCGTTTTGGATTTCAACGGATTATCCATTTTGGAAGTTTCACATCGCCACAAAGATTATGTTGCGGTGATGGATGAAGCGATAGATTTAGTGAAAAAAGCATTGAATGTTCCGGAAGGATATTCAGTTGCTTATCTTCAGGGAGGAGCTACTCTGGGATTTACCATTGCAGCTCTGACAATGATGAGAGATACAAAAAAAGCGGCCTATATTAATACCGGCACCTGGGCTTCCGGAGCGATTAAGGAAGCTAAAAAAGTAGGGATTGATGTAAATGTGGTGGCGAGTTCGGAAGATAAAGGATTTACTTATATTCCAAAGAATTTTACTATTCCTTCCGGATTGGATTATTTGCATTATACTTCGAATAATACGATTTACGGAACGCAGTTTCATCACGTGCCAAAGACGGATCTGCCTTTAGTGTGTGATATGTCATCTGATATTTTCTCTCAGGAAATTCATGTTGCAGATTATGACCTGATTTACGCGGGAGCTCAGAAAAACCTGGGACCGGCAGGTGCAACACTGTACATTGTTAAAAATGATGTTTTAGGGAAATCCACATCTCCGTTCTTACCGACTTATTTAGATTTAAAACAACATATCGATAAAGATTCAATGCTGAATACACCTCCTGTATATTCGGTGTATGTGGCAATGTTGAATCTGAGACACCTTTTGGCAAACGGAGGTGTGGCTGCTAAAGAAAAAGAAAATAACGCGAAAGCGGCATTGTTATACAGTGAAATCGATGCAAATCCTTTATTTACAGGAAATGTTGCTGTTGAAGACCGTTCAAAAATGAATGTAACATTTAAGCTTTCTGACGAATCTCTAACTGCTACTTTTGACGAAATGTGGAAAGGAGCCGGAATAGTAGGATTGAGCGGACACAGATCTGTCGGCGGATACAGAGCATCCTTATATAATGCGCTTCCACTTTCAAGCGTACAGGTTTTGGTAGATGTGATGAAAGAATTTACAAAAAAGAACGGTTAAAATGAAAGTATTAGCAAATGACGGTATTTCAGATGCCGGAAAAAAAATGTTGGTTGATGCGGGATATGAAGTAATTACAGACAAAGTAGCACAGGAAGAGCTGGCGAAAGCAGTAAACGAGCAGAATATTGAAATCATTCTTGTCCGCAGTGCGACGACTGTAAGAAAGGAGGTAATTGATGCCTGCCCGGGAATCAAAATGATTGGCCGTGGTGGCGTTGGTATGGACAATATTGATGTTGAATATGGACGTTCGAAAGGAATTCAGGTGGTAAATACACCGGCTTCTTCTTCACAGTCAGTTGCTGAGTTAGTGATGGGACACATGTTTGCTGAAGCCCGTTTCCTGAACGACTCCTACAAGAACATGGAAAACGGTGATTTTTCCGCATTGAAAAAGAAATACGGAAAAGGAACTGAACTGAGAGGTAAAACACTTTTGATAATCGGTTTGGGAAGAATCGGTCAAAGCCTGGCATCGTATGCCCTGGGCTGCGGAATGGATGTGATCGCTGTTGATTTTAGCACTTATACGGTTGATATTAAAATCCAAATCGGTAATGGCTATGAAGTGACAGTTCCGGTAACTACCGTGACAGATCTAAGATCTGTTCTCCCTAAAGCGGATTTCGTTTCGCTTCACGTTCCGAAGCAGGAAGATGGAAGCGCGGTTATTTCCAGAGCGGAGATTGAGCTGATGAAACCATCTGCGTTTATTGTTAATGCAGCCCGCGGAGGAGTTGTTAATGAAGCTGATTTATTAGAAGCTTTAAATTCAGGGAGATTAGCGGGGGCAGGACTGGACGTTTTTGAAAATGAGCCTAATCCAAGAAAAGATTTATTGTCAAATGCTAAAATTGCCACTACACCACACATCGGTGCGGCAACCGTGGAAGCACAGGATCGAATAGGAGAGGAATTAGCTTCCATTATCATTAATGCTTTCGGAAGAAAGTAATTAATTTTGAAATAAGAGTTCCATTTAGTGATAAGATAAATGGCCGGATATATGTCCGGCCCTTTTTATGTTTCAAATTAACGTTCATAATTCCACAACGCTTATTATCTTTATGCCCACTAATCGATTTTCCCCAAAGTTATGGCAGTTATAAAACCATTTAAAGCAATCAGGCCGACGAGAGATAAAGCACATTTGGTTGCTACGCGCCCTTTAGCCTCCTATAAGCCGAATGTTTTGAAAGCAAAGATGGAATCCAATCCATATACGTTCATTCATATCATTCACCCTGATTTTTCCGAAGGAATAAAAACGAAGCCCAATTCAGAAAAAC
Organism: Flavobacteriia bacterium 40-80; assembly: GCA_001899145.1. GTDB lineage: Bacteria > Bacteroidota > Bacteroidia > Flavobacteriales_D > Crocinitomicaceae > 40-80. Next base: position 330,452 of record MKVF01000018.1, read on the forward strand.
GTTTCCAGCTGGTGAGAAAAAGATTTGAGGAATTTTGTGGAAATGAAATTTTAATCCAGGATCAGCAGGAGAGTCTGTATTTATACCGTCAATCTCATGATGGTTATGAATTCTTAGGGATCATAGGTGGCGCAAGTATTGAGGAATATAATAAAGGCCTGATAAAAAAGCATGAGGCGACTTTGACATCCAGGGAAGAAATGTTTACGAATTACCTGGATCTTGTAGGATTTAATGCAGAGCCGGTATTGCTATCTTACCCGAAAAATGTAAAGCTGGAGCAGCTGTATATGCGGATCATTCAGGAACGCCCGGAATATGAATTTTCAACTACGGATAAAGTAAAGCATGAGCTTTGGATCTTGACACAACAGGAAGTTCTGGAGGTTCAGGAATATTTTAAAGCGATAGAAGCGACCTATATTGCAGACGGGCATCACCGTTCCGCGTCCTCTGCACGGCTGAGTAATATCGTGGAGGATAAGTTCGATAATAAAAATTACTTTTTGGCTTTTTTTATTGACGAATCACATATGCGTATCCTGGAATTCAATCGTTTGGTGAAAAAAGTGCAGTTACCGACAGGAGAATTTCTTGAGAAAATAAAGAGCTCGTTCGAAATCGAAAAATTAAAAGAATCTCAGCTGCCGGCGCGTCAGCACGAAATGGTGATGAACCTGAGAGGAGAATGGTATTTATTAAAATGTAAACCGGGAGTTGCGGACGACACTTGCCCTGTTGCCAGCCTGGATACGGAAATCCTGACACGTTTCATTCTTGATCCTGTTTTGGGAATTAAAGATCTGAAAACAGATAAAAATATTGAATTTGTAAGCGGTAATTTAGGAATTAAAGCAATTGAGAAAGCAATTTTAAAGAAAGAAGCCGAATTAGGTTTTGTACTGCATCCGCTGACAGTAGAACAAATCCGGAAAGTTGCCGACAACGAGATGATCATGCCGCCAAAATCAACTTGGGTAGAACCAAAGCTGAGAAGCGGAATGACAATTTATAATATTCGTGAATGATAGCAGAAAATCTAAAAGAAGTACTATCCGGAATTCCGGATCATGTGAAGTTGGTAGCGGTCAGCAAAATGAATCCCGTTGAACGTGTTATGGAAGCCTATGATGCCGGTCAACGGATTTTCGGTGAGAATAAAGTACAGGAGCTATTACCCAAATACGAAGCGCTTCCTAAGGATATAGAATGGCATTTGATCGGGCACCTACAAACCAATAAAGTAAAATTCATCGCACCGTTCATTTCCATGATCCATTCGGTAGATTCGTTCCGGCTTCTGGAAGAAATTAATAAGCAGGCAAAGAAAAACAACCGAGTGATAGATGTTCTGCTCCAGTTCCATATTGCGGATGAGGAAACAAAGTATGGATTTGTGATGGAGGAAATCCGGGAGATGGTCAAAGAAAAATCCTTTTACGAAATGGAGAATGTGCGGATTTCAGGTGTGATGGGAATGGCTTCGAATACGGAGAACAGCGAGCAGGTTCGTTTTGAATTTATTGAATTGGCCAATATTTTTGAAACATTGAAAAGCCATTTCTTTAAATTTAATGATGATTTCAAAGAAATTTCAATGGGAATGAGTGGTGATTATCAGCTGGCCATTGAAGAAGGAAGTACGATTGTTCGCGTGGGAAGTAAAATTTTTAAATAAAAATCGCTTTTATTTCTTGCAGAAAATAAATTTATGCCTATCTTTGTCCTCGCTTTAGGTAACACACAATTTCGAATTCAGCTTTAGCTGAAGACTTAAAGAGTTAGAAAATTGGTTTGGTAGTTCAGTTGGTTAGAATACATGCCTGTCACGCATGGGGTCGCGGGTTCGAGTCCCGTCCAGACCGCAAAATCCAAAAGCAGAGCCTTCCCAGAAATGGGAAGGTTTTTTTGTTGCGGGAATTTTAATCTCATTTTTAATCACCTATGAATTGAATACTTGTGTTCAATAATTCGTGCAATCAAACAGAGAGAAGTTTCACGAACATTAATCCTTGTATTTGTATTTAATCAAGTTCTCATCGCTATGATGCCAATAGAACATTTCTCATTACATTTTCCCTGAATTTTTATTTCATTTCTAAAATTTTATTTAAAAAATATCACAGAATCAATTTCTGTTTTTACATTCGCACAGAATTTAACCATTTGGTTAAACTATAAAATTAAACTATGGGCTTAAAAGACCAAAGTACGGAAGCAAAAATCCTCAATGCAGCGAAAGAAGTGTTTATGAAATTCGGCTTGTATGGGGCAAGAATGCAGGATATTGCTGATCTGGCAGGAATTAACAAAGCACTTTTACACTATTATTTCAGAAATAAGGAGAAATTGTTTAATGCGGTTTTTGAGAGCGCATTGGAAAAATACTTTCAGCAGGTGACTGTGATGGGAGATACTTCGATGTCCGTTGAGGAGCGTCTTTTCAAGTATGTGGATAATGTCTTTGATTTTTTTGAGGAATATCCGCAAATGACCATGTTCATAATAAAAGAAGTCTCAATCAACCCGGAATTGTTCAAACAGAAAGTTAGTAAGCTGAAAGAGAACAAGCCTTTTGTTGTTCCGATGCTACAGCAGGCGATTGACAATAAGGAAATAGCAGAAATGGATCCGATTGTCTTTATTGTGAATTTGCATTCAATGTGTGCATATCCGTTTTTAGGAGCGCCGCTTTTCAGAGGAATGATGAAAAATAACGGATACGACTGGGATCAGGTAAAAAAAGAAAAAATAAAGGATGCAGTAAAAGAATTCATTTCATTCAAATTAAATCGTAAAGATGTATAAGAAAGTAAGTTTCATTCTGGCAATCATTTCAGCCGGTATAAGTTTTTCCCAATCAATTGTTTCCCTTGATTCCTGTATTGCCTGGGCAAAAGAAAATTATCCGCAGTTTAAGCAAAAAGAATTATCTGTCAGGCTTGCAGAACAAAATGAGAAAGGAATCAGGGAAAACTGGTTGCCCAAACTTGGATTTTTAGCGCAGGCCACCTACAATACGGAGGTTGTGCAGTTTAACTTTCCGGGAATGGATATTAAATTCCCACATGATGCTTATATGACAGGGTTAAGCCTGGAGCAGGTTATTGTTGACGGAGGCGGAACAAAAGCGCAAGGTACTATCGAAAAAGTAAATACGGAGATTTCACTTCAGCAAACAGAGGTGGAGCTGTATAAGCTGGTGGAACGGATCAATCAGTTATATATTAATATCCTGTTGGGAAGAGAAAATGTGAAAATTCTGAACTTATACAAGCAGGATCTGGAAAACAGAGCTAAAAATTTAAAAACAGGCGTTGATAACGGATTGGTTTTGCCAAGCGCTTTAGACGAATTGGAAGCTGAAATTTTGAAGACAGAACAAAATATTGTAGAATCAGAGTATCAGCTAAAAGGGCTGTATGCAACACTTTCAATCTATGCGGGAAGGGAAATAAATGAATCAATGACATTTTCAGAAGCGCCTCTTGGTGGTAATGTTGCACAGGAAGAAGTGAGCCGGCCGGAGATGCGCCTTTTTGATTTACAGGAAGAAATGCTGGAAGCACGGTATAAAATGACCAATGTCAGCGCAATTCCGAGGGTTACTGTTGGTGCCAACGGAAATTACGGGCGTCCCGGACCAAATTTTATTAATCAGCAAATGCGCTTTTTTGCAAGTGCTAACATCACTTTACACTGGAATATCAGTTCACTTTACGGGTTGAAAAGAGAAAAAACAAAACTGGAAATCAATAAAAGCTGGATCGATCTTCAGAAAGAAGCTTTCTTATTAAATGTAAAGGCTTCGCTCAGCTCACAGACAACCCAGCTGGAAGCATTGAATAAAGTAATTGAGAAAGATGATGAGATCATTGATAAACGGCAACGGGTGACGGCTTCTGCTTCTTCACAAATGGAAAACGGGAAAATCACCGTAGTCAATTATCTTTCACAGCTAAATGCTGAATTACAGGCAAAACTGAATAAAAAAGTTCATGAGATCAAAAAAATGAATGCGATCTCCACAATTAATGCGACTTCAGGAGCATTCAAATTTTAAGAATAAGTTGTTATAATCCATAAATATAAAATCATTTCAAATGAAAAATAAAGATAAAAATAAAGGTTCGAAAAGGCTGAAAGTCATTATTGGCGTTGTGGGATTAGCTATTGTTGGTGCTGTGGCAGTTTTTCTTTTGGGAGGAGGCGATGAATCTACGGACAACGCGCAGTTAGATGCAGATATTGTTCCGATCCGTTCTTCTATTTCCGGGTACATTAAAGAAATTCATTTTGAGGATAACCAGGAAGTAAAAAAGGGCCAGCTTCTGATAACAATAGATGATGTAGAGTGCAAGGCGAGACTGGCGCAGGCGGAAGCAGCTCTGGAAAACGCAAAAGCAAATCTTGCAGCTGTTAAAAATACTGCGATTGCTTCTAAGCAGAATGTATCAGCTTCGATTTTCTCAACAGAATCATCTCAGGAATCTATCAACTCTGCGAAAGCAAGGTTGAACAAAGTAAAAGAAGATTTTAAACGGGTTCAGAATATGTATAATGCGCAGGCAGCGACGAAAGCAGAGTTAGACAATGTGACAGCAGAGCTGGAAGTGGCACAGGCGCAATATGATTCAGCTTTAAAACTGCTAAAAGTGGCGGAATCCCAGTCTGCCGGGGTCCAGTCACAGGCAATGAGCCAGCAGGCAATGATTTCCCTTGCGGAAGCAATGGTCCGTCAGCGTGAAGCCGAGTTAAAATTAGCACAAACCCAATTGGATTATGCGACTATCGAAGCTCCTTGTGATGGAATAGTATCAAAACGAAGCGTGGAAATAGGCCAGTTTATTACGACCGGACAGCCCGTTTGCTCGGTGGTTGATAATATGAACTTGTGGGTAACTGCCAACTTTAAAGAAACCCAGCTGGAAAAGATGAAAATAGGTCAGCAGGTAGCGATTAAAATTGACGCATATCCGCATATCAAATTGAATGGAAAATTGAACTCCTTTGTAGGTGCTACCGGCGCTAAATTCTCATTGCTGCCTCCGGACAATGCAACAGGGAACTTTGTGAAGATTGTTCAGCGTGTTCCGGTTAAAATTACAATTGATAATTTGACAAAAGAACAAGCCAAAATATTATTTCCCGGTTTAAGTGCCTACGTTTCTGTTAAAGTAAAATAATTACCGTGGATACAGCAGCTTTAAAAGCACCCGTCGTCTATCCTGTTGGAGCTGAAAAATGGATTTTAATTCTTACAGCAATCAGCTGCGCAATCCTGGAATTGCTGGATACAACCATTGTAAACGTCTCATTACGCGAAATCAGCGGAAGTGTGGGAGCAACAACGACCGAGATCGCCTGGGTAGTTACTGCTTATGCGATCTCGAATGTCATTATCATTCCGCTGACCAGTATGCTGAGCGATTACTTCGGGCGCAGAAATTACTTTACCGGCTCCGTAATCATTTTTACACTGGCGTCTTTGATGTGCGGATTATCTACCAGCCTTTGGACCATTGTTTTCTGGAGATTTGTCCAGGGACTCGGTGGTGGTGGCTTACTTTCAACGGCACAATCTATTATCGTAGGAGCTTTTCCTCCGGAAAAAATATCAGTCGCAAATGCTATTTTCGGGATGGGATTGATTTTAGGGCCTACATTCGGACCAACGATCGGTGGTTATATCACGGATAATTTTTCCTGGCACTGGATCTTTTTTGTGAATATTCCGATCGGTATTGTTGCAACGATCCTGAGTTATACTTACGTAAAAGACCGTCCCGGAGCAACAAAACCGAAAAAAATAGACTGGTGGGGAATTATTTTCCTTGTTGTTTCGATCGGTTCGCTGCAGTATGTGCTGGAAGAAGGAACGGCAGATGACTGGTTTGAAAGCCACGAGATCACCGCCCTGTCAATTATTGCTGTTCTGGGGCTGATAGCTTTTATTATCCGGGAATTAAGCATCGACTATCCGGCAGTGAATATTCGTCTGTACGGCCATTATAATATGGCGATGGGTGCTATTATGAATTTCCTTCTGGGCCTGATGCTGTTTGGAACAGTATTTATCTTCCCTTTATTTGTCCAGATTTCATTGGGTTGGACAGCAACTCAGACAGGAGTATTTATGATTCCCGGTGCATTGTGCTCGGCTTTTGCGATGCCTTTAGTAGCCAAGCTGCTGGGCAAAGGCGTGAATCCGAAGGGCGTTATTATGTTTGGTATCGCGATGACCTTCTCGTTTGTGATGATGCTGGCATTCTCTTCTCCCGATTCATCGGAAAGAAATTTTTACCTGCCTTTTATATTGCGTGGGTTCGGGATGGCGTTCATGATGTCTCCGATTTTGTCACTGGCGGTTTCCGGCCTGAATCCGAAGGATATTCCGCAGGCAATCGGTTTGGCAAATATGATTCGCCAGCTGGGAGGTTCCGTAGGTATCGCACTGATCAATGTATATCTGAGTCGTGCGAATGCCGTTACAAGAGGAAATATGATAGGGCACATCAATCAATATTCTGTTCAGACTTCTGAAAGAATTCAGCTGTTAATTCAGAATTTCCTTTCAAAAGGATACTCCTCTACAGAAGCAGAGGCGATGGCAAACAGGACAATGGACGGCCTGCTGACAAAACAGCAGATGATCGTGAGCTATAATCACGGATTTTTTATGATCGCCAGCCTGATATTAATTTGTGTTCCGGTTGTGTTGCTTATCCGCTATAAAAAAGGCGGAAAAGTGGTAGCAGCAGACCATTGATCCCTACTACTAAAGTAAATTAAAATATAAAGGCTATCCAGTAAAATATTACTGGATAGCCTTTGAGTGAATAGTGAAAAGGTGGTGTTGTTACAGTTCAGGAAAGATATGAGTGATAAACGGTTCTCCCTTCAATGGAGCATAAATCTGAATGATTACGTGATATCGTAATGGCTTAGGCGTTACTGTTGAAGCAATACACTTGAAACGGTAATTTGTGCCGCTGACTACTTGCTTTGATACCAGCTCGGGTGTGTATTGAACTCCCAAAAGTCCCCGGGTTGCTTCCTGGAATATTGCCTTTTCTTTTGCAGTTAATTTTTCATACGGAGACCATCCGCCGACGATACTTCCGAAATTAACGATCGCTTGTTTTTCTGTGCTTGTGCTCATGTTGTGCTATTTTAGTTGTTTATCTGATCATAAGGCGTTTCAGTTTCTGCCTCCTGTTATTATACCTGAACAGGAACAGGCCGTTTTTTAACGTGGAGCTCCTCCACATTAGTGTTGGTTCTATAGTTGTCACAAAGATTGCAAGGAAGAAGAGGAATATAGAGAGGAGAAATACCTGATTTGTAAAAACAGGAGTATATCCCTACTTTTTATGTTGTTAAGTATTTATGCCTTATTTTGATTAGGTATTTATACCTTATTTTACATCTAATCAATGAATTTGAGTATAAAATATATAGATTTGATAAGGTCCCGGTTGTGGGGCAGCTATTCTTAATCTAAACTTTTAATACTTATTTATTATGAGAAAAAGAACCTTTCTATTCGCTTCCCTTTTATTAAATGTTTTACTGGTGGTATTGCTGTTTATCAGCTATGAAAAACAAAAAAATCAGACTTATTCATTAAGTGATCCTTCTCAGTTCCCGCAGACATCAAGGCAGCACCCTTTCAAAGATGCAGAAATGGATGTTAAACATTACGTGGACCAGGTATCTGCGAGAGATACGGTCAGAAAACAAGGATTTGTCAGAGCCTTCACGATTTCCGCTATTGATATGCTGGAAGTTTTAGGTTTGGATACCACACAGGTTAATACCTGTAAATATAAAGCATGCAGAGCGTACCTGGGATTGAACAAAGAGAAGGATGAATTCAAACTATTCCTTACACCGATCAAAGGTGAAAAAGATATCTTTCTCAGACACGAGGGAGCGCCATCGGAAAAAATAGATAAATCAAGCTATGTGCTGAATCTGATAGCTCCATGCCCGAAAACCTGTGATTCTACAAGCCCTTTGTATAAGTTCAGATAGCTTCCGGATGAATGTCCAGGTTACTGCTCATATTATCACACGTGCCGGTATTCGCAGCATTTATTTATTCTGTATCCGTTTATAGAAATGTAGGCAGCGAATTAAAACCATTGTCATGGTATTTGATCGCAACAGGAACTATTCATTGTATATCCCTTGCACTATGGTTTTTGCATCAGAATAATCTGCCTTTGCTGCATATACTTGTGCCGATGAGGTTTGTATTGCTTGTTATGATGTATAGTAAAATACTGAGCGGTTATGTTTCCGCTGGTATAATGTATCTGCTGACAGGAACTTTTTTGATCTATTCACTGATTTCCTCATTGTTTTTTGAACAGATCGATACGTTTAATTCAAATGTAATGACAGTAGAAAACATATTGCTCATCATCTTGTCACTATCCACCTATGTTCTTCTGATGGATAAAAGGCTTAATAAGCACTTGGGGAAATATATGAAATCTGTCGAATGGATGAATTCAGGTGTATTTTTATATCATTCTTCTTCACTGATCCTGATGTATTTCGGAAAGCACATCATCCAGATATTAACCCCTGAATTCAACCGTTATATATGGGGAATTCATTCTCTTTTTATGAATGTCATGTATTATTGCTTTTGGAGAGCATTATGGAAAAGGAATACCACATAATGTTAATGGAAACACTCTTACCTTTCTCAGGGATTATATTTCTGATTGCTTTGGGAGTAGTGGTGCTCACACAGCAATTTCGTAAAAATCTTTACAGAGAGCAATTAGAGAATGAAGAGTTGAAACGTTTTCACCAGATGGAGCTGGTCCGGTCGAGCATTTTGGTTCAGGAGCAGGAACGAAAACGGATAGCGCAGGATATACACGATGATCTGGGAGCAGTGTTGTCAATCATTAAAATGCACCTGCTACAGGCCGAACGCAAATATATTGATATCAATGCGCAGCTTCCTTTGGAAATTCAGAATATCAGGAAATTAACCGAAAATGTGATTGAAAATATGCGTCGTGTCAGCCATGAACTAATGCCGCCTCAGCTCGAAAAATTCGGTGTAGTACAGACCCTGGAGCAGATGTGCATTCAGCTGACTAATTCAGGCAAAATAAAATGTGAGTTCAGTGCTTCAGAAAATATGAATTCGGAATATTCCAATGATGAGCTCCTGCAGGTGACATTGTACAGGATTTGTATGGAACTGATAAATAATACAATTAAACACGCAGAAGCAACTTTTTTGAGCCTCAGCATGACTTTTAGTGATTCTGAAATCAGGGTAGTATATCGGGATGATGGCAAGGGAGTCCTGCCGGAAAATACAACACATGGTACCGGATTAAAAAATATTCAGAGCAGGGTAAGCCTTTTGGAAGGGAATATTTTTCTGGAGGAAGGGCCCGGATTCAGCACTGTAATCCAAATCCCTTTCCATCTTAAAAATTCTTTGTTGGTCGGAAAATAGTAGCAGCTTATGAAAAATGGTATAAAAGTAGGGTTGGTAGAAGACCAGCATTTATTCAGAGACGGTATAAAAGCTATCTTAAGTGCCTGGCAGGATATAGAAATCATTTTTGAGGCCGGAGAAGGTTTTTCGGTTGTGCAAACCCTTTTACAGTCGGAGCAGGTTCCGGATGTTATGCTGGTTGATTTATCTCTTCCTCCGAATGGCAGTACACCTTATTCAGGAGAGCAGCTGACCATTGATTTGACAGCCACTTTTCCTGAGATGAAAGTGTTGATCCTTTCCGGCCACCAGGATGAAAAATTTATTATTCGTTTGATTGAAGCAGGAGCACATGGTTATCTTGTGAAGGACAGTGATCCTCTGGAGGTATATCAGGCAATTGTGACAGCTTATGAAAAAGGAGCTTATATCAATGAGAGGGCATTAATGGCAATCCAGCAGAATATAGGTAAAAAGACAAAAGAAATTTTTAGATCAGATACAGACCTGACCTGGAGAGAGCTGGAAGTTCTGGAACTGATCTGCCGGCAGCATACAGCGGAAGAGATTGGAGAAAAGCTTTTTATCAGCGTAAAGACCGTTAACGGACACCGATCTAACCTTTTGTTGAAGACTGCGTCACGAAATGTCGCGGGACTTGTGATGTATGCGGTTAAGAATGGACTGGTGAACATCTGATTCATGGGATGCGCTGAAGGAGATGTTTGATTTTTAAATATACTTCATTAAATTTGGGCAACTAAAAATCAAAAAATGTCAGAAGCTATTAATCAGGGTCATGTGAATTATACTATTTCTGAAAATGGAATAGCAACAATTGAATTCGGTCATCCGTTAAGTAACTCCCTTCCGGGTAAGATTTTACAAAAACTTGCAGATACAATTACAGAAGTAAGTAATAATATACAAACAAAGGTGATTATACTGCGATCAGCAGGCGAGAAAGCCTTTTGCGCCGGAGCAAGCTTTGATGAGCTGATTTCTATCAAGGATCTTGAAACAGGAAAAGTATTTTTCTCAGGCTTTGCCAAAGTAATAAACGCGTGCCGTAAATCACCGAAGTTAATTATCGGGCGGGTACAGGGTAAAGCAGTCGGGGGCGGAGTCGGAATGGCGTCGGCAGTAGATTATTGTTACGCGACGACCGGAGCAGCTGTAAAATTGAGCGAGCTGGCAGTGGGGATTGGTCCTTTTGTTGTTGGTCCTGCCGTGGAACGAAAAATAGGTGTTTCAGCGATGAGCCAGCTGGCAATTGACGCAACAGAATGGCGTTCTGCACAGTGGGCATACGATCGCGGCTTGTATGCGGAGCTTTTTGAAACAGTGGAAGGAATGGATATTGCTATTGACAGGTTAGCAAATAAGCTGGCGGCTTCTAACCCGGAAGCAATGACGATGTTAAAACAGATTTTCTGGCAGGGAACGGAGAATTGGGATGAATTATTACCGGAACGCGCAGGAATGAGCGGAAAACTAGTCCTGTCTGATTTCACTGTGAATGCGATCAATTCATTTAAATCAAAATAAGACAATTGATTAAAACAAGATAATAAAATTTAAAAACCGGAGCGATCCGGTTTTTTGTTTTTTATGATAACGAAGCATTTTAATTCTATCTTTGTCACGCTTAAGAATGGAATCAGGTGAGAATCCTGAGCTGTCGCGCAACTGTATTGAGAAATTCTCTGAGTCAGGTCTTTTTTTAAGCATAAAAATGCTTTCGCGATCGAAGCTGAAAACTTCTTTTAGGAAGCATGGTTTATTGTAGAATATAACTATGCAAAATGATGAGTGAACAAAAAGAGCAGAAAACAGATTTAGAACAGTACCGGCAGCAGATTGATAATTCCAAGGTGGTGGTTTATAAAGCTGTATTTCCCGGTGATACGAATCACCACAATACGATGTTTGGTGGAAATGTGATGAGTATGATGGATGAGGTGGCGTTTCTGACCGCAACAAGATTTTCCCGGAAACCGATTGTAACGGTAAGCAGCAACAAGATTAATTTCACCAACCCGATTCCAAGTGGAACAATTATCAAACTGGAAGGAAAAGTTATCCGTGTGGGGAGGACAAGTGTGGACGTCCAGGTGGATATCTGGATAGAGAGCATGTACAGAGACGGACAGGATCATGCAATTGTCGGAACCTTCACATTGGTGGCGATTAATGAAAACAGAAAGGCGGTTTCTATTCTTTAGACCATCTGATTTTAATCTATTTTCAAATATCGCTTGTTAATAAAATCTATTTGTTATATCTTTGCCCTCCCAAATTGGGGTAAAATGTCTTATTTAAATTATTAATTATTGTGGATACACTAAGTTACAAAACAAAATCTGCGAATACCGAGACTTCTGGTAAGAAGTGGGTATTGGTTGATGCTGAAGGCCATACGGTAGGTCGTTTGGCTAGTGAAGTGGCTAGTATAATTCGCGGAAAACGCAAGCCAAATTATACGCCACATGCTGATTGCGGTGACAATGTTATCGTGATCAATGCAGAAAAAGCTGTTTTTACAGGTAACAAGTTGACGGACAAACAGTACATCCGTTTCACTGGATACCCTGGAGGACAAAGATCTTTGACTGCACAGGAAGTATTGGAAAAACATCCGGAAAGAGTTTTGGAAAAAGCGATTAAAGGAATGTTGCCAAAAAACAAATTAGGCAGACAGCTGCATACAAACCTTAGAGTTTATGCGGGTGTTGAGCACAAACAAGAAGCTCAAAAGCCGGAAGTAATTACTTTAAAAACTAAAAATTAATTATGGAAGTGATCAATTCATTAGGAAGAAGAAAGACTTCTGTTGCTAGAGTTTACTTGAAAAAAGGTTCAGGTAATATTACAGTGAACAAAAAGGATTACAAAGAAGTTTTTCCGATTGCATTATTGCAAAATAAACTTCATCGTCCATTCGAATTAACTGAGACAGTTAATGAATATGATGTGGTAGTAAATGTTCTTGGAGGTGGAATTAACGGTCAGGCTGAAGCAATTCGTTTAGGTATTGCAAGAGCATTGGTTGAAGTTAATCCGGAATACAAAGCAGCTTTGAAAGGAGAAGGTTTAATGACGCGTGACCCGAGAATGGTAGAGCGTAAAAAACCGGGACAACCGAAAGCTCGTAAGAAATTCCAGTTCTCTAAACGTTAATATATTAAAATATTTTTGGCGGTTGTTTAGTATCCAAGCGTTAAGTACTGTCAGTCCGAGACTGATCCCTTGATTGCTGCTGTTACTAAGGAACGTAAACAATTAAAAAAAAGAAAAATGTTAAAAATAGGATTTCAAGATTTATTAGACGCAGGTGTTCACTTCGGACACCAAAAAAGAAAATGGAACCCTGCTATGGCTCCATATATCTTTGCTGAGAATAAAGGTATTCACATAATTGATTTAAATAAGACATTAGCTCATTTAGAGCAAGCTTGTGCAGCGGTGAACCAAATCGCTAAATCAGGTAAAAAAATCTTGTTCGTTGCAACGAAAAAACAAGCAAAGGAAATCGTTGCTGAACGAGTAAAAACAATTAACATGCCTTATGTTACTGAAAGATGGACAGGTGGTATGTTAACAAACTTTCAGACAACCCGTAAATCTATCCGTAAAATGTCTTCTATCGACAAAATGAAAACGGATGGTACTTGGGAAACTTTGTCTAAAAGAGAACGTTTGTTCAAAACTCGTCAAAGAGAAAAATTAGAGAAAAACTTCGGCTCAATCGCTGATATGACACGTCAGCCTGCGGCTATCTTTATTGTTGATATTCTGAAAGAGAAAATCGCTTTAAATGAAGCTAAAAGACTGAACGTTCCGGTTTTTGCAATGGTGGATACAAATACTAATCCTAAACTGGTTGACTTCCCTATCCCTGCAAATGACGATGCAACAAAATCTATTACAATCATTTTAGATGCGGTTGTTGACTCTATCAAAGCTGGTTTGGAAGAGCGTAAAAGTGTAAAAGAAAAAGCTTCTGATAAAGAAGAAACAACTGAAGCAAAATAATTATTTTAAAGAAATAAGAATTATGGCAATTACAGCTGCTGATGTAAATAAATTGCGCCAACAAACAGGTGCAGGAATGATGGATTGTAAAAATGCTTTGACTGAAGCTAACGGTGATTTTGAAGCTGCAATCGATATCCTAAGAAAAAAAGGCCAGAAAATCGCTGCTAAACGTGGTGAGAACGAAGCAAGAGAAGGCTTGATCGTTGCTGAAGCAACTAAAGATGGTAAAGTAGGGATTATCCTTACTTTGAACTGTGAGACAGACTTCGTGGCACGTAATGAAAATTATGTGAACTTCGTTCAATCATTGGTGAACATTGCTTTGGATAAATTACCGGCTAATATTGATGAGCTGTTAGCGCTTCCTTACGATGATAAATTGACTGTTGCGGAAAAAATTACGGAACAGGTTGGTGTTATCGGTGAGAAGCTGGATTTATCTAAATATGCTGTTGTTAAGGGAGAATTGGTTGTTGCTTACAACCACCCTGGAAACCAACTGGCTACTTTAGTAGGTCTAAATAAAGCCGGAGCAAATATTGAAGATGCAGGAAAACAGGTTGCTATGCAGGTAGCAGCGATGGCTCCTTTAGCATTGAACAAAGACGGTATTGATCAAAATACAATCGACAGAGAAATCGAGATCGGTAAAGAATTAGCGATTCAGGAAGGTAAACCGGCTGATATGGCTGAGAAAATATCTTTGGGTCGTTTGAATAAATTCTTCCAGGAAAATACATTGTTAAGTCAGGCGTTTGTCAGAGATAACAAAGTAACAGTGGAAGAATTTTTGAACCAGACTGAAAAAGGTTTGACAGTTACTGCTTTCGAAAGATTCTCTATGAGATAATCGAAATTAGATTATTCCGAATATAAAAAGTCAGGCAAAGCCTGGCTTTTTTTGTTTTTCTTGTTTTATTCTGAAAAATTATTAAATTGGTGCTACACTACTAATTTTTTTGAACATGGAGTTAATGGATTGCCAACTGGTGGAGAAAGAATCTTTATCTTCCTCTCACTTTAAGTCTGTACTTAAAATAAAACAGGATCCTTTGCTTAAGAAACAGATAGAACAAGCTGCGATCCTGGGTAATATTCATCACTCAAAAGTGAATATTTTTTTCATGGATGATGAAGGATATAAACGTGTGAATACAACTATTTGGGCATATGGAGATAGTTTTATTCTATTAAAAGGAGGCATTTTTATCCCGATTGATCACATTGTGAGGATTGAAGTGTGAGTTTTAACGAGTTGTTAAGAGGGGAAACGCTATATTTTTTATTCTTTTGGCAGATTCGAAAAGTGATCACTCATGAAAATTTTCAGAAATCTGCCATTTTTGTTTTTAGCTGTTTTTATTTCCTGCTGGAGCTTAGGACAGGAAAAAGTACAATGGACCTTTAATTTTGATGCAGATTCCTCTTATATCTTAATGAATGCACAAATGAGCGAGGGGTGGCATGTGTATTCCCAGTTTGTTGCGCCCGATGCCGGGCCGGTTCCTACCGAATTTGAATTTCAGGATAACCCGAATGTACGCCTGATCGGCAAAGTTCAGGAGGCTGTTCCTGTTAAGGTGTATGATGCTAATTTCGGAGCGGAAGTTTTATATTTCGGTGGAGAAACGACATTTAAGCAAAAAATAGAATTGAAAAAGGCAACGATTTTAAAAGGAAGCGTTGTTTACATGGTGTGTAACGATGAAATGTGCCTGCCGCCTACAGAAAAAAAGTTCGAAATTAAGTTAGCGAAATAATGAAATTCTTAAGTTTACTCTTCACATTCTTTTTATCAGCGATTGTTTTTTCTCAGCCATGGAAAGACTATCTGAATCTTTCTTTTTCTACAGAAAAAATTGATGATCAGTCTGCTTATCTGGTAATTGAGGCTAAAATTGCAAATGGATGGCATATCTTTTCAAAAAATCATGATCCGAATAAGTCTGATTTTATAGGTTTACCTACCGTAATGGTAGTTAAGAACAATAAAGATGCTGTTAGTATCGGTTCTTTTTCAGAAAGCCCAAAAGCAAAAGAACATCATGATGAATTCGGCTTGTCGCTGATCTTTGAGAAAAAAGCGGTTTTTAAGCAGAAAGTCAGTCTGAAGAATAAAGAAGCAAAAGGTATTGTTCTCATCGAAGGACAAGTGTGTCATGATGAAATGGGATGTATTCCTTTTGACAGAGAATTCAATTTTGAATTGACAGGGTATCTGAAAGATCAGCCGGAGTCAGTTGGTATTGGTGAATCCTCTACTCAGATTCAGGAGGTAGTTTTGGAAAATACAGATACGGTTGTTCCCGCTGCAGAGAAAGAAAAAATAGAAGAATTAGTATTGCAGGAATCTCAATTGACGCAGGAAGAAGATTCTGGCTGGGTTATTTTCTTTCTCGGTTTTGGAGGAGGATTAATTGCACTTTTAACGCCCTGCGTATTTCCGATGATCCCCATGACAGTTTCATTCTTCACGAAGCAATCCGGAAGCAGAAGAAAAGCGATCATGAATGCTTTGATTTACGGGATTTCCATTATCATTATTTATGTAACGATCGGATTGCTTATTACAGGCTTACTTGGTAAAACCGGACTGAATGACCTTTCGACGAATATCTGGATGAACCTGGTGTTCTTTGCTATTTTTGTTGTTTTTGCATTTTCCTTTTTAGGAGCTTTTGAAATTCGCTTACCGAGCAAATGGGTTAACAGTGCGGACAGAAATGCGGATAAAGGAGGCTTGGTGGGGATTTTCTTTATGGCTTTCACTTTAGGACTGGTTTCTTTTTCATGTACAGGGCCGATCATAGGAACATTAATTGTGGAATCCTCTCAGTCAGGTTTGTTTGGTCCGGCTGTCGGGATGCTGGGATTTTCTGTTGCCCTGGCCTTTCCTTTCACATTGTTCGCTATTTTTCCCGGTTGGCTGAACTCAATGCCGCAGTCAGGAGGCTGGTTGAATTCTGTAAAAGTGGTTTTAGGCCTTCTGGAATTAGCTCTGTCACTTAAATTTTTGTCAGGAGTAGATCTGGCTTATCATTGGGGAATTCTTACCAGAGAGATCTTTATTGCCTTGTGGATTGTGATTTTTGCAGTGATTGGTATTTACCTGCTGGGAAAAATCCGTTTTTCTCATGATTCTCCTGTAGAGCGCTTGTCTGTAACGCGCTTTATGTTCGCGCTGTTAAGCTTAACGTTTACCATTTATCTGGTTCCCGGGATGTTCGGTGCTCCTTTAAAATTAATTGATGGTGTAGCTCCTCC
This sequence comes from Flavobacteriia bacterium 40-80, assembly GCA_001899145.1. GTDB lineage: Bacteria > Bacteroidota > Bacteroidia > Flavobacteriales_D > Crocinitomicaceae > 40-80. The sequence goes on from MKVF01000018.1 coordinate 347,229, forward strand.
TCGCTCTCATTCTGAGGATCATTTCAAATTTGTTACAGGTTATGGCAGCTCTTCGGTAAATAATACCGGAAACGATACGCTTACCCGTTTTACTTCTCAGTTACATGAAGTAGATGGAGGAATAAAAGTATTTCATGACCTGAAAACAGGGCAGGAGTATGCCCGGATTGTAGGAAAACCGATCCTTTTGGATTTTACAGGATACAATTGCGCGAATTGCCGTAGAACGGAATCAACAGTATGGACAAATGATAAAATCCGTACTAAATTGGTAAATGATTTTGTGATTATATCTCTGTATGTGGACGATAAGACGCCGTTACCACAATCAGAACAGGTATATTCAAAAGTATTAGATGCTAAAAAACGATATGTAGGCCACAACTGGTCAGAGCTCCAGATCGAAAAATACAATCAGGTTTCTCAGCCTTTATACATTATAACGGATACAGAAGGAAAAGACCTGACAAGACCTATCGGATATACACCTGATATAGATGCATATCACGGCTTCCTTCAGGAAGGGTTGAATAAGTTTAAAACCAGATGATTATCATGAATCCCGATTAATTGATCGGGATTTTTTAATTATAGTTTGCCAATCGCTTCCCATCTTTCACGTAGCTCAGCATGTAGATCAATGCCAGCGAAGTTAATGCGGCGATGAAAAAGAAAATGTAAGGAATCTTCGACAGCTCATCTCCATAGAAAGTTCCTGCGAGCAACGCTCCTCCGCCGATTCCGATCTCTAAAGCAATGTACATAGTGGCCACGGCTTTTCCTCTGTGTTGCGGGTGACTTAGATCAATGGTCCATGCGTTGAGTGCCGGAGATAGTATTCCCATTGATAATCCATAGAAAATACCGCCAAGTGTGAAGGTGAAAACAGTGTCGGCAAATCCGATAAATATAATAGTGAATGTAACAGCTGTCAAGCCAAGATTGATCACTTTGATCCGCCCGTACTTATCTGATACTTTTCCTGCAATGAAGCGCGCAGCTAACGAGGAAAGTGTAAATAGGATAAAGAATAATCCTTTATTATCAATTCCTATCTGTGTTGTTCTGTCCGGGATCAATGTGAGGATAGTTCCGTAAGACAAATAAGCGAAAACAACCACAATTCCGGCAGGGATGGCGTTCCTGTCGATGATTTCATTTTTTTTGATCTTTAAAAGTGAAAATTTGAATCGTTCTCTTTTGACCAATGTTTCTTTCAATTGAATAATGATAACAACAGAAAGGAGAGCAATCAGCGAGGAAGCATGGAACAGTGTTTCGATGGAATATATTTTAGTGATATAGCTGCCCAATGCCGGCCCCATTGCCTGACCGAGGCTGAATGCCATCCCATGCAAGCCTACTGCTTCTCCCCAACGCTGCCTGGGAATAATGTCCGCAATGTAAGCGGCTGTTGCGGTGGGTTTAAAGCCGGTTGAAAACCCATGAATAAGTCGCAGAAATAAAAAACCGGATACAGTTGTCAGTACCGGATATAAGAAACCACAGATAAGACAAACCATGGAACCGACAATCATCACAGGAATTCTTCCTATTCTGTCGGTTAACTTTCCGGAAAAGGGCCTGGAAATGCCAGCAGTTAAAGTAAATAACGCGATAATGAATCCTTTGTATTCAGCACCTCCGAGCCCGGAAAGATATTCAGGTAAATCCGGGATAAGCATATTGAAGCTCGCAGCAAATAACAGAGAGCTAAGACACATTAAAATAAACGGCTTGGTATAAATGCTTTTTTCGGATTCCATTGTTTTTCAGATGGCGCAAAATTACCTTTTATTTTCTTTTCATCTTTTGTGAAAGGTTTGTTTTGTGAAAAAAATAGCTTTTTTTTATATCTGTTTGTGAATCAGCTTTATTTATTCTGTAAATTCAAAATAATATACTTGTAATTTTAAAATTAATATCATGTTTTTTCAAAATAATAATTATGTAATTTCAAAATTTTTTATTTGATATTTGAATATACTATTTATATAAATTCAAAAAATATTTTTTGTTATTTTAAAATTTTATTACTGTAATTTCAAAATTTAATTTTATTTTTGACTGTAAAACAAGTGATTGTGTTTATAAATAGAAATATATTTTTTCCGGTCAAATTACTGCTGACAAAATACCCGATTGTTACTATCACAGGTCCGAGACAATCAGGAAAAACTACATTTCTGAAAACAATGTTTTCGGATTATCGCTATGTTAATCTGGAAAATCCGGATATGCGGTTGTATGCTACCAACGATCCGAATGGGTTTCTGAATGAATACGATCAAAAGGTGATTCTGGACGAAGTACAACGTGTTCCCCTGTTGTTTTCTTATTTGCAGGATAAAGTGGATCAATCAGGAATAATGGGGCAGTATATCCTTTCCGGTTCCCAGAATTTTCACCTGATGGAAAACATTACCCAAAGTCTTGCGGGGCGTGTGGCGATCTTTAAATTGTTCCCTTTGGATTTTCAGGAGATGCGTTCCCAAAACTGGTTAGATGAATCGGATTATCTTAAAAATCTGATCCGTGGATTTTATCCTGCGATTTATGACCGGGATATCCCATCTAAGGATTTTTATGGTAATTATATCCAGACGTATATTCAGCGTGATATCACGACACTTATTAATATCCGGGATATGCGCGCATTTCAGAATTTTCTGTCGCTATGTGCTACGCGTGCAGGCCAGTTGTTGAATTTGAATTCGCTTGCGAATGAATGTGGGATCACCCAGCCGACAGCGAAGGCATGGCTTTCGGCACTCGAAAACAGCTTTATTGTTTTTCAGCTCCATCCTTATTATAAGAATTTTAGCAAGCGGATAGTGAAAACACCGAAGCTTTATTTTTATGATACAGGCTTGTTGTGCCATCTGCTGAAAATAAAAGATGCTTATAAATTGCAGACGGACCCCATGAAGGGAATGCTGTTTGAAAATATGATGATAGCGGAGTATGTAAAACAAATGCACCATCATAATGATCTGAGAGATATATGGTTCTGGAGAGATGCTTCAGGAAATGAGATAGATCTGCTGGTGGAAAGCGAAAATGGAGTTACTATTGCTGAATTTAAAGCTTCCATGACAATAATGCCTGATATGTTCAAAGGCCTGACCCATTTTGAAGCAATTTCCGGTTGGAAAGATCTGAATAAGCAATTGGTTTATGGGGGGGATGCGGAGCAGAACAGGACGGCCGGGAAAGTAATTTCCTGGAAATCATTTGGGATTGCTGAATAAAACCAACATTCCTGTTTCCTGCCTGAAAATTGAGTAAATTTGTGAAAAGAAAATACTTGTAATTTAGTGATAATTATACACGGTTTTTAATCTCTATAAAAAAGAATAAAAAATGAGTAAGAATAGCTTAAGTCAACCATTTTTAACACCGTATGATACGGCTCCATTTTCTAAGATAAAAAACGAAGATTATCTTCCTGCATTTGACAGCGCGATAGCTTTGGCGAAGGGAGAATTCAGGAATATTGTTGAAAATAGGGAGCTCCCGACTTTTGAAAATACATTGGAAGCAATGGCGTTTTCAGGAATGGAATTAGAGCGGATTTCATCTGTTTTCTTCAACTTACATTCTGCTGAAACAAATGATGAGCTGGAAAAAATTGCACAGGAAGCAGCACCTAAACTCTCGGAGTTTGCCAATGATATTACTCTCAATCCGGGTTTGTTTCAACGGATCAAAGCCGTGTATGATAAAAAGGAAGAGCTGAATTTATCGCCTGAACAGCAAACCTTGCTGGACACGACCTACAAATCGTTTGTCCGTAATGGTGCATTGCTGGATGAGGAAGCGAAACAAAAATTAAGAGCTTTGGATGCAGAGCTTTCTGTCCTTAAATTGAAATTTGGTGAAAACCTGCTTGCGGATCAAAATGCTTACCGTTTACATCTGACTAAAAAAGAGGATCTGGAGGGCTTACCGCAAGGAGTGATAGAAGCTGCTGCAGAATTAGCCAAATCAGAGGGAAAAGAAGGCTGGATGTTCTCGCTGGATTATCCGAGCTATATTCCATTTATGACCTATGCTAAAAACCGGGAATTGCGAAAAGAATTAGCGATAGCAAACGGTAAAAAAGGATTTCAGAAAAATGATAATAATAATGAGGATGTGGCGATTAAAATCGCGCAATTGCGTTACCAGCGTGCAAAGTTGTTAGGATATGAATCTCATGCACATTTTGTACTGGAAGAACGAATGGCAAAATCTCCGGAAGAAGTCAGACGCTTTTTGAACAATTTACTGGAGAAAGCAAGGCCGGCTGCCGAAAAAGAATTCAAAGAGCTGGAAGCTTTCGCCCAAAAGCTGGATGGAATTGACCGGCTGGAGAAATGGGACGGGAGCTATTATTCTGAAAAATTGAAGCAGGAACTGTTTTCACTGGACGATGAGCTGTTAAAGCCGTATTTCATGCTGGAAAATGTTCTGAACGGAGTGTTTGAAGCTGCGCGTCGTCTGTATGGAATCAATTTCAGAAAAGTAGATACTATTGATAAATACCACGAGGAAGTAGAAACGTATGAGGTAGTTGACGAAAACGTTGAATTTGTGGCTGTTTTTTATACGGATTTTTTCCCGAGAAAAGGAAAAAGAAATGGTGCGTGGATGACGTCTTTCAAGCCACAATATATCAAAGATGGAAAAAACGAGCGGCCGCATGTTTCCATTGTCTGTAACTTCACTCCTCCGACAGCTACCAAACCATCTCTGCTGACCTTCAACGAGGTAACGACTTTGTTTCATGAATTCGGTCACGCTTTACATGGAATGCTGGCCAATACGACCTATCCGAACCTTTCAGGAACTTCCGTTTTCTGGGATTTTGTGGAATTGCCTTCCCAGATTCTGGAAAACTGGTGTTACGAAAAAGAAACACTGGAATTATTTGCAAGGCACTACGAAACGGGGGAGTTGATCCCAATGGAATATGTTGAGCGGATTAAGAAGAGCGCGAATTTCCAGGAAGGATTGGCAACTATCCGTCAATTGTCTTTCGGAATGCTGGATATGGGCTGGCACGGGCAGGATCCGTCTGGAATTAATGATTTGAAAGCATTCGAAATCGTTCAGTTCGCGCCGACACAACTGTATCCGGATGTAGAAGAAAATGCGATGAGCACTTCGTTCTCTCATATTTTCAACGGAGGTTATTCTTCCGGTTATTATTCTTACAAATGGGCGGAAGTTCTGGATGCGGATGCCTTTGAATATTTTAAGGCAAACGGAATTTTTAACAGAGCGATCGCAGATAAGTTCAAAGACAATATACTTTCAAAAGGCGGAACGGAACATCCGATGGAGCTATACAAACGATTCCGGGGTCAGGAACCGACACCTGATGCGCTTTTAAAAAGAGCGGGACTGTTGTAAAACATTTTTTGAGTTGCTTGATTTTTCCGGATAACAGCTTTTTCTGTTAAACTAAAACTCAATTTTTGAAAACTTAAGCACGTAATTGAAACTTTTTTGTTAACTTGCTCGTCTAATCTGTAGTATTTAAAGTCTATAGTAAACTAACGAAGCTATGAATAGAATCCTTATTCTCCTCGCAGGAGTTATTTTAATGAGTTTGAATTTCAGTTCTGATAACCTTGGGATCTGGAAAACGTTACATGATGATAATTCCGTAAAAATCGAGTCATCCGTAAAAAATTGTGATGACGTAAAAAACGGGACAGATAACAACTATAATACCTTTAAGTTTACAAATAAAACAGATAAAAAAGTTAAAGTTTCATTTCAATACAAAATCTGGTCCGGGGGAACATGCTCCGGATGTGAGGAGTCCGGTTCAGCCGAAAAAATTAAAAGTGTTGAATTAGAACCGAATTCCGTTAAAGAAACTTCATGTAGTGATCGTTCCTTAAACATTTTTCACAGCAGTAAGAGTGGAACGATAAAACCAATAGAACGGTTTGAAATTTATAATGTTAAAACAGAAAATATCTAACTGGCTTATGAAAAAAATAATACTATTTTTTGGTGCTGTATTTGGAATGACTCACGTTGCAAGTTCTCAGGTAACTTCAGGCAAAGAGCATAATCTGATTTCAAATTCAAAGGTAGAAATATCATATATTGACGGAGCATGTGAAGTAGAACCCGGAAAGCTGCCTCATCAGTACGCTTTTTTAAAAATTAAAAACCTGACCAATAATAAGCTGGAACTGGGATTTAATATTGCAGTTCAATATAAAGAAGGTTGTAACGGCTGTAATGGCAGCGACGAATCCAGGTATTATATTAATCTGGGGGCTAATCAAACGTATGTGGCTACGTGCGAATCTGATGATAAATCGTTGATTTATATTAAAAACCCTTATTTTTCCGGGGCCTGGAATTTTGAAGAAATCCGGATTGAAAATATATCTGTCAAATAATCACTTAAATATCAAAAGATGAAGTGTATTTTATCCTCTATATTTATTCTGTTTCTGTTTAGTGCATTGAACGCCCAGATGCAGATGAATTCCTGTGAAGTGACTATCAGTGGTCCAAGTCAGGTTTGTCCCGGCGTTCCAAATACTTGGGCAGGAACCGGTATTCTCACTCAGGCCAATCAGGGATTTGACTTTAATAATTCTCAGATTCCTGCGGGCTGGCAGTCTTCCGGTGGTACAAACTACGGTGTATATTGTGTTCCATCCCCTGATAATACGCCTTTTTTCTGGGCCTCAACATCAAGCGGGACTCCGCATATTACAACAGCAGGGTTTGATGTTTGCTCCGGAGGAACGATTGATTTTCAAATGCGTTATGCTATTCAGGGACAAGCTTCTCCATGTGAGGGCCCTGATGAAAAAGACGAGGGTGTTTCTCTTCAATACAGTGTTAACAATGGTCCTTGGGTAGATATTATCTATTACAGTCCCGGAGGTTTTACTTTACCTTCAAATCCGGGAGGAAATCAATCTATTGCCAGCGGAAACACAGCTTATACGGTTTGGAACAATTTTTCTGTTCCTATTCCTCCGGGAGCAATAAGCACCAACACAAAGTTCAGATGGATCCAGACCCAATCTTCCGGAGGGTGCTGTGATAACTGGGGGCTGGACAACGTATATATTCAGGCAGGACCATGTCTGAATGGAAATATCGGATGGGACGGAAACGGATCCAACACTGCTTCAACAGATAATATCACACTTCCTATATACAGCGATACTGTTCTGACAGCAATACTTTATGATGATAACGGAGATTCACTGTGCCAGTCTCAGCCATTTACCGTAACAGTTTTTAACCCTTACATCAATGGTGGTGCAGATCAGACGGTATGTTACGGACAAAGCGTAACATTATCCGCTTCCCAAGGAACGAACTTTACGTGGAATAACAATGTTACAAACGGAGTGGCTTTTAACCCTACTTCGACTGCCACCTACATTGTAAACGGGATAGATAATAATGGCTGTGCCGCGAAGGATACGGTGATAGTGAATGTAAATCCACTCATTAATTATACCTTAACCTATCCAAACGGGGCATTTTGTATTGACGGAAATGATCCTTATCCGACTTTATCGGAAACATTAAACGGATCTTTCAGTATCTCACCGACAACTGTATCAATTGATCCTGTGACCGGAATTGTAGATTTGTCCACGAGTACAACGAATACGACGCAAACATACACTGTTTCCTATACGCCTACAAATGCTTGCTACGCTACCGCCACAGCTCAATTTTCAATCAGCGTAGCTCCGACGGTTGCAGGTGGTCCTGACCAGATTATCTGTAGGAATGACCAGGTTACATTAAGCGCTACCGGTGCAAACAGCTACCAATGGACGGGAGGAGTAGTCAACAATACGCCTTTCGCTCCGACTGCAACTGCCCAATATATCGTTACCGGTTTTAACCAATACGGATGTACAGATACGGATACGGTATTAGTTACTGTTAATCAGCTTCCTCCGGTAGTTGCCATTAACGATGTTGCTATCTGCCGGGGAGATTCCACTGTACTTCTGGCGACAGGAGCACCTAGTTACACCTGGACAGGAGGAATTCAAAATGGAGATTACGTGAGTCCTTCTCAGACAACTACTTATTATGTTACGGGTACAGCTGCTAACGGCTGTAAAAAGACAGATTCCGTGCTGGTATTTGTGCATCAGCTTCCGATGATTGATGCAGGCCCTGAAACGACTATCTGCCTGGGCTTCCCTTATGTTCCAAAAGGAGCATACGGCGTTCAGTACGAATGGTCGCATAATGCAACAAATGATCAGCCAATTTCGTTGCCTCTGGGTGACAACTGGATGTATGTTATCGGAACAGATGCTAACGGATGCTCTAATACGGATTCTGTTTTAGTCCACGTAATAAAACCTCCGGTGACTCACTTCACTCCGGATAAATACGTGGGATATCCCGGAACGGTATTTACATTTACAAACAACTCCGAAAACGCTAATTCCTACTACTGGGATTTTGCGAACGGATCAAATACAACGACCCACAGCGTAACACAGGATGTAACGAGCCAGTACTCTGCTGAAGGAGATTATATTGTTGTATTGACAGCGGACAACGGCGTATGTAAATACCCTTATCAGGATACGGTCCACATTATTCCTTTCCCGGATCCGACCATCTTCGTGCCGAATGTCTTCACTCCAAACAATGACGGAGCAAATGACCGGTTCTTCCTGACAGTAGAATGGGGAAAACAAATTGAGGTAATCATTCTTAACCGCTGGGGAAATCACATGGCTACAATTACAGATTTCAACCAGGGCTGGGACGGAAGAACAATGAACGGGCAGGAAGCTACGGAAGGAGTTTATTTTTACAAGTATGAAATCCTGGGATTCAACAATAAAACGTATACCGGACACGGTTTCGTAACCTTAGAGAGATAACGAGAATATTTTTCAAATAATAATAAAAAAGGCTGTCAATGTTTAAAAACAAGACAGCCTTTTTCTTTTACAGAATATTAATTACTTGCAGGCTTCAATCAACGCTTCCGCTAATTGCTTATTGATGTCGCTGTATTTGGCATCGTAATCCGCTGCTGCCAGCTCTATTACTTTCAGTGCTTCTTCACGGCCGTAAACATGCGTAATTTCCACATTTTTAGCACTGCCATCCAGATCTTTGTAGGTTAAGAAGAAATGACGTACACGGTCAATTACCATTTTAGGCATTTCAGAGATGTCGTTGAATTCTCCGTATGCCTGATCACCTTTTAATACAGCGATAATTTTATCATCTGCTTCGCCTCCGTCAATCATTCGGAAACCTCCGATAACTTTTGCTTCGCAAAGGATGTTATTGTGAAGGTAATTTCTTTCAGAAAGTACACAAATGTCAAGAGGATCGTTATCTCCGGTAATGTCCGTTCTGCCGGTTTTCTGGTTGGCAAAAGCCGCAACACCTTTATCACATAGTGTTTTAGGAACGAATCCATATAAACAAGGCATGTTATTAGACAGTTTCTGAGGTCTGTCCACGATGATAAAACCAGAAGGCTTATCAATTTCATATTTGATGGCATCAGCAGGAATGATCTCAATGAAAGCATTCACAATAGCTGGCGCTTTCTCTCCGATCTCTATTCCATGCCAGGGATGAGAAACAAAACGCTTGCTTAATAATTCTAAAACTTTTGATACTTTTTCTTCCATTTTTGTTGGTATTAACGTGTACAAAGATAACACTGAGGGCTATATTTCAAAACGTTGAAATAAATTTTCCGCCAAATGTCTATTGGTATTCGAATACGGTGACCTTTTTCATTTGAGGTACCTCGGTGTTTTTGTAGATTTTTACCGGGCGGCCAATAGCATCTTGTTGGATGATGGTACGTCCTGAACGAATTAAATAATTGTCACTGAACACTTTTTCAATGAAACCACTGATATATCCGTTGGAGCTATAGAGTACCCTGCGTTCTTTTTTGCTGGAGTTCTGCCTGTAGCTATAGCTTAACAGATTTCCGGGAGGATCATACCGGAATTCCAGTACGTTAGATTCCAGTATTTTATTTTGAACACTATAGATCTTTCGGGGCTTATAAAAATCAGGAAAAATCAGGACATCATTTGGAGCAGGAGAAAGCATTGTGTCGATAGTAATGGGGCTTGTCAGTGCTGTATTATGTACGAAAAAAAGACGCTGTGATTTCGTCGGATTGTAGAGCGAAGTATAATTCCGGTTTTTTTTATCCTGCAGATATTGTTCCTCACTGTGTTTGGAAATAACAACGGAATCAGCAAGATTGTTACCTGATACGGAATCTTTCTGAGTAATAATAGGCAGATAATGGATCTCCGCATCAAATTGATCAGCCGCATAACGGAAGATCTTCTTTTTATAGACGAAATTGTCATGAAGGCCTTCCCATTCCATCCGGATGATTTTTCCCTGATCATCGAAATAATAGGTTTTGATCTCATCAGGAGAAAGTAAATCTAAATTGACATTTTGAATAGTGCTGTAGTTTTCAAAGTACGTTTTCTGACAGATTTTATGAATATGATTTTTTGCCAGCAGTGAGTCGTCGAACCAGTAAGGAAAATTATAAAGATCATTTAATTCGGAAATCCACAGATTCGGTTTAATCCATTGACGCTGAAAATGTGACGGGGCTCCTTCTTTAACCTTCGGCTGTGTACAGGACACGAGGGAAAAAAAACTCAAAAAAAACAGATAAATCCGATAATTCATGTTTCTAAATTAGATAATCCCATTAAATTTAGCTCAAGTTACAATAAAAAATCAATTCATAAGTTTGTATCTGTGCAGATGAATCTTTATTCGAATAAACAAAAATGGAAAATCTTCCTGCTTTTTATCGCTCTTCTTCTGATGGGAATTTCTATTTATTTTTCCAATTCCATTGTAGATAAAGTTCGGATCAGAGAGCGCGAACGAGCCAAAAACTGGGCAGATGCGATTAAGAAAAAAGCAGAATTAGTACAATTGACCAATCATTCTTTTTCTGAATTGAAAAATAAGGAAAAAGAAGAAATGGAACTATGGATCGAAGCAACAATCAGTATTTCCCGCCCTACCGCTTTGGAGCAGGATATGGATTACGAATTTCCGTTGAAAATTATTTCCAAGAATAAGAAGATCCCCGTAATTGTAACAGATCAGTTTGGAAATGTCGCATCGCACATCAATTTAAAATTTGATGAGAATTCATTGCAGGAACAACATCCAGAATGGTCGAAAAAAGAAGTTAAAAGAATTTTTCAGGATTCTCTGAAGAAACTGAGTAAAAACTGGATCAGATCACGCCGTTCATTTACAATTGAAGTCTATGATGACCTGTTCATGACGTATGCGTACGGTAACTCATTTAATATTGAACGACTTGAATTTGAGAGAGATTCGTTGATTCAGGCATTTAATCAGGAGCTGATTCAAAATAAGAATTTAGTTCCGATCCTGCTGGTTGATAAGGAAGCAGATACTATTATAGCAACCAATCTTCCGACAGAAAAAACTACAAAAAGCCGTCTCCAACAAACAAAGTCGGAGCTGAGCGGAGCCAACACACCCATTGAGCTTGTTTTCTCGAATGCACAAAACAGCGTATTGTATTATGATAAAAGTTTTGAGCTGAAGCAGTTACAATATTATCCTTACATTCAGTTCAGCATTATCGGACTGTTTATCTTTATCGCGTATCTGATCTTCAGCACATTCCGGAAAGCAGAGCAAAACCAGGTTTGGGCAGGGATGGCGAAGGAAACGGCACATCAGCTGGGCACACCTTTATCTTCTCTGATTGCCTGGGTGGAGCTGCTCGATGCACAGGGTGTTGATGAAAGTATTGTAAAAGAAATGCGGAAGGATGTGGTTCGCCTGGAAACAGTAACCAATCGTTTCTCAAAGATCGGTTCTGAAACTTTGCTGGATGAAACGAATATTATTACGACTGTCAGAAATACATTTGATTATATTCAGAACAGAGTGTCGAGTAAAATAGCATTTCATTTTTCCGCTTCTTCAGACGATATCCAGATACCACATAACCGCCCGCTGATGGAATGGGTGGTGGAAAATGTTATAAAAAACGCGGTTGATGCCATGCGTGCCAGCGGAAGAATAGATGTTCACCTTTCACAGGAAGGAAAAAGTGTTTACATCGATATTTCAGATACGGGCAAAGGTATTTTACAGAAGGATATAAAAAATATTTTCAAGCCGGGCTTTACGACTAAAAAACGAGGCTGGGGATTGGGCTTGTCGCTGGTGAAACGTATTATTACAGAATATCATAAAGGGAAAATTTCTGTATTGAAAACAGAGGTAGATAAAGGCACAACTTTCAGGATTATTCTGTACAAATAACAACCCGATACCGCACTCCTCGCTGGAGCTCCTGTTCTGCGGTTCATAATTTTGGATCTTCAATTCTTAATGTTTAAGCAGAACTAGGTGAATCCAAACACTTTTCCGTAACTTTGTTCAACCATGGAGAGCACAAAAAAAGAAAACATTCGGAATTTTGACTTTGAGGCGTTAAAAGCAACGCTGGAAGGCCTGAACGAAAAAGCATTTCGGGCAAAGCAGGTTTACGAATGGCTGTGGGTAAAAAATGCAGGTTCATTTGAAGAAATGACAAACCTGGGAAAGGATTTACGCGCTAAATTAGAGCGTCATTTTTTTATTGATAAAATTTCCCTGAAAGATCAGCAGATTTCCAATGATAAGACGATCAAATGCGCTTTTGAAGTGGAAGAAAATAAAGTGGTGGAAGGAGTGCTTATACCAACCACTTCACGTATGACTGCCTGTATTTCTTCTCAGGTTGGATGCAGCTTGTCGTGTACATTTTGCGCTACAGGAAGGCTGAAATTAATGCGGAACCTGACTGCGGGAGAAATCGTGGATCAGGTGGTATATCTTAAAAATCAGTCAGAGAACCGTTATCAGCAAAACTTATCCAATATCGTTTATATGGGAATGGGAGAGCCTTTGCTTAATTATAAAAATGTTCTCCGTTCCATAGAGCTGATCACTTCGGAAAATGGCCTGGGAATGTCACCTAAGCGAATCACGGTATCCACAGCAGGAATTGCGAAGATGATCCGAAAGCTGGGAGATGATGACGTGAAATTCAATCTGGCGCTTTCTCTTCACGCTGCGAATGACAAAAAACGCCGCCGGATAATGGATATAAATGATACTAATAACCTGGAAGAGCTGAGTGAAGCATTAAAGTATTTTCATGAAAAAACAGGTGCGAGAGTAACTTTTGAATACATTATTTTCCGTGATTTTAATGATGCCATTGAAGACGCCCAAGAGCTGGCAGCTTTTGCAAAATGCGTTCCCTGTAAAATCAATATTATCGAATACAACCCTATTGATGACGGAGAATTTCAGCAGGCACGCCCTGAAAAGGTCAATGCGTTTGCGGCGTACCTGGAATCAAAAAACCTGATCGTAAATATCCGCCGCAGCAGAGGAAAAGATATTGATGCTGCCTGCGGACAATTGGCAAATAAAAACAAAGCAATAGCGAAAGAAGAACGAGTGCTGAAATCAGTATGAAATGAATCGTAAGACAAATAATTACGTACTAATCTTTATTATCAGTAAATGTTGTTAGCTATCAAACAAATAACGGATTATATTTTGTCACATAGATTTTAGGTATCAAAACAGTGAAGATACCGTAAGCAAAAACAATTGTTTGAGCGTAGCTAGTTTTGTTTCTGCAGGCAGCAAACGCATTTTGGTGATTATAAAATCTTTGGTGACTAGCTTTTTTTGGTTCTTTTTTAAGCAATGTAAAAAAAGAACGAGTAATTTTCAGTGATTATTGGAGAATAACTACCCTGATAAGCATAAAAATAAATTGTGTACGGATGAAAGGTGCCTTATTAATTGCTGTAATTCCCGCAATTGTAATCGGGATTATTAATGGAGCTTACTGGAAGAAACAAGGATACAGCCAGCTGCAATATACCATTCTGGGAACATTCATAGCTTATGCACTTCTGGTCAAAGCAATTGATTTTTTCTGGAGCAGATGAGAGTTGTTGATGATTATGTAAAAGCAGTATCCGGATTGACCAAATTCATATTCAGAGCGGATGTTTTAGTTTTTTTGATTCCTGCTTTAGCTATCAGCCTGTTTTTCAGTGTTCTGTTTTTATTGTTGAACCTGGCAGGAAGTATTTTTTCGATAGTTACATTTATACCTTTTATCGGAGAGATTTTAAATGAGGCCTTTACCTGGATCGTTACGATTTCCGGAAATATTGTCTATTATTTTTACGCTTTTGTAATTCTGACATTGCTTTCACCGGTAAACAATCTACTGTCGGCAAAATGTGATTCTTTGCTCACAGGATCGAACTATAAGCTTAGTTTGTTTGAATTTCTTTCAGATTTATGGAGAGCATTGAAGATCAATGTTGCCTTATTATTTTTCTATGGACTGACAAGTATCTTTATTTCCCTTTTCCTTTCAGTTACAAAACTTGACTTTTTAGATAACAGCCTGTATTTCCTCGCCTCGTCCTTTTATTTCGGTTTTTCCTTTTTTGATTATAATTTTGAGCGCTTCCGGATGAAGATATCGGAAACGTTCGGCAGAGGAATCCGGAACTGGCAGTACGTGCTATTGGGAGGGATCATTTTCAACGGGTTGTATCTGATTCCTTATTTGGGATTGATTATCAGTTCGTTTATAACAACAATTCTTACAACCCAGGTATTTTTACTGCGAAATAAGTTTCAGTGATTGGATTTTACCTTTTCCTGAAAAATGCTAAATTTGACCTGCTAATTGTATAATCCGGATTACATCCAAAATTGACGGAAAATGATAAACTTATCAGGAGAATTTGAAAAGCCGACCAAAGAGCAGTGGTTAAGCATTTTGACAAAAGAATTAAAAGGAGAAAGCATTGAATCGCAGCTGATCAAACATAACGAGACCGAACAACTATCTTATCCTTCATTTTTTCACCAGACAGATGCACCGGCTATATCTCCGGAGTTAAACGAATTGTTTATTGCAGGAAGAGCAAACAGAAATAATAACGATTGGGACGTCTATTCCTGCATTGTCGTTACAGACGAAGCGCAGGCAAATAAAAAGGCACTTGAATTTCTGGGAAATGGAGTGTCCGCACTTTATTTTAAGCTGGAAAGACCGGTTGATTTAGACAGGCTATTGAAAGCTATTGAAGTCAATTATATTACTGTCATTTTTAAAAGTAACCCGGAATATGTTCCTGCTATTAAGGCTTGGTTTGACGCAAAGAACCTGAAGCAGCCGTTTTTTAGCAGTGAAATAATTTCTTCTTATGAGCTGCACAGCGCAGGTGCAAATGCCATTCAGGAAGTAGCTTTTTTACTGAATGAATTTGAAAAATCCCCTGCAACGGTAATTGAAGCAGGGATCGGCAGCCAGTTTTTAATTGAAATCGCCAAATTCAGAGCATTACGGATTTTATTGCAGAATAATTTCGGAGCACAGCCCTATATTCTGGCAAAAACAGGCTTTGTGAATAAGTCATTAAAAGATCCTTATACGAATTTACTTCGCCAGACGACCGAAGCGGCATCGGCTGCCATTGGTGGTGTGGATGGCCTGCTGGTTCTTCCTTATGATACATGGTCAACAAAAGGAGCAGCTGCATTTACGGAAAGAATGGCAAAAAACATTTCTCTGTTATTAAAAGAGGAATCTTTTCTGGACAAAGTAATTGATGCGGCAGCGGGAAGCTATTCTTTGGATTACCTGACAAAACAAATCATTGAGAAAGCGACGGGTTTAGCACATAAATGGAAAAATGAACCGGTTGAAACAATTGCCGGTGAAGTATCAAAAATCGCCTCCTTACGAATTCAGTCCTTTAAAGAAAATAAGGAGATTTTAATCGGAGTCAATAAGTTCCCGAATCCTGATAAAAGCAGCTTAATTTGGGATATTCCTTCAGAAAACAAAATGTTTAAACCGTTGGTCATTGAAGAAGCAATTGAGAGAGATGCTGCTGTTTCAGAAACGGAAAAAATAGAAGGAGAAACAGTTGAATTAAAAAAAGAAACACCTTCTTTCAGGCAGGAAAATATTTTTGAAACAGCTGAAAAAATTGAAATCAGAAATTTCTATACGATAAAAGATAAAGAAGGCTTGCCGCAAATCGGATATGTGTCGGGAATCGCTCCGTTTTTGAGCGGCCCTTACGGTTCGATGTACGCGATCAAACCGTGGACGATCCGTCAGTATGCGGGTTTCTCTACAGCAGAGGAATCCAATGCTTTTTACCGCAGAAACTTAGCTGCAGGCCAGAAAGGACTTTCCGTTGCGTTTGACCTTGCGACACACAGAGGATACGATTCGGATCATGAACGCGTGGTTGGTGATGTCGGAAAAGCAGGTGTAGCGATAGATTCTGTGCTGGACATGAAAATCCTGTTCGACCAGATTCCTTTGGACCAGATGTCTGTTTCCATGACAATGAATGGTGCGGTTATTCCTATACTGGCTTTTTATATCGTTGCGGCGGAAGAACAGGGAGTAAAGCAGGAGCTGCTTTCCGGAACCATCCAGAATGATATTCTTAAAGAATTCATGGTGCGTAACACCTATATTTATCCGCCCTTGCCTTCAATGAAAATTATCTCGGATATTTTTGAATATACGTCGAAGAACATGCCGAAGTTCAATTCTATTTCGATTTCCGGCTATCACATGCAGGAAGCAGGCGCAACCAATACCATTGAGCTGGCTTATACGCTTGCAGATGGACTGGAATACCTGCGGACAGGAATTGAGGCGGGAATGGATGTGGATACCTTCGCTCCACGCCTGAGCTTCTTCTGGGCGATCGGGATGAATCCGTTCATGGAAATCGCTAAGATGAGAGCAGGACGGCTGCTTTGGGCAAAGCTGGTAAATCAGTTTAAACCTAAAAATCCAAAATCACTTGCGCTGAGAACACATTCCCAGACTTCAGGCTGGAGTCTTACAGAGCAGGATCCGTTTAACAATGTAGCGAGAACGTGTATCGAGGCGCTGGCTTCTGCTTTTGGCGGGACGCAGTCTTTACACACGAATGCACTGGACGAAGCAATTGCGCTTCCGACAGATTTCTCTGCACGGATTGCCCGGAATACACAGATTTACCTCCAGGAAGAAACAGGAATCACTTCTGTTATCGATCCGTGGGCCGGCAGCAATTACATAGAAACACTTACTGCCCAGATTGCAGATGAAGCATGGAAATTGATTGAAGAGGTGGAAAAGCTCGGAGGAATGGCGAAAGCGATTGAGACGGGAATTCCGAAAATGAGAATTGAAGAAGCTGCGGCAAGGAAGCAGGCACGTATTGACTCAGGAAAAGATGTGATCGTCGGAGTAAATCAATACGTGGTAGAAGACGATACACAGCTGGATATTCTGGATATTGATAATACGAAAGTACGCCTGTCTCAGATTGAACGCCTGAACAAGCTGAAAGCAGAAAGAAATGAAGCGGATGTAGAGGCGTCTCTGGCAAAATTATCACAGGCAGCACAATCAGGAAAAGGAAATCTGCTGGAAATTGCTGTGGAATGTGCAAGGAACAGAGCTTCATTAGGCGAAATCTCCAGTGCGATGGAAAAACATTTCGGACGTTACAAAGCAACGATCCGCTCGATTCAGGGCGTTTATTCAGCAGAGAGTATGAAAGATAAGGATTTTGAAAAAGCAATCGAGCTGGCAGATCAGTTCGCGAAGCTGGAAGGGCGACGTCCTCGGATCATGATTGCAAAAATGGGACAGGACGGACATGACCGCGGAGCGAAAGTGATTGCGACTTCTTTTGCGGATATAGGCTTTGACGTTGATATGGGGCCGTTGTTCCAGACACCGGCTGAGGCAGCGAGACAAGCCGTTGAAAATGACGTGCACATCCTGGGAGTTTCATCGCTTGCCGCGGGACATAAAACGTTGGTTCCACAGGTAATTGAAGAGCTGAAAAAGCTGGGGAGAGAAGATATTATGGTAATTGCAGGAGGAGTGATTCCGCAGCAGGATTATGATTTTCTTTACGATGCAGGAGTTTTCGGCGTATTTGGTCCCGGGACAAAAATTCCTTCAGCAGCGATAAAAATTTTGGAACTTTTGATCAAAAGTTACGAATAATACATATAATAACGATTTAATTTATAACTTAGGCACAGTTATTGAACTATGCTGCTTAAATTTTGAACTATGAAAAAGTACGTTTTATTATTCTTGTCTTTATACAGTTTTTCGTTTATCGGAAAGGCGCAGCCGCCGAATTACGATGACCTGACCATTTTATACGCGGACGGGAAGTTTGAAAAGCTGATTGAAGAATGTTTGAAATACAACGAAAAAGAATCAACATCAAAAGATCCTTTGCCGTATTTATTGCTTTCGAAAGCATATTATGGAATGTCTCAGAAAGGAGACAGAGGTCCGGAGTATAAAAACGCGTTTAAAGATGCTGTTTCAGCTTTAGGAAAGTTCATCAAGAAAGATAAAACACAATCCCTGATCGGAGAGAACGAGGAGTATATTGAGATGTTGAAGATGGCGGCAGCTGAAAATGTAATCAATGAGTACGAAGGGAAAAATTACAAAAAGGTTTCAGGTGCGGTTTCTTCTTATCTGAAAGCTTCTCCGGATAACCTGGGTGCAAAATTTTTGGATGGAGCAACTAAGTACATGCTGAATGACAAATCCACTGCGACAGCAGTATGGAGAGATGCGGAGAAAGCATTTCTTGCAATGAAAGATCTGGGAACGACCTCTGAAGCGGATGTCAGAATTTATAAAACAGGAGTCCTTGCTACGGCAGAATGCCTGATCAAATCCAAGCAGACCGATAGGGCGAGAGCTTTACTGAAAAAAGCGCAGGACCTGATCCAGGAAGAAGACTTCAAAAAACAGTGTAACGCACTTCTTTAAAATATGAAAACCCGGATTTCCGGGTTTTTTGTTTATAACCAGCTATTTCACAAATACTTCTTTTAAATAAAAGTCTTCCGGAATATTTTTATTCTTTTATCCGCTGTTTTTTTTGGAGTATTAAAAAAATCTGTTAATTTCACAGATAGGTAACAGAAAAGAGAAGTCAGAAATGAAAGTATTGTTTCTTTACTATAATTACTTTGTGAAGAGAAGTATTGTTCTTCGGTGCAGGTGCATTGTCCTGCATTTTTTTGCGGATGGTAAAGTAAAACGTCTGTTGCTTTTGTTCAGTTTTTATTTTGTATTTTTCAGATGTGACGGACAGGAAAATCTGATTCCCCGTAATACAGGCCTAACAGATCGCGATTTGAAGGAACAGCTGTATCGTACTATAGAAAAGCAGATGGGACACTATGTTTACCGTTCGGAGCTAACACCGGAAGAAAATCAAAAACAAATGCAGCAGTTTATAATGGATGAGCTGCACAAAAGGCCGGAATACAGCAGACCATCTGCCGGAAATGGGTTTAATCAGTCATCTCCGCAAATAAATTTTGAAAAAGAAATGACAAAACTACTGGAAGAAAGCTATCAAAAAAATACTATCACAACGGAAAGAAAATATTACAATTCGTCCTATTATAACAGCGATCTTACGAATTATCTCAATGCAAAGCAGCTGATTACAGACATGCTTTCAGGAAAGCGGGAACTGTCTGTTAAAGATGCGTACTACTTTTCGGAAGCAGCTTACGGAAATCTGCATCTGACGTATGCAGAATACGATGAGGTCATCCGGTATAACAGCGAATTTATCCGCTCCTGGCTTCGAGAAAATAATTATAACCTTTCCGGAAGCTTTACACCTGGGGATTCAGAAATTCATGTCGGATACACTTTATATCAACAGGAATGGAAAAACACAGGGGCATATTCCCTATTATTACGATTATATTGACGCATTGGGAGAAAAAGACAGAAGAAATTATTTTGTGACCAAGACGCTGGCTACAGGAAGCGGCCAGTGTCATACGTTTCCCGTGACGTATCTCATCCTGGCGGAAGCGCTCGGAGCAGAAGCAAGTCTTGCTTATAACCCGATGCATTCTTTTATCCGTTTCAGGAATAACCGTGGGACGGCCGTTAATTACGAAACAACAGTGGACCGCTACCTGCCGAATTCATTTTACATTGAAACGCTTCCGGTCATGGCAGAAGCCCAGCGGAATGACCTGTATGTTACTGATCTCAGCAGAAAGCAGGTGGTGGCGACCGTACTGTTTGATCTGGCGGTTAACTTCATAGAAGAGCACTGGCTTTCCGATAAGAAGTTTGTCTTAGACTGCATTCATATCGCAGAGCCTTTTTTCTATGGAAAAGAATTTGTCAATACAACCTGTAATTACCTTTATAAACGATTATATGCGGATGAGCTGAACAACAAAGTACAGGAAAAAGGAATACGAAGCCTTGCGGAAATTCAGAAATATCCCGATGTTTTACAAGTATACAACGAATACCACAATTATATGGAGCGTATCAGCAAGCTGGGAATCCAGGATTTTCCAGAAAGTGAATACCTGAAAATGCTGGAATATTATGATCGCAAAGGCAAGCTGCAAACAGCCAGAGATATGAAAGAGAAAACGAAACGATCTCTATTTACAAATGAATAATATTGTCAGTATGAAGAACTATACTCCTGTTATTTTTCTGTTTTTACTCGCACTGCTTAGTGCCTGTCATACCGTTAAAAGAGGGCTGTCGGAGGATCCTGTTGAGCCGGATACAGGGCCGAAAGGTGTTTTTTCGGAAGTACTTCCGGCCGCTCCTGAGGATACGGTAAAAGAAGCGTACCCGCAAGGTATGTCAGCAGGTACGATTTCTGAGAAAGTCATGTATGAGCAGGCTTTCGAAGAATTGAAAAGGATGCTGCAGGGAATAAAAGCGCCGGATTTCGAACGGGCGGTCTTTATCAGTGAAAACCCTTATTACGCAACTAATTATTTGTATGAAGATTTTCAGGTAAACATTGATGTTCATGAATACATGATCCGGCAGCTGATGCAGGCGAATAATAAAAGCGACAGCATGGATTTTGACGTGGCAGTAAATCAGTACGGGCGTTTTAATATAGATGCTATCCGCTTTTTACCGGCGGAACGGAAGGAACTGTACCGTCAAGCACTCGCCAATTGGGCGATTTTCACCTATATAACCGATACAATCGCTGTTTATCCGTATGATCATTTCCCTTATACCTACGCAACACACGACCCGTTTGGTATCAAAGACTGGCAGAATTCACAAGTTCTCCACCTGCTTTCGTCAGAAGATCAGAAAGGTAACTGTTTTGCGCTGACAGCTTTTTTTAAGATCCTTTCAAATCGCTTAAAATCGGATGCCCGGATTTGTACCGCACCGCAGCATATTTATATCCAGCACCGGGATCCGAAAGGAGATTATTACAATGTGGAGCTGGCTACCGCAGGACATCCCGGAGACGGCACGATCCAGACCCTGACATACACGACAACGGAAGCCATCAAAAACGGTATTGCGCTGAGAAGTTATGATGAAAGACAGAGTATCGGCCTGTGCCTCGTGAACCTTGCAAAAAGCTATGAACACCGCTTTGGTGTGAAGAATGCTGATTTTATCTTACAGTGTGCGGAATTGGTACTGCAATATGATACTAAGAACCTGAGTGCCTTATTGCTGAAGCAGCAGGTACTGGACGAACGATTGAGAAAGGAGGCATTACAGCTGAAAAGCGCCGATCCGGTTGTACTCCGGGTACAACCAGAAGCAGGGTAGGCAATAACCGGGCTGGAACAGCACCTTGCTCTGCTGTATGAATTGGGCTACCGGCAGATGCCTTACGATATGCAGGAAGTGATCATGACTGGAAAGCAGCCGGAAACTTATGAAGATAAGAACGAAAGCCCGTTTACGACCATTGACCCGAAGGATGAGCACCGGAAATCGTTTAAGACCTTATACGGAGGTCTGTTCCGGGAAGTATTCGAAAAAAAGGAGCTGGAAACTTACGGAAGCGTTACGTTTAATACGGTTACCAAACGTATTACAGCTGTTGATACAGCAGCAGTGGAAGGCTTTTTGATTGATCCGGTTGCTTTTGCCTATGATTTTGGAGCAAGGATGTATGACGCACGGTTGGGGAGATTCCTTTCGATTGACATGTATGCTGATAAATTTGTTTATCAGTCACCTTATATTTTTGCAGGGAATACACCAATAATGGCAATTGATGTTAACGGAGATAGTATTCGTATAGCAAAGGCAATATATAGGTCCACTATGTCGGCACTTAAAATTATGGCTTATACTGAACTTGGTGCAAAACTATATACATATTATCAATCAAATAATCACGAACATATTAATATATATGCTTTTGACAAAAATAAGAACGAGAATGATATGGGCTGGGCAGAAACTAATAGTTTTTACCGAGTTAAAATAAACAAAGGAGAGGTCACGGTTTTAAATAAAGATTCGAAAAGTAATCAGGATTATATTAATGCTTCAGGATTTAGATTAAGACAGGGAGATATTAATCATTTTGTTGGTCGTAATTTTACAAATAATAAGCATATCGATTTAGATGAGTATGACTTAGCATTTATATTATATCATGAAATGAAATCTCATATACAAGATAGAACGGAATCTGTAGACGGAGATCATGATAAATTTGGAAATAAGCGTTATATACAGGGAATGGGATTGTGGTATTTTGATGAATGGGATAATACGAAAAAAATGGTGGTAAATTATGGGACTGATTCTTGGAATATATTTAAGCAAATTCTCGAAAAGAAGATTAATGATGGAAAAGGCTCAGATCAAAATATTAAAGACTTCAAATACATGAATAGCTATGAAAAAGAACAAGAGAATGGAAAAAAATAAGTATTTCTTTATAATATATATAACTCTTCTATTGCTGATGTATAGTTGTAGTACTGTAGATTACAGTGTAAAATCTAATCCTGATTTTGGAAGTTTGGCAAGTTTTGAAGTTTATAAAGAAGTAGATGGTAGGTATAAAATAAACTTTGATAAAGTTAATGGTGGATTTTTATTACTGAATAAAGATACTGTTTTCATCGTTTTGAATAATGATAGAAATAAAACTAAAATTCCTTTTTTTATACAAGATAACCTTTTGGAAAGCCAAGATACTTTGTTGTTAGATTCTACAGTTGCTGAAACCGTAATAATTCGGAGGAATGTCGGGTTATTTTCTGAGAAAATTTGTTATGCTGACATTATTTTCACATCGGAAATTGAACATAGTTCGGGATATCGAATTTGGTTTTCATTTGATAGAGGAATCATTCAGATTCTGACTAAAGATATTGTTTGCGTAGAAGTATTGACATTTTTTCCAGATTTAAAATATAGAATAATTAAAAAGGATAAAAATGCAGGGTATTTATAGTTTTTATGACTTGTAGAATATCTTAAGAACAATAAATATCAGCGGATGCGAAGAATAATCAATATTAAAACTGTGGTTTTATTTGTATTAATATTATTTAATAATATTTCTTTCTCGCAGATCAGCATAAGTAATAGTGAGAAGGCAGATTCGAAAGGTGATATGCTTTGTACTGTTTTTATATCAAGTGGTTTTGAGAATGATACTTGTGATATTATTAGTAATGAATGTATTTTGTATAAGAATGTAATTTTAAAAAGCGATGATTATTCTGGTTTGACGGGATACATTATAGAGATAGATTCAGGTTTTAACTTCCATCTGGTTCAAGAAGGAAAAAGAAATAGTGCAACTTTGAACACATTAGATAAACAATGTGATAGTGATAATTTATCGATAGGTATTTTAATTAACAATAAAAGCTACCTATATCGTATAAATACTGATGTTGATAAATATATTGTAATCTACAAGAGAGGCGAAGATATATTTTTTGAGAGTTTTCAGAAACGACCAGGTTTTGAATAAGAGCATAATACTAGGTTAGCAATTTGAAAAGTGGAGAAGTAATGTTCAATATAAAATGGGAACAGATAAAGTAACTAAACATATTTTTAGTAGAAATACGATTATTAAAATGCTATGTTTTTACTTGATATACGCTATAGTTATTTATGTTATAAATAGGGCAATAAATAACTATAATATGCAGTTTTACAAGGGTAAAGACGATGGTTTTTTTGTAAGAATAGAATCAATTTTGATTTTTAGTATAATCTTCTTTGCACTGACTCCCCAAAAGCTCTTTTTTTCAAATTTTATTTTAGGGTTTTTCTACGGACTGTTGTGTGTAATTATTGGCTATTTTATATGGTTTAAATTATTTGATGATGATGGAATCTCATTTCATGTGCTCAGTTCTGTATTCATTTTTATTTTTTATTTAGTGCATCACAAATTTATTCGTCCTCATAATACTGAGAAATGGTAGTAAATTATGGTACTGATTCTTGGAATATATTTAAACAAATTCTTGAAAAGAAGATAAATGATGGAAAAGGCTCCGAACAAAATATTAAAGATTTAAAATACATGAAAGAATATGAAGCAGGCCAAGAGAAAAAATAATTATTTGTTTTACTTGTCAATCTTATTTCTGTTATTACACTCTTGCAGGGAAAAGATAAACTATGAGGTGAGTGCTTCTCCTGATATGGGTAATTTAAGTGAATTTAAAATAAGTAAAACAAATATAAAAAATGAATATAATATTCAATTTAGTGAGCGAAATAATGCTGTTTTACATATAACTGATTCTATTGTTTTTATCTCTTTTTCATCAGAGAATAATGAAGAAAAAAGGATTCTCTTTAAAAAAGATAGCTTTTCTTTTGAAAATGATACGTTATCCAATAAATATGACGATAAAATCATTATCAAGAAGTTCCCTGGATTAGTATTGGATGATATATGCAGGGCTGATATTCTTTTTGACTATGATAGTGCTATTATGAGACCATATATTCTTTGGTTTTCATTTCAGAAAGGATTTGTGCAAGTGATAACAGGAGATATTGTTTGTGTAGAAATATTGACATTTCTTCCAGACTTAAAATATAGAATGATTAGAAAGGATAAAAATGCAGGGTATTTATAGTTTCTCAAGATTATAAAACGTCTGGAATTAATAAAAACAAAGATTTGGAATTAAGTTGAACAGATTTTATATTTTGTAGAAATGTGATATAAATCTATTTTGGTTAATGAGCTATTTATATATTAAAATCAGGACTTTTTATCTTGCGATTATCTTTCTACTGCTGACTTATAGTTGTGGTAAAACAGACTATACTTTAAAAATTAGTTCAGAAAAGTTTCCGGAAGAAGCGTCAGAATTTCAGTTTTATAAGACAGGTAATAATCTGTATAAAATGAAGCTTGATACTCTTATTCAGGGACAAGTACACTTTGAGAATGATTCATTTGCATATATTGTGTTTGATAACTTTAAGGATAGAAAAATCCCTTTTTTTATACGCAATAATTTCATTGTTACGTCAGATACGATTAAAGACACCCTAAATAATATTGAATTTGTGTAAGCCAAAAAGAAGGAGTGGCTTATGAGGAAATTTCTAATGTAGTGATCAGGTACAAAAAGTCGGTCGTGTTTGGAGAGTATAATGTTTGGTTTTCTTTCAAAAAAGGAATCTTGCAGATTATTTATTTTGATGGTATTGTAAAAGGTTATACTATTTTTTATCCCCAGGAAAAATATTACAGTAAGATTGTTGATTCATCATGTGTTAGGATTTGAATGAAAGGAAAAGATAATAGTATTTTATTTGTTATAAATAGGTGTGTGTGATGCTGTCCTTTTTTTCATAAAGATAGACAAGGTTTATATAATTGATAGATTCTATTCATACAAACCAGTGGTAATATCTCTGAAAAATATTGATAGTAGAATCTTTAAGGAATTAGTAAGATAGAATGAGAAGGAGTATTCATAATAAAAATGGACTAAACAATGAATGAAGACGAACAAATATTACTTTTTAGTTATCTCCTTTTTTGGACGACGTTTGCTTTTTTACTTATAAAGAATAAGTATAATAAACAGATATTAATAATTAACCTGACAATTCATGTAATTTATAGCTCTTATTTTTTACACTGTCTATTTTATCGGTCATATGGAAACGGGACAGCATTAGCATGGTGGTTTTACCTTTTGCTATTACTTTGGACTCATTGTATTATTAACCTAGGGCAACTGATTCATTTAATTATCAAGGCGAAAAAGCAAAAGATAAATTGACATAATTAAAAACCCAACGAACACTTGGATAACGCTAAAAATTATTCAACACATATCTTAATATTGTATCTCTCTTTCAACTCGTTCAATCTGCGCCATGTGCCGTATAATATGATTGATCACAAAGTGAAAAGTATCACCTAACTTCAGGCGGAGCAGGGGAGAAATAGACGTTTTAATCCGTATGCGGTTGAGATTTGCACCTTTTGCTTCGTTCAGCAATTCCAGCAATTCGTGTTGCTGCCCGATAAATACCGCAATAATCTCTTTCGTCAGTGGAGCGTGCAGGTTCATCGGATCTTTGTCTTTGAACGTTTTCATCTTATTCAGCTTCTCTTTCGGAAGCATGCTCTTTGCAAAGTAATTCCCCAGCCATCCCGGTTTGACATTCGTATCGGGAGCTGCAGTTGATCGCCGGATTGCTTTCCTGATTTCAGGAAGATAATAATCACCGTAAAGATTCAGGTGCTCCAGGCACTCAAGGATACTCCATGATTCAGTATTGCTTTTCCATGTCAGATAATTAAGATCTTTTGCATTGAGCTTTTCGGACTGATTTAAAACTTTCCGTGTTTCCTCTATCAATCCCTGGATAAATTGTTCTGTCAGCATACCATTTATTTTAACAGGGCAAAGTTCCGGTTTATGAACCTTAAAAACCTTGATCGAAATCAAGATTTTTTTAATCTTGACAGTGTTTCCGGACTCATCCGCAGGTAATTGGCAATGTACCTGTTCGGGATTTCCTGGAAAAGCCGGGGACTTCTTTTCAAAATGCGGTTGTAACGTTCCTTCGGAGAAGTTGTCAGAATATCCACTTCCCGTTCCATTTGCTGCAGCACCAATTCTTCCAGCACGCTGATCCACCAGGATTGATGGCTTTTGTCTCTATCCAGGAACAATTTGAAATCTCTTTTTGTAATGACTTTCAGCTCACATTTTTTAATTGCCTGTATATAAAAATCCGAAGGACGCTCTGTCAGAAAAGAGTCCAGTGAAACGATGATATTGCCCGTATAGCCGAAACGGATGATCTGCTCTTCACAGTCGTCCAGCACGAACGCCCGCAAGCTTCCGCTTTCGATAAAATAAATATTGGTGTCGGCGCTCCCTTTTACTTTCAGGTATTCGTTGCGTTCCAGCATTATAACGCTGTGCGGGAGTCCGGAAATGACAGATGAAAGCTCCATGAAGCAGATTTTATCAGCAATCTGTAAATGAACAGGAATGAGGAGCTGTTTCCATCTGAACAGTCGGATGTTCAATATGAAACTTTTTCATTACTGAAATAATCGCTGTCTGAACGTCTTCTTTAGATGCCGTTTCACTGATGACAGCATGAACGGAAGCTACGGAATAAGAACCATCCAGGCTCCAGACATGTAAGTCGTGAATGCTTTCAATTCCTTCAAGGACTTCTAATTCCTGCTGTAGTGCTTCCATACTCACATTTTCAGGCACAGATTGCAGCAGGATTTTCATTGTGCCGGACAAATTATTCAGTGCATTGTATCCGATGAATACAGCTATGCAAAGCGTCAGCACACCGTCAATCCAGTACCAGCCGGTAAAGTAAATAATGATTGCCCCGATCAGTACTGCTATCCATCCCAATACATCTTCCAGCAGGTGCAGCATGATTGCCTTGCTGTTGTGATTGGTAGTATTACTTTCTTGATGCGTGTGCCGTTCTTCTTTTCTGATTTTCAGGAATGCAAACCCATTAATGGAAATCCCCAGAAGTGCAAGGATCAGCATTCCTAAACCGTTTACTTCTTTCGGTTCATAAAAGGAAGTGATCGCGCTGAAAACCATTAAGGCTGCTCCGGTAAGCAGGAAGACAGATAATCCGATCGCAGATAACAGGGAAAAACGCCTGTAGCCGTAGGAGAATCGGGTAGTTCGTTTTTTACCTGATAGTTTTTCAAGAAAAACAGCGGTACCAATAGCGACAGCATCCATAAAATCATGAAAAGCGTCAGCGATAATCGCGGTGGAGTTGGTCCAGATGCCTCCGACGATCTCAATGCCGGAAAAGAGCAGGTTAAGCCAGAAAGCGACAGAAAGACTTTTTGATGTCGTATGATGATGGTGCCCGTGGTGCTGGTGTGACATTGTTGTATTTTTAGCTGTTCAAAGTTACGTTTTTTTGTCAGGATTTTTAGGACATTATGACTTTAAGATATTATGACAAAAGACAAAAGACAAAAGACAAAAGACAAAAGACTTTGAAAGTAGACACCCTGTAAAAAACAAAACCCGGCATTACACCGGGTTTGTATGAACATATAAAGGAAAAAATTATTTCAGAAATACTTTTCCGTCAATTTTTTGGTTGACTTTGATGGATTTTACTTCTCCGTTGAAACCCATTTCTCCCATAATCATACTTGTTTTATGAGGAAATTTAATGCCTTCAACATCTTTGTAATCTCCGTAAGTGTTTGTTACCTCTGTTGTCTCGTCTCCGACAGTTACGATAGAAACAGTTTTTTCTTTCTGGCCATTCATGTTGAAATAATCAAAAGATTCTCCTTTTGAATTTTCACGTTTGATAACGTAATAATCTGCACCGTTAATGCTTTCGATACCGATTAATTCGTATTTAACGCCATTGGCAGCATAATTTAATTCTTCAAATAAACCTGCAGTTTTTTTCTTTTCATCGATCTCTTCAGGAGTCAGGTCTTTTGTTCCCTGCTGCATAACAAACTGACCACCTGTTTTTCCGTCAAAATATTGACGTTGAACGAGCATTCCCTGAACTTCAAGAGACATTGCCGATTTATTCGGAGCCTGGAAATATTGCTTCATTGTCAATGGCATCGGAACCTGTGGAGTAGTCATAGAGATTTCCTGCTCTACAGTTTTGATTTTTTTCAATTTCTTCTTCGCTTCTGCAATTGTTTTTGAATTTGTATTCAGCAATACATATTTTTCGATCAATTGCTCTTTTGTGATATCCGCAGCGCGGGTTTCTTTCACTTTGTCCCCGAATGCATCCAGCTTCTCGATGTTTCCATCTGCGTCAAAAGGCTTGATTTTGTCTAATACTTCCTCGCTTCCGATAACAACGATCAGCAATTTTTTAGGATTGATGAATTTTTGAGAAGCATCCAGAATATTTTCTTCTGATACGGCTTCCAGTTTTTTCAGATACGTTTTATAATAATCTTCCGGAAGGCCATATTTGAAAATATTGTAGGCGAAGTCAGCATAAGTTCCCGCATCCTGCAAGGAACGTGCGAAACGTCCTGTCATCATGGCTTTGGTCTGGCTTAATTCGTCTGCTGTTACATTTGATTCCGTGATACGGTTCAGCTCATAGATGAATTCTGTAATTGCACTGTCTGTAACGGCGTTTCTGAAATCACCTGATCCTGCGAAAAAGCTTCCGTACTCATCTGTCTTATATTGAGAGTAAGCTCCATAAGTGAAGGCCTTGTCTTCACGCAGGTTTTGCATGAAACGCGTTCCGAATCCGGAACCTCCCAAAATCTGGTTAGCAACATTGAAAGTAAGATCATTTGCATCTCCTTTTTTGATATCCAAAGGAAAAGCAACGATGATTTTAGACTGAACAGCACCTCTTTTGTTAACGAAAATCACACGGTTTCCTTGTGTGTTTTTAGGAGTGCTGTAAGTAGCTGTGAATGGTTGTGCACCTTTCCAGCTTCCGAAATTTTTCTCTGCATATTCCTTTGCTTCTGCAAGTGTCATGTCTCCGACGATCGTCAAATAACCTTTTGTCGGAGTGAACATTCTTTTGAAAGCAGCAACAACATCATCTCTGGTGATGTTTTTCAATGTTTCTTCCGTAAGAATCTCTCCGTTCGGATGCTCTTCACCGTAGATTACTTTTTTAATCACGTTTTGTCCGATAAATGACGGGTTTGATTTCCCTGCAAGCAGATCGGATTCGTACTTTGTTTTGATACGGTCAATTTCAGACTGAGGGAATGTCGCGTTATATAAAGCATCCGTGAAAAGATCTGTTGCCTTTGACAGGTGTTTTTTCAGCGTGTGCATGTAAAGCTGCTTTGCACCTGAGTTAATGGAAAGACCGATGAAATCTTTTTCATTGTCAAACTGGTCTTTTGTTCTTTTCGCTGTACCTGAAAGGATCAGCTCTCCCATTAGAGTAGCTGTTCCCGCTTTGTTTCCTTCCAATGCGTAATCGCTTGGAGAATTAAAATACACAGAAACAGTAGGAAGCTTGTGATTCTCGGAAAGAATAACTTTTAATCCGTTGTTTAACGTAAAAACCTGCGGGTCTTTTATTTGAATTTCCGGAGCAGCACCTGCTTTCGGACGAACTGAACGGTCAATTTGCCCAAAAGAAACTGTACTGATTCCTGCGATAGCGAGTAATAATACTAATTTTTTCATTGTCGTTCAGATTAATCTTGTTTTGGTAAATATTTTAAAATGACTCTGTTATCTTTTGTAAGATATTCTTTTGCCACACGTTGAATATCTTCTTTGGTAACTTTCATGTATTTAGCCAGCTCATTGTTCACCAGCTCTGTTGAGCCTTGATACATATAGCTTTGTGCAAGGATCTCAGCAATATTCGAGATATCTCCGATACGCTCGATGAATTGCTTTTCGATCTGGTTTTTCACTTTTTCCAGCTCTTCGTCAGAGATCAGCTCGTTCTGCATTTTTGTAATCTCTTCTTCAATAGCAGCGATTACTTCTGTATCTGTTTTTCCTTTTGCGTTGATAGACGCAATGATGTTCATACCCGCATTTTCTTTCAGGTAAGGGAAAGAGAAAGCAGCTGTGGAAAGTTGTTTCTTCTCTACCAGCTGTTTGTAGATTCTGGAACTTTCAGAACCAGCCAGTACAGAGTTCATCAATTGTAATGCGTAAGCATCCGGATGGTTCTCATTTGGTAATTTGTAAACAAGGAAAACACCCGGTAAGTCAACATTGTCATAGATGGTCTTTTCTATACTTTTTGTCAGCTTATCATCGTTTTTGCCCGGACGATTGATAGCAGTCGGCATTGCGCTGTACTTTGCAATGATTTTTTTCGCTTCCGCATTTTTAGAAGCAAAGAAATCTTTTTGATCAAAGATGGATTTGTCAACACCATACATTTCTTTGAAACGTTTATCGTCCAGTCTCAGGAAATTTCTATACAGGTTAATTGCCTGCCCGGAAGGAATAGAACCGTAATATTTGTTGATCCATTCTTTTGTCTTTTTGATATCAATATCACCCGCAATAGATAAGACCGCGTTTGAAGGAACATAATACGTCTGATAGAAATTTACGTAGTCGTCCTCGGAAGCCTGCGATAAATGCTCCATGCTGCCGATCACAGACCATCCGTACTGTGTTCCTGCATATAGATTTTCAAATGCCTGCTCGATAAATGTCCCGTAAGGCTGATTGTCGAAACGCATACGTCTTTCTTCCTTAACAACATTTCTTTGGGTTTCTATCCCTGTGCTGTCCACTTTAGCGTGCAGCATACGCTCTGCCTCCAGCCATAAACCAAGCTCTGTCTGATTGGAAGGCAGGATTTCAAAATAATACGTACGGTCCGGAGTCGTGTTGGCATTCAATGCGCCACCGTTTTTCTCTACTAATTTACTGTATTCGCCGCGATCAATATTCACGGAACCTTCAAAAAGCAAATGCTCAAAGAAGTGAGCGAATCCTGTCCGGTTTGGTTTTTCGTTTTGTGAACCGACATGGTACATCACGGAAACGACAGTTAGCGGATTGTCATGATCTTCATGTAAGATGACGTGCAACCCGTTTGGCAGGTCGTACTCAACATACTTGATACGCTCTTGTGCGAAGCTTACAGCCGATAAGCCTGACACAAAAAATAGGGTACCTAAAATTTTCTTCATTCGTTCTAAAAATTTTTGAGATGTAAAGATGCTAAAATACTTTCAATTATTATCAACAGAATGTTAGATGGCAAATAATATGGACGAAAGGAGATGGGTGTTGATATAGCGTAGGAGGATCTGTGGAATTTATCCGTTTGAACAAGAAGAATTTCTTATCTTCTGCACATCCGGGACGAAAATAAACTATTGTTTTTTAATGCACTGTAATTCATTTAGTAAAATCAACCTCATATTTCTTTTTAAATTCCATTGGTGTTTGGCCGGTACTTTTTTTAAATAATTTGGAGAAATAAGAATAATCTTCAAATCCGAGCTTTTCAGCGATCTGGGCCAATTGAAAATTGGGGTTGGAGATCATGCGTTTGGCTTCCAGTATGAGACGTTCAGTGATAAGCTGGGTAGTGGTTTTATTAACGGACATTCTGGTGATTCTGTTCAGATGTTTGGGAGTAATGTTCATCCACTCAGCATATTTCCGGGGAGATTTTTCACGGACAAAATGCTGATCAATGAGCAGCTCCAGCTGGATCAGCCGGTCAGAATAGTGCTGAGGAGAAGGAGAATTTTTCTTTAATTGATGTTCGATCAGACGGGTAAGCTCAATATAGATCAGATCAATAAAAATGTGGATTTTTCTGTTTTTCAGCTGGTGATTCCCTTTGTATTCCTGAAGTAAGGTCTCAAAATAAGAAATGAATTCCTGTGTTTGCTGTTCATTCAGCTGAAGGCAGGGAGTGTTTTTGGTAGATGCGAAAAACGGATAGTGAGGAAGGGTATTTTGTACAAATAGCTGATTGTAGAAATTTTCTGTGTGGAAGAAAATAAAGCCTTCAATGTCTTCGGATAGCTTCCAGTAATGTGTTCTTCCCGGATGCAGCATGAAAATGCTTCCCCTCGAAACGTTGAATATTTCAAAGTCAATTTCATGTGTTCCTGTTCCTTTAGTAAAAATAACAGTAGTATAGAAATTGTGCTTATGTGGAATGTCGATCTGCTTGTGATGATGCTCCAGATGATAGCTTAGGGTACTGGTGCTGAACTGATCTGAAGGATCATTTTTTACAAAGCTGTCTAAGCTGAGGATAATGGTTTTATTCATGCAGTAAAAATAATAAAAATGTCTTTTTTGTACAAAAAATAGAGTGATTTATCTATTGGTTTGTTGCTGAGAGAAACCGTACATTTGTAGCGTAATTTAATCAGTAAACGTCATGAAAGAGAAGTTAACAAGTATTTTTACTGCAAAATGTCCTGTTTGTTTGAAAGGAGACGTATATATTGTTCGCAATCCCTACGATTTAAAACATTTTGATGAAATGCATGAGCATTGTGAATGCTGTGGCCACAAATACGAGGCAGAAACCGGCTACTGGTACGGAGCGATGTATGTAAGCTACGGACTTTCTGTTGCGATTTCGGCAACAGCTTTTCTGCTGACCTATTTCAGCGATCTGATGTTTAATCTGGATATCAATGCATTTGTTTATTTCGGAATCATTGTCGCGGCTCTGCTGGTCTTTATCCCGGTGACATTCCGGACCAGCCGGCTGATCTGGATGAACCTCTTTGTTTCTTATGATCCTCAGAAAGTAAAAGCTTGTTCTTAGCAATATATCTTTATAAAAAAATCAGCGAAATATCCGTTCCATCTGCGCTATCTGCGTACTATTAATACAATTGATTTAAACAATTATTCAGCTTAAGATCCGTCACAAGGCGGATTTTTTGCCGGGAAGCGTTGTTGCACATTTCTTCCCTGATCTTCTTTATTCCTCGTTCTTTACCTGTTTTATACAAGATATTCTGTAATTTAGCTGACCTAAATTGACATACATGGGAAATCGTATTACGCAACTTTTTGGTATTCAGTATCCGGTTGTCCAGGCAGGAATGATCTGGTGCTCGGGCTGGGAGCTGGCAGCAGCTGTATCAAATGCCGGCGGGCTGGGAATCATCGGTTCCGGGTCTATGTATCCTGAGATCTTGGAAGAACACATTCAAAAGTGCAAAAAAGCAACAGATAGACCATTTGCCGTTAATCTTCCTATGCTCTATCCGGATATAGACAAGCATATTGAAACGATCATTAAATATAGAGTACCGGTTGTTTTTACATCCGCAGGAAACCCGAAAACATGGACTAAAAAGCTGCAGGGGCACGGAATAACAGTAGTACACGTGGTATCCAGCGTAAAATTCGCATTAAAAGCGCAGGAAGCAGGTGTTGATGCGGTTGTATGTGAAGGTTTTGAAGCAGGAGGACATAACGGACGCGACGAAACGACCACTTTCTGCCTGGTTCCGATGGTGGCGAAAGAAGTTTCTATCCCCGTGATTGCTGCAGGCGGAATTGGAACAGGGCGTGGAATGCTGGCAGCGATGACCTTGGGAGCAGACGCAGTACAGATCGGAAGCCGGTTCATTGCAACACCGGAATCAAGTGCACATGAAAATTTTAAGAATTATATCCTGAATTCAAAAGAAGGAGATACCATGTTGTCACTGAAAGAGCTGACCCCTGTCCGTCTTTTGAAAAATGAGTTTTACAGGAAAGTGGAAGAAGCTTATCAGAACAACGCGACTGTGGAAGAGCTGCATGCGTTGTTAGGCCGTGGCCGTGCTAAGAAGGGAATGTTTGAGGGAGATTTAATTGAAGGAGAGCTGGAAGTGGGGCAGGTTGCAGGATTGATTTCCGAAATAAAACCTGCTGCTGACGTGGTGAAGGAAATTATTGAAGAATACCGGTCAGCTTTAAATGAATTGAAAGAAGGAAAACTGGATTTCTAAAACCTCATTTCAAAAGTCTAATATCTAACGTCTTATATCTTGTGTCTTGCAGTCCTAATATTCTAAAGTCCTAAAATCCAAAAATGATTAAATACGAAAAATTCCAATTACCAAACGGTTTGACTGTTATCTTTCACCAAGATAAAACAACACCGATGGCAGTTGTAAATACCCTTTACAAGGTCGGTGCACGTGACGAAGAATACGAAAAAACCGGGTTTGCTCATCTTTTTGAACATCTGATGTTCGGCGGCTCGGTGAATATTCCCGATTTTGACACGCCGCTGCAGCTGGCCGGCGGAGAGAATAATGCCTTCACTTCTAACGATATCACCAACTATTATGATGTTGTCCCAAAACAAAATATTGAAACGGCGCTCTGGCTGGAATCAGACAGAATGCTTTCGCTGGCATTTACTCCCAAAAGCCTGGAAGTGCAGCGAAGTGTGGTAATCGAAGAATTTAAGCAACGCTATCTCAATCAGCCTTATGGAGATGTCTGGCTTATGTTGAGAGAGCTGGCTTATAAAGAACATCCATATCGTTGGGCTACTATCGGCCGTGAGATCAGCCATATTGAGGAGGCAACAATGGAAGATGTAAAAGCCTTCTTCAAAAAATATTACCATCCCTCCAATGCGATTTTATGCGTTGCGGGAGATTTTGAACTGACCGAGGTAAAACAGCTGGTTGAAAAATGGTACGGAGATATTCCTGCAGGAATCCCGGTGGTCCGTCAGTTGCCGGAAGAACCGGAACAGCAACTTTACTGTGAGCGCATTGTAGAGCAGAAAGTGCCGTCGGATGCGTTTTATTATGCTTTTAAAATGTGTGATCGTTTGTCAAAGGATTATTATGTGACGGACGTTCTGTCGGATTTATTAGGTTCGGATCATTCTTCCAGATTATATACTAAAATCAAAAAAGAACAGAAATTAGTTACCAGCATCAGCGCTTATATTACCGGTTCACTGGATGAAGGATTGCTGGTTATCTCAGGTAAGCTGGCTCCGGAAATTACATTCGGGCAGTTGGATGAAGCATTGTGGAACGTATTGGATGAGGTAAAAACGCAGGCTGTTGACAAGCAGGAGCTGACGCGCCTGAAAAATAAGATCAAGACATCGAAAGCATTTCAGGATAAAGCAATATTAAATCGGGCAATGAATTTATGTTATTTTGAATTGCTTGGAAATACGGAATTGATCAATGACGAGCTGTCATATTATGATAAAATTACCAGTGATGAATTACGCCGGGTTGCCGGAGAAATTTTAGAGAAAACCCAATGTTCCCTGTTAAAAATCAAAGCCATCTCATGAACCGTACAGAAGCTCCGGCCTTACAGCCGATCGAAAAAATCAAGTTTATTTCTCCGGTAGTAAAAACGTTTGGAGTACACAGCGAATTGCTGTGGATGAAGGAAGTAAATGATGAAACGGTACGCCTGGAGCTGCATTTCAATGCAGGTTCCATTCAAGGCGAATGCCTCGTAGCCGGAGCGGTGAACGCTTTATTGCTTTCCGGTACAAAAGAGAAATCAACCACACAGATCCATAATGAGCTGGCGCAGCTGGGAGCATTTGTAGATACGGATGCAACAACGGAAGCAGCTGTGATTGCAGTTTATTGCCTCCGGGAACATTTAGACGCTGTATTGGAAATTTTAATTGATGCCGTTGAAAATGTTGCTTTTCCCCAGCAGGAGCTGGAAGATCTGATCCGTGACCGTAAACAGTCATTTCTGGTAAATTCCCAAAAGGTGGGCATGGCGGCAAAACGTCTGTTTACGGGAGAATTCTTTTCAAATGATAAACGTTACGGGCGCGTAATTCAGCTGGAAGATTATGATACTCTGACCGTTAAAAAGCTAAAGGAATTCCACCGGCAGTTTTACCTGAAAGGATTGAAGAGGATAGTGTGTGTGGCGAATACGGAAGAATCTCTGCTTATGAAATGGACAGATCGCCTTGCAATCTGGAGCGATCAGAATGCTACTTCGTTCATTTCCGAAATAAAGAATACTCCGGTTGATTTATATGAAGAACGAGAAGACGCAATGCAGACCGCTATCAGGATCGGGATGCCTATGTTTAATAAAAAAGCGGAAGATTACACAGGAATGTATGTCTTGCAAACAATCCTGGGAGATTATTTCGGAAGCCGCCTGATGTCCAACCTTCGTGAGGATAAAGGTTATACTTACGGAGCAGGAACAGCTGTCGTTGAAACGTATAAGACAGGCTACCTGATTATCGGGACAGAAGTGAAGAAAGAAGCACAGGCAGATGCTATTCTGCAGATAAAACACGAAATCAATAGATTAAGAGAAGAGCTTGTGGGTGAGGAAGAGCTACAGCTGGTAAAGAACTATATCCTGGGACAGTTGTTGAAAAACGCAGACGGCAGCAATGCATTGACTGATTTGTTTCTGGCGGTGCATATTTATGGAATGACACTGGATTTTTATAATGAATTCATTGAAAAAGTGAGAAGTATATCCGCAGAAGAACTATTGCGGTTGGCACAGGAATGCCTGCGGCTGGAAAATATGACGATGATCAGGGTCGGATAGGAGATGCTTCAACAATCCGCATCATGCAATTTCATTTTTTAGAAATAAGCCTTGAGATAGATTGAAAACAGACTTAATACCATTTTATAAAGGATTAATATTAGGGTAATGCCATTACAATAAGAGCGGCATAGCTTTGCAGAGAACAATTATAAACCTCTGTTTCTATGACGCGAGTTGCCCTATTCGGAAAGAAAAATACCAGCTTAAAAAGCTGTTTTTCTGTTTGTTTCGCATTGTTTTTGCTCCTTCTTTGCGGCAAGGCGCTGGGACAGACAGAAACACTGAGAATCAGCCGTAGTAGTTTTGCGAATGGTGCTTTGGATTATGGTACGGAGGACAACTGGACGGCTACTTCTTCTGGTGGTGATATAATCTCGGGAAAAGCAGATATATATTCTTCCAACGGTCAGACAACGCTACAAATGAGAAATAGCGATGCTCCTCATCCTTACAATTCTGTTGCTTTGCCCGGAGCTATTACCAAAATCACAATAAAAAAAGCATCGGGAACAAACCGGGGCTGGACCCCTTATTTAGCGACAAGCGAGCTGACATCTTCTGCCGGAGGAGTTTCCCAGGGAAGCAAGACGGTTTCAGGAACTTCTACCTGGACAGTGGATGAAAGTGATAACTACAGGTATTTTTATCTGAACCTGGCAGGAGGTGCATTTTTTGCTGACTATATTGAAATAGAATATAAGAAAGCTTCCTGCGCCACACCCGATGCGCTTGTTTTTGAAATACAGCCTTCTACTGTAGCGCAAAATGCAACAATGAGTTCGGTAAAAGTAAAAGCGGTATGTTCCGGAACAGGTGCTACTGCTGCATCTTATTCAGGGAATATCACCTTGACTCTTAATGCGCCGGGATGTGGCTATACTACCCAGACAGTTGCTGCTGTAAATGGTATAGCAACCTTTTCGAATATCAAGATAGTGAGAAGCCCGCAATCTAATTTGAAATTTACAGCTTCCGCAAACGGATTCTCCGCTGTGATAAGTAATACTTTTAACGTTACAGTTCCAAGTGTTACACCTGTCGTGTCGACAATTACTCAAAATAACTTTGATGCTAATACTTCATGGAATTATACAATCGGAACACCTGTTACTGTCGGTTCAGGTGGTTCATCCGGCTCTGATGTGACGGGAGTTTCGTCTGTGAGCGGTAATAATGTTTTAAGAAAATCCTATTCGGCAAATAATGGTTCCGGTGAAAGAGGAAGTACGAATACCGTAACTTTTGACAATGTTTCCGGTTTATCGGGCTATGATCAGGTAGAATTTTCTTTTCAGGTATTTTCTTATGGTTCCGGAAGTGGTGGTGGAAACGATAAAGATGAAGATTTTCTTCTGGAAGTATCTACAAATAACGGAGCCGACTGGAGTCCTGTGTTGACGAAAAAAGGATATTCCAACTGTACATTTGGCTTGTCTTCTTCTCCGGTTACCTCATTAAATATAGCTACTCACGTAATTTATTCCACAAGTGCCTGCGATACGAAAAGTGCTTTTAAGCTGGTTTTATCAGGAATTTCGCAGTTTCGGTTCCGTATTACAGCGACCAATAACCGTTCAGAGGAAAACTGGGCAATAGATAATGTGCTCTTCAAAGGAACAACTATTCCTTCAGGCGCCGCTTTTAATCTGCCTACGGTTGAGGTTGTTGATAACTTTACTGTTTGTAATGGAGAATATGCGCAGCTGGATGCAGATGTAAGTTCTTTTCAGGCACCGCTTTCATTCCTGTGGACGAATGCTTCCCGACTGAACGATGCAACACTGCAGAATCCATTGGCATTGCCATCAGGTGCCGCCCAGACATTCACTGTTACAGTTACCGATGCTCATGGATGCAAAGCAACAGATAATGTTACAGTCACTAATTACGGTTACGGAGGAACAGCTGGTTTATGGACAGGCGCAGAAGATGATAACTGGTTTAACTGCAGGAACTGGAGTGATGGAAAAATTCCCGGCATAACGACAGGTGTAATCATTAATCAGACAGCTGCCAATCCATGCAGAATAACAGATGACCCTGCAGAATGCAGATCATTGTCTATTATTTCAACTAATTCCACTCATCCTGACCTGACAATTGAAACAACCGGTTCTTTAATTGTTGCTGCAGATGTATTAATTAATAAGACAGCGGGAAGTGGTACTTCTAAGCTGATATTGAAAGATCTGGCAGAATTCAGCTGCAGAAATCTTACAATTCAGGGATATTCTTCCGGAGGAGGAAATGCCAAGCTGGAACACGAATTCAATACAACAACCTGTACTGTTTTGGGAAATCTGACAATTAACCCAGGAGGAGAGCTGGACCTTAGCGACGGAGATGACCTTACAAATGATGGAATGATCTATTTACATGGAAATTTCAATAATCAGGCAACAGCATCAGATTTCAAACAGTCGACTTCTACTATTGTTTTTGCAGGGGCAACTGATCAGACTGTTTCTACTGCCGGATTCAATGAAGTGTTTGCTGCTGTCAGGCTGGAAAAACCGACAGGTGATGTTCTGCTGAACAATTCTATAGAAGTGGAGAAAACAACAGACTTTATCAGCGGAGATTTCATCACGGGAAATAATCTGTTTATTTTCAAAGATAATTCGGGTTATTCAGGCGTAAGTGATGCGAGTCATATAAATGGGAATGTGAGAAAGATAGGAAATGATGCATTCACATTTCCGATAGGAGACGGAACCTATCATCGTCCTGCGGCAATTACAGCCCCTTCTAACGTTTCCGATCATTTTACGGCATATTATGTGTTTTCTGATCCTCATCCGGTATACAATGAAAATCAGAAAGATATTTCTCTGGATCATATCAGCTCCTGTGAGTACTGGATGATAAACAGAACCAACGGATCTTCGAATGTTCAGGTACAGCTGAGCTGGAATGCTAATACCTCTTGCGGAATAACAGCTTTGAGCGATTTACGGGTTGCGCGTTGGAACGGCAGTAACTGGAGCGATCATGGAAATGTAAATGTATCAGGAAACCTGCTGGAAGGAGCGATCTGGTCAAATGTAATTACAGCTTTCAGCCCTTTTACACTGGCATCTGTAACAGCAGCGAACCCGCTTCCGATCCAGCTGCTTTCTTTTCAAGTCGCATGTGAAAATAACCAGAGGGTTGCTGTCAGCTGGTCAACGGCAACGGAAACAAACAACGAGAGATTTCTCGTGGAGAAATCTTCCGATGCAGCGAATTGGGAGCTTGTTCAAGAAATAA
Organism: Flavobacteriia bacterium 40-80; assembly: GCA_001899145.1. Lineage (GTDB taxonomy): Bacteria > Bacteroidota > Bacteroidia > Flavobacteriales_D > Crocinitomicaceae > 40-80. The sequence continues at coordinate 387,939 of MKVF01000018.1, forward strand.
AAGGACAGGGAAATTCAAGTGAGCTGACGGAATATGAAATTACAGACAGAAAACTAATGAATGAAATCACTTACTATCGTTTGACTCAGGTAGATTTTGACGGAAAACAAACGATATACAACGCGTTGAGTACCGTATGTGAAGGAACGGAAACGGTGCTGATTTACCCGAATCCTGCTTCTTCTCTGATAAATGTTGAGATCAATAATAGCATTTCAGGCGGCGAGATTAGTGTTTCTCTTGTTACCATGGACGGAAAAGTAGTCGGGCAGCACCAGCTTAAAGCAGGCAGTGAAAACATCCTTGTAACATTTGATGTGCAATCCCTGGCATCAGGAATGTATTTTATTCATCTCCAAGATGCAGAAGGGATATTCAGGGCAGAAAAAGTACAGGTAAAATAGAGGAGATATATAAAAAATGAACCATAATGATTCATAGTTAACCTTCATTGTTTGGTTGTTACCGAATGTTAATAAATATGTTTTTGTGTTAACTTATTGTTTTTCAGTAATTAAATAATTTTCAATTTTATCCAATTGTTAAGAATCAGGCAGATATATTTTAAAAAAGTATAAACTATTTTATATTTGTTTTTATGTATCCGATCAGGAGCACATAATATTCAGACAATTCGATATCTATGAGATTATTTTACGCATCTGCTAACCGCTTTTACACGATCCTTTTCGCTCTTATTTTATCACTTTTTCTGGTAAAAGGGAATACTTGGGGACAGACTGCTTCTGTTACAACAAGACCAAGTCATATTGACTTATCGAATTCAACCTCTGAAAGTGCCATTTTGATGACTTTATCCGGCTATTCTTCTAATGATGCCAGATATAGAATCTACAATGGGGGCAATCAGTATAATTGCTGGGATGAATCAACTAATGCTTATGTTGCGGCAACAGGATATGGTGCAGGGCCTAAAGTTGTTGGATCTCCCACTTCTACCACAACCTTCTGGATATTGTTCCAAATAGGAACAAATACTACTTCCGCTGGATCCTATAGAGACAGACTAGGTACAGGGTATTCATCAAATTATCAGACAACAACATTGCCATCTGCAACAGGATTTACTACATCTTCCTATAATTTAACGGGTACAATTGCCGGATGCGCAGCAAATCCTTTAACTAAAAAATATGTGGTCTTAGGATTTGATGCAACAAGCGGGGGAAATTTAATTGTAGCCTCTTCTACGGCGCTGACTTCCGGAACATTCAGTCTTTCTGCCCCTAATTCAATAACAATAAGAAGGGTAGAGATTAGATCAATTTCAAATGATATTTTAAGTACTACCACAGGTACTTGGTCTAGTTCAACCAATATAGGTGCTTCAATTTCAATTTGCTCATATACTGTGACTTATAATTCTAATGGCGGTTCGGGTACCATGTCTAATCAAACGGCCTCAACGGCAACGAATCTGACATCGAATACATTCACCCGTTCCGGTTACATTTTTTCCGGCTGGAATACAGCGTCTAACGGTTCCGGTACAGCTTATGCCGATGGTGCGAGCTACCCTTTTACTGCAAGCACTACTTTATATGCTCAATGGACGGCAGTCGGCGGGCATACAGTGACCTTTAACGGGAATGGCGGAACAGGAAGCATGGCCTCTCAAAATGCCAGCTCGGCAACGAATCTGACATCGAATACATTCACCCGTTCCGGTTACACTTTTTCCGGCTGGAATACGGCATCCAACGGTTCCGGTATAGCTTATGCCAATGGAGTTTCCTATAATTTTGCCGCTGATCTGACACTGTATGCACAGTGGTCAGCTAATATAAATACGATTACGTTCGATGCCAATGGCGGAACGGGGACAATGGCCAGTCAAAGCTTAGCGACAGACGCCACAGCCAATCTGAATACAAATTCATTTACCCGTACAGGCTATACCTTTGCAGGATGGGCAACAACTGCCGGAGGAGCTGTAGCCTATACGAATGCGGCTTCCTACACGATGGGGACTTCCAATGTTACTTTATATGCTAAATGGACCGTTAATAATTACACCATTACATTTGACGGGAACGGTTCAACAGGAGGCTCAATGTCAAATCAGGCCATTGTTGCTTTCGCCAGTGCGAATTTGACAGCGAATGCTTTTACACGAACGGGATATACGTTTTCAGGCTGGAATACAGCCTCCGACGGAAGTGGAACAAGTTATGCCAACAGCGCATCGTACACCATGGGAACAGTCAATGTGACATTGTATGCACAGTGGACAGTTTATGTGGGGCCGTGCTTAGATGATAATTTTAATTCCGGTTACGGAAACTGGACTCTTGGGTCAGGTACATATCAAAATGCAACAGCTGGTTTAAGTAGTAATGGAACGGGTTTTAATTCTACTGGTGATGATATTATTACAACAGTTTCAATTTCAAATCCCTCATCTATCTCATTTCAAGGAGCTGCTTCTGGTTCGACTTCAAGTTTTACTATTAAGGTTCAATATGCAACTAGTTCATCTGGACCATGGACTGATGAAGTAACACTTACAGCAAATGGTTCAAATACAGGTACTATTACCAGCACATGGAATTTATTTAACTTTCCACTTGTTTCAGGAGCTCATTTTTTAAGAATCATAATGAGCGCAAGATCAATTGGAAGTTTTTATCTGGACGATGTTCAGATTTTCTGTGCTCCTTTGTCTCCGGCACTTGAAGTTTCAACCACCACTTTAACAGGATTGGATTATACAGTCGGTTTTGGTCCATCGGCTGTACAGACATTGACGCTGACCGGAAGTAATTTAGATGGTTCAGATGTTGAATTGATCACAGGAAACAACGATTTTGAAATTTCAGCAGATAATTCAACTTTTTCAGATTATATCAACTTGGGAGCTTACAACGGAGCTTCCCAAACAATTTATGTGCGCTTAAAATCAGGGCTTCCCGTTAATTCTTACACAGATGTGATCTTAATCGCTGGAGGAGGAGTGGATATTGCGGATGAACCGGAAGTGAATATTTCAGGAAATGTAGTTCCTGTCGTTGCTCCTGTTATAACAAGTTCTGTTACACAGACTGTTTCTTATGGAAGTACAGTATCTTATCAGATCACGGCATCAAATACTCCGACTTCATTCAGCGCTGCTAATCTGCCTGCAGGGCTGAGCGTGAATGCCGCTACAGGAATTATTTCAGGAACCGTGACAGAAAATGTGGGAACTGTTTTGACAACAATTACGGCGACAAATTCAGCAGGATCCGATAATAAAACATTAACCTGGACGATCACTCCGAAAACCTTAACTATTTCAGGCCTGACAGGAACAGATAAAGTATATGACGGGACCACTGCTGCTTCTGTTTCAGGAACAGTGGTGTTAAATGGGATTGTAGGTTCAGATAATGTGACTGTATCAGGAACCGGAACCGGACTTTTTGATGATAAAAATGTCGGAACAGGGAAAACGATTACTGTTTCAGGCTATACACTTTCCGGTACTAAAGCAGGAAATTATACACTTACACAACCTGCAGCAACAGCTAATATCACCGTAAAAACATTGACCGTAACAGGGGCAACTGCACAAAATAAAGTGTATGACGGAACGGCAACCGCAACAATAACAGGAGGAACATTGGTAGGAGTAATTTCTCCTGATGCTGTTACATTTTCGGGAGGAGGAACATTTGCTTCTCCGAATGCAGGAACAGGAATTTCAGTAACACCATCACTTACATTAAGCGGTACACAAGCGGGTAACTATACACTGACACAGCCAACAGGTTTGTCTGCTACTATCACGAAAGCAAATCCGGTGTTTACAACTTCTACAATTAATATTACGGTGGGCGGAACATATTCCCTTCCGGGAGCGAATATTTCAAGTACATCAGATGGAACACTTTCCTATATTATTACAAATGGTGGAAACGCAACGTTGTTCGGAACGACGATTACGGGAGAAGGCGCAGGAACGGAAACGTTGACAGTGAGTCAGGCGGCAAGCACAAATTATAATTCCGGAAATACAACAGTGACGGTGAATGTTGCATCTTTCAATACAGGAGATTACAGAACTACGAGTAGTGGAAACTGGCATTCTACAGCGGCTAGTAACACAGCAACATGGGAACAGTTTAATGGAACAACTTGGGTAACTTCCTCGGCTCCGGGGATTAACGTTGCTTCATTAGGGACAAAAACAGTCTATATCAGAGATTCTATTTATCTGGTTGGAAATAACACAGCCCCATATGTAGTTATTGCAAATGGAGGAATTTTAAATACATCTACAGTAACTGCTACTTTTGGTAATTTATTAGTTAAGAGTGGAGGTAAATTTTATAGAAAAGCTAACGGATCCGGGGTAAGTGGGACTTTTGAAGTAGAAGATAACGGGACAGTCTATTTTTATCATACAAATACAACATCTCGTTCATCATCCATCTGGTCAGGAACAGAAAAATTTCATTCGAATTCCAACTTTTACATCCGTGAATCTCAAAATTCCGGAGGCTTTTTAATTATTGAGTCAAATAATGATGTATCGGAATATAACGGAGCTTGCTTCGGGAATCTTTATATTGATCTTGTTGACGGTGGTAAAATGAGCCTTATCCCGGCTAATTTCACAAAAACGCTTGCGAATAACTTAATATTTAGAACTGGAACGGAAAATTTCACAATATCAAGCGGAGGCACAACCTTAAATGTATTGAATAATCTTATAATGGAAAGTACATTTAATTATAATATGACCTACCTTACTGCAAGCGGGACAACAAATTCTACTATAGGAGGAAAGCTTATCAATAATTCTTCAAAAGTCTTTAGATTAGTAAACAATGCTTCAGGCAATGTAACTGTAAATGTAGCTGGTAACGTAGAAATTAATTCCGGTTCAATAGAGGTAAACTTTAATGGGACAGGACTTTTAAATATCCAGGGAAATCTTACTGTTGCATCAGGAGCAAGCTTGACTGCAAATAGCGCAACTACCGCAACCGTGAGATTTAGCGGAGGAAATGTACAAAATGTCTCAGGAGCAGGCACAATTAATATCTATCACGGAGAAATTAGTAAATCCGGGGGTATTGTTAATCTGCAGCGTAATTTGCAGGTGAGAAATACTTTAAAAATGATATCCGGAAATCTTCAGACTAATGCTTACCTGTTTGAGCTCGGAGAAAGTACTTCCCAAACCGGAACGTTAACTTACACTTCAGGCTATGTGCTTGGAAATATGAAACGCTGGTTTAGTGGAACATCTGCAGGTACGGATACAAAAGATCTATTCCCGTTAGGATATGATGAAAGTGGAATTAAAAACCGCTTCGCAAAAATCAGATTTACGGGAGGTGCTCCTTCCGGTGCATTAACTGCCCATTTTGTCGGTTCTCCAATGGGAGCTAATGTACTTCCGATAGTAGTTGGTTCTGCTAACTCTGCACCGGATATCACATTCGATATTACATCAACTGAAAATCAGGGATATTGGGATATAAGCGCTTCTTCCGGAACATTTTCGTCCGCGGAAACTTATACGGCAACACTCGTAGGAGAAGGATTCACAACGATAACAGATGTCTCCAGGCTGGTATTGCTGAAACGCCCTGATGCTGCTACGGCATGGTTCGTTCCCGGAACAAGCGGAACCGGCACTACAATTAATACATTTCCTGCAGTAGTCAGAAACGGAATTTCAACGTTCTCTCATTTTGGTTTTGGCGGAGCGGATGAAAATCCACTGCCAATCCAATTGCTGTCTTTCAATGTCTCCTGTGAAAATAACCAGCATGTAGCGATCAGCTGGTCAACGGCAACTGAGACAAACAATGAGAAATTTATCGTTGAGAAATCTCGTAATGCGAGTGATTGGTCTGTGCTGGAAGAAGTGAAAGGACAGGGAAATTCCAATAAAGTAGTGAACTATGAGCTGACCGATCGTAAATTAGCAAGCGGAACAACTTATTACCGTCTTGCACAAGTGGATTTTGACGGAAAACAAACAACCTATAATTCGGTGAGCACGACATGTGAAGGAACAGAAACAATAGTAGTATATCCGAATCCTGCTTCTGCTTTGTTGAATGTCGCGATTAACAGCAATAATTTAAATGGAAACATCACAGTCTCTTTGATCGGTACAGACGGAAAAATTATCGAACAACGTCAGTTTATGGCAGACAGTGAAAATACACTTATAACATTTAACGTTGCGCCGTTGCAGGCAGGGATGTATTTCATACAGCTCCAGGATTCTGAAGGAACGTTTAAAGCAGAAAAAGTGCAGGTGAAATAAAAGTTTTTGAATGCTTAATATTGAATACTGAACACTATGACAGCTGTTCATTTTAGCATGTTGTCCCCTGATGGGAAATTAATTAATGAACAGTCTTTTGTCCAGCAGAATGATTTGAAATATATGATAGATGTTTCGGATTATACGCAAAGTATTTATATGATAAATATCAGCATATCTGAAGGAAAGGTAACAAAGAAGTTTACAGTTCAATAAATTTAATTTTGATATACAGAGAGAGCCCTGAAAAAGCTCTCTCTTTTTTTTATCCTATTTTTTGGTTGAACCAACCTTTTAATTTTTTAATTCGTTATTTTTATTGAAGTGAATAGTTAGGCGCGCATGGCAATTGACCTCAGCATATTACAGCGGTGTATCGATAATGATCAGAGAGCATTAAAACAGCTTTACGAGTACAGCTTTTGCAGACTGATGCCTCTTTGTGTGCGTTATCATAACAATCAGGAAGACGCGCGTGCAAGCCTGAATATCGCTTTTATGAAGATTGTACAGAACCTGCCATCCATGGAGTTTGAGAAATTTAATTATGAAGCGTGGTCAAAGAGAATTATGACAAATACACTGATTGATGAGTACCGTAAGCAGAAGCTGAGAAATGAGCATTATATAAAAAAAGAGACAGAGCGCGAGCTGGACAACATTTCGGAAGCGGTAACGAATGAAGGAATGGAGAATCTGAACCATGAATTTCTTATGAAGCTGCTTCAGCAGCTTCCTGAGACAACCCGCATGGTTTTTAATTTACATGTTGTTGAAGGATATGGACATAAAGAAATTTCTGAAATGCTTTCCATTCCTGAAGGAACATCGAAGTGGCATGTATCCAATGCCCGGAAATTAATGAAGGAATTATTGGAAAAAGTATTAAATAAAACGACATTAGATGAATTTATCTGATAAAGACATAGATCAGTTATTTCAGCAGGCGGACGGAAAAGCTTCTTTTGAATTTAAGGACGCTTATTGGTCGGAAATGCAACAGATACTTCAAAAGAAGGATCGCAGAAAAGCCGTTGCATGGTGGCTGAACGTATGGTTTTTACTGCCGGTATCCTTATTATTATCACTTTCCATTATGGCCGGTTTTTCCGGAAGAGGAAATACAGATCAGGAAATAGCTGTTGAAGAGGAGACCGGAATCGCTGAATTGCTTAAGGTTTCACTCAATACAAGTAAGTTGAAGACAGAAGATGAAAGTCCTTCAGAGATGAACATCAAAACGGTACAGAATTACAGTTTGGAAAGAGCTGTAAGTGGTTCTTCAGTGCAAAGCTTCCGTAACGGTGAAAAAGGAAATGGCAAAATCAGAACATACAACCAATCAGCCGGGATTTCTGCAGGAAATAAACGGATTACAAATAACTCCAGGGTGGAAGAATACCATTCTTCTGTAATTCCGGAAGAGAACGATGTAATAGCACAGGAAAATGAGACTATGGAAATTATATCGGAAAATCCAGTGATAACAATGGATTCACCTGATTCAGAAACGGATGCCGACAGTGCAGAAGCTGTTCAAGAGGCTGTCACGTCTCTTACAGAAAGCCTTGTTTCCGATCCTGCCTTAAAACCAAAATGGAATATGTATGTCGGTGCTGGAATCGGAATGGTAACAAATCTCGGACTTTCAGGAAAACACTACGGAGCAGGAGTCGTACGCCTGGAATATGGTATCTCCAAAGCGTTCGGGCGATTTACAGTTTCACCTGCAATTGCAATTGAGAGCACATTCGGGACGTCCGTTTCCTTTGTAAATAAATATTATGAGTACGATTTTATCCGGAATGAGAAGATGCAGGAGTATAATTATAACCGGTTTACAAATGTTCTGATCCCGGTGCGTGCCGGGTATTATCTGGGAAAAAGCCGGAAAAGCCATCTGCAGCTTATGGTGGCACCTGTGTTTATGCTGAACAACAACCTGGTGTACAAAGAATCCAAAAATGGCGTTCTGATGGCAAAAGATGAATATTTCAATCAGCATCTCGGATTGAACGGGTTTTATCTGAATTTGGGAATAGGATATTCGTTCATGCTTTCCCGTAACTGCTCTCTTGGCCTGGAATACAATAACAATTTGGGAATGAACCGGGATAAATCTCTTTCTGGCCTGTCCCAATCAAAAACAGATCATCAATTTATTATTCAGCTCAGATATTTTATAAAATGAGAAACTTTATTTATTTACTTTCGATTTGCTTACTTGTTGTACTTTCCTGTAAAAAGGAGGAAGTAGTTCCCATACAACCGGCAAATTCCCCTGTATTCAGATCAATGGTATATATAGGCGAGGATTCCTCAACTTTTATTGCAGGAGAACAAGGGGTCCTGGTATCGAATACAAGTATGGAAAATGGAGTGTATCGTATAAACGCCCTGTTTGTAAATAATGATAATTCTTTGTCTTTTACACTGAATGACGGGAAAATAGGTGATAAAACACCCTTGATCCAGAAACTGATGAGTCAAAGCAAGCTGCAGGTCACCTCTTTTAGTCCTTTGTCTTACACCTATCCCCTGGATACTTTAAAAAAACTATTAGGTGGGGCGGTAGATCTTTATATTAATGAACAGAAGCTGATAACAGATAATTACGTGTTCTCTTCGCCGGGAATCTACACGCTCAAAGTAGTAAAGAATTATGAAGGACAGACTTATACGATCAGTAATGACTGGTATGTGGGATATCAGAATCCTTATGGAAACCTGAGCTTTGCCTATGACGCGGGGAGCCATAAAATGGTAGCGGATATCTCCGGAGGCTTTATCCCGAAAACAGCCGTAAAATGGTATCTTGATGGAGAGTTGATAGGAGAAGGCCTGAAGTTGATGAAAAATTTAAACGATCAGGGATTGAAGAAGTTAACAGCAGTAGTGATCTTTAATGGTGAAGAAAAGAAATTTGAAAGCCTCATAGATTTTAATCAGGGAGGCGTGAACCAGGTTTATGATGTGAAGCAATACGATTATTTACTTCAGGATAATCAGTGGCAAGACTTCCGATTTACCTTAAAAGTAAAGCTGAATGGTAAGGAATGGGAGGTGATCCCCGGCACAACCGCAGAGCTGAAAATAGACGCGCTGTCTTACTATAAAAACATCGGTGGAAAAGACATTTACTTGCTGGAGACTAATGGCATGTCCTTGAAATTCAGAAATATTGAGACCGGAGAAATCCGGCAGGGAAAAATAATTTTTAAAGGAGGGTTAGAGTTCCCGTATTAAAATTTCTCTATATTTACTTATTTTTAAATAGCCAAGAAACACTTATGAAAAAATTTTATATTGCACTTTCAGTTTTGCTTTCTGTTCAGTTAAATGCACAGATTTCTTTATCGAAACAACATTTCGCGACAAAAGGAGATAATGAAAGGATGTCTTCCGCTTCTGCTTCTTCACAAGTGGACCTTAATACCGGGGCAGATTATGTATGGGACTTTTCTCATCTGACGGCTGAGAGCCAACTCGTGGAAGAGTACGGGAATATCAGTTCATTGGGAGCTGTTGCGGGGCTTCAGTTCGGGAGTTTTGCACCTAATAAATACAAAGCATCTTATTTTATTTTAAACCAGGATGTTCCGCTTCAGTATCTGCCATCCTTCCTGCCGATTACATTTTCCGATTATAATAATATCATGCAGCTGTCAGCCGACTCTTTAAGCCTTGTCGGTGTAACGGTTTCGATTAACGGGCAGTCACTTCCTATCCGTTACAGCGATATTGAAGCACAGTTTTATTTTCCGGTGAACTACGGAGATCATTACACTACTTATGGTAAATTTGATCAGGATATGAGTCCTGTTTATAACGCGCAGTGGAGACAAAAGCGAGAACACGAGGTGGATGTGGATGGCTGGGGAAAAGTGACAACACCAATTGGAACTTTTGATGCTTTAAGAATTAAGCACACGATCGTTGAGCAGGATTCTATTTATGCTTCTGTGAGCGGTTTCGGGATGTGGTTTCCGCTGAACGTTCCGACGCAGGTGATCTATGAATGGAGAACGCTGGAAGAAAAAAGCCCTGTTGTGCGCATTAAAGCAAATATCGTTGGTGGTAACGAAGTTGTTCGTTCGGTTCAGTTTCGGGACAATGTCATTCTTGGAACAGAAAACCTGTCGGAAGAAAACTTGTCGGTTTACCCTAATCCTGTAGAGAATGTGCTGAATATCAGTCCCGGCTTATTCGATAAATATAAAATAATGACAATCGATGGAAAGCTGGTTCTTTCAGGTTCTGTTACCAATGCGGTTGATTGCTCTCAGCTAAATGCAGGAACCTATATTATTCAGCTGAATGCGGATACAATGGTAAAAAATATAACATTCGTAAAACGCTGATATTTTTTAATAATAAGAGATTGAGAATGAGCTTTTCGGAGCTCATTTTTTATTGTAGTAATTGAAAAACGTTGTTCTTCAGGAGGAAAGATCTTCTTTTTTTACGGGATCACCTTTCTTATCCACCTGGTATTCACTGGTTGCAATGCGAATGGAAAATTTATTGGGTTCTATTCCATGACCGTGATGAAGTGCATAAGCTTTGGTAAATTCAGCCCCGAAATACAGAATGCTCGAGGAGTAATAAACCCATAATAACATAATTATTAAGGAGCCGGCCGCACCATAAGCACTTGTAGTTGCAGAAGTTGCCAGGTACATGCTGATGATGTATTTCCCGATAAAAAACAGGCAGGTAGTGAAAAATGACCCGATAAAAGCATCCTTTATCCTGATTTTTGCATCGGGCAATAGTTTGAATATCAAAGTGAATAACACGGAAATAATTGCCAGGCCAACTGCGTTGGATATAACGCTCATAACAAATGCTGAATAAGAAAACCATTGCGCGAGCTGATCATTTAATAAAGAAATTAACGAGCTTGCGATTAATGATACGATCAAAAGGAAGCCGATGGACATGATCATTGCGAATGAAAGGAATCGGTTGAAAATAAATGAAATGATACCTTTTTTCGGCTTGGCTTTTAATCCCCAGATTTTATTGATGCTGGACTGGATTTCTCCGAAAACCCGCGTAGCACCGAATACGAATGTTCCAATCCCGACGACGGTTGCGATGAAATTCTTCTGTTGCAGTGTGATCTTTTGCAGCATATTTTCGATGAACAATGATGCTTCCGGTCCGATAACCCCTTCCAGCTGGTCAAAAAGATGTCCTTCCAGCGCATCCTGACCGAAAAATACACTTCCCATTACAATGGTCAGCAACAGCATGGGAGCAATGGAGAAAATGGTGTAATAAGATAATGCGGCGCTGTATTTCATATCATCATTCGCAGAAAAATTTTTCACAGCTGTTTTCAGCAGTTGGAAAAAATTCAGAAACATTCGTTTTATCATTGGAATTGTTTTTACAAAGGTCTTGTTTTTTCGGTTAAAGATTTTCTTAATAAATGAAAAAAAATGGAGGCGAAATCAGGGAATGTTTAATATTGAAGATATTTTTGGATCATGCAGGCAGAAAAATTAATCTCAAAGTACCTAACACTTTTTGTTATTGTTTTATTGGCATCGTACCTTTTTGTAGGACTCAAAGAGTTTCTGAGCGCTTTTTTAGGTGCTATCGTTTTCTATATTCTTTTTAGAAAGTTCATGAGATTCCTTGTATATACAAAGAAGTGGAATAAAGCGCTTGGTGCTGTTATTATTATATTGATCTCCTTCTTGATAGTCGTTCTGCCAATCGGTCTGATCGGAATAATGATCACAAGAAAGATCATGGAAATAGTAAGCAGCCCGGATTTGATTCAAAAATACAGTATAATGCTGGAGGAGAAGCTGAAGCTGTTCCCGGGTAGCTATACCATTGAGGACATTACAGCTACGGTGACGAAATTTACTTCCAGTCATATCGGAGATGTTTTAAATTCTACAGCAGATATTGTAGCCAGCTTGCTGATGATGTACTTTTTTCTTTACTTCCTGTTGGTAAACGTGCAGAAGCTGGAGGAAGGACTGGTTTTTTATCTGCCCTTTGAAGACGAAAAATTGAAAATGTTCGGAGAAGAGTTGGTGGATCAGACGATCGGAAATGCTATAGGAGTACCAATGGTTGCCGCTGCGCAGGGACTTTCCGCATGGCTGGCCTATTGGATTGCAGGAGTTCCTGATGCCGGAATGTATGCGCTTTTAACAGGAGTAGCCTCTATCATTCCGCTGGTGGGAACCGCGATTGTCTGGGTTCCGGTCGCTGCAATTCTGCTGGCGAGCAATATGATCTGGCAGGGAATCTTTATCATCACTTTCTGTGTGGTAATAATGACAAATCTGGATAATGTAGTCAGGATGATCGTATTTAAGAGAGTGGGAGATGTACACCCGGTAATTACAGTATTGGGAGTCATACTCGGATTAAAATACTTCGGCCTTCCCGGGTTGGTCTTCGGACCTTTGCTGATTTCATATCTGGTACTGCTGCTGAAAATTTATCACCAGGAGTTCAATGTAAAAAAACGGCACCTGAAAATAGATAATGAACCGGTTAGCGGAAGTGGTAATCTGAGCCAAAACCAAATAATGAACTTAATAAACAAGTATCTGTTTTTCACAGAGAAGATGAAACAGGAGAACTTTAAGCCGGCAAGGGGAGAAGGAAGTTACGGTGATCAGGAAAATAAAAAACAAGAGGAAACAAACGATAACAATTCCGTAATTCCGGAAGAAAAGTAGCTTATACCCAAACCTTAGCGCCTTCTGAGCAGTTTTTACAGATCTCAATCTGAGACCGGTTTTGCAGCACAGCTTTCCGGAACTGGTTATAACGTTCCTCTTTCCACAATACAGAGAATGGAGCGTCTGATGTATCCCCGAGGATGTGACGGGCATCTTTGTCAAAGCAGCAGGGAACTATTTTTAAATCCCAGGTGAAAACGCAGGAAGACCACATCCGCCAGCAATTATTGGACAACTTGTATTTGAATTCGTAAGTCCCGTCGGATTTTTTTTTGTAACGGGCATATTTTTCATTTTCAGGGATCAGGGGATTACCGTTTTTGTAGTCATATACCTGAGCTGATTTCAAACGCACTTCATCAATTCCGATTTCCCGTGCAAGCTCATAAATTTTCGGAATATCCTGCTCGTTGGGTTTCACTACAAGAAACTGAAAAATCAGATATGGTGTATGGCTTTTTAATTTTTTCTTCGCCTGAACCAAATGGCGTGAGGCTTCTAATACCTTTTCCAATTTCCCGTGGATACGGTAATTTTCATAGGTCTGCTGTGAAGCGCCGTCAATGGATATGATCAGCCGGTCTAAGCCGGACAGGACAATTTCTTCAGCTTTTTTTTCATTGATAAAATGCGCATTGGTTGATGTCGCCGTATAAATCCTGCGTTTTTTGGCGGCTTTGATCAGTTCCAGAAATTGTGGATGTAAAAAAGGCTCTCCCTGAAAATAATAAGTGATGTAAAAAACACTTTTTTTCAACTGTTCAAGCAATTGCTCGTTTTTTTGTAAATCCAGCTTACCGGTAGCCCGTGTGAATTGCTTTAGCCCGCTTGGGCATTCAGGACACGCCAGATTACAGGCAGTGGTCGGTTCGATGCTGACACTTAGCGGTTGTCCCCAGACAGTACTTTTCCTGAAGCTTTTGGAATAATGATAGCTGAGTCGTAAAGCAAATAAGTTCGTGACTCTTCTAAAAGTCAGGTGCCTGGCTAATTGAAAAAAGTCACGAACTTTACTCATCAGGGCAAAGATACGGAAATCGGAAGGAAATAGCGGAAGATAAAGCTAATACTTGTCAAATTTATCAATTGATACTACCACATTTTTGAGAATCCGTTTCCCGAAAAGCGCTCTGAAATGAATAATAAGAGAGTCAGATCCGATCGTTCCGGGGTTGGCATATTCAATATAAAATGGTTCGAAACGCCCCAGTTCTTTGATCTGGTTCCCGATAAACATTTTCATCGAGTCCGTTTCCTGTTCTTTATTCTTGTAGAAAATGAAGGCGTCGTTTAAATCATTCGCATTCTGGATCATTGCCTGTCCGCGGATCCGGATAGCATTTAAAGCAAGACTGTCTTCCAGCTTTATTCTGAAAGATGTAATATAATCATCATCTATAACAGATGTTGAAAGATAGGCTTTATCCTGTGTCCATTTCTTTGATTTCGGGTCGAAGAAATAGTGCTCGGAATGATCAGGCTTTCTCTTTTCTTTGAAAGGCATTCTTTCGATCTCTATGTAAGGATACCAGCTAAAACGGGCATCCTTTTCCAGAAAGACATGCCAGAAGAAATTTTTATTCATTTCATCATAATGGAAAATGTTATTCAGGTACTGATATTCGAAAACCTGATTCAGATGAATACCGATGGAAATCAATAAAATAAATATACATTTCCCTAAAATGCTCAGGAAGCTCATTGCAATGAACAGGACGAGCAGAAATAAAGGATAAAAACCGATTAGTGCCCTCATTCCGAAACATCCTCCGTAAGACCAATACCACCATGAAGAGATGATCCAGATAAAAAGAAAGGAAACGATAAGTGAACCCCATCCGAAATATTTTTTCTTTCGGAACAAGATAAGCCATGAAGGAATCAGCAGCAGCATTACCGGCGTATAAACGAAGAATCCTTTGCGATAGCTGAACAGCACATTCATGATCTGAGGTGACCACAGATAACGAAAGCCTTCCTCCTCGTAAGAATATAAACCGAAGGCTCCTGTTTGATAATAGTTAGAGCCTAATTGTAAGAATAAGAAAAAGAGACCGATCAACAGGACGAAAAAAATAACCTTCAGATTTTTCACGGAAAAGAAAGCTTTGATGCGGGTTTTTAGTTCGCTGAATGAATCAAATAAAAAAGGAATAATAAAAAATATTAACCCGTCTGCAGGCCTGATGATAACAATTAAGGAGAAAAAAGCAGTTCCTGCATATAAGTGAACTGCCCGTTCCGACAAAATCCATTTTTTTATGAAGTAAAGAAACCAGGTACAGGCGAAAAATGAATACAGGTGCGAGTACATCAGATCAATTGTAGAATAATAACTTAAATTGGTTCCATAAAAAATAAGAACAATAGCTATTAAGCTCATGAACCGGTTGAGGTTGAATAGTTCAAATAGTTTGACGATACCGATCATGCTTAAAAGGAGATAAAACATGGCGCCGATAAAAACGGAGGCCTGATAACTGAATGAATAGCCGTCTGTTTTGCCGTTAAAGATACTTTGGACGATATGATTTGTTCCGAAGAAAGGGCTTTGTAAAAAAGCCGTTCCGATATAAAATTTATTGATTTTATGTTGATAATTAGGGGAATATGCGACCATTTCTTCTTTCAGAAGATGAGGTGATTCCTGGCCTAAAGAATCAAGATAAGTATAATGAGGGCTGCCCGGATAAATGAGATATTGGGGCAAATAAGAATAATAACCGAAAGCATCGGAAGAATAAACATTGAAGCCTCTTTTGTCAGGATTGGTCCAGCCGTAACGAAGGTCGCTTTTATGACCTATTGAATAGACAACGAGAAAAAGGAATAAAAGCAAAAACCAGTTGCTGTTAATTATTTTTTTTAATTTTTCTGCCATGCTGAATTTCAGTTGAGCGCTAAAATTAAAAAAATGTACAATTGGTTTTATTTATAATGTTAAATAGTTACCGTTAAATGATAATACGTAAATTTACTCACTTGTATATGGTTTTCTGCAAATACACTATATTTATGAAATCAGGTTTCTTACTTCTGTCTTTACTTTGCGTTCAGTGTCTTTTTTCCCAGCTAAAGCAAAAGCAGGAAGGCTGGTATAAAGGGGAAACAAAAGATTTTACACTCTACCGCCAGATCCTGGAGGTAAAAGAGGAAAATAGCTTTATCAATGTGCAGCCGGTTAAGATCTGTCTTTTTCTTCAGGGTAACCGCTATATAATACAAGCCGGAACCCACAAAATCGAAGGGACTTTTACAGTAAGTAAATCATCAAAAGCAGAACAAAAGTTATTACTTCAATCATATGATTACGGAACTTTTGAATTAATGCTCAGCACAAAGAAAAAATATGCTGTTCTTTTCGGAAAGGGACAACAGCCTTCCGTAAAATTAAATAAAGCGAGTAAAAAAGAAAGTTGTGATTAATGTGAAATCTGCCCCATATCTTTGTGCTGGTGCTTATGCTTAAAGAAAATGGCAAATAAAATAGTAATCACGAGTGCATATCCTGCAAACGTCAGCCAGATCTGCGGCCAGTCCTTCATAAAAACAGGAGAAGACAAGTTAGACGAAGCATCTATTGAAATATTCCTGTTATTCAGAAAATTATTGAAAAAAGGAGCGTCCGTGGATGATTCCATATAATTTGCCAGTGCTGTTGATGTGGTAAATTTTAACGTAAAATACCGGTCAATCAGCCAGCCCGAAACCAGGCTGCCTAAAATTGCCCCGATACCGTTTGTCATCATCATGAAGATTCCCTGAGCGCTTGCCCTGATTTTAGATGCTACATTTGTTTCCACAAACAACGAGCCACTGACGTTGAAGAAGTCGAAGGCCATTCCATACACGATACAGGAAAGAATGATCATCCATAATCCATCAGAAGGATTTCCGAAGCCTAAAAGCCCGAATCGTAATACCCATGCCAGCATGGAGATCAGCATTACGTTTTTAATTCCGAATCTTTTCAGGAAAAAAGGAATGGCTAAAATGAATAAGGTTTCGGAGATTTGAGAAATGGACATGATGATTGTCGAATATTTCACAACAACAGAATCTGCATATCTGGGGAAATTCTTAAACTCGTCAAGGAACACATCCCCATAAGCATTTGTCAGCTGTAAAGCGCCACCCAAAAAGACAGAGAACAGAAAGAACAACGCCATTTTATAATCTTTGAACAGTTTAAACGCGTCCAGTCCGAAAAGATGAATAAAGGAAGATTTCTCTTCAATTTTGTGCTGCGGAGGGCATGCAGGCATTGTAAAACTGTACAATCCGAGTATTGCCGCAGCGATTCCTGCGTTGTAGAATTGCCCTTCTGTCGCTTTGAATCCCAAAAGATTGGTAGCCCACATGGCGACAATAAAACCTATTGTTCCCCATACACGGATAGGAGGAAAATCTTTGATGATATCAAACTGATTTCTTTTCAATATGCTGTATGAAATTGAATTGTTCAGTGCGATGGTAGGCATGTAAAACAACATGGAAACCAACATTACCCAAAAAAAAGTATTCGGATCGTCAACTGTCGTTAAATAAAAAAGAGAGCCGGCGTAAGATAAATGAAGCACACCGTGCAATCTTTCCGCGTTAACCCATTTATCAGCGATTATTCCGGTTAATGTCGGCATAACCAATGAGGCGATTCCCATTGTAGAGAAAATCACTCCGAATTTAGTAGCATCCCATTGCTTCGTTTCAAACCAATAGTTTGCGATGGTAATCAGCCAGGCTCCCCAGGCGTAGAACTGCAGGAAGTTCTGGGCTGTTAAACGCAATTTTAAATTCATAAGAATTACTGTTGTGATCTTTTATTGATTTCGTCACGTATCTTGGAAGCCGTTTCGTAGTCTTCTTCTTCGATAGCTTTGTTCAGCATTTCCTGAAGTTGCTCCATGTTCATAGTGGCGAAGCCTTTGGATGATTCCTGCGTTTTTTGTGAACCCGTTGTTTCTCCGGTATCATCAAACGCATCATCCTGACTTTCATCCATCATCACGCCTGCACTGTCCATGATGTTCTCAAACGTATAGATCGGGCATTTGAAACGCACAGCTATTGCAATAGCATCGGACGTTCTGGCATCAACATGCTGAATGTCGCCGTTTTGTTCAAAAACAAGCTTTGCATGGAAAATGCCTTCGTTCAGTTCGTCAATCAGCACTTCGCGAAGTGTGATATCGTAGGCAGTAGCAAGGGATTTGAATAAATCGTGTGTCAGTGGTCTGTTAGGAGTCATCTTTTCCAGTTCTATAGCGATTGCCTGCGCTTCAAAAGCTCCGATGATGATCGGCAGGCTTCTTAGGCCGGAAGTTTCTGACAGGACTAAGGCATAAGCTCCGGATTGTGTCTGACTATAGGATAAACCTACTATTTCTAAACGTATTTTATTCATTTTCAATTAAGGCGTGTCTTGAACGTTAAAAAATGAAGGGAAGCTATTGCCTCCCTTCAGATTATTCGCCATAAAAATAAGCAATCTATTCGAACAAAATTTAAAAAGTATCAAAAAAAAGGTTGCTGAATACATTGTGTTTTCAGGATTTTAAAGATTTACTCTCGCTGGCATATTACTGACAATGAAGCCGGGACCGAACCGGTTCTTTCTGTCACGTCGCCGTGGTTTTATGTCTCTCCGTTGATTGCTTCTTCTTTTTGAGCCCGGGCAAAACCAGAGGTAATAAACGGAATTGTAAAAAAAGCTAAATATTTAATATTTTATGATTTTAGCGTCATTAACCCGGAAAACCTGCTGTAAAAAACATCAATCTGCACATATTTTGATTGATCAACTCAAACAGGCTATGCAGCTATTTCAAATGATTTGAAATCCAGTTGACCACATCATTGAATACCTCCTTCTTTTCGGTCTCATTAAGAATTTCATGACGCATATTTGAATAAATTTTCATGCTCACATCCTGAAAACCGTCTTTTTTGAGATTATTGACTGTTTCTGTAACACCTTTACTGAAATCTCCGATCGGATCGTCTTCTCCACTGATAAACAATATCGGAAAATTTTTCATGATTCCATTTGCCCAATCCTTTTTGGTAGCGTCAATATTCAATGAAATAAGCGTGTGAAATCCGTTGTGCGAGAATGGAACACCGCACAATTCATCTTTCAGAAATGCTTCCCTGTTTTCTTTGTTTACACTCAGCCAGTTGGTATTTTTATAATTTTCTTCGTTTTTGAATTTGCTGTTGCTTGCTTTTACAAAAGCATTGTTAATGAAGGCGCTTTTATATCGTGGTGCAATTTTATTCAGAATGGAAATGATTGCCTTACCGATTTTTATTCCTTTGATTTTTCCGCCTGTTCCTACAATTATCGCTCCGTCAAATCGCTGATGGGCTACTTGCAGTAAGCAGCGGGTGATAAATGATCCCATGGAATGGCCTAAAACAAAATGTGGAACGGTGGGAAATTTATGTTCCAGATGAGCAGCCATACTTTCGGCATCAGTGACTACCTGCTCTCTTGCATTTTTGTGAACAAAAAATCCCAGATCTTCGAACGATTGAGCCGTTTTTCCATGTCCTAAATGATCATAAGTGACAACAGCAAATCCTTGCTTTGCCAGAAAACGTGCAAATTCAGCATAACGGCCGCTGTGTTCCTGCATTCCGTGCAAAATAAGAAGAGTTGCTTTTATTGCTGATACATCTTCCGGCTGATACAAGCTGTAATATAATTTATGGCTTGTTCCGTCCTTTCTGACGCTTAGCTGATATTCTGAATTTTCTTTTATCATTTAAACAATATTGTTATAGATATAATCAAAGCTAAAATAAATAATGTTTTCTTACAATACCTTCAAAAACCTAAAAACCAATCATAACTTTCAATCGAATGATATTCTTTCGGAACAGCTTTTAAAACAATTCCTTCTTTGTCAAATCGACTTGTATTTCTTTTTGTCTTGATGAACCGGTTTTTTGTTTCGAAATCCGGATAAATAAATTCAATCGTGTCAACTTTTAATCCATTCCATTTATATTTATAAAGTTCAGCTTCTCCGGGGTGTCCGTATTCTATTCCCCGAATAATTTTTTCTTTTGCTGAAAATGTCGGATTAATGAATTCGTAATCTGTTGTGAATTTACCTTTCTCGGGTTGATTTAAATAAACATTATATATGTTTCGTCTGCAACAACCAACGGCGGGATACCAATGAACCAGAAAGTCTTTATAATTATCTCCGTTCACATCAAATATGGTATCACGTATATATCCATATTGTTCTCTTTCAATTATTTTTTTTGTCTTTCCGTCAATTATTTCATACAAATTAATGTATGTTACAAGCGGTCCCCATGGAGCATGCCTGCGTATTAAAAAATACTTTTTATCATCATCAAAAAGATGATCTACTAATAGCTCCATTTTTATTGAAAAAGAACTATCATCGGGCTGTAATTCATATTCCTTCTTAAAACGATCTGATTTGAATGCTGGTTTTGCAATTTTAAACGCATCTTGTAATGCCATTTCAAATCGCAAGCTGTCAATTCTGTTTTCTTCTGCAATTTGTTTTTGTCTTTCTATTGCTGTTAATAACTCCTTCGGTTTATTCGTCTCTTCTGTTTTCCAGATATTTACTTTTTCCTGGTTTTTCGATTGCCTACATGCAGTACAAAGTATTAAAATGAATACTGTTAATGATTGTATTTTCTTCATGTTATTATTTTTAAGCTTATTTCCGTTCTTTATCTATATAAAAAATCACACTGCATGTCAAGCCGTCCTCATCTATCGCTTTTAAAGTATGTCTTCCCTTATCTGCAGTAAATTTCAGCTGATGAATACCTGTGGTTTCTCCTAAAAATTGCTGGTCTAAGTGCCACAGGATACGTTTATTTGCATGTTGGTGTACCAGTTCGGCAATCACTTCCCCTTTGGACTCATTCAGTTGTTTTGGTATAAGTATGTTGCTGTTGGGTAAAGGATATAAAATATGCATTGCGGTTGTTTGCTGATTGCATCCGGGTTTGAATGGCGGAAGCACCAGGTGGTTCGGATGTGTGATTTTATAATATTTCTCCACCAGAGGAGGAAAAACAAAGAATACCGATTTCTTCATCTGATAGATATCCTCACAGGAAGCATTGACCCGGAATTTTCCGTCAGCAGAGAGATTTACTTCCTGGTGAAATGGACATCTTTTAGAATCACCTACACATTCAGGAAGCATTTTCCATTTTTTATTTGGGCAATGCTTTCCCGCGATCCTGCCGCTTTCAGCACAAATTTCCTGTGGCTCATACAGATTGATTGGTTTTGAAAACCAGGTTTCCGACTTTTTTAATTGGCGAAAAATATCAAACATCAAAGGCGCTGCTGCCTTTATTCCGGTTAATCCCGGTCGCCCTTCACCATCTGCATTTCCAACCCAGACAGAAACAACGTAGTCCGGTGATATTCCAATTGACCAGGCATCCCGGAATCCGAAGCTGGTTCCTGTTTTCCATGCAATTTTCTGAGAAGAGGCAAATAATTTCCATTGATTGTCTTCATCGGGTCTTTGAACTTCAGTTAATGCCTCCAGTGTTTCATACACTGCTGCTCTGTTCATGCCGGATGAGGAAAGGTTTTTATCAGAATTTGTTTGTTTCTCAATGCGTAAAGGGCTTATCATTCCTGTTGCTGCGGTTTGTGCAAAATGCAGGTACAATTGATTCATTTCAAACAGTGTAACTTCCGCACCGCCTAAAACCAGTGAAAGTCCGTAATGTCTGCTGGGTTTATTGATACTGGTAATTCCGACCGCACGCAAATCCGAATGAAATTTTGTAACACTATATTCTTCCAGTAATTGCACCATAGGAATATTTAAGCTCCTCGCCAGGGCTGTATTGACAGGTAAGGCTCCTTCATACGTCCCTGAAAAGTTTTTTGGTATGAAACTTCCGAACTGAACAGGAACATCATAAATAAGTGCATGAGGTGTGATTAAGCCTCTTTCCAGTGCTTTTTCATAAAGTAAAGGTTTTAAAATGCTTCCTGAGCTTCGTTTTGCCTGGACACAATCTACCGCTGAGCTGTTTTCTTCATCTTCCGAATGGGTATTTCCAATGTAGCATACTACTTCACCTGTTTTTACAGAGCTGATTAAAATAGCTGCATTGTGAATTTCATTATCCTTCCAGATTTCCTGATACATCTGCAGTAAAGAAGTCATCTTCTCCTGCAGGTTGTAATCAATACTGGTTTTTACCATTTTTCCTTTCTTTCCCTTTTTAATTACATGCTGCATCAGATGCGAAGCAATAGCGGGCAACGGTTTGGGTTTGGATGGTAATGGTTCCGCAAGAGATAATTCATAGGTTTCACCATTGATTTTCTCCGATTTATACAAGTAATTCAGTAACCGGTCCCGCTTATTTCTCAGTTCGGTTTCATTTTTTCCCGGATACATCAGTGAAGGAGCATTCGGTAAAACTGCCAGTGTAGCACTTTCCGCCCAGCTCAGCTGACCTGCAGAACGGCCAAAATAACGCCAGGCCGCCGCTTCTGCACCCACAACATTGTTTCCGAACGGAGCATTCGAGAGATACGTTGCAAGAATTTCCTGCTTCGAATACGAAAATTCCAGACGGGTTGCCATTATTATTTCAATACATTTTTCGAAGTAAGTCCTGGGTGGGTTCTGCCGGCTCATCCGGATTACCTGCATGGTAATTGTGCTTCCTCCGCTCACTCGTTTTTTGTTGCTTGCATTTTGTTTTATTGCCCTTGTAATTCCTTTTATGCTGACACCAAAATGATGGTAAAAATTCCGGTCTTCAAATGCAATCAAGCAGGTCTTTAATTTTTCAGGAACAGAATCGGAAGAAGGAAACCGCCATTGCCCGTCGGATGCAATTTGCGCTCCCAGCAATTCTCCCTTTTTATCTAAAATTACCGTTGATGTAGGATGCGAAAATAACTGATCCGGCAGGCATCCGACATACCAGATGAGAAACAGCAGAAAAAGTATTTTGAGCACAAAACGTATGATAACTCGTCTTTTTGTGCTTTTTTCCGAATGTTTGCCTGGCACCGTTCCCATATATTTTTTTCTTTTTGAGTGAAATTTACAGGGATGAAATGATTTTCAGAAGGCTATTTTATTATTCGTTTTGAATTGCTGATAATTCGTTCCGGATTCCGGACATTTTCATTCTCATTTGATTTTATGCAAGTGACCGGAGTTTTATAAAATTTATTGGAAGAATCGTGAGTTTGTTCAATTGTTAAACTGCTGTTTCAAATATAATATTGAATAGAAATGTTATTTTTGTCAGCAAAAACATAGTTATGGCTACCGATTTATATGTACACCCCGATTACCTTTTAATGGATGAGCTTCTGACGGAAGAGCAAAAGCTGGTTCGTGATACTGCGCGTGCGTGGGTGAAAAAAGAAGTTTCTCCAATTATCGAAGAACATTATGAAAAAGCGACTTTTCCTCAACATCTTTTGAAAGGCTTGGGAGAAATCGGCGCTTTTGGCCCTTATATTCCGGAACAATACGGAGGTCCCGGATTAGACCAGATTTCCTACGGTTTATTAATGCAGGAATTAGAACGATGTGATTCAGGTTTAAGGTCCACGGCATCTGTTCAAAGCTCACTTGTGATGTACCCGATCTGGAAGTACGGCTCGGAAGAACAACGCATGAAATATTTACCGAAGCTTGCAACTGGTGAGTTCATGGGATGTTTCGGCTTAACAGAACCGGATCACGGTTCTGACCCGGGAAGTATGATCACCAATTTTAAAGATGCAGGTGACCATGTAATTCTTAACGGTGCCAAAATGTGGATTTCCAATGCTCCGTTTGCAGATATAGCTGTTGTATGGGCAAAAGATGAAACAGGAAGAATCCACGGATTAGTGGTTGAAAGAGGAATGGAAGGTTTCTCTACTCCTGAAATGCACGGAAAACATTCATTGAGAGCTTCTGCAACAGGAGAACTGCTGTTTGATAATGTAAAAGTTCCGAAAGCAAATATTCTGCCGGGAAGATCAGGTCTTGGCGCTCCGCTTTCCTGTCTTGATTCCGCTCGTTTCGGTATCGCATGGGGAGCGTTAGGTGCTGCAATGGATTGCTATGACCAGGCTTTGAGATATTCTAAGGAACGTAAGCAATTCGGTGTTCCGATTGCTGCTTTCCAGCTGACTCAGAAGAAGCTGGCAGAAATGATCACGGAAATTACAAAAGCTCAGTTCCTGACGTTACGTGTTGGCCAGCTGAGAGATCAGGGACGTGCGACTTCCTCTCAGATTTCAATGATTAAACGTAATAACGTTGATATCGCATTGAATATCGGCCGTGAGGCACGCCAGATCTTAGGAGCAATGGGAATCACAAATGAATACTCTATCATGCGCCACATGGCGAATTTAGAATCCGTTGTTACTTATGAAGGTACGCACGATATCCACTTGTTAATTACAGGAATGGATATTACAGGCATCTCTGCTTTCTCCAGAACAGAACCGGATTTATCAAAAATGAAGTAATTTCTGATCTTAATTTTTCACGAAGCTGTCTCAAAAGGACAGCTTTTTTTGTTCTAATAATTTCCTGCGGATTGGATATTTACTCCACGTTGACAGTGCCGAAAATCCGTACTGAAGATTGGGATTATATGGACGTCATCCTATATTGAAATCTTACCGGATATTCTCTTATTTTCTATGCACCAATTCTTTAAGCTCTCTCATAAATGAATCAATTTCAGTAGTATCTTTTAGGATAATGGGAGCGGTTATCAGTGAAAAAGGAACAATCTTTTTCATAAATTCCAATTTGATCTGATGGAAATAAATAAAATCTTTTGATTTATAGTCCAGATGCTGAATGTCCTGAAATGCAATTGTTTTCTTTCCGGTTGACAACTCTTTTCGTTCTTTATCGAATAAGATAGTCTTGGGAGGAATAATCAGAGGTTTGATAATCATAATAAATCCACCTACGATACCGAGTAATCCTAAATACCAAAGTGCGGGGTCCAGGTAATTCAAAAAACGAAACCGTATCAGCTCAGGAAATCCTGTCCAAACCAATAAAATGCTGAATAAACAGGCAGCTATTCCCGTAAGAGCAGTGATGGCACCTGATCCGACAGAGCCCCTTGCTTTTTCTTTAATGATAATCCCATTGTCTGTACGAAAGGCATCAAATACCTTTGTTGAGATGATTAATTCGTTCATTTCTATGTTCTGTATTTATTATACCCGTATCATTCTCCGGAATCCTCTTACAGCATAATGAGATTCAGCCGATAGCTGCTCCGAACTATTTTTGTCATTTCTAATCAAAACTATTCAATACATTTCATAGTTAAAATTAAGAAAATTATCTTAGAACGATGTCGCTGTTTTTGTATCATTTACAGGTTCTCTTTTAGCTGTATGGTCAGTCACGTCAATAATTTCAAGAACATCTTTCGTGGATTTAAGCACTAAATATTGCTCTTTTTCCGTATAACGTTGTTCTCCTATGTGTATTTTTTCATTATGCTCTGTATTTCCTGACTTTAAATAACACCACGCACATATATCTCTGTTTCTCTGAGGAATTGAAACAGGATAAAGCGTAAGTGTATTATTTTTAACCGAATATTTGCGTCCTCTTTTTCCAAAAAAGTAAGATAATCCCCGGCTATCATCTTGAAATATAGAATCTTTTGTAATTCTCCAGTATTTCCAATTCCAATCTCTTTTTAGATCTTTCTCATCGGCTTTAAACCGTAGCATATCACCATTTGATGATGCTAAATTCAGATAAAAAGTACCTTCAACTAAATTTTGCCTGGCTGTACAACCCAAAATAACAAACAGAATGGCTGTTATGATGTATGTTTTCATATTTACAAAAGTAGATATTTTTCCTGTAAACGTACCATTATGGGAAAGCCTGCTCTCCATAAAAATACAAATAATCACCACATCCCTGCAAATAATAAAGACATCCTGCCGGAGCATCAAATTTCACAGCTGAAATAAATGGATAACAGCATCTTCGTATCAAAATAGTCTGATATGAAAACGTTGATGAAATTGAAAAGAAAGGGAGCCTGGGCCTTGTTACTACTATTATTAGCTGCCTGCGGACCTTCAAAACCCAAATTTATTCAAATAGATCCTGAGTTTCATAAATATGTTTCCGGCTACACATCGGGAGTGATTTCCAACAACCAATCGATTCGAATTGAACTGGCAGATGAGGTTCCGGCCGAGATCCTTCATAAAACAGGAAAGAAAGAGGTGGATTCAACACTGCTCAAAGAGATCATTGAATTTGAACCTGCGCTTGATGGAACAGTAAAATGGATCAATTCCCGCACTATCGAATTTACGCCCGAAAAGAAACTGACTTCGAATCAATTTTACACCGTTTATTTTAAGTTGGATCAGGTGGCAAACGTAGAACGTAAATACAAAACATTTGCCTTTCAGTTTGCAACTTACCCTCAGGATGTTTTTGTGGAAAATGTTTCACTTGAAATTGACGATGAATTTAATCCCAATGAAATGACGCTCCGCGGAAAATTGAAAACCACAGATGTTGCAGATAGCACATCGTTAAAAAAAGTCCTGTATGTACTTGTAGATGGTAAAAAAATCTATCCTGACTTAGAGAAAGCGACATGGTATGACAGTGAAAATCAATACACATTTAGTGTAACAGGAATTCAACGGAAATCTACAGAAAAGCAGATAGAAGTTTACTGGGACGGAGAACCCATTCAATCCGCTAGAAAGGGAAGTGAAAAGGTAAGAGTACCGGCATTGGGTGATTTTTCGGTTTTAAATGCAAATGTGATGGACAGGGAGGATCAATGGGTGGAAATTTCATTTTCGGAACCAATCCTTGCTACGCAGAATCTGAACGGCATTATTTCTATTGAAGGACAGGATAACCTGTCGTATGAAGTTTCAGGAAGCCAGGTGAAAGTCTTTTTACCCAAACGGATTGTTGGTGATAAAAAACTGACCATCAGCAATGGAATTCAAAATATCAAAGGGCATAAAAAAATGAATGCTTATCAGGAACAGCTGACATTTAATGAACCAAAACCAATGTTGCGCATGAAAGGAACCGGAGCAATTTTACCAAATTCTCAAGGGTTGATTTTTCCTTTTGAAGCCGTGAGCCTCAAATCAGTAGAAGTGCGGGTAATAAAGATTTTTGAAAATAACATTCACAATTTCCTGCAATTAAACAATCTGGATGGTGAAGATGCTTTACACCGTTTCGGAAAGGTGGTTGCAGAAAAGAAATTCAGATTGGATGACGATAAATCCATTGACCTGAAGCAATGGTCAACCCATGTTATTGATTTGCAAAAACTCATTTCTCCCGATCCGGGATCCATTTACCGTGTTTCCATCAAGTTCACAAAAGAAGACGCTATCTGTGATTGCGAAGAAGAAACAACTCCGGAACATACAAATCAATCGTCAAAAAGAGATGATTCATGGAGCGAGCGGCTTTGGAGCTATTATGGTTTTGATGACGGGTATGATTCCTGGTATTATTACAGTGACAGCTATTCTCCTTGTGATGCGTATTATTACGAAGGAAAGGCCATTTCCCGCAACATTCTGGCATCTGATTTAGGAATCATCTTCAAATTGGAAGAAAATAAAACAGGTCATACATTTGTAAGCAATATGCTGACAACAGAACCTGTTTCAAGTGCTGATGTAACCTTCTATGATTTTACAAAACAAGTTATTAGCAGTGGTAAGACAGATGCGCAGGGCATGTACACACATCAGCTGGATAGAAAACCGTTTTTAGTCGTTGTGAAAAACGGAAATCAACGAGGTTACCTGAAATTGGGAGATGCGTATGCGAATGCCATGAATAAATTTGATATTGAAGGAACGAATGTGCAAAAAGGTGTCAAAGGGTTTTTATATGCAGAGCGAGGTGTATGGAGACCGGGAGATTCGCTTTATGTGGCATTTATTCTGGAAAACAAAGACAATAGTTTGCCAAAAAATCATCCTGTGGATTTCAGTTTGCAAGATCCGAACGGAAACATTGTTTATCAGACGACTCGTACAAAAAATGTGAATGGAACTTATGATTTCCGATGCAAAACAGAGGAAGAGGGAATCACAGGACATTACCTTGCCACGGCAACAGTTGGAAACAATACCTACACAAAATACCTGAAAGTAGAAACCATCAAACCCAACCGATTGAAAATCAAATTGGATGTTCAAAAGAAATCTGAACAGGATTCTGTTGCGAAATTGAAAGTGGAATGGTTGCATGGAGCGGTTGCCAAAAACTTGAAAACGATTGTTCAGGTACAGATTAATCAGGGAAAGACGATGTTTGATGACTACAAGAAATATACGTTTGATTCACCGCTTCGATCTTATTCCTCCGATTTGATGACCATTGTTGATGGAAAAGTAGATGAAAACGGGGCATTGACTTTTTCCAAACAGCTGCATGTAGGAAATACTGCTCCAGGTAAACTAAAGGCTAATTATATCACAAAAGTATTCGAATCGGGAGGTGATTTCAGCATTGACCGTACACAGGTTGATTATTCTCCGTTTCAGACATACATCGGGATTCAATCTCCTGCTACAGGAAGTTTTGATGGTTCATTGGAAACGGATAAAAAACATGCGTTTGATATTGTTGCCGTATCCGAAGACGGAAAATTAAAAACGGATGAAACGGTAGAAGTGAAAATTTACAAACTGCAATGGCGATGGTGGTATGAAAACAATGATTCTGACTTAGCTTCTTACATTGCCCGAACAGGATCGTTTCTGGTGAAGGATACCGTTTTGAAAACCAAGCAGGGAAAAGCAAGCATTCCGTTTAAAATCAATTATCCTGATTATGGGAAGTATGTCATTATTGCAACACATAAAAATGGAAACCATCAAACCGGATTGCCATTCACAATTGACTGGCCCTATTGGAACAGAACCAATAGAGTGCAGGGTGAACACGCCAATTTGTTGAATTTCACAACCAATAAATCAAATTACACCAAAGGAGAAAACATTCAACTTTCCATTCCTTCTCCTGCTGCAGGAAAAGCATTGATAAGTGTTGAAACACGTTCCAAGGTGATTAAGAAATACTGGATCAATACCAACAAAGGAGAAACACGGCATACCTTGGAAGCCTCAGCAGATATGGCTCCGAATGCGTATATTCACATTACATTGATTCAGCCACATGCGAATACTAAAAACGACCTTCCAATCCGTTTGTATGGAGTAACTCCTGTTGTTGTGGACGACCCGATGACGCATCTGAATCCGATTGTGCAGATGCCGGATGTGTTGAAACCGGAGACAAAATCAACTATTACCGTCAAAGAAAAACAAGGAAGAAAAATGACCTATACATTGGCTGTTGTCGATGACGGATTACTGGATTTGACCAATTTTAAAACACCGCAGCCATGGAATACATTTTATGCCAAAGAAGCACTTGGCGTAAAAACGTGGGATATGTATGACTATGTAATTGGTGCATTTGCCGGGAAATTGTCTAAGCTATTATCCATTGGTGGTGATGGCGAGGCAGGTCGCGGAAAGAACCCGAAGGCAAATCGTTTTAAACCGATGGTGCGTTTTATGGGACCTTTTACAGTTGAAGCAGGGCAAAGTAAAAATCACACATTGGACGTGCCAAATTATGTTGGTTCCGTTCGTGTAATGGTTGTTGCCCAAAACAATGGAGCATATGGGAATTTTGAAAAAACGGTTCCGGTTAAAAAGCCCTTGATGTTGTTGGCAACCTGTCCGCGTGTTTTTGGTCCGGATGAAGAAATTGCGCTACCCATCAGCGTTTTTGCAATGGAAGAACACATTAAAAATGTAACATTGAGCATTGAAACCAACGATTTGGTATCTGTTAATGGGAAAAATACGCAGACTTTTGAAGTGAAAGAACTAGGAGAAGTAACCAAAACATTTCAACTCAAAGTGGCAAAACAAACTGGAATCGCCAAACTGAAAATCACAGCAGTTTCCGGAAAAGTAAAAGCTACGGAAGAATTGGAAATTGACGTTCGACCTGCTAATCCTGTTCAGTATACGTATTCTAGTTTTATTGTAGAACCGGGAGCATCAAAGAAAATAGATGTACGTTATTTCGGATTAAAATCAACCAATGAAGCCATTGTGGAGATTTCACGTATTCCTTCCATCGGTTTGCAAAAAAGATTGGATTATCTGATTCAATATCCGCATGGCTGTCTGGAACAGACTACTTCAGGTGTATTCCCACAGTTGTATCTTGGGAAATTGACGAATCTGTCCGAAAAAGAGCAGAAGCAGATTAAAAGCCATGTGCAGGAAGCCATTAAACGCCTTCAGCTGTTTCAAACTATAAATGGTGGTTTTGCGTACTGGCCGGGAGAAAGTTATGAAAATGAATGGGCAACGAATTACGCCGGACATTTTTTACTGGAAGCTGAAATTCAAGGGTATGTCATTCCTGATAAACTGAAAAAAGGTTGGGTAAAATATCAGACTGAAAAAGCGCAAAACTGGAACACAGATACCAATCCGTTTGTTCACAAACAAGCAACGGAAAGCCATCAGTTGACACAGGCATACCGTTTGTATTTACTGGCATTGGCTAAAAAACAGCAGTTGGGGGCAATGAACCGTTTAAAAGAAGAGCGTAACCTGACACCGATGGCGAAATGGCAATTAGCTGCAGCTTATGCGGAAATCGGGCAGGATAAAGTGGGACAGAAAATGATTGAATCATTGGCAACGGAAATGGGCTCGTATCGGGAATTGTCATACACATTTGGTTCAAATACCCGTGATGAAGCCATCATCCTGCAAACACTTAGCAAATTGAATCATCAAAAAGCACAGAAATTAGTCACAAAAATGTCTGATAAACTCAATTCCGATTCATGGATGAGCACACAGGAAACAGCAATGGCATTACTGGCATTGACCGAATATGCAGGAGTGAAGAATACAAATGAGAAAAGTACATACGGTTTACAGATAAATGGCAATCAGTTGCAGCAATTGACATTGAACCGAATCTTGGAGAAACACACGTACAGTGAAACAGAACTTGCAGCAAACTCGTTCATTCAGCTCAAAAATATCGGAGCAGGTAAGTTATATGTTTCTGTAACCTTCAAAGGAATTCCATTGCAGGGAACAGAAAAAACAGCTTCTGAAAATCTGAAAATGAGCATTGCGTATGTGGATATGAACGGCAATACCATTCATCCGGATAAACTAAAACAAGGAACAGATTTCATGGTGGAAGTTACTCTTACAAATCCCGGGAAGAAAGGAATCTATAAGGAAATGGCATTGAGCCAATTGTTTCCAAGCGGATGGGAAATTTTAAACGACCGAATGGACGGAGTAGAATCCAATCAGGGAGTTCGTTACCAGGATGTAAGAGACGACCGGGTGTATTCTTATTTTGAACTGGGACCAAATGCCACCAAAACGATTCGCATTCGTTTGAATGCAAGTTATCTGGGAAGATTCTACCTGCCTGCCGTTCAGTGTGAAACGATGTATGACAACAGTATCTATGCTTCTGAAAAAGGAAGGTGGGTAGAGGTTGTGAAGTAGGAGTGAAAAATCGCCACCAAATAAAAAATGGTTTTGTAATGGATAGGGAACGCAGATGCCGCAGATTGATTAAGATTTTCATTTGTGAGAATCCGTTCAATTCGTGTCATCTGCGTGCTATCCCTGAAATGCAAAGTGACTGGCAAAATGGAAACAGGACATTGATTTAATAGGATTGATTAAGATTTTATCTGTAGAAAATTCACTTAATCTGTATCATTCCGATAAATCGGAACAAGTCCTGCGTGCTATTTTTTGAGAGTAAAACGATGAAAAAATCAAATGAAAAGAGGTAAATGAAAAAAAACGTGATTAAACTATTAAATAACGTCATGAAACAACTACCAATCATATTAACAGTTATATTATTTGGATGCTCTGCACGAAACGAGTATCCGAACAACGAATCGTCAGAAACGATACAGCCAGCTATGAGGAAACAATCAAAATTTCTATTAACACAAATGAATGATTGCCACCAAACTAATCTTTCAACACAATTTGACATATCTATTAATTTTAAGCGATATACTGATACAATCGTACAACAGGACTCTTGTTTTTTTACTGTTTATTTGTACAATAAATCAACAAAATCTCTTATTGACAGCTTCTTTATTGCGTCCTCATTTATTTCTTCGGAATTTGCAAATTGTGACAATATGACTTCATATACTACTAAATTTAAAGCAGACAGAGAAATCGTTGACAATTATTTTGGTGATATCGTCGTCGCAGATTTAAACTTTGACGGGAATGATGATATTGCTGTTATCAATGATTGTGGTGGTAATGGAGGTCCCCTTTATAGTTATTATATTCAGACGAGTAAAAAAAAGTTCATTTTAGATAGTTTTTTAACGGATTCAATGGTATTTTTTCCTTCGGAAATCAACAGTAAAAACAAAACTTTGACAACTTACGTTCACATAGGTGTGTGTGAATTGAGTGAAGATATTTATAAGTTTAATAAAACGAAAAAAAGTTGGACAAAAAAAAGTTCAAAATACATTAATGTATGTGAATAAAGCACTGAAGAAAATAGTTTTATAATGGAAATGGGACACTGATGATCGCTGATTTAATGGATTAATCAAGATTTTCATCTGCGGAAAATCCGCTTAATCTGTGTCATCTGCGTGCTATCCCTGAAATACAAAGCGAATTAGCAAAATGCAAACAGGATACTGATTTAATAAGATGAATTAAGATTTTTATCTGTGGAAAATCTGCTTAATCTGTGTCATCTGTATACCATCTTTGAAAAGCATAATGACCAACAAACCGAGTAAATGAAATATAAGCTTTGAATGGAAAATTATCATATGATTAATTCAAAAAATAATTTCAAAACACTTTTTTTTAGCCGATTATAACTGTACATTCGTATCAACTTTAAATCTTTTGCTAGTATGAAACTAATTGTTGTATTGTTCTTAACTATTTGTAGTTTTTCTGTTTCAAGAGCTCAGTGTGATGTCAATGTACGAGAAGCTTTTGGTGGTGTTTCATCCATTACTGTTTACAACACATATATCACCATCGGAGCTATTGCGGATGCGTATGTGAATGAAGTGTACGATGCTAATCACGTAAAGGATCTGATGAGCGAGCAGACAGCTATGCTGCAGTCGGTAATCGAGATGCTATCTAAATGTAAAGAAGTAAAAAGTAACGGACTCACGGAGGACGATGTTCTTTATGTGCAGGAATTAGTGGATTGTTTAACGTCTTTGAAAAAAGAGGCGCAGGGGTTGAATGATTATGCCGCTACCGGAAGTGAGGATGCGCAAAACCGGTACAATACAAATCGTGATAAGGCATGGCAGCAAATCACAACCTTGCTTGGGTTGGAATAAAATGAATGATTGGTAGTGTTTTATTTTACATATTGTTGAAAAACAATATACTAAAATTTTGTGTGATTTAACCAATTTTGGAGTTCATTTTAAGTTTAAATGAAATTGATGAAATTCTCGCATTAGCCCCATTTTAATGTAAATTAATTGACTATTTTTATCGAAATTTCAATAAAAAATGAACAACAAGAAACTATTTAAGGTAGCATTAGCGGGAGCTATTATGTTATTTTCTCAAGTTGCAAATGCGCAATTCAAATTTTCAAAAGTAAATGTTGCTGATGGAGTAAAAACAGCACTAAAAGCAGGAGACAAAGTAGACATGAAAATAAGCTCAACTGGTACAGTTGAACAAAATTTTGTAGTAGATTTAGATATTGCCGCATTTAGAAAAGTATACAAATATGACGTTGTTACCATTGCCTACCTTCGTGATGGTTCAGCTACGTACCAATACATCCATGAATTTGAATCAATATTGAACACAAAAAAATATGCAGGAAAAGGAATTATTCCAATTTATGCATACGATAACAAGAAATTCAAAGAAACAGATTTCCGCGTATTGGCAAAAGACCTGATTGAATATGAAGGACCTACACCAATTTCTCGTAAAGTTGCTGTTTATGGTAACTACATTGTTGGTGAAGAAGGGTATTTTGATGCAAATGAAAAATTCCAATTCAGAAATAAATATTCTGAAGGAGAATTACTTGGTTTCATTGAAATCAATACCGTTTATAACCCAACACAGATTAATGCATACAACGAACAAGCGAAAGCACGTCAATTTGCTGATGCACAAAGATCGGTAGACAACTTAGGATACAGATTTAAGCGCGATATTATTGACAGAATCAACGAAACAGTTGCACCTGTGGTTGCGACACCAGTTTATGTAGCACTTGGAAACGGATTTCAGGAAGTATGGGATTCGAAAGTAAGAGAAGTACAACAATTCAATTCACAGGAAAATGCTGAAAAATTCATTACAATGGTGAAAGCATTGGACCAGGATTATCAACTTATGTACGATGTTATCAATAAAGACAAAAGTCGTTTGAAAACTATGAATAAAGAGATTAAAACAAAGACTTCTGTTCAGGATAAGTGGGACTACATCAAGTCCATGAAATAAGAAGCACTTTTCTAAACGTTTTAAAATCCCGGTTTGCAATTTGTAAACCGGGATTTTTGTTTTTAAGTAATCCTATCTTTTAAAAATTTACAACTCCTCCAGCATTTTCATTACCTCGGGCTTTTTACGGGTAGAAACAGGAACCAAACTACCATCAGTCATAACCAGATGGCCGCCTTCCTGCTTAGAATATTCCCGAATGTATTTGGTGTTGATTAAATGTGATTGATGTACCCTGAAAAACCCATGATTTTGCAATAATTCTTCAAAATCTTTCAGTGTCCGGGTGACCATTATTTTTCGTTTATCGGAGAAATGAAACTGTGTATAGTTGATATCACTCTCACAACGGACGATGTCCTTTATCTCAACAATGCTGATTTTTTCCTGCGAATGCAGTGCCAGTCGCTCATTGTGTTTTTGTTTGTCTTTCAGACTCTCATTGAGGAGCTTGTATTTTTCATTTTCGTTGATGCCACTCGCCTTGAATTTTTTCAGAGCTGTCTGTAATTCATCCGGATCAACTGGTTTTAGCAAATAATCAATTGCAGCATAACGAAATGCTTTGATGGCATGTGCATCCGATGCTGTAATGAAAATAATCTTGAAGTCAATTTCACCGATAATGTCCAGTAAATCAAATCCGCTACCATCCTGCATCTGAATATCCAGAAAAAGAATATCGGGTTTGATTGTTTTTAGCAATTTAGCACCTTCCACAACACCGCTCGCCTCTCCTACAATTTCAACATCCGGAGCATAGTATTCCAGGTCTTTTCTCAGTGTGATACGTGCTTGTTCAATATCGTCTATTAAAATTGCTTTCATAATCAATGTATTATCGGAATAGTTAATCGAATCAATGTGCCGCAAGCCTGACCTTCATCCGTATGTAAATCGATGATTTCAAGTTGAGCAGTCGTGTTTTCTTTTTTGAGTAATTCTAATCGTTCGTTGGTTACTTTCAATGCTGTGGATTCATGGTAGCTTTCCATGCTTTTTTCATTGTTTTCCGCAGCTTTTTTTCGACCGATACCGTTGTCTTTTACTTCACAAATCAAATGTTCTTCCACGGAACGGAACGTTACTTCAATCTGCCCATTTCGCTGCTCGTTGGGTGGAAATTTAAATCCGTGCTTAATGGCATTTTCAACAAAAGGTTGCAAAAGCATAGGAGGAATGAGAATAAAATCTTTTTCCAGCGATTCATCCACCTGAATGGTGTAATCAAACCGGTCTCCATTACAGAATTTTTCAATCAGCAAGTAATTTTCAAGCGTTGAAACTTCTTCTTCCAGTGTAATAAATGTATTTCTGGAGTTGCTTAAAATCTGACGCATCAATCGGGAGAATTTTGCCAGATAATAACGTGCTTCCTGCTCATTTCCTGTCCCAATTTGTGATTGAATGGAATTCAATGCATTGAAAATAAAATGCGGATTCATCTGTAGACGCAGTGCTTTTTGCTCCAGTTCCATCAACTCCTTTTCCATGCTGATTTTCTCCTCACGCTCCCTTGATTTTTTCCTCACCAGATTGATGCGCCATCGGAATAACAGGAATAAAATCAAACCGATGAGTCCTATTTCCAATGTCAGGAACCACCATGTTTTCCAGAAAGGCAATTCAATTTCAAAACTGAATGAAATAGGTTGCTTGTTCCATACCTCATCCTCGTTGCTTGCTTTCAACAAAAAGGTATATTTTCCCGGATTCAGATTCGAATAAACAATGCTGTGCTCTTTTGAAGGAGGAGACCAGTTTTCGTCAAACCCGACCAGTTTCCATTGATAACGAACTGCTTCCGGATTGCTAAAATTAATGGCAAAAAAATCAAAACTGATGTGGTTTTGGTCGTGAGGCAGTAACAGGTTCTCAATCTTGTTCCACGGTTTTATTTTATCCTTGTAGTTTGTCTGACTTAAAGGGATATAAAACAATTTGATGTCTCGGATTTGTGTAATCGGTTCATGATTATTCCGATACAAATTGGCAGGATTGTAGTGAAATAAACCATTGATGGTGCCAAACCAGAATGTTCCATCAGTATCCTTAAAATTGGCATTCTGGCAGGTTTCGATTCCTGTAAAACCTTCACTTTTTCCAAAATGCCGGATGTCTTTAACAGCATTGTCGGTCTGAAATTCAATAAAATCAATTCCGGTTTCGGTTCCCACAATGCAGTTTCCCGAATTGTCATTGGTAATCAGATAAACATTGGAAGAAGTAAGCCCGTCTTTTATACCATAAATCCGTATCTGGTGTTTATTTCCATTGAATGAAATCCGATTGATACCTGCACCTGCCGTTCCTGCCCAAATTGTTCCGTTGATATCTTCCGACAGACAACGAATGGCATTGGAAGACAGTCCGTTTTTTTCACGAATGTAATTTTTGGAGGGAACATCATTGAAAATATATCCGATTCCGTTTTCTTCCGAACCATACCAAATACGGTTCATTTTATCAATCTGTAAGCAGGTGATTCGGTTTTGTAACAAGCCGTCAGTGACTAAAAATTGCTTTTGCAGTTCACCGTTCCACTTTAAAATTCCCAATCCTGCGGTTGCTACCCATAAATTTCCCAATGCATCCACCTGAATGGAGCGAATGTATGATTTGGAAAATTCTTTTAGACTTTCAAAGGTTTCACCATCGTAACGAAAAATTCCCTGACCGTCTGTTCCGAAATACAGATTCCCCTGAAAATCTTCTGCTATTGCTTTCACTTTCACATCTGCAAATCCGTTTGCTCCGTCAAAAGCAGTGAATGTATTGTTTTCTTTGAGTGTAACCCCTTTTTGCCCATTCCCAATCCACAACCGGTTTTTGCTATCCCGAAAAACACTGTAAATGAAGTTGGCTTTCAACCCCGATTTTTCATCGTATCCGGTAAATTGATTTCCGGCATAATTGGCAACACCTCCGCCAGATGTTCCAAACCAGTAGCTATTACTGTTATCCTGGCAAATACTTCGAACATGATTGTTGCTCAGACCTTCTTTTTCTCCGAACCATGAAAATGATTTTCCGGCTCTTGAATAATGCGCAACACCGGAAGTCAGTGTGCCAATCCACAAATCCTGATTGTGGTCGATGTAAATATCTAAAACGGTTTGTTTATACAATTCGTGCTTTAAATCAATACGGTAAAACTGCTGGCCATTGTAGCAATACATCCCGTCACCATAGGTTCCGATCCATAGATTACCGTTTTTATCCTCCTTGAGCGTTGTAATAGCATTGCGCATGTATCGGTTTTCGTTCCCTAAGTCTTCTTTCTTCCAATGATTGTTATTGTTATTGAGTGTATAACGGAACAACCCTTTGCCATAGCCGACATAAAGCCTGTTTTCCTTATCAAAAAGCAGGGTATTGACAGTAATATTTTCTGTTTCGAGCTGCTCATTGAGCGATTTGAATTGTTTTCCGTCAAATGTGAAGACCCCTTTGTTTCCCGATAGGAGTATCTTTCCATTTTTATCCCAAACAATTGACAGAACCTGAAATTTTCCTTCGGAGCTGGCTAATTTGAACGATTCAAATGCAAGGCCATTGTAGCGTGAAATTCCATTGTTCGTTCCAATCCATAAATTTCCCTCACGGTCTTCCTTGATACAATTGATGTAATTTGTTCCTAATCCGTCTTTTTCCGTAAACGTTGTGAATGTGATTCCATCGAAACGTGTCAAACCACCACCTCTTGTTCCCATCCACAAATAACCTCTTGAGTCCTGGAGCAAGGCATATACCTGAGATTGCGCAATTCCATCCTTTACCGTGTAATTTCTGAAATGGTAGGACTGCCCCCAGAATATCGTTGGAGCGAACAGCAAAAATAACAGAAACAGTACCTTGTAAAAACGCATAAACAAATCTAAATTTTATTTTGGTTTTTTTCAAAGTAGAAAGAGAAAAGTGAGAGCAGGAGTAATTAAAGAGCCCAATTGAAGATAAATTAACTTTTCAGAGTTTCAGCAGGTTTTTGCCGCTAAATATTACTTTTGTTCTAAATTCTGTGAGGAGATGCTTGAATCAGTGTATGGGAATAAAGATATTGTCTGGCAGCTGCGCCCGCACTTATTTGATACGGTAAGTATGGTGATTCTTTTCTTGTCATTGGTGCTGCTCACGATCTCCCGTTTGTTGCAGGACGGACTAATGGCCGGTATTGTAACGAATACCTTTAAGAATTATTCTTTTAAAGTTCCGGTCAATACCGGCGCCACGGTCCTGCTGTTTATAAATTATTTCCTTGTTACCATTGGAATTGTTTATATGATCGTCCGGGAATACAAAACACTGGATGTTTTAAGCGTCTATTTCTTTTATGGCACGGTGCTGACATTGTTACTGATTCCGTTTATAAACTTTTTGATCTCCCGGATTTTTGTGGGAAATATTCCGGTGTTCCGTGAGCTGGCAGAAGTCAGTAAAAATCTGATATTGCTGAAAAGCGTGGTTTTTAGTGTTCTTTTATTATTATGGGTATTTAATGATCAGTGGGATTATTATTTTAAAATAGCCCTGTTATCCTTGCTGCTGCTGTTTTATACGGTAAGAGTGTTCTTGTCTGTTTATAAGAGTTTGAGACACCATGTGTATTGGTATTATTTAATTTTGTACTTTTGCACTCTCGAAGTCTTGCCCTATTTGTTCTTAGGTGTTACAATAGGCAGGATTATTGAACTTGAAATGATTGTTTAATATAAATTCAGAATCAAATTGGCTATTAAAACTATATTGGTTTCTCAGCCAAAACCTGAAGGAGAGAAATCTCCTTACTTCGATTTGGCAGAAAAATACGATTTAAAGATCGATTTTCGTCCCTTTATTCATGTTGAAGGAGTGAACGCTCAGGAGGTGAGAGGACAGCGTGTGAATTTCGCTGAGCACTCCGCAGTGATCATGACTTCTAAAAATGCAGTGGACCACTTTTTCAGAGTAGCTGAGGAGATGAGATTTCAAGTGCCTGATACCATGAAATATTTTTGTATTTCTGAGGCAGTTGCATTATACCTGCAGAAATATGTAGCATACCGGAAACGTAAAATTTTCTTCGGAAAACAAACGATCGAAGAGCTGG
Organism: Flavobacteriia bacterium 40-80; assembly: GCA_001899145.1. Classification (GTDB taxonomy): domain Bacteria; phylum Bacteroidota; class Bacteroidia; order Flavobacteriales_D; family Crocinitomicaceae; genus 40-80. Next base: position 427,640 of record MKVF01000018.1, read on the forward strand.
CAGATGTGATGAAGAAACACAAAACGGAAAAGTTTTTGCTTCCTTGTACCGATATTCTGCGCGATAAGATTCCGGAAGTGCTTGAAAGCTTCGGATATCAGTTTACTAAGGCTGTATTGTACCGTACAGTGGCATCGGATTTAAGCGATCTGGAAGATGTTTATTACGATATGCTGGTATTTTTCAGTCCAGGAGGAATCGAGTCGCTGTTTAAAAACTTTCCTGACTTTAAGCAGAACAACACATTGATCGCAGCCTTCGGACCTACAACAGCAAATGCAGTGATAAAGAATAGTCTTCGTTTGGATGTTCACGCGCCACAGCCCAATCTTCCTTCGATGACAGCGGCGATTGAGCATTTTATAAAAGAGGTGAACAAGAAAGAAAAATCTAAGAAATAAATGATGAAAACGCCTTTAACGAGGCGTTTTTTCTTTTCTCATTTTGTTACTTTTTCCCATGTCCGAAAAATCATTATTTTTGAAAGATTAAAAATTGAAAAGGTGAGTAAGAAAAAGATCGTTGATTCCGGGTCAGGTGAAAACAAATCAAATTCCAGAGCTCCTAAAGTGCTGTTCTGGCTCATCGGATTGATGCCGATGTTTGTGATCATTATATTGCTTCTTTCTCAGTCGGAAGAAGAGCTTCCCTCGCTGGAGATGCTGGAAAACCCGCCGGAGCTTCAGGCTTCGATCATTCTTGCTGATGATGGTGAGACAGAACTGGGCCGGTACTGGAAAATCAACAGAACAACGATCAATTATAAAAATATTTCCCCGTTTGTCACATCTGCGCTGATTTCCACGGAAGATGAGCGGTTTCATGAACATTCCGGAGTTGATTTTAAAGCATTAGGAAGAGCGGTAGTGAAAATGGGAAGAGCCGGAGGAGGTTCCACGATTACCCAGCAGCTGGCCAAATTACTCTATACTTTGCAGCAACGCGAAAAAGAAAGCGAGGCAAGATCACGCGGTTTGAGCCTTCCTATTCCCGGGAGAGCCGGAAGGCTGATGGGACGTGTTAATGAAAAGGCACAGGAAAATATCATTGCAACACGTTTAGAGGAACGATATACAAAAGAAGAGATTATCAGTATGTACCTGAATCAGTTTGATTTCCTGTACAATGCGGTAGGAATAGAAAACGCTTCAAAAGTATATTTTAATAAACCGGCAAAAGAATTAAGCAAAGAAGAAGCGGCAACGCTGGTCGGGATGTGTAAAAATCCGGGATTATATAATCCGTATAGCTTTACAAAAACCAATTACAGACAGAAGCTGGCGAATAAAAAGAACGTCTCTGCTGATAAAATCTCTGATGAAGAAGTCCGGAGTGCCCGTGCGGAAGATAGCTTGAGAACGGTTTCCAGACGAAATCAGGTGTTATATCAATGGATGAAAAACAGCAGCAAAGATAATCCTGCGCTGGGAGTGAAGATCACAAGAGAGGAATACGAAGAGCTTATTAAAAAACCTTTGCTGACCAATTATCAGAGTGTGGATCACAAACAGGGGATAGCTCCTTATTTCAGGGAGTCGATCCGTGCTGAAATTAATGACCTTTTTTCCCAGAAAACCGAAAAAGGGGAATTGAAATACAAGAAAAAAGACGGTACACCCTGGAATATCTATAATGACGGACTGAAAATTTATACCACTATAAATATTGACCTGCAGAAATATGCGGAAGAAGCGGTGGAACGGCATCTAAAAGAAAATCTGCAGCCGGCTTTTGATAAAAATAATTCGAAAACGAAATTTTATCCCTTTGCCAACGAGATTAAGCAGGAGGAGATTGATAAGATTATGAATTCGGCTATTAAAGTCAGCGACCGTTACAGAAACCTGAAAAAGGCCGGCTTATCTAACAGTGAAATTATTAAAACCTTTCATGAGCCTGCAGATATGAAGGTTTTTTCCTGGAAAGGAGAGATCGACACGGTAATGACACCTTATGATTCTATTCGCTATTATAAAGCCTTCTTACGTGCAGGTTTGATGAGCATTGAACCGGGAACGGGATTTGTAAAAGCATGGGTAGGCGGTTATAATATGGATTATTTCGCATTTGATCATGTCCGTCTCGGAAAACGCCAGATCGGGTCAACCGTAAAGCCATTTGTATATGCTGCAGGAATGACCATGGGAGTGATCACTCCATGCACGACTTTCCCGAATATTCAGCACTGCGTGGACAAGTTTGACCATCAGGGAAGGCCGAGCGGCCAGTGGTGTCCCAGAAATTCAGACGGAAAGTTTGACGGAAGTCCTGTAACTGTAAGAAAAGGATTGGCGGGATCGATGAATAATATTGTAGTAGCCGTAATGCAGGCGATGGGAGCGACAGCCGGTCCGCAGACAGTGAACAAAATATTAAAGTCCATGGGAATAAATCTGAACGAAGCAGATGTGGTTCCCGCAATGTGCTTAGGAACGATGGATATGTCGCTGTATGAGCTGGTCGCTGCCCAGGCAACATTTGTAAATAACGGGCTTTACATCCAGCCGACAACCATATTACGTATTGAGGACAGAAACGGTAATGTGATCTATAATGCACAGCCGGAGATCAATGAAGCATTAAACGAAAATGTAGCGTATGCGACTTTGAGCATTATGCGTTCTGTAGTGGACGGCGGAACAGCGGGAAGCCTGAGAGGAAGCGTTCATAACTGGGGCGGCTTGAAATACCCAATGGCAGGTAAGACAGGTACGACACAAAGTAACTCTGACGGCTGGTATATGGGATTGACTCCGAACCTAGTTACAGGTGTTTGGGTTGGAGGAGAAGAGCGGGCGATTCGTTTCCGGACAATGACCTGGGGACAGGGAGGACGTATGGCGCTGCCTATTTTCGGTTATTACATGCAAAAAGCCTATGCAAATCCTAAGCTGAAGTTGACGGAGGGCGATTTTGTGAAGCCGGAGCATTACAATGAAAGTGAATTTAATTGTACCCCTGGAGTGGCTGAAGATCTGCCATTAGATCCCGGTTTTACTATTTAATGATTTTTATTTATGAATAAAGTTGTAAAAAACGAAGAAGAAGCACTGAATGGAATTCAGGATGGAATGACGCTGATGGTCGGAGGGTTTGGTCTTTGCGGGATTCCCGAGAATTCTATTGCTCAGCTGGTAAAAATGAATGTAAAACAACTGACGTGTATCTCCAATAATGCGGGAGTTGATGATTTTGGGCTTGGTCTGCTGTTACAGCAGAAACAAGTTAAAAAAATGATCAGCTCGTATGTGGGGGAGAATGCCGAATTTGAGCGTCAGATGTTGAGCGGCGAACTGGAAGTGGATCTGATCCCGCAGGGCTCACTGGCGGAAAGATGTCGTGCCGGTGGAGCGGGAATTCCTGCATTTTTCACCCCTGCAGGTTACGGTACAGAGGTGGCGGAAGGAAAAGAAGTACGGCAGTTTAATGGTAAGCCTCATATTTTGGAAACTGCCTTAACAGCAGATTTTGCAATCGTAAAAGCGTGGAAAGGTGATACGGAAGGAAATCTCATTTACAAAGCGACGGCAATGAATTTCAACCCGATGATGGCAATGGCAGGTAAAATCACGGTTGCAGAAGTAGAAGAGCTTGTTCCGGCAGGTGAATTAGATCCGGGGCAGATACATACACCGGGGATTTTTGTTCAGCGTATTTTTCAGGGTAAAAAATATGAAAAGCGGATAGAGCAAAGGACAGTAAGGAAAAGAGAAGCATAAATAAGGAACCGCAAGTGATTGCGGTTTTTTCAATTTAAAAGATAACAGATGAAGATACGAATTTTATTGTTGTGCTTATTGGTAAAGGCAGGCGCTGTTTACGGGCAAAAAGATTCGATCTGGAAGCAAAAACCAGAATTATCCGTCAGTGGTTTTATTGATGTGTTTTATGCGACGGACTTTGGTAAATCAAAGATGAACCAACGGCAGCTTTTTCTGTATAATCACAACCGAAGGAACGAGTTTAATTTAAATCTTGGATTAGTTAAATTTGCGGTTGCTCATCCTCGTTATCGTGCTCATTTAGGCTTCCATGCAGGAACATACGTTAATGATAATTACGCAGGGGTCCCTTCTGCTTTACGTTATGTCCACGAAGCGAATGTAGGATTGGCACTGGACAAAAAAAGCAGATGGTGGCTGGATGCGGGAATTTTTTCATCTCATATTGGTCTGGAAAGTGCAGTTTCTATTGATAACTGGACCTTGACAAGATCATTGCTGGCAGAGAATTCTCCGTATTATGAAACGGGTGCAAAACTAACCTTTTCTCCGGGTAAATGGAGCTTTTCAGCATTATTATTGAACGGTTGGCAGCGTATTCAGAAAGTTCCGGGTAATTCGCTTCCATCCTTCGGCTCACAGGTAATTTACAAGCCAAATGATAAGATTAAATTGAATCACAGCTTGTATGCCGGTTCTGAATTTCCTTACGACTATAGAAGATGGCGATATTACAGTGACTTGTATGTAATTTATAAGGTACATAAGCAGGTAGGGCTTATTGCCGCTTTTGACATAGGACTCGAACAACGTTTTACAAGATCAAGAAATTATAACGTGTGGTTCAGCCCGGTCGTGATGGTGCGATACCAGTTTTTGCCGGCATGGGCGTTTACACTTCGCGGAGAATACTTTTCAGACCCGCGAAGAGTAGTTGTTCTCAATATGTCACCGGATCCTTTTCGTGCGAGCGGATGTTCTTTAAATGTTGATTATTCACCTATACCTGCTGTAATGTGCAGAATTGAAGGCCGCTGGATGACGGGACGGGACAAAATATATCTGAACGGGCAAGGAATTTTTGAAAAAAATAACCTGGCTTTAGTTGCTTCCATTGCGATAAAAATTGAGAAAAAGTTCTCTGACAAACCTGAAAAATAAAGGATATTCTTTATTAAGATCAAAATCAACCCCGGAATATATAACCTGTAACGTTTAATCGCACTACAGATTGTGAATTACAACACTGAAACCCATTGAACGCTTGTGTTTAACGATTCACGTAGTCACTTCAGGATCATCTTCAGATATAAACCTGATATCTTATTGAATTTTATCAATAAAAAAATCCGGGGAAATTCCCCGGATTCCGAATGCTAATAAATAGAAATTATTTATCAATAGAACCTGTTACGCGTTTCATGAAATCATTCAATGCGTCTTTCTGGTTTTTGCCGGACTGGATATCCTGATGAACTTCCACAGCGCCGGAGAAGTTAGATAGCAATTCTCCGATCACATCTAATTCTTCATCCTTCAGGCCGGGAGCATCAATAAGATACTCCAGTGTTTCAATCGTTTCATTGACGTAATCTTCATCATTCTCTTCGATGAATTTTACCATGTGCTTAATTACCGGTAACCGCATCTTTCACTTCTTGAATGGTTTCTACTTTGTTACCCTGTGCCTGCTTTACCAATTGTCCGTTTACAAAGCCAGCGAAAGTCGGTAAGTTCGTGACATCAGCGAATTTACGTGATTCCGGTAATTTTTCGGCATCCACATAGTAAAAAGCGATGTCAGGATTTTCTTCCGCCATGCGTTTGAACTTAGGCTTTGTTATTTTGCAATTGCCGCACCAAGCCGCACCATATTGAACCATAACCTTCTCGTTAGAGTGGAGGATCTGGTCCAGATTATCTTCCGTTAACTCTGTAAACATAATTTTTAGTGTTTGCTTAAATACTCTGCAGTACTGTTACGATCTGCTTTCATTGCGTCTTTTCCTTCTTCCCAGTTGGCAGGACATACCTCTCCGTGCTGCTGAACGTGTGTGTACGCGTCCACTAAGCGAAGATATTCACCGACATTTCTTCCTAATGGCATGTGGTTAATTGATTCGTGGAATACAGTTCCATCCTCATCAATTAAATAAGTCGCGCGGTAAGGTACGTTATCTCCGGTAGATTCATCATCGTACTGGTCGTAGTCCAGAATGTCCAGCTCTTCCGCCAAACGACGTGTAGAATCAGCCAATAGAGGGAATTTAACCCCTTCAATACCTCCGTTGTCTTTCGCAGTACTTAACCATGCGAAGTGAACTTCCGCCGTATCACAGGATGCTCCGATGACAAGTGTATTGCGTTTTTCAAATTCAGCTGCGGCTTCCTGAAATGCGTGGATTTCAGTAGGACAAACGAATGTGAAATCTTTCGGATACCAGAATAATACTATTTTTTTCTTTTTATCAACAGCATGCTGGAAAACATTAAGCTTAAATGTGTCTCCTAATTCGTCGATTGCATTCACTGCAACAGAAGGAAATTTTTTACCTACTATACTCATAATTATATTGTTTTTATTTGTTTACTTATTTTTGATTTTAAGATTTTAGGATATTAAGACTTCTAATTCAATATTCAGCATTTAATATTCCCAATTCAACATTCATTATTTCCCCAGCCACGCCGAGAACATCCAGGTGGATTTTTCTTTCTCACGGATCAGGTCACTCATAAAAGCACTGGTTCCTTCGTCGTCTGCTTCTCCCGCTGCCGCTAAAATTTCCCGTTCGGTCTTCAATAAGGATTTTTGGGCTTCCACGATGTATTTCATACCTTCTTTTCCATCGGAAATATAGGCATTTTCCTTTATCAGGCTTGTTTTTACATAATCGGCGAAAGTGTGAAGCGGTACGGCCTCATACGTAAGGATACGCTCTGCCAGATCATCAATGATCACCTGGGTGCGTGTATAAAGTTCCTCGTATTTCAAATGAAGCTCGAAAAAATGAGGGCCTTTGATATTCCAGTGCAAAGAACGAAGATTTTGGTAGTGAATCTGGTAAGTGGCGAGTAATTCATTTAGCCGGCTTACGATGTTGTTTTTTTCTTTCTTTCCCATAATCAGTGATTTTAATTACAAATATAAGTGTTTAAAACCTATAAACAAAATAGATTGTTTTGATGTTATTATTGATTTTGTGAATAGTAATCAGATTTTGTAAGTTTGCCTGAATATAGTATTTGATTATTAACAACGTAGTCTTGAAAGAAATCTCCGGGCAGAGCAGCCGGATTCCTTATATTTGCGCTTGATAACAATTTTTTCAATATTTAATTTCACTAAAATATGAAGTTACGTTACATGCTAATGTTCTTTGTAGGTTGTTTTGCCCAGACTGCTTTCAGTCAGTATTACGATCTGTATAAGGACGATTTTGAAGCAAATCAGGGTTGGACATTTCAGAATGGAAGCGGCCTTAATCACTTTATTCTTGGAGAATGTGCGGGAAATTCTGCACCCGCTTCCGGAACTACAGCGCTTTATGTTGCACCAATGACAGGAACAGGTTCTGACTGCTCTGTCGGTTCTCAGCTTTCGTATGCTTATCAGCCGACAGCGAGCGGAGTAGATACTGTTTGGGCATTTCAGGCTTTGACCTATAATAACTGTGCTCAGAACTTGGTGGTTGATTTTGATTATAAGCTGGAAACCAATGACGCCAATGATAAAGGTGCAATTGTTTATCGCCTGAACGCTTCTTCCCAGTGGCAGGTGCTGGCAGTTTTGGCTACTTCTACCAATTCATGGCTGAATGCGAGCTACAGCTTGCCAGCCTCATTAAACGGCCAGAATTTTGAAATAGGATTTTTGTTTACATTCGATAACAGTACTGTGAGCGGAATCCCGTTCGCGATTGATAATTTTACCGTAAAAGGCCTGGATATTATTGATCCGGTGATTTCCTGCCCGACAGCCCATTCGTTGATCGGAGATGCGAATTGCTCCGTTGTCCTGCCTGATCTGACAGGACTGGTTACCGCCAGTGACAATTGCTCACTGACAGCCGACCTGTCTTATTCCCAGTCTCCGAATATGGGAGAAACAGCGATAGGAACGTCAACAATTACATTTACGGTATATGATGAGTCAAATAACTCGGCAAGCTGTACCATGACGCTGAACATGATTGATACGATCCGGCCTGTGATCGTGTGTAATCAGTTTGTCAATATCAGTAACAATAACACGGCTTGTAATTATCTCGTTCCTGATCTGACAGGAGAAGTTGTTTCCATAACAGACAATTGTTCTTCTTCTAATTTTATTATTTCTCAGACACCTACTGTCGGAACCTCTGTTTCCGGAATTTTTAATGCTGTGGTAACTGTTGAAGATGAGCAGGGGAACGCAACTACCTGTTTTGTCCGTTTACTTCCTGTTGACACGATCGCTCCGGTAATTACCTGTCCGAATGATGTAGTGGTGAACAACGGCACAAGCTGTACTTTTGTCGTTCCTGATTACACTCCGCAAGCCGTTGTGACTGATAACTGCGTGCTGTTATCTACCGTTCAGGTTCCGGCGGCAGGAGCAACTATTAATTCGGGAATCCATACGTTTAAGATCCGTGCGACGGACGAGCTGGGGAACTATTCTGAATGTTCCTTCCAGGTAAGTGCGATCGAATCACAGGCCCCTCAGATCGTTGCCTGTCCTTCTGATATCTCTACATGCGACTCTGTGATCAACTTCCAGAACATTACTGCAACTGATAACTGTCTGGTCGGGGTTTTTAAAGCAGATAATACCGGATTGAACTCAGGAGATGTGTTTCCTGTGGGAGTCACAAACTTAGAATATATAGCGAGAGATTCCTCCGGAAATACGGCGACATGCGCTTTTTCAGTAACACGCCTTGCTTTGCCTGAAGTACCTTCATTCATAGAAGATACGATTAATCTGTGTAACCAGAATTCAACAGCGATTGCAGCGGTACCGGTAACACAGGGAACAGGATACTGGTCTGTTCCTTCTGGCTCATCTGTTACTATAGCAGATGTGAATCAGGCTTCCACAACAGCCTCAGGATTGGCGCCGGGAAGTAATGTGGTGATTTGGAACACGACTTCACAAAACTGCGGAAGCACATTTAAGAATTTAATTATTAATAATTATTCATTGTCCTCTCCTTCAGTTGTGTTGAAAGACACAACTTATAATTGTGGTACAGGAAATGTGCTGCTGACTGCACAACCTCCTCAGTCAGGAACAGGAATCTGGACCTCCGATGTTCAGAGTACCATTACAAATGCGAATTATCATAATGCTTTGGCAACTAACTTACAGGGAGGCTGGAATACGTTTTATTATACCGTTACTAACGGAGTCTGCCCTTCAAATGTGGACTCCATGAAAGTATTTAAGATGGTAAAACCTCAGATCTTGAATATTTCTGATACGTCCGTGTGTGAGAAAACAGTACTGGAGCTGGTAGGTACGACTCCTCCGTCATATACGCAGGCTATTTGGTATTTTGAAGAAGGAAACGGATCTTTTTCCAATGAATTCAGTCCTGTGACACAACTGACGGATTATAAAATGGGAACCAGCGTGATTGTTTATTCGTTCAATCACAGTTACTGCGGCCTGGCGAATGATACGCTGATCCTGACATACAATAATTGTGACGGAAATGAATTTGTGATTCCGACGCTTATTACACCGAATCAGGATGGTAAGAACGATTCTTTTGTGATTGACGGACTAAATGCGAAATATCCGAAATGTAAGATGACAATTGTCAACCGTTGGGGAAGCATTGTATTTGAGTCAGACGGTTATCCTGTAGCCTGGGACGGGACTTTCAAAGGAGATCCGCTCCCTGTGGGAACTTACTATTATGTCATTGAGCTAAATGACGGTAATAAAAAATCACTTACAGGACCAATTAGTATCATTCGTTAATCTGTTTAGTCATGAAGAAATTTAGAATAATCATATTAAGTGCATTAACGTTTGGTGTGACATCCGTTTTTGCACAACAGGAGTTTCAGTTCGGAAACTACACACATAATCCTTATCTTTTCAATCCTGCTGCAGGCGGATTGACGGATTTCACCCAGATTGATCTGGGATACCGCAATCAGCATATCAGCTCCGATGGAAATCCGGTAACGATGTATTTGTCAGGACATACGCAGCTATACCTGAAAAAGAATAAGGGAGCTGCCAAGGTATTTAATCCGGATGGTGTTTCCATGTACACACCGCCTTTGAACAGTGTAGGGAAATTTAAGCAGATTGTTGGGGGAAGAGTAATTAATGATGGAATCGGGCCATTCCAGAAGACAGGAATTATGGCAACTTATGCCGTTCATCTTCCTTTGACTAAAAAGCTTAGTTTCGGAGCAGGACTGGGCTTAGGATGGAACAACATCGGTATCAACCCTTCCAAAGTAGTGGTTCAGTCGGAAGCAGATGATATCCTGCAGGGATTCGGAGCAAGATGGAACCAGAACAACCTGGATCTTCAGGCAGGCTTAGTGGTTTATACGGATAGATTTACGTTCAGCTTTAGCGGGACACAGTTATTAGGCAGCAAGTTTAACTTTAGTGATGCTTATTTTATAAGTAAGCTGAACAGTCACTGGCTGATTTATTCGTCCTATAAAATAAAAGCGGGAGAAAACTTTACCGTTGAGCCGTTCATGATGGCAAGAGCCGTGAAAAATTCACCGTTCAGCGCAGATTTGGGAGCGAAAGTCCATTACAATTACTTATGGCTGGGAGCACAATACAGAACATCTCAGTCCTTTGTGATCTCACTGGGATTGAACTTCCTGAAAAATCTGTACCTGAGCTATGCTTTCGAATACAGCGCCAAAGCAACAAGAGTTTCGACAGCAGGAACACATGAAATACAGCTGGGAATCTATCTGGGAAAATCCAGAAAAGCCGCAGCTAAAACGATTCCGCCGGTTGAAAATACAGAAGAACCCGAAACTTCAGGAGAGTAAGATCTTTTGGAATAAATTCAGAGTCCGTTCATTTCGAACGGACTTTTTTGTAATATTGAAGGAGATTTCCGCCAGATTATGATCCCAAGAAAGTCAAAATATGCAATTCAGGCATTAAAAAGCCTGGCAAAAGTTTATCCTGAAAAGGGGCGGCTTGCTATTGCTTTTATTGCAGATCAGGAACGGATTCCGAAAAAATTTCTGGAAGCAATTCTGCTGCAGCTTAGAAATGTAGGAATTGTCGGAAGTAAAATGGGACCGGCCGGAGGATATTATCTTTTGAAATCACCTGATGATATTGCATTGAGTGATATTATAAGAGCGACAGGAGGGCCCATCGCTTTGTTGCCTTGCGTGAGCCTGAATTTCTATGAAGCCTGTGAAGATTGCCCCAGTGAAGAATTGTGCGGATTGCATGAAGTTTTGGAAGAAGTCCGTGAAGCATCTGTACGGATTCTTGCGAAAACAAGCCTGACTGATTTAATTAAAAGAGAATCGAAGCTTTTGAAGTTAAGTCAAAGTACTGATAATTAATATTTTATTTTCCCATATATTCTACTTATACGATAGGATAACAATAAAATAATTGTCTGAATTCTTGGAGATTATAATATTGCTTTTTTTCTTTGCCGGGTCATAAAAGGAAATCAGCCTGAATAAATTCAATGGGAAGAACTAAAAAACTTTTACCAATTTTCGTTAGAGAACAAGAAGTTCATTTAATTATTTCGGATGTACAGGATGCTGATTTAGAAAACGTTCGTGCCCTTATTTCCGGTTTCAGACAAACTTCCATTTATTTAATCAACGCAAAGGTTTCGGAAGCAGCTCTCACAGAGTTTACTCTGTTTGGCAATGTTATCGTTAAGCAGCAGACAGATGATAATATCATTTCAGCTGCACGATTTGTTTTTTCATTTTCCAGGGAGAAGACAGCAGCTGAATCTTTGATGAATCATGCTCACACGAACGGAATATTAGTGACTTTTGCTTTTTTTCCGGAGCTGAGTAATTTCTTTTTTGGAAAATCCGTTGATAAAGGGTCTGTTCATTTGGCTGTTACGGTTCAGGGAGAATCGCCGGTATTGGAGAACAGGATCCGGCAAACATTGGAAGACCATTTTCCCGGTTCTGTATCGAAAAGCGCGGATCAATTGACCCGGTTAGAGTCGTTTCTCAGCAAAGACTTTAAAAAGAGGGTACATCAGCTGAATAAACAAACGGCTGTTCTTGTCAGTAAGAAATCAAAGCCATGGTATGATTTTTCCTATAAGAAAACAGCAGTTTACCTGGTGAGCATTCTGGGAACAATGATTGCCGGGCATATCTTATTTTCCATGGTTCCTCCCGCTGCCGTATGGGAAAAATTCAACGCACTTGTTGATACGCTTGATGTAACATTCCTGTATTTTATTCTGGGCGGCTTTATCGCGCAGATGATCGATGGCGCATTGGGAATGGCGTATGGTGTTTCTGCGACGACCTTTTTGCTCTCCTTTGGCGTGAGCCCTGCTGTAGCGAGCATGTCTGTCCATGCTTCTGAAATATTTACCAGCGGTGTTTCGGGCATCATGCACCTGAAGTTCGGAAACGTGAACAGCCGCTTATTTAAAAATATTGTTGTTCCGGGAGTAATAGGAGCAATTATCGGCGCATATATCTTATCGGAATTTGAATCCTACAGCGCATATATAAAACCTATTGTGAGCTCCTATACGCTGTTCTTGGGAGCGTTGATCATTTATAAAGTGGTACGAAAACGACAGAACCGTAAAAAAGTAACCAGAGTAGGCTGGCTGGCAACTTTAGGAGGTTTTCTGGACTCGATCGGAGGTGGTGGCTGGGGACCTGTTGTTTCTTCAACACTGATTTCCAGAGGTAAAAATCCCAGGATGATTGTTGGGTCAGTAAACCTGGCGGAGTTTTTTGTATCGCTGGCAAGCTCCATCACTTTTTTTAGTTTCATTGGCGCAGATGCGTGGCAGCCGATCCTGGGATTAATTCTCGGAGGAATCTGTGCTGCTCCTATTGCTGCTTATATGGCTTCCCGCTTAAATGTAAAAGCGATGATGCTTTTTGTTGGCATTGTTGTGATTATAGCCAGTCTGAAAAATGTTTTATCTATATTTTTTTAAATATGAATCCATCTGCATTTGAACATATTAATACGAATGATCTGACAGAGCTGCTGACAGCGATTACGCAAGTAGAAGGTGTGAATGCCGCTTTTTCAACAAGCTTGAGCATTGAGGACCAGGTTATCACAGATGTTATTTTTAAAAATAATCTTCCTATTCGTGTTTTTACGCTGGATACAGGACGTTTGTTTCCCGAAACGTATAGCCTGATGTCTTCCACAAGGGAGCGTTATAAGAAGGATTTGGAAACGTATTATGGAAAGGCGGAGGAATTACAAAAGCTGGTAACAGAAAAAGGGCCGAATTTATTTTACGAATCGGTAGAAAACAGAAAAGCGTGCTGTCATGTACGTAAAGTCGAACCGTTGAACCGTGCTCTGGAAGGTGTAAATGTATGGATCACAGGGTTAAGAGCGGAACATTCTGAAAACAGGCACGATATGCACGTATTTGAATGGGATCAGAGCCGTGAAATAACCAAAGTAAATCCGTTGATCAGCTGGACGACAGAAGAGGTATGGAAATATATCCGTTCGTATAATGTTCCCTACAATGTTCTGCAGGATCGCGGATTCATCAGCTTGGGATGCCAGCCTTGTACAAGAGCGGTTAAAGAAGGAGAAGCCTTTCGTGCAGGACGCTGGTGGTGGGAAGATAATTCTAAAAAAGAATGCGGCTTGCATTCATAAACTGATAATTTATTTGGAGATATGAGTGATTATTTAGACCGGTTAGAAGCAGAAGCAATTCACGTGCTGCGTGAAACTGCGGGACAATTTGAACGTCCCGCGTTGCTTTTCAGTGGAGGAAAAGACAGTATTTGTCTGGTGCATCTCGCGTTAAAAGCGTTCAGCCCGGGAAAATTTCCTTTTCCGTTGGTTCATGTGGATACGGGACATAATTTCCCAGAAGCACTGGCTTTCAGAGATAACCTGGCAGAAAAGCTGGGTGAGAAGCTGATTGTAAGAAGGGTGGAAGATACTTTAAAGCGAAAAGGAATTCCGGATGCAAAAGGAAAATTCCCAAGTAGAAATGCTCTGCAGACGCATACATTATTGGAAACTATCGAAGAATTTGAATTTGATGCGTGTATCGGAGGTGCAAGGCGTGATGAGGAAAAAGCCCGCGCAAAAGAACGCTTCTTTTCCGTAAGAGATGAGTTTGGACAATGGGATCCGAAATTGCAGCGCCCTGAACTCTGGAATATCTACAATGGTAAGATTCATAAAGGAGAAAACGTGCGCGTATTCCCGATTTCCAACTGGACAGAATTAGATGTGTGGAATTATATTCTGCGTGAGAATATTGAGTTACCTTCCATCTATTTCACACACGAGCGGGAATGTGTTGTAACAGAATCCGGCCAATTAATGACCACAAATGAATTTGTGACGTTGGACGGAGCAGATGTTGTGGAGACGAGATTGGTACGCTATCGTACCGTAGGAGACATGACGTGTACAGCAGCTGTAGAAAGCCGGGCGGTGAATGTAGCCGATATTATCGACGAGCTGAAAAATGCAACTGTTTCTGAAAGAGGTGCAACAAGAATGGATGACAGAATCTCTGAAGCGGCGATGGAAGACAGAAAAAAAGGAGGATATTTTTGAGAATTATGAATAATGAAATATCTCACCTGATAATTCAATATTCAACATTCATAATTAAAAACACATGGAATTATTACGATTTTTTACAGCAGGAAATGTAGATGACGGAAAGAGTACGCTGATCGGGCGCCTGTTACTGGACAGCGGTTCTATCTCTACCGATATTATTGAGACGCTCACCCGGCAAAGTAAAACTGCCGGAGAGAATACAACGATAGATTTAGCGTTGCTTACAGACGGATTAAGAGCAGAACGCGAACAGGGAATTACAATTGATGTTGCGTATAAATATTTTTCAACTCCGAACCGAAAATTTATCATAGCAGATACTCCCGGACATGCGCAATACACCCGGAATATGTTTACAGGAGCATCAACAGCAGATTTGGCAATTATCCTGATTGATGCACGAAACGGAGTGACCGAACAAACAAAAAGACATACGATTATTTCTTCTGTTTTGGGAATTCCTCATATTTTGGTATGCATCAATAAAATGGACCTGGTAGCTTATAGTCAGGAACGTTACGAGGAAATTAAAGCAGATTTTGAGAAAACGACGAAAAGCCTGAACTTAAATAAAGTATCTTTTATTCCGGCTTCTGCTTTATCCGGAGAGAACGTAGTGACTGCTTCGGATAAATTAAGCTGGCATCAGGGACCTTCTTTGCTGGAATTTCTGGAAACAATTCCGGTAGAAGCTGTAAAAATGAACAACGCTGCACGTTTCCAGGTACAATATGTCATCCGTCCCCAAACTACTGAATTACATGATTATCGCGGATATGCAGGCACCTTGTGGAGTGGAGAGCTAGCTGCAGGCGATGAGGTAAAAGTATTGCCCGGGGATTTTGTGACCAGGATTACTAAAATAGAACATAATTTACAGGAAGTACCAACAGCGAAAGCAGGCCAGCCTGTAGTACTTCAGTTAGAAGATGATATCGATATCAGTCGTGGCGCATGGATCGTTCCCTTAGCGAAAACGCCATTTGTTTCAAACCAGGTAAAAGCGACTCTTTGCTGGATGGATAATCAGGCTTTTCGGACGGGTATAGTGAAG
The DNA here is from genome assembly GCA_001899145.1 of Flavobacteriia bacterium 40-80. Taxonomy (GTDB): domain Bacteria; phylum Bacteroidota; class Bacteroidia; order Flavobacteriales_D; family Crocinitomicaceae; genus 40-80. Next base: position 443,196 of record MKVF01000018.1, read on the forward strand.
CTGGTTTTACAGCAGGGAAGCGCGAGAATAAAAGCGGCAATAAAAGAGATTGATTATAAGATAGACATTGAGAGCTTTGACAAACTGCCATCGGATGAAGAATTAAGATTAAATGAGCTCGCTTCCGTTAAGATCCGTCTGGCTTCTCCACTGATTTATGATGGCTACGACCAGAATCGTTATTCCGGGTCATTTATTTTAATCAATGAATATACGAATCAAACTGTTGCGGCGGGAGTATTGAACAATGAGCTTGTTTTGGATTGAAAAGATTATTAACTTTCGAAAAAAAGAATAGATATGGCAGATTTAAAGTTTAAAGGAAATCCGATACATACAAAAGGTCATTTGCCCGAAGTAGGAGAGAAAGCTCCTGATTTTACACTGGTAAAAAATGATTTGTCTCGTATTTCATTGAAAGATTATTTGGGAACAAATGTGATTTTAAATATTTTTCCGAGCATTGATACAGGTGTTTGCGCGACATCTGTCCGGACATTTAATCAGAAAGCGGCGGATCTGGAGAATACCAAAGTATTGTGTATTTCCAAAGATTTGCCGTTTGCACAGGGACGTTTTTGCGGAGCGGAAGGGATCACGAATGTAGAAACCCTTTCGGATTTTGACGGCGGAGCTTTTAGTGACGCATACGGCATTACGATGATTGACGGCCCGTTGAAAGGACTTACCGCACGATCTGTTGTTGCACTGGATAAAGAAGGAAAAGTAGTTTACACCGAGCTGGTAGATGATATTGTTCACGAACCCGATTACGATAAGGTTCTGGAGAAATTGAAGTAGAACCAAACTGAAAAGCTGTCAGAAATACATTGGCAGCTTTTTTTAGATAAAATATGAGCAACATTCAGATGAGATAGATCTGCAAATAGTTTTTATAGCCATATTTGTTTATAAGTAACGAAATTTTATGGATGTCGCATAAATTTTAGGTCGGTACCAAAACAGTTAAATTGCCGTGACAAAAATAATTGTTTGAGCACAGCGAGTTTTATTTTTGTAGGTGATGAACGCATTTTGGTGAACATAAAATTTCTGGCGACTAGCTTTTTTTGTTTCTTTTTTTTAGCAATGTAAAAAAAGAAAAACAGATTCTTAATCGAAGACCTTCTATCCGTAAATGATTAAAAAATCTTCCAATTTTCTCACTTATGCTGCTTAAATAACCATTCGTAAATTTCTTCGCTTCTGAAGAAACGCTCCATGGCGCCGTGATTCAATCCCCGGTCAATTGTGAAAATCAGGTTTTCTGCCGAATATTTTTTGATGGAATTGACAATTTTTTGAGACTCGCTGATCGGAACAGCATAATCTTTATCTCCGTGGCGAATCCATAAAGGAACTTTAGATAAGTTTTCACCCAACCGTATATCTCCGCCACCACACATAGCAACAGCTCCGGCAACTAAATCCGGGTAGGTTCCTGTGAAGTTGATCGTTCCGTAACCGCCCATGCTCATACCGATTACATAGATACGGGTACTGTCCGAAGGATATTTTGCCCTTACCAGGTCAAGAACGCCTTTTATGGAAGAAGGATTCCATCCGTTAGTTGTCTGCGGTGCAATTACGATTGCCGGAAAGTGCCTTCCTTTAATAATTTCACTGATAACTCCGTATTTTTTCAGGCTCTCCAGACTGGAACCGGATAAGCTTTTTCCGTGAAGGAAAACCATAACCGGAGGCTGATTTTTCAAAATACTGTCGTGAGGGAGGTATAAATAATAAGGATAGGCAGCCTCGTTAAAATGGCGTTCGATTTTTTGTCCGAAAATACTGGTGAAACCTAAAGAAAATAAAACTGTCAATAAGAAAATACGCATGCTTTTACCGGTTTAGAGAAGAACAAATATAAGAGATTTCTTCCGCATGAAGTTTAAATAATCGTTAGTTTGCTCTATTTTAATACTTTACTTAAAAGAGAAAACTACTGTTATTTGTTAATTGGAAGTAGTAATATATGTTAAATCTTAGCTTAATTTAAGAAATATCAACTTTTTAATCGTTCTAATTTACATACATTTGCCAAAAATTTTAAAAAGAAATGAGAAAAATTTATTTTGCATTCGTACTGATTTTGATAAACTGTCAGTTTGCTGCTGCTCAGGAGACGCTGAACGGAGCATTAACAGATTCTTCGTATTGGACAACAAAACTATTATTCGGGGTGAACGGAACCCAGACAAGTTTTGTGAACTGGGCTGCCGGTGGTAGAAGCAACATTTCTGTTCTTGGATTTATCGACGGAACAGCGAGATACAGAAAAGAAAACTGGAAATGGGACAATGATCTGAAGCTGGCGCTTGGTGGTGTACGTTTCCTGGATAAAACACCCGGGAAAAAGTATCAGAAAACAGATGACCGTATTGATATTCAATCTACTTTGGGTTATGAATTTAAAAAGAAATGGTTCTATACGCTAACAACCGGATTTAAAACCCAGATGATGGATGGTTATATTTACCCGAATGATTCTGTCAGAACTTCCCGTTTTATGGCTCCGGGGTATTTCTCTGCGGCTCTCGGTATTGAATATGCCCCAAGTGCTAATATGAATATGTTTATCTCTCCGATTGCACTGAAATATACTTTTGTAAGAGATCAGACATTAGCGGATCGGGGAGCATTTGGCGTAGATCCTGCTGTTTACAGTTTAGGGGGAACTTTGATTACTTCAGGGAAAAGATTCAGACAGGAATACGGTGCTTATTTCCGTTTTATCTTCAACAAAGAGCTTATTAAAAACGTAGAGATGAAGTCTCGTCTGGAGCTATTCTCTAATTATCTGCACAATCCGCAAAATATAGATGTGAATGCAGAGGTAATTTTCACCTTCAAGGTAAATAGTTGGCTGTCTGCTTCCCTTCAGTGGAATCTGATTTATGATGATGATATCAAAATAACAGATGCAAAAGGAGGATACGGGCCGAGAACACAGTTTAAATCAGTTATAGGTTTGGGTGTTTCTTATGCCTTGAAAAACAGAAATGCAATAGTTCAGAAATTATAATTTCTGAACTGAATAATACTACCACTTAAAAAATGTTAATAGGGAGCATTACATAAATTATTAACATTTCGGTAATAGAAAGCTTAAACATTCGAATTATCTTTGTGGTAAGTAAATTCATAGTTTCGTTTTAGGTTTTAGATTATTAACAGGAAGAGGAGTGAAATCAATTGTTTTTCTCCTCTTTTTGTTTTAATAGATTCCCAATGCTCTTTTTATTATTTCTTTCAGTTCGTTCAGCATAATGGCGGTAGCTCCCCAGATTTCTTTTTGATTGATCCTGAAACAGGGAACTTTCATCTTGAAGTTATTCCCGACAATAATATCCATTACAGAAATGGACGATTTAGCTAATAAATCAGTTATTGAGATGCTGAATGTTTCGCTTACTTCATAGTTATTTGTAAATACAGGGTCTTTGTCATAGAAGAAAACATACGGATGCACCAGGAAGGAGCTGACGGGGATAAAAACGTCCGTTAGTTTTCCGATCAGTAGATCGGAACGGAGCTGGATTCCTATTTCTTCATATGTTTCCCGGATGGCTGTATCTGAAAAGTCCTTGTCTTCTTCTTCTTTTCTTCCTCCCGGAAAGCTTATCTGACCTCCGTGAGTCCCTTCATAAGCGACTCGCTGTGTTAAAATAATCCGGTATTCCTCCTGTGATTTAAAGAGAATGATCGCAACTGCAGATTGTCTGTAATCTGTTGCATTTGCTAAAGCTTCACTGGATTTTCCCCGTCCGACGGGACTCATGGGAAGATGAGCGTCTTCGCCGGGCAGATGATGTGTAATAATATATTTTAATTGCTCTGTTAAATTCGGGCTGTTCATCTGATAACTCTATGGTGATGGAGTCAAAAATAAAAAAAGCCTGACATTAAAAACATCAGACCGGGTTATATTTTTTTAGCAATTTTTTCTGACAGATGCTGGTCTTTTGAATATCGGTATTGGAAAATTCTCTTTTTATAATAAGAAATATCGCCCCTTAACAGCTTCCGGAGTTAATGATGAGCTACCTTGGCCTCAATCCCGTTTAATTTATAGAAAATCTCGGATTGAATTACAGTGTGGATTCCATCTTCCAGCAAGGTCAGATTACGGTTCAGCAACGTTTTCATATTGGTTATATCCGGCTGCCTTCTGGTCATATCACCTTCTTTTAAGGGTGGTAAATGAATGATTTCAGAAGAGGAGCCTGTTTTTTCAATGATCATTTGAGCTAATTCTAAAACACTGGTTTCACGGTCGTTTCCGATGTTGATAACGTCATTGACAAACCTTCCCTGTTCGAAGGCATTCACACACGCCTCGATATTATCCTCAAAGAAACAGAAAGTTCTTGTCTGGGAACCATCGCCGAAAATAGTGATAGGTTCATTTTTCAGAGCAGACCGGATGAATTTGCTCATCACAAAATCAGGACTCTGTTTAGGGCCGTAAGTATTGAAAAAGCGGAAAATGGTATATTCCAGCCCGTGAACCTGGTGATAGGAACGACAAAATGCTTCTCCTAAATTTTTGACGATTGCATAGGGCAGACGAGAGTTGAGAGGAGTTGTTAACTCGCGTTGCGGCATTTCCACCGGTTCTCCGTAAACTTCCGAGGAAGAAGAATAAAAAATACGTTTTACTTTATGCTTGACAGCCAAGTCCAGAATGTTCCGGATTCCATCGATATCTTCTAAAACCAGTAATGGATTTTCTGTTGTGCGTTTTACGCCGACTACGGCAGCATAGTGGAAAATGTAATCAAACTGATAATCTGAAAATAGCTGCTCCAGAAACAGGTGGTTATTAACATCTCCCTCAATAAATGTATAATTATTGTGTACGGAATTACTGATCTTCAGCGAATGACCGGTTAAAAAATTATCTACAGCGACTACATGGTAATTTGGATTTTGCAGCAGCTTATCTGCTAAACAACTTGGTATAAAACCTGCGCCCCCGGTGATTAAGATATAAGTCATTGATTTCTAACTTTCAGAGTACAAATGTAAGATAATTGACCGAGTTATTATATTATTTGATTATTATTCTTTTATGATTTTGTATAAATTGTGAAGGTCTCCTTTTTTCAGCTTCAGAATATAAGTTCCTGCCGCATACTCTTCAAGACTTATTCTTGTCTTTATTTCGTTCATGGTCAGAGTGTTTAGAAGACGCCCCTGGATGTCCGTGATTTTTATCTCTATACCGTTGAAGTCATCTGTTTCCACATATACCAAGCCGTTGTTCGGATTGGGATATACTTTTACTTTTCCGAATGCCTGCTGGCTGCTTATTTTCAGATTATTTACTTCAAAGCAGTTGCTGGTAATGCTGACGTCAGGGCAGTCCAGAGACGTCAGGCGAACGGCATATACTCCGTTTTTCATCAGGTGGAATTGCTTATTCGTTGCTCCGGAAATTGGTAAAAGGTCATTTTCGCAATCCAGCCATTGATAGCTGACATTTGCTGCTTCAGCTATTAATAAGCTGTCGATAAATGTAATTTGTGTGCTGATCACCGGATTACCAATGGAAAGATGAGTGGTCACTACGCTGTCACAGCCTTTGGTGTCTGTTAAGGTATCGATATAAGTACCATTAGTGGTATAAATGTGCCCGCCGATGGAGTAAGCCTCTCCCGCGCATAGCTGAATCACCTGATCTTTTTTATTTTCAGGAAGAACATTGAGTGAAGTGCTGATAATGCTGTCACATCCTTTCGTGGTCTGTAAAGTTGTGGTATAGAATCCGGCGGAAGTATAGTGATTATTGCCTATTGTCAGCGTATCTCCATGGCAGAGTGTTACTTGCTGGTAATTGTTGAAAGATGGATTCACAACTACGTTTACCGCGATGGAATTTGTGTCGCAGTGATATCCTCCCTCGCTGACCACATGGAAACGGTATTCGCCGGACATCGCCGGAGTGGCGTTATTTCTCACTAATACCAAACTCTGAAGTCTATAACCATTAGGTCCTGTCCAAAATACAGAGCTGATATTGTTAACGGGAATTCCGGTAATGTTGATCTGATTCCCCTGGCAAAAGACAGTTGTTCCCGTATAGCTCGGATTTCCGATCAGGTCTCCGCATATATAGAAATTCCTTGTTTCATAATGAGACCATTTTCTGTTTTCATCCTGCAGCCGGATATGGATACGATGATCTCCGTCACTTAAGGAGGAAACGTCAAGGGCCAGCGGCAGATTACTGATACTGGTTTGTGCCGGAACAGCAAATGCAATACCGTTTCCTGCCCCCGGATCCGAATCGAAGAAATATTCTCCTTTCAGAAAATTTGTGGAAGTAGTGCCTTGTGATGCGGACAGGATAAAGAATGCTGCACTTTCGTAGTGGCTCCAGCGCCCCTGGTCCTCTTTGACACGAGCGTATAAAAGGTGAAATCCTTCCGAAAGAGTAGTGGTTGGAACGGAAATCATTCCTGAGAAGTTTGTTCCCGGTATTAATGAAAAGGAAGTTCCGTTTTCTATTCCCGGATCTGAATCGATAAACCATTCTCCTGAAATCAGGTTGGTTGTTGTTGAATTGCCGGGATTTTCCAATATATAGAACAGCGCGCTTTCATAATGACTCCAACGCCCCAGATTATCCTTTACACGGATGAATAAATTATGAAATCCGGTATTTAATCCTGTTGTCGGGACGCTGATTATTCCTGAAAATCCGGTTCCTGCAGTTAAAGTAAAAGGCATCGCGTTTCCAATACCCGGATCGTTCTCCAGGAACCATTCTCCCGTAACTAAATCTGCTGTTACCTGGCTTCCCGGGTCACTCAAAACATAAAACTGCTGGTTTTCATAATGACTCCAGCTTCCAAGGTTATCTTTTACCCTGATGAATAAGCTGTGAAATCCTGCATTTAGCCCTGTAGTTGATAAATCAATGATTCCCGAAAAGCTGGTCCCCGCAGTTAATGTAAAAGGCGTTGCGTTTCCAATACCCGGATCGTTCTCCAGGAACCATTCTCCCGCAACCAGATCTGCTGCTGCCTGACTCCCTGAATTATCCAATACATAGAATGATTTGCTTTCATAATGGCTCCAGTGTCCGAGATTATCTTTTACCCGGATGAACATATTATGAAAACCTCCGCTTAATCCCGTGATTGATAAATCGATGATGCCGGAAAAGCTGGTTCCTGCAGTTAATGTAAAAGGCGTTCCGTTTCCGGTTCCCGGATCTGTTTCTAAGAACCATTCTCCGGCAACTACATCTGCTGCTGCCTGGCCTCCTGAACTATCCAATACATAAAACGATTTGCTTTCATAATGGCTCCAGCGTCCCAGGTTGTCTTTTACCCGGATGAACAAGTTATGAAAACCTTTGTTGACAGAGGTTATAGGTAAATTAATAGTTCCTGAGAAATTAGTCCCCGGAGTCAATGTAAAAGGCATTCCGTTTCCGATTCCCGGATCTGTGTCCAGAAAATATTCTCCGGCAACCACATTCGTCAGGGGCGAACCAACGGGGATCACTAAAACATAAAATGACTTATTTTCATAATGGCTCCAGCGCCCGAGATTATTTTTTACACGAATGGACAGACTATGAAATCCGGCTGACAGGCTGGCTGTTGAAATATTGATGGATTCCGATATAGTTGCTGTATTACTTAACATGAAAGTGTTCCCGTTGCCAATTCCGGGATCATGGTCAAAAAAATATTCTCCTCTCGTAAGTTGTTGTGAAAAACCGCTTCCGATAAGAAAAGTAAAAAGCAAGGCTATATACGTCCGCATTTTAATTAAGTTGAAAATGAATTACATTTTCTATTCCCGCTAACTCATGGCTGAGTAGTGGCGTTCAGTTGGATTTGTAACGTTCCTCCGGAGTTGACTACAGGATTGTTAATGGTCATTCCTGTAATAACGGGTATTGCGTTAGGCAATGGAAAATAGCGATAACGAGAATCCGTGGAGCTTCCATCTCTCCAAGGTTTCGGACCGTTATAGACTCCTAAATCAGTACCGTCTGTTCCCGCATTTTTAGCAGGTGATCCTGCCTGGAGATGAAAATCAGCGAAAGGACCTGAAGCAGGTACTGTGTGGGTATAAGCAAATAAAGCAGTGAAAGTAATCGGACTGACAAACAACGGGTCTACATTAAAAAGGTTATTAATCGATGTATTTCCATTCAGTGAAAAACCAGAAGTACTGATTGTTGAAGATGATGCATAGAAAAGATTATTTGAATAAATCACATTTTTACAGCTCACATCAGTCGCAAATGTTGTATTATTATAAACAATATTATTCGCAACGACACCTCCGTTTAAGACAAGCCTTACCGCAAAAATATTTCCGATAACTAAGTTGTTGCTACCGGCTGAAGAAGAAGCGCTTAACGAAAAGAACATATTTTGTTTTATTTCACTTCCGTAAAGATTCCCGTTAGTTAAGTTATTAATAATGGAATTGTTAATTTTCAGGCCATATACATTATTTTTTAGTGTCATGGTATTGATTTTACAATAGCTGACCTCTACAGTATCTACTGAATTTGTTAGTGTTGCATTTTTTTCATATACATTTAGATTGCCTATTAATAAGCCGATCAGTTTGGTTTTTGAGGCGTGCTCTAATGTTGTTGTATTATACGTTAAAGTTACAGTACCTAAAGTTGATGTACTTAATGGTGCTTTATTGGGCATCGCTCCTTCGCCTATTATAACTAAACGCTTTGTAACAACGGCATTTCCGTAAGAAGTGGACGAACGATGAATCAATAGTGTATCTCCTGCCACTGCTGCATCTATAGCTGTTTGTAAATCAGTGTATTGCCCGGGAGAAGGATTGCTGTTATTCACGGTAAGAATAGCAGAATATAGCTCCTGGCTGGTAATTAACAAGAAGATATATAAAACAATATTTTGTATTTTTTTCATATTCAATTAATTATTGCTCCAACAAATGTATGTAAATATTTACATAAACGAAAAAGGAATAAGATTCGTTTAGTTTAGTCGTAATTTTTTATCAAAAAAGCCAATTGCTTCGTCTGTATTTTACGTGAGTATTTCTCTGCATTTGTTGTAGAACTTTCTATTTGCCGTGTTTTTTCAAATTCAGAAAAAAGCTCATTTAGAACCTGTTCAAGATGAGCAGCGTTTTCTACTACAATTCCGCTATTTGTCTCTCTGATAAGATCAGCCTGCAGATGTTCGCTGACTCCGCTGATGCTTTTGGCGTCGTAATAGTCATTCTTTAATTTGTTTGCTTCGGGGTCATTTTCAAAGCAGAGTAATATTTTCCGGTTTAACGCCAGGCACTCGTAAATCTTGGTGCCCATATAGGAATAATAGTTAAATAAAAGCAGGGCATTACTATGTGAAATGCGTTCCAGTAATTGTCGGTTGGGCATTTTAGGAAAGAAAAAAACAGTTTGCTTCAGCAACGGATATTGCAGCAATAATTGTTCTATTTCAGGTTGCTTATTTATACCGTAAAATTCGATACGGAGCTTTTTTGACGGATTTTTTGTCAGGTAGGAGTGTATTGTGCGTATAAAAGAAAGGTAAGGATGCCAGTCATATATTGTTCCTGCCATCGAGATCGTCAGGATTTCATTGTTTTGTTTGAATGTGCCCAGATTATTGAAAGCCGACTCATCGTAACCGTTTGTGATAATGTGGATTTTGTCGTTATTTAATTGTTGCTGTATTTTTACTTTGCAAAACTCGGAAACGGTAGTGATAAATGCAGCATTTTTCAGATATTTCTTCTGTTCCCGTTTATCAAATAAATATTTTATTCCCGAAACGTTTTTATCCTTAACCCAGGTGTCCCGATAATCGGCTATCCAGGGTAATTGATATTTTCTGGATAGCCTGGACGCATATCTGAATAAAATAAATGGTTCTCCTGTTGCGATAATTATATCAACTTCATTGTTTCTGAGATATTCGTCGGCTGCTTTATAAAGAGAAAATTTCGTTCCTATTGGGAAAAAATGCTGTCCTATTTCATAAAATCCGGTGCTCAGCTTTTTTAAAACAGACCATATAAAACCGCTCTTCCCTTTTAATGTCAGGCGATTTGAAAGAGTAGCCCTGTAAGGGGCTTTTATAATCGTTCCCCTTTCATTTGTGATTGTAATTGTATCTTTTGTTTCGCTTGGTTCGATATAATCAAGAGGACTTCCATGTTTAGGATTCCAGTTGCGGGTGATAACTACCGGATATAATCCCATTTCAAAAAAATGTTCATACCAATAATGAGGACGTAATGCTCCTACAGAGACATAAGGTGGAAAATCATACGCCAGAATCAGTACTTTTTTCATTTTTGCAGGCATTTGTTATACGTCTTTATTAATTGGGAATATATAGGGTGCTCAGAGAATTTCTGTTGACATCGCATTCTGATAATATCGGGATGATCATGATGTCCTTCTAAAAGAGCTACTATCTTTTCAACGAATAGATCTGCGTTATTTTGTTCTATAATAAAACCATCTCCTTCTTCCACAATATCTCTGGGGCCTCCGGAATCCGTTACCAATACAGGTGTTCCTAAAGCCAGCGCTTCTGCGATTGTCAAGCCGAATGTTTCTAATCTGGATGCAGAGATCAGTAATTTTGATTCTGCAATGAATTTCAGGGTCTCATCCCGGTTCAATCTGGGATATGTTATGAGGTTAGATATACCTTTTGATTGATGTGAAAACGAATCGGTATCAAAACCTTTTCCGGCAAGAAACAGATGGATTAGCATTTCAGGATGGGCAGTCAGAAAGCGCTTCCATGCATCTAATAAAAACACCTGATTTTTTCGGGGAGAAAAATCTCCGATAGCAATGATTTGATTCTTTTTTGTTGTGAATGGATAAGTAAAGAACGTTTCATCCACGATGTTGTGCATAACACTTATATTACTGTTTCGGGAATCCTTGTAAACAATAGAATGCTCTTTAGCATAATTGCTCACAAACAATATTTTTTTGGCGTGATCAATCAGCTTATGAATAGCCGCTCTGTCAATAGCATCAAATTGTTCCGGAGCAAAAATCAATCCCGAAGTGTGTTCAGTGTGAATTAATGGTTTTTGGATCGCATTTGATAATTCCGTTGCTACAATTCCTCCGGAAAGCAGTGCATGTGAATGGATAATGTCCGGTTGGATCATCTTTTGACCTACTAACCGGATTACTTTCTTTGATAATTTTTTGTAATAGAATTTTTTCTGTTTAGGGATCCATATATCCACTCCAACCTCAAAAACAGTTACATCATTAAATTGATACTCCCGATTTTTTACCCTTCTCCCTTTCAGCGTTTCTGTAAAGGTACCTCCCAGATTTGGTTTTATTACTGTTACTTTGTGCCCGTTTTTCTGCAACATTTTGACCTGCTCATGAACGAAGGAGCCTTCCGTCGGATTTTCATCAGAAGGATACCAGGAAGTGATAATCAGTATTTCAGGCTTATTTTTCATGAATTCCGATGTTTAATTGATTGATGAAAATCTTTGGAAATTCCTTTATTAAATATACCGAAGGTTGATGAAGAAATGCTTTCAGCCATATTTTCAGGGCAACGATTAATTGTTTGTTTTGACGTGCCTGATAAAGATACATTTGATATTTCGAAGAAATATAAGTGTCAAAATCTTTTGTGTCCGCTTTTCCTGAAAACAAATCGTGATAATTTATTTTTAAGTCATTTATGGCGGTAATGTACTGTGTTACTTCTTTGATTTTCACTTTCTGATAACCTTGCTGAACACTGCTTTCGCTTGTGATATTCTGTCTGCAGGTATAGGACTGAATTTGTATTACCGGATATTGTACCGCGATTCTCAACCATAAATGCGTGTCTTCCCAAATCCTGTAATTTATATTAAATCGATTTTTTTCTAAGATTGAATGATGGACACATACAGAATTAATCAGAATAAATTTGCTCCAGATTTCTTTAACTACGTTTACTGTTGTATCTAAGAACGGATGTTTTCTGATAGTACCGTTTGATTGGATTAAATGTCCTGTAATATATAATCCCGGTTGATTATTTCTGTTCTCAATCTCTGTCTTTAATATTGCTAGATGATGTTCCAGGTATTCATCATCACTATCCAAAAAACAAATCCACTCTCCTTTTGCGTGTTGTATCCCATTATTGCGGGCTGCGCTGCGTTCTGCATTTTTCTGATGGACATACCGGATCCGTCGATCCGGGTAATTTAAAACGACCTCTTTTGTGTTGTCTGTTGAACCATCATCAATAATAAGCAGTTCCCAGTCACTACAAGTTTGATTTAACACACTTTCAATTGCGCCGGAAAGAAAATGTGCACGGTTATATGTGGGAATGATAATGGAGAACAAAGGCGGACGCATTTTATTAATACTTTGACAACAGGATTACGATTTTTGAAAAAAATGTTTGTACTTTCCTGATATATATATTTTTGCTTCTTTTTGCGGAGATGTAATAAGTTGGATTCAATTTGATGTAATCATCATAGTACTGACTGAATTCATTCTTCAAAATGCTTTCTCGTTCTTTATCAACGATATTTCTGTATGCAGGCAAGCTGCTGACACCGTCAAGCATGAACCTGGAAAGAGAATAGTTAACGGATTTGTAAGAAGCGTTGTGTTTAAACATGGCAAGTATATTGAACTTCCAGTCAGACATTATCTTAAGTGTCTCGTCATATAATCCGATTGATTCAAATAATGAATGCTTAATCAAAAGTGACTGGTGTGCAATATTGGAATTGAACAAGTAATAAAAATTAAGCAGTTGCGGATGAGTTTTTAATCGTTCCGTTTTATCAGGAGCAATTAACCTGATGTCAAAAACAATGAAATCGGTATCATCAATATGTTTAACAGCTTCGGACAATGAATGTTCATTATCCAGTTCATCTCCGCTGTTTAAAAATAATACATAATCACCTTTTGCTTTACGGATCCCTTTGTTCATGGCATTATAAATACCTTTATCAGCTTCGCTTACCCAATAAGTGATAGTGTCCGCATAGCTATCGATTACCTCTTTGCTGCCGTCATTGCTTCCACCATCGATAATGATGTATTCATAATCATTATAATTTTGTGCTGCGACACTTTGTATGGTGTTCGCAAGTCCTTCCCGGTTATTATAATTTATGGTAATAACACTAATTCGAGGCATTTTTTACAAGTTTAAGATCGTTTTCAACCATCTCTTTTATTAATGAATCTAAAGAATATTTCCGGATCCATCCTAATTCGGTAACGGCTTTATCCGCGTTACCTATCAGCAGGTCAACTTCTGTCGGACGATAGTATCCCGGATCTACCCGTATAACGATTTCATTGATTTTAAGCTGGTAATCCGGATGATTACATTTGACAATTCTGCCAACCTCATTTTCATTCTCTCCTTCAAATGATAATTCAATCCCGATTTCCTGGAAAGAACGTTTAACGAAATCACGCACAGTAGTTGTGATCCCGGTGGCAACTACATAATCATCCGCTTTTTCCTGCTGTAGCATCAGCCACATCGCCTCTACATAATCTTTTGCATGTCCCCAGTCTCTCTGGGCATTCAGATTTCCCAGGTATAAGCAGCTTTGCCTTCCCAAAGCAATGTTTGCAACTCCCATGGTAATTTTTCTTGTTACAAATGTTTCCCCTCTGCGTGGTGATTCATGATTAAACAAGATTCCGTTACAGATAAACATATCATAAGCTTCTCTGTAATTTTTTGAGATCCAGAAAGCATATAGCTTAGCTACTCCGTAAGGTGAACGCGGATAGAATGGTGTTGTTTCACTTTGCGGTGTTTCCTGTACCAGTCCATATAATTCTGAGGTAGAAGCCTGATAGATTTTTACTTTATCCTTCAATCCTAATATCCTGACAGCTTCCAGAATTCTGAGCGTACCTACGCCGTCAACATTAGCAACATATTCCGGTGAATCAAAGCTGACCTTCACATGGCTCATCGCTCCGAGATTGTAGATCTCATCCGGTTGAACTTCCTGGATAATCCGGATAATGTTGGTAGAATCTGTTAAATCACCATAATGTAATTTGAACCGGATGTTATTTTCGTGCTGGTCGATATACAGATGATCTATTCTTTGCGTATTAAAAGAGGATGCTCTCCGTTTTATTCCATGAACCTCATATCCTTTTTCCAAGAGGAGCTCTGCCAGATAAGAACCATCCTGTCCTGTTATTCCTGTTATTAGTGCTTTCTTCATACTTACAAATTAGTGTAAAAATTTACTGGAATATACTCCCTTGATCCCATCTTCAAGGGAAATGGCTGCATTCCAGCCCATCTGATTGATTTTGGATACATCCATTAATTTTCTTGGAGTACCGTTCGGTCTGCTGGTATCCCAGGTAATTTCGCCCTTGAAACCTACTATATTACTGATAATTTCAGCCAGCTGTTTTATTGTGATGTCTTTACCTGTCCCGATATTGACATGATTCAATCCGTTATAGTGCTCCATGAGGAAGAGGCAGGCTTCTGCTAAATCATCCACATGGAGGAACTCTCTCATGGGGCTTCCGTCTCCCCACAATACCACATTTTCATTGGTATTCTTTGCATCGTGAAATTTTTTCAGCATTGCAGGAAGAACGTGAGACGAATTCAGATCATAATTATCATTAGGGCCGTAAAGATTGGTAGGCATAGCCGATATAAAATTACATCCATATTGTTGTCGGTATGTTTCGCACAGCTTTATCCCTGCAATTTTTGCTATTGCATAAGGCTCATTTGTGGGTTCCAGCTCTCCTGTCAGTAGATATTCTTCTTTTAGTGGCTGCGGTGCAAGTTTTGGATAAATACAACTTGAACCCAGAAATAACAGCTTCTTTACCCCGTGAATAAATGATTGGTGTATGATGTTCGATTCGATCATTAAATTATCGTACAGAAAATCGGCTCTATAGGTATCATTAGCGAGAATTCCTCCTACTTTTGCGGCTGCAACAAATACATAATCCGGTTTGTTTTGCATAAAGAAATCAGCTACGTCCTGCTGATTTCTCAAGTCCAGCTCTTTTGAGGTTTTCTTTAAAATATTGGTGAACCCGTTTTTCGATAATAAACGCTCAATGGCGCTCCCAACCATTCCTGTGTGTCCTGCAATATATATTTTATCTGATTTATTCATCTCAATTTTTTAATTTATCCGTTCTCTCTTCCAGGTAATTTTTTCTCTAACGACACATGCCGGAGAGCCGACAGACAATGAATTGCTTGTTTCTATATTTTTTGTCACTATACTGCCTGCTCCTATAATAGTATTATCAGCTATTTTAACTCCTTTTAGTACCATTGTACGGGAACCCAGCCACACATTGTTTCCAATCGAAACATCAGCGGCTTTGTTAATTCGTATCCCGTTCTCATCTAAAATAGAGTGGGAATCACTCGTTCTGATTTCCACATTGTGTGCAAACATACATTCTTTACCAATACTGATTTTTGAATTATTTTCACATACAGCTATATGTGCGCTTTCTATAGTGGTTTTTTCTCCTAGGTGGATTTCCGTATTATTATCTTCCAGCCATATTTCTCCTCCTTTCACAAAAGCGCTTTCGTGTAGAATTACTCTGCAATGATTCCCTTTTATAAAAATCCGGGTATTCATAATCTTCGCATTTCGGGCAATCATTATCTGATTATCATTTCCATAGATTTCCAATACACACCCAATGAGCTTTTTTTTATCCACTATATTATTTGATCCCTTGATTAAAAAGCGATTGAGTTTATTGATCCTGTAGCTGATGCTGAAGAGAATTCTGTTGAAAATCATATGTATTTTTCCCAAAAGTTACTATTTTTATCAAATGCATGACAACCAAACGGCAGTTTTTCACCTGTGAGTTCAAATGTTTTCTCAGGATCATTGTCAATACTGAAAAAACAGGATACTTCTGCCGGCGGCACTTTAAAATCGCTGTTCAACCGGGGAACTAAAACCGCCCAGAAAAAATCCTCATTTCGATCAAATTTATTAAAAAGGTGATACGTATTATTGCAAAAGATATAGTTATACAGAGCTTTTAAAAATCCGGAGATATAACCTGAACTTGTGACGTTATTTTTTAACAGGACAGAAAATGGATAAATTATTTTAAAGTTATTCAGAACGTTAAGGTGAGCACGAACTTTTCTTAAAGATAATCCGCCATTTAGAGTTACCAGGCTTATCGGTGGTTCAAAACTATTTAAACGGACATTATGGGCCGGTGCACCAATGTAGTCGTAGTTTTTTTCGCACCAGTATTTTAATTCATTTTTAAATACGTATGCATCTAATTGATAAATAAGGATATAATCTGTATCAATAAATGATTTATAGAATGCGTTGGATAACATCAGCCGGTTATATCCATTAATGTTTTCAAAATAATCATCAGGAAACCGAAGAACAGAACCGTTTAATAATTTGAGATAATTAGCAGCATTTAAGCTTTCAGGTGCAACATATACAACAGGATAATCTCCCAGAATTTTTGCGCACTGATTGAGTGAAAGAATTTCTGTTTCAAGCAATTCTTCCTTATAAATAGGAATAATTATTTTCACAGGAATCATAGCTCGCCTCCTTCAGGTTGATTTAAATCCGATTCTTTTGGGATTTTATATTCATTATTTGCTATTCCATGGAAAGAAATCGTATTTAAAAGGGAATAAGTGTGGCTTTTCGAGTAGTCAAATCGTGATTCATTCCGCCAGTTATATTTGTACCAGAATAGATTTATCATTTCAAAATCAATGATCTGAAAATAGTTGGAATAGACGTTCCAGCTATCCTGTAATGTGAAATCATACGGATATCCGATTTTATCCAGGAAGTTAGTGCATAAATAGGTTTCAGCTAATTTTAGCCGGGCAGTTTCAGAAACAGAGAGCTTGGGAATATCATTTCTGTTTAAATCTCTTTGATCTAACACCGAATCCCAATATAATAACATGTCACCAACGGAACCAAACATAAACATGTCTCCGACACCGTAAGGGCGGTATTTCAGGGTTGTCATACTTGCAGTGACTAATTTGTACTTGACCTGTGTATCGGTATTCCTTTGATTGCTGATCATCGAAATCAGGTAGGAAGTCAGGTTAATAGCATAAAATCGCTGATCAGTCCTTGTTTTATAGACAAAATCACAGCCTGCTTCTTTTGCTTTTAAAATCCCGTTTTTACTGGATGTAATCTGGAGATTTATATTTAAGGAACCGTTTTTTTCCGGTTTTTCATTAAGAATCAATTCAACCTCTAATTCTTCTAATTTACTTTTAGTGATGGAATCAAGATCATTCCATGTAGAAATAATAATCAGGTGATCAGGATAATGCTTCTTATAAATTTTTACAGTTTCAACGGTAAAATTATCCTCATGGACAACAGGGCCCTGAAGGACAATAGCGGTACGTTTGTTTGCTGGTATTATTTCTTTGTTTCTGTCCAGCTGCTCAGCATATTTTGGCCGTGTGATTATCGAGTTGAAAGCATTATTATAGGAATCGATTTTTGATAAAAACAATTCTTTATTTTCATTGACCACAGCCGGCGGCGCAATCTTAATGAGTCGCTTCAGTATAAAAGAAAAAAAATTCAACAGTAATTTTTTCATCTTCTACGCATTTTTAAAAGAGATTAATTCTTCAGGTGTTCCCAGTACATCTATTGACTGACAGATATCAATAACGAAATTTTTACCTTTTTCAAGCAATTGATTATAAATCGGCGCAACATAGTATTCACCCTTTACGGTATTGTTGTTCTGAATATTCATTTCAGCTAAGCTGATGAAATCCTCAGGATTAGTAAAGTGATAAAACCCGGTAAGGGCAAAATCAGAAATCTTTACTTTTTCAACGACTTCGGTTACATTGGATTCCCCGTCTAATTTAGCATAGCTATACTTGCTTGAATCAGAAAGATCCACAAACGCGCCGATAACACCGTCTTTTTTGTTATTTATCAGTGTATTGTGAAGCGTAACGGAATTAAATGCAGTATCAATATTGTAAATCACCAGATCAACTGACATATCCAGAAGATGCTTTGCTTTCAAAACTGTTTCTGCTTGTCCTCTTGTTACCTCGTCTAAATACACAAATTTTGGATTGTACTTTTTGTACTTGAGAGTAACAAAGCTATCCAATTTATGATTTTCAGCATGTTCTTTTAACAGGACAAAGATCAGATTGGTGCATAATTCCAATGGAAGAGAGTCTATACTCCATTCAAGTAAAGATTTCCCCTTGGCTTCGATAAGCATCTTGGGAGTTTTAAATCCGGCATCGACAAATCGCTGCCCTCTGCCCGCCATTGGAATTACAAAGTTCATTTGCTTGCCTGTTTCAGTTCGTTATGTTCCGGAAGGTTGGAACCGTCATCTTCGATGCTGTTCCAGTTCCGGAAGCGGAATGCATTGTCATCAATGTATAAATGTGCCCACGGCTTTCCAAAATAAATTTCATCATACGGAATGTTATGTTTTTCCAGCCAGTCCAGCGTAATCTTAGTTATTCTGGCATTTACTTTTCCGAGATTTCCTTCACACGTTTTCATGTGACGTGCTGTTTGAATGATAATGTAATGTCCATTCCGTTTTAAGGCTTCCAGTTTCTCCTGTGCACCTTCCACAGGAAGAATATCCGAATAAGTTTCACCGTTCTTTTTTAAGTTGGCAATAACCCCGTCTAAGTCAATACAGATTCGTTTATTACTCATAATTTACTTCGTTAAGTATTTGTATCCCGTTTAAATACATTGCAATTTGTCTTGTTTCAGAATCATTGTGCAAAGGTGTCATTGATAAAAACAATAAGCCAACAATTAATTTTATATCATCATGGGAATAACCAAATGATCGGATCATTTTTTGAGTATTAGCAACTAACAATTCATGATTATCTCTGAGATTAAAATTTAACGTGTACCCTTCTTCCTGAGAATATTTTAACCGAAAAAGATCGGAAACAATATAGTCATAATAAAAACAGGTTGAATGCGCTAATTTTGCAATATCATATTTTAGATCTCCGTAAATAGTGTGGCTGTCATTATTAAATGAACCTCTGGGATCAATTAGCTTAACAGAGAAATCTTTTGTATCAACTAAGATATTATTGAAACAAAAGTCACCGTGCATAATACTAAAATCAGAGCGGAGATACATCGTCTTCAGCTTTTCAGAAATCCGAACCTTAAGCTTGTTGAAATTTAAGTAAGATCGGCCGTTGATCATTAATTCTTCACTGTTTAATAATCTTCTGAAATTTTCATCTTCTGATTTAGAGCTTTCTAAAGTATTTAAGCGCTTTATTGTTTTATTGATATAGAATTGCAAATATTCTTCAAGAGAGAATATTGTTGTGTATTTTTCAAATTGTAACAATATGCTCTTCAGATTCTCAAACAATTTTTCATATTCTGACGGGTTAATATCCCAGTATAATGATAGTTCCGATAAATTAGGAAATTGATAATAAGCCATTATGTATTGAGCGTCATTTTCTTCTGTATGATAGTTTAAAAGTTTTGGGAAAAATGACTTCAATTCATCCGGCAACGTATTGTAATAGCCGATTTCGGACAGAATTTTAGCTTTATTTGAAGATCTTTTAATGATTTGATCTTTATCTACTTTCAGCTTATTAAAATTTCGACTGTTGATTAGTTCACTTTTTGTATTGAAATAATTCTGCTCATGACCGCAATCTAACCATTTATCAGTCACAAATTCAGGCTTCCAGCCCAATGATATCAGCTCGTCGATTAAATCGATCAGATCGCTTGAAAGCGTTGTACTTTTTGCAAGGAGCTTTTTTTCAACGCTGAAAACTCCCTGAAAAGCATTCATAAGCTGTTTCTCACCTGATTTACGGTTGATGAGAACCTGCTCATTATTCAGGTTAAACCCTGACCAGGAATAATTAAGTTTTTCCTCTTTATCGATTAAAATCTGGTCTTTTTGAATGTTGATCTGAGGTATTGTTGTAACAATATTTACTGTTACGATATCTTCATCTTGTATTTCCGGACGGGATGTGATTGCCTTTTTTATCGATTCATTTACATTATTAGAACCTTCTACACTGATTAATATCGTATTTGTTTTTCTTAATGTTTCAAATAATTCATTTGATACGAGCAACTCAGAAGATTTATCAATAACCAGATAAATTGAATCATATCCAAATGAGTGATAGAACTCAATAATATACTGAGAGAGAGCTTTATTGTTAATTGGTAATAAGGCGGGGGAATCAAATTTGGTATGCAGAACATTAAATTTGTAATTAATATTTCCGCCAGCCATAATTAACACACTCCTTTTCATGCTTTGTGCTCCCAATTAGGTCTGAAAATACCTGTGTATGAATGAACATCACTTACAGGGTAAACACATCCGATATTATCTCTTATGATCACATTGAAGGACAGGTTTCCTATATCTTTAGTAATGAATCGTAAATCATGGATTCCTAAATCGATCTTGACAAAATAATTTCCTTTTGTAAGTGTATATCCGGGAATTCTGAACTTTATAATATTTGAGCCAAGTGAATAACTTCTTTTTTCATAATCGCCGGCTACCGTGTAGGCAATAGGCTCATCAAAATCGTTGAATAAATGAAAACCAACAACAAGATTCTTTACTTCATTCAGAATATTTATTTCTATCTCAATATCAATGTCCTGATCATTAAAGAAGTAATCGGTTTCATTATTGATACATGTTCTGATCAATCTCACATCTTCATCTCCCTCATTACCGGTCCATGAATTTTGCAATTGTTGATGCAGGTTATTGTACTTATTGATTGCTTCAATACAATCCCCGTTAAATATTACTTCTCCCGCGGATAAAACAATTCCTCTGTTACAAAGCAGGTTTACAGCTTGCATATTATGGCTTACAAACAGCACTGTTCTGCCTTCTCCCGCGACATCTTTCATCTTCCCGAGGCACTTTTTTTGAAATTCGGCGTCTCCTACGGCTAATACTTCATCAATAATGAGTATTTCAGGCTCAAGATGTGCTGCTACGGCAAATGCCAGGCGTACATACATTCCTGAAGAATAGTGCTTTACCGGTGTATCTATGAACTTTTCAATACCGGAAAAAGCAACAATCTCATCAAATTTAGCAGCAACTTCTTTGCGGGACATTCCGAGTATTGTTCCGTTCAGAAATATATTTTCACGCCCTGTCAGCTCCGGATGGAAGCCTGTTCCTACTTCCAGTAGCGAAGCAATACGCCCATTGATCTCAATTTTCCCTTCCGTTGGTCGTGTGATCTGAGAAAGAATTTTTAATAACGTGGATTTACCGGCACCATTACGGCCGATAATTCCTACTACATCACCTTTTTCTATTTCAAAAGAAACATTTTTTAAAGCCCAGAAATCTTCACTTTTTGAAGAGTTTTTGGAAAACAGGCCAGATACCGTTCCTCGCAGACTGCTGTCTTTTTCTTTTCCAATAGTATATTTTTTAGCGACTCTTTCGAGTTTAATAGCTACTTCTTTCATTAGCGCAAATGTAATGAATTATGAATTTAAAATTATGAATCTGAGCTCATTATTTTATACGTAATCCGCCATTTCATCTTCCACCTTTCTGAAATAAAAAAGGCTTGAAATAAAGATGACGAAAACCATTATAACGGACGTCCAGAAATAGCTGTCAGGTGCTGTCCCGCCGAATAAACTCCATCGGAATCCCTGAATGATCCCTGCCATCGGATTGAGATAATAGAGTTGTGCAGCCCAGGAAGGCAGTGATTTTGCTGCAAATTCAGCTGGATAAGCAATAGGAGTAATATATAGACCGATTTGAACTATAAAAGGTATAATGTGCTGAAAATCACGAAAACGAACGGTTAATGCGCTTAACCAGATTCCGGCTCCTAATGAAGCGATCATCGCAAGTAACACAAAAAATGGAGCTGTCCATATATTTGAAGAAGGCGTGACTTTGTAATAAATCATTAGTGCGATTAAGATAACAAATACGATAGCCAGGTCAATCAGGCCTACAACTGCTTTTGAAAGAGGGATGATCAGACGGGGAAAATAGATTTTCTTTACCATCCCCTGAGCAGCGATGATGGAGTTTCCTGAATTAGAAAGGACAAATGAAAAATAAGTCCATATAGACATACCCGATACGGTATAAAGTAAATAAGGAACCTCTGTTTTTACTCCTACAAAGCGACCAAAGACAACTGCCAGGATCGCAATCGTTACAATTGGTTGTAAAACAGCCCATAATAACCCAATAGTTGTTTGTGCGTAGCGAACTTTAAAATCTCTCCATGATAAAGTCCAGAATAAATCTTTGTAACGGATAAGTTCTTTAATATTCGGAATAATCGACCTTTTAGACGCGTCGATGATTAATTTCTCCATTTTCTTTCTTTGTCTAATAATCAGGCAAATTTAATTCAATTAGTGGAATGTGGGAAAATTGATAGCTGAAAATATGCAATTCTTGGTTATGAATACTGAATATAGAATGTTGAATATAAAATACGGAATATGGAATATTGGGATATTTGGCGTGTATTTAATCAGTCGCTTTGCTTTCGGAATTTAACACTCTAAAATCTTTCCAGTATAATACAATCACAAAAAACAAAAGAAGCGGGGCTCTCAAACGAACCAAAACACCAAAAAGTACAGATGTAAGACCCGTTGAAAACGCGAATAAGATTACAAAAATGAGAGAGAATAAAACCAGCTTATTTTTCATTAATTGAGAAAAATAGCTTCTCCATTTCAGGACTATTTTTTTCCAGAATAAGTAGAATAAGACAAGCCCTTCAATACCGTTTAACAATAATGTAGGGGAAAGTGCTTCCCACAGAAAGGGCCGTAAAACTCCGGTTATAATTGCAAGTGGACTCGCTATGATTAAACTGCTAATGCTGAAATCATTTATTCCTATATTGTACTTTGCTCCGGTATAAAGTGCATTATTGGCAAAATCCTGCTGGATGACAGCAGCATCATTAAGGTAGTTGTTCAAAACTTCATTTGCTCCTGTAAATATCAGGCTGCCAGCGATTCCTGCTAACCCGATTATGAAAATCACTGTTCGAAGCGAGAAACGTAAGGCTTTGTTTTCGACAATATTAGCAAGTGTAAATAAATACATCAAAACAAAGCTTCCCATGGTAATGATAAAAGTGATATTCCGGGTTTTGATTAAAAGCCAGGCATAAAATATCATCCAAAGTAAGTTGAGTGTTTTTCGTTCTTTTAATACAAACCATTTCAGTAAAAATCGTGACAGGCCGAGAATTCCGATCAATACTAATGTGTCCTTCGCTACTCCTGAGCACCAAAAAGCCACAGAAGGAAGAAACAGAAAAAGTATAGAGAATTTAGAGGTTCTTTCTTTTAGAAAAGAGGCCATTAAAAAACGGTAGAATCTCCATTGTGCCAAAAAGGAGAATAAAGTAAAATAGAGGGACGTAAGTATCAGGTTTTTCCCGGATATAAGATTAAAGAACCAGGCTGTTTTGGAGACGAAATATCCTTCCGGTTCTTTGAAGATCCAACCGGGATAACGAATTCCATGCACTATGAATTCATTAGAAAAACCGATATTTTCATTATTGCCGAATACTTCTTTTAAAAATGCCCCGAAATCACTTAAGCTTAAATCTACCAGACTATTTGCTCCTGACCAGTAAGCAATTCCATCCCCTCCTCCGTAATAAAAAACATATAGTGCTATGAATGCTGATACCAGGATTATCTTAAAAAAGAAAAAAGGAAGAAAGTATTTATATTCTTCTTCTTTGCGCGTGCTTCGGTATAGAAAGAGGGCAAATACAGTTAGCAGCATCCAGACGGAGGATAAAGAAAGGTCAAGAAAACTCAGCTCACTTAAAGTACCGGGAGCGTCATAAGAATATGTAAATGTGAAAAAACCCATGCTATCTTACAAAACACCACTCATTTTCAGAGGATAGCTCCTCCTGATAAATATATCCGTCTTCTTTATATAATTTGTATTCTTCTGTCGATAAATCAGGGTTTTCGATTATAAAACGGGCAAATTGTCCGCGTTGGTGTTTGGCGTACATCATGATGGTGGTGAGCTTTCCGTTTTTGTAATCTTTAAAAACCGGAGTGATCACTCTTGCTTTTGCTTCTTTCAGCCGGGCAGCTTTAAAATATTCTTCCGATGCAAGATTGAAGATCAAGTCCTTTTCTACCTTGTTAAGATGTTGAATAATAGATTTTTCCCAGAAATCATAAAGATTTTTGTTGCCGTTGAAGTCCGTTTTCGTTCCCATTTCCAGGCGATAAGGGAACATCCAGTCAAACGGGCGTAATATTCCATATAACCCGGAAAGAATGCACACGGTTTTGTTTAATGTAGTGTAATGTTCTTCGGAAAGTGTTGAAATGTTCAGTCCTTTATATACTTCTCCGGTAAAAGAAAAAATCGCGGGGCGGCGGTACCTGCTCGCCTTGTCCGGACTGGTCCAGTTCTGGTAGCGTTCGTAGTTCAGCTCAGCCAGTGTATCTGATAATTTCATGATCCGTGAAAAGTCCTTCACATTCCATGATTTTAAAATGCGTGCTAATTGATTGGTTTTCTTTAAAAACTGAGGAGTTGTATAGCTCAGATCGGGATAGACCGACTGTTCGTCCAGTGATTTTGCGGGAGAGAGTAGTATTTTCATGTGTGCTGATCAAATAGAGTTTGCGCTAAACGAATTTCAGTGGCGCCTTTCCCATATTCCTGATAGGAAGCATCAAAATATTCAATATGCTCTTTTTTGGAAAGAAAAAGCCGTATTTCATCTTTCAGAACACCTTCACCAACGCCATGAATGACAATCAGCTTAGGAATCCGGTGTTTAATGGCCTTCCGGAAAAAAGCGCGGAATTCGCCCAGTTGTTTCTGCAATATTTCCGCATTCGACATTCCCCTGTGAGAATCGGTAAGCTCTTCGATATGAAGGTCTATCTCCCAAAACTTAGAAGCTTTGGCATTGCCGTAAATTAATTCTTCCTTTTCATAGATTTCTGAAGTATTCATTTCCGGCTCTCCTGAGATCAGAAGCGGATTTGAGAAATCGATCTCAAAGTCAGTGGAATGAATCTTAATGATCTCTTCCAATGGATAAAAACGCTCAAATCCCGTTTCATCTTCAACGATCAATTCATTTTTCGAGCGAAAACCCTTTACGATTCCCGTTCCCCGTTCATGAAGAAAGCCAACTTTTTCACCGATTTGAAAATTTTTCACCGTTCAATTGATTTTCAACAAAAATAGTTTTTTTAGGTGAAAGACAAAAGATGTGAGATGTAAGATAAAAAGACTTTAGATATTAATATTGGGACTTTAGGCGTTATAATTTTATGCTGTTGAGAGAAACCGGCCTGAATTGAAGATTCCGGATATAAGTTTAGAATTTGAAATTTAGAGTATTCCCTCTTATTCATGAGATCTGATTTGTAATTCTTAACCAATGCTTTACCGGCTTTCTCCTTCAATCTTCCAATCTGGAATCATCAAATATTCCGATTAAATGTTTAAATTTGGCTCATTAATTTAAAATTTTCATAGCATGCAACTGTGGAATAAGTACAGTAAAGAAGAATTAGTGATGAAGCTGCGGGAGGCAGGACATCAGTTTGTAACCGTATCTTTTTATCAATACGCAAAAATTGCGGATCCCCAGCTGTTCAGAGATCATTTATATCTGAACTGGTCAAAGCTGGATATTGTAGGACGTACTTACGTCGCTAAAGAAGGAATTAACGCGCAGATTTCCGTTCCTGTGGAACATTTTGAGCAATTCCGTGATGAATTGTATCAGATCGAATTCCTCAACGGGATCCGGCTGAATATTGCCGTAGAAGAAAGCACGGAGTTTCCTTTCTTAAAGCTAAAAGTAAAAGTCAGAAGCAAAATATTGGCAGACGGTTTAAATGACGAAACGTTTGATGTAACAAACAAGGGAAAACATTTAACGGCCGAAGAATTTAACCAGCTGACAGATGATCCGGAAACCATTTTAATTGATTTCAGAAATCATTATGAATCGGAAGTGGGGCATTTTAAAGGTGCGATCCTTCCTGACGTGGATACTTTCCGGGATTCATTACCTTATATTGAAGAAAAATTCCTGAAAGGGAATGAAGATAAAAATGTGGTCATGTATTGCACCGGGGGAATCCGTTGTGAAAAAGCGTCCGCGTGGTTTAAGCACAGAGGTTTCAGAAATGTGCATCAGCTGGAAGGCGGAATCATTAAATATGCTAATGACATTCGCGAAAAAGATCTGGAAAATAAATTCATCGGAACTAATTTCGTATTTGATGAGCGAAGAGGTGAGCGTATTTCTGATGATGTGATTGCCTGTTGCCACCAATGCGGCGAACCTTTTGACAAGCACACGAATTGCGTGAATGACGCGTGCCATTTGCTGTTTATCCAGTGTGATAACTGCCATGAAAAGTACGAGGGCTGCTGTTCTGAAAATTGTCAGCATACCATTCATTTACCATTGGAGGAGCAGATGCAACTGAGAAAAGGCCTGAATAACAGCAACAGGATCTTCAGGAAAGGAAGATCTGAAAGTCTTGTTTACAAGAAAAATACAGAAGATATTAACGCTTAATTATGCTGAAACAACTTTACATCAACTGGACGGTTACTCCCGAATTAATTGACGGCTGGAGTACACCGAACAAATACGGACTTTTGTTTGTCACAGGAATTATCATCGGCTATTTTGTCATCAAAAGAATGTTCCGGGAGGATAAAATTGACGAATCATATCTGGATAAACTGTTGATGTTTGTTGTGATCGCGACAATTGTCGGCGCACGATTAGGACACGTATTTTTCTACGACTGGGAATATTACAGTAAAAATCCGCAGGATATTGTAAAGGTGTGGGAAGGTGGATTAGCATCACACGGTGCTGCCATTGCTATTCTTCTTGCACTGTATTTTTATTCGAAATATATCATTAAGAAACCGATGTTGTGGATTCTGGATAGAGTAGTAGCACCGATTGCCATTGCCGGGTGCTTTATTCGTCTGGGGAATCTGGTGAACCATGAGATTATAGGTAAGGTGACAACCTTGCCGTGGGGATTTATATTTAACAATTCGCCGGAGGCGATCAATCCCGAAACAGGTGAAATTCTCCCAAGGCATCCTGCCCAGCTTTATGAAGCCGTTTATTATCTGTTTACCTTCCTCTTGCTGATGTATCTGTATTGGAAAAAGAACTGGAGAAAGAGAACCGGCGCCATTTTCGGAGTGTTTATGATCGTTCTATGGACCGGGCGGTTTTTAATTGAGTTCGTGAAAGATGCGCAGACAGACCGGGATATTCATGCAGCTATCTCCACAGGTCAGTGGCTGAGTATTCCTTTTATTATTGCAGGGATTGTAATTTTATATATAAGTTTAAAGCGACAAGAAGCAGCAAAACAATAATAATTATGATTATCACCCGAAGCGTCCGTTATCTTTTAAGTGCACTCAGTGGAATACTGCTGGTGCTATCTTTTCCGAATACAGGAAGTTTGTTTCCGCTCTCGTTTATTGCTTTAGTTCCGCTCTTGCTGACCGAACATTCTATTTACAAGAAGAGGCTTAGAGCGGGAAAAGTATATATCCATGCCTTTTTAACTTTCCTGATCTACAATGTGGGTACAACGTGGTGGATATGGAATTCATCAGAAGGAGGAGCGCTCATGGCGTTCATTGCAAATACGTTTTTGATGTCTTTTGTATTTTATCTTTTTCACCTGACAAAACGGAATCTGGGCAGAAACATGGGATTTGTCTGCCTGTTTATGTATTGGATTGGTTTTGAATACCTGCACACTTTCTGGGAGCTGGCCTGGCCATGGCTGAATTTTGGAAATATTTATGCATCCGCACCTCAGCTGATCCAGTGGTATTCTGTCACAGGAGCTTCCGGAGGAACATTGTGGATGCTGCTGACTAATTTCTTATTGTTCAGATTTATTTATGCTCGTTTTGTTCAGGAAAAGCCGTTGGAGCAAACCAAAAAATGGGTAGTGCGTTTTTCGCTGGTGCTACTGCTGCCAATGCTCCTCTCGCTGGTGATGTATTATACCTATGAAGAAAAAGGAGTGGCCTCGGAAATAGTTGTAGTACAGCCGAATATAGATCCTTATGTAGATAAATTCTCCGGGCAGATTTTACCGCAGATCAACGCGATTTGTGACCTGGCGGATAGCCTGGTAACCCCGAAAACAGAATTTGTTATTGCTCCTGAAACGGCATTGCCTTATCTTTTTGTAGAAGAAGAAGTCAAACGGGTGATCTATTATCATTACCTGGTGGAACGTAAAGCAAAATGGCCGAATGCAGCTTTGCTGATCGGTGCGAATACAAAAAAATATTATTACAACAAACGGTCAGTTGCTTCGCTTCCTACGCCGGATGGTCCCGGTTACGAAGAATATTACAATACGGCTATGCTGATCGATCATATTGACCGTCCTTCATTCCTTCATAAATCTAAATTAGTATTAGGCGTTGAGAAAATCCCTTTTGTCTCTGTTTTTCCTTTCTTGCAGCAATTTGCATTGCAAAACGGAGGTACATCTGTTACTTTAGGAACAGAATTCGCCCCTCGTGTTTTTGAAACGAATAAAGTGAAGCTTGCCCCGGTGATTTGTTATGAATCGATTTTCGGGGAATTTATCTCTAAGCAGTGTAAGCAGGGAGCGGAATTTATCGCTGTGATTACTAATGACGGCTGGTGGAAAGACACACCCGGATACAAACAGCACCTGGCTTTTGCGCGTTTAAGAGCGATAGAGAACAGGAAATGGGTTGCACGATCTGCTAATACAGGAACATCAGCATTTATAAACCAACGCGGAGATATTGTTCAGTCAACCGGATGGTGGGCGAGAGCAGCTTTGCGTCAGGTGATTAACAGAAATGCAGAACTGACGTTCTATTCGAGAGTGGGTGATTATATCGGTAAGACAAGCTTGCTTGTTGCAACGCTGGCATTTATTCTGACACTATTTTACAGAAGAAGGCCAAAGAAATCAGTATGATTTTACCCTAAAGCAACGTCTAATATCATCATCACCAGGAAACCACCGATAAATCCTAAAACGGCAATATCTGTATATTTGTCCTGCTGGGTTTCCGGAATGACTTCCTCCACTACTACATAAATCATTGCTCCCGCAGCGAAAGCCAATGCGTAAGGTAAAACCGGCTGCATGTAAATCACCAATGCTGCGCCCAAAACTCCGGCAATAGGCTCTACAATAGCGGAGAGCTGACCAAACATGAAGCTTTTGGACCGGCTTAAACCGGCTCGTTTTAGAGGCATCGCGACAGCAAAACCTTCCGGAAAATTCTGTATTCCTATACCGATAGCCAAAGCAATAGCTCCGGTAATCGTCGCACCGTCAATCCCTAATCCGGCAGCGCCGAACAAGACCCCTACTGCCAGCCCTTCCGGAATATTATGAAGGGTGATTGCCAATACAAGCAAAGTTGATTTATGAAATTGATTTTTCACACCTTCTTTTTGGTCCTCTCCGAAATTGATATGGAGGTGAGGCATTGTTTTATCCAGCGCGAACAGAAATAGCGCACCGATTAAAAAGCCTACCGCGGCTGGCATCCATGGCATAGTCGGATACTGTTTTTCAGAAAGCTCAATCGCAGGGCTGAGCAATGACCAAAAGCTGGCAGCAACCATTACACCACCCGTAAATCCGAGCATTCCGTCAAGAGCAGCACGCTTCGGCTTTTTGAAAAGAAAAACTAAACCGGCACCTGCTGCGGTCATCAACCAGGTAAAGATAGTGGCGATCAGAGCAGCCGTTATAGGATGAATACTTTTGAAAAACTCAATCATGAAGTGATTTTTTATGCAAAAATAATGATTTAATTGAGAAATGTAATTCAAAAGTTAGATTAGTCTAATTTTTTTAACGATTCTATCAAAAATGTTTACGGGAATTTTGCTGATGGTTTTTAAGGTTTAAACAGATTGAATATAAGATATTTATAATTGAATTAGATATTATTTCTTATTAAAATAATATATTGTTTGATATTAAACTATAATATTGTTGTTTAATAGAATGTAATAATATTTGATAGTAAAAAATAATATTGTATTTTTGTATCAAATGAATTAAGATGATCAGTCAGGAATTAATAGCGGAAGTTATCGATGCCCAGCGGGAAATATTTTTAAAAAAACAGACCGGTGTGGACAGAGAGATTCTTCATAATGTCCATGTACATGAGAATTTTGTAAATGTCATAACAGGAGTAAGACGTTGTGGTAAAAGTACTTTGCTACTTCAGCTTTTGCGGAAACATTTTGATAACGCATTATTTTTAAATTTCGAAGATATACGTTTAGCAGGATTTGCGACAGATGATTTCCGGCGTTTGGATGCCGAAATAAAGAACAGTAATCAGACGGTTTTATTTTTCGATGAAATCCAGATGCTCGAAAACTGGGAGCTATATGTACGGCAAAAAGTAGATGAAGGCTTTCAGGTAATTGTGACGGGATCTAATGCTACCTTACTGAGTACTGAATTAGGTACGAAGCTGACAGGCAGGCATTTGTCAACAGAACTATTTCCGTTTTCATATAATGAATTTCTTGCGCTGAAAGGTTTGGAAAGCTCTGAGAAAAGTGCACAATTATATTTTGAAAAAGGAGGTTTTCCTGAATACCTGAAAACAGATAATTCTTTGATCTTAAATCAGCTGCTGGATGATATCCTCTACCGCGATATAGCTGTCCGTTATGGTGTAAGAGATATTGTTTCGCTTAGAAAATTAGCGGTGTATCTGATATCTAATATCGGGAAACCTGTTTCTGCGACCAACCTGACTAAAATGTTTGATATAAAGGCAGTCAGCACGATGCTGGAATACTTTTCTCATCTGGAGAATACGTATGTTGTACAATTTGTTCCGAAGTTCAGCTATTCTATAAAGAAACAAATCAGAAATCCTAAAAAAGTATATACAATTGATTTAGGGTTGTTCGCGCATAATTCAATCACATTTACCGAAGAGCAGGGCAGAAGGCTGGAAAATCTGGTGTTCCTTCATCTGAGAAGATCCTTTAAAGAAATCTATTATTTCAGCGAGGAACAAGAATGTGATTTTGTTGTTATGGAACGGGAGCAGCCGAAATTGTTGATACAGGTCTGCTACCATCTGAATGAAGACAATTTAAAACGTGAGCTGGGAGGAGCATTTGAAGCGTTGCGCTACTTTGATAAGAAAAAGGCATTGTTGGTTACGATGAATCAAAAAGACCGCTTTGAAAAGGAAGGAATGATGGTAGAAGTGCTGCCGTTACATGAATTCCTGACGAACAGCGCTTTTTAAGATTTTTTATTTCTCGGATGGAAGCTCATGATCGTATCTTTCAGATAGGATTGATCAAGATGGGTGTAGATTTCTGTCGTTGAAATGGATTCATGGCCGAGAAGCTCCTGGATCGCGCGCAGATTAGCTCCGCCTTCCAGTAAATGGGTGGCAAACGAATGCCGTAAAGTATGCGGACTCACATTTTTTGTAATTCCCGCATCTTCCGCCAGCTGTTTTATAATGGTGAAGATCATTACACGTGTTAAAGCGCTTCCTCTCCGGTTCAGAAATACATAAGCCTCATTCCCCGGCTTGATGTTCTGGTGATTGCGGGTGGCGGTCAGATAAGTATTGATTTCATCGGCTACATACTGATTCATAGGTACCAGACGCTCTTTGTTTCCCTTTCCAATGACACGTAGAAAACCCTCCTGAGGAAATAAATGTTCAAATTTCAGGTTGATCAGCTCGGAAACACGTAACCCACAGCTGTAAAGTGTTTCCATAATGGCTCTGTTTCTCTGCCCTTCATTTTTTGATAAATCGATAGCATACATCATTGCGTTGATTTCGTCCAGCTCCAGTACATCCGGTAATTTCCGGCCGATCGAAGGTGACTCGACTAATGAAGTAGGTAAATCCTGGAGATAGTCGTTATAATGTAAAAACTGGAAGAATTGCCGGACACCGGAAAGAATACGTGCCTGGCTTCTGGCTCCGATTCCCAGATCATACAGTTCTGTCATGAAGGCCAGCAGGTCTTCATACCGGAGCTGTTCCACGTTGAGTTTTCTCTGTATCGCAAATTCATACAATTTCAGGACATCCCGCTGATAAGCTTCTACCGTATTTTCAGATAAACCTTTTTCAACTTTCAAAAATCCCAGAAATTCCTTAATATAGCGTTCCCAAGTCATGATTCAAAGATAATATGAAACTGCTAATTGTAAACGGACCGAACTTAAATTTACTCGGAAAGAGAGAGCCTTCCGTCTATGGAAATGAAACATTTGAATCTTATTTTGAAAAATTGAAAATTAACTACCCGAAACTGGAACTGGAATATTTTCAGTCGAATGTAGAAGGAAAGATCATTGATAAGCTGCAGGAAACTGATGCTGCAGGCGTGATTTTAAACGCGGGTGGTTATACACATACTTCTGTTGCGATCAGAGATTGCATTTCTGCTGTTTCTGTCCCGGTTGTAGAGGTACATATATCGAATGTGGCAGCAAGAGAAGAATTCCGACACACTTCACTGATTGCTCCCGTAGCGGCAGGATGTATATTCGGATTCGGCTTAATGTCTTATGATCTGGCAATCGAATTCTTTATCAAAAGCTGAGACTGTTTATTTTTCAAATACAAGCTCCCGCAGATAATCGCGGTGTTTTTTTATTTGCTCCAGGTAATTTTTATTTCTGAACAGGTAGAAAACAAAGTTTGTTTTGAAGTTGATGTGTGAAATATATTTCCAGAAATTGTAGGCGAATAATCCTGTTGCCGGCATTGAAATAAAATACAGAATGTCCGCATATACGGGTAAATTGTAATATTGATTCACAGCGATCAGGAAAAGGATGTAAACCAAAGGATAAAGAACCATGCTTAGCAGAATGGACAACGGAGCATAATATTCAATGTCTTTCGTCAATCGTGGAACGAGAGTATCCACACATTTATAAATCACGAGGTTGTGGATAATCCCGAAAATGAAAACCGGAAAACCAAGAATAATAAAGATAAAAGAAAACAACAGCTGCCGGATAAACATTCTGAGCTTGATCCGCCGGTCCAGGAAAGAAGGCTTTAATTCTATCTCGTTCAGCTTCTGGAGCAGATTTTCGGTGCTGATTTCAATCTCTTCGTACTTTTCAGGTGTTTCGTTTTCTATTTTATTCAGCTGCTGCTGAATTTTTCTTAATAATTCCACTTCTTTTTCCACTCCGTTCTTATCGTTTTTGATATAGGAGCTGGTAAAAATATGATAAAGCTTCAATGCCAGCTTTTCCTGTGTTTTCTCCCTGAAAGAAATCAGTAAAGAAGAAAGCTCATCATGAAATTTCTGTGTCAGCTGGCGGGCTGCAAGCGAATGATTGTCCGCATAAATCTTAATTTCTTCTGAATAATCAACAGGATTCCCGATATTGACCAACAACGAGCTTCTGAATTTATATCCTTCCGTATAATTGATTCCGACAGGAATAACGCTTACTTTGAGATTTCCGTTGTTGCGCTGGACAGTTTCCAGAATAACCCGTGCCGCGCCTGTTTTTAATTCCCGCAGATGATGCTCAAGAAACGAAGTTCCTTCCGGAAAAATAGCAATGACTTTTCCTTGTTCCAGCGTTTCATAACAGCGATTAAAAGAATCATTATTGTCTATTCCTGAAGTTTTTCCGTCGGATACACGGTTAATGGGAACAATATTCAATCGGCTGAGCAGCTTTCTTTTCAGCGAAGTATTGAAAAAAGTAGCTTTGGCAAGAAAATGAATCGGCCGCGGGCATAAATATCCGACTACAAACGCATCTACTAACGTATTCGGATGATTGCTGATAATTAACAAAGGGCCATCTTTCGGGAGTGCTTTTTTATTCTTTATTTTAATCTCTTTGTAATAGAGATTTAAACAAAAGCTGATGATATTTCGAAGTACCTGGTAAATCATGCTTTAAGGTTGCAGTACATTGTAATATTGTACAGCATATCCGTTTCCTTCGCTTAACAAATTCAATGTATTCCCTTTTACTGACATAAAGATATAATTTTTTCCTTCCAGATTATCCTTCAACACCTTTCCTTCTCCGTCAGTGACACTGATCTTATTCTCCAATCCGTCAAGAAATGCGGCATACAGCTTATTGTTGATGAAGCAGATATCATAGCTTTGCAGATCGCTTACCGGCACGTCAATTTTCCGGATGAGGTTGCCATTTTCATTGTAAATATGCAGCTTATGATAGCTGATAAAGGTTACAAATGTCTGCGTATTGACCGGAATGCTTTTCAGCTGCTTTATATCCGGGAAATTATCAATGACTGTTTTTGAGGAAGTGTAATCTGATCTTATCAGCTTACCATCCTGAAAGTCAAAGAAATTAATACTGCCTCCAGCCTTCAGGCGAAGTGCGTCGGAAGGAATAACAGGATGATTTTTAATGCTTCTATTTTTGGACAGATCAATTGTCTGGGTTGCTTTTTCTCCTGTAAGTAATCCTATGATCCGTCCGTTCTGAGCAAAAATTTCAATCTTTTTTGTGGTGTTTCCTGCCGTTACAGGAATTGATTTTACGGATTTTCCGTCAGCAGAGCAGTGCTTTATCTGCGCGGCTTCATCAATATAGATCAGATTCGTCTGGTTTTTCCAGCGGTAAAGATTGGCTTCGTTAGCGAATTCCTTTTTCGGAGCGAACATATTATCCAAAATATTCGTTCCCTGTTCCGTCAGCAGGAAGAGCTTTTTAGCGGTATTGAATAAAAGATATACTTTTCCGTTTCCTTCATAATCGACAATTTTTATATCCCCGATGATTTTGTCAGGAATGGATTTCTGCCAGGTAATTTTTCCACTATTAATAGCGATGAGCTGGTTGCTAGAAGTAAGCAGGTATTGCTGATTTCCTTTTCCTGTTGCATACGAAACTGTTCCGTTTACAGGAATAATAAAATGCTGTGAAGGATCATTTTCTTTTTGATTTTCATTGGAAGCAATAGTAGGAGCAGAAACCTGGATCAAATGCTTGGTAGAAATATTGGCATACGTTGAAACAGCATACATATCCGAAGGAGAAACCAGTCTTTCAACCACTTTATAAGGAAGCTTACCATATATCTTTTCTGCTTTCTCATCATTCAACAGCAAGGTATTTCCCAATTCATAGTCGGCAACTATTTTTTTGTTTAAGTTCAGGCTCTCGGAGAAAATAACCTTATCCCCGATTCTGGTCAGATAAAATCCGCTTTTCGTATTCGAAGGAAACGTTTCCGTCAGCTTAATCTCTTTTATCGAGATATCTTCCCTGAAGGTCAGAGTATCTTTTGCGAATTTTGTATTGAGCGTATTTAAAGGATCCTCTCCGATCTTTGAGTCGGTCATGATCACAGAAACGCCATTGTAATCAAAGAGAACAAATCCATATTGCAGCCATTCATTCATCGGGCTGCTTTTCGTAAGAATATGATTGTTTAGCGCGAATTTTTTCTCGTAAAAATGATAGGAAGTTATTCCTGCGGGAAGATAGGGTGCAAATAAATTTTTGTCATCTACTTTCTCCGAATCCAGCTGATTGTCATAAGTTGTCTGGTAAATAATCTGCCCGTCTGTTTGTAAGTAAATTTCTGTCAGATAAGCGCTGTTTTTAAGCTGGTGAACGATCACAGCAGTTGCTTTTTTATCCCATTCCGGAAGTGTGAAATCACCGTGGTTTTTCCGTAATCCCTTTGGAGCGATCAGTAAAAAATGATATTTAAATTGCAGTTGAAAATCTCCGATCAGCAGGGATTCATCGTTTTGTTGATAGGGAATGTTTTTTCGATTAAGGTAAGTGATAACGGAGTTTTTGTTCCAGTAATTAGGACTTTCTATGAGAATAACCGGCCGCGTTTTTGATAGGAAGATCCGCTCGTTTCTTGGCGTTTCAATGAACTGTCTGACTAAGTCGCTAATTTCAGGATGAATCTGAAAAGGAATGTTTACTGAAAAAAATTCATCTGTCCGGTTAATTATTAACAATTCCTGGTCTTCCTTAGAGAAAATCAATTCCGGATCCAGACGGTCTGTTTTGTAAAAAACATCATAACCGACATAAAAAATCCATCCGAGAGACAAAATGCAGATTAAAATCAGAAAAATTCGATTGAACATAAAGAACCCAAATTAATTCTTTCAAAAATACTTAAAGTGTTTGTTCGATTCAATAAGTGAAATTTTAAAAGCTAACAGCAGAATGTTTATTCAAAAAGATGTTAGATATTAGACTTTAGATGTCAGACTTTATAAGAATGTTCCGATTAATAAAATAAACCATCTAAATTCATCATTCACTATTCAAAATTCAACACAATCTGATTCTTCCTGTAATTAAATGTTTTTCGTTGATAAGGGGATTCTCCATGTTCAATAATCAGCTGTTTGTGTCTTGGAGTAGAATATCCTTTGTTCTTTTCCCATTCGTATTGAGGAAATTCCAGCGCAAGCTTGCGGACATACTCATCCCGGTGTGTTTTTGCCAGGATAGAGGCTGCCGCAATGCTTTTATATTTGGCATCTCCTCCAACGATGCACTGATGCGGAATTCCGAAAGGCTTAAAGCGATTCCCGTCAATCAGCAGTAATTCCGGCTGCGTTTTTAATTGTTCCACAGCCTGCCGCATAGCGAGAAAGCTGGCGTTCAGGATATTGATCTCGTCAATTTTTTCATGATCGACAGCGCTGACTGCCCATCCAAGTGCTTTTTCTTCGATAATAAGCCGCAATTCTTCTCTTTTCTTATCTGTGATTTTTTTTGAATCATTCAGAAAAGGATGGTCGAAGTCCGGAGGTAAAATTACCGCCGCCGCATAAACGGGGCCTATAAGACATCCTCTCCCGGCTTCGTCACAACCAGCTTCCGTAAGGTCTTGTGTATAAGAATTAGCTAAATTTGACATTTTATTAGACTCAGAGTTCAAATATATTTATTTTATTTGTAGTGCAATTACTGGCACGGTTTTATCGTCTTAATAATTAAAATGTAAACAATATGAAAAATATATTTCTTTTGATACTGATATTTGCGGGAGCGCAATTTACATTTGCCCAGCAGATTGCTAAAGTAAATTCTTTGGAAAAATACAACAAAGAGAAATTCAGTGATGTTTTTACATTTGAGCTGACAGAGAAAGTTTCTAAAGAAAAGGTGCTGGAAACGGCGAAATATTATACGAAGTATTTTTCAGCTTCGTTTGACGAGAGATCCAATACGGTAACGTTGAAAATGAATAGCCAGGACTGGCAGAACAGGCATATTATGAGAAGGTTTTTTGCCGGAATGGGAATCGAGGAAGTGAATATGGAAGGCACGCCGGTCAAGACGGATGACTTTTTTAAAGAATACGTTTTAACGACGGACCAGCAGCCGAAATAACTGAAAATTTCAGAGATGCAATTAGACTTAGTTTAATTGCATTTTTTTTGCTCGGAAAAATGGATATTATATATTTGCAGACGAATTAAATAAATACATGAAATACAAAAGGATTCTTTTAAAATTAAGCGGGGAGTCGTTGATGGGAGCTAAACAATTCGGGATTGACAATGACCGTTTGGACTCTTACGCTCAACAGATTAAACAGATTTGTGATTCAGGTGTTGAAGTGGCGATTGTGATTGGAGGAGGAAACATCTTCCGGGGTGTTCAGGCAGAAGAAGGCGGTATGGACAGGACGCACGGAGATTATATGGGAATGCTGGCAACGATGATTAATAGTATGGCATTGCAGGCGGCCTTGGAAAAAGTAGGATTGAATACCCGGCTGCAGTCTGCTATCGAGATGAAGGAAATAGCGGAGCCTTATGTAAGAAGGAGAGCTGTCCGCCACCTGGAAAAAGGAAGAGTGGTGATTTTTGGCGCAGGGACAGGAAATCCTTATTTCACAACAGATTCAGCCGCTTCATTAAGAGCGATTGAGATTGATGCGGATGTTATTTTGAAAGGAACACGTGTGGATGGTATTTATACGGCAGATCCGTTAAAAGACCCGGCTGCGGAAAAATATGATTCAATTACGTTTGACGAAGCTTATGCCAGAGGATTGCAGGTGATGGACATGACCGCATTTACTTTATGTAAAGAAAATGACCTGCCGATCATCGTTTTTGATATGGATACTCCCGGCAATTTATTGAAGCTGCTGAGCGGCGAAAAAGTAGGAACAATTGTTAAAAATTAATACGTTATAATTTATGACTGAAGAATTTACACTGATTTATGACGAGTTTAAATCAGCTAATTCAAAATCTGTCCAACATTTAGAAAATGAATTAGTAAAAGTAAGAGCCGGAAAAGCTACTCCAAGTATGCTGAACGGTGTAATGGTGGAATATTACGGTTCTCCGACACCATTGGCACAAGTAGCAAATGTCGGTACACTGGACGCACGGACAATTACTGTTCAGCCTTGGGAAAAAAGCATTATTAATGATATAATGAAGGGCATTATTAATTCAAATCTTGGTTTTGCTCCTCAGAATAATGGAGAAACAGTGATCATTACCGTACCGCCATTGACGGAAGAGCGCCGACGCGAGCTGGCCAAAAAAGCGAAAGCAGAAGGAGAAAACGCAAAAGTGGCTGTCCGTAATAACAGAAAGGATGCTTTAGATATGGTAAAAATATTAAAAGATGACGGTTTTCCGGAAGATATGGTGAAAGGTGCGGAAACTGAAATACAGAATATCACCAACTCCTTTATCAAGAAAATTGATGATA
The DNA here is from genome assembly GCA_001899145.1 of Flavobacteriia bacterium 40-80. Lineage (GTDB taxonomy): Bacteria > Bacteroidota > Bacteroidia > Flavobacteriales_D > Crocinitomicaceae > 40-80. Next base: position 482,094 of record MKVF01000018.1, read on the forward strand.
TCATAGAAGAGAAAGAGAAGGAAATATTAACCGTATAATAAATAAAATGCAAAAAGAGGTCACAGGCCTCTTTTTTTGTTAACCTTTTATACTTTTGTTACGTCATTATGATGCTAACAACTCAAAAATTATGCAACGTTTATTTCTAATAGGATTTTTAATATTCACCGGATTATTTACAGATCGTTATTCCATTTATTCACAAACTAACCTATTTGCATCTATTCAGGGAACGACTTCATTAGATACGACCAACTGGCATTTTAATGGCGATGCGGCATTAGGTGACACAGGAGGGGATTCCGATGCTTATCCGAATGAAGTGGTGCTCACTCCGAATCAGGCGGATAAATTCGGACAGGTATTTTTTAAAACTCCGATCAATCTGGCGACCTGTACAAAATGGAAAGTGGAATTTGAAATGCGGATGTACGATGGTTCCAGTGCGGACGGAATCGTGTTTTGCGCTATTAATGAGCTTCCTACCTCGTATTTCGGAGGAGGTTCTATGGGAATTCCGGTAACATCTCACGGACTGAAAGTATGCTTTGATGCTTATGATAATTACGTCAGCGGTGTGCAATGTGGTGGAAATAATCCTGAAATTCAGGTGGCTTACGGGACGGGCTATTCAGAGTGTGATAATACAATGACGAGAAGAACCAATAATACAAGTGTCTGGGCAACCAATATGAACTATCTCACAGATAAAGATTATGATAAGGTGACGATCACTTATAATAACGGGGCCGTGCAGGTTGTGACGTCATCGGGTTCAACAAATCCCTTTCATACAAATCAAACCTTAAACGCAACGGTCACTCCTTTGAATGGAGCTGTTTACTTTGGGTTTACTGCCAGTACGGGAATGCTTTATCAGACACATTCTATCCGTAATGTAAAAATTTATGCGGATCTTCCGGCAACGAATAATGCAGGTCTGGATCAGGCTGTTTGCAGCGGACAGACTGTCCAGCTAGGAACAGCAACAACGACGAATCACACTTATTTATGGAATCCTGCGACAGCTTTATCATCTGCGGTGATTTCGAATCCTACAGCGACACTTTCCAATACGGGAACAACTCCTGTAGAATATATTTATACTGTCAGAACAGAACGTAATAACGCAGAATCCTGTTATATGGTGGACACAGTTACAGTTACTGTAAATCCAGGGCCTTCCATTACAGAGAATATTTCTTTTTGTCAGGGAAGCAGTGTTACGGTTAGAGGAAATACAATAACGACTGACGGAGCTCATACGTTCTTTATTCCCGCGGTTTCCGGTTGCGATACGACACTCATTGTTAATGCGTCTTACCTCTCTGCCCCGGTTTCAACAACAAATGCAACGATCTGTTCGGGAGATACCTATTCATTTAATGGAACAAATTATTCGACCGCAGGGACTTATAACCACACTATTACGATGCCGACAGGATGTGATTCTGTAGCTACGCTGGTTTTGACGGTTTCTCCTCCTTTGACTGGAACGGAATCCCGTGAGATCTGTCCCGGAAGCTCTTTTACTTATCACGGTCAGACATACAGTTCTGCAGGAACTTTTAACGTGAATATACAAAATGCGCAAGGCTGTGATTCTATTGTGACATTGACGGTAACGCTGTCTTCCTTGCTGAGAGATACAACCTATGCTTCGGTTTGTCCGGGCGGTTCTTATTCGTTTAATGGAACAACCTATACAACAGCAGGAAATTATGATGTAAATCTCTCGACTGCTCAAGGGTGTGATTCTGTTCAAACCTTGGTTTTGACGTATTCCAATTCCGTAAATACTTACGATACACTGGAAAAATGCCAGAACGAGATAATTACTTACCAGGGACAAAATATTTCGTCTGCCGGAAACTATTCATTCACATTTACGGCGGTAAGCGGTTGTGATTCCATACTTAATTTAACGGTGATCGACAGGCCGGTGGTGACAACAACACTGACCAGCACGCTTTGTCAGGGAGAAAAGATAACTTATAACAACCAGGATTATACAACGACCGGCACTTATACGATAAACATAGCTGCTCCGAATGGCTGTGATTCGATCATTATACTTGACCTGATAGTTTTTGATCTTCCGGCAAAACCTTTGGTTACGACAAACCTTCCTTTGGCATGCTATGGTGAGGAATTTGCCGGCGAAGTAGCGAATGCTGCTGTTTCGAATGATTATTACTGGTACCTGGATATAAATTCAGCTGCGTATCATTCCGGGATCAAAAGCACTTATGTAGTCGATGAGCACACGCAGAATATCTATGTTCAGGCGGATAACGGAACGTGTAAGTCTGCGTTTGAAGTGATTCCGATTACGGTAAGCCAGCTGTTCAATGACAAATTCGAAATGCCGAATGTGATCACTCCCAATGCGGATGGCCTGAATGATAAAATTGATTTTGAAGCAATTTTCGGGGGCTGTGTGGAATATGAAGTGCTGATCTTTAATCGTTGGGGAAATCTTGTCTTTAATCAAAAATCAGGAGGTTCCTCCGTTTTTGAAGGAAAAGACATGAATGGAGAAGATTTGACCGACGGGACTTATTTCTACAAGATCAATTATGAAAATGGCGAAAAACAAGGATTTGTGATGATCGTCAGAAAGTAAACGGAGAAAAACAAGAGGAAAGATAAAGGACAGTTTAGGACTACTATATTCATAATTCAGTATTCATCATTCAAAATAAAAGATTTACATCATTCAATCTTTTATTTTGTTGACGATCGACGTCGTAGAAAAGCCCTGCTCCAAAGCAATTGTTTTCACTTGCCCTCCATTGTTCCTTACAATATCACTTCCGACAATATATGTTTTTTTGGTGCTGTCTGTTTCATTTTCGTCATAATCCGCGCCTTTGACCAGGATGTCGGGAAGAAGTGTCTTAATTAAGTGAAGAGGCGTAGCATCATCATAAACGATGATCACATCAGTAAAATCCAAAGCAGCTAACAGAAGCGCCCTGGATTGTTCATCATTGATGGGGCGTTCCGGCCCTTTTTGCTGCGCTCTTACAGAAGCATCAGAATTTAATCCTATGATCAGGCGTTGTCCCAGGTCTGCGCTTTTTGCAAGATAAACAACATGGCCCCGGTGAAGAATATCGAAGCAGCCGTTGGTGAAAACAACTTTCTCACCGTTTTTTCTCCATTCTTTCAATAGGTTTTCAGCCTTTTCCGGATCAACTATCTTGTCCAGAAGCTTGCTCAGATGATTCTTTTCCATAAGGCTTGGGTAATAACAGAAGTGATATCACTCCTAAAATGATGACTAATAATGTTTGTGAGCTCCAGATGATCATCCCTAATGCGTTACCAACTGCTTTGGCGTTTTCGATCCCATTTCCGGCAATACCGATCACAATCCCCACTAACAAAGGGAATGCGCCGATTCCTCCGTTCGTGAATGTTACTCCCAGAGAACCGGCGATAAAAGCCAGCATGATTCCGCTGAGAGGAAAATGGGAAGTAGCTTCAATGCTGTAGAAACAAATCGCGAAATAGATGATGTATAATAACCAGATTAAAAAGGAATAGAATAAGTATAATCCGGCTCTTTGCATTTTGAAAATAGAAAAAATACCACTGAACAATCCTCGAATAAAACTGGAGATTTTGGATTTGAAAGAGGGAACAAAGAAAAAGAGCAGGGTGAAAGCAGCTGCACCGAGCACCAGAAATAAATAAATATATATCCGGAGGTTATTTTTTTCTGTGGTTCCGAATGTTTTCTGAATATCTTCGAACAACTGGCTGAAGTTTCCGGTATTTAAAAAATAGGTAAATACTGTAATTCCTCCTAAGAAGCATAGGTCAACTACACGTTCGGAAATAATCGTTCCGAATGATTTGGAGAAAGGAACATTTTCGGAGCGGTAAAGCATTGCGGAACGGGATGCTTCTCCGGCTCTTGGAATTGTCAGATTCATAATATAACCAATCATCAGTGAATGATAACGGTTCTTTAATTTTGTCTGATAGCCTAACGGTTCAAGTGCAAGCTTCCAACGTTCTGCACGAATGACAAAGGCAACGATGCTTAGAATCAGGGAAAGGAAGATCCACCGGTAATCCGCCGAATAAATGACCTTGTAAAACTGTTGCAGCTGGGATTCGTCCATCTGCCTGAAAAAATACCATAACAGATAAATGCCGATCCCTAAAGGGAGAATGGTTTTTAAAAATTTTGAAAGTAATGACTTCATCAGTCGATAAGACGGTTGTTTTCATCGGGAAAAACCAGCCGGGGCTTGAATGCTTTGGCTTCCTCAAATTCCATGGTAGCATAACTGATAATAATGATAATATCATCTACAGCGACTTTTCTTGCTGCCGGTCCATTCAGACAGATAGTTCCTGATTTTCTGTCTCCTTTTATCACATAAGTTTCAAAACGCTCACCGTTATTAACATTGACGATCTGAACTTTTTCTCCTTCAATGAGATTGGAGGCATCCATTAAATCCTCATCAATCGTGATGCTTCCGATATAGTTTAAATCTGCCTGCGTTACTTTAGCACGATGAATTTTAGATTTTAAAACTTGTATAAACATTTTATGTTTCTCCGTTTAATTTAAGACATGCAAAGTTACGTAAAAAAAAATGTCACATCAAAGTGGCATTTCAAAAGTTTGTAAATTAAAAGGAATGATCAGTTTCATTTGAATATATAATAAAAGGAGCTGTTTTTCATAAAAACAACTCCTTAAATGGAATAGTGATTTATAATGATAGTAACAGGTCTGGCTGTGAGCTTTGACAGACTATGCAAAATTAGTTTAGTTTCTGTTGGTATCAAATAGCTATATATGGCTATTTTTTGTATAACATGCTACTAATTCCTTTTTGTCTTTTTGGGGTGTAATCCTTATATTTGATTTCATCGAATATGAAAAAACATGAAAATAAATTATTACGGACATTCAGCATTACATCTTGAGATCAACGGAAAATCCATCCTGGTGGATCCGTTTATATCCGCAAACCCTAAGGCATCAAAAATTGATGTGAATGCTTTAAAAGCAGATTATATTTTACTGACGCACGCACATTACGATCACATTATTGATGTGGAAGCAATTGCAAAGCGAACAGATGCAGTTATAATCTCCAATCACGAGGTGGTGACACATTATTCAAATGCAGGGTTTAAAGGACATGGAATGAATCAGGGAGGCAGCTGGCAGTTTGATTTTGGAAAGGTAAAGCTGGTGAAAGCAGTTCATTCCTCTTCTTTTCCCGATGGAAAGTACGGAGGAAATCCTGTCGGTTTTGTTATCTCTGCGGAAGGAAAGACAATTTATTTGGCAGGAGATACGGCACTTACCATGGATATGAAGCTGATCCCGATGTTTTTTAAGCTGGATCTGGCAGTTTTGCCTATTGGAGGAAATTTTACGATGGATGTGGAAGAAGCTGTTGTTGCTGCGGATTTTATAGAATGTGACAAAGTACTGGGAATTCATTATGATACGGCAGAGTTGATCCGGATTGATCATGGGGCTTCAAAACAAAAGTTTGCAGCAAAAAATAAAGAGCTGATCCTGTTAGGCATAGGAGAAAGTATTGATATTTAACCGCCTTTTAGTCTCTTAGCCTGAAATATAATGAACGAAGAAATTTTAAATGAGGTCAGAAGGAAGTGGTCTGAGATAGGAAAATATAAGAGCCGTGAGGACTTACAGACCGAGCTTGATTTTTACAAGAAAGTATTTGACATATTTCAGGCAGGAGATTTTTATTATTTCATATTTAACCCTGCCCTGAGCCTGATTGAATTTGTTTCAGATTCTATGGAGCAGGTACTGGGATATCAAAAAGAAGAATTTGATATTCAGGCGCTGCTGGGAAATATCCATCCGGAAGATCTTCCCCGTTTTGTGGATTTTGAGTCAACTGTCGTCGATTTTAAGCAGAGATTGCCGCGGGATAAGGTGATGAAGTATAAAAGCAGGTATAATTACCGGCTCCGGAAAAAGAACGGAGAGTATATCCGGATTTTACAGCAATCACTGACTATTCTTATGGATGAAAACGGGGCAGTTGTGAGGAATCTTGTTTTTCATACGGACATTAGCGATATATCCACCAATAACAAGATGAAGCTTTCTTTCATTGGCCTGGAAGGAGAACCTTCTTATAGGGACGTTCAGCCGCTGATAAAATTTTCCAAAGCAAAAGAAATCTTTACCAAAAGGGAAAAAGAGATCCTGAGATATGTTATCCAGGGCTTTAGTAGTGAAAGAATAGCTGAAATTACCTGTTGCAGCATTCACACCGTACGCAATCACAGAAAGAATATCCTGAGAAAATCAGGTTGCCGGAACCTGAATGACTTGCTTGTAAAAGCTACCAGGGAAGAGTGGGGATAATTGCTGTTACAGAAAATGATTCTGAATGAAATTGATTATTTTATTCTGAGAGTCGTTTGCATTTGTCTGGTTCCAGGTCCCATGCCCTTCCCCTGTATAAAGCGTCCATTCGTTGTAAATACCATGAGCATCCAGTTGATCATGTAATAGCGTTACCTGAGTAGAAGGAACCAACGGATCCTGATCTCCGTAAAAGGAAATGGTTGGCGGAGAAGTGCTGCTGACACGTAAAGCCGGGCTGACTTCCTTATAGAGTAAAGGATTCTGGCTGTAAGTAACGTTCCCGACCAGGCTGGTCAGCGCGTATTCATAAATAATGTTATTAATGTATGCGGTGTCCGTAAAATCTGCCGGTCCGACGGTATTGATAATTGCTTTTACAGTATGTTCGGTATCAAAAGCGTAACCGTATAACATGGAGAGATGTCCTCCGGCACTGTTTCCGATCAGGCAATAGTTTTTTGAAATGCTGAAATTAGCATGCTGCATGAATTTTAATGCCGCGTCAATATCATTAATCTGCTTCGGATAGCCAGGGCTGTTTGCCGTACCTAACCGGTACGCGATATTTATAATCGCACAATCAGGATACGTCTGTTTCAGCCCGTTATAGAAATGCTGAAAATCCTCTTTCGATCCGGCAGACCAGCCGCCACCGTGTATCAGGACAAATACTTTTGTGGATGAACCCCTATTGGCAGGCAGATAAGCATCCAGAATCTGTTTGCTGTCGGTTCCGTACTTCAGATTTTTTAAGTCATAGCTTTTGGCCGGGTTATAGTGTGATAAGGTATCTGAGGGATTGGGAACAACATCCGTAGCTACAATTTTTTCTTTTTTGCATGCGGTGAATAAAGCTGCAAGTAATAGTAAAGAATAAACTCGTAACATAAGCGATCTGAATTAAGTTGAAAAATCTTTGGTTAAAGGTAGAAAAAATTTAATTACGCGGATGAAAACAGAACAGCTTCATGGAAAGATAAAGCTTTATGGAGAGGAATAGATGGAAATAGAACCGGGAATAAGAAAGAGTGAGTGTGAGAGCGAGAGAAGAGAGTATAAATTAAAACGAGAGTGTACGCTTTCGCTTTACACTCTCGTTCCTGTTTTGTTGGCCCACTAGGGCTCGAACCTAGACTCTTCTGAACCAAAATCAGACGTGTTGCCAGTTACACCATGGGCCAGTAAAAGGCGCTTTGTATTTTGTTGACCCACTAGGGCTCGAACCTAGACTCTTCTGAACCAAAATCAGACGTGTTGCCAGTTACACCATGGGTCAATTTGTGGGTGCAAATTTAGTCAATTATTAATTCTATGCAAGCTTTTTGAAATAAATTTTCTTCTTTCCGGTAAGACGATTCAGGGGTTCAGTCTTAGAAATGTATGCAATTTTTATTTTTTCAGTTCCCGCATTACTACCTTCGCTATTTCTTTTGAACTGAACGGATTTTGTCCTGTAATAAGATTTCCGTCCACAAGCACTTTTGAGGTCATCGGGATAAAAGCCTTTTTGTAATTCGACCCTCTTTCTTTGAGTGATTTTTCAAGATTAAAAGGAACTTCTTTTTTTCGCCGGGCAAGACTTTCTTCAAACCAGTTAAAGCCGGTTAGGGTCTTGTTTTTAATTAAATATTCTCCGTCCGACAACTTTACGTTTAACAGCCCGCCGACTCCGTGACATACTGCCGCAACGATTTTGTTGTTTTCGTAGTGTTGTCTGATAATAGATTGAAGTGTTGCGTTGTCAGGAAAGTCATACATTGTGCCGTGGCCGCCAGCCAGATAAACAGCATCAAACTGTTGTCCTGCAACTTCGTTTAAACTTTTTGTATGTTTCAATAATTCTCTGAAAGAGCTGTCTGCCCAATATTCTTTGGTCATTTTATCCAGCATCATTGGCTTCAGGCTTTCAGGGTCAATGGGTGTATTTCCACCTTTCGGGCTGGCAATCGTTATGTCAAACCCCTGCTCTTTGGCAAGATGATAAATATGCGTTAGCTCGCTCAACCATAAACCGGTTTCCAGTTTATGGTTTTCATACGTTGCAACGCTTGTAACTATAATTAAAATTTTCATCATCATTGCTCTTTCAATGTTAAATGTAAATAGTTGTGCTGACCTCCTGATTGATACTTATATTTTCCTTTTTTCTGACTTCGGCTTTTAGTGGTAACAAATAGGTTTTCTGCTTGGAATCAAACCAAACGGCTGTTTTCCATTCACTTTTTCCAATTTGTGCTGTAACTTTTAATCTTCCCCAGCCTTCTTCTTCCGATTTGAAATGCTCCCGAATTTCTTTTGAGATTTCTTCTGGCAGTGAAACAAAAATCCAAGCTCCTTTTCCTGAATATTCCCAGCACTTGGAAGTAAACTGATATTTTATGCCTTTAAAAATGGTCATTTTTTATTTTTTTTATTCCCAATGTGACACGCTATTTTGTCAATTTATAAATCACACCTTCCTGTCCGTCAAAATCAAAAGTTTTTTTAAATCTCATTCCTATTTTTTCAAGAACTTTTATTGAAGCAATATTTTCTTTCATTGCCCGCCCTATAATCGTTTTTAAATTCAAATTATCAAATCCGAATTCAAGACATCTTTTGGCAGTTTCTGTTGCAAAACCTTTATTCCAATAATCCTGAAAAAATCTAAATCCTATATCATATTCATCATCTTGTGAACTATATTTTAAACCACACCAACCTATAAATTTATCAGTAGTTTTTTCAATAACTGCGAGTCTCCCTACTCCATATTTTTCATATTGGTCATAGTTTGAAAGAAAATTTTCAGCATCTGCAATTTTTTTAAATGGCTCATCTCCTGTAAATTTTAATACTTCGGGATTGAGATTTAAATTGTAAAAATTTTCAGCATCATCAATTGTCAGATTACGCAGATAGGTTCTTTTTGTTTCTAAAATATTTTGATTTCCCATTTTTTTTATTGGTTTATGAAATCTCAAAGATTTTATAAAAGTTCGTTATAACCGTCAATATATTTTTGGATTATTTTTTCCCTTTCTTTATCCATGCTTGTTTTTGTTCGTTCATGATCCCAGTAATTCCTTCCTGATAGCTTGTGAATTTGAATTCAGGAAATCTTTTTTTGAACTTATCGGAAATAAAAATATTGTCGTATTTGTAACGCGGTAACAGTTCCTGTAATTCCTTAGCCTGTTTATTGAATAAACCACCCAATTGGAACATCCACATTTTTATAACGGAGTAGGGAAGGTCTTTCTGATAAATTTCTGAAGCAAGGTTGATCAATTCTTTATAAGTAAGCCTTTGGTCATCGCAGGGCAAATGCCACGTTTGATCGTATGCGTCGGGTGTATTTCCGATTAATGCCATTGCCCGGCTGGCATCGGGCGTCCAGATCAAGGTTCTTAATGTATTGTCTTTAATCGGGACTTTTAGTTTTCTATTTTTTTGAATATTATCAAATATTAAGGAGTTCGTAATGCTTTGCGTTTTGCCCGGTCCGTAAAATTCGGGTGCTCTGCAGATAACCGCTTCTATATTCTTTTTGCTTATCTCCTCCAAAAGCATTGTTGCAATTTTTGCTCTTATGCTTGATTTTTGCCCGGCAGGAACAAAGGGGCTTTCTTCCGTTTGCGGTTCGCTGGTTTTGGCATACATATAAGTATTGTCAAAGAATACCAGCTTGCATTGATGCTTTTTACAAGCTTCGATTACATTTTTCATCATAACGGGAAACTGGTCTTCCCACATTTGAGCGTTCATTGGTAAACCTACGGTCAGATAAGCAATGTTGCTCCCTTCAACAGCTTTGTCTGTTGCCTGAGCATCCAATAAGCTGGCAGGAAACAACTGATCGGTGTCGTTTATTTTTTTAGGTTTTCTGCTTACCAACCGGATATCAGTTGTGTAATTTCTGTACAATTCCCTTGCTAATTCTTCGGCTATTTGACCGTTTGCTCCAAGTATTGTCTGCATATCGCTTAATGTATGTTATTTAGTTCGCGCTGATTGTAAAGTTAACATGTTACGCATTAGCTAAATTACAAAAAAAGCCAATTCAAAATATTGATGATATATGGGAGATGTGCTTTAATTAGCGGTTTAAGAAGGAAACCTCATATTTAACGAAATTAAGCAAATTGAAGCACAGATGTTGTTGAAAATAAACCATTAATGAAATATATGCTTAGACAGAAATATTTTCCTCCGAATACCCTGTTATAGCTCGCTTTTCTTTTTGTTGTACAAGATTTCTCCGTTTATCAGATTTTCAATTTTTTGTATTTGGTTAGTGTAAAAAAAGTCAACATCTGCATTTGGAATTTCCGGACTTATGTTTGTCGTTATATGTGCAGATTCACTTTCAATGTCATAGCCCCAGGCAATATTCCAAACTGTCAAAATGCTATTATTGTCAAGATAAACCATTTTCTCTATTTGATCAGTTGCTTTGAAAATGTCAATGATATGCTTATCTTTTATCATTATTTTTTAGTGTTATTGTATAGCTGAAATCCAGAACCCTTTTATGCCAAAGTGTTAATGATTGTTCGGCTGAGATGTGGTCACGTCCTTCACCGATAATTAATCGGTCCCGAAAAGAACGGATGAATTTAGACCAGTAATTTCCTTTCGAATCATTCAATAAAAAGTAAAAACCGGCATCACCAAATTCTTTTCCGGACGAATCTAAGATCAATTCCCCGTTTTTTCCGATACCCGGAGACATTATAACAGTCGCATTTCCGTTTGGTAAAGGGAATACAGCTTTGATGCATACTTTTCCCGAAGGTAATTTACATGTCCCGTAAACACCTGAATAAATAACCTGACCGTTTGATTTAAGCGTTCTGAGCCATATCGTATATTTTACTTCACCAGACTTAGGATCTGAAAGGGTGATTATTTCACTTTTTATTGATTCAGTGTCTTTTATGTTTTTAGTCGGAACTTTTAACTGGTTTATTCTGCTGCTGAATAATTTGTTTACCAAAACACCGAAAAATTTAAAAAACGGATTCCATTTTACGTGGAAGTCTAAATCATACTCAGCGGTGTTTTCGTAGAACCGGATAACATTCCGGGATAAGCTGGATAATTCTGCGCCCGACAGGTTCAGCGCATCGATCGAAGGAATCAGGCCGTGTGATTTTCTGTCCCTTTCGATAACCAGATTTTCTTTTTCAGCTAACTGATTTATAAAATTATCACCAATTCCGTTTAAGCTTCCAAACGGGCCCATCAGCCATGGGAAATCTTCTGAGTTGATTTTTGTACCACGAAGAATTACCCATTGTTGAGTAAACCAATCCTGAAATTTTTGCATTGGATCCGCTACCCCCATTTCAATTATTCTTATTGATGTCAGGTATAATATTCGTTCGTCCGTTCCATTCACCAAATTCTGAAATGGGTTTGAACCTTAATGTTGTGAATTCAAAATGAAAATCTTTTCTTTCTCTTTCTTTCATCGCGTTCAAATGTCTTTTGGGATGAGGAACAGAACTATGCCCGTGAACCATATCCGTCATTTCTTTTTGAGATTTCCAGATTGAGAAGGTCGAAACAGTACGGGGAAGTCTGATCGAAGCTAAAGACAATGCTGTTCCCGGATGATCACGCACCAATTTTTCTACAGGCCGGCCCCAGCGAATGAATCTTGGAATTTCAGGTAATTTCATGCGGGCGATCGTTACCGCAACAACAGGAGAGTCAGGAGAGTCAAATTCACGGTTTTCATCGGGGATTTCAAATTCACTGATTTTCCCCCATTGTCTCATAAAAGTCAACCGTGTATGCCATCCTTTTGCTACTATTTTACCCAGGCTGTTTTTACTTAAAAAGTGGTCAACAGCCGTTTCGTTTTCCCACTGGGCAAATACGGCAACTTGCCTGATCAGCATACGGGATGGAGAAAAAATAGCAGATCCCAAAGTCATGCAGGTCATATATTCTGCGTGAATCAAACCCGGAATAGTTTTAGGGTTGGGAGGGAATAGAATCGCTTTTAGAGCTGAAAAGTAAGATGTTTTTACGAGATGATAAGTAAATACACTCATGCCCAATAATTTAATAATAAATTCCCTTTTTTCAATTTCTAAATTACATACGACTCCAGATTAACGAATCTAACTACTTTTTTCTAATTCCCAAAATATTTTATAAAAACAACAAGATAGTATTATAGGTTTCTGCTTCTGTATTTACTTTTTGATAAATGATCCCTGAACAATACTGCTCTTACTTTGAAGTATAATTTTATAATATCCGCTGTTTAGATCATCTAACCTGATCTCATAGTTCCATGCACCGGTTTTGCATAGAAAAGAATCCGTTTTTACCGTTTTTCCGTCCAGACTTACGATCCGGAATGATAACTCATCATCCGCCTGGTTTGAAAAATGAAGTGTCAGCTGCTCTTCAACCGGGTTCGGGTAAATTCCCAAAAGCACAATACTCTGGCTTTTTACGGATAAATTTTCTTCTTCCTCTTCTTCGGGTTCTTCTGTCGGGGTTTCAAATGGTCTCGGGCATAGCTGTGGCAAATCCGTGAAAAGCGTGTTTCGTGGTAATGTAACAGTATTGGTTTCCGTAAGAGCATTTTGCCCGTCATTGGCGTAATAAGAAGCAGCCCAGGAATAATTCAGATTGATATCATCTATTGTCTGGATAAAATACCAGTCGGACTGAACACGTGTTTTGTTGAAATCGACAATAATGAATCCTTTGTTGCTTAAATCGACCCATTGAATATGTGAGTTGGCTGCTTTAATCGCTGCCGCACCGACATAGCTGACCGCGCTGATGGTTTCAAGCGCAGGTGAAGTAACACTTGGTGTTACAAACTCTACCCCGACATTGCCGAGTGAATTTTTCAGGTTGGAAGCCCATGAAGTATGGATATCTCCCGTTAATACAACAACATTATTGATGTTATTTGTGACGATATGATTAAATAATTGGGTCCTCTCGACCGGATAACCATCCCATTGATCCGCATTTACGGCAACCCCGAAGACTTGTAACGGAGCGATCATTACCTGCTGTGCGAGCACTTTATATTTAGCGGAAGAATTATTTAATTTGCTTATAAGCCAGTTAAACTGATCGGTTCCGAGTAATTTCCGGTTAGCGTCATTAATTGCTGAGCTGGTAATTGATACCTGCTGGCTTCTCCCTTGAATCCTTGTATCCAGAAATAACAGATCAACCAGTTTCCCGAAGGAAACGGCACGGTAAATTTCATACGGATTTGTTACACTTTTTTCACGAACCGGGATCCATTCGAAGTAAGCCTGTTTTGCAACATTTTTCCGAAGCGTCCAGTCTCCTTCGCTGGAAGAGTGATTTTCGGCTCCTCCTATCCATGCGTCGTTTGCGAATTCATGATCGTCCCAGATACAAAACCACGGATAGTTCTGATGTAGTCTTCTCAGATCAGGGTCAAGACGGTAAACGGAATGCCGCATGCGGTAATCATCCAGCGTAAGAATTTCCGTTATCGGCTCGAAGAACCGGTTGGTCTGCGCATTTGGCGAATAACCGCCTTTTTCATATTCGTAGTAATAATCTCCGAGACAGATAACTGCATCGAAGTCCTGCCGTTGGGCCAAAGCTCCATAGACATTAAAGTATCCTGCTTCAAGATTCGCACAGGAAACTACCGCAAACCGCACGCTGTCCTTTTCCACCGTTGGCAGAGGTGTCGTTTTGGTTCTTCCCTGGATGCTGCTCTTTCCTTCTGCATAAAACTCATAATAATACCAGGTATCCGGCTGAAGATTGGTAACATCCACTTTCACTGTGTAATCTCTGGATGCGTTTGTCAGAAAGCTTCCCGATTGGACAACCTGTGTCATAGCTGTGTCTGTTGCCATCTTCCATGAAACGACAACCGGCTGATTATTTTGAACGGAAGGGGTAACTCTTGTCCAGATGATTACTCTGTCATGAAGCGGATCTCCGGATGCAACCCCGTGATAGAATGGTTTCATACATTCTTCTGCTGTCAGTGACTTGGGAATCTGGGTGAATAATATGCTATTCGCCCAGATTGTTCCTATAAAGATGAAGATGGAAAGCAGTTTTTGCATTGTCAATTATTTTTTGATGAACTTCAGGGATGAAGCCTGATTGTTGATTTCGATATTGATGAAATATAGCCCGGCGTTAAGATTACGGATGTCAAATGAAATCGGATTGCCGGAAATGAAAAGTTCCTCTGAAATGATTCTTCCCAAAGCATCCTGGATCTGTACGCTTCCGTTTTGACCTTCCGGCACGTTGACGAATGTTACAGAAACAATATCTGTGGCAGGGTTCGGATAAACAGAGAATTTTAAAGTTTCTGTTTCACTTACACTCAGGTTGCTGTTACAGACTTTAGCAAAAGTTCCTTGTTCTGCAGAGCCACCTCCATTCACAATGACAGTCGCATTTTCGGTTGTTGCAGAGCAGGATTCCACAAACAGCTTTATCCGGCCTCCGCCACCGTCACCACCATTTTCTCCGGTAGCTCCTGTTCCTGTTGAAATGCTTTGTGAACCACAGAAAGTAGCGGAATAGCTGCATGAAGTCCCTGCACCGGCATTTCCGGAAGTTCCTCCGGTCCCTCCTGTTGCACTCAATGTTCCCGTAACAGATGCGGTGTTATCTGATTTTAATAGAATACCGCCACCGGAGCCTGCACCAGATCCGGAACCTGCTCCTGCACCGCTTGAAAAAGTAGCTTCTCCGCAATCATCACAAAGATCCGAGCAGCATTTTGGTGTTGCGCCGCCATTACCTGCATCTCCGCCGTTTTTTCCGTTCTCGCCATTTACGGTAATAGTACCGGAAATTGTTAGATTATTTTCTGCGTGAAGAATAACCAGCCCACCGCCGTTACCACCTTTTTTTCCGTTTGTTCCGGTAGCATAGGAACGTCCACCGCCGCCTGCACCGGCTCCTCCTGATCCGAGAGAAATATCAGCGCCGAATTCTGTTCCGTAGGATGCTCCCGGATTTCCGCCGTTACCTCCAAGACCGGCAACAACCGGATATGCCGTAGAAATCGGAGCTCCGGAATTGGAATAAGCAGACGAACCGTTTCCGCCTTTTTTTCCTGCTGTTCCGTTACCTCCGTAGCTGGCACCGCCGCCTCCGCCAGCACCGCCTGATCCGGCAATCATTCCGAACGCATCGCTGCTGCTTTGACAGATTTGTTTTGGCCCGCTTCCACTTGTTCCGTCAGCGCCTTTGAGCCCTCTACCATTTCCCATGCCATCTGTTCCGGATTTTCCTCCTTCCACAGAGACAATTCCTGAATTATCTTTGTTGCTACAGCCGGTCAGCGCATTCTGATCTCCTGTTAAGCTATTGACAGTGCTACCGCTATACCCGCCGTTTCCGCCGCTGTAGCCTGCATAATCACCGTTTATTGTTCCTTCAATAATGATTTTCTTGGCGTGAATTTCTAAGGTGCCACAGCCGTTTGAAGCGTATGGATTTACATATACAGTGATGCCTTCATTGACCTTGAATGTTCCATCAATATAATATACACCGGACATTATCTCGTCAAAAGCAATTGTTTTTCCTTGTTGCAAGTAGGTGGTGTCACATTGGGACTTGGCTGTAAATGCGGTTCCCAGAAGAGCGAGTAAAAGTATTTTTTTCATTTCTATTTTTTCAGAATTAATTTTTGTACAAAAAGCCTGTTTTCACTTTGGAACCGGATGAAATAATTGCCATCATTAAGATGAGAAACATTTAGTATTTCTCCGGTTTGAAAGTTGGTTATTTCGAAAACGACTTTACCTGTCAGGTCAAGAATGCTGATCTTGTCCGGATGTGATAAATGGGGATATTCAACAGCAATTTCTCCATTGGAAGGATTCGGATAAACCACAAATGAATAAGTGCTTATCTCTTCTGTTGAAAGTGAATTAAAAGTAAAGCAGTTGGATGTTATCTGACAATTCCCGTGAGTAATGATTACTTTGTAGATCCCATTCGCGGTTGGGGTATAGGTAGTTCCAATTGCGCCGGAAAGAGGCGTATTTGTAATGCAATTATACCACTGATAAGAGGTAGAAGAATTATCGTGTGTAAAATCTGTTTTCAGATAAGTATTTTCTAAAGAAACAATTGTCTGACTCTGTGTTATTTCAAGGTTTGTCAGTGATTCCGAATTTCCTTTTTTCGTGAAGACTTTGATCTTTCCGCCGGCAGTGGAATTATTCGTGATTAATTTCAGCGTAGAATCATTTTCAATAGTAAAGCTTACCGGTTGAGAACCGATGTAAACAGAATCCGTTGCTGAAAAGTTTACTCCTTTTACTGTAATTGTTTCATTCTGACAGGCAGTACCTGGCGAAAAGCTGTTGACTTTGCTCCAGCTTACGACAACCACGCCATTCGCTCCGTTTCCTCCGTTTCTTGTGCTTCCTCCGTTGGCGCTGGATCCGCCTCCTCCGCCACCATAGCTTGCCCCGTTATTTCCTGTCGCGCCGTCATCTCCGCCGTTTCCGCCCGCACCTCCGTAATTTGCTTTGTTGGCACCTGCTGTCACTGTGGAACCGTCATTTCCGTTTCCTGTTGAGCCGGCAGCACCGCCACCTCCGCCACCATCGGCATCACTTTCTTTTCCATTTCCGCCTTTTCCTCCGTTGTATTTGACTTGTCCGACGGAATTAGCTGCTTTTCCTCCTTCAGCACCGGCTTCTTCATCATTTCCCGAACGGGTCTTACCACCTTCGGCAAAAATCTGAGTTCCGTCATTGAAATAAGAATTTCCTCCGTCAACGGAAGAACCGTCATTTTTTCCTCCTGCGCCGACAATAACCGGATAACTGTTTCCATTCACAACGGATACAAATCCTGCTGCATAAGCACCACCTCCGCCGCCACCGGCAGCGTCTTTATCAAGAAAGTTGCTGGATGTTACACGTCCGCCCGCACCACCGGCACCCACACATTCCACATAGACTGATTTTACGCCTTCAGGAACAGTGAAATTACTGTTGGAAGTAAATACCTGCTGTTGGGCAAAGCTTCCGTAAGCGCATCCTAAAACTGCGGATGCACATAATGTTTTGAATAATGTTATCATTTTATTTTTTGATAAAAGATTGATTGATCGTTTTGTCTTCTTTTTTGATTCTGAGGATATAATTTCCCGGTACCAGGCTGTTGATATTCAGGATCGTATTCTTGGAATCTGCAATCCCTGAAAGGATTATTTTTCCCTGATTATCAATTACCGAATAAGGAGCATTGATCATATCGTCCGATATGCTGAAAGTAATCTGATTGTCAGCAGGATTAGGAAAAAGCTTTAAGGTTGAAGATGTTGTTTCCTCCACGCTTAGGCTTTGAACTATAAATACTTCTGAAGTTGCTGAACATCCCTGCTGATTAGTGATTGTTAAGGTGTAATTACCGTTGAACTGAGGCGTATAATAATTGGATGTTGCGCCGGTTATCGGATTGCCGTTAATGTTCCATTGATAGCTTATATTCTGAACAGAGCTGACAGCTTCAAGCGTACCTGGCAGAGGTTCGCTGATAGCCGGAGCAGGAAGTTCCGTAACGGTTATTGTAAAAGTAGTTGTTTCTATTTGCTGGGTATAAAGGTCTTTTACAGATAATGTATAAGTTGTGGTAGTTACCGGAGATAAAGTTGCTGTATTTCCGGAGGTAATAGTACTACCTGCCACCCATTTGATCTCAAGGTTGTCGGAACCTCCGGTGAATAATGCCTGTACATTCGCTGACTGCCCTTTACAGATGATAAGATTGGAAAGTGATTGTAATACCAGGTCCTTTTTAAGTATAGTAAATTCATCCCCGATCTGTCCGTCGGATTTCAGGTATTTTGCGTCCAGTCGGTTTTTATAAACATCAATAACAAAAGAGCCGTAAGCGCTGCTTCCTCCATCCGAATAGAACATTGCAGGATGATTTAGCGCAGGGCCTCCTTCTGAGCTTCCCGAGTTACCACAAACGACATACACTGTTCCGTTTTTCGTAGCATAAGAATTATCTTTTATATAGGCATTTCCATCTGAGAATTTACCGTTGGTTGCGCTTTTAACCATGGTGGAAGCGTTGAATGAATCGGACTTGCCGAAATGACCATTCATCAGATAGCTTCTTTCAAAAACATGGCTGTGTCCGTTTACTACCAGATCAACGTCATATTCTTCCAGAACAGGGATTATTTTTTCGCGCATCGCTTTGATAACAAGCTCATAGGCTGCATCTGAATCATGTGATCCCTTTGAGTAAGGGCATTGATGAAAATAAGCAATCGTAAATTTCCGGGTATTTTGATCCAGGTCGTTTCTGATCCACTGGATCATCTGATTGATTCCATCATAAGACAACGTATAATCAAATACTTCAGAATTCAGGGACAGAAAGTGGACGTCTCCATAATCAAAAGAGTAAAATACTTCTAATTGAGAAGGATAACCTCCCGCTTCCGCATATTTCGGTACTTCTACCAGATCATAATAAGGGCCTTTATGATTTACCAACGGGATGTTGGAATAAGGAATTCCCAAAGTAGTGCTTGCCGGCCAGACAGAATTATAATCATGATTTCCGGGACAAGGATAGAAAGGTAAACGGGAGAAAACATCACTGAATCCGTTTACTGCAAATACTTTTGATTGATATTCCGCATCGGAACCATCCTGATAAGCATTGTCACCTAACCATAACCAAACGTCCGCACCGCGGTTTCCTGTATAATTTTCGAAAGACTGCTTACAGTCAATCTGTCCCTGATTTCCGCGACCGAAATCACCAATCGCCCAGATTCTTGTCGGAGTAGGGGTTCCCGGAACCGGGTGTGTCTTAAAAGTGTAGCTGGCTGTTCCTCCTGCCAATACACCAGACGTTGTTCCTACGGCGTAATAATAGGTCGTCAGCGGAGCAAGGCCGTCCACTTTGATAATATGATCTTTAACATTGGCACTGATCACTTTGGTAAGATTCAGATTGTTCGGGTCAGTTCCGTACCACACTTTCGTGTTGGTTTCGGTAGAAGTTCTCCACATGAAAATGATGCTTTCATGCGTGTTGCTCTGCATATACGGACCCCGAACGACCGTCTGTCCTGTAGCCAGAGCAATATTAAAAATAAACGTGAAAAATAGAATTAGTCTCATAGCATTTTTTTTTGAGACAAAGGTAGGATGCGCTTTTTCGCTGCCCGTGAAGTGAAATTTAAATCTGTTTTATGAAAGCTGAATGTGTGAAATAAGAAAATTTTAATAAGTTACTTTGTTTTTCAGCTGTTTATGTGTCGTTTCTTCCTGTAGTATCACTTAATAAATTGATAATTTCGACTTAAAGTACAGGCTTTCTATTTTATCTTTTTTTGCAACAAAAACGATGAAAAATTATCGATGGCTGTTGGCGGTTCTGCCGCTTGTGTTTTTTTGTTTCAGCAAAAAGCCGGATTTCCAGCAGGAAACAGCTGAGAAGGTGCAGCGTGCTTATATGAAAGGAATTTATCAGCTTCAGGAACATATAGACAAATTAATTGCCGAAGAGAAGAAAGGAAGAACGGAGGAGGAGCTGATCCCGTTCTTTTTGAAAGCAAGAGAGTGCTTCAAACGGATCGAATTTTTGCTGGTATATGTCGATAATCTGGAATCAAAGAATATTAACGGGGCGAATATTGAGGTGAATAATTATACGTATCTCACTCCCAAAGATAATATTGAACCTCACGGATTGCAGGTGATAGAAGACCTGCTGTATAATCCTGATGAAACATCCAGAGCTGTTTTAAAACAGGAACTGCAATTATTCAAAGAGCTGATCCAAACGATTTATAACAGGAATCTTTCGTTTAAACTGTATGGATTCAAAGAATATAATCTGATCGTCTGGGACGCGATCCGTTATGAATTATACCGGATCGAAGCGATGGGAATTACGGGATTTGATGTTCCTGATTCCCAAAATTCACTTCCGGAAACAGCAGAAGCATTGTCCGGTTTACAGGAGGTCATTCAATTGTATAAGCCCTTTTTTTCAGATGAAAAGGGAAAACAATTGCTGAGTTCAGGGGTGCGGCGATGGAAGCAGGCAATTGATTATGTAAGGAAGAACCAGCATGATTTTGATGCTTTTGACCGTTTGACATTTATGAAAGAACATTTGCATGAGCTTCAAAAATGGACGAAAGAAGCGATCCTTTACCTGAATTATGAATATCCTGATGAGGTGCGGCCTGTATCAAAGAGCGCTGCTCATCTTTTTGCAGAAGATTTTTTTAATGTACGGTTTTTTGCTTCGAGCTCAACCCCGGAGAAAATACAGCTCGGTGAAAAATTATTTTATGATACTGTTTTTTCCGCAGGAAATAAACGCAGCTGCGCTTCATGTCATATTCCGGAGAAAGGATTTGCCGACGGTTTGCGCAAGAACCTTTCGATCGATGGTTTAGAAGAGCTGAAACGCAACACACCATCATTGCTTAATTCAATTTTTCAGACAAAGCAGTTTTATGATTCAAGGGCAGGAAATTTGGAACGGCAATCCTGGGATGTGATTCACAACGAACAGGAAATGGGAGGCAATATGGCATTGATCATTCAGGCGCTTAAAAGTAATCCTGCCTACAATAAGCTGTTCAAAAATGCTTTTTCTAACGGGGAAATCAATCAGAATAATATACTGATGGCGGTTGCAAGCTATGTGGGATCACTGATAAGCCTGAATTCTGAATTTGATCAATATTTGCGCGGGCAGCTTCCGGATTTATCCCCGGAAGTGAAAAACGGTTTTAATCTGTTTGCGGGAAAGGCGAAATGCGCAACCTGTCATTTTATGCCACTATTCAACGGTTTGGTCGCTCCGAATTACACGGATACAGAATCCGAAATTCTGGGAATTCCGAAAGAAAAGACAAAACCATATAAACTGGATGATGATTTGGGACGATATACCTATACGAGGCTCGATCTTCATAGGAATGCGTTTAAAACCAGTTCGGTCCGGAATATTGAATTGACAGCTCCTTATATGCACAACGGTGTTTTTGATACACTGGAAGAGCTGATGGACTTTTATAATAACGGAGGCGGAGCAGGGCAGGGGATCAACCTGCCGGAACAAACACTTTCTTCTGATTCATTACACCTCACCAAAAAGGAAATCAGTGATATTATTTCTTTTATGAAATCATTGACAGGAAAAAGAAATAGTAAATGATTTTTGCAGGAGATAAACATAGTGAATTGAAGAATATTAATTCTGCTTTTTTTACTTGATTTTATATGAAGTGAAAGACTGATTATTTGTGTTTTATTTTGTTTTTAAAAGAAAAAAATGAAGTACGCAATGAATGTTCTTCCATACTGTCATGGTTTTAATTAATAATAAGCGTTACGCTTTTAATATTTATTTTATCTGTGATCACAGCAACACACCATCCTTGTGCGATAGTCGTTTCATTTAAAGTAATATCAATTTTGAGAGAGTAAAGATTCTTTCAAATAATTCAGTTGAAATACCTGCTATTCCATTAGGGGCAACTCCTTTAACCAGTAGAAGCGTTTTTGTTGAAAAATCTATTTGTGGGTTATTGTTACAAGTAAAATAATTTTCAAATTCTTCTTTACTGTTAATTACATGAACCTCGTCAAATTTCATCGTATTAGCAGCACAATTCTGGGGAATTTCAACTGTGGATATTTCTATTTTTTTGGCTACATTTTTCTCACAGGAAATTAATCCTGCAAAGACAAACAAAAATGGTATTACTTTTTTCATACATTATATCTTCCTGTTTTCCGCTCTGCAACTTACAGAAATAATATTGAAAAGAGTAATATTTGTAAACTCTTTTACTGTATGTCTGTTATCTTATGATTATCTGTTCTGAACCTTTCTTTAAACTTTTACAGAAGTAAAGATAATCTGCCTCAACGTAATTATGGATCTTTGATTTGTCGGAAGAGCTGATGGACTTTTATAATAACGGAGGCGGAGCAGGGCAGGGGATCAACCTGCCGGAACAAACACTTTCTTCTGATTCATTACACCTCACCAAAAAGGAAATCAGTGATATTATTTCTTTTATGAAATCATTGACAGGAAAAAGAAATAGTAAATGATTTTTGCAGGAGATAAACATAGTGAATTGAAGAATATTAATTCTGCTTTTTTTACTTGATTTTATATGAAGTGAAAGACTGATTATTTGTGTTTTATTTTGTTTTTAAAAGAAAAAAATGAAGTACGCAATGAATGTTCTTCCATACTGTCATGGTTTTAATTAATAATAAGCGTTACGCTTTTAATATTTATTTTATCTGTGATCACAGCAACACACCATCCTTGTGCGATAGTCGTTTCATTTAAAGTAATATCAATTTTGAGAGAGTAAAGATTCTTTCAAATAATTCAGTTGAAATACCTGCTATTCCATTAGGGGCAACTCCTTTAACCAGTAGAAGCGTTTTTGTTGAAAAATCTATTTGTGGGTTATTGTTACAAGTAAAATAATTTTCAAATTCTTCTTTACTGTTAATTACATGAACCTCGTCAAATTTCATCGTATTAGCAGCACAATTCTGGGGAATTTCAACTGTGGATATTTCTATTTTTTTGGCTACATTTTTCTCACAGGAAATTAATCCTGCAAAGACAAACAAAAATGGTATTACTTTTTTCATACATTATATCTTCCTGTTTTCCGCTCTGCAACTTACAGAAATAATATTGAAAAGAGTAATATTTGTAAACTCTTTTACTGTATGTCTGTTATCTTATGATTATCTGTTCTGAACCTTTCTTTAAACTTTTACAGAAGTAAAGATAATCTGCCTCAACGTAATTATGGATCTTTGATTTGTCGGAAGAGCTGATGGACTTTTATAATAACGGAGGCGGAGCAGGGCAGGGGATCAACCTGCCGGAACAAACACTTTCTTCTGATTCATTACACCTCACCAAAAAGGAAATCAGTGATATTATTTCTTTTATGAAGTCTCTTACGGATCCGAAATACAAGAAAAAGTAAGAATTTACGTTTCATAAAGGAATTTCTGCTGATATTTCAGGAATCTGCTTATGGGATTTTTTGTTTTCTGTGACAAGAAAACCCTAAAGTCACAGATTAATTTTATATTCGCAGGTTATTGTACTACGATCAAAACAATTTTGACAGAATATGGAGAATTATAAAAAGCTAAACACCTACACAGGTTGGTTCACATTCTTAATCGCTACAATCGTTTATTTCTTGACGGTAGAGGACACGGTGAGTTTATGGGACTGCGGGGAATATATTACTGCAGCTTATAAATTGGAAGTAGGTCACCCTCCGGGCGCACCGCTGTTCATGATTCTGGGAAGATTATTCTCTTTCTTCGCAGCACCTGAAAATGTAGCATTATGGATTAACCGTATGTCTGCTCTTTCTTCATCAGCAACTATTCTGTTCATGTTCTGGTCGATCTCCATGCTGGTGAAAAAAATGATATTCAAGCAATACAATAAAAGAACTTTAACAACAGGTGAGACCATTGCTGTTTTGGGAAGCGCTTTTATAGGCTCGCTGGTTTACACATTTTCTGATTCTTTCTGGTTTTCAGCTGTTGAAGGTGAGGTATATGCGATGTCTTCCTTATTTACAGCGGTAATTTTCTGGGCGATTTTGAAATGGGATGAGGAAATGGATGCAATTAAGTTCCAGGAAATTGATCCTAATCAAAACTCCCTGAAATGGCTTTTGCTGATCATGTTTCTGTTCGGGCTGGCGATCGGTGTCCATTTATTGGGCTTATTGGTGGTTCCGGCGATTACGTATGTGATTTATTTTAACCAGGCTGGAAAAGTAGATGTTAAGAACTTCCTGATTGTTGGAGTTTTATCCGTTATTATTTTAGGAGGAATTCAGGAAGGAGTAATTCCGGGCACGATTGCGCTGGCATCAAAAATGGAGATTTTCTTCGTAAACGGCTTAGGCCTGCCTTTTTACTCCGGAGCTATTTTCTTTATTATTTTGTGCATTGCGGCATTTTATTTCCTGATCCGCTATTCGAGAAAAAACAACAAGCCGATTCTTCATGCCTCTGTATTGGGATTATTAGTTTTATTATTGGGCTATGCTTCTTTTGCTACGATCGTAATTCGTTCCAATGCAGATACGCCTTTGGATGAAAACGACCCGGAGAACTTAGTAACATTACATGCCTATTTAAAGCGTGAACAATACGGTTCATGGCCGATTTTGAACGGTCCTTACTGGAATTCCAAAAAAAATGATCCAAGCGAATACGGTGACGGAAATCCGAAGCATGTTCGTCGTTTCGTAGTTACAAACGGAGATGAAGATATAAAAGCATTCAAATATGAGAAAGATGCTCAGAAATATGCAGATAGTATAAATTCCGGCTATGATATCGTAGAGAAATACTATGTTCATAACAAGAATTTCCTGAAAAATTCGGAGGTTACGTATGCTCAGACGACTTTTTTCCCGCGGATGTGGTGGACAAACAATGACGGAAAAGTAGAAGGGTATAAAAAATGGTCGGGTTATAACCCCGGAGATGTGGAAGCAAGTGACATAATCGGTGCTGACGGCGCCCGTTTACCTCGTTTCTCTGAAAACATGCGCTATTTCTTCCATTATCAGCTGGATTGGATGTACTGGAGGTATTTCATGTGGAATTTTGCAGGACGTCAGAATGACATTCAGGGACATGGAGATGAAATGAGAGGAAACTGGTTGTCCGGTATTCAGAGCATTGATGCGATGCGCCTGGGTGCGCAGGGTGCGGATGCACCAAGCTTTACGACAGATAATGAAGCCTATAACCGTTTCTTTTTCTTACCGCTGATCTTAGGCTTGATCGGCTTAGTGTTCCATTTTTACAGAGCACCGAAAGATGCTTTTGTTGTGTTCCTGACATTTTTATTTACAGGACTTGCGATTGTAGTTTATCTGAATCAGAAACCATTCGAGCCGCGTGAAAGGGATTATGCGTATGCAGCTTCTTTTTACGCCTTTGCAATGTGGATAGGTATCGCTGTTTATGCTTTATTTGATATTTTCAGGAACTTCGGACAGCAGGAAATTAAAAAAACAGGAATTCTTGTTCTTGCCGGTGTGTTTATTTTCGGATTGGCAGGCTTAGGCTCTGAGAATGGTTTTGCCTCTTTAATGGCATGGCTGTTTATCTGTGCTGTTGCAATTGCGTTGATCGCATTAATGCTGGTTTTCCGAAAAGCGAAACTGAGTGAAACAGCATCTGCTTCCGCAGTGACTGTCCTGACATTGTTTGTTCCTTTTTTAATGGGAGTTCAGGGCTGGGATGACCACGATCGAAGTGAAAAAAGCACCGCTTTGGATTTAGCTCATAATTACCTGGAATCCTGTCTTCCGAATTCTATTCTTTTCACAAACGGAGATAATGATACGTTCCCGTTGTGGTATTATCAGGAAGTTGAAAACAAACGTACAGATGTACGTGTTTGTAACCTGTCGCTTTTAGGTACAGACTGGTATGCAGAACAGATGAAATACAAAGTGTACGATTCAGAAGCATTGCCGATTAAGTTCACATCCGATCAGATTTTAAGCTTTGATGGCGCGACAGAGCAGGTATTCTTCCATAATTTGTTTGAATTGACATTTATGGATATTTCTGAAGCCGGATTTAAAAATTATTATGATCTGAAGTTTAAGCATAACGCGGCTAAAATGACGGCAGATTATCAGAATATGCTGAACGCATACAGAACGAAATTTGCCGCATTGAGAATTAAGCAAAATTCAGCGAAAGTAGCTTCTGTACAGTCTATCATTAATAATGCCGATATGGATAAGCCTACTGCTGAGAACACTTACAAATTATTCTCATCGTTCAAGCTGCTGGTGGATTGTATCCGTGATGGATCTATTGAAGATGCGGATAAATCAAACGCAAATGTTATCGCAATTCAGGATTTACTGAAAAACTTTGAGCAAAACCCGAATACGGTTCCATTAGAAGAAGCAATGGCATTTGTACGTGACGACCGCAATATGATCCAGCACCCGGTTTACGGATCGCTGAGAGTGATCCCTGCGAATTCATTCACTATTAAAGTGAATAAAGAAAATGTAATTAAATCAGGAATTGTAAGTGAGAAAGACAGAAAGAACATTGTAGATTATGTGACATTCAAGCTGACAAAACAATACGTTACGAAAGAGCAGGTAATGATGCTGGATATTCTTGCGAATAACGACTGGAAACGTCCTATTTTCTTCTCGTCTCATTATGGTTCTGATGTTTCAATCGCATTGTTCCAGGAAGGTTTTATAAAACAGGTGGGTGTCGCGTTTGAGCTGCTTCCGGTTAAAAATCTTTACAGAGCTGCGGTAGACACGGATCGTATGTATAAAAACCTGATGGAAGTTTACAACTACGGTAAAATGAATCAGGGAGTACTGACAGATTACTATGCCAGAAGACATACGGTTCAGTACAGAAATAACTTCTCCCGTCTGGCTGAGTATTTCTTAAATGTTGCTGAAAATAATGAGCAGCAGATCAAGAACTATCAGAATTACATTTCTTTCAATCCGACACTGGTTGCTTCTCAGAAAGATTCTCTGGAAAGAGAAATAACAAAAATGAAAACGGAAATTACCGATAACAAAGCGAAAGCACTTTCATTATTGAAGAAATCGCTGGAAGTAATGCCGATTGATATGGTGCTGGATTATGGTGAGCAGCCGAATGAAATCCGTCCGATCCAGGTTGGAGGGTTGACGATCAGCAATTACTCAGACGGAACACTGCATGATTTTGTTTCGCTGATGTACCGTGCAGGAAACAAAGAGGAAGCAGATAAGGTTGCAACGCAGGTATTTGATCTGGTGAAACGAAATATCAATTATTTCATGAAGTCAAAACCAACATTCATGTATTACAATAAAAGAGACTTTATTGCTGCATTGAATGCGATGTTCACTATAGATATGATTGCAAATGATCAGGCAACAGGTAATCCGGATGGTAAGCCGGCGCAGAATATTAATAAATATATCGAGCAGCTGGCAACTAAAGAATACCCTGCAAAAATGGTAGAGTTTAAAGACCTTGCCGATAATGCAGGTGATAGATATTCAGATCTGTACCAGTCCGGTTATAAGGAAATGCGTGAGCTGTTGCCGGCGTTGATGAGCACGTATGGTTATCAGGTGGACGGCTTGCCTCAGGGAGGCGGAAATTCCCAGGGATTGTCACCTGAACAGATTCAGCAAATGATTCAGCAGCAGCAACCTTAAATGAAGTTTTTTCATACTCCGGATCTGATCAGGCGGTTTTCCAAAGATTTGGTGTGGAGTATTGATCCTGTTGCAAATGAGGTTTATCTGACATTTGATGACGGACCAAATGAAGAGATTACAGCATATATTTTAGATCGTCTGTCGGCCCTTGGCTGGCAGGCGACTTTTTTTTGTGTAGGTGAAAATGCTGCCAAACGGCCTGAGTTACTGCAACGGATAATTTCTGAAGGACATTCTGTAGGGAACCATACTAATACTCATGTGAATGCATGGAAAACTTCTTCCGAAAGTTATTTACAAAATGTGGAGACGGCAGCCCGGATTATCAAATCGTCTCTTTTCCGACCGCCTTACGGCAAAATTTCAAAACGGCTGGTAAACAACCTGTCTGAAAAATATAAAATTGTAATGTGGTCATTTATGGCCTACGATTTTGATAGCAAAGTTCCGCATGACGTAATAAAGGAACGCGCTGAAAAATACATCCGGCCGGGCAGTATTATTGTGCTGCATGACAATGAGAAATTCATACCGAATGAAAAAGCCGTTTTTGAGGTTATAGTAGAGGTGCTTCAGAAGAAAGGGTTGGTGTCGAGAAGAATTTATTAGTCATTTAATATTCCCCTTTTCCAGCTCAATTATTTATCTATTTTTGCCCGAAAAAACCATCGATTTATGAAAAATATTACCATCCTGTTATTTCTTTTATTACCCCTGATTTCTCTGGCTGATCCGGAATATAGCTTAGTGTTGAGATATTTAGTGAATTTACCTTCCGAGACCACTGATAAGGAGGCAATTGAAGGTTTAAAGAGAATGAATGTTTCTGATGAAGCAAAGAAAGATGTTGGTGTAGGAGTTGCAACAGTAATGAAACGTTATGAGCTAGCATGGTACATGACAGAAAATGGTTACGTAAAACTGGGTACAATCGGTGAAATGTTTGCCACACCTTTTGCAGACAATTACACTCCTAACAGAATTCAGATGTCAGGCAGAATATACTCTGAAGGTGAACTGCTGGAATATGCAAAAAAATTCATCCAAACAGGTACGAAAGTAACTGCCGGAGATGTTCAGGGAATTAAGGCCAAAGGAACTTATCCACAATTGGCTGAATACCTGAACAGTTTACTTTCAGATAATCAAGTTGATGAGTTAAATTCGAATACTCTACGCCAGATGCTCGTGAAAAGACCTGTCAATTTTGAGGAAGTAAAATCGTTGATTAATTCAACCGGTACATCTGCACCTAAGGATGCCTTGGCTTTTGCACGGATTGAGACAGTGGAATTAACGCAATTGCTGCTGGACAACGGTGCTGACCTGAAAGCCGATAATGTACTGGTAAATGGTATCAATATGGGAAATGTTGAAGTGGTACAATTTCTTTTGGATAAAGGTGCTGATCCCTGCAGAAATGAAACAACCAAGATTGATCCGCTGGAAACTGCTGAACGTTTTATGAATAAAGCGAAAACGAAAGAACGACAAGAGAACTTAAAGAAAATCATTAAGATTCTAAAGCCCGCTACTAAAAATTGCCCCAAATAAATTAAACCGGCTTGTATTTTACTAATGTATAAAAGCTTACCCGATAAAAAGAAACCGGCTCATTGAGCCGGTTCCTACTTTTGAAATCTATGATTAAACAATTGCTAGAATTGCCGTATTTTGGAGGCTCCGGTCACTGTTTTATCAGTGATTGTCGGGGAACCTTTGTATTTCACATCACTTGCTCCTGAAACTTGTACTTCAAGAGTATCTGTGACATGTATTTTTGAAGAGCTTGCACCTGAACAGGTGATTTTCGCATCCTTTGCTTTGAATTTTTCTGCTTTCAGGTCACTTGCACCTGAACAAATCAATTCGAGAGCAGAAGTAGTGCCGGAAATTGTCACATCAGATGCGCCTGACACTGAAACTGTCGACTTTTCTGCCGTCAGCGTTAACTGCACGTCAGAAGCACCTGATAAAGAAGTGGAAAAAGCAGTGACATTCAGTTGTAATTTTATATCTGAAGCACCAGAGGTCTTCAGCTCCAGTTGTTTGAATTTAAGCTCTCCTGAAGAAGATAAATCTGAAGCACCGGAACATTCCAGCTTTTCAAGCTCCGTAACTGTAACAAAGACATTTATTTTGCAGTCTTTTGCACTGTTTGTAGTTGCTTTGCTATAGATTTCCAACAATTCATTTTTGTTGTTAATAACAATCTGATCCTTACACTCCGGAGTACTTTCAATCTCCACATTGTTTTCACTTCCCTGACGCAGAGTAACATTTACAGCACCTGATATTTTAATGCTTCGAAAGGAGTAAACAGCTTTATTTGTAATAAGAGGCTCAGTAACAGAGGTTGGTAATTGTTCTGTTGTAACCGGAGGTAATTCAAGCAGAACAATTTCTTGTACAAATGGCACTTCCGGTTCTGTCTCCGTTTTAGTCGATTCTTGTATTACAGGAGAAAAAGGCTTCTGTATCTCGTCAATAGTAATGACTATTTCTTCTTCTTTCTCTTCCGGTTGGATCACCACAGGTTTATAAATACTTGCTTCTTTTTGGACAGGAAGTGTTTTTACTTCCGGCGTATGTTCCGTCTGGGTCAGGAAATAAGTACCAGCTCCCAAACCGACGGATAAAATAATTGATGAATACATAAAAAATGATTTAGTGACTATTAACTTTAATTTGGCGAGTAAACCGATGAGTAAAGTTCCTATTGTCACAAAGCCGATCCATTGCTGAATGTCGCTGACAGTCGTTTCTGTCTTTGCATTCCGGGCTTGTTCAAACAAGTTATTTAATATATTTTCTTCTCGTGACATATACTTAATTCGTTACAAGTGAATCTTGTCGGGTTATTATCTGAGCCAGTTCCTGTCTTCCCCTGGATAAGCGCTTTTTTACGGCATCCTCACCGGATTCCTGAATTACAGCGATTTCCTTTATGGAAAAACCGGATATCTCAAAAAGTATCAATGCCTCCCGTTGCTGCTCGGGTAATTGCCCCAGAGCTTTGTACAGATCTTCGATTTCCAGCTTTTTATCTGTGTCCGGAAAATCCGAAGAGCGCTTTTCAAATGAGTCAGACCATTGAGCTTCCCGTCGCTTTTTATTTGAATTAGACAAAATACGAACACTGATACCGAATAAAAAATGAAGAAATGTTTCCTTATTTTTTAGTTCGTCCAGTTTTTCAAAAGCAACAACAATTGTCTCCTGCATTAAATCTTTAAAATCCATTTCCCCGTAAGCGCGCGCTTTGCAAAACCGTTCAAAATGAGTATGAACAGGTTTATACAGAGACATGAATTCTTTTTTCTTTTTATTACTCATAAGGTTCACTCACAAAGGTAAGTGTAATAAAAAGCGAAAAGGTGACACGGATGAGTGATTTTTTTCTGAAAATTTATTTAGCGGAGAAATAAATACTTAAAAAAGTGTATATTGCCCTTAATAATTTAAACGGCGAATCTATGAAAACTACTTTACTATTGATGACACTGATGATCTGTAGTATAATTTCATCTGTTTCTTTTGCCCAGGAAAAGATTCTTGATCCAACGGCAGATACCTCTAAATATATAAAAATCACGATGAATAACGGAATGGAGTATTCCGGTAAAATTTTAGCGGATGACGGACGGGAAATTCTTTTTCAGTCCTCAACAGTTGGCAGAATCTATCTGAATAAGGCAGATATACGTTTGATTTCTGAATTGAAGGAAACGGGAGTTGTTCTGGATAAAGATTATAAGGTAATCGGCCCGTTTACAACACGCCATCATTTTACTACCAACGCTTTTCCTGTCAAAAAAGGAGAAAATTACATGGTGTATAATCTGTATGGCCCGGAGGCTCATTTTGCGGTTGCAAAAGGCCTGTCCATCGGAGTCATGGCGACATGGATTCTTAGTCCTGCAGCTTTATCAATAAAATATACCTTACCAACGGATCTGAAGAATCTGCATTTTGCCATCGGAACAATTAACGGCTCGTCCGGTTACCTGAATGTCGGCAGAGGATATGTCGGATTACATTACGGGACAATCACTTTGGGACAAAGAGGTAAAAACATAAGCTTATCAGGTGGATATGGATATATTGACCTTGGTTTTAACCGGCCGTTTCCGTTGAAGCAGGCTGGAATTCTTTCCTTGGCGGGGATTATCTCTATCGGGAAAAAGGCGAGCTTTATTTTTGACAGTATGATTGCTTTCGGTAAGCATTACCGGCAGGAATATGAAACAGTTTATGATGAATATGAATATGGTTATACAACGGTAACGGGAGTTTCAAAAGGAAATAAAATTACCGCGCTGCTTATGCCCGGATTCCGTTTCCAGACTTCGGAAAGAAGAGCATTTCAGTTCTCTTTGGCAGGGATCATAGAATGGCGGGAAATGGGATATAAGAACGGAGGATTTTTTCTGGGAAATGCTTCAACGAACGGAAAGATCGTCGCTTTTCCCATACCGATGGTGAGCTGGTATCTGAGGCTGTGATTTGAATTTAAGATCCTATTCCGCCAGCTGCTTCAAATACATTTCATAATAAGCGCCTTCTTTCTGCAGAAGATCTTCATGAGACCCGTTTTCCACGATCACGCCATCTTCGATTACCAGAATACGGTCGGTGAAGCGCAATGAAGAAATACGGTGGCTGACAATTACAACAGTTTGATTTTGCAGCTCATCAAGCGATTTCAGAATGATTTCCTCTGTTTCCGTATCTACTGCGGAAAGACAATCATCCAGCAGCAGCAATTCCGGTTTTCTGATTAATGCTCTTGCAATGCTGATCCGCTGCTTTTGTCCGCCGCTCAGATTGACGCCACGTTCTCCTAATACAGTATCAAACTTTTCAGGGAAACGTTCGATATTGTGATACACGTGCGCCTGCTTGGTGACATTGATTAATTCTTCATCTGTGATTTCAGCATCGTTGATACCGAAAGCGATATTATTTCTTATGGAATCGGAGAATAAAAACACTTCCTGTGGAACAACACCGAATTTTCTGCGATAAGCATCCAGATTGATGGACTGAATAGGCGTTTCATTGATAAAAACGGTTCCTTTTGTAGCATCAAACTGCCGGGTGAGAAGATACAAAATACTGGTTTTTCCGCTTCCCGTTTTCCCGATAATGCCGATTTTTTCTCCTTTTCTAATGCTGAAATTCAAATCTTTCAATGCCGTTATTCCTGAATTTTCATAAGTAAAGCTCACATTTTCAAAACGAATGGAATCAATGGAAGAAAGCGGTGTCTGCACCGTATTGACAATTTCCGGCTGCAGCTTTAAAAATTCATTGATCCGCTCCTGGGAAGCTGCAGCCCTCTGAATAATGGATGTTACCCAGCCGACGCTTGCAAAAGGCCACGTCAGCATATTGACATACATGATGAACGCGATGATATCCCCGATCTGGATTTCATTTGTGTACGTCATTAAACCGCCAACATAAATAGAAAGCAGGACACTAAGCGCGATCAGAAAAGTTATTGACGGCATGAACAACGAATTTAGCAGCACCATCTTCATGGTTTTACCTTTGTAGGCTTCTGCTGATTCGTTGAACTTCTGTTTACTTTCCTCTTCTCTCAGATAAGCCTTCAGAATCCTGATTCCCGAAAAATTTTCCTGAGTGATGCTGGAGATCCGTGATTGCTCTTCCTGCACTTTCCGGCTGGCGTAATTGATCTTTGAGGAAACTTTGTAAATGATATAAGATAAGAGCGGAAGTGGGGTAAGAACCAGCAGCGTCAGCTTGACGTTGGTCTGCATCATCCAGTAAATACACAAAGGGAACAATACCAGTAAATTGATGTTGTACATTAATCCCGGCCCAAGGTACTGACGCACCTGCGAAACATCCTCTGAAATGCGGTTCATCAGATCACCGATCCGGTTTTTTTTATAAAATCCGAAATCCAACTTTTGGTAATGTTCGTAAATTTCGTTTTTTAAATCATATTCTACCAGACGCGACATGATGATGATGGTCTGACGGGTCAGAAACAGGAAAAATCCTTTACCTATATTAAGAAGCATATAAAAACCCGCAATCATGAATGTGCCCCACAAAATGTCGTTTGCCGGTACATGAGCTGCTATATCATCTTTGAATCCGTTTACGGCGTCTCCGACGACTTTAGGCATCATCACACCAAATAAGTTGGACGCGATAATGCAGAGAATGCCAAGCCAAATGCGCCATTTATATTTTAATAAATATTTGTTCAGATACCGGAGAGAGTTCATTCTTTATTTCTATTTTTGCAACGCCAAAGTGTAAAAGAGGCAAAATTAAGAAATACATTTTATTAATTTCTAAATTAAAGTCGCATGTTTGAAGTAAAAGACATTAAAGATACTAATCTTATAGAAAACCCCGTAATTGCACAAATGAGCCAGTATAACCACGAACAATTATTGTTTTGCAACGATAATGCTACTGGTTTAAAGGCGATTATTGGTGTTCACAGCACTGTTCTGGGACCTTCCCTGGGAGGGACAAGAATGTGGATGTACAACAACGAGCTGGAAGCGCTTACGGATGTATTGCGCCTGTCTCGTGGGATGACTTATAAAAACTCTTTGGCAGGATTGAACTTGGGCGGAGGAAAATCGGTGATTATCGGTGATTCCCGAACAATGAAAAATGAAGCGTATATGCGCCGTTTCGGTAAATTCGTTAACAGTCTCGGAGGAAAATACATCACAGCTGAAGACGTCGGAACAAGCACTCAGGATATGACATGGGTAAGCATGGAAACAAAGCATGTTGTCGGTTTGCCGGGAAAAAGCGGTGATCCGTCTCCTGTGACAGCTTACGGTGTGTATGTCGGTATGAAAGCCGCTGCAAAAGAGCAGTTTGGTACAGATGCTCTGAAAGGAAGAAAAATTGCTGTTCAGGGTGTGGGCCACGTAGGAGAATACCTGGTTGGCCACCTGGTAAAAGAAGGTGCAGAAGTTTTTGTAACAGACATTAACCAGGAGTTATTAAAACGGATCTCTTCCGAGTATGGAGTGAAAGTGGTAGGATTGGACGAAATCTACGACCTGGACGTGGATATTTATGCTCCTTGCGCGCTTGGTGCTACTGTAAATGATGAAACATTGAAACGATTAAAATGTGCTGTAATTGCGGGAGCAGCTAATAACCAGCTGAAAGAAGAAAGTGTTCACGGCCGGTTGGTAATGGAAAAAGGGATCATTTACGCTCCTGATTTCGCATTGAATGCCGGAGGTGTTATCAACTGCTACTCTGAGTTTGCAGGCTTAAACCCGGATTGGGGAATGATTAAAGCGGAAGAAATTTATACAACGATTCAAAATATCATTAAACGTTCTAAACAAGAGAATATCCCTTCCTATCAGATCGCCAACCGTATGGCCGAGGAGCGTATTGAAGCGATAGGAAAAGTTAAATTACCAATGTAATGTTAAATCGAAGACATTTAAGAATTAAAATTTTACAAGCCGTTTACGCTTACTTTCAATCTCACAATTCCGATAAGTTCGCGGCAGAACGGGAGCTGTTTAAAAATATTGAGCAAATCCATGATCTGTACCTGTACTTTTTACTGACGTTCGAAACACTCGTTTCTGTGGAGAACCGCCGTCTGGAAGAACTGAAAAATAAGCGTTTCGTAAGTGAGGAAGACCTGAACCCGAACCGGAAATTTGTAGATAATGCAA
This sequence comes from Flavobacteriia bacterium 40-80, assembly GCA_001899145.1. Lineage (GTDB taxonomy): Bacteria > Bacteroidota > Bacteroidia > Flavobacteriales_D > Crocinitomicaceae > 40-80. The sequence continues at coordinate 517,468 of MKVF01000018.1, forward strand.
TTTTCGCTATTCTGGAAAACAATAATGGTCTTGCGAGCTATGCGGCAAACCGGAAAGTGAGCTGGGTAGGAGCAGAGGAACAGGAAATGCTTCGAAAAGTGATGGGGAACATTCGCGAATCGGAAGTTTATACATTGTACATGGCAGATCCTCAATCTTCATTTGAGGGAGATCTTAACTTTTCTGTTGATATTTTTAAGGAATGCATTGCAAATTCTTCTTTGATTTACAATTATTTTGAAGAAAAAAGCATTCATTGGATGGACGATATTGACCTTGCCTGCTCAATGGTGATCAAGACACTGAAATCGTTTACAGAAGAAGGGACCAATACTATTTTGCCTTTGTATAAAGACGAAGAGGACGAAAAAGATTTTGTACAAAAGCTTTTCAGAAAGTCGATTGACAATTATAACGACAATAAGGCTCTGATTGACAGCCTGATTAGTAACTGGGAATTAGACCGCCTGGCATTGATGGATATTTTACTTATGAATATCGCGATTACCGAGGCGATTGAATTCAGTAATATTCCGATCAAAGTAACGTTAAATGAATACATTGAAATTTCAAAATATTACTCTACACCGAAAAGCAACGGATTTATCAATGGCGTTTTAGACAAGGCTTTTGCCCGCTTGAAAGGAGATGGACGAATTGTGAAGATCGGAAGAGGATTAATGGAATAATTAAAAACTAAAGACGATGAGAAATTTATTTTTTATTGCAGTAAGTATTTTTGCATTAGCTGCCTGTAATTCAAAAGATGAGTACCAGATCGGCCAGAAAACCACAATGGAGGTTGTTGACCGTATTGATGCAGGTGAAGTGATGTTGGGAGAAAAGGTGAAAACAGTTATTAAAGTGAAAAATACGGGAACGTACCCGCTGGTGCTTTCAGATGTGAAAGGCTCTTGTTCCTGTACGATCGCTGACTATCCTGAAGATCCGATTGCTCCGGGAAAAACAGCTGATATCAAAGCGGAAATCGAAACCAAATCTATTGGTAAATTGACAAAAGATGTCCGTATTTCTGCGAATACAGAACCATCGCTGAGCACAGTGATTATCACTGCGGATGTAATAAGTAAGTAAAAAGGGAGCTGCTGAAAATTCAGAAATCAACTGGCGGACAAGCCGGGATTTTTAGCTACTCTCGGAATATAAACCATAAATTAAAAATATGAATCCACAATCGATTAACATGCTTTTAATGGTACTGATCTTTGGAGTTTTCTACTTCTTTATGATCCGTCCACAACAGAAAAAGCAAAAAGAACAGAAAAAATTCAGAGAAAACCTGAAAGCAGGTGACAGAGTGATTACCATCGGAGGTATTCACGGCAAAGTGCTGGAAGTAGCCGATACAACTGTTCTAATCAGTTCAGAAGGTACAAAGCTACGCTTTTCCAAAGCGGCTGTTCAGCAGTCCACAGAAGAGCAATTGTCAGTTTGATTTATTTTTACTGAGGATATTAAAAGCCGGATTCGTTAAGAGTCCGGCTTTTTTATGAGAAATTATTCTTAGATGTTTTCCGTACATTATTATTCGTACAGTTCAATTCCTTCTTTCTCCTCAATTCCTTTGCTTCCCTGAATGCCTCCCGTATGAATGAAAATAATTTTTTCATTTCTCAGATCAAGCTTTTGGATAAGGTCTTCCATTGCGGAAAAAGCTTTTCCCGTGTAAACCGGATCCAGCTTCAGCCCGAACTGTCGGTACTTTTCAGTAATATAATTCAGAAGCTCCGGTGTATATTTTCCATATCCGCCGAAGTGATAATCCTGCTCTATCTTTAATTTGCTGAAAAACTCCGTAAGCAGCTCTTCATCCAGAAAATAACTGTATAAAAGTTGCTTCATTTCCGCTTCCGCATCAAAACCTTTCAGAACCGGAACAGCATGAATGAAGCAGCTTTTCGGTGCTCCGAGCAAAATACCGCAGCTGGTAGTGGTTGTTCCCTGTGCTACAAAAATACGATCCGTGTCTTTCGGGAGCTCTTTCCAGATTTCCTGGCAGCCAAGCACACCGTAAAAATTCGCTCCGCCTTCCGGAATGATAAGTGAATTCGGATAATCTAAATGAAGCTCCTCCCACCACTGACGGTCGTTTCGGAGATGGTACAATTCCCTCGAAACAAAAACAAGCTCCATTCCATAATCTTTGCAGCGCTGGAGTGTGGCGTTACTTTCTGCTGTTAACTCTTCTCCGCGAACAATTCCGATGGCTTTTAATCCGTTTAGTTTAGCTGCGCATGCTGTTGCTACTAAGTGATTTGAAAATGCACCTCCGAATGTCAGAATAGTATCATTTCTTTTTAGTTGAGCCTGTTCAATATTGTAAACCAGTTTCCGCCATTTATTACCAGAAATTTCATCATGGATCAGATCGTCCCGCTTGACTAAAACCGTCAGGTTACGTTTTTCCCATTCGGGAGTTGAAATTTCTTTTAAAATTGAACGATTGAAATCGGGAAAGTTCATGACAAGTTTCTTAATTTTGAACTATGAGTGAAGATAATTCAGACTTTTCCAAGCGCTTTAACCTTGATCCGGAGGATTTTTACCTCAGTGAACATGGTTTCATAGTATTTACGGAGAAATACCATTTAAAACGCGGGTATTGCTGCAAGAGCGGCTGTAAGCACTGCCCGTACGGATATGATAAAAAAACAGATACATTTAAGAAAAAATAATTAAACCTCTTCCGGACGGATGCCGTTTGTTAAGGTTCTTCCGGAATATTTTACCAGGCGTCGCTTGATCTCTAAAATATCTCCGTCCACATCTCCTGTCGGTTCAAATTTCCCGTCAAAACCTCCTGTTTTATTTTTGTAATCGATAAATCCCAGGTAAATAGGCACACCTGCTCTTTCCGCAATGTGATAAAAACCCTTTTTCCATTCCGGGTTATATTCCCGTGTTCCTTCCGGCGTGAATACCAGGAAAATATCGTCATAGTGGCTGAAATATTCCACTGCCTGGTCTGTCAGGTTGGTCTTTTTCTTACGGTCAACGGGAATACCGCCTAAACGCCGGAGTAAAATACCGAGCGGAAAGAAAAACAACTCCTTTTTTATCAGAAATTTGGTCGGTATCCCATAATATCCGAAGGCGATTTTCCCGATAACAAAATCCCAGTTGGATGTATGCGGAGCGACACATACTATGGCTTTTCGTACACCGTCAGGTTGTTGCTCATGGATCCTCCATCCCATCAATTTCAGGATGTTAAATAATAATTTGTTCATTACTATTTTATTTGCTGATTGTCGTTATATTCGTGTTATGCGAAGCTCAAAAATAACAATTGTTTTTAAAGCAATCATATCCCTTCTCATTTTATGGGGTGTCGTACTAACCTTTTTTGTGATAAGCGATAAGGAAAATCCGTTTATCGTGGAAGTGCCTGCTGATTATGACGAGCTGGTAGTGATCAATTCCTCAAAAGCATTAACCGAAGCATTGGGAGAATTAGCTGTGAATGAACAATATCAGCCGCTTTATAATAAATTGATTGAGACTGCGAAAGAACGCCTGAAAGAGCCGTCACAGGAAAAATTGGGCTTTGATCCGTTGCAGCCTGTTTTACTTGTTACGAAGAAAAATGACGGAGAAACTTATCGCTATGCGGTATTAAAAGTTATAAATAAGAACGACTTTTTAAGCTTTGCAAAGGAAATCGGGCTAAAGGCAAAGGTCAGGGATAATAAAGGTTTCTTATTTATTTCAAATGCATACACTGTTGAACCGAAAAAATTTAAGCTGAAGGAAGTAAATTCCGGACAATTGATCAGCTACTTTTCTGATAAGGGAGAATTTCAGGTAGAGCTGAAAGCAGATAAATTAGTGCTCTCCGGGGAAATAGCCTCCGGAATATTGGGTCCTTTAAAGTATTTACCAAAGAATGAAGGTTTGTTATTACAATTTCCTTTCCAAATGCCGGCAGCCGGTATGGAAAAGCTTTCTGTGGAATGGCAGGAGCTTTTAAAGAATATTCGCCAATTTGCAATTGATTACAAAGGAATTGAGCTTCAGAATAAAGGATTTTATCCGAATGCCAATGCCACTTTTTCAGTAAGCCCGGATTTTCATGTGAATCAGATCAGGGTGCTGGCGGAACAGGCAGGAATCAGATGGATTGAACTGGAAGCTGATAATTACCGTTTACTTATCGCGGACAAAAAGTACATTTTAAAAAGACTTTCAGCAGATGAATGGTTCTTAGGTACAGATCTGAAATCTGTTCAGGAAAATACACAGCAGCAGGTATCTGCTGTCGTGGGGATTCCTTCCAGCCTGACGAAGGTGGAAGGAGGATTTTTAGTTTCGGCGGGACTGAGCTTTATCCCGGGATTTGCACCTACAAAACAATACCTCGACAAAATGGAGCAAATTGATATCCGGTATAAGCTGGTTGGAGATAGGGTGGCTTGTCAGGGTGAACTCCGGTTTAAAGACGAAAAGAATGCTGTTCTGGAAACCTTAAATTATATTCTGGAAATGAGTGAGGTGATGAAATAATAAGAAAATTTATGATGCCGTTAAAAAAAGTATATATATCTAAGCATACTAAACTAAAATGGTTTAGCTTGCTTCTTTTGTTTTTATCATTAACATTAGATATAAATGCTCAATCTACTTTTTACATTAATCCTAAAGCAGGAATGGCTATGACTTTTACTTCCGTTAAAGGATTTAAACCATCTAATACTGCTTTTATTTCTCCTTATTCTGTAGGTCGTAATTATAATTTTCTGAAGTCTCCATCTTTAACAATTGGATTAGCTGCCGGGCTTATAACAAAAAATCAAAGACATAAAATAGAATTTGAATGGGAAAAAGGTGCTGTTTCCTACCAATCAGAAATATTTGTCTCGGATTACAGATATGCCGAGAGCTCATGGGAAGTTGTAAATCCTTCCATAAAAGAAAAGATGAATAGACTATTAATCAATTATGCATATAAATTAACACAAAATCCAAATAAAACCGCTTTCTGGATAAATGTGTCTTCGGGTATTTCTTTTAGTTCAATGTTTAACCTTTTTATGGGGAGAATATATAATAATTTTCATTTGGCACCAAATGTTTATCTTGATCATATCAGTTTTCAACCAATTTCGCAAACAAATGTCAATGCAAATATCAGGATGGGCTTTGATGTTGATTTCTACCAGAGAGAAAAATATATTTTATCCCTTTCACTTTGTTACACACAAGGTTTTGGGAAATTGCAGAGAAATGAATTACACATTGGTTACACAAAATATAATGAAGATTTCAGTAGTAAGGAGGTAAAAGATTTTTCAAGAGAGATATATTCAAGAGGTTCTGCTTTTCAATTATCAATTTCCAGAAGACTACAGTTTTATCCATGGAAACCGGGTAAGAAAGTGAAAAATACGAATCCTGAATTATAGATCTGTAATGACAGAAATAAACTGCGATTATTATTTCAGATCAAACCATTCTTCAAGCTGATCTTCAATATACGGAACAATCTCCTGCATCTTAGAGCCGTACCAGGAAAAGACCTCGCCATCTACTAATATTACTTTTGCTGACGGGTATTTTTTCTGAAAATAAGAAAGATGCTTTTCTTTGAAAGGATAAGGTTCAGAACTTAAAAAGATAAAATCAGCATCTGTTGCCTTCTCTGCTTCCGGATAACGTTCTTCACTGCAGGCATTGATCATTCCCAAAGTTTCGAATACGCTATCAATATAGGTGTTTTTTCCGGCAGTAAAATCCGGTTCGTGCCAGATGAAATATAAAAAACGTTTACCTTTCAGGCAGGTATATGCTTCGCTTTTTTTGTAGGAGATAAATTGCTGTTCCGTGTTTTTAACTAACGCCCGTGCCTCCTTTTCTTTGCCCAGGATCTGTCCGAGATGAATGATCGCCTGATAAGCATCATCCAAAGTGTAAATATCAGTGATGTAAACCGGGAAATCAGCTTCAAGAGAGGCAATGATTTCTTCTGTGTTCTCTTCTTTATTGGCAATAATAAAGTCCGGGTGGAGCGCATGGATTTTATCTGAATGAACTTGCTTGGTGCCTCCGACTCTTGGTTTGGTTTTGAACCATTCTTCCGGATGGATACAAAACTTCGTGATGCCGACTACTTCACTTTCCAGACCGAAATAGGAGAGAAGCTCAGTAAGGGATGGCACTAAACTAACAATCCGTTTAGGTGTTGATGCTAAACGGATTGTGCGGTTCATTTGATCCTTAATTTCCATTAAGATAAATTGTCGATGATATCTTGTCTGGAGATAATATGATATTTTCCGTTTGTCAGCTCGACTAAAACGGCAGGTGTTTCTTTATTGATAAGCTTAGAAACCGATTCGATGGACTGATGCTCTTTCACGATCGGGAAAGGCTTTTGCATCACCGAAGAAATCGGAGCGTCAAGATTTTGCGGATTTTCTACCAGTACCTGGTAAATGTGCGTTTCATCCAGGGAACCTACAAAATTTCCGTCTTTAATAACCGGGATCTGGGAAATACCGAATTTCTTCATCCGGCCGATCGCGTGGCTTACCAGCTCTTCTCCGAAAACAGTTAATAACGGCCTTTCGCCATGCTTGTTTACAATGTCACCGGCTGTTTTGATTTCATCGGTCAGATAACCTCTGTCACGCATCCAGTCATCATTGAATATTTTTCCGACATAACGCGATCCGGAATCATGGAACAGAACAACCACAACGTCATCCGGACCGAATTTATCTTTCAGTTGCAGCACGCCTTTAATCGCTGAACCGGAAGACATTCCTACAAAAAGGCCTTCCTCCAGTGCTAATTTACGTGTGTAAAGCGCGGCGTCCTTATCCGTTACCTTTGTAAATCCGTCAATAAGGGAAAAATCCACGTTTTTAGGAAGAATATCCTCTCCGATCCCTTCTGTCACATACGAGTAGATCTCATTTTCATCAAAGATTCCCGTTTCGTGGTATTTTTTGAAAACCGAACCATACGTGTCAACTCCCCACACACGGACATTCGGATTTTGCTCTTTCAGATATTTCGCAACTCCGGAAATTGTGCCTCCTGTTCCTACGCCAACTACGAAGTGCGTTACTTTTCCTTCTGTCTGTTCCCATATTTCAGGTCCTGTCTGCTCGTAATTCGCCTGTGTGTTGGACGGATTATCGTATTGATTGACATACCAGCCGTTAGGTGTTTCTTCAGCTAACCGTTTGGAAACAGAATAATAAGAACGGGGATCTGTCGGTTCAACGTCTGTAGGACATACCACTACTTTTGCTCCCATGGCGCGCAGAATATCCACTTTTTCTTTAGATTGCTTGTCGGTAGTGACACAGATAAGCTTGTATCCTTTCACAACAGCGGCCAGAGCCAGTCCCATTCCGGTATTTCCGGAAGTTCCCTCGACAATGGTTCCACCCGGCTTCAGACGCCCGTCTTTTTCGGCGTCTTCTACCATTTTCAGCGCCATACGGTCTTTACACGAATGCCCGGGATTGAAATATTCAACTTTTGCCAGTATCGTTGCAGGAATTTCTTTTGTGATGTTGTTCAATTTCACCATGGGCGTATTTCCGATGGCTTCTAAAATATTATTGCAGATTTTCATGTTCATTCAATTAGTGCAAAGATAGGTATTTCAACTGCCAAAATTCAAATCCATTCTTAAAAATCATGTTGAAAACCTTTTCTTCTCATTACTAATTTTCCAATCTTCTTAATTTTCTCCATCTTTCAATCTTCTGAATCTCCCAATTCCAATGTTTTTAACGTTTTGTTGTCAAAAAGTAGTAGATATTCACTGTTTTTAAAGACTTCTTTATTAGTAAATTTGAAATTGGCTCATTGTCACCGGTTGGCAGTGATAAAACCAAATTCTATAATGGCAGAAGTTCAATATACTGAAGATAATATCCGTTCTTTAGACTGGAAAGAGCACATTCGTTTACGCCCCGGAATGTATATCGGGAAGCTTGGAGACGGCTCCTCCGCTGATGACGGTATCTACATTCTTGTAAAAGAAGTGATGGATAACTGTATCGATGAATTTGTAATGGGGAACGGAAAACGTGTTGATGTAAAAATCAAGGAAAATAAAGTTTCCGTTCGGGACTACGGCCGTGGAATCCCGCTGGGAAAAGTCGTGGAAGTTGTTTCTAAGATGAATACCGGAGGTAAATACGATTCCAAAGCATTTAAAAAATCGGTCGGATTAAATGGAGTCGGTACAAAAGCGGTGAATGCGTTGAGTACATACTTCATGGTATATGCCGTCCGTGACGGGGAAAAGAAAGAAGCTGTATTTTCCCAGGGAGAGCTGGTGGAAGAAAAACCGATTGTAAAAACCGATGAAGCAAACGGTACGTACGTTGAATTTATCGCGGACGATACGATTTTTAAAAAATACAGCTACCGTTCGATCTATCTGGAAAAGATGTTCTGGAACTATTGTTACCTGAACAGAGGCTTATCCATTTACTACAACGGCGAAAAATTTCAGTCCAAAGACGGGTTGAAGGATTTGCTGGAAAACAATATGGACGGAGATCCGCTTTATCCGATAATCCATCTGGAAGGAGAAGATATCGAGGTGGCTTTTACGCATGGCAAAACATACGGTGAAGATTATTATTCCTTCGTGAACGGCCAGCATACCACACAGGGCGGAACACACCAGGGAGCTTTTCGGGAATCAATAGCGAAAGTGATCCGTGATTTTTACAATAAAAACTACGATGCGACAGATATCCGCCAGTCGATAGTGGCGGCGATTTCCGTGAAAGTGATCGAGCCGGTATTTGAATCCCAGACAAAAACGAAATTGGGATCCCAGGAAATCGAGCCGGGAGGACAGTCTATCCGAACATTTGTCAATGATTTCCTGAAAGAAAAACTGGATAATTTCCTGCACCGTAATCCGGATGTAGCAGAGATCATCGAGAGAAAGATCAAGCAGAGTGAAAAGGAAAGAAAAGAGCTTTCCGGTATCCGTAAATTAGCAAGAGACCGTGCGAAAAAAGCAAGTTTGCACAACAAAAAATTGCGTGACTGTAAACTGCATCTGACCGACGAAAAAGAGGTAAGAAGAGAAGAAACGACTTTGTTTATCACAGAGGGAGATTCTGCGAGCGGATCAATTACCAAATCAAGAGATGTGGCAACACAGGCGGTATTCTCGCTGCGTGGTAAACCGCTTAATTCTTACGGGCTGACAAAGAAGATCGTCTATGAGAACGAAGAGTTCAACCTGCTGCAGGCAGCGCTGGATATCGAAGAAGATATGGACAACCTTCGTTATAACAAGATCGTTATTGCTACCGATGCCGATGTGGACGGGATGCACATCCGGTTATTGCTGCTGACCTTCTTTTTGCAATTCTTCCCTGATTTGATAAAAAGAGGGCATGTGTTTGTGTTGCAGACGCCGCTTTTCAGGGTGAGAAATAAGAAGAAGACCATTTATTGTTATTCAGAAGAAGAGCGCAGAAATGCAATCGCGGAACTTGGGAAAAACCCGGAAATCACGCGGTTCAAAGGATTAGGAGAAATTTCGCCGGATGAGTTTAAGAATTTTATCGGAGAAGATATCCGTCTGGATCCCGTGGTCATTTCCAAAGAAGCATCTATCGAAACGATATTGTCCTACTACATGGGGAAAAACACCCCTGAACGCCAGGATTTTATTATTGATAACCTGAAAGTAGAAAAAGATAGTGAAGAAGCATTGATCGGAGGAGCCAAAACTAAAACAGAAGAAAACGAGGAATTATGATGGATGAAGAAGAAAAAGACGACGCTTTGAATCAACCGGAAGAAAACCCGGATTTTTCCGGAGATAAAATTGTTCCTCTCAGCGGTCTTTATGAAAACTGGTTTCTGGATTATGCCTCGTATGTGATTCTGGAACGTGCGGTTCCCTCTTTATACGACGGGTTTAAGCCCGTTCAGCGCAGAATCCTGCATTCGATGAAAGAGCTGGATGACGGCCGCTACAACAAAGTAGCGAATGTGATCGGAAACACAATGAAATATCACCCGCATGGTGATGCTTCGATTGGTGATGCGCTTGTCGGAATGGGACAAAAAGACCTGCTGGTGGATTGCCAGGGAAACTGGGGAAATGTGTTGACGGGAGATGGAGCTGCTGCACCGCGTTATATTGAAGCACGTTTATCAAAATTCGCAAGTCATGTAGTTTTTAATCCGAAAACAACGAACTGGCTTTTAAGCTATGACGGCCGGAATAAAGAACCGGAGCAATTACCTGTAAAATTCCCTTTGCTTTTGGCACAGGGAGCAGAAGGGATCGCCGTAGGCATGGCATGTAAAATTTTACCGCATAACTTCATCGAGCTGATCGACCAGTCGATCAATCATTTAAAAGGTAAGAAAGTCGAGATTTTCCCTGATTTTCCACAGGGAGGATCAGCGGATTTTTCCGGTTACAACGACGGATTGCGGGGCGGAAAGGTACGCGTGCGTGCCCGCATAAAAAAAGTGGACAATAAAACACTGATGATCTCTGAAATTCCGTACGGGACAACTACGGGGAGTTTGATTGATTCGATTATCAAGGCAAACGATAAAGGAAAGATCAAGGTTAAGAAGATAGAAGATAATACGTCCGCGAATGTGGAGATCATGATCCATATCGCACCGGGAGTTTCTCCGGATAAAACGATTGATGCTTTGTTCGCATTTACGGACTGCGAAGTGTCTATCTCTCCGAATTGTTCGGTGATTGATGGTGAGAAGCCTCGTTTTATGGGAGTTTCCGAAATTCTGAAAACAAATACGGATCATACTGTTCAGCTGTTAAAATGGGAGCTGGAAATCCGTTTGAATGAGCTGGAACAACAATGGCATTTTTCCACCCTGGAAAAAATCTTCATTCGTGAGGAAATGTACATTGATTTCAAAAAATATTCGGACAGAGAAAGTTTATATACGTATTTGTACAAGCGATTTGAGCCGTTCAAAAAACAGTTTATTCGTGAAATAACAGACGAAGATCTGTTAAAGCTGACACAGATTCAGATGATTCGTATCACGCGTTTTGACTCCGATAAAGCCGATGAAAACATCGCGAAGCTGGAGGCAGAAATGGAAGAAGTGAAAGCGAAGCTGGCGAACCTTATTGAATATGCGGTTGATTATTATAAGGATCTGAAAAAACGTTTCGGTGACGGCAAAGAGCGTAAAACTGAAATGAAGATTTTTGACAATATCAACGCAACAAAAGTAATTATTGCCAACAGGAAATTATACGTTGATACAGAAGAAGGCTTTATCGGTTACGGGCTGAAAAAAGGAGAGCCGGTAAATGACTGCTCCGAAATTGATGATGTAATTATTTTCTTCAGTACGGGGAAAATGATGGTTACAAAAGTGGCGGACAAGAAATTTGTCGGGAAAGGAATTATTCATGCGGATGTCTGGAAAAAAGGAGATAAGCGCACCATTTATCACCTGATGTATCAGGATGGACTGGGTGGCGCAACCATGATGAAACGCTTTTATGTGAATTCCATCACCAGAGATACGGAATATGATCTGACAAGAGGAACAAAAGGTTCGAAAGTATTGTATTTCTCCGTACACCCGAACGGTGAACGCGAGGTGGTAACCATATTATTGCGCCCGAGACCGCATTTGAAACGTTTGCGTTTTGATATTGATTTTGGGGATCTGCTGATAAAAGGCAGAAATGCCGGCGGGAACAGAGTGACGAAAGAAATTGTTTCTAAAATTATTCAGAAAGAGGTCGGCGGTTCAACGCTTTCCGCGAGAAAAATATGGTATGATGCTGTTGTCGGACGCCTGAACGATGAAGGCAGAGGAAAATACCTGGGCGCGTTCAAAGGAGATGAGCGTATTCTTACCTTATATAAAAACGGCGAGTACCGTCTTTCAGGATTTGACCTGGCGACACATTTTGACGAAGATATGATCCATATTGAAAAATGGATCAAAGACCGCCCGATCTCAACGGTTTATTTTGATGCAGAGAAAGATCTGCATTTTGTGAAACGCTTCCTGTGCGAAGTTACCATGGATAAAAGAGTGAGCTTCATTTCAGAATCAGAAGGTTCTTATATGGATGCCGTTTCCACTTCTTTCCGTCCGGAGATCAGGATTGTTTACAACAAGCTGCTGAAACAAACGAAAAACCTTCCGGACAATGTGGTCAACATTGCCGACATGATCGAGATCAAAGGAATGAAGGCACAGGGAAATCAGGTGACGAAATTAAAAGTGAAGGAAATTGTGCTGACACACGAAATAGACGGCGGAGAGCCCTGGCCGGAAGATGTAGTGGAAGAGGTGCCTCAGGTCGATTCAGAAGATGATATGGGAGAAGAAACAGAGGATAATACCTTTGAATGGGATGTGACAGATCCGGAATCGGAAGAAGATGACGGACAGGCAAAGCTGTTCTGATCTGATAATATTGAATAAACAGAATTTTGTATTGAAATAATTTATAAATTAGATAATTAAACCATAATAAAGATGAAAAACTACCTTGGAAGTGCAATTATCGGTATCGCAGTAGTGATTGCCGCAATCGTTTTAGGAAATGCGTATGCTAAAAAATTTACGCAGAATGATATTATTACCGTAACCGGTTTGGGAGAAGAAGATTTTTCGTCCGATCTGATCGTTTGGAACGCTTCTTTTCGTGTGAATGATTACGACCTGAGCGCGGCGTACAAAAAACTGGAAAAGGACAGAAACAAGATCAGGAATTATTTTATTTCCAAAGGAATAAAGAAAGAACAGATCGTTTTTTCTTCAGTGGATATTTCCAAAGATTACGATTACCAGTACAATGACAACGGGAACTTAATCGGGCAGACTTTCCGCGGATATTCACTGAACCAGCTGGTGACTATTGAGTCCAGTGAAGTGGATAAAGTGGAAGTATTATCGCGGGAATCTACGGAATTGATCAACGATGGAATTGAATTGTTTTCCAATCCGCCGTCCTATTATTATACAAAACTGGCAGAGCTGAAATTGAAAATGATCGAAAACGCTACGAAAGACGCGTATGGACGTGCTAAAATTATTGCTGAAAATGCCGGCGGGAAACTGGGAGATCTGAAATCGTCTTCCATGGGAGTGATACAGATCAACGGACGTAATTCCAATGATGACTATTCCTGGGGTGGAAACTTTAATACTTCTTCAAAGCTCAAAACAGCTTCGATCACGATCCGCCTGGAATACGAGGCGAAATAACAGGGCGGAGAGCAAAGTAAGATGAAAGGTGGATTAATTTTTTCCCTTAACAAGAAGATTAATGAGGGGAGATTGAGGAAGAGATACTTTCGGGATTTCCCTGTCTTTAATTTTCGATTTTCATTCACCCTTCTTTTTCTGCTGATACAATCGGCGGTATTTTCCCAATCGTGGAAAAATTACCTGTTCACGGAAGAAATCAAGGAAAAATATGCGGAGGATTCAAGCATTGCAAATGTTCAGCAGTTAATTCTCGAAGCGATGAACACAGGCAATTATGAATTGTCCTTACAGTTCTATGATAAAATTTTCCCGAAGCCGTCCTTATCCGCTTACAATGATTCATTGTTAAGCAGCGGTTCGTTCTCAAGAGAAGAAGCAAAAACGGCATTTTTAGCATTGACTGATCAGCACCGGGTCACTTTGCTGAGCGATGCTTACTTTTTTCCTGCACCGCGTTACTTTCTGAAAAGTTCATTACCTGAATTGTGGAAACAAGGATACCGGTATCTGGGGTTGGAAGGATTATATGTGGATTCCCTCGAAGGAACAAAGCTCCTGACAGATTCTCTTGGATTTTATATGCCGGAAAAAAATTATCGTGAGCTGGTTCAGACTGCCCTGGATTTAGGCTTTGTAATTTTTTCCTATGATGACCTGAACGCGCCCTCATGGGATGAACGCCTGGAGCGCCAGGTTCAGAAAGCGGAGACATTTTTGAGTAAGCATACGGAAGGGAAAATTTTGTTTTTCTGTAATACCTACCATCTGGACGAACACCAGGATGATTCACTGATTACCAGCATTGCGAGCCTGCTGTGCCATAAATCGGGGATTGATCCGCTGACGGTAAACCAGTCTTTTGTAACCGGGCGATCGGACAAAAACCTGGAAAGCAGCCTGATCAGAGAAATTCAGTATCCTGTTTGCTTAAAAAAAGACGGAGAAATTTTCGGAGGCCTTGATTCCTTAAAAAGGACCGATATGATCATTTTTCAGCCGGAATGGAAAACGATTGTAGCTTCCGCAGCCCGGCAGGCGGATAATTTCACAATTCCCCATAAGCGGATCATTGATTATCCTGTTTTTCTGATGGCATTTCAAAAAGAGCCTTTTGAGAAGGGCGGTTTTCCTTTCATCCTCAAAGAAGTAAAAAGTAAAGAAGACAATACTTCCTTTTATTTACCCAAAGGAGAATATACTTTTTTATTTTTGTACAAGGACAGAGAGCTGTTCCATACTTTAAATGTGGTAAAAACGAAATAAGATGAAGAATAATAAGATATTGATACTCGGAATTGCAGGAATGGGATTTTTATGTTTGTTACAGCTGATCCTGATTTTTACAAAAGCGCCAAATCCCGCTCCCAGATCATTGATAGTCGGTTATGTCCTGATGGCGTTGCTGACATTCGCCGGAGTGATTAAAGGGATGCTTAAGAAATAATGAACAGCATTCCATCTAATCTCTAATCTCTGATATCTAATATCTAATATCTATTGTCTAATGTCTGAATTCTCTTACTCTAACATCTAATATCTAGTGTCTGAAAAAATGAAAGTAGAAATATGGTCGGACGTAATGTGTCCGTTTTGTTACATCGGAAAGCACAAGTTTGAAACGGCTTTGAACCAGCTCCCTTTTAAAGAAAAAGTGGAAGTGGAATGGAAAAGCTTTCAGCTGGCTCCCGATCTGGCTCCGGTTCCCGGAGTGGATATTTATGATATGCTGGCAAAGATGAAAGGACAGACAAGAGAATGGTCTGTTCAGATGCACGATCAGGTGACGCTTGCGGGAAAAGAAGCAGGAGTGGATTTTCACTTTGAGAAAGGTATTCCTGCAAATACGTTTGACGCGCACCGGTTATTGCAGGCAGCAAAAGTCATGGGGAAGGGAAATGAAGCGGAAGAGCGGATGTTCCGGGCGTTTTTTTCCGAAGGATTGAATGTTGCGGATCACGGTGTTCTGAAAGCAATTGCGCTCGAAATCGGATTAGATGAACAGGAAACTGTTAACGTGCTCACGACCCAAAAATATGCGGACGAAGTAAAGAAAGACATTGCCGAAGCACAGCAAATAGGAGTGAGAGGCGTTCCGTTCTTTGTATTTGACAGAAAATACGCAGTTTCCGGAGCGCAGGACGTAACTGTTTTTGTTCAGACTTTGGAGAAGAGCTTTCAGGACTGGCTGGAAAAGCACCCTTCGGAAGAATTTAAAGTGATTGAAGGAAGTGTCTGCCGGGTAGACGGAACCTGCGATTAAAGAAGGAAAAAGCCCGGAAAATATTCTGTTTTTTCTACATTTGCTTCCGTTTTGTGCTGAAAGATTTAATCTTAAATAATTTGATTATGAAAATAATGCTGCTTCTGATTTGTTTATTGACTTCACCGGTATTTATAAATGCTCAAAAATCAACAGACATCAGGCTGATCCGGGAAAACTACGAGCTATACACCAAAGCATTATTGACCTTTGACGGAAAATCAGCAGTAGATTATGTGACGCAAAACACCATTGATTATTACGGGAAGCTCAATGAGCTGGTAAAGCATGGTGATTCGGCAACAGTGGCAAAATCACCGCTCATGGATCGTTTTATGGTGTTCCGTATCCGCCATCAGATGTCCCTGGAGCCATTAAGCTTTTATTCGGGAAGAGAATTGCTGATCTACGCCATTACTTCCGGTTTGATCGGTAAGAACAGCGCACGAGATATCATACTGGATAAAATCTCCGTTAAAGGAAATGAGGCGATTGCCGGAGCGAAAAAAGGAAAAGAAATAGCAGGGAGATTTTATTTCAAAAAAGAAAACAATAAATGGCGGATGAACCTGGTACCTTTAATCGATGAGACCAGCGCTTACCTTTCCTCCGACCTGAAAAAACGTTCTGTCAAGGAAAATGACTTTATCCACGAGCTGATCCAAAGTGTCAATGAATCTCCTGTAGATAAGGGGATTTACTGGCTTCCGACGGAAGGGAAATAACAAACATCAATACGATTTTTTTAAATAACGAAAGGCGGTCTGTTAAGATCGCCTTTGCCTTTTTATATATTGATAGCTTTATTAATTAACAATAACAACCGCTTTATTAGGGCAACGATATCTGTAACGGATCTGGCCTCCTTTTTCAGTTCCTTCCGTAACATTGACAGTTGTTTTACGATCCATCACCAGAGTGGCATTTCCCAGCGTGAGATTCGCCTTCTGTGAAACTCCCATTACGATATTAGTGCCGCCAAGGTCTGAATTAAAAAAGAGCGCATCTTTTCCCCATGCCGGTGTTCCGATGTAAATCCCTGCATATTCATTGGCAGAAAGCGCCGGTCCTACCCAGGTAACGGTATTGGCAATACTTTTTCGGATCGTATCTAAATCGGAAGGAAATGCGATTGTGGCTCCGGAAGGTACCGTATTTGTGAATACATTTCCGGCAGTATTGGTATAAACAAACGTTCCTGTTGTAAGTTGTCCTGCGTACTCCTTATGATGCCCGGTATAAAGGTGATTATAAGGCAGTATATCACCATTGAATTTAACAGATGCACCACTGGAATCAGTGAGCTCGAGAATGGTACCCGTCAATCCCCCGAACCGGAAACGCGCCACAACATGAGTTTTATCCTCATTAGCATTGTAGAACAATTCATAATCACAATAAATTTTGTTTTGATTAACATCCGAGGAGTCTTCCTTAGTACAGGCTGATGTCAGGATAGCTAATGCTCCCATCATTAAGTAAAATAGTTTTTTCATTTTGTCAGTTTTAATTTGTAACAGGCTCTGAAAGAAGAGAAATGAGCGCCTGTTTCCCATTTCTTAAATTAGGATAAATATAGAGTCTTTTTTTATTAATTTCTCATTTGGGAATCTATTTTAGATCTCCGTTAATCAGTGAACTACGATACAAATAAATCAGTAAACCTGTAAAACATTCAAAATTCAGTATTGAAAATTCAATACTAAAATCACAGATCAGTAGCTCCCGTTATATCTTTTTATAAACCACTCCGTACCGAAAACGGCAATGATCAATAAGATCAGCCACCAGTAGTCGATCAGGTTCTTAACGGTTTGCTCCTGGGATTCAACCGGCCGGATATCTTCCCGTTTAGAAAGCTCATCCAGCAGCTGTGAATAATCTGACAGCAGATAGAATTTTCCTCCCGTTTGTGTGCTCAATTGATCGAGAATTTCAAAATTGGAAGTATTGTCCAGCAGCTCAATATCGTTTGATTCAATCACCAGATCCCCTGAAAGCTGGTGGAGCTTTCCTTCTATTTTGGTGGATGCCGTCCATTTGTAATTGCCAGCGGCCAGCTTTCCTAAGTTCAGCGAATAATAGTTGCCCGAAACAGAGAAATCATACGTCTGCTGTGTACCTTTTTCGCTGGTAAGCCGGAAATCCACGGTGGTATTAGTGACCAGCTCCATGGAAGCGTTGTACACTTCTGCTTTCACGATAACAGGCTCATTCGCTTTACTTTTTTTAGGAACGGAAACCCTGAAAGGCGTATTGTTCTTTTTCGTAGTCAGGTATTGAGCGGTTTTCTGGAAAATCTCATCAAATGCCTCCGTGTTTTCTGCCGAGCGGTAATTTGCCAGCTTCCATCTCCAGATTCCTTCTCCCTGGAGAATACCGATTTTTACATCATTTACAGAATGGAAGAACAGCTGAGCATCTTCTTTCTGTACATCTCCGACGCCTTGGTAAAACAAAACCTTTGCGTTCGGGCTGAGCTTCATCCTTCCGAAAACGGACCGCAATGGCGGGAAAAAACGAAACTGGCGTTTGGTTTCTGCCGAAAGCTCAAACAAATCGAAATTTTTGTTGAAGACCGGAACATTTTCGTCCATCTGATTGAAAGCGGTATATTCCATTCCAAGATAGGAAGCTCCCTTTCTAAAGTTGGATTGCGCGCCTAATATGGCAAAAACGGGACATTTCTGATCGACGATCTGACGGAGGAGCTCTGCCTGGTTCCCGCTTAGCGGATCGTGGAAAACAATCAGGTCAAATTTGGAAGCGTTTTTATCCCAGTCGCTGACAAGCTTCACTTCCACTAAGTTGTTTTTTTCTTTTTCCAGAACACTTTTTATGGCTGAAATATCCGGATGAGGTGCATTTGCCAGCAAAAGAACCTTGCGGACATCATCGATCACTTCAATATAAAATCCCTGCTTATTATTTTTAGTTGTGTATTCGCCTGCTGCCTCGTCCGCGATGACCTGGTAGTATTGAACGCCTTTATTTTTAGCTTCCGTTTCGAAATTTACCTTATAAAAAGAAGTTCCGGGATGAATGCTGATCGTTTTTGAATCAATTGTTTTTCCCTGGTGGACCAACCGGACATTCAAGGCCCTGTTTCCGGTTTTTTTGGCTTCGATCAAAGCTTCTACCGGAAAAAAGTTGTTCAGGAATACAAAATCATTGGATTGTACATTCCTGACAATAATATCACGTTTTGTAATGGTATCTCCGACAGCCAGAGAAAATACCGGAACATGCGTTAAGTTTCCCGTTGCATAAAGCGGATGGTCGCCTTCATTGTAATTCCCGTCAGAGATCAGTGTTACAGCACCGATATTATTCCCGTAAAATTGCTCTGCCAGGCTGGTGAAAGGAGCAGAAAGATTGGTTTTATCCTCTGTAAAAGAAAGAGCATCCAAGGGGCTCAGATTTGCACCTATTTTGTAGTTTTTAATAGTATAATCAGATCCGAATTTCTCTCTGACAGCAGAAAGATAACCGGAAATATGCTTTTTGAAGCTGCTGCTGTCAGCATAATTGCTCATCGACACGGAATTATCAATGAGATTGATTAAAACAGGCTTTTCAGTTCTGGTTTTAGTCGTTTGCATAAAAATACCGAGAAACAGTATTCCTATAAGAATTAAGCCGAACGCCCGGAGAGAAAGCAGGATCCGCCGAAGCTTTTTTGAATAATTTTTTCCTTCTTTTCCGCTGTACAGAAAATAAGCTGCCGCAAAAGCGATACCGCTTAAAAGCAGTATGTAAAAAGGGGATATTTCACTGATCAGTTTCATCTACGAAGCCAATATAGTCAATAAATCGTTGTAATCGTTTTTCAGATCGTCTTCTAATTTGTCATGCGCAGCAATAACGTATTTATAGTTCCGGTCGTATATATTGGTGAGCTTATGGCCGAAGCTTTTTCCCATGATCTTTTTCCGGAACAATAAAAGGAAAGCGCCTCTCAGTTCAATTTCCACATCTTTTCTCTTCGCATATTTCAGCTGGAGATTCAGGTATTTCTGAATCCGGGTGAGGCTTTTTTTTGCGATTTTAAAATTGGTGAACGGAAGCGCAGCGAAGAATTCTTCCAGTTTTTGCTTCTGCTCGTTTTGAAAATAAGTGATATCATCGCTTTCAAACAACAAATGAACCAGGTAACCTTTTATTTCCTTATTGTACTTAGAAATCTTAAGGATCAGTTCCCGAAGCTCTTCGGTGTCCAGTTCTTTAAGTTCGCGGCGTATTTCTTTGATTCCGGACATTAAATGCTGAAAATAAAAGCAACGCGGTAAAAAAGAGGAATACGGACGCCTTTTGCTGTTTGCGCAATATAAGAAGGCCTTAGCGGCGAGTTGACATTATTAATAATGTCATAGTTGATACCTGCATTGATGCGAAAACGCTCTCCGATCTTCCGGGACAATCCTGCGGACAGGATGAGTGCGGGTGCTACGGATTTGGGCTTGGTAGCTCCGACCTTGTAATTGTAAGGAGTGAAGTAGAGCTCGAAATCAGCACCGGCGTATAACCACTCGATGAAGCGGTAATGCCCGTAAAGCCCGAATCCGAAAATATTAGAGCTGAATTTCTGTCCGTATAAAGTGCTCCAGTGATTAATATATCTTACCGAAGGGCCGATTACAAAGTTATCCGCAGCTTCGTATCCGAAACGAGGCGCGACATTAATGCTCCCGCCATTATTGGATGCCCAGAAGTTTAAATCCACACCAATTTCTTTGCTTCCTTGCTGTGAGAACATAAAGCCACTGATCAGCAAGCTGAAAATTGCAATGTATTTTTTCATTTTTTCCGTTTTAATAAATTATTTTCCTCAATAAGTATTTCTTCCCGCATTAATTGCTGGATCAGTTGGATGACCTTGTCGCGGTCCTGGATTTCAAAATTAATGTAAATATCCTCAACCGGAACGCCGTGCTCGCTTAATTTTAAAATTGCCGTGCGGGCGGCGGAGCTGTCAAATGTCTTTTTTGCATGCAGACAGATATCGCATTTTCCACAAGGTTCCACCTTTTGCCCGAAATAACCGATAAGATATTGTGAACGGCAGATAGCTGTTTCTGTCAGATAGCCTTTCATCTTTTCCCAGCGTTTACGGACAACTTCCTTCCGGATACGGTATAAGTGATCCTCGATTCTCAGGTTGTCGTTGGGCAGCCGTTCTTCCGTAAAGAAAACAAGCGGCAGGTCTGTTTTCCAGCTGATATCGATGATCCCGTGCTGCTCCAGGAATTTCAGCTGCCGCTCCAGCTCATCTGCTGAAATCCCGAGACGTTTCAGTAAAATTCCCTCCTGGATATCCATGTATTCGTCAAAAATTCCCGGAAAGCTCCTGGTAAGATAAGTGGTGATTTTTACCATGGTCTCATTCTGAAGCTGGAAACCATATAACGTTGAATTATTGACGATCAGCTTCACTTTTGTCGGATGATATACACTGTCCGAAAAGGAGAAATAATTATTCAGCTCCAGGAATTTGATGGAATTATAAACATCCAGGTAGTCCAGCTTGTAAGTATCGACAAACTTTCTGATATCAAAAGGATAGGCTTCTCCTTTTCCGGCACCAATCGCCACTTTCAGAAAATTGCAGATGAGCTGATAGGTTGATTTTATGGTTTCGACAGGAGGGAACTGCTTACGGATCTGCTCCTCCATTTCTGTAAATTCCGTGTTATTGTAGAATACGAATGTTCTGGAAGGCAGGCCGTCTCGTCCTGCTCTTCCCGCTTCCTGGAACAGGGCTTCGGGGTTGTTGGGAAATTCATAGTGGGCAACGAACCGTACATCCGGCTTATCGATCCCCATCCCGAAAGCATTAGTGGCCACCATGATCCGGAATTTATCATTCAGCCATGATTCGAGCATGTGCGAACGGCTCTTGGCATCCATTCCGCCATGGTAAATTCCCACATTGATTCCCAGAGATAAAAAATGCTGTGCGACCTGCTTGACACTTTTGCGCTTCTGGCAGTAAATGATTCCCGTCTGATCGGGAAAATAGCTTAAAATACGCTGGATCGCCCTGTATTTGTTCGGAACCTGGTAGACCTCGTAGCTAATGTTTTCCCGGACAAAAGAAGCTTCGAACAGTTCCGGCTGCCGGAGCTGCAGCTGTTCAATAATGTCCTTTTTTACTTCCGGGGTTGCCGTAGCGGTAACAGCCATCACAGGAACTTCAGGGTGATATTCACGCAGCTTTGAAATCTCTCTGTACGGCGGGCGGAAATCGTGCCCCCATTCGGAAATGCAATGCGCTTCATCGACCACGATCAGGCCGACTTTCATGAGTTTAAAACGCTCAACGAACAGGCGGGACTGTAGTCTTTCCGGGGAAACATATAAGAATTCAACTCCGCCGAAACGTACATTATCTAATGTAATATCAATTTCCCGGTAGGACATTGCTCCCGTCAGCGCTTTTGCGCGTATTCCTCTTTTTTGCAGCTGGAGCACCTGGTCTTCCATCAGCGCGATCAGCGGAGAAATAACGATGCAGACGCCTTCCCTTGCCAGGCCCGGAACCTGGAAGCAGACCGACTTTCCGCCGCCTGTGGGAAGCAGCGCCAGAACATCTTTTCCGTAGATGGCGGCATCGACAATATCCTCCTGTAACGGGCGGAATTGGCCGTACTTCCAAAAACGTTGCAATATTTCCCTGCTTTGTTCCAAAATTCGCTGAGTCTATGCCAAAATTATAAAATTATTAATTGAATAACCTGCTAAAATTTGACCAGCTCCTTTTAAAAAGTTATATTCGCAATCAAGAAAATCCAGAGTATGTTAGTTTCAAATGATATTAAAATAACCCCAACAGAGAAGTCCCGGATTAACGAAATTAATTGGGATACACTTGTTTTCGGAAAAGAATTTACAGATCACATGCTGGTCATGAATTACGCAAACGGAACATGGAATGCCCCTGAAATTGTTCCTTTCGGGAACCTGGCTTTACATCCGGCTACATCCGCCTTACATTACGGACAGGCACTTTTTGAAGGATTAAAGGCTTACCGCCAGGTCAACGGCGATGTTACTGTTTTTCGTCCCGATATGAACGCGGTACGATTTAAAGAATCCTGTGAACGTATGTGCATGCCGGTTATTGATGAAGAGCTGTTCATCCAGACGATATTAAAATTTGTTGAAACGGAAAAGAACTGGGTTTCGGACAGAGAAGGCTATGCTTTATACCTGAGACCTTTTATGTTTGCAACAGATCCGTATGTAGGGATTCGCCCGTCGGAAACATATACCTTTGTAATTTTCGCTTGCCCGGTAGGACAGTATTATTCCGAACCTGTACGGGTAAAGATCGAAGAGCATTATACGCGTGCAGCCGCCGGAGGAGTAGGAAGAGCAAAAGTTGCCGGAAACTACGGAGCGGCAATGTATCCTGCTAAATTAGGACAGAACGAAGGATTTCACCAGCTGTTATGGACGGATGGCGTATCTCATGAATATATTGAGGAATCAGGAACGATGAATGTGATGTTTGTTAAAAACGGCACGATCATTACGCCGACGGAAGAATCAGATACAATCCTGAGAGGAATTACCAAGCGCAGTGTGATTGAAGTTGCGCAGCACTGGGGATTAAAGGTTGAGGAGCGGAAAGTAAGCGTCAAAGAAGTGATAGAAGGAATTAAAGACGGTTCGGTTACTGAAATGTTCGGAGCAGGGACGGCAGCGACCATCGCGCCGATCGTTAAGCTCGGATACAGAGATGAAGTGCTGGAGCTTCCGCCTGTGGAAACAAGAGAATTTTCGAACAAAGTGAGCCAGTATATCACCGATATTAAACTTGGAAAGGCAGAAGATATCTTCGGCTGGAATTTTAAGGCGAGCTGATTAAAAAAATTATATTTTTTGGAAGACTGCTTTTCGGAGCGGTCTTTTTTATTTTGCAGAATGGTAAAAAAGGACTATCTGTAAAAAGAAAGAAGCGCATTTTTTTAAGTGTGAAATTACAGGTGTAATTATGTTTCGTATTTGTGAATTAATGTCATTTTAATTTCACTGTTTTGTGTTAGTAATTGTAAATTAAGATACCCTTTACTCAATTTCTGACCCCTGAAATTTAGGCTTTAAATCACTGCCTGTTTTGTAATTTGAAACTGTATAAATTCATAATAGATTAATTTTTAATTATTTATTTCGTAATATTTAACAATTTTAACAAAAATAAAAAGCAAATAGGGTATAAATACTCTATTTTTTTTCGTTCGGGCAGTTTAATTTTGCAGAAACTTTAATTTGCTCACTTATGCGAAATTTTATTTCTCTCTTTGCAAGTGTGATTTTTACACTTTTACTGATATCTCCGGATTTATTTTCACAGGCCTCCGTAACCTGGGGCCTGACTTCAAACGGGAACGCATCCGTTTCCGGTAACCTGACAGCAGGAGCTGTTTCAACAGGTCCCGGCTACCGGTCGGGCGGGATCGGCTCAAAAACCTACAATTCCAATGGAGTAAGCTCCACCAACTGGATCGGTTATTCTTATCTTCAGTTCGATATCAACAGTTCCTATTACAATAAGGACTATTACCAGTACACCGTTTCACCGGCAGCAGGTAACAATTTTACGATCAACAGCATTTCCTATACGGTATCGGCATCCACAGCGCCCGTTTCGTGGTATGCGTACTATTCCCTGGACGGATTTGCCACCTATACGGCACTGGGCGGCCGGAACGCAACCACTCATTCGGGATTAACGATCAGCGTTCCGGAAGGAAGCACGTTTACACTGCGTATTTACGGAATGGACCTGGTGTCCGCATCAACTGCGTTCCGCAATAAAAATGTGGTTATTTCGGGAGCTTCCGTTCCGTCCTGTATTCCGCAGACAGCAAATGCAGGAAGTAATTTCTCCATCTGTAAGAACGGGACGACGCCGGTGCTGGGAGGAACTGTCGGCGGCTCTGCCACTACCGCGATCTGGAGCTCCAATGCCGGTGGAACATTTACGCCAGATGCGGCTGCGCTGAATGCAACCTGGACGCCTCCCAACGGATTTACGGGAAATGCCCTGCTGACACTTACCACAACGAATGGTTGCGCGACACCTGCGACAGCAGTTAAAACCGTCACCGTCAACAATACCGTGACGGTTAATAATCCGCAGGCCATTTGCGCAGGCGGAAGCTATTTCATTAACGGACATACCTATACATCCGCCGGAACTTATACTGACGTGCTGCAGTCACAAAACGGTTGTGACAGCACTGTTATAACAACACTTACCGTACAGCAGGTGACGCTGAACAATGCGATCAGCAATACCCAGAACGGAACAACGCTGGTTGCGGCGGAAACCAATGCGCTTTATCAGTGGGTGCGCTGTGATCAGGGGAACGAGCCGGTAAGCGGTGCGACTTCTCAGGCTTTTATTCCCCAGGTAAGCGGCAGCTATGCGGTGGTGCTGACTTCTCCTTCCTGTCCGGAGGTGACAGCGGTTTCTTCCTGCATTTCGATCAATAAGGACGATGTTGGTATTGCCGGGAATTTACAGGTAGCCGGAACAGCGGAATTTGAGCAGCGGGTAACGATGTTTCAGGGACTGAACCTGAAAGCGCTTGATACTACTGCTATTTCCAGGGAAGATTCAACGGTCAATGCTTCTTTCCTGCTCCGAACGGGAGTGGATGGCACTGTAACGAGCGTTAATTTTGAAGATATTCTGGGGTTGCTTTACAACGTCAATGTAATGAGGTGCCTTCAGCCGCATTATCCTGTCTGGTCGAACAAGCCGGATGTGCTGTTCACGGGACTGAAGCCTTGCGAAGGAAAAGTAGGGATCGGAACGGATGCTCCTTATACACGCCTGGATGTGAGAGGAAATGCCCGTTTCACGCACGGAATCGGAATTGGACTGACAACAGAGCCGCAGGCAAGCATCCATATAAATAACCCGGATGCTGCGGGACTGGGGAAGAAAAACCTGCTGTTGCTGATAGAAAACACACAGCAAAAATTATTGCAGCTGGATAATAACGGACTGCTCAGGGCCAGAGAGATCAAAGTGGATCTGAATTCATGGCCGGATTACGTGTTCAAAAAAGAATACCGGTTGATGCCGCTGAAAGAGGTGGAAGCGTTCATCAGCAGTAACGGGCATTTGCCGAATGTTCCGAAAGCGGAAACAATTGAAGCGGACGGCGTGAATCTCGGAGAGATGAACAAAGTGCTGATGGAGAAAGTTGAAGAGCTGACACTTTACCTGATTGAGCAGCAGAAGCTGATCGAAGCGCAGCAACAGCGTATTGAAGCACTTGAAAATAAAAAATAAGCTTATGAAACGCTATCTTTTAATAATCGCGGGTGTTTTCTTCCTTTCCGGGCTGAATGCGCAGGTAAACGTCTTTGACTGCGGAACATATCATCAGGATCTATCGCCCTCACAAGTCAACTCCCAGCAGGTGATCAACGGAAGCTGCATGACATTGGGAGCGAACGGAGCGATCCAGGTAAACAACAGTACCAGCAAATCTGTTTTCGCCTCTCAGGGAATTACGCTGAAAAACGATGTGCACATCGGGGCATTTGATACGGATGGCGGTGTACACCTTAAAATTACCGGAAAAGCAGGTCTGGAAGTGGTTGTAATGAACTATACGGATTTGTACGGCGTGCTGCGCTACAAAAAAGCAGAGTTCGGCATAAGGCTTCCGGATGATATTTTAACCCGGATTGGTCATTTTCTGAATGAAGAAGGAATTCATCAGGACGAGCTGAACCCGTTTCTGGAATGGAACATAGATGTGGAAGCAATGTTCACACATCCTGCCAGCGGTACGGTACGGAAAGTGGACGGCTACTACACACGGGAATATTCGGAAAATTCCCAGACGGACGACTGGGATGATGTCGGAACCGATTACCCGTTCCGGGTCCGTTTTGCTCCGCCGCTCAACGGGGACTGGATCGCTGAGATCAGCATTCGTATCGATAATGAGCAGCAACCTGCTTATACTTCTGATCTGTTCGGCTTTAACGTAGTGGAAAGCGGCGATCCGGGATATGTTAAGGTGCATGAGAATAAGAAAAATCTGATAAGAGGAGAACGAATGATTTTCCCGGCTGGTCATAATTTTCCCGCTCCTAATGATCATGGCAATGCCTTTTTAGGAGCTGGCAGTTCTTATTTGGGAAATTACCTTTTAACATTGGGTAATACGGCCAAAGCTACAAATACAAAAGAATGGGATTTTTATCTGCAGAAAGTGGAAAGTTATTTTCAACAGGGAGGCCGTTATATCCGCACTTCACAACTGCCGTGGTCTTCGCTCATTGAATTTGAGAAGAAAGGAAACTACTATGATCGCTTGCATTATGCCTGGGAGCAGGATAAGCTGCTGGATTTATGTGAACAATACGATGCCCTGATGGCCTTTAATATGATGTTCCATACTCCTTTTGTTATCTGTGATGGTTATGGAATGTCTTTGTGGGACTGGGAACGATATTGGAAGGATTCAAATGATAAAATCTACTATGATGTACAGGATCCATGGCCGGTCTATTGTTACAATGATAATCCCCAGGAAGTTGGAGGTAAAAAACCGCATGAAGCGCTTTCGAATGAAGATGATCTGAAATACCATGAGCAACGCACGCGTTATTATATCTCCCGTTACGGTTACTCTACGAAAATATATGAATTTGAGTTGTTGAGCGAGCCTTTTAACGTGGATGCTAATGCGAAGGACGTGACAAAACCATATCAGGACAGTATTACACAGGAGCAGTTACGGCAGGAAATTTTTACGGCTATTGAAGCTTACCATGGAAGGCTCGGCTGGTATATCAAGGAAAAAATGGGGCATAATGAGCATCTGATAGGAGTAGATTACAGTCCTGATTCATGGCAGAAACCAAAGGATCAAAGCTTTTTGCATGGAACCATTGATGTCATAGGGCTCAACGATTATGACGCTTCTTTCAATAAATATATCAAAACAAAAAATGGCGATAATAACGTTTTTGAAGATGGAGAGAATTCAAGAGCGAAGATAGTTAAGGATTTTCAGAGCTGGACAGGCAAACCGGTTATTCTTTCCGAGTTTGGAGATGATGAAAAATACAAAGGGTGCACTACCTACAAAGGAAGTGTTATTGACGCCATGTCTATGGGATTTACAGGTATCTGTGGATACAGTTTGTGGGAAGGGCAAATAGAAGGGCAGGAGCACATGTGGACGGCAACGATTCGGGCACAATACCATCTCAATGGGGATGATGTGATCAATACTCTGAGTAATGGAAATGGTCAATGGATGCAGGGAAGGCAGAAAGAAAAAATCTATAATGCTCATGACGAAGCAGCCAAAGAATTACAATATTATATTTCAAATAGTAAAGAACTATCGGTTGGCTATATACGTAATAGGACTTATAATATCCATACCAAACGAATTGGTGAAAAATGTAATTTATTCATAAATACAATACCTGTTGACAATCTTTATAATTTCGTTTGGGATGACGGACCTTATAAGCTTAGATTGGAAGGGTTAAAAAATAATACGGATTACCAGATAGACTGGTATTCTTTTGAAGAAGGCTTATATATAGGAAGTGATTGCCAGAATACACAAGGAGATGAGCTTGTTTTGCATTTTCCGGAACTGTCTGTCACTTCGGATAAACCGGAGCAACCTTTGGTGTGGTTTGTCGTGAGGGAACAAAATTGTCAGCAGGCTATGAGATCATCTGAAGGAGAATCAGATGTGCTTCAATTATTTGAAGATATAAGACAAGATGTAGGGATAGAAGATAATTCTGATATTTTGGATAATACAGAGAAATTATCAGGGATTTATCCAAATCCTTTTGAGAATTACTTTATCATCAGCAGTACGTGTGAGGATATCTTAACATTGCAAACTATTGATGGGACCGTTATAGGAAACTATAAAATTTCTAAAGGAGTGACAAAAATACCTACTGCTTTTCTGCCAAAAGGAGTTTATTTAGTATGCTTGCAAAAGCAGAATCAGCAATTTAAAATAGTAAAGCAATGAAATTAATTATTTATACCAGTTTATTTTTGGCTTTTATTTTTCAAGGGCATAGTCAAAAAAACATAAATTTAATGATTGGAATTTCTAATACGTATTCCTTGAATATTATGCCAACATTTAATTCATACTCAGGAACAAATATCTCAGTAGGCTCACAAATAGAAACTAAAAAAGGTAATTTTAATATTCTGGGAACATACCAATTCTCAGGAAATTATTCACGGGGAACTGTTTTTTCTTTACAAAGTCATCTATTGGGAATAATTTTTCAATATCGAATTTTGAGCAATAAACGTAGATTTAGTCCTTTTTTTGAAATTAAAGGATTAACTGAAGTGGGAACCAACTATAAAAACGGGTATATGTCAATTGATTATTGGTTTCCAAGTATTTATCCTGAAGAATTTTCTAAATGGGTTTACTCTTCCAGATTTTATGTAGGAACCCCCTTTGTTGGTAATTTACTTTTAGGATGTGATATCCGACTTACAGGTGGCCTACATTTAAACATTTCCGCGGGATATGGTTTGAGGGTAATGCAGACAAGATATGCAGATTGGCTTTATGATCCCGTACCTCCAAAAGAAGAAATTTATAAAAAACCTGTAAAAACGAGAAATTTTCAGATGTTGGATGTACAATTAGGAATAAGTTATGCATTTTCATTTAAGAAAAAGAAATAAAATCCGGAAGGGTGAATAGTACTAATGAAAAATGCTCAGGTTACGGTATGTATTACTGGGATTGGGATAATTACCTGAAACAGGACAAAGAAACCCATCCTTCTCATTTGCCTGATATCAATGGTCCTTCGGGCTGGTATTACGATTACCCGCCTTATTGCTATAATGACAATCCTTCCTGGAGATCCGTAAGTACTGTGCACGAAGGAAAAAAACCGTATGAGATGTTCACCAATGAAAGTGATCTGAACTATCACAAGCAGCGGACACGTTATTACGTTGCCCGTTACGGTTATTCTACCAAAATTTTTGAATTTGAGATGCTGAGCGAGCCCTGGAGCCTGAATAGTGCGGAATGGGCGAAACCTTACGATGGCATTACGCATCCGGAACATTTGGCTACCCGGAATGCGGTAAAAAACTACCATGAGGTAATATCTGAATACCTGAAAGACAGCTTAAAAGTGAACCAGCTGGTCGGTATTGATATTCATTACTGGCCGGATTCAACTGTTCAACAACTTGAAGGATCCATTGCGCTGTCAAAAATCGATATTGTGGGTACCAACCCGTATTATGCAGATCCTAGTGCTGCTTTTTCTTTTTATGACTATCTACAGAAGATTCATCAAAAACATGGCAGCACAATTCCTGTAATTTTAGCGGAAGGAGGAGTTGATGAAGAATATCAGGGATGCTCTGGTTATTCCCAGCATCCGGTGGACATGATGACTTTTCCGTTTACAGGAGTAGCAGGTTATTTTACCTGGTTTGGTATGCAGGAAGGTTTGGAGTATCTATGGCCGGCGACGATTCGTGCGCAGCAACATATGGATGGGGAACAGGTGATTGAAACATTGAGTGAGGGAAATGGACAGTGGGTGCATGATAAAAAGGATTCACAATTGAAGAAGGGTTTTTTAGGTTTGGGAAGAACTAAAAACTCCTTGGTAGAACAACAATATTATACATCTGCAAGTAAAAATTCGGCCGTTGGGTATGTAAAAAACAGAACCTATAATGTGCATACCAAAGGATGCTCTTCGATGATTTTTGATAATGATGATGAAGGTGATTTTATTCAGGTGAAAGATATCCAAACGAATAATTTAAAAGAAGAAAATCAGTTTACTATAGGTGGTCTTCTATCAAAAACCAAATATTATGTGGACTGGTATTCTTACAAAGAAGGAAATTATTTGAAAACAGACTACTTAGAAACGAATTCAGGAGGTGATTTGAAGTTGGAATTCCCGACTCTGTATACAGAAGGAGCGGAAAATCCAGTTGCTTGGTTTGTAGCGCATAAGAATGCTTATAGTGGGATGATGCAGTATGAAGATACCTTAAAGAATATCATGACTTCTTTTGAATTTCAGCCAGTTGTACGTGATACGGTTGATGTGAATTTTACGAATTCTATCTTTCCTAACCCGTTTAACAATGTGATTACTGTAAATAGCATAGAAGATGATTATCTTATTTTAACTATACCATCAGGAGCAATTGTGAAAGAAGTAAAAATTCAAAAAGGGATTAATTGTTTGATTTTAGAAAATTTACCTAAGGGATTGTACTTTGCAGAGTTTAAAAATCAGGAATTTATTACTAAAATAATACGGCTATGAGAAGGAAATTGTTTTTATCGTTTTTTATCATTTTTGTATGCTTTTCTTACAAAGCACAAATAAAAGTTCAGCCTGAGATTGGTTTCTCGGGAACTGCTGCTGCTTTTGGATTTTATAATCCAGATAAAGTTCATGATTTTTCTCCTTATGAAAGCCATTCTAAAATGTATGGATCAGAAAATGGATATGTAGGTCTTAACGCAAATGCCGGTTCGAGGTTTTTATTAAAAAACATGAGTATTTTTATTTATGCTCACTACCAGTGGTTGAGAGCCCGTACTTATAGTAAATATTTTGATGAAACTGCTATCCTTGCTTCTAATTTATTAGGAATAGGGACAGGGGTACGATTCTTTGAAAAGAGTAAGATTCGACTGTTCTTCAATGCTCAGATTTTATCAGAAGTTTATTCTGAATATAAAGATAAATACCTGAGTATTAGGAATTATCGTCCTAGTATAAGTTTTCATGTAGATCCAGGTGCACCTGCATATGAAAAATCATTAAAGAGAAATATTTATAAAGGTACTCCTTTAATCAGTGATTTTTTGGTCGGTTGTAATGTGAAAATTGTTGATGAGCTGAGTTTAAATTTTTCGGTAGGCTATGGAATAAGGGTATTAAAAAGTCAATATGCATACCTGCATTTCAATACGGATATATCAACTACTGTGCCTGTAGCAACACAGTATATAGATAAACCCTACAATGTTGTTTTTCACATGGTTGATTTTCAGCTAGGTCTGAGTTATGCTTTTTCATTTAAGAAGAAAGAGAAACAAGTGAAATGATGAAAGAATATAATACCTGCCATTTACATTTAAAATAGTAAAATTATGAAAGTGTATATAATTCTGATTCTTGTTTTGTTTTCAACAATAACCGGAATCACACAAGAGAATAAAATTAAACTCTCACTTAATGTTTCAAATACTTTTATGAATTGTTTCAGGAGTTATAAGGATTTAATATTCGATTTAACTACTATTGGCTTTGGGATTGATATCAAAAAAACAAATGGTAATTTCAGATTGCATGCTGCTTATGGATTTAATACATATATAGAACCCACAAGAGAAACTTTATACTATATAAAAAGTTTTTCCTATAAAAGCCATTTATTAGGTTTAGCTTTCGAGTATCATCGCTTAAACGAGCAAAAAAGATTCCACCCTTTTATCGGAATGAGTATTAGCAGCGAAATTGCTACCAACTATAAAAATGGATATATTCATTACAAATATGAATATTTCCCTCCATATCCGCATTCGGATGTATTCGGACAAGGTCCGGGCGGTGGTCCATATTATTATATATCATATAAAACAAGGTCCTATCAGTCTATGCCATTGGTAAGCACCTTTTATGCCGGTTGCAATATTAAAATAGTTGAAAATCTGAACTTGAATCTTTCTCTAGGTTATAATTTGAGTTTAATGAATTATAAATATGTACAATGGTCATATAATGGTTATGGAAAACCGGATGAAAGTACTGTTAAAAAAGATTACTATAATAGCTTGGGAACGACACCTGTTCAAATATTAGTATTACATTCTTTAGCGGTGCAACTCGGTTTAAACTATACATTTCCACTAAAGAAACAGAAATGAGGTTTCTAGTTATTTACACCTCTTTTTTATCCGTTTTTTGTTTTTCACAGGAGAAATATAAAATGATCGTTGAAATCTCGGATAACAATTCTATTGATATTATAGGAACAGGTAACTTTTTTTCGGGTACAAACTTTTCTGTGGGCACACAGATAGATACTAAAAAAAGTAGTTTCAATTTATCCGGTATATATCAGTTTGGAGGAAACTGGTGGGGAGCTCCTCCTTATTATATGAAGTATCACTTGTTGGGAATAAAACTAAAGTATAGAGTTTTAAATATTGAAAGAAGAGTCAGTCCATTTTTTGAAATAACAGGATTAACAGAAGTTGGAACTAATTATAGAGATAGTTATATTTCATATAGCTGGAGACCAACCACTTATGCTTCTGAATTTTCAAATTTGTCTTACTCTTCCAGATTTTATGCAGGAACCCCCTTTGTTGGTAATCTACTTTTAGGATGTGATATCCGCCTTGTACATGGTTTGCATTTGAATATCTCGGCCGGGTATGGTTTGAGGGTAATGTTAACAAGATATGCAATTTGGTCAAAAGGATATATGCTTTCAAAAGAGCAGATTCATGAACGCTCCGTAAGTACAAAGAATTTACACATGCTGGATTTTCAGTTGGGTCTGAGTTATGCTTTTTCGTTTAAGAAGAAAACTAAAAATATATAGAATGAAAACATTCGCCTTTTTTATTCTGTTTCCGGTGTTTTTCTGTTTTTCACAAAACACTTTGTTTTCAACGAGAATAGCCAATGCTGTATCAGCAAATATTACTTCTGATTATCTGACTGTTTATAATGGTACTTCTTTGGGAATAGGAGCCCAGATTAATGGAACTGGAGGAAGTTTAAGTATTTTATCTGTGTATCAGTTTGGGGGCTCTTTAGTCTCTAATGGCTTAAAACCATATTTGATGCAGAATCATTTTGTGGGAGGCACTATTCAGTACAGAATTCTGAGTGAATCAAAATCAATTAGTCCTGTAGTTGAAATGACTGCACTTACAGAGATAGCATCTAACTATCGAGGTGGTTATATTAAAGATTACGGTCCCCAAAAATTTCCTTCTGCATATTGGACTAGTTATGGAAATGGACTTCAAATTGATTATTATCATTCTGATTATTACATTTCTACTCCAATGATCGGAAATTTATTAATCGGTTGTGATTTTCGGATAATCAACGGATTGAATATAAATGTTGCATTGGGCTATGGTTATCGAATAATGAAGATCAGGTATAAACAATGGCATCCTGATGAGCAAGAACCTTGGGCAGATTTATCTGGTAAATATAACTTAAAAGATGGAGATTTGCTTCATTGTGTTGATTTCCAAATAGGTTTAAATTATACTTTATCAGTAAAGAAAAAAACTAAAAATATATAGAATGAAAGTATTCGCCTTTTTTATTCTGTTTCTGTTTTCGGTGGTTTTTTGTTTTTCACAGAAGAAATACAAAATGATTGCTGAAATTTCCAATACATCTTCCCTGAATATTATACCAACATTTAATTTGTACTCCGGAACAAATATCTCAGCAGGTTCGCAGATAGAAACTAAAAAAGGTAATTTTAATATTATGGGAACATATCAATTCTCAGGAAATTACTGGCGGGGAGCTGTTTTTTCTTTACAAAGTCATTTATTGGGGATCATTTTTCAATATCGAATTTTGAGCAATGAACGAAAAATAAGCCCTTTTGTGGGTATTTCTGCTATTACAGAAGTGGGAACCAACTATAAAGACAAATATATTTCACGTGACTTGGCTCCAAGTATTTATCCTGAAGAATTTTCTAATTTGTCTTCTTTTTCCAGATTTTATGCAGGAACCCCCTTTGTTGGTAATCTACTTTTAGGATGTGATATCCGCCTTGTACATGGTTTGCATTTGAACATTTCGGCTGGTTACGGTTTGAGGGTGATGCTGACAAGATATGCAATCTGGTCAAAAGGGGCTGTTCTTTCAAAAGAACAGATTCATGAATATTCCATAAATACAAAGAATTTTCACATGTTGGATTTTCAGTTGGGTCTGAGCTATGCTTTTTCATTTAAGAAAAGGAAATAAGATAAACGATTGAAGGATGTATAATTAAGTTTTAATTATAAAAATGTCAAAATGACATCATTTTCCAAAAACAAATAATAAAAACAAGTCATTTTGTCTTAGTTTCCCTTATGGTATTAATCTTGAGAAAAGGATAAACGTAGATTTAAAAATAAGTTTAACCAAAAAAGATAATAGTTATGAGCTTAGTAAAATTTGACAAAGGAGAAGCATTCAATCAGTTTCCGAATGTATTTGAAGATTTCTTCGGAAAGGATTTTTTCAACAGAGTTGCGCCAAAAGCTTCCGTTCCATCTGTGAACGTGAAGGAGTCGGACAGCAGATTCGAAGTGTTTTTAGCTGCTCCGGGGCTAAGTAGAGAAGATTTTAATATCTCCGTTACAGACAATGTTCTGACAGTTTCCGCGGAAAGCAGGCAGGAAAAAGAAGAAGCCAAAGAGGACGGAAGATTTACACGTAAAGAATACAGCTACAGTAAATTCGCGCGTTCATTTACACTTCCTGAAAATGCCGATACGGAAACGATCGCAGCGAAGTATGAGAACGGTGAGCTGAAGCTGGAAATACCGAAAGTAAACCCGGTGAAGCCAACCGTAAAGCAAATTTCGGTAGAATAAAAAAGCAAATAGTTTAGTTTTTTCATAGTTAGGTTTAGTTTGGGCGGTCTTTTGCGAACAGCGAAAGGCCGTTTTTTGTTGTCGATAAGACAAGCCTAAATAAAAAATAGTTACATTTGTACCGCATTATAGCGATTGGGAATTCCGTGCAAACCGGAAACTGTATCTGCAGCTGTAAATCCTGTGAATGCCATTCAATAAGTCACTGTACGTCATTTGACAAGCGGGAAGGCGGATGGACGGGGATGAGTCAGAATACCGGCTATGATGTGTATTAGTGAAGACTTCAGATTAAAGTCGGGCTGTATGTTGCTTTTTTCATATCCGGAAAAAGTGTTCATGTTCTCTTATCTGATTTCTTTAATGTTTAACTTTTTTAATTAATTAAAACATGAAGAAATTTTTATTTTCGGCCCTTGCGGCAATTCCATTCGTAATGAATGCACAAAATGTAGTGGATTTTGAAGACCTTAACCTGTCGGCAGAATCGTATTACAACGGTTCCGACGAAGCAGGAAGCTTTGCTTCCGGAGGCGTTTCTTTCAGCAATACTTATGTGAATGATCCTTCTTATCCTTACTGGGCAGGCGGTTTTGCTTATTCCAACATGACAGATAACACCACTGCAGGATTTACGAATATGTACAGCGCTTATCCGGCATCAGGAGCAGGAAGTTCCGCTAAATATGCAGTATTTACACCGGGATACAGTGGTGCTGAGCGCGTTGATTTCAACGGTACGGTAATAGTGAACAAGCTGAAGATCACCAATACGACTTACGCGTACTTATCAATGAAAGATGGAGACAGTTTTGCTAAAAAATTCGGTTCAGCGACAAATGCTGCCGGTGAAGCAGACGGAACGGACGGAAAAGACTTTTTCTATGTAACGGTTTATGCCCATGATGTAAATGATGAAAAAACAGATTCATTAGACATCTATCTG
This sequence comes from Flavobacteriia bacterium 40-80, assembly GCA_001899145.1. Taxonomy (GTDB): domain Bacteria; phylum Bacteroidota; class Bacteroidia; order Flavobacteriales_D; family Crocinitomicaceae; genus 40-80. The sequence goes on from MKVF01000018.1 coordinate 553,592, forward strand.
GCAGATTTCCGTTTTGAAGATGATAACGACGATTATATTCTGGGTTCATGGAAAGAGATAGCTGTTAACCTTGTAGCGGCAAAATTATCTTTTAAGCTGACTTCTTCTGATATCGGGGAATACGGGATGAATACACCGGCTTATTTTGCGCTGGATGATATTGAATATGCAACGAACGTAGGAGTGAAAGGACTGGATAAAGTTCAGGTTTCTGTTTATCCTAATCCTGCTGAAAATCAATTGTTCGTAAATAACTATTCAGGAACTGCCGGCATTTACTCAATGACAGGTGCATTGGTAAAATCCGTTCAGCTGGACGGAACAACAGCTGTTGATATTACGGAGCTTACGACCGGAATTTATCAATTGGTTACGGAAACGGGAAGCGTAAAATTCAATAAGCGTTAATGTTTAAAAAAGGTGTCTTTTTGTTTTTTCTGATCTGGAGGAGCATCGCCTTCGGACAGGAGGAGCAATTAGACACCTTGACTATTTCCGTCAAAGGAAAACCTTCCGGATTGACAACCATTTCTTCAAAAGAAATTTCTCTTTTTCAGCCCAATGACCTGGGTGAAATCCTTCAGAAGCTTCCCGGAATTACCGTAAAAAACTACGGTGGAATAGGAGGAATGAAGACTGTTTCGGTTCGTGGTCTCGGAAGTGCTCATCAGCAGATCGTAATGGACGGCTTTATCGTTCCGAATACACAGACGGGACAAATTGATCTGGGAAACGTATATGCCTCTAATATTGAATTAGTACAGCTGATTTCCGGGGGATTTACAGATAAGCTGCTTCCCGTAAGCGCGCTGCTTGGCGCAAATGCTTTATGGATCGAACGATCAGAATCTGTGTTTCCGGCAAAAACGTATTCATTGAAGTCTAAAATTTCTTACGCTTCCTTCAATACGTTTGAAACGTGGATTTCGAATAAGATCCGTCTTACATCTAAACACGCGCTGGCTTTAAGCGGAAGCTTCCGTTCTTCCGCCGGCAATTATCCGTATCGTTTTATGAATTACGCGCAGCATTACACCGGAAAAAGAGTTAATGCCGATGTGCTGGACGGTACCGGCAATGCGGTGTACCAGTTTGTGATTTCCAAAACGATAAAACTATACGCTGATTACTCATTTTTCGCCAGCGATAAAGGACTTCCCGGTGCGGTAATCCTCTACCTGAATGCGGCACAGCAGCGTTTGAATACACAGACGCACCAGGTGAATGCCGGGCTTGACCTCAGCTTTAAACGCTGGAAAGGACGTTTTTATACAACTTACAAAAATGAAAAGATAATATACCTGGATGAAGGCTATCTGAACACGCAGGGATTTATGCGGTCAGTCTATCACCAGCAGCAGCTGATCTCCGGCTGGGTGATGAATCAATCGCTTGGAAAATTTTTCCGGCAGGAACTGGGGATAGAATCTTTCCTGGCGAAGCTGACAGGAGATATTTCACAGGATGTACAGCCTCAGCGTATCCAGATCAAAGGCTTTTACGGTGTCGGGCCTGTTTTTCCCTGGGGAAGCTTCCGGGCGCAGGTGGCAGGACAAACCCTGAATGATTTTAATGGAACCGTTGCTCTGCACAAAACAAAAGGATTCTTCCAGCCGGGAGTTTATTTTGATACAAAAAAAGACTGGAAGATAATCGGTGATCTCCGGTTGTTTTATAAACGAAATGTTCGTGTGGCAGGCTTTAATGAATTATATTACAACCAGGTAGGGAATAAAAACCTCCTTCCCGAAATCGCAGATCAGGTCCAGTTCTCCTTTTCAAAGGAGTACAGGAAAAATAAATACAGCCACCAATACGGAGCAAACGCCTATTACAACCAGGAGCACAATAAAATAGTAGCGATACCTACAAAAAACCTGTTCGTGTGGATGATCCAGAATGTGGACGAGGTGCAGGTGCTGGGAACAGATCTTCAGTACCGTTACCTGCATTTCTGGAAAAACTGGAACCTCTCGGCTTCTGTTAACTATACGTTTCAGTCCGTTACAAACAGAACAGATAAAAATACCTCGTATTACGGCGATCAGATTGCCTATTTCCCGGAGCATATCGGAAACGCGGATCTTGCCGTGAACTGGAAAAATGCGGGATTATCCCTGAATATCTTCGCGGTTGGGAAACGTTATGCGCTGAACGAAAATATTCCGTCCAACGAGGTGGAAGGCTATATTACGGCAGATGTCCAGGCATCATATAAATTTCAGTTTAAAGCTACGCACCACCTGACGGTACGTGCCATGTGTAAAAATATCGGTAACTTGACCTATGCTTACGTGAAGTATTACGTAATGCCGGGTGCAAACTATTTAATTGTCCTGAATTATGAATTTTAGAAAGTTGCTTGTTGTCTCTTCTTTTGTGCTGGCACTGCTCAGCTGTAAAAAGGAAATACCTCCGGTGGAAGAAGATGGAAATAAGCTGAAAAACGGTTTTTTAGTCCTGAATGAAGGGTTGTTCCAGCTGAACAATTCCAATATGTCATGGGTGGACCTGGCGACAGGCTCCGTCAACTACCAGATCTTTGAGGAACGTACCGGCAGGCAGCTGGGCGATACCGGGAACGATATGCTGATCTATGGAGGAAAGCTGTACGTAGTGACGAGTGTTTCTTCCACGCTTGAAATTCTGGATGCAAAAACATTAAAGTCGATTAAGCAGCTTTCAGTTGTTGAAAATAACACAGCACAACAGCCTCAGAACATTACCGCTCTGAACGGGGAAATTTATTTTTCAACCTTTGGAGGAAAAGTGTGGTGTGTGGATACGGCAACGCTGGAAGTAAAAAGTAAAATCCAGGTAGGGTCGAATCCTGACAAGATCACGAATGATGGACAGTACATTTATGTATCTAATTCCGGCGGATTAAATTATCCTGATTATGATTCTACTGTTTCTGTTATCCATCCTGTTACAAAAACAGAAATAAAAAAAGTAACTGTTGCGGCAAATCCGGGAGAAATCGTTGTCGGTCCGGATCAGAATATTTACGTGATCACCCGCGGTAACTATGCAGAAGTTCCTGCGGCTTTACACCGGATTAATAAACAGACGCTGGAAAAAGACACGACGTATGCTGTGAAAGCTTTATACCTGATTAATTTCAGTAACACGGAGCTGGTTGTTGCGTATTATAATTCTTCCGGTAATGTAGAAGTAGCAAAGTTTAATGTTTCTCAGCAGCAGTTGAAAACACCGAATTTTATTGATTTAAACGGCATCACTACTTTTTATGGAATTCAGTATTCTTCAGCTAAAAATCAATTTTATGTGAAAGATGCAAATTCCTATACAAATTCTGGGACTTTACGTGTTTACAATAGTTCAGGAACATTTTTAACATCCTATTCTGTAGGATTGAATCCCAATAAAGTTATTTATTATGAATAAGATCAGGCTATTTCTTTTAAGCATTCTTTCAGTGCCTTTTGGTTTTTCCCAAAGCTATGCACCGCCGGCAGATCAGCCCGGAACAACAGCTATTCATATGGATAGTTCTGTCTTCGTAGCATGGGCAACAGGTTTGACTGTGGAGCGCGGCTACTTAAACAGCACAGACACGAGTGTGCAATATCAGGGGAGCAACAGAGCCAGTTTTGGTGTAGATACAATGGTGCTTGGAAAACCGAAGGGAATGACCACTATGGCTGTCAGTCTGGGAGACGGAGGTACGGCAATTCTGACATTTGATGTGCTCATTAAAGACGAACCGGGATGGGATTTTGCGGTATTTGAAAATTCATTTTCAGATGATTTTCTTGAGCTGGCATTTGTGGAGGCGAGTTCTGACGGGATCCATTATTTCCGTTTTCCGGCGCATACGGAAGTGCCGTTTGATGTGCAGATAAATGGCTTCGGATCAATGGACTGCCGTTATATTAATAACTTTGCGGGAAAATACAGGCTGAATTACGGAACTCCGTTTGATTTAAGCGAGTTGCCGGATGATGCTTTATTGGATAAAAATGCGGTCAGGTATATAAAATTGATTGATGTTGTCGGAACAATAAATCCGGAATATGCTTCATCTGATGCTTTTGGAAATATTGTCAACGACCCTTTTCCGACACCGTTCAATTCCGGCGGTTTCGATCTGACAGGCGTTGGAGTGATTCATGCTGTTCCCGACCCTGAATTAGCAGTAATAACGACCGATGAAGAAATGAAGCTGACGGTTTATCCGACTGTTGTTTCTGACTTTGTAACGATCAAAGCGGACAGAGAATTTTCCTATACGGTTTATTCTGCTGAAGGGAAGTTTATCGCCGGAGGAGAAGGACAGTCCGGGGAAAATAAGCTGGAACAAATTCCGTTTCAGGCAGGAGTCTATTTGCTGAAAATATACTCCGGAAGAAATGCAAAGACTTTCAGGCTGGTAAAATAATTTGTTGCAATATAAAAAAGTTACCAGTTCATTCCGGTCCATTTCCACAAGCCGTGTTCTCGTATAAGGATCATTTTTTTACCATGTTGCGGCTGAATCCGGAACATATTTTCCATCGGAAACTCCATGATCAGCTGTAGAAATACACGAATAACTCCCGAGTGGGTAATGATCAGTACTTTATCACCGGAGTGTTTCTGTTCTATTTCCGTAAGAAAATCCCGTATGCGTCTCTGCATAACCAGAAGGTTTTCCCCGTTGGGCGGTGTTACGTGAATAAAATCAGTGTACCATGGTTGAATCTGTTCCGTTGGAATTGCATCCCATTGCTGTAGTTCCCAGTCGCCGAAGCTCATCTCTATCAGGCGGTTTTCCACGGTATAATCCAGCTGAAAATGATCAGCAAGCTGTGTACAGCGTTTCAAGGGACTTGAATAAACAGCAGAATAGTCTTTTTCCAATTGTATGGAACTTAGGTCATCGGGCCATTCCGGGCGTAACTCTACGTCCGATTGTCCGAAGCAGAAGGCATCGGAAACAGCTACTTTTGTGTGGCGGATTAAATGAAGCTCCATACGATTAGTATTCCCAGATAAATAGTAAGCTCTGAAACCTGTTGAATGGCTCCCAGACAATCGCCTGTGTACCCGCCGATATGTTTCTTGAAGTAAGCGGCCAATCCCATTTTTGCAGCGTAGGCAAGTGGCAGCACGAGTAAAAATTTCCATGCAGGAAAAAACAGAAACGGAATTAAAACAGCTGTTCCACCCATTATCAGTGCAAAAACAGAAAGCGCTTTATCTGCTACCGGTTTTGCTTTACTGTCTGCCGTATCACGTACATATTGATGGGTATAGACGGTTGTCACCGCCATAAAACGGCTTGCTGTATTAGCAAGTATCATGGCGAATAGCACCAGATATATATTATGATCAGCAATCTGAACCAAAACGACAAATTTTAACAGTAATAAAAGGGAGATACCGACCGTTCCGTAGGCTCCGATCCGGCTGTCTTTCATAATGGAAAGAATTTTTTCCTTTCCGTAACCGCCGCCAAAAGCATCACAGACATCTGTAAAGCCGTCTTCGTGAAAAGCTCCCGTGAGCAGTACTCCTGCAATGATTGCGAAAATAACAGCGATAGGATTCCCGAATACAAATTGAAAAAGGAAAAACGTAAGCGCATAGATACCTCCGACAATCAGTCCTGTCCACGAATAGTATTTTTGTGAACGATTCATGATTTCGGAAGAATAAGGGAGCTGAAATGGAATTGGAATGCGCGTAAAGAACATCAGTGCCGTACAGAAATAAATAAGTTCCTTTTTTAAATATCCGATCATAATATCATTCTTCATTACTCACTTTAGCTTCTTCAAAGCTAGCCATTTCATTCAGGAAATTGACGGCACTCTGTATCAGCGGGTAGGCCAGTGCACATCCGGTTCCTTCCCCTAATCGAAGCTGTAAATCAAGGATTGCTTTCTGATCGAAGAGCCGGAGCATTTTTTCATGTGCGTGCTCGTCCGAAGTATGACAGAAAATGCAATTGTCAAGAATGTTTCTGTTGAGCTCCGCTGCAATCGCAACTGCTGAAGTTGCGATGAAACCATCCACCAGAATAATCATACCATTTCTGTAAGCTTCCTGAACCGCACCCGTCATTTGTGCTATTTCCAGGCCGCCAAATGTCCGGAGAATATCCATTGGTTCATAGACAGCAGGATGGCGTTGTTGTACGTTGCTGAGAATGGATATTTTTCTTTGCAGCTGCTCTTCCGTTACTCCTGTTCCTTTTCCTGCGCATTCAGAAACAGGCAGCTGATGTATTGCGGAAAAAATCAAAGATGCGGAGGAGGTGTTACCGATGCCCATTTCACCAAAACCGATGATATTGCAGCCTTTTTGAAAAACATCCCGGACAATTTCAGCTCCTTTTTCTAATGAAAAGGTCAGCTCTTCTGCTGACATGGCTTTTTCATGCACTATATTTCTGCTGCTGTTTCTTGGTTTTTGAACGACTAAATCAGGATGTGCTTCAAATTCTCCGTTGACTCCTGCATCGACAATCTTTAATGCAATAGCATGCTGCCGGCAGAAGACATTAATGGCTGCTCCGCCATTCAGAAAATTAGTGACCATCTGATAGGTCACTTCCGGTGGATAGGCGCTGACACCTTCTTGAGCGATGCCGTGATCTGCTGCAAAGACAATCAGATGCGGATTTCTTAATTCAGGCTGCTCTGTCTGTTGAATTATCCCTGTTTTTAAAGCTAGTTTTTCCAGAAGCCCTAATGAGCCGAGGGGTTTTGTTTTCAGGTCTATTTTTGTCTGTAACAATTCTCTCAGTTCCATCTGCATTTTTTTACGAAAGTAAATATTCTTATCGGAATGTCATTTGCAGGCAGTCAGAAATGAAAATTCATGACTGTTCATGAAAATGGCAGGTTTTATAAAGGTTGTGAAAAATAAGTTTTGATTTATTGTGCGTTATGTATTTCTTATGGTATCATTTTGACGTTAGCTTACCATTGTTTTATGCTGATTGAGAATTTACAAAGTGGAAGATCATACGTTCTTATTCGTTGGTATGGCTTTTTCTTGACTAACCAATAACCGTAAAATATTAAAAATGGAATCCATCCGATTGCTGTCATAGTATTGTTTTCCCCATTGGGCTAAAAAATCTCCTATTAGCTGTATTTCATTCTTTCTTCGGAGGTAAAAAGAAAGAAAGCGGCTCGACACGGAAACGCAGAACAACAGCCTTGAACAGCGGAATCAGCTCTCCGTAGGCAATGTCCCGTGAACGGAGCGCCAAACCGAGTGAAAGTATGAAGCTGACAATAAAGTTCATAAAACCGATAATAATAATCCCGATTGATGCCCAGAAAATCATATCCGTAGTAAGTTCGAAACCGGATCCGAAATTTCCGATCGCGAAATTTCCCGTAGAGAAGGTGATATGGCGGACATCTAAGTTTAACCCCAGAAATGCACCAACGGAAGCAGTTGTTCCCATGAATACACCGAACCAGAAGTTCGAAGAAACTCCCGGCCATTTTTTCTCCAGCCACGAAGCGATCTTTTCCGCTTTTGCTTTTCCCAGGTTGCGTTTTAAGACTGGATGCTCCTTAATGCGGTAATACAAACGGTTGTGCTTGTTCGAATTGGCTACACTTCCAGAAATAATGCCGGAAAGGAAAAGAAAGACCCCGGCAATTGCTGCATGAAAAATGGCAAGTGAATGGATAGGGCTGCAATCCTTGATCAGCTTAGGCCAGTCGTGCTCGGCGGCATTTGTATCAGTTAACAGCTGAATGAGATAAATCAGCAGTAAAGCCATTGAAAAAGTTCCGATTATATTTCCGACGAAAGCGATGAATTGTGAACGGATCAGCCTGCTGGTCAATTCAGAGAAAGCGCTGTAACGTTTGAGGCGGTCTGTTTCATGACGGTCCTTCTCAATAGACTGGATCATGGCAGATGCGGTCATTGCCGGCTGCTTGGTTGCTAGTGTCGCTCCGACCAGGTAAATGGTGATGAAGCCAAAAGCATAGTTCATGCTGTAGAAAAAAGCATAGCCAAACTGGCTGAGCTCCCAGTGGTGGATATACAGCTTAAAAATACACAAAAACCCAACAATGAACCCTCCGAAAGTCGCTGATTTCAGCATGGAGAAATATTCCTGCCGGCCTTTTGTAATGTAATGCTCACCTGTTTTTGCAGTATGCTGTGTTATTTCATAAGAAATCAGCTGAGTGCTTTCCGCGATCAGGGTGCGGATATTGTTTTTCTGGCAATTGTATTTAATCAGCAGGAACAACAACCGGGTGGTTTTCCTGAAAGCCTCTTTTTTATCCTGGACAACAAAAAAATCAATCAGGATTTCTGTTCTTTCCAGCTGCTGTCTGATCCGCAGCAGGTTCTGGTTGACATCCAGGGAAATTCCGTATTTCGAGCTGTTGCTGTAGGCAGCATCAATAAACTCATGGCACTGTGACGCGAGAATTTTGAAGTGCCGCAGATCCAGATCTTCCGGATTAAATGTATGATAAGCGTTGGTCTGAATTTTTTGTTCGAGAACGTCGAATTCTTTTTCCAGCGCTTCGAAGGGAGATTCCAGCTCTTCATACTCCGGCACCATTTTAATAACAGCGCTTTCCAGCGCGCTTCCGGTCATCCGCTGAAGGTTCAGACGAATGGCCTGAACAACTTCCGAGAGCGGTGAGGTAGGAATAAGCTTTTCGTAAATATGTGGAATTTCAAGCAGCTCGATCAGCTCATCAATGTCTGCCCGGTCAATTTTTGAAATCCATTCATAATCACGACGCTGATAAAATACCTGGTTTAAAAAATATTCCAGCTTTGTTTTCTCCGGCTGGTAAGGAATGAGATTTGCAATGATGCGTTTCTTTAATTCTCTCCGAAAGTAAGTATTGTATAAAATTCCCGCATCAGTAAGAATGGTTTTGAACTGACGTCCGGAAAAAAGAGTAATGAGCCGTTCTGAAAAAGCGGTTTTCTTTTCCGGATTTTTAAGCGTATCCAGAAGCTCTTTCAATTGGATCGGGTGAGTATCCGCATTCTTGGGCGGACGGTAATAATTTACCAGGTCGGCAAAATAATACACCAGGTCATCTTCATTTTCTATCGGGATTGAAACAAATTTTTGGAATAAAGATTCAAATGAAGGTTTGAAAATTTTTTGATGCCTCAGTTTCATTCTTATTACTTTTGTAAAAATTTCGTGTTTAGGTATAAATACAGGCAAAGATAAAAGAATGACATATCAAAATACAGCGGATTATACAGAAAAAATACTAAAATTACTTGATTTAGAGCTGAACGAACAGAAAAAACGGATCAAACAGTCATATCAGTCTCTGGCAGAGCTGAAAAAGTCAGGTTACGGTATTTGTCCCGTTTCAGTGGTAAACAGGTCATTCGGCTTTGCGGAATACCCGGAGATCGTATTTAAAATTCCTTTGAACCAGCCAATTGACCGGTTTCGTCAGCAGGAAATGATTGAATTGTTTTCAGAGGAAGGAATGATAAAAGGAGCGATTCTTTATCTGACGCCGTCCGAAGGGAAAATACGTCTTTTTGCGGATGATTTTCCGGAATGGATGGATACTTCGGCAATCGGAATTCGTGTCGGAGTGGATGAAAAGAGCATGCAGCAGGCAAAAGATGCAGTGCAGCAGCTGGACGGGAAAAATCCTTTTGCAGCTTATTTATTTGAAGATAAGCCATTGAGAAATAACAATACCAATTGGACACTTCAGCCTTCTCATAAATTGAATGAAAGCCAGAATCAGGCAGTACGGCATATTTTGAGCGATAAACCGTTGTCCATTGTCCATGGTCCTCCGGGAACGGGGAAAACAACGACATTGGTGGAAGCGATCCGCCAGCTGGTGAACCAGGGAGAAAAAGTGCTGGCCGTTGCTCCTGGTAATATGGCTGTAGATCATTTGTCAGTGTCGCTGATCAGGGCAGGTGTGAATGTATTGAGAGCTGGCAACCCTGCAAAGATCTCCGAAGAATTGCTGCAGCATACGCTGGAAGGAAAGCTGGCATCAGGACCTGTCTTTCAGGAATTAAAAAAATTGAAAATACAAGCGGAAGAATACCGGAAAATGGCTTCGCAGTACAAGCGTAATTTTGGGAAAGATGAACGGGAACAACGCAAATTGATCTGGGAGCAGTTCCGTTTGCTGAAAAAGGAAATTCAGCAGACGATCCGTTTTTATAAAGAAAAATGGCAGGATGAAGCACAGGTAATTTGCGGAACTCCTGTCGGGCTGGCTGAAGAGCTGTCGAAAAGTAATGCAAGAATAGTGGTGATTGACGAGGCCGGGCAATGTTTACAGCCATTCGCCTGGATTGCCATTCAGCCGCAGGTGGAAAAGCTGGTGTTGGCAGGAGACCATTTTCAGCTTCCGCCGACAGTCATTTCAGAAGAAGCTTCCCGCCTGGGGTTGTCCGAATCGGTTCTGGAATTATTCCTGGACAAAGCAGATGCGGTTTTGCTGGATACACAATACCGTATGCATGAGCAGATCGCTTCTTTTTCGAGCAGCTATTTTTATGAAGGAAAGCTGTTAACTCCTCCGGCTCAGTTGGATAACGGATCACATTTGTTGTTTTTCGATACCGCCGGAACAGGCTATGAAGAACAGAAAGAAGAGGAGGGAAGCTCCTTGTTTAATACCGGTGAGCTGGAATTAATTCCCAAGATCATTGAGCAGCTGGGGCTTCGGCCGTCCGAAACGGTTTTTATTTCTCCCTATTCAGGACAGGTGGCAAAAGCAAGAGAATATGAGCTGCCGGTCAGCAGAATTTCAACAATAGACAGCTTTCAGGGACAGGAACACCATACAGTGATTCTTTCGCTGGTACGCTCCAATGAACGCCAGGAGATCGGATTCCTGAAAGATTACCGCCGGATGAATGTGGCCATGACACGGGCGCAGGAACAGCTGATCATTATTGGCGATAGCGCAACCATCGGGAATGATTCCTTTTACAAGAAATTCCTGGATCACGCTGAGCAGCAAAACGCGTACCGGACAGCCTGGGAAGTTTTGTATTGATCTGATTGGAAGATTGAGAAGATTTAGAAAATTAAAAATTGCAGATTACAAATTGCAAATTTGGAGATTGTAAATTTGTAATGTCTTATTTAAACAAAACAAGCGAGGATATTTCCTCGCTTGTTTTTATTTTGTAATCTCTAAAGTATAATCTTAAACTTCTGATATATAGCGCCTAACGTCTAATGTCTAAAATCTATTGTCTAATATCTAATATCTAATGTCTGATGTCTAGCCTCTGGCTTCTAAAAATCTATTGTCTATTTAATATTGCGATCCTTTAAACTTACGTACCCGCATACCTTTCACTTTTCCGTTTGGCTTGATGATCTTGCGTTTATCGAATCCGGGTTTCATGAATGGTGTGTAAAAGCCGATTCCAAGTTCGTGGGATGTTCCCAATCCTGTGAATTGTGAGAACGGAGCAGTTTCGAAATTGTACGAAATCCGGAGTCCGAAATCAAACTTGTATCCGACTGTAGCGTGAACGCTGTTCCCTGATTTATATCCGGCGCCTACAAAGAAGGAATCGTAGAATACCGCATTTAAATCTCCGAGAAAGTTAATCGGAGCACCACCCGTTGCTCTTACAAGAAGCGCAGGCATTAAGGAGAAATACTTATTAAATACGAACTTATAGGAAGCGCTCAGGTAAACGCTGGAATATTGCGTTTTCCATCTCGCATCCGTATCCACCATCGCATTGGCAAAAAATCTCGGGAAAGAAAGATTGACCGTCAGGTTTTTGGACTGCAAAGATGCGCCCGCACCGAAATTCACACCTCCGATGGACCTTGTATCCAGAAACACGGGATCGTAAATGGATTGCGCATTGAAAACCGCCGGGTTGAAAGTTTGCTGGTAGAAATTCACATTTGCACCCAGACCAATCGCTGTAGTGTTATTTAACCAGATGTGATAAACATAGTTCAATCCTGCTTCAAACAAGTTGAATTTATTCATGTTCTGGTTGTTGATCGTCAGGCCAAGCCCGTGATTTTTATGTAAATGGTAAGAAGTATTAAAATACGCGTTTTGAGGAAATCCCGTCTGGTTCAGATACTGAAGACGATACAGCAACGTAGCGCTGAATTCATTGTGGATATCCATGTATCCCGGATTGAACGTTTCCGGATTCAACAGGTAATGATTGAATAGTAAACGATTTTGTCCTTTAGCTGTTAACGATGCAACAACTAACAAAAAAGCAAAGCAAAGTTTTCTCATCTTTTAATGGTTATTTTCCCGGAATGTTTTCTCTTTATTGTGTCGATCAGCGTGTAGTAGTAAACGCCGTCCGGCAGATCCTGACCTACAAGAACCATATTCACGTTCGCACGCCCGCTGAATTCGTTCTGGTAATTTTTGTTCTGATAGACCATGCTGCCCCAGGTATTGTAAACCATCAGCTCGCTGTTCGGGAAATATTGAAGATAGTCGATTACAAAATAATCATTGAAGCCATCGCCATTGGGACTGATAAAATCGTAGAATTTTAGCGAGTCAGCAAAATAAGATGTTTCACTTACCACAACAGAATCTTCGAATGTCTGCCCGAAAACACTGCTGAAACCTGTAAATGAAGTGATTAGAAAAATATATAAAAACCTCATAAGTAATTTTTGCACAAATATACTTCGTTTGAAGTTAGCTTTTAAAGAAAAAAAGATGTTTTTCGAAAGGCCTTTGTTAATTACTTCTGTAATTGGCTGTATTTGTTCTTAATAATCTGAAGAGCAAGTTCTAACTGACCTTCCATTGTCAGGTCTGAATTATCGATCTCAATGGCGTCTGCAGCTTTTACCAGAGGAGAGTCCGCTCTTGTCGTATCAATATGATCGCGTTCCAGTAAATTGGCTTTGACTTCCTCAATAGTCCCGTTGAAGGAAGGATTGGTTTGCTTCAGCTCGGTGTAACGTCTTTGCGCGCGGATGTCCGGAGATGCGGTGAGAAACAATTTCACAGTCGCGTCCGGGAAAACAACAGTTCCGACGTCACGGCCGTCCAGCACAACGTGAGTGGTTCGTCCCAGCTTTCGCTGTGCTTCTACCAGCTTTTTCCGGACAAGGCTGTTGGCGGCAACTTTTGAAACATTCGCGTTGACCTCCACAGAACGGATTTCATTCTGAACATTCTCACCGTTCAGAAGTATCACAGGATTCTGAATGGACTGGCTGATATCAAATGAAACATCAATAGCAGGGAGCATTTGCTCCAGCTTTTTGCTGTCCGGCTGTCCCTCGCTGTCCAGCAAATTATTTTGAAGCGCAAATAAGGTAACGGCACGATACATCGCTCCGGTATCGATGAAAAGCAGGTTTAACGATTTGGCAAGCGCTTTTGCAAGCGTACTCTTTCCACAGCTGGAATAGCCGTCTATCGCAATGATGAGCTGCTTTGTTTCTTCCATCGGTCTATATTTGTTGATAATGTAAGCATATTCTGCATTCCCGCGACAGAGTAGAAATTGATTCCATAGTCAATCGAAAAGCGTTTGAAATAAAGACCTAAGCCAAAAGAGAATCCTGCAAGCCCCGGACGGTTGGCAACTTTTAAGGTGCTTCTTCTGTAAATATCGAAAGCCGCCCGTACATGAACGATCTTCCCGAGAATGATTTCAGACTGAAAGGTAAAATGCTGTGCCAGCTTTCTTCCGAAGCCTTCCGGTTTCGGGTAAATGGTGTCGTTGGTTAAAGGATCGTATGTCGGCTTTTTATTCGGGTCAAAGTAGCTGAGATTCCATTTGTTCAGATGATGGATCACCATGCTGAACCGGAAAGGAGCATGCTTCAGCCGGTGGCTGATTCCGAACTGCAGATCCATCGGTAGATTGGAGCGCTCTGTTTTTGTATAATTTTTCAGCTGATAACCGATATTTTTAGCTATGATTGTCAGGGTAAGATTCGCCTTTTTTTCATAATAGCTCGCTGCCAGGTCAACTGCTGCTCCCAGAGCAACGTAACGGTCCAGCTGAGAAAGCAGGAAGTTAAAGTTCGCGCCTACCCGCATTTTGGGATTCAGACTGTAAGAAGTTCCTGCACCGATAATATAATCACTCGGATGAAATCGCCCGGTATTGAACCCAAGCTCATCCATCCGGTCCTGAACACCGTAGCTGACATACCGTATGTGGGCAGCAGAGCTGAATTTCTCTCCGAATTGCCTTCCGTAGCTTGCCATTCCGAAATTCAGGCCGCTGGGCATGATTCCATGACTGAAGCTTGCCTGATTGTGCATTTCCGGATTATACAAGGAAGGATTGGAAACTCCCAGGTTGACATCCTGATCAATAGCGGTGATAAAATCCGTTCCCAAACCATTTGAACGCGCATTAAATGCCATATCCAGGATCGGAAAAGCGTAATTCCCGCCAATCTGCGCAGAGACGGAAGAAATAACAGAGAAACAAACTAAAATCGTAAAAAATCTCATAAGCCTTTTCCAGAACGCAAATTAACGTATAATATTTTGAAACAGCTTAAAATTACCAGTATAAACTTCCGTGGATTCAGGTGATAAATTAGGATGCAAAGCCAGGCAATGACAGAGAATAGTATTATATATGCTAAATAGTTGCCGATAGATATCTTTTGTTTTTCTTCTTTACCCTTTAATTCCTGTAATTCTGATAATACTGCTTTTACCCGTGTGAAAAATTCCTTCGTTTAATTCCGTTTCTGTTTCGTAAGCTTCTGTAAAATCGAAATCCGGGAAATCATTTTTCAATTCTTCCAGGCTGTAAAGCATTTCCGGATCACCGGGACCTCCTGCGTCGGAATTTTCTTTTTGAAAAATGCTGTGCTTTTTGCTGAACCCTTCGATGATAAGTGTTCCGCCTGGTTTAAGAAAATAAGCGAGCTTCTGATGGTATTCTCTGCGTTTTTTACCCGGAAAATGTGCATAAATCAATGCCAGGGCATCTGCTGATACGGGTTTTAGCTCAAAATGCTCAACATCGGAAATGATATAATTGATTTCCACATTGTGTCTCTTTGACAACAATTCTGCTTTTTTTCTACCTTCCTCACTCTGGTCAAAAGCAGACACATTCCATCCGAGTATTGCTGCATAAACCGCATTTCTCCCTTCTCCTTCAGCCGGGAATAAAATTGTTCCCGGTTGTAATCCGGTAAGCTTTTCTTTCAGGTATTCATTAGGTTCTTCACCGTAAGCAAATTCACTATGGCTGTAACGCTCATTCCAGAAATCTTTCATCTTTTAATTGTTGAGTTGTAAAACCTTGCTCTGACAGACATAATCCGTTCTGGGAATATTCGTTTTGGAGGCAATTGCATTGAAACCGCCTTCCACTTCAGTAAAATTACGGTAACCTCTTGCCTGGAGAATACTTGCTGCAATCATACTTCTGTAACCGCCCGCGCAATGCAGGAAGAAATGTTCTTCCGGACGGATCTCTTTGATCCAGTCATTAATGTAAGCTAATGGTTTGCTGTATGCTTCTTCCACGTGCTCAGCCGTATATTCGCTCTCTTTCCGGACATCAATTACCTTACTTTTGCCAATTTTTAATCTAGCAGCGAATTGCTCCGGAGTGATACGGTTTACAGCATCAATTTCTTTTCCTGCTGCTTTCCATGCTTCAAATCCATTTTCCAGATGCCCCAGCACATTATCAAACCCGACACGGCTCAGCCTTGTTACAGCTTCTTTCTCTCTGCCTTTATCAGTGAGCAGTAAAATCGGCTGCTTTACATCAATAATCAAAGCTCCTGCCCATGGAGCAAAATCTCCGTCTAAGCCGATATTGACGGATTGAGGAATAAATCCTTTTGCGAATTCCATGTCATTCCGTGTGTCTAAAATCAATGCACCTGTTTCCTCCGCTGTCGCTTCAAATTCAGTAACGGACAACACTTTCATTCCATGGTTCAGCACTTCATCGAAGCTCTCATAGCCTTTTTTGTTCATGGCAACATTCATTCCGAAATAAGCCGGCGGAGGAGTTAAGCCGTCCGTTACAGCTTTGATGAATGTTTCTCTTCCTGGCTGGTTCAGCGCGTAATTCATTTTCTTTTGATTGCCCAATGTATCAATCGTTTCCTTCATCATATTTTTTCCACAGGCAGAACCAGCTCCGTGAGCCGGATAGACGATAATATCATCCGGCAGCGGCAAGATCTTATGATACAAGCTGTCGTACAGTAGTCCTGCCAGCTCTTCCTGCGTCAGATTAGCCGCTTTCTGTGCCAGATCAGGCCGTCCGACATCTCCCAGGAATAAAGTGTCTCCGCTGAATAATGCTGTTTCTTTGCCGTTTTCGTCGATCAGAAGAAAACAGGAGCTTTCCATGGTATGCCCCGGAGTGTGTAGCACTTTTATTGTTACCTTTCCTATTTTAAAAAGCTGGTTGTCTTCTGCGATGATAGCCTCAAATTCAGGCTGTGCTGTAGGGCCGTAAACGATGGGAGCATTTGTTTTTTTGCTCAGATCCAGATGGCCGGAAACAAAATCCGCGTGGAAATGCGTTTCGAAGATATACTTTAATGTTACGTTGTCCTTTTCTAAACGTTCGGTATAGGGTTGTGTTTCCCTTAATGGGTCAATGATCGCCGCTTCTCCGTCAGAAGTGATATAATAAGCGCCTTGTGCCAGGCAGCCGGTATAAATCTGTTCTATTTTCATATTTGTCTCAATTTTCTTGTACAAATATGGAACTGTTAAATACTTTATACAGCTACTTTTGTTACAGTCGGATCCGGAAGGAAAGCGCTGTCTGTTAAGCTATAAGTAGAATAACCCATCCGTTTGACTGTATTTGTGTTAAGGATATTGTTTTTTTATGAATATAATATGATAACAAAATGCAAAAATGTGCAGAATCCAATATTTAACCGTATCTTTGCACCCTAAATTTAAATTTTTATATGACCTTTAGTGAATTAGGGCTAAGGGAAACAGTGCTTCAGTCGATAAAAGAATTGGGTTTCGAAGCACCAACTCCCATCCAACAAAAGGCGATTCCGCACTTATTAAAATCTAATAGTGACTTTGTTGGTCTAGCGCAGACAGGAACGGGAAAAACAGCAGCATTCGGGCTGCCATTAATTAACAACATCACCTCTCAGAAATCATTACCGCAAGGATTGATAATTTGTCCAACGAGAGAATTGTGTTTACAAATCACAAAAGATTTAGAAAATTATGCCAAAAACGACCCTTATGTTCAAGTGGTGGCTGTTTATGGCGGGGTAGATATTCGTCGTCAGATGACTTTACTGAAGAATGCAACCATTATCGTTGCAACTCCGGGAAGGCTTTGTGATTTAATTGACAGAAAAGCAGCAAAGCTTACAGAAGTAAGCTACGTGGTGCTGGATGAGGCAGATGAAATGCTGAACATGGGCTTTAAAGAGGATATTGATCGTATTTTGGAAGAAACGCCATTCGATAAGAATGTCTGGTTGTTCTCTGCTACTATGCCTCAGGAAGTAGCGAGAATTGCTAAGAACTATATGACCACTCCTTTGGAAGTGGCCATAGGACACAAAAACCAAAGTAACGAAAACATTGAGCACATCTATTATTCAGTGAAAGAAAAAGACCGTTATGCGGCTTTGAAACGACTGATCGATGTGAATCCGGATATTTTCGGAGTGGTTTTCTGCCGTACAAGAACAGAAACGCAATCAGTTGCTGAAAAATTAGGAAAAGACGGTTATAATGCCGAGCCGTTACACGGTGATTTGTCACAGGCACAACGTGACAATGTGATGAAACGCTTCAGAGAGCGCACATTACAATTGTTGGTAGCAACGGATGTTGCAGCCAGAGGAATTGACGTGGACAGCATCACACACGTGATCAACTATAATTTACCGGATGATATCGAAAACTATACGCACCGTTCAGGACGTACAGCCCGTGCCGGTAAGAAAGGACAATCGCTGGTATTGGTAAATACACGCGAGACAGGAAAGATCAGAGCGATTGAACGCCAGATCCGCACAAAATTCACGGAAGGTGCTATTCCGAGCTCTGAGGTAATTTGCGGAATCCAGCTTTCCAGCCTGATCTCAAAAGTAAAAGAAACAGAAGTAAAAGAAGCGGACATAGCGAAATTCTTACCGCAGATCATGGATGATTTTGCTGATCTGACGAAAGAAGAGGTTATCAAGAAATTCATTTCCGTTGAATTTAACCGTTTCATCGAATATTACGAACGTGCAGGCGATTTGAATGCACATCCGGAAAAAGGAGAAAGAGGTGAGCGTGGAAGAGACAGAGACCGTGATTTCAGAAGAGGCGGAGACGACAGAGATGCAGATAAAACACGTTTCTTTGTGAACCTTGGAAAACGCGACGGCTTAAATCCGGGAGGATTGCTGCGTGTTATCTGTGATGAAACAGGCTTGAAATCTTCTAACATCGGTAAAATTGATGTATTGCCGTCTTTCAGCTTCTTTGAAGCGAGCAATGAATTCGTTTCAAATATCCTTGACAATGTGAACGGCTCCCAGTTTGAAGGAAATACCCTGAAAATTGAAATTACGAAAAATGACAGAAGCGGTGGCGGCGGAAGCCGTAACGGCGGCGGCAGAAGTAATTTTGGCGGAGGACGTGAACGAAGAGGAGGCCGTGGAGACGAAAGAAACGGTTCAGGAAGACGTTCAGAATCAAGAGGAAGAAATTCAAGAAGTAAAGCATATTAATTGGTAATCAAGCCGACAGGTTTAATTTATGGAAATTAGAAATATTGCAATTATTGCACACGTTGACCACGGAAAAACTACACTGGTTGACAAAATGATCGAAGCCGGACAGGTAGTAAATGAAAGAGAACGTCCGACAGGTGAGCTGATCATGGATAATAATGACCTCGAAAGAGAAAGAGGCATTACGATCGTTTCTAAAAATGTTTCTGTACTTTATAAAGGTACAAAGATCAATATTATCGACACTCCCGGCCACGCCGACTTTGGAGGTGAGGTAGAGCGCGTGCTGAACATGGCGGACGGTGTTTGTTTGCTGGTGGACGCTTTTGAAGGCCCGATGCCGCAAACACGCTTCGTACTTGGAAAAGCATTGTCGATGGGGATCAAGCCGCTGTTGGTGATCAACAAGGTGGACAAAGAAAACTGTACACCGGATGAAGTGCATGAGAAAGTGTTTGACCTGATGTTTGAGCTGGATGCCAATGAGGCGCAGCTGGACTTTCCTACGATCTACGGATCAGCTAAAAACGGATGGATGTCAGAGGATTGGAAACAGCCGCAAACAGATATTAATGCCCTGCTGGATAAGATCCTTGATTATTTTCCACCGAGAAAAATCGAAGAAGGGAATACGCAATTGCTGATCACTTCGCTGGATTATTCTTCGTATGTCGGCCGTATTGCGATCGGAAGACTTTCAAGAGGTGTCCTGAAAGAAAATCAAAATGTGATCGTTGCGAAAGCGGACGGAAAGCAGGAAAAGCACAAAATCAAAGAAGTGTTCGTGTTTGAAGGCCTGGAACGCAAAAAAGTAGCAGAAGTGCAGGCAGGAGATATCTGTGCAATTACAGGTATTGAAGGTTTTGAGATCGGTGACTCCATTTGTGATTTTGAGAATCCGGAGCCGCTTCCTACAATTAAGCTGGACGAACCGACGATGAGCATGTTGTTTTCGATCAATGATTCTCCTTTCTTCGGTAAAGAAGGAAAATTCGTAACCTCTCGCCATATTCAGGAGCGTTTGAATAAAGAGCTGGAAAAAAACCTGGCGTTGAGAGTCCATGAAACAGATAAAGCGGATAAATGGCTGGTGTTCGGCCGTGGAGTTCTTCACTTGTCGGTATTGATCGAAACGATGCGTCGTGAAGGTTATGAGCTGCAGGTAGGACAGCCGCAGGTAATCATCCGTGAAATTGATGGTGTGAAATGCGAACCGGTAGAAGAGCTGACGATTGACTTACCGGAAGAAAATTCAGGAACGGCTGTTGAAGCGGTAACCAAGCGAAAAGGAGAGATGAAAAATATGGAGCCGAAAGGAAACCGTATGATTCTGAAATTTGAAATTCCTTCACGTGGTATTATCGGCTTGAGAAACTATTTGTTGACACAAACTGCAGGTGAGGCGATTATGAACCACCGTTTTCTGGAATACCAGCCGTATAAAGGCGAAATTCCGGGACGTCAGAACGGTTCATTGATCTCAATGGAGCAGGGGCAGGCAATTCCTTATGCTTTGAACAACCTGCAGGACAGAGGAAGATTCTTTGTTCACCCGAACGAGAATGTGTACGAAGGACAGGTGATCGGTGAAAATTCAAGAGCAGGAGACCTGGTGGTGAACGTTACGAAAACGAAAAAACTCACAAATATGCGGGCTTCCGGTTCAGATGACAAAGTAAAGCTGGCACCACCGAGAGTATTCAGCCTGGAAGAGTGTTTAGAATACATTCAGTCAGATGAATATGTGGAATGTACACCGCAAAACCTGAGAATACGTAAAATTTTATTGAAAGAAACAGACAGAAAACGTTCATCGAAATAATTTTTTTTGTACTTTCAGGTTATCTGGATTCGTTCAGATGGCTAATTAAAAAAATGCGTTAACATGTTTAATGATGATGAAGACGAATTCCTTGACAGGAATTTGGGAGAACATATCGAGAAATTTGAATCGTATTTAAAAGGCGACGCATTTTTCTTTTTTGACAGCGATGTCCTGGAGATGATCGTAGATCATTACATTGTTAATGGAGATTATACAAAAGCAATAAAGGCAGCTGAATACGGATTAAATTATTTTTCTCCGAATCAGCTGTTTGTATTGCGCATCGCACAGGCATATTCTGCTAAAGGCTTGCTGAAAGAAGCGCTGAATATGCTGAACAACAAAGATGATTTTCAGGAAAACCTGATAGAATATTACCTGACAAAAGCCTCTATTTTCAGTCAGCTGAAAAATTCTGACAATGCGATAAAATTCTTTAAGCTGGCACTGGATCTTACAGAAAGCGATGAACGGGATGAGATTTATCTTGACATTGCGATGGAATATCAGTACAAAGGAGATTACCGTGCCGCGATCGAAGTGCTGAATGAAGCCATAAAATCCAATCCTAAAAATGAAGTGGCACTGTATGAAGTAGCATACTGCTATGATTTTATAGGAGAGTTTGATAAAGCAATTGAATGCTACAATAACTTTATTGATGAAAATCCCTATTCCTATACAGCCTGGTACAACCTGGGGAATATCTATTCCAAGGTGGAGGATTGGGAAAACGCATTACGCGCTTATGATTTCTGTAACGTGATCAACGAGCAGTTCTCGCCGGTTTATTTCAATATGGGAAATGCTTTCCTGTCGCTGGACCGTTATGAGGAAGCGGAAGAAGTGTTCCGTAAATGTATCGAAATGGAAGGTGACGATGCGCTGGCGTTTTGTTACCTGGGAGAAAGCCTTGAGCAACAGGGAAAGATTCAGGAAGCAAGAGAGAATTACAATCAGGCAATTGCGATCAATCCGGTACTTTCTGACGCCTGGCTGGGTCTGGGTATTGTTTGTGATTTGGAAGGAAATACGGAAAAAGGAATTGAGCTGATCCAGAAGGCAATTGATTTAGAGCCTTCTAATGCCAGCTATTATCATGTTTTAGCAAGCGCTTACGATAAGATCGATAAGTTTGAAGAATCGGAAATCTGCTTTCTGAAATCATTGGAGCTGGATGCTAAAAATGAAGATGCAATCAAAGATTTTTATATCATGCTGTTCAGCACAGCACAATGGAATAAAGCTTACCGTCTGCTGGATGATTATGAGCAATATGAATCCAATTATTTAACGGTGAGTTTATTGCGTTTTCACTGGTACTGGAATAATTTTAACCAGGAGCTGGCGCTGGAAATTTTAGGAGCATGTATAATTGAAGATGAAGTGAAATCAAAACAAATTTTTGAATGGTTCGAAGATCTTTCAAAAGAACCGCAAGTGACAAGTTTGTTTGAAAAACGATAAGAAACAATATGAATTTTGAATTACCATTTATACCTGAACGAGCATCGAAGCCCAGAAATAAAGGTGTGACGATGATGATGGATAAAGGATTAAGTTTAAGAGAAACAGAAGCTTTTATTGAAGGAAACGGTCATCTGACAGATTTAGTAAAATTTGGATTTGGAACATCTTATGTGACACCCAATCTGAAAGAAAAAATAAAATTGTATAAAGAAAACGGGATCACGCCCTACTTTGGAGGAACTTTATTTGAAGCGTTTTATGCACGCGGAAAGTTTGAGGATTACCTGCGAGTGCTGGATCAGTACGGAATGGAGATGGCAGAAGTGTCTGACGGTTCCATCATCATTGACCATGATCATAAGTGTGAAGCGATCCGGAGACTGGCAAAAGACCGTACCGTACTTTCTGAGGTAGGTTCAAAAGATGCGGGAATTTTAATTGCTCCTAACCGCTGGATTAAAATGATGAAAACAGAATTGCAGGCAGGTTCATGGAAAGTGATCGCAGAAGGACGCGAAGCAGGAAATGTAGGTGTTTTCAGAGCAAACGGACAGGCACACACCATGCTGATCAATAAAATTACCGCGAAAGTAAAGCCGGAAGACATCCTTTGGGAAGCACCGCAAAAAAATCAGCAGGTCTGGTTTATCAAATTGTTTGGTGCGGATGTCAACTTGGGTAATATTGCTCCGAATGATATGATTCCGCTGGAATGCCTGCGTTTGGGACTTCGTGGAGATACTTTCTTCGAGTTTCTTCCGGAAGATTACGCAAAACGCCTGAAACAGGTGGATTCAGATGTTCTAAATGAAGAAGATCTTTAATTTCGAAAAGAAGAAATTTGAAAATATTACAGAGCTGTCTATTTTATAGATGGCTCTTTTTATTGATGGGTTTTCTGATATTGAAATTGGGTAGTTTTATTATTTCGGAGATTTCAGTGAAGTTAGGGGTAAGAGTTTTTGAGGTTTTTGGAGTAGAGGTGATTCTTCTCATTATTTGTTATTTTCTTGGATTAGTAAATAGTTTACGAGCCATTGAAAAGCTACAAAACCCAAAATAAAAACAAAAGACATTAGGTTAAATAGTTCCTCTGTTATAAATGTTTGTACGATTGCTAAAATTCCTACAGTTCCCATTGTTATCGAATAAATGAGCAAGATGTTTTTGGGTTTAGAAGCTGAAAACATTGCGCTGAAAGGTAGCATCATTGCAAAACCAAAAACTGCAATTGTCAGAAATTTTTCGTCCGACAAGACAATGTATGTTACAACTCCAATAATAAAGGTGGATAATGCTCCTGCAACAAAGTTGGAGCTCATTTTTTCTTTCTTGTCAAGTAAAAACCGCCCATATCTATTGAAACGTAAAAACAAATTGCTTATTGGTGTGATTATCCAGGTTGAAAACGCAAGGAAAGCAAGTGAAAGAATCAAAGGTGTTAGGTATGGCTGTAACGCATCGTTGTTTTTAGAGATTGTTCTTAAGACTCTTGTTCCAAAATAAAAACCGATAATAACTGCCCACTGATATTTGGCTGTCAAGCTATTCATCCAAAAATCATATTTCAAAAATGCTTTGTAAATCGGATTACCTGCTTTTAATGCTTCAATCATTCCCGATTGTGAATGTTCAAAATTTGGGTCGTTTTTTAATGATTCTTTGAAGTGCTCCAATGCTTTTCTATGGTCACCTTTTTCTAATAAACTCCAACCATAATTGGAGTGAGTGTAAGCATTATTCGGATCTTCTCGTAACGCTCTTTCAATAGTTTCAAATGATTCTTTACTTCGGTTTAATTTAATTAAGGCTGAGCTTCTTGTGTTTAATCCTAATAGATTTTCTGCATCAATCTCTAACGCTTTGTTTGCCAATTCTAAGGCTTGTTTATATTGTTTTCTTGTCAATTTGATGCTAGCCAGTAGCGCAAAATAATCAGCATCGTCAGGGTCTAATTTTATTGCTTGGTTAATGTTTTGTTCTGCTTCTTCGTAATTGTCTTGTTGAATTGTAATTCTTGATTTTATGTAGAATAAATATGATGAATAGTTTGATAACTCAATTGCATTGTCAATTATACTCATTGCTGTATCACATTTATCTTGTTGCAAATTTGCTTCGGCAAGGAGAGAAAGAAAATGAATGTTATTCGTATCTTCTGTAAGTAAATCTTTTAAAATTCGCTCAGCTGCTGCGTATTTTTTCTGTTGAAATAAAATACTGACTTTTCTAAGTCTGTTGTCGTCTTGCATTACTTCTTTATGTTTAGGTAAGTTAAACGGTAGTCATAAGGATATGTTTTAGGAAGATGTTTTAATACTTCTGTTAAACTGTTTAGGGTATGGTTGTATATATTTTAGAACAGTACGTATTTCTTTTATGGACTGTATTTTGTTATTCATATTTTATGTGTGTAGGACTTGTAACATTAAAGATAACGTTTTGTGGAAAGCAGCTGTTATATGGTTGTTTTTCTTTCAGGCAGATACATATTTAATGTGCTAAAGATTAAAATAAACCACCCGCTGACTTGAAGTGAATACTTTGGATGCCAGTATTCGAAATCCATACCGTCCATTCTATATTCATCTACGACAATATTTGAATCTTTCAGGGAGTAAATACATAATGTAACTCCTATTATGCAACAAACAATATTTATCCAGTAATTTTTCCTTAGCCAAATTTTTAAATTTTGATTTAACCTAAAAAACAAACCTATTATGAGGCTTGGGATTGCTGCTCCAATAAAGTAAAACAAAAATGGAATTGTATCTCGAATGTTAAGTTTTACATAGTTAGAGCCATCTGGTGAATATTCGAAAGATGTAAATATAGTCGTCAGAATAGCACATACTATTGCAGATGTTATGAGTTGTATTATTATATCTCTATTGTGCATTCTCTTCTAGTTAGTTATAAAGTCATGAGTATATATTTTATACCTTTCAAATTTAGAATAATTTTATAAAAAAACAACTGTCAATGAGTTGATTGAGTACTGTGCAAAATCCTTGATTTATTTTGCTGAAAAAATCAAACTCCTTTGAAAAATGTGATTATATTCACAAAAGTCGTTTGAGAAATGTGATTTTAAAAAGCAAAAAAAGAGCATAACATATAAACAGTTTAATTTTCAGATATTTACAATGATCTTTCAAAAGAAACAGGAGATACGGGAACATAACGGGGCAGTCTATTCCATAGATGGCACTTCGTTTTTTGTATTTACCTCTGCTGCGGATAAATTTGTTGTAAAGTGGAATATTCAGGAAGCGCAGCAGGAGAAATTCGCCATTAAGATGGATCATACCAGCTATAAGCTGGTGCTGCATAATCAGAAATTATTCATCGGTTCGAATAAAGGCGAATTGTATGTTATTGATACAGTAAACAGAGTAGTAGAGCAGCAACGGAAAATCACGGATACAGCAATTTATTCACTAATTCTGAAGGATGAATTGATAATTATCGGAACAGCGGATGGGACTATTCATTTTCTCGAAAAAGATTCATTGCAGGAAAATAAACAATTGTCTTTTTCCTGCGGAAAAATCCGTGATCTGATATTCCTGAATAGTCAGATGCTGGCCTTGGCTTGCCAGGACGGATTTATCCGTATTATAAATACGGAAACTTTCGAGCTGGAACACCGGTTTTTTGCTCATGAAAAAGGAGTGAATAAGCTTCTGCAGATAGATCACAAGCTGTTTTCCGCCGGAAAAGATGCACATTTGAAAGTATGGGACTGGCAATCGGAAGAATTGCTGTCCTCATGGCCGTTACATTATGAAGCCATTTACGATATGAAGCAAATTGGGGATAAATTGATTACTGCTTCACGTGATAAATCCATAAAGATCTGGGAGCTGGATGATTCACAGATCAGATTGCTTCAGAAAATTACCGCTAAAGAAAAAGGACATTCCCATTCGGTAAATGCCCTGTATATTATCGATGAATTTAATTTCTGTTCCGTTGGAGACGACCGGAGAATTATCTGGTGGAGCTGTTCTTAGTCTTCGATAGAATCTTCTGTTTCCAGTGTTTTCAGCTCGACGGTAATCAGCTTGTTCCCGCTTCGTTCCAGGATTTTTACTTCGTAATGCTCAAGCTGAATGATTTCTCCTTCATTCGGAATTTCTCCGAATTCTTCAAGAATCACACCTGCAAGTGTCTCATTATTCTCATCCGATGAGATCTCATAAGGAAGAAAGCTGTTGATATCATTGATAGGAGCCGTAGCAAATACTTTGTAAGTGGTATCATCGATCTGCTCCACAATCGGATTTTCATTGTCATATTCGTCCTGAATTTCTCCGACAATTTCCTCAATGATATCTTCCATGGTCGCGATCCCTTCCATTGCTCCGAATTCATTTACGATCACGGCCATGTGGATATGCTTTGACTGGAATTCCTTCAATAAGCTGCCAATTTTCTTGTGCTCCGGAACAATGATGATCGGACGTAGCAATTCCGTGATAATGATCTCGTCATTCGAACGGAGCTTTCGCAGTAAGTCCTTGATGTGGATCAGTCCTACAATATTATCGATATCATCCTCATAACAAGGGATCCGGGAATATCCTTCTTCCAGCAATCGTTCCAGCTCTTCGTCGTCAAATTTGCTGACATTCAGATAAGCGACCTGGTTCCGTGGAATCATAATCTGCTTTACGCTACGGTCGGAGAAATCAAAAGCATTTCGGATAATATCGTATTCTTCCGATTCAATAGTTCCGCTTTCGCTACTTTGCTGGATGAGGTATTTCAGCTCGTCCGTAGTGTGAATCTCTGCGCCATGCGTAGCACGGATACCCACTGTTTTCAGCAATGCTCCCGCAAGTCCGTTCAGCACGAAAATAAACGGGCGAAAGATCACATAAAAGAAATTCAGGGGATAAGCAAGCACGATCGTTGTGGTTTCCGCTTTCTGGATGGCAATTGATTTAGGAGCTAATTCACCGAAAACAATGTGAAGCACGGAAATGAGAACGAAGGCTGCCGGTAAAGCGATCTGATGGCTGAGCTCTTCACTGATATTGATTCCGAGCATTTCGAACATTCCAATAATGACTTTGGATACAACCGGCTCACCGACCCAGCCCAGCCCAAGAGAAGCAAGTGTGACACCTAACTGTGTAGCTGCTAAATACCCGTCCAGGTTGCCTACGATTTTCAGAGCCAGTTTGACTGCCCCGCTGTTTGACGTTTGTGCTTTGGTTTCAAGTTGTGATTCTCTGACTTTTACAATCGCGAATTCTGCTGCGACAAAAAATCCATTTAAAAAAACAAGTAAGAGCGTAAGAAATATATCCGAGGCCATTTAATTTTAGACTATACAATAATACAAATTTAAAACTTTGTTGGTCATATTACCGATAAAACCCAATAATTTAATAACAGGTCAGAATGGATAACCTATACCGAAATGAAGTGAAGGGGTGAAAGGACGAGGCATTTTGTCCTTGAAGCCGTCGCCAAATTTCGCGTATCCCTCGTCGTAGTAAGGCTGACGTGACTGGAAAATCCAGCGCGCATTTTCAGGTAATGCCGGATTGGTGAGCGGAATTCCAAGGTCGAGACGCAGAATAAAGAACGAGAAATCCAGCCGCAGCCCGACTCCCGGAGAAAGCGCTATTTCTTTCCAGAAATCTTTGGAGAATTTTCCGCCCGGACGGTTCACATCATCGCGTAAGGTCCAGATATTATGCGCATCCATAAATAATGCGAGCTTTAACATATCCGTGACCGCAATCCGGTATTCAAACTGCGTTCCCAGTCGGATGTCGCCGATTTGCGTGGCGGTTCTGTTTTCATCCAGGTAATATTTGTAGCTTCCCGGCCCCAGCGTCCGTGCTCTCCATCCTCTGTTATCATTGGCTCCTCCCGCGAAGAAAGAGTAGTCATAAGGAAGAGAAGTGGGAATGTTTCCGTAAGGAAGGCCGGCACCGGCTAAAAAACGGAAATTGAGCGATTGTCTTTTGTTGATCTTATATTCCGCGATAATTTCATTGTCCAGACGTACAAACTGGGAATAGGCCACGTTGAAAATCGTTTTCTGTTCCAGTTCACTATCGTATCCGCGGCTGAAAAGATTGGCAAGGAATCCGGCGTGATTGAACGTAATATTGTAGAAGAAAGTAGTTTTCTTCCGTCTGGAAGAGTTTAAGTTATTAAACTCATAAATGATCTTTATATCTTCCCAGATCAGCTGGTTGCTATAAGCATTCCGTAAGAACAAATCGTTTGTCTCATCGATCTTCTGCTGGAAGTAATCATCCTTGTTGATCTTTACATACTTGATCACGGAAGCCAGAGGTAATCCTATCTGGATGATCTGCATCTGGTCGATGACAAACTTATACATATAATTGAACTGGAAGGTCTGTCTGTCAAAGTCGATACGGTGCTGTTTGTTATAAGCTAATGAAATGATGGTTAAAGGACGTTTCCTTTTTGTAAGTAATTCCGCCGGTGCCGGGAACAGGCCGGGAAGCTCCAGCTTAATGGTTGGCCCGTATTCGAATGTGTTAAATGTCCGTTTGTATTTGGTGGTGCTTCCGTCCAGGTTTTTATCAAAAACGGGTGGAGTTGATTCAAAACCTCCCGAAAAGGAGATAGTAAGGTTTTCGGCTCCCCTGAACAGGTTTCTGTTGAGATAATTGACAGAAGCGGCAACTCCTAAAAAGCCGTTTGAGTTGGTGAAACGCGGTTCGAACGAAAAGCTTTGTTTTTTATACGGAACCAGGTAATAATGAACATCAAGCGTATTTGTCCCTTCTACTTCAGTCAGCTCCGGCTTGATTGTCTGGAAAACATTGAGCTCCATCAGACGCGTGATGGAACGCTCCACGTAATATTCTTTATAGTAATTACTTTCCTCCAGGAAATTCTGAAGCTCAATAACGGAGGGCTTGACATAAGGTTTCCCGTTGTACAGGAATGTTGCCATCCTGCCCGGATTAAGCGTATCTGTTTTCAGGGGAAGCCCCATACGTTTTTTATTGCTCCAGTCGTACTGAAGCTTTTTATATCGGAGCGTATCAAATGTAGGCAGGTATTTTTGCTTGCTCAGATCAATCCCTTTGCTTTCCAGTAATTCCAAAAAATTCCCTTTGTAGCGGGTGGTATCTGCAAGGTGAAAATAAACATTCCGGATATGCTTGATCTCCTGCTGCTTTTTATAAGCGAGGTCCCCGTCACGCAGGATCCGGTCGCCCAGCTCGATTTTTACAAAAGCTTTCAGGTTTCCTAAGCTGGTATCTGCGGTAATATTGATATGGCTTGCGCTGAAGCCGTAATAACCATTGTCCCGGAAAAACTTCGCCAGGATTTCTTTTGCGGAATTTAATACATCTGAATCCAGACGCTGCCCGCGAAGCCTCGCATCAGGATTTTTCTTCAGGAACTGCTGAAAAGTAACGCTCACGGCATCATTATCAGTAGTAACTTTTACAGAATCAATAATATAAGGTTTTCCGGTGGTGACTTTATAAATAACTGAAATCTGGTCATTTCTGGAATTGGTGTCCATTTCTGTGGAAACACTGGAAAAGAAATAACCTTTCTTTTTCATGTAATTGTTCATAGAAAGGGTGCTTCTGGAAATTGCTCCCGTATCCAGGATGACTGGTTTTTCACCAAACTTATATTTGAACCATTCTCTCAGAAAACGACGCGGCTCCACTGTATCTTTCAATGAAACGATCTTTTCATAATAAAGGCTGTCACCCCGTTCCCTGGCTTTCGCCATGCGCTTTTCATTGATCTTGTCCTGGCGTGCCAGGCGTTTATGGTTTTTCTGGCTCAGCTTTTCATTTTTTTTTGCCCGGATGTTCGCAATGGTAAGCGAATCTGATTTCAATCCGAAAAAACGGTCCTGATTATATGCCCAAAGACGCATTTTCAGGCCGAGCATACTTCGGTTGGGCTTTTGCCTGATGACATCTTCCAGGTCACCCTTTTCAATGGCATCACCTTCGATTTTGATCTTATTTTTTTTGAGCAGGTATTTTCCTTCCGGGACATGTTTTGCCAGATTACATCCCAGTGTAAAAAAAAGTATAAAAACCAGAAGAAAATATGTAAGTTTGGATTTCGTCAAATTGCTTCAATATTTGGCAAAATTAATAATTGTCACTAAGATGCTGTCTAAAAATATTATAAAACATTTGAACGCATTACAGCGAAAAAAATTTCGGAATGAATTCGGAGAATTTATTCTGGAAGGAGAAAAAATGGTGCTGGAAGCTGTTCAGATGTTCAGAGAACGTATCGTGAAAGTATATTGCCTGCCGGAATTTGCTGCAGAAAATAATTTGTCAGGTGTTGATTTTGAGGTGATTGAAGAAAAGGGGCTGAAACAGATTTCCGGATTGACAACACCTAATAAGGCATTGGCAGTATTACGGCAGGAAGTAGCATCAGCTGAGAAAAGTGATTTTTATCTGGCTTTGGACAGTATTCAGGATCCCGGAAATATGGGAACAATTATCCGTCTGGCAGATTGGTTCGGGTTAAAACAGATCATTTGTTCCCCCGATTGCGTGGATTGTTATAACCCAAAAGTGGTTCAGGCAACAATGGGCTCCATTTTACGGGTCCGGCTGCACTATGCTGATCTGTCCGGCTTTTTAAAGGAAACGGATCTTCCTGTTTTCGGAGCGCTGCTCAACGGAGAAAACGTCTATCAAAAGCAGCTGAACCGCAACGGAATCCTGCTGATGGGAAATGAAGGGAACGGCATCCGCCCGGAATTGCTGCCACTGATCTCTTCTCCGCTTACCATTCCGCGTTTCGGGGAAGCAGAGTCGTTAAATGTGGGGATTGCAACAGCAATATTACTGTCGGAGTTTTCAAGAGGTTAAAAACAAAAAGCTGCTTACTTTCGGTAAACAGCTTTCCAGAATATTCAATTTTTTATATTAATAGTCGAAATCTTCGTCGTCATCGTAGAAAAAACGGTTTTGCTTCCCGCTTTTTTTATACGCTTCCATCTTATTTTTTTTCGGGCCATCCGAAGCACCGCTGCCTTTTTTCTTATTATCTTTCTTGGTACGATCGTTTTTTGCGCTTAAAGCATTTCCATCAGAAGGAGGAAAGAAATTTGCCGGCTTTGCCGGTTCGTCGGAAGTTTTGTATTCATTTCTTTGTTCCGGGCGGCGTTCCTGGTTATTAAAAGGTCTTCTGTCTCCGGTATTGTTATATGGGCGCTGAGGGCGATCACCATTATTATTAGCCGGACGTTGTGGTCTGTCCCCGCGTTCTTCAGCAATTTTTACAGAAATAGAACGGTTGTTCAGGCTGTAGCCATCCAGATCTGAAATAATCGTGTCGGCGTCGTTGCTGTCAATTTCCACGAAGGCAAAGCCTTTTGTTTTTCCGGTTTCTTTGTCGGTAGGTATTACCACTTTTCTTACGTATCCGTAAGGCTTGAATAAAGCAATCAGATTCTCCTGAGTTACTCCGTAATCTAATCTTGAAACGAATAAGTTTACCATATAAAATTCAAAAATGCTGACGGTTAATCTTTTTTATGTCAGTTTATAAGTTCGAAAGTAGTATTTTTTTGAATTGATGATTCTTTTATTGTGAAAAAAATATTTAAACAAGAAAAAGCTTTTGTTATCTTCGTTTGTTCAAAACTTAAAAATGAGCGCTGCTTTAGTTATTGCTTTATTAACAGGATATTTCGGGATTCTCATATTGATTTCTGTCCTGACTTCCAGAAACGCTACTTCCGATACTTTTTTTACAGGAAACAGATCCAGCAAATGGTACCTTGTCGCTTTCGGAATGATAGGGACATCCCTTTCCGGCGTCACTTTCATTTCTGTTCCCGGAAAAGTATATGTGGACGGAATGGCTTATTTCCAGGTGGTTTTGGGATATATTCTCGGATATATTGTCATTGCACAGGTACTGATGCCCTTATATTACCGCCTGAACCTGGTTTCTATCTATGAGTTCCTGAACGAACGCTTCGGAGTGGTTTCTTACAAGACAGGAGCAAGCTTCTTTATCCTTTCACGTACCGTAGGTTCCGCAATGCGTTTGTACCTGGCGACTTTTGTTTTGCAGAAATTTCTTTTTGACGGGCTGGGAGTTCCTTATATTGTCACGGCGATCATAACTGTGTTGTTGATCTGGGTGTACACTTTTAAAGGAGGAGTAAAAACCATCATTTACACAGATACGTTTCAGACAGTATTTTTAGTAGGAGCAGTTGTGCTGAGTGTTTTTATTATTTCAAATGCGCTGGACCTGAATCTCCCGGGATTATTTAAAAGTATCCAGGCAAAGACGAACCAGCTGGGATATTCGATGACAAAGATTTTTTATACGGAAGATTATAAATCGCCGGTTTATTTTCCGAAACACTTTTTCGGAGGAATGTTCCTGGCAATAGCAATGACCGGGCTGGATCAGGATATGATGCAGAAAAATCTGACCTGTAAAAATATCGGGGAAGCGCAGAAAAACATGTATTCGTTTACAACGATCATGATCATTGTAAACTTCTTCTTTCTGCTGCTTGGAGGAGCGCTATATGTTTACAGCGATTCGATGAACGTTGCTTTGCCCATGATGGATGGAAAGGTGGCAACAGACGAAGTATATCCTACGCTGGCTTTTGAGCATCTGGGACTTTTTGTCGGAGTTTTATTCCTTTTAGGGATTTTAGCATCTTCTTACGCCTCTTCCGATAGCGCGCTGACAGCGTTGACCACCGGGTTTTGCATTGACTTTCTGAATTTTAACAAGCGGGAAGAAAGTGAGAAAAAACGTCTGAAATTTATCGTTCACATTGGCTTTTCGTTGATCTTTCTGCTCATTGCGCTGGTGACAAAATGGTACATGGACAATTACGGAAAGGACCTGATTGATGTCATACTCAAAGCCGCGGCTTATACTTACGGTCCATTGCTGGGCTTATTCTTTTTTGGAATCCTGACGAAGCGTAAATTAAAGGAAATACTCGTTCCTTTTGTATGCGTAGCAGCACCGCTGATCTGCTTTATCCTGTCATCCAATTCAAAAGAATGGCTGAACGGCTACGTGTTCGGCTATGAAATACTAATTTTGAACGGATTATTGACATTTGCCTTATTAGCACTAATTTCGAAGAAAACTTTACAAGACTAAAAGCACTATGAAATATATTCTTTCCGATAACGGCCTGCATTTACGATTTGCTCCTTTTACGCTGACACGGCCTTTAGGCACAGTACGAATGGGAATTATGACCAACGAAGAGCGAATCTGTTTGTTTGACGCTTCAGCGGAAGTTTTATTTCAGACAGAGGATTATCTGACAGCGAAATTCCCATCCGGAGAAGACCATGAAGCAGCTGTAACAATCAATGCACAGGTAATTTTATCGGAAAACCTGATGAATGTCATCAGCTTATTGAAAGAAGGAGAGATGTTGGTAAAAGACGGGCTTTGGATCGCACGGAACGGAACGGAGAAACAACGTGAAGTGAATTTTTCCGGGGAGCTGCTTTTCATCAGCCAGCGCTGGGATTTATACCAGAAGAACCACATCGCTTTGCTGTCCGATTTTTCCTGGCTGACAAAAGACAGAATTTCACAACCTGTCAGTGATACGAATACGATTATCGGCGACAGAGCTCTGGTATTTCTGGAAGAAGGAGCAAGTGTGGAAGCCTGTATTTTAAATACGAAAACAGGTCCTGTTTATGTAGGTAAAAACGCAGAGCTGATGGAAGGATCGGTTGTTCGAGGCGGATTGGCATTAGGTGAAGGAGCAGGCTTGAAGCTGGCAACAAAAGTATATGGCGCAACGACATTGGGTCCGCATTGCAAAGTAGGAGGAGAAGTGAATAATGTTGTTTTTCAGGCTTATTCCAATAAGGGACATGACGGATTTTTAGGAAACGCAGTGATTGGTGAGTGGTGTAATCTGGGAGCAGATACCAACTCGTCCAACCTCAAAAATAACTACTCGAATGTTGCCGCTTATTCTTATGAAACCGGAAAAACCGAGAAAACGGACGTTCAGTTCATGGGGATCATGATGGGAGATCACAGCAAATGCGGAATTAATACGATGTTTAATACCGCAACGGTTTGTGGTGTTTCCTGTAATATCTACGGAGGTGATTTTCCTCCGAAATATACCCCTTCTTTTTCCTGGGGAGGAGCAGACGGATTTGAACGCTTTGATCTTGAAAAAGCCATTCAGGCAGCACAGGCGATGATGTCGCGCCGAAATGTAGCGTTCACGGAAGGCGACAGAAGGATTTTTGAAAAACTATTCGCGGAAAGCTGATTGGGATTTAATACAGTGGCTTAAAGATCAATTTGAATCCCTGGTAAATGCTGTTGTGCAAAATGGTTGCATGATCTTCCTCCATCAGCAGGAATTTCGCTACAGTATTTGCTTTTCCTGATTTAGAAAGGATATCATACAGTTTTTTGGCCTCTGTCTGCATAATCTTAGGTTCATTTTTTCCTGCAGAGATATAAACAAATCGTTTGCTGTCCGATTGTTCCCTGTATAATTCGGGCGCTTTTTTCAGCATACTTTCGTTATCCCACCAAAGGCTGGGGCTGATAATGAAATAATGAGTAAACAGATCTGCATGATGCAGGAGAATTTCGGAGGCAAGCAGCCCGCCTAACGACTGTCCGATAAGAAAAGAAGTTCCGTTGGTCTTAAATCTGGATTGAACATAAGGCTGAAGCTCATTTTTTACAAATGAAATGAATCTGTCCGAATGTCCGGTTGTCGGATAGCTTTTCTTCAGTTCCTCCAGTTCCGTATGAAAAGTAAAATCCCGTTTCCGGTCAATATTGGCAATTCCTACAATAACGGTTTCCGGCATATCGTACATCAGATGGAAAAATTGTGCCAGCCCTGAAATGTGAAGGAAATCTTCATTCATGCTCCCGTCCAATAGGTAAATGACCGGATAAGCCCGGGACGAATCATAGCCCGGCGGCAGGTAAATGTTTAAGGTGCGTTCTTCGTTAAGGCTGGAAGAATAAATCGTGTGAATTTCGCCAATGGAAAGGGGCGAAATCATATCAGACTGCGCTGAGAGAAAGCTTCGGAAAAAGAAAAGCAGGAAAAAAACGGCTACATATTTTTTCATCAGTACTTTCACATAATCAGTACATCAGCTGCTGCTTGGAAGAATTTCTCCAGCCCGCCTGACTTTCATAATCAACAAAATAGATCTTCAGATCCGCCTGGCTCTCATATTTCACGAAAAAGATCTTTTTCTTAGCCTGGCTTTCATAATCAGTAAAAAACCATTTTCCGTCATTTTTTCCCGCCTGACTTTCATACTTTACCTTGAAAACTTTCAGATCGGCCTGGCTTTCGTAATCCACGACAAATACTTTTACATCTGCCTGGCTCTCGTAGTTTACAGAATATACTTTCTGAGCGGACAGGAACCCGGAGAATAACAATAAGCAGAAAAAGATAAGTTTTTTCATTATTTCTTTATTAAAACGAGTACAAGATATTTAATCCTTTTTAAAAATCAAAACTATATATATGTCTGAATTACAGAAATTCGTTATTTTGGTTCACTTTTAGACAGAAATTATGAAGCATGAATTCGAAGAAAAGCCGGTAAAAAAGAAAAAGTTTTATCAGCTGCTGTATGTTCAGGTGCTATTTGCCATCGTTATAGGTGTTTCACTGGGATATTTCAGGCCTGATCTCGGGACAAAGATGCAGCCTTTGGGAGATGGCTTCATAAAATTGGTGAAGATGATTATCGCACCGGTGATATTCCTGACAGTTTCTACGGGAATTGCAGGGATGAATGATCTGAAGAAAGTCGGACGGGTAGCAACAAAAGCTTTTGTTTATTTTTTCTTTTTTTCTACGCTGGCCCTGATAATAGGATTGCTGGTGAGTCATGTTGTACAGCCAGGTGCCGGCTTGAATATTGATCCGTCTTCACTGGACAGCTCAAAAATCAATAAATACGTAGAAGCAGCCAAAGAAAATTCCGTTGTTGATTTTATATTTAATATCATACCGCAGACTTTGTTCAGCCCCATGACCGGAGATGTAATCCTCCAGGTGCTGCTGGTCGCAATACTGTTTGGTGTCGGGTTAGCGCTGACAGCAGAAAAAAGCAAACCGGTAATTGATTTTCTGGAGGTGCTGACCATACCGGTTTTTAAAATCGTGGAGCTTTTGATGAAACTGGCTCCGATCGGTGCATTCGGTGCAATGGCTTATACCATTGGTGCTTACGGGATTGATTCGCTGATGTATCTCGGGAAATTAGTTATTACCTTTTACCTGACTTCCTTTTTGTTTATTGCTGTGATCCTGGGCTTGGTAGCTAAGCTGAACGGATTCAATATTTTTAGGTTTATCCGCTACATCAAAGAAGAAGTATTTCTGGTTTTGGGAACAAGCTCTTCCGAACCTGCGATGCCCGGGCTGATGCGTAAGCTGAATGATGCGGGATGTGATAAAGGTGTTGTTGGTCTGGTAGTTCCGACAGGATATTCATTTAATCTTGACGGAACAAATATTTATATGACGCTGGCAGCATTATTTATTGCGCAGGCATGTAATATTCATCTGGAATTTGACCATCTGATGGTGTTGTTGCTCGTGGCAATATTATCTTCAAAAGGAGCGGCAGGTGTTACTGGAGCGGGATTTATTACGCTGGCAGCAACATTAGCCGTTGTGCCGGAAGTTCCTGTTGCAGGAATGACTCTCATCTTAGGTATTGATAAGTTCATGTCGGAATGTCGTGCGCTGACCAATGTTATAGGAAATGGCGTGGCATGTGTGGTGGTTTCTAACTGGGAGAATCATCTGGATAAAGAAAAGCTGAAGGAAAAAATTGGCTGAGTGGCAGAAGTTTGTTGTTTTCCTTCGCGGAATTAATGTTTCCGGGAAGAATATTATCAAAATGGAAGAACTGAAAAAACAGCTTTCCGCTGCGGGTTTTTCAGAGGTGCTTACCTATATCCAGAGCGGTAATATCGTGTTTAATTCATTGTATAACAAAGAAGAAACGGAACGGAAAGTTTCAGAGCTGATCAAGGAAAGATTTCAGCTGGATATTCCTGTTTTTGTCCTTTCTTCTGAAGATTTGACACAGGCATTGGCGAATAATCCTTTTTCTGCTGACAGCGAACCTTCGAAGCTGTTTTTCACTTTTCTGAAAGGAGAACTTTCTTCAGAATTATTAGAAAAGCTCCGGCAGCAGGATCATGGAGAGGGAGTCTTTCACCTGGAAGGAAATGTTCTTTATTTCTACCTTCCGGAAGGGATGGCCAGATCCATAATGAATAATAACTATTTTGAGAAAAAGCTTAAAATAACAGCTACCGGAAGGAATCTGAATACAGTGAATAAGATGATGTCGATGATCTAGAATTTTCATAGAGGTTTATTTATCTGTGAAAAATATTACCTTTGTCTTGCATGGGAATCGTTTGTACTTCTTGTCAATATGTCTTTAATACTACTCAAATCCAGAGTCATTTTAATGTCTTCGTGTGTCCTGAATGTCAGGAACTTCATTCTTTTGAAAAAGAAGAAATCATTTTTGTAGGTAAATTTAAGCAGGCAGAAATTGAAAATCCATTAGGGATAGATATAGGTGATGTATTCTTGTACAATTCCTCAAAATATACAATCACTAATATTTCGAAAAAAGAAAGCATGCAGGATTCTTGGTGGGAGTACGGAGGAATGAACGCTAAGAACGAGTGGTATTTTTTTAGCTTTTCGGATAATTTCAAAAAAGGTGTTTTTGGATTAAAAGAATTTAAACTTCCCCAGCAATTTGATCTGAATGCTGCAAAACAACAAGGGGTCAGGAAGTATAGAAAATATTTCAGAT
The DNA here is from genome assembly GCA_001899145.1 of Flavobacteriia bacterium 40-80. Taxonomy (GTDB): domain Bacteria; phylum Bacteroidota; class Bacteroidia; order Flavobacteriales_D; family Crocinitomicaceae; genus 40-80. The sequence continues at coordinate 591,429 of MKVF01000018.1, forward strand.
ATGATTACATGTATTCTGCAAAAACTACTTTTGCATCGGGAATATTTCAGTATGATATTAGAGAGAAGGTCACTTATTATCCTTTTAATTGTGATGTTGAAAATGACAGTAGTTTTCTCAGTATAGAAAGTGCAGGCAAAGAGCTTTTCGGCTATTATGGAAATGCTCTTACGATGCACGATTTTTATAATAGATTTGAAAATAAGAAGGATAAAAATAAAAGCAGCTATAGAAATTATTATTTTAATTTCTTTAATATGTGTGTACTTGTTCTGATGTTTTTTGGACTGATATTTCTGGGATTTCATTATAAGGGATTGTTTTTTGATAAAGAGGTATTGTATGAAAGTACAGAGGTGAAAGAAAATAGTTTATTCGTTTCAAATTACAGATTAAAGCAGAAGATAGACCTTAGTTGGATTAAATCATCAGAACTGACGATCGATGGTTCTGTTGAATCAAGAACACACCCGGTTGTATATTTTTCCTTGATAAGTCTATCAAAAAACAGAATGGTCTATTCACAGAGAGTCGGTCTGAACTATAATTCAATTAACTATGCCTCTGCGCTTAATATATTGATTAATAATCTTGAACCAGGTGAATATGAGTTACGCATTTCGGCAAATACACCAAAACAGATTATTATACCAACGGATTATTTGGAATTTGATGTGATGACGGATTTGAGATTTACAGTAGGGCATATTATCAGATATACACCTTTTGTTGTTGCACTTATTGTCGTTATTGTTCTTTTCTATTTAATGTATTTGCGTCTGGACAGGAACTATAAGATGAATAAAAAAAGTACTTCTATTGATATTTTACTAATGGACAGATATATGTATATTGTACTTTTTATATTTGCAGCATTTTTATATACGAGTGCTGAAGTATATAATAACAATTATCGGGGAGCGAATATTGAAACACTGGAAGATGCCAGTTATATAGGACGTTCAAATCACTATGTCTACAAATCAGAATCATATTCAAATCATAAATAAACCGTATATGGAAAATTATATTCAAGGAATTTTAAATTCACTTATCTACTGTTTTATAGGAATTGTGCTATTACTTGCCAGCTATTTTGTAATTGAAAAAATAACACCGGAAAAATCCTGGAAAGAAATTGTAGAAAATAAAAATCATGCATTAGCAATCATTTTTTCGGCTTTAATTATAGGGATCTCTATGATCATCAGTGCAGCGATTCATGGCTAATAAAAGAAGGTTTCAGTTCTTATTATTAATGGCGGTTTTTACAATCGCTACCTGTGGATTAATATATGAATTGATCGCCGGAGCATTAGCAAGTTACCTTTTGGGAGATTCTGTAAGACAGTTTTCTTATACTATAGGTACTTATATGTTTGCTATGGGAATAGGTTCCTATTTTTCCAAGTTTATAGAAAAAAAATTACTAAAGAGGTTTGTCGAAATAGAAATACTGATCGGAATTGTAGGAGGAATAAGTTCCACGTTATTATTCCTGTTATTTCAGCAGGGTAGCTATTTTCAGGTGGTTTTGTATTTTTTACTGGGCTTGACAGGTATTCTGGTTGGGATGGAAATCCCGATTTTGATGAGGATTTTGAAAGATAAAGTAGAGTTCAGACAATTGGTTGCGAATATTTTTACGTTTGATTATATAGGGGCGTTGCTTGCTTCTATTTTATTTCCTGTGGTTCTTGTTCCCAAGTTAGGTCTGATAAGTACTTCTATAGTTTTTGGCATTATAAATATTGTTGTCGGTTTACTGTTGATCTATTTATTCCGTAAGGAACTAAAAGATACGTTTATTCTTACATTTAAGTCCATTGTTGCTTTTTCCGGATTATGCATATTGCTTTTTTTTAATAAAGAAGTTTTAGATTATAGTGAAAGAAACTTATACAACGGGAGTATAGTTTATAGTCATACAACTCCTTATCAGAAGATTGTTTTGACGAATCAGGGGGCAGATTTTCAGCTCTATCTGAATAATAATTTGCAGTTTGATACAAAAGATGAATATCGCTATCATGAATGTCTGGTACATCCTGTTATGGGATTTGCTGCATCAGTTGAGAAGGTATTAATTCTTGGAGGAGGCGATGGACTGGCGGCTCGTGAGGTATTGAAATATGATGAAGTTAAATTTGTTACACTGGTAGATTTAGATGAAGGTATGACGCAATTATTTGCAAAGAACCCAAGATTGATGGCTTACAACAAACAATCATTGACGAATCCGAAAATGGAGGTAATTAATCAAGATGCTTTTTTGTGGGTGAAGAATAATAAAACAAAATACGATGTGGTAATCATTGATTTTCCGGATCCGACAAATTACAGTATAGGAAAATTATATACCAATTATTTTTATGAGTGTCTTAAACAATCACTTAAATCAGAATCAGTAGTAAGTATTCAGACAACTTCGCCATTTACAGCGCCTAACGCTTATTGGTGCATTAATGCCACTATTTCAGCTATTTATCCTGAGGTTAGAGCGTATCATGTATATGTTCCGTCTTTTGGAGAATGGGGATTTAACTTATTCAGTAATGATCCGAAGCAATCATTTCGGTATGTGAAACGACGGATGGATAATCTGAAATTTTACGATTATCAATTTGAATCCTATACTGATTTCAAAAAAGATATGCTCCCTGCTTCAGAACTGGAAATAAATCGTCTTGATAATCAGGTGTTGGTTCGTTATTTTGAAGAGGACTGGTCAAAATTGAGAGAATGAGGCGCAGACAGTTTATCCGTTTGACAATGCTTGCATCTGTTGGTATGATCTTATTAAAATCATGCCGTGATACAGCACTTCGCTTTGTACTGAAGATTACCGGAACTAATCATCTGCTGGGACACAGGTTATGGACAAAGGATTTTCCCGTACCGACTGAAAAGGAGCGATATAAATTTGTTATTATAGGAGGAGGAGTTAGTGCATTAAGTGCCGCCAGAGCCTTGATAAAGACAAATGAAGAGGATTTTGTGCTGTTTGAGCTGGAGGGAATTGCAGGAGGAAATTCTTCTTCCGGAAGTAATAATTATTCGGCATATCCACTGGGAGCGCATTACGTGCCAGCAATTAATCTTCATCATAAGGAACTGGCTGTCTTTTTTGAAGAAGAAAATATTATCACTGGTTATCAGGATGGGAAAGCAGTTTATCATCCTGAATATGTGTGTCATTCACCACAAGAACGGTTATTTATTGATTATCAATGGGTAGAAGGTATTGAGCCGAATAATAGATTGGATGATGATTGTAACGGGCAATTTCTTCGCTTTTCTTCGCAAATGAAGGACTATCGTTCTGCTAAAGGAACAGATGGACGTTTTATTTTTGATTTACCTCTTGCATATTCTTCAACAGACGCAGACTATTTGACATTAGACAAACTATCAATGAAGGATTGGATGGAGCAGGAAGAATATATACATCCTAATTTGTTATGGTATGTTAACTACTGCTGTATGGATGATTATGGTCAGGGAATAGATCGTGTGAGTGCCTGGGCAGGCATTCATTATTTTACTTCGAGAAAACACGATTTATACAGTGAACATCAAGAACTCTTAACGTGGCCTGAAGGAAACGGTTTTTTGATTAAATGTTTGGAAAAATATGTGAAGGGTAAACAATTTCTTCAACATGTTGTTTACAATATAGATGTACAGAAAGACAAAGTTGTGTTGAATGTTTTTGATGAAAGACGAAATATTTCAAAACAGATTTATGCAGAAAGAATTATCCTGGCGACACCACAATATATTAACAGATACCTTTTACCTGATCGCAAGATTAATTATGGGAAATTTTGCTATTCTCCTTGGATTTTGGCAACGCTTGTATTAGAACGATTTCCTTTGAGCGAAGGAGCTGAATTAAGTTGGGAAAATGTTATTTTTCAGGGAAAAGGGCTGGGGTATATTTATAATCAGCATCAGAATTTGACTCAATATGAATCTCCTTTTGTAATTACTTATTACCGGGCGTTAGATGGAGGAAATCTGAAAGAAGAACGTAAGAAGTTACAGCGATATTCAGATGAATATTGGAAGAATGAAGTATTAGAAGATCTAAAAACAGTTCATCCGGAAATTGAAAAGTATTTGGTTTCTATTGAAATTTTTAAACGCGGACACGGAATGATTAGTCCCTCGATCAATTTTCTGTTTTCTGAAGATAAGAAGGAAGCATTGAAACCGATTGGAGATAAAGTTTTTTTTGCACATACGGACTTGAGTGGAATATCTCTTTTTGAAGAGGCTTTTTATCAGGGAACAAGAGCTGTTGAACAAATGTTGAATGATGAAAAAATACTGGATATATAATAAGACGTTTGACCTAATATGGATTTTACTGCCTCCGATTTTTATCTGGTTTATTGTTATGTTTTTTCATCAGCAATTGCAGGAAATACAAGAAGGATATTCTTTCTATACTTGGTTGATCTTAATTGTTTTTATTGATGTTGCTCATGTATACGCTTCGATTTTCCGTTCATATCTTGTAAAAGAAAAATGGAAGAAACACAAACTGCTTTTTTGTATTATTCCCATCACCTGCTTTTTGCTGTCTCTTCTTCTGTACAGTTTCGGGGCATCAGTATTTTGGAGTGTGTTAGCTTATGTTGCTGTTTTTCATTTTATCAGGCAACAATATGGTTTTCTACGTTTATACAACCGTAATGAAAGACTCTCAAAAGGTGAAAAATTGCTGGATACTGTTGTTATCTATAATGCGACTGTCTATCCGATGCTTTATTGGTTTTTACACGCAGACAGAAGGTTTACATGGTTCATGCCCAATGAATTTATTCATTTGAATCTTCCTGTATTAGAGCCTGCCCTCTTTTCACTGTATAGCATAATTTTGATTACTTATATGCTCTATCTGCTCGTTTTTAGAATCCGAAAAAAAGAAGCAATTAATTATCAGAAGTTGTTATTGATTTCTGGAACTTATTTGTCATGGTATTTCGGGATAGTTCATTTTAATAATGAATTGGTATTTACCTTACTGAACGTAATTTCTCACGGAATTCCATATATGGCATTAGTTTATTTTACGGAATTTAAAATGAAATCTCATGATTTTCGGATCATCGGAAAAGTAAAACAATCCATTTCTGTACTCGTGTTTGTCGGAGGATTACTTTTTTTGGCTGTCATTGAAGAATTTACATGGGAAACTTTGGTTTGGAAAGAGCAGGTGGGATTGTTTGAAATTAATTGGGAAGAGATTTGGGTTGTTCCTTTGCTTGCATTGCCGCAGTTTACTCATTATATTTTGGATGCTTTTATTTGGAAAAGAAGTTATTCGAAATATGAATAATATTTATATGAGATAGGGAATAATTATTAATCAAGCTTTTATACTTAAAATCATTCTCAATAAAATACTATTTGTAGTAAGGAATCTGAATACAGTGAGAAAAATGATGGAAATGCTCTCTTAGTCGAGAGCGCCTGAAAAATAAAATAGTGGTCAGATGAGGTTTTCTCAGTGAATAGTGATAGTGTACACAGTGAGTTTTGGTAATTAAATTACAATGCTAAAGTAAACAAAAAAACATTTGTGTGTGATGGATGAATGTTAAAAATGCACAGATGAATCACTTTTTTTATTCGACTAATATCTTTTTTCAGGTAATAAAATAGATTATAAACCTAATTTTTAATTACTTGGAAATTCTTCTTTTTCAATGTTAAGTTTTACACAAAAAATATAAACGAATAAAAATAATACCATGGTAAATATATTTTTTATATCTTTGTATTATTAAATTAACAGAGGAGAAATAAACATGGCAACAAAACACCTTGAAGCAATTATTCAGCCGCGGCCTGCGCACTATGTGGGAGACGGTTTCAGAGTTCATAACTTTATACCGGGTTTTGAACGTCTGAATATGCAGCGAATGGATCCGTTTATTATGCTGGATTATAATTCCAAATATGAATTTCCTGCGTCAACGGTACCAAAAGGAGTCGGTGTGCACCCACACCGTGGATTTGAGACAGTGACGATCGCTTATCAGGGAAGGGTACAACATCATGACAGTTCCGGCGGTGGCGGAATTATCGGACAGGGAGATGTGCAGTGGATGACGGCGGCAAGCGGTGTCCTGCATAAAGAATATCATGAGAAAGAATGGTCTGAAAAAGGCGGCATCTTCCAGATGGTTCAGCTGTGGGTAAATCTTCCTGCAAAAGATAAGATGAGCCAGCCTAAATACCAGTCGATTGAGAATGCTTCGATGAAACGGGTAGATCTGGGAGAAAACGGTTATGTGGAAGTTATTGCCGGCGAATACAACGGCGAAAAAGGACCGGCTTTTACGTTTACACCTGTAAATATGATGAATGCTAAACTGAAAGCAGGAGGAAAAGCGACATTTAGCTTTCCGGCTCATTATACTACGGCAGGAATTGTAATTGAGGGAAATATTATCGTTAACGGCGAGAAAAAAGTACCTACGGACTATATGCTGCTGTTCGAAAATCAGGGAGAAGAATTTGTAATTGAAGCAGAAGATGACGCTGTCGTTTTGATTTTCAGCGGCGAGCCGATCAAAGAACCGATTTTTGCTTACGGACCGTTTGTAATGAACACACGAGAAGAAATAATTCAGGCATACGAGGACTTTAATAACGGAAAATTTGGTACATTGGAAGAGTAAATTTTGAAGGAAGAATCAATGAATTTTGAATCCCGGATTTATTAAAATTTTGACACCTCTATCTTGTCCAACATCTAATGTCTAACGTCTAATATCTAATGTCTAATTGCCTTCCATCTAACATCTTAAAGTCTTAAAATCATAATATCCTAAAATCCACACAATATGAAACCAGAATTTGAAAATATTGAATTAATTGAAAATACAGCAGAAAGCCGCTTTGAATTACCTTTTAACGGTCACATTGCATTTATAACCTACGAGCAGGAAGGAAATGCTTTGGCTTTGACACATACAATTGCTCCTGATGAATTAAAAGGAACAGGAGCAGCACAGGCACTGGTAGAAAAAGTATTTGCGAAGGTGGAAGCTTCCGGGAAGAAAATTCATCCCTATTGTCCCTATATCTTTGCTTACATCCGTAAGCACCCGGAATGGAAAAGATTGGTAGATCCTGCTTTTTCCGGCTATAACGGGCTTTAAAAGGAGATCCGGAGCTTTTCAGGAAAAATCCTTTTCTCATCTTTAACACTGATATAGTGGACCTTTTATACATTATTAAATAAAATCCCGGAGGTATTTATATATTTTTTAAGTTAATATTATTTAGATTCCTAAAAAACGAAAAATCAGATTTAATAAATGCAAAAAAATATGGGCGTCTAATGTGAGTATGGTAATTTCATGATGTAAACAACGACATAAGTTAAACAAATACGAAGAAATCATGAAATTATTAAGAAACACATTTTTTATTGCAATTACTTTATTTGCATTTCAATCTTTCGGTCAGAACATCACGTTTAGAGACCGTCTGACATTCGGTTTAAAAGCAGGTATTAACGTTAACATGATCTATGATGAGGAAGCTCAGGATTTTACGGCTGACCCGTTAGTAGGTTTTGCCGGTGGGGCTTTCGTAACGCTTCCTTTAGGTAAATTCTTAGCGCTTCAACCGGAGGTAATGTTCTCCCAAAAAGGGGTTAAAGCTTCCGGATCCGTATTAGGAACATCTTATACCTGGAAGAGAATGGTAAATTACCTGGATATCCCGTTGTTATTTGCGATTCGCCCGGCTGAATTTATCAATATTTATGTCGGTCCGCAATTCGGGTTCCGTTTGAGCCAGAAAGACTCTTTTACATGGGGAGATAACGGAGTGATTAATCAGGAAGATTTTGATACGGATATCCGTAGATTTATGCTCGGAATTCATACAGGTCTTGATTTTAATATCCATCATTTTGTAATATCTCCGCGTGTTGGGTTGGATTTGCTGGATAATAGAGGAGACGGAAGCTCTACAGATCCGAGATATAAAAACCTGACCTTTCAGTTTACGCTGGGCTATAGATTTTAAAAGCTGACTTCCGGGATTGAGAGACTATTTTTCTTAATAACTTAACGGATAAACGCAATCATTGTGTTTATCCGTTTTTTTTTGAGAGAAGTTGAAAATCACTTTTCTGACCGTAATAATCCTCCGGATCATCTATCTTTGTGCCTTCACAAAGGACGATGAAAGCAATTAACTATAAAAATGAGCTGTTTGCCGGACTGACGGTAGCAATGACAATGATCCCGGAGTCTCTTTCTTTTGCAATCCTGGCAGGATTGACACCTCTCACAGGACTGTATGCTGCTGTTCTGATGGGGTTGATAACCGCAATTTTGGGAGGCCGTCCGGGAATGGTATCCGGTGGTGCGGGAGCAACGGTGATCACACTTATAGCCCTGATTACTTCTCACGGAGTGGAATATTTGTTCGCTACTGTGGTTTTAGCCGGGCTGATACAAATTCTTGTGGGCCTGTTCAAGCTGGGGAAATTTGTCCGGCTTATCCCGCAATCAGTGATGTATGGATTTTTGAACGGACTGGCTGTTGTGATTTTTATGTCTCAGCTTTCTCAGTTCAGGATTGTTGAAAATGGGGTTTCTCACTGGATGTCGGGCGATGCGTTGTGGATTATGTCCGGGCTGACTGCTTTAACAGTCGCTATCGTATATGCTTTTTCAAAAATTACCAAAGCAGTTCCTGCCTCGCTGGTAGCGATCATGTCAGTTTTTGCACTTGTTTATTTTCTCGGAATTGATACCAAAAAAGTAGTTGATATTGCTTCCGTCAGCGGCACGCTACCTGAATTTCATATTCCTTTAGTTCCTTTTACCCGGGAAACACTGAATATTATTTTTCCTTATGCGCTAATTATGGCAAGTGTCGGGCTGATAGAAAGCCTGCTGACCTTAAGCATGGTGGATGAGATTACCAATACCAAAGGAGTTGCAAATAAAGAATCTGTTGCTCAGGGTATAGCGAATATCGCCAACGGGTTCTTTGGCGGGATGGGAGGATGTGCAATGGTGGCACAGACCATGGTTAACCTGGAAGCGGGCGCGCGGACACGTATTTCAGCGATTATCGGGGCATTGACAATTCTCCTGATCATCCTGGTGGGAGCGCCGGTTATTGAGCAGATCCCGATGGCTGCGCTTGTTGGTGTTATGATGGTTGTGGCAGTAGGAACTTTTCAGTGGGGATTCTTGCGAATGCTTAATAAAATGCCGAAATCCGATATGATTGTCGGAATTATTGTTGCGTTAATTACAATCCTTCTTCATAATCTTGCGCTGGCAGTTTTAAGCGGTGTGGTTATTTCCGCTCTGGTATTTGCCTGGGAAAGCGCTGTACGGATCCGGGTGAGAAAGTCAACAGACGAAAACGGGTATAAAGTGTATGAGATTTACGGCCCTTTATTTTTCGGATCTGTTAATGCTTTTCTGGATAAATTTGATATAGATACAGACCCGGAACAGGTAATTATTGATTTCAAGGAATCAAGAGTAGCGGATATGTCAGCGATTGAAGCGCTCAATAAATTATCAGAAAAATACGGGGAACAGCATAAACACATCGTTTTACGGTATCTGAGCCCCGATTGCCGGAGATTACTCAGACACGCCAACAGCACTGTGGAGATCAGCCCGGATGATCCTGCTTATCATGTAATGCCGGAATAACCCGTATTCCTGTTCTGTTTTCCATGTTTTTGGTGAAAATTTCTAATTTAGAAACACAAATAAGTAATTCATGAAAACCACACTCTCTGCTGCTGATCGTTTAAAAGCTATCATTAGCGGTTCAATAGGAAATTTAGTGGAATGGTATGATTGGTATGCCTATGCTGCTTTTTCCATCTATTTTGCACCCGTCTTTTTTCCGTCTGAGAATGCAACAGCGCAGCTCTTGAATACCGCGGGGATTTTTGCTGTCGGCTTTTTAATGCGCCCGATAGGCGGCTGGCTGTTCGGAAGTATTGCTGACCGGTCAGGGAGAAAATTTTCAATGACACTTTCTGTTCTGCTGATGTCTTTCGGTTCATTACTGATCGCGCTGACGCCTTCCTATGAAACGATCGGAGTCGCTGCTCCTGTCTTATTGCTGACGGCACGTTTGCTTCAGGGGCTGAGTGTTGGCGGAGAATACGGTGCATCAGCAACCTATTTAAGCGAGATGGCAACTGCTGACCGAAGAGGTTTTTATTCCAGCTTTCAATATGTTACACTGATTGGAGGACAGCTGATTGCGCTGGGTGTTCAACTGCTGTTGCAAAAGTTTTTCCTGACTGCAGAAGAAATGCATCAGTTTGGATGGAGAATCCCGTTTTTTATTGGTGCATTACTGTCTTTAATTGCGCTTTATATGCGAATGCACATGGAAGAAACACAGCAATTCAGGGAAGAGGATAAGGAGCAAAAATTGATGAGCGGATCCTTAAAGACCTTGTTGAAATATCCCAGAGAGATTCTAACCGTAGTCGGTTTAACGTTAGGAGGAACGATCGCATTTAATTTTTATACGACCTATATGCAGAAGTTCCTGGTCAATTCAGTTGGCTTTACCAAGGAAGATGCTACGGTCATTACATTCTCTACTATGTTATGCTTTGCCGTGTTACAGCCGGTGATCGGTCTGATATCTGACAGAACCGGAAGGAAACCGGTGCTTATAACCTTTGGTATTCTGGGAACGATCAGCACCATCCCGCTGCTTACGGCTTTAAGTAAATTACAGCCGGGCGAAAACTGGCAGGCGTTTGTGATCATTATGTCGGCATTAGTGATTGTGAGTTGTTATACCTCGATAAATGCAGTAGTGAAAGCGGAATTATTCCCTACTCATATCCGTGCTTTGGGAGTCGGGTTACCTTACTCGCTGACTGTGGCTATCTTTGGAGGAACTTCTGAATGGATCAGCTTATATTTCAAAAATCAGGGACATGAAGAATGGATGTACTGGTATGTGACCATTTGTATTTTTTGCTCGTTGTTAGTGTACAGCCTGATGAGAGATACAAAGAAAAATTCAACGTTTAGAGATGAGTCCCATTGATTTTATTTTGAGAATAAGAACATTAGAGTTAGTCCGCTGAACAAAACAAAGAAGATTACTGATATTCCGTGTTTTCTGTTGCAGATTAAATTTAAATAATTATATTTGCACTCGAATTTAATGGCGAGGTAGCTCAGTTGGTTAGAGCGCGGGATTCATAACCCCGAGGTCACGAGTTCAACTCTCGTCCTCGCTACTAAACGTAAAAATGCGGTAATCAGTTGATTAACCGCATTTTTTATGCTTGAAAAAATTTAAAAGTATTATGCCGTATACGCTAACGCATACGATTTGGTGTAAAAGATAGTTCTTAAATCATACAGATACAAAAAAGAGCCGCTTTAAGCGGCTCTCGTTTTAAAAAGTAATTTCTTCATTGTCCTTATCTACAAATGAATACTGCAGCAACTGGTAAGCATTGTTACCTCTGACCGGAATCCATTTTTTGTATTTAAAGAACCATTTCCATTGCTTGGAGATGAATCCTTTCTGGAAATAAGCTTCCAGGTAAGGATGTACAATCAGCTGAATATCTTTTATCTTCTTGTCTGTTACAAGAAAATCCAGATTGGTTTCAATTTCCTCTGCAAATAAGATCGAAGCCTGGATTTCACCCGTTCCGTTACATGTAGGACATGTTTCGGAAGTGATAATATCTCTTTCCGGGCGTACACGCTGGCGGGTGATCTCAATCACACCAAATTTGGACGGAGGCAGGATATTGTGTTTTGCACGGTCATTTTTCATGAATTCTTTCATGTTGTCGTACAGTTCACGGTTGTTATCCTTATCGTGCATATCAATAAAATCGATAGCGATGATTCCTCCCATGTCACGCAGCTGCAATAATCTTGCGATTTCTTCCGCTGCTTCAATATTGGTTGCCAAAGCGTTGCTTTCCTGATTGTCCGTGTCTTTGCGGTTTCCGCTGTTGACATCAATGACGTGCATCGCTTCCGTGTGCTCGATAATTAAATATCCTCCCGAAGGAAGCGGCACTTTTTTACCGAACAAAGTTTTTATTTGCTTATTGATACCGAATCTTTCAAAGATCTCATTTTTCCCTTCGTAGAATTTTACAATTTTTTCTCTTCCGGGAGCGATATTACTTACGTATTCCCTGATCTCTTCTGCCAATCTGCCTTCATTGACATGAATGTTTGAAAAATCAGAGTTCAGCAAGTCACGCAACAGGGTAGAAGTTTTATTGATCTCTCCAAGTACTCTTTTGGGAGGTGCCGCTGCCTGTAGATTGGCAAACATGGTCTTCCATTTTTCGAGTAGGTTATGAAGATCCTGACTTATTTCTTCTACTTTTTTATTTTCCGCAACAGTACGGATAATAACACCGAAATTTTTAGGTCTGATTTCCTCTAAAATACCTTTTAGGCGTTCTCGTTCCTTCTGATCTTTGATCTTTTGGGAAATCGAGACTTTCTCGGTGAACGGTACAAGTACCAGATAGCGTCCGGCAAGTGTAATTTCAGCACTTAATCTCGGGCCTTTGCTTGAAATAGGTTCTTTTGCAACTTGCACCAGAATCGGCTGGGATGAGGAAATAACTTCTCCGATTTTCCCTTCCTTTTCTATTTCTCTTTCAGGCTTGAAATACTGTAAATTAGGTACCTTTTGCTTGTTATGTAACGTGTCCTTAACAAACCGGTTTAAAGAATTAAACTGCGGCCCTAAGTCCAAATAATGCAAAAAAGCATCTTTGTCATAACCGACATCAACAAAAGCTGCATTCAGGTTAGTGACAATTTTTCGTACTTTTCCTAAGTAAACATCGCCTACACTGAAATCAGTATTACCTTCTTCCTGGTGCAGCTCAATTAACTTTCCGTCACGTAACAAAGCAAGCCAGACTCCATTGGAACGAGAATCTACGACTAACTCTAAACTCACGTAAACTTTTTAATATGTTATGAAATAAAAAAATAACTCAATGAAGCATTAAGTTATTTTCTCTAATGTTTTACCCGAAAAAGATTATTTTTTCTTTTTGTGACGGTTTTTTCTCAATCTTTTTTTACGCTTATGAGTCGCCATTTTGTGTCTTTTTCTTTTTTTTCCGCTTGGCATAATTTTAATTTTTAAATAGTTATATATTTTAGATCAATACTGATCTTTAATTCAAAAAAAACTCCTATCGCTTGATAGGAGTGCAAAGATAAGAAAATCTTAAAAACAGAGGTACTGTATTTAAAATTATTTTACTTTAACCTGAGTTTTTACTTGCTCAACAAAAACTTTAGCCGGCTTGAAAGACGGAATGTTATGAGCCGGAATAATGATAGTCGTATTTTTAGAAATATTTCTACCTGTTTTTTCAGCTCTTCTCTTAACTACGAAACTACCAAATCCACGCAGGTAAACATTCTCTCCTTTCGCCATTGTGTTTTTGATAGATGTCATAAACGCTTCAACAGTTTTTGATACTTCATTTTTCTCTACTCCTGTAGCATTTGAAATTTCGTTAATAATATCTGCCTTTGTCATATCGATTGTTTAATTAATAATTTTGATATTCGCTGACAAATTTAGCTCCTTTATTAATTGCTTGTTTATGAGCACTGTAAAAAATAACAAAAAAATATATCAATGCTTAATTTTGTTCTACTAATAGCCGAATGGTACAGACAAACGGCCAGAAATCTCCCTTGGAGACAGACCAAAAACCCCTATAAAATCTGGCTTTCTGAAGTGATTCTGCAACAAACAAGGGTAGAGCAGGGCATGCCTTATTACTTAAAATTTACCGAAAATTTTCCGACAGTTATCGATCTGGCAAATGCGGAGGAAGAAATTGTACTGAAAAACTGGCAGGGACTGGGATATTATTCCCGTGCAAGAAATCTGCATGCGGCAGCTAAGATGATCCGCGATGAATATCATGGAGATTTCCCGTATTCTTACAAGGATATCCTGAAATTAAAAGGAGTCGGGGAATATACGGCGGCGGCAGTTGCTTCTTTTGCCTTTGACCTGCCGCACGCGGTAGTAGATGGAAACGTATATCGTGTACTGAGTCGTTTTTATGATATTGATACTCCCATTGATTCCACGGAGGGAAAAAAGCTGTTTTATAACCTGGCAAACGAGCTGTTGCTGAAAGAAGATCCGGCCTTGTTTAACCAGGCAATGATGGAGTTTGGTGCCATGCAATGTGTGCCGGTGAATCCTGATTGCGGGAATTGTCCTGTTCGTCCGGAATGTCTTGGATACAGGAACGGAACGGTTTCAATTCGTCCTGTAAAGGCTAAAAAGACAAAAGTGACGGACCGGCATTTTTACTATATGGTCTTTCATAATGACCATCAGCTGGTGCTGAAGAAAAGAGGCCCGAAAGATGTGTGGCAGGGGCTGTATGATTTTCCCCTGATAGAATCACCGTCCGGTTTGGATGAAGGCGAGTATGATGCCGTTCTGGGGATTTCTCTTTCTCAGGTAAAAAAACAGCATAAGACGAAGCATATTTTGTCGCATCAGCGGATTTTCGCTACTTTTCTCTATCTTGATTTTCTTCCGGAAAGAACATTTTGGAAGGAGGATTGGGAGCTGGCAGAGTGGAGTGAGCTGGAAAGATATCCTTTGCCCCGCATTATCGAAAGATACCTGAAAGACGACTTAAAAGCGCTGGATTGATTATATTTGAGAATTGAAAGATGAGAAAATTGAGAAGATTGGAAGATTGAGCATCTAAAAAGCATACACGAATGGCAGGAAGTATAAATAAGGTAATACTGATAGGAAATCTGGGACGTGATCCCGAAATCCGGAGAATGGATAATAATACGGCTGTAGCTAATTTTCCCGTGGCAACTTCAGAAACATTTACGGATCGCGTGACCGGGGAAAGGCGTGAAACGACGGACTGGCATACTATCGTTTGCTGGCGAAATCTGGCGGAGTTTGTTGAAAAGTACGTAAAAAAAGGAATGAAAGTGTATGTGGAAGGCCGTCTGAAAACCCGTTCATGGCAGGATAAAGACAATAATACACGCTATACGACAGAAGTGCTTGCAGACAATATTCAGATTGTTAACTGGAATGATGTTTCCGGTGGAGAACGTCCGCAGGAAAAGCCGGCTTATCCTCCGAACACGCCACCTGTTAATCCGACACCGGCTCCGCCGCAAACTTATGATTTTGAAGAAGATGATGATTTACCGTTTTAATATTTTCGCAGGATTTTTCCTGTTCCTGGCCCTAGTAGTGCTTTTGTCTGCCTGCGGACAAGATAAAACCATACCGAAACCATCGTCCTATCTGCGCCTGGACGTGGAGCACAAAGGCTATATGAATTACCATTCTGACTGTGGTTATTCATTTGACGTCAATAAGCTTTATACTGTTAAAAATGTAACGGATGAAAACGGGGATCCGCTTTGTCACCGGGATATCAGTTTTAATGAGCTGAACGGAACCTTACATTTTTCGTTTATTGAGATGAAAGAACCACTGAAGTCCTATATTGATTATTCGCTGGACAAAGTAGATGAGCACAAAGTGAAGGCAAATTCGATTGACGATACTACTTTTCTTTTCCCGGATAAAAGAGTATTCGGAACCTTGTTCGAGCTGAAAGGAGATGTTGCATCGCCTTTTCAGTTCTACCTGACAGATTCCACGACAAAGTTTGTCAGCGGAGTGGTTTATTTCAATGTTGTTCCCAACTATGACTCGTTGCGCCCGACCCTGGACTTTGTAAAGAAAGATATCGTCCACATGATCGAAACATTCAAATGGCAGTAAGATGAGCCTGATTGCACCTTTAAGAACGGTTACCGTCATGCGCTATATTACGCCGCTGCGCGAAGGAGGCTCACTTCCGGCTTTGGCAGAAGCGGATGATGAATTTAAGTATGTGCTGAAATTCAGAGGTGCAGGTCATGGTGTAAAAGCACTGATCTCCGAATTTATAAGCGGACAGATTGCCAAATACCTCGGGCTCCCGATTCCGGAGCTGGTTTTTGCTGAGCTGGACGAAGGTTTCGGGAAGACAGAAGCCGATGAAGAAATTCAGGATTTACTGCTTTTTTCAAAAGGGCTGAATCTTGGCTTACATTACCTGCAGGGAGCTTTGACATTTGAAGCAGCTGTTAATACCTGCGAAAGTTATCTGGCCTCTAAAATAGTATGGTTTGATGCTTTTATTACCAATATTGACCGTACGTTCAGAAATACAAACCTGCTGATCTGGCATAAGGAAATATGGCTGATAGATAACGGAGCTTCATTCTATTTTCATCACAGCTGGGACAATTGGGAGCAGGCTGCCAAAAGTACGTTTCCGTACGTCAAAGATCACGTTTTATTACCATTTGCATCAGAGCTGGATCGTGTTGACGAAGAATTTTCTAAAGTGCTGACCAAAGAAGCGCTCTCAGAAATCGTTACCCAGATTCCTGCTGACTGGCTTCAGTGGGAAGGAAGCGTACTGACACCAGAAGAGATAAGAAAAGTGTACGAGCAATTTCTGCATATCCGATTGGATAATAGCCGTTTATTTACTGAATTCGCGAAAAATGCAAGATAGTTACTATTACGAATATGCGGTCATCCGGCTGGTTCCGCTGGTGGAACGGGAAGAGTTTGTGAATATAGGGCTGATCCTGTTCTGTAAGCACCAGAAGTACCTGCGTTGTGAATTGCACCTGAACGAGCAGCGGATCCTTGGTTTTTCCCCTTCTGTGGACCTGGAGCAAATTAAAGAGAACCTGGAAGCACTGCCCGTTATTTGTACAAAAACGACTCACAAAGGACGGCTGGACGAGATGGATCTGGCAGAGAAATTCCGTTTTGTGACAGCCTACAAAAGTTCCGTTATCCAAACTTCCCGTCCACACCCCGGAAGAACAGGTGATCCGGAAAAGACCTTTGAACGATTATTCAATGAATTAGTCCTGTAAAAGATGACTAAGCAATGATCGACAATATTTAAAATTTAGTCCTTTACCCATAAAGGGCCATTTTTTGAGATTACTTTTTTTAGCTTTCCCTGATCAGCAAGCTGCTCCAATTCCTTTTCGCTCTCTTCCCAGCTTTTATCGCTCAATTCTGAATATTCCCGGGTTGTCAGGCTCGCGTACTTTTTGAAAAGTGACTGCCAGTCTTTCGGGTAGGAATATTTTGTTATTTCGGGATATATTTTTTGAATTCCGTATTCGTAAACAGCATACGGCCTGAAACCGTAGATAAATTCTGATTGTCCCTGCTCATTCGTGATAAATACGGAAGGAAAACCTCTTACTCCCATCTTTTTTGCCAATTCCAGGTCATTTTGAAACCATTCTTTCGCTCGGCCTTCATAATCAGTTTTTAATTGTCTGGTGTCCAGCCCCGATTTTTTTGCGGCCTGCTCAATAAATTCCCATTTAGTGATATTTTTCTTACGAAGGAAAAGCAGCTCGCGTAATTCTCTCATGAATAATACCGCTTTTTCCTTATCCTGATACTGAGCAGCTTTAAAAGCAATGGACGGAGGATAGGAAGAGGATAATGGATCTTCCAGCCAGACATCTCCGTCGATAGGCATTTTATAATAAGCGCTCACTTCATCCCAGTGGTGCGCGACATCTGACGGTTTGCTGATTCCGCCGCTATTGTAGCTCCAGTCAGGGAGCAGCCCGCCCATGCGGTATTCAATCTCAACATCATTACCGTATTCCAGCTTTAATCTTCTCAACTGAGGTTCTATTCCCCAACAGGAGGAACAGATCGGATCGGTGAAGTAAATAATTTTTACAGGCTTATCAGTAGATTTTATTGTTTCTTTTTGAGAGGATACAACAGAATCAGGGATCTCACACACTCCTGTTTGTGGATCGCAAAGCAAAGGGTTATTTTTTGTTTCCATGGTTTTATTATTTTGTGCCTGGCAGCTCAGAAAGCTTGTCAGGGCGATTAACGTAAAAATAAATTTCATTGCACTCACGTATTTTGTACATTTGTGCAAATGTCGTGATGCTTTATTAATCTTGCAATAAGTCAGAAAAAAATGACTACGGAAAATCGGGAAGAGAAGGAGGAAACCTGTCGTGTTCAGGGATTATTGAAATTACTTTCAGGGAAATGGAAACCGGAGCTGTTTCACCTGGCTACACTTGCGCCCTTGCGTTTTAATTCCCTGATGCGCCGGTTGAAAGGTATCAATAAACAATCCCTCGCCACTGCTCTCCGGGAGCTGGAAGATGCTGAGCTACTGGAAAAATCGGTGATCAGTGAGAAGCCGTTACATATAGAATACCAGCTAACTGAAAAAGGTAAATCGTTGATTCCTGTTTTTCAGCAGCTGGAAAAAATAATGTAGAGCCTTAGTGGCTTGAGACAGCTTTCAGGCCGATAATAGAACCGATCAATGTTACAATAAAAAATAACCGTAAGAAAGTTACCGGTTCTTTGAATACGGTTATTCCGATTAAAACAGTTCCTACGGCACCGATTCCTGTCCACACAGCATACGCAGTTCCTAACGGAAGTGTTTGTGTTGCTTTAATAAGTAAGTACATGCTGGCAAACAGGCAGAAAACAAAACCGGTGTACCACATATAAGCTATATTGCCTGCAGCTTCTTTCGCTTTTCCTAAGCAGAAAGTGAATCCGACTTCAAAAAGGCCTCCGATGATTAAAAAAATCCAGTTCATTGTATTTAATTTTAGTACAAAGGTAGGATATGAGAACAAGCCCGGATTTTACAAATGATAAAAAATGCAGGGATCAGAATTTTAGATCAGCCCGGATCCGGCTTAAGCTTACCTGTGTAATTCCTAAATAAGAAGCGATGTGACTGAGCTGAATTCTCCGGATTAAATTAGGATTATTGATTAACAGTTGCTTATACCGTTCGGTAGCTGTTTTAAATTGCCGCTGAATTAAACGCTCTTCTGTTTTAAGCAGCTCTCGCTCGGCAAATTTTCTGCCCCAGTTGGCAATATGAATATCCAGCTTAAATAAACGCTGCAGGTCGCCGGAATTTAACAAGTACAGATCGCATTCTTCCAGCAGCTCTATATTTTCATATCCGGGCAGATTTTCAACATAGCTTTTCATGGAAATAACCGGATCTCCTTCCAGGCCGAACCAGAAAGTGATCTCATTTTCAGGCGTATCAGAATAGGCACGGACAATTCCTTTTTTAATAAGAAAAATATTTTTTTCGACTGTATCCGCTTTCAGTAAAATATGGCCTTTCGGAAACTTTACTTCACGAATGTGCTGAATCATCCTGTTTTTTGATTCTTCGGGAAGCAGGTAAATAAGGTCAATAATTTCAGAGATTTCCATTAAAAAATGAAACTAATTTATAATTTATCAGTGAAACATCAGTGATAATTATAAAACAGTTTCCCTGACGAGAATGTAAATTCCCATTAAAAGCGTAAACCAGCCGAAAGCAGGTTTCAGTGTGTTACTGTCTATTTTGTGAGAAATGCTGCTTCCCATTACTATTCCGGTAATAGCGGCTGCTGAAATGCTGAGAATTAATTTCCAGTCAATAACGCTGGTGTTAAGCGAGAATAGAAATCCAGAAAGAGAGTTGATAACAATGATGACCAGAGAAGTGCCAATAGCTGATTTTATCGGTATTTTTAAGAAATGAACAAGTGCCGGAATGATCAGAAAGCCGCCGCCGGCACCTACCAGACCGGTAAGTGTGCCGACTACGGTTCCTTCTGTCAGGACTAGTGGATAGCTGAACTTCTGTATTCGTTGAATTTCTGTGGTTTGTCTTTTATCTTTTCGGATCATGCTGTAAGAAGCGAAGATCATTAATAGGGCGAAAATCAGCATCAGTAAAATACTTTTTGTGATGATGTGGTTTCCAATACTGAAAATTTCATCGGGAATAGCAGGAACAACTATAGCTCTTGTGAAAAAGACAGCAATGACGGAGGGGATTCCAAAGATAAATGCTGTTCTGATATCAACCAGCCCTTTTCGGAAGTAAGAAATCGAGCCTGTCATGCTGGTAATACCTACTATGAACAGCGAATAGGCAGTTGCCGGTACAGGTTGAATTCCAAACAGGTAAACCAAAACGGGGACAGTCAGAATGCTTCCACCGCTTCCGATTAAGCCTAATGTAACTCCGATAAATATCGCTGCGAGATAACCTGCTGTTTCCACTTCCTGTTCTGTTTAGCCGGCAAATTTGGAGCTTTATAAACCTGCTTACAGTTACTTTTGTTACACAAAAGATGAAAAATTGTTTTCACCTGAATTCTTGCTTTTATCAGCAGGATATTTGTTAATTTTATATCCTATGAATCAGAATGTATTTGCAGAGGAAATTAAATTATCTCCGGGCTTAAAGGAAAAGCTGTACGAATATAGTATTTTGAAAAACTACGAAGCAGGAGATGTTCTGCTGAATGAAAATTCCTATATCCGTTCTATTCCCATTGTGATCAAAGGAGCGATCAAAGTGATCCGTACAGAAGAAGACGGACGTGAGATCCTATTGTATTATATTAAGCCGGGAGAAAGCTGTATCATGTCTTTCCTGGGAGGAATGCACAATGAGACAAGCAAGGTGAAAGCCGAAGTGGAGGAGGATGCCGAGCTTCTTTTTCTGCCGATAGACAAGGTTTCCCTTTTCATTAAAGAATACCCGGAATGGCTCGATTATATTTTCCGTTTATATCATAAACGTTTTGAAGAATTACTGGACATTGTCAATGCGATAGCTTTTAAGAAAGTAGATGAACGTTTACTGGCCTTGCTCCGGAAAAAGCAGGAATTGCTCGGAAAGCCATCCATAACCATCACTCATGAACAATTGGCAAACGAGCTGGGAACAGCCCGTGTTGTTGTTTCCAGGCTGTTGAAACAGCTGGAAGAAGATGGAATAGTGGAACTGGGAAGAAATAAAATCGTACTTAGATAAGCAGGCACGTAATTTTGGTTTTGAAAGTTACTTTGAAAAAATAAAGGGAGATTGAAAAATCTCCCTTATGTCCTTGTATATCTTAAACTCTGATTTTTTTAGCTTCTGAACAATCTGATCGAATGAGAAAGTTCTTTTTTCAGATGGTGGCGTTCCACTATGTAGTCAAGGAACCCGTGCTCCAGCAGGAATTCGGAAGTCTGGAATCCTTCCGGCAGCTCACGGCCGATTGTTTCTTTTACAACGCGAGGGCCTGCAAACCCGATCAAGGCTTTCGGTTCAGCGATATTGATATCACCTAACATAGCGTAAGAAGCTGTTACACCTCCTGTCGTAGGATCGGTAAGGAACGAAATGTACGGTAGCTGATGTTCTGCCAGTTGCCCCAGCTTACCGCTTACCTTTGCCATCTGCATCAGTGAATATCCCGCTTCCATCATACGTGCGCCTCCGGATTTTGAAATAATCATGAAAGCGGCTTTTTTCTTGATGGCGTGATCAATCGCACGTGCGATCTTTTCACCTACCACAGAACCCAGAGAACCGCCGATAAAGTTAAAATCCATACAAGCGATAACTAAATCTTGCCCGTCGATCTTTCCGTGGGCTGTACGTACAGCATCTTTAAGCCCTGTATTTTTGATAGTGGATTTCAGGCGATCCGTGTATTTTTTAGTATCACTGAAGTTAAGCGGGTCACCGGAAACCAGATCAGCATCCAGCTCCTTGAACTTTCCTTCGTCAAACAAGATCTCAAAATATTCTTTTGAGCCGATGCGCTCATGATGACTGCAACGGTCACAAACATATAAATTGTTGATAAACTCATTTTCTGTGAAAACGGTTTTACAGTTCGGGCATTTGTGCCACAAACCTTCCGGAGTTTCTTTTTTCTCCTTGGTGGAAGTTGTAATACCTTCTTTATTTCTTTTAAACCAAACCATTTCCTTTTGTTTTAAAAATTACTCGATTACAATGTATTTATGTTATTTAAGTCGCGGAAAGCCTGTTCTAAACGCTTATTAAACGTTAGTTCTCCTTCCCGCAGCCATTTTCTCGGATCGTAGTATTTTTTGTTAGGGAGATCTTCGCCTTCCGGATTGCCGATCTGTGTTTTGAGATAACCGATTTTAGAAGTGATATAATCTCTCACTCCTTCCGTATAAGCAAACTGAAGGTCAGTATCAATGTTCATTTTGATAACACCGTAATCGATAGCTTCTCTGATTTCTTCCAGTGTAGAACCTGAACCTCCGTGGAAAACGAAATCTACCGGATTATTTCCTGTGTTGAATTTTTCCTGTACATACGTTTGGGAATTTTTCAGAATAACTGGTGTCAGCTTTACATTTCCGGGCTTATACACACCGTGAACATTACCGAAAGCAGCAGCAATGGTAAAACGATGGCTGATTTTGGATAATTCTTCGTAAGCGTAAGCCACTTCAGCAGGCTGGGTATATAATTTTGATGAATCAACACCTGTATTGTCCACGCCGTCTTCTTCACCGCCGGTAATTCCCAATTCAATTTCCAGCGTCATTCCCATCTTGCTCATACGCTCCAGGTATTTTTTGCAGATTTCGATGTTTTCTTCGATAGGCTCTTCGGATAAATCGATCATGTGAGAACTGTAAAGCGGTTTTCCTGTCAGTTTAAAGTACTCTTCACTTGCATCCAGCAAACCATCGATCCATGGTAATAATTTTTTAGCACAGTGGTCCGTATGCAGAATGACAGTCGCGCCGTACAATTCCGCTAATTTGTGAATATGTAAAGCTCCTGTTACTGCTCCTGCGATCGCAGCACGCTCATTTTCATTCGAAAGGGATTTTCCGGCATTGAAAAGCGCTCCTCCGTTAGAAAACTGAATGATGACAGGAGCGTTTAGTTTCGCGGCTGTTTCCATTACGCTGTTCACAGTCGAAGAACCTGTCACGTTTACTGCCGGCAAAGCAAATTTCTTTTCCTTAGCAAGTTTGAAAATTTCTTGAACCTGGTCGCCAGTAGCAACTCCGGGACGTATGTTATGTGCCATTGTTTAGAAAATTAGTGGAACAAAAGTAAAAAAAATATTGAATGGAGAAACTTAATTATTACTTTGAAACGTGCTGTGGTACCTCACAAGATTTTTCAAAATGATAGGATTTCTGTCACAAATCGGCTACGGATGAATGCTTATCTTTGTTGCAGATAAACCGGCTTGTATGAATAAAGACATCAATTCACCCGACGATATCCGACTGCTTGTCGATACATTTTATGGTGAAATTCAGAAAGACAATCTCCTTGGAGGGATTTTTATGGGAGTAATAAAGGACTGGCCGAAGCATCTGGAAAAAATGTACGGCTTCTGGCAGTCAATTCTCTTCAGCGAAGATACTTACAGAGGACAATCATTTGAGCCGCACCGGCATTTACCGGTAGAAAGAAAACATTTTGACCGCTGGCTGGCGCTCTGGAGAAAAACAGTGGATGCCCATTTTTGCGGAGAAAGAGCGGAAGAAGCCAAGAATCGTGCTGAAAAGATTGCGGAAGTATTTTGGTATAAAATTGATTATCTGAGGAATAATAAAGTATAGTGAATGATTCGGGGATTAAGTCCCAAAAAAATAGTACTTTGGCAAATATATTAAAAGCGGGAAGATAATATTCATCATTCTTCAAAAGGCTGCTTTAATAAAAATTTAAAACCAGATACGGAATAAATGGTCGCATTGATTTTATTTGCCGGGACCCAAACAGCGAAATTGCCGTATCAAAAACAATTGTTTGAGCAGAGCGAGTTTTGTTTTTGAAGGTAATAAGCACATTTGGGTGGTGAAAAAAACACGGCGACGAGGTTTTTGTTTCTTTTTGACGGGCAAAAAGAAAGAAATTTAATGAAGAATTCATTTATTTATCTGATTTTTTTGGTTTTTATCTTTTTTCTATGCTTTAACAACTGTTTTCTACTAAAACCCTAATAAACAATTTCCCATAAAAAAAGTGCATGTCCGGGAACGGAAGAGCTTGCTTTGCCGCGGTCTTTTGCTTCAAGAATGGAAAGAATAGCATCCGGAGAGAGCTTTCCGGTTCCCACGTCTAATAATGTTCCCACGGTGGCACGTACCATATTTCTCAAAAAGCGGTCCGCTGTAATTTCAAAATAAAATTCTGTTTCACTCTTTTGAAACCATTTTGCCTGTGTAACCTCACAAATGTTTGTTTTTACATCTGTATGTAATTTTGAAAGCGATGTGAAATCCTGCCTGCCCAGAAAATATTGAGCTGCTTCATTCATTTTTTCAAAATCAACCGGTAAATTCAGGTAAAGGCTTTGTTCATAATTAAAACAATCTTTTCGAGTATGGGAAAAATAGCGGTAGGTTCTGCTTTTTGCATCAAAACGCGCATGAAAATCCGGAGAAACTCCCTCAATTTTGAAGATCACTATATCATCAGGAAGCATTTTGTTCAGTTTGTAGGTAAGCTGCTGCGGATCTTCAATGTCATTGAAATCAACGTGAAGCACATAATGAGCTGCATGAACTCCCGTATCTGTCCTGCCGCAGCCGACCACTTCCACCTGCTGATTGCGGTTTAATCTGGTTAAAGCATTTTCAATAACTTCCTGTACGCTGATTTGATTCGGTTGCCGCTGCCAGCCGAAATAGTTTTTACCGTTATAAGCGAGTGTGACCGCATACCGTTTCATGCGGTAAAGATAAGTGATATAGAGAAAATTTAATGTAAATATTATTTTTAGTTCGGTTTAGTAAAGAATCTATCGTAATCTGGTAATTTATTCAGTAGCCTGTAACAGCTCCAGATGCTCCCAGAATTGAGGATAGCTTTTTCCGACACTTTCGGCTTGCTCAATGGTGACAGGAGAAGTGGCAAACATTCCGGCAATTGCAAGACACATTGCTATCCGGTGGTCATTGTGTGAATGAACAATTCCTCCGTTTATATAATTTTTTCCTTCCACAATCAAGGTATCTCCTTCCACAGAAAGGACAACACCCAGTTTTGAAAATTCTTCCAGGAGTGCTGCTGTGCGGTTGCTCTCTTTGTTATAAAGGCGATGCACTCCTTTCAGATAAGAAGTTCCAGGTGTGAGCGCAGCATATGTGGTGAGTGCGGGAAACAGGTCCGGAGAATGAGTGAGATCAGTATTGACCGGCGTTCTTTTTTCTCCGTCAACTGTTAAAAACTGGCTTCGCAGAACCGTACAGTTTGCATTTGTTAAAATGTTCAGTAGCTGCTTGTCTGCCTGAAGGCTGCTCAGCTGAATACCATCAACGGCAATATTTTTTCCTAAAGCAGCCGCCACCAGCCAGAAGCTGGCAGAGCTCCAGTCGCCTTCGATCGTATGTGAGCAGGCTTGTAAGCCATTATTTTCAGAAATGGAGAAGAATTCGAAATTCTGATGGGTGACAACTATTCCGAATTTGGATAAAGTGTCCAGTGTCATCTGAAGGTACGGTTTGCTTTTTAAATGCAGAACATGCATATTAAAAGTCTTCCCGGAAAAAGCGAGCCCGTATAACAGCCCGGAAATGTCCTGAGAACTTTCACCTCCGTTGACAGTAAAGCCGGATGAGCTGATCGCATTGTGAAAGGTCAGCGGAAGCATATTGTCTTTATTTCCAGAAACCTGGCATTGCAGTTCGTTAGTATGTTTGAAATAGAAGGACATCTTTCTGCTCAAAACCGAACCTTGCCCCTGTACAGTCTGCTGTCCTTCACTGAATGCAAAGACACCGCTTAGCAGCCGCGCCGCCAAACCGCTTTCTGAAATATTGACTTCAATACCAGAAGGGATTTTTGATATTCCGGTTATTTCTGTTCCATCTTCGGTTTCCCGAATCTGAGCTCCCAATGTTCGGATCGCTTCCAGCATCGCTGCTTCATCGCTGCAGATCCCGATATTTTTAATAAGTGAAGTTCCTTTTGCCAGTCCTGCAGCTAAAATAACGCGCTGGCTGTCACTTTTTGAGCTGGGGATTTTGACAATACCCTCAAAATTTCCGGGTATAACAGTTTTATTCATCCGCTAAGTCTTGGTTCATCACTTTATTCTGGTGCCGGATAGATTCCTGGTGAATGGCATCCATGAGCGACCGGATAAATTTAGGGCTTAAGCCTGTTTTTTCAGATGATTCCAAACGCTCCTGCAAAATCCTCATCCAGTGACTGACACTTAAAATAGTGAGATTTTTGTCCCGCTTAAAGTCTCCCAATTCGTCGCAAAGTTGCATTCTTCTCGACAGCAGCTCAAAAATCCCGTCGTCCATTGTTTTTAGCTGATCACGGTAATGACTTAGCTGGATATCAAAATTTTCTTCTGAAGAATTTCTTAATATGAGTCGGGAAAGTATGGATTCTAGGGTTTCAGGCGTGACCTGCTGTGCAGCATCTGACCATGCTTTTTCAGGTGTCGGATGCGTTTCGATCATCAGTCCGTCAAAATCCAGGTCCAGCGATTTTTGAGAAACTTCCTGGATTAAATTTCTGTTTCCGGTAATATGGCTCGGATCACAAAGGATCGGAATATCCGGAAAATGCTCTTTTAAAGCGATCGGAATTTCCCAGTTGGGAATATTCCGATATTTCGGGTGCTTATAAACAGAAAAGCCTCTGTGTATTGCTGTTAAATCAGTAAGATCTGCATTCAAAAAACGCTCGAAAGCTCCGATCCACAGCTGAACATCCGGGTTTACGGGGTTTTTGATCAGAACAGGGATATTTGTTCCTTTCAGCGCGTCTACAATATCCTGAACAGCAAACGGATTGACCGTTGTTCTTGCACCGATCCACACAGCATCAATTCCTGCTTTTAACGCCAGCTCAACGTGTCTGGGATTAGCGACTTCAATGCAGAACGGTTTCGGAAATTCTTTTTTAACAGCTTCGACCCAGGATAAGCCAAGAGCTCCGATTCCTTCAAAAGAATCCGGGCGGGTACGCGGCTTCCAGATTCCACCTCGGATATATTTTAC
This sequence comes from Flavobacteriia bacterium 40-80, assembly GCA_001899145.1. GTDB lineage: Bacteria > Bacteroidota > Bacteroidia > Flavobacteriales_D > Crocinitomicaceae > 40-80. The sequence goes on from MKVF01000018.1 coordinate 618,387, forward strand.
ACGGGGATTATTATAGAGCTCCTGTGTGACAGTAAATAGCTGTTCTTCTGTTTCAATGCTGCAGGGGCCGGCAATGACAAACGGACGCTTTGATGATCTGATCTCTTCCTGTAACGGCATTAAGCTTTCTTTGGTTTGTTAACTACGAAATCTTTTAAATACAATGGTTCAAAGTAAGCTAAATCTACAAAATCTTTTTCAATAAATTTCTGATAAGCTTCTTTTGCCTGTCCTGCTGCGCTTGCGAAATTCTCTCCGGAAATAATGACATTCCGCTCTTTCCAAAGTTCTTTCAGCTTTGGTGCTCCGTCGCCTGTGGCAACAAACGGATCGAATGCTGAAAAAGTATTTTCTTCAAAAATAGTTGCTTCGATGGCGTTTAGTGCTTTCAGATCCGGATCAAATAGTTGGGTAAATGCTTCCATTCTTCTTGCGTCAATCATGGCGGCAATGATTGTATCCGGGTATTTTTCCCGGGCATTTAATGCGATGCAGCGCAAAGAGTCGATTGCTATTAAAGGAATACTGAGTGCAAAGCAGATCCCTTTTGCAGTAGAGGCGCCTATTCGCAGCCCTGTGTATGAACCGGGACCGGAACTGATGGAAACTGCCGCTAATTCAGAGCTTGTAATTCCTGATTTTTGTAATGCTTCTTCGATATACAGCGTAAGCTTTTCTCCGTGAGAAAATTCCTCATCGAGAGATTCTATAACCTGTTTGATAACTCCATTAACAGAAACTGCTACCGAACAAGATTTGGTAGCAGTTTCTAAATGCAATAGGTGATAATCCATTGATTGCTTATTCTTTCACTTCTAATTTAAAACCGATTCCGTGAATGTTATTGATCTGAACGTTATCGTCTTCTTTAAGATACTTTCTTAACTTCGTGATAAACACATCCAGGCTTCTTCCTACGAAGTAGTCATCCTGTCCCCAGACGGCATTTAATACGACTTCTCTCGGAACTACCTGATTTTTGAACTTGCAAAGCATTTTTAAAATCTGCGCTTCTTTCTTTGTCAGGGTTTTCTCGAAAGTAGGGTGGATCAGCTTATAGTTCTCCGTGTCGAAGGTATAGCTTGCTAATTTGATTACTTTCTCTTCTGCTTCACCGATGATGATGTTTACCCGTTTCAACAATGCTTTGATCCGCATGTGCAACTCATCAAAGTTGAATGGTTTCGTAAGATAATCATCTCCTCCTGCTTCGAATCCTTTGATTTTATCTTCTGTCATTGATTTGGCAGTCAGGAAAATAATCGGAATTTCCGTATCGAGTTTACGAATGTCTTCAGCTAATGAAAAACCATCTTTTTTTGGCATCATTACGTCAAATATACAGATGTTGTATTTGTCTTCGTTGAATCGTTGATAAGCTTCAACACCGTTAGAGCACAGCGTTACGTGATATCCTTCAGACCGTAGCTGATCTGCAATCACAAAACCTAGGCTTGTGTCATCTTCGGCTAATAAAATTTTCGCTTTCATTGAATAAAATTTGATTCTGAAAATTAGTTATTAAAGTACAAAGGGAATCTAAAAATTCTTATAAAAATCTTATAATTTGTTAAAAAGTAAATTTTTTTAAATTATTTTACAAATAGGAAGGCTGGCTTTACAATAAACGGGAAACCTGCTTTAATATTTTGAGATAAGGACTTTATCTTTGAAAACGGTTTTCTATCTTTGCACGCAAATATAATTGGAAATGTTAAACGAATTAACTGCAATTACATCAATTGATGGCCGGTACAGACGAAAAGTAGAAGAAGCAGCAAAATATTACTCTGAGTTCGGGTTGATAAAATACAGAGTTCAGGTTGAAATTGAATATTTTATTGCTTTGGTAGAATCCGGAGTGAAAAATTTGTCAGGTTTTCCTAAAGACCGGTTCGATGCGGTTCGTCAGATTTATCTGCGCTTTTCGGAGGAAGACGCTTTAACGATTAAGGATATTGAAAAAACGACCAATCACGATGTAAAAGCGGTTGAATATTTTATCAAGGATAAATTTAAGGCTCTTGGCCTGGAGGATTACCTTGAGTTTATTCATTTCGGCTTAACTTCACAGGATATTAATAATACGAGCATTCCTCTTTCGCTGAAAGAAGGATTGAACGAAGTAGTATTTCCGTTGATTGAGAAATTAATCGGAAAACTGGAAGCGCTTAAACAGGAATGGAAAGGTATTTCCATGCTGGCGAGAACTCACGGGCAACCGGCTTCTCCTACGAATTTAGGAAAAGAAATCCAGGTGTTCAGCGAGCGGTTGTCTGTTCAGTTCCAACAGGCGAAAAATGTTCCTTTCTCCGCGAAATTCGGCGGTGCTACGGGAAACTTTAACGCTCATTATGTTGCTTATCCCGCGATTGATTGGGTGGCTTTTGCGAATCATTTTGTCAATGATCGACTGGGATTGTCAAGAAGCCGGACAACTACACAGATTGAACACTATGATAATCTTGCGGCCCTTTTTGATGTGCTGAAACGGATCAATACAATTATCCTGGATCTGGACAGAGACATGTGGACGTATATTTCAATGGATTATTTCAAGCAAAAGCTCAAAGAAGGAGAAGTAGGCTCTTCCGCTATGCCACATAAAGTAAATCCGATTGATTTTGAAAATTCCGAAGGGAATATCGGGGTAGCAAACGCGCTGTTTGAGCATCTTTCAGCAAAACTTCCTGTTTCCAGGTTACAGCGTGACCTGACGGACTCAACAGTTCTGAGAACGATAGGAACTCCGATCGCTCATACGATTGTTGCGGTAAAATCTACGCTTAACGGGCTGGATAAGCTGCTGCTGAACCAGGAGGCGATCAAAGCAGATCTGGAAAATAACTGGGCGGTTGTTGCAGAGGCTATTCAGACGATTTTAAGAAGAGAAGCCTATCCTTCACCTTATGAAGCATTGAAGTCACTGACACGTAAAAATGAAAAAATGACGCAGCAACGTGTTCATGAATTCATAGAAACGTTAGATGTTAGTGATATTATTAAGGAAGAATTAAGGAAAATTACACCTCATAATTATACGGGAGTAAATTTAGTTTCGTAAATTTAGACTTTAGCTTACGCAAACTAAATTACGGAGATGAGGTATCTGATTTTTTGTTTCATTTTTCTGGTGTCTTTCACGCATGCGCAAATTGATGCATCGTGGAGTGATGAACTCAATTACAATTGCAGTGTCATTAAAACAATTCCGAAAGACAGGAATTCCTATTATGTAGTGACGGTAACCAATGGTTCCGCTAAAGAATTCAGGATTCATCTGTTCACATTCGGAAAGATGCAGTTTGAAAATACCTTCTCCCCGAAGCTTAATAATGCAATCAATACCATTGTCGATATTCATCTGCTGAACGATCAGCTGTACCTGTTCTATTCCGACGAACATTCTTCCGGAAATAAATTATATGTGCAGCGGATCGACGAACGCTGCCAGCTGGTCGGGAACCCGGTTTTACTGAAAGAGCAGGAAATTAAAGGAGGATTAAATTCCAAAGCGATTGATTATTATGTGAATGTATCTCCGAACGGTAAATACCTTTCGGTTTCTTATTTATACAATAACACAAATGTTTTTGAATTCCCGGAATTAGTTACGACAATTTACAATGAGAATCTGTTTGTAAAAAAAGAAGAAAAAATAAAAACAGAATACTATCTTTCAGAGACTTCTTTAGAATCTATTTCTGTGAATAACGAAGGAACGGTACTGCTGCTTTTGCAGGGATATAAACGTCCTTCGTCTTCCAAACTAAAGTACAATTCACTTGATTTGTACAAAATCCACGCTAAGAATACAACAGACCATGTGATCCTGAATACAGATGGCTATTCGTTTTTCAATCCTATTGTGGTAAAAAATAACGACAGTCTTTATACGATCGCTTTCCAGTATAATACGATGAACAGGAACAAACCGAATCCGGGCTCGAAAGGTGTCATGTTCTATGAATATTCCACGATGAAAGACTCGCTTTCGGAGCGTATGGAGATCGAATTCGATAAGAAAGAGCTATTGAACAGCCTTTCTGCGAAGGAGCGTTCCCGTTATGACAAAGCCGTAGCCAAAGGAAAAGAATACAATCTCGCACTACAGCGTTATAAGCTTCGGGAATTTACAGTACTGGCTGACGGAAGCCGCCTGTTATCTATGGAAGAAAGCTGGATTGAGGTACGTTCTTATCAGACGGGCAGGTTCTACACGACTTATACGATCTATAATTATAATAATATTTTATTGATGAAAATCGATCCGCAGCTGGTGAGAGATTATTCAGTGGTAATTCCTAAAATCCAGGTCTCAAGAGATGATAACGGTTATTACAGCTCTTATTTTCAATACCTGACACCGGGCAATCACTTGTATCTGATGTTTAATGATAATTTGCAGAATTATTCTGCTTCCGGAGATTATACAGGTGCCTATAATCCGTATAATTTCACATTCAACGCGAACAGGTATTGTACGGCTTTAGTTGATTTTGATATAATGACCGGTCAGTACACACGCCGTCCGTTATTTGATAAAAACGATGCGGACAATCTCTTTGTACCACGCTTGTTCGAACAGGACGAGCTTTATAAAACGATTTTACTGACGTTCAATAAGCGCAACAGGTATCGGTTTGCACAAGTATTTTTTTAAGCAAAACCCAACATCATATCTGGTTAGAAGTGTTTTTAGACTTATACGGAAGGGCCAGTGTATTTCGCGTTTTTAATATATTAAATAAATATTCCTATCCGGTAAGCTGAAAGGAGAGTGGTTATGATATGGCATTGCAGAAGCTCATATTCTATTGATTACAAGAGATATCAAAATAAAAGGATTATTTTGATGACTTTATGATTTTGATGTATATTTGAATAAATATACGCGGCTTTTTTGTCTGTTTAGCATAGGTTAAAGTAAAGATAGGGCAGTAGAAGGCAATATATAATTAAGTTATAAGTTTGGTAACAAAACAAACAACAAGAAAATATGAAAACATTTTTTTTCATTGCAGCAGTCGCCCTGTCAATTAGCGCAAATGCGCAGAATGTAAATATTCCTGATATCAATTTTAAGAATGCTTTACTTGAGCATAATCCTGTAATTGATACCAATGGAGATAATGAAATACAAGTAAGTGAAGCAGCAGCGTTCAATGGAGTGATGCATATTTCCGGGAGAGATGTTACTGATCTTACCGGTATCGAAGCCTTTACAGCATTGGAAACTTTATTCTGTACTAATAATCAATTAACGAGTTTGAATATCAGCAGCAACACAGCTTTAAAAAAGTTGGATTGCAGTTCAAACCAGCTTACAAGTTTAGATGTGAGCAACAATACGGCTTTAACATCTTTGTATTGCAATAACAATGAGTTGACAGGTCTGGATGTAAGTAATAATACGGCCTTAGAGTCTTTGGTTTGTCCGATCAATCAACTGACAAGTCTGGATGTCAGTAATAATATTGCTTTAACCTATTTATATTGTAGTGATAATCCACTGTCTGGTTTAGATATTAGTAGTAACACTGCTCTGACATCTTTGAGTTGCAGCAGTAACGGGTTGATATCTTTGGATTTGACCAATAATACAGATCTGACTTATCTGAATTGTGTCAATAATCAACTAACAAGCCTGAACACGAGTCCCAACACTTTCTTGACAACATTATTTTGTAGTATTAATCAGCTGACTACTTTAACAGTCAGTGCTAATACAGCTTTAATACATCTTGACTGCTCCAACAATCTTTTGACCAATCTGGATGTTAGTAATAATACAATTCTTACACAGTTAGATTGTTATAATAACCAATTATCAGGACTAGATGTCAGCAACAACACCTCTTTAACTTCCCTGACCTGTAGTAGTAATCCGTTAGCAACTTTAGATGTGAGTAACAATGTTGCTTTAACATATCTGATTTGCAGCAATAACCAATTGACGACTTTAGATGTGAGCAATAATATTGTATTGACAACTCTGTTTTGTCTCAGTAACCAACTGACAAGCTTGAATGTAGCGAATACCAATAACACGAATTTTACAAAATTTGCTGCGGCATATAATCCAGATCTTATATGTATTAAGGTAGATAATGCTCAATACAGCATTGCTAATTGGACACCTGGAGCTAATTTTGCATTTGATGCAGGTATAAGTTTCAGTGAAGACTGTGGCAGTATTGTGACACCAACAGCACTTACAGCTACAGCATCAGTTTCATCTTTGTCTGTTATTTTAAACTGGACGGACAATGCTACCACTGAAGCAGGTTATAAGGTAGAACGAAGTACTGATGGCGTAAACTTCACGGAAATAGAGAATTTACCGGTAAATACCATCACAACTATTGATAATAATGTACTTGCTTCTACAACGTACTATTATCGTGTGTATGCCTATAATATAGGTATGAATTCGGGTTTCTCTAATGTAGCACAGGTTACAACAGGTATGACAGGTGTTAAGGAAATCAATAATGATATTACAGTGGTTTATCCTAATCCGGCTGATAACATTTTAAATATTGAAATAAAAGAGCGTTCCGGTATCAAAATCATAAATATTCTGGGGGAAACTATTGGTGTACATCAATTATATACAGGGAATAATGTTGTTGATATCAGTAATCTTACACAAGGGATTTATTTTATTCATCATGAAAAGGGAGGCTCTGTGAAGTTTGTCAAAGAATAAAGAACCTAAAGATGAATTCTGCTTTTGCAATAACTGACCCGAAAAGTGAAAATTCAAAAAATGTTGGCTAAATTAAGGCTTGGTTTTCAAGAAACTTTTAATTATAAAGGTGATTCAACGGATTGGTTTGAATTGAAAGAGATAACCTGGCAATAGGTTGTACGCCAGGGGCAATTTTAACCGACACTCTGAAAATGGACAATGACCTTGAATATAAATTCATCAGACCCGATAGATCGCTTGCAGACTTTGTAGAAAGTTTTTGGCTGTTGCGTAATCATTCAGACAAGGATAAAAGTATTATTGTTTTACCAGACGGACGAATTGATTTATTTTGCTCTCAATCGGCTGCAGAAACTTTTCACATCACACTTTCAGGACTTGAAACACGTCCTCAAGGACGGGCAATGCTGCCTGCCAGAACAATTATGTTTGCTGTCAGTTTCAAACTAATTGCAACAGAATATATCTTTCAAAACACATTTTCCAACTTGCTGGACAACGCAAAATATTTGCCTGATGATTTTTGGAATTTTACTGTAAACGATTTGCAAGACTTTGATCTTTTTTGCAAAAAGGCAACGCAAAAAATCCAATCACTTCTACCAAACGAAATTGATACCAGAAAACGGAAACTTTTTGACCTTATCTATTCGTCAAACGGAGCATTGACCGTTCAGGAGCTTTCAGAAAAAGTGTTTTGGAGCAGCCGGCAAATCAACCGTTATTTCAATCAACAATTCGGACTTTCATTAAAAGCGTATTGTAACATTCTTCGCTTCCGAGCTTCGTTTCAGCACATCAAAGACGGCAAATTATTTCCGCAAGAAAACTTTGCCGACCAATCGCATTTCATTAAAGAAGTGAAAAAACTTTCGGGCGTTTCGCCAAAAGAATTGAAACGAAATCAAAACGACCGATTTATACAATTTTCTACGCTTACCAAAAAATAATTTTGTACCGGATTAAAACGGTATCAAAATGTTTAGACATATCATACTTTACACTTACATCATTCTGGGAAGCGGAATATTATTTGTAAATATCTACAATGCTATTGTGGATGCTTCTATTTGGGGTTCTGATATTCCTAACTCTATTGAAGCGGCCAGAAATTATTTTAAGCGGACAACACCTGCCGACTTCTACAAAATTTTTGGAACAATTCTGCATCCGATAAGTCTCATTGCATTTTTCAGTTGTTGGAAACCCTTCCCCGAAACACGCTGGTATTTGGGTGCTGCAATTATTTTATATTTCTTGATTGATGTGTTTACCGTGCTGTATTTCTTTCCAAGAAACGACATAATGTTTCGCAACACACCCCTTACAGACATTGGAATCCTAAAACAAGCCTGGCAGCAATGGAACGTAATGAATTGGCTTAGATCTTTCATTTCACTTGCAGGAGTTGTGTGTTCTTGCATTGCATTACAAAAAACAATCACCACAAAATAAAATCGTATGTTATTAGAAAATAAACAAATTGCAATCGTTGGCGGAGGCCCGGGCGGATTAACATTAGCAAGACTTTTGGAACTTAAAGGAGTAAGAATAAATGTGTATGAAAGGGATGCAGACAAAAATACACGACAACAAGGTGCGACGCTTGATTTGCACGAAGGTTCAGGATTAGAAGCCATAAAAAAAGCAGAATTAGAAAAAGAATTTTATGCTAATTATCGTCCGAACGCGGGTAGAATTAGAGTACTTGATAATAAAGCAACTATTCATTTAGATGATCACATTAAAAATGAATTTGACGATAGCCGCCCTGAGATAGACAGAGGATCTTTAAGAGATATTTTGATTAACTCTTTGAAAGAAGAAACCATTATTTGGGATAGTCAGTTCCTTTCAATGGAAAAACAAAATACCGGTTGGTTGTTGCATTTCAAAAACGGAAAATCTTTTTATGCAGATATTGTAATTGGTGCAGATGGTGTAAATTCAAAAATACGTTCTTACATTACTGACATTAAACCAATTTATTCGGGAATTACCATTGTTGAAGGCAATATTTATAATGCAGAAAAACACACACCTAAACTTTGGAGCTTAATAAAAGGCGGAAAAATCTTTGCGTTTGGTGATGAACAATCTTTAATTCTTAGTACAAAAGGCGAAGGCAGTTTGTCATTTTATACAGGTTGCAAAGTCGCTGAAAATTGGGTTGAGCAAAGCAATATTGATTTCAACAGCAAAGAGCAGGTTTTTAGTTGGTTCAAAACTACGTTTGGTTCGTGGAACGATATTTACCAAGAACTTTTTGCAAGCGATGAAATGTGGTTTATTCCACGCCCGCAATATCATTTTCCATTGGACCAAAGCTGGACAACATTATCAAACCTGACAATGATTGGCGATGCGGCGCACCGCATGCCGCCGTATGCAGGCGAAGGTGCAAATATGGCAATGCAAGATGCTTTTGAGCTTGCTGAATGTTTGACGAGCAACAAATTTGCAGACATTCAAATCGCTATTGCTTATTACGAAAAGCAAATGTTGAAACGAGCATCAGAAGTAACGCAAATGACTTTGAACAGCATAGAAATACTGCACTCTGATGACCCGATAAACCAAATGTTATCAATGTTCAATGAAGTGAAATGAGGATTAAAAACTGCTGCTAACAAACGGTTTGTTAACAGTTGAACTGACGTTCAACCGTGAAAATCCGTAGGAACTTTTACGTCTTTTTCGCCAATTTCCGAACCATTACAGGTAATGTTGGACAATCCTATCACAAAGACGATTTTTCAGACAAAACTTCATAAACTCTTACGGACAGAGAATCTTTGATACGACTGACAATGTTTCTCACAAACCATTTTTTACCTTTGTGATTTAGGTAAAATATACAATTGAAATATGGAGAATTATACAATGATATTGATAATCCTGGGGATTATGGTACTGCTTTCGGCATTATCAGAGCGAATTAAAATCGCTTCGCCTATATTGCTGATGATAGCAGGAATTGGCATTGGTTTTATACCCCATATGCCCCAAATAGAAATTGAACCTGAAATAATTTTTCTTATCTTTTTACCACCCTTACTGTACGAAGCTGCATTTAATATTCATTTCAATGAGTTTAAGTTACATTTCAGGACAATAAGCTCACTGGCTTTTGGGTTAGTGTTCATAACGGCTGGCTGTATAGCTGTTACCGCTCATTATATGATACCCGATATGAGCTGGGGACTTTCATTTGTGCTAGGTGCAATTTTAGCTGCCACAGATGCCGTAGCTGCAATGGGCATTACCAAAAACTTGGGTATTTCCAACAAAGCCAAAGTTATTCTTGAAGGCGAAAGCTTAATCAATGATGCTTCGGCATTGGTTGTTTACAGGTTTGCATTAAGTGCTGTTGCGGGGGCAACTTTTGTTTGGTGGAAAGCAACAACTACGTTTCTTGTTCTTTTACTTGGCGGTGCAGTAGTCGGTTTTGTTCTTGGGGTTATTCTGGCTCACACATTAAGGCTTATCCGAAACAATTCACTTGCTGTTTTGGGACTTCTTCTGCTATCTCCTTTTGTTGCTTATCTGGTAGCTGAAGAGTTTCATCTTTCGGGAGTGATAGCCGTTGTAATATTGGGATTGGTAATGTCTTATTTCAGCCGAAAGAAATTTCCGGGGCCAATCAAAGAGCAATCCAAAACTATTTGGGATTTGATAGCATTTTTGTTAAACGGATTTATATTCATTCTGCTTGGCCTGGAAGTGCCTGCGGTAATAGAAACTATTGACAGCAGTATGCTGCTTCCCTACACAGGTTTTGCTTTAGTGCTTACTATTATAGCCATTTTTGTGCGGGCAGCACGGGTTTTCTTTCTGCGGAAATCATTGGAATTGGCACACAAACAAAACACCAGACATAAATCCGGGAGAAAAATTCCTGAAACACTTTTATTAAGCGTTCAGGAAAGTCTGGTCATAAGCTGGTCTGGTATGCGGGGTATTGTTTCACTTGCCATTGCTTTTGCATTGCCTCAAACATTTGACAACGGACAACCTTTTCCTTTTAGAGCCGAAATTATTTTTATAACTACATTAGTTATTTTGTTTACGATAGTAGGACAAGGAGCATTGCTCCCGACTATTGCAAAAAAGCGAAATACCACCAATAACACGTAGAATATTGACTGATAAACACTGCCTGTAATATCGCTTTTGTGTTGTTCTTTGTATGAAGGTTTTTACTAACTTTGAAATGCAGGCTCCGTTTTAAGTTTTCTGTAAAAAGCGTTGCCTGCGCTAACAGTAAAATTATGGAAAACGACTATTTAGACAGCGTTAAGAAACAATTTGAGTATTACAAAATGCTTGGAGACAAAACGTTTTCCCAGGTGCAGGACGACAAATTGTTTTGGCAATACAATGACGACAGCAATAGTATTGCAACAATTGTAAAACATCTTTGGGGAAATATGCTTTCCCGCTGGACCGACTTTCTGACTTCGGACGGAGAGAAAGCATTTCGTGACAGAGATGCAGAATTTGAAAATGATATAAAAAGCAGGAAAGAGCTTTTGGATAAATGGAACGAAGGCTGGACTTGCCTCTTCAACGCAATCAATTCATTGACAGCAGATGACCTTGACAAGATTATTTACATACGGAATCAGGGACATACCGTCACGGAAGCCATTAACAGACAGCTTGCACATTATCCGTATCATATCGGACAAATTGTATTTTTAGGGAAAATGCTTGCAGAAAACGGCTGGACTTCCTTGTCAATTCCAAAAGGAAATTCGCAAACGTATAACAAAGACAAATTTTCAAAGCCAAAACAAAGAGGGCACTTTACAGATGAGTTTTTAAATGACAAAAAATAATGTCCGTTAATAAGACTTGATACTGCAGGTAATTCAACAAATCATTTACAATTAAAAATCAGGAAAAAATGTTTACAGTAGAACAAATCACAGCAGCTCACGGTAAGGTAAAATCTGGCGCGGACTTCCCTGCTTACATTAAAGAAATCAAGTTGTTGGGTGTTATCTATTATGAAACTTTTGTAACGGACGGGCACACGAACTATTATGGTGCCAATGATTATAAAACTACAAGTGATGCTAAATACATGCCATTGATCATTGCCGGAATTGTTAATCCGGAGTTGTTTAAAGCAGATTTGAAGGAGCATCAACAAGGTAAAACCGATTACCGGACTTTCATCAATAGGTGTGCGGCAGCCGGCATTGAAAAATGGGCGGTTTGCATGGACAAGATGACTTGCACATATTCCGATAAAGCAGGGAAAGAAATCCTGATTGAAGAAATACCGCAATAAAAACTGCCTTTATAACACAATACAAACCGTTGATGTACTGAACCGAATGACTGAAAATTCAAAAATATCCTGGGGGAAGCTCCTCCTTTTCTATACAATAGCTTTTGTTCTGTCAGGGCTTTTTAATTCAGGGCTTCTGACTCCCTATTATCAAAAAATGACAGACGGGCTGCTGATTAAGGACTGGGCATTTTTACCTGCAGGTATCGGAACATTGATAGCAGTTTCAATAGCATTCCTCTTGGACAGAAAGGACCGTACAATTACTCTGTTGGGAAATAACAGTGTAAAAAACATCATTATTTCCCTGGTTCCCGTTCTGGTTTTCACCATAATTGGAGTTTATAATGACAGTCGTGTAAACAACCATTATTATGGCTTTGTATTTTCATCTGTTGCTCTTCTTTATGCGCTGACAGAAGAGATCTTTTGGAGAGGTTACCTGCTTGACTCATTGAGGCCGCTCAAAAAAATCAAATACAGCTTACTGATCGGTATAGCCTGGTGGGCCTGGCATTTCCGGTTTGACACCAGCTTTGGGCTTACCTGGTTCCTTCTCATTTGTATTGTCAGCTCGTTTCTTTTGTGCCAGTTTGCTGATGAGACCAAATCATATCTGACAGCAGCCGGACTGCACTCATTGATTATTATTACAACCTCTGAAGGCGAAATGACACAAACTAAAAGCATAGGATTATTTATTTCAGTCGGGCTTTGGTTGATTATTGGAAAATTCTGGAAAACAAAAAGAGTACATCCCTGAATTGTTATGTGTTATTTAGAGCAGCATCGAAACGAACAGAATGAAACAAAGAAAAAAAGCGGTATTTAACTGGAGCGGAGGGAAAGATTCTGCTTTGGCACTGCAAAAGGTACTACAGGAAGATGTATTTGACGTTGTTTCGTTATTGACAACAATTAACGAAGAAACACTGACATCTTCCATTCATTCCATACCTGTTGAAATGCTTAAAAGACAAGCAGACAGTATTGGGATTCCTCTCTACACCGTATTATTTGCCAAAAACCTGGCAAATTACGACGACAAAATGCGAGAAACAGTCAATCATTTTAAAAAGCAGGGCGTTACTCATTTCATTTTTGGTGACATCTTTTTGGCAGATATAAAAGCCTACAGAGAAAGTAAGCTTAATCCGTTGGGAATTGAGGTGGTTGAACCGCTTTGGAACAAATCGCCTGCTGAAATCATGGATGATTTTATAAGATCAGGAATTAAATCGAAAATTATTGTTACACAGGCAGATAAATTAGATCAAACATTTATCGGAAAAGATCTGGATCAAAATACGATCAGCTTATTTCCAGCTGATATTGACATTTGCGGTGAAAATGGAGAGTATCACACTTTATCGTATGTGGGGAGTTTATTCAAAAGAGAAATAAGCTTTTCAATTTCACAGGTAAACAAAATTTCATACGACATAAATTTAGACAATGGGCAAACGCAGACATTTGAATATTGGCAGGCGGAAATAATCACATGACTACAGAAAGCTTAGTGATCGAATTAAACAAAAAATGCAAGCAGGGCGCTTGCATTTTCTTTTTGTTAGTATGATAAGAATAATTACTTCCAGACTCCCATTTCACAGAATTTTTCAATCCGGTCGTCAATTCGTTTTTTAGGATCCGTTTTTTTAAGTTCTGCCAGTGCTTTGATAATATATTTCTTCACATTTTCGAAGTTTTCCTGAGGATTTCTGTGCGCGCCACCTACCGGCTCCGGTATAACATCATCCACCAGCTTGTTCTTCTTCATGTCTTTAGAAGTCAGCTTCAGTGCGGAAGCAGCCGTTTCTTTATACTCCCATGATCTCCATAAAATAGAAGAGCAGGATTCCGGCGAAATTACCGAATACCACGTATTTTCCAACATTACCACTTTATCGCCGACGCCAATCCCAAGCGCACCTCCTGAAGCACCTTCACCGATGACGATGCAGATTACAGGAACTTTCAGGCGCATCATTTCATAGATGTTTCTTGCAATTGCTTCACCCTGGCCGCGCTCTTCCGCTTCCAGCCCCGGAAATGCTCCAGGAGTGTCGATCAATGTTACAATCGGTTTATTGAATTTTTCTGCAAGCTTCATCAGGCGCAACGCTTTTCTGTATCCTTCCGGATTAGCCATACCGAAGTTTCGATACTGACGCATTTTTGTATTGATACCTTTTTGCTGGCCGATAAACATTACGGATTGTCCATCCAGCAAACCAAACCCGCCGATCATGGCTTTGTCATCTTTCACATTTCTGTCGCCGTGCAATTCCTGAAAGGTTCCTCCTGTCAATGCATCAATATATGCAAGCGTGTAGGGACGATCCGGATGACGGGACAACTGAACACGCTGCCATGGCGTCAGGTTGGAAAAAATATCTGTAGTTTTTTGGACCAGCTTATCTTCCAACTCTTTAATGGTATCTTCCATAGATACTTCCGTTGTCAGCGCAATTTCTTTTGCCTTTAAAATCTGCTCTTCCAACTCTTGAATAGGAGCTTCAAATTCCAGATATGTAGCCATATTATTATATTTTGGGTTCGAAATTTACAAAAATACTTTCACTTACGTTATTTTTGCTGCATGATATTGTATCCGCCTGCAAAAATAAATATTGGTTTATACGTGATAAACAAACGTTTGGATGGTTATCATAATTTAGAATCAGTGATGGTTCCTATTCCGCTTTACGATATTTTGGAACTGCAACCTGCTGATAATTTCTCTTTTTCCACCTCGGGAATTCCGATACCGGGAAATCCGGACACCAATCTTTGTGTTAAAGCCTTTCACCTGATGAAAGAAAAATATGCTATTGCTGATGTTGCTATGCACTTACACAAAGTTATACCGATGGGCGCCGGGATAGGTGGTGGTTCTGCCGATGCGGCTTTTGTACTGAGGGGACTGAATGATCTTTTTTCGCTGCATCTGACCATTAAAGAGCTGGAAGAGCTTGCAGCACAATTAGGAAGTGATTGTCCGTTCTTTATTACTGATAAACCTAAATTTACAGAAGGCCGCGGAGAAATTATGAAGGAAATTTCGTTGAGCCTGAACGGGTATTTTCTCAAGCTTATTAATGATGGAACACATGTCAGCACTGCAGATGCCTTTTTAGACCTGATTCCTTCTGATTTATCTAATCATTTAACGGATAAAATACAGTTGCCATTAAGGGAATGGCAGGGAAAAATCACAAATGATTTTGAGAAAACGATCTTTTCTAAATATCCCCATTTAAAAACATACAAAGACAAGCTCCTTTCTGAAGGAGCCATATATGCTTCGATGTCAGGAAGCGGATCTTCTGTTTACGGCATATTCGAAGAAGCGCCTGAGCGAACTTCCGAAGCAGTTACTGAAGTCATACTCGCATTTGATAACTGATTAAGAAGGAGTAATAAATGATCCTCTATGAATTGCACCAGAAGTGCCGAAAAATAGAGTACCATATTTCCCGCAAAGCCCCATAAGCTCAAAAAGAGTAAGAATCGTCCGAATGAAACAGGGAGAATATAGTAAGCGGAGAGTAATCCGGTAATGGTCCAGACCGAAGCTGTCCAGATCAGATTTAAAGTATTTGTAAAAGTTGTCGAATTGTATTCCATATTTTACAGTTTACATTCCATTACAAATTTAGAAATACTAACAATTAGTAAATATGAATCAGCAGAGATTTTTTTTGAATTTTATCATTTTTTAAGACAGTCATAATATACGTTCCTGAAACACAATTATTGAGCTGAATAAAATTGTTGGTGAGCTGAAAAGGGATGGTCCGCCCGGAAATATCGGTGATCAGGATATTTTCCTTATCCAGGAGAATATCGCCTGAAAGGAAAAATGCACCTTGATTCGGATTCGGATAAACAGTGACTTTATTTTCTGTTTTTTCCGGTTGATAAGTGTTTATTGTTGAATTGGGATCATGCTCAAAATGCCAGAGTCCACCCAATTCCATTCCCAGGAAAAGATTCAGCCGGTCGTCATTATCAATATCAATTATAAAAGGTGCGCTGTATCCGTTGGTGTTAATTCCCAGGAAATCAGAGCTGATCAGTTCAAAATTAGCTGATACTTCACCATTTTGAAAGATGTCCCTGTAGAAATAGAGTTTTCCGGAGTAGCTTCCGCAGAGGAGATGCCATTCATTGTTTTCTTTAAAAAAGTGAGGAACGGCATAGCCGATATGATTTTCTGAAACGTTCACATTTCCAAGCTGTGTGGATATTTGCTTAAAGATATAAGTATTCTGAGTACCAATATTCTGATAATAATGAATAGTCCCGTTTTTAGTTCCTATCATGAGATCCGGTAACCCGTCTCCATTGAGATCCACCAGCTGCGGGCTGGCTCCTCCGTTACATTGAATCTGCACACCTTCGGAATTCTGTAAGGCAACAAGCGTGTTAAATGTATTTGCCGAACCGGCTTGCAGTAAGAACAATTTCCCGTTGTCATTTCCCAGCACAATATCGGTATAGCCATCGCTATTCAGATCCCCGAAGGCAGGAATAACCCGGTAACCGATTCCCAGGCTGCTTACGTCCAGAAAATTGGTATCTGTAAGCACAAAATGCGGCTGGCCTGGCGTTCCCTGATTTTCAAAAATGTGAATAGTACTTTTTCGGGAGCTGTCTTCATCCACCTCAAAATAATTCGCAATTACCAGATCGGGAAGGCCGTCATAATTAATATCCGTAAAAACAGGCACGGAACCTGTTCCGACATCTATCGCGTTTCCCTGAAGAAAGCTTTTCGTCTGAAATTCGAAAACCGGCTGGCTGTCGGTATTTGTATTCTTGTAGAGCCAGACCGAATTTTTATTAACAGACGAATTTTTCGCATTTGGTGCCACAAGTAAATCTTTTACGCCGTCGAAATCAACGTCCTCATAAAAGCTTGCCGGAAAGCTGACGACTTCAGTACGTTTGCTGTTGGCCGGAAAGTGGATATCCTGATTTATCATAGCTGAATTGGCATTTACCGTTGTTCCGCTGTTTATTAATAAATTCAGATAACGATAGGAAACATCACCTAAGATCAGATCTTTTACACCGTTATTATTGTAATCCAGTGCAAGGACCGTAGATCCGGAATGTCTTTCGGGATCTGATTTCGGGTTAATAACTCCCGTATCATCGTTACAGGGAGAAACGTCCGGAGAAAGCACTACTTCAAAGCCATTGATATCTTCCATGAATTTTCCCCAGCATTCATTTTTCAGCTCAAAAATCAACGAATCTGAATGGCCGTACAACTCCTGGCTCTGGTTCTGATGATATTCCAGTCGCTGGCCGCTCAGATGAAAGGTAAGAATATCAAGATCTCCGTCGTTGTCAACATCTGTGTAAGCAGGAATATCTGTCTGGCTGATATACAGGTTGGACGCGTCGTGTATGTATGTTGAATAGAGAAGAGGAGAAACTAATTTCCAGGATAAGCCATCCGTAGCATTTCCCGTGTTTTTGTAAACCTTTGTTCCGCTTACGGCCGCGGCGAAAATATCCTTTTGCCCGTCACCATCATAGTCCACCAGCGCTACCCGGTAATTCAGCTCTTCCGGAAAAAAACGCCGGGCGTTATAGACATAGCGGTAAAACCGCTGATTGTTTTCCTCCACATTTTCGTAAAGGAGGATATGATTGGAAGAACGATCGAAAATAAACAGATCTTCATCTCCGTCAAAATCAAAATCAATGGTCGAAAACTGAGGATTGTTGAGCCCTCCTGAAAAGGCCGCAGAGCTATTAATACCGTTTAATGTAACCGGAACGTCATTTTTAAATTCAAACTTGAATTGAGCACAAACGAAGGATGGTAAAAAGTTCAGATAAAAAAATCCGGAAAGCAATAAGAAAAATCTATAACTTCGCTTTAAAAACATCGCTTGATTGTTTTAATTTATACTTTTTGAACTCAAAGTTTAATTTTATGAAGTTAAGAATTCTTCTTGTATTAATTCTATTAATTAATTCAAAAATAATAATGGCGCAGCAATCTGTTCAGCAGAATATCTCAGTGCTTTTTATCGGCAACAGCTACACGTTTATGAACAATATGCCTTTTATTTTTCAGGAAATGGCGAAAGCAGAAGGTGTAAACGCTTATGTGGATACTGTTGTGGAAGGTGGAAAAAACCTGCTGTACCATTCGACGAATCCGGAAACTTACGAAAAGATCCGTTCCAGAAACTGGACTTATGTGGTCATCCAGGGACATAGTAATGAGTTCGCCACTCCGAAAACCGAAATAGAACAAAAATCGGAAGTGTATCTTAGCCGTATTATAGACAGCATCCGGACCAACAATACCTGTACGAAAGTTATTCTTTACATGACATGGGCATATAAAAACGGTAATAAAAACTGGGAGCCGATCAATTCTTATGAGAAAATGCAGAAAATGGTCATTGATAACTACATCTGGATGGCGAAAGATTTTAATACGATCCTTTCTCCGGTTGGAAAAGTATGGCAGAGTTTCCGCCAGAAATATCCGGATGAAAATCTGTATTTTGAAGATGAAAGACATCCGAATCTCAACGGTTCCTATCTTTCTGCAACTACTTTCTTTACGACCATTACACGGAAAAGCCCGATCGGGATTCCGGTAAAGATCAATATTGATCCTGTAATAAAGCAACATATCGAAACACAGGTGTTCAACCTGGTTTCCTCCAAATTCCCCGAATGGAGAAATTACCCTGAAGAATATCCTATAGAACCTGGATTTGATGTCGTTGTAGTCAATAAAAAGGGCAGGATTTATAATAATTCAAAGGATGGTATTGAAGTACGCTATAAAATAAACGGAAGTGAGAGTATAGATGAGCAAGAGCCTGAATTTACTGTTCCTAACCGTACTAATGAATTGATCATAGAACAAACGGTAGGAGGAGTCTGTCGCTCTGTTTCGCTGACTAGGAAAATTGAATTATAGGCAGCTTAGTATTACCTTTTCCTGAACTATTATTTTTTCCTTCAAGCACAATGTCCTGCCCTGCGCTGACATAAAATAGAATTTTTAGTTATTTTTTTGAAAAAAACTCTATTTTTGGGGACTTAAATCACTTTATGAAAAATATGATTATATCACTGCTGTTGTTAGCGAAAGTAACGACAGGAGTTTTATTTGCTCAGATTGACTTTGATAATTACCAGTCACTTATCAGTAAAGGGAGCATTCCTGCTGATTTCACGAAATTTACCTTATCCAAAATTGAAGAAAATAAAGGTACAAATACGGAGCTTTCCAAAAAGAGTGAGAAAGAGTTTCTGGAGACCATTCATTTTAACGTAGATATGATACTTCAGTCAGGAGCTGTTCTATACGGAGACCCGATTACTGTTTATATCAATGATGTGGCAAAAAACCTGCTGAAACATAAGCCGGAGCTGATGGATAAGCTTCGTTTTTATACGATTAAGTCCAATGCAACCAATGCTTTTTGCACAGATCAGGGGATTATTTTTGTTTCGACCGGCCTCATTTCTCAGATTGTGAACGAAGCACAGCTGGCGTATGTGCTGGCGCATGAAATTTCACATTATGAGAAAAAGCACATTGTTCAGAAATACGATTACACGTCAAAAAGTTCGAACCGTTTCGATATTTCCCTTTTGAGCAAATATTCCAAGGACCACGAGCTGGAAGCTGATTTGCTTGGGATTGAGCTGTATCATAAAGCAGGATATGCGAAAGAGGAGCTGATCTTAACATTTGACGTTTTGAATTACTCGCATCTGCCGTTTGATGAGGTGGAATTCTCGAAAACGTACTTCGATACGGATAAAAGCTATCTTCCGAAAGAATTTTTCCCGGAAACGTCTTACCCGATTAAAAACAGGGAGGAAGACGATGATTCTCACAGCACCCATCCGAATATTTTAAGCCGTAAAACCAATGCAGAAACTAAGATCGCTGAGATAAAAAGCTGGGGAACAGAAGTCAATAAATTAGGAACGGAAAGATTCAACGAAGTTCAGAATATTGCGCGTTTTGAAACTATTCGTTATGATGTGATCGATTACAACGGCCTGGAAGCGCTTTACGGAATTTATCTTTTAGAGCCGAAATTTTCCGGATCAACATATCTGACAATGATGAAGGCAAAAGCATGGTTCGGAATATTGCAGCTGGCAGCCCATGACATGCGAAGATCACTGACTCCCGGAAAAAACAGCTTCGAAGGGGAAATAGGTTCTTTATATCATGTATTCTATAATCTGGACAGCAAAGCTGTTGTTGCCCTGTCAGCACGGTCAATTTATGACATCTACAGGAAAAAAGGTGAAGAGAAGGAAATGCGTGCACTTTGGAAAGCAACTGTCAGAGAGCTTGCCGGCACAGATAATTTCAATTTAAATGACTTCTATGACATCACTTATCAACAGGCAATAGATACTGTTAAACAGGGAAGTGATACACTTGTAAATACGGCGGAGAATCCATCATCTGCTTCATCAACAACGAAGTATGATAAAATCAAGGATAAAGCGAAAACCGGCGGAAAGGTGACAAATTCCGGGCAGTTCGATTACAAAACTTTCTGGAAGTATATTTTGAGCGATATGATTATCGATCAGGATTTTCTGAGCGCTTATAATGAAGAGAAAGCGACCTTCACGAAAGAAAAGGAAGAGCAGGACCGGTATAATTCAATGTCTAAGTCCCAACGTAAAAAATACAGAAAAAGGAAAGAAAAGGAATTCAAAGGTTTGGGAAATAATGAATTAATTGTGATGGAGCCGATCGTTCGTTATTACACTAAGAATAAAGTAAAAAGAATAAAATCGGAGAAAATTTCCTCTGAAATCAATGAAGTAGTAGATGAGCAGGCAAAAGCTACGGGAATCCACGCTAATATTTTATCGAGATATAATTTGTCCTCTATCGGGACACCGGGCTATAACGAGAAAGCAGTATTATATTCGTATCTGTCGCAATTTGTAATAAGCGAGGAAATTCTTCCCTTTCCGGTTGATTATAACCTGATTAATGATATCCGGGAGAATTACGGAACGCCTTATGTTGTTTTTACTGAAGTAGAACATATTTACCGGCCGAATTCCCTGTTTTTCCCAATATACACGACTATTTATATGCCGCCGTTAGGCCTGGGCTTACTGACTGCCGCTTTTCTGAAAGGACATTACAGCAGCTTCTCTTACCTGGTGATTGATATTGACAGAAACGACGTGGCAGCAGTGGAAATTCGCCAGTATAAAAATCCGGTGAATAAGCCGATCCTGGCATCTTATTACTACAATATGTTCAAGACTTTTAATCCTAAGAAGAAATAACCATGAAATTCCATATATCTTTAATTACGCTGCTGCTTGCGTTGAATATTCAGGCTCAGAACAGCTACTTTGGAAAGAAGAATTATGTCAGCGTTTCCGGAAGCCTAAATTTTGCAATTATCAATTCATTGGTTAACAATCCACAATATGCTTATGATGAAGCTTCGGACTTACTGATTGAGAAAAAACAATGGGTACGATATAACTATGGGATTGCAATCGGGAGAGCCCTTTCTGATAAAGTGGGAATTGCAGTGGAGCTGAGCCACCAGAATTTAAAAATTCAGCGTAATTCCAGCTATTCCTACCATTTTGCGAATACCGGCGAAACCTATTCCGACGTGAAATTTGAACGGTATAACACATCCATTTTTTCGATCGCTCCGAGGTTGGAGCTGTATTCGTCTAAAAAATTGTTTCCGGTTGGATTGGTTCATCAGTTTGGTGTAGGAATTAATATGGCATCTCTGATACTGAAAGACGACTACAAAGCGGGATATTATTATGATGACGGATTCGTTTCTTCGGATTATCAGATAACAGATGCCAAGGGGATTTTGAAAGTCACGGATCCGCTTAAAGCCACTTATATTAATTTCTTCTACGGCTTGAATTTGCGTTATCCCGTATCTAAATTTTTAATCCTCAATTTCGGCTTCAGATATGTCATGAATTTGCCAAAGCTTTTTAATGATTTTTATGAACCGTCAAATCCATATAATAAGGAGGAGTTTAAGCTCAACGTCCGCTACGCTACCCGCCTTAATTTCGTGCATATGAATATCGGGCTGGTGGTTCCGTTTTAATTAATTGCCGTTTCCGGATCACAAGATACCCGTTTGCAATAAAATCTCCTTATCTTTGCAGGCAAATTTTTGGAGAATGAAAAATTCGGAAGCGATTGAAAAAAGAAGAACGTTTGGTATTATTGCCCACCCGGATGCCGGAAAAACGACACTGACTGAGAAGCTGCTGTTGTTCGGAGGTGCTATTCAGACAGCAGGTGCTGTAAAGAACAATAAAATCAAAAAATCGGCTACTTCTGACTTCATGGAAATCGAAAAGCAGAGAGGAATTTCTGTGGCGACTTCCGTAATGGCTTTTGAATATGGAGGAAAGCAGGTCAACATTCTGGATACACCGGGGCATAAAGACTTTGCGGAAGATACTTACAGGACTTTAACAGCAGTTGACTCTGTTATTCTGGTGATTGACTGCGCTAACGGGGTTGAATCACAGACAGAGAAGCTGATGGAAGTCTGCCGTATGCGCAAGACGCCGGTAATCATTTTTGTGAACAAAATGGACCGTGAGGGTAAAGATGCGTTTACCTTATTGGATGAGCTGGAAGAAAAGCTGGATATCAAAGTGTGTCCATTGACGTGGCCGATTGGAATGGGAGACCGTTTCAAAGGTGTTTATAATATTTATGAGAAACAGCTGAACCTGTTTCAGGCGAATAAAACGAAAATTTCCAAAGACATTGTTTCCATTTCTGATCTGAAGGACTCGCAGCTGGATGAAATTGTCGGGGAAGCCCCTGCAAATGAGCTGCGTGAAGAGGTGGAAATGATCAGCGGTGTTTACGATCCGTTTAACAGAGAACACTATTTAGATGCAATCGTTGCACCCGTATTTTTCGGCTCGGCAGTTAATAACTTTGGTATTCAGGAGCTGCTGGATACATTTATTGAAATCTCTCCTTCACCACAGGGGCGCGAGTCGGATCTGCGAATGGTGGAGCCGTCTGAAAATAAATTCTCGGGATTTGTCTTCAAAATCCACGCAAACCTCGACCCGAAACACCGTGACAGAATCGCTTTTTTACGTATTGTTTCCGGAAAATTTGAACGCAATACGTTTTATGAGCATGTGCGTTTAGGGAAGAAATTCAAATTTGCGAATCCGACTTCATTTATGGCCCAGGATAAAACTGTTATTGATGACGCTTTTCCGGGAGATGTAATCGGTTTATATGATACCGGGAATTTTAAAATCGGGGATACATTAACAGAAGGTGAGAAGCTTATGTTTAAAGGAATTCCGAGCTTTTCTCCTGAAATTTTCATGGAGCTGGAAAACCTGGATCCGATGAAATCCAAGCAGCTGGAAAAAGGAATTTCTCAGCTGACAGACGAAGGTGTTGCACAGTTATTTATTCAGCAGCCGGGTAATAGAAAAATTGTCGGAACAGTCGGGCAGTTGCAGTTTGAGGTAATTCAATACCGTTTGCACAATGAGTACGGTGCACAATGCCGTTTTTCCCCGAAAAACTATCACCTGGCCACATGGATTACTACGGCTGATGAAGCACAGTTGCAGAAATTTATAGCAACAAAGACCGGTAATATTGCAAAAGATAAAGATGGTAACTGGGTATTTTTGGCTGAAACACCGTTTTTACTTCAAATGGCAGAGCAGGATTATCCGGGAATTACTTTCCACAGAACTTCGGAATTTAAGCTGGATTAATCAATTTTAATGACCATCTGAATTAAAGTTCCTCAAAATAAGGAAGATCTTCAAGCTGGCAGAGTTGCTTTCCGTCTCTGTCGATTTTGAAAATTTTATGCTCGATCCCATTTGTCAGGAATAAATAATCTGCATCCAGATGCTGGTTGTAATGGGCTGCCTGATCAAATGTAAGTCCGGAAACTGATATGTTGGGAGCTTTACATTCCACAATGATCCGTGAGTTGGCTTTTCTGTCATACAGTACAAGATCGCAACGTCTGAAAAGAGCGTGGATGTTAATTCCATGCTCGATTTTGATAAGTCCTTCCGGATAGTTTCTGAAAGCTGTTACAAAGTGAATAACATGTTGTCGTACCCATTCTTCGGGAGTCAGCCTGATCTTTTTTTTCCGGAGCAGGCAGACCACATGAATTGCTTCTCCTGATTTGCTGAGCTTTAACGGTGCTACCGGAAGGTTCAGTTCAACCATCATCCGTTAATTCCTTTAGAGCTCATGTATTCGTTCAGCTGCTCGATATCTGTGAAAAGTACTTCTCTGGCTTTGCTGCCCTGATGAGGTCCGATAATTCCGTAAGCTTCCAGCTGATCTACGATACGGCCCGCACGATTATAACCCAGCTTCAGCTTTCGCTGTAATAAGCTGGCAGATCCCTGTTGGCTGGCAACAATGATACGCGCGCCTTCCGCAAACATCGGATCAATATCGTTAATATCGAAATCTTTATCCTCTCCTCCGGCTCCTTCTCCAACGTATTCAGGAAGCAGCATTGCTTCCGGATAAGCCCGTTGTGAACCTATAAAATCACAAATATCATCCACTTCCGGTGTATCTACGAAGCCGCATTGCAGACGGATAAGGTCATTTCCGGTAGAGATCAGCATATCTCCCATACCGATCAGCTGATCGGCACCATTTGAATCAAGAATCGTTCTGGAGTCAATTTTAGACTGTACGCGGAATGCGATCCTCGCCGGAAAGTTCGCCTTGATCATACCTGTGATTACATTTACAGAAGGCCGCTGAGTGGCGACAATTAAATGGATCCCGACTGCCCGCGCCAGCTGTGCGATCCTTGCGATCGGGCTTTCAACTTCACGTCCTGCGGTCATGATCAGATCTGCAAACTCATCAATCAGCACGACAATATATGGAAGGTAATGATGTCCTTTTTCCGGATTCAGCCTTCGCTGGATGAATTTGGCATTATATTCCTTGATCGTACGGACCTGCGCTTCTTTGAGCAGCTCATACCGTGTATCCATTTCTATACATAGGGAATTCAGTGTATTGATAACTTTAGAGGTATCCGTGATAATAGGATCTTCCGAGTCCGGTAATTTTGCAAGGAAATGTCGCTCGATCTTATTGTACAACGTCAGCTCCACCTTTTTCGGATCGACAAGCACGAATTTCACTTGCGAAGGATGTTTTTTGTAGAGAATGGAAACCAGAATAGCGTTCAGACCAACGGATTTACCTTGCCCTGTTGCCCCGGCAACAAGTAAGTGAGGCATTTTTGTCAGGTCAAATGTAAACGTTTCATTGGTAATTGTTCTACCGATAACAACGGGCAGCTCAAAATCAGAATTCTGGAATTTTTCGGAAGCAATCAGTGAACGCATGGATACCATGTCGCGTTTTCTGTTCGGAACCTCAATACCAATGGTTCCCTTTCCCGGAATAGGAGCGATGATACGGATACCAAGCGCTGCCAGATTCAAAGCAATATCATCTTCCAGGCTTTTTATTTTTGAGATCCGGACTCCCGGAGCAGGAATAATCTCGTAAAGTGTTACCGTAGGTCCGACAGTGGCTTTAATTTTTGAGATCTCGATTTTGTAATTCTGAAGCGTTTCAACAATTTTATTTTTGTTTTCTTCCAGTTCTCCTTTGTCAATGCTCAGCGTATTGCTTCCATAATCTTTCAGTAAATCAATAGGTGGAAGCATATAACCGGAAAGGTCTAATGTCGGGTCGTAATCACCGTAATCCTGACGCAGGCGATCGGCTTCATCTTCGGAAATTGCTGCATCTGCAGGCTGTGCTACTTCGATTTCGAACTCATCAGAATCCTCCGAAGGATTTATAGATGCAGATGAAATAGTGGAAGACAATTCAAATTCATCTTCTGTTTTGTTGTAATTATCCTCAATTTCAAATTCATCATCTTCGTCTTCCTCCAAATCATCCTCAATATCAAGTGTATGCCTTGTGAATTCGTTTTCCTGATCTTCATCAAAATGAACAGTTTCCCTGAGATTATCTTTTTTTACCTCATTATCTCTGATCGTATTGATAATGTGGAAGTCATTTGCGGCACGTTCTTTTCCTGACTCTTCAGAAGCCTCATCATCAATTAAATTAATGTTTTTAAACCTGTTCAGGAAATCTTTGAAATTAAAATCGAACAGAACGACACAACCTATGTAAAGCACCAGTAGCTGAATAAATAAATTCCCTATCTTTCCTAAAGTGAAATTGAGCCATGTATTGGAAAAATAACCAAAGGCTCCGCCGAGAAAGTTAATATGCGAAGCGAAAAGCCCCAGAAACAGAGCTGACCAGAACATGAAGAATAAACTGATGATAGTCGTTCTTCTGAGTGGAAATAAGTCATATTTATAACCGAACGAGTTGTAGATCCCCAACAGGAATAATAAAAACGGGATGACAAGCGAGGAAATTCCAATCCAGCGATATACAAGAAGGTGAGAGAACCATGCCCCGAATTTTCCGAGCCAGTTCCTCATTTCTTCTGTGTTGGCCTCAAAAATAAAGCTCCAGAACCCTTTATGAAGGACCTTGCTCTGATCTTCCTGCCAGGTGAACAAATAAGAAGTAACTGAAAGAAAAAGAAAAATTCCCGAAATCAGTAAAATTCCTCCGATAATCGCTTTGGGACGCTTTAATTCGTAGCGCGCCCTGAAGCGTTCCCATGGATTTTTTGCATTCAGCTTTTCCTTTTGCTCCTCATCAACAGCTTTTTTTGTCTTTTTTTTGCTGTCTTCCTTTGGAGCTTTTATTTCCGGTTCAGGCTTGACTTTTTCTTCGCCGCGTCTGATATATTCGTTCTCGTTATTCATGTCCATAATAATCTAGTAAAGATAAATGATTGGAGCGTAAAAAAATGAAATGAACGGAGGAAACATCAACAACATATTGTTAAAGAGAACAGGAAGCCTTTAAAAACAAAATACCGGATAATGAAGGAGAGAAGCAATGTCTTTTATTTTCCCTGTAACAAAAGGAATTCATCAAAAGTAATGATCTTGAAAAAGCCGGGGATGCTGAACAGCTTCGGATCCAGCTCTTTCTCTTCGATTCTGATCGCCTGATAGATCAAAACCGCCTTTTCGTTGACAGGCACTCTGTATTCGGCAGGCAAACCTTTGATACCTGAAAAGATGTTCAGATAAACAGGATTGATTTTAGGAAAATAACAAATAGTATCAATTTCACCATTTGCGGAAATTCGCTTCACGCTTTTGATTTGAAAACCATTCAGCTTTGCTTTTTTATTCAGCTTTTTGAAAGAAAAATCCTTGCCGACACTATCCGTTTCTATATGCCGGATCGCATAAAACTGGTCATTGCTTTTCAATAAAATATAAGCACGTTTTCTGTTTAGATTTTTAATAGTGGTCTGTCCTCCGAAGCTTTCTGAATCGGTATCTGTCCGTACCAGACTGTCCTTTATGTGAAGTGTCAGATAATTGATCCGTTCCGGAAGGCTGTCAGGAGATTTTTGAAGATATACATCGTAAAAAATGGTTCCTTCAAAGGGTTTGTATTTTTGAGATAATAGGCTGCTGTTGATAAAAAACAATAAAAATATCAGGAGAAAATACCGCATAATTTGAACATTCAGGTTATATTCGAAATATTTATAAAATTTCGTCCTTACGGATAAAATCGAACCCTAAAATAATAAGTTTATGAAAAAGGAATTGCATTTTGTTGTGAATCCTTCGGAAATCACTGCCGGAACGAGAGGATCTTCTCTTGGTCCTTATGCGATTATGACTGAAGCCAGGAAACAGAGGAATCCGCTGTTCAGCCGGTTTCCGATGACCTATGTTCAGCACCAGAACCAGGCATTAGACAAGGAAACCGCTACTCTGG
Source organism: Flavobacteriia bacterium 40-80 (assembly GCA_001899145.1). GTDB lineage: Bacteria > Bacteroidota > Bacteroidia > Flavobacteriales_D > Crocinitomicaceae > 40-80. The sequence goes on from MKVF01000018.1 coordinate 646,326, forward strand.
AAAAAGCAAAATACATCAGTGAATTTTCAGAAGTATTCCGCGCTTTAGCTTCCGAGGTCCGGCAGATCGTAGAAAATAATGAAATCCCGGTTATACTTTCAGGAGATCATGGTTCGGCGGCAGCGACCATCAGCGCGTTGAAGCTGGCGGCTCCCGAAAAGCGGCTCGGAGTTATCTGGGTGGACGCACATGCAGATATCCATTCACCTTATACGACACCTTCCGGGAATATGCACGGAATGCCGCTGGCGATCGCTTTGGCAGCAGACAATAAAGAATGCCGGGTGAATGAATTGCCCTCAGAAGTGATAGAAAAATGGGATCAATTGAAAAATTTCGGAGGAGTCTGCCCGAAGATCCTGCCTCAGGATTTAATCTATGTCGGAGTAAGAGACACGGAAGAGCAGGAAGATCATGTGTTGGAGAAAGAAGGAATAAAAAATTTTGTTGTGGATGATTTTAAGAAATATTCTCCTAAAATTATCGCCGACCGGATTTTGTCCCAATTAGCTGATTGTGATTGGATTTACCTCTCTTTTGATGTGGATTCTATGGATCCGGCGTATAGTTCGTTCGGAACAGGAACACCTGTGGAAAACGGATTGCATCCGGATGAAGCAAAATCATTAATTTTGCACCTGCTTGAGTCGGGAATAGTAGGGTGTTTTGAAATTGTTGAAGTGAATCCCTGCCTGGACGATAAAGTGAATCGAATGGCTGAATTAGCCTTCGATGTGTTGAATGATGGTATTAAAGTTTTAAGTGGAGTGTAGCAAATGGAAGAACAGATTAAAAAAGTCTTATTAGAAAACAGTCAGGAATTATTCGGAGAACAAATTGAAGAAAAATTAATCCAGTTTCAGCAGACCAGAAGAGAGTTTGAAGGAGATGTGACGCTGGTGACCTTTCCTTTTTCAAAAATTCTGAAATCTAAGCCGGAGGAGGTTGCAGGTAAAATAGGTGCTTTTTTAAAAGAAAGGATGGCTTCCGTTAAAAGCTATAATGTTATTCAGGGCTTTTTAAATATTGTCATTGAAGATGATTTTTGGATAAACCAGCTGAATGGGATCGCGAAAGAGTCTCAGTTTGGTTATTCGGAACCGAACTCCAAATCATTGAAAATGGTGGAATATTCTTCTCCGAATACTAATAAGCCCTTGCATCTGGGACATTTGAGAAACATTTTCCTGGGGTATTCCGTTTCGGAAATCCTCAAAGCGAATGGCCATAAAGTGATTAAAACCCAGATTATCAACGACCGTGGGATTCATATTTGTAAAAGTATGCTGGCGTGGGAACGTTTTTCTCCTGTAAACCAGAAAGGGGAGCGGGAAACACCTCAGAATACGGGAATAAAAGGGGATAAGCTGGTCGGGAAATACTATGTGGAGTTTGATATTCATTTTAACAATGAAGCCAAAGAAATCATTGCACAGTGGGAAGCAGGCCGGTTTGATGGTTTCCCGAAAGAAGTAACAGCTGAATACCAAAAGCTGGAAAAGGCAAAAGCTGAAAAATCAGATGATGAGAAAGCCGTTAAGGAAATCAATGCCAAAATCAAGGATTTAGCGAAAAACCAGACAACTATTCTCCGCGATGCGAAAGAAATGCTGGTGAAATGGGAGGCGCGTGATCCGCAGGTGTATTTGTTGTGGACAACGATGAACGGCTGGGTGTACGATGGGTTTGAAGCGACTTACCAGACAATGGAAGTAGATTTTGATAAATTATATTACGAATCAGATACATTTATTCTGGGACGGGATGTTGTTCTGGAAGGTCTGGAAAAAGGAGTTTTTTACCGGAAAGAAGATGGTTCCGTATGGATTGACCTGACGGCAGACGGCATGGACGAAAAGCTTTTGCTGCGCTCGGACGGAACTTCGGTTTACATGACGCAGGACATTGGAACCGCCATTGAGCGTTTCAGAGATTATCCGGACCTTGACGGAATCATTTATACGGTGGCAAATGAGCAGGATTATCATTTTAAAGTGTTGTTCCTGATTCTGGATAAGCTGGGGTATGACTGGGCAAAAAAATGCTATCACCTGTCCTATGGAATGGTGGATTTACCTACGGGACGTATGAAATCCCGTGAAGGAACAGTTGTTGACGCGGATGATTTGATGGCGGAAATGATAGGGGAAGCCGATAAAATGACGGCTGAAAGAGGGCATCTCGAAGGATTGACGAAAGAGCAAATTGCGGAACTGAACCATACGATCGGGATCGGCGGGTTAAAATATTATCTGTTGAAGATTGATCCAAAAAAACGAATGATGTTCAATCCGCTGGAATCTGTAGAACTGAACGGTCATACGGCTCCTTTTGTTCAGTATGGATACGCCCGGATTCAGTCGTTGCTGAGAAAGGCAAAATCAGAAAACATTGCACTGACAGCAGTAACCAAATTGGAAACAGAAGATATAAATCTGATCAAGAGCTTATCGCGATTCCGAAATGTGATCGATGAAGCTGCTAATTCTTACTCACCTTCTTTGGTTGTTAATTATTGTTTTGAATTGACGAAAGAATTTAACAGCTATTACCAGTCGATAAATATTCTGAAAGAAGAAAACGAGGCATTAAGAGCTTCCCGCCTGATTCTTTGCGAAAATATCGGCAAAGTGATACGGCTGGGGATGCAGCTGCTTGGAATTAAGGTTCCTGAAAGAATGTAGTTACAAATTGATAAAAGCAAAAATCCGAAAACTTATGTTTTCGGATTTTTTATTTTTTTAGAAACCAAAAAATTTAGATCAGATGTTTAAACAGGCACAGGAAATTTAATTTTTATACCTTTCCTCTTCTGTCTTAATATCCTAAAGTCTTTTGTCTAACGTCTAATGTCTAATGTCTGTTGTCTTATATCTGTGGCTTATCCTTCAATAAATCCCGTATTTCAGTAAGAAGCACTTCTTCTTTTGTAGGAACAGGTTCCGCAGCAGGAGCTTCCTCTTCTTCTTGCTTTTTAATGGTTTGCAGTCTGTTCATTCCTTTAACAAGCATAAACAATACAAAACCAATAATGATAAAGTTGATGATCGCAGCCAGGAATTTCCCATACTTTAACGCTCCCCAGGCAAGCTCTTCCAGGTTTTTCACACCTGCTGCCTCAATAGCCGGATTCAGAATAGCCGGTGTGATAATATCAGCGACAAGAGAATTAACAATTGCTGTAAATGCAGCTCCAATTACTACGGCAACCGCTAAATCCACCACGTTGCCGCGCATTAAAAACGCTTTAAATTCTTTTAACATATCTATCTTATTTGTTGAAACGCAAATTTAAAATATTATAACACAAAAAGTTCTTAATTATTCACAAGTTTTTTCTTCCAGAAGTGAATCACCGCATTCGGAGCAAAACTTATTGTTATAATCATTTTCATGATCACATTCAAAACATTTTATCGTGTGCCTGAATTTTTGCTTTACAACTTCTCCGGTAATGATTCCGGTAGGGACGGCAATAATAGCATATCCTGCCAGCATGATGACGGATGAAGTGAATTTACCGATCATGGTATGCGGCACGATATCGCCGAACCCGACCGTTGTAATGGTAACGATTCCCCAGTAAATGCTGGAAGGAATACTTTCAAAACCGGGAGTGCCGTCTTCAATGACATACATGAACGAACCCAATAAAACGACCAGTATGAATATGAATGACATAAAAACGGCAATTTTATACAAGCTGGCTTTCATTGCCTGCGCAAGCGCATATCCTTCGGATATAAAACGAAAGAGTCTAAGTACTTTAAAAACACGCAGTAAGCGGACGATCCGGATAACCTGAATGGTTTGATAACCTGTGATCCAAAGAGAAATAATAGAGGGAAAAACAGCCAGAAAATCAATAATTCCCCACATTCCGAAAGCATACTGTTTCCGGTTTTTCGCGGAATAAACCCGCAGGCAATATTCAACAAGAAAACAAACAGTGAAGAACCAGTCCAGGGAATAGATCAGCGTATGGTAACGATGATTAACGGAAGGAATGCTGTGTAATACGATAGTAATAATGCTGGCAATGATCATCAGCATGATGACGATGTCAAACAGCTTCCCTAAAGGCGTATGCGCATTGAAGACAATATCATTAATCCGGTTTCTGAGATCAATTGTATTGCTGATTTCCTTTACAAACTCTTTCGCCGTTTTATGTTCTTTTGTTTTTTTCATCCGGCATTGAAGTTAATTATTTTAGAATAATCACTTCAAAATTTATTTTAAATTAACGCTTTAAGCTCATTTATAAAGCGTTCTGCAAATGCGTTTGCTGTTATTTCGCTATGGCTTTCTGAGTAAATGCGGATGATGGGCTCAGTGTTGCTCTTGCGCAGGTGAACCCATTCTTTCCCAATGTAAATTTTTACACCGTCTGTTGTATCCACTTCTCCGCCTTTGTATTTTTCAGCAATTTCAGCCAGTAGTTTGTCAACATTGATTTCCGGTGTCAGCTCAATTTTATTTTTTGAAATCACATATTTAGGATAGCTGTCTCTCAATTGAGAAACCGGCATTTTCTTCTGTGAAAGATGAGTCAGAAATAAGGCGATGCCCACCATCGCGTCCCTGCCGTAATGCAGTGCCGGATAAATGATACCTCCGTTTCCTTCGCCGCCGATAACAGCGTCAATCGCTTTCATTTTTTCTACCACGTTGACTTCTCCTACAGCTGCTGCTTCATATTTTAATCCTTTCGCTTCCGTTACATCTCTTAATGCACGTGTAGAAGATAAATTGGATACCGTATTTCCCGGAGTATTGGAGATTATATAATCTGCAACTGCTACTAATGTGTATTCCTCTCCGAACATGCTCCCGTCTTCACACACAAATGCGAGGCGGTCCACATCCGGATCAACGGTTATCCCCAGGTCAGCATTATTTTCCTTAATAGCTTTCGCCAGATCTCCCAAATGCTCCGGAAGCGGTTCCGGGTTGTGGGGAAAATGTCCTGTGGGTTCACAGTATAATTCAGTGATTTGTGTAACGCCCAGCTTTTTTAAAAGCGCAGGAACTGCAATGCCTCCGGTAGAGTTTACAGCATCCACCACCACTTTAAAGTTCGCCTCTGTAATTGCCTGAACATCTACTAAGGGTAATTGAAGGATCAGATCAATATGACGTTCAATATAATCGTTGATAGTCGTTGTTGTACCCAGATCATCCACTTCAGAAAATTCGTAGGCATCAGAAGCTGCAATGCTTATAATCTCTTCGCCGTCTTTTCCGGAGATGAATTCTCCGCGGCTGTTTAATAATTTCAGGGCATTCCACTGTTTTGGATTGTGACTGGCAGTAAGAATAATTCCTCCATCCGCTTTTTCCATAGGAACAGCCACTTCAACTGTTGGAGTAGTGGATAATCCAAGGTCGATGACATTGATTCCCAATCCGATCAATGTGGAAGATACGAGTGTACTTACCATTTCACCTGAAATACGTGCATCACGGCCGATAACAACCTTCATCTTTTTTGAAGGATTCCGGGATTTTAACCATGTTCCGTAAGCTGCCGCAAATTTTACAACATCAACAGGTGTCAATCCTTCATTTACCGGTCCGCCGATCGTTCCGCGTATTCCTGAAATTGATTTGATAAGTGTCATTTCTTTATTGCATTGAACGTTTAAACTCAATCATTTTAAGACACGCAATAGCAGTGTCGGTTCCCTTATTTCCGTGCTTTCCGCCCGAACGATCCAGCGATTGCTGTATATTGTCGTCGGTCAGTACGCAGTACATTACAGGTGTATTGTATTCCAGTCCTACCTGCATTAAACCTTGTGTTGCACCCTCACAGACAAAGTCAAAATGACGGGTTTCTCCCTGAATAACGACACCGATTGCAATTGCTCCGTCGATATCCGTATTGTCCAGCAGCAGCTGGCATCCTAACGGCAGTTCGAATGTTCCGGGAACGTAGCGGATCATGATGTTTTCTTCTTTTACACCGTTTTCCAGCAAAGCTGTTTTGGCTCCGAACAATAAAGCGTTCGTGATAGAATCATTCCACTCAGAAACAACAATGCCGATCTTAAAATCGGCACCATTTGGAACATTATTTTTATCGTAATCCGATAAATTTTTAAAGGCTGTTGCCATATATCAAATTAATTTTGTGTTCTTGAAATATATTTTGAAATTGCTTTTTGACTTGCAAAATTCGGATATTCATTCTCAATACGTGTATATAATTCAAATGCTTCTGCTTTTTGATTCAGCTTTTCTGTAACTAATGCCGCTTTGAATAAATTTTCAGGAGTTGTTTTATCGTTGACGTTTTTCTTGGAAGCTTTCAGATATAATTCTTTTGCTTCTTTATAGTTTTTCAGCTCCGACTGACAATCACCCTGCAGGCTGATCACCGCCACGGAAAGGAACGTATCATCCAGCTTTACACCTTGTAATTCTTTCAGCGCATTTTTGTATTCACCTTTCTCCATCAAAGTACGTGCAAGAATAAACTGATTGATTTCTCCACCGATTTTACCGTCAAATTTCTTAACGCCCCTGCGCGCTTCATCAATCGCTAAATCCACTGAATCCGCAGCCGCGTAATTAAGTGCAGCATAGTAAGAATCCTTTGATTTCTCATTATTCGGTCTGAAAATGAAATAGTCATAAGCAAAATATCCCAGTACAGCTACTACAACCGCACCACCGATATAAGTTACCAATCTTACTTTTTTATTGTTTTTCAGCGCTTCTCTGAATTTGAATTCCGTGATATTGTCAATCATTTTCGCAATTTTAGTGATGCAAAAATAATTTTTTTTTCAAATATTCAAGCGTTTTTGTCGGATATGTTCATTTTATCCTTAAAGTATTGGCAATATAAAATGATATCCGCATCTCTGCTTGATTTTATTTTCTTAGTTTTGCTTTGGATTTTTTAGGATTTCAGAATGCAGTTAGCAAGTAGATTATCAAAATTAGAAGAATCAGCAACGTTAGCGATGTCACGTCTGGCAAGAGAGCTAAAAGCGCAGGGAAAAGACATTATTTCACTTTCACTGGGCGAGCCTGATTTTCATACTCCTCAATTTATTAAAGATGCTGCGATTGAAGCATTGAACAATAACTTCACAACTTATCCGCCTGTTCCGGGATACGATGACCTGCGGGATGCAATTGTGGAGAAATTTAAGAGAGATAACGGATTAAATTATAAAAGGGAGAATATTATTGTTTCTACCGGTGCAAAACAATCGATTGCCAATGTGGTATTCAGTTGTGTCGGTGAAGGAGACGAAGTGTTGATTCCCGCTCCTTACTGGGTTTCATATATTGAAATTGTTAAAATGGCAGACGGAGTTCCGGTAGTGATTCCGACGACAATGGAGACAGACTTTAAACTGACTGCAGATGCTCTAGAGAAAGCGATCACGCCGAAAACAAAGATGTTAATCTACTCATCACCGTGTAATCCTACCGGTTCTGTTTACAGTTATGATGAACTGAAAGCGCTGGCGGCGGTTATTGAAAAATATCCTGATTTGATTGTGATTTCCGATGAAATTTATGAGCACATTAACTTTAAAGGAAAACATGAAAGTCTGGCGCAGTTTGATGCTATTTTCAATCAGGTGGTAACGATTAACGGTGTTTCAAAGGCCTGGGCGATGACCGGATGGCGTTTGGGATATATCGGTGCGCCGGTTGAAATTGCAAATGCGTGTAATAAAATTCAGGGACAATTCACTTCAGGGACGAACTCTATCGCACAGAAAGCGGCTGTTGCAGCTGTTAAGGCAGACGTTTCTGTTCTGACCGATATGGTTGCTGCATTTAAAAACAGACGGGATCTTTGCCTGCGATTATTAAATGAAATCCCGGGTATGAAATGCAGTATTCCTGACGGAGCGTTTTACTTATTCCCTGATATATCTGCGTATTTCGGCAAAAAATGCGGCAATACGGTGATCCGCACAGCAAATGACCTGTCGATGTATTTATTAGATGAAGCAAATGTGGCATTGGTGACCGGAGAAGCTTTTGGTAATGAAAAATGTATCCGTATTTCTTATGCGACTTCTGAAAATATTTTAGAAGAAGCGATCAGCCGGATTAAAATTGCTTTGGCGAAACTGCAATAAATGAATATAGAGGAGTTATTTCGTTCATTTTCATCTAAACGGATGCTTGTCATCGGAGATATGATGATGGATACATATATGAAGGGAAGTGTGACACGTATCAGTCCTGAAGCTCCTGTTCCGATTGTCAATCTTTCGCTGAAAGAAGACCGTTTGGGAGGAGCTGCAAATGTCGCTTTAAACCTGATTGCACTGGGAGCAACCGTATTTGTTGCTTCTGTGATCGGAGAAGATGATAACGGAAATAAAATGGTGGAATTGTTGGAGGAAAACAAGATCCATTGCGATACGCTGCTGAGAAGTGCTCAGCGAAAAACAACCGTTAAAACCCGGATTTTAGGAAACAACCAGCAGTTGCTGCGGATTGATTCTGAACAGACGGATGATTTAAAAGCTTCTGAGGAAGCAAAGCTGATTGAACTGATTGAAAACCTGGTCAATTCACAGGCAATTGATGCGATTATTTTTGAGGACTACAACAAAGGTGTCTTAACAGAAAACGTTATTCAGAAGATTATCTCCATAGCCGGTAAGAAGAATATCATAACTACTGTAGATCCTAAGAAGAAAAACTTTTTTGCATACAAAAACGTGACATTGTTCAAACCTAATCTAAAAGAGCTAAAGGAAGGTTTGGATGTACAGTTTGACTTGAAAAGTGATTTTTCAGCCTTTGAAGACAGCATTCGCCAGCTGACAGAAAAGTTAAATAATAATATTTCATTTGTAACCTTATCGGAACACGGAGTTTTCATAAAAGATAGTAAAGAAAAGCACCATATTCCTGCACATGTTCGTAATATTGCGGATGTGAGCGGAGCCGGAGATACCGTTATCAGCGTGGCAAGCCTTTGTCTGGCAACGGGCATTTCATTGGAGAATGTAGCGCAGATATCTAATATTTCAGGTGGTCTGGTTTGTGAAGAAGTAGGTGTGGTAAGTATAGATAAAGAAAAGCTGAAACAGGAAATAAAGCGTATTATCGGAGAAGAAATAAAATGAGCAAAGAAGTAAAACCTTACGGACAGGAAGATAAAACTAAGAAAGCAGAAGTAAAGGAAATGTTTGATAACATTTCTTCAAAATACGATTTTTTAAATCATTTTTTATCTGTCGGGATTGACAAATTATGGCGTAAAAAAGCAATCCGGCAGCTCCGTCCGATTCAACCGAAATCAATCCTGGATATCGCTTCCGGAACGGGTGATTTTGCTTTAGAGGCATTGTCTCTGCATCCGGCGAAAATTGTCGGTGTAGATATTTCCGAAGGGATGCTGGAAGTGGGACGTAAGAAAATGAAGAAAAAGCACGTTGACCATATTATTACGATGGAAGTCGGCGATTCCGAAAACCTGAAATACGAGGACAATACTTTTGATGCGCTGACAGTCGGCTTTGGTGTACGTAATTTCCAGGACCTGGAAAAAGGTCTCTCTGAAATGCTTCGTGTGGTTCGTCCGGGCGGAAAAATTGTAATTCTTGAATTTTCAAAGCCCAAAGCTTTTCCTGTGAAGCAATATTATGCGTTTCACTCTAAATATGTTATCCCTTTCTTCGGCAGAATGATTTCTAAAGATTCCAGCGCTTATACCTATTTGCCGGAATCGATCCAGGCTTTTCCGGAAGGGAAGGATTTTGAAGCTATCATGAAAAAATTAGGCTACAAAGAGGTATATCTGATTCCCTGTTCGGGAGGAATAGCAACCATTTATGCCGGAACAAAATAAAATATCCTGACGATTTTTTCGTTTTTTAAAATAATGAAGTACTGGTTGTTGTTTATAATGTGTGGTATTGGCTTTCTGGGTTTTTCTCAAAGAGAGAAAGTCATGAATTACCGTAAATTCGACCAGCGCATTATGCATTTTGGGTTTACCTTAGGTGCAAATATGACTTCCGTTAAAGTGACGCCCCGTTTAGATGCCTATTCAAATTATGATCTTCTGCAAGTTGAAAATATCCCGCAGCCGGGAGCACAGGTAGGAGTTTTGACAACTATCAAATTGGGGATTCCTATTTTCAGGCTTCGTTTTATTCCGACCATTTCATTTCAGGAAAAGCTGTTCCGTTATAAATACCTGATGTTCGGAGGTACATTGAATGAGCCTTATATCAATGAGGAACGTGTCGGATCTGTTAACCTTGATTTCCCTTTGATGCTTCAATTGAGAACGTTGAGGGTGAATAATTTTGCAGCATATGTCCTGGGTGGCTTTCAGTATTCTCTGGATTTACAATCACAGGAAAAAGCGACACAATCCGATCTGGATCCGTTTCTGAAGTTTAAAAAGCACGACTATCAGTTCCAGGTTGGAGGAGGAGTGGAATTTTTCTTCCCGTTTTTCAAAATGGGGATTGAACTAAAAATGTCACAGAGCTTTAAGAGTACTTTCATTAACGATAATACGTATATTTCTAATCCAATTGACCGGATGCTGCAGCGCACCTGGTGGTTCTCTCTGATTTTTGAAGGCTAAATGATACAGACTGTTGATTTGGTAGTTTCTCCGGAAGAAGCGAAGAATGATATTTTTCTGAAAAAGCAACTCGAAAAAGAATTACGCCTCCGTGGCGTTGATTTTGAATTTCGCTGGTTGAAACGCTCGGTAGATGCACGGAAAAAACAAATAAAGATCAATGCGCGGTTTGAAGTTGCAGTAGGGGAATCCTTTCCGCAAAGACCGGATTATTACCACTTAAAAGATGTTTCCTCCGCTTCAGAAGTCCATATTATCGGGGCCGGGCCTGCGGGTTTGTATGCTGCTTTACGTGCAATCGAGCTGGGATTTCGCCCGATTGTTTTTGAACGGGGAAAGGATGTCCGGGAACGGAGAAGAGATTTAGCGAAAATCAATAAGGAACAAATTGTGAATCCGGAGTCCAATTATTGTTTTGGCGAAGGTGGTGCGGGAACGTATTCTGACGGTAAGCTGTACACACGTTCCAAAAAGCGGGGAGATGTTCAGAAAGCGCTGGAGTGGTTCGTTCATTTTGGAGCTTCTGAAGATATCCTGATCGATGCACATCCGCATATCGGAACAAATAAGCTGCCCCATATTATTGTAGCAATGCGGGAAGCGATCCGTAAAGCGGGCGGTGAGGTACGTTTTCATTCGAAGCTGACGGATATTTTTATTGAAAACAATGAGCTGAAAGCAATTGAAATTAATCAGCAGGAAAAGATTACCTGCTCCGATCTTGTGCTGGCAACAGGTCATTCCGCAAGAGATATTTTTGAGCTGTTGCACAAAAGAGGAGTGAAGCTCAAAGCAAAAGGTTTTGCTCTTGGTGTCCGGATAGAACATACACAGGAATTGATTGATACATTACAATATCACGGGCGTTTAAATGATGAGTTTTTGCCTCCGTCCAGTTATTCGTTGGTAACTCAGGTGGACGGAAAAGGAGTTTATTCGTTTTGTATGTGTCCCGGCGGAATCATCGCGCCTTGCGCTACGGAAGAAGGCGAAGTAGTGACGAATGGCTGGTCGCCCTCTAAGCGGAATAATCCCTATTCCAATTCGGGAATCGTGGTACAGATAGACGCAGAAGATTTTGAGAATTTCGAAAATGATCCGTTTGTTTGCCTGAATTTCCAGAAATCGGTGGAAAAAGCCTGCTGGGAGGCTGCAGGAAAAACACAACAGGTTCCCGCACAGCGGATGCTGGATTTTGTCAATGGGAAAAAATCCGTTGATTTCCCGAGAAGCTCTTACCAACCCGGAATCGTAAGCTGTGACCTGAATCAGATCCTGCCACCGGCAATTACTAAACGCTTGCGGGAAGCTTTTAAGGATTTCGGACGTAAAATGCCCGGATATCTGACAAATGATGCAGTTTTGCACGCCCCTGAATCACGGACAAGCTCTCCTGTTCAGATTCCAAGAAATCCTGAAACATTCGAGCATATTGAGATAAAAGGACTTTTTCCGTGCGCCGAAGGTGCCGGTTATGCCGGCGGAATCATTTCTGCTGCAATTGACGGTATGAAATGTGTGGAAGCGATAGTACGTAAATCAAAAACGTAAATGCTTCACCGTATTCCCGTTATTAATCAGTTGTTTCAATGATTCAATTCCCAGCTCCAGATGCATATCTACAAACTGAGCTGTCACTTTCGTATCACTTTCACTTGTTTTTACGCCTTCAGGAACCATTGGCTGATCGGAAACCAGCAGCAATGCTCCTGTTGGAATCTTGTTGGCAAATCCTACAGAGAAAATAGTCGCCGTTTCCATGTCAATTGCCATCACTCTGATCTGATGAAGATATTCTTTAAAATCTTCGTCGTGCTCCCAGACACGTCTGTTGGTTGTATAAACAGTTCCTGTCCAGTAATCCAGCGAGTGATCGCGGATAGTGGTGGAAATCGCTTTTTGCAGGGCAAATGCAGGTAATGCAGGAACTTCCGGTGGAAAATAATCGTTAGAAGCTCCTTCTCCGCGAATGGCTGCTATCGGTAAAATAAAATCACCTACATTATTTTTCTTTTTCAATCCGCCGCATTTACCTAAGAACAGCACTGCCTTAGGTGAAATGGCAGAAAGCAGATCCATTAAAGTTGCTGCAGAAGCGCTGCCCATTCCGAAGTTGATAATTGTGATTCCGTTGGCTGTTGCGCATTGCATTGGTTTCCCGTGACCGATAATAGGAACATCAAATTGATTGGCAAATTTCTCAACGTAATTAATGAAGTTGCACACTAAAATATATTTCCCGAAGTTTTCCAGTTTTTCTCCTGTATATCGCGGCAGCCAGTTGCTGACAATTTCCTCTTTAGTTTTCATGTGATTTAATGATTTTATAATTGTATAAATTGTTGTTTGAATGAATTACCAGCTGATAGACACCGGCGCTCAAGTGGTCTAAATTAACAGAATTAGCCGAAAAATCAAAGTTTACCGGGATGATCCTTCCGCTGACATCAACAAGTTGAACTTCATCAACAGCTAAGCTGCCGAGAATAAAGAGCGTATGGCTCGCAGGATTCGGATACACTTTAAAAGGTACTTCACCTGAACTCCTGAACAGGTTTATTTGGCCAGTGTAAGTCTGGAAATCAGATTTTGTTGCTACGATATCAACAGGGAAATCAGGAGATAAATCCAGCTGGCTGAAAATTATGGAATGATCACTGCTTTGGCCGAAAGCAATAACAGAATCATTTTGAGACAAGCTGATAAAAGCATTATCTTCATTAATGAGAAGATGGATGCTTGTGCTTGTGTAAGGAATTATCGAGGGATGCTGGGCAAGAAGTGCCCCTTTTTGATTTACCCGCATTTTTAAGGTCGGATCCCCGAATAATATCCATGTTTGCATGACTTCTTCCCCGTAAGTGGTCGGGTATTTTTCCAGCATGCTCAGCTGAGCATTATAAAAGGCTGCTCCCAATGTGGATTTGTAGTTAGAGGAATTTGGATTTATTAATCTTGCGAATTCATCCTGAGTTTCCATCGGCGGAGCCCAGGACATCAAAATGGAGGAACCTGTGAAAGCGACACTTCCCGTATTTTGGCTGTTCTTTTGAGCAAAGGTAAATGCTTCGGCCATACAATTCAGACCGATATACTTTCCATTATTGCAGGCCGCAGAGATCACCACCGGCAGCTTATTGTAGTTTTCCAGCTGTTGCACGTGCATTGTGAAAAAGCTTCCTGTGTTGAGTACGCTGAAATCTCCGTGGCCGGTATAAAAAATAAATCCTTTTCCTGCATTAATGCCGTTTTTTATATCTGTCGCAGTTGGATTGCCCGGACTGTCTGAATTTCCCTGAGATCCGTCAAAATACTCGTACGCCTGCATCTGGGCAGAATCGGAAAGGTATATCCCAATACCGCGAAGGTGCTCCCAGTCAGTTTCATTGTCATCTCCGATGTTTGTGCCCTGATCCGAGGCCATCAGCATGACATTTTTTTCATAATTATCCTTTAGATAATAACTTTCATAATGAATGGTCTTATTTATTAATACAGTATTTTCAGCTTCTGTTCCGGAAAAACGCCCGACAAGTAATTCCGGTGCAAAATCCGTTCCGTCAATAAATCCATAATAAGTGTCGCTGTAATAATCGTCGCTTAAAACCTGCTTGTATAAATAAGATGGGATCTCAGAATGTTCTCCTACAAGCAATACATATAAAATATCAGGAATAGAATCATACCATGATTCGATCCTGGCCTTTATGTCTTCCGGAAAAATGGTGTTGTTATCCAATTTAAGGAAATGGCATTTCACTCCGCTTTTTACTTTCCAGCCGGCAAATTTTCGTATTAAGCTGTCAGAAGTATTTCGGTAAATAATCAATAGTTCTCCTTTTTCCCCGATTGGCTGGTACTTGGATTGAAATTCCGAAAGATCCTTTTCTGCAAAAATATCTTTGGTAGAAGTAAATGCTCTTGCCTGATGAATTTCGTTGATCCCGCCTGCCGCTGTCTTCTCAAGTTGAACAATAAACTGAGTGTACACTTTCAGTGTATTTGTTCTTTCCTGATATTTGAACGGATAAATGTGAAAAGTTTGTTTTCTTGTATCTCTGGCAATGACTGGTGCGAAGCCTTGGAAATTCTTTTTTGGGAAAAATGCTTCGGATGAAAATGCTTCAATAAAATAGCTCGTGTCGTAATAAGATGTCTGGCCGTATTGCTTTTCCAGTCCTTTTGAAACAGGGAAATGAATGTTACTAATGGTGATGCTGTCCGTGAACAGGATCTTAAGCGTATAATCGCCTTTGTTTGGAATATCTGCAGAAAAGCTGAAAAAAGGAAGCGCAGGAGCATTATATTGATAACACTGGTTTAACGGAGGTTTTATAACGATTTCCTGCGAATTATCATTTTTTAAGAAATTAAAGTACGACTTAATATCAAACGTTTTTTTCTCTTTTACCTGAGTGTAAACAGCAGAATAACAAAAGATTAAAAAAAAACAGATAATTTGTTTCACAATTAACACAAAGGTTTAAAAATAACACCGTTTAATAAAAAAACGAGATTTTTTCGAAATATATTGTTTTCAACAAACTTTTTATATCTTTACGACGTTAATTGTTTGAAAAATTATAAAATTAAAAATTATGAAAAAAATTTACGCTTTAGTAGCATTTACATTCATTGCTGCAACATCTTTTGGTCAACGTCAGTTGGATATGGAATTGAAACTCTCTACTCCGGTAGAAGGATCTACCGTAGCTCAATCTACTTCCCAACAAGTTAGTTTTACTTTGAAACATTCCGGAGACGCTTTAGTTGAAGGTGATACTCTTGTATTATACTATTATAATTTTACAACAAGTAAATCTTACTCTTTGGTTGGTCAGCAGGAAGGTTTCGCAAATAACTTAATTGTTAATACACAGATAGCGGCAGCATTCAACAGTGGACAGGCAATTCCTTCTTCAGCTATTAATCAGGGGAATGCATTAACTCTAAACACGCAAGCTACAGGCTTTAATGTAAATGATGAAATCTTAGTTGTTATCGAATTCTACCCGTTTAACGCAAATGCTGGTGAAGATACACTTACAACGAATGATTTTGGATCTTTTAAATTAGGAGCTCCTGTTGCAGTATCAGATTTTGATAATGTTTCTTTGACTGCTTATCCAAATCCTGCAGTATCAGAATTAAATGTAACTGCTTCTGAAGATGTTGTTTCTTTAACAGTTCTGAATTTAGAAGGAAAAGTAATTTTGACTTCTGCTGGAAATAAAGTTGATGTTTCTACTTTAACAAGTGGTGTTTACTTATACGAAGCAACAACAGTTGGTGGTTTGAAAGCTGTGAAAAGATTTGTAAAACAATAATTTTTTATAGCTGAAGTCCTTACGGGCTGACAGATAAAAGTAAAAAATAGAACCGATGGAGAAATTTCTTCATCGGTTTTTTTTATGCCAACAAATCAATCAGTAACTCTCAATATACTAAGCATAGTAATTGATCAGTCATTGTACATCCTAAGTCTGAACTGAAACCTATTAAGTTCGGAATTGAATAAGTGTTCTGAAAGTGAAATATAGTAGCAGTTTTAAAACTGTCCTTCGAATCTTGTGTGGATTGAGCGATTATAATTATCATCTTCTTTTCCTGATTTGTGCTTAAAGTGAAAAAGACGATGAAATTTCAGGCTGGGGATAGATTATAAAGGAATGATAAAAATACTAAGATTCAATGGGTGCAAGAAGTTCATGTTTTTTCTTTTCCGGCTAATGGAACGTGAACAGGCATAAATGGATATATTGCTGTACTTTTTATCACTATTCTTTATTCTCTTTAAGAATAAAGAAGAAATAGGGTGAAAAGAAAAAGCAGCAAATATTTAGATCTGCTGCTTTCAATATTATTTAACAAGGATTAATTACCGCTATTTGCTTTCTCTTTTTCCTCTTTAGCTTTTAATAATTTCTCATTAATTTTCTTTCCTTCAGTTTTAACTTCTTCTACTGCTCCGCTAACTTCTTTAGCTTGCTTCATTTCAGTTATCTTAGAAGAAGAAGGAGTTGATTTTACCTCTTCAGTTTTTAGAACTACTGTTTTTTCTTCTTTTTTTGTAACTTTCTTAGTAGTATTGGTAGCTTCAGGAGCTTTTTCTTCTGCAACAGGTGCTTCGTCTTGAACAGGCTCTTCAACAATAACTTCCTCTGTCACGATCTCTTCAGCCGGAGTTTCTTCTGCCTCTTTCGATTTACAGCTAACTAAGATAGCAGCCGCGAAAAAAGATACGTATAAAAAATTCTTCTTCATGTTTTTATGATTTTAAATAACCTTGTTCCAAATATAGTAATAAAAAGCATATTACAATGTGTATTTATCGGTATAAGCTAATAAACAAGGTATCAAATTTAGATTTTTAACTAATTTTATTCAGTTCGTGCATTTATAATTTTAGAAGAAGGGGCTCGTTTTACTTCTTCCGTTTTAAACACAGGAGTTTCCGTTTCATTCGGATTAGTGCTTTTTTGATATTCATTCGTTGTAGTAGTATTTGTCCCTTCTCCCTGACCAACCACTACTGCCTTGGACGAATTACAGTTAGTCAACAAGATAAAGCTCATGCCAGCTGAAAATAATAAGAACAAAATTGTTTTCATAATATCAATTAAAGAATTACTGAGATGCAAAAATAATCAAAATTCAAGCCATAAATTTAATTCCCGTTGATTATTCCAAACTAAATAAAATAATCCCGGAAAATCAACGTCCCTATTTCAGATAAAAAAAGTATATTTGCTAACAAAACATAGAAAGGTATATGAATTTTATTGTTCCTAGTACAATTTTATTGAGACACTTACAAAACATCAGTGGTGTATTAAGCACAAGCAATACTCTTCCTATTTTAGATAACTTTTTGTTCGAAATACGTGACAATCAGCTGACTGTTTCAGCATCTGATCTGGAAACCACGATGAAAACGACACTGGAAGTTGAATCTAAAGAAGACGGAAAAATCGCAATTCCTGCGAGACTATTGCTGGATATTCTGAAAAATCTCCCGGAGCAGCCGTGTACGTTCAGTATTGATTTTTCCAACTACCAGGTAGAAATCGCTTATGATAACGGAAAGTCTAAAATGGTTGGTTTCAACGGAGATGATTTTCCGAAAACTCCTCCGATGGAAAACGGTGCAAGTATCCGTGTGTTAGGTGATATCATTTCTAAAGCGATTAATAAGACGTTGTTTGCAACAGGTAATGACGATTTACGTCCGGTGATGAGTGGTGTTTACTGCCAGTTCTCGCCTTCTGAGATCATCTTTGTTGCGACAGATGCCCATAAGCTGGTTCGTTACAAACGGACAGATTCCCAGGCGACAGGAAGTTCTGCATTTATTCTTCCGAAAAAACCGCTGAACCTTTTGAAATCAAATCTGAGAGGAGATGAAGAAGTATTGATCGAATACACTGCTTCAAACGCGGTATTTACATTCAACGATATCGTTTTAATGTGCCGTTTGATTGATGGTAAATATCCTAACTATGAAGCTGTTATTCCGAAGGAAAATCCTAATGTGCTGACAGTCGACAGAACACAGTTCCTGGGATCTATCAAGCGTGTATCTATCTTTGCGAATAAAACGACACACCAGATCAAATTGAAAATTGCCGGTTCTGAGTTATCATTGTCAGCAGAAGATATTGATTTTTCCAACCAGGCGAACGAGCGTTTGACGTGTTCGTACGATGGCGAAGATCTGGAGATCGGATTTAATTCCCGTTTTCTTCTTGAAATGCTGAATAATGTGGATTCTCAGGAAGTGAAAATTATGATGAGCGAACCTAACCGTGCAGGATTGATCGTTCCGGCAAATAATGATAATTCCGATGAGGATGTATTGATGCTGGTAATGCCGGTGATGTTGAACAGATAATATTTTTATTGATGATACTAAAGCCATAAACTCTGAGTTTGTGGCTTTTCTTTTTAAGGATAATGGCAGTACAGAATTTTGATCAGCAGACATTAAAAGATCTTGAATTCACGGTAATCCGGGAATGGCTGACGGATTATGCGATCGGCGATACTGCTAAAGACCGTCTGGAAAACCTGTTCCCGTCCTCTGATTTCAAGGCTATAAAAGCAGATTTGCAGAAAGTCAAGGAATACCATTCCATTATTTCCGACGGTGAAGATTTTCCGGCACTTTTTTTCCAGGAATTACCGAAAGAGATCCAGCTGCTGGGAATTAAAAACTCCATGATCGAGCAGGAAGGATTTGTGCGCATTTACAAAGCTTCCGAGCTGGTGAACTCACTTCTCATCTTTTTTGACAAACGGGAAAAAGATTTTCCGGCATTATCCGAATTAGTCAGCGAAGCTACTTATACTAAGGAAATACTTGATCTGATTGATAAAGTTTTTGACAAAAAAGGAAATGTTAAGGACGAGGCATCAGAGTTGCTGACAGAGATCCGTCAGAATATGGCGGCATTACGTGTTAAGATCAACAAAAATTTCGAGAAAGAGCTCCGTAAATATGATAAAGAAGGCTTTCTGGGTGATGTGAGAGAAACATTTATCAATGAGCGGCGCGTACTGTCCGTGATCTCTTCTCATAAGCGAAAAATAAAAGGAAGCGTTCTCGGATCTTCCAAAACCGGGAGCCTGACATTTATAGAACCGTTTATCAATGTCGATCTGAATAATGAGCTGGAATTGCTGATCGATGATGAACGAAAAGAAATCTTCAGGATTCTGAGGGAGCTGACCAGAGAACTTTCAAAATACATTGATCTCATAAAAGCATACCAGTTTGTGCTGACGAACATGGATTTTGTCCATGCGAAGGCAAAGCTGGCATTTGAAATCAATGCGGATCTGCCGGGAATTGTGGATGAGCCGCATATTGAGCTGATCAATGTATATCATCCGATCTTATGGCAGAACAATAAGCTTCAGCATAAAAAGACACTTCCGCAAAATATTCTGCTGGACAAGTCAAAGCGGATCCTGGTAATCTCAGGTCCTAATGCCGGGGGAAAAAGCATTACGCTTAAAACCATAGGTTTAAATCAGCTGATGCTGCAAAGCGGATTACTTGTCCCGATGGACACGAACAGCAAAATGTGCCTGTTCCAGCAGGTGAAAACCGATATAGGAGATCAACAGTCTATCGAAAATGAATTGAGCACGTATTCATATCGTCTGAAACGGATGAAGCACTTTCTGAAAGTTTCCAATTATCGTACCCTGCTTTTGCTGGACGAATTCGGAACGGGCTCCGATCCGGATCTGGGAGGAGCTTTGGCGGAAGTATTCTTTGAAAGGCTCTACCACACGAAGTGTTTCGGGGTTATTACAACACATTATTCTAATATTAAACTGAAGGCGGATCAGCTGAAAAATGCAATTAACGGTTGTATGCTCTTTAATACGGAAACGCTGGAGCCGTTGTATAAATTTTCAATTGGCCAGCCGGGAAGCTCTTTTACATTTGAGGTTGCCCAGATAAACGGTATTCCTCAGGATATTATAGAAGAGGCAAAGAGCAGGATTGATGATAAGAAAGTGAAGATGGATAAGCTGCTTCACGAGTTGCAGAAAGAAAAATCTTATTTAGAAAAGCTCAATAAAGAACATATTGAAGCGCAGGCGCTTGCTGAAACAAAACGCCAGGAATATATTGCCTTGAAATCAAAGCTGGAAGATAAGATCAAGCAACAGCAGCAGGTAATGGAACGCGATCAGAAATACGTTCAGGCAGGACAGAAAATGCGGCAATATATTGATCGTTATCTGCTGAATTCCAAAAGGAAGGATGCCAACAAAGCCCTGATGGAAGATATTCGTAAATACATCAGTGTTGAAAAGACAAAGATAGAGGAAGTTAAGATTGCAGAGCGGTTGAAGCAGGAAGTGCTGAAGCAATCGAAAACCAAAAAAGTAAAGCAAAAGCCCGTAACAGATGAATACCACCGTGATAAGATCCGCACAGGTTCAATAGTGAAGATGATCGACTCCCGCCAGAATGGTACAGTGGAGGAAATTAACGGGAATTTGGCAACAGTTGTTTTCGGGATTATGCGTGTGAAAGTAGAATTGGAAAAATTAATGTGGGTAAAATGACAGAGAAAGAAACAATCGATTTAATTATCAGCAATGCTTTAGCGGAAGATATCGGAGATGGTGATCATTCGTCATTGGCGGCTGTTCCGGAGGATGCAAAGGGAAAAGCGAAATTACTGGTAAAAGATGAAGGAATCATTGCGGGAATTGAGCTGGCAAAGCAGATTTTTCAGCTTTACGATTCCGGAATGGTGTTTCATCCTATTTTAAAAGACGGAGATAAAGTAAAAAAAGGAGAAATTGCTTTTACTGTCGAAGGAAGCTCCCGTTCCATTCTGGCAACAGAACGCCTGGTGCTGAATTTCATGCAGCGCATGAGCGGAATTGCCACGCAGACACATTATTTTGCTTCTCTGATCGCCGGAACGAACGCTAAGCTGTTGGATACACGGAAAACAACGCCGGGAATCCGTTATATGGAAAAATGGGCGGTCAGAATAGGTGGCGGGTATAACCACCGGTTTGCCTTGTATGATATGATTATGTTAAAAGATAATCACATTGATTATGCCGGAGGAATTAAAAATGCAATCGAAAGAACGGCGGAATATCTCCGGAAAACGGGCAAGCAATTGAAGATTGAGATAGAAGTGCGCAATGAAAAGGAGCTGGACGAGGTTTTGAGCACAGGGAAAGTGGACCGTATCATGCTGGATAATTTTTCTGTAGAGGAAATCCGGCGTGTTTTACCGAAAATACCTGAGCAATATGAGATAGAAGCATCCGGAGGAATTAATGAGAATACCATTCGTGCTTATGCGGAAACAGGTGTGGATTTTATTTCTGTGGGAGCTTTGACACATAGCTTCAAAAGTTTAGACTTAAGCTTAAAAGCAGAGTATGATATTTGAAAAAAAGTATTAAAAATGCTTGCTACTTTAAAAAATGTGTTTAATTTTGCAACGCTTTAGAACGCTAAAGTAGTTATTGAAATAAGCGAGAGTAGCTCAGTTGGTAGAGCACGACCTTGCCAAGGTCGGGGTCGCGGGTTCGAATCCCGTCTCTCGCTCGAAATGCAGGATGCGCCCGTCGCATCTCAGGATTGCTTGGATGGTGGAATTGGTAGACACGCCGGACTTAAAATCCTGTGGGCATTTGCCCGTGCGGGTTCAAGTCCCGCTCCGAGTACAAACCCCTTTTTTAATCGTTTGATTATCAAGGGGTTTATTTTTTTATATCATTTTCTTCCCGACATATTCCCGACTAGTAAACAGTATTTATCAAAATATCCTTTTTTACTGTATTTTCGCATCTGTATAAATCTATTATCAATTACTATTAAGAATTAACATGAGCAACCATTTATTCCTAATCGGTGTTAATGAATACCAATATCAAAATAATCTTTCAAGTTCTGTAAAGGATTGTGTCGATTTTAAAGATGTCTTATTAGAAAAATTTGATTTTGAAGAGCAAAAAGTATATGAAATATACAACGAAAATGCTACCAATAAAAAAATACAAGATGCCTTTAGAGGATATATTAAACAGTTGACAGAAGATGATAGCTTAATTATCTATTATTCTGGACACGGTGAGTATGATGATATTTCAAATACTGGATATTGGGTTACACATGAGGGTTCTGATTATACAAGCTATTTGCCTAACTATCTGATAGTAAATTTTATAAATTATATGAAATGCAAACATGTTTTTTTAATTTCTGATGCTTGTTTTTCTAATAGCCTCCTACTCAATGGAACCTTTAAAAAACCTATAGAATACCTTGAAAAACAATCTCGTTGGGCGCTTACATCAGCATACAATGAAGCAAAAGATTCTGATGATGTCTCAAATACACTATTTTGTGAGACAATGTTAGAATTCTTAGAATTAACTGATAAAGATTTTAGGGTAACTGAGTTAATTGAGTTTGTTAAAAGTAAATTTGAAATAAATGAATTTCAGGCTCCTCAGGGAGCTCCCTTACAAATAAATTCTCATAAGGGAGGAGAATTCATATTTAAAATTCAGTCCCCTAACGATAATAGAAAGTTTAAGGGATATAATGATTTAAGTAAGATTTTAAAATTTTATAAAAGAAATGCTCAATTTAACGAAATAGAAACTTACGAAGACCGAACACAAAAAATCGGATATAGTTTATTTAGAGAAGTTGATTCTGTACTAAAAAAGTTCGCCTACTATTTATATCTATATGATGGTGCTAATCAGACCAAAACATTAATCCACCTAAGAGAAAATCATTCTGTAATTTTTAAAGAAAAAAATCTAATAATCTTTATTACTTCCGAAAAAGGACAAAAAAATAAAGAGATTAGGAAAAAAAATATTCATGATAAATTTAAACCTCTAAACATATTCTACATTGAAGAATTTATAAAAGAACATTGTACTCCTAAATTTGAAACAGATACAGAATCTAAATATCTGAATATCTCAAATTTTGTATTACCACCCTTTAAAAGTAATGATAAGGACATTAAAATAAATGGTGTTTTCAATGAATGGTTTGAAAGTATTGAAAAACCAATTTTTGTAATAAAAGGTACTGGTGGAATAGGAAAAACAACAATTGCGCAATACCTTGCAGACAATTTACTAGAAGAAAATCCAGATTTATATGTTTTATTTATAGATTCTGTACAAATTAAAGATAGCCTACTAAAGAACAAAAAGTCTGGGAGCATAAATATCTATCATTTTTATGAAGCTTTATTAGACACGTATGACAATAATGAAGAAAAATTGTCCGAAGAACTATTTAAAATAAATCTGGATGCAGGAAATATTCTTATTATAATTGATGGTCTAGATGAAGTTATATCGAAAATATCGAATTTTAGTGTAGATGAATTTATAGAATCTATAAAAACCTTTAGTAATGAATTAGGACATGCTAAAGTAATTATTACTTGCAGAACTTACTTTTGGAATCTTACTGATTTAAACAGTAATTACTTTAACGTAGTTGAGTTAGAACCTTTCAATGAAACCAGAGCTAGAGAATTATTTAATATTTCGTTTAACAATGATATAAAGAAGACCAATAAAGCAATACAAATAGCTTCTGAATTTAAATACCCATCTTCTACAGAAGAAAAAGAATACATTTATCATCCTTATGTTTTAGATATAATTCAAACAATAATAAATAGTGAAAAGGAAGATATACAATTAACTGAAAGTGACTTAACATCTAATTATCTTAGCAATAAGATAAAAACCGACTTTATAATATATAGAGTTTGTCAAAGAGAAAAAATAAGGGTAGGACAAATAGAGGTTGATAAACAAATAGAGTTTTTTATCAATTTTTCAGTTAACAACAGAGGTATAATTAGAATAGCAGACCTGAAATCTGTAATTGAAGAATCGATAGGACAAAGAATCGATATCAATAATGTTGAGGCATTTAAATCTCATCCATTTTTAAAAGTCAACGACCAATCAATTGTTTTTAGATATGACTTTTTAACTGACTTATTTAAAAGTATATACATCTCAAGACATATAACTTATAACAATAATAATACTTTTGAAACAAAAATAGATAGAAAATTCATTGATATAATTATTGAAAGTTGTTGGTATGGTTCGGCATTTAATAATGATGTACTAAGTAGAGTTCAACAATGGACTGACAATGAATTTTTATTGATTTACGACATCAAAAACCAAGTTCAAAATTCGAACGATGTTGAAGTGATGATAAAAAGGAAATTTTTGGCTAACTTATTTAATCTTTCCTTAACTATAAATCATTCATTTAAAGACAATAATATTGAAAGTAACAGTGCTATCTTGTATTCAATGTTCGAAAAGAATAAAGATTATATTGAATTTCTTAGTGTTATAAACTTAAATTCTGACAGACCTGTACGATTTAATTTTTCGGATAAATCAATCGTAGATGGTTATTTTGATAATTATAATGATTTTGCTAAATGCACTTTCAACGAAAGAACTCAATTCATTAATTGTACAATTTTAAATATTAAATTAAATCATTCAACAAATGGTCTTGCTAAAAACCAGTTCATTGATTGTTCCTTTGATTCTATTTTTGATACTTCATTTGAGTTAAAAGAAACAGGTATTGAGGGGTATAATGAGTCATTAAAAACATTCTTAAATCAATTCTTTAAATTATTTTTTAGTAATGGTAGAATAGGAAGACAATGGGAACACAAAGTAATAGCTCCAAGATACAGCGGAGTAAATAAACTTAGAATTGATTACAATAGCTTTATTAAATTATTGAGAAAGCAAAATGTTTTAACAGTATCAGTAGAGCAAGGAAAAAACAAATTCGCTATTAATGATAATGCTAAAGAATCTATTATAAAATTTACAAAAGATGGCACAGTAGATAATATCATACTGGGATTATATAATAGTCTTAAAAAGTAATCTATTTTTCGCCAAAGGCTGTCTGTTCACTATTGACAGCCTTTAATGACATTAACTTACTTTTGATTGTCTATTAACCGTATCAATAAACCTTTCAACCTCATCCATAAAAGCATTGTAAACAGGTTTTATCTCCATAGTCTTTCCATATCTGCTCCAAATATCCGAGTATTTTTCGTGTTGCTCCAGTCCCGTAATTAGCTTTGCTGTGCTTTTGGCATAATCTTCCGCAATTGTATAAGACAATCCCAGACGGATTAATCTCTTACCGTTTTGCATCAAATAGAAACGTCCTTTTTTATCAACCACATAAAGCGTAATTTCCTGACCACTGCCATTCGGGTCTGGGTATTTTGCAACAAAGCTTCCCTGATTCCAGTCAATGAAATATCCTTTTTTTATTGAATCTTCCAATATTTTCTTAGTGAATGAAACAGTTTCACTATCTGTATTTTGAGCTAACTGTTCAAAGAAGTCATCTTCCGTTATGGTGCTTCTCACGAAACCTTTGGTTTTTGATTCGGTAAAATCAGTCTCAACAATAACTACTGAGTTAGGTAATGATTCAATCTTAATGACTGCTCTGGTTATTTCACGGGTTCGGGTGATTAAATTCGGAATAACTATGAGGTCTTCCATTGAATTAGGATCCTTATAAACTTGTAGTTCAATAAGTCCTAGTGTAAATTGAAGCTGAGGTGAACCGGATAAAAAATCTACCATGTCTTCTACACTCTCCCGGATGCCATCACCAACAATTAATAACAGAAATCTACCTCGTTTTAAATTCCGTTCGATATTGTCAATTAGAATCTGCTCCTGTTGCTCGTCAATAAATTCAAACTTCTTTATCAGTTCAATAATATTATCTTTTCCGGGGGCTTTAATTGATTCATTCAATTTTGAATAAGACCACGTAGTTAATTCTTTTGCATAGTCTATAATCTGACCTACTACTTCTCTTTTAGCTTCCGGGTTCTTCCAGAGTTTAGTTTCAACAATAGTTATGTAGCCATTCGGGGAAATAAATAAATTATCAATATAACCGACTGGAGTTGTTACTTCACGTCCCAGGCTGATTAATGGAGCAAAACCACTTTCTATATCATCTATCGGAAGTATTTGAGGGTTTGAATGGATAAGTTTTTGGAGCCAGTTTTCCTGAAATAATCGTTCATTAAAAGGAACTCTTTCTAATTGTAAAGAATGTTTATCACTTATAAAATAAGGTGTTCCCTGTTGTCTTTTTCCTTTTGTTATCATTACGTAGAAGTTAGTTAAATGCTTTCAACGTACCATTTTCAAAGTACAAGTATTGACCATCATAAACCCATTGATTTCCATAGCTTGCTTTATTAATTTTTTTTGGTTCTCCCCATGACAATTTCACCATTTCTTCGGTGAAACCAATTTGAACTTTACCAGATAAAATCCTAACCCAATTTTCTTGACCAAAAGATTCGTTATACTCAGTAGCTTTGTTATATGGATAAACGTTCCCCAACGACCACTTACCAATACAGTGTGCAACCGTAACTAATGTTTCAACTCCCTTCTCATTTGACAACTTAAAAGAAAGCAAGTGTTTGTTTCCATCAATGGTAACTGTTGTACAAGTCCAAATATCTAAGGGGTTAAATTCAATACTGTCTCCTGTATTGATATTTTTTGATTCGGACAAACAGTGAGCAGTTAATACATATTTAGACCCTTTGTATAATTGAGTTAACTTCTCGTAATATCCAACTACTGTAAATGGGAAATTATGTTCATATTTTTCATCATATTCATAATACAGAATTTCATTTGTTTCTATATTTTTTAATTTCAAATAATGCTTTCTTCCGTATAAAATTTCATTGTCCCCTAACTTAGGGTGGCGATAAACATCCAATACCTCAAAATATTTTCCTGCAAGTTCATCATAATTTGAGTTAAGGTCAGAACAACACTTATATACATTTGATTTATCTGATAGGTAATCTGTCTTATAATCAATATAAAAATTTCTATATCCCGATGTTTGTAAGGATTTCGATTTTCCATGAAGATATAGAGTTTGTCCTTTGTATAAAAGTGCATTTGAACCAAGGAAATTGGTAAGGCTATCATACGCTATAGGAACTGATTCAACTTTTGGTTGTGTTTTTGTTGTAGAGATTTGAGCTATTGTATTAAGCTCCATGAGTAATAACCCACTTAATAAAAGTATCTTTTTCATTACTTGTTTGGTTTTAGCCCTGCCAGTTCCAAACAAGGTGATTAACAAAAAAAGAAGCGTGGAACTGAACGTACTAACAAAGGTATCGCCAGATAACCCCACACCAATACAGAACAGCCCACGCCATAAGGCGTAGCTTGAATCTGTATTCTTTGGTGTGTTTTGAAACTGGCGATTTCTTGTTAAAGAATACGATTACGCTACTATGTCTTTTTATTCTATTTTATCTATATTTTATTTGCAATTAACAATAATTTATTCACAACAAATATAAGGTTAAAAGGTCAATTATATTTTTCTTTCCATTGATTATTTATCCGTGTATTTTCCTCATTAGTTTTAGGTAGCTTTTTGTTAATTTCCCATTGTAAGATGTTTTGAAGTACCTAGTGTTTAATTCATTTTCAACTTCATCCCTTACGTATCTACGTTCCAATAATCTTCGTATTTCTCTCCATGATTTAGATTCCGTTTGAGACCTGTAACAAGCAATGTTTTTAAATGCTTCACGATGAAGAAAGAACCCACCAATAAAATATAGCTTCCTGCAACGTTTTTTAGTAACCGGACAAACAAAATACCAATGTGTTCCCTTTCCCAAATTTGACTGTTTCTCTTCCAGTTTTATCATGTATTGTCTATCAATTCCATTGTAGGTGTACGATAAAATAATACTTGCAGATTCTGAAATTTCAGATCGGACAGATATTGTCATGATGGTTTCTTCTTCATTGCTCCAAGAAATAGTTCCGGTTTTTGATACCCCAAGAAAACCTCTTCTAGATAACGACAGAATATTTAGATGAGGTACTTCATCCAGTATAATTGGAAATTTAGAAATTCTGGGCATGATTTTTTTATAAATGAAACCAAAATTGTTAAGGAAAACAATTCATAATATTTACTGGTTCTCCTTCCCTCAGCGTTACAGATTCCACTCTTGGAAATAAGTAAGGCATCATTTTCATTGTCACGTTGATTCTGTCCTTTGGTTCTAATTGCTCCAACAATTCAGGGATTTTCTCTATTTCTGCCTGCATTATCATTTTTAAGTCTGTTCTCAAATCTGATGTTAAAATCGGGGTATTACTTTTCTTTTTCATAATCTTATTATTTGTTGTACAGTTTTAACTTATATTGGACTATTAAAACTGCACAAGGTTTATATTTTCAGAGGGTGTTAAAATTGCACAAGGTTTTAGTAATTTTTCTATTTTTTCATTAACAAGAATATGTAGTTTTCGGTGGATATTCTCTCCTGTTTTATCCAAAAGGTTTAAATAGCTTTTCTTGTTATTATTAAATGTATTTCTATGAGCTTGTATAGCTCTGTACCAATGACGAGGATTGTTAAATTCTTGTACCTTTTTCTTCTCTGATTGTGTTAGGTTATTACATGAATTGTCATAATCTAAAAAAAGTATTTTCTGAAATTCTTCTCTTAATGAATTAGCAAGTATTTCATACGGATGGTATTCTAAAATGTCTTTAAGTGTATAAATCCCCAGTGATTCAATAAAATTTGTTCTATCACTATGAATTTCAAAGCGGATTAAATTTTCATCTGCATACAACGGTTGCTGAATACCTTTTGCATAAAGCTTAATTCGCTTATATCTGCTTAACGTTCCCCTTGGACTTACTTTTCCACTCACTTTACTGAATTTCAATCCATCATTGGAAGAATCAAAACGGTTTCTTTCATGATATTCCAAAGATGCAATAAGGTCTTGTACTGGTATCGGAGAAATGAAATTAAAACCATATTCTATTTGCATAACTCTCAAATCCGTTGGAGACAAGTTAAATTCATTAACCAATAACCATAGTGTTTGAACACAATCTGCTATAGAAAAATCATCAGCATTATGCTTCCAATCATTAAATAAATAATGTGGTTTAATTTTAATGTCCAAATGATTGGAACAAAAACAAAACTCTATACCGTTCCATGTTTTCGTTTCAGAATACTGAATATACCCACCGCATTTAGTAGAATTTTTAAACTTTATCAGCCGTTCTTTGTAATGAATTGAAGTTAATCGAGAATCTTCGTATAGTCGAGTAATTGTCTCAGAATCCTGTACACTAAGTTTCAAAAAATCAAGCACCTTAATAAACATTATCGTTTATGTTTCAATTTCACTAAGGCACTTTCAATTTCTGAACGTTTGTAGTAAATCCTGTTCCCTTCTCCCTTTATACCATAAGAGGTAAGTTTACCTTTTTTAGTCCAAGACCAAAGTGTAGAAAGATTAATCTTTAAAAGGGTTACAACCTCATCTCTTGTAAGGTACTCTTCTGGTTTTTTAGGTTCATAGCTTTTTTTTAACTCCTCAATGATGGTCTTTACACCATTGATAATTGAGGTTTCTACCTCTTCTGGGGATTTTTGAATAAATTGTATCATGTCGTTTTTAGATACAAAATTCTTCCTATTATATTGAGTTGATGGGGAGCAAATTGTACTAATTCGGGAACAAAACTGTCCCCGAAATTTTATTTAGCCGATAGTGATTGTTTTAACAGTTCATAATAATCTAATCTTCCTTTAGCTGTGCATCTGTCAAGGGTTTTTGTTTTATCTATAACAATATCATGATTATCTTCTAGCCATCTTCTATATTCCGAATCTCTTATGTCTTCAAAGATGAGGTTGTCTGAATACATTATCCTGTATATAAAACTGCAATCAGCATGTCCTTTTTTCGTATTTGATAGAAAAGCCTGAAATAGATTGAATGCAAAATCTGACACAAACATTCTAGGGTAAGGATTGCTTACAGGTTTTTGTAAAATTGAATTATTTTGGTTAAAGATTGAATTAAATAAAAAGGTTATTTCAGTTTCAATTTTTTCTAAATCTTCAAAACTATTTCCTTTCATGACATATTTATCTTGAAGAGATGCTAATCTTGATAAATCTTCACTTATTTTTTCTATCAGTGCGAATGCCTTTTGTTTATCAAATTCTTCCTTTTTTGGATGAAAAATAGCGTAAAACCCTCGTTCATCATTCCCATACCTCATTAATTGTCCATTATGGTATTTATCGTCATAACTCACATTTAGTTTAGTCGTATCATTTCCATTGGAATCTTTTAACTTCGGATAATCTTTAAAAACGTCACTCCTTTTACCCCTTATTTTAAAAGGTTCATAAAGATTTTCAATGTATTCATGTCTCCACATTAATGGTAACACATTGAATCTATTTTCATATTTCGGATTCTCCATTGATTAAGCCGTTTTGACAATTTTAAATTTTGGTTCTTTTTTAGTGGTCATTTCACTAAAATATTTAGCAAATAATTTTGCATTTTCATCTTTATCCTCTTTTTTGTTGATATACTTCAAAAATGTTGATTCTCTAGTATGTCCGGTAATTGTCATGATTATAGGAGTAGGAATGCTCTTGTAATAGTTTGTTGCAAATGACCTTCTAAAA
The DNA here is from genome assembly GCA_001899145.1 of Flavobacteriia bacterium 40-80. Classification (GTDB taxonomy): domain Bacteria; phylum Bacteroidota; class Bacteroidia; order Flavobacteriales_D; family Crocinitomicaceae; genus 40-80. The sequence continues at coordinate 677,049 of MKVF01000018.1, forward strand.
CAATGAGAGGCTACTAATTCGTATTTAGGATAATTTCCTAATCTTCTAGTTTTTGTTTTGGGGTCCACTTTTTTTCCTGTTGACATTTCATCTATTTGAGCCGTTTTACAAACTTCTTTAACATATTCATTTAGCTTCTGCTCAGATATTGGATGAGGCATTTCATTTTCAATTATGTTAATGACTGTTTCGGATAATATTGGAACAGTTATTCCCTTTTTTGTCTTTTGTTGTATAACATCAAGGAAGAGAGTACTATCTACATATCTAAAATCATTTGATTTTAATTTCAACAAATCAGAACCACGCTGACCAATGGAACATCCAATCAGCAACCATTTTTTAGCATTTTCTAAAGCTTTGCTTGTAAATTGAGTTTCTTCAATTTGTTTAATTTCATCAAATGAAAGTGTTACAATATGTCTGTCTTCATCTTTTTCACTAAATCCCTTAATAGAGTCAACATACATATTGGTTTTAATACCTAGTGCCTTTGCATCCCTACATACAGCACCTAATTTATCAAGGTTTTTTCCAACATAGTTAGTTCCAAGCCCATCCTGAAATAACCAATTTGTAAACTCCTCCACAAATTTTCTATCAACTTCCAATAAATGAATTTGTTTTCCTATTTTTTTCTGATATTTAATGATGAGGTTTTTAAATGTTACATACCCCATTACCGTACGTTTCGCAAGACCGATTTTTCCACCAGTAATTTTTCTATTTGGGGCTGTTTGTATAATATAATCAATGTAATTCAAAAGTAGCCCTTCATCAGTTTTTTCAACTCTACCAAAACAATCAGTTATCACATTTTTTAACCAATTGGTGTCAATCAAAACATTTGAAGCACTATCTCTATTCAACCTACCAAGAATGAAAGATTCGAGTTCTTTTAAATCAATATTCAGTTGTTTGTTCTCAGTTGAATTTGATTTCGGTAAATGGGTTTTCAAACTCCAGTCTGTTGGGGTAATATTAAAACCTGTTTTTGTTTCATATTCTTTCCCTCTACCTAAAGAAAGTCTTATATAAATAGAAACAGGTTTATTTTCTTTTGCTTTGAGCCTATACTTAACTGATGCCATAACTCTTTTTTTAATTCCAAAAGTAGTCATTTTCCCGACCAATTCCCGACCAACTTCCAGTAAAAAGCAATTTTATGCAATCAAAACAAATGAATAAAAATCAAATAAAATCCTTTAAAATATTGGATTTATAACGTTTTATCAATATTTTTGAGTCAAAATTAAGAACATGGAATTTTATAACATCTACTCCCGCTCCGAGTACGAAATAAAAAGAGGTAATTGTAAGATTACCTCTTTTTTTGTTTAATGGAAACAAAATTCTTTTTTAATTAAACAGCAGCTATGATCAATAAAAAAGAATTCATTCAATATCTGGAAGCCTATTTTTCAGAAAAAGCCTTATTAATTCATCAGGAAATTGAGCAACTGCGGGCAGATATTTCTTCTGATACTAAAAGTACTGCCGGTGATAAGCATGAAACTTCCCGTGCTATGGCACAGCTGGAAATGGAAAAGTTAGGAAATCAGATACTTGATTATCATAAAAAGATTCAATGGATTAAACAGTTAGGCTTGGAAAATCCTGCTTCCGAGACTATACAGACGGGATCGCTCATCCGTTTATCCAATGGCTGGTATTTTCTGGGGCCTGGGCTCGGGAAAATAACTTTCGGAAATGAACATGTATTTTGTATTTCAATAAAATCACCGATCGGACAGCAATTGTTTAATAAAAAGAAGGGACAATTGATCGAATTATCCGGAAAGGAATTATGTATAGAATCAATTTTTTAGATATAAAAATGTTATATTTAACAAAAAATCAATCATGAGAACATTTCAGTTGCTATTTAAAGTATTCCTGGTGATAGGAATTATTTTTCCATCACAGGCACAATTTAAAGTGTATTCCAGCTTTAAAGATTTTGAAAATGGAAAAGGAATAGAATATAAAACATATAAAGGCAATACTCTAGCAGCAGGAAACCGTACATTCTGGTTCTCTAATGCGGAGGATGGCAAGGAAAAAATTAAAGTCCCGGCAAAAGAAATATGGGGTTTTACCTATAAGGATCATATTTTCAGAGTAGATGGATATATGCTTCTTATGCTTGTTAGTTTGGGAAAAGTTGCTTATTATGAAAACGGTTTCGCTCATTTGGATATGATGATACATAACTCCTCCGGTAGTACGTTCAGTGACGGATATTTTTGTTACTTGTCCAAAAGTCTGAATTCGGAGGTGATTCCTTATAAGCAAAAAGATTTGAAGAAATTTACTGAGATCCATCCTGAAGCTAAACCTCTATATGATTGCAATGCACATTACAGTGATTACGAAGCTATCAGAAAATGCGTTGCCGGCCTTCAGGGAAATGAAGACAAATAATCCGGTATCAAGTATTTTGAATATATTATTAGAGTATTATAATTATATGGATTAAGAAACAGCGGCTGCCTTTTGGCAGCTGCTGTTTTTATAAAGGATTATTTTTTGAGTTTTTGATAGCGGGCAAACTGCTCTTCTGACAAAATACCTTTAAGCATTTCTGCTTCTGCTTTTTTGTTATCTTCTAAGATCTGTTTTTTCTCTTCGCTGCTGAATTTAGAATGATTGATCTCATCATTCTTTTTCATAATTCCGGAAACGATTTCATATACACTTTCCTTTTGTGTCTCGTTCAGCTGAAGCTCTTTTGCCAGATATTCCGTTTTTTCTTTTGCCTGTTTCTCAATTTCCTCACCGTTATGAGCGAGGGCGATTCCTGATACAAAAGAAACGCAAAGAATCAGCAATACCAGTTTTAGTTTTTTCATATTGTTTAATTTACCAATTTCAACTAAAATAAAACAGTTTGAAAAATCCTGCAAGTTTTTAACGAATCAATGTGACATTGCCTTTAATGATCTTTTCCTGTTGATCTATGCAAATTACCTGTAAATAGTAATCATATACATCCGGATCGCAGGGTCTTTCTTTGAAAGTTCCGTCCCATCCGATATGCTGGTCAGTTGTTTCAAATACCATTTGTCCCCAGCGGTTGAAAATACGCAATACTACTTTTTGTGTCAGCGCGGAGCGGACATACAAAATGTCGTTTTCTCCGTCTCCGTTAGGGGTGAAGGCGTTGGGAAGATAAACGAAAGGATTGTCGCAGACATATTCCTGTCCGAAAACAATAACAGTGTCGGATTTCGGACAGAAGCCTCCGTCTGAAACCGTTACTTTAAAAATAGTCGTTCCGTTAATTTTTGCCTCTGTTGTTCTTGAGTTGGGAGAAACAACATTTGTTGCCGGTGTCCATGTGTAGGAATATCCTGGGGGTTCTGCTGTTAATGTAACCGATTCACCGTTAAACACGTGCGTTTCGGATGCGGAAGCTGTAACGGTGGTCTGAGGGAACATATTAACATCGATCCAGATGGAATCCTTATGAATACAACCGTCATTTGTTGTGGCAGTAACGTAAATATACATAGAAGTGTCCGGACTAACGATGATATGATTGCCGGAAACCTGGGATTCAATAGCGGAGGCCGGTTCCCAGCTATATGTAAGCTGAATCTGAGGATTCTGGCTTACGGCAAAAATATGAGTGGTATCATGCAGACAAATGGTTGTCTTCCCTGTTAGATCAATGCTGGTGCTCAGAAACTTTACCTCTACGCTGTCAATAATAGAGCAATACGGATTGGAGATCCGGACATAATAAAAGCCATCCTGTGCAGGAGTAACATTTAAAACTGAATCCGAAGGGCTGCTGTTCAGCTGATCTGTAAACTGCTTATTGCTTGACCAGTGCCAGGATGTTCCCAGGCCGTAAGAGTTAGCCGGAACGCTTATCGGAGCCGGCTTGCACAAGGTGATGAGATCCTGTACGTCACTGAGTAGTGAATCCAGAATATTGATTGTGATCATGGCAGTATCCGTTACTTCACAAATGGAATCCGTAACATAGAGGTAAACCTGATAAGTTCCTGGTGTTCCAAATGTTTTGACAGGATTGAAAGTCGTGGAATCTAAATTACCGTTACCGAAATCCCACACATAATGATCACTGGAAGAGGAATGATTATCAAAAGTAATGGTTAAAGGAGCGCAGCCTGTTGTCTGGTCGGCTGTAAATTCTGCTTTTGGCGTGATTTCGAAATCAAATTTGAAAACAATATTATTGCAGTTGGAGCTTAAATTGTTATTTGACCACGCGTTGGGAGATGTTGGAAAATCGCTGTATCCGCCACATCCACCGCAAACGGACTGATAAATGACTCCGTTTTTGTCAAATCGGGAAGTACCTCCGTCCACATGCTCCTGGGCATTTGCTCCTCCAAGATAAGTTCCGTAAAGCTGTGTCGAAAAGTTACGGTTAAAAACGGTTAAGTAGAAGTCAAAACCATTGGCAGGAGTCCCCTGAAAAGCATTGGAGGTAACCGGCATTCCGTTTAACGGCGAACTTTGGAGAATGTTGGCGCCCCAACCGCTGACATAAATGTTTCCGCAGAAATCCACAAGAAAGGCTGCGGGAGAAATATTGATTTTTCCATTTCCGTTTCCGAATATGGTAGAGTGCTCAACAACAGATAAGCTGGAATTTAGTTTCATAATGAACTGCCCGCTGTTCGCATTACTGTATGTGGAATTGATTACCGGGAATTGTCCGCCTTGTGAAACTCCTAAAAGAAAAACATTATCACTGCGGTCTATCTCCACGAAGAATGCCTGATCCAGGTTACTTGTTCCGATATAGGAAAGAGCACTTATATGATCGAGAGCCGGAGGCATCTTTAATACAAAACCGTCCGTTTTTCCGCCATTATAGCTGGTTTGCCATGCTCCGGAAGTAGCAGGTAAATTTGGAGAGGAAGTGGCTCCGCTGACGAGTATATTCTGGCTGGAATCTACTTTAATGGAATAGCACGCATCATTCTGCGAACCTCCGAAATAAGTGGAGAATAAAAGCGTTGATAAATCGTTGCTTAGTTTGATGATCACACCATCCTGTCCGCCGCTTTTTGCTGCCTGGATAGGATTGACCGTTGGAAAGTTTGATGAACGTGTAGAGGAAGCGATCAGGCAGTTTTCATTTTCATCCAGCATGATTTCACCGCGAAACTGGTCACCATAGTTAACCGTAATGGAATCGTAAGCGCTGGCAGATCCATAATTGGAGCTCGCTCCGGTAACTGTATAGCTCAGACCGTCATTTCCGCTTCCGCCGATATATGTTGAGCCTAACAGCTGATGGCCGTTACTGCTGAATTTAGCCACATAGATGTCAATTCCCTGATTGTGAAAGTTTGTCCCGTTATAGGAAATATTCAGTGCGTTCCCGCCACCATGAACTGATTGAAAACCGTTAACAATCGGAATGTCAGCACTGGAAGTCGCGCCAAATAAGAACACATTATCCTGTTTGTCGCAAATCAGACTATGGACGGTTTCTGTTCCCTGATTATTATTTCCGCCACCGAAGAAAGTAGTCCAGAGCATCTGTGTGCCATCCGTGGCATATTTGGAAACAAAAATGTCCGTGCAGACAGAGTTCCCGACATTGGCAACCGTAAAGTTAGAGGAAACATCATACGCGTTCGGGTCCGGAGTCGGGTAGGAGTTGCCATAAATTGTTCCGCCGGAAATAGCAGAACCGTCATTTGCATAGGTAGCAGTCATTCCGAAATTATCGGTGACAGAGCCGGAGTATGTTGCAAAAATCAGAACGGGGTCAATGATGAGAGGAAGATTCTTGTTGTATGCTCCAAGCTCAAATGTGACCTGCGAATTACTGATTTTAAATTTATTGGGGATTTCTTTAATTTTTCCGTTTACGATCTGGTAGGTGTAAGGTTTATTTTCAATGACTTTTCCTAAGCGTGTATCAATGACCAGCTGGCCTTCTTTGTCAATGCTTAAATCCTTTTGCCCTGTGATATCCAGGATGATTTGTGAGGGATCTGCATTCGGGGCGATATGGAACTCATATTTTAATTGTTCGGGCTCTTCTATGATTTTAAGGTCAATTCCCGGGTAGAGATCTTTTAAAGTCGCCTCCGGATAAGATTTTACATCAGACTGCCATTTGCTTTTGTCGTTTCCGATGAAAAAGTTGTAGTAATGCTTGTAGGGAGTTGCTTTTTCAACGGAAGTGATTTTGTTGGAATGAACGAAGTTTACATTGACGATATGCTCTTCAAAATCCGTATTATCAATGGGCTTGGAAGGATTGGAATGTGCATATTGCAGCTTTGAGTAATCCTGAAGGTGAAACATAAGCTTGTTCTGTTCTACCCAAAGGTTTCCGCCAGGAAATCTGGATTTAAACAGAACATTTTGGTCCCATTGTCCTTTATTTTCGACAAACCCGTGATGAACAGAATGAGCATGACGGATTTCCTGCCCGAAAAGGCCAGTGAAGAAAATGCTGCATCCGAGCAATAAAGTAAGTTTCACCAGTAGTTTCATAGTCGTTAATTTTTGAAATACAGTCTAAAAACTTCAAAAGAATGTATGAATATATTAATTTTGTTTGAAAAAAAATAATGTTAGGGTTAAAATTACGTACAGACCCGCGTTGGGTAGAGCTCTGCCAATCAAATATTCAGGAAATTTTATCTGATCATTTCTGGTGCGAGCATAAAGCGGCGACTAATGCCATGATGTTAGTTGTTCTTAATTCGGAAAAGGAAGAGCTGGTAACAGAAATGCTGCGGATTGCTCAGGAAGAAATGGAGCACAGTGTTATGGTTCACAATATTATTAAAGAGCGTGGATTGGAGCTGAATCGTGAGCGTAAGGACGACTATGTAGGAGAATTGTTCCGGTTTATGAAAAAAGACGGGAGCCGCGAACAGGCATTAACGGATCGTTTATTGTTTGCTGCTTTGATTGAAGCGAGAAGCTGTGAGCGTTTTCGTGTGCTAAGCGAAAATGTATCGGATAAAGAGCTTTCGGAGTTTTATAAGGAGCTGATGATCTCCGAAGCGAATCATTATACGGTATTTCTGAATTTTGCCCGGCAATATGGTGTTGGCGATGTAAATGCCCGGTGGAAAGAATGGCTGGAATTCGAAGACGGGATTATCCGGAATTACGGAAAGAAAGAAACCATTCATGGTTGATATGAAAATAAAAAGGTTGTCGGAAGACAACCTTCTTTCTTTATGTGTGTGAAATTGTTATTTCTTAGTGCTTGTAGCTGTTTTTGTTGTTGATGTGCTTGTAGTACCACCTTTCTGGCAGCAAGCTTTTTCAGTTGTTGAAGAAGCAGAAGCACCTGTTACAGGACAAACCGCACCTGAAGTAGCAGAACCGTGAGTTCCCTGTTTTGCCTGGCAGCAAGCTTTTTCTTCAGTTGCTTTTTTCTTTTTCTTGTCATCCTCATGCTTTTCAACAACATTCGTTGTTGCTGCGTATGTGGAAACTGTATATGTTGCAGACATCAATGCAACAGCGAAAGCTAAAATTACTTTTTTCATAGTATTCAAATTTAATGTGACCAAATTACAATAATTAATTTAATTTACCTAATCGAGTTAAACGGCCTTTAACAATATCACCGATTTTAACATCAATTTGTGTTCCTAACGGAAGAAAGACATCAATTCTTGAGCCAAATTTAATGAACCCGAATTCCTGTCCTGCCTCTGCTTTTTGCCCTTCTTTCACATAAAAGCAGATTCTTCTGGCTACAGCTCCGGCGATCTGGCGGAATAAAACTTCCTGCCCGGAAGGATGCTCAATAACAATTGTAGAACGTTCATTATCTGTGCTTGACTTTGGATGCCATGCTACCAAAAATAATCCCGCGTGATACCTCACGTATCTGATGATCCCGGAAATCGGGTTAAAGTTCGCATGAACATTTAACGGGGACATAAAGATAGAGATCTGAATGCGTTTATCCTTGAAATATTCTGTTTCAACAGCTTCTTCAATTACCACAATTTTTCCGTCAGCGGGGCATACAATTTCGTTATCTGTGTAAGACTCGTTGATATTCGGAACACGGAAAAACTGAACAACCAGGTAAAAGAAAACCAGCAATGTCAAATTGATCAGCCAGAAAACAGCCGCAATGTCAATCGTTTTGTAGAGGAAAATATTTCCGATAAATAAGGCGCCTAAGATTAAAGCAGCCACTAAAATAATGGTATAACCTTCTCTGTGAATTTTCATAACAGTGTAAAATAAATAATTAACCAGATTAAAAATACGGGAGCAGCAAACATCGCTGCATCAAAACGATCTAAAATTCCTCCGTGCCCGGGAATAATATTCCCGGAATCTTTTACATTTAAACTTCGTTTAATCAGTGATTCGAACAAATCGCCGAGTATGGCTCCAATGGCAATCAGCTGAGATGCTATCAGCCAGAATAACAGATCAATATCTGCAAATAAGTGAATGACAATTACACAGATCCCGCTGAAAATAAGTCCGCCGAATGTTCCTTCCCACGTTTTTTTAGGCGAGATACGTTCAAACAGCTTCGTTCTGCCAAAGAACCTTCCGGTCAGGTAAGCGAAAGTATCGTTCGACCAGACAATCAGAAAGAAATAAAGTAAAGAATATTCAAATCCTGCTGTTGGTATTGCATTTATAAAATTCATCACAGAAAAAGGGACTACACAGTAAATGAGCCCGAAAGTGCTGTAAGTGATGCTCCGGAACGGATTTTCCTGTTTTCTCCAAAGTTCGGCAATCCAGGTAATGATGAAGATTAAAAAAATAACAGCAAAACGTATTTCAGCTAAAAGAGTTGTATGTGGTAGCAGCAACAGGTAAATTAAACTACCTGCGATCAGCAGGAAAACGTTGTTGACCTTTACATTCTTGTCCTGAAAAAGCCGGGTATATTCAAAGAGCCCTAAAATGGAGAAGACTCCCAAACAGCTGTTCAGATAAGCGGAAGGCAGTAAAATGCTTCCGATAATGATGGCAATGAAAACTGCTCCTGATATTGTTCTGACAACTATGTTACTCACGAATAGAAATAAAAAAACCCGTTTTAGTGCTAAAACGGGTCAAAGATACTTAAAGCTTTTTGTATAGAAAGTTATTAGTACAGAATTTCTGTATTATTTACCAGGTACTACAGAATTTCTGTATTCGAAAAAGAATCCGAAGGGTCCTGATTTTCCACATTGTGAGGTAAATTTCCTTCATAATTCGGAGGTTGGGTGTTGGTAAGGTTTTCAATCGTATCATTGGAAACTTCCCATTGTCTTTTCCCAAAAATTTCCTCTAAATCTTCTTTAAAGATGACTTCTTTTTCCAGCAATTTGTTAGCCAGTAATGTCAGCTTATCTTTATTCTCCGAAAGAATAGCCAATGCCCGCTGATATTGCTCTTCAATCATTTTGCTTACTTCTTCATCGATCGCTCTTGCGGTATCTTCAGAATAAGGTTTTGTGAAGGCATCTCTGCCCTGAGAATCGTAATAGGAAATATTCCCGATACGGTTATTCAGACCATACATGCTCACCATCGCATAAGCTTGCTTGGTTACTTTTTCCAGGTCGCTTAACGCTCCGGTAGAAATTTTTCCGAATATCAATTGCTCCGCAGCACGTCCTCCCAAAGCAGAACACATATCATCCAGTAATTGCTCTGTGGTAGTGATCTGGCGTTCTTCCGGTAAATACCAGGCAGCTCCTAAAGAACGCCCGCGGGGAACGATGGTTACTTTTACCAACGGATGTGCATATTGTAATAACCAGGATGTGGTTGCATGTCCGGCCTCGTGGAATGCAATCGCTTTTTTCTCGTCTTTGGTAATGATCTTGTCCTTTTTCTCTAATCCTCCGATGATCCGGTCAACAGCATCTAAGAAATCCTGCTTGGAAACGTGTGTCTTTTGTTTTCTCGCTGCAATTAATGCCGCTTCATTACACAAGTTGGCAATATCTGCCCCGGAGAATCCCGGAGTTTGTTTGGAAAGGAAATCAATATCTAAGTTTTCTTCCAGCTTCAAAGGCTTCAAGTGAACCAGGAAAATCTCTTTACGTTCGTTCAGATCCGGCATATCTACATAAATCTGACGATCAAAGCGCCCTGCACGCATTAGCGCGCTGTCTAATACATCTGCACGGTTGGTTGCTGCAAGGATAATGATCCCTGAATTTGTCCCGAAACCGTCCATTTCTGTTAATAGCTGGTTTAAGGTATTCTCACGCTCATCATTAGAGTTAAAGCCGTTGTGCTTTCCTCTGGCGCGGCCAATCGCGTCAATCTCGTCAATGAAGATAATTGCAGGTGCCTTTTCTTTTGCTTGTTTGAACAGGTCTCGTACACGCGAAGCTCCTACACCGACAAACATTTCCACGAAGTCAGAACCGGAAAGGGAGAAAAAAGGAACTTTTGCTTCCCCGGCAACAGCTTTTGCCAGCAAAGTCTTTCCTGTTCCCGGAGGTCCTACCAGCAATGCTCCTTTCGGGATTTTAGCTCCCAGCTCGGTATATTTGGAAGGATTTTTCAGGAAATCAACAATCTCCTGGATTTCTTCTTTTGCGCCGTGAAGTCCTGCAACATCATTGAATGTCACATTGGTGGAACGTCCTTTTTCATATACCTGAGCTCTTGATTTGCCGATGTTGAAGATCTGTCCGCCCGGCCCGCCTCCGCTACCGCCGGAAACTCTTCGCATCACAAAAATCCAGATGAGCACCAATACGATGATTGGCAATAAGAAATTTATGATGCTTCTAAGATAATCTACTTCTTCTACCGGTTTTACATCAATAGGCGTTTTTCCTGCAGCTTTGTTTTTTTCGTTGATTTTCTCAACGTTCGCTACGAAGTTGGAGGCGTCAGGAATAACAATCTGAAATTCTGGGCTTCCTCCCGGATTTAAACGCTGCTCTTTTTCAAGAGACTCATTGATTACTTTGAATTTATCCTTGTTTGCCTGGATGAATTCAACTCCTTCTTTGGTCAGCTTGAAGTCCACACGGCTGCGGTTTACCAGCTCTACATTTTCTACAAAGTTAGAATCCGCCAGCGAGTAAAACGTCTGTAATTTTACAGATGCTTTCGGTGTGGCAGTGTACATATAATTGATCGCTATCGCAGCAATGATGATCGCAATATATATCCAATAAAAATTAAACGGACTTTTCTTATTATTTGAGTTCGCCATGGGAATTTGAATTAATCAAGATTAGGAATATCAGTTCTTTTTGCATCCGCCCATAATTCTTCCAGGTCGTAAAATTTACGTGTTTCTTTGTGAAAAATATGGACAACTACGTCAATATAATCGAGCAGCACCCATTCAGAATTACTTTTTCCTTCCTGATGCCATGGTTTTTGCTGAAGCTCTTTTCTTGAAGTTCTTACAATGGAACTGCCGATACCTTCTACCTGTGTGGTAGAATCACCGGAACAGATGATGAAATAATCAGTTACTGCATTTTCAATATGCCGGAGATCCAGGATGACAATGTCTTTCGCTTTGTTCTCCTGCATACCTTCAACGATACAGTCACATAAAGCATTTGAATCAGTAGATTTATCTTTTTTGTGCATTCTTGTTTTTATATCCATCTACAAATTTAGTTTAATATTTTAATTTTACTTTTCCAATTCGTGCAATAATATGTTATTATCCAAATTAGTGATCCTTGATCAGGTAGATTCGACGAACAATTATACTGCCAATCTTATAAAAACCGGGGATATTCAGCACGGTACGGTAATATTGTCATATAATCAGCAGAGTGGAAGGGGGCAGAGAGGTACTGCATGGAGCAGCGATCCTTATAAGAACATCGCTTTCAGCATTTATCTGAAACATGTATACGCTACTTTGGGCAATTATCACTTTCTGAGCTATGCAATTGCTCTGGCGGTTAAAGATTTGCTGGAAGAATATGGAATTGCACCTAAGATAAAGTGGCCCAATGATTTATTAGTTGAAGATAAGAAGATCTCCGGAATATTGATTGAGAATCAGCTGTCGGGTAAGGACTGGATTTCGAGCATCGCGGGAATTGGAATAAATGTGAATCAGCGCTTTGATTCAGAAACAGGCTTTGTAGCAACAAGCATGACAAAATTGCTGAACAGAGAACTGGATCTGGAAGCTCTGTCATATCAATTGGTGGAAAAAATAGACCGGAGGTATGAGCAGTTCAGGAAAGGAGAGTATGCGGATCTTTCAAGAGAATATGCTGACAGTATGTGGAGAATAGGGGAGCATACAGAAGCGGAGATTGACGGAGAGAGAAAGATTGTCCGGATCCAGGGAACAGATGAAAATGGTTTGTTGCTGCTGGAAATAGGTGATTCACTTTTTTCTTTTGACATAAAGGAAGTGAAGTTCTTTTATTAAATCCCAAGATGAAATTTTAAAGCGGCAGTACGAGCTGTTGTGTCAGAATGATGAAGTGAAATAAAAAACGATGCCTTGAGCATCGTTTTCTGATATAATTATTGATATTTATCTTTCAGTTTTCTGGACATGTAATTGAAAAGATTGCCCAATGGTTTTTCCACCAGCATTTTCAAAAACATATTGACATCTCCGTCAAATTCAATATTTCCTTCTGTCCGCGTTGCGTCTATTTCTTTAAGATTGATATCCAGGTTGAAAGGGAAAGGTGTTTTTTCCCCGGATTTCAAATGGAGTACATTTCCTGTAATTCCGTTCTGAACCAAAGAGATTTCAAATCCTCCCTGTACTTTAAAAGAACACTGGCTGGGATCTGCCTTGAAGTCGGAAATATTGTCTTTAGGAAGTAGTTCATATAAATTTTCCGCATTTTTCAGGAAATCAATAATTACCGGAACAGATGCATTGACGATAACTTTGTCACTTTCTAATTTCATAATCTTTTTATTTAGTCCAATCCTCCGGATTGTTTTTCCATTCTTTTAAAGTTTCCACCTGTGAGGCAGAGATATATTTTTTGTCGATGGCAACGTCCAGCAAATACTCGTAGTTTGTCAGTGTTGCAAAGCGGCAGTTTGCTTTTTCGAAATTCTGAACCGAAATGTCAAAGCCATAAGTGAAGATAGCTGCAAGGCCTTTTACGTTTAATCCTGCTTCTTTCAAAGCATCCACTGCCTGAAGGCTGCTTCCACCTGTGGAGATCAGGTCTTCAATTACTACTACAGTCTGATTCTCTTTATAATCGCCTTCGATCATATTTCCCAAACCGTGCTTTTTGGCGGTGCTACGAACGTAAACAAAAGGAACTCCCAAATCCTGCGCTACCAGAACACCGTGAGGAATTCCTCCGGTAGCAACTCCTGCGATGATATCCGGCTTTCCGAATGTATCCAGGATTTTCTGTGTGAAACACTGGCGGATGAAAGTTCTGACTGTTGGATAAGACAAGGTCTTTCTGTTGTCACAGTAAATAGGGGATTTGATTCCTGATGCCCATGTGAACGGATCATTAGGTTGTAGCTTTATCGCTTTTATTTGTAATAAAAATTCCGCAACTTTGAGTGCTATATCATCTTTTATCATGGCGCAAATGTACAAAGTTTTTATTCAAAATAATTCATTGTCGTTTATTGATTCGAATCAAATTAACGATTTTAATGGTATTTTCTTGTTCGAGCAGCTTGCTGTCTCCCGGAAAGAGTATGTTTTTGAGCTCCTGCACGTTCCTTCAGAAGCCGCTGATTTTTACATTATCACGGATAAGCCTTTGCAGCTTATGGAACGTTTTTTTTTAGATTATGAGCAGGTTATGGCGGCTGGCGGTATTGTGGAGTGTGGGGGAGAAGTGCTGCTGATTAAACGGCATGGAAAATGGGATTTGCCAAAAGGAAAGATCGAAAAAGGAGAAACGGTTGAAGCTGCGGCGATTCGTGAAGTGGAGGAAGAAACATGCTGTAAAGGATTGGAAATCGTTGAACAACTGGAAAGTACTTTTCATACCTATAATACGTATGGTCCTGATTCCATAAAGAAAACACACTGGTTCCGGATGAAAACAGATCAGAAAACAGAATTGCTGCCCCAGCAGGAGGAAGGTATTACAGAGGTTAAATGGGTGAATAAAGAAGAAGTGATGGCTTATCTGGAAAATTCCTATGGAAGCTTAAGGGCATTGATAAAAGATTATCTGAAATAAAGCTGTATCTAACTAAAAAGCCGGTTCAAAACAGAGCCGGCTTTTTGATATAAATATTGATCTTACCGTACTATGCTGATGACCCCGTTGCAATTCGGTCCTCCGATACCATTTTTACATCCGAACTTTTCTGATGTGATAATGTAGAAGTAAACACCATCGGAAAGTTCTTTTCCATCGGACATTTTTCCTTCAAATTTTATTGAATTCTGATCCATCTGGTAAACGGTGTTTCCCCAGCGATTGATGATCAGCATGGATAAGTCCCCACAATTAAAAAGTCCAGGATTCAGCTCGAAATTGTCATTGATTCCATCTTTATTTGGAGTGATAACATTGGGAATTTTTAATAAATCAGCGAATGAATTTTCTGAAAGTTCAATGGTCTGCTGAACAGTCACGGAACATCCTTTGCTGTCAGTGACCGTGATATCAACAGGGTAGATGCCATTACCATCAAATTGAACTGACGGATTCTTAGCAGTTGAATGGCCTTTTTCTTTAAAATCCCAATAATAAGTATAGGCAGCATTTCCGGTATGGAAATTTACTAAGTAATTACATGATTTTTCATACATGATGTCCGGCGAAATTTTCTCAGTGATAGTATAAGTGTCTGTCCGACTGGATGTACAACCGTATGAATCGGTGTAAGTATAAGAAACAGAATGCGGACCTGGAACAGCATTTTCCAGGTGCAGTGTTGTGCCCGTTAAATATTCACCGGAAGCAGTTCCTCCGGCAGGGGAAAACTGGATATTGACTGCCGCGCTTCCGTGGCAGTATTCTGCCGCAAGATTATTTGAAAGAACCGGCAGCTGTCTGATTTCTACCGACTGATTAGCCGTGAACAAGCAACTGTTTTCAGATACTGCGTAAGTGATCGTGTATGTTCCGGGATTTAATACGGACGGATCAATCACCGTAATAACTGTATTATTACTGGTAAATTCTCCTCCTGCAGGTGTGGCGCTTAATGTGATGGCAGGATCATTTTTACAAAGATGTGCCGGCAAACTGAAATTAATGGTAGTATTAGGGCTGTCCAGCGTAATGGTTATGGACTGGGTTTGCAGGTCACCACAGTTATTTTGTGCTGTAACGGTTAAAACACCTCCGCTTGTGGCATTTAAAGTAATTGAATTCGTACCGTTTCCAGTGATAGTTCCGACCCCTGAATAACTCCAGTTATAGGTAACATCAGGTAAGGAATTAACCGAATAATTCCCGGTTGCACCGCCGCATGGAATGAGTGTATTTCCCTGGATAGGCTGGAGCGAAACAGTGGATTGATCGATGGTTATTTGTGTGGAAACCGTATTTACAGTTCCGCATGAATTTGTAGCTGTAACTGTAAGTGTTCCTCCCGTTGTAGCGTTTAAAGTAATTGAATTTGTGCCATTTCCGGTAATAGTTCCATTTCCGGAATAGCTCCAGTTATAAGTTACATCTGATAACGCATTTACTGAATAGCTTTCTGTTCCGCCACCGCATGGAAGTAGCGTGTTCCCCTGGATAGGCTGAAGTGTAAAAGTGGATTGACCAATGGTTATCTGTATAGAGTTTGTACTTCCTGATCCGCATGAATTGGAAGTGGTTACTGTAAGTGTTCCTCCGGTAACAATATCTAAAGTGATTTCATTTGTACCGTTGCCGGTAATTGTACCGTTTCCGGAATAAGTCCACGTGTAAATGGTATTTGGAATGTTGTTGGCAGTATAGGTATGTTGTGTTCCTGTACATGCTATCTGTGTTGGTCCGGTAATGGTTACGGGAGTAGTGGGAGGTATATCAGTGGTGATATTAATTGTTCTTGAAGGGCCGTTACCACATGCTCCGGCAGGAGTGACAGTTATGGTTCCTCCTGTTGTTGCTGTGAGTGTAGCTGTGTTCCCATTGCCGGTAATTGTACCGCTTCCTGAATAGCTCCAGGTGTAAGTAACTCCGGGTTCGTTCACAATGGAATAATTTTCCGTTCCGCCACCACAGGGTAAAACCGTATTTCCTGAAATTACCGATGGTTGAGAGGGAAGTGCTCCATCCGTTACATATTCAATAATTACAGCGCCGCTGGCACCATCACCACCGTTTGCCAGCACCCATTGATTAGTCCAGTTGCTAATATGTATTCCCGCACCACTGCCTCCGCCTCCATACGGTGAACCAGCGTTTCCATCCTTATTATGTTTACTTGCAATATTATTTTTTATCCCATCTGCTCCTTTTCCTCCGTCGTTAACTCCTCCAGTACCTCCGTTCATCGCGGCATTGTGAGGACAGCCTCCTATTTGTTGTCCGTTGGAGCCATTTCCTGTAGTTCCTGCACCACCTCCGCCAGCACCGCTGATATCGGCACAGCTCGCGCTATGGCTGCCATCAGAAGCATTTCCTCCGGTAAAAATAGTTGTTCCGTTCGCTCCGGTTCCTCCGATTCCTCCAGTACCGTTAGAGCCAATATGATGATTGCCCGTATTGTTATTATATGCTGTTGCGCCACCTCCACCTGTTCCTCCAAATCCTGTCAGAGCACCAAAAGGAGTTGTTGCAGGTCCTGAAAATGTGCTTGTTCCTCCTGTAGCACCTGCTACAGCTGTACTATTTGCTCCGACACCGCCAGCTCCGCCAGCTCCAACAACAATGGAATAGATTTCGCCGGGAGTTACAGCGTAAGTTCTTGTGGCAAATCCGCCGCCGCCGCCTTGTGTGCATGCCTCTTCATCTTTGATGGTGTGTTTTGATGAAGTTCCACCACCACCACCACCACCACCCCATACTTTTACAGTAATGGAAGTGACACAGGGAGGTACAGCCCATGTGTAAGTTCCGGGTTGGTTAAATGTTTCAGGCGACTGGGAAAACAGAACAAAATTGAAAAACAGGAAGTAAAAACCGAAAAAGTACTTACGTAAAGAATATAGCATAGAATTGATTAATTTATAAATCCCCCGCGAATTTAATGATAAAAACGAATTTTAATACGAATATTGGTTTTGTAATTGAGGATTTAGCAGGTAGATTAAAAATAAAAAGCCGGAAGTAATACTCCCGGCTTTCCGTATGATTGAAAATCAATTATTTATTTTCGTCCATTGACTTTTTCAATGCTGTTAAAGCATCTAAATCACCTAAAGTAGATTTCTCGATGTTCTGAGCTACTTTGTTAGGAGCTTTTGCTTTAGAAGCAGCTGCCGGCCTTTGGTCATCATCTTCAAAAGTTCTTGTGTGAGAAACAACGATCTTTTTAGCATCTTTATTGAACTCAATTACTTTGAAGTTTAATGTTTCCTCCACTTTTGCTGTAGAACCATCTTCTTTTTTCAGGTGTTTAGCAGGGCAGATCCCTTCAACACCGTAAGGTAAAGAAACGATACCGGATTTATCTTTTGTTTCGATAATTGTACCCTGGTGCTCAGAACCTTCTGTGAAAACAGATTCAAAAACATCCCATGGATTTTCTTCCAGCTGTTTGTGACCTAAAGAAATACGACGGTTTTCTCTGTCAATTTCCAATACAACAACTTCCATTTCTTCCCCGATTTTGCAGAATTCAGATGGATGTTTGATTTTCTTTTGCCAGGACAAGTCAGAAATATGGATCAACCCGTCAACACCTTCTTCCAATTCAACGAATACTCCGAAGTTAGTGAAGTTTCTTACTTTTGCTTTGTGCTTGCTTCCTACAGAGTATTTAGACTCGATATCAGCCCACGGATCTGGCATCAATTGTTTGATACCTAGAGACATTTTTCTTTCTTCACGATCCAATGTAAGGATTACTGCCTCAACAGTATCTCCTACATTCATGAAATCCTGAGCAGAACGTAAATGTTGAGACCATGACATTTCAGAAACGTGGATCAGTCCTTCCACTCCCGGAGCGATTTCGATGAATGCACCGTAGTCAGCCAATACAACAACTTTTCCTGAGACTTTGTCACCAACCTGAAGGTTACCGTCTAAAGAATCCCATGGATGTGGTTGTAATTGTTTCAGACCAAGAGCGATACGTTTTTTGTCATCATCAAAGTCTAAGATAACTACTTTCAGTTTCTCGTCTAATTGAACGATTTCTTCCGGATGATTTACGCGGCCCCAAGATAAGTCTGTGATGTGGATAAGTCCGTCAACGCCACCCAAGTCGATGAATACACCGTAAGAAGTGATGTTTTTAACGATTCCTTCCAATACCTGACCTTTTTCAAGACCAAGGATGATTTGTTTTTTCTGTTCTTCTAATTCAGCTTCGATCAATGCTTTATGAGAAACAACTACGTTACGGAATTCCTGGTTAATCTTAACCACTTTGAACTCCATGTTTTTACCTACGTAAATATCGTAGTCACGGATCGGCTTAACATCGATCTGAGAACCTGGTAAGAATGCTTCAATACCGAATACATCAACGATTAAACCACCTTTAGTTCTGCATTTAACATAACCTGTGATAACTTCACCTGTTTTAAGCACTTCGTTTACTTTCAACCATGCTTTGTGCATTCTTGCAGTACGGTGGGAAATTACCAGCTGTCCTGTTCTGTCTTCCTGACAATCAACATATACGTCAACTGTATCTCCGACTTTTAAATCAGGATTATAACGGAACTCAGAAATCGGAACTACTCCTTCAGATTTGTAACCGATATTGATTACCGCTTCTCTTTTTGTTAATACAACGACAGTGCCTTCAATTACTTCTTTTTCGTTGATAGAAGATAACGTCTGCGCGTATTTGTCTTTTAATTCAGCACGTTCTATTTTGGAATAACCATCCAGTTCAAGTGCTTCCCAGTCAAAATCAGGTGTGCCCTGATCGATAATTTTGTTTTCTGCCATCTGGCCTTTTATTTACTTGTATTTCATTGAATTCCGGGACAATGAAAGAATGAAACATAACTGCACAAACCGGAATTAACAGTTAGAATTTTGAGGTGCAAATTTACGCAACTTTTCGTTCACTGCAAAATATTTTATACTTTTAAATCAAAGAAATAAGCCGCATACTGACATGCAGAGCCAAAAATCAATGATAACCGGTAGTATGAGTTCGAGAAAATTAACAATAGCAGTAGATTTTGATGGGACGATGGTGGAAGAAAATTATCCTGATATAGGAAAACCGGTGGAAGATGCTTTTGATGTATTGATCCGTCTTCACAACGACGGACACCGGTTGCTTTTGTGGACCTACCGGCACGGAAAAAGATTGCAGGAGGCAGTAGATTTCTGTAAAAGCCGTGGAGTGGAATTTTATGCCGTAAATAAAAATTTTCCGGAAGAGGAATATGACGGCTCTGTTCCCAGGAAATTACTGGCGGATGTCTATATCGATGACAGAAATATCGGGGGAATGAAATCCTGGGAAGAGATTTATCTGCTGATCACCGAGAAATCATTACCCAAGAAAGTTAAAAAATCAAAATTTTTCCCATGGTAAAGCCTTGTCAATTATACCAGTATAATCCGGAAGGATACCATTTTCAGGAAGGAGATGAAGCCTATTTTCGGGAATATTTTCCAAAAATGGTAGCCGATAAAAATATTTACTGGCTGAATTATCATCGAATTACAGATTCGGATAATATTTCGGGATTATTAGAAGCGGTGCATCTGGATAAAACCCTGATAGATGAGATTCAAAGCGAATTTTCGAGGGCGAAGCTGGAAGAATTTGAAAATTATATGTATTTCAAAATCAAATCCGTTCTTCCTCAAAAACACCAATCCCGTTTATCGGAGGAAAAGCTGTCTTTTATTCTGGGAGAAAACTATGTATTGTCTTTTCAGGAACGAAGCTCGGATCACTTCCCGGATGTCCGCCACCGGATTGAGAACAAAATAGGTAAGATCCGGGTAAAAGGAGCGGATTTTCTCCTTTACAAGCTGCTGGATGCCATTGTAGAGAATTATTTTGAAGCGCTTGAAGCTATTATTGAGGAGGTTGAAAAACTGGATCATTTGATATCCGCCAAGAAAAGATCGCCTGTAATGATGCGTGAGTATTTACGGCTGATTGAAATCCAGAAGCGAAGGCTGATCCAGCTGCGAAAGATTGTTTCTCCTTTGAGAGATGTCGGCGGTCAGATTCAGAGATTACAAGTTTCCATGATAAAAAAAGAGAACCGCCTGTATTTTTCAAAAATCAATGAATCCTGCATGTGGATTTTAGAGGAGATAGATGCGAATAAACAGATCCTGGAAGGGTTGACAAATTTGTATTACTCCATTAATGAACAGCGGATGAATGAAGTAATGCGCCTGCTGACTGTTGTCAGCACTATCTTTATTCCGCTCACATTTATTGTTGGAGTGTATGGTATGAATTTCAGATATATGCCGGAACTGGAATATAAAAATGCTTACTGGATCGTGTGGGGAATTATGATATCAGTTGCTATAGGGATGATCATCTATTTCCAGCGGAAAGGCTGGCTGAAGAAAGATAATCGTTGAGTTACGTTTCTGAATTTTGAATTTTGATTTCAGAATGAAGAATGATTACACGTATCAAATTTCCTGAATTTTTGCAGTCCGTTACTTATAAGTTTCGCTTAAAACGTTCTTCAAATTTTCTTTTTTGTTCTGATCTTAAAGCTTGCAGGTCTTTCGGAAGTTCCCTTTTCCAGCGCTTATGTGACCATAACCAGTAAGCAGGTTCTTCCCGGATCACTTTTTCCAGCAGATGTGTATGCGCTTCTGTGATTTCTCCCCATTCGCAGGTTTCCGGGTTTTCTGTAATCGTCTGTAATGTCATCTCATAATATCCGCGCTTTACTTTTTTTAAATGGTAAAATACAACTGCATGATTGTACTGATGTGCCAGTTGCTCACAACCGAAAATCACGGCTGTCTGCTGATGGAGGAAATTCATCCAGTAGGATCTGTTCGTATCGCCGGGCGACTGATCGCTGAGAATCAGTGTCGCAATACACTTTGCAGATAAATTATTAAAAACAGTGTGCACTTCTTTTGCGTGAGTGATAACCATCCCGAAACGTCCTCTTTGCTTATTGACTTTTTCGTCCCAGAATTTTTGGGAAAGAGGCATTCCTATTCCTACAGCCTGATGGGGAAATAAAAGATTCAGGGAAGTAATCACCCATTCCCAGTTGTTGTAATGTCCGGAAACCAATAATACGCTTTTATCTTTGGCATGCAGCCCTTTCATTATTTCGGGATTGCTCACTTTTATGCGTTTCAGTAACTCGTCTTTTGAAACAGAAAGATTTTTTATGCTTTCAGCGAGCAAGTCTGCAAAGTGTCTGTAGAATTTTCTGCGTATTGCTTTTATTTCCTTTTCGGTTTTATCGGGAAATGATCGCCTGAGGTTGTTGTCAACTACTTTTCGTCTGTAGGGAAAAACGGTCAGAAGTAAAACATAAAGCGCATCCGAGAGCAGGTAAATAACCCGTAAAGGAAGGAGTGATAAGGGATATACCAAAAGATAATACGCGACAGCTGCCATTATTTGTACTTATTTTTCCAGTGAAAATCAATGAACTGCTTTGTTTCCTGTTCTTTTTTGCTGCTTCCCGGCTCAAAAAAGTTAGTTCCTTTTATTTCTTCCGGTAAAAACTCCTGATCTGCAAAATTTCCGGGATAATTGTGGGAATATTTATAGCCGTCACCATATCCGAGCTCATTCATCAGCTTGGTAGGCGCATTCCGTAAATGAAGCGGAACCTGCAGATTTCCTGTTTTTTCCACCAGCGACTGTGCTGTATTGATGGCCATATAAGACGCATTTCCTTTCGGAGAAGTGGCGAGGTAAATAGCACACTGTGATAAAATAATACGACCTTCCGGCCAGCCGATCTTTTCGACTGCCTGAAAGGCTGCATTTGCTATAAGTAAAGCGTTGGGATTAGCCAGTCCGATGTCTTCGCTGGCTAAAATAATCAGCCGACGGGCAATAAATTTAGGATCTTCGCCTCCTGCAATCATTCGCGCTAACCAGTAAACAGCTCCGTTCGGATCGCTGCCCCGGATGGATTTTATGAAAGCGGAAATAATATCATAATGTTGCTCTCCGTCTTTATCGTAAATGGCCAGCGATTTTTGTGCGACTTTCTGCACTAATTCGTTGGTAATTATAACTTCCTGTGAATTCGTATTGACATTCACAATGATTTCAAAAACATTCAGCAGCTTTCGGGCGTCTCCTCCTGAAATAGCCAGTAAGGCTTCTGTTTCTTTTAAAACGATCTGTTTTTCTGAAAGAAGCTTGTCCTTTTCGATGGCTCTTTTCAATAGCTTGGTTAATTCTTCTTTGGTATGGTGCTTGAGCACATATACCTGGCACCGGGAAAGCAAAGCGGAAATAACTTCAAACGAAGGATTTTCAGTTGTTGCGCCAATCAGTGTCACGGTCCCTTTTTCCACGGCACCGAGGAGCGAATCCTGCTGTGATTTGGAAAAACGGTGAATCTCATCAATAAAAAGTATCGGGCTGTTCTGTGAAAAAATGCTGGATTGCTCCACCTTTTGTATGATTTCGCGAACATCTTTTACGCCTGATGAAATAGCGGAAAGTGTGAATATTTCCCTGTCAAGTGTTGCAGCGAGTAAACGAGCAAGTGTTGTTTTGCCTACACCCGGTGGCCCCCAGAGAATCATGGACGGAATCATTCCCGCGTTCAGTGCAACACGCAAAGACGCATTTTCATCCAGCAGGTGCGACTGGCCGATATATTCATCCAGTGTGTTCGGGCGCATTCGCTCTGCTAATGGTGTACGTGCTTGCTGCATTTTACTTAAATATGTTTATGTAAAATTATAAAATTTTAAGCCCGGAGTGTTGTTATAAATTTTGAAAGAATGAAAAAATATCAGAAAAATTGTTTTTAGCAACAGGTAATATAATTCAATAATAATCTTTATTAAAATTCATACGCACCGATGTCCGGAGCGCTCATATTTCTCGGAGTTCCCTCAATGTCATAAGGAAGAGCATAGGAGCTGCTGCCGCGGTCTGAAAGGGATGAGCCGGGCAGTGGCTTGAAATCTCCTTCACTGGTAGATGTGAATTTCGGATCTTCGTTAAAATAAACACTGTTCTGGAACATGGGGTGATTTGATCCATCCTTGTATCTGATGACACAATTATTAAAGTTCAGATTAATCAATCCGGCTGTATTGCTCGGATTGACTGTGTCCAGTGCGATTTCGTAATTTTGAGGCCCGTAGATGACTGTATTTTTGAAATTCCCGAAAGGAATATTCGAAGCAATCCCATCAAAGTAATTCATGATGCCGACAGCAGCACTTTTGCTGGATCCGTATCCGACAATATCGCAATGAGTAAAATCAAAGCTTGCACCTCTCAGTACAAATAGTGAGTGAACACCGTTTTTGGAAATGATGCAGTTTTCCGCTTTTAGCTTACCTCCGTCGTAAAGAAAAAAACCATAATTTGCATTATTTGTAAGAATGGAATTAGTGATGGTAAGATTATAATCAGATGGTGAATTAAACGGGTTGTTCCCTGTTATATGTACACCTGATGAACCGTTTTTCTGAATCAGATAATCAATGGTACAGGGACGTGATTCGTGCAGGTAGATTCCGTAATACTGGCCGGAAACATTTTTATAAAATTCCTCAAGGCGGTCTCCCAGCATTTGCACTTCTCCTCCTTTTTCTCCGTTGATCTGCAATGTTCCTTTATAAACGAACAGCATGGAATTTTTGTGCAAATGTATTTTTGTATTTTTCTGAATGACAAGTGTTTTGGAGGAATCAACGTAAGCAGCTCCGTAAATTACGTGCGGTTTATCGTTCGGCCAGGTACCTTCGTTCAGATCTTTATAATGAAAATAAGCATCTTGCCCCCAGACGGCCAGCTTCAGAAACTGATCTTTTCCATTTGTTCTGAACCGGATTGAATCTTCTACGATCATCGGAAGGATCTGGTTGTTTATACCCAGCGTTACTTCCACAAAACCATACAGACTGTCCTTGGCAAGCATTTCAATGCTCTTATGTGAAATGTCTGATATTCCGTCAATATTGATCCGGAAAGGAGAATTTTTTCCTCCCATTAGCTCAATCTCCTCGATTAACAGCTTTTTATTGTCGTTATTGTAGAATTTAAAATTTTGAGTGGTAGAACCGATAGTTGTGAAAATAGTATCAAATACCACCGTGTCAACAGAAAAAGACAAATTTCCCTTTGAATAAAACTGCTCTTTTTTGCAGGAATTTGTCATGAGTAACAAGCCAGCAAAAAACAGAAATATGAAAGAAAGAAATGCGGACTTCATTTAGAATAAAACTTAATCTGTTTTACAAACATAGCTATTAATTGTTGTTTTAAACGTAAAATGCGGCGGGTTATTTTGTTGAGTATGCCAGATTTTCAAACGGGAAACAAAAAGGCTGTCTGTGAATGACAGGTTATCTGAAAAATACGTCAAGATACGTATTGCCGCACTTTTTTTATTATACGAATTTTGCAGGGAAGCTAATGCTTTATTGCTGAAATAAATTTGGACGACATCGCCTAAATATACAGAAGGATGACAGAAACCTATTTTATGTTTGCGCTTTTACTGCTGGCAACGACGGTGGCTGCTTTGATTTTTCATATCCGGGGATTGAAGAAGAAACACCAGGAAAAACTTCGTTTGCTTTATCAATATCTGACGGATCTGAACGAAAAGCTGAAGCAGGCGGACGGTAAGATCGCGATAGAAACAAATTATAAAAAAAGCCTGAATGATGCCCGCGCCAGATTGAATAAGGAAATTTTCGATTTGCAGATGTCCGTTTTTGAAGAAAAGTATGGTAAATAATCCGCTTATTTGGATTTATATTGCTAATTTTCACGGTTAAAAGGATAAAAAAGAGGGAAATGGTGCGAATAGCAATTGCGGAAGATAACTATTTTTTAGCTAAGGCCGTACAGGAAAAATTGTCTTTTTTTGACCAGTTTAAGGTGAAATTTATCGCGGAAAACGGGAAATTAATGCTGGATAAGCTCGATATTGACAATAGTGTAGACCTGATTCTGATGGATATTGAAATGCCGGAAATGAACGGAATCAAGGCAACAGAGCTGATCAAAAACCGATATCCCCAGATTAAGATTCTTATCCTTACTGTATTTGACAATGATGAAAATATATTTAATGCAATTAAAGCAGGTGCAGATGGTTATCTTCTGAAAGAAACCTCTCCGGATGAATTGCATAAAGGAATTCTTGAAACGCTGGAAGGAGGTGCGGCGATGAGTCCTTCGATTGCATTCAAAACCTTGAAGCTGTTGCGGAATCCGCAGGATTTTAAAGAAAAGGAGGCAACACAGGAAATTAAGCTAAGCACAAGAGAAGTAGAGGTGCTGGAGCAATTAAGCAAAGGGTTGAGCTACAATATTATTGCGGATAATTTGTGCCTGGCTCCCGGAACGATCCGCAAGCATATCGAGAATATTTATTCTAAATTACAGGTTCATAATAAATTAGAGGCAATCGAAAAAGCGAAAAACAACCGGATTATTTAATTAACTGCTTTTGCTTATGAAGAACATCCTGTTCTTGTTCTTGTTTTTTCCAATGTTCATAAAATCTCAGACGGAACGCCAACTGGATTCTATCCGGAACCTTGGTATGAACGCAATACAGACAAAGACCCGTGAAATAATTCCCCTGTTGAAGAAGAACATTAAAAGCGCAAGGGAACATAAGAATAAAGCGACAGAAGCAAAGGCCAACAGCCTTCTCTCCCTGACGATGTATTATGCCGGAGATTATGAAGCAAACCGGGAATATGCGCTTGCAGCCATCCGGCTTTATGAAGAATTAAATGATTTTGAAAGCCTCGCCTCCGAATATGGAGAATTAGGCTTTCGTCTGAAGGATACCGACCTGAAAAGTGCGGAGCAATTTATGTTGAAAGGTCTTTTAATTGCCGAAAAATCCGGGTTTAAAAGACCTTTACAGAGTATTTACAATAACTACGGAGTAATAAAATTAAAGATGTCCCAACAGGATAGTGCTTTACTTTATTACAAAAAAGGAGTGGATGTAAAGCTGGTAACGCTGGATAGTGTGGGGTTACCGTATAGTTATAACAATATCGGGGATTTGTACCTTCGGCAGAAAAAGCACAAACAGGCAAAGCATTATTTTGATGAGGCTATGAAGATCCGTTTGCGTTTGAACGATCAGTATGGAATTTCCGATAATTATGCTTATTCGGGAGATTTATTTCTGGATCAGCGATTGTATGACAGTGCTATTGTTGTATATCTGAAATCATTGGAAATTGCAGAGAGGCTTCGGATTACAAACCTGATGCTTCATGATTATAAAATGCTGACTAATAGCTATGAAGGAACCGGAGATTTTATGAATGCGCTGAAATTTGCGAACCGTCGTCAGGAGTTCGGTGATAGTTTGCTGAATATTGAAACGAATGCTAAAATAGCGGAATATCAGATTCAATTTGAAACTGCCGAAAAGGAAAAGCAGTTATTACAGCATCAGCTATTAGAAAGAAAGCGAAAAACCACCATAACGATTTTATTGCTTTTGATTAGTTCCGGTCTATTGATCGGGTTTTTGATTGTCAGGGCTTTGCGTCTGAGAAATAAGCAGCAGCGGCAGGAGTTTGAGCTGAAGGAGGCGATCACTACTATTGAGACACAAAATAAGCTGCAGGAACAACGCCTTGCAATTTCAAGAGATCTGCATGATAACATCGGAGCGCAGCTGACGTTTATCATTTCCGCTGTCGAAACGCTGAAATATGCTTTCAGAATCACGGATGAGAAGATCAATAACAAGCTGCTATCAATTGCAGGTTTTGCAAAAGAAACGATCACGGAGCTTCGCGATACTATCTGGGCGATGAACCATTCGGAAATTGATTTTGGAGAAATACACGGGCGTATTTTTAATTTTGTTGAAAAAGCAAGAAAATCCAATGAGCAGATTACATTTAGCTTTGAAGTGGATGAACAGCTGAAAACCATTGTTTTCTCTTCAGTAGAAGGTATGAATATTTACCGGATTATTCAGGAATCAGTAAATAATGCGCTGAAATATGCAGAGGCCAAAAGCATTGAGATCAGCGCTAAAAGGATAAAAAATGAAATTTATATCGTTGTTCATGATGACGGGAAAGGATTTAATCCATTGACCGCTGACTTTGGAAATGGTTTGCAGAATATGAAAAAGCGCGCTGTGGAAATAGCAGCGGAATTTGAGGTTCGTTCCGGGACAGGAGAGGGAACAGAAGTGATTTTGATTATTAACCGGTAACAGATTTATTGATATGATAAGTATTTTGAGAAACATAACAGGAATTACATTATTACTGCTTTTGTGTAATGTGGTTTATTCGCAGACAGCCGAAGAGCTGAATACGAGAGCAGAAAAAGTACTGACGACCGATCCGGAGAAAGCTTACGCTTTTCTTCTGGAAGCACGTGAGAAAAATAATTCGGAAACGCTGTCAGAAAAAATATCCATGAATTTTGCAATTGTAAAGCGAATAAAAGGAGAATACCGGGAATCGATCCGTTTATCTGATGAGGTATTGAAAAAAGCAAAATCAGAGGATATAAAGGCCAGTGCATATAATAATCTTGGGGCAGCATATAAACGTGTCGGTGAAAATGAAAAGGCGATCAAAAACTATATTTCGGCTCTGTCTATTTATGAGAAGACCAAGAATCTGATGGATGCCGCTACTGTCGAAAATAATGTGGGATTGCTTTATCAGTCGCTTGAAGACTTCGGAAAAGCGAAAGAATATCATGAGAGTGCATTGAAACATTTTTCGCTGATTAAAAATCAGGAAGGAATTTCAAAAAGTTATAACATGCTGGGAATTGTCCTTGCGAATCAGGAAGATCTGGAAGGGGCATTGGGCTTTTTCAGGAAAAGCTATGAGATAGAACAGCGTCTGAATAATAAAGTCGGAATTTCAGAAGCAGTGAACAATATCGGAGGAATTTATTTCTACCTGGGAAAAATAGATTCTGCCTTGGTTTATTTTGAGAAGTCTCTGCAGATCGACAGGGAAAATAAAGATTATTCCAATTTAGCGGACGGCTTGAATAATCTGGCGGAAGTTTATATGAATTCCGGCGATTACAGAAATGCGAGATTGAATTTAGATTCTTCCATTTATTACTCAACGAAATTTAACTATGCAAACGCTTATCTTCATTCTCTGGAAACTTACAGCTATTTATTTGAGATGGAAAATAACCTGAGGTCATCTATTGACTATCTTAGAAAATATCATGCTGCAAAGGACAGCGTTGAACAAATAAGCAACAGGGAAAACATCAACGAGCTGGAAAAAAAATATCAGACAGAAAAGAAAGAACGCCTGCTTTTGCAAAAGGAAATCGAGCTGAAGAGGAAAACAAATCTGATAACGATTATATTTACTGTCCTCTTTTCATTTGTGATCATTGCAGTATTGATTTATCGTTCTTTACGTTTGAGAAATAAGCAGCAACGGCAGGAATTTGAATTGAAAGAGGCAATTGCGACTATTGAAACGCAAAACAAGCTGCAGGAACAGCGTCTTGCGATTTCGCGAGACTTGCACGATAATATCGGAGCGCAGCTGACATTTATTATTTCATCTGTTGAGACGCTGAAATATGCTTTCAGAATCACGGATGAGAAGATCAATAATAAGCTACTTTCAATTGCAGATTTTGCAAAAGAAACGATCACGGAACTTCGTGATACCATCTGGGCGATGAACCATTCGGAAATTGATTTCGAAGAAATACACGGACGAATATCCAATTTTGTTGAAAAAGCCAAAAAATCCAGTGAACATATTGTGTTCAATTTCGAAGTGGATGAATTACTTAAAAATGTTGTTTTCTCTTCTGTAGAAGGAATGAATATTTACCGGATCATTCAGGAAGCGGTGAATAATTCACTGAAATATGCAGATGCAACCAGAATTGATATACATGCTGAAATGGCGGGGAATGAGATTCAGCTTTTTATTCGTGATAACGGAACCGGCTTTAATCTTTTGACAGCTGATCTGGGCAATGGCTTACAGAATATGAAAAAGCGAGCAGCGGAAATAATGGCAATATGCGAAATTAACTCTGAAGCAGGATCGGGAACGGAAGTAATTTTAAAAATGAAAAAATGACAAGCGATGCTATTTTTTTAGTTGAATAATATAAAATGTTCTTTCAACAGAAGTTCCTATTTTACTGATGGCATTTTCCTTTTTTTCCATAATCCTTTCGACGGTGAAACCTGCACTTGTTGCCAGATTTTCTACATCTGAAAGTGTATAAAGGGTAAAGCCAAATTTCGAAAAAGCCAGCTTTTCTAATGTTTCCTTTGAAGTAAAGGTTAATAACAATGAACCATCCGGTTTTAAAGCACGGTGAATTTCCGTCAGTAATTTTTCAGGTTTTTCCCAAAAATAAATTGTATTGACAGAAAACACACAATCGAATTGATTGTGATTGAAAGGAATATCCGTTCCGTTGTAAAGTCCGAAAAATATATTTCCGGTTTCGGTCAGCGATTTGTTCAAAGAAAATGCCTCTGCCTGCATCGCTTCGGAAATTTCCAGTCCGTAATATGAAATCTCTGTCTTTTTTGATAAAAGAAAAGCTAAATGCGAGCAATTACCGTGACCAAGCTCAAGTATAGAACTGACTTTTGAAAATGGTATGGATTCAATGGTTTCGCTGATCATCGAAGCATTGCTGCTATTCATATTTTGAGCCACAAGAATTCCTTGTTCTCCGTTAGGACAGCGAAGCTGATCCGCAAGTTCTTTCAGCTCTTCTTCAGATAATTCCGGCATAAACTAAAATTTGTAAGCAAACAGAAGCACGGTTAATGCGAGTATGGCAGGTGCTGCCTGCGTGAAAAAGATTTTTCTATCAGCAGTTATTGCTCCATATATTCCGGCAACTATAACACACCCGAGAAAGAACGCTGCAACATTGAATGACCAGCTTACATCAGAGATAAAAAAAGACCAGACCAGCCCTGCAACTAAAAATCCGTTGTAAAGTCCCTGATTAGCGGCAAGCGCCTTTGTCGGCCTGAATAAATCTCCTGGAATGGATTTGAATGTTTTCTTTCCGATGGTTTCCCATGCGAACATCTCAAAGTAAGCAATATAAAGATGCTCTAACGCCACAAATGCGATGAGTATTTTAGCAATTATTTCCATGAAATTCAATTTACAGATTCAGTTACAAGGATAAGCTAAAAAAAGGAATTCAACAATTTTTTAATTACTGTTTTTTCGGAATCGTAAAAAATACATCAGTGTAACTTATGCTACAGAAAAAGTATTTTTCTTCCTTTATTTTTGCTTCATGAAATTAAACAACGGTTTAACAAGTTGAACGATTAATTAAATTGGAAGATCATGGAAAACAGGGATTTTATAGTAGTAGATGTCCGCACAAAAGAAGAATATATGGGTGGCCACGTTGCAGGTTCTGTTAATATTCCGTTGCAGGAAATAGTGGACAGGGCATCTGAATTGGAGCAAATGAAAAAAACGATTATTTTTTGCTGTGCAAGCGGAGGAAGAAGCGGTCAGGCAGCAGCTTATTTCAAACAACAGGGATTGGAGTGTGAAAATGGTGGTTCCTGGCTGGACGTTAATTATAAACTGAATCAATAATGGGATTTTTATCAAAATTATTCGGAAGTGCTCCAAAAGCAGATTTTAA
The DNA here is from genome assembly GCA_001899145.1 of Flavobacteriia bacterium 40-80. Classification (GTDB taxonomy): domain Bacteria; phylum Bacteroidota; class Bacteroidia; order Flavobacteriales_D; family Crocinitomicaceae; genus 40-80. The sequence goes on from MKVF01000018.1 coordinate 707,859, forward strand.
GGAGCTGATAAAGCAAGGTGCGGTAATTATTGATGTACGCACGCCGGGAGAATTTGCCGGAGGGCATATTAAAAATTCGGTTAATATTCCGTTGCAATCACTGCAAAATAGTTTGTCGAAAATCAAAAAAGACAAACCGGTAATTACCTGCTGTGCTTCCGGAATGCGAAGCGCGTCTGCAAAAAACATTCTGAAGGCAAAAGGTTATGAGGTTCATAATGGAGGAGGCTGGGCCTCTTTACAATCGAAGATACGTTAAGGTCAGATTTGTTTGAGAATGGATGTTTTTTTATGAAGCCGTTTCTCTCAGGAAACGGTTTTTGTTTTTAGTAAATCATCAAAAGCAGCAGAAAGATTACTGTATTTAAAGGAAAAACCTTCCCGTTGTATTTTGTCTGCGCTGATTTTTCTTCCTTCCAGTACAATGCAGGCTGCTTCACCTAACAACAAACGGATCAGAAAAGCCGGGATTCTCGGAAAAAAGAACGGTTTTTGGAGTGTTTTGGCAAGGGTGCGTATGAATTGTTCATTGGTACAGAATTCAGGCGCGACAGCATTATAGGTTCCCTCTATTGCCGGATTTACAACAGCTTCTGTATAGATTGCACAGAGATCATCTATATGGATCCAGGGAATAAATTGTTTTCCTGTCCCTAAAGCGCTTCCTATTCCCAGCTTTACAGGAAATTGCATTTTCTTTAGGGCGCCGCCTTTGGGACCTAATACAACACCGCTTCTTAATTTTACTACCCGTTCTGCGACTCCTTCCGTGAGAAAGAGATCCGCTTCGCTTTCCCATTGAAAAACAACATCGCTTAAAAAATCAGTTCCTTTTGTATCTGTTTCTATTGCTGCCGAAGTTAAATGCTGATCATAAAAACCGACAGCAGAAGCGGAAATAAAACTTTTAATCTTATGATCCTTTCTTCTTAATGTTTCCAGGATCAGCCTGGCGGAATTGGTCCGGCTAAGGATGATTTCCTGTTTTCGTTGTTCTGTCCATTTCCTTTCAGAAATATTTGCTCCTGCAAGGTGAATAATGTGCGTCACGTCAGAAAGTGCATTTTCATCTATTGTCCCGGCAGCGATATCCCATTGGAATTCATTATTCCGGGCAGGTGTACGTGTTAAGAAACGAATATCATATTTTGGCTGGAGCAGCAAAGCTAATTTTTGTGCGACCATTCCGCCGGCTCCTGTTATGAGTATGATTTCCTTCATAAGTGCTCAGGTTAAGATCTCAATTCCTGTAATTGAATTAATTTCTGATAAGTGCCATTTTCTATGTTCATTAAATCCTCATGCGTTCCCTGCTCTTTGATTTCTCCTTTGTCCAGAACGATGATCTGATCGGCATTTTTAACGGTGCTCAAACGATGGGCAATGACAATAGATGTCCGTCCTTCCATCAGATTGTTCAGCGCGTTTTGAACAAGCTTTTCGGATTCTGAATCCAGTGCGGAAGTCGCTTCGTCAAGAATTAAAATTGCCGGATTCTTCAAAATCGCTCTTGCAATTGCAATACGTTGTTTCTGACCTCCGGACAACTGTATTCCTCTGTCACCGACAGTGGTATTTAAACCTTCGGGAAAAGAGCTGATGAAATCCCAGGCATTTGCTTTTTTTGCTGCTTCGATCAATTCAGCTTCGGAAGCGTTTGTTTTCCCGAATCGTATATTTTCAGCTATTGTTCCTGCAAAAAGGAGAACTTCCTGAGGAACGTAGGCTATATGTCGACGTAAATGGTTGACATCTATGTTATTAATATTATTCTCTCCGAATAGAATACTTCCTTTATTTACAGAGTAGAAATGCTGGATCAGTGCGGCAATAGTGGATTTTCCAGCGCCGGACGAGCCTACTAAGGCAAAGCTTTGATTTTGTCTGACTTCAAAAGAAATATTGTTTAAGACTGTGACCTCCGGTCTGTTTTCGTAATGAAAATGAACATTTTTGAACTGAATAGCTCCGTTGATTACCGGTTGCAGCTTTCCATGATAGATTTCTTTTTCAACAGGTTCATCGATAATTTCCATCAGGTGGGCCGTTGATCCTATGGATTTCTGAATATTGGAGTACATTTCCGGGAGTGAACCGATAGAACCTGCGATCATTATAGTGAGCAGAATAAAGGAATAAAAATCCCCGGAAGAAATCTCGGGCCTTTCTCCCTGTGTCATAAGTAATCCCTGCCATATTACAAATACGATCGAGCCAAATATTGAAAGCACAATGAAGGAGACGAATAATCCTCTCCAGCGACCGCTTTTTAAATTCAGCAGCCGGATATTTTCAATAAGCACCCGGTATTTTTCGGATAAGAACTGTTCGTTTGTAAACGCTTTTACATTGGTAATTCCCATAAGGGCTTCCTCCACAACAGAATTGGATTTTGCAGTTTCCGTTTGTGCATCTTTTGCCAGCTTTTTGATGTATTTTCCGAAAACAACGGCTGCGATCGCCATGATTGGAACGGTGGAAAGCATGATCAGCGATAGTTTCCAGGAAATGACGGCGAGAAAGCAGACGCCACCGATCACGATTACTGTGGAGCGGAAAAATTCTCCAAGTGTAAAACGAAGTGTTTCATTAAGCTGACTGATATCGGATGTCATCCGGGAGGTTAATTCTCCGGTGGTATGGTTATGGAAGAAAGAAAAAGGCTTGTTGATCAGACGGTTGAATGAATCTTGCCTGACGTCCCGCATAACCCGTTCAGTAAAATCGTTGAAAACAATTATCTTCAAAAATGAAAACACTGCCTGAATCCCGAAAAGAATAAACAGCGCTACTGCAGCAGTTGAAATATTATCCGTGTTAATCAGGTGGATGGCATCCTGCATGTTTGATGCCTGCGCGTTTCCGCTTCCGAGCAGCTGTCCCAGTATTAAAGGAAAAATTAGTCCGATGGAAGTTGTGATAAGTAGTAAGAACCATCCGAAAGCAAACTCAAGTGTGTACGGTTTGATATAAGAAAGTAATTTCTTTGATTTATTTACCTGATCTTTTGAAAGTTTTATTTTTTCGCGTGTACCTTTTTTCGGAGCTAACATTGAAGTTGTTTTTTGTGCGAAGTTACACTCTGAGTATGAAAAATCGTCTTAATTTTGTCATAATCTGAATTCTTTTGCAAAATTCTTTTCGAATACTTGTAATTGTAGAAATATTCGCTATCTTTGCAAACCAATTTTAGAAGAAAATAAGCTATTAAATAAATATTAGTCATGAGTAAAAGAACGTTTCAGCCGTCAGTTAGAAAAAGAAGAAATAAGCACGGTTTCCGTAGCCGAATGGCAACTAAAAATGGACGTAAAGTTTTAGCTGCTCGTCGCGCTAAAGGAAGAAAGAAATTAACAGTATCCAGCGAGCCATTCCACAAACGTTAATTCATTAATGTTTGAATACATATTTTAAGCCGATTCTTATAAGAGTCGGCTTTTTTAGCTTATGTGAAATAAAATATCGGGTTTTGATGGTGCCTTATTCTCCCCGAAGGAACGACATAAATTAAAGTTTCACTTTCAGTATTTCAAAAGGTTGCTGATCCAGTTCTGAATGTATTCTCAACGAGTCTTTATAATTGAAAACCTGTCCATCTTCTTTTACTATTTTCAAAAGCGATAAATCCAGTTCCTGAATATGAAGTAAAGCCTTGTTATGTTCGCTTTCAGAAATGATTCCCGTGTCGGGAAAGTTCTTATCAGGAGTAGCGTAACAGGCAGCGTAACCAAAGTTAATATCGACTGCCGGCGACCATTCGGCATTTAACACAGTTTGAGAGACGGCTGTGTAACATTGGTTTTCCATTGCTCTTGCTCTTGCTCCAATGTGAACGCGGGTGGCACCTTTCAATGTTTCTGTGCAACTCGGCGCGAAAATGATTTCAGCTCCGTTTTTAGCCAGTTGGTGAGATGCGATTGCAAACTCATTATCGTAACAGATTTGAATTCCGAAGGCTCCATATTCACTTTCGAAAATGGTGATTGTGTTTCCGTTACCTGAAATTCCCCATTCTTCAGTTTCAAAGCGGGTCATGAAGATCTTATCCTGATGACCGATAAGCCCGTCTTTCGGAGAGAATACATAAGCTCTGTTGACAAATTTATTCAGATCACCCAGCCACAGCGGAAAAGAAGGGGCAATTGCAATGAGATTGTATTTTCGGGATAATTTGGTAAATGTTTCTGTAAAAGGGATCAGCAAACGCTGCATCTCCCGGATTTGTCTTTTCAGATCAGAGCGAATATCTGATGAAAATGCACTCACCAGATCCATACTTCCGTATTCCGGAAAGCAGATGAAATGTGAATTCTGATCAGTGGCTTGTTGAAACCAGGTTTCTATGTATTTTTTCCATTCATTCAGGTTGGAATGCTCTAAAATGGGATATTGTACAAGTGCTATTTTTGTTTTCATCAGAGTGATTTATGCCAAAAGACTAATTCTTTATTAGATTCTTCTTGTTCATCAATATCTTTCCATGACATTTTACATATTAAACCAGGAACTTTTTTGTAGTTTCTTTTTGTCCAGAAAATGTCATTCGGGTGATAATCAATGGGCTTTAAAGGATGTTTTTCCTGTCGGATTACAGAGCAAAAATAGGCGTCCGAATAGATTCTGAATGAAGCCGCATGTTTTTCCCGTTCGTCAAAAAAGCGATGCCCTATTCCCAGGCCACGATAAGATTTCATCAAAAGACTTTCCCCGAAATAAAAAATAGTTTCAATCGGAAGATGTTTTTCAATAAACGGCTTCTGAACTTCTTCCGTTTCTTCTGTCAATGGAATACAAGTGCACGCGCCAACCATTTGATTGTCATCCCAAACAGTAAATACAAGCGCTTTCTCTGAATTTACATAGGTTTGGAGATAGTGCATCTCATATTCGTGCGTTCCTTCATATAAATAAGGGAAATCACGAAATATTGTAATGCGTAAATCGGAGAGGGGAGAAAGAATTTCTTCAATCTCCCTGCCTTTATATTTCTTAAATTTCAGTGCATCCATTATTCTGATACCAGGCGAATCCACAAATCAAGATTGTAATAAGTCGTGATCCGTGCGATTTTTCCGTTTTTCACTTCCAGAAAAGCTCCTGCGGGCAAGACATATTTCTGGCCTTTTGCCTCTGGTAATCCCGGCTCACTTATTTTGTAAATTCCATTTACAGTAAATTCTGTTGCTATTCGAGAAGTATCGTCTTCAGAAGTGAAGAATACCTGATTGGTGAGTGTCTCCTGATAGGCGGTGTCCATCTTGTTAAGAAATGCTTTAAATGGTTCCGTTCCGATTCTGGCTTCTCCCTCGTTGGGCTCATGCCGGATATCATCGCTTACCAGACTGAGCATGCCTTCCCAGTTTAATTCATTGAAATACTTATAGTACTGCTTTACAATTTCTAATTCGTTCATTTTAAATTTAATTTTCCGCTACTAAAATACTCAAAAATGACAGCTTGGAAATTAATTTTATAGAATACATTTGTTAAAAAATGATTTTATAATCGGAAAATAACCGTTTAAATAGTATATTTGTTACAATATATAAGATATGAATACCCGGAGAAAAATAAAACCATATACTATTGCACCAATTGCACATCATGTTGTTATGGAAGCCCTCCATGAATATCGCAGGCCGAATGATAAAATAAGCGAGATGCTTAAAAATGGCGAATTGCTTTCTTTGAGAAGAGGCATGTACGTTCCCGGTCCTGAATTGGATTTGCAAACACCCGATTTATTCCTGATTGCTAATCATCTGAGAGGGCCAAGCTATGTTTCTATGGAGTCAGCTTTATCTTATTGGGGAATGATTCCCGAACGTGTTTATGAAATAAGCTCTGTCACATTGAAAACAACTAAAACATATTCAACACCTTTAGGAAGGTTCAGTTTTCAGCATCTGGCTTCTCCCTACTATTCTTTCGGGATTACACGCCAGGAAATGGCAGACAATCAGATTGCCATGGTAGCAAGCAGGGAGAAAGCACTTTGTGATAAAATTATCGTAACTTCAGGAGTTTTACTTAGAAGTGTTGTTCAGACAATGGATTTTTTAATTGAAGATATGCGCATCAGCGAAGATCAGTTACAGACACTGGATATTGAGATGATCCGTTCATGGATAGAAGATGCACCAAAATCAAGTAGCTTGTCTATGCTGATCAAAACGCTTGAACGACTATGATAAAAGAATGGATATCAGAATATGCTCCTCAAAATGAGGAAGAAACTTTAGCAGCTGTGCGTGAGATAATGCAGGAAATAGTGCTTGCAGGATTATCACGTACAGATTTTTTTCAGAAAGCGGCTTTTTACGGAGGGACGGCGCTCCGGATTTTTCACGGATTGGACCGTTTTTCAGAAGACCTGGATTTTTCATTGAGAGCTTGTGAACCTGAGTTTTCACTGGAACCTTATTTTTCTGCTATTATTACTGAATTCGAAGCTTTGGGAATGAGAGTTGATGTCCGGGAAAAGGATAAAAAACAGCAGACCGCTATTGAGTCTGCGTTTCTGAAGTCTGAAACAATATGGAAAGAGCTGGTGCTGGAAGATGTCATCAGGCAGGCAGGCATCCGTTCCAATAAGAGTGTGAAGATAAAAATAGAAGTGGACCGCCAGCCGCCTTTAGACTTTGAAACGGAAGAAAAACTGCTTTTGCGTCCGTTTTCTTTTTATGTGAAGTGTTTTACGTTGCCTTCTCTTTTTGCAGGAAAGCTACATGCGTTATTATTCAGAAAATGGAAAAACCGGATCAAGGGAAGGGATTGGTATGACCTGGAGTGGTATATAAGAAAAAAAGTGCCGCTTGATTTAGATCATTTTTTCAGCCGTGCGAAGGATACGGGTGACTGGAATGAAGAGCAGATAAGCCCAAAGCAGGTAAAAGAGTTGCTGCTGAAAAAAATTGACAGTGTGTCATTTGACAATATACGTGAAGATGTTGTCCGCTTTATCAAGGATGATGAAAAACTGAAAATCTGGAGCCCGGATTATTTCAGGGATCTAATTGAAAAAATGAAGTTCTCTTGATTTTTTCTGTTTTTCAAATTACTTCTCTAAAGTATAATGGGTAACGGTTGTACTTTTCGTAGAGTTACCAGAACTTTCTGTTGTGACTTCCAGTTCCATTTTTTTTCCTTTGGAAGATACGACCTTATAGAGAATAGGTGAATTTTGAGAACCATAATTTGATTCGTAATTCTCTAAAGTTGTTGTTCCGATGGTTTTGTTATACTTCATGTATGTGATTACCAGATGAATCAACTCATGTGTTCCGATGTCATTTTTAGAAGATTTCTCTGCGAAGTACCAAATTCCCGATTCTTCAGATTTAATAACTTCACTCACGTCATTCTGAATATTGAAAAGACGTTTAAAGCTTCCGTCTTTGCTAAATTCAAACTGGTCCAGTTTTATCTGATAGGTCTTGCTAAAAGTGCTGTCGCTGTTTTTTTCCGTCACTACATATTTTACACCGTCGTGCTTTATAGTTCGTGACATATTAAATTGACTGTTGGAGGAAGTGTAAGTATAAACCTGTTCATAGCTGGTCACGTTCCAGGTACCGGAAAGTTTGGAAGTGCTGATTTTCCCGCAGGAAACTAAAACAGAAGAAACAAAAAGAAATATAAGAAGCTGTTTCATAAAATGATAAGTTAAGATGTTCAAATTTAATTAATCTTTATGAATAGAATGAATGTCGTTGTGATTTTCTTCGATTTGATTTTTGATGCGATTGATGGTCTTGCAAAGCAGGAATATATCTTCTGAACTGTTGCTGATCAGCCATTCCCAACCTTTTTTGTCGTTGTCAATTGCCAGTGCCATATAAAACAGCTGTTCAAAGCCGTGTGCATTCAGCCATTTCCCTGCACTCTCATTTCCTTCTGCTGCATTGATAAAGGCCATTAAATGCGGATAGCCGTTTTCCATCAGCCAGCTTCTTGCTTCATCCCGCAGATAAACAGCCGACGATGCCATGACAATTTCCCGGTAATTATTTTCAAGCAGCCAGTTTGTAACTTCCTGGTTACCATTGAGGCATTCTACCCAGGCAAGAATTATTTTAGGATGATAATCAATCGGTTTCATTGCGATTCCCGCTTGCTTTCCTGATGGCAAAGAAGATTTGCCTGTAATCAGGTTTTTTACTTTTTTCCACCAATTCATGATTTACTGAAGAATAAATAAGCAACAAAAATTCCGACAATCAGTCCGATCAAATCGGCAATCAATCCTCCAATGGCTGCATAACGTGTATTCTTTATATTTACTGCTCCGAAATAAACCGCCAGCACGTAAAAGGTCGTCTCTGTGCTTCCCTGGAAAGTCGCAGCTAATTTTCCGGCGAAGCTATCAACTCCGAGTGAGTTCCATGTATCGATCATTAAAGCTCTGGCACCGCTTCCGGAGAATGGTTTCATAAATGCAACAGGTAAAGCGTCTACAAATTCGACAGACCGGATCCCGATCTCAATGAACAGGAAACGAATTCCATCCATCAGAAGGTCCATGGAACCACTTGCCCTGAAGACAGCAATAACACATAACATTGCTACCAGATAAGGGACGATGGTAATGGATACCTGAAAGCCTTCTTTTGCTCCTTCGATAAAGCTGTCGTACACATTTACCTTCTGCCGCATCGCCATGACTATAAATGTAGTAATGATCCCGAAAAGTAAAAGGTTACTGCCAATCATTGAAAATGAATCAATATACTGCGGATAGTTTAACAGAAAGGTAAGCAAACTGACGATGAGTGCCGTTAATGCTCCCAGGTAAATCAGGATATTTTTCTGAAATAAGCTGATTCGCTGCCTGATGCAGACGTAGATCAGCGCGCCAAGTGTAGAAAAATAAGTAGTGATTAATATCGGAAGGAAAATATCAGTTGGATTGGCTGCGCCGTTTGATGCACGAAGCGCCAGAATAGAAACCGGAATCAGTGTTAAACCGGAAGCGTTCAGCACCATAAACATAATTTGGGCATTGGACGCAGTGTCTTTGTCAGGATTCAGCTCCTGCAGATCATTCATGGCTTTCAGTCCGAGTGGAGTAGCTGCATTGTCCAGTCCGAGCAGATTGGCGGAGATGTTCATAACCATTGAGCCCATTGCAGGATGCTCAGCAGGAACTTCAGGGAAAATTTTTGTGAAAAATGGGGAAATTAACCGGGTAATTGCTTTAATTGCCCCTGCTTTTTCTCCGACTTTCATGATCCCAAGCCAGAAACAGAGCGCACCGGTGAGGTATAATGCGATTTCGAAGGCGGTTTTGGCAGCATCGAATAGAGCATCCATCATGATTTTGAAAATTTCCAGCTCCTGTGCCCAGATTAAGCGGTATAAGCCGGTTGCCATAGCAATCAGGAACATTCCTATCCAAAGTCGGTTCAATAACATATTGTAAAAATTGGAAATTATTTAATTTATTCTTGTTCGAAGCGTTCGCAGATATTAACAAAGTTATTAAATAATAAGCTTCCTAAATTTCCTGAAACTTCCGGATGGAACTGAACACCGTAGAGTGGTTTTTCTTTATGTTTCATCACTTCATTGATACAGGCATCGGACACGCCCAGATGTATAAAGTTGGGTGGAATGGAAACTGTTTCACAATGGTCTTCCATCATTTCAAATTCCCTTGGGAATTTATCAAATAACGGATCTTCCTGAAGAATTTCAATTGTTTGCCAGTCACGATCTTCTTTTTGTCTTGAGACAGTAGCACCAAAGGTCAATCCAAGAATCTGATGTCCGAAACAAATGCCCAAAAATGGTTTCTTGTATTGTTTTAGCCATACGGTTTTTTCCAGATAAGGAGCCGGATCTGTTTCAGAGAGCAGGATAGGGGCGCCGGAAAAAACAATACCGAGGTAATCATCGGGATTTATAGTTTCAAGTTCACTGAACTTTACGAACGTAACGTCCATATATTCATCAATAAATTCAGAGATGAACGGAGCTTTAGCTGAACCAAAATCGACTACGAGGATCATCCTAATCAATTAATTCACCAATACCCTGACGAATAATTTCGATGCTGCCATTGGAGCAATCAACGACCGTGGAGGCGTATAAATTCCCGATACCTCCATCAATGATTAAATCCACTTTATCGTCCAGTCGTTCATAAATTTCTCCCGGATCGTTCAGGTATTCCATGATTTCATCTTCATCATCCGCGAGTGATGTGGTTGCGATGGGTTTTCCGAATTCTTCCGCGATTTTTAAAATAATAGGATTGTCAGGAATACGGATCCCGATTTCACGACGGTTAGAATCAAAAAGGCGGGGAATTTCGTTGGTTGCATTCAGAATAAACGTAAACGGCCCGGGAAGGTTCTGCTTCATTACTTTGAAAACCGGGCGGTCAATTTGCTTGACATATTTTGATACTTCGCTCAGATTCGGGCAAATGATCGAAAACTGGGCTTTGCTTAATTTGATACCTTTGTATTTCGCCAGATTTTCCAATGCTTTTTTATTGTATAGATCGACACCTACCGCATAAACAGAGTCAGTGGGAAATACCAGTAATCCGCCTTTTTTTAGTACATCAACCGCTTGCTGAATCAGGCGGTCATCCATATTATAAGGATTGATTTCAATAATCATAAGGTCATATTTAATGCTATAAAGTTACGATTTTTGAAAGAGCTATGAAAATCGCAGCAACATTGAACATTTAAACGTCCTGCTTCTTATGCTCATAAGCAGGCTCTATATGAATGAGCACGTCTGCAATTTCAGAATATTTTGACATCAGCAGGTCTTTAAAATCATGAGAGATTTCATGTCCTCTGCGGACGCACATATTCCCGTCCACTTCAATGTGCATATCGATATAGAAGTAAATACCAACTTTGCGGATGTGGCATTTCTCTACTAGTAAAATTTCAGGTAGGGTCGCTGCATCATTAATGATCTCCTGCTTAAAATCTTCATACGTGTTTTCGTCCATTATTTCACCCCATGCGGGCCTGAAAATTTTATAAGCATTGTAGGCAATGAAAAAGCTGGCGACCAATGCAGCGATATCATCCATAAACTCATAGCCTTTACCAAGTGAGACAGCTAATAATATCCCGATAAATGCCGCTAAAGAAGTGATCGCATCGCTTCTGTGATGCCAGGCTTCTGCGCGCAATGTGCTGCTTTTTAGTTTTTTGCTTTTTCTTAGAATGATCTGATAGGAAGTCTCTTTCCATAGAATAATAATTCCGACTACAATAAGTGTCCATATTTCAGGGGCCTCATGTGGTGTGAAAATATTAATGATACTTTGATAGGCAATGAGATTTGCTGAAAGTATCATCAGTCCCACAATGAAAAAGGTAATAATCGGTTCGATCCGCCCATGACCGTACGGGTGGTCTTCATCTGCGGGTTTATTCGCATATCTCAGGCCGAGGAAAACAAAGAAGGAAGAAATAATATCGATGCTGGATTCTATCGCATCTGCTATAAGTGCATAGGAGTTTCCCAAGAGGCCTGCAACCCATTTTGCAGCAGCCAGAAGAATAGTGCTGAAGAGACTGAATATAGTCGCTTTTTTTACACTTTCCTGTCGCTCACTGCTCATAGTTGTCTATTAACAAGATTTAAGTATGGTTTACCATTTTCCTCCGGCACCACCACCACCGAATGAGCCGCCGCCAAATCCCCCGAATCCGCCTGAGCTTCCGGAAGAACCGTAACCACCGCCTGAGCCTAAAATAGCTCCCAGTCCTGATCCGATGAATGAACCCCATCCCGATCCTCCTCTCGGTGGTCTCTGGTTTTTATTTTTAATAGCCAGCCAGATAAAAAAAGCGATTATGCCAAAGAATATCAGCAGGACAATACCTGCATCTTCGTCTTCATTGCTTTTTTTTGCATATTCTTTACTGTCGATTTCACCTTTAGCCAGTGCCATCAGTACATTTGTAGTTCTGTCCAGCGCTTCATAGTAATTTCCTGATTTCAGATAGGGAAGCAGTTCTGATTCCTGAACTCTCTTAACTGCCAAATCGGGAATCGCACCTTCTAATCCGTAACCGACAGCAATATAATAATCACGGTTTCCTTCTCCACCTCCGAGGCTGAGCAAAATGATAATTCCGTTATCCAGCTTCTTTTGTCCGACACCCCACTTCTGGCCAAGTTCAGTAGCATATTCATTGGCGGTTAAACCGTTCAGATCATCCACTACGACAATAGCGATCTGATTTGATGTCGAATCACTGAACGCTACTAATTTTTGTTCCAGCACACTGATTTCTCTTGCATTTAAAAAAGGTTGCCTGCTGAATATATTCACCATTCTCTGAGGATGAGGACGGTCAGGAACTTCCAGCTCGGCAGCGAATAACTGAGAAATCGCCGGACAGATCAGAAAGAAGAAAAGGAGTAATTTGTTCATGTCTTAATCTCCGAATGAAATTTCGTCAACAAGTTCATTTATGTCATCCGATTGATATGGAAAGAAGGTTTTTAACTTTGATCCGCAGCATTTTATACCTTCGGTCAGCCCTTCAATGAAATTACCTTGTTTAAAGCTGGATATGACAAGGTCTTTGACCTCGTCCCAGAAATTTTCCGGCACAAGGTCATTGATCCCTTTATCGCCTATAATGACAAAATCTCTTGTGTCAATTGCTAGATAGAAAAGTACGCCGTTCTGAAGCTTTGTCCGGTGCATATTCAGATTATTGAATACTTCCAATGCGCGTTCAAAGACATTTTTATCACATGAAGCATCCAGATGAAGCCGGATCTCTCCGGAAGTTTCAGTTTCTGCTTCCCGAATCGCATCAATAAGCAATTGCTGCTGTCCGGTGGTGAAAAAATTACGTACGTTTCCCATATTACATCCCTTTTATATCCGGAGCCTGGTCAGCCCCTGTTGCGGCTTTGAAATATCCTTTTTCAGAGAAGCCGAAAAGTTTCGCCATCAATGATCTCGGGAAAGTCACAATAGATCTATTAAATGTTTCTACTTCTATATTGTACCTTTTTCTTTCAGTAGAGATTCTGTTTTCCATTCCTTCATATTGAGTCTGGAAATCTCTGAATGCATCTACTGATTTTAATTCCGGATAATTTTCAGCTACAGCCATTAATCTGCCTAAAGATTGACCGAATTGATCCTGAGCCTGTTGGAATTTCTCTATGTTTTCAGGAGTTAATTCATCGACATTTAATTGGACACTTGTTGCTTTTGCTCTTGCTTCAATGACTTCCTTCAGTGTCCCTTTTTCAAAATTTGCCGCTTTTTCTACAATGGCAAGTAAATTTTTCGTTTTGTCCATACGTGACTGATACGTTTCTTCCACCTGCGCCCATTGTCTTTTTACAGATTGTTCGGACTTAGCCATAGAGTTATAGGAGGAACAACCATAAATTCCAAGAATAGCAATTACTGCTATCCAAACTGCTTTACCTTTAAGTAAATTTCCCATGTTAGTTAATGTTTATTTTCGAGATTAAATTTAATAGTAAAATTTAAAAAGTGTCTCATTATACTAATGAATTTCTGATTAAATTTTATGACAAGTACAATTAAGGAAATTCATTATTCCAGGGAAAGCCTTAAAAGCTCTTTCTGGATGCTTTCTCCCTTATCTGCATTATACCATTTCTGCAAGGCTGTTTTCATTGTTTCAAAATCCGCGTTGTCTGCTTTTAAATGGTCGAATACTTCCTGACATTTTTCAGGTCGCGGTCCCCAAACTGCCAGATCTTCATCTTTTTCATTTCTGATGATTAGTTTCGGGATGGATTTTCCTCCGTTTGTGAGGTAATTATCTATCTCGGAACCGTTGTCCCGAAGCTGGATTTCCAGTTTTATTAAAGGATTCTTGTCCGCGAGGATTTTGATAAAAGGTACGGAATGGGCTGCATCTCCACACCAGGGTTCAGTGATTAAAACCCATTTTGTCGCGATCTTAAGAGATTTGATTTTTTGCTCAAGTTCCGGATTGATGCTGCCGGTTTTAAACCAGCGGTTCATTCTTGACCAGTTCAGCTTCGTATAGTCCAAAAAATGCGGGTCGTTATAAGGAGCATTGGGATCTTCATTGGAGAGAATCTGCTCGAAGTGGTTTAAGTAAGACTGAAAATTCATTTTTTGTTTTGAAATTAATCATTTCAGGTGAAAATGATAATGGAAAACTTCTTGTTCACAAATCAATAACTTTTTTAAAATTGTTGAGATAATCAATAGCGAAAAGATGCTGTTCACAAACCGCCTGCTCATAAATCCTGTCAATTCTTTCGAGCAGCTCCGCCCGACATGAAATTCGATTGAAATTTAAATCTTCCAGTAATTCCGCAATGTTAAGATCTGTCATCATTGTATTGTTTTTACAAAGATGAGCTGGGATGAGCGTAATCTATTTATGGTTAAAAACAGAAAAAAATCTTTGGAATTTAGTCTTTGGCTTGTATAGGGGAGTCACAAAATTCAGATAAGAAAAAAGGGCAGGCTACCACATCGCACCGCTCAACCTCTTACCTTTGCTACGTTTCCGTCCTGGAGGATTCAGAAGGAGCTGGTCGTATAGAGCCTACCCAAGCGCAAAAGTAATGGTTTTTTTTAGGAAAAGCAAGAAGGGGACGAAAAATTAAACGAATTGTCTTACTCTCAGAAAACAAAAATTAAAATTTATGCCTATTTTTACAATAAGTCGGCTTCATTTATTGTTTAGCTAAAAAACAGATACTGTGAAATATCCTATTCTGCTTGCGCTTTTATTTTCCGCATTGCTTTTCTCCTGTAAAAAAGAAAAAGTAAAAGCGACTGATCCGGAGGCAATTTTTGAGCTGCATCTGCAACCTTATTATGGCAACCAGCTTTTTCAACTGGATTCTGCCTGTGTTTTGCCTAATGGTCAGCTGGTGAAAATATCGAATATTCGCTTTTATGCAAGTAATTATTTATTTTCCAACGGAATAAATATTAAAACCACATTGTATAATCTGAGAGAAAACGGGACAAAATTGTTTTCTACCAATCAGGATATTTCGACTTCTGCATCCGTAAATTTCTATTTCGGAATTGATTCTTTGACGAATCATTCCGATCCTTCTGTTTATGGTTTGGATGATCCTTTGAATATTTTAAATGCAAATGATATGCACTGGTCCTGGAATCCCGGATATATTTTCCTGGTTGTCCAAGGCATTGCAGACACGACAGGCTCGGGAGCAATGTTTAATCAGCCGGTATTATTTCATATCGGAAAAGACTACAATTACCGTTTGATTTCGGCGGAGAATCTTCAGTGGAACACTGAGATCACAGGTTCCGGAAATAAGCTCACCAAGGCTGTATTGTGTCTGGAAGTAAATAAATTATTTGAAAATATTGATTTGAAAACACAGAATATGTGCCATTCAGATGTGGATGAACAGGTATTAAGCTTACAGATAGGAGCGGCTTTCGTATCAGGAATCAAGAAATGTGATGAATAGCAAAATAGCTTTTTTTCTTATTGTATTGTCGGTATTCATTTTTTCCTGTAACAAATGGAAAAATGAAGCCTTAACTCCTTATACATTAAAAATTCCATCTCATTTTCCGCAAATGCCGGTTCCGTCCGATAATCCGATGACAGTGGAAGGAGTTGCTTTAGGTAAAAAATTATTTTATGATCCACGTTTGAGTAAGGATAATTCTATTTCCTGTGCATCCTGTCATCGCCCGGATCATGCTTTCTCAGATCCGAATGTTATTTCTGCCGGAGTAGGGGGCACGTTGGGAAGGCGCCAGGCAATGCCACTGTTTAATTTGGGATGGCAGCAGTTCTATTTTTGGGACGGGCGTGCAAAAACACTGGAAGAGCAGATTTTATTTCCTGTGCCTGATCCGGTGGAGATGCACCAGTCATGGGAAGAAACTATTGAAAAATTAGCAGAAGATAAAGAATATAAAAAAGCGTTTCAACATTATTTTAAGGAGAAAGGAATCGATAAATATAAGGTGGCGAAGCTGATTGCCCAGTTTCTCCGAACGCTGATCTCCGGAAGTTCTAAATATGACATCATGTATAAAACGGAAAATAATCTGGCATTGAGCTCTGAGGAATCTGCGGCAGTGATTACGCCGGAAGAATGGGCCGGATATGCTTTGTTTAAAGATATGAACGGAGCGGATTGTATCCATTGTCATAATGGTGTGTTGATGCAGATCCAGGCATTCAGCAATAATGGGCTGGATGATGAGTTCACTGATCAGGGCAGGGCGGAAGTGACAAAATCAGCCGCGGATATGGGGAAGTTTAAAGTTCCGAGCCTTCGGAATATCGGATATACGGCGCCCTATATGCACGACGGGCGTTTCGCGACCATTGATGAAGTTATCAATCATTACTCATTTAATGTAAAGACTTCTTCTTCAATTGATCCGCTGATGGAATTCGCTTTTCAGGGAGGAGTTCAGCTGACAGAAGAACAGAGAGCTTATCTGAAGGCTTTTCTTAAAACGCTGGATGATGAGAAATTTGTTGCAAATCCGGAATTCCGGCCCTGATAGCCTTGAATATTGATTTATTTTTCCCAAAAAGTTGATTTTATTACAAATAAAAGCTAAATTCATCTCTCAAAATTACAGTTGTGAGGAGAAAAATACTACTGTTGCTGCTTATTCTTGGTTATCAGCTGAAACTTGTCGCTCAGGATATTCACTGGTCCCAGTTTAATGATAATCCGATCTTTCAGAATCCGGCTAATAGTGGTCGTTTTTCCGGTACTTACCGTTTTTATGCGAATTACAGAGATCAGTGGAGAAGCGTAACCGTACCGTTCCAGACACTGTCAATCTCTGCGGATACAAAGTTTGAAAAAGTTAAAAACCTGTCTTTGGGTATTTTGTTTTTTCATGATGCTGCCGGTGATGGCCGTTTCCGGACGATCGAGCTGCAGGTCTCACCTTCTTACAATTTAAAATTAACTTCAGATTCATTGCATAATCTGCGCTTTGGTGTTCAATTCGGAATGAATCACCGGCAGATGATCTTTAACAACTATTACTGGGATAATCAGTTTGACGGTGTTCAGTATAATCCTTCCCTGGCGTCAAATGAGAACTATCAGACACAGAAGAAAACGAATGTTTCCGTAGGTG
The DNA here is from genome assembly GCA_001899145.1 of Flavobacteriia bacterium 40-80. GTDB lineage: Bacteria > Bacteroidota > Bacteroidia > Flavobacteriales_D > Crocinitomicaceae > 40-80. The sequence continues at coordinate 724,978 of MKVF01000018.1, forward strand.
TCGGAGCAGTTTATGAGTGGGCGGTGAGTAAACGAAAACGAATCGCTGCGGGAATCGGGTTTTTTAATATAAATGCCCCGAATCAGGGCTTTTTAGGAACGGTTATTAAACGGGACAGACGTCTTAATTTTTTTGCTCAGGGGCAGTTTCGCTTAAATGACGAATGGGATATTTTACCAACGGTTCAGCTGAATTTCCAGGGAACATATAACGAAATTATTTTCGGATCAAATGTCCGCTATATACTGAAAGAGCGTCTCGATCAGTACATGGCTTTATATTTCGGAGGTTTTTTCCGTAATAAAGATTCGGGATATATCTCTGCCGGTCTGGATTACAAAGACTGGTTTGCAGGTATCAGCTATGACCTGAATTTTTCAAAGCTGGTTCCGGCGAGCAGGGTTCGGGGAGGAATCGAGCTGAGCCTTCGCTATATTGTAAACAGAGTAAAACCTAAAAATATTTTTCATCGCGTATGTCCAGATTATATTTAATTGCTGTGCTGTTGTTTGCCTCTTTGGCGGCCTTCGGACAAAAAGAGCTGGATGTTTTACTGAAAGCGGGTGAGGATCAGTATAAGAAAGGAGATTATGTATATGCCCTTTCCTTTTACGAACGTGCAATGGAAGTCGATTCAAATATTGTGAATGTCCTGTGGCAGTATGCTGAAACATTGAGAGCTTATAAAGATTATCGCAAGGCAGAATACTATTACGGGAAAGTTTATGAAAAGGAAAATACGAAGATGTTCCCTGCCAGTATCCTGATGTATGGACTGATGCAGAAGCAAAACGGAAAGTATGAAGCTGCGCTGAAAACATTTAAGCAGGCTGCTAAAAAATACAGTAAGGATAAGAAAGGATATTTATATCTGAAAGCAAAGAAAGAAATCGAATCCACTACCTGGGCGCTCAGCAATGTGAAATTTGAAGATCATGTAATTATTGATCTTTTGCCGGAAGAGGTGAACACACCAAATTCGGAATTCGGGCATACAATTTATGACAATCAGCTGTATTTTTCTTCCCTGAGAGGAGATTCCGTTTCCCAGAATGAAGAAGTATATGCAACAACATATAAAACAAAAATTTATGCTTCGGAGCTGAGAGATGAAAAATACCAGAAAGACACATTGGTGGAAATTTTTTCGTTCAAGAACCTGAATTCCGGAAACGGAGCCTTTTCATTAGACGGCAAGCGTTATTATTTCAGTATCTGCTCCGATGAAAGCTTTAAATATAAATGTAAAATAGCTGTTGCAAACTATAATAATGGTACGTTCACCGATATTGATACGCTGGGAGATATTATCAATGAACCGGATGCAAATACTTCTATGCCGTGCATTGCTAACCTCGACGGAAGAGAAGTGTTGTTCTTTTCCTCAGACCGGAATAAGGATCAGCGGATGAACATCTATTACAGCTTCATCAAAAATGGGAATCAGTTTGGTCCTGTATTAAGCCTCGATGTGGCGAATACTATTGAAGATGAGATTTCACCGTTTTGGGACGATAAGAAAAAAAGGCTGTATTTTTCTTCCACCTGGCACAATGGATTTGGAGGTTTTGACGTGTTCTACTGCCAGTACGAGGCAAATCGTTTTGCCGAACCTGCCAATGCCGGGAAGCCCACCAATTCTCCTGCAAATGATAATTACTTCTTTATATATAGAGACTCTTCTTACGTTTCAAGTAATCGCCTGGGAGTAAATTACAGTAAGAACCCGACCTGCTGCAGCGATATTTTTGTGATGTATTCTCCGATCCGTTATGTGAAAACGCCAAAAGAAACGCTTGTTGATCTGAACAAACGTCTTCCGGTAACTTTGTATTTTCATAATGACTGGCCGGACCCGAAGACAACAGTAACAACAACTAAAATTGATTATATTGACAATTACCGCGATTACCGTGCGCTGCTTCCGACTTACAAGAAAGAGTATTCGAACGGACTGACAGGCGAGAAAGCGGAAGAAGCGACAGAGGATATTGAAAGTTTTTTTGTGGAATATGTGGATCAGGGAGTGAAAGACCTGGAACTGTTCCGCGATCTGATGCTGGAAGAGTTGGATAAAGGAGTTTCGTTGGAGCTGACGATTAAAGGTTTTGCGAGTCCTCTGGCGAAAACGGATTATAATGTGAACCTGACGAAAAGAAGGATCTCTTCTTTGAAAAATTACCTGGCAAATTACGATGGAGGTGTTTTCAGGAAATACCTGAACGGAACCGCTCCGAATGGTGCTGCTATCCGTTTTAAAGAAATTCCTTTCGGGGAATATACTGCGCAGACGTTGGTGAGCGATAATCTGAATGATTTGAAAAATTCCGTTTATTCAAGAGCAGCTTCCCTGGAACGGAAAATTGAAATTCAGAGTGTAAGCATTATTTCGAAAGACTCTTCGAATGTGATAGATACGGATCTGCCGATCAGACATTTTGGTAAAATAAACGGAACGGATAAAGTGACGGCTGTGTTCAGGATCACAAATGTGAGCGACGGAGAAGTGAATTTCCAGAAAGCGGAGATTGAATGCAGTTGTATTACCCTTGAATATTCGAAGGAAGTGCTGAAGCCGGGAGAAGTTTGCGAGCTGAAAGTTATTTTGGATCCGAAAGGAAAAGCAGGAAATCTGGTTCAGGCTGTCCAGCTGAAAACCATAGAGTCGAATTTGAAAGAGAAATTGGTGATTACGGCAGAAATAAATCCGTAAAGCACCTGCTTTTTTCTCTAATTCGGATATCTTTGTTCCATGAGCAAATCAAAACGCATTTTATTTTTGGATTTTATGCGCGTTTTAGCGCTGCTGATGATGATTCAGGGACACACGACGTATGATTTCCTTGATTTATCCATTCGTGACGGAAACAGTCTGGGTATTCAGGTCTGGTCAAGCCTGAGAGGTTATACGGCACCGTTTTTTATGATGGTTTCGGGTGCTGTTTTCTGTTTTCTCATGATCAGTCAGGAGCAGCCGGATGGCTCAAATCCGAGGGTAAAAGCAGGAACAAAGCGAATTATTACTTTACTGTTCTGGGGATACTTATTAAATTTTCCTATTTATGTTATCGGGAAGATCTTTACAAGAGACGGACTGGATCGTTTTCTGAATATCCGGGTAGGAGAAACTTTGATTACCATTTTTGGAATTGCTGTTGCTTTGTTTATTTATAAATCCTTGCAGTCGGATGAAGAAGAAGCTGCAAATGAACGGGCTTATATCCGTCATTTGTTCAAAAGAGGAGGATTCAATAAAGATATTGCACTGAAGGCGAGATTGCTGAACAGAAGATTTCTTAGAAATGAGGAACATAAAAAACGCCTGTTTTCATCTTTCTTTTATTCTGTTCTTATCAGTGTGCCGTTTCTCATCATTTCTTCATTGCTTTCCGTTGAGGAAAAGCTGAGGGCGCTTCGTGTGGATGTGCTGCATATTATCGCATTGGGATTGCTCACGATCATGCTTGTGTATTTTGTTTCAGGAAAAAGGAGAAAATTAATGGCGCTGATCTATTTTGTGCTGATCCTGCTGTTTGTAGGAATTTATCCTATTGTAAATAATGTGGATTTTTCCAATCTCCCGATTTTCCTTTCTTCTTACCTGAATAATTTTGAAACAAGATCCATGTTTACGATTACACCATGGTTGTCGTTTATTTTTGCAGGAGCTTTGATGGGATTGTGGCTGGCATTTGAAATAAAGAGAGATAATTTTGAAAAAATCATCGGGTTTAAGCTGCTGGGGATAGGTCTTGTTTTGCTGCTACTTTCTTACTTCGGAGATAAATTTGAAATATATTATTACGGCAGAAGCTATTATTGGCATGATAGCCCGAATCTGGTTTATCACCGGATGGGAATCGTGATGTGCGTAGGTTCGTTTATGGCTTTTCTAAGTTTGTTTATAAAGGATTTGCCCCTGTTTTTAAAGCAGATGAGCCGTAATACGTTGTGGTTGTATGTCGGGCATCTGGTGATCATTTACCAGATCGTTAAACCTATCATCGGCTACAGGACCCGTTTCGATGTTCCGATTGTCTTGGTTTTTGTTATTACGATGTATTTTCTGATGTATTTACAGACCCGGGTTATTATCTACGTTCAGAAAAACGGAGGTTATACGGCACTTTTTAAGAAGTGGGTGCTTCGCCGTAAAAGTAAACCGGCTGATAATTAATATTCGGTCACTAACGTAATCGTATCAAAAGCAACTGTATTTTGCTGCATGGTCCCAATTAATGCAGTATTACCCAGCTCGTAGAAATATGCAAAAGGCTTATTTCCGTCAGTCATGCAATAAAAGACAGTATCGGTGGCACCGTAGAAGTGTAATGCTTCTCCTGTCGGGCAGCAGGCTGCACAGTCTGCTTTTCCCTGTGTTTTTTTATAAATAAAATCATCGTAGTCGTTGACTTCATCTACATTTTTTAAATGGATCTTTACCCAGCTGTACGCCGTTGTCCCAAAATTATATTCTATGGATTTCTTCGGATCCAAGGCGCTGTAAAGAATCTGGTATTCTTTGTCAAAATAATGATCTTTCTGGATAACGACCTTGTAATTTTCCACACGGTTTCTGGGAAATGAAATGCTGTATTTTCCTTCTGAGTCCGTTGTTACTCTTCCTATTTCCTGATAATTAAAATTGGCGATCGGCTTTTCATAGACAATGACGGTTGCATTTGCCAGGCCTGTATTGAAAGATTCATCCGTTACTGTCCCGTTGATGGCAAATTGCAGATTGCCGTCCTTTTTACAGGAGAAAACGGTGAAAATCAACAGGCTTAGAAATAATGCTGTGTTTTTCATATCCTAAACATTAAAGTTCAACATCAAGGTTAAATATTTTTTGTAAAGTAATGAGATTGATATTCTTTTTGGCTAATTGTTCAAACCGGTCTTTTCCTGTCAGGGAACGAATCATTTCATCATGATTTTCAACAATTTTCACTTCCAGTGTTATTCCCCAGTTGTTTAATTTAGAGCGGAGGAACTGAACCAGCTCATCGCCAAAATTATTCATCATAAGCTCGTGCATTACGAGGTTATCCACTTCGTATAATACATGCAGATCGTCTAATTTCGGATCTTTCTTGGTCATGATGCTGAATACCGTTTCCGCACCACTTTTTTCCAGTCGTTTTATTTCATAGGCAAACGAACGCCATTGCATTTTTAGCTGGTCATGCGTAAAAGGAGTCCGTGGTTTCTGAGAAATATCTTCAGTAGAAACTTTTGCCTGCTCTATCGTTTTCCGCTTTAATTCTTCTATTGAAAGGATTTCTGAATTGAGCTGGCCTGTTGGAGCAGATAATACTTTTGCTTCTTTCTTTAATGAAAAATTAGCCGAAGGAGAGGCCGGACTGGTTGTTGCAGGTGTTTTTTTGACATTGTCCCGGAGTGATTGCCCCGGATAATCGATGATCTTTACCGGATCAGTCAGTCGTTTTTTTTTTCAAGCTCCGATTTAACCGAACTTATCTGCATCAACGCTAATTCCACTAACAGACGCTGGTTCTTAGAGGATTTATAATCTACGTCCGCTTTACTCAGCACGCCAAGACAGCGTAAAATATAGCTGGCATCCAATAATTTTGCCTGTTCGATAAAACGTTGCTCGATTGTTTCGCTGACTTCTAATAATTTTGCTGTGCGAACATCTTTGCAAATCAGCAGGTTCCTGTAATGCCCGGAAAGACCTACAATAAAATTATGCCCGTCAAAACCTTTTTCAATAATGTCATTGAAAAGCAGCAATACGGCAGGAATATCCTCTTTGTAAGCACTTTCGACTATTTTAAAGAAATAATCGTAATCAAGTACGTTCAGATTTTCCAGTACAGCGTTCAGTGTGATCGTATTTCCGGCAAAGCTTACGATCTGGTCAAAAATAGACAAAGCATCACGAAGCGCCCCGTCCGCTTTTTGAGCGATTAGGTGAAGCGCGTCAGGATCAGCAGTAATACCTTCTTTTACGGCGATCTGTGCCAGGTGATCAGAGATATCTTTTACCTTGATTCTGTTGAAGTCAAAAATCTGACAACGGGACAGAATCGTTGGAATAATTTTGTGTTTTTCGGTTGTTGCGAGTATGAAGATCGCGTGTGCAGGCGGCTCTTCAAGCGTTTTAAGAAATGCGTTGAATGCCTGTGTGGACAGCATGTGTACCTCGTCGATGATATACACTTTATGTGTTCCAAGCTGAGGTGCGATACGTACCTGATCGATCAGATTACGAATGTCATCTACGGAGTTGTTAGATGCAGCGTCCAGCTCATATACATTCAAAGAAGCTCCTTCGTTGAACGATTTACATGACTCGCATTGGTCACATCCTTCAATCTGTTCTGTTCTGTTCGTACAGTTGATCGTTTTTGCGAGAATACGTGCAGTTGTCGTTTTTCCCACACCACGGGAACCACAGAAAAGAAATGCCTGCGCGAGATGATTGTTTTTTATTGCATTTTTTAACGTAGAAGTAATGGACTTTTGTCCCACGACAGTATCGAAGGTCTGCGGTCTGTATTTACGTGCCGATACAATAAAATCTTCCATAGGAGCAAATTTACAAAACTATATTCGATTTTGCTATATTTTTTGATTCGAAGATTGATAAAATTAAAAGATTTGAAAATTAGAAAATAGAAGATTAAAAATTAATGCAGTGAATTCACATTCTGCAATTTTTAATCTTCCAAATCTTCTCAATTCTCAATTTCTGATCACTTCCTTCCCGGATATACTTTCAATGCCTCTTCCAGACACTTCACCGCCGCTTCCAGCGCGTCCTGATTCAGTACATAAGCCAGTCGGGCTTCATCTTTTCCGGCGCCCGGTGTTGCGTAAAATCCGTTGGCCGGCGCCATCATTACTGTTTGTCCTTCGTATTCGAAATCTTCCAGCAGCCATTGACAGAATTTCTCCGCATCATCTACCGGGAATTTGGCAACGGCATAAAACGCACCTTTAGGCTTAGGGCAAAAGACGCCCGGAATCTTGTTCAATCCTTCTACTAAAATATCCCTTCTGACAACGTATTCATTCACTACGTTTACGAAGTAGGAGATTGGCGTGTCGATAGCCGCTTCTGCTGCTACCTGATCTACTGTCGGCGGAGACAGACGCGCCTGACCGAATTTCAGGGCAGCAGCCATTACTTCTTTATTTTTAGTAATCAATGCACCAATCCTCGCTCCGCACATGGAGTAGCGTTTGGAAACGGAGTCGATCATAATTACATTATTTTCAATTCCTTCCAGATTCATTACGGAGAAAGGCCTGTTTCCGTCGTAACAGAATTCACGATATACTTCGTCTGCGAATAAAAACAGATCGTGCTTTAATACTATCTCCTTCAATTGCTCCAGTTCTTCTTTGGAATACAGATAACCCGTTGGATTTCCAGGATTACATATAACAATCGCTTTTGTTCTCGGTGTGATTTTCTTTTCAAACTCCTCTACTGATGGCAATGCGAAACCATTTTCAATGGAAGAAGTAACAGGAACAACATTTAGCCCCGCATACGTTGCAAAACCATTGTAATTCGCGTAAAACGGCTCCGGAATAATTACTTCATCACCGGGATTACAAGTAGTCATAAAGCCAAAAATCAATGCTTCAGAACCTCCTGTGGTGATTAAAATATCTTCGGTAAGTACAGGAATACCTTCTTTTTGATAGTAAGCAGCCAGCTTTGTCCTGTAGGATTCAAATCCCGCAGAATGGCTGTATTCAATTACCTTATCGTTATAATTTTTTATCGCGTTCAGGGCAACATCAGGTGTTGCGATGTCAGGTTGACCAATATTTAAGTGGTAAACAATTTTCCCTTTTTTCTTAGCTTTTTCAGCAAAAGGAACCAGTTTTCGAATAGGGGAAGCCGGCATAGCCAGCGCTTTTTCTGAAATTTTTGGCATACTCTGATTTTTAGTGCAGCAAATGTAACCAAAAGTTTTTGAGTGTTGGTTTTCAAAATCGGAAAAATGAACATGGAATTTTTTATGATTTTTCTCTGTCGGTTCTCACTGAGTTTTTACCTTTATAAAAAATTGAAACGATGCAGATAGAAGATATTTTCAGGAATAATGAAAAATGGGTTGCAGAACGATTAGAAGCAGATCCGGAGTACTTTAATCAACTATCACAGGGGCAAAATCCAAACTATTTATACATTGGATGTTCTGACAGCCGTGTTACAGCGGAAACGCTGATGGGAGCGAAGCCCGGAGAAGTTTTTGTGCACAGGAATATTGCTAATCTCGCTCCTAATAATGACTTAAATGTATTGTCTGTTATCAATTTCGCGGTAAATCATTTAAAAGTAAAGGATGTCATTGTTTGTGGTCATTATAAGTGTGGCGGTATTAAATCGGCGATGCAGGCAAAAGATGTTGGTCTTTTGAATCCGTGGCTGCGGAATATCCGGGATGTTTACCGCCTTCACAAGGAAGAACTGAATGCTATTTCTTCTGAAGTAGAACGATATGACCGTTTAGTGGAACTGAATGTTATTGAGCAATGTATCAATGTGATTAAAACCCGTGACGTTCAGAACGCTTTGCTGGAGAACAGAATTAAAATTCACGGTTGGGTTTTTGATATGAGAACTGGTAAACTGATTGATTTAAAGATTGATATTGATAAAGTCATGCAAGAGATTATGGATGTTTACAGATTGTTTGATCAGGAGGACTGAAGTTATTATGGGAGCATCAGTAGCGGTAATCGGAGCAGGACCGGGCGGCCTGACAACTGCTCTTTTTTTTAAAAAGAACGGTTTGAATGTGACAGTTTATGAAAGTGCTGAAGAGATCAAACCGGTTGGAGCCGGAATTGTGATGGCTGGAAATGCAATGCAGATTTTCAGGGAATTAGGGCTGCAGGAAAAGGTGGAGCAATCCGGAAACAAAGTTTCCAAGATGAAAATAACGGATGAACAGTACCGGTTGCTTTCTGAGATGGATCTGAGCTTATTTGAGCAAAAATATAACGTTCATAATGTCGCTGTTTACCGTGCAGATTTACAAAGAATACTGGCTGAAACGCTTGGTTATGAGCATTTATGTTTAGGTAAGAGATTATCGAAAATAGAGCGGAAGGAAAACGTTTTCAGATTGATGTTCAAAGACGGTTCTGAAGCAGAGCATGATTGTCTGATCGGGGCAGATGGAATAAGATCAGTAGTCCGGGAACAATTGTTCGGAACGCATGAAATCAGGAATACAGGGCAAGTTTGCTGGAGAGGTTTATGTGAAAAGGATTTTTCGGAAAAATACAGGAATGAAGCTTATGAATTATGGGGAAGAGGAAAACGCTTTGGTTTTGTTCAGATCAATTCCCGGCAAGTTTACTGGTATGCAGTTGTGAATGCACATCTTGTGACAGATGAACTGTCTTTACCTGATTTATTCAGCGATTTTCACCCGGAAATCCGGGAATTGATAAAAATAACTTCAGCAGATACTATTATAAAAAATGAGATCATTGATCTGAAGCCGATGCAGAAGTGGTTCACTAAAAATGTTTGCCTGATCGGAGATGCAGCCCATGCAACCACACCGAATATGGGGCAAGGTGCCTGCCAGGCGATAGAAGACGCATATGCTATCGGGCAACTGCTGCAAAAGGGCAAATCATTAAATGAAACTTTTAAGCTGTATGAGCAATTAAGAAAGAGCAAGGCTCATGGAATTGTGAACAATAGCTGGAAATTAGGTAAAATCGCGCACTTTGAAAGCTGGATTGCAGTTAAATTCCGTAATTTTTTATTTAAAATAGTACCGGCCGCAGCAAATAGAAAGCAGTTAGAAAAAGTGTTGGATATCAGCTATTTGAAATAGAGGGATGAAAAATCGGATTTTATTTATTTTATTATTTTTCCTCCTGTCGGCGTGTACTTTTCCGAAGTCTACTTCCGGTGATCAGAATCTGCCGTTGGAGAAGGATGTTCAGGAGGAAAAGCAAAGCATATCTGAATCGAAGGAAGTTGTTCCTGTGAAGTATGATTTAACTTCCAGGTACCCGACTTTAGTAGATATTCAATCGGTAGATTCTACTATCCATATTGAATTGAAATATGCGACCACAGATAATTTCATGGGAATTGTCTTATACGATTCAATTGATCGTTTGTATGTTCAAAAAGATGTAGCAGTAAAGTTAAAGAAAGCACAGGAAATATTGAAGAAAAGCTATCCTGAGCTGAGCTTGTTGATCTATGACGGCGTTCGTCCTCTAAGTGTTCAGCAGAAAATGTGGGATGCGCTGGATACTATTCCGGTGAAGGACCGGACGAAGTTTGTATCAAATCCTAAAAATGGAAGTATCCATAACTACGGAGCTGCGGTAGATCTTACGATCTGTGATGAAAGCGGAATTCCGTTGGATATGGGGGCAGGTTATGATGATATCCGTAAAATTGCCTATCCTTCACTGGAAAATGAATTTTTGCAAAAAAGAGAATTAACAGAACAGCATGTCCGTAATCGAAAACTGCTGAGAAGTGTTATGGCACAGGCCGGATTTTACAACATTCCGACAGAATGGTGGCACTTCAATTCCTGCACGCGGGAACAGGCAAAGCGGAAATATCAGCTGGTAGAGTAGGTGTTTTTTATCTGAATACCAGATTCTGTGATCCGAAATTTTACATCACTGCTTTTATTGAATAATTATTTTTACCGGTAAAAATTCCGATTCCGATATTACTTGCAGGATGTATGTTCCTGCAGAAAAAGATTTAGCATCAAACAGCAATTGATTTGTACCGGATTGAAATACCGTTCTTCTTTCAGAGATCATTTTTCCTGAAATATCCAGTAATATCACCGCCGCTTCTTCTTGTTGCGGAACTGATACTTCCAGTGTGAACTGCTCGTTTGCCGGATTCGGATAGATTGTAATTGGGCTGCTTTCCTTTTGTCCGCCGCAATTTGTGCTGACAGGAGCATATTCTTTTCTGTCTCCGTTCTGATCGATAAGCACTAAACGGTAATAAACAGTTCCCGGCCAGTTACGCTCATCAGAAAATTGATAATTTTTTGTTTGGTTGCTGTTGCCTGCCGCTGTAACTTCTCCTGCAACATTCCAGTTTTGATAGTCGCGGCTTTTTTCAATAACGAACCGGCTTGAATTTAATTCACTTGCTGTTGCCCAGCGGATCACAATATTGTTGTAGTCACAGTTTATGGAAAAATCAGTTAGTGTTACGGGAAGCGGGGCATAGGTTAAAGCGGTCGTCAATACAAACGTGGAGAAATCCGTTACGTTTGTTGCCGTAACGTTTCCAACTCCTGTCGTCACTCCCGGGCCGCTTCCCTGCTGTGGTTCCCAGTATCCGTTCCAGCGCTGTATAGCGAAAGTTCCTACCGGAGATGTTGTGGTCGTGTTTTCAGAACCCTGATAGGATAAGGTAAGATTGGCTGTTAACGGATCAGAAGGTAGGATTTCCCACCAGCGATCAATAGCTGTTTCTTCACTGGCATCGGGAATGGAAAGTTCTATGGAAGTCATGTTTGTCACGCCTGACGGCCACGGTGTATTATTATTGGAAGTTGTGGCACGTGTCGCCACTGAAATATTACTGGCATTTGTGCTTGTTTTATCAAGTATAACAGGTATGTAATTTCCCGAAGTACCGAAAGGAAAACTATAAGTTCCTGCGTTAGCTCCCGTATTCCATTGGATAATGCTTGGATTGGTTGCTGCATTCGTTTCGCTGATGATATACCCGTTTGTACGTGTAAATGCTGTTGTTGAAGGGTTGGTGATTTCTAAGGTGTGATGGTTTAAATCCAACGGGCGATCGTTGAGCGCGACAACTCCTGTCATAGTGGAACTACCACCTGCTTTGGTATTGATATCCAGTGTTTTCGTTCCGGAACCCGAAAACGACAGGTTGTAAAATGTTGTTGAATTTGTTCCGCCGATAGTTTGGTTTGTACCGTTTAATTCGGTAGTGATGCCGTCGTTGGAAAACGCAGTATTAGCTGCATTGTTGACCCAGTTTCCTTTGAGCTTCATCGTTCCGTTTCCTGTGCCTGCTGTCAGCAGCCCACCATTTTGGCTCGTGTAATTTCCTGCTGTTCCGTCAATTACTATATTCGTGCTGTTGGAAAGAACAATATATGAGCCGTTGTTCACAAGGCCTTGGGCGAACGTACCTGATGATACTAGTAAGCTCAACAAAATCAGTTGCTTTCTCATAATTACTTTTTAAAACTCTGAACTTTTAGTAATTTAATTACTTAATTTTAAAGCTATGATTCTTGCCTGCCCCACTTTTGCAGTTGAGCTTGCGTTATAGGCTGCAATTCGAATTTTGACGGTAGTTGATGTGGAGTATGTTTTCACAAATGTATGAGAAAAATTTTCAGGAGCATTCAGAACGGTGCTCCATGCTGTAAGAATGTCGCTACCATCATTAACATTTAGTTTTGCATAAGAACTACTGACAGATGAATAGAAAATTCCTGACACAAAAATCATCCACGTCCCCGCTGGAACACTAAGAGTCAATTTATCACTATAGGACGTTCCTGTTTGTGAAACTTCTGCTACCTGTTCTGCTATTAAATATGTAGGGGTCCAGGGATCCCCTTGTGGTCCTTGAGCTCCTGTTGCTCCGGTAGCTCCCGTTGCACCTGTCGGCCCTTGTGGTCCTGTTGCTCCCGTTGCACCTGCTGGTCCCTGTGGTCCTGCTGCGCCCGTTGCGCCTGCCGGCCCTTGAATTCCTTGTGGTCCCTGAGCACCAAGCTGTATCCATTTGTTACCTGCTGTATTCCAGTAATAAAATCCGGGTATAACATCGCTGATTGTTTGTGTATTGTAAACTAATAATGCATCTGCCGGCGAAACAACCGGAGCGGCGACAAGTGTTGAGGTAAGCTGTACGCGTGGAACTAAAACACCTTTATCGGTAAAATTAACATCTAAACCTGCGCTTGCATCAGGAGTTACACCTGTTGCATTGATACCGACATTTTGCGCGCTAAGATTAGTAACAGTAAAAAACACTAAAATAAATAGCGGTAAATATTTCATAAATAATAGTTTATAGTTATTAAAACTATAAATTAATGAAAAAACTGTTAATAAATACATTACTTAAATAGCTATTTAACTATTTAATAACATTTTAAAAGAATGTTTTTTACTATTAAATATTTTGAATTTTATCGATTTTTCCAAGAGTTTCAAACGTTCTTCCAGCTTTCTTCAGTTCGCATTTCTTCATTCAGCTCCTGAATGGTTTTACCCTTACTTTTAGATGGAAAATCGTTATGGTGTTCATTAAGAATCTGTTCTCCTGAAAAGAGAGCAGCACTTAAAATTCCTGCAATCGATCGGGTGAGTTTCGTACCACTCCTGAAATTGTAGTTTTAGTTAGCGGTTTTTTGTAAGCTGTATGGTGGTAAATCGGGTGTTTTTCAGATGGAAAAAATCCTAAAGTAGTTCTCTGATGATTCTCTCAATCGTATAGCCTTCTGCTTCCGCACGATAATTTCTTACTATACGATGTCTCAGAATTGGTAACGCCACCGCTTTTACATCTTCAATATCCGGAGAGTATTTACCTCGTAAAACAGCATGCGTTTTTGCTCCGATGATCAGGTATTGAGAAGCTCTTGGACCAGCTCCCCAGGAAATGAAATTTTTAGTAACTTCAGGGGCTCCCGGGCTGTCCTTTCTTGTTTTATTAATCAGCTTAACCGCATATTCGTACACATTGTCCGGAACAGGAACTTTACGAATAACGTCTTGATACGCAAGAATCTGTTCTTCGGTTAAAATTCGCTGTAACTCAACATGATAATTGGAAGTGGTATTTTTGACAATCAGCATTTCTTCTTCGAAGGTTGGATATCCCACCCAGATATTGAACATAAAACGGTCGAGTTGTGCCTCCGGTAACGGATAAGTACCTTCCTGCTCAATCGGGTTTTGTGTTGCCAGTACGAAGAATGGCTGAGGTAAAGTATAGGTTTTTCCTGCTGCGGTCACACGCTTTTCCTGCATTGCCTCCAATAGCGCTGATTGTGTCTTCGGTGGTGTACGATTGATCTCGTCAGCCAGAAGCAAATGACTGAAAACAGGACCTTTTACAAATTTAAAGTTTTTTGTATCGTCCAGGATTTCCGATCCGATAATATCGGAAGGCATTAAGTCCGGTGTAAACTGGATACGGTTGAATGTCAAACCTAAAGTTTGTGCAATTGTATTTACCAAAAGTGTCTTGGCTAACCCGGGCACACCTACCAGAAGGGTATGTCCCTTGGAAAAAATGGAAATCAGCACCTGATCGACCACTTCATCCTGACCGATGATTACTTTATGGATCTCGTTCTTTAATCTTTTATAATCTTCAATTAGCTGATCAATTGTTGCTACGTCTGACATATTTTATTTTTTTATCCATTCATTCATAAAATCACAACTTTTGTAGTTGTCATCTATGCGAATATAGGCACTTTTGATTTTATTTGTTGTCCATTTTTTGATGATTTCCTGCTTTTTCCAGTTTTTGGTTGCGTCCTGTATCATGCCGTAATCATCTTCTAAATTCGCACGGTGTGGCTTTGTTCTGTCCATCACCCTCACAATCCGGATCCCCTGTTTTCTTTCTGTAATATCAAAGTAAAGAGCCGGAGCAGAAAAATCACCAATCTGCATTTTGTCAATTAGCAGGAAAACCTGTTGGTCCACCTGGTTCAGGTCTTCCATTTTCCAGTACTGATCTCCCGAGTACGGGTTCGTGATAATACCTCTGTTGAATTTGGTGTTCTCGTCATTGGAATATTTCAGAACTGCATCATCCCATGTAATTTCATTGCGTTTTAATTTCTGATAAGCTTCCTCAATCAGGTTGTTGGAAGAGATCAGCTGTTCCCGGCTGAAGGTAGGAATGATAAGGATGTGAGAACAGATATAATCATTTCCGTTACGTTTCAGCAATTTGGCAATATGATACCCGAATTCCGTTTCGAATATTTCACTTACCTGGCCTTCTTCCAGAGACATCACCACATTTTCAAAAGCGGGAACCATCATGCCGACAGTTGCTTCCATAATTCCTCCTCTTGAAGCGCTTCCGGGATCTTCAGAATGAAGCTTTGCCTGCGTTTCAAAACTTTTTCCGTTGATGCGGATGTCATCAAGGATACTTTGCAGCTTTCTGCGGGCAATCAGCTTGTCCTCATTGGTGATTTCAGGGAAGATGGTGATTTGCTGAAGCTTTATTTCAGAGCTGATTAACGGTAAGCTGTCAAATGGAATATTCTGATAATAAGCTTTGATTTCGTCCGGAGTAACATGTAGATCATTTGTAATCTTGCGCTCCATCTCTTCTACAATTAAGCGGCGGCGGATTACATCTCTGAATTCATTTTTGATCTGAGATACCGTTTTTCCATAAAATTCTTCTAATTTCTGACGGCCTCCCATCTGCTGCTCGATGACACGGATCCGGTTTTCCATTTCAGCGTCCACCTGGCTGTCGGGAATGGTAACACTGTCAATATCTGCCTGAAGAAGTAAAAGATTCTGATAGAGAAGCTCTTCCATGACTTCGCATTCAAAATTCTCTCCGATAGTTATTTCTGCCAGCTTTGCCTGTTGCTTTTGTGTTTCCAGATCTGATAATAGAACGTCATAGTCACCTACTTGTGCAATGACCTTATCAATGATTTTTCTTTGCCCGAAAAGAGTGAAACCGATTAACAGGCAAAAAACAGATAGATAGAATTTCATGAAAAATCTTCTTTTTGAAAAAGTGAACGTAAAATTAGTAAATATCGTATAAGTATGGTTATCCGATTCTAAAATACCGATAAGGAATCTACTTTTCCGGTGATTTTTTTCCCAGAATTCTGAATAATGTCACTTCAACAGATTTAATCTCGATGTCTTTCGGGTCTTTTCTCCAGACCTGGACACGAAGTTTGTCTTTTTTTGTTCTCAGATTAAGTAAAACATACTTCATTGTAAAAGTATTTTCCTCAATATTTTGAGATAAATCCGGGTTTCCCGGTTCTGCTCCGCGCCAATCATATGTTTTGTTTTTATACATGATTGCCATATTAGGCACCAATCCTTCCAGCCCCTTAAAAGAAGCCTTTTCATAAGTCCATGTTGCTGTTACAAGGTATAATGTTTGCGGCTGGTAATAATCGGACAGATCAATTTCGATATTTTCTGTGAACCAGTTTTGCTCGTTTAATACACCTTGTTTGAGAGGAGCTTTCCATGTATGGAGAGGTAGAAGTTTTATCTGATCAATATCACGGTCAAAATAGTCAAAGTAGTCCAGTTCCAGCAGTTCTTTTTGCGCTTCGGTTGCAGGTGCGAGCTGTCCAAATGTTGAGAAATAATATTCTTTTGTCATTTGTGACATAGAGATAATACCTTTTTTGTATTGTATAAACTGGAAGATATTCAACAGTAACAGAGGAACTGAAATAATTAAAACCAGTTTTCTTTTGCCTGTACTTAATAATATTCCAAAACCAATTGCTAAAACAGGATAGCTGTCGATCATTGCACGGGAAGAAAAGCTTCCGGCGTACCACCACGTTGTCCAGCAGGATGCGACATACAGGAAGATAAAAAACGTGATGGTAAGTATAAGACCATTTTCTTTTTTAAAAGGCAATCTTACAAGTCCTATAATAGCAAGAATAGCTATAGGAGTGTAGATAAACCAGCCCTTTTTGAAGCTGAATAAAAACTGGTAAGTATAAGGATGAAACCAGTCAAATCCTTCTCCCGGATTGTTGGCATAACTGTCGATTAAAAATTTTCCGGATGTAATTTTCCAGAAAATAAACTGGATACTTATGAACAGTATGAACCCAAGGAAAACCGCAATAATCTCTTTCAGGTGATTGTTTTTAAAGAAGATCATTTTGTGTTTAAAACCGTTCAGTCGGTTTACATTCCAGAACAGAGGAATTAATCCGAAGAGTAAATCAGGAAAGCGGATCAATCCAAGAATAGCTAATGATGCACCTAATAAAAAACCATTCTTTATAGTGGGGAACTGGTGAAATTTTATTGTTTTCCAGATCAGAATTGCTAAAAACGTAAAAGAGAAAGTATGCGTAAATGCTCTGCCGCCAGTGGCATTCAGTAAGAAATTTGTTCCGAAAACTAACAGAACGATCGTCCACATTGTTGTTTTTTCATCAAAAAAATGCAGAAGTACTTTTCTTAAATAGAATAAGCCGAGAATTGCATAAAAGATGCAACCAATGCCAAATGCTATCGAGTAGGGTAGAGAATAACCGTCAGGAGGATAATTAAAAATGAGAGCAAAAATATGGCCTGCAATGAAGAAAGGAGCTGAAAGTAAAGCCAGACCACAAGTGTATTTGGTTGCAGCAACGTCATTAAAAATGTTAAATTGATATAGAGTGCTTGAAAATTGATAGGTATTATTCAGTTCATCAAAATGACTTAAAGGAACCGTGAGATCCCGATCAATAAAAAAGGATGGAAGGTAGCAATATTGCCCGAATGTATCCCACGAGATGATATTTTTAAATCCAAACAGAACGAATAGAAAGATTATTAATACTGAGATTAAAATAACAAGATGCCGGGATTTAAAAAGTATTGGTTTCATTTATATAGAATAAAAAAAGCTATCCGAAGATAACTTTTTTATTTAAATATGTATGAATTCTCATTTCAGAATGGTAAATCATCATCCTCCTTTTCAACAGTGAACTCTGCTGTTTCCGGAGTGATTGCCGGTTGTTGCGGAGCAGCAGCTTGTGTATTGAAATTATTTGGGGCAGCAGCTCCGTTAGATCTGTCCACACGCCACGCATCCAATGTGTTGAAATACTTTTTCTCTCCCTGAGGTGAAATCCATTCACGTCCGCGAATGTTAAAAGAAACGTCCACCTGGTCGTTTACATTATATCCTTCAACCAAAGTACATTTGTCCTGTGTTAATTGAAAAAGGATGTCCTGAGGATACATACCTGATGCATCTGTGATAACAAATTCTCTTTTTTTAAAACTATCGGATACTTGTACGGTATCCATAATGGTTTTTATTGTTCCTGTGATTTTAAACATGTCACTTATAATTTATTAGTTATTAAATGCCAGAAGGGTTTTCCAGGCCTCTTCCAGCTTATTATCGTTTAGCAATTCTTTCGCATGCAAGTGTAAAACTTCTTCTAATTTTACCGGCTCGTTTTCTAAAGATAGGAATAAATCACTTAATTCCAAAAGTTTAAATTCATTTACGCTGGTTTCGTCCGGGATTTCCAGAATGCCCGCTAATTTGCCCAAATCATTTCCGGAAAGAATTTTTGAATTCAAAATGTCTTCCGGAATGTTAGGGAAGCCGACACCAACGGTGGTAACAGGCTTAGCGATTTCAAACATGGACTGTTCGTTCGCATGGCAATACCAGTTTCCGCCCATTCTTGCCACTAAATTTATTTTCTTCTGATCAATCATTCCGTTTTCGTCCAGAAGATCTTCTCTTACATGTATCTTCACTACTTCGCAGATCACAAGGTTTCCGGCAGCGCCTTCTGTTCCGAGCTCTCTTACTTCGAGCACTTTGCATTCGAACTGAACAGGCGATTCTTTTACCCGTTTAGGCCGGATCAGGTCGGAATCAAGCGGAGTAAAACCTGCTTCTTTGAACTCATCAACTCCTTTCGGGTAAGGAGAACTGGCAAGACTCATCTGCTCAACGATATCATAATTAACAATATTGATAACTACTTCAGGAACGATTTTAATGTTCTCATAAGTATCTTTTGTTGTGTTTGTCCTGCCGTTTCTCGCAGGAGAGAAAATAATAATCGGAGGATTTGCGCTGAATACGTTAAAAAAGCTGAACGGAGAGAGATTGTTCGTTCCATTCTCATCAACTGTTGAAGCAAAAGCTATAGGTCTTGGACCGATGGCTCCAAGCAGCAGCTGGTGAACTTTTGGTACTGGCAGTTCCTTTGGATTGTATGTTATCATTAATTAGATGACTTTTGGACTACAAAAATACATCAATTCACACTAATTATTCAATGGGTAAGCGTGAATTTATCAAGAATTATGAACAAAATGAAAAGGAAAGCTTCTATCTGAACAATTAAATGTTTCTTTATTTTTCAGCTGAATATTTTGAAAAAGAAGAGTTATGAAAAATCCTGAATTCAGAGCCGTAAAACTTTATTTTCAGATCATTTTGGCTTAAAATATCAATTGATGATAAGTTTGACAGTTTCTCCATCCATCTTAAGAAAATATAAGCCGGGTTGTAAAAGAGAAATATCAAGCAATGAGCTATTGTTGTCCGCACTTATAAGGCTGATCTCCGTTGAAACATTTTTACCTGAGATGTTATAAACGGCCAGATTTCCGGTATTACAATTAAAGCCTTCTATTGTCAGGTAATTATCCGCCGGATTTGGAAAAACACGGATTTGAGGATTGGTATCATCCAAATTTACAGACACGATGTTTTTAAATGCTTTTGTCGTTCCGTCAAAATCTGTTTGAGAGAGACGGTAATATGAAATTCCCGGATATGGCGTATTGTCGGTTGCTGTATATATTGTTTCAGTAGAGGTGTTTCCAATAGCATCTTTTGCTAAGACTACTTCCCAGTTCTTCCCATCAACAGATTTTTCAATCGTGAAGAAATGATTGTTTTTTTCAGAAGCAGTAATCCATTTCAAATCAATATTTCTGTTGTTTTTGATTGCTTCAAAACTTTTGAATTCCACAGGAAGAATAGTAATAGACCGCTTGTTATAAGCTGCAAAAGCCTGATCGCTCGTTCCACTCAAAGTGTGAATAAATTTTGCAACTTCGGTGTAATTATCCTGTGTGATACCGAAATCACTGAACTCATAGGTTACAATCCTTATGATCCGTGTTCCCGCAACGCCGGCCTGATAAGAAGGTGTCGCACCGGATGAGTAAAACTTCCAGCTTGCTGTTCCGATTCCCGGTACACTGGACATATTGATCGAGCGTTCAGAACCGATAACTTTTCCTGATGCATCTATAAATTTGAATTTATCAAAACTTCCGTTGGAAGGATCTCCCATTTGTGTAACAAAGATATCGGGTATTCCGTCTCCGATAGATGCCGGATTCAAAGTGGGAACAGTATAGATGATTGTGCCGCTTGAGTTAAATACAGCTGTTCCCAGATCAAGCCCGTGGTTCCCGTCAGACAGATAATAAGCGGCGTTATTTGTAACAGGAACAGGAGTTACGTTTCCGGCACCTCCGTAATTATATCCAACACCGATATACTGATAATTGACAGTATATGTGGTTGCCATAGCCTCAATGTCCTGAGGAATGAAAGTAATTCCATTTGTTGTTAATAAAGCATCGTTTACTCCGGTAGAATAAGTTTTATTATTGACCTGAAAAGCAAGAAGATGATGTGAATTGTCAGGAATAACACTGGTCATGTCTGTTGTCCACCAGCCTTTATAATCGGTATAAATTTTTTGTACAGGTAACTGAGAAAAAATAGAAGTGGTAATCAGTGAAGTAATAGCAAATAGAATAAACTTGCTATGAGTTAAGTATTTAATTTTCATTAATTTCGAGTGAATAAGTCGTTATTTTGGATGCAAATGTAACATAACAGTATTAATTAGGAAGTGAATGAATCTGAATTTAACATTTATTTTATTAAGAATCTTAGCATTTTTTAGGAGTTATGACGTAACCTCCTTTCTTGAAGACCGTATATTTACAACTTATTTTAGGTTTTTATTCAAATTATGATTTTCGTTTATTTAACACTAATTGTTTGGGGTTTTTGTTTCCCTATTTTTTCCCAAACAGGACCAGGCGGAGTAGGAAATTCAACTACAAATGTTCTATGGCTGAACCCCAATTATGGAATGATTATATCAGGCAGTAATGTTACCGGATGGAATGATTTGTCGGGGAATGGGAATAATGTTTCCCAGTCTAATGTGGCAAGGTATCCTGTACTTCATACTTCCGATTTTAATGGTAATCCCTCGGTTGCATTCAATAATAATGCTACTTCTGTACAGTTTTTGGCAGGGATTCATTCCAGTTCTCTGAATAATTTAGACGGTGCAACAATTTTTGCAGTAACAAGATTTAATACAGTGAATGGTAGCGCAAGATGCATGATTTCGAAACGAGTGAGTGAAGGTTCTGAGAATGCATTCATGTTATTTGCGTACACAAATAATAATCTTTATGCGGACTTTGATGGAACAGGAAACAGATTTAGTGAATCAACAAATAATTTACTGCCGAACACAAATTATATTTTTTCAAGTAAATATGATAAATCCGGGGGGTACGCGAATAAAGCATTGATTCAACGTAATGGCACTGTTACGGGGACAAGACTTTCTCCTTCTTCGACAATTACAAAAACGTCTCCTTTTCAGATAGGTATCACACATCAGACGGATAACAGGCCTTACGATGGAAAAATTGCAGAAATTATTGTTTACAGAGAAGCTTTGAATGCTACAAGACATATCATCATAAATAATTATTTGTCGGCTAAGTTTAACGTTCCGCTGTCGTCAAATGATTTGTATAAACAAGATGATTATGGTTATGATTTTGAAGTTGCAGGTATAGGGCGTTTATCAGCAACAGATTATCATGACAATGCGAGAGGTACGGCAATACTACAAATCAGCAACCCATCAAATATGGATAATAATGAATTTATGATTTGGGGGCATAATAATTTGTTAGCTCAAGCTGTAAATGCGGTAGATGTGCCTTCGGGTGTTCAGGTTCGTATGGAGAGAGTGTGGGCTTTTAATTGTGTTACGACTTCCGGAGTAGCAACGAGTTTAGGGACGGTGAATGTTACATTTGACCTTGCTGGTATAGGTGCTGTTTCGGCCAGTGATTTGAGACTTTTGATTGACACTGATCATAATGGGTATTTTAATAATAATGTCCCCATATCTGGAGCAGTACATCTCGGAGGAACTCTTTTTAGGTTTAATAATGTTACAATCTCAAATAATGATAGATTAACAATAGGTACTATCAATAAAATTCAGACTCCGTTACCAATTGAATTAATTGATTTTACGGCAAAAATTCGTGTTAGAGAGATTGTTGATTTAGAGTGGGAAGTAGCTTCTGAATTGAATTTTTCTCATTATGAAGTTGAACGCTCCATAGATGGATATAATTGGCAATTAATAGGAATAAAACAACCTATTGAAACTAATCAGACAATAAAAATATATCCTGATGTGGATTCCTTGCCTGCTGCAGGAATATATTATTATCGTTTGAAATCAGTTGATCTTAACGGATCTTATGAATATTCGCCGGTACGTTCGGTTAATTTTGAGGCGCCTATTTCGCTGATTCATCCTAATCCGTCAAACTATATTCTTTATATAGAGAAGGAATGGTTGCCGGAAGCTTTATTTTCGGTAGATGGTAAACAGGTTTTTAATCAACAGTCATTTGATTTAAAAGAAAATTCACTTGATATAAGTCAACTTGAAGAAGGGTTTTATGTTTTGATAATTAGGAAATTATCAGGAGAAGTTGAGAAAATAAAATTAGAAATCAAACATTAATTTCAAAAATGCTTGCACAATTAAAAAATATGAGTAATTTTGCACTCGTCTTTTAAACGTATAAGACAGTTGTTGATTGCAGGCGTGGTGGAATTGGTAGACACGCTAGACTTAGGATCTAGTGCCGCGAGGTGTGAGAGTTCGAGTCTCTCCGCCTGTACGAGTTAAATAAATGGTATAAGTTCACTTATGCCATTTTTTATTTCTAATTTTGCGTAAAATTTTTTAAAAGATGAATATCGTTCGTGAAGATTTAAATGAAGGTTCAGCATTGCTGAAGATACAGATTACTCCTGAGGATTATGCTGATAAAGTAAATACTTCTATTGAAAAGTATAGAAAAACAGCCCGTATTCCTGGTTTTCGTCCGGGAAAAGTTCCTGTGAGCTTGGTTAAGAAACAATTCGGAAAAAGTCTTTTGGCTGAAGAGCTGAATAAAGTAGTGAGCGAATCTTTATTTCAATATATTAATACTAACAACCTGGAGATTTTAGGTCAGCCTATACCTGCAAAAGAAGAGGTAAAGGGAGATTTTGAAAATCCGTCTGATTTTGAATTCTCTTATGAAATCGCTTTAACTCCGGTTTTTGAAGTTCCTTTGACCAAGACGACTAAATTCACTTACAATAAAGTGGATGTTAATAATGAATTGATCGGAAAGCAGATCGATGATCTGAGAAGACGTTATGGTAAATTGGTTTCTTCTGAAAAGGTGGGCGATACAGATATGATTTTAGCCCAGTTTACAGAGCTAAATGAGGATGAAACTGAAAAAGAAGGAGGAATTGTCAATTCTTCTACGATTTCCATGGAGTTTGTAGAAGATAAAGCAGCGAAAAAAGCATTAAAAGGGAAGAAAATAGGTGATGTTGTTGTGGTAGATCCGAAAGCTGTTTCCAGAGGAGAAAGCGATACTGCTGCAATGTTGGGAATTAAAGCGGAAGAGTTGGCAGATGTAAGCACTAAATTTGCTTTGAAGATTAATGAGATCAAACATATTGAGCTTGCAGAATTGAATGAGGAATTATTCGATAAGCTTTTTGGTGCAGGAGAAGTTAAATCCGAAGAAGAGCTAAAAGCAAGAGTTCAGAAAGATCTGGAGGAAATGTTTTCAAATGACTCCGACCGTTTGATGATGAGAGATGCCTACAAATATTTAATTGATAATACAAAATTGAACCTTCCTGCTGATTTTCTGAAAAGATGGATTTTATTAAGCAGCGAGAATCAGGTTTCTACAGAAGAGGTTGAAACTACTTATCCGGATTACGAACAAAGTATGAAATGGCAGCTGATCCAGGGAAAAATCTTTAAGGATAATAACCTTCAGCTAAAACAGGAAGAAGTTGTGGATTATACAAAAGATCTTATTCTGAAACAGTATGCTCAATATGGAATTCCTGCTCCTGAAGATAAAGAGCTGACAGCTTCTGCTCAGCAGGTTTTGGCTAATAAAGATGAGTCTTCCAGAATTTTCGATATGATTGCTGAAACGAAATTGATAGAATATATTAAATCGACAGTTAAATTATCTGATAAAAAAGTTTCTTACGAAGATTTCGTAGAGTTGGCAAATTCATAATTGAACGAAATTTTATCATACTAAAAAGGAGAAATCAATAGTTGATTTCTCCTTTTTCTTTTTTAATATTCTTTATCCTGCAATATAATTTCTAACGGTGATGATAAGGTTCTCCCTTAAGTATGGTCATGCCACGGTATAATTGCTCGAATAAAATCATTCTGACCATCTGATGAGAAAAAGTAAGTTCTGACAGGCTGATTTTTCCGTTCGCGACTTCGTATATTTCTTTTGAAAATCCGTATGCGCCACCAATGACCAAAACCAAGGATTTTCCTCCCTGATTGAAACGTTGTTGTAAAAAAATCGCAAATTTTTCGGAAGTGAATGTTTTTCCGTGCTCATCCAGTAAAAAAAGCTGGTCTCCTGCTGTTATTTTTGAAAGAATGAGTTCGCCTTCCTGTTTTTTGATTTGTTCTTCCGAAAGATTTTTCTGGTTTTTAATATCCGGGATTTCGATTCTCTCTACAGCAATGTAATATTTTAGCCGGGAAAGATATTCCTGTTCACCTTCTTCCAGAAATTTCTTCCCCGTTTTACCTATACATATTACTTTTATTTTCATTTATTCTATTTGACAATCTTTATCTCCACTCTTCGATTGGCCTGCTGTTCGTCCTCATTTTTCGGAGTAGGGAAGATAGGCTGGCTGTTTCCATAACCTTTATGTGTCATTCTGTCCTTGTTGATCCCGGCTTTAATGAAGTATTTTTTAATTGTAAGAGCTCTTTTCGCAGAAAGCTTCGCCGATTTTTTATTCTCTTCTCCCTCATTATTGACATGTCCCTGGATTTCAATTCTGACATCTGAATTCAATATTAAAAAGTCCTTTACTCTTCGGAGAATACTTTCGGTTCCGGGAATCAGATTGGCAGTACCTTTTACGAATTCAATCTTGTCTATTTTAAATATTTTTCCGACACTGATCGATTTCATCGGAATTTCAATAGTGTCTTTGATAGTATTGGTCAGGTTTAAAGTAGTATCCTTGAAAAAATAACCTTCTGCGTCACATCTCACCTGCAATTTTGCTTTTGAGTCAGACCCGAGAATTATTTCAGATGCGATGAACAATGCTGTTTTCTTTTTTGAAATAAGCGTTGCGCTGCAGGTTATGGGAATTTTAGATTCTTCATCTACAAATTTCATGACGATGCTGGTGTTGTCGTTGGGTAACCGGTCGTCAAATATTTTGGTATGATCCGTTTTTATGGTTTCAAGATCGGCAACTTTACTTTCCATTGTCAGTGAAAGGCTTCCGAGTGACTTCTTTATATTATTTATAATGATGAGAAATGACTCTCCTTTTTCACATTTGAAATCTGGCAGCTTATACTCATCTGACTGGTCTTTATTAGAATATTTACTTTGCAGTTCTTTTGAAAGATATACTAATTTCATATCTTTTATTTCGGGGGTCTTCTGGCCTTCGGCTGAATTGAATTTAAAAATTGCTAACTGAAGTGTGGCTTGTTTGTAGTTGATTTCAAAAACCAGGTCTCCCTCAGAAAGACATCTTTTGATAAGAAAAATCGAATTTTTTTCCTTGATCTGCTCTGTAACAGCTGTTGCGGATAAGTCTTTATCCCACCCCCAGTTTCCTGTAAATTCAATAGTGTAAGAACCGTTACGTTCTATTTCAACAGCTCCCTTGAGATCAGCTATATTTTCTGTGGATATAAGCTCCTGGCTATAAACCGTGCTTGCTGCGACAAAAAAACTTATAAATCTAATGAGTGTTCTCATAAATCGTAATTATACCATTAATTAATAATTATGGGTACGATAAGATTTAAGAAATGTTTCAAAGATTAACAATTTACATATTCAGCTATCTTATTTATGGCTCTGGATCGATGGCTTATCCGGAGCTTAATTAAAGGATCCAGTTCCCCGAATGTCTGAGAATAACCGTTCGGAATAAAAAGGGGATCATAGCCGAAACCATTTTCACCTTTTAGATCTTTTGCTATTGTTCCGTGTAATTCTCCTTGAAAAACTTTATATTCATTATTATGATAACAAGCGATACAAGCAATATAAAAAGCATTTCGGTTAGTGATAGAATTTAATTCGTTTAATAATTTCTGGTTATTGGAAAAATCAGAACTATCTTTTCCGGAATACCTGGCTGAATAAATGCCCGGAGCTCCATTCAAGCTTTCAACACATAAACCGGAGTCTTCTGCGATTATAAAATCGTATTTTTCTTTCAGATGAGGGAAGTGATCAATGATTGTTTTTAGTTTAAGTAAAGCATTTTCCTCAAAAGTGGATCCGGTTTCTTCTATTTCCAAAAATATTTTTTCATCTTTTAAGGTTTGAAAATTAACATTTAAAAAGCTGTTTTTAAATTCTTTAACTTTTCCTTGGTTGGTTGTGCAAATTAAGAAATCCATTTTCTCAAAAAAAATAAAATAGAAAAGGTTTGTAAAAGACCAAAAAGTGTGTAATTTTGTCCCCGCTAAACGAGGCGGTTGAATGTTTGAAATAGTAAAGGTAGTGATGTTGG
>MKVF01000019.1 GCA_001899145.1 Flavobacteriia bacterium 40-80
GCTCCTCCATTGATGGTATAAGTAAAGGTATAAGGAGCTGTTCCCCCTGAACCTGTAAAGGTAACCACTGGTGAAGTGCCCTGCTGACAAACTGTGGTGCTGCCAGAGATAGAGGCGGTTGAAATGGGAGTTCCCGTCACATCCCACGCACAAGTAGTCGTATTAAATGTAGCTGTTTCATAACAAGCCGTTGTCGGAGTAGGCGGCTGTGTGCCTGTTACATCCCATGTACAGGTAGTTGCATTAAAAGTTGCTGTCTCATAACAAGCCGTTGTTGGAGCAGATGGCTGCGTACCTGTTACATCCCACACACAAGTAGTTGTATTGAATGTAGCCGTTTCATAGCAAGCAATAGTTGGTTGTACAGGCTGCGTTCCTGTTACATCCCATGTACAGGTAGTTGTATTGAAAGTTGCTGTCTCATAACATGCTGTCGTTGGAGCAGGTGGTTGTGTACCTGTTACATCCCACACGCAAGTGGTTGTATTGAAAGTTGCTGTCTCATAGCAAGCAATAGTTGGTTGTACAGGCTGCGTTCCTGTTACATCCCATATACAGGTAGTTGTATTAAACGTTGCTGTCTCATAACATGCTGTTGTCGGAGCTGGTGGTTGCGTACCTATCACATCCCACGCACAGGTAGTTGTATTGAATGTAGCTGTCTCATAACATGCTGTCGTTGGAGCAGGAGGCTGCGTTCCTGTTACATCCCATGTACAGGTAGTTGTATTAAACGTTGCTGTCTCATAACATGCTGTTGTCGGAGTAGGTGGTTGCGTACCTGTCACATCCCACGCACAGGTAGTTGTATTGAATGTAGCTGTCTCATAACATGCTGTCGTTGGAGCAGGAGGCTGCGTACCTGTTACATCCCATGTACAGGTAGTTGTATTAAACGTTGCTGTCTCATAGCAAGCTGTTGTTGGAGTAGGTGGTTGCGTACCTGTTACATCCCACACGCAAGTGGTTGTATTGAATGTAGCCGTTTCATAGCAAGCAATAGTTGGTTGTACAGGCTGCGTTCCTGTTACATCCCATGTACAGGTAGTTGTATTAAACGTTGCTGTCTCATAACATGCTGTTGTCGGAGCTGGTGGTTGCGTACCTGTCACATCCCACGCACAAGTAGTCGTATTGAATGTAGCTGTCTCATAACATGCTGTCGTTGGAGCAGGTGGTTGTGTACCTGTTATATCCCACACGCAAGTGGTTGTATTGAAAGTTGCTGTCTCATAACATGCTGTCGTTGGAGCAGGTGGTTGCGTACCTGTCACATCCCACGTACAGGTAGTTGTATTGAATGTAGCTGTCTCATAGCATACTGTCGTTGGGACAGGTGCTTGAGTACCTGTTACATCCCATGTACAGGTAGTTGTATTAAACGTTGCCGTCTCATAACATGCTGTCGTTGGAGTAGGTGGTTGCGTACCTGTTACATCCCATGTACAGGTAGTTGAATTAAATGTAGCTGTCTCATAACATGCTGCCGTTGGGGTAGGTGGCTGCGTACCTGTCACATCCCACACACAAGTAGTTGTATTGAATGTAGCCGTTTCATAGCAAGCAATAGTTGGTTGTACAGGCTGCGTACCTGTTACATCCCATGTACAGGTAGTTGTATTAAACGTTGCCGTCTCATAACATGCTGTTGTCGGAGTAGGTGGTGCAGGAAGCTGGTCATCGATTGTAAACGGATTGGAATCTGCATAACAAGATGATGCAGTGCTTGTTACACGAACCGTGTAAGGGCCTCCTGAGCCTGTAATCGCTCCCGTACTGCTGATTGTTGCACCTGCCGGTGTTATTGTGTAAGTAAACTGAGTATTGTCGTAGCCTGTAATCTGTGCTGAACCTGCTGCCGAACAAGTAGCCGGAGTAGTTGTAACCACAGGTATTGTTGGAGTAGGATTAACGTTTACTGTATAAACTTCAGGATTTCCCGGACACGCACCTAATTGAGGTGTAATTGTATAAACAACTTGCTCTGTAGTGCTTGTCGGGTTAGTTAACGTTTGATGTATCGCATTCCCTGATCCGTCAGATGCCCCTGTTACATTAACTGCTGAATGTGTCCATGTATAGGTTACTCCTCCCCCGTAGCTGGATGATAAGGCTCCTGTTGTCTGACCTCCTGAACAGATATCTTCTATCTGAGGAGTAATAACCACATCTGGCGTCGGTGAAACATTGATAGTTGTATTAGCCGGTGTAGCACAAGTAGAAACACCCGATGTTACCGTATAGGTAACTGTTCCGCCAGTGGTCGTTCCTATCGTTTCCTGAATGGAAGAGGCAGTCGTACCGCCACCGTTATTAAATCCGTTTGTACCTGTGCCTGTAGCTGTCCATGTGAAAGAAGCTCCTGAAGGATTGGATGTCACTACAATATCGGTTGTTTCACCAGAACAAATTGTTGATTTGGCAGGTGTAAGCGTATAAATAATTGCGGGATGAACATTAATCGTAACCATTACAGGATTCCCCGGGCATGAACCTGCAACAGGAGTGATAGTATAGACCACTTGTCCTGTAACATTTGCCGGATTAGATGTTAAAGTCTGGTTGATACTTGAACCGGAACCTCCGGAAGCCCCCGAAACATTGGTCGGTGCAACTGTCCAGTTAAAAGTCGTTCCTGCAACATTGGATGTTAAGGTAATTCCCGTAGCAGATCCCGAACAGATATCATTATCAGCAACTGCTGCCGTTACCACCGGTGTTTTGTTGACGGTTACAGTTGCTGTTGCTGTCGGACTACAACTTACACCGGATTGCATAATTGTATAGACAACACTTCCTGCTCCCGAACCTGTTGCAAGTAACACATCAGTAACTTGCCCACTTGTTGTTCCCGAACCGGAATTCCCACCACTTGCATTCGTTTGTGTTGTTGCAAACCAGTTAAAATTAGCTCCGGAAGGGGTAGATGTTACTGCTAAATTAGCAGGGTTTCCTGAACAAATTGATTTATTTGAAACAGCGAATGTTACTGCACCGTTTACGTTAATTGTAACGACAACAGGCGTACCCGGACAAAGACCGCCAATAGATGGTGTTATCGTATAAGTAACCGTTCCTGCCGCTTGTGTGGTTGAAAGCGTATTTGAAATACTTGTTGTTGAAACATTTGTTCCATTGGCTTGCCCCGTAACACCTCCTGTCACAGAAGTCGTCCATGTGTAAGTGGTGTTTGGTACAGTAGAAGATAAATTAATCGTTGCCGTTTGGCCCGAGCATATTGTAGATGCCATAGGTGTAGCCGTAAGAACAGGAGGAGGAGTTACTGTAACAGCGACTACTACCGGAGTTGTACAAGCTGCTCCTGACGGAGTAATTGTATAAGTAGCCGTTCCCGGAGCAGTAGAGCTTGTTGCGGTCAATGGCTGATTGATAGTCCCTACTGTCGAGCCAGAACCTCCGGATGCTCCGGAAACTCCTGTTTGAGCAACTGTCCATGTATAATTAATTGTTGACGCACCAGACGATGGAGATACTGTAATTCCCGAAGGGCTGCCTGAACAAATTGTGCCTGAAGCTAATGTTGCGGAAATTCCTACTCCGGCATTCACGGTTACGGTATGCGTAAAAGGATTACCTGCACAACCATTTAAAGTAGGTGTGATAGTATATGTTGCCGTTCCCGGAGCAGCCGTTCTTGTCAATGCCTGATTGATACTTGTTCCGGAACCGTTTGTTCCACCTGTAATTCCTGACTGCGCTACTGTCCATGAAAAAGTCGAGCCGGCAGGAGTTGCCGTTAAATTAACATTTGCCGTAGCCCCGGAACAAATAGAAGATGTTGTGTTACTACCAGAAGGCCTAGGCTTTACTGTTATAACCTTAGATACCGGGCAACCCGAAGGACCGTGATACGTGATCGTAGCTGTACCGGGAGAAACTCCTGTAACGTTACCGACAGCATCTACAGTGGCAACAGCTGTATTCGAACTTTCCCAGTAAGAGGTATAGCGAATAATAACAATACCGGCAGCACCGGCACCAGAGCTTCTCATATTATTGCTATATCTTGAACCAGCTGCTCCTCCACTACCTGTATTGGCTGCTCCCGGAGCACCATTTGCATTTCGGGTAAAATTTCCCCCAACGCCGCTACCGCCGTTTGAATTACCATTCCTGCTAGCACCTGCTCCTCCCCCTGCATACCATAAGTTTGTGCCCGATATATTACTTTGCAATCCTGCTCCTCCGGAAGTGCTACCTGATGTTGCCCGAGTTCCTGCTCCTCCGGTACCTCCACCTCCACCTCCATCACCACCGCTACCGCCGGAACCTCCACCATTTTTTCCAGTACCATTACCAGTTCCCCCGGAACTCTCTTGTCCGGCTCCTCCTCCGGAACCTCCGCTTGTCAATCCGTTTCTTCCATTTCCTTGGCTGTAATCTTTTCTTGTATAACCACCTCCGCCACCTCCGCCAGCAGTAATTCCAAAGGCAGAAGATGAACTACCGTCATTACCGAATGTAGCAGTTGTAACTGCTCCTCCTCCGGTTCCCACAGTAATTGTATGATTTCCGGCAGAAACTGTATAACCGGTGGCTGTTAGAAAACCTCCTGCACCACCACCACCAGCTTCTCTGTTTGTACCACCACTATCAGGGCCACCGCCAGAGCCACCACCACCAACAATCAAGTAACTGGCATTCGTAATAGTGTGTCCGTTCGTATTAAAACTACCTGATGAAGTAAAAGTATGAACTCTATCATTTCCAACTTGAGTTATTGTACCGCCTGTCGGCTGGTTTGTCACTAAAGTAATCGTGCTGCCCTGGCAAACCTCATCAGGTCCTGTAATAGCATTTGTAGTATTGCTTGTTAATGTTACAGTTGCTGTACCCGTAGCAGGACAGCCGTTCAGAAGAGCTGTGAATGTATATGTCGCTGTACCTGCCCCTGTCAATGCCTGGTTGACAGATGTACCTGAGCCGGCTTGCGCTCCTGAAACGGTTCCTGTTACTGAAACACTCCAATTGACAGAGGCTCCTGCCGGAGTAACTGATACGGCAATATTCGAATTACCATTACCACAAAGACTTGGTGCGTTATTAGTGATAGTAATAACTGGTGCAGGGTTAACTGTTACTACGGCATTTATCGGGGTACCGGGGCAGCCATCAAAAGACGGTGTTATTGTATAAGTTGCCGTACCCGGATTTGAACCGGTTGCTGTCAGCGCCTGGTTGATGCTTGTTGCGGAAGATACATTTGTTCCGCCCGAAACTCCCGTTTGAGCAACTGCCCATGAATACGTAGGATTTGTTCCGCCATAAGCACTGATAATAGCATTTTGTCCGGAACAAATATTTTGCGCAAGCGGAGTAACTGTAGCATTCTCATCCGTGATTAACGTATAAGTAACTGTAACTACCCACGTATTTGCAACCAACTCCTGATAATCTGTCCGGCAACCTGTCAAATTCATCTGAGCACCACCCGAACCATAGGGCAAAAAGGTCTGATAACCCTGCCAGGTAAATGGAATTGTAGGCCTGTCTCTATAACATCCGTTAGCAATCGTTTGATTGGTCAGGTTGTAATTAATACTGTTATTGGCTATCGTATAATAAGAAGGATTTGTGCTGGAATGGTTGGTTCCCGTTCCCTGCTGAATAGCAGTACATCCGTTTAATGAACACACGCGTGAGCGTTGCTCTACCTTGTCTGCATAAATTTGTGTAGAACCCGCCGAGCCCTGATAGCCTTTTGCCCAGATAGTATAAGAAGTATTTGTTCCGGTTACTTTGTATAACCCCGCAGGCGGAAAATTAAGATTCATTGTCGCCTGGCATGTCGCCTGAAACTGGTTATTTTTGTCTTCCAGACCCTGGCTAGCTGCATATGTGTTTGTTGTTGTTGGATCAATAACTAATGGGTATTTCAAATTCGGATTATTCAGCCAACTGACCGGGATAATCATTTTTATAATGAAATTACCATTGCTTTTTTCAATTTGATACGTTCCTAAAATATCGTGTATGCCGTCATTTTTAAAAGATCCTTTTTCACTGTCGTCATAATATTTCGGAATAGAAATGCCGGATACAATCTGACCAGCCCGGTTTTTAACTACCAAATCTCCCTGCCAACCCAATTCAGTGTTGTACCCGTCACCGTATTCAATCGTCCAACCGACAGGCAATGAAATATTGTCTGTAAACTGGATATAGGCCGTATTTTCAGGAAGCTCCAGCTTTTTATGAATAA
Source organism: Flavobacteriia bacterium 40-80 (assembly GCA_001899145.1). Taxonomy (GTDB): domain Bacteria; phylum Bacteroidota; class Bacteroidia; order Flavobacteriales_D; family Crocinitomicaceae; genus 40-80. The sequence continues at coordinate 6,224 of MKVF01000019.1, forward strand.
AGTAATCCGTTTTTACGCTCCAGTATTCTATACGCTGGTATCTGTCTATTCCATCATATATATTATTTAAAAATAAATCATTGCCTGTAACAGCACTTGAATTATAAGAAGGTGTCAGTTTGTCTGTGATATTACCGTTTTTATCGACAAACTCTATGTTTACATTTTTTCCAAAATGAAATTTCTCGCCTGATTTGGCAAGCGTCATCTCTGTTAACCCTGAATTAATATCAATTTTTATGGGTAATTCCGATTGAAAAATACCGTAAGTATTTCCCTTTTTAGAAATTTTATCCTGAATGGATAACCATTCCCCAGTAGTATTTTTATAGTGGAAAATCCCACCCGTCTGCTGCGTTCTGTATTGACCATCCGCACCATAAAATGTCTTTGAACGCTCTGTCCTAAGATGAATTAGTTCCACATTCTCTACAGGTATATCAAGAGAATATAATCCATATTCAGGATGAGAGGCATAGATGTTGTCTATTTTTTCGAGTAAATATTTGTCTGAAATTTTTCTTTTCACCAATTCCTGAGAAGACAAGTTCGGTGAAAAAAACAAAAGAAACAGCACTGAGAACAGTAAACTACCTTTTAGCATAAGTATTTAGATAAAATTAATCCTCCACATATAATATCTGAAGACCATCTTCAAATAAAATTTATTTAATAACAACAAAAAGCACAAATGCTACTGTACAACAATACATTACCTAATCAAATGGGAAAATACTTATTTATTAGATGAGTAGTAAAATAGCATGGTGGTTGTTCTAAATTTATTTTCAAAAATAAAGACGCCTTTCAATACCAAAAGTTGTCCTGGGGCCTAAAAATAAGTGAATTAATTCTATTTTTTACTAAAAGACTGAAAAAAATGAATAATTAAATATCCATTTTTTTCACTACTTTATTATTCATACCAAAAGACTATTCCGGAAGAATTTCCATCTTTTCCGCAAAATGATAGCAATAATCTCTCAAATCTTCACAGATATTTGTTTCTCCTGTTGCTTTTTCAAATGTATCCGCAATAGTTAATAAGGTCTGATGAACAAATTGTTTCATCTCTTCCACGGACATTTCTTCTACCCATAGATCCATTTTCAGCGTATTATTATCCTTTGCATCCCAAAGCGATAAGAACATTGCTTTTGCTTCCTGATTCTCAATTCCCGCATCATCAGCAGACCACATCATACGCACCGGAATGTTGTTTTCATTTGTTCCTACGTTGACTTTTATCTGAGAAGTCTTCTTTACTTTTTCCTCGCTCATTCTACTTTATATTCTTTTATAATTTCAGTATAAGGTAATTTAATCAGTTCTTTCAGTGTTGTTTTCGGATGTTCATCCAGATAGCTGATAATCATCTGCAGTCCCAGGAACTGTCCCATACGGTCAGGTCCTGTCTCGGGCAATCCCATTGTATAAGGTCCGTCATTCAGAAAATTGGACTGATCTCTTTCGTTGGTGGTGTAGAGCAGCTTCTGTTTCACCAGAAAATCCCAGAAATTCCACTCGTTTTCCCTTGCCCAACGATACTGAACATCATCATAGCGCAAAATTAATGCATCTTTTTCTTTTGGCAAAGCCGCTTTCAGAAGATACAACGCTTTTCCGTGCTGAATCATTTTTTCGGCAAGATTTCCGTTATCAACAGAAACAATGTGTGTTGTAATCCATCCCAGTAAAACATCCCTTACCAGGAATTTCCGGTTAAATTTCTTTTTTACCCAGTCGTAAAACGGATCTGCCGGCAATTCCTGAATAACTTTCACGGAATCGGAAAGATAACGCTCGAGACTGACGCCAATCTCGTGTTCAGTGGAGAATACACTGCTTGAAAATGCTGAATTGATATAGATGACCGACTCAGGGAACTTAAACCCGGAATTGTGATACTTCAGGCGCTTAAAGCCATCTGAAATCTGGGAGTTATACTTTGGTAAATTCGGATATAATTGTTGCTGAACGGCCTTGTTTACCCGCTGGAAATAGGGATCGCCCGTAAACATTTTCAGGTGATGAAATGTTGAATCATCGCTGACTCTCCCTACACTTAAACAATAATTGAACTGATAACTGATGATTTCATCATGTCTGTAATCACCTTTTAGAATCTGTGATTTTAAAAAAGCGGCATTTTCTGTGTTAAATTCAATACTGTCAAGATTATAAAAATTAAGAGGCAGTTTTACGGAAGAGATATTAACGTCCAAATCCCTTTTATTACAACTATTTAACAAAACGGCCAATCCAATGCTTAAAAATCCGAAAATATTTTTCATAGATTTCATTACTTTTGCTCAAAAATAGCTTTTAAATACGTATCACTATGAAAAAAATTATCTATTCTTCCTTATTCGCTCTATTAACAATCGGTGTCTTTGCTCAGGAAGCCGCTGATAAGAAAGTACAGGCAGGTCTTGTCTTCGGATCGGGTATTAATTTCCAGCGAATGAATACTAGAAATATCGATAATGACGGTGTTGGTGCGGACCTGTCCGTAGGAGCGATTGTAAATATCGGGTTCAACAATACGGTTGGTTTTTCTACCGGTTTGGAATTTGATTTTGACGGATCGAATTATAAGACCACAAAAGCAACATACTATGAATTCAATGATACAAAAATTCTTCGTGAGAATGAATCCAGCAGCACATCAAGCATTTATAGATTATCCGAAAGGAATCAGCAGGCGATCTATCTGACTTTGCCAACAATGATGATTTTCAGGACGAACTATATCGGGTATTTCAGATACTTTGGAAAAATCGGTTTAAGAAACAGTTTTCTGTTAAGCTCAAAAGTCAACGATAAAGGAATCGCTTATGATCCGTTAGGGCTGCCGGCAGAAATGGAAAATACCAGCATGAAATTGAACTCAGGGAATGATCTTCTTTTCTACCGCGGTTCAGTTGGCTTAGCAGGCGGAGCTGAATGGAACTTTATCGGATCTACTTGCCTGGCACTGGAAATAGGATATTATTACGGGTTCACACCTTTATTCTATAACACGAAAGAAAGTAAACGTTTCTTGTTTAATCAGGAGCCTCTTGGCGCAAGAGAATATATCAACAATGTTGCAACTCAGTCTCAGTTACTGTTTAAACTTTCAATTTTATTCTAAGTGCAGGGCGAAAAGGTTATCCTTCACATTGTAAGCTGGCTTAAAGAATATGCTGATAATGCCCGTGTCAATGGGTTCATCATCGGTATTTCCGGAGGAGTTGATTCGGCTTTAGTGGCGCATCTGTGCGCCCGAACGGGAAAAGATGTCCTTTTGCTGACGATGCCTATCCGGCAGCATAATGAAGAGCATGAAAGAGCAATCGAGCAGATTCGGTCTTTAAAACAAAAATTTGCAAACGTTCGTTCGGAAGAAGTCGATTTGACGGCTGCTTTTGAATCGCTGGAAAATACATACAGCAAAAAAGTAACTGACAGCCTTCTTTCTATGGCTAACAGCCGTTCAAGGCTGCGTATGGTGACCTTATATGCTTACGGCCAGGCAAACGGGCTTCTGGTTACCGGAACAGGAAACAAAGTCGAAGATTTCGGTATTGGCTTTTATACGAAATACGGGGATGGAGGAGTGGACCTGAGTCCGATCGCGGATTTAACTAAAACGGAAGTTTTTGCGCTGGCAAAAGAAGCAGGCGTTATTGAAACGATTCTTAAAGCAAAACCAACGGATGGTCTCTGGGATAAAAAACAGACGGACGAAGATCAGATCGGAGCTTCTTATCCCGAACTGGAATGGGCAATGGATTTTGATGGAGATGAAACCGGACTTTCCGGACGCCAGAAAGAAGTGTTGGAAATCTACAGACGATTGAACCGCCAGAACAGGCACAAAATGATTCCAATTCCTGTTTGTGTAATTCCTGATGAACTAAAAAAATAGAATCTAAACGTTTCTACCTTATAAAGGATGGAATGAGAGTAAATAATTCAATTCTTGTTTCGTGTTGTCCTTGTTATTCCTTTTCTGGATTAACAGAAACTTGTTTTATTTACTGTTGTTAATCATAAATGACAGTTATTCCCTTTAAATGAGCTTCTCTAATTAAGCGAATTGATTTTTCATCTAAGGGATTTTCGCTTAAATCAACAAATTTTAGTTCTTTTATTTTTAATAGTTTCGGTGGAATGACTTTTATATTATTCTGATTAAGGAACAGTGCTTTTACTCCGTGACGTTTTAGTTGTTTTATATTTGGAATTTCATACAAGAAACAATTTTTCAGGTATAAGACTTTTGAAAATCTCTGCTCTAAAAAAGAAGATATATCCCTGTAAAAAAATGCTTCATCTCTGCTGGTGGTTATAAAGTAATCAAATGAAACCATTTTAAATAAGAAATAATAACCATTTGATATAAATTCTGTGTACCCTCGCTTATATATAACTGGGATTAACGGTGCAGGAACAAGATGATTTACTGTGATCTCACCAATAATTGAAGTATCTGAAATAAATTGAAAATTACCATCATTATCAGAATAAACAGATTCTATGATCGAATCATTACTCAGATTGTAGATATTAATAAGGGCGGCTTTTACAGGTTCATCTGTTTGTTCATAATAAACGAGTCTGCCTTTTGTCTGAGATAAAGAAAAGGACGTAATAATTGTAGCAAATACAAACCACCAATATTTATAATTATTCATCTGTTTTATTTTGTTGTATTTACACTATTACTGCTGCGACAGGGAAAAAAGCATTGCAATAAATATTAATGCTTCTCTCATTGGATTATTTTATTTTTCCGATTCTTCAATTTTTAATATTCTGTATACAGGTGAATTTATACCACCTATTTTATTGTTTTGAACTGACATTCGTATCTTATATAAAGAAAAATAGGCATTATATTCAGGATCATATATCCATTCTATTTGAACCAGTTGCAAATTATATTTTTTTCCTATCATAACATCTCTCAAATTTTCTTTCAGATCTGAAAAGTGTTGTAAAACATCGATCTTCTTATTGCCCTTTTTAAAAGAATAATAGGTATATTCTTTATTTGAAAACGAAGAGGAGTCAAATATTTGAATTAACTTGTATTTTTTAGCTTCAATATTTTGACAATGAGCAATGTTTATCCATGTAAACACTATAAATAATAAACAATTTTTTTTCACAGTTTTTTGCTTTACTCCCCTTTAGGATAGTACTTTTTCACTTCGTCAGCGATATCATCAAAATAAGGCACGGCAAAGGGAATAAATGTATTCAGATTTTCGAACTTAGCTCTGTAAGGCATTCGTGATATATGTTGATCGTAAAATTTAACATTGATAACTCCGGTAATGAAATAAGGAACATTTTTTAGTCTGTAGATACTCTTTTTTTTGTCTTGATAAATAAGTTCCCGCTCGGATTGCTTTTCACTTGATCCACATTCCAGATAAGCGTTCCAGATCAAT
>MKVF01000020.1 GCA_001899145.1 Flavobacteriia bacterium 40-80
AAGCCCCCGATAAACTACACTAAACTTTGCAACTTTCCGTCCGGAGTTTTACAATCTCCAGCACAAAAACCCATAAATTGTTAGAGTATTATTAGAGTATCGTTGGACTTTGGTTTAAACTCCGGTTATTGGGAAGCAGCTCCTTTAATGCTGTTTCTGATCCGGATTCTTGCAAATAGGGCATTTTGTTGAGCACATCGATTAACCATTCCCGAGGGTTCACACCGGCCTCTTTGCAGGTGGTAAGCAACGAACAAATTACCGCAGTATTTTCTGCTGCCTGGTGGTTACCGGCGAAAAGGAAGTTTTTTCTGGATAAAGCGATGGGACGGATTGCATTTTCAATCAGATTATTGTCGATTTTAACACAACCATCATTCAGATAATTCTTCATTCGGTTCCATAAACCATATGCATAGCCAATTGCTTTACCTATATCGCTTTTGGGAAGTACCGTTGGATAGGTTTTTTCCATCCACACTTCCAGTGATTCGATGATAGGACGTGCAAACTGCTGGCGCATTACTGCACGTTCCTCAGAAGATATGTTTTCCTGGTCGGCTTTTCGCTCCAGACGGTAAAGTAACTGGATTTGGCTGAGTGCAAATTCTGCCAGAACCTGATTTTCCTTCAGGGCTGCCTCAAATTTACGACGAATATGAGCCATGCAGGCAACCTGCACAACATGGTCGTTGTCATTGAATACATCATATGCCTTATAGCCATCGCTTTGAAGATGTCCACAATAGTTGCCCAGTAAAGTTGTTACTGTTTTCATCGATCTCGACCCGTAGTCGTAATGGAAGAATACCATGTTTTTCATTACTGATCTCACTGTCCAGAGATATTCTTTTGCCGCTTTTCGCTTTTCCTTGTCGATTACCGGCAGGGTGGTTTCGTCGACCTGGATATATCCGGAGTCGATAACCTCGGTTTTTAACACCTCGTAAAGAGGTTTGAGGAGCTCTGAGACCGGCTTAAACCATCCGTTGAGTGTTGTTTCCGCGATATCAAGGCCCAGGTGTTTGAACTGACGCACCTGACGGTAAAACGGAACGTGATACTCATACTTTTGAAGCAGGATTTCGGCAAGCAGACTAGCACCCGGAAGACCTTTATAAATAGGAGTTAATATACGTTGAGCCATAATCACCCCACTCTGACCTTCGGCAGGCACATAGGTGTTGTCCTTCAATCCGTATTTGGGATAAACGGTTTCTTTCACGTACAACTTGCCGGGTTCGAACTCAATGGTGCGGGTAATTTCGCTTCCGATTAGTTTGTAATGCTCCGGATCAACCGACCCGGGCTCAACTATTACCTGAACAACAGGAAGTTTGTCCAGCAATTGCCGATTGGTCCGATCCGCCTTAGCAGTAGCCGTCTTTTGTGTTGATTCGATAATGTGTGTTTCTGCTTTTTCACGAGCTGCTTCAATAGCTTCCAGGCACTGTTGTTGTTCGGCAAGGCTTGCGAAGATCGACAACTGGTTGGGGTCCAGATGGGCCATCTTTTCGCTTTTACGGCCAAAATACTGACGAGTAAGCCAGGCAATCTGAGCTAGCTGTTGATCAATCCTCTGCTGAAGACTGGCAAGCTGTTGATCCATTTTCTGTTGAAGGCTGATAAGTTGTTCTCCAAGACGGGTATTAGTCTCTGTCAGCAGTCGGATTTGTTCCGCCTGCGACTTGATTAAAAGTGCTATTGTCTCGTCCATTTTGCCTTCATTTTTACGACGTAAAGATACTAAAATACAATCATTTACGCAAATAATCGGGCAGTTTTTTACGCCATTTTTGATGCTTTTTTTTGCTATTTTCGTAACGCTTTCAGGCGTTTAAGCCTCGAATCAGGGTTTTCACGTATGCCCTCTACCATCATCACCAGATCGCGCCATTCCATTGGAAACGATCGACTTTCGGGGTCGTAGGCTGGCAATCGAAAGGTGCCTTCTTCGAGACGTTTCATATACAGTACCAATCCGCCATCTTCGGCATGCAGTAGCTTGATGGTAGTGCGACTGCGGCTTATAAAAATAAAAACATCGCCCATACGGACATCATAACCCATTTGGTTTTGAACAACACCACACAGAGAGTTCATCCCTTTTCGCAT
>MKVF01000021.1 GCA_001899145.1 Flavobacteriia bacterium 40-80
AGTTAAGCCTGATTGCGCTGATGGTACTGCCCTTTTGAGGGTGGGAGAGTAAGTCGACGCCACTTTTTAAAGCTCATCAATACTAATTGATGAGCTTTTTTTGTTTATAACGGACCTATTAACTTTTTAATATACCACTACCCTGTTCAAATAACAGTACTATTTATCATTATATTATTATTCTAAATGAAACAATAGGGAAGTGAGAAGAGAAGCAATCAACAGGAAACAGCCAGAAACTATAATACAATCATGTCATTAAAATTTCAGGAAATAATTAGTTGTTGCATATGAAGGAATAAGACTATAGATACTTTACAGATTGAAGGACGATTAAGATCTTATTTAACAGACAAATACAAACTCAGTGAAAAGAATTCTAAAAGAAAATTTCTGATTTGTATTAAGAAATGAAAAACAAGAATTTGAATGGGTTAAACTATTGAACTATTAAATAAAAAACCCGAATATTAAATCCGGGTCCTCAATTATATAAATTTTTTCGATTAAGTTATTATTCAATGATCAGTTTTACTGTTTCCTGAGTATTCTTTTGGATAACTTTCACAAAATAAATACCGGAAGTAAAGTTGCTGGATAAAAACTGGATAGAATTATTTTCCGTGAAGAATGTTTTTACCACTTTCCCTTCCGCATTAAAAATATGAATGCTCTTAACAGAACCGTCATCTGATAGATTGGAGATTGTAACAAGCCCTTTTGCCGGATTCGGAAAGACTTCAAATGAAGCATTATTTGTTAAGTTAGTCGTACTTGTTGTACATTCCTCATCAATAATGATTCTGTAAGAAGTTAACTGATATGGCTGATTAATTGTTTGCGGACCAACAACCGGAAGCGGATCCGTTGTTAAATTGGCATTCAAGCTGAACGTAAGATTATGTGTTCCTACTTCGCTTGTCGTACCTGCGATAACCGCACAACCGACATCATTTCCAAGAAATTTACAGTTATTTGGATTACATTGCATGTCAAAGCCTGTAGGCAGTCCGGATACTCCCTGTACCTCAATGTAATTGAAATGAGCTGTAATTGATGTGCCGGCATACGTAATAGCAGTGTCAGCCGGGACCTTTATAGAAACCACCTGCTCATACGGAGTATTCTTACAGCCTCTCACAAAATTCGTTGTAGTATCGGGATAAATACCGTTTCCATAATTTGGCCCCGGTGTACATTGGGCGGCAGCAATAGCAGAAAAACCTGCTGTAAATAAGCATGATAGTAAAATTTTTCTCATCGTTTTCATTTTTAAGTTCAATACAAATCTAACAAAAAACTAATACGATTTACATTTATAGGTACCGGCAGGCAAAAAAACTATTAAATCATTCATTTCCAATTGTAAAAGGATTCCGAACAGTTCATTTGAAAGGTGCTGAAAGTGAAATAGTAATTCGTCTTTCGGAACATTCGCCTGTTTCTTAATAAACTGGAAGATCTCTTTTTCGTGACCTGTTAAGCTGGTCGAAGGATCGAATAAAGCTATTTGCTCTGTTTCAACAGATTTATGAGCTGAATTATTGTTCCAGTTCATATACTCTAAGAATTCTGCTCCTGAATTTATCAGATGGGCTTTATTTTGTTTAATTAACTGATTGCATCCTTTTGAATATTCGTCAAAAATAGTCCCGGGAAAGGCAAAGACATCCCTGTTATAGCCATTGGCCATGTCAGCAGTGATCAAAGAACCTCCTTTAGTTCCGCTTTCAACCACAATTGTTGCGTCTGCTAATCCTGCGATAATTCTGTTCCTCATGGGAAAATGAATTTTATCGGCTCTTGTTCCCGGCAGAAATTCTGAGATTAATCCTCCATTTTCCTGCATTTTTTTGGATATAGGGCGATGGCTTGCCGGATACATTACATGAAATCCGTGTCCTAAAACCCCGACAGTAGGTATTCCGTGCTTTATACATAATTCATGAACATATACATCTACTCCGTACGCCAACCCACTGATGACAAGAATATTTTTATCCTTAAATGATTCTATCAGATGCTCACATATCGCTTTACCATAGCTGGTAATATTTCTTGTCCCGACAATGGAGACTACTCTTCCGGTATTCAGATTAAAATTTCCCTGTTTGAATAAGTTTACAGGCGCATCATGGCATTCCAACAGCCGCTGAGGATAATTGTCCTCTTTATAAAACAATACTTCAATAGAGTCATCTTTAAAAAAATGCAGGTAATCCTCTGCTAAAGACATTGCTTCTGCCCGTTTTTGCTTTGTGGCAAAACGGTAGCGGGTTGAATTCGAGGAGTCGTGTGCTGTATTTCCAGAGAAAAAATTTTCTAAATTATCATGAGTATCTAAAAGGGTTTTTAGCTTCTTATTGCCAGAGGTTCTCAAAATTGATAATGCGATTTGCTGTTGTAAAAGAGTAGATTTCAAAATTATTTATATTTTCGACTAACTTAAATATAAGAAAATTCATTCCATGAAGCAATACTTACTTCTTTTAATCTTGTGTTTTCCCGTTGTACTTCTTTCTCAGAATATTAATGGCGTTTTAGTAGATAAGGAAACGAACATGCCCGCTATCGGCGTGGAAATCACAACTTCCGAAGGGCAAACTACTTTTTCAGGAACGCAGGGAGAATTTACGTTTGATGTGAAGTCCTTTCCTGTAACTTTACGATTTGAAAGCGATGATTACCAGTCTGACAGCCTGAAAGTCTTTTCGGCAGGTGCGGTAAAATTTCCTTTAAAGCCTCAAACATCTCAAAATTTGGAAAATGTGGTGGTAACAGCTTCCCGCCGTGGGCAGAAAGTCGAAGAGGTGCCTATTTCGATGGAAGTCCTGAAGCCAACTTTAATTGATAATAAAGGAATCACAAATATTGAGCAGGCGCTGGATCAGACACCGGGTGTTTATTCAATGGACGGTCAGATTTCCATTCGTGGAGGAAGTGGATTTTCTTACGGAGCGGGATCGCGGGTTTTGCTATTATGGAATGACATTCCCATGATTTCTGCTGATGCCGGCGATGCAAAATGGAACACTGTGCCAATGGAGTTGTCTTCTAAAATTGAAGTTATAAAAGGAGCATCTTCCGTTTTATACGGAAGTGGGGCTTTAAATGGTATTATTGCGGTTTCTGAAATTATCCCGACCGAAAAACCCTATTACCGCGCAAAGCTACAGGCAGGTATATATGATAAGCCACAACGCGCAAGTCTTCAGAGGAACAAAACATTAATGTTCCAACTGGCAGAATTTGCCCACGGACAGAAGAAAGGAAATTTCTTTTATAACATCGCATTGAATTTATTTAACGATCAGGGATACCGTGAAGGTGAAATTGAAAAAAGAGCGCGCATCACAGGTTCTTTCGGCTACAATTTCCCAAAAGTGAGAGGATTACAAGCCGGATTAGGATACTCTCTGCATTTTCAGCAAGTGGGAAATTTTCTGATCTGGGAAAGCGATTCATTAGCATATCGTCCGCAGGGAGGAGCGGATATTTCTGTTCCGGGATCTTCCCTTTCAGTGATGAACGGTATGCGGCTGATGATCGACCCATACCTGAAATATGTGGGGAAAAATAAAATGAAGCATTCCTTAAAAACACGCTTTTATTCAGTAAATAATCAAAGTGTTTCGAACAGTTCACAAAGCTCATTAGGGAATACTTATTATGTGGATTATCTGATGCAAAAAGATTTTGGTCACGATTTTAATCTGAGTGCGGGAGCAACCTATACGAGAACACAGGTTTTCTCCAATCTGTACGGTGATCACCATTCGGATAATGCTGCAATGTATGCTCAGCTGGATAAAAAATTAGGACGATTTACGCTGACGGGAGGAATGCGTGTCGAATATTTCAAACAAGACAGCTCTCCGATTGATTCTTACATGTATTTAGGAAAAGATTCTTCTTTTCAGATGCCGGTTTATCCTATTTTCAGAGCAGCAGTGACATATAAGGCTACGGAATCAACCACTATCCGTGCGTCATTCGGACAGGGAGTCCGTTATCCTGCTACTTCGGAACGTTTTGTTTCCACGTCTGTCGGAGCTTTGAATCTTTTTCCGAATCCGAACCTGAAGAGGGAAGAGGGCTACGCAGGAGAGATCGGTGTTAAACAAGTTTTTAAAATAGGGAGCTGGAAAGGAATGCTGGATCTTGCCGGATTTATTAATCAGTACAAAAACATGACGGAATTTACATTCGGGGTGTGGAATCCGGATAATATCACTCTCTCTCTGGATCCTAATTCGGAAGGTTACTTTATAAAATGGATCGGATTCAGGGCAGAAAATGCGGAAGAAGCAAGAATTTTAGGCGGAGAACTTTCATTTGCTTCCGAAGGAAAAATAGGTGAGGTTACATTGAGAACCCTTGTAGGATATACCTACCTGAATCCTGTAAGCTTGAACAAAGATTCGTCGTATCGTTCTAATTTTTCCGATACGACGACCAACCTGCTAAAGTATCGTTTTAATCACATGGCAAAAGCAGATGTGGAAGTGGAATATAGAAAATTCAGCGTCGGGTTCTCTCTGCGGTACAACAGCTATATGAAAAATATCGACCGGATCTTTGAAGACGGTTTGTTAGGAATTGAAATTTTAAAAGGATTAAAATCCTATCGCCGGGAGCACCATACCGGAGCAATTGTTTTTGATGCACGGATCGGTTATGAAATCAACGAACATTTCCGTGTAGGGCTAATGGTAAATAATTTGCTTAATGCCGAATACATGGGACGTCCGGGAGATATACAGGCTCCCCGGTCATTCATGGCACAGCTTCAGCTAAAATTTTAATCGTGAAAGTATTAGGAATCATACCGGCAAGATATAATTCATCCCGTTTTCCCGGAAAACCATTAATAGATCTGAAAGGAAAACCGATGATCCAGCGTGTATATGAAGGTGCGAAAAAATCGACACTGATTGATAAGCTCATTGTTGCGACAGATGATGAACGGATTCTTCAATGTGTGCTCTCTTTCGGAGGAGAAGCTGTCATGACTTCGGAACAACATACAACCGGTACTGACCGCTGTGGGGAAGTCGCTGCTCAATTTCCCGAATATGATGTGATTATCAACATTCAGGGGGATGAGCCCTTGGTTGATTTCCGCCAGCTGGAAGAGCTTATTCGTTTGTTTGACGCTCCTGAGACACAGATAGGAACCCTAGGAATCCGATTAACGGAAAAAGAAGATCTGTACAATGAGAACAGGATTAAAATTGTTCTTAATCATAAAAATCAGGCGTTGTATTTTTCCAGAAGCGCTGTTCCGAATACAGCAAAATACAAAGGAAATGCTTTTGAAGAAGGATTGTTTTTAAGGCATATCGGACTGTATGGTTTCAGAAGGACTGTTTTAAAAGAAATTATCCGCCTTGAAATTACGCAGCTGGAAGCGCTCGAATCTCTGGAGCAGCTGCGATGGCTGTATTACGGCTATACAATAGATGTTGCAGAGACAACGATCGAAACACCTAATATTGATACACCTGAAGATATCAAAAAAGTGCTGGAATTTTTATAGTTAGAAATATTTTTTGGTTTCTCAGGGAACAATTTCAACCTTAACTGCCTGCAGTATCTCATATGTGTTTTTTTCATCACGTAAACGATTACATGACAGTTCGCAGAGCTATAGTCAAACTGATATATTCCGTCAGCATTTACTGATTTTCCGGATATCAGCAATAGAGAAAACAAATATTTTTTCATATTTCAACTTATGGAATATTTTTTGTTGCTTATAATTTATTAATTCTCGTCTGCAAAGTATCAAAAAAATAGTATATTTGGTGTTAGTGCAGATGTCTTAACGCAAAAAATATGAAATACATTTACTTATACATATTTTCATTCATACTATTTACCGGTTCGCTGGCGTGGGGACAGGTAGAGATTTATGACGGGAATACTACAACGAATGTTTCCGGGCAGACATTGAACATTTCACTTTCCGGGCAAACATATGAAGGGTATATTTATTTCAAAAATATCTCCGGAAGAGAAGAAACTTATATCCTGACAAGAAGACAGCTTGCCACTATTCAGCTTAATTTATCAGAGCAGTTATGCTTCGGTCCATTAGCCGGTAACAGGAACTTTTATGATGTGGACGTCAATTCTGAAACATACGAATTTCCGAATTCGCTGACACTGGGAAATAATGAAAAAGGATTATTTGAATTTATTTTCAGTGAATACGATATTCCGGCAGATGTAAATTACAGATATTACATTGCAACGAATCAGGGGACTCTCATTGATTCCGTTGACGTAAAAGCTACTGCCAGCTTAAGTGTAAAAGAATTAAACAAAGCGGTGAATGTTACTGTTTCAAGCTATCCGAATCCTGCTACTAACTATCTGACAGTAGCTGTAAATGGTTCTAATGAAAATACCATTAAAATCATTGATGTTTTAGGTAAGACGGTTTACAGTGAAAAAATCGGGACAACTAAAAAAGTAGATGTTTCAGACCTGAACAATGGTGTTTATATTTTGACTGTTACCACTTCTTCCGGTAAAGTAGTGCAAAATAAACGTATTATAATAAAACATTGATAATTAATAATTTATGATATTATGAAAGCTGTGCAAACCACAGCTTTTTTTGTAAATAAAACATCTGCATGAAGATCGTAGTACTTACCGGTGCGGGGATAAGTGCACCAAGCGGAATAAAAACCTTCCGGGATTCAGACGGTTTGTGGGAGAATCACCGTATTGAAGATGTTGCTGCTCCTGAAGCATGGAGAAAAAATCGGAAATTGGTACTGGAATTTTATAATCAGCGGCGGTTAAATGTCATGGATGCGCAGCCAAACGCAGCACATTTATACCTGGCAGAGCTGGAAAAAGACTATAATCTGCAAATCATTACGCAAAATGTTGATGACCTTCATGAGCGGGCCGGGAGCAGGAATGTCCTTCACCTGCATGGAGAAATTATGCTGGCTAAATCTTCCGGGCCGGACAAGGAAAAGAAATATTACAAAGTAAAATCGAATGGATTAATTGAAACGGGAGACTTCTGCGATTCCGGTTATCAGCTTCGCCCGCATATCGTCTGGTTTGGCGAAGATGTGCCCCTTTATCCGAAAGCGCTGGAAATAGCAAGAGAAGCAGACATGCTGATGGTAATCGGCACTTCTTTACAGGTTTATCCCGCCGCGGCTTTAGCCTATCAGACAAAGCCGGATTGCAGGCTGATCATTGTCGATCCGTATGCGGATGAAATGCAGGTTCCCGACAATTATATTAAAATTTCCAAATCTGCGGACCAGGCTGTTGATGATCTGAAAAAGATAATCGGAAAATAACCGGGCTTCTGAGCTTCCGTTAATTTCTATCCAAAAAAAGTAATTAACAAATCCGTATCATAAGATTACGGATACTATCTTTGCAGTAAAACTCTCATGATTTTACTGGACGGTAAGGCAACAGCTACAAAAGTTAAATCCGATATTGCTGAAAAAGTCAAAGAAAGACAGGCAAACGGACAAAAAATTCCGCATTTAGCAGCAGTAATAGTAGGCAGTGACGGAGGCTCTTTGACTTACGTTGCCAATAAAATAAAGGCATGTGAAGAATGCGGCTTCAAAAGTACGCTGATTCAGTTTGAAGAAACTATTTCAGAGCAGGAGTTGCTGGACAAGGTACAGGAGCTGAACAACGATCCTGAAATTGACGGGTATATCGTGCAGCTGCCTTTACCCAAGCATATTGATGAAGAAAAAATTCTGATGGCTGTCAATCCGTTAAAGGACGTGGATGGCTTTCACCCTGAGAACGTCGGAAAAATGGCCTTGGGATTACCTACATTTGTTTCCGCTACGCCTGCCGGTATTTTAGAGCTTTTAAAGCATTACAGGATTGAAACGGAGGGTAAGAATTGCGTAATAGTCGGGCGCTCAAACATTGTCGGGTCGCCCTTGAGCATTTTACTTTCCAAAAATACAAATCCGGGAAACTGCACTGTAACTTTAGCGCACAGCAAAACCAGAAATTTAAAGGAAGTTTGCCTGAAAGCGGATATTATTATCGCAGCGATCGGCCGTCCGAATTTCATCACTGCAGAGATGGTAAGAGAAGGAGCAGTCGTTATTGATGTAGGAACAACCCGTGTAACAGATGCCACAAGGGAAAGAGGCTGGAGGCTTGTGGGAGATGTTGATTTTGAAAATGTTGCTCCCAAATCTTCTTATATCACACCTGTTCCGGGAGGTGTCGGGCCAATGACCATTGCCTCTTTAATGATTAATACATTGAAATCTTTAGAGTTGCGAAATTTATAAGATTCGTTTTAAAATATCACAAAAACAAAGAAGCAAGAAATTATAAACTTATTTTTGGAGTATAAACACTAATTTATAAAACAATGAAAAAATTATTTATAATTTTCGTATCCGCATTGTCTTTACTAATCAGCAACGAGACAAATGCACAGGCCTTCGGAGGTAAAGGCTCTAATCATCTGCTTTTAGGTTTAGGATTAAATCATCATTTTACCTTCTTCGGCAGCCCTATTAATAATAACTCCTATTCTTCATACGGATCTTTGAATGTGCAGTATGAAGCAGGGATTCATGATTATGTGGGGATAGGAATTGCTTCAGGATTGGAATTTTCAAGAGATTTAGGTCATGGCTATTATACTTATCCGGGTTATTATCACGGTAGCGGATTTACCGGCTTGGCTATTCCTGTTGTATTCTTTGGAAATTTCCACTTTCTGCAACTAATTAACGACAAAACAGGTAAAAACTTTGCAGAAAAACTGGACGTATATGCAGGTCTTTCTTTAGGTACAGGTTTTTCTTTTGCCATACCAAAAAGAAATAATCCTGCTGACGGAGCGTTTGGAATGATGTTGATTTACGGTGCAAATGTCGGAGTCAGATATTATTTCACTCCGAATATAGGAGTTTATACCGAGCTGGGCTATGGAAAAACAATTGCGCAGGCAGGTGTAGCTTTCAAATTGTAAATTCAAGCGAATAAAATGAATTTAAAAAGCCGGTTCAACTAATCGTTGAACCGGCTTTTTGGCTCATATACATCGCACTCTTGGAAATAATGCTTAGCTTTATCCTCATTACGTCTAAGTATAAATGAAAAAAGTTGTAAAAACAGCTCTGTACAAAATCCTCGGGCTCAAAAACTACCTGCGGTTATTGTACCGTTCTTTAGCCTTCGCAATTGACAGTGGTTTCCTCAAAAAGAACCCGTCTTATTTATTACATCAGTTTACACAGAAAATCATTCAGAAAGATGATCATGTACTGGATATCGGCGCTAACTTAGGTTATTATACAAGAATGTTTCTGAAAGCTGTTGGTGGGAACGGGAAAGTATATGCCGTCGAGCCGGTAAAGCCCTTTTATGAGAATATAACGTACTTTCTGGGAAACCACCGAAACCTGGTGCTCTACAATTATGCCCTGGGAACGGAGGAAAAGGAGATTCAGCTTTCCGTGCCCGATCAATACGGTTATCTGAGAACAGGCCTTCCAAAAGTTTATGATGAAAACAATCCACCTTCAGCTGAAAAGCTGCTGCTGTTTCCCGCGAAAATGATCCGGGGCAGTATTCTGTTCCGAGAAATTCAGCGGTTAGATTACCTGAAAATGGATGTGGAAGGATATGAAAAATATATTATACCGGAAATAAAAGAGCTGCTTGAAAGAACGTTTCCCTGCATTCAAATTGAGATCAGCGGGGATTCAAAACCATTTGTAGAAGAAACGTTATTTACACTGGGCTATGAAACATACTTTTATAAAGACGGACAATTGACCCAACAGCCTGTTGCGGATTATGCCCAGGATTATTTTTATATTCATCCATCGAAAAAATTGAAATACCAGCACTTAATTTCATGAAATACCGGATCCTTAACGATGAGGAACTTTCCCACCTTAATGAACAACTAAAACAATTTCTGATCATTAATGGCATTTATGGCGATGAATGGAAACGATTGAACGAGGAAGAACCGCAAAAAGCTTTCGGCCTCATTGAGCTGTTCTCCGATCATGTGCTGCAGATCGTTTATGAAAAGACAACATTTCTGGAAAAACAGACACCAGATGCCTGTTTTGTCTTTCACTGCAAGCCGCAAACACTGGAATTAATCGCTATCCAGAAAAAAAACAGCGATGATACGGCAATTGATCTGTCTTACACACAAGGAATTCATTCCGCATTAACACAATCTGCCGGCGATCTGACGTTTTTCCGGACTGAAAAACCGTATTCAAAAGAAAGAGAGCAGGAAATCCACCTTATGTTTATGGACGGCTGTATCAAATCATCAGAAGTATTTTGGAATCAGCTTGGAAAAGTTATCAGCTGACTTTTTTCAATTCATCGATAAAAATATGCAGCTTGTATAAATCAAAAAGCCGTATGGATGGCTTTTCGGATAAAAGATTTTTCATGATCTTTTTTGAAAAACGAGTATAAAAAAACCGGAATAGTCCTATCGTGTGAAAACGCTCTAATTTCTGGTATGCACGATACAGCTTGCTTTCATGTCCCAGTCCCTCTCTGACAAGCTTTACAAAATTAATAACTCCTAATTTTGTTTTCTCCAGAAAAGCCGGATTATCTTCCAGACCGATATGCTCGACAGGGTTGTCGATATGAAGCAAAGAGACGTTGTTTGCTTTTAATTCATAGCCAAATTTAGTGTCCTCATGTCCGTAATGAGTAAGCTGCTCGTCCAGAGGAAATTTCAGATAAACAGTTTTTTCAATAAATAAATTATTGAGTGTTATAGCAGCATAAGGATCTTGATTTCTCTGTGCCGCAGCAACTTCTTCACGGTTTTTCCCATAATAAAACCGAAGGCTGTGCAAGGAATTTTTTAGTTCTGAATAAACAGTTCCTCCCGCAATTACGGGAGCATCCTCGATGTGAAGAAGATAATTTTCTAAAAAATCAGGATTTACAATTTTTGAATCGACATCAATGAATAGCAAATGAGAATAGTTTGCCTGTTGTGCAAGACGGTTCCTGATAGCGGAGCGCCCGACATTTTTATGCGAAACGATATATCTGATAGCTGTCCTATTTTCCGTCAATGTTAAATTATGTCTGGAAATTTCAGTATTCGCGGAACAATCATCCATAAAAATCACTTCGGCGGGAATCTTGATTTTAGACAGTTGTAATGTGAGTCCGTCCAGTAATACTTCCACTGAATAATTGTAAACAGCAACCAGAATCGATATTCCCGTTAATTTATCCGATAGCATTTTTACGTTTCATTAAGCTTTTCAGCACCGGATTTAAAAATACAATCACAACAATAAAAGAAGCCCCGAAATAAAACCGGCTGTTCAGCTGCTCATTTTCATGAAGAATGAAAATGGCCAGCAACATCGTATAAACGGGTTCCAGGTTAATGCTCAGCGATGCTGAAAAAGCACCGATCTTATTAACTACTTCGATCATCAGCATAAAAGCTGCCGAGGTACAGACTATCCCGAGAAATACTAACCAGCCAAAATCGCTTTGAGTCATTTCAAAAAAGCCGGCATTGATTTCTCCCTGAAAGAACAACCATAAAAAAATGACAATAGTTCCGGTTAACATCTCATAAACAGTGAGTGACGAGGACGGGATTCCATCACGATTCAGGCGGGCGTTGAAAACAGAAAAGAACGCAGCCAGCATTGCAGACAGCAGCCCCCAATACACTCCTTTATGATGAGAAGTATTGATATTTCCGGAAACGAAAGCGATTCCGACAATAACAAGCAGCCCTAATAAAAATTCGATCCAGGAAAATTTCCTTTTCATCACAATAGGTTCCAGCCAGCTGACATGCAGAGTTGTTGTGGAAAGGCACAAAACACCAAGTGAAACCGTTGAAACCTGTATCGCTTTGAAAAAAGTGAGCCAATGAACAACAACAATTATCCCGACGCCGATTACTTTTAAAGCGGAAGCGGTATTTTTAATCCGGATTTTTTTTCCTGCGATAAGCAGAAATAACAGAAGGCTGGTTCCTGCGATCAATACCCTGAAGAAAACGATCTGATAAAATTCCAGATGGATCAGCTTACCTAAAATACCGGTAAAACCCCAGATAAAAATGATGAGGTGCATCAGCAGATGGTATTTTAAATTAGCGAACATGGATGCAAATGTATCAGAAAAAATGGAGCTCAAGGCTCCATTTTTGATCATAAATTATAAATCGTTTTGTCTTTCGGATACTTGACCTTGTAGCCAAACCGTATTTTCTTTGTTTCCTGAGGCTTGATCTCCAGCTCCCACGTTAATGTTCCGACATCACTGTTTAGTTTCGCGCGGTCAACCTCTGTTAATTCCACTGTAACCTCTTTATCCGCCGAAATCGGGAACTGGTCTTTCAGCACCAGCTTGATCGCTGATTTTTTATTGTTTCTCACAGAGATATCATACGTAAAAGCGGATTCCTTATAACCGGATAACACTTTATTTCCTGATTTTTCCGATACTTTTTCGCGTTTGATAATCACATTTTTATCCACACCAAGCGCAACCTCCAGCGTATCTTTTGTGCTTGCAGGATCAAGGAATGTTTTCCCCACGAACATTCCTTCAAACACGATATTTGCTTCACCGGCCAGTAAATTGTACTGTGAATAATCAGCAATCTGCGCGATCAGATAAGCATCTTTATTCAGCTTAGGTGCGGCATAATAGCTGAAAGAAGCAGGGACGTCCTGTTCAGAAAGAGCTACTGTATGCGCTTTACCGTTAGAATATATATCATACGGAATGCTGATGTCAAAATTTACACTCAATACCTGTTCGGAAACGGCGGTATAATTTGCAGAAGTTTGTGAAATTTTTTTGCTGCTTGTCACCTGAACTTCCTCCAGCTGCTTGTCGTAAGCAATGTTTTTATTCATTGTCGGTGTTGGCGGTGGCGGAACATTCCCGTATTCTCTTCGATAGGGTTGATTAAAGCTAAGCACCCACTGTGAAAAGTACGGAATAGCATTGTTTGGATTTGGCTGTGTGCTGGAAAGTGAAAGCTTTACCTGTTTCCAGTCAACACCGGTATTTTGAACAACTTTTCCTTTTGTGGTCAAGTGCAATGGCTGATCAACGCTTTTCGCCTCAATCTCATAGAACGGTGACCACGCGGCAAGATTTGTAATATATGCCAGATCAAATTGGATGGTTTGGGCATAATCGCTCATCACCTGGAGAACAATTTTTCCATTCGAAATTTTTTCTTCCTGACTTTCCGTAAATGTCAGCTGATTTTGTAAACGTTGTAAAGTCTTATTCAGCTTTTGCTCTTTTTCCTGTAAAGAATTAATATTATTCGCAATTTCTAATCGTTTTTGACGGTAATAGTCAACTATTTTAGATAGTTCAAGCACATTTACGCCTGAATTTGTACCTCCTATTTCTTTATTCTTATCTAACAGCTGAATAGTTTGCTGCTCTGTTTCAATAGTATTTCTCACAGATAACAGGTCTTTATTGATCAATACGATACTATCCTGAACTTTTTTAAGAAGAACAGAATTGGGATCTACTTCATATTCATTATAATACCTGTTAGAAAAAGCAGCGGACAAAATTGTAACCGGCTTATTGGATGAAACACGTATGGAATTGTCATCTAATTGATTAGATATATTTTTTATCACAATTTCATTTGTTCCTTTCTGAAGACCAACGCTTGCTGTGTGTGAAAGTTCTGCACCGTTTAAATAAAGCGTTACGGCATTGGTTTTTGCAGTTACAAAGACCGGTTTTTGAGCTATTAGCTGAAATGTGCTCAAAAAACCTAGGAATAGAAGTGTTTTTTTCATAATTGTTTTTTTAGATAAAGCAATATCGGGATAGAAGATCAATTTCCAAATTAAATTTCAATCTGCAATCTGTAATTTGCAATCTTCTATCTTAAGGTAACTATATTTCAATTAAATTATTGTTGCGGTTCTCTATCAAAGGTAATACCACTTTTAAGATTGCCTGCCGCAAAACATCAATAATTTTCTTACGTTCAAAATAGACATGCGAAACAATACTGATTTCCCGGACCGGCTGAGGATCAATAAAATTTAAAGTATTCTTCCTTTTATCCTCATTCATGTATTTCAATGCCAGCTCCGGTAATAAAGTTAGCCCGTATCCTTCATCGACAAGATGCATCAGCGTTTCAATGCTTCCCGCTTCAAAACGGATGTTGCTGCTGGTCTTTTCTTTCAGCTCACAGATTTTAATCAGCTGGTTCCTGAAGCAATGACCTTCTTCCAGCAAAAGAATCTCCTTATCTTTTAGATCCATCGGCGTGATATTTTTATCCCGGAGGTCCTTTCGGTGGCCGGGATTGGTGTACACCAGGAAACGTTCATAATAAACAGGATATTCGGCAATACTGTTTTCCTTCAGAGGTGTAGCCAGAATTCCCAGGTCAAGGGAGCCGGTTCTGATATTCTCAATGATCTTCTCTGTGGTCTGCTCTTCGATCTTTAAGGTAAGCTGTGGGTAATTAACACTGATCTCATTTAAAAACAAT
This sequence comes from Flavobacteriia bacterium 40-80, assembly GCA_001899145.1. Classification (GTDB taxonomy): domain Bacteria; phylum Bacteroidota; class Bacteroidia; order Flavobacteriales_D; family Crocinitomicaceae; genus 40-80. The sequence continues at coordinate 14,549 of MKVF01000021.1, forward strand.
GGAAGTAAATAAGGTGCAACCGTAGGAATAATTCCCAATCGGATTTCCCCTCTTATTTCTCCTTTATATTCATTTACAACACTTCTGAGCTGTTTAATGTCGTTGAGAATAATCTTAGCCTGCCGGATGATCATCTCGCCGGCTTCTGTTACGGCGACCGGATGTTTTTTTCTGTCAAATATCCTGATTTCCAGCTCATCTTCCAGCTTCTGGATCATGGTGCTTAAAGTTGGCTGTGTAACGAAACATTTCTCTGCTGCCTGAACAAAATTTCTGCAGGTATCCACAGCAACAATATATTCCAACTGCTGAATATTCATGTTATTGATTTTATCAATACAAAACTAAAGAATATTGACCATATAAAGAAAAAGAACTTACTTACGGTTACTTTTTTCTTTTCAGCGGACGAAATTTCTAAGATAGGGGAAACAAAAAAAGCCGGGAATTCCCGGCCTCATTCTTAAAATATATAGTGCATATAAAGAATGCTTATTAACCAATTAAAGCTTCATAATCTGCCGCGCTTAATAAACCATCCAGTTCAGCAGGATTTTCGATTTCCACTTTAATCATCCATCCGTCACCATACGGAGCCTTATTAACCAGCTCAGGATCTGCTTCCAGCTTTGAATTGAACTCAATGATTTTCCCTGAAACCGGCATAAACAAATCAGAAACCGTTTTTACAGCCTCCACAGAACCAAAAACTTCTTCTTGTCCTAATGTGTCACCTTCTGTTTCAATTTCAACATAAACGATATCACCCAGTTCTCCCTGTGCGAAATCAGTGATACCTATTGTTGCGATATTACCATCTACTTTCACCCATTCGTGATCCTTTGTGTACTTCAATTCTGCCGGAATGCTCATTTCGATTTTGATTTAAAAATTTATCACAAATGTATTATTTTATTCGAAATAAATATCCTCACTTAAAATGAAATTCAAAAGAAATTATCAAATCCGCAGCTCTTTGTATATCATTTTGTTTCTAACTATTATCTTTGCGTTATGGTAAATCAGGATCATTTAAAAGAACTACATACAAGGATTGAAGAAATAGGGGAATATTTAAAAATTCCTCAGAAAAAAATTCAGTTGCAGGAGGCAGAGCTTAAATCTCAGGATCCTTCTTTCTGGGATGATCCTAAAAAAGCGGAAACAGAGATGAAGACCATCCGTTCCCTGAAATATTGGGTGGAGAGCTTTGAAAATCTGTTAGGTAAATCCGAAGACCTGAAAGTTCTTTTTGATTTTGTAAAAGAAGGGTTGGAAGAAGAAACAGCATTAGAAGAAGCTTATAATACCTTAATCGAAGAGGTCGAAGAAGTCGAGCTGAAAAATATGCTTTCCGGAGAAGAAGACGCTTTAAATGCCGTTTTACAAATTACAGCAGGTGCAGGAGGAACAGAAGCATGTGACTGGGCGGGTATGCTGCACCGTATGTACCTGATGTGGGCGGAGAAGAACGGATACAAAACAGAAACATTGAACTTCCAGGAAGGTGATGTTGCCGGAATCAAGACGGTAACGATCGAAATCGAGGGTGACCACGCATTTGGTTATCTGAAAGGAGAAAACGGGATCCACCGCCTGGTTCGCGTTTCTCCCTATAACGCGCAGGGAAAAAGAATGACTTCTTTCGCCTCTGTTTACGTTTATCCTTCCGTTGATGACACTATCCATATTGAGATCAATCCTGCGGACATTTCCTGGGACACTTTCCGTTCAGGTGGTGCCGGAGGTCAGAACGTTAACAAGGTTGAAACTGGTGTCCGTCTAAAACACGCTCCGACAGGGATTGTAATTGAAAATACAGAAACACGTTCTCAGTTGGGGAACCGTGAAAAAGCAATGCAATTACTTCGCTCTCAGCTCTATGAAATGGAGCTGCGCAAACGCATGGAATCCCGTCAGGAAATTGAAGCTGGTAAAAAGAAGATTGAATGGGGATCCCAGATCCGGAGCTACGTCCTGGATGATAAACGTGTAAAAGATCACCGGACAGATTATACAGAAAATAGTCCTGATAAAGTATTAAACGGAGATATTTTCCCTTTTCTGAAAGCTTATTTGATGGAATATGGCAGCTGATAAAATGATCATCCTTCACAATCCCCGCTGTTCTAAAAGCAGGGAAGCATTACACTATCTGGAAGAACAGCACTGCGAAATTGAAGTAATTGATTATCTGAATACAATTACAGTAGAGAAGCTGCGTGAAGTTATCGGGATGCTGGGAATAAAGCCGGAAGAATTGCTCCGTAAAAAAGAACCTCTTTTTATTGAGAACTATAAAGGTAAGACGTTCTCTGATGAGGAATGGATTAAAATCATGGCAGAAAACCCAAAACTAATTGAGCGACCGATTATTATCAAAGATAATAAAGCGATTATCGGAAGACCGGTTGAAAGAGTGATCGAACTGGTGAAATAAAGTTTTTCTGTTCATTTTTCCTTCTTTGTTTTGTCCTGAACCGCATAATTTAGAACTATTCTATTGAACGTGAAAAAAGAGTTTGTTTTTTGATTATAAACTCATTAATCTCTTCCGTTCGGAACGTAACGGCAAATTAAATGTTGCAGGTAAATATTTCCCCCTGATTGTTTGTAACAAAAGATATCTTTTTAGAGTATTTTAACGTCTGATTTTAGGTTTGAAAAATTTACTGCTATGACAAATTGGAAATTATTACCAATATTTACCCTTACCCTTTTACTCTATACCATTGCGAATGGACAATCTCCGGAAAATTTTACATCACCGGGAACATATATGTGGGCTGTTCCCCCGTGTGTTACCTCTATTACTGTAAAAGTATGGGGCGCCGGCGGTGGCGGAGGTGCAGCCTGGGTAAAAATGGATAATAATTCCAGTGATTCATTTGGAACTGCTATTGAAGCATGTGCCGGGGGTGGCGGTGGCGGTGGCGGCGGTTATACTCAGCAAATCTATACCGTTGTTCCGGGACAAACCTATACCATAACAGTCGGGGCGGGTGGAAACGGTGGAACAGCAAGCAGTTCAAATAATTCCGCGACCGACGGAGCAGCCGGAGGATTAAGCAGTTTCACTGGGAACAGCTATAATCTGACTGCAAACGGCGGTGCCGGAGGTATAAAAGCGAATTCTTATAACAGTGGCTATCCTACATCTCATATGAGAACAGGTGGCGCAGGTGGTACTGGCGGTACTGCTTCCGGGGGAAGTGTTAACTATTCCGGAGGAAGCGGCTCACTTGGAACAGGAGGTGGCTCTTTTGATTTCAGCGGCGCAGGAGGTGGCGGTGCCGGATCCAACGGAAATGGTGGTGATGCAGGTTCCCCGGTTGGAGGTAATGCTCCGGTTGGAGGAACAGGAGGAACAGGTGCTAATAATGGTGCCAATGGTAATAAAATAACGAATGGAACAAAAAATGGAAACAGTGCTTCAGGTGCAGGCGGTGGCGGAAGTGGCGGAGTAGCACATACCACCGGATATAGTGGTGGCGGGAAATTCGGTACCGGAGGAAAAGGTGCGGATGGAAAGGTGACAATTGAATACACAACAGATGGTACAGCACCTTCCCAGCCATCAGCCATTTCAGGAAGTACGACTATTGCTTGCGGAACGACATCAGGAACTTACTCCGTAACGAATGTTCCAGGTGTGACTTACACGTGGTCTTATTCCGGTAGCGGCACCGTTACAGGCAGTGGTAATTCCATCACCTTGGACAACATCACTTCAGGTGGAACGCTTACGGTCACACCTTCCAATGCCTGTGGTAACGGTACACCTCAAACCATAACAATTACTGCGGGCTCCGTGCCTGCTCAACCGTCCGCGATTTCAGGCAGCACAACCATTGCTTGTGGAGCTACATCAGGCGTTTATTCTGTAACAAACGTTCTGGGTGTGACTTACACCTGGACTTATTCCGGCGGCGGAACTATTACCGGCAGCGGTAATTCGATTACATTGGATAATATTACTTCCGGTGGTACATTTACAGTAACACCTTCCAATGCCTGTGGCAACGGAACCCCTCAGACGATAACAATTACTATGGGTGGAACCACACCTTCCCAACCATCAACCATTTCAGGAAGTACAACCATTGCCTGCGGAACTACATCGGGCGCTTACTCCGTGACGAACGTTCCGGGTGTAACTTACACGTGGTCTTATTCCGGTAACGGAACTATTACCGGCAACGGTAATTCGATTACATTGGATAATATCACTTCGGGCGGAACACTTACTGTCACGCCTTCCAATGCCTGTGGCAATGGCACTCCTCAGACAATAACAATTACTACGGGTGCTGTTCCGGTACAACCATCTACGATTTCAGGCAGTACAACTATTGCTTGTGGAACTACATCGGGCATCTATTCTGTGACGAACGTTCCGGGTGTAACTTATACCTGGTCTTACTCCGGTAGCGGAACTATTACGGGCAGCGGTAATTCAATTACATTGAACAATGTTACTTCCGGAGGAATACTGACAGTAACACCTTCCAATGCCTGTGGCAACGGAATCCCTCAGATCATAACAATTGCAGTTGGGGGTACTTTCCAGATTGACATGAACAGCACAGATATGGTCTGCGGATCAGTTACTACTCCGGGAACGGCAACTGCAACGCCGGTTGGAGGAACAGCACCTTATTCTTATCAGTGGTCAAACGGTGGAATAACATCGTCCATTTCCAATCTATCCACCGGAACTTATACAGTTTTGGTTACAGATGCAGGAGGATGCCAGGCAAACGGTACGGTTGCCGTGAATCAGACGAGCAATATTGCAGTTCAGGTATCTCCGAGCCCGGCGACGGTTACAGAAGGAGAAAGCGTTCAGTTAAATTGCACTTTCTCTCCTTATATTCCGGGAAACTCTTATACCTGGACGCCGCCTAATTCATTATCGTGCTCCAACTGTCCGAGTCCGGTCGCTTCTCCTCAGGAAACAACCACTTATACAGTAACGATTACAACACCGGATGGCTGTAATATAGATACAACAGTAAAAGTTTTTGTAAAAATAAGATGTGGGGAAATTTTTATTCCGAATATCTTTTCTCCTAACGGAGATGGTGAAAATGATGTTTTCAAGGTACATGGAAAGTGTATAGAAAAAATCAGCATGAAAATTTATGACCGCTGGGGCGAATTATTGTTCGAAACCTCGGATAAAACAGAAGGTTGGGACGGAACATACCGGGACAAATTAATGAATACCGGAGTATATGTTTACATCATTTCTGTAAACTTAAATGATGGTTCCGTTGAAACATTTAATGGAAATGTCGCTCTGACAAGATAATCACCTCGCAGTAACTTCTGAATTTTAAATAGCTGAGCTATCTCTCAAATACCAGGGAGATAGCTTTTTGAAACCCTGCTCAAATAAATCTTAAAAATTACAGAATTACTTGAAAATGGTTTACATTGTCATAAGTTATTTCAAATGAAAAAAATAGGTTTATTCCTGATCCTGCTTTCCGCAATAACGGCTGAGGCTCAATTTGTATCGATTCCGGATACTAATTTTAGAAACTGGCTCCAGCAGCACTTCCCGGCTTGTATGAACGGAAACCAGATGGATACGACCTGTACAGCTATTACTTCCGCGACAACACTGGATATATCCGTCGGGTTATATCTCACAGATCTTGATGGGATTCAATATTTTGACAACCTGAAAAGCCTTAATTGTTCCGGCAATGAGCTAACTCAGATTCAACACTTACCGCCGTTGCTGGAAGAGCTGGATTGCGAATCTAATTTTATCACTACTATTTCTTTTCTGCCCAATAGTTTAAAATCATTAACGTGCAGCTATAATTCGTTAACCTCATTTCCCTCTTTACCGCCCGGTATAGTAACTCTTAATTGTGTAGAGAACCAGCTTACACAGCTGCAACTTAGTAGTTTTTCTTTTTTAAAGAATTTAGATTGTACCAACAATCCATTTGTAACTTTCCCGGATTTACCGGCATCTCTTGCGACATTAAAGTGTGGCATGCTTCCTTTTTCCACTTTACCTGCGCTTCCTCCGGCTTTGGAAAGCCTTACCTGTGTGAATTCACCATTAACAACAATTACAGGTTTCCCCAATACCTTAAAGCGCATTTACATTTCACGCACTTCCATTTCAAGCCTTCCTGCTTTGCCCGATTCGCTTAGACAACTGTATGTTCCCATAAATCAGCTTACTTCGTTACCTGAATTGCCGGGTAAACTCAGTGCTATACGTGCTTTTTCCAACCAGCTGGATACACTCCCTGATTTACCGGACAGTTTAACTGAATTATTTATTGATGACAACCAGGTGGCTGTTTTGCCCGTACTTCCCGAATCTCTCTCCATTTTAAGGGTCGGAGATAATTTATTGGCTACTTTGCCCGATCTGCCGGATCAGCTTAAATTTCTTGGGATCCATAATAATCAGATCTCTCATATTGATACATTCCCTTCGGGAATTACCAATATAGATGTAAGTAATAATCTGCTGACGACACTTCCGTCTATTCCGAATTCAGTATTTGTATTGGATATTTCATCCAATCCGATTGCTTGTCTTGATTTTTTAAAAAACTGGATGCCATCGGTTGCTTCTTATTTACTCTTTGACAGCACTTTAGTCACCTGCCGGCCGAATGATATTTTTCTCGCTCCCGGTTATATGGAAATTTATTTCGCACTTCCTTATTGTGATCCGGCTACCTGTGCTCCACAGGTGATTGATCCCGGACTATCTGTTCAGGAGATTAAAAGCGGTCAGCTGGAAATATTCCCGAACCCTACAGATCATTCTGTCACTGTGAAAGGAGAAATGTCATTAAATGATATGACTATATATGATCTCAACGGGAAAAAAGTGATAGACGTAAAATCCGGTTCTTCTTCGGAAATAATCGATCTATCTGCTCTGGAAAGTGGTATCTATATTCTGCAGGTAAACGACGGAATGTATAAAATAGTGAAGCAATAATATGCTTTATTGAAACAACGCTTTATATTTCAGCTTATTGGAATTTACGGAATAGACTTTTTCAGTTTTTTCTTTCCCTGCCTTTCCGATCTCACGACGGAGCTGTGCATTTTGAAGGAGCAATTCCAAGGCTGATTTCCACTCAGCAGGAGTCTGAACCAAAAAGCCATTTATCCCGTTCTCGACAATTTCCGTATTTACTCCGACGGGTGACATGAGTGTCGGAATTCCAAGTGACATATACTGCAATCCTTTAAATCCGCACTTACCTTCTGACCAGATATCCTGCTTGAGCGGCATAACACCGATGTTAAGGCGTGCTAAATCCTGAATTTCAGTTTCTTTATTCCAGGGAACAAACAACAGGCTCTTAAGGTCGTAATCAGGTTTTTGATTGGAAATAACTACAAAGTCAAATGTATATTCCAATTCCAGCTCTTTTAAGACCGGAATTAAATCATCTAAATAATGCATCGTTGTATGTGTCCCTGTCCAGCCGATGGTTATCTTTTCCGCCTCATAATCAGTGGTTAAATTATGGTGGTTTACCGTATCGATAGTTGTCGGAATCACTGTGACATTAGAATTAAACTGACGGGCATACGCTGCCAGGTAATTATTCCCTGCCGTGATCTGATGTGCCCATTTCATGCAATAACGTACTTTCCAGTAAGCTTTCAGCCGGTGAAATTTTGCGTTTGCTTCACTGTAATTAGGAAGCCAGATGGCATCATCAAAATCGTAAATGTATTTTCTTCTCAGAACCCGGGAGATAATCCATTCGAAAACGGGCGGTCCCAGATGTGAAGCTTCTCTGTGAATAAAAATATAATCGGCTTTTTTTAAGGAAAACAGTAACCGGAATCTTCTTACAAAACTTTTCAGGATTCCTTTTATTTTTCCTGCCGTGTTTCCTTCTCCATAGAGCTGTTTCCACGTTTTCTGATCTAAAAAAGAATGGATCTCAATCTCAAATCCTTCTGATTTCAGATAATGAAAATATTGTTCGAACCGGAATCTTTGCGAAGGAGCTTCCTGATAAGGATAAGGAACTATAAAATAAATAGTTTTACTCATGCGATTTCCGTATATATTTTCAAATAGCGGCCAACGCCCTGTTCTAAAGAGAAATACTCTTCCGCTCCCTGTATAATTCCTGGCTGGTCAAATACAACATCTGAATTTAAAGCATGTTCATAGCCTGCTTCAGTTAATGTATCAATCACAATTCCCGAATGATATTTGTACACTATAACATCCGTATCACCAACGCCGGAATTACATACCACCGGAATGCCCATTGCCATCAACTCTCCCTGCTTTGTAGGAGAGGAGGCTTTTTTTGAATACGCCGGCTTGATAAAGAAGACGGACAGATCAAATAATGAAACATATAAAGGAACGTCTTTGTGTAAACATTTATCTATGATGACCCTGTTCATATCAATTCCTTTTTCCGTTGCTTTTTGTAAAATGGAATCAGGTGAATCTCCGGTTACAAATAATAAGCGGGCATTCGGTTTCTGCTTTACAAGCGCCTTATAGAAATCCAGCATCTCCGGTAGCATGTACCACGTGCCGACCGAACCTACATAACCGAGCACAAAATCGGAAGGATGAATTCCCAGCTTATTTTTCAGCTGCTCTTTTTCAGGAAATGAAATGTTTTCATTCCTGAACAAATCTAAATTCACACAACATGGAATTACCGTAATTTTATCACTTTCCAGATGAGGAATATTCCAGGTCAGCATTTCCTTTTTACCGTTCTCGGTCAGGGAAATGACGGCATCTGCATGCTCAAGAAACAGCTTTTCCTTTTTCTTGAAATAATTGTAAATTATTTTAAAAACGGGATTATTTAAATTCCAGATCCCGCCATCAACACGTTCGTCTGCCCAGAAACCCCGCATGTCAAAGATGAATTTTTTATTCCGTTTCTGTTTGAAAGACAAGCCGGCAAATGCGCTGATGTAGCTCCGGCAATGGATAATTTTAAAATCCAGCTGCCGGTCTAATTTTTTCGCCAGCTTAAACATCTTTATAATATCATAGACCGTTGACAGAACCGGAGGCCGTTTGGTATAAATCAACGGATGCCACTCAATGTTGCTTTTTAAGCAGATTTCCTCAATAGTTTTTTGATCCTGGGTAAAGCGATCCGGCTTTTCAAAGCTGATCAGATGGAATTTAAAATGTTCGGAGAGCCCGGATAAATAAGGCAAAACCTGTGACTGCCCGAGCGGATCAGTCATACCGTCGTAAGAAATATATAAAACGTTTGGTTTCTGCTCGTTCATCGGAGTGCAAAGGTATAAATTTTATCTGTTCGAAGATTATATCGACGGACATTCGCTATCTGCCTGTTTCGCTTTCACCTCATTATTCTATTGGATTGAATCATCCGTATTGTACAAGAAATCCGGCCGGAATTTAGAATCAAAATCACATTAGTGTTTATTATAGGATTCGTTTATTGTGATCCGCGAAAAAAGAGTTATCTTCAAAATTCAAATTGCGTTAATATGGCGGAAGGGTGGCATTTATTTATGAGTCAATGGGAAACATTGGATTTGTTTAAAATCCTGTTTTCCGTTATTGCAGGATTAATTTTTGGTGTCGAACGGGAATTAAAAGACAAGTCCGCGGGCTTAAAAACCATTACGATTATCTGTCTCGGAAGCACTGTTTTTACGCTGCTTTCTTACAAAATGGGAGCAGGAGCAAGCGAAGATGCCACGCGCATAGCTTCTTATGTTGTCAGCGGAATCGGTTTTCTGGGCGCCGGAGTGATCTTTAAGAATAAATATGCGGTCAGCGGTTTAACAACAGCAGCGATCATCTGGGCGGCGGCGGCTGTCGGAATGGCAATCGGCTTCGGGGAGTTTCTCATCGCTCTTTATTTTTTAGTTGCTGTTTCCATCGTTCTGTTAACCGGCAGGTACATCTCGACACTATTATTTTCCGGAAAAGTAACAAGGATTGGCCATTTTTCAGTAAAAAAGGAAGACTACGATCAGGTGGAGGAAATTTTTCAGGAGCTAAAGAGCATCTGTAAAATAGTTGAGAAAAAATCAATGGCTTTGAATGGTGATATCCTGACTATTAATGTTGAATTGGTTGTTTTGAAAAAACGGAACCGCTTATTAGAAAATATATTGGTCAATAATCCTTTTATATTCGAATTTTCTGTCTGAAATCCCCTTTTTGATATTGACTTGTTAAAATGAAGAGCGGACATCTTTTTTGGGGTTAATTTTGAGAAAACGTTTACATTGGAAACAACACTTTATAATTTTGCGGCGGTAGATATAAAAGGAGAGATCATCTCACTGGAAGAGTTCAGAGGAAAGATCGTCCTGATTGTCAATACTGCGAGTAAATGTGGTTTGACCCCTCAATATGAAGGCTTGCAGAAGTTATATGAGAAATTCAGAGACCGGGATTTTGTCATTCTTGGTTTTCCGTGTAATCAATTTGCCAATCAGGAGCCGGGGGATGAATATTCTATCCAATCGGAATGCTTGTTGAACTATGGTGTTACTTTTCCCATGTTTGCAAAAGTGGATGTAAACGGAAAAAACGCGCACGTGCTGTTCAAATGGCTTAAAAATGAGCTCCCGGGTTTTCTCACAAAGAATATAAAGTGGAACTTCACAAAATTCCTTATTGACAGAAACGGAAAGCCGGTAAAACGTTTCAGTCCGGTTGTAAAGCCGGAAAAAATTGAAGAATATCTGGCAAAATATTACTTCAGCAATTAATTATTTCGGTTCTTCTTCCTATTTTAAGCCTCAAAACAGTGTTTTATGAGTGAATCCGCATTAATTGAACATTTTCAGAAAGGCTATTCTTCCAAAGGAGCGTTTCTTAAATTAGGAGCAGTCAAATATCAGGGGAAAATATATCCTGAATGTTCAATAGGTATTCCTTTAAAAATGCTGAACCGGCACGGTTTAATTGCCGGAGCCACGGGAACCGGAAAAACCAAGACACTGCAGGTAATCGCGGAAGGATTGAGCTTAAGCGGAATCCCTTCGGCTATGCTGGATATTAAAGGAGATTTGAGCGGTTTGGGAGTAGCGGGAGAAAGAAAGGATTTCCTGGCAGAACGTTACGCATTGCTTCATGAAGAATATGTTCCCGGGGCTTTTCCGACAGAGTTTTTGAGTTTGAGCGAAGAAAAAGGAACCCGTCTTAAAGCGACGGTTACTGAATTCGGGCCGGTTTTGCTTTCCAAAATTTTAGAGCTGAACGACACACAGCAAAGTTTGCTGTCCGTGCTTTTTAAATATGCTGACGATCATCAGCTCCCCTTAATTGATCTGAAAGACCTGATCAAGCTGATCCAATATTGTTCTGAACAGGGAAAAGCGGAAATCGAACGTGATTACGGAAAGCTTTCAGCACAATCTTTAGGTATTATCCAGCGGAAAATTATCGAATTACAACAACAGGGGGCAGATCTGTTTTTTGGCGAATTGTCTTTTGAGGTGAATGATCTGATGCGTTTAGACGCTTCCGGAAAAGGAATGATCAATATCATACGGGTTACCGATTTACAAGACCGCCCGAAGATGTTTTCAACCTTCATGCTGCAAATGCTCGCGGAGCTGTATGAAACGTTACCGGAAGTAGGCGATCTGGACAAACCGAAGCTGGTTATTTTTATTGATGAAGCACATCTGATTTTTAAAGAGGCCAGCAAAGCGCTCCTGAATCAGATTGAATCCGTCATTAAGCTGATACGTAGTAAAGGAGTCGGTATTTTCTTTGTGACTCAAAACCCGATGGACGTACCTGCATCCGTTTTGGGGCAATTAGGTTTAAAAGTCCAGCATGCTTTGCGGGCCTTTACTGCTAACGACCGCAAAGCAATCAAACAGACGGCTGAGAATTACCCGTTAAGTGATTTTTACCAGGTAGATCAGCTGCTCACGGAATTAGGTATAGGGGAAGCATTGATCACAGGTCTAAACGACAAAGGTATCCCGACACCGGTTGCTCACACTTTTTTGCTGTCTCCGAAATCCAGAATGGATATTTTAAGTGAGCAGGAATTAGACACTATTGTTAATGCATCCATCCTGCGGCATAAATATAATACGGTTGTTGATACTGATTCGGCGTATGAGCTGCTGCTTCAAAAAATGCAACAGGGAGCCGTTACCGCAAACAAACCGTCTAAAACAGCTTCACAAAAGCCGGCAAAAGAAGAGAAATCATGGATCGAAAAAGCATTAAGCAGCAGTGCCGGAAAACAGGCGCAGCGTTCGATCGTCCGGACATTCTTTGATATTTTAAAGAAATCTTTGAGATAACAGGTAAAAACACGTATTTTAATATACTGAAATAAAGGCGCTTATATTCTGATTTTCATTTTGGCATAACCTTTGGATGTTTTGAATCATAACGATTTAAAAAGAAAGGGGTATGAAAACAATGAGAACATTTTTGGTTGCGGGCTTATTGCTGACGGGAATCAGCAGTTTTGCGCAAGCTCAGACAGCTCCGATGAAAGGGCCGGAAATCCCACATAGTGAGATGAATAGAAAGGCTCCTCATAATCACCATAAATTATGTGCCCCCAATCCTCATACCTGGTTTTTTCCGCAGAGAATGGAAAGAATTCATGAGCCGGTACGGCTTGATAGTCAAAGAAGAGCGGTACCAGTACCTAAAAAATAATATAGTTTTAATTTAAAGAGATAAATATGAAAAAGCAATTAATGATCATCGCTTTGCTGCTTGGATCTTTTCAGATAGCCTTAGCGCAGAGTGACACGACAAAACAGTTCGGAAAAAGAAGAGATTTCTCTCCTGTAATGACAATTGATAATCTGACGAATGATCAAAAGACAAAAATGGAGGAAATCCGGAAAGAGCACCTGGAAAAAAGAAAAGCGATTGAAAATGATACAGCTCTTTCTTCTGAGCAGAAAATGGAAGCGCTGAAAAAGATCCGTTCGGAAAAGCGGAATAAAATAGGTGAAGTATTAACTGAAGAGCAGCGCCAACAATATAAGCAGCAGACTGCGTTAAAGCGAGAGCATCATAAATCCGTAAAAGCAGGAAAGAAAGTGAAAACACCTCTTTCGGCAAATGAACGGGCGCTTCGTTTTACTGATAAGCTGGATAAGATTGTCGGGTTGACAGAAAAACAAAGAGATAAGGTTTTTTCTTCTGTTGTTGAATCAGAGCTTAAAAAGGATGATATTTTCAAAAACAAATCTATATCCCGCGAAGAAACCGGAACAGCTTTAAAAGAGCTGAGAGCGGAGCGGGAGAAAGAATTAAACCGGATTTTGTCCAAGAAACAAATGAAGCTGTGGAACGAAGCCCTCGCTGCAAAAAAGGAAAAAAGAGCTCTCCATAAATCTGTAAACTAGTTGTTTATTTTTGATTGTTTAGTTACAGAAAAAGGCTGGAAAATTTTTCCAGCCTTTGCTTTTTTATTCTATTATTTTAATTCGCCTTCATTTGGCTTTCTGAAAACAATTTTGTTGTCAAAGACATCGAGCACTACCGGAAGGTCCCGGTCGATCGTATTTGCCAGCAGCTGCTTACTCAGCTCATTCAGAATCAACCGCTGAATGACTCTTTTCGCAGGCCTTGCTCCGAACTGAGGATTATATCCCTCGCTCATCAGGAAGTCAACCGCTTCCTTTGTATATCTCAATTCTATGTCATTTTCTCTCAATTGCTTTTTCAGGTTTTCCAGCTGAATCTTAATGATTGATTCCACAACAGATTTTGACAACGGAGTAAACATGATGATTTCATCAATACGGTTCAGGAATTCCGGTCTTATCTGCTGTTTCAGCAGCTCCATTACCTTCACTTTTGCTAATTCCGCAACGTCCTGATAATGTTCTTCTTTCACATTCTCGAATTCTTCCTGGATCAGGTGCGATCCCATATTGGACGTCATGATGATAATCGTGTTTTTAAAGTTCACCACACGGCCTTTATTATCTGTTAAACGTCCGTCGTCTAGCACCTGTAACAGGATATTGAAAACATCCGGGTGCGCTTTTTCAATTTCGTCCAGCAATACGATGGAATAAGGCCTTCTTCTCACAGCTTCCGTCAGCTGGCCGCCTTCGTCATATCCAACGTATCCCGGAGGCGCGCCGATCAGCCTGCTTACGGAGTGCTTCTCCTGGTATTCGGACATGTCAATACGTGTCATCGCATTTTCATCATTGAACAGATAATCTGCAAGCGCTTTGGCAAGCTCTGTTTTCCCGACACCTGTTGTTCCGAGAAAAATAAAGGAACCAATTGGTTTTTTAGGATCCTGCAATCCCGCACGGCTTCTTCTCACTGCGTCAGAAAGCGCCTGAATTGCTTCATCCTGGCCTACCACACGTTTACCCAGCTCTTCTTCAAGACGCAGTAATTTAGCCACTTCCGTTTCCATCATTTTGGACAGCGGAATTCCTGTCCATTTGGAAACGACTTCCGCAATTTCAGGGATATCTACTTCTTCCTTGATCATTTTCTGAGTGGCCTGCATTTCTGAAAGCTTTGCTTTTTTCTCCTCTAAAGCATTTTCGGCTTCTTTTACTTTTCCGTAACGGATTTCAGCAACTTTTCCATAATCTCCCTGACGTTCCGCATTATCTGCTTCTTGTTTCAGATCTTCAATCTGTACTTTTAGGCTCTGAATATCATCAATGACATTTTTCTCGGATTGCCATTTCGCCTGAAGCGCATCTCTCTGCTCGCTCAGATTTGCCAGCTCCTGTTCCAGGCTTTTAATTTTTTTAGTGTCATTTTCCCGTAAAATCGCTGCTTTTTCAATTTCCATCTGCATGATTTTACGATCCATCTCGTCAATTTCTTCCGGTTTGGAATTAATTTCCATTCTCAGTTTGGATGCGGCTTCATCGATGAGGTCGATCGCCTTGTCCGGCAGCTGCCGGTCAGTGATGTATCTGTTGGACAATTCCACCGCAGCGATAATTGCACCGTCTTTTATTTGTACCTTATGGTGATTTTCGTATTTCTCTTTGATTCCCCGAAGGATTGAAATCGTATCTTCCACGCTTGGTTCTTCCACATATACCGGTTGAAAACGGCGGACAAGAGCTTTGTCTTTTTCAAAATACTTCTGATATTCGCTTAGAGTCGTAGCACCCACAGCTCTCAGTTCACCTCGTGCCAGTGCCGGTTTCAAGATATTTGCAGCGTCCATCGCGCTTTCACCGCCTCCTCCTGCGCCAACAAGCGTGTGGATTTCGTCGATAAACAGAATGATCTCACCGTCTGAATCAATTACTTCTTTTATTACTGCTTTTAGACGTTCCTCAAATTCTCCTTTATATTTCGCTCCCGCGATCAATGCTCCCATGTCCAGAGAGTAAACAATTTTTGTTTTTAAGTTTTCAGGAACATCGCCTGAAATGATCCGGTGTGCTAGACCTTCGGCAATAGCTGTCTTACCAACACCCGGCTCACCGATTAAAATCGGGTTGTTTTTTGTTCTTCTCGTCAGAATCTGTAATACACGGCGAATTTCATCATCCCGTCCGATCACAGGATCTAATTTTCCGGATTTCGCCAGCTCATTGAGATTTTTAGCGTATTTCTCAAGTGATTTGTAAGTTGAATCCGAATTAGACGAATTTGCATTTTGTCCGTTTCTTAAATCCATAATAATTTCTTTTACTTTATCTTTTGTTAGTTTCTGGTCCTTAAATAATTGCGCAATGCTGTCATTGTTTTCCATCAATGCCATAAACAGCGCTTCAATCGTGACGTACTCATCTTTGAACGTGCCCGCTATTTTCTGCGCATTGTTAAATGTTGCAGACAATTGACTTGTAATATACAACTGGCCTCCCTGCACTTTAGGAATACTTTCCAGTTGTTTGTTGATGATATTTTCAACGGTTGTATAGGAAAGACCGGCTTTCTCAAGTATATAAGGTATTACATCCTTGTCGGCTTCCATCATTCCTTTGAACAAATGAACCGTATCAATCGCGCCATTTTGCAATTCCTGTGCTAATTCCTGCGCTGCCTGAATTGCCTGTTGTGACTTAAATGTAAACTTTTCAAAATTCATTTTATACTTTTTGAAGGTTAAAATTTGTTTTTCAAAAGGTGCTCAAATTAATATCCAAACCGATTAAAAAGACAAAACGTCAGAATGAAATGAATCAAACTGACGTTTTGTCAAAAATTATTTAAAATCTGAATGCTTATAATGTCAAAATGTATTGAACGGAAGTAGTTCTTGGTGCTTCGATTTTCAAAGGACGCAGAGAATATGCTTCGTTTAATAAGTTATTACAGATTACGGCAAACTTATGCTTTTCGCTTAATTTATACGCTAAGCGCGCATCAAAGATATGCTGGCCGTTATGCGCTTCCCAGAATTTAGTGTATTTGATTTCATCCAGGAATTTATTTCCGGTTTCTGTCACATACTCAAGTTCCCGGATTGCTTTATCAATATTTTTCATTCTGGAATAATAACGGTAGCTGAAACCAACAGACCATTTTTTATATGAAAATTCCAGGTCACCTTTTAACATGTGATTGAAGCGATATTTCAAAGTATGGTTTGTCGTATCTTCGGAAGTTGTATTGTAATTCAGGTAAACATCTATATACTCACCGCTTGTATTTTTCATTTGTGCATAATTATAGTCAGGATCTAATGTTTTCGGATCCACATACGTATAACCCACCATATAATTCACCCGGAAGTTTTTCTTTTCATCTGTCATTCCGACTATAGAAGCGTCAATTCCTCTTACTCTCGAACGGCCGGTATTTACAAATTTAAAGCCTGCAACAGTAAAGGTCGGATCCCAGACACCAAATAAATACTCAATTGTATTTTCATAGCGTTGGTAAAAGCCTGCAATATCAAGATAACCCATCAGGTTTCCGAACTTATATCCCTGTTTGATCCCGATTTCGAAAGAAGTGCTTTTTTCCGGTTTTAAATCAGGATTCGCATAAGATCCGAATAATCCTGCTTTAGTCAGCAAAAATTGTTCTGTAATGGTCGGATATCTGAATCCCTGTCCTCCTGAAACACGTACAAATGTTCCTTTTGTTAACTGTAAATTAGCTCCACCTCTGAAAATAGGCTTTCCTTCCGAACGGTTTTTATTGGTCTGGAAATATTCATAACGGACCCCACCGGACAAGTTAAGGATATTCCATAATTTTTTGTCAACCTGTACGTATCCGGCGTAGTTTTCATTGACATTTACCGGCTTTCCTGCTAAAGCATATAGCTGGGCTTCAGATGAAGAAATATTCGATACAACACCTCCGATAAAATTCAGGTCAATCGCTTTAAACCTTTTTTGGATCTGATATTCTGCATAGTAAAGCACCCCGCTGTTTGATTGATTATTGGTTATCTGGTTATCAGAAGCAAATATCCGTGTAATTAAGCTGTGGGATACTCCGTTCGGCGCAGTATATTTGATAAACGGATCGATATTGAATAAGATCTGACGCATGAGAAATAACGCGCCGGGATAGCTCCGGTATAATCCCAAACTATCATCCAGCCAGGCATACGACTGATAAGTCTTGTTATACATGGCGTTACCGTTGACACCATAAGACAAGCCTTTTACTTTTGGATTGACATAGCGGATATTAAAATTGACACGTCCTCTTATCTTCAACATATCCTTGTTTGTATAAACAGGGAATGAGTCTGACATGTGCAGCGCATCTTTTAAGGATTGAGGCTTGTATTTTTCCTGCGGAGCCGGGCCGATATATCCCTGATCAACATTGAAGTTTCCTCCGACAACAATATCCCAGTTTTTAACTTTACGGCTGTGGAGGAAATTAATATTTGTAAAGCCCTGATAGGATGAATCACCGTACCAGTTCTGTGCAGGAGCTTTCGGTTTGGAATAGTACCCGGTAGATACATTGATCATAGTTTTAGGCTTGGTTCTCGGATAAGCAGTACGTATATGTATAACACCATTAATAGCCTGAGAGCCATATAAAACAGATGATGATCCTTTGATGATCTCTATTTGTTCAATATTTTCAATAGGAATGTAAGACCACTCCGGCTTTCCGGCATCGCCGCTTAACAGAGGTAGTCCATCCACTACAATTGCCACGCGGCTTCCGACGCCAAAAGTGAACCCGCTTCCGCCTCTGATTTGGGGATCTCCGTCGATGATGGAAACGCCTCCGGTTGTTTCAATAGCACTTTCAATTGTTGTGGAATTTTTATTTTCAAGCACTTTTGGCTTTAGCACTTCCATTGAAACAATTTGTTCTTCCAGCTTCTGCGCATACTTCGAAGTAGAAACAACTACGGTTTCCAGTATTTCCTTGATATCGGACAAGTAAACATTATGTACAAGTGTGTCGTTTAGGGTTATTTCCACCTCAAATGTCTCACTTCCAAGATCAATTGCACCACAGGTGAATTTGTACTTTCCTGGAACCAGCTCAAGAAAATATTGCCCGTCGATGTCAGTAACCGTTCCGACGGATAAGTCGTTCAGCTTCCTGATCGTTGCTCCTATTACCGGTTCATCGGTTTCCTTTTCATAAACCGTTCCTTTCATATAACCCTTGTTTTGGGAAAAAGAGATGGAAATACTGAAGAAAAGTATACAGAGTAGAATGAATTTTTTCATAATTCAGTGCAAATAAAAAACCCTACAAAAATAGTAGGGTTTTTTGAAAAAAGATAGTTATGATTATTAAAATACTAACTTACCGGTTTTAGTAACATTTTTACCTTCGATCTGATATACATAAACTCCGGTTGTAATGTTAGACGGAAGTGTAATGGTATTTACTGTTTTAGAAGCAAGGTTTGCTGTTGCAACTCTTTTTCCTGACAAGTCAATGATTGAAATGATTCCATTTTCAATAGTAACATCAGAGAAATCTACAATTACTTCCTGACTGCTTGAATAAACAGAGAATACCGCTCCGTTGATGATATTTACGCCAACGCCGTTTTGTAAAGTGATGTCTTTTGTTATAACAGAAGATGTTCCGTCATTTCCGCAATCTGATTTTACAGTTACAGTATAAGCGGATCCGGGAGCAAGCGGAGTCGCACCTGCATTCGTTGTTGCAGCGATGTTGGAAACGCTTGTTGTAGCTGAAGCAACAAAATCTGAAGATACTGCTGTTGTTCCTTGTGGCAATACTGCATATAAATATCCATTGGAAGGCGCTGTTGCAGGAGCTGTCCAAACTGCATTGATTTTATTTCCTGTTGCTGTTTCCGTAAGTGTCAGCCCTGTAGGAGCATCACATCCTGCAGGAGGCGCGTATGTAAATGTTACATTCGCAGTCGCTTCTGTTGATTCCAAAGAACCACAGTCACTTTTTACATGTACCACATACGTTGTTCCTGTTACTAACGGAGATCCGTTATAAGAAGAAGTCGTGTAAGTAGTATTGTTTACTGTAACATAGTCCCCGGAAGCAGGTGTTGTTCCCTGAGGAGCAACTGCTACCAGGTATCCGTTTGAAGGAGCAGCAGCAGGAGCTGTCCATGAAGCTGAGATGCTTCCGTTATTATTATCCGTTGCGCTTAATGAAGTCGGAGCGTCACAAGTGTTATAAATCAGCTCTAAATCATCTATCCAAAATTTAGATCCTTTTTTATTTGTCATTTGATCATTGGAAGACGTTGCCGTGAACATGATATACTCTACAGCATCTGTGCTTACATAGTCAAACGGGACAGAAAATCTTGTCCAGCCGCTATATGTTTGATTTGCAGTTATGAATGTTGCTGTTGCAATCTTATTTGCAGACAAATCCGCATGATTTCCTGAAACAGGAGTTTCCGGATCAAAATAATGTCCTTTGTGTAAAACTACTCTGATTTTTCCTTTTTCATTGGGTGCATTATTTGCAGGAGTGTATTTAAACCATCCTACTAAAGAATCCGGTCTGTCTGTGAACGCAATTCTTCTGACACCGCTGCCTCCATGCTCCTGTGTTCCGATATAACCTTTTGCTTTATCAGTATCCGGTGCATTTACATAAGCGGAAGTCAAACTACCGTTTACGACAACCGTACCGAACAAATAATCTTTTGTTTCAACCAGAACAGAATAAGAACCGCTGTGCGCATCTGTCGACTGGGAAGCTGTCTGAGGGCCTAATTGAGCAGTACTATTACCTTTTGTATTATCATAATAGCTATTTGGCAAACCGGATGTCCAAGATTCAAATCCTGAGTTTGGAAGCTGGGTTTGAGCTGTTGCTGTTGCTGCAGCAAAGAGCAACGCTAAGTTTAGTATTAATTTTTTCATCTTTAGAAAATTGTAATTTCAGTGCGCAAATATAGACGAATTTTTAAATTAGGTGAATAAAATAACATTTTTATTATTTACTGCATAGTAAATTAACATTTACCACAGATACAGCAACTTAAGTATTTTTTTTGAAAAATTGCAGTTTGAAGGAATGTTGCTACTTTTGTAAAAGATGAAAGCAGCACAGGTAAATATCAAAAATAAAAAGGCAAGTTTTGAATACTTTCTGGAGGAACGTTTTACTGCCGGAATGCTTCTTTCCGGGACGGAAATAAAAAGCATCAGAGCTGGTAAAGCTTCTATTTTAGAGGCTTATTGTATAGTACACAAAGGAGAGGTATTTATCCGTAATATGCATGTTACAGCCTACGAAAACGGCTCATTTTATAATCATACTCCGAGAGCTGACAGAAAATTGCTGCTCAACCGTAAAGAGATCAACCGGATCGAAAAATTTTTAAGCGTTAAGGGAAATACATTAATCCCGCTTAAAGTGTTTATTTCTGAAAAAGGCTGGGCAAAATTAGAATTTGCCTGTGCTACAGGTAAAAAGCTTCATGATAAACGACAAACCCTGAAAGAAAAAGACGATAAGCGAGAGATGGACCGGGCGATGAAACGGTAATAGACTGCAAATTTGATATTCATTGTAAATGAAAAAATTAGTTGCTACTCTTGTTTTCTTTTTATCTTTCCTTTCTTTTTCACAAGAAGAAAAATTTCCGTTAATCTTTAACGAGTTTACAGTGTCGGTTAATCGTACAACGGTTCAAAATGTAAATACCAACGGTCGTTTTGGTTTTGGTCTGGGGATTTCCAGAACGTGGTTCGATGCCAGTTGGGTGAATTTGGTAATTGGTCTATCTTATGATAAAATAAGTTTTTTTCAAAAAACGGCATATATAGGTCATTTCGCTTCATACAAAGATATTACGTACAATTTACACAGTGTTTCCATTCCGGTGATGGGACGGTTTAATATAGGAAAGAAAGTAAAATTCTTTCTGGAAACAGGACCATTTGTTGATTTTTATGTAAGTGGAAATCGTAAAGGAACTTTTTCTTCAATCTCATCTGGAGCAGATCCTAATACTTTTATGAAGAAAGAAAAATACGTTTTATCAGGTATAAACGGAGGAGTAACTGTCGGCATCGGTACAAGAATTCCGGTTAAGTCCAATGAGCTTTTAATAAAATTAAATTACCTGTTTTCATTCAGAGAACTGGGTGATGGGCAAAATAATTTCTTTAACCGTTATATTCGGCTGAGCTTTGGTTTTCGGTTATTACAAAAAGGATAGATTTATTTACTGATAATAAGGAGAGATCATCCAGTAAACAACAACACCGGTTACAGCCACATAGAACCAAAGCGGCCAGGTGATTTTCGCGAGTTTGCGGTGCTTTTCAAAATTTCCGGACCAGGCATGTAAATAGGAGAACAGGACAAACGGCACAATAACAGTGCTTAGGATAATGTGCGTAATTAAAATAAAAAAGTAAAGATACTTCATTACTCCTTCTCTTCCGTATGGTGTTGGATCCGATGTCATGTGATACGCCACGTAGCAGGCCAGGAAAATAAGGGACAGCCCGATACATATTTTTATGATGGTTTCATGAATTTTTATTTTCCCGTTTTTTATAGCAATTAACGCAGCCACCAATAAAACTGCTGTCAGCGCATTAATTCCTGCGTAAACCGGTGGCAGAAAAGACAAATCGACACCTTCTATTTTTACTCCGAACAGAACGGCAACTACAACAGGAATTGCAATTGAAAGAATAATAATCAGTGTTCGGAGGTTTTTAATTTTTTGCGGAGCTAATATTGTACTCATATTTTAAAAGTTTACGGATATCGCTATGTAGTTTATCTATTTGTTCTGTTTCTGTTCCGGCATATAAACCTCTTACGTGGCCTTCTTTATCAACAAGAACAAATTCATCATCGTGGAGAAAATCTTCTTCCGGGTTATCGCTTCGCTGTGCTCCTACATGAAAGTACTGAAGCGCCAGGTCATATGTTTCTGTTTCATCCCCGGTAAGAAACGACCAGTTTTTCGCGTCAATTCCCATTTCCCGGATGTATTGCCGGAAACGAAAAGGCGTGTCTCTTTCCGGATCAATGGTAAAGCTGATAAATTGTATCTGATCGCTCAGGTCTTTTGTCAATATGGAAAGCCGCTTCATCTGGGAAGTCATCGGAGGGCAGATATCCGGACAATGTGTGAACATGAAATCGACAATTAAAATTTTCCCTTTGAAGTCATTTTTCGAAACCCATGCAGAATCCTGGTTCAGGTATTTGAAATCCGGAACTTCAGGGTAAACCGTATCGGCAATTTCCTTCCCTTTTACTGTTTTGTAGTCTATATCGTAATTTCCGAGGATCGGCAATACGCGCGGTTTGGTGTTTTCCCTGTTTGTACAGGAAAGAAAAGCAGAAAGAATTATTAAGGAAAGAAAGATTTTTTTCATTTGCATCACTACTTTTCTGCGGCAAAGGTATCTCAAATTATCATTGGGGCAAGGGAAAAGAACTGCTATTTTGTTTACAAATACTTAAAAAATGCCCTAAAAGAAGCGCTTATTTTTTTGAATGAGCTTCTTTATAGGCTTCCAGGTCGTATTCTTTCAACAGTAAGAACAAATGTTGCTGCAGCGTCCGGACTGTTCCTTCCGAATCTCCTCTCATTACCATTCTCAGCTGATTTTTTTTATCGGCAAGCAATAAAAGAGAGTTGTATGCTTTTCCATTAATGAATTCTTCGCCGTTTGCATCAATCAGATTTTGCCCGTTATGTTCGATGTTAAATACTGCCTGGGCATTTCCTTTGGCTAAGATCCAGATATTCGGGTCGTATTCAATAACATTGTCCCGAAGGATCTGCTCCATATTGCTCACATCATCAACGGGATTTCCGTCTTTGTCAATGACAAAGGAAACGATCTTAACATATCCGAGCTTCTTTCTGTTCTCCCGGATATGCCGGAACAGATGACGGTCCACAAACCACAGGCTGATCCCGCATTCCTTCGGACAGGATTCCTGGAGAGTCGTGTAGATCACGACTTCATTTTTAAAGGTATTGTTATTGATCTTCCGGTTTTCTCCGGTAACAGCTTCATAAGCAGGAATTGTCCCGAAGACATCCAGCTTCTTGAATCTATGCTCGCATTTCAGTGTTGAAATGAGTACCAAAATAGAAGCCGGCCCTATCACTAAAAGCGCCATCAGCAACTTCTTGATCGAACCGGCTTTTTTAATATTATCAGCCATTAAATGCTCTGTTTTTTCTTAATGTGCTCCGTACACCTGTAAAGCGTGACCTACGGCATGACCTTCATATAATACTATGAAAGTAAGGTAAATCATGAAAATAAAGTAAGGAACAAGGATAAAGTTTCTGAAGGTCTTGTTTTCATCTTTCAGGTGCATGAACACCATCACGATATATCCTGCTTTAACAAGTGTTAAAACAATAAACAGTGCTTTAATGGTATTCCATGTAACAGAACCGTCATTTTTAACATACATCCCCAACATTACTTCAACTGCTGTGATCACAGATAAAATTAAAGTAACGAGGTAGATTTTTTTGCGGACTGCTTTCCCTTCTTCTTCGCTATGGTGCGTATCTAATGAATATTCGTAAACGTCGTCTCTTTCCATAATTTAATATTTTTAAAAGTCTAACAAATCAGATTAAGTAGAAGAATGTAAATACAAACACCCATACAAGGTCAACGAAGTGCCAGTACAATCCTGACTTCTCAACCATTTCATAGTGTCCTCTTCTTTCGTAAGTTCCCATTAACACATTAATGAAAATGATAATGTTTATCAATACACCTATAGAAACGTGGAATCCGTGGAACCCTGTGATGAAGAAGAACAGATTTGCATACGTTTTCGGACCATACTCATTTTCAGTCATATTGGCGCCATAAACTACTTTGGTTGGAGTTCCGTTATTGAATGCACCGTAGTACATATTCACCGCCTCTTCGCCGTCAATGGCATCACCGATTTTATATTTTCCTCCTGTTTTTTTAACTAACAGTCGGACATTTTCATCTTTTTCCTTATTGATCCTTGCAACAGAGCCATCGTGTAAATGAATTTCATTTCCGTGGATATGCCCTCCGACTACAGCGTGCTGCCACTCATGATCTAAATCCAGATCTTTGGAAGTTAAAACCTGTCCGGATCTGTAATGATGACCTGCCTCAATTACTTCAAAGCTTTTAATCTCTCCGAATTTCAATTTCCCGTTTGGCCCGGCAACTACATTTGCCAATGATCCGTCTTCCAGCTCAACTCTTCCGAAATGAGTTCCGTGAATGAAGTGAGACCATTCCCAAGCCTGGGAACCTACAAAGAAAAAACCTCCGATGATGGTTGCGATCATCCACTTGATAACTCCTTTTTTATCCATTCTGTGTCCTGCTTCAACAGCTAATACCATTGTTACAGATGACAGGATCAGCAAGAATGTCATGAACGCCACATAGGCAAGCGGAAAGCCGGAACCTAAGAATGGCAACGCATTAAATGTTTCTTCTCCGATCGGCCAGGCATCCTGCGCCGCATAGCGTGCAAATCCCAATGCCACTAAAAATGCTCCGAAAGTTAATGCATCTGATAATAGGAAAAACCACATCATGATTTTTCCGTAACTGATTTTAAAAGGAGATGTTTTTCCTCCCCAATCCGTTGTTTGATTCAAATTATGTGCAGCGTGTCCAGCCATTTTTTTTATTTTTTTGCAAGTTTAATGAATAAAAAGTAAAAATAATAGTAAATAAAGCCATAATAAGCCTAAAAAGTGCCAGAAAATTCCGCCCAGTTTTATGCTTAACTTTTTATTTTCGTTAAAATCATCTGAAAATGAGACAAATACCATTCTTAGAAGATAAAGTAATGTCACTAATATATGTAATAAATGTAAACCCGTAATCACGTACAAATAAGAAGTTGCATTATCGCGGGACTGGCTTAGCTTGTTCTGGAGCGGAACATTCAGTTTTTTACCCTGATAATAAAGCGATCTGTCTTTATATTGCAGCTCTTTTCCTTTAAAGTATAATTTGAAATCTTTACCATATTCCCCTTTGTGGAAAAAGTCTCCTCTTCCGTCACGGATGTTCCAGCTCAGCATCTGGAGACGCTGCAGATCAACTGTTAATAATCTGGTCCCGTCCGGCTTCACGAAATGCCCGTCAATTAGCTGGAGCGGTTCATTTTTATAATACAGGATGATGTCTGAATCCAGGTTATTAAAAACCGGGTCGGAATCTCTTGAGGTGGTAATCTTTTCAAAGTTTCTGAAATAATTCTGAAGCTTTTGCATTTCGGATGCAGTCATGCGTTTTCCCTGCAATAAGTAATTATTTCCGTCCACTTCAACAAAATGCCCGTTTTGCTTTACTTCGTAGTAATCACCATAACGGCCATCCACTACCGTGATCGGGCTGACAAGAAAAGCTCCCTTGCTGTACAGCTGCTTATATCCATTAAATTGAAACAAGCTGAAAGCGATTCCCAAAAGAAGTGTGAGAATCATGAAAACCCTTGTTTTTTTGATCTCGTCCTTTTTAGTGGCGTTTATGGCCAGAATATACGTAACACTGCTTAAAACGATGGAGGCAGTGCTGAAATAAAAGCTGGAAGGAAAAGGAAATTTGACCCAGAAAGCACCTCCCATTGAAACGATATAAGCAGAGGTCAAACCTGCAAAAATCATTACAATACTAAAGATACCAATATAGACAAGGTTCTTTTTCATTTTCTCTCTTGTTTCAAAAGAGATATCCACATTATAGTCTTTTCCCATTCTCAGGCAATTTTATCCAAAACTAATACTAATTGTACAACAGGCAGGTATATGATTGAGGCAAACATGCAAATTTTCGCATCTTTATCATCTAATGTCAGGTAAAGCTTACATGCCGACAGAAAAAACAGGATGGACATTAATCCACCTATGATCAGCGACCAGATGCCCGTGATATCCATTAACCACGGAATCAGCGTAAACGGGATCAGAAACAAGGAATAGATCACAATTAAAGCTGCAGAACTTTTTGACTTGCCGGAAGCAACCGGAAGCAGGCTGAAGCCTCCTCTTGCGTAATCCTCATGGGAGATCCATGCAATAGCCCAGAAATGCGGGAACTGCCATACAAATTGTATAAAGAAAAGCAGGCCTGTTTCAAATGTAAAGTCATTTGTGAAAGCGATCGCTCCCATTAAGGGCGGCAGAGATCCCGGAATTGCTCCTACAAACACAGCCCATGGAGAAACTCTCTTCATAGGAGTGTACATAAAAACATAGGATACATACGCTAAAATTCCCAGTAAAAATGTTTTATAATTCAGGATATACAAGCAAAGCAATCCAATGAACAGAAAAACGGAAATCACGGTGTAAGCTTCGTTTAATGTCATTTCACCTCTTGGAAGAGGGCGGTTTTTTGTACGGTTCATCAGCCCGTCATATTCTCTTTCCCAAACTTGATTTGAGGCGTTCGAAGCGCCTGTCAGAAAGGATCCTCCTATTGCGATCAGCAGCACGTCTTTCCAGGTCCAGAAGTAACCGGCAACAAATAAATATCCCAAAACCGCAGACAACACCACCGTAAAAGACAAGCGAAACTTCGTAAAAGTCAGGTAGGTTTTAATTTTTCCTGCGATTGACATTTATTTTAAATTGCGTGATTCAAAAGTTCTTCGCAAATTTACATTTTTGTTTTCTTTTGAATTGTAAAAGTTTTGTCAAACGACACAAAAGATTCAAAAGCTACTAATATACAGCTATATATAACTTCTGCCGACTGCTTATTTAGTGTGATTTTAAATTAGATGGATAGAAAAAAATTAAAAGGAGGAATATTAGTCGGCGCAGGAGCAGCATGTTACGGATTGCTGGCAACATTTGTACGATTGGCATATAATGAGAATTACACATTAGCAGATGTAACTGTTTCTCAGTTTGCCTGGGGAATAGCCGGTCTGCTGGTAATCAACCTGCTGTTTGCCAGGAACGGCAAAAATAACAAAAGGACAACAGCCGGAACATCTAAAAACCCGGTGTTCGGATTGCTTTTATTCGGAACTTCCCTGGGACTGACCAGCACTTTCTATTATATCTCAGTACAGTACATTCCCGTTTCTTTAGCCATTGTCATGTTGATGCAGACGGTCTGGCTGGGAGTGGTGGTAGAAGCCATATTTTTCCGGCAAAGGCCTTCTGTCTTTAAAATAATAGCTGTCTTATTGATTTTGGCTGGCACTGTACTTTCAACGGATGTGATCAATTCAAATGCAACACTTGATATCAGAGGAATCTTATGGGGATTTTTAGCTGCGGTTTCCTATACGGTAACGGTTTTTACGAACAACAGGGTAGGACTTGGGCTGCATCCGTTCAGGCGGACCTTGTGGATGTTGTGCGGAGGGTTTGTTGTCGTATTGATCGTTTCCTCCACAGCTATTGCCGATGGCCTGCACTGGAGCATTTTCACAAATTACGGACTTCTTCTTGCACTTTTCGGAACTATTTTACCGCCCATTCTTTTTAATCTCGGAATGCCGTTAACCGGAATGGGGCTTGGTGCTGTTTTGTCCGCGCTGGAAATACCTGTTTCCGTTCTGATGGCCCATTTTTTCCTGCACGAGAAGGTCAATCTGCTGCAATGGTCAGGAATCGCCCTGATCATTCTGATGGTAATCCTGATCAACCTCCCCGCGAAAAAAGAAGAAGCCGGATGAAGAAAGAGCACATGTTATTTTAAAAGAAATTACAAGCGTTTCTGTTCATCTGTCTTCTCAACAGCATTGGTTTCCTTTACTTTTTGATTCCCGAAATTATATTTGAGATTAATCATAAAATAACGGGTATCCCTGTAGTCTTTGAATTGTTGATTCTGATCAGCATATCTGGTAGAAATTGTGTTTTTGTCGGTCTTAAAAATATCGTTTATAACAAGTCCGATTTCCAGTTGTTTGTTCAACAGCTTTTTATTTAAAATTACATACGTATTCTGGGAAGAGCTGATGTTAAACGGCCCTTGGATCGCTTTTGAATTATAAAGGTATCCGATATTCAGGCTCCAGGTTTTCGCTTTATCCAGTGTCAGCTGAGTGGACAAATTAATATGGTAGAAAAATACTTTGTTGCGGTAAAGCAGGTTATCTATTCCGAAGAAATAATTTTCGTTATACTCTCCCATCCCGAATACATTCAATTTCCAGAAAGGCAGCAGTGTAAAATTCTTTGAAAAGTTCATTCCCGCATTTCTGCCATTCCTGATATTGGTATAGCGATAAATAGTTTCAAAAGTGGACGGATTCTGAACCGATATCTCCATGGATGGGTTTTTGATATAGTTATAATAGATCTCAAAATTCCAGTCTTTCAGCGTATAAGTCAGGCTCAGATTGTCTACCAGTGTAAATTTAAGATAAGGATCTCCCTGGAAGTAAGAGTAATAATTGTAATATGATTTAGAAGGGTTCAAAAAATCATAGACAGGTCGGTCAATCCGTTTTCCGTAGGAAAAGCCCAATTGCTGGTCTTCCTTTAATTCATAAAGGACATAACAGGTAGGAAACAGGTTGTTCCGTTTCGTCTTATTAATGATCTGCGGATTATCAGAGATGGTGCGGATCAGCGTTATCTCATCGCGTAGCCCGGCTTTAAAAAACCATTTTTTCCATTTATATTCAGCGGAGATATAAGCCGCGATGATCTGCTCCTTATAATTAAAATGGTTACTTCGTGAAGGGTCTGTAATAAGGCTTCCGGCAGATTCACTCATGAAATCAAGCTGGTTGTCATTTTCTACCAGACTGTATTTTGCACCGCTTTCAAAAATTAAATTTCCCTTTTCCAGCCTGTAATCCGCCTGAGAAGAAAATAACCTGATCTGCTGGTTACTGTTGTTCCCGAACCGGTTAAAGCTTTCGGGCTCGTTAAGAAAGTGCCGCCAGGTTGAAATATCCTGATTTTCACTATAATTTTTATTGCTGAAGTTATTGCTCCAGGTAAAATAGTTATTCTTAAACTGCTTGTCGTACATAAAGTAGGCGTTTAAGGTATTGTATTTCTGGAGGCGGTCGTTGGCAGTCAGGTAATAGGATTCCATCAGGTTAGTACCGGTATTATAAATTCTTGTCGGAATCCGGTACTTTCCTTCTGATTTCGGGTTGACGTTTCCATCGAAGCCAAACTGGATCGCAGAAAGAGTATCGATTTCATAAAGCGCGGAAAAGCTGTACAGGTGCTGTTGGCGTGCGCTTGTTTTTCTTACCATATCGCTCTCCCAACGGGTTCCGTTCTGAAGATAGGTCGCCACATCAAAATTTTGCCGCACATAATCTCCGGAAACAAAATTATAATTACCACTTAGCTGCCATTTATCTGTATTGTAGGACTGCATTAATCCGACTCTTCCTTTTGCATAAATTGACTGGTGATAGCGCCCGGAAACACTTCCTCTGTAGCCTTTCAGCTTATTCTGCTTCATTTTTATATTGATGACTGCTGCTCCTTCCGCTTCATATTTTGCCGGCGGATTGGTAATTACTTCTACCGAATAAATCTGATCTCCATTAATATTTTCCAGGAACTGCTTTAGCTCTTCCTGCGTCATCAGTGTTTTTTTATCATTAATCGTTACCACGATCTGATCGCTTCCCCTTACACTGATGGCTTCGTTCCGTATAAGAACATTAGGTGTATTCCGGAGGATTTCCCAGCCATTCAGGTTTTGCAAAGGAGTTTTGTCAATGGTAAACTCCAACCGGTCCACTTTGCGTTTTAACATAGGCTTATTTGATTTTATCTTAACCGGGTCAATGTAATACAAGCTGTCAGTCACTGTAGTATCTGAAGATTTTTCAGCAGGGATTTCAGTTATGACCTGAGCTGACAGAAGGCACGGAAATAAAAAGGAGAAGAGCGCAATTAATTTCATATTGTTTTTTCTGCAAAGATGAGACAGTTGATCTGCCTGCCCGGTTAATGCAGGGTTAATGACAGGTTAAGGCTATCCGACGGAATATTTTATGTCGTATTTTTGAATGATGAACAAAAAAAGAAATACTATTCTGTTGTTTAGCCTTTGCTTTCTGATTCTGCTGGGATTACAGGTTTTTTATATCTATAATTCTTATCGTCTCGAAGAAAAGGAAATGAACAGGAAGGCCCGTGAAATTTCTGATGATATTTTGAAAGAAATGGCTAAAATAAGCAGTGAAACAGACGAAGAGGAGTTTGTCAGAAATATTTTCTTATTGAACCGGGAAACATTTTTGACACACAAAGAGATTCATCATTTCAGCCGCTCTTTTCAGCCACCGGAGCATTTCAATCAGGCTGTGGATAAGCTGCTGAAAGAAAAGACACAGGGGACGGGCTTTCAGATAGCTTTGAAAAATGAAGTTTTTTCAATTTATGATGAAAATCAAAAAAAAGAATTGCTGCCGGCACTTAACCCTATAGTTTTGTATCAGAGTACAAGTAAGGTAACAGAAGGACATGTTATTAGTGAAGGAAAATGGAACAGCCACCTGTCGCAGACAGATACGGATAAAAACCTGGATGAAAAATACAATTATATATTAAAATCAAAAGCGACGTTTCAGCTTTTGAATGTCCATTCTTTAGTAATCCGGAAAATTATTCCTCTGTGTCTGGTAAGTCTTTCTATTCTTGGGTTTCTGCTCTATCTTTTCTGGAGGAATCTTAAAAGCATTGAGCTTCAGAACCAAAAGATCGCCCAGCTTCACACAACGATTGATTCGATTGCCCATGAATTAAATACACCTATAACGACCATGAAGTTCGCGATCGCCTCTTCCGGGCCGGATACTTCCAGAGAATTAATGGAACGGCAGCTGGATCGATTGGAACATATTGTTTCTTCCATTCATACAACAGAAAATAAAGACGAGCTGATCATTGAAAAAGAAATAGAAGCATGCATTCAACAGATCAAAAGCAGCTATCCTTCTCTGCATATTCTTGATAAAATACACTTCACAAAAAATGAATCACTGACAAAACAGGTGTTTGAATCGGTTTTAAAAAATCTGGTGGATAATTCGTTTAAATACAAAGCAAAAAATGTTCTGATACAGCTGACTTTCGGAAAGATGATCGAGCTGACCGTTTCGGATGACGGGATCGGGATTCCGGAAACAGAGCACGCTCATATATTTAAAAAATATTACCGGGTATCACGTGTTGAAAATCATGAAATTAACGGTCTTGGCGTAGGCTTGTATCTGGTAAAAAAAATGATCGGGAGAAATAAGGGCTCTATTAAAGTGATTTCCGGCCTGGTAAGTGGAGTAACATTTAAAATCAGCCTGCCAAATGAAAAATAAGATAATTCTGGTAGAAGATGATGTTGATTTAGGAACGGTGCTGAAGCAATATCTTGAGTTTTCCGACTTTGAGGTCAAATGGTTCAGCTCTCCGGCGGCTCTTTTGGAAAGCATTAGTGACTATTCCGGTTTCGATGCAGCGGTTTTAGATGTGATGCTTCCGGGAATGGATGGTTTTCAGCTTAGTAAGGAGTTGCGTAAACATACGCAGATTCCTTTTTTATTTCTGACTGCAAAAGGACAAAGCATTGACAGGATTCTCGGCTTAAAGCTCGGAGCAGAAGATTATATCACCAAACCGTGCGAGCCGGAAGAGCTGATTCTCCGCCTCCGTAATATTCTGAAACGACAAACAGGTAACCCATCCGGAAACAAGATCAGAATAGGGGATTATGAATTTTTCCCTTCTCAGTACCTGCTGAAATATGAAGAGCAGACATTCTGCATGACCGAAAAAGAAGCTGATCTTTTACAGCTATTATCTTCCCGGAACAATGATGTGATCAGCAGGAAAGAGATTTTAGAAAAATTATGGGGAGAAGACAATTATTTTCTGGGGCGTAGCCTGGATGTTTTTATGACGAGATTACGTAAATTTCTGCAGCTGGACAGCCGTATAAAACTGGAATCAATACGCGGAGTTGGTTTCAGGGTGAATTTCCCGGTGTAATGCACGATGGCCAGTTTGGCTTGTTCCAGGATTATTTATTTTCCTGCTCTTTAAACCACCCCGAATACATCAGATAATTTCTTGAAATCCGCTCCACTTCCCCGTTGAACAGTTCAGGTGAAAGTGTTTTGACCTTTTTTGCCGGAACACCTGCATAAACACTCCATGGTTCAACCTTTGTTCCTTCCAGCAGCACTGCTCCTGCGGCGATAATACAGTTTGCCCCGATATGGCAGTTATCCATTACAATCGATCCCATTCCTATCAGCACATTTTCTTCAATCGTACATCCATGAACAATTGCGTTATGGCCAATGGAAACAAAATCACCGATAACGGTTTTGGTTTTTTCATACGTGCAGTGAATGACTGCTCCGTCCTGGATGTTTACTGCATTGCCGATGCGTATGGAATTGACATCGCCGCGGATCACGGCATTGAACCAGACAGAACACTGATTGCCCATTATCACATCGCCGATAATCGAAGCGTTTTCAGCCATCCAGCAGTCTTCTCCCCAAACGGGAGCATAACCACGGCAAGATTTTATAAGTGCCATTTTAATTAGTTATTAGTTGATTTAAATCCATAAAGCTCACGAAGAGGTTCTTCGATTATATCGAAACATTTCTTTCTAAGCTCTGACATTCCCATTGACTGAACTTCTTCCCTGGATATATAAGGATGAACAATAGCTTTGGCAATACCCGGGCGAGCGACCGAGAACCAATGATTCGGTTCTTCGATGATTTTAAAGTTCCTTGTAAATGTGATAGGTAGAACAGCGATATTTTCTCTTTTGGCCAGCTCAAACGCACCATTTTTAAACGGTGCCAGGCGAGGAGCGTAGCCTTCGATAATTCCTCCTTCCGGAAAGATCACAATGGACAATCCGTTTTTCAGTGCTTTCCGGCATTTTAAGAGGGACTGTGCCGCTTTTTTCTGGTTTTTACGGTAAACAGGAATGTGATAATGCTTAAACAATGTTTTAAAGAGTGGTATCTTCAGCAGCTCAGATTTAGCCATAAAAATAAACGGATAGTCGGGTAAAATATGACACATCAGAAAAACATCCAGAAATGAAGTGTGATTGGATATAATAATGAAAGGCTCTTTTGGAAGTTCGACAGCTTTATTTTCGGTAATCAGAAAAACCAGTGTCAATAAGTTTAAAACTCTTGCCCAGATCCGGTGTAGAAAATAGGTGAATTTTGGGTTTTTTATAATGTAAAATCCCAGTAGGAATAAGGGATAAAGCGCAAGGAATACTGCAAAGAATACCGCCAGATAATACAGCTTGTAAAGGAAATAGAAACTATTTTTTAGCAGCTTCATCCGGAAGAATTTATTCTATTAGAATTTAAAATTTTTAATTTTGGTAAAAATACAAAATAAATGGCAAGAATACTAACAGGAATTCAAAGTACGGGAACCCCTCATCTGGGGAATATTTTAGGTGCAATTTATCCTGCAATTCAATTAGCCAATAAAGAAGAAAATGATGCATTTCTTTTTATTGCAAACCTGCATTCTCTGACACAGATCAAAGATGCTGAAATATTGAAGCAGAATACGTATTCAGTAGCTGCTGCCTGGTTAGCTTTCGGGCTGGATCCTCATAAAACCGTATTTTACCGTCAAAGCGACGTGCCACAGGTGACGGAGCTGACATGGTACCTGAACTGTTATTTTCCATTTACACGCCTATCGCTGGCGCATGGATTTAAAGACAAGCAAGATGTTTTACAGGACGTGAATGCCGGTTTATTTGATTATCCTATGCTGATGGCCGCAGATATTTTAATGTATGACGCGGAATATGTGCCGGTTGGGAAAGACCAGCTTCAGCACCTGGAAATGACCAGAGATGTTGCTTCCCGCTTCAATAATATCCACGGAGAAACGTTCCTGCTGCCGAAAGAAATCATTCAGGAAGAAATCATGATCATTCCGGGGACAGACGGGAATAAAATGAGCAAATCCCGCAATAATATCATCAATATTTTCGCTCCCGAAAAGGAGTTGAAGAAGCAGGTAATGTCGATCCAGACCGATTCAAAATCTCTGGAAGAGCCGAAGAATCCGGATGAATGCAACATTTACAACATTTACAAGCTGATCTGTTCCCCTGAAGAAAACGAGCAGATGCGTGCAAACTATCTGAACGGAGGATTTGGTTACGGCCACGCGAAAACCGCATTGCTGAACCTGATCCTGACAAAATTTGAGCAACAACGCCGGATTTTTGATGATTATATGAATAACCCGGAAAAGATCGAAGAAATTTTAAAGATCGGTGCAGATAAAGCAACGGCTGTCTCTACCGTCATATTAAAAAGAGTCCGTGAAAAGCTGGGTTTTAAAATATAACCTTTTCATACTAATGGGTTTTGTGTTGTTTTCCTGTTCGGAAGCTGCCAAAAACCCCTTTCTTAAATCCGAACAAAATACCATATCGATCGCTTCCGAATGCCGTTTGGAAGCGTTTGATTTTTATAGCAATGACGCTTTCTCAAAACTTATTAAAGACCTGGTGTGCGATCCGGTCTTCTATTACGATGAAAATTCCGGTCAGGTCAAGTCAGCGGTTATTTCTTCCTACCGCTGGGTACATGAAAGTGAAATCGCTTTAAAGGTAAACACAGCCAAAGTATTTCACGACAGCCCTGTTTTCCGATTGGATAAGGGAAGATACCTTTCTGCCGGGGATATCGCCCATTCTATTCGTCTTTTTGCTAAAAATTCAAAATATCCGCAGGTAAAAGCTTTTCTTTCCACGTTCCAGAAACTGACTCCTGCCGGAGATGATGAGCTCATCATCAGCTTGGAAAAGAATGTGTCTGAAAACGATTTTCTGCGGGAATTAGCCGCGATAGAATTGTTTGTTGTTCCAAAGGAACTGAAGAAAATTGAAGAACTCAAAGATCTCATCGGAACAGCTTTATATTCCGTTAGTGCTGTTTCAAGAGAACAGGTACATCTGAAGGTATTTAAAAATCATGCACTTTTCAAGCAAAAAGGCAACGGAGATTTCTCCTATCCAAATGCGTATCGTCTGAATTTGAATATTCCTAAAAACAAGCTTTTGCACTTGTTTACTTCCGGACAGGTTGACGGTATTTTTACGTCTGATATTTCTGAAGCAGCTAAAAAATTCAAGGCAGACGATTATTTTTCAGAAAGTTTTTTTGTCCGGAAAGAGGATGAGATAACCGTTTTAGCGATCAACTTTGAAAAATCGTTTACTTCCTCTTATCCAAATATTGAGTTTATCAAAGCAATGGTTAATCCGGAAAAACACAATCAGAGCAGATGCCAGAATCAGCTGATTCATTATTATTCCCTCTATGATCTTGAGAATTATGACGCGCATACCATTACCAGCCTGGATATGTATTTCGATAATGTGAACCAGGAATTTGAATCATTTGTACGGAAAAATTTTGCTGGTCATAAAATAAACCTGAGCTCCGGCACGGATTTCCCGGATGTATTGATTTACCGGTTAATGCTGCCTTCTGTCTTCAGAGAACAGACGGATAAGTATATTCTTCAGTATTATGCTTCCAAGGGATTTATCAATGATGAAAAAATTTCTAAAGAAGCGAACATAAAGCTTTTTTCTCCGGCAAAGTACCTTTTGTTTAATGAAAAAATAAAATTTTTAAACGGCAACTTTGATACGAGAAATGATTTTTCCTGTATCTTTAAGGTAGATAATTAATCTTTTTTATTAACACTTTTAGCCCTCTCAGCTTGCAACAACGGGTAGCGCATCTGGATAAAACGGATGCGTTTTTTATTTAGTTCTGCTTACTCAAAAACAGTTTGTAGAATTTCAACAGATTTGAAGGTTTTAAATTCCGGGATGTGGAACCTGCAATAATCCATCAGCACATTCAGCAATTTTTTCCGGTCGTTCTTTTTAAGCGGATAACTTAAAATCGTAAGGCGATCCTGCCGGAACAAAAAAGATAATGTTTCCATTTCATCCCCGAAATGATAAAGCACTCCGTCGGGCTTATGATCCGAAAAGCGGGCGCTTTCAATATCAAAAAACTTTCCGGAAGAAGTGCTTGGCTTCAGCCCTAGTTTTTCAATCCACCGGATCATCCAGAAAACAGGGTAATTAGTGATTTCCTCTGATTCATTCAGCCAGATCAGCTCTTGTTCTATCTCTTCAAAAAGATGAGGTTCTGCATATTGAATTTTCCCGAGCAGCTGTCCCAGGAATTCGTTCATGAAAAAGAGGATGCTCGTTTTTACGGGATGCTGATAAAGATTGGAAAGTGCAGCTGTTGAATTAATGGAATTAATGCTTGCCAGCGCATCTTCATTGTGCTGGTAATAATTAATTTCTACAATTCTTAAAGGAAGCAGTGTTGCTGCATTTTTCTTTTTTCCGCCTTTATAAATAAAAGATTTTAATCCGGACGATTTTGTAAAACAGGAGATTATGACACTTGTATCACTATAGCTGATCCTTTTAATGATAATTGCTTTACACGTTTCTTTCACGTTAACGAATGACCGTTACTTTGCCTACTTTTCTTCCTTTTCCTTCCTTTGGTGCCGTCCAGATCAGGTAAACGCCGGTCGCGACTTTTTCTCCTGTCACTTTTTTACAGTCCCACACCGCTGTTCCTCCATTGGAAGCAGTTTCATAGACGATATTGCCTGCCATATCCGTAATTTTCACATCGGAATCCGTTTTTATTCCCTGAATGGTAACTACACCTTCATATTCCGGCTGTACAGGATTCGGGAAAACGATCGTTTCATCGTATGTTTCCGTACCTGTGGAAGCATCTGTTCTCAGGGAGGTCAATCCTAGACTGGTTACTACAAACAGCTCTCCTGTCTTAGGGTTAAATTCCATGTCGAGAATGTTGTTGGAAATCAGCTTGCTATTGGTAGTGTTAAACTCGTGAATAATGCTGTACCCGTCAGCAGCCAGACAAAAAACACCGGAATTAGCGGTCCCAAACCATTTTCTGTTACCTCCATCTACCGTTCCACAGGTGATATAAGTTTCTCCGAAGAAATATTCCGTACTTTCACCAAATTCGATTTTTGGGCGATAGGTGTTATAATTCCCATAGCTTGCGGCGGCAACAGATCCCGGATTACTAAGAATAGAGAAACCTTCTGTCGTAGTAATCCATAATTTTCCATCAGTTGCTTTTATGATGTCTGTTACGTCGTTATTCGGCAAAGCACCGGTGAAATCACCTTCATTAAGAATTTTATAAGTATCATCCGAGGCATCATCGATTGTTCCATTTGGAAAATAACCGACAATACCGATTCCCGGAACCGAAAACCAGGGATTCCCGTCGTCATCAAGAAGCAGCTTTTCTACGAACCGCTGCTTGGTGCTGCCTCCCGTGTCGAATTTATACAGTACGCCGTCTTTTGTAAGGACTTTTAAAGGATAGTTAGTATGTGTATTAATCATCCAGAGGTTCCCTTTACTGTCGTATTGCACTTCCGAAATACAAGTCAAACTTTGAAGAGTAAGGAAATTTTCAATAACTGAATTTCCGAGACCGTACATTTCTGAAACCTGCTGATTGTCTTTAATAATAAACAAGGAATACTTCTCACCGCAGCCGCTGATCGCCATGATATTCTCATCTTTCGGATGAATGGCGACACCATTCAGATCCCATACATGGATCGAGTCGAGCATCGGCTGGTTATATTTCGAATAGTGCTTCCAGGTTTCATCCTGAAAAGTATAGGCTTGTGCGCCGATATAGCTCGCTCCGAATTTCGAAACTCTCCCGGCAGACATAATCAGCTTTTCCTTCCGGGCGCTAATCCGATAAAACTCATTGGAAGGAGGACCGGCAGGTGTTAGTTTTTTATTATTCCAGTTTCCGTTAAATTTAACCAGTCCCGCACCGTTATCCGCAATGTAAAATTCATTTTCTTTCACTTTTACAACTGCTCTCATGTCGAGCGGAGAGCCAAATTCGTAGTTATAGAAACGCTCAAGATTCACAAATGCCTGGTCATATTCTGTTACACCGTACGGATCCACCAGGTACATTTTATTGTCGAATATTTTAATGTCTTTCAGTTCGTTGTCTCCGGAAAGCGGATAGCTTAAACTGCCGTTAGCGTATTTCAACAAGGTATCATTCCCGTATTTTTCGTTTGATTTGATCAGCAGCAACTGTTGATCCCACAGTGTCATTTTTGTATAAAAGAGGGAATCATTAGTGATCGTTGTTGCAGGAACAGGCTGCCATTGAGCATAATCTACCAGGATGGGGTTGTTTTTATAAGCTTTATATAATCCCTTAGATGTCAATGCGTAAAGGCTGTCGTTCAGAAATTCAAGCTTCAGGTTCTGATCTCCGTTATTGTTGGTGTACCAGGTTTCTTTTATTTCGTTTTTTTCGGGATTTATAACCAGAATACCCAATCCTGAAACAGCATATATCGTCCCGTTTCTCTGGGAAAAGCTGCTGATTTTTTTTGGTCCGAGCACGCTTGCCATTTTCAGATATGGAATATTAACGACCGTATTTTTATGAACTCTGTCAATATTCCCGTTTTCGTAGCCTATCCAGTAAGAATCGGAATTTTGATCGTAATAGACCGTGCTGATCACTACATCTGAAAGGTAATTGGTATAACTCCAGATGGCCGTTTCATTTGCTTCAATATCGTATTCAAGGATTCCGTTTCTGAAAGCGCAAAGCACCGTTTTCCCGTCTGTAGCCACTTCTGACGGATTGGTGAATGAAACATGTAATCTCCAATCATATGTTGCTAATTGAGAAAAAACGAATATATTTGCAAGCAGCGAAAAGAAAAATACGAGGTGTTTCATAATCATGAAGAAAACGATTTGAAGCGAAAGTTATTTCATTAGCAAAGTTAAAAAACTAAATTTAATTCATATCAGCACCAAGGTACTTCTTTCCTTTTTTGGAAGATGTAAACTGGAGATCTGATACAAGGCTCCGTAGCTCAATTGTATAGAGCACTGGATTTCGGCTCCAGCGGTTGGGGGTTAGAATCCCTCCGGGGTCACGAAAGGAATCCGGTTCATCAAAGATGAACCGGATTTTTCATTTCTGGCTGTGTCGAAAGTTCACTTTCGAAAGCAGTTGAAATGAAAAATCCGTGGCAGCTGCACAGCAGATGGCGGATTCCATGCTCGGGCTGAACGAATACGCGGGGATATGTAATCCTGCCGGGGTCACCACAAAAAGAAAAGCCTTGTCCGCCGCGGTGGATGAGAAAGAGAATTCGTGTTCGAAGTCTCGATTGAACTTGCTCCTTTAAGGAGGACTGAGGAGGATGGTTAAACCTTAATCATTCGCAAACCCATGATTTACTGTGTTTTCTCATCGAATCAAAGTCGTTCGAATCCTATTGGGTTTCCAGCTATAACTTCTATTAGATAATAAGTTTCAAATCCTTTACTAAATTCTCCGAAACATCTTAAACTAGAGTCACCACGAAAAGAGAATATTGGACACGATTCTAATCTCCTAATTCCGGGGTGGTGAATCCTGAACTAAAAATCTGTTTATCTTTGTTGTCTACAGCGATCAACGACATTCGTAACGATGCATGAAATAATCAAACTAGATAAGGGGAATTATTCTGGGGAAGTCCAAAACTTGAAGGAATACGCAGGTTTTATAACGAGCAAAACAACTTATGCCAACAATTATAATTCAGAGTTCCATTATCACGAAAATCCTCATTTGAGTTTTATCCTGCGTGGTGGAAACTGTGAATATAAAAAATCTCAGAAATCCTTAAAAAGTAGTGGAGATGTATTGTTCTATCATTCAGGAGAGCTACATAAAACAATTCCGACAAACAAACAGACAAAAAACTTAAACTTAGAAATTGACACTCATTTCCTGAAAGAAAATGATATGTCAGAAACGGGGTTAAAAAATGTAGTTGACAATAGCTTTAACAGCCGGTTATTTATGCTTAAAGTGCATTCTGAACTTCAACTGAATGATGCAATAACAGAAAAAGCCATTCAGGTAGTATTGCTGGATTTTCTGAACAATGATAAATTAGTTAATTACCAATTGGTTAAATGGATCGATGAACTCAGGGATATTTTGAATGATGAATGGAACATCAATCACAGCTTGTCTGAATTATCTGTCCGTTTAGGCGTACATCCTGTTACCATCTCGAAGCATTTCAGTAAATATTTCGGTTGTTCTTATGGAGATTATGTCAGAAAACTAAGAATAGACAGAAGCCTTACTTTGATAAAAAACACCAACCTTTCTTTAACAGAAATAGCTCTTCTTTGTGGCTTTGCAGACCAAAGTCATTTCATTAGAGTTTTTAAAACCTTTACAGGATTAAATCCTAAATATTTTCAAAAACTTTAATCAGGCTAATTCTGTTCTATTTTATCCAGAGGATTATCTCATTCTTTGCTGAAAAATAGAATTAAAATGATACAAACTAAATTCTTTATTGCATTTATCTTGTTTCAAACAAGTTTATTCGCACAGGATACTATACCGTTCAGCATCGGTAAAAACAATAAAATCTATCTAAAAGTAAGGGTCAATAATTCGGATGAATTAAATTTTATGTACGATACGGGCGCAGATGTGTGTGCCATAAAAAAATCGATTTTAGATAAAGCAGCTGTTAAAATTGATGGAACAGAGGAAAATGTTGGTGTCGGCGGAGTATCATTGGTCGAAACATCTTCAAAGAATGAAATAAATATAGGCTCCTTTCATAAAAAAGACCACAAGTTGCTAATCTTGGACTATCAAAATGATCTAGAAGATGGCATAATTGGTTGGACTTACTTTGAGAACAAAGTTGTTAATATCAATTACGGAATTAAGAAAATCATCATTCACAATAAGCTTCCTGAAATTCCGAAGGAATATATGAAATTGAAATGCAAAAAGATTGATAACCTGTTTTTTGTAAAATTAACCTTGGTTGTGAAAGGTAAAAAAATGAGCGACTGGTACGAACTGGATACAGGTTCTGACGGTTCACTAATGATCAGTAATCTATTAGGTAGAAAACGCCAATTATTCGGTAAAATGATTCAAATTGGCAATTCAGTGTCAAGAGGTTCGGATAACAATGTGATAGAAAATGATTTGGTGTTGTTGGATGAACTAAGAATAAAAAACTATCGGTTTTATAGAATTCCAATTGATTTGGCAACTACCGAAAGTTCAGTTGAAAACAATGATATTATTGGGAATAACTTTTTAAAGAGATTTCATTTATTTCTGGATTTTGGGAATAATACAATCTATTTGAAAGTAAATAATTTGGTTCATTCCTATTATTTAGAATCATTGGTAGAATAAAACACGATCGACTAGTTTCAAGGTATTGCTAAAGGTGTTACTGAACAACCAAATTAAAGCTTTGTATTGAAAATATCTAGTTACGCCGGAATCATTAGATAATTTGAATTTCTTTGAAACACTGTGCTATACAATGGTTTATCATTGTAATAAACTTTCCAAATCCTCCAACAAAAAGTTTGACGTTTTCCGCCCCAGGTCACGAAAACAAAAAAAGATAAATGCCCACCGATCGGTAAGCATTTATCTTTTTATTCAGTTTCAATTATCCTAAATTGATTAAAAAAGTTAGTTGCCCTAATTACAATGGAGCAATTGGTTTTTCATTCAAATGTTCCTCATTTTTTATTTTCACACTCAGTAGCAGTCTTTAAAGTGTTAGCAATTCGTTGAATAGTGTTACTTTGTTGCTAGTGTGTTGGGTAATTTTATTCAGGCTAAATACAAGGAATAAACAAATGAAAGAAGACATTTTCCGATTGAGTTCGATCAGTCAGTTGACAGAGTTGTTTGGTTTTTCAAAACCGACTCATCCACTTATTTACATTGTAGATGTTGCAACATGGAAGATTGGGAAAGAGTTCGTAGGAATGAAATATCTTTCAGAATTGTATACCATTGGTTGACAGAAAAAAGGGAGTTGAATTAGCAAAGCGAAACGGGGGATTATTAATTGCGATAATTGATTTTGACAAAATAGCGCTTCACTTTTCAAAGGAATTTAACATGAAAGTTCTTCAAACAATCGAAAGTTTTTTTCAAATCTTGAAAAAAGAAATGGAAAAAAACTCAATTAATCATTAAATGTTTATCTCAAATTTGAACTTATCTCAATCAAGAAAAATTAATGGTTTCAGGTTGTAATACATATTCCATATCCTTCATCAAAAATTAGAAGTTTGTCCTTTAGGGGGCACAACAAGGTATTGGCGAATTACTGATCCCGTTTTTGGAATATTAATTTCTTCTTTTTTTCATAGCCCTGATGTTCAATCAGCCGCATTTTTAGAATCACCTGTCTTTATCAAAACTATTTGTACAAAAAGCCTTAGTGATTCATAGGGATAGATATAACTACAACATAGTAGAATTACCTGATTGAATAAAACGGGTAGATTCCCTCTTCTCTGCATGATTGATACAGGATATATTTGGTTTTAGTATTTCAAACAAATGGTGGAATCCGAAAAACCGAATGTAAATAGAGTAGGAATTAAACAAAATAAATTTATTATGACATCAACAGAAAATTACATTTTAGTAGAATTTGTAAGTGAAAAAGGAAGTAAATTTGCAATCGATATCCTAAATCTGAAGGATATACAAAAGAGAATATTGATCTCGAATTGAAAAAATTAGATAAAAACCTGATTAAAAGTTCTGGCGGTTTTCAATCTATAAGACTTGTCCCTGATGGAGAGTCAATTATTTCTACTGGAGCGAAAGATATAGGAATTGTAAATGCAAATGTAAAAACCAACAATCCGCCAATACCTTATGAGTATACTTTAACTTTTAGGAACAATAAAGGTTGGGGATTTACATTTAAAGATGAGAGTAATGATACGTATTATTGCTCGACATTTCGAAATGCCAATCATACAATTTGGTATAATTCAAACAAACCAATAATGATTGGAGTAAAATAATTCTACAATTAAATTAGCTCAAAATATTCAGCCGGGGTTTTATATTTCGGCTGTTTTTCTTTATGATATTTCTTAAGCTAAAGTCTCAGATGTGATAATTTTCTAAAATACAAAAACGTGCTTCACATAACTTGATCTTAAGAAAATAACCCGGAAGGACGACCGATCAGACATGAGGTCAAAATTCCCGAATGTTTGTTTTTATAAAGATTTACGCTCGCATATACGCTGGTAAGAGTTTTCACTCAATTACCACACGTACTGCTGCCCATCCTTTTGCCCCTTTTTCCTTTTCAAATTGTACTTTTTTCCCTTTTGCAGGTTCTCCTGAAATGTTGTTCTGGTGGACAAAGAAATTTTCATCATCAGCGGTTTTTATGAACCCATATCCTTTGGTATCATCAAAATAATTGATAACTCCTCTCAGTATAGGATCAATTTCTTCCTTCTCACGCTTTGGTATTCCGATCTCAATGTGCTTTGCTTTAATATCTTCTCTCGCTTTCATACTCGCTCTTTCCCGTTCTTTTTCAAGGATGAGTGTGAGTTTTAAGAGTCGTAAAGAATT
This sequence comes from Flavobacteriia bacterium 40-80, assembly GCA_001899145.1. GTDB lineage: Bacteria > Bacteroidota > Bacteroidia > Flavobacteriales_D > Crocinitomicaceae > 40-80. Next base: position 58,455 of record MKVF01000021.1, read on the forward strand.
ACAGTATAAAGCTCCAGATTTTCTATACAAAAATTAAAACGTTGAACTTTTGGCGTTTTTGGTTAGAATCCTTTTGGGTCTTTTCTTTCTTCTTCTAAAAAATTCTCTGATTTTATAGTACAAATCGAATGTATAGAATCTTAAAAAAGATTTCCAGTTCACATAATCTCCCCTATGTCCGGAATTCGTTCCAAATCCGGGCATTTTATTAACCTTGAAGACCCAAACTGGTTATTGACAACATCAACAAGTTACTAAAATAAGTGATGTATAACATTCTCAAATGCTTTATAACATTAATAAATCAGTCAAAAAACAGTTTTTCCAATCATTCCTTTCAATTCTGCTCATCCGGCAAATAATCTTCAAGTAACCGGAGCTCTTTATTGGTGTAATTGTCATAATGGAATGCATCCAGCTTTTTCAATATTCCTGCCAGATGAATTTTCTCGCCCGATGTTAATTCTCCTGTAGCAATCTTACCAAGAGTATTCATTTTTTCAAATACACTGAATAATTCAAATTTTCCTGCATCGGTAAGAAAGATAAGTTGACTTCTCTGATCTTCGGGATTATCCACCTGCCCCAGCATATTTGCCTTAATCAACCGGTTAATGATTTCAATACCGCTGCTTTTCTCAAATATATTCCGTTTAATAATATCCGTTTTAGAAATCCGCTGCTGTTGCATTACAGTAATTAAAAAGCTAAACTCTTCCAATGTCTTAATTTTACTGTCAGACAGTGCTGTTTTTGAATAAAATTTGATGTAACGATTTAAAAACAATAAATGCTGGGTAATGACACGCTCAATATTGTTTTCGATATGAAGACTACGTTCCCGCTCCGGAATCTGATAATCACCCACCAGTGAGTTTTTATAGTCATCAGGCGTTAGTTCAGACTGAAATGACTGAATGTATGCTTCCAAAGAAAGATTTGTTTTATCCGGAATACTATTTTCATATCGTTCCAGCTTATCAATCAGCACTTTCAATAATTCAAGGCTATTCATATATTACTTTTTGTATGTTTTTGTTCCAAAATAAAATAAAAGTATATATTTGTACAAAAATGCCATATTATGAAAATATTTGCTTTGTTTTTATATGTTTTTGTACCAATTATATCTTTTTCACAAATAATGGGAAATATAAATGGTATTGTCAAAGATAAAAATACACAGGAATTATTGATGGGTGCAAAGATTATTTTGAGGGGAAATGATACCCTTTATGGATTGTCTGACGAGGATGGAAAATTCAATATGGAAATTCCTGTTGGCAGATACAATCTTGAAGCTACATTTTTTGGGTATGAGCCTCTTGCCTTTTATAACCTGAACATTACATCAGGAAATGCGCTTGTAGTACAAATTGAAATGAATCCGGACACACAACAATTGGACGAAGTAGTGGTAAGTCTTGCAAAATCTGCAAAAGCAACGGATATGACAACACCTTTGGCAACACAAAAACTAACTGCAGAAGAAATAAAGGTAAATCCAGGAGGTAATTTTGATGTTTCGAAGGTTATTCAGGTACTGCCTGGTGTAGCAGGCGGAACAACTGCCAACAGAAATGATATCATTGTGCGTGGTGGAGGCCCCAGTGAAAATGTGTATTACCTTGACGGAATAGAGATTCCGGTGTTGAACCACTTTCAGACACAAGGGGCAAGCGGTGGTGCAACAGGTATTCTCAACGTATCATTTATCAATGATGTACAATTAACATCCTCCGCTTTTGACAGTAGATATGACAACGCACTGGCATCAACAATCGTTATTCAGCAACGAAAAGGAAATCCGAATAAATTCGGAGGAAATATCAGGCTTTCGGGAAGTGAATTTGCGACAACGCTCGAAGGGCCATTGGGAAAGAAAACAACTTTTATGGCTTCTGCCAGAAGATCTTACCTGCAATTTTTGTTTCAGTTACTGGACTTACCTATACGTCCGGATTATTGGGATTTTCAATATAAGATAAATCATAAGATCAATAATAAAACGGAATTGAATTTTATAGGAATCGGTGCCATTGATAAATTCCGAGTAGTAGCGCCAAAATCCTCTGATGCTGAAAATGAATATATTTTGCGCTCCAATCCACTACTCAATCAGTGGAACTATACAATAGGTGCATCATTGAAACGATTGGTTAAAAACGGATTTTTCACAGTTGCATTGAGTCGAAATATGTTTTTCAACGGAGCTGACAGATATGAAAACAATGCCAGTGCCAGTGGCAATAAATTGTTCAGTCTGGGTAGTCATGAAACAGAAAATAAACTTCGGTTTGACATGAATAAATATAAAAACGGATGGAAATTTTCCTATGGTGCCAGTACCCAATATGTAAAATATGATGCTTCTTTGTTCAATACCATTTCGAAAGAAGTAACCGATTCAGCAAATAATGTAATCAGTCCCTCTATTACTTTTTCAAGTGAAACAGCCATCGAATTTTTCAAGATGGGAGTTTACGGACATGTAAGTAAATACTTTTTCAAAGAAAAACTATTGCTTTCGGGCGGTTTGAGAACTGATTTGAATACGTTCACTACTAACGGACTAAATCCGTTGAAAACACTTTCCCCGAGACTATCATTTTCATACGCATTCAATCAAAAATGGAACATTTCCGCTTCAGCAGGAAGTTATTATAAATTGGCTCCTTACACAGCTCTTGGATATAGAAATATGGGAGAACTGGTAAATAAAGATCTTGATTATATCCATGCTATTCATTATACAATCGGGACACAATTTGTTCCACGCAGTGATTTCCGATTTACATTTGAGGCATTTTACAAAGACTACAGAGATTATCCCGTTTCTCTGACAAACGGAATTTCCATGGCTAATATCGGAACAGATTTTTCAGCTGTAGGGAACGATTCATATACTTCCGTCGGAAAAGGACGTGTTTATGGAATAGAAGCGTACGTTCAGCAAAAATTAATTAAAAACCTGTTTTACGTAGTAAGTGCGACACTTTATAAATCGGAATTTTCAGGAGCAGATGGTGTTTTTAGACCTTCTACCTGGGACTATGGATTCATTGTTTCTACCACATTGGGATATAAATTCAAGAAAAACTGGGAAATAGGAGCAAAATACAGAATCGCAGGAGGACAGCCATACACCCCCTTTGATATTGCACAGTCAACCGCAAGTTATCTAACCACCGGAACAGGAGTGTATGATTATTCACAATTGAACAGCAAACGTTTGCCTTTCTTTCATCAATTGGATTTACGGGTAGACAAAAAATTCAATTTTAAGAAAACAAGCTTAACTATATTCATTGATTTTCAAAATGTTTTCTTATATAAAACACCCTATTTATCGCGATTTACTTTCCAAAGAAACGAAGATAATACAGGGTTTGCAACAACAGACGGCAATCCTGTTGCAACCGATGGAAGCAATGCCATTCCGTATATTTTAAATCAGCGTTCGGCAACAATTGTACCTTCGATTGGATTTATTTTTGAGTTTTAATTGATGATATTTTCATGGAATCTTACACTTTATCAACCCAGAAATTAGAGAGAATAACACATTGATGTTATTGGTTCGAAATCGCTTATTTCTTTAGTTCATAAATAATTCGAGTGTTCTTTTCATATATCGCCGTATGGTTTCAAATCTTCCATAAAAAGTTCGAAGTTTCCTCGCTTGAGGTCACAAGAGTAAAGCCAATCCGATTAGGGTTGGCTTTTTGTTTCATAATGTCAACAAAAGACTTCACGAACGAGCAAGAGATCTTATTTTTTCTCTGGTAGGTAAACGTAATTGATTACAAATCTGGCTGTTCATAAAATAAAAGAATTAATTATATTCGTCAATAAATAAGTTAGTACCAATTGTAAGATGACACATCCCGAAAAAAATGGACGTTGTAAAACATAACAAATCAGCTTGGGACAGTTACGTTGACAAGAAAGACCGTTGGACAATTCCCGTTTCCGAACAAGAATTAGAGAACGCAAAAAATGGAAACTGGAATATCGTTTTGACACCGAAAAAACACGTTCCTCATAATTGGTTTCCCGATCTGAAAGGATTAAAGATTTTAGGACTTGCTTCGGGCGGCGGGCAACAATGCCCGATTTTGGCAACTTTGGGAGCAGACGTTACAGTTTTTGATAATTCCGAAAGACAATTACAGCAAGACAAGACTTTAAGCGACAAATTTGATCTTGGCATAAAAACAGTTCAAGGAGATATGAAAGACCTTTCAGTGTTTGCAGACAATTCGTTTGACCTGATTTTTAATCCTTGCTCAATAGTTTTTGTTGACACTGTTTTACCTGTTTGGAAAGAATGTTTCCGAGTTTTAAAACCAAACGGAATTTTAATGACAGGCTTAATCAATCCAATTTCATTTCAACTTGACGAAGAAAATTTGAAACTAATATACAAGCAACCATTTTCAGACCTGCTCTCTTTGTCGGCAGAAAAATTAGAAGAATTGAAAAATAATAATGAAGCTTTGGTATTTGGACATAGTTTGACAGACCAAATTAGTGGACAATTAGACGCAGGATTTAACTTGACAGATATGTATGAAGACGATTGGGGCGGAGAAAATAAAATAGATGATTTTTTCCCTTCATTTTTAGCGACAAGAGCAATAAAACGACTACAATGACAGATATAAAACAACTGATGTTAACAGCGATTTTGCGTGGCAAATTGAATATTGACTTTGGTGCAAACTTGGAACTTTGTGATTCTAATCCCGCCCGAGCGTAAAGCCGCAGGAACATTGACGACCAGACAAAAAAACAAACACAGAATTTATTATGCGTTTCATGGTCACTTTTATTTATAAACAAAAAATCTCAAAATTTTAATTTCTAAATTTGAAACTCAATGAAACGCTCTACAATCTGACGTGGTAAAGAAAACAAGACATATTCCCGAATATCAATTGCCACCATCCGTAAATGACGGTGTTCACATTGTTTCTTACAAAGAATTTGGATTTAATGCTTTACACGATACTTCAGAACCTCATCGGGACGAACATTATTTGCTAATGGTTTCTTGCGGCGGCTCTGTGGAAGCCGTGATTGATTTTGATAATATAAACATTTCAAAACCCTTTATCGGGTTAATCAGCCCGGCACAAGTGCATCACGTTATTAATGTAAATATAACCGAAGGATACGCGATAAGTTTTAATGAAGAACTAATGCCTCCCGCATTAAAACCCATTTTAGAAACTTACTTTTTACAGGAAAGAATTTTTTCGGATAATACGCCACTTCTAAAAGACATCGTAACGATTATAAAAATAATGATGAAACCAAAGCAAAAGGACAAATTTTATCACTTGCCCGTTTCGCATTATTTATTGCATTCGTTGCTTGCTATGATAGCGACTGATATAGATTTACGACAAGATAAAAGCAAAGGTAGTAGAGCAAAACAAATAGAACGTGATTTTCTGCTATTACTGCAACAACATTTTAAGGAATGGAAAAAACCAGCAGATTATGCCAAGGCTTTGCACATTACGGTTTCGCATCTTAACGATACTATTAAAGCCAATTCCGGTAATTCCGTTTCCGCCCAGATACAGCGCTACATAGTAACCGAAGCCAAAAGAATGTTGTATCACACAGACAAAAATATTCAGGAAATTGCGTATGGTTTGGGGTATGAAGACAATGCTTATTTCATAAGACTGTTCAAAAAAAATGCCGGAATAACGCCAGCCTTATTTCGTAAAAAAATCCGTGATTAGTCCTGTTTTGTCCATTAAACGAACCACTTTATCATCTCTCTATTTTTTAATTTTGTTCTGTAAAATAATCCCAAAAGAATTATGGTTGGACCAAAAGAAAAAAGAATATCGATATTTGAAAAAATTATCACAAAAACGGCAACAATAGCAAACGTTCGGCCCTGGAACAGCGGAAACATCAGCGAAGTTGATCTACATTTACCTCAAGTAGATTTTTCCAAATGGAATAAAACACCCGTCATAAAGTGTAGAACCTCGGCAATGCATTATACCGATTACACACCTTCTATGTGGGATAATAATGAACATATCTGCACATTATACATCGACACAAGCCATAGCGGAAAAGGCAGTGAATGGGTAAAAGAGATTAAAGAAAACGACACGTTGAACTATATACACATTGATTTTGAAAACCATTATCCTGTTGAAGATAAGCAACTTGTATTTTTGGGCGACCAAACCGCTATCGGACATTTTTGTGCTTTGCAACAATTAGCATCGACCAATGCAAAAATAAATGGCTATATCTGTTTCAACAACCAACAAACAGCCGAAGGTTTTACCAAAAATTGTCCTTGGCTTCCGTTGGAAACATTGACCGGATATGAAGAAACCAATCAAAAAACAGCACAATTATTGGAACAATTAGAGGACAAAGAAAACTGTATCTTCTACATAGTTGGCTATGCAAAAATGGTGGTTTCAATTCGGAAATATCTAAAATCACAAGGAATAGCAGGCGAACAAATCAAGTCAAAAGGATTTTGGCATTAATTAACCTCTAACTGACAATTACTGCAAGACGATAGATAATGGGAGACCCAACACCACAGCCTATAACATGGGTTTGGCGAAATGGCGGATTAAGTGCCAAAATCAACGTCAGCAATTCTATCATCGCATAATCCATATTTCTATTTCCTTTTTTGTAATTTGGCAAATAGAAAATGGATCATGCTACGGTAGTGCAAAATTGAAACTTAGTGCTTCTTTTCCGCCACTATCGCCAAGCCGTTTCCCGTTATTGGACATTTTAAGACCACACTTACAAATTGACACGGACAACCAAAATATTAAATCTTGTTTACTGTTTAACAGTTTTGCTTTTCCTGTTAGACGGCTTGACAAGTTTTGACATCAAAAACCAGTTTCTAAAGTCGTTTGTTTACTTTAGTTTCTTAATCGGGACACCGACAATTCTACTTTGGAATTTATTTTCTATCTACACAAAAACTAAACGAATTATTGGGACAGTTTATCCAACAATTTTCTTGTTTTTAATTCTTGCCGTAAACCCATTGATAATTTTATCTTCGTCAGGTGCTTGGCGGACACAGACAATTTTATATCAAAACGGACATCTGACGTTTAAAAAAGTGGAGTTTCAAATGCAGGACATTGGAACAAGAGGCTACAACAACCGGACAGTTGAGGTAATTTATCTGACACCTTTGTTTATGCTGACAAAAGAAGTTCCAAACGACATTGACAAACGAGTAGAGTGGATAAAAGTTGAAAAAGACGTAAACGAACTTGGGCTTAAATTTCCATAAACAATGAGAGATTATAAATTGACAGGTCGGCAAGACTATTGGAAAATTTTTGACAAGTTGATGAACAATTGCTTTCCGAAAATAAATCAGAAATTATAGCTGAATTAAGGATGCACAGAAATATGTCAACGGATTGACAGACGGTTGGTATGAATTTAAGTTTGCGTTTGAAAAAGCCCTAAATTTAAACAGACAAAATATGATAGAAGATATTAAATAAATCGTTGACAAACAGACGAGAAGAAAAATACTGTAGATAACACCGCATTGCCAAAAGCTGATCCGAAGCTTCGCAGAGCTGCCGGCACATTATCATTAATTTTACAACAACAGTTTTGATGGAAAAAAAAATGACAAAAATTGAAACAGAAAGATTAAAATTAAATCAACCAAATATTGATGATTTAGAAAGAGTTTCTGAGATCTTGAATAATGAAGTTTATTCAAAAAACACACTCAATATACCCTATCCTTACACAAGGAGTAATGCAGAATTTTGGTTACAACTTGCCAAAGATGGATTTGAAAATCAAAATCATTTTATTTTTGCAATACGTTTAAAAGAAAATGACGAAATAATCGGTGGAATTGATTTGGCAGTAAACAAGCGATTTAACAACGCAGAATTAGGTTATTGGTTAGATGAAAAATATTGGAACAAGGGTTTTACAACAGAAGCTGTGAAATCAATAATAAATTTTGGATTTGAAACTCTAAAGTTGAAAAAAATTTTCGCAACATATTTTGATTTCAATACTTCTTCGGGCAAAGTATTGGAAAAATCAGGAATGAAAAAAGAGGGAGTTCTGGAGTGCCATACTTACAAAAATGGTGAATATCAAAATCATATCTTATATGCAATAATAAATAAGTAAAATTGCGCTAAAGGCAGTTTAGCAACTAAAAATTACAGTTCAATTAATTAAATTTTCAAAATATAAAGAGCAAAAATATATTTGTATAAAAAACAATATGAAAGCAAAACTTTTATTACTGATTTTACTTGCTGTTAAAATCACTTTCGTGAACGCACAAATGGACGACAAATTTTATTTTCCAAAAAAAGATATTCGCCTAAATGAATGGAAAAATACAACAGAACTAAATTTTAATGTAGAGAAAGACACCATTAATACTGTTTTTTTAAAGCCTGAACAAAAACCAAAAGCAACTATTTTTCTTTTCCACGGAGCTGGCGGAAATATTTCTTATTATTATCCAATTGCCATAAGACTGGTAAAAGCAGATTTTCAGGTAGTTATGGTAGACTTCAGGGGCTATGGAAAATCTACAGGTGTTCCTACACATAAAAATATTGCTGAAGATGGAAAACTTGTTTTTGATGAATATTCAAAAATGCCGGAGATTAAAAAATTACCTATTATCATTTATGGATTATCAATTGGCACTCAAATAGCAACTCATATTGCAAAAGAAAATCAAAATAAAATTAAGGGATTAATTTTAGAAGGCGGAATGTCTTCCTTTGGTGACATTGCAGGATTTTATGCACCTCAATACAAAGATTTCTTAGAAAAAAGTTTTGTAAATCCTTACTCTTCAAAAGAAGATATTAAAAGTATCAATAAAGTTCCTAAACTTATTATCCACAGTTCGGAAGATAAGGAAGTTCCAATTGAGCAGTCAAAAGTAGTTTTTAATAATGCGAGTGAGCCGAAGGAATTTATGGAAGTAAAAGGGGAGCATATGCAGGGAACAGCATCTGAAGGACCAAAAATTATTGAGAAAATCAACTATATGCTTAAGAAAAACTAAAGATAACATCGCATTGGAAAAATGCAGGAAGAAGTGCTGAATTGAAAACTCCTGTGCTTTTTGCCGTTGCCACTTTTCAATTCTGTAGTTTTTTGTAAGTTTACTTCATTGAAAAAACATCATTTTACAGAATCGTCCGGCTGAGACAGAAATTAAAAATATGAGAATATCACCAATTATAGAAGTGGGCGAATTACTGAAAATTCATAAAGATTCCGAGGTGATGATTTTTGATGCAAGTAATAGTAAAAACGCTAAAGTGAACTACGAAACAGAGCATCTTGAAGGTGCGGTTTTTGTTGACTTAAATACTCAATTAGCAGACATTAAAAGTGACTTTTCAGAAGGAGGACGACATCCATTGCCCAGAATAGAAACTTTTGCTGAAATTTTGACCGATCTAGGAATTTCAAAAAACAAGCATATTGTAATTTACGATGACAATAATGGCTCAAATGCTTCTGCAAGATTTTGGTGGATGCTAAAATCAGCTGGACACAAAAAGGTTCAAGTTTTAAACGGAGGACTAAGTCAGGCTAAAGGAAATAATTTTCCTTTGAGTGCAAAGACGGAAATTATTAAAAGAGCTTCTGAACCATATCAAATTGACGAATGGAAATTACCTACAATCGAAATAAACGAGGTAGAAAATGTGTCGCAAAACCCGAATTATTTGATAGTTGATGTTCGAGACAAAGAACGATATGAAGGAAAATTTGAACCAATTGATTTAATTGCAGGACACATTCCTGGAGCAATAAATGTCCCATTTACAGAAAATTTAGACCAGATTGGATTATTCCTTAAACCAGACGAATTAAGAAATAAGTATATAACACTATTTGGTGAAATTAAGGCTGAAAATATTATTATCCATTGTGGCTCAGGAGTAACGGCTTGCCATACTTTATTAGCATTAGACTATGCAGGAATCGAAACACCCAAATTATATGTTGGTTCGTGGAGTGAATGGAGCAGAAACAATAAAATGATAGAAAAAACGAACGCCTGACACGGATTTTTCGTCAGGCGGTCTGACGTGCAAACTTGAAGTTTTGTACTTTTACTTTAGTAATAAATTGGAACTTTGTGTCCGAAACCCGCCCGAACGCAAAGCCCTAAATCGTTATCTGCCATTTTAATGAACGACACTGCTCAAAATAAAATACATATCGAAAGAACAATGGGAATGTTCGTTGGACAGTTTAACGACAACTCTTTGCATAAACATTATGCTTTACAAATCAGTGTCGCTTCGCAAGGAAAATTTGAAATTACAGGCGAGAAAAACAACCAAAATTCTTACTCAACTTGTTTCATTAACAGCAATGTTCAACACCAATTTAAAAGTAATGAAACATCTTTGATTATTCTTATAAACCCAATTAGCAGTATTGGTCATCAACTATACAACAAATACAGAAATATACAGATTACGAGTTTGAATGAAAACTTTGAACAGCTTGTAGAAATTTTTGATGATTATTTGCAAAATGGCTCTGATTTTACCAATTTGGCTCATAACATTAACGACTATTTCGTAAACTTCAAATGTCAATGTGAACTTGAGAATCACTTTGAAGACGAAAGAATTTACAAAGCCATTCAATATTTGGAACAAAATTTTGACCGAATTGTGTCGCTTGAAGAAATTTCGAGTGTTTGCTTTCTTTCCGAAACACGGTTTTTACATCTTTTCAAAGAGAAAACCAGTCTGAATTTCAGACGATACCAACTTTGGAACAAACTCATAAAATCATTAATCTGCTTAAAAAAACAATCCATTACCGAAACCGCACATCAGTTTGGATTTACAGATAGTTCTCATTACAGCAGAACATTCAAAGAAACTTTTGGACTTTCGCCTAAATTTTTGTCATCGTTAAAATAGCCACTTTATACAAGTTTGTTTTATTGTTGCTTTTCATCTTTGCAGTATAAAAAAGCGATATGAACAATTACCTTAAAGAAACTAAAGTTCTTGACTATTCTCACAATTCAATTCAGAAATTAGTAAAGGATAAAGAATGGAATCAACTTGACAGTATTTCAAGGATAAAAGCCATTTATAATTTTGTAAGAGATGAAATAAAATTCGGTTATAATATTTCCGATAACATTTCAGCATCAGAAATATTAAAAGAAGGATATGGACAATGCAACACAAAAGCCACATTGCTTATGGCCTTGCTGAGAGCTGCGAAAATACCAAATCGCATCCACGGTTTTACGATTGATAAAGCGTTACAAAAAGGAGCGATTACGGGAATTTGGTATAAACTTTCACCTAAAAATATTCTGCATAGCTGGGTTGAAATATTGGTCAACGAACAATGGTATTTTTTAGAGGGTGTGATTTTGGATAAACCATACTTAACTAAACTACAAGAAAAAAACAGCGATTGTAAAACGACCTTTTGTGGCTACGGTGCATATACCGATAACTTCGAAAATCCACCAATAGAATGGAATCTAAATAGTACATTCATTCAGGACAAAGGAATCAATCAGGATTTTGGTTTATTCGATACACCTGACGAATTTTACGCAAAACATCAACAAAAATTAAATTTCCTTGAGAAGTTTATTTTTCAAAATATTGTTAGACACACGATGAATAAAAACGTTGAGAAGATAAGAAACGGCAGGTAACATTGTATTATTAAAAGTCTTATTATAACACATTGATTTTCAGTATAATTAATTACTACTTTTAAGACTAAGTACAACATAAGTACAACTTTTTAGAACTTCTCTACAAAGGCATATAAACCTGCTTTTTGCATCTGTGCCTGCCTGTGTAATAACTGATATTCGGGTAACATTGAACAATAATAATCTCTGCTTGCTTTGGTGTAACCACTCGTCAAAAGAATTTCATTCAAACATTCCCCATTAGGTAAAATGATATATCCTAATTGCCGTTTCCAATAATCCAACTCGTTATTGATTTCTGTAAGAATTGTTACCCTTGTTCCGATGGGTGCAACCTGCAATAAAAATTCCCTGCTCATTAATCCATATTGAAGTAATAAAGCGGACGGAAGTCTGCTTTTTTCTTCGTCTTGTTTCATCTTTCTATTGATATGTACTTCGGGTGCATCTAAACCATAAAGACGGATTTCTTTACGCATTCGGGTGAACTCCTGCAATACATAAATGCTATCGGCATCTATAACTGCATCAATTTTATAGTGGGTTTCCACTCTGTACGGTGCTTTTGCTTTATATTGCATTGATTTACAACTATTTAAGTATTGTCTATGCTAATTTATTAAAAGAACTTTGTACCTGTTGCAACAAAGTATTTTTTAACTTTTAAATCTTTTAAAAATGGCAAGACAAAAAGGACTTATGAAGTATGTTGGCACGATTGGCGATGTGCGACACTTCAAAATAAAAGGTCAACAAGGATTTTTCGCCGGAATGGTAGGCGGACCAACTGCTGAACAGGTTAAAACTGCTCCCGAATTTGAGCGTACCCGTGAAAATATGAATGAATTTGGCGGTTGTGCAAGGGCTGGTAAATCCATTCGTACCGCTTTATCAGCGTTAATGTCGAAAATGGCAGATAGTCAAGTAACAGGACGTTTGACTTCTATAATGAAAAAAATCAATCTTGAAGACGGTACAGAAGCAAGGGGATACAGAAAGGTTGAAATCTCTACACAAAGAAATTACTTACTCGGTTTTGAGTTTGATAAAAAACTTTCTTTGAATGGTGTGTTCAATGCTCCGTATGACGTTACCCATACCGTAGGTAGAGAAAGTTCTGATTTTACAATTACTGCATTTAATCCTGCCGACTTGGTTGCAGCTCCTTCAGGTTCTACCCACTTCCGTTTGATTAATGCAATGGCGGTAGTCGCTGATTTTTCATACAATGCCACTACAGGAACGTATGAACCTGATGACATCCTAAACAATGAATTGAGCATAATTGAATATTCTGCTTATATTCCGTTAAATGCAGCCTTTGCAGGAACTACCTTAACTGCTACGCTTCCGGGTGCTCCTGTACTTGGTGCGAATGTTACCGTTGTACAGTGCATCGGGATTGAGTTTTTCCAAGAGGTAAGCGGTAATTATTATTCGTTTGCATCGGGCAATTGTTTGAGAATTGAAGATGCGTTTTAAGCAAACAAAATCTAAAGCCTTCTTCATTCGGGAAGGCTTTTTTATTTAACCCTTAAAATTATACTTCAATGAAAACAAAAATTATAAGAGTTGCCGAAGGCAAACAAAGCACACTAAGCCAATTGTATATTGATGGCATCTTCCAATGCTATCTATTGGAAGATAAAATAAGAACCGTAAAGCTCCCAAAACAAACAGCCATACCAACGGGAAACTATGCACTAAGGCTCAACACTTGGGGCGGTATGAATGCCGATTACAGACAAAAATTTCCTAATCTTCACAAAGGAATGATTGAGATAAACGGACTACCCAATTTCAGTTTTGTGTATATCCATATTGGCAACACATTCAAACAAACGGCAGGTTGTCCGTTGTGTGGTTTCGGTTTTGAAATGGTTGATGGCGATTATCAGGTAGTTCGCAGTAAAGATGCTTACCAAATGATTTATCCAAAGCTTGTAAACATTGCTAAAAGCAATGAAAATCAAATCAGCATTGAAAACAATTTCCAATTTTAAAAAAGCGGACTAATGGAAAATGCAATCACATTAAATGTTGTATTCGGTTCTATTATCAGTATGCTATTGGCGATTGTTGCCTATTTCATCAAACAGCTTCACTCCGATTTTAAGAAAATGGAAAAGGATTTAACTGAAGTAAAAACAATGGCATTACTGATTAAAACCGAATTTAAAAACAGCTATGACCTACTCAATCAAAAAGTAGATTATTTGGAACATCGTGTAAACATTATTGAACAAAATATTTTAAAAAATTTCAACAATGAAAAGCAATAGTTTAAACTTAGTAGAGCGTGTAAAAGCTCCAACCCCGAAATGGTTTAAAATCATTCGGACAATAGGCATCACATTGACCGCCGTAGGCGGTGCAATCTTAGCCGCTCCTGTGGCTATTCCTGCCACTATTGTAACCATTGCCGGTTACGCTATGTTGGGCGGAACTGTGGCAACTGCCATAGCACAAACCGCAATGCAGACCGATAATGACGAAGAAACAAAAGCTAATGAAAACTTTAATGAACCCTAAAAAGAGTAAGTAAAAAGTTTTTTAGTATTGGCTAAATTTTCAAATCCTGTCCTTTGGGCAGGATTTTTTATTGCTTACACCGCTTTGCACTCTATTTATAAATTGGTGCTTTCACATTGCCTTTATGTAGCTGACAAAGTGCCAATAACGGTCATTCAGTGGGAACGGTCAAGGCAAAAGAAAGTAGCCCGAAGGGCTACCTTTTTAAATGCCTTGCAATGTAGATGCGTTTCAGTTCTGAAATCAAAAGCAACTGCTCGTACATTGCCCTTTCTTTTTGCTCTAAGGCTTTAACCTTGCCTACATCTTTTTTAAATGCAAGTTCTTTGCCTTGCAAATGGCTTGCCTGTTCAAAAACGAAGTTTTTAAAATCACTTATGCGGATAAATGGAATGACCGAACCGACAAAAAATTGATGAAATGCTTTTGTTTTCCATAAACCAAACAATAAACTACGGTAAACGTCCATTTCCTGTGCATTACGGCAAGAAATCACAAAGGAATTAGGGCAAGGGGCATCCAACGGCTTACCACTGTTTAAACCTCTGGAAAGGGCGTAAAATTCAAAATCAGATTTTTGATTTTTCGGACTGTAGGTGTAAATTTTTGGAGTGTACATAATCCCGGCTTTAAAATTTTGCTCCGCCGAGATATTTTTAAAAGAAGAAAGAAAAAAAGGGAAAAAAAAGAAAAAAGAAAGCCGTTTGAAAGGCGGCGTGGCTAAAAAAGCAAAAGGAAACGGAATAAGTCCCGAAGGGTGAAAAAGGAAAAATTATTTTAATTTCTAATTAATTTTTCCTTTTTCATTATGCCGTAGTCTTTTGTCTTTTTTTCGAGCGTGGGCATCAGCAAGCCGCCTACCTTTGCTGTCTTTTTTTTATTTATTGACCGGGTACGGATAACCTATTCTTCTTTTATTCAATGAAAATCATTCAACTATTTATCACTTCAATTTCAATAAAAATTCACTTCAGAATAGTTCAATTGAAAACGGAAATTTGTTTTTGAGCGTAGGCAACGGGGCAAACAATCCGCAGGGATAAAAAGGCATATCCAAAATTGTTAGCGGTGGGAAAAAGCAAGGGTATGCGGAACGCAATACGCTTGCTGTGCGGTGCTGAGGCGGGTGCAAATCAAGCGAAGTGTAATGCAATGGAAAAACGCTGTTTGCACCTGCCACAAGCACATTGGCAAACTACTACTTATGCCTTTTTATTCCCTGCACCGCTGAAATGGGTGGTGGGGAGCGTGGGAAAAAGCGTGTGCAAGGCGTTGGAAAGAAAAAATACGGCTTCCGATACCCGAAAAATATAAGCGTTGGGATTGTGCGTAGGGATATTTTTTCGGGGAGCGGACTATGGCATTGGCTATTTTACATAATGTTATTATAGGACATTTTTGCGTTGGCATAGCCGTCTATAAGCGTGGGGAAAATGTACTATAATGCCACATTATGTAACTTAGCTTCCGCCGATTTGCATACTGGCATAAACGGAACGGTGGTGGTGGTTGGAGTGAAGTGTCTTTTTGCTTTGTTTTTTTTGCATTGGTACAGCTCTATGCAACCGCAGGAACGAGGATTGCAATGTGCTGTTGAGCGTTGGCAAAAAACAACGCAAAAAGTATGACAGTTGCAAACGGTGGCAATGCCATAGAAGACAGGCTTAGCGTTGGCTTTGTGCGGTTGGGGTCTGGCTTAAGCCGTATTTTTTCTGTGCGTGGGCAGAGCGTGGGCAAAAGGGTTCTGTCAATTCAAATTTTATACGCTGTTTATTCTACTCTGTTTTGCATCTGATTGAAAGGATAAGTAGGATAACTATATTTTTAGAAAACATATTTTTTGTATTTCGTAGAAATACAAAAACTGATTTATCGGAATTATTGAAAGCAAAATAATGAAGTATAAGTGTCGGTTTGCTTTATTTCTGTTTGTTTTGGCTTGTTTTTTATCGCAGATAAAAAATAAAAAATCTTTTTGCCCGAAAAAGGTTATCCTACTTATCCCCTTAAACTAATGTAATGAGGTGCAGAATGCACCGAATAAATTTCAAAAAGCGAAGCGTATTTGAATGAACAATTTTTGTTAATTCTATACTGCTATTATAGTAATGCAAACTAAAGCAAAAGAAAAGGATAAGTAGGATAACTAAATTTCAGCAAAAGAATATTTTTTTATTCCTGCGGAATAAAAAAACTGATTTATCGGGCTGATAAGGTGCAAAACGGTAAACCGTAGGTTTCCGTTTGCACTAAATAGATATATTTTGGCTTGTTTTTTTTCGTCAGAAAAAAACAAAAAATGTTTCTGCCCAAAAATGCTTATCCTACTTATCCACTTCAACCAATGAAAAAAGGTGCAAAATGCACCTTTAAGAATTTCCAAATCTAAATGTAGTTTGCTCCGGTGGTTTGGGTTGTTCCGGTGGTGGTTCTTTTTCCCTGTTTTTACTATCCACTTCATCCCAACTCAATTCACGAACGGCATACACATAACCAGTCTTTTTTGATAATCGCAGATAAGCGTGTTTCTTTAATGCTTTGCCCAACTTCATTACTGTACCGTCTGTAATATTCAATTTGGCTTTATCGGCTAATTTGGCTGCGATTTGTGAGGTGTTGAGAAATGCGTTTGCAGTATCTCTATCGGCTATTTCAAACCAGGTTAATAGCAATTCTTCTTCAGGACTTCGGAGTTGGTATTGCTCGTTGTTTTGGTTAATCTCTTTGATCTCTTCCTGGTTAAACCAATATCTGAAATTGTCTTTATACAATTGCTTTGCCTGAGCATAAGCCAAATTAATGTCAATGTTGTGGGTGTACTCGATATGTTCCACTTCAAAGCACAAGAAACGGCGTGAGCCAGTTGTATCATTTAGAAATTGGGCTGTGTTTACACTGCCTGCAAATGATGCCCTGCGTGGCAGGGTTTCATTATTGTGTCCGTATGCTTTACGCATACGGATATGCGTTTTTGTGATGAGCTCTTTTAGCGTACCGATTTCGGTACGGTTTAGGTTTTCTAATTCATCCAAATTAATCAACATACATTCTGCCAAATGGATTAAAGTGTCTTTATTGTTAGGATTGATTGTTCCCGAAAACATATAATCTTTCAAAGGTTTTGGGATGAGCTTTTCTATCCACGTTGTTTTTCCTACGCCTTGCTTACCACTAAATACAATTACAGTTTGATTGATGGCTTTTTCATTGGTAACACAAGCCACCATTGCTACAAACCATTTTTTGAAACACACCTGCCATAAATCCTGCTTTGTCGTTGTTATGGTATTGGCAAGGTTCAGAATGTGGTCGGTTTCATCTTCATTGGTTTTTAAGTCATCAAAGTAATCTTTAAACGGGTCGTATTGTTCACAAAAATCAGAACGTAACAAATTGCGTAAGGTATTAATATTGCATTTTACTTTGGCTTTCATAATCTCACGCAGGATGGAGTTTTCAACGAAATCCGTTACTGGTTTCCAAAGCGTAGCTTTGGATGCCTTGTACTCTAATTTTCCGGTAACTACGTTATAGCGAAAGCTATAACGGTAGTTTAAGAAATTCTCCAACTTGTCTATAAAACTTGGTCTTTCTTCTTCCTCGTCTGTATCATCTTCAGATGATTTATTGCTTTTGGATTGCTCGGAAATTTCGCCATTTGGCGAAATAGATAAGTTGCTTTTGTTGTGTTCTACTACGTTTTTATAAGCACTGTTTACGGTTGCTGTTACTTCCTGCAAATTGTAGTTGTAATCAGAAAGGATATAGCCCATTGCCGCAGGCAATGGTACACCTTTACGATTGAGATTGCAAGCCAACAAATGCACAAAGTTGTTTCTATTGCCATTGATGTAGCTTTCTTTTTTCTCTGTAAACCTTACGCAATGTTCATATAATGGTAAATAATCGTTGCTGAATTTCTCGGTAGCAAAACCATTGCAAGCAATGGTTGTAAGCTCGTTGATAGCTTCTGAATTTTGTTTTTCCTCTCCTAAATCCTCTCCAAAGGAGAGGACTTTGAAAATGCTTGCATTTTCGTTCAGAAATAAATCCGTGTCGTAAGACACGAAGCAAAGGCGTGTAACGTCTTTGCCCGATTTGTCTATTGGCAAAGCCAATAGTTCTTCATAGTATTTTTGCAGTTTTAGAAAGGCTTCTTTGTGGTTTTCCTGCGATGAATTGACTTGTACAAATATCTTTAAACCATTTCCCGAAGGACTGATAAATGCACTGAAGGTATATTGGTTCTGAATTGCCAATGCTTTAGCATTGGTTAATTGTTCTGTAGAAAGTTTATCAATATCCAACACAACCATTTGCGTGTAAGTTGTAATAAATTCTAATTTCCGTCCGCCCTTGAAAGAAGCCGAAGGCGTGAAAGCGGGCAAAGATTTCTTTGCCCTTTCGTATGCCTCCATTTTGCTTTCTGCCAAAGATTTCCGCAGGTATTTTATCACGTTAATATACTTACCTGTTTTAATGTCGTTTAATACCTCAATGATTTTTTGGTTTTGCACCACTTCATTGAAGTTTTGAAATATACTTACCACCATTTTTATTAGACGTTAGATGTTAGACATTAGATTTCAGACTTATTTCTTTGAAAAAGCCTTGTTATAATGTTCGTTTAATAACTTCTCTACATCTGAAAGTTTGTAGTAAATTTTGTTTCCGACCTGTGAGAATGAAATACGCCCTTCATCTCTCCAGGTTTGTGCGGTGCGTTTGGAAATTTTCATCAGGATAAGAAACTCCTGATTGTCTAAGAATGTATCTTTCTTAGGTTCGTTTTTGGCGTTAAGACGTGTGGTGATTTCGTCTAATCTTGTAACCAATTCTGTGTATTGGTCTTTGGATAAAATAATTGCTTCCATTTTCAAATAATTTTATGATTATGAAAGCAAAGGACTGAAATGAAAAAAAGTCCGAAGGTTCCTAAATGGTTCCTTGGGACTAAAAAAGCCTCACCCTAAATCCCTTTGCCTCAAATTGCATTATTTTATTTTATGGAATCGGCGAATCTTGTTCCTCGATTTCCAAAAGAGAGGGACTTTGAAGAACCTTAAAGGAGCTTATCTATATCTATTCTTTTGTGGGGTTTGGGACGTTTGTCCGTTTTGGATGGCTTGAGCATTGTAGCAATACTGTCGGGACTTAAATCCCGTCCGTCCTTATCCGTAAAGCTGTTTACAATAACCGCAATAATGTCATTCACATTGCCATCAATAATGGGTTTGCCATCGGCAAACAATTCTCTGTGCAACTGGTAAAATATATCCACCAATTGATTTATGTTGCAGTTGATTTTCAGTTTGTTGAATGGAATACCTTCCGCATTTTCCCTCATTTGTTCTTTAGAAAATTCATCGGTTAAACGGATTAAATGCTGAATTTGGTCAATTTCTTTCTGACATTGATCAGAATAATCGGGTAATTTTGGATTAATAAAATCTATGCTGGCTTGTTCGTAATCGAACTTTTCATTAGTCAAAAACATAATTTTCTCTGTGTAGTCTTTCATTGCATTCACTTTACTTTTTACTTCCCTGAATGAAAAATATCTTTCCTCACATTCCGCATTGATGTATTGCATTGGCGGCTTGATATGTGTATGACGGTTTCTTAAAATCTCTAATTCTTTTCGCTTGCTTTCTATGATGGTGTAGCATTTCATCATGCGCCCACGACTACTTGTACTTACAAATAATTCTTCATTTTCAGAGATTAGTTTTTCAAATTTATTGAGCCATTTAACCGGGTTTTCTACATAATCACAGTGATGTGAAAAAAAGTCAGGCAATTTTGCATATGGAAGCTTAATAATTTTATTAATCAATTCTTTACAATAAGCTTCGTTATCCATTACACTTTCTTGTAAAACATCAAATAAAGTATTGTTTAATTGCTCCTTAGATACAGAAGTTACCTCAGTAAATTGAACGAAGTTTTTTAATTTTGTAAACATTATTCATTTATTTTTTAATCCAAATTAACCCCAAATACATGTCCAACAATTGCCGTTACCAACATCGCTACAGTTCCCCAAAAGCAAATTCTCGCCATTGCAATTCCGATATTGGAACCCCCTGTTTTAGCAGATATTGCTCCTAATATCATCAGGAAAACAATGGAAAAACCATATTGATAATATACCATTTCACTTTCTGGTGCAAAAATCGCCAAAATCATTGGCAATGCCGCTCCGGCAAGAAAGGAAAAAAAAGATGCAACTGATGCCTGAAAAGGTTTTGCTACTGTAATTTCGTTGATGCCCAATTCGTCTTTGGCGTGAACTTCCAAGGCATTGTGGTCGGAAAGTTCTTTGGCTACCTGTAACGCCGTTTCTTCGCTTACGCCTCGTTTTTCATATATTTTTGCCAGTTCATGCAATTCTACCTCCGGCATTTCTTCGAGTTCCCGTTTTTCTCTTTCAATATCCGCTTTTTCGGTGTCGGCTTGCGAACTGACCGAAACGTATTCTCCTGCAGCCATTGACATCGCACCTGCAATAGTTCCTGCCAAAGCTGCTAAAATGATAGAATGCCGACTTGGATCAGCGGCAGCAACTCCAATCACAATGCTTGTGGTGGAAAGAAGCCCATCGTTGGCACCCAAAACTGCGGCACGAAGCCAACCCACTCTATTTACATAATGTTTTTCTAAAGGATGTTTCATTTGTTAATATTTATTTGTTTTCAGTTCCAAGATAAAACGCCCATAAATATGTTCCTAAATGTGTAAGAATTCTTATAATTAGACGTTTCATCTTTGTTGTTTAAAACTTAAGACATTCCCAAACCCATTGTTTTACTTTGGTAAAAAGGATAAACGAAAGCCGTATTTTTGGAATTAGGTTTGTGGAATATTTTACTTATTTTCGGAAATAACCAATATGCGGCTTCAGTTGACAAAATACCAATGCCCGCGCCGGCAACCACATCGCCCACCCAGTGTTTGTCGTTCAGTGTACGGTAAATTCCGGTGAAAACGGCAAATGGATATCCTGTCTGGCTCAGCCAGAAATTATCGTCCTGATATTCCTGAAACATAAACTGCGCAGTTGCAAAGGCAAAAGCGGTATGCCCGGAAGGAAAGGAAAGATTGTTAGAACCATCCGGCCGTTCTTCTTTTACCAGATGTTTGGTGGGGAGTACAACCGCACTGGAGATCAGAAGCGAGGTTCCCAGAATGATGCTCCGGTCTTTCAGGTTATGCTTCCACTATGATTCCAAAAAGTCCATAAAACACTTCTGTAGAATCATCTTTTTTGTCTCCGTGACTATTTACTGAATTGGTACTAAGTCCTAATTGTGAACACACAAATTGAAGCCAATTGGCCCTTTGAATCTTATTTTCGATTTTCTTGGAAAGTTTCTTTAAGGGAAAAGCAAAAACAGTTTTTTTATCAATGAGATTCAGGCAATTTTGTCTTGGCTCTCTCCTATTCAAAATCAGATAAAAACTCTCAAAAGAAAGACTCTCTTTTATGAAAATATTGTTCTCCTCGCAGATCATATTTATCAAAAATTAAGTCCTGTCCTTCAAAGCACGCAACGCTGAAGTGATGGAAATCACATCTACCACTTCCTGAAGCCCGGCTCCTAACAAAGCAGGCAATAAGCCGAAAGCAGCAATAAGCATCAATACGGTGCAAACTGCAATACCAATAAAAACAGACTGGCGGGCAATCTTCATTGTTTCTCTGGAAATGATGACAGTGTCACTTACTTTTTCCAGATTGTCTTTCAAAATCACCACATCTGCAGAATCACTGGCTGCGCTGGATCCTTTGGCTCCCATTGCAATTCCCACATCGGCAACAGTTAAAGATGGTGCGTCATTCACACCATCTCCCACCATTACAATTGGACGAAGATCATCACTTACGCTTTTCAGGATTTTCAGTTTGTCTTCCGGCAAACATCCCGCATACACTTCCGAAATGCCTATTTCTTTAGCTATCGTTTCAGAAATACTTTGTTTATCACCGGAAATCATCATGATTTTCCGAATACCCATTTTCATTAACTGGGCAATGGTTTGTCTGGCTTCCGGACGGACTTCATCGGAAAACGTAATTTCTCCTACATATTGGTCATTAACCGAAACAAACAGAGAAGTTTTTTCTGATTTTATCTGAATGGACTGATTGGTAACAAAATTCAGTTTTCCTACTTTTATCAATTTTCCATTTACTTTTCCCTCAACTCCTTTTCCTTCAATTTCTTTTAAATCTGTTGCTAGAGGGATATTTTTGGAGCCAATATTTTTCATTATCGAAATTGCCAGAACGTGCGAGGATTGCTGTTCCACGCTGGCTACCAAATCTATCAGTTCTTCTTTGGAAAAAAGATTTTCAGGCAGTATTTCATCCATCGCGAGATCTCCTTTGGTTAAAGTACCTGTTTTATCAAACGCAATGGCTTTCATTTTGTCCAGCTTTTCAATAACGGTTCCGGATTTAATCACCACACCATTCCTACTGGAGCGACTCATTCCCGAAATCAGTGCGATAGGTGCAGCGAGAATGAGCGGACAAGGCGAAGCAACCACTAAAACTTCGGCAATACGATTGGGGTCTCTGGTAATCAAATAGGAAATTCCGGCTATAAGAAAGGCTACAATGGTAAATGGAAGGGCATAGCGGTCTGCCATTCTCACAAAATGTGCGGGCTCTTTTTCAGAATTATGAACCAACTGAACGAGCTGCTGATACTGGCTGTCTTTGGCGAGTTTGGATACCTGAATGGTAATAGCTCCCGAGCCGTTCAACGAACCCGACCACAAACTGTTGCCTTTCAGTTTACTGACAGGTTTTGATTCTCCCGTAAGTGAAGATTCGTCCAGCAGCACCTCATCACTCAAAAGAATTCCATCAACAGGAACAGTTTCTTTTGGTTTTACGATGATGATGTCTCCGATTTGTATGTCATCAACAGGAACGTCGTTAAGGTCATTACCTATTTTTTTATGGGCAATCCTCGGCGTGTTATCAAGCAGTGATTTTAAATCTTTCCGGGCTTTTTTCTGGGCATAATCTTCCAGAGAATCACCTCCCGTAATCATAATGAGAATGATGAGTGCTGCCCAGTAATTTCCCACAGCCAATGTTGCGGCAATAGCAGAAATCGCCAAAATATCCACTCCGAAATTCCCGGAGCGAAGAACATCGATCATCCCTTTCAAAAGAATGACTGACATTATAATTCCGGTAACAGTTATTAAAATTTTAGCATAATAAGGCTCTTTCAGGATAAATTCCAGAAGTAGTGCCACTACTGCAATACTGAGTACTGTAATGAATTTATTTATGTTTTTCATTGATTTTAAATTTAAAAATTAAAAGACATTCCCAATCCTATTGTTTTACTTTGATAAAAAGGATAGACAAAAGCCGTATTTTGGGAATTAGGTTTGTGGAATATTTTACTTATTTTTGGAAACAGCCAATAGGCCGCTTCGGTGGAGAGTATACCTATGCCGGCTCCTGCCACCACGTCACCTACCCAATGTTTGTCGTTCAAAGTTCGGTAAATTCCAGTAAAAACTGCAAATGGATACCCTGCCAAACTCAACCAAAAATGATCCTCTTGATATTCCCGAAACATAAACTGCGCAGTTGCAAAAGCAAAAGCGGTATGCCCGGAAGGAAAGGAAAGATTGTTAGAACCATCCGGCCGATCTTCTTTTACTAGATGTTTGGTGGGGAGTACAACAGCACTGGAGATCAGAAGCGAGGTTCCCAGAATGATGCTCCGGTCTTTCAGGCTATGCTTCCCCTTTATACCGAAGGCGTTCAGACCATACACGGCTGCCGCCGGAGCAAACTGCGTATAATTGTCCAGCTTGATTTTATCCGGCTGATGTTCATTAATTTCATGTTTTGTTGATGTATTCAATTGTTTTAAACCATCGGATGTCAGACTCAGAATGCCATAACCGATAAACACGGAAGGAACCAGCAGTTTCTGATATTTAAACAGATACACTGCAGAATCTGCATCCGGTTTTCCGATCAATTGCAACGAATCCGTCTGTGCAGAAATCAGATGAATGAACATTATCAACAAAAACAAGAGGTTTCTTTTCATCTTAAAAAAGTTAATCATCTCCACCAATCATTTTGGATGCAATTCCTTTTTTTACACCTTTTTCAGCCAGCCAAATGCCACCAAAATGCAAGATAACAAAAACAGGAAACCAATAAATTGCCCATTTGTGCACGGCTTCCATCGGTTCTTTCAGACTGCCATCACCCCATTTCAGATAAGCTCCGGTAATGGAAGAAACGATTACAAACAGATAAAACAGCAGATAAGTAAAGCCCTGCAAACGTTCCTTCACGGCAATTCCGGAAGCAAAAGGATTCGGGAAACGGATGCCTTTGGCCAGCATATAAACAATTCTCACTGCAATCGCAACAAAAAAGACATACGCTGCGTATTCGTGCCATTCCCACATAGGATGTATAATTGTTTTTACCGTTCCGATGCTCTGTTCCTTTGTTAAAGATACACCCTGCATATTTTTTTCGATGGCAGACAGAATGCTTCGTTTACTCATCCAGTACATCCGCAGAAATCCGGTAATAAAAAGTACTGTCATCAATATAGCCATTATCCAGTGTAACCCTCTGTGCAGGGATGTATATATTTTGTTTGAATTTTTCATTTTTTTTAAATTTTGAATTAATATTGAATTCATGACGTTTTATTCTTCATCTTCACTTGTGTTTTTCAGCTTCATCAATAAGGTATAAGCATTTTTTGTGACAATTTTTTTCCCTTCAAAGTCGGAGAAATTCAGCACTTCGATAAAACCGTTTTCGGAATTGCCCACCGTAATAGGAGTCATCCTGTAGGTTTGTTTTTTCTCTTCAACAAAAACATAGCTTTTACCTTCAAAATCTACCACACTTTCCTCTGGGACAGCATTCGAAAAAGAGGTTTCGGTCTCGACTTCCGCATTCATATACATTCCCGGAATCAGTTCGGGATGGTATTTTTCAAAATGACAATGGACATCGGCAATTCCGTTTCCGTCCAGATCTTTGCCTGTGAGGAGAATTTCGCCATCATATTTTTTGTCCGGATTGATATTGCTGTAAGCCACAATCCGCTGTCCTGTTTTCAGCATCGCAAGGTCTTTTTCATAGACTTTGAGATTGAGATGAATATCCGCAGGATTGATGAGTTCGAACAAAACATCGGAAGGATTGACGTATTTCCCAATATTCACATTCACTTTGCTTACAAAACCATTGATACTGCTGTAAACAGGAACACTTTTACGGATATTCCCGGCTGTTACGCTTCCTGCATTGATGTTCACCAGCTGCAGTTGCTGCGCAATGGCATTCATCATAATTTGCTGGCTGTTCATCTCCGATTGTGCCATCTGCATCACCTTATCGCTGCTTGCCTGGCTTTGGTTGAGCTTTTTTTGGCGGTTATAATCCAGCTGAGCAAAATGATATTTGGATTTTGCCATCAGGTAATCCTGCTGCAGCTGTACAAACTGAGGGTTTTCAATCACGGCAATCACTTGTCCCTTGGAAACTTTCATTCCCGGGAGTAGTCCGGTACTTTTCACGTAACCGCCCAAAGGTGTGCTTACGGAAACGAGATTTTGTGGCGGAACGTCAATTTTACCGTTTAATTTAAGAACCGTCGAGATTGACTGCATCGAAAGTTCTGTGGTTTCTACCGGCGCATTCCGGAGTTGGGCATCGGTTAAGCTAACGGTATTTTCGTCTTTTGGGGCTCCGGTTTTGGGAGCAGATTCTTCTTTCTGCGTGCATTGCACCGCCGAAAATATCCACAACAAAACCAAAATCCATTGATATTTTATTTTTACTGTCTTCATTTTTATTGATTTAAAGTGAGGTATTGAAGCTCGATTGCGCTTTCGTTCAGTTTCAAAAGAGCATCCGTGTAATTGCTTTTGAGGGCAAGCGTTTGGTTGATGAGCATAACAAATTCCAGATAATTGATTTCTCCATTCGTGAATTGCTTCTGAGCTGTTTCGGTAATGATTTCTGCATTTTTCAGCTCCGAAACTTCATAACGGTTTACAATTTCCAGGTTGGTTTGATAAATTTGCCGGAGTTGCGTTGCTTTTATATTCAGAGAAAATTCGGTATTTATCCTATCATTTTCGGCAATATTTTCCGCCACTTTAGAAGCTTCAATTCTGGCTTTTTGCCCGCCCGAGAAAATCGGAATGCCGACTCCAAGCATTACCGAATGAAATTGTGGCGTTGCATTGTAGATTTTATCGTCTGCTCCTGTTCCTTTGAATGAATTAAGATTGTACGCCAATTGAAGCCCGGGAAGCAATCTGGACTTTTCGACTTCCGTTTGTTTTTCAGCAACCGTTTTCTGCTGTTCCAACATTTTTAGTAAAGGATGCGAAGAAATTTCTGGATTTGAAAGATTAGTTTTGGATGTTTCCAAAGGAAGATATTCTACCTCAGAATTCAGCAACCATTGGAACTGCAACTGTAGCGTTTTGACTTCCTGCTGAATTTGTTTTAACTGAATATCAATCGCCGATTTCTGGTTGGACGCTGTTGCTTTTTCCAGAACGTTGCTTTCTCCGGCTTTTAAACGAAGGCTTGCCTTCTCCAGAAAATTAGAATATAATTGTAAGGCTTCATTCAGCAATTTTTCCTTTTCTTTCCAATACACCAATTGAAAATAAGTCTGGCTTACCAATTTTTTCAATTCAAATTCTTTCAGAGAAACATTTAACTGGCTTTTTTTCCATTCTTCGGTATACAGATTTTTCTGTTTTTTATAGACCGTCGGAAAAGCAATGCTTTGCGAAACCCCGAATTTCATATCCTTATAGGCACTGTTAATCTGTCCGTATTCTGCGCTAACCGAGGTTTGCGGAATATCGGCAGTGGATGTTTTTATCAGTGCTTTGGCAAAATCAGAACGCAGCTTTTCGTTTTTCAGATTCCGGTTATTCTGAACGGCAAGATTTATGGCTTCATCCAGAGAAATCGTAGTTTGCGCATTGAGTTTCACGCTTCCAATCATTAGGATGAATATTAAAATCGGCGTGATAGTTTTAATTTTTGGTTTTTTCATCTTAAATCCATTTTCGATATTGATGTACAAAAGCGGCAAAACAAACAGTGTGAGAAAGGTTGCGAGGATTAGTCCGCCAATGACTACCGTTGCCAAAGGTCTTTGTACTTCTGCTCCTGCCCCGTTGCTGACTGCCATCGGGATAAAGCCAAGCGATGCCACACAAGCCGTCATCAGAACCGGGCGTAAACGGCTTTCGCCACCATCTACCACAATTCTTACGATATTTCTGATTCCTGATTTGTGAAGCCGGTTAAATTCTGAAATCAGGACAATCCCATTGAGAACCGCAACACCGAACAGGGCGATAAATCCGACTGCTGCACTGATACTGAAAGGCATTCCTCTCGCATTCAGCAGAAAAACGCCGCCAATAATGGAAAGCGGAATAGCGGTGTAAATCAGCAGGCTTTCTTTGATGGATTTAAAAGCCAAAAACAGCAGTACAAAAATCAATGCTAAAGCCAGCGGAACTGCGACCATCAGACGTTGTTTGGCATTGTTGAGGTTTTCAAACGAACCACCATAGGTCATAGAATAACCAGCAGGTAATTTAATTTGTTTGTCCACTTTTTGTTGTAATTCTTCCACAATGCTTTGCACATCCCTATTTTTGATATTAAAACCGACCACAATTCTGCGTTGTGCGTTTTCCCGCTGAATCTGGTTCGGACCTTGTACAATATCAACCTTGGCAAGCTGGTTTAAAGGAATCTGATTGCCTGCGGGCGTTGGGACAAGAAGATTTCTAATATCATTGATATTTTTCCGGTCATTGGAATTAAGCCGAACCACCATATCAAAACGTTTTTCACCTTCGAAAACCAAACCTGTGCTTTGTCCTGCAAAAGCCGTATTGATGATACGATTGACATCCGCCACAGAAAGATGATACTGGGCAATGGCAGGGCGATTGTATTCCACCACCACTTGTGGAAGCCCGGAAACCGGCTCTATATAAAGGTTTTGCGTTCCCTTTACGGTTTCGATGATTTTACCGAGTTTATTGGCATTCTGAACCAAAGAATCCAGGTTATCTCCGAAAATTTTGATGACCACATCCTGTCTCGCTCCTGTCATCAGCTCATTAAACCGCATGGCTACCGGATATTGGAAACCAACCGTAATACCGGGAACATCTTCCAGGGCTTTGGACATTTTTTCCGACAATTCGGGGAAAGTTTTGGCAGAAGTCCATTCTTTTTTGTCTTTCAGAATGACCATCATATCCGAAGCATCCATCGGCATCGGGTCGGTAGGGACTTCGCCACTTCCGATTTTGGTCACCACTTTTTCCACTTCCGGAAAACGTGTTTTCAGGATATGAGCGGCTTTTTGGGTGCTTTCAATCGTAGTCGTCAGATTACTTCCGGGCAAAACCCTTGTATCTACTGCAAAATCACCTTCTTCCAGGGACGGAATAAATTCGCCTCCCATTCTGCTCATTAAAATAATGGCCGCAATGAAAAGAACAGAGATAACGGCAAAAATCGTTTTCGGAATTTTGATGACTTTCAGCAATGTTTTTACATAAACCCCTTCAATTTTTTTCATCATCCTGTCCGAAAAGGAAGGTTTTAAGCTTCGTTTTTTCAATAAAACCGAACTCATCATCGGAATATAAGTAAGCGAAAGCAGGAACGCTCCAAGCAAAGCAAAAGCGACGGTTTCTGCCATTGGGCGAAACATTTTCCCTTCGATTCCCTGCAATGTGAGAATCGGAATATAGACTATGAAAATGATAATTTGCCCGAAAACGGCACTGTTCATCATTCTTCCGGCAGATTCTGTAACCATACCATCCATTTCTTCTGTGGGAATTTTTGCCAGATTCCTGAATTTTTTATTGAGCATCAACTGGTGTAAAACCGATTCTACAATGATGACCGCTCCATCGATAATCAATCCGAAATCCAAAGCACCCAAGCTCATCAGATTTCCGCTTACGCCGAAAAGATTCATCATACAAATGGCAAAAAGCATCGCCAACGGAATAACTGATGCCACTAAAAGTCCGGCTCTGAAATTTCCAAGAAATAAAACCAGCACAAAAACAACAATTAAAGCGCCTTCCAAAAGATTCCTTTCTACGGTGCTGATGGCGTTGTTCACCATTTTGGTACGGTCTAGGAATGGCTCAAGAACGACACCTTCGGGAAGTGTTTTCTGGATTTGAGCCACTTTGGATTTGACATCTTTGATGACCTGGCTGCTGTTAGCACCTTTCAGCATCATCACCACCGCTCCGGAAACTTCGCCATTATCGTTATAGGTCATCGCACCGTAACGGGTGGCGTAACCTGTTTTTACATCTGCCACATCACGAATGAAAAGCGGAACATCGTTATTTTTATTGGTAATAGAAATATTTTGAATGTCTTCTATATTTCCCACCAAACCTTCGCTTCGGATATACAAAACTGTTGGTCCTTTTTCGATATAAGCGCCGCCTGTATTTTGATTGTTGGCATTGAGCGCATCAAAAACATCGTTGATGGTAATGCCGTAAGCGTTAAGTTTATCAGGGTTTACAGCAATTTCATATTGTTTGAGCTTTCCTCCGAAACTGCTGACCTCGGCTACGCCTTTTACCTGAAGCAATTGCCTGCGGACAATCCAGTCCTGAATGGTTCTGAGTTCTGTAATGTTATATTTCTGTTCGAAGCCTTTTTTCGGACGGACAACGTATTGGTAAATTTCACCCAAACCTGTGGAAATAGGTCCCAATTGTGGATTCCCTATCCCTTGCGGGATTTCTGACTGTACCTGCTGCAATCGTTCTGCAACCTGTTGCCTTGCCCAATAGACATCGACGCCATCGTCAAAAACAATGGTCACAAGTGAAAGTCCGAATCGGGAAAAACTGCGGATTTCTTTCAGTCCGGCAATATTGGAATTGGCCTGCTCGATGGGGAATGTGACCAACCGTTCTATATCTGTTGCGCCAAAAGACGGCGCAATGGTAATAACCTGCACCTGATTGTTGGTAATATCCGGCACGGCATCTATCGGCAACTTTGTTACCTGATAGGAACCTACACCAATCAAACCAAGAATCAGTAATGCTATAATGAGTTTGTTCTTTACAGAAAACTCAATGATTTTTGTAAGCATATTTAATTCTGTTAATCGTAAAAAATAATTGAATGTGATTTTATAACCGCCAATGAATTATTGACAGAAAACCCGACACCTAAAAAAATGTATAGATGCTGCTTTCCGAATTTTTTCAAAAACAGTAATATCAGATGAATGAACTCACCTGAAAAAATCAAAAAAGATTAACAGAATTTCGGAGGCTGCCAGATGGCATTGATGATTTCCCTACTCAAATATGCATCATTGTATGAAGCAATTTTCCGTTTAACGACGGGTAAATTATGATTTTCAATTTCAAACCATACCGCAGAACCCGGGGTAAAAACAATGGTTAAAAAATCATGATGGCTAATAAAAGGCAATTTCTGATCCTGTTCGTAGTCATCATCATGCGGATGATTTTGCAAATGATTCCCTGCATAGTGAAGCTTCAGAAAATCCAAAACAGATATATTGGAATTTTTAGCTTTATGTTCAAAAAAGTGTTCTACCAAAACGGGAAATTTCAGCAACTGGTACAGCTCTGTTGTAGCACAGAGATATAAGGAAAGTAATATGACCGCCAAACACTTTTTCACTTTACAAAGGTATTAATAATCAGGTATTTTTTATTAAGTTTTTCTATTTTATAATATTTCTAAAGAAGGTAATACTATTAAGAATTAGTAATTTCTTTAATCATAGTATTTTTTCTTTAACCATAAACTTGCCCTTACTAATAATATCAGTACAGGAACTTCTACCAATGGCCCTATAACGCCTACAAATGCCTGTGGGGAATGAATACCAAATACTGCTATTGCTACGGCTATTGCCAATTCAAAATTGTTTCCTGTGGCTGTAAATGCGATGGATGCGTTTTTATCGTAGGGAACTTTCAGCCATTTATTGATAAAGAAACTAACGAAAAACATCAGTACAAAATAGATGATTAACGGTATGGCTACTTTTACCACATCGATTGGCAACTCTACTATTTTATCGCCTTTCAGACTGAACATCAATACGATTGTAAACAATAAAGCATATAATGTAATGGGCGATATTCTGGGTACAAATTTTCTATTATACCATTCTATACCTTTTGATTTTACCAATGTGTAACGGCTTATAAAACCTGCTAAAAATGGAATGCCTAAGTATATCAATACACTTTCTGTAACATCTTTCATTGATACAGTTACATTGAAATTTGCCAATCCTAATTTGCTTGGTAATACGTTGATGAATAACCACACTAAGAAGCTGTAAGAAAGGACTTGAAAAACGCTATTTAACGCAACTAACATCGCTGTATATTCTCTGTTGGCTTTCGCTAAATCACTCCAAACAATTACCATTGCGATACATCTCGCCAGACCTATCAGTATCAAGCCTGTCATATAACCGAGTTCGTTCCGTAAAAACAAAATGGCTAATATGAACATCAAAACAGGCCCTATAACCCAATTGAGCAATAAGGATATTACAATTACTTTTTTATCCTTAAATGCTTGTGGCAATAATGAATAATCAACTTTTGCCAATGGTGGGTACATCATCAGTATTAAACCTATTGCCAATGGAATATTTGTAGTGCCTACGGATAAAGCATTTGTGATTTTTGAAATGCCCGGAAAGAAATATCCTAAACCTATGCCTACTGCCATTGCAAGGAATATCCATAAGGTTAGGTACCTGTCTAAGAATTTTAGTTTTGGTTGCATGGGTTATTGACTGATTTTTGAAAAAACATAAAACATTTCCGTTGCTATCTGCAAACTTCTTTCTGCATATACCTGTGGTTGCTCCGGTGTATTGTCTGAAATTTTTGGATCTTCAAATGTGACAGGTATTCTTTTTTCCGCACCTGCAATAAAAGGGCATCCAGCGTCTGCCTGTGAACAGGTCATAATGGCTGCAAACGCTGATACAGGATTAAAAGGGTTATCGTATTTTTTTGAAAAACCAATTATAGGTAAAGCATTATCGCTGTACTTTATAGCATATACAGGATTATTATTTTCTGAAATTTTGAAAATGCTAAAACCCTGATTAATCAATGTTTCTGCAACTTTCGGGAATAGTGCGGTTTCTTCTGTACCGCCCGAATAGCAATGTACGTTTGGAATATTAAAATGTGCCGACGCTGCCTGTGCCCAAACCTGTGACAAATGGCTTCTTCGGGAATTGTGGGTACATATGAAATTGATATTTATATCCTGCCTGTCGTTTACTTTTTGTTGTATAAAATCTATCAACGGTTGTAATATGGTTTTACGTCCTTCGCTGATATTTTGTAGTGCTAATTGCTCTATTGTTTTTGATAATGTTGGATACATAGTCTTTTGTTTTTTAATACTAATTAGTCTATCCCAATATTTTTAATTCTGTATTCCATTAGTATATTGTCTTTCCAAATGCCGTTTTTCTTTCCTATTTTTTCTCTATAACCTACCATTCTGAAACCGCATTTTTCGTGTAACTTGATACTGCTTTGATTTTCGGAGAATATACCGGATTGCAACATCCATATTCCGTTGGCTTCGCTTTGTTTAATCAATTCATTCAATAAGATTTTTCCAATGCCTTTACCTCTTTCTTTTTGTGCTATGTAAACACTTACTTCTGCAACTCCTGCATATACGCATCGGCTTGAAACTGGTGTTAAAGCCGTCCAACCAAGCATTTTATTATTTTCATAAATGCTAATCCTGCAAAAGTCAAGATGTCCTTTGTTCCAATCTTCCCATTGTGGTAAATCATTTTGAAAAGTGGCTATATTGGTTGCTAATCCCTGTTTATAGATTTCTACAACTTCTGAAAAATTATCTTTGGTAATTGGTCTAATCTCCATTGTTACGGTATTTAGCAACATCCCGAATTAGGTGTACAGCAAGCATTATTCAAGTCTGATAATTTTACTTTCTGTTTTTCGAAAGGAATACCGCAAGCATCTTGAGCTAAACAGGCG
Source organism: Flavobacteriia bacterium 40-80 (assembly GCA_001899145.1). Classification (GTDB taxonomy): domain Bacteria; phylum Bacteroidota; class Bacteroidia; order Flavobacteriales_D; family Crocinitomicaceae; genus 40-80. The sequence continues at coordinate 91,882 of MKVF01000021.1, forward strand.
GTTTGTTTGTTCTTCAGTATAAAATGATTTCCGTTAAAATCCAAATCGTATTTACCAATCGTTTGCAAACCATTTATTGTTTGATTTGGCGTTTGAGAATCTGCGATTGCGCTTTGGTATTCTACTTCTATCTCCGCATCTTCAATACCTAATTTTTCTTCGGATAGTTTGATGATGTTTAATAGTTTGGCTGGTTTTAATCTGTGTTCAAAGTCGTTAGCATTCCATAATTGGAAATTGACAACTTTTTCGTTTCTTATGGTTCCGCCACAATCAATAAAATGTTTTGTGATTACACCTACTTCTGTAACGTGGAAATGCTCCGGTACAAATGTTCCGTCCTCTAATTGAAATTCAACATTATCTAATGCTGGTAAGATTTCTTTGATGTTTGATAGTTTCATAAAATTTCTATTTTATTATGATATTCTGTTACGCTTTATAATTCTGTATTTAAGGCACTATTATTAAGATATGTTACATTGCAATATAACGATATTAAGAGATCTAAAAAAATGCTTTTAACAGCATTGATTTACTTTTACTTCCTGCTCAAAGAATTGATTAAAAAGCCCTTGTACTTCTTTCCACTTCTTTTCTTCTATGCAATAACAAACAGATTTTCCTTCTATTGTTCCCTTAATAATACCTATGTTTTTTAACTCCTTTAGGTGTTGCGAAATAGTTGCCTGTGCCAAACCCAATTCATCCACCAAATCATTGCAAATACAGGCTTTCTGATTGATAATATATTGAAGTATGGCGATCCTTGCAGGATGCCCCAATACTTTAAACAAAGAAGCCAATTTATTTTGTTCATCCGAAAATATATCTGATTTAGTAAGTCCCATAGCTCATATTTTATCATCGCAATATTACGATGTTATTTTTTAACTGCAAAATGTTTTCTGAAAAAAAATTGTATTGAGTTTAGTTGATGTATTGTTCAACTGCTTTATCCAACTCCTCGCTGATTACCTTGGCGTAAATCTGCGTGATGCCAATATCTGAATGGTCTAAGAGTTTTGAAACATATTCTATCCGCATTCCATTATTTAAAGCATTGGTAGCAAAAGTATGACGGCTTAAATGGAAGGAAAGTGAAAAAGGCAATTCCATATCCTTACCCAATCTTCGCAATTTCTGACCACACAAAATATTTTTAGCATTGATGATGTGTGCCTGGTATTCTTCGTTGGCTTCAAACAACTCTACATCTTCAATTATCGGGAAAACAAAATCCGATGGTTGCGAAAATTCGGTTTTGTATTGGTGCAAAATACCCAATGCTACCTGTCCGATTTTAAAAGTGTGGGTTCTTCTGGTTTTACGTATTTCCTTGGTGATGCGTTGTTCTTTCTCGTTAAAGTGTTCCCATTTCAGACTCACCACATCGCTAAAACGTAAACCGCCTGCATACACCGCAAAAATGAACATATCTCTAAATATTTCGTCTTTTCCGGTATATTCAATTTTTAGGGTTCTTAGCTTTTCAATCTGCTCTTTGTTCAGATATAAACGTTTGCCTTTATCTCTTTTTACTTTCACTTTTGAAAATGGATAAATAGCTTCTGAAATAATATCTTCCCTTTGTGCATCCCGAAACATAACCGATAAAATCAGCAATGAATAATGTATCGTGGTGCCGCCATTTTTCAACGTATTGGAAAGATAGTTTACGTAGTCTTTCAACATTGTAACTGTAATATCATCGAAATACACATCTCTATGCCCAACAAATTTTTCAAACTTAGCTACGTACTGTTTGTAGTTTTTATAAGTAGCAACCGATACCGTTCCTTTTATACGCTCACAACGGTTGTAAGCATATTCAAAGAAGTTTGCCATATCCTTACCCTTTATTGCTTCCTTTAGTTTTCTTGCTGATACAGATTGGCGTTTGCGTTCGTGGTCTGCTACAGTTCCTTCAGCATCAGCAATTTTTTGAGAGAGAAAAGCATTCATCCTTGCACTATTTGGGTGGTTCTTTTTGATTTTCTGCTTTTCATCATCCCATTCTGTTTGCTTCAGCTTTACTCCTGTAGCTACAAATTTGGCTTTTCTATCCTTTATAACCCTTATGTATAAAGGACTATGACCTGTTTTATCTTCTTGATTTGTTCTAAGAACTAACTTAATTGATGCCATAAAAAAAAGTATTAAGTTTGTTGTACTAAATAAATGAAACGAGTGCAATTTGATGAAACCCTTTATTTATCAGCTATTTCAAAGCGGTGCAACCTGATACAAAGATACAACATTTGGTACAACAATACTATCTTTTCATTGCTTTTTTATGCTTTATTTTATCCCTGTCATTTTTATAACTAATTGATAAATAAGTATTTTAGTGCAAATAGTGACATACGATTTAATACTTTTAATAACATTGTATTGCCAAAAGCGTGGCTGAAAGTGCAATCCTCAACTTTTCTTCTATTCCGTAAAAACCATTTTTTATCTGCTTTAAAAAATGTAAATTAGTAAACAAAAAAATGGTTTTGTTTACTGCGGTGCTGAACTCAGCATTTGTACCTTAATTCCCCGGCCTTCGGCAATACCCGAAACGTTGTACGGATTTTAAAAACATTGCTACCCAAAAAACAAATATTTTGACTATTCAATTAATATATCAGCTCATACAAAACAGAAAGAAACGGAGTTTTATAATCACTGCTTGTATTCTATTATTTGCTTGTACAAACGTGATTTTGGATTTTTCTTTTACATAATAGTGTGTTTTACATTTCAGAATCTTTATTGTTTAGCTCTTATTGGATTCTATTCCTTCCTCTTTTGACAGTCATTGCAAAACAATCCAAAAAATCAGAAAGAACCGAAGTAAAATTAAGTAATAATATACATTATGGATGATAAAATGATAACGATTGACAATTATTTAGACAATCATTACATACACAGGAGCAATTGGTTGAGAGCTGCAGTGCTTGGAGCCAATGATGGGATAATTTCTATTTCCAGTTTGGCAATAGGTGTTGCTGCTGCGAGCTCAACAAGAGAACCGATTGTTTTGGCAACAGTTGCAGGATTAGTGGCCGGAGCTTTGTCAATGGCAGCTGGAGAATACGTTTCAGTAAGTTCTCAGACAGATACCGAAAAAGCAGACATCGAACGAGAGAAAAAGGAATTGGCAGAAATGCCCGAAGAAGAACTAAAAATATTAGCACAAATCTATGAGAAGAGAGGACTCGGAAGAGAAACCGCAATGCAAGTAGCAATTGAACTTACTGAAAAAGATGCTTTGGGAACTCATATTCGTGATGAATTGGGTCTTAATGAAATGAGCAAGGCAAATCCTATTCAGGCAGCATTGGCTTCCGGAGCATCATTTACGGTTGGTGGCATTTTGCCACTATTGGTGATACTTTTTTCTCCAGTTGCAGGAATGGAATACTGGCTTTATGGATTTACAATCATATTTTTAATTATCTTGGGAATTGCATCTGCAAAAACCGGAGGTTCGAGTATTTTGAAAGCGATCATTCGGATTACAGTTTGGGGAACAATCGCGATGATCCTTTCTGCATTCGTTGGCTATCTTTTCGGAGTAAATGTTTAGTTTTTAAAATACGATAATTATGAACGGAGCACATTGGCATTTAGCAGTAAATCATTTACCAATTATTTTTTCCTGTTGTAGGAGTAATTGGAATGACTACAGGATTAATTTTTAAATCAGAAGCAGTTAAACGCACTGCATTTATAGTTTTATTTTTTGCTAAACAGACTGGTACGATTGGTGGAAAAATAAGATATATTGAAATCAGAAGTGGAAATGATATTCCATTGATAGAAAACAGCGACAGCTACTAAAAACTATTTCAAATGCCCATAAGTCACATTAGTAAACAAGAGATACCAAGAGGAGAAGATGTAAAAGCTCAAGACATCAGAGAAGGGATTTTTAGCTTAATTCAGGCTGATCATCCGGACTTTAACAGAGAATGTTACATCACATTAGCCGAACTTAATCAGTATAGGCGGCTATACTTAGCATCACTGATTATTCAGGAGAAAGGAGAATTGGCAATCATTGACAGAGATGTTATGGATGCAATTAAAAACAATTCGATACTTTCTGAAAATATCCAGGATGAAATGGAGGCTGAGCTGACTATCGGGCAAAAAATCGCTGATAGAGTTGCTGCATTTGGTGGTAGTTGGACTTTTATAATTACCTTCTTCTCATTTATTATTGTTTGGATGTCAATAAATGTTTGGTGTTTGACAACTAAATCTTTTGATCCGTATCCTTTTATTTTATTAAATCTTATACTTTCTTGTTTGGCAGCAATACAAGCGCCAATAATTATGATGAGCCAAAACAGGCAAGAACAAAAAGACAGACAACGAAGTGAGCACGATTATAAAATTAACCTTAAAGCTGAACTTGAAATCAAATTGTTAAGCGAGAAGATAGACCACTTACTTGTCCATCAAAATAATAAGTTATTAGAAATCCAAGAAGTTCAGATTGATTATTTAGAAGACTTGATGAAAGAAATAAAAAAGAAATGAAGCGGAGGAATATCACAAACCCATACTTCAGTACTTACTGCATTTTATAAGGGACATTATAAATTGTTGCTCTTGGACTGATCATTATCCAGGTGATAATCGAGACTTGAATTGTCAGATGACTACCATAAATAAGACAATTATTCTCTGAGAAAAAAATACCGTGTATTAATTGTATTATTTTATCGTTTGAAATTACTCTGTAAACTTCTTTGGCTGTGATATCGCTGCTTAACAAATCTAAAATGGTAACAACATCTGAAGCAGGGTTGCGTGAACCACTAAAGGAAATGGCAGAATTACAATTTCTCTGTGCAATACCAGGATTTATAACGGTTTGCGTCGCAACATAATGCTGATTTCTTCAATGACTACATTTTTCAAAATCAAACTAACATCAAAGGTACATCAGCATTGTTTTTATAAGAGTTATTCTCGCATATAGCTGGTAAGAGTTGTCACTCAATTACCACACGTACTGCTGCCCATCCTTTTGCCCCTTTTTCCTTTTCAAATCGTACTTTTTTCCCTTTTGCAGGCTCTCCTGAAATGTTGTTCTGGTGGACAAAGAAATTTTCATCATCAGCGGTTTTGATGAACCCATATCCTTTGGTATCATCAAAATAATTGATAACTCCTCTCAGTATAGGATCAATTTCTTCTTTCTCACGCTTTGGTATCCCGATTTCAATGTGCTTTGCTTTAATCTCTTTTTTCGCTTTCGGATCCGGCGGCGTATCGCGGAGGATTCCGTTTTCATCCACATAAGCCATCATGCTTTCCCAACCTCCTCCGGTAGCACCTTCTTTACGCGCTTCCTTTTTGGATTGTTTTTCTTTTCTGCGTTGTGATTTCTTTTTTTCTCTTTCTTTTTTATTAAAGGTTTCTGCCATAATTTATGTATATATTAAAATTTTTATTGTTGAAGTGTTTTCATTCTTCCGAGCAGGCGCAAAGTTCTTATATGTCCTGAAACAGCTGAAAAAAGTGTCTTGTTGACATAATAAGGTACCTGAAAATCTTTCGCTGTGCGTGCAACGATTTTACTGATAGTACGATAATGAACATGACAGATATTCGGAAATAAATGATGTTCTATCTGGTTGGTTAGTCCTCCCAAATACCAGAAAAGAAGCCTGTTTTTAGGAGCAAAATTGCTCGTTGTCTGCAATTGATGAGTGTACCAATTGGCATTCATTTGCTTATTTTCATCGGGCTGCGGAAACTGCATATCAGGCACCACATGTGCCAACTGAAATACAACACTTAGCAGAATGCCTGCCAACAAGTGCATTAGCACAAATCCGGTTAAAATCCAATAAACGGAAAACGGAGCAAAGATCATCGGTAGCACCAAAGCGTACGTGAAATAAAACGCTTTCAACGGTATTAATTTCAGCAACCGGATATAGTATTCTTTCTTTGTACGGATCAATCCCATTTTGTAGTAATCTCCTGCTTTCTTAAAGTCTTTCACCGTCACCCAGTACAGTGTCAGCACCCCATAAAAGAGCCACACATAATAATGCTGGAAACGATGGATTTTATAGCTTTTGCTGTATGGCGAAAAGCGCAGCAGAAATAAAGGAGCATCTATATCTTCATCATGCCCGTGAATGTTGGTGTAAGTATGGTGAAGCACATTGTGCTGCAATTTCCACATTTCACTGCTGCACCCCATATAATCCAGAGTATGACTAAGCATGTGGCTCAATCGCGAGCGCTTCGTGTAAGCACCGTGATTGGCATCATGCATGATTCCCATCCCTATTCCCGCTATGCCAAATCCACTGATAAGGTAGAGAAAGATGGCAATAACAGGTGATGTAATACTACCGCAACTCAATAAAACAACCGGTATTGTATAAACAAGCAACATCACAATGGTTTTCAAAACCATATTGGCATTTGCCCGTTTATGTGCTTTGCTCAGTTTGAAATACAGGTTTACTCTTCGTTTAAGTGCTTTGGAAAATTCCTGTTCAACAGTCTGAGAAAATTTAAGATGTCTGATACGCTCCGGTATTTAATTATTATGAAAATTAAACCTTTTTCTTCTGTGCAAGAGATAAAATGTCTGTATTTCCTGAGAACAAACAGTACTGAATCCCCAAATAAAATGATATAAAACAGAAAGAAAAAACGATAAACGTTTCGACAAGACTAAATTACAGCACCAATTTATTTTACAGATGTATTTGGCTGTACAAAGATAATACTTTTATTTTAAATTTGGCGGAAGCAGCCCGAAAGAAAATAAATCTGCTGGTATCAGAAATTTCCGTATCTTTGTTCCCGAACAAGTTAATTCTGCTTTTTGGAAACAACTTACATGTGGTTGTTTCAAAGGTTTTAAATCGTAGTACAACAACCTTATCATCTTTCAGAATTTTCATGTAAATAACCGGCCATAATAGATTGATGGCTAAGGATGATGGCTCAGGCAAATAGCCGCCTGCCGGAAATTGTTATTGAAATTAAGAAATAGAAAATCAGGTTCTCCGCCTGAATTTAAAAAACGAATCTGAATCAGCAGCTGTGGATTCGTGAATTGATTAGTAAGAGGTAGCTCCTCGTTCACAACAGATTTTCGGAATTTTTATACCTGCTCTGATTTTAAAATAGCCTGGACTGTTTTTAAGATTAGCAGAGTAGCAAATGCCAATGCGGTAACTGTTTAAACAATAAAGGCGAAGCTGATATTGGATTTTACGGATTTGCTTTTGGTGTTATTATACCCCGGCAGGGAGTAAATCTGCCGGAAAGACAGAGATGTTATCAGAACAAACAGCTCTGTCTATACAAAACAAGTCGGGAAAATCCCGCTGATTTTAACAAAAGCACCCGAAAGGGTAGGAAAAGAAAATTATGCAAACAAGTATAAATAAACGTACACCTGCCAGAACAAACCGAACAAGAGTTTCCGGCCAACAGCAAAGAAATAACAATTCAAAAAAATCAACGCTGAACCCGGAATTGCTTATTCAACAGGCAGTAGTTTCTTCTGTAAAAGCAATTACAGTCGCAACACGCTTTGAAGAGATGGATTTACAACGCCAGCTCAAAGCTAACATTCAAAAAATGGGGTTCATTTCACCTACTGAGATTCAGGATAAAACCTTTGATAAGTTGGTGAACGGGGCAAACCTGATCGGGATTGCCAACACCGGAACAGGAAAAACAGGCGCTTTCCTTATTCCTATCCTGGAGAACCTGCTCCGTAATAACGACCGTAAATTTCAATCATTGATTATCGTTCCTACACGAGAGCTGGCTTTACAGGTTTATGATGAATTTAAAAAGCTGTCCGAAGGGCTGAAGCTAAGAGCTGCTTGCTATATCGGCGGAACAAATATTGAAAAGGACATCCTGAGCCTGAACAATTATTTTGATTTGGTGATCGGTACTCCGGGACGTTTACTGGATCTGAGGAACAGAGGAAATTTAAAGCTCAGCAAATTTGAGGTGCTGGTGCTGGATGAATTTGATAAAATGCTTGATATGGGCTTTATCCGTGATATCCGTGAGCTGGTGGGAGGAATGAAGCAACGTAAACAAACATTGTTGTTTTCTGCGACAAAAGACCCGAAACAGCAAACCATCATCAATGAAATTGTAAGCAATCCGTTTGTTGTGGAAATTCACTCAGGAGATCAAAGCTCCAAAAATGTGGAGCAGGATATTATCAAAATCCCGGAAGGACAGGATAAATTCAAAATTTTACTTGATTTACTGGCAGATAAGGATTTCGACAAAGTCATTTTGTTTACGGAAACAAAGCACCTGGCGAATCGCTTATCAAAAAAGCTTAATAATTCCGGGGTCAAATCCGATCAGATCCACGGAAACAAGTCACAAAATTACAGGATAAACGCACTGGAAAAATTTAAAAAGGGAAGTATCAGGGTATTGGTTGCGACAGACGTCGCTGCAAGAGGAATTGACGTGAACAATGTTTCACTGGTTGTCAATTATCAGCTCCCAAAAGACTTTGATACTTATATCCACCGGGTTGGAAGAACCGGAAGAGCAGGAAAAACAGGAACAGCCTACACATTTGTAGATTGATCCTATTTCAAATAGTAACATAATAATTTAAAGTAAAATGCAAGAAGGAACAGTAAAATTCTTCAATGAAACAAAAGGTTTTGGTTTCATTAATGACTCAAACAGCGGAAAAGACATTTTCGTACATTTATCAGGTTTGGTAAATAAAATCAGAGAAAACGATAAAGTTAGCTATGATGTTGAGGAAACTCCAAAAGGATTGAGCGCGATAAATGTGAAAGTGATTAACTGATCAGCATTAAAATCTGCTCCCTTCACCGGGAGAAAAAGCCTGGCAAATGTCAGGCTTTTTTATTTACATTCATCTTGATTAATTGTATGGGCTCCTGTTTGCTAAAGCCGGATAAGAAAAACGGAAGGTTTTTTTTAAGAAAACTTAAGACCTTTAAAATTTTATATTCTATCATTTATTTGATACATTTGAGAATATACTATTAAGTACTTTTTTAACCTTAATTTTTATAGCATGAAACCAAACATCGGAATTACAGACAAAAATTTAAAGGAAATATGTGCACTTCTGAACAATAGCCTGGCAGATTCACATATTCTATATTTCAAGCTTCGTAAGTACCACTGGAATCTCAAAGGAGATAACTTTATGGAACTTCATAAATTGTTTGAAAGCCAATATACCGAAGTGCAGGAAGCAATTGATGAGATTGCTGAACGAGTGAGCCAGCTGGGAGGCGTGGCGATAGGCACTACTTCCGAATTTTCAAAGTTGTCTTCTCTTAAAGAGAGCCCCGGAAAGAACCCCGAAGACAATATGAACATGATAAAAGAGCTGCTTGGGGATCACGAAACGATCATTCGTAGCCTGAGGGAAAGCATAGATGCGATAAGTGAAAAATTCGGAGATGAAGGTACCGCTGATTTTCTTACGGGACTGATGGAAGATCACGAGAAGATGGCTTGGATCTTAAGAAGATATTTTAAATAACTGCTCTTTAAATAAAGCACGATTGAAAGTCCGGATTTACAGAAATTGCGGACTTCATTTATTTTTTCGGAAAAATATTTATACCCTAAAGAACATGATTATGAGCAGCGAAACACCTTACAATTACGATACATTAAGCGAAGCAGTGAATGATCTGATCAGACGCGGCTATACGGCGGATTTCTTAATTATGAACGAAAAAGACTGTCTGATATGCCATAACAATAATCTGGAGCTTTCCCCTGAAGAATTTGTAATCGACGAGGTACACCGCTTTGAAGGAATGACAGATCCCGCGGATGAAAGTATCCTCTTTGCCATTTCATCTTCCGTGCACAATCTGAAAGGATTGGTAATTAACAGCTACGGAGCCGATTTCGGTTATCGCTCTTCAAAATTAGTAGAACATTTGCGCAAGTACCTGTGAAGCTTATCTTTGTAAGAAATTCCAGCGTAATTCGTCCAGCTTTTCTTTTAAGGAACGTTTCAGGTTCCTGCCCTCCATCCGGAAGTAATTCTTAGTGAACAAAGCCGGGTTTAAAGTATGTTTCAAAGCCCTTTTCACGGAGCTTTCATTGGAGTAGGGAAATTTCCGGATGTCGAAATGAGATTTTAACCGGGGTTCGATCTTTTCAAAATAAACCGTCCGGTTGTGCCAGTAAAACGGATTTTGCTTTCTTGGTACCAGCACTTCCATACCGATATGAAAAGTCAGATGCGCATCCGGAACATATAACGGTTTTTCTGCAAAAGCAAGCAGATTGTGAATCAGGCTGACCTCCAGAAATGATATTCCGACACAGATGTTGTCAAGAATTAATTTGTCCAATAAGCTTTTATGAAAAATAAAGCAGTCAAATCCGGGATGTGATTTCCCCGGATCGGCGTACATTAACGGTAACTCTTCAATTTTAGAATACGTATTTTTCAGTCGTCTCCGGTTAATGATAACCGCATCGTGGCCAAGCCCGGTTATTTGCCGGACACTTTCATAAAAAAAGGGCATCAGGGCAATGTCAACATTAGTAAAAATGTAATAATCACCATCGGTTTCTTTCAGCTTCTGCAGAATATCATGAATAAGCGGGAGCTTACGCTGGGATAATTTTGCATTAACATCCAGCACAGAGCGCGTTAGGTTGCTGAGCTGACGGAACCCTTCCGGAATGATCGTCTTGTCTTCTTCAAACTGCGTAGTAACGATTTGTACATTCGTTTCTGTAAAACGTTTAGCCGTCAGCATACTTTGAAAAGTGATAGGCTGCGCGATGCTTAATTCCGATTTTTCACTTAACTTTACGGGATTGATAATATGGACGAAACGAATCAAATGAAGGTAAAATTTAATGATATTTTCAAATCTATTAATTATTTGAATTACGTTGAAGATTTATTTTCGGATTATGATCATTTTCGTTCAAAAAAATATTCGCTGCTATCATTAGAATTGCTCCGAAAACGTTTTCCAGCTTCCGGATTATGGCTCACACATTCTGCCACCGGAGCTTTGGAGATGATAGCAAAAGCCATTAAAATTCAGGCCGGAGACGAGATAATAATGTCTTCCTTTACATTTGTTTCAACAGCGAATGCTTTTGTAAATTACGGAGCAAAACCTGTATTTGTAGATATTTCAGAGGAAGATTTCAATATTGATATTCGCAAAATTGAAGATAAAATAACGAAAAATACAAAAGCCATTGTTATTACTCATTATGGAGGACATGCAACTGATCTTGAATTCCTGAAGCAATTGTGTAAAAAATACCAGTTGTTCCTGATCGAAGATGCAGCAATGGCGTATGGAAATTCATATCAGGGAGAACAATTAGGCAGTATTGGTGATTTTGGAGTGATTAGCTTTGATATTACGAAACAAATTTCTGCCGTTCAGGGAGGGCTTTTGATCTGTAACCGTCCGGAATTTCAAGACACATTGGACCACATTTACCATATCGGGACAAACCGGACGCAGTTCATGCAGCAGAGCAAACCTTATTACGAATGGGTGAACGTTGGCTCTAAGTATCAGATGAATGAACTGAATGCGGTAGCATTATATGATAACCTGCTGAACGAAGAAGAAATTCTTTCCCGCAGAAATGCGATTTCAACGTTATATTATGACGGACTGCAATCACTAAAAGAAAAAGGTATCAATTTGATTTCAGCAGAAAAGCTTGCAGCAAATATTCATCTCTTTTACCTGCTTTTACCGACTGCCGGGGAAAGGAATGAGCTAATCGCTCATTTGAATGAAAGAGGCATTGAAGCGTTATTCCACTATATTCCGTTGCACAACTCTGAAATGGGAAGAACGTTCGGCGAACAAGATTTACCGGTTACTGAAAGCGTTTCGGAAAGACTGGTTCGTCTGCCGCTGCACGTTAACTTAGAGGATGAAACCGTTTTAAGAGTAATCAGAGAGGTAAATCTTTTTGGAAATGAGTAGAAGTGAAGAAATACACATAATGACTTCCGAGCCAGACAGCTTTGTGGATTATTTCCGGAAAATATGGAAATACCGGAATCTGATCCGGGTGTTTGCAAAGCGTGATTTGCAGGTAAAATATTCCCAGACAATCATCGGATTGGGATGGACACTTTTACAGCCGTTAACAGCCTTGATTATTTATACGTTTTTCTTTGGTTTTTTGCTCAACTGGAAAACAGAAGGAATTCCTTATCCGGTATATGTTTTATCGGGATTGCTGGGCTGGAATTTTTTCTCCTACATTGTTAATGCCGGTACTTTTGGATTGCAGGAATCTTCTCATTTAATTAAAAAGATTTATTTTCCGAAGAGTGTTATCCCGTTATCAAAAATGTTGATCGCGCTGGTAGAGCTGGTAATTAGCTTACTATTGCTTATTCCGTTGATGTTCTATTTCGGGCAGGAACTATCCTGGAAAATAATTTTTTTGCCACTCGTATTATTCTATAATACAGCCTGTGCGCTTTGCCTGGTGTTCTGGATTTCCGTCTTTGCATATAAAAAACGGGATTTGCTGCACCTGATACCATTTTTACTTTATTTCGGGATCTGGTTTTCCCCGGTATTTTTCAGCAATGATATTTTACCATCCAGATATGCTTTTGCTTTGGATCTTAACCCGATGGCAAATGTAATACAGGCCTGGAGATGGTCATTGTTCGGATTTGGAGAATTCAGGTGGATCTGGGGAGTAAATTTTATGATTGTTGCGGGACTGCTTTTTTTGGGAATGTATGTCTATAACAGGAGAGAAAGCAGTTTTTCAGATCGTATTTAAAACTTGAGGAATGGACTCTGAGATCGTAATAAAAGTTGAAAACCTTTCAAAGGTATATTCGCTTCGTCAGCCGAAAGTTGAGGAAAATGGAAATATTATTCCGGAACATTGGGCGCTGAAAGATGTTTCATTTGAGATCAGGAGAGGAGAAACCGTGGGGATCACCGGCCCTAACGGAAGCGGAAAAAGTACACTTTTAAAGATACTGGCAGGAGTAACCAAACCAACAGCAGGGAAAATTACTATGCGTGGAAAAGTTGCCAGCATTTTGGATATAGGAGCGGGATTTCATCCGGAGCTGAGTGGACGGGAAAATGTATTTCTGAACGGTCAGATTCATGGATTTACTAAAAAAGAAATTGAAAGCAAATTTGATGAGATCGTAGCTTTTTCAGGAATAGAGAAATTTATTGATGAGCCGGTAAAGAATTATTCAAACGGAATGTACCTTCGATTGGCTTTTTCAATAATGACACACCTGGATTTTGATGTTTATTTGTTGGATGAGGTGCTGAGTGTGGGAGATCTTGAGTTTGGATATACTATCCGGCAGAAAATCGATCAGCTGAAAAGAGAAAAGAAGACCTTAATTATCGTCAGCCATAATTTAAGTGAAATTCAAAGCGCCGATACTTTTGTCTTGATGCAACAGGGCAGTATTAAGTCAATTAACAATAAAGCAAATATCTTATCAGACTATTCAGAAAAAGCATTTGCTAAAAATTTCACCGGCCGGCTATATACAAACAATTGCTGTAGAACAGATTTTACACACTACAAAATAAGTGCTGCTCTTGTGCTGAAAAAAGTAGAACTTTTACAAGACAATGGAGAGAAAGAAAACTTTAAAACCAATAAAGAGTTTATTTTAAATATTGAATTTGATCAGATAACTTCTGACCAGGAGATCTATCCGATCTTAAACATAAAAGATTTAGATGATAATATGATTCTGTCTTCCGCATACTTCATTTCAAAAAAAACAGAGATACAGCGTGAAAAAGGAAATTATAAATGGACCTGCGTTTTCCCTGCAAATTTATTTAATGCACAATCGTATAAAATTTGCCTGATATTTATTAAATCTGTCATTGAAGACCGAAGATTGGTATCTCAGGAAAATGAAGTTGAAAAAATAGGCGCTCTGGACGATGTCTTGATTTTTAAAGCTGAGCTGAACAGCACTGATTATGATTACTCCGAATTGAATTTGCCGGGCAATTTATTTATGGGATTTGAATGGAACCTGGACTATACAAAGACTTAACCAAATAGAAACGGCATGCTATTTCGATTTAACGAGTGGAAAGACAATAACTTAAATATATTAGTTACCTACTACTATGTCTGGAGTCTGGTTTATCAGCCTGAGTTTTCGGTCTTTGTTACCAATTTACTTTTTTTAATAACACTATTTACATTTATCGGCTCGCTGGGCTACTATTTCAATGACATCTGTGATATTGAAAAAGACAGACTGGTTAATAAAGTGAACCGCGCCAAAGACCATAGTGTACTCAAACGATCTTTCATTTTATCCTGCCTGGTAACAGCTATTGTAGCTTTATGGTATGTTTTTTCTAAGGAGAGGGAAATAATAGTATTAATTCTCCTGGAATTTCTATTAATTTTTACCTACAGCTCTCCTCTTGCCCGTTTTAAAGAAAAACCGTTGCTTTCTGTCATTAATGATTCATTTGCCGCACAGGTAAATTTAAGCCTGATTCTGCTGTTTACCGTATCTGAGAGCTTTTATTCCGAACACCTTACAGCAAGCATCTTATTTTTATCCTGGGTTTTCATCCAGGGAGTAAAATGGATTACCGGGCACCACCTGAAGGATGCGAACAATGATGTGATCTCTTCCACGTACACTTCTGTCACAAAATATGGTTTCAGGAATATATTACTACTTAACAAAATAGTGCTTCCGGGCATTGAAATAGTGTTGTTTTCCTGCTTCTTATATTCAGTAAACACTTTACTGCTCCTGTTTTATATTTTTTATTTGCTATATACTTTTTTAAATATAAAATCCGAGCTGTCCTCCTTTCTTACATTTGAATATAACCCGGTAAAAGATTTGGGATATCGGATTTTAAACCTGTTTTATGTAAGATATTTAGGAATTATTACCCTTTCCATTTTAGCATTTCAGTCATATCTTTACGTATATATCTTACTTTTCCATCTGATCTTCTTTTATAAAAATACCATTCATTTATACCATGATACTTTGTACAGATTATCAAGGCTTTTCCGGTATTTACCTTTGGTGTTTAACTATATGCTCTATTATACTTTTTTGATCTTTGGTATTAACTTAAAGCAATTTAACGACCGTCCTTTCTTTGAAAAGCTATTGTTGATCAAAAACAGCAAGATCCGAAAACCATACGGACAGAAACATCCGTTGTCTGCTTCAGACCTGCAATCACATGTCGATGTAATTATTCAGGAATGGAAAAATTATGTTTCTGCTACCTCTTCCCATGGTCAGCCAATCGATCAGATTTCTAAAGAACAAACCCATTTGAATGAGGATAAGAAATGGAAGTCTTATTTCCTGTATGTGTATGGAGAATTAAATGCGGATGCATTAAAGCACTTTCCCGAGACACTAAAACTGATTCAAAAGTGGAAAAATGAAGTCCAGCTGGTATTTTTCTCCCATCTTGAACCAGGTAAGCATATTCCCGCTCATCATGGAAATAACCAGAGTGTCATACGTACCCAGATTGGAATAGACATTCCCGAGCCGGAGAAAACAGGATTGCGTGTTGCTGATAAAACGGTACAATTAAGGGAAAAGGAAATCTTTACTTTTGATGATACATTTGAGCACGAAGCCTGGAATAACGGAAATAGCGTAAGAACTGTGATTATAATTGATACCTGTAAAAAATTTCCTTATTTTTATCATATCATTAATCGTTTTCAGTTAAAAAAAATAAAGAATACGGCGTATGTTAAATCTGTGCTTAAACAATTAAATGGTTAAAATGGTATGCTTATAGTTGGGACAGGCGGATTAGCAAGAGATGTAATTACATCATGGGAAATTGACGAAGCGAATCGCAATCATACCTTGTTCCTCTTTGATGATGTAAATGTTCATAAGGATTTGCTTTATGAAAAATATGTCATCTATCATACCTTTGAACAGGTCGAAAAGCACTTCCGGACAATAGACAATCGATTTTTTGTTTGTATCGGAAATCCCTTAAAGAGAAAAAGAATCACGGAGAAGTTTGAATCATTGGGCGGAGAGCTCTCTCCCTTTGTCTCTTGTAAAGTAACTATTGTAAGCCCGTTTACACCTTTGGGAAAAGGCGTTGTAATTGAACCCGGAGTTGTTGTTTCAAAAGATGTTATTCTGGAAAAAGGTGTTTTTGTGAATGCAGGAAGTATCCTGGGACATGATGCTATACTTCGTGAATACGTTTCCCTTGGTCCGGGAGTCAGAATTTTAGGAGGAGCAGAGATTGGAGCCTTTTCGTATATCGGCTGCAATGCTGTTATAATGCCAGGCGTAAAAATTGGGAAAAAGGTACGGATTGGCGTTGGAAAAATCATTGATAAGGATGTTCCTGATAACGCGAAAATCATGTAGATATGAAGTTTTTTACACAGTTCACGCAAGGCCGGGATACTTTTTCTGGAGTATTCAAACAGCATAAAGTTGTTCATGTATTAGAGAATAAGCTGACGGATGTTGATTCCTACTTCAGATCTCTCTCAAAAGAATGCGGGATTCCCCTGATTTATGAAGAAGATCCTGTTACGGGCTATATTGGTGTAAATAAATGGACAGAAATCAAATACGAGCCTGAAAAATCAAAGGATGCCTATAAAAGCAGTAACAAATCGCAACCGTTGCATACAGACTACGGTTATTTCTCTTTTGAGATTTATGCTGCCTTTTTTTATTGTGTAACACAGGCTGAGTTCGGAGGCGCAACCACATTCGTTGATATTGACACGGTGGTAAATGTGCTGGAAAACGTGAATCCGCAGTTATTATATCATATTCAAAATCAAAAAATTCATTTCGGAAGAAAAGATAATCCGCTGGCTCATAACGATGATTTTATTCTGCAGAAAGATCAGCTGGGCTGGAAGATTAACTGGAATTATTACCGTGCGCTTAACGACATTAAGAATAAAACATTGATTGAAGATTTTAAAGACTTTCTGGACAATTACATAGAAAAAAGCGGAGAGTTAAAAGAGCTGAAGTTAAAGCCCGGTGAAGGTGTATTTTTCCAGGATCGCAGAGTTTTACACGGCCGTAATTCTTTTGTCGGAAACAGGCAGTTGAATAAAGGAGGAATTGCAGTTGCAGTTCCGGAAGAAGTTGTACAATTGATTACCGGAGCATAATGTCCGTTAAAGTAACGATAGTTGTACTGACTTATAATCATGAACGTTTTATTGCTAAAGCGCTGGAAAGTATTCTTGCTCAGAATACAGATTTCACTTTTCAGATATTGGTGGCAGATGACGGCTCGACCGATGCTACGCTCACTATCATAAATGATTTTTACCAAAAGAATCCGGATAAGTTCATTATTAAAAATAATACGATAAATCAAGGCATTAAGGCTAACATCCTGAACAGCTTTTCTGAAATTGACGGAGAATATATAGCGATTCTGGATGGAGATGATTACTGGCAATACACGGAAAAGCTCCGGAAACAAATAGAATTTTTAGAAAATCATCCGGATTTTAACGGTGTTTTTCACGATGCTGAAATTGTGCATATAGACGATTCCAAAGAAGTATTATACAACCAGAAAAAATATTATTCTCAGGCATATACATTCGATGAAATGATCCATCCGGTGCAGCTGATTTCGAGAAAAATGATTTTCCCGTCTTCCTCCGTGCTTCTGAGAGCATCTGCGCTCAATTTGATTGAGGCAAAGCTATTGAAAGATCAATATTCTTTATTGTGGAAGCTTACCTGTTTTGTCATTAAAAATTCAAAATTTTATTTCATTAATGAACCCTGGAGCGTTTATCATAATCACACGAAAGGAATTTCCAAAAGCGATAACACACAGTTTCACTTTTCCCATATAACATTCCTGGAAGACCTTCTGAGAGATGAGTACTATAAATATTACAAATACGAAATATATGCTTCCATATCCGGTGAATATAAGATCCTGTTGGATACTAAACAAACACCTGGAAAAAGGAAATTGTTCCGGAAATACCTGAATTGTGAGCTGAAGAAGCTGTGGTATTACCGGAAACGAATTAAAGCAAATGACCTGTAATGTGCGGAATAACCGGATATATTAACCTGAAGGAAACCGTTGCTCCTGAAATCATTCAACGAATGACGGATTCGCTTATTCACCGAGGGCCGGACGGGAGCGGCACATACATTTCGGAAGACGGACATTATGGATTAGGACATCGCAGGCTGTCATTTCTGGACTTATCGGAACAGGGAAAACAGCCGATGAAGGATAATTCAGATAAAGTCATTATCACTTTCAACGGGGAAATTTACAATTTTCAGGAGCTGAAAAAGGAGCTTTCAGGTGATTACAGCTTCAAAACGAATACGGATACCGAAATAATTCTTGCCGGCTATCATAAATGGGGAATTGATGTCATCAATCACCTGAAAGGAATGTTTGCCTTTGCCTTGCTGGATGAAGAAAGACAACTGCTTTACCTGGTGCGTGACCGGTTCGGGATCAAACCCTTGTATTACACGCTTCAGGATTCAAAGCTATTGTTTGCCTCAGAACTGAAAGCGGTGCATGCAGCGGAGATCATCCCGAAAGAAATTGATTTTTCAGCCTTTGCAGACTATTTTGTATATCGCTATATCCCTTCTCCAAAGACAATCTGGAAAAATATTCAAAAGCTGCCTCCGGCTCATTATGCAAAGATCGATTTGACGAATATGTCTTCCGAATTGACCGAATACTGGAAATTATTTACCGATAACAAGCGGATCCCGGAACAGGAAATAATTCATAATGTCGGAAACAGCTTAAAAAAATCCGTGCAGCAGCACATCTATGCAGATGTTCCTGTCGGCGCATTTTTGAGTGGAGGATACGACAGCAGCAGTCTGGTTTATTATATGAATCAGCTGAACCAAAAGCCGAATACTTTCTCCATTGGTTTTTCCAGATGGGAAAAAAGCGAAGACCAGTTTGCTAAAATTGTAGCCGACTATCTCAATGTTCCGAATGAATCAGTTATTGCAGATGAAACAAGCCTGCAGCTCGTTGACCGGATGCCGGTGGTGTATGATGAGCCGATTGCCGATATTTCCATTGTTCCAACCTATATGGTCAGCAGATTAGCTCACAATCGTGTGAAAGCTGTTGTAAGCGGAGAAGGTGCGGATGAGCTGTTCGGAGGATATACCTGGCAGCATGATTTTTTCAATCAGAGTTATCCGGAATCAATACTGGGCAAGCTCAGACAAAAGCTGTTTAAAAATGATCCGGTTGCTTATTATGCAAACGCCATGGCAATGGGCTGGTTTGATGAGGAAGAGCTGAAAAAAATGCTGCATCCCAATCTGCATCAGCATATTCCGGAAGATGTGCACTGGTTCTACCGTAAACATTTTGACAAGAGCTTATCCCCGTTAAAGTCCATACAGATGATGGATATCAAATGTTTTATGGGCGAGCTGGTATTAACAAAAGTTGACCGGGCAAGCATGGCAAATTCGCTGGAAGTCCGTGTTCCGTTTCTGGATCACGAACTGTTCGGGTTTGTTTTTGGGTTGGATGAAAAGAGCTATTTCAGAAGAAACCAAACCAAATACTTACTGTACAGGCAAATTGAGAATCATCTGCCGGAAGATATCTTAGCGCGTAAAAAACAGGGTTTTGTGGGGCCGGATACTTACTACATGAATTTAGACTGGTATAAAAATCAATTAAAAAACAGTAAATTAGTAGAATTAAATATTGTCAGCCGGCAATACGTTGACGATCTGCTGAAAGAAACATATAACTGGAAATTGTGGAAGCTGCTTATTATGGAGAAGTGGTTTCAGAGATGGGTTTGATCATGAAAGGAGTGATAAAAAAATGTAGTGCTGTTATCAAAAAATATCCAATCTATTTTGGTGTTCTCTTTCTGACACTTTTAATCAGGGAGTTCTACCCTTTTTCCCGTTACCCGATGTATGATAATTTTCCTAACTGGTCTTACACTTTCTATTTTGAAGATGAAGCGGGCAACAACTTAAAAAAGATCCTTCCCATTTCACATGGCGCGTTCAGCCATTTATATTTTACAGAATGTCATAATAAATGTGTTCCCTGCGGATATGGCCAGGAAACATCCGCAGAACTTGAACTGATAGGAGAAAAAACAACGAAACAGGTTTTTGATCTCGCAACGCTGAAAGAGAAGGGTATATCCGAAATTTCACTTTTCAGAATCCATAATTACATGAAAAAGGGCAGAATAATATCCGACACTGCCAAAATTGCAACTACTCATGTGGAATAATCTTAAAACAACAAGCAAAGACACTACTATTGAATGGATATGTATCAAGGTTCCCTTTGTATTGTCCTGTTATTTTTGGATAAAACATTCACTCGAAGCGACAACTTCAATAGCAACTCAGAAAGGAATGTGTTATCTGTTTGATTGTAATCCGTTGGTAATAGATTCTGTAAAAATATTCCTCATGGTTCTGACAGTGGTTCTTTCAACACTTTACGTTCTGGAAAAGAAAATGCTTCTCGTAACTTTCCTGTTGTTTTTAATTTGCTTTATCGTTTTTTCTGCCCATGAATCCTTTGGCGTGCAAGACAGGACAGGCATTGTTACCTTAATCTGGCTGGTACAATTTTTAGCATATTTCCTGAAATGGAAAAATCCTGATTTTAATTTAAGTAAAAACAGGATTTCTTTCCCCGTGCAGGTAATCGTTGCCTGTTATACACTTTCCGCCCTGTCTAAGCTATATGTTTCAGGGCCTTCCTGGTTTCTGGACAGTCAGTCCGTTATATTGCAGATGTTAAAGTCTAATCAGACACAGTACCTGGATGGAGAGATTCCATTCGGGGAGGTAATGTCTCCCAAAATCGGTTTTGTAGCTCAGTACGGCAAAACAATGTCGGTCTTGCTGTTCGGAGCATTGATGATAGAATTAAGCTCTGGTCTGGGGCTGATCAATAAAAAAATGCGGCTGCTCTACGGATGTTTGCTTTTATTTCTTCATTTTGGAATTGATTTTTTCTTTGGCATTGTAATCAGCGCTTTTTACAAATCAATGATTATTTTTATGATCAATCCTTTTTATCTGCTTTATCTCCTGATCCGTAAAATCCCCATATTCCAACCGAAAACAACATGAAAAAAATCTTCATTACAGGAGCAGCAGGATTCATTGGTTCACACTTGCAAAATGAGCTGCAACCGCACTTTTCAGTTACCGGAATGGATAATTTGCATTCCGGGGCATCAAAGGATCGGGCGAAATCAATGTCCGGCTTAATTCATCAATCCATCCATTCGGGGTTTTTGGATGAACGAAGCGAAAAACCTGAAATTTTAATTCATCTTGCTGCTGAAACAGGAATTTCCGGTTCGCTGACAGATCCTGCTCTTTATTTTCAGCAGAATGTGGAAGGAACATTCAATGTGCTGGAGCAGTGCCGTACTAATGGAGTCAAGTACCTGATTTATGCAAGCAGCTCCTCCGTTTATGAGCCGGGCGAAGTAATGAAAGAGGATGCTCCCCACAATAAACAATTATCGTTTTACGGCACGAGTAAACGAATGACCGAAATAATGACCGAAAATTACTGCCGCCAGTTTGGCATTACTGCAATTGGACTGAGATTTTTCACTGTTTATGGCTCATGGACGCGGCCGGATATGGCAGCCTATAAGTTTATGACTGCGATTGACGGAGGAAAACCAGTTACGTTGTATAATAATAATAATGGTGATGTGTACCGTGATTTTACACACGTCAGTGATGTTGTCAGGTCAATCCGGCTGCTGACAGATAAAATTATCATGGAACCGGCAGGAAGACATCAGATTTTCAATATCGGATACGGTTCTCCCGTTTCAGTGAAACATTATGCCGGGTTAATAGCAGATAATCTGGGAAAAAGCATCATCATCGAGAGCAGGCCTTTACCGGAAAATGAACTGGAATCTACTCATTGTGACACCGGCAGGCTGGAAGCCTATATCGGTTACAAGCCCGTTTGCCCTGTGGAAAAAGGAATTAAAGAAATGACGGATTGGTTTAAAGAAATGAGATATTGAAATCTTTGTCCGTTAAGAATTCAATTCCTAATTTTACAATACATAAAATCAGTGTGAAAAAAAATAGCTTCATTTTTGTAGTTTGCGGTGCCAGAGAACATATTGACACACTTCATTATTCCTTAGAATACCTGAAAAAATACTCCGGGAATGAGATCTGGGTTCTGACCGATTCTAATCGAAATGAAATTCCGGTTGTTCATGACAAAATTGTTGATATTCGGACACCGGAAGAATTTAATCACCATCAGGCAAGTATTTACCTGAAAACAGGAATTCATAAATTTTTCCCGAAAGGAAACAGGTATTGCTATCTGGATACCGACATTATTGCGCTTTCCGGAGAAGTAGATGCTATTTTCAATGAATATCAGGCTCCGGTAACATTTGCACCTGATCATTGCAGAATGAACCAGTTTTCACCCTATGCTGTCAACTGTGGATGTACAGATCTGTATGAAAAGTATAATAAAAGAATTGAAGCTTGTTTAATTGAAATAGACCCGTTAAGAAACTCAACGAAGCCTTCTGTTATAGAAAACCGGAAAAAAATGGTTGCATTCTATCAGGCCAATAATTCCATTACCGGAAAAATCAAAACCGGTCTGAGATTTCTGTTTTCTCCGAAACGCTTTTTCCTTGTGGATGATATCTATTTTGATAAAAAGGAGAAAACCTGGAAAGATAAAACAGGAGAAGTGTTTATGCACCATTTCCGCTGGCCGCAAATCAGCAGGAAAAACGGGCTGAGGTGGAATTATTTAAACAGCCATCCTCTGCTTCCTGACGGCCGCTCTCTTTGGGAGCTGAAATGTAATCATCTGGCAGAGGCAATAGAAAACAAATTTAAAACCCCGAAACCTTCCGGAAATTTTCAGCATTGGAATGGAGGAGTCTTCTTATTTGACGATAATTCCCATACCTTTTTAGATAAATGGTTTGATTCAACCATGGAAATTTTTAAAGATCCATACTGGAAAACCCGAGACCAGGGAACATTAATAAAGACCGTTTGGGAAATGGGATTGCAAAATCATCCGACCCTGCATAAAAAATGGAATGCCATTGCAGATTATCATGATCCGTATCTCAAATGGATAGATAACAAAACAGTCCAGTTAAACAAGGAAGACATTATCCAGCCTGCGCTGCTTCATGTGTATCATCATTTTGGAGATGAGACCTGGAATTTTTGGAATGAAATACCGGAAATAGAATGAAAACAGCTGTTTGTACCATATCAACAAAGAGTCATTTATTCAAGAGCTTTGCACTTCTCGAATCGGCAGGACAATACAGCCGGACGGATTTATTTTGTCTGGTAACGGATACTTCCGAAGTTGAAAAACATTCACTGTTCCGCTTTAATTATTTAGCAGATTTAACCTCCGGAATTGCCGAAAAGCTTAAAAAGAAATATAAAGGAGATAAGCTTCGCTGGTCGCTCAAGCCGGTGTACGTAAAATACTTGCTGGAACAAGGATACGATCAGGTGATTTATGTTGATAACGACATCTTTTTCTATTCTTCACCGGATTTTCTTTTTGAAAAATTAGAAACGTCTGATTTTCTGTTAACGCCTCATTTTTATAAGTCTAATCCGGTTAAAGAGCAGAACTGGCTGGAAGCTAATTTTCGGGTGGGATTATATAACGCTGGTTTTTTTGGTGTCAGTCAAAATGCGATTCCGGTTTTGGACTGGTGGTCTGAATGTTGTCTTTACGCCGTGGAAAAATCTTCCTGGCGTGGTTTGTATGATGATCAGAAATACCTGGATTTAGTTCCCGTTTTATTTAATAGAGTGGAGATTGTCAAACATCCCGGCTGCAATCTGGCCGGATGGAACGATGAAAATTATACAGTTTCACATAAGGAAGATACATTCTTTGTAAACGGATATCCTGTTGTTTTTATTCATTTTGCTGAATTGACAATGGAGCGATTCAGAGATAAAAACCATCCGCTCTACCTTTTATATCGGCAATATGCTGCTGTGCTGAATAGGTACAACAGCGGATTTCGCTGGAGAAAAAAACGTTTCACAAAACTTTATTTAAGCAATGTATTGTATTATCTTCGCTGGAGATTGGCACAGATTTTAAATAAAACAGAATGAAAGCATTAGTACTTTCATAGCGGAACAATAGAAGAAAAGTTAAACCGGAACCTCGTTATTCGCTTGAACAAGGAATGAAGAGATTAAACGAGTGGATAAAACATCAATTAGGCATTCATGAAAAAAAACAATAACGAGCCGGCTGTTACGATTACACCTGAATTAGCTGCACAAGGCACTTCCTCCTGGATTAAACGATTCAGATGGATCTTATTTGCCATCGCTTTTTTGGTATATGGAAACAGCCTGAATAACGGTTACAATATGGATGATCAGTTAGTGACACGAAATCACAAGCTGACATCTCAGGGATTAAGCGGGATCAAAGAAATTTTTACCTCACCTTATTACAGCGATGACATGGGGTACAGTTATGGCTACAGGCCTGTGGTACATCTGTCCTTTGCGCTGGAACATCAAATTTTCGGGGAAAGCCCTAAGACCGGTCATTTTATGAATGTGCTGTTATTTGCCTTCAGTACGTTTTTTCTGTACCGCTTTTTAATCTTGCTGTTTGGAGAGAAAAATTACCTGTATTCTTTTCTGATTTGTTTGTTATTTGCCATACATCCGATTCATGCAGAGGTGGTTGACAGCTTAAAAAACAGGGATGAAATGCTGTCCTTTCTGTTTCTGGTATTGTCGGGAATTCAACTGTTGAGATATGCGGAGAAGTATGGTACGAAACATTTTTTATTATGCACATTATTTTTCCTCTTGGCGCTGCTTTCCAAAAAGAGTGTGTATCCCATGGTCTTTGTTCTGCCTGCTGCGGTATTATTGTTAAAAAATATTTCCTTTAAAAGACTGTTCTTTTTGGCCATTATTTTAACATTCCCGGCGGCTGTGCTGGCATCAGAATTGCAGACAGCACGCCTGATAGTGTTGTTTTGCTTTCCGCTGGCCGCACTCTTTCTGGTTCATATTTTAAATAATTTTTCATACGAAAAGGATAAAAAATACGTATGGATTGTCCCGGCAATTGCGATCATACTGATTTCGGCGCTTTGTGTAGTTAAAAACACCCCTGAACTATTGATTTTAATAATCCCTTTTTTCATCTGGTTGTTTCGCCTGGATTTCAATAAAGGTATCTGGGGAAGCGCTATTCTTTTTTTAGGACTGGGAGTTTACTTTGATGAAGAGATTTTTTACAGGCTGAGCATCATGCTTTCTTTAGGAATGTCATTATTCTTATACTATTTCAAAAAGGAAAAAAACATCCCGTTATTTATTTTTTTCTGCATTACACTAATTGGGTTTTTTATTTTAAAACAAAAATTTGGCACTTTAATAGTAACCCTACACTTTTGGGCTTTTATATGGCTGTTATATAAATATCCGAGATGGTCTGTAGTGTTCTCTTTCCTTTCATTGATTTTAATTATTTTATTTTCCGAAAACAGGATGGCCGGTGGATCATTTTATACCATTTCTATTTCCCTGGCAGCGTTGCTTTGGTTCA
Organism: Flavobacteriia bacterium 40-80; assembly: GCA_001899145.1. Classification (GTDB taxonomy): domain Bacteria; phylum Bacteroidota; class Bacteroidia; order Flavobacteriales_D; family Crocinitomicaceae; genus 40-80. The sequence goes on from MKVF01000021.1 coordinate 117,573, forward strand.
TTTATGATAAAACGAATAAAAAATACTTGATAAAATATATTCCGGTTATTACCATGATAATAGCCGTTTCCATGACTTCTTACAATTATTATCTCAACTCGAAACAACAAAAGCATTTAGTGGCTAAAAATACTGTTGAAGAGACTGAGCTTAAAAAAACAAAGCCGAACGATGGTAAAAATATCTTTAAAGAAGGGCGTGATCTGGAATATGTGGAAAATCCGCTGGTAAAGAAACATACAAAATCAGAAACGGTCGCTACGGGATTTTATACCTTGGGAACCTATTTTAACTTAATGATTTTCCCTAAAGATTTGAGCTTTTACTATGGATATGCGACAATTGATATTCAAAAAATATCTTCTTCCGGCGTTATTATTTCAATTGTTATCCATTTAGCGATGGTATTTTTAATACTGTTCTATTTCAGGAAAAACCTGCTCATTTCGATTGGTTTCACCTGGTATCTGAGTTGTATCTTGCTCTTCAGTAACTGGCTGGAGTTAGTTGCGGGAGTTGTAGGTGAACGTCTGGCGTTTTTAGCTTCTGCAGGCTTTTTTATAGGTATCGCGGGATTGATGCAGGAGTTCAGACTGATTGAAAAATGGAAAAAGCCGGCGCTCGTGTCATTGGCTGTTATAGGGATTTTGCTTGCGGGCAGAACATGGGTACGGAATGCGGACTGGAAGGATCAATACACATTGATGAAACATGATATCAGGCATCTGGATAAGTCAGCGCAGGCAAATAACCTGTATGCAACTAATCTGATGAGGGAAGGAATAGAAAACCAGCAGCTGACCAGTGAGCAAAAAGCACTTTTCTTTAAAGCCGGCGTGAAGCATTTTCGTAAAGCGACAGAGATTTACCCGGATTTTTTCAATGCACAATATGATCTGGGAAGATCTGCCATGTATATCAGTGATACGCTTGGAGCCATAAATGCGTTTAAAGAGTGCATAAGAATTGATTCTGTTTTCTCACCTGCTAAGGAACATGTCGCATTTCTGGAAAGTCATTATTCCGGGGGCGCTAAATAACCTCTGACCAACAATTCCTATTTAAGGATCTTCGCAAAGATGCTTCTGACTACGTAAATCAAAGGAGTAAGCAAAATAGCGATGACCAGCTTTGTTGCATAACCGGTAATTCCAAACATGAGAAATTCCTGAAAATTAATTTTTCCGGGAATAAGGAAGCCGATTCCCAGCACAACATACGAATCGACTAACTGAGAAACAACCGTTGAACCCGTACTTCTCAGCCAGATCATCTTCTCGCCCGTTAAATTTTTAAAGAATTCAAACAAACGGATATCAATGAGCTGAGACAGGATAAACGCGGTAATGCTGCCAGCCATTACCCATAGTGAATTTCCGAAGATGTTTTTGAACTGAATATCATCAACAGGAGAATTTTCAGTGGCGGGAAGGAGTGTGGCAACTCCAATGATAACAAAGCAGAAGCCGATTAGTCCCATTGTGATCCAGCTGAGGCGTTTAATGGCCTGCTTTCCGAACTGCTCATTCATTACATCTGTCAGCAGAAAAACAACCGGCCAGGGAACAATGCCTGCAATAATGGGGTAGAGACCTATGTCCACGATTTTACAGGAAATTAGTTCCGCGACAATCGCAGAAGTGATAAAAATCCCTGCTAAGATCAGGAAGACGACTTCCCGGCGTGTTTGTAACATCTTATAAGATTTTATTTACAAGCATAAAAGTACAGTATTTTGACGTATTTTTGCAAGGTGCAAACCGGCTTATCGCTTTGATGCAGATCAGGGAGGAAAGTCCGGGCAGTGCAGAGCATCGTGCTTCCTAACAGGAAGGCTTTGGGTTGGTGACGATTCAGGGACAGAAAGTGCCACAGAAAGGGAAACTACTCAGGTAAAAACATTGTTTTTATCTGAGAAAAGGTGAAAAGGTGAGGTAAGAGCTCACCGGGTAATTGGTAACAAGTGCCGCATGGTAAACCTCACGAACTGAAAGACCATGTAAACTGGGGATGTCCGTCAATGGCGGATGAGAGGGCTGCTCGTCCGATCTCAGAGGGTAGGTCGATAGACATTGACGGTGACGTCAATGCCAGATAAATGATAAGCATTTCGTATTGAAATACAGAACCCGGCTTATAGGTTTGCACTTTTTTCTTTGCCGGTAGTATTTACCTGATGAAGATCCTGGAGTAATTCGATCACTTTTTTGTTATGTTTCCGCCGGCGCTTAATAAACATTGCACGCTTTGTTGAGCCATTATAATCATAACGGATAAAAGTAAATACATTGTTCAGGAAACTGACGGATTTAATGCTGACCAGCTCTTCAACCGAAATAACACGGCAAGGGATAAAAAAATGATTGATGAATACGATATCTTTCCTGATACCGATGTCAGCAATCCTTATGGAAAGGAACAAAAGCAGCAGACATACCAAAGCCAGCCCTGCTATTAATCCTGGTAAGCCGACAGGAATAAGGTTAAGAATAACCCGGTTGAAATATAATCCACTGAATAAAATGGCAAGAGTCAGAATAAAAAGGAAAAAGGCCAAATACTGATGCGTTCCCGAGGTAATTGCAATTTTTTCGCCCTTAGATAACCTGTTTTGTAACAACGTTTCATTATCCGTTCCCATCACATCTAAGTTTTGCGTTTTGTACGGTAAAGTAGGGATTTATTAACAATCAATAACTATTCAGGATACCGTTTTTAATATTGACCAAGGATTAATGAACATTTAAAGGAATGTGTCGATAATTGCCCTGTACCAATTGTTAATAGCATTTTTCTTACACGCTTTCCGGTTAAAGAAATGTGAAAATTTCTGTCCGGCCTAAAATCAGGCGCAAACATCCAAAAAATTAACATTTTCAAACTACTGATATTGAATTGTTTAATTGAATAGTAGATTTCCGACTCCAAGATAGATGAAGAAGGAAGTTGTTTTTGTGCTGAGAATCAATGGTTTTGTTTTTTTCAATGTCTAAAAAAATCAGCTTTTCGGATAGTTATGGAAATCAAAATAATTATTATTTTTGCACTCTTAATTATTGTTCAAAAAAATATAAAATGTCATATTTGTTTACATCAGAATCAGTTTCTGAAGGGCATCCGGATAAAGTTGCAGATCAAATTTCTGATTCTTTGATTGATTATTTCATGGCGTATGATCCGACATCGAAAGTTGCCTGTGAAACATTAGTAACAACAGGACAGGTAGTATTGGCCGGAGAAGTAAAATCTTCTGCTTATCTGGATGTTCAGAATATCGCAAGAGATGTGATTGCCAAGATCGGTTACACGAAATCTGAATATATGTTTGATGCGAATTCCTGTGGGATTCTTTCCGCTATTCATGAGCAGTCATCTGATATTAATCAGGGTGTGGACAAAGCAAAACCTGAAGAGCAGGGAGCCGGCGATCAGGGGATGATGTTTGGCTATGCTACTAAAGAAACTGATAATTACATGCCTTTGGCATTGGACTTATCGCATAAAATTTTACAGGAGCTTTCTTTTATCAGAAATAATGAGCCTGAATTGATCGGTTACCTGAGACCGGATGCAAAATCCCAGGTGACGATTGAATATTCGGACGACAATGTGCCTCAAAGAATCGATACAATCGTTGTTTCAACACAACATGATGATTTCGGTACGGAAGCAGAAATGCTGAAAAAAATCAAAGAGGATTTGGTTAATATTGTTGTTCCCAGAGTAAAATCGAAACTGAAACCTGAAATTCAAGCCTTGTTTAATGATAAAATTACCTATCATATTAATCCGACAGGTAAGTTTGTTATAGGAGGCCCCCACGGAGATACAGGTCTGACAGGAAGAAAAATTATTGTAGATACATACGGAGGTAAAGGAGCTCACGGAGGAGGTGCATTTTCCGGAAAAGATCCGAGCAAAGTAGATAGATCAGCAGCTTATGCGACACGTCATATCGCCAAAAATTTAGTGGCATCGGGCGTATGTGATGAAGCGCTGGTTCAGGTTTCATATGCTATTGGTGTTGCAGAGCCATGTGGTTTGTACGTGAATACTTATGGCACATCAAAAGTGAATAAAACGGACGGAGAGATCGCGAAGATCTTAGCTGAAATTTTTGATATGAGACCTTACTTTATAGAGCAGCGTCTGAAGCTTAGAAATCCGATTTATTCTGAAACTGCTGCTTACGGACACATGGGACGTAAAAATGAAGTGGTGAAAAAAGTGTTTAACAAAGGAAAGCAAAACGAAAAAACAATTGAGGTAGAATTGTTTACGTGGGAAAAGCTGGATTTTGTAGATAAAATTAAAGCCGCTTTCGGAGTTTGATTTTTTCATAAATGATAGAGCAGCCCGGCCTTCCAGCCGGGTTTTTTAGTTGTATAAATTAACGTATGTTAAAAAATATAAAAACACGATCATCAGGATAGGTGTGATTCGTGATACAATTTATGAATGTTGTTTAAATCTTTTTTCGTTGTTTTTACTTAAATAAGTATTTTATTTATAGCACTTTAAATTATTTGTTATTTCTTTTTGCGAATAAGAATTACCGAACAGGACAAGAAGATAATTCCCAATAATTGATTAAAAAGTATAATTTATTTATTTAAAATATTTTTTTACTTTAGCAATTAGTAATAAATTAAAAACAACAAAATGAAACAACAGTTTACAAATCGACTATGGGTCTTTTTGTGTCTTTTCGGCACGTTTCTCTTTTTCGGGAGAGGCTCAATCAATGCGCAGATTTCTGCCTCCTACAACTGGAACTCAGGAGGATTAGTCTGGACCTCAGATGATTTTGAGGTGGACACCGATTCTCCATGTGAGGGAGCAGGATCAGCAATCGTAAATTATTTTTACGGATATTCTTTTGATGCTGTATCGCCGGCCCTTTCCGGGAATAACGGAGGGATATTAACAGTAAATTTTCAGTATAAGATTACTGAATATGCTGATCCGGGGACGGAAGGTTCTCTTACTTATTTGGGGACGGTTAAGCTTCAGTGGGCTACTTCGGCAACAGGTCCGTGGACAGATATCTATACGATAGATAATACAAATCATGTGGAAAGTACTTCTTGTGCGACTATCAATGCAACAGCGAATGGCTTGCCGGCAACAGGAGATATCTACTTAAGATTTTTAGCCATAGCTGACGAAGATGCGGATTATGATTTATATATTGATGATGTTCAGGTTTCTCAGTCAGCACCACCTTCTTGCTTTGCTGTTTCCGGGTTGTCCCTTTCGGTATTACAGGCAGACGCAGCAACAGTTACCTGGAACCCATCTTCATCTTCCCCTGCAAACGGATATGTGTACTATTACAATACTACAAATACTGTTCCGGCAGCTCCGAGTGGGACGGCAACAGGAACTACAGCTAATTTATCATCTCTAACAACCAGCACGACCTATTATTTCTGGGCGGCGGCAGTTTGTGGAGCAGGTGATACAAGTACTTTAACGGGCCCGATCACTTTTGTAACTCCTTGTGCTGCGACAAATATTCCTTATTTAGAGGATTTTGAAAGCGCAAGCTTACCTGCTATCCCAACATGTACATCGGTTGAAAATGTTGGCCAGGGAAATGTGTGGACCACCGCTGCTCTTAGCGGATTCAGTAATGTAATGACTTACGTTTATAACAGTTCTTATGCAGCAAATACCTGGTTCTATACACAAGGGATCAATTTAACAGCAGGAACAGTATATCGTATATCTTATAAATACGCCAATAATTCAACTGCTTACGTAGAGAAATTCAAAGTAGCTTATGGCCAGGCTCCTGTTGCGACTGCAATGACAACTCCATTAGCTGATCATCCAAATGTAACTGGTGCAGTACTAAGTTCTAACGATGTGGATTTCACACCGTCTACATCCGGAGTTTATTATTTTGGATTTAATGCCTATTCAGGTATAAATCAGTACGAGCTGTATGTAGATGATATCAGTGTGGATTTAGCACCGTCTTGTGTAGCACCGACGAATCTGGTTACTTCAGGAATTACAGCAAATGAAGCTACGGTAAAATGGAACCAGTCCTTGTCTTTACCTGCTGACGGATATGTGTATTACTATAATACGACAAATACAGCCCCATCAGTTCCAAATGGCGCAACAGCAGCCGGTGATACGACAGCAGATCTGTCTTCTCTGACGGAGAATACAATGTATTATGTATGGGCAGCAGCCGTTTGCGGATCTGGTGATACAAGTAATTTAGCAGGACCGATCAGCTTTACAACTCCTTGTATTGCGACAAATATTCCTTATTACCAGGATTTTGAAACCGCAACTACTCCTGACTTACCTTCTTGTACATCCAGAGAAAACCTGGGGCAGGGGAATAACTGGAACACAACGAATACAACATCTTATGGTTTTTCCAGCAATGTGCTGAGATATAGCTATAATTCCAATTATGCAGCCAATGCGTGGTTTTATACACAGGGTGTAAATCTGACATCCGGTACTTCTTACAGAATTAAATACAAGTATGCTACATCTTCTACATCTTCTGTTGAAAAACTGAAAATAGCGTATGGAACAGCTGCATCAGCAGCATCTATGACAACTATTTTAGCAGATCATCCGAGCATTAGTAATAATGTTGCAGTAGAAAATTATTTGGATTTTGTACCATCTGCGTCCGGAGTTTATTATTTTGGATTTAATGTTTACTCAGCCGCGGATCAATATACTTTATACGTAGATGATATTTCAGTAGAGCTTTCACCTTCCTGTGTTAACCCGCTTAACCTGGCTGTTTCAGGGGTAACGACAAATGAAGCTACGGTAAAATGGAATCAGTCCTTGTCTTTGCCTGCTGACGGATATGTGTATTACTACAATACAACAAATACAGCTCCAACGGCACCAAGCGGCACAACAGCAGCCGGAGATACGACAATAGATCTGTCTTCTCTGACAGCTAATACAATGTATTATGTATGGGCAGCAGCGGTTTGTGGTGCTGGTGATACAAGTGCTTTAACAGGACCGATGAGCTTTACAACTCTTTGTGATGCGATTACTGCTCTTCCGTGGACGGAAAATTTCGACGGAGTAGCGGCAAATGCAACTTATACTCAGGGCAGAGTACCTGATTGCTGGTTGGGTGTGGATAAAGTAAGTGTTATGAGTGATGCTTCCAGTTATATAATACCAAGCAGCCCATCGAATGCCTTGGCTTTCCAGTACGCAACTTCTTCCACAACCGGCGCATGGGCATTTACACCTCAGTTTGAGCTGCAGGCAGGTACATCTTATCGTTTCAAGTTTAGCTACAGAAACTATAATACCAGTGCTTTTGATACTTTGCGTATTGGTCTGGGAATAAACGCTTCTGTCGGAGCTATGACAATCATTGGAACACCTCTTTATGACATTACTAATACAACTTATAGTGAATATTATGTAGATTTCACGGTTCCTTCAACAGGAAACTATAATTTAGGTATTAATGTGTGGGAGGTCTCTACTTCACCGTGGTATTTACTTGTGGATGATGTTTCATTAGATTTGACTCCTACTTGTGAAGTTCCGACGAATATTGTTGTTTCAGGCATTACAACGGATAACGCAACAATTACCTGGCAACAATCATCATCCTTGCCGGCTGATGGTTATGTGTACTATTACAATACATCAAACACGGCACCGGGATCTTCCTACAGCGGAGCAACTGCAGCGGGAGATACAACAACAGATTTATCTTCTCTGACAGCTAATACAACGTATTATGTCTGGGTAAAAGCCGCTTGTGCTTCTTCAGATTCCAGTACATGGACAGGTCCTGTAAGCTTCACAACTTTGTGTAATGCTACAAATATTCCTTATTATCTGGATTTTGAAAGTGTTACAACTCCTGCGATTCCGGGATGTACTTCTATCGAAAATGCAGGAACAGGAAACAACTGGCGAACTGCTTCAAATCCGGGATATGGCTTTACCGGCCAGGTGCTGAATTATCCTTATAATAGTTCTAATCCTGCCAATGCATGGTTCTATACACAAGGACTTAACCTGACAGCAGGAACATCCTACCGTTTGAGATTCAGATATGGTAATAACTCTTTAAGTTATACAGAAAGCCTGAAAGTTGCTTATGGAACGTCTGTTTCCAATACATCAATGACGACTGTTCTTGCAGATTTCCCTTCCATTTCATTAGAAGGCTCTAACCTGTATTTTATAGATTTCATACCTGCGTCCTCAGGAGTGTATTACATTGGTTTCAACGCTTATTCTTCCACTAACCAGTACCAATTGTATGTGGATGATATTTCTGTTGAACTGACACCTTCTTGTTCAGAACCGATGAATTTAACAGCAACAGCTACATCTCAGAATTCTGCAACTGTTGAATGGGGGCAATCCGTTTCATCACCATCTTTAGGTTATGAGTACTATTACAGCACTTCTAATACAGCGCCGACAGCATCAACTGTTGCAAGTGGTTCCACAGCAGCAGGAGATACGACAGCTGACCTGACAGGGTTAACTGCCAGCTCAACCTATTACATTTGGGTAAGATCGGTGTGTTCTTCTTCAGATACAAGTGTATGGAGTCCGTTAACATCCGTCTATACAGGATATTGTATTCCTGAATCAGATTACGGAGATACCTATTTTGACAGTGTATATACTATTGGTGGTGTAACAAACATTACAAATAACGGTTCGGGGTACGCAAATGGCGGCTATGCAGACTATTACAACTCTGACTCATTGACCATTATGGTGGGAGATACGGCGTATATGACATTTTATCTGGCCAGTTATTCTGGCGCAGGAGTATCAATTTATGTAGATTTTGATAATAACCTGACGTTTGATCCTTCGGAGCAGCTTTATTCATCCGGAACATATCTGGGAGATGAATTGGTTACACTACAAATCGCCTTACCGGCATCTATAGCTCCGGGAACTTACCGTGCGCGTATCATTTCCGATGATATGACAGATGATCCTTACGCATGTGAAATTCTGGAAGACTGGTGGTTCGGAGGAAGATACGGAGAAGCGGAAGACTATAAGATCGTAGTTATTCCTGCGTGTACGCCACCGGTTGTAAATCTGGGCGCTGACAGCTCTGTTTGTGCAGGAACAAGCGTAACGTTGAATGCCGGTAATCCGGGAAGCACTTACCTGTGGAGCACAGGAGCGGTAACACAGACTATTTCGGTAAATGCTCAAGGTTCTTATTGGGTAAAAGTTACCGATGGAGTATGTTCAACATCTGACACTGTAACGATCACTGTTAAACCTCTGCCAACTGTTTCTGTAACAGCGAGCGCCTTAACAGTTTGTCCTGATAAGCCGGTGACATTAACAGCGAGCGGAGCAGACAGTTATGCATGGAGTGACGGAGGAACAGGTGCGACACATGTTGTTACGCCATCTGCGACGACAACTTATACAGTAACGGGAACAACAAACGGATGTTCCGGTGACGCGACAGTTTCAATTATCGTACAGGATTGTGTAGGGCTGGAGGATGTCGCTTCTTATTCCGTGAAGTTGTATCCGAATCCTGCAAGCTCTTCTGTGACCATTGCCGGAGAAGCTTTGACAGCTCATTTCACTTCTTATACAGTAGTTGACCTGACAGGTAAAGTTGTCCTGGAAGCTTCTGTTACAACGGATGAAACTTCGATTGATGTACACTCTTTAGTAGATGGAATTTACTTTGTGAACCTTCACGGATCGCAGACTAAAACATTTAAAGTAGAGATCAAACATTGATTGAATTGAATGAAAATAAAAAAACGCCCGGATAACCGGGCGTTTTTTTATTTTAGCACTAAGCTGTTTTTAGGATACCGTAATTATATGTGATAAATCAGCTGATCTGTTATATATCCCGCTGACCCATTGCATTGCTTCTCCTTCATCATCAGATTCATTCCGGCAGAAATTTCTGATCAGTAACTAAAAAATATTTTGGATTTTACCCAGAAGAAATTACATTTGTGCCAGTTTAATACCTAATCATCAGTACAATTATTACTATGAAAAAAATTTACTCGCTGCTATTGGCAGTCTTTACAGCTTCCTCATCCATATTCGCTCTTACTCCTCTTACGGACTGGGTAAAAAGTATCAGCGGAACAGCAGCCATCTCCCATGACGCCAGCGGAAACGCTTATGTGACAGGATCCTTTTCAGGTACTGTTGATTTTGACTTCGGGAGCGGAGTGAGCAACCTGACCTCTTCCGGTTCCACAGATATATTTGCGGCTAAGTATACGGCTGCGGGTAATTTGGTTTGGGCTAAAAGGATTGGCGGAACAGGCGCAGATGCCGGATCATCAGTTGTCAACCTGAATGGAAATATGATATTGTCCGGAAGCTTTTTGGGTACGGTTGACTTTAATCCTGGTACTGCTGTGAATAACCTGACGAGTGCAGGAACAACCAATGCGGATCTGTTTATGCTCGCTTTGAATGAAACTACAGGCGATTTTTCCTGGGTAAAAAAAATTAGCGGGACCAACACAAAAAGCGGTCGCATTTCTACCATTGGTGGTTACCTGTATATGACGGGCTCTTATAAAGGAAGCGTTGATTTTGGCGGACACAGTGAATCTACAAGCGGAAGCGGAAGTAATACAACACAAGAAGCATTTTTTGTAAAATATACAGAGACAGGGATTTATGTTGATATGCAGGTTGTAGAAGGATCCGGAAATGCCACAGGTACGGGAATTGCAATAGACCCTTCTGGTAACGCTTATCTGCTTGGCCATTTTTCGGGAAGCATAAACACTTATCCTTCTACGGGTGGTAATGGTACCATTACAGCTTCAGGTGCTTTTGACATTTTTATTTTTAAGCATAATTTTAATAATTCCATGTATAACAATACCTGGGCGTACAAGTTTGGATCAGCAAATCAATTCAGCTACGCGGGCGGAGTTGTTTATACTGATAAACTGATTTTTACCGGGAGTTTTGCAGGTACGGTGGATTTTAACCCGGGAGCAGGAACAAACAATATTTCCTCTGCAGGAGGAACCAGCGATATGTTTGTAAATGCGTTGGATGCCAATGGTGGGTACCTGTGGACAAAAACGATTGGTGGCGCTTCCTCAAGTGCAGATGCCGGCCGGCTGGCTACCTACAACAATGATCTTTATGTGACGGGGACTTTCTCCAATACTATTGATGCAGATCCGGGAGCAGGAGTAACTAGTATGACAGCAGTAGGGATTTACGATATTTTTTTGGTAAGGCTTACTGCTTCAGGCGATTTTGTATGGGGAAAACATTACGGTGGAACAGGTACTGACTATTTTAGTTCAGTCAGTGTAAGGAATGAACATGATATTTATTTTGCAGGAGGTTTTAACAGCACGGCAACTTTTGAAACAGTCACTGTAACTGCGTCAGGAAGTGCTGCTTTTTTTGGTAAGTTGAAAACTTCCTGTATCAATACAACCTCTACCATCACTCATGGAAGCTGTGATCCTTATACGGTCAATGGTCAGACTTATAACCAGACGGGGCAATATACTCAGGTGCGAACCAATGCGCAAGGCTGTGACAGTACGATTACCATCAACTTCACACGTTATGTGCCAACCAGCAGTGTCCTGAACCGTAATGGCTGTAACGGAAGTTTTACACTTAATGGTCAGACCTATACTTCTTCAGGTACCTACACACAGCACAGACTGAATTTCCGTGGTTGTGACAGTACCATTACCTTAAACCTGACAATGATTAACATGGATACGGACCTATCATTAACAGGATACGAGCTGAGCGTTACTGAATCGAATGCGGGGTACCAGTGGATCAATTGCGGAAACGGAAATACGCCGATTCCGGGAGCGACTTCACAAACCTACACACCAACAGTACCCGGAACTTATGCCGTAAAGGTAACCAAAGGAGGTTGTACGGAAACTTCGATCTGCCTGGCGGTCAATCCTCCGGTTGGAGTAGAGGAAACCGCAGCAGATGCATTCAGGATTTTTCCTAATCCATCTACAGGACTGGTAACTATTACAGCATCAGCTGATATGACTGGTGCGGTACTGAAAATATATACCGCAACAGGGCAAGTCATCCATACAAAAGGAACTATTTCCGGAAACGATATCAGCCTTGACCTTTCAGCAGCTGCACCGGGAGTTTATCTTGCTGAAATCGTGAAGGATGGGCAAGTGATGCGGAAGAAATTGATAAAAGAATAATTAAACGATTGCCGGAGAAGGGGTTTGAAGTCTCTTCCCGTGGATCCGGTATCGTTTTGGAACGAAATAAAACTATATTTGCAGTCTAATCACCGACATAGGTCGGAAAAACTATATTCTATGAATAAAAAACTACATTTATTATTTTTAAGCTCAACATTAAGCTTTGGTGCGTTTGCACAATTTCAGCTTACTTCTCAGGATTGGACGATCCCGGTGATGGAACAATATGCCGAAGACCTGGATCAGGTGAATGGGCTTAATTACAGCTTAGTAGATATCAATGGCGATGGAAAAGCTGACCTGGTAGATGCGCGCCAGAATGGAGCTACGACAGTTTGGATGACAAGCTCCAACGTTCCTTACTGGAAAGTGTACCTGAATAACGGAAGCGGGTTCAGTGCTGTTGCAGAAAACTGGACGATCCCGGTAATGGAGCAGTATGCCGAAGACCTGGATCAGGTAAACGGAGCGAATTATAGTTTGGTAGATATCAATGGTGATGGAAAACCTGACCTGGTAGATGCGCGTCAGAATGGAGCCACGACAGTTTGGATGACGAGCTCCAACGTTCCTTACTGGAAAGTGTACCTGAATAACGGAAGCGGGTTCAGTACTGTTGCAGAAAACTGGACGATCCCGGTGATGGAGCAGTATGCCGAAGACCTGGACCAGGTAAACGGAGCGAATTATAGCCTGGTGGACATCGATGGTGATGGAAAACCTGACCTGGTAGATGCGCGTCAGAATGGAGCCACAACAGTTTGGATGACAAGCTCAAATGTTCCTTACTGGAAAGTTTACAAAAACACCGGTACGGCTTTCAATCTCACAGCAGAAAACTGGACGATTCCTGTGATGGAGCAGTATGCCGAAGACCTGGATCAGGTAAATGGATTGAACTATAGTCTGGTGGACATCGACGGTGATGGAAGACCTGACCTGGTAGATGCGCGTCAGAATGGAGCCACAACAGTTTGGATGACAAGCTCGAATGTTCCTTACTGGAAAGTTTACAAAAACACCGGTACGGCTTTCAATCTCACAGCAGAAAACTGGACAATTCCTGTGATGGAGCAGTATGCAGAGGATCTGGATCAGGTAAACGGAGCGAATTACAGTTTGGTAGATATGAATGCCGACGGCATACCTGACCTGGTGGATGCACGTAAAAACGGGACTTCTACCGTTTGGATGACGAGTTCCAATGTTCCTTACTGGAAAGTGTACCTGAACAGCGGAAGTGAGTTTCGTACTGTTGCAGAAGACTGGACGATTCCGGTGATGGAGCAATATGCAGAGGATCTGGACCAGGTAAATGGATTGAACTATAGCCTGGTGGATATCAATGGAGACAAGAAACCTGATCTGGTGGACGCGCGTAAAAATGGCACTTCTACCGTTTGGATGACGAGCTCCAATGTTCCTTACTGGAAGGTCTACCTCAATACTTCCGTATCTCCATGGCTGGGGGTTGAAGAACAGGAAAAACTGAAAACGCTGAATGTTTACCCGAATCCATCCAACGGACTGATCCACGTGAATTTGTCTGATATGGAAAACGAAAGCCGTATTATGATTTACAACAGTATAGGAGCGATTATTCACAATGAAACGGTCAACACATCCGATTTCACATTTGACCTGACAGCTTACGAAACAGGATTGTATTTTATTACAGTACAAAACAGCAATCAATCCTATACTGCAAAAGTGATCAGGAAGTAATTCAATTTCATAAGATGTAAAAATGATTTTCCTGGTTTCAGACCAGGGATCATATATAAATAAGAAAGGAAATATAACCAAGTTATATTTCCTTTCTTGCTTTAGGTACAATCGTTAGCCTTATTACTGAAATTTTTTGGAAACGAATTAGTTTTCCTTTTCTCATAAACAGAAGAAGAGCGGGCTAAACCGGCTCTCAGCTGTTTAATTTATTGAAATTCTTACGGATTTAATTTGCTCTGGTCAGTACATACGATTCTTTTACCTGGTATGCAGAACCGTTTAATGTATAACTATCATCCCTGTCAAAAGCAAATTCATTTTTTGAATTCTTCTTCACATTGTATTGAGTCAATCCGTCATTATAGGTAACAAATAGTTTCTGATCTGTTATATGCCATGTGAATTCTTTTGTTGTTCCACCTTCGTGTTGTTCACCTTCACCTTCATCATCAAATTCAATATAACCGGAATTGACCACCGAAAGATCTGTTTGCGTCGCCCCGTTAACGACTTGTTTGTATGAATGGGAAGAGATCAGCCATTTTCCCTCTTTTTTAATAAGAGCATTGGTGTATTGTTTGTCTTTGGAACAAGCTGTAGCGCCGATTATCAGCATCACTAATGAAATAAAGAATAATTTTTTCATGAAAATATATTTTATAGGAGTAAATGTAATCCAATTTAAGATTCAGAAACAGAACCATATTTATTTTAATAGGTAAAAATTATTTCGGATATTTTTGTCTTAAATAAAAAATTGTTTATTTTTGATAAAAATTAATGCGGTAAAATGTTTTCAAAAGCTTGTGAGTACGGTATAAGAGCGATTATTTACATTGCAACGCAATCCATGGAAGGAAAGCGTGTAAAAATCGGGGATATCGCAAAGAACTCGGATACTCCGGTAGCATTTACCGCAAAAATTCTCGGATTGCTTACAAAAAATAATATCGTGCTTTCCCAAACAGGCCCCAACGGTGGTTTTTACATCGAATTAAATCAAATGAACGACATAAAGCTGGGCGACATCGTAACAGCAATAGATGGTGATACTATTTACAAAGGCTGCGCATTGGGATTAAAAGAATGTGATAATGAAACGCCTTGTCCGATGCATGACAAATTTATCAAAGTAAGAGAAGATCTGAGAAGAGTATTGGATACAACAACAGTGCATGATCTGGCAATGGGATTAAAGTCCGGCAGATCTGTTTTGATGAGGTAAAAATTTTTTGAACCAATTTAAGACTATTTTGTCTTAAATTAAAATAAGTTAGATTATGGCTAAAACACAAAAATCATGGTTTGATGTTCAGGCTGAAAAGTTTGAAGCAACTCGTCTTGGTTCCATGTCATGGATGATCACAGCTCAAAGCTGCTGGGCTTCAATTGCTGCAGCCTTAGCATTACAGGACAATAATTATGAATCCCTGGCGGTTGTTGCTGTTCTGGCGATGGCATCCAACGCCGCTTTTATTGCCCAAGGCCCTGGGAAATGGTGCATCGGCATTTTTTACACTAGTGTTGTTATGAACTTATTAATCGCGGTATGGCATCTGATACAATGAAAAGTGATATACTGTCACTAAAAGAGGTGAAAATACTGGTGGATTCGTTTTACGGGAAAGTCCGGAAAGATGAATTGCTGAAAGATATATTTGACAATGTCATTCAGGATAGATGGGAAGCCCATCTGGATAAGATGTACCGCTTTTGGCAGACAGTATTGCTGGAAGAACATACATACAGCGGCACTCCGTTCACACCGCATGTGAAGCTGCCGGTGGAAAAAAAGCATTTCGACAGGTGGATTGCGCTGTTCTTTGAAACGGTCAACGAGCACTTTGAAGGAGAGAAGGCTGAAAAAGCTAAGTGGCAGGGAGAGCGGATGGCAGAAATGTTTTTAATCAAGATCGAATATTACCGTGAAAATAACTTAACTCCGCTGGCATGAAGATCTCTTATCAGTTTTTGATTATTGCAGCAGGTTTTTTATGGATCGGATTTGTCGGTGCGATCAGCTTTATGGAGGCATGGCTTAAATTCCGGGCACCCGGAATTACGGTTCCGTTAGGTTTAGGGATCGGAAGAATCGTTTTCAGCGCGCTGAACAAAGTGGAATGGTGTCTGGCAATTATAATTTTTATAAGCCTGGCACTGAACAAGGGAACATCACTTTTCCGCATGGATAATTTGTTTTATCTGATTCCTGTTCTGGTCCTCATAATCCAGACCTTCTGGTTGCTGCCGGCGCTGGATTTCCGCGCAGAGCTTCATATACAGGGAGCTGACGTTCCTGCTTCCAGCCTGCATTTTGTATATGTAGGATTAGAATTACTGAAAATTATCAGTCTCTCCGCTTTTGGAATATTACTTTATAAAATAATTATAAGATGAGCATAAATAACATTATTGGTGAAATAGAAGAAAAATACCTGCAGCTGGGAGAAAACCCGGAAACGTACCTGAAAGGATTGCTACAGACAAAACCGATTAATTACTGGGATTACATACAAGTGGATACATTGCTTTCCCTTCAGAAAACAAGAACGGATTTCAAGGACGAGGTCATCTTCGTCATGTATCACCAGGTAACGGAGCTAATCCTTAAAATGGTGCTGCACGAGATCCGACAGATGGTTGATGAGGAATTTGATGAAGAGGTCTGGATCGAAAAATTTAATCGCTTGAACCGCTATACATCCATGCTGATCACCTCATTTGATGTGATGAAATACGGAATGAATTATGATGATTATAATACGTTCAGAAGCACGCTTACACCTGCAAGCGGCTTTCAGTCAGCACAATTCCGGTTTATAGAGATCTGCTGTACACAGTTACAGAACCTGATCAATGAACAAGGAAGAGAACGTATCGGCGAAAACCCGGGAACAGAAGAATATTTCGAACACATTTACTGGAAAGATGCCGGTTATAATCGAAAAACAGGGAAAAAATCGCTGACATTAAGGCAATTTGAAGAAAAATACCTGAATGATTTTATCGCTCAGGCAAAAAAAGTGAAAGGAAATACACTGGAAGAAAAAATTCTTGGACAGCCACATATATCAGAAAAGCTGGTGGAAAAAATGAAAGAATTTGACCGTTTTTATAATGTGGAATGGCCGCTTGTGCATCTGGAAACAGCCCGGCATTATCTGGACAGTAAAGGAGAAAACAAGGCAGCGACAGGAGGCTCGGAATGGAAAAAATACCTGCACCCGCAATTCCAGCAACGAAAGTTTTTCCCTTCCTTATGGACAGAAGAAGAGCGGACTAACTGGGGAAATAAACAGGTTCTTAAACATACCTGATATGAATGTAGCTGACTTCAATAAAGTTCCCGGACACTGGATCCTTGCTAAAATGGGAAAAAAAGTGCTGCGTCCCGGAGGTAAAGAGATGACTTTAAAATTAATAAAGAATTTAAACATTTCTCAAAATGATCAGATAGCTGAATTTGCGCCTGGCCTGGGATTCACGGCAAAGCTCGCCCTTGCTCAAAATCCTGAAACATATACAGGTATTGATGCGGATCCGGACGTGATCCGGCGACTAAACCAAAAGCTGGCTAAGAATGGTACTGTTACTTTTCACGAAGGAAATGCAGCCGAGACAAAGCTGCCCGCGGAAAGTAAAGATAAAGTTTTTGGAGAAGCCATGCTGACAATGCACGCAGACCACCGGAAATCGGACATAATCAGGGAAGCACACCGGATTTTAAAGAAAGGAGGTCTGTATGCCATTCACGAAATGGGATTACACCCTGATAAACTGGATGAAAATATAAAAGCAGCAATTCAGAAAGACCTTGCACTGGCAATTAAAGTCAATGCGCGCCCGCTGACGGTGCAGGAATGGAAAAGCCTGCTGGAACAGGAAGGCTTTACAATAAAGACGACAATTACCAATTCGATGCACTTGCTGAAACCGCTGCGAATAATTGATGATGAAGGTTTTTTCAGAACCTTGAAAATAATGAAGAATATTTTGTTTAATCTACATGCCAGAAAACGCATTCTGCAAATGAGAAAGGTTTTTAGTAAATATGAAAATCAATTGAATGCGGTAATGATTGTGGCAGAGAAAATATAAGAACCATGGAAATTTCAATTAACAGCATTATAGGCAATATGGTGGCCAAAGATTACCGGATGGCTTCCGTATTTCAGTCTTACGGAATTGATTATTGCTGTAACGGAAACAGAACAATCCGCGAAGTCTGTAATGAGAGAAATATAGAGCCGGAGCTATTGATCGAAAACCTGAATAAGATCACCGGCGAAAACGGAACGAGAAAAACAGATTATAATTCCTGGCCGCTCGACCTGCTGGCGGATTACATTGAAAAAACACACCATCGTTATGTAGAATCTAAAATTCAGGAAATAAAGCCATTGCTGCAAAAGATCGTCAGCGTACATGGACAACAGCATCCGGAGTTGAAGAAAGTGGAGAAGTTATTTTCCGAATCGGCAGATGAGCTAACCGTGCACATGAAAAAAGAAGAATTGATGCTTTTCCCTTTTATACGGAAAATAGCACAGCATCCGAATGAAAAACTAACCGCTCCTTTCGGAAGTGTCAAAAATCCCATTGCAATGATGCACCAGGAGCATAATCTCGAAGGAGAGCGTTTCCGCCAGATTTCCTCACTAACAAATAATTACACACCTCCTGCAGATGCCTGCAATACATATAGAGTAACATTTGCTTTGCTGAAAGAATTTGAAGAAGACTTGCATTTACATATCCACCTGGAAAATAATATTTTATTTCCCAAATCCATGGAAATGGAAAGCGCGCTTGCATAAAAGTCTGATGCCAAACCTGAGATTCTGTGTTTATTTTTCAGGCAAATGAACACAGAAGATCGGGTAGGCATTTATTATATTCCCCAATTCTTGTTTTCAGCAATGTTGCGCTCTGGCTTGAAATCTATGGATGCAGCGCCTGGCTTAAAACTAATCTCTAAGATCAGTTTCCGAATTAAAAACAGTGAATGATTCACGGCACAAAAGCATCCGTGATATGCTCTAATTCATGGGAACCCTCATTTTTTAATACAATCGAAATAATATCGAACCGCACTTCTTTATCAAGATCATGCTGTAAAATATACTGGTTTGCCGCTCTGATCAGTTGTTTTTGCTTCTGGCGTGTAACCGCTTCGTAAGGTGCTCCGAACACTGTGGTATTTCTTGTTTTCACTTCCACAATGACCAGCGTATTCTCATATTCGAAGATCAGATCTATTTCAAGATGCTGAAACCGATAGCCGTCGGCAAGAAATTCATATCCGATCCCGGTGAGATACTCACGCGCGATCGCTTCTCCTTTTTTGCCTGTGTCAATATTCCCCGACATTTATTTCGGAACCATTTTATATTGTTTCTCCTGGCCGTATTCGAAATCCTTTTGCTTTGAAACTTTGCCCCGTTTGTCGAAAATCTTCATGGTTCCGTGCTTCAGGCCGTCTTTATACTGCGTTTCATTGATGATATTACCGCGCTGATCGAACTGGCGCATATAACCGTTTAGCTTTCCGTCTTTGTATTGAGACAGGACAGCGACAATCTTTCCTCCCGGATAATAGGCAAGCCATGTACCTTCTTTCTTATCATTTTTATAAGTTCCTTCTTCCGTTTTTTTATAGTCTTTCTGCGAATAGGAAATGAAAAGCCCTTCTTTTACACTTGCATACGTGACCTTGTTTTTCATAGGACCGTATTTCACTTTGGATTTAATTTTTGCAACCTTGTAAGTTTCCACATCCTTCAGGTTGCCGTTATCGAAATATTCGTACCATGTTTTATTCTTATAGCCGTTTTTATATTCACCGGCAGATTTGGTTTTACCCTTAGGTGTATAAGATATCCACGCTCCGTTGAGCGTCCCTTTTTTGAACGTTGCTTTATTTTTGATAGTACCGTTTTCCCAGTAATTGACCCATTCTCCTTCTTCTTTTCCGGCTACATAACTTCCTTCCATCAATAATGTTCCGTTTTCATACCAGGTGGACCATTTACCATCTTTTTCATCGTTTTTAAATGTTCCTGATTTGAATTTTGAGCCGTCTTTATAATAATAATTCCACGTGCCTTCCTTCTTATCTTTTTTAAACTGGGCAGTATAAGAGATTTTCCCGTCCGGATAATAATATGCCCAGTCACCGTCTTGCTGATCATCAAGGAATGTCCCCTTCATATCTAAAGAACCATTGTTGGCGTACCACGTCCATAAGCGGTTCTTTTTACCATTAGCATAATACCCGCTCGCGCGTAATTTTCCGTTGTCATAATAAAGCTGGTATAAGCCATCCAGTTTGTTGTCCTTGTAATTGGCAATTTTTTCGATCTTGCCGTTATAGAAGAACTGCTTCCATTCCCCGGTTTTTAATCCCTGATTGTAGAATCCGGAGACAGCAGTATCTCCATTTATTTTGTACTCTGTAAAAGGCCCGTCTTCCAGCCCGTTTTTGAAATTATACACTTCCTTAATATTATTATCAAGGTAATAGTTAACCATCTTGCCATTCCCGTTGATTACTGTCTGAACAGAATCCGGAGACCAGAATGCCTGAACATAGCGGGTTGAATCAATAAATTCTTCAGTCATTTTAGGTTTCCCATTAAGATAGAAGCTTTTCCAGAACCCGAATTTTCTATCCTTCTTATAATTTCCTTCCAACAATAAAATATCGCCTTCTGACCATTCCCGGTAGATACTGTCCTGAACGTCCATTATAAAATACCCTTCCTGCTTCTTGTTCCCGTTCGGCCAGAATAACAACACCTGTCCGTGGAGCTTTCCTTTATAGAAATTCCGGATTTCCTCCTTTTTACCGTCTTTACTGTAATATTCCCACTTTCCGTGCTCGTATTTCGTTTCTCCCAGATCGTCTTTATAGTAGCTCCCCGTGGATAACAGCTTTGTTTTTTTGAAATCGTAGTAATTTTTTTCGGGACGCGTAAGATTTTGTTTCAGCACCTGCTGCCCGGAAAGGGTGGACAAAGAGCATACAACAGTTATTACAAACAGAAAATACTTCATGATACGAACTAAATGGACTGAATTATAATTCAAAATTAATAATAGTTACAACTTTATGAAATAGACAATCCCCTGAAAAAACAGAAGCGTGCCGAATCCGATAAGGATAAAGCTGATGAAACGGTTGAGGTTATGAAGGAGCTGGGGTGTCACAAAGGGACGAAGTTTTTTTGCTGCAAAAATTTTGATAATGTCAATAGAGAAAAAGGTGAGCAGGATAATAGACAGATAAATCAAAATAGGATCAATTCCGATAAAACGTTCCTGTTTCTGAATCCCGATGGTGATCACTGATAGCCAATAGAGAATAATCATCGGATTTGCAAAATTCAGCAGAAACCCTTTGATGAATAACATCCAGTATTCACGGCTGTTTTTGACAGAATAACAGATAATTTGCTGATCCGAACTGGTAGGTGTTTTCTTTTTTAAAGTAAGGCCGCCAAACGAAACAAATATGATTCCGCCGACAATTTTCAGGAGAAAAATATTGGATCCGTTCAATAAACCGGAAATTTCCTGAAAGAATAAATAGGCAATTAAAATGTAGATAATATCACTGACAAACACCCCGAAATCAAAACTTGCAGCAGCGCGGATACCTTTCTGGATGCTGGTCTCAATCAGCATAAAAAAAGAAGGACCGAGCATGATACTTAAAATCAGACCTGTTACAAAACCTTTTAAAATTAATAGTGCCAAATGCCGTTTTTTTAGAGTAAACCTACCGTTAAAAAGTGCTTTAAGTTAAGTATGATTCACTTATCTGCCAAATTTTGAACCATTATTTTGGAAAGGAATGCTAATTATTAGCAAACAAATAACGAATTGATTTACAGGGACTTAATTTTTTAAATATTTTTCATTGGATGAAAATAACAATGATTATTAAGGGTTAATTAATTGATATACATTAATTTAATTTGAATTTTATTCTTGTGTCTGTTGTGTTGTCAGAATAAACCTGTATTTTTTGATATATTTTGTATCTGACTAAAAAGAATACTGAAATTTATTACTTACTTTTGCCGCAGAATGTTTCATTCTTTAAATAAGAAAACAAAATATGAGAACGGCGACTGCAAATAAAAAATTAAACGAGATAATAGCTAAAGTTGAAGCTAAAGGCGTATTGGCTGACGGTTTGGTAGAAGACCTGAAAGCATTGAGAGAGTTAGCGTTAAAAGAGCAAGACCCTTTAGTAGTAAAAGTATTGCG
The DNA here is from genome assembly GCA_001899145.1 of Flavobacteriia bacterium 40-80. Taxonomy (GTDB): domain Bacteria; phylum Bacteroidota; class Bacteroidia; order Flavobacteriales_D; family Crocinitomicaceae; genus 40-80. The sequence goes on from MKVF01000021.1 coordinate 139,796, forward strand.
TCTTACTTATGAATTTCTTCTGGACAGAGAAGCATTTGATGTGCAGGCTCAATACGAAGAGGACGAGGAAGGAGAATATGCTATCGAGATCGATGACAATGAAAATTTGTTGTATTTGCTGAGATTGCTGGAAAATGCGGAGCACAAGATCAACCGTGAAGAAATTAAAGATTATCGTACCGCTTTGAAAGAAGAATTGTACTGATTATTGACAGATTATATGGAAAAACGGATATCTTTAAGGTATCCGTTTTTTTGTGATATGAAAATTTTAAAGCTCATTTTTTTATTAATTGCCGTTTTGCAGCTACTAAGCATCTGTTATGATTGGGAAGCTATACGATTGCTGACAAAACCGTTAATTTGCACCACATTAATCGGAATGGTTCTCATTCACCGGTTAAAAAATAACTCCTTGCTTATTTTGGCACTGGCAGCCTGCCTTTCCGGAGATGTATTTTTGATGCTGAAAGGAGAGGAATGGTTTTTTATAGCCGGTCTGGCCTCGTTCTTAACAGGACATCTGCTCTACGTTTTATTCTTCTTGAAAGGCCGCAGCTCGCAATATCAGAAAAACAAACCGTTGATCATAACAGCGGTTCTGACAATGACTGTGATAATTACCTTTATAGCAAAAGAGCTGCTTCCTTATGTCGGAGAGCTGAAAGTTCCTGTGATGATCTATATGATTGTTATCGGACTTATGTTTGTTGCAGCGACAGGCAGATTGGATAAACGGCAGCCTTCGCACGGTTTAATGCTGATTGCCGGCGCAGCATTGTTCGTTATTTCCGATACCATTCTGGCATTTAATCAATTTGTATCCCCAATAAGCAACGGTCATTTTTTTGTGATGATCACTTATATGGCAGCACAATATTTCCTTGTCAGCGGAAGTTTGGCTAAAGAGGTAAACTGAACCTGAAAGCATATAAAAATTGCTGGTTAGTTGGTCATCTAATCTAAGTGTTTTACTACTTTTGTTTAAAATTTTATTCATGTACAGATCACATAATTGCGGAGAATTACGCATTTCAGATATTAATAAAGAAGTTACTTTGGCCGGATGGGTTCAAAAGTCCAGAGATTTAGGCGGAATGACCTTTGTGGATCTAAGAGACCGCTACGGAATTACACAATTGGCTTTTAATCTGGAAGTAAATGAAGAGCTTTGCCTGAAAGCCAGAAAATTAGGGCGTGAGTTTGTTGTTCAGGCTAAAGGAAAAGTGATCGAACGTTCCAGCAAAAATAAAAATATCCCGACAGGAGAGATTGAGATAGAGGTGACGGAGCTGACGGTTTTAAATGCCGCTAAAACACCTCCGTTTACAATTGAAGATGAAACAGATGGTGGAGATGAGCTGAGAATGCAATACCGTTATCTGGATATCCGCCGTAATCCAGTGATTGAAAAATTGAAATTAAGAAATCGTGTCGCATTAGAAACGCGCAAATACCTGGATACAAACAATTTCATGGACGTTGAAACGCCGTTCCTGATTAAATCTACTCCTGAAGGAGCAAGAGATTTTGTAGTGCCGTCCAGAATGAATGAAGGGCAGTTCTACGCGCTCCCTCAATCACCGCAAACGTTCAAGCAATTGCTGATGGTTTCAGGAATAGACCGTTATTACCAGATCACAAAATGTTTCCGGGATGAAGATTTGCGGGCAGACCGCCAACCGGAATTTACACAAATTGACTGCGAAATGTCTTTTGTGGAACAAGAAGACATCTTAAACACATTTGAGGGGCTTATCAAACATTTGTTCCGAACAATAAAAGGGATTGACTTTGAAGGAGATTTTCCCCGCATGACATACGCCGAAGCAATGGAAAAATACGGTTCTGACAAGCCGGATATCCGTTTCGGAATGGAATTTACAGAACTTTCGGATATCGCAAAAGGAAAAGGATTTCCTGTATTTGACAACGCGGAAACTGTAATCGCCATCAACGCGAAAGGCTGTTCGGAATACACAAGAAAACAGCTGGATGCGCTGACGGAATTTGTAAAACGTCCGCAGATAGGTGCAACGGGATTGATTTATGCAAAATTCAATACCGACGGAACTGTAAAATCTTCCGTGGATAAATTCTTTACAGAAGAAGATTTAAAACAATGGGGATCAAAGACTGCTGCTGAAGCAGGAGATTTATTGCTGGTGCTTTGTGGAAATACAGATAAAGTTCGTAAGCAGATGAACGAGCTGCGCCTGCATCTGGGGACAGAATTAGGTTTGAGAAAACCGGATGATTTTAAGCCATTGTGGGTGTTGGATTTCCCATTGCTGGAATGGGACGAGGAATCTGGCCGTTATCACGCAATGCACCATCCGTTTACTTCTCCGAAAAAAGAAGACATTCATTTGATAGCAACCGATCCGGGAAAAATCCGTGCAAATGCTTATGACCTGGCAATGAATGGTGTAGAATTGGGTGGAGGATCCATCCGTATTCACGACAGAGAATTACAGGCGAAAATGTTTGAATTGCTGGGCTTCACGAAAGAAGAAGCGATTTCGCAATTTGGATTCCTGATGAATGCGTTTGAATATGGCGCACCGCCACACGGAGGACTGGCTTTCGGCTTAGACCGTCTGGTGGCTACGATGGGTGGTTCTGACTCTATCAGAGACTACATTGCTTTCCCGAAAAATAATTCAGGCCGTGACGTGATGATTGATGCACCGGCACCACTGGCGGAAGCTCAATTGAAAGAATTGAATATTAATGTTTTGAAATAATTTATACATGGAAGACTTTTCGACAAAAGGATTTGGGACGAGAGCAATCCACGCAGGAGTGGAGCCGGATCCTTCTACGGGAGCAATTATGACTCCGATTTACCAGACATCAACGTATGTTCAGGAATCTCCGGGAGTAAATAAAGGATATGGTTATGCTCGTGGTAAAAACCCGACCAGAGAAGCGTTGCAGGCAAATCTGGCTGCTTTGGAAAACGGGAAATACTGTGTGTGCTTCAGTAGTGGAGTGGCAGCAACAGATGCTGTGCTAAAATTGTTAAGTCCGGGTGATGAGGTGATTACAGGAGATGATTTGTACGGTGGAACTTACCGTTTATTCGTTAATTTATATGAGAAATTCGGAATCAAATTTCACTTTGTCGATTTGACGAATGCAGATAATGTAACTGCTTATATCAACGCAAATACAAAACTGATCTGGGCAGAAACGCCGACCAATCCGACGATGAAGATCATCGATATTGAAGCTTTGGCTAAAACGGCGAAACAGTACAATATTATCATGGTAGCAGACAATACGTTTGCTTCTCCTTACCTGCAAAATCCGCTGAACTTAGGAGCAGACATTGTAATGCATTCCGTAACAAAATATTTGGGAGGACATTCAGACGTTGTAATGGGAACCTTGATTACCAACGATGAGAAATTGCACCAGCAATTATATTTCATTCTTAATTCTTCCGGTGCAAATCCCGGACCGATGGATTCATTTCTGGTTTTAAGAGGGATTAAAACATTGCATTTGAGAATGGAAAGACATTGTCAGAACGGAAGAAAAATTGCAGAATATCTGAAAAATCACCCGAAAATTGAAAAAGTGTACTGGCCGGGCTTCCCGGAGCATCCGAATCATGAAATCGCTAAAAAGCAGATGCGTGATTTCGGAGGAATGATTTCGATTGTACTGAAGGACAAATCCGTTGAGAATACATTCCGAGTTGCCTCTTCCTTTAAGGTGTTTTCGCTGGCGGAATCATTGGGTGGTGTTGAATCGCTGATCAATCACCCGGCAACGATGACGCACGCGTCTATTCCGAAAGCAGAGCGAGAAAAATCCGGTGTTGTGGATAATCTGTTACGTTTAAGTGTTGGTGTGGAAGACGTGGAGGATCTGATTGCAGATTTAGAGCAGGCGTTAGCTTAGGAAATGGAATATTAAATGTTTGATGCTGAATGTAGAATTATGGGATTTTACAGATAATTAAAAAGGGAGATTTTTAAAATCTCCCTTTTTTTATCAGATATTTTCCTGATTGTGACACCACCTGCAAAGCGGTTTGTATTTTTCATTGGCACCGACTAAAACCTGTTCTTTTTCTTTTACCGTACGATGAGAGATATACGCCAGATCTCCGCAGTTTACACAAATCGCATGAACTTTTGTAACATATTCAGCGATCGCCAGAAGATGCGGTACAGGTCCGAAGGGATTGCCCTGAAAATCCATATCCAGTCCGGCGCAGATCACACGGGCACCTTTATCAGCAAGTTGTTTTACTACGTCAATGATTCCGTTATCAAAAAATTGTACTTCATCAAAAGCGATCACCCTTTCGCCGTTCCAGTGCTTAAAGACATCACTTGCTCTTTCAATCAGAATTCCGTCCAATGTAGAACCTTTGTGACTTTTCACAGCAGTTCCCGCATAACGGCTGTCTGTCTGTGGCTTAAACAGCAAAAACTTCTGATTCGCAAATTCTGTACGTTTCAGACGGCGGATTAATTCCTCTGTTTTTCCGGAAAACATCGATCCGCAGATAACCTCTATCCAGCCATGCGTCCTTGTCTCTAATGGAAATTGCTCTAAAAACATATTACTTTCGGGTTTTCAACAATTAAACCGTGAGAATTTATCTTTTACGATACTTATTCTTATTCAAATACAGCTTAATTTAGTCACGAATATACTTTTTAAGGTTCTTTTGAAGCTTGAAAAGTTAGAAAAATACGATTTTTGTTAATAAGTTGAAGATATGGCGGCGTTTAAAAAGAAAGAAGATTTACTGAATACGATCAGTCAGGCATTTGAAGCGATTAATCTTGGCAATTTTGATTTGAAACAAATGGACGAGCTGGTTTCAGATACCAGGGAATTGTACGAACGTATGTTAATTATCCGTCATAAAGCATATGAACTGAAAGCGGAAAAAGCGCCGGTTGTATTTGAAAATGATATTGATACAGCTGTAAAACAGCCTGTAGAACCCGTAAATTCGCTTACTGAAGAAGAAGTGATTTTTACTGACACAGCTGTTGCTGTGGAAGAACCCGAAAGTGCAATCCCTGACATTTCCCCGGAAGTAGAAATAAGTGAGACACAGCTTCAGGAGCCGGATACATTTTCAGTAGATGAAAAAGAAGAAGGTTTTGCGTTTGATCTGTTTTCAGAGGATGAGCCGGTGAAAGAACAGCCGGTTGATCTTCCTGCGGATACTTTGGAAGAGGAAGCTCAGGAAATTCCGGAACAGGCAGTATCGATGCCGGAGCAGCTGGAAGAAGACGAGGTTGAATTACCAAAAGCAATAGGAGATATTATCCAGGAGCATGCTGCTGATTTTACCGTAGAGAGCATTATCGAGGAGGAAATAGAAGAAACGGAATCTACTGAAGTGGAAATGCCGGCTGTCTCTTCCGCTATAGATTCAGCATTTTTTGCGAATTACAAACCGATCGCAGATAATCCTTCCGCTAAAATGCTGGCGCCGAAAATAGAAAGCTTATCATCTGCTTTTGGACTGAATGAAAAGCTGATGTTCATCCGTGAATTATTCAACGGCTCCAGCGAAGCGTTTAACCAGGCCGTTTCTGTGGTAGATGAACTGCATTCATTTGAAGAGGCAAAGCTGGTTCTGAACGATATAGCACTGTCAAATGACTGGAACCTGGAACAGCAGGCGACACTGGATTTTGTCAATAAGATCGAAAGAAGATTTTTCTGATGAAATTACTGCTCCTGTTACTATTTACCGGTTTTAATTTTCTTCTTTTTGCTCAAAAAGAAGAAGGGCAGCAGTGGTGCAAAGCGCTTTCGGACCGTTCGTTTTTCGGGAGAGGATATGTGAAAGGAGGTGACTCGCTTGCAGCAGCATATATTGCCGGCGAATTTAAACGATTAGGTGTTCAGCCCTTAGGAAAAAGTTATTTTCAGTCGTTTGATTTTCGCGTCAATACATTTCCGACAGATATACAGCTGATTATTAACGGAAAGGAGTTGGAATTAGGAAAAGAATACATTCCTAATGAAGAAAGCGGTGCATTTATTGGCGACTGGAAATTTAGAATTATAACTGTTTCCGAATTGATGCATCCTGAAAAACTGGTGACGACACGGGATTCGCTGATGAAAAAGACATATAGCGGAATTGTAATTAATGCTTGCGGCCTGAAAGGCGATACATTGGATATGGCGAATGCCTTATCTGCCTTTTTTATCCAACACGGAAATATACTGAAAATAGTAGATAAAAAAGAGAGTTTCAGTGTTGCGGGAGCCCAGTACCCCTATGCATTTTTTGTGGTTCAAAAGGAGGCGCTTCCTGAAAATATTACCAGCATTAAATCAATTATTAAACCCGTTTTAAAGCAGCATAAAACCCAAAACGTAATCGGGTTTATTCCGGCAGCTAAGAAAAATGCGCCTTATTTGTTCTTTACAGCACATTATGATCATCTTGGCGGTATCGGTAACCAGGTATTTTTTCCGGGAGCAAGCGACAATGCCAGTGGCGTTGCCATGTTGCTGAGCATGGCTGATTACTACAAAAAAAATCCTTCGGATTATAATATGGTTTTTATCGCTTTCGCAGGAGAAGAAGCCGGCTTGCTCGGTTCAAAATATTATGTGGAACATCCGGTTATCCCTTTATCAAAAATAAAATTCCTTATAAATCTTGACCTGATGGGAAATGGAGAAGACGGGATAACAGTGGTTAACGGCAGTGTTTTCAAAAAAGAATTTGAGCTGCTGCAATCAATAAATAATGAAAAGAACTACCTTCCTGTCATAAAATCCAGAGGAAAAGCGGCTAATTCAGATCATTATTTCTTTACGGAAAAAGGAGTTCCGTCATTCTTTATCTATACAATGGGGAAAAATCTGAATTATCACGATGTATTTGATGTTTATGAAGATCTTAGCTTCGCTAAATTCAATGAAATTGTCTGGCTACTGATTGATTTTGTAGAGAAAATAGAATAAAGATATTAGACAGAAGATATTAGACAGAAGATATTAGACAGAAGATATTAGACAGAAGATATTAGACAGAAGATATTAGACAGAAGATATTAGACTTTTTGTATAGACTAAGCACTTATTTTTTATTTCTGCGTTTTTCTGCGAGCCATTTCGGCATGGGGCGTTCCTGATTTTGTTGCGCGTGCTTTTTTTTCTGTGAAGAAATTTTTTGTGAATGTCCATTTTCGTTTTTAGGAGCATGGGGCCGCGTTGGTTTCGATCGAAGACCTTCATTTTCTCCTAACAGCTTTTCGATCAGGTCAGGACGGTTGGCGCGTTTCAGGCGCTGGCGGATCCAGTCGTGGTTTTCACGTTTGTACCAGAAGAAGAAACGGTTCTGATTCAGCTTATCTTCTTTGGATTTTACTGTATTAATAGGTTTCAGTGTATAAGGATGAACACCGGAATAGTAAATGACTTCCGCTACAGTCATAGGAGTAGGCGTGAAATCCTGAACTTGTTCCAGCTCAAAACCCATATCTTTGGTTTCTGCTGCCAGATTCGCCATATCTTCTTCCTCACAGCCCGGATGGGAAGAAATGAAATAGGGGATCAATTGCTGATTTAGTCCGTGTTTGTCACAGGCCTTGTCGTATTTCTCCTTGAACTTGTGGAAATACTTGAATGAAGGCTTCCGCATGACCCGTAATGTTGCGTCGGACGTATGTTCCGGTGCTACTTTCAAACGTCCGGAAACGTGACGTGTGATTACCTGTTCAATATATTCATCATGATTGCCATCTTCGTTATTTTTGTTGAAGTCGTCAACCAGTAAATCGTAGCGGATCCCCGAGCCGATAAAGGCTTTTTTTACTTTAGGATGCTCATCTACTTTTCGGTAAAGCTGTGTCAGCGGTTTGTGTGAGGTATCCAGGTTGGAGCAGATCACCGGATGTATACAGCTGGGAGAAGAACATTTTGCACAGATAGCCTCATCTTTTCCCCGCATCTTATACATATTTGCCGAAGGCCCGCCTAAATCGGAGATGTAGCCTTTAAACTCCGGATGATTAACTACCTGTTCCACTTCATCCATTACCGAACGTTCGCTGCGTGAAGCGATAAATTTTCCCTGATGCGCTGAAATCGTGCAGAAGCTGCAGCCGCCAAAGCAGCCGCGGTGCATATTGATGGAAAATTTGATCATCTCGTATGCTGGAATCGTTCCGCGTTTTTTGTATTTCGGGTGAGGAAGGCGTGTATAAGGTAAATCGAACGAACGGTCAATCTCCTCTTCTTCCATCGTTTTATAAGGTGGATTGATCACCAGCCGTTTGTTGCCGACTTCCTGTACAATCCGGTTGGCGTTCCATTTATTGGATTCCACTTCAACGATTTTGAAGTTGGCGGCATATTTGATCTTATCCTGCAGGCAGACTTCATGTGAAGCCAGCTCTACCGTATTCCAGTTTTTATTTCTTGGCAGCTCTTCTTCAATATCCTGAAGGAAAGCTACTTGTTTCAACGTGCGGAGATTGGAGAAAGAAACGCCTTTTTTCAGTAGTTTCAGTATTTCCCGCAGCGGTTGTTCTCCCATTCCATAGACCAGCAAATCCGCGCCTGAATCAACAAGTATGGAAGGCATTAATTCATCTTTCCAGTAATCATAGTGCGTTACCCGTCGCAGAGAAGCCTCAATTCCTCCAAGAAGGACAGGAACATCAGGAAAAAGATTTTTCAGGATTTTAGCATAGACAGCAGAAGCGTAATCGGGGCGGAAACCCGCTCCTCCTCCTGGAGTATATGCGTCTGTGGAACGTAAACGTTTGTTTGCAGTATAATGATTCACCATCGAATCCATGCATCCGGCGGTAACACCGAAAAAATACTTCGGCTTCCCGAATTTTTTAAAGTCCCGCAGGTCGTCTTTCCAGTTAGGCTGGTCAACAATAGCAACACGGAAGCCTTCGTCCTGAATAATACGGCCGATCACGGAAGTGCCAAAAGAAGGATGATCTACATACGCGTCACCGGAGACGAGTACGACATCTACTTCGTTCCATCCGTGTTTTTCCAATTCTTTAACGGTGATTGGCAACCAATCGGTGATAGGTCTTTCCTGCATTGGAAAGCAAAGATACAACAGTTTTTCCGGTAGTGAAAAAAATGTTTGAAGCCGTAGCTTATTTTATTTCAATATTCCGGCAGGAATTAGTCACTACCTGCTTAAAATTCGACAAACAGTAAAACCATTCCGAGAACCAATCCCAGCAGTGCATATACCATTCCTTTTCTAAAAACAGATGTTTTAGGAGCGTACATCCAGAAGCTCGTAATGACATAAACCAGAAGTGAAACACCGAAAAATACATTCAGTGCTGATTGCTTATCTTCCGATTTGGCTTTATGAAGAGAAACCATTTTGTCGAGCACATACGGATACTCTTTTAATTTGTAATTTGCTTCACCCGTTCTGATATTGTAAGCTCCCTGTTTGAAGTACATAACACTGTTCTCTGTCTTTTGAACCTCAAATCGTTTGATCCGGAGTGTCTGATCCAGCTCTTTTTCAGACATTCCCGCGGGAAGCTTTTCGTTATAAGTAACTTCTTTTTTCAGGAAATCAGTGCCCCGGTACACCAGGACGATACCACTGATAGCATACACCGCCATAATACCTGCAAGAAAATACCCGAGATACCGGTGGATCAGTCGCATATAGGCTGAAATTTTACTGCTTTTGCTCATAAGTTTAAAAATAATGTTGCGTCAGAAATGCCTTTGAAGAAGTTGGTATGGGAAGCCAAAGTTAATTGAAATTTCATTTCAGGAAAGATGGAATTTGCGGATTTAAAATAAACGTAATACGAACATATATAAGCGCGATCTCAGAAAATCGCTTTCAACTATTTTTCGGCATAAACGTTTCTTTAATAGTAAAACTATAAGATTGTTTATAATGAGATATTTAAAGATTTCTGCTTGTTTTTTGGTAATGAGTATTTTTATCTCCTGTGATCCCGGAATAAGATTTCAGAAAATTATTGAAAACCAGTCGGATTATGATGTGAAAGTGTATATCTACCGTGATACCAGCCAGTATTACGAAGTGTCCTATCTGGCAGATTCGTTTCTGATCGGGAATCATTCGGAAATGGTGCTGGCAGAAAGAGTAGGGCTCGGCCAATATTATAAATTTTCTGATTGTCAGCTATATGTTGATTCTCTGAAAATAATGGTACTGGATAATGACTCAATCATCGTGAATGTGGATATTAATAAGCCCGTCAGCTGGCATTTCAGACGAACAAAAGCAATGTCAAACGGTGGCGGAGAGTGTGAGTGCAGGCTGATGTTGTCGAATATCCATTTTCAGCAGTAATTCTTCCAAGAAATCTCCGACTTAAAAAAATACAGAAAATTTTCTGGTTTCGAAAAAAGTTATTTTATTTGCACTCTCAAAATGCTGAATGCCTCTTTAGCTCAGCTGGCTAGAGCAGCTGATTTGTAATCAGCAGGTCGTTGGTTCGAGTCCGACAAGAGGCTCATAAAACAAAAAAAGACAATCATTGCGATTGTCTTTTTTTGTTTAGCTGGTTTTGGTTAAAGAATGATATGCTTGGTGTCTTTATCAACACTCAATAAAACAGCTTCTTTGTATAATTTGAAGGCGCTGATCAGTGATTTTGCAGTAAAACCTCCTTCTGTCCAGTAATAGTAGTAAAAAGCGATAGAGTGTGTCTGCTCTAAGTAGTAACATTTGATCAGGGCAACTTCTTTGCTTAATGTATTAATCAGTTCATACACTTCCTGTTTGGAAAATTTTTTATCCAGATTGAATACATTGCTGATAGTTACATAACGTTGTTTTGAATCAATGTCAAAATAAAATTTATAACCGTCACGAACGATAATGTAAGTATCCTGAACCTCCTCAACGCTGTAGTAAGCGTTTTCGAACAGGCTTTTCAGAAAAGGAGCAGATACACTGGTGCCGGGAATAATTTCCTGAGCTTTAGCGGTTGGTGCTGCAATAAATAGCAGCATTAAAAACGGAAGTAAAAAATTTTGTTTCATAATGATGTGTTTTACATGGTTTTGCAACTCTTTTCTGCAAAGTTAATATAATAGCAGGAGTTACGAAATACGTAACTTGCCGTATTTTTGAAAACGAGGCTGACAACGCGAAGCAGTTTAAAAGTTGTTCGTAATTATATGCCGATTGTTTGTTTTCCTAATCAGAATAAGTGTAACTTTGCAAATCAAAATATAGCGGCAGCTGAAATAGATGAACTATGAATGAATTTGGGAAAAAAGGTAAATCAGCTGATTTATCTCAACTGGGATTAAAACATTTAGCAAATGTGTTTTGGAATCTTTCCCCGGCGGAATTAGTAGAAGATACTATTTTATTAGGAGAAGGAAATCTGACTGATACCGGAGCTATAGCTATTGAAACGGGTGAATTTACCGGCCGATCTCCAAAAGACCGATTTGTGGTTTGTGATGCTAAAACGGAGAGTTCAGTCTGGTGGGGAGATATCAATATTAAATTCTCAGAAGAGCAATTCGAAAAATTATACAACAGAGTAGCTGCTTACCTTGAGGGGAGAAATGTATATGTAAGAGATGCTTATGCGTGTGCAGATGAGCGGTACAAAACAAATATCCGTGTTGTGAATGAGCTTCCCTGGGGAAATATGTTCGTTTACAACATGTTCTTGAGACCGACAGAAGAAGAAATAGAGCGTTTTGATCCTGAGTGGAACATTGTTTGCGCTCCGGGATTTATGGCAGATCCTTCTATCGACGGAACAAGACAGCACAATTTTGCTGTTCTGAACTTTACTAAGAAAATAATTTTAATAGGCGGAACCGGTTATACCGGTGAAATCAAAAAAGGTATTTTTTCCGTACTGAACTATGTATTGCCTCACGAGAAAAATGTATTATCAATGCACTGTTCCGCAAATATCGGAAAGGACGGAGATACTGCTGTATTCTTTGGGCTTTCAGGAACGGGAAAAACAACTTTATCTTCCGATCCGAACCGCTTACTGATCGGAGATGATGAGCACGGTTGGGCGAATGATACAGTTTTCAATTTTGAAGGCGGCTGTTATGCTAAAACGGTGGATTTATCGAGAGAAAAAGAGCCTCAGATCTATGATGCGATCAAATTCGGGGCGATTTTAGAAAATATAGGCTTCATTGACGGAACTTCCACAGTTGATTATACAGATGTTTCCATTACTGAAAATACACGTGTTTCTTACCCATTATATCATATTGATAACATAGCGGATCCTTCTGTGGGAACATCCCCTAAAAATATCTTCTTTCTGACAGCAGACGCATTCGGAGTATTGCCTCCGATCTCCAGATTGACAAAAGAACAGGCGATGTATCATTTTATGTCAGGTTATACTGCGAAAGTTGCAGGAACTGAAGTAGGGATCACAGAACCTACAACAACTTTCTCCGCGTGCTTCGGGAAGGCGTTTTTACCGCTTCACCCGGCTAAATATGCCGAGTTGCTGGGCGAAAAATTAGAAGGTTCTGATATTAACGTCTGGTTAGTGAATACCGGATGGTCAGGCGGTTCTTACGGAGTAGGAAGCCGTATGAAATTATCCTATACAAGAGCCATGATTACAGCTGCGCTGGAAGGTAAGCTGAACAATGTAAAATATGAAACATTGCCGGTATTTGACCTGCAGTTCCCGACATCTTGTGAAAATGTTCCTGCTGAAATATTAAATCCGAGAGAAACGTGGACAGATAAGGTTGCGTATGATGAAACAGCAAATAAGCTGGCTGCACAATTTGTGAAAAACTTTGAGCAGTTTATTTCTGAAACAAGTGAAGATATTCTGAAAGCCGCACCAAAGGTGATGGCCTGATAAGAAATAAAATAATTTATTAAAACCGCTTCGGAAAGAGGCGGTTTTTTTGTTTCGGTTAACCGGTGAAATTTCTATTGATATTTCCGGAGTCAATCACGGTACTTTTTCAGCACCTGAAAATTCAGTCCCAGTCCAACGGCAAATACGAATTCATCTGCCATTCCGCTGATTTGATTCAGGTTATTCATTTTGGAATGAACATAGCTGAAATTACTGAAAAAATTGAAATACTTCCATACATAATAACGAACTCCCGCGTTCAGCTGGATCGTTGGGACAAATTCAAAAGCAGAAAGATTACGATTAGATTCCATTATTGAAAATCCGGGAGCAAAACCGGTATGTACTTCAAAGTTTCCGAAAGGAAAACCGTATTGTAAGCCGAAGGTTGTCCTGATATTTCTGTTCAGGAATTTCTCAGAAGCATTTCCCAGCATATAATGCAGCTCGCCACGAAGGCTGATGCGTTTGTCCAGACGGCCTTCCAGGAAACCATTGAGGTAGTAATTCATATTGTTTCTGTTCAACATTACCGCAGGAGATAATGTTCCGCTAGCAGTCAGCAGGCCCGGATTGATATAGCTTTTTTGCTGTGCGAAAATTCCCGAAGTAAAACAGAAAAGCATTGCCAAAATAAGAGCCGCTTTCATTTTTTCTTTTTGTTGTGCCATAAATCCGCGATTTTATAATTGATACCAATATTCAGCAACAGATGCCCTTCTATTCCCGTTCCTTTTTTCTTGTGGAGCATTACCATATCATTTTCAATATGTGCATGTACATCCTGTCCTAAATGAAACATATACTGGGCAAGAAATGTGATATCCATTCTTTCAGACAAGTTGAAATGAATTCCTGCTCCGGCCTGAATAGCAGAACTGTTTTTAGTGATCCGGTTGCTTCTGTCGGAGTTATCTACCAGAACCGTCTTGTCAAAGCAATGCCCCGCAACAATATAAGGTTTCACTACCGGAGCTGTTTTATCTGTAAAATAATACATAACGCTCCAGCCGACATGATAATCCGTTCTGTTGGCAAGGCCGCTGATATTTCCGCGCATATAATCGGCAAACCATTCTGTATTTAAACGATTCGCAAGCTGTAAGCGGAATTGCCCGCCGTATCCGAAACCGTTTATCCCGAATTTATCATGATCAAATACGCTGACGGTAGATCGTACGCCTAAAGAAAACAAACCTCCCTGATTACCTTTGAGTTTTAATCCCTGAGCGCTGGAAAGCAAGCTGAAAAACAGCAGAAAAATAATAAGGAAGTATCTCATAAGCAATTGATTTAAAATCAGTATTCGCTGTAAAATTACAGTAAATAACCTTAATTATATGAGATATAATATCAAATCTACAATTGGTTACTCTGCTGAAAAGGATTAGATTAAATTGTCAGAGATGTACAAAGAAAAGGGCAATTAATTTAAAAATTGCCCTTTTGATATTTATTGCTGAAAATTTTCTTTTACTTCAGCTGTTTCAATAGCGTGGTCATGCTTGTTCTTCGAGCCAGCAAGGTATGAAGATCATCTAACGAGATCCGTTCCTGTTCCATCGTATCCCTGTCACGTACGGTCACGGTATTGTCTTCCAATGTCTGATGATCTACAGTTACGGAGAACGGTGTCCCGATCGCATCCTGACGACGATAACGTTTACCGATTGAATCTTTCTCGTCGTATTGACACAGGAAGTCAAATTTCAGCCCGTCAATAATTTCTCTTGCTTTTTCCGGCAAGCCGTCTTTTTTAGTCAACGGCAGTACTGCCACTTTATAAGGTGCCAACGGAGCAGGAAGCTTTAGAACGACACGCTCTGTTCCGTCTTCTAATTTTTCATTCTGATAAGAAGCGCTTAGCACAGAAAGAAACATTCTGTCTAAACCAACCGATGTTTCCACTACATAAGGAACATAACTCTCATTCAGCTCAGGATCAAAATATTGGAGCTTTTTACCTGAATATTGCTCGTGCTGCTTTAGATCGAAATCCGTACGGGAATGAATACCTTCTAACTCCTTAAATCCCATCGGGAAGTCAAATTCAATATCACATGCTGCATTTGCGTAATGTGCTAACTTGATATGATCATGGAAACGGTATTTGGATGCTCCCAGACCAAGGGCACCATGCCATTTTCTGCGGGTTTCTTTCCAGTATTCGTACCATTTCATTTCCTCTCCCGGACGAACAAAGAACTGCATTTCCATCTGTTCGAATTCCCGCATACGGAAGATGAACTGTCGCGCAACGATCTCATTCCGGAAAGCCTTACCGATCTGGGCGATCCCAAAAGGAATTTTCATCCGTCCCGATTTCTGAACATTGAGATAGTTCACAAAAATTCCCTGAGCCGTTTCCGGTCTCAGATAAATTTTTGATGCGTCTCCGGCAACAGATCCCAATTCGGTAGAAAACATCAGGTTGAACTGACGGACTTCCGTCCAGTTTTTTGAACCGGAAACAGGACAAACAATTTCCAGGTCCACAATCAGCTGGCGGACACCTTCCAAATCATTATTTTCCAGCGTTTCACGCATTCTGTCCTCAATGGATCTGATCTTTTCCTCGTTGCGTAGAACATTCGGATTAGTAGCTCTGAACTGTGCTTCGTCAAAGGATTCACCGAATTTCTTTTTGCCTTTCTCAACTTCTTTTTCAGTCTTTTGGCGGATTTTTTCAATATGCTCTTCGATCAGAACATCCGCTCTGTATCGTTTTTTGGAATCTTTGTTGTCAATTAACGGGTCGTTGAAAGCATCCACGTGTCCGGAAGCTTTCCAGGTAGTTGGGTGCATGAAGATAGCCGAATCAATGCCAACGATATTTTCGTGCATCTGCACCATGGATTTCCACCAGTAAGTTTTAAGATTGTTTTTCAGTTCTGATCCCAGCTGCCCGTAGTCATAAATAGCTGCTAAACCATCGTATATTTCAGATGACGGAAATACAAAACCATATTCTTTTGCGTGTGATATAACGTCCTTTAAGTTGTCTTCTCTTTGTTCCATAGCTGCAAAGATAGTTGAAGATTTTATCAAGCATATTAAATCGGATTAAAATTTAGATGCTCGTGGAACACATTTTGCTGCTTCGTCCGAAAAATCTTTTATTTTTACAATTCAATGAAGTACAATATGAAAAACAATAAGCTTTTAACAGGGGTCATAGCCTTTTTGGGGATGGCACTTTTTTCTTTCTCCTTCGGGCAAAAACTGGAAGATGGGATCTATGCAAAATTCACGACAAACCGTGGTGACTTCTTAGTAAAACTGTTTGCTGATGAGGTACCGATGACGGTAGCTAATTTTGTCGGTCTGGCAGAAGGAGACCTGGTGATTCTGGATAAAAAATTTAATAAGCCTTTTTACAACGGAATGAAGTTCCACCGGGTGATCAGCGTTGCTAACGGCGACCAGAGTGATTTTATGATTCAGGGAGGTGATCCGGAAGGGACAGGCGCAGGTGGCCCGGGATATAAATTTTATGACGAGATCGTCCCTGCTTTAAAGCATTCCAAGCCGGGGATTCTTTCCATGGCGAATTCCGGCCCGAATACAAACGGATCCCAGTTTTTTATCACCATTGTGCCGACACCGTGGCTGGACGGGAAGCACACTGTTTTCGGCGAAGTGATCTCAGGCCAGGAAGTTGTTAATTCTACACTGGCAAATGACGTTATTGAAAAGCTGGAAATTATCCGTGAAGGAAAAGCGTATTCATCAAAAAAATGGATTGCTTCTGAAAAATTCAAAGAAGGATATAACGAGCAAAAGAAAGGAGAAGATGCAGAAGTTGCCAGAATTGAAAAAATGGCATCCATGAGCAAGGAAGAGTATAAAAAATATTCTTACGAACAGGCCGTAAAATTATATCCGGAGGCAAAACAAACCGCTTCCGGGCTTTCATATGTGATTTTGAACGAGGGTACCGGTGAGAAGATTCAGACAGGGAAAAAGATCAAAGTGGATTATACGGGAAAATTCCTGAACGGAAAAGTATTTGATTCGTCTATTCCGCGGGGAATGCCATTGGAATTTGTTTATAAGCAAACTCCAATGATCCCGGGATTTGAAGAAGGATTATCTATGTTAGGAAAAGGAGGAAAAGCAATCCTAATTATTCCTTACTACGATGCGTATGGCGCAATGGGGCGCCCGGGAGCGATTCCGCCGTATTCTGATCTGATTTTTGAAATAGAAGTAAAAGACATTCAATAAGTTTAAGGTCGTGGTAACACGGCCTTTTCTGTTATTTTAAATTACTATAAATATGAAAGCTCACCGGTCAACTCTAAAGTTTAATCTTTTCTCTTTAATTCTTTGTTTGATAGTATTCACCTATATTGTTCTTCGGGCGGTTTGGGTGGAACCGGTACATGACGAGCTGGCTACACTGTTTCATTATATAGATTACAATACGATCTGGGGAAAAGGAACAGTCCTGGATGCCAACAATCACTTGCTGAACAGCTTTCTTGGAAAAGTTTGCTATTCGGTTTTCGGAGATCATATCTGGGCGATCCGCTTACCCAATGTATTTTCCTTTTTGCTGTTCTTTTATGCTGCGTATCGCCTTGCAGGCTTGCTCCGCTATGAGTACACGAAGTATTTTTTCCTTATCGGGATGACCTGTATTCCTTACGTGCTTGATTATTTTGCTTATTGCAGAGGCTACGGAATGTCAATGGCTTTTATGCTGATGGCCGTTTGCTTTTTTCTGGAGATCAATAAAGAATACCGTTCAGGGAAGGCAATAATGATGGCTGTTTTGTTGGTGCTGGGGATCTATGCCAACCTGAATATTCTAATAACAGCCGTTCTGATGATGGGATACATAGGTATTAAGCTCTTGATCGAAGCCCGGAAATACGATGACTGGAAACCATTTTATTACTATGTGGTTCTTTGTATAATGGTTGTTTTCAGCTTGTATTTTGCTGCTGTCCACGCCTATTCTCTGAAAATGAACGGAGCATTGTATTATGGAAGTAAGGACGGGCTTTGGTTAACGACCGGAGCGACATTGAGTCAGTTTGTACTGATGACCACATCGATCATTGTCAAATATGCTCTGATAGCAGTTATTGCACTGTTAATTCTTCATGTTATTTACGCATGGATCTCAAAAGGTTCTTTTGCCGTATTCCAGGCTCCCGCGACATTGCTGATCGGGCTTTTTATCGGTAACCTGGTAGCCATAGAGCTGATGAGGTGGTTGTTAGATACTAATTACCCGGAAGACCGTGTCGGAATGCAGCTGATCTTTTTGCTGATCTGTGCAGTAGTTTTTACACTAAATGAATACCTTCTTATTTCCTGGATCAGCGTTGTTTTTGTTGCTTTGCCTTTTGTTGCCCATACCTATTTTAATTTCCGGACTTCCGCTTTTTCCCCTGACGACCGGATGGAAAAAGAGGATTTTTACTTATTCCGGAAGGAAATGGGGCGTACTAAATCTGTGGCATTTTATCTCACGCAGCAGCTGACATACGCTTATCATGTCCGCAAAAATAACCCGTTAAATTTCTCCGTACCTAATCTGTTTGACAGGCACTTGTCATTTAATGAAGAAATAGTTTCTTCAAAAATTGACGGAGTTAATGATGCCAAATCGGAAGGATACACGCTGTTACGATATAATACACGTACCTGGCAGACGATTTTCAGACGGAAAAAACAGTATGCTTATCAGGAAATGAAAGCAGCAGGTTACGAACGAAAAGAGCCACTGACCACTGCTGACGTTTTTTATAACCTGATTGATACTTCATGGACACAAATCACCGGTGATCACGTGAAAATTATTATAGAGTGCAAGGTGAATACACCCGAACTGTCACGGGAAACACTGGTGCTTGTCGTGGATCAGACAGACGCGAAAGGAAACAATAGGTACCATGGATTCAATCTGAACTGGGCTGCCGGGAAAAACAGAGAATATACTTTCCGGAAAATAGTGGAATTTTCCCCCGGCGAGCTGAAAGACCTGAAGATCTATTTGTATAATCCGAATGCTTTTTCCTATACGATTCTGAAAGAGAAGGTGATATTTAAAGTAGCGGAATAAACAAAAAATTCAACCGGTTTGTAACCGGGAATTTACTTTCAAATCACTTAAAATTTTAACTTTGGGAAACTTTTATTGTAGTAACCCCTCAAAAAGAACTTATGGCATTAGATAAAAACGGAATTGCAAAGCGGATTGCTCAGGAGCTGAGAAACGGATGGTATGTAAATCTGGGAATCGGTATTCCTACATTGGTTGCTAATTACATTCCTGAAGGGATTGAAGTAGAATTCCAGTCAGAGAACGGAGTTCTGGGAATGGGACCGTTTCCATTTGAAGGAGAAGAAGATGCCGATCTTATTAATGCGGGTAAGCAGACCATCACGGTAAAGAAAGGAGCTGTCTTTTTTGATTCGGCGACATCATTTGCGATGATTCGCGGGAAACACGTGCAATTAACAGTTCTGGGAGCAATGGAAGTTTCACAAAATGGTGATATTGCCAACTGGAAAATTCCTGGCAAAATGGTAAAAGGAATGGGAGGAGCAATGGATCTGGTAGCTTCCGCTGAAAATATCATTGTTGCGATGATGCACACGAATCCCAAAGGAGAAAGCAAGCTGCTGAAAAATTGCACGTTGCCGTTGACGGGTGTTGCCTGTGTAAAAAAAGTAGTTACGGATTTAGCCGTACTTGAAATAAAAGACGGGAAATTCCATTTACTGGAAAGAGCTCCCGGTGTTTCTACAGAAGAGATTATCGCTAAAACAGAAGGGGAATTAGTGATTGAAGGAGAAGTTCCTGAAATGAAAATCGACTGATATTAAATGCTAAACAGAAAATGGAAGTATCTTCTTTTTCTCAAGGAGCTTTCATTGATCCTGATATTGATAGTTGTTTACAACAACTTTTTATCAAAGAACAATGTTCGGAAAGGAGAAGTTTTCATTCAGGCCGACGGAAGAGGTTATTATGAATATCTTCCTGCCCTGCTCATATATAAGGATATTCATCTCCATTATCTGGACACGCTTCAGACCGAATATTATACACCTGAACAAAATAAGCTGGTTGGTGGAGGACTGATAAAGGACGGTCATCATATAAACAAATACTTTATAGGAACCGCCGTTTTGCAGGCACCGTTCTTTTTAGCTTCCCATATTGTTGCTTCCGGTAAAACAAGCACTTCTCCTCCGGATGGTTTTTCCTATCCTTATCAGAGAGGAATCTGGTTTGCTGCGATTTTTTATCTTTTTGCAGGGATGGTGGTTCTCCGGAAATTACTGGAAACATACGAAATAAACCAATGGTGGATCTACTTTATCCAGCTGGCTACAATTTTTGCTACACCTTTGCTGTTCTATACCTTATACGATTCTGCCTACAGCCACGTCTATTCTTTTTTTCTGATCAGCTGTTTTCTGTATCTGGTGAGAAACTATTTTCTTTTTGGAAAAAGGAAATATATTTTGTGGGCAATGGTTGTTCTGGGGTTTACAGTGATCGTACGTCCCGTTAATATTCTTGTTCTGATTTTTACACCATTACTGGCAGACAGCTTCCGTGAGTATCTTTCCCGGCTGAAAACACTATTTGCGCAACATCTCCGGTTTTTCCTTTCGGGCTGCCTGCTTTTCGGAATGGTGCTTTCCATTCAGCTGGTAATTTCTTATATGCAGACAGGAAGCCCGTTCAGCTATAATTATGGTACAGAGAGATTCTTTTTTTCTGATCCTCACTTTTCTGATTTTCTGTTCAGCTACCAAAAAGGATTCTTCCTGTGGACCCCGTGGTGGTTTGTTGTTTTTGTATCGGCATTCATCTGCTGGTTAGCAAATGCTGCTTATTATAAATTGATTTCGTTTTTCCTGGCATTTTCTCTTCTCATATATGTGCTTTCTTCCTGGCACGCATGGTCCTACGGCGGAAGTTTAGGACAACGTCCGATGATTGATTTTTATAGTGCATTTATTTTAGCTTTTGTTCCGCTTATAAAAGAACCGCGAAAGATCTGGAAAGGAATACTTTTACTTGCTGTTTTACCGGCAATCACCGTGATGCAGATCCAGACATTCCAATATAAGAAAGCCATTATATTGTGGGATGGAATGACGAAAGAACAGTATTGGAAGGTCTTTCTGAGCACGAATGAAAAATACGGCTGGTATTTTTGGAAAGAACCTTTTCCTGTCGGGACGTTACGGCATAAAACTATGCTGGCAGGAGAACTGAGCCCCTCATTATATCCGGGATATTTAGATACTGCGATTCTGATAAAAAAAGGCGTCATTGATTCACTTTCAGTATTTGGAGAAATAAGGTTTCAGCTGGATAGAGAAGCGGATAATGAATTTATGGAAATATACCTGCGGGATGAGAAGGATAGCGTCCAGTACTACACATTACAAAGGTTCTTTTATAATAATGAACGGCTTGTGAACGTTGTATACAAATTTGAATTGCCGGAAAATAAAATGGACATAATTAAATTTCAGCTGCTCATTCAAAATGTCCGGCAGCCATTAAAAATTAAAGAAGTCTGTTTCTCAACATATAATTCATTAAATTAGCGCCGATTTTACCCTCTATGAATTTACGTAAATTATCCATACTAATCCCTGCTTATAATGAAGGTCCGACGATTCATCTGATCTTGGATCGTATAAAAGCAGTCAAGCTGCCGGACGGGCTTGAAAAAGAAATCATAATTGTCAATGATTGCTCAAAAGACGATACCGTTGAGCGTATAGAAGACTATATGAGAAACAATCCGGAGCTTCCGATGCAGTTGTTTTCCCAGTCCCATAACCAGGGGAAAGGAGCAGCGATCAACCGTGCGATTAAAGAATGTACAGGGGATTATCTGCTGATTCAGGATGCGGACCTGGAATATGATCCGGAAGATTATAACCTGTTGTTGAAGCCTGTTTTTATGGATAATGCGGATGTTGTTTACGGTTCCCGCTTTATGGGGCACCATCCGCACCGTATTTTGTTTTTCTGGCATTCCATAGGAAATAAATTTCTGACGTTCCTGTCCAATATGATGACAAATCTGAATCTGACGGATATGGAAACCTGTTATAAGCTGATGCGTTCCTCCATTGCGAAGAACATCATTATTACAGAGAATCGTTTCGGAATTGAGCCGGAAATTACTGCAAAGCTGGCGAGGATTCCGAAGATCAGAATTTATGAAGTGGGTATTTCCTATTACGGCAGAACATATGAAGAAGGGAAGAAGATCGGCTGGAAAGACGGATTCAGGGCTATTTATTGTATTTTCAAATATAAATTTGTTAAGTAATCATGTACAAGATTGACACGTATGACTTTAATGGAAAAAAAGCGTTGATAAGAGTAGATTTCAACGTTCCATTGGATAAAGAAACGTTTAAGGTGACGGATGATACACGGATCCGTGCCGCTTTACCTACCATCAATCACATTTTGGAAAAAGGTGGAAGTGTTGTGTTAATGTCCCATTTGGGAAGACCGAAAGAAGGCTTTGAAGAGAAATATTCCTTAAAGCATATTGTTGCAAAAGTGTCGGAATTACTTGGACGTGAGGTAAAATTCGCTTCTGACTGTATAGGAAGTGAAGCTTTTGAAATGAGCAAAAATCTAAAGCCGGGAGAAGTGCTGCTTCTGGAAAACTTACGTTTTTATAAGCAGGAAACCACCGGTACGGAGTCTTTTGCTCAGGAGCTGTCAAAACATGGAGATGTCTATGTGAATGACGCGTTCGGAACCGCTCACAGAGCACATGCGAGCACAACAATTATAGCCGGCTGTTTTCCGAACGATAAAATGTTCGGTTATTTGCTGGAGAAAGAAATCGAGAATGTCAACCGAGTGCTGAATGCCACTGACAAACCTGTAACGGCTATTGTCGGCGGAGCAAAGGTTTCTTCAAAAATTACAATTATTGAACGCTTGCTGACACGAGTGGACAACCTGATTGTCGGAGGAGGAATGGCCTATACATTTGTAAAAGCACAGGGTGGAAAAGTAGGAAATTCTTTGGTGGAAGATGATTTCCTGGGAACAGCATGGGAAATTTTGAAAAAAGCGGAGAAAAATAATGTAAGAGTGGTAATTCCGGTGGATACGATAATTGCAGATAAATTTGATAATGAAGCGAATCGTAAGACTGTGAACATCAATGAAATTCCGGATGGCTGGATGGGGTTGGACACCGGCGAAAAAACTTCCGAAATTTGCAGAGAAGTACTTTTGAGCTCAAAAGTGATTTTGTGGAACGGCCCGATGGGAGTTTTTGAAATGGAAAATTTTCAGCAGGGAACACTGGATGTTGCGAATGCCATTGTTGAGGCAACAGAAAAAGGTGCTTTCTCTTTGATCGGGGGAGGAGATTCGGTGGCTGCCATTAATAAATTCAAGCTGGCAGATAAAGTAAGCTATGTTTCTACCGGTGGCGGAGCAATGCTGGAATACCTGGAAGGAATTGAATTGCCGGGAATCGCCGCCATATTGAATTGAAATAAAATGAGCTGATAAATGATTTCGGGGTAGAGCATATTGCAAAATCCCGAAGTCATGGCATTTAAAAATAATTTATTTATCTTTGATTAAAAATAATTAGTTATGTCATCACATCCATCTGAAAAAGAAAAATATAGTACATTTTTTGATTCTACAACAATAGCTGTAGGAATTATTTTCACAGTTTGTGCATTAGCTTTCTTAGCATACGTGCTTATTTGGGGATAATTCAGATTTCTGATGTGCGGAACAGCCGGAATTCGGTTATTACCGTACTTTTTGGAAAATAAAAATGTTAACTGTTGGTAAAATTGCACCAGCATCCCTGAATCCTTTTATCTTAGTAAAAAGGATAAAAATCGAATCAGCTTGAACGAATTATTCAAATGGATAATAAAGTTAAGGCTTTCCCAAATTGAGGAAATCCGTCAACGACCTTTGGAGCTTCAGGCAAGGTGGTTCGATTTTTTAGTTGCTAATGGTATGAATACCGAATGGGGAAATCTGAATAATTTCTCTTTGATCGCAGACCTTCCTTCCTTTCAGCAAAATGTACCATTACAAACGTATGATTCCCTGAAACCCTTTATCGACACGGAAATTTACGGAAAGGAAAATGTTCTGTGGCAGGGCAAAACAAGCTGGTTTGCCAAATCTTCCGGTACAACAGCCGACAGAAGCAAATTCATTCCGGTAACAGAAGAATCCCTTTTTGAAAATCATTACAAAGCAGGAAAAGATTTACTGGCGAATTATTACGAGATTTTTCCCAATGCACAGCTGTTTTCAGGAAAAACGCTGGTTATTGGAGGAAGCTCTCAGATAAATGAGCTGAGCGCGGATTCTTACATGGGAGACTTGTCAGCGATCATTCTGAAAAACCTGCCGTGGTGGGTGGAAATGAAACGCACTCCGAGCAGGGAAATAGCGCTCATGAGCGACTGGGAGCCGAAAATTGAAAGAATGGCGCGTGAAACCATGGAAGAAGATGTCAGAATTCTTTCCGGCGTTCCGAGCTGGACACTGGTACTTTGCCACCGGATCCTCGAACTGAAAGGAACGGATAACCTGCTGGAAGTCTGGCCGAATCTGGAGTTGTTTATGCACGGTGGAGTCAGCTTTGAGCCTTACCGGCAGGAGTTCAGAAAAATTATTCCGGGTGAGAATATGAACTACATTGAAACCTATAATGCCTCAGAGGGAATGTTTGGTTTTCAGGACCGACCGGAGACAGGCGATATGCTGCTGCTGCTGGATCACGGTATATTTTATGAATTCATCCCAATGACTGCTTATGATGGAGTAAACAGCAAGCAGGTTATCGGGTTGGAAGAGGTAGAACCCGGAGTGAATTACGCGCTGATAATTTCCACAATCGGAGGCTTATGGCGATATATTGTGGGTGATACAATTAAGTTCACATCTGTCCATCCGTTCCGTTTTAAAGTTACGGGAAGAACAAAAAGCTTTATCAATGCTTTCGGGGAAGAGCTGATCGTTGATAATGCGGAAACCGCCATCGCCAGGACAGCCGGAGAAACCGGTGCACAGGTGATGAACTATACTGTTGCCCCTGTCTTCATGCAGTTCGGTGAGGAAACGACCAAAGGACGGCATGAATGGGTTATTGAATTTCTGACAGAACCTTCGGATAGAGAGCAGTTTATTGAGCTTTTGGACCGGAATTTGAGAGCAGTAAACTCGGATTACGATGCGAAACGGACAAAAGACCTTGCCGTACTGGCGCCGAAAGTCCATTTTGCAACTGCCGGCATATTTGATAAATGGCTGAAATCCAAAAACAAAATGGGAGGACAGCATAAAATACCTCGTCTTTGCAATGACAGGACAATTATGGAGGAAGTTTTGAGTTTATTATAAACCATGAGGTTACTTTTTTATATATTTCTTTACGTGCTACCATTGGCTGGCTTTGGGCAAATTCATTTTTCATGGAAAGAACAATGGTCGAAACCTGCCGGGAACAGTGTTTTTACCGTAGATCAATACAATAACCTGTATTATACTTATGAGCAGGTTTTGTATAAAATCGATTCTACCGGAAAAGAACGTTTTAAGCAAAGTATTAAAAACTGGAGCGATATCAGCTTTATTGATGCCAGGAATCCCATGAAGATCATGCTGTTCTCGGAAGATCAGCAGCTGGTCGAATACCTGGATAACACGCTTGCCAAGCAACAGGACATCATTGACCTGACGGAAGAAGGCTTTTCGTTTGCCACAAAAGTGGTGACTTCTGCTCAGCCTGATAAGATCTGGGTATTTGACTCTGATAATTCCCGTATTGTTCTTTATACGAGACAGGTATCGCAGCAGCAACGGATTGACAATATTTTCGGACTGTTAAATTCTAAAATGATCTTCCAGATGCTCGAATATAACAGCCAGCTGTACCTGGTGGATCCTACGAAGGGAATTTTTGTTCTGGACCGTTATGGAACGATGCTGGATTTTATTTCACTGGAAAAAGTGCGCCTTATCCAGATAGAAAACGGTATTCTTTATTACCTGGTTGGTGACGATCTTTTTTTCATGCACCTTAAGGATAAATTCACGGAAAAAATCACACTTCCCCTGACAGGAATAAAGTATTTTTTTAAAAATGAAAACAAGTTTTATTTCCAGACAGACAAAGAGATAAAATTATTTTCTTTTGAAAATCGTCCATAAAGCCTTGAAATTGCGTCAGAATTTTTAAATTAGTGCTTCTTAAAACAAGACGACTTATGCACATTGCAGTAGCAGGCAATATCGGAGCCGGAAAAACAACACTTACAAAGTTGCTGGCGAAACATTACGGATGGGAAACTCACTTCGAAGATGTGGAGCAGAATCCGTATCTGAATGATTTTTACGAAGAAATGCAGCGCTGGTCGTTCAATCTTCAGATTTACTATCTGAACAGCCGGTTTACACAGGTGCAGGAAATCCGTGATTCTGAAAAATGGGTTATTCAGGACAGGACAATTTACGAAGACGCGTTTATTTTTGCTCCCAACCTGCATTCCATGGGACTGATGACAACACGTGATTTTGAAAATTATTTTTCATTGTTCAACCTGATGGATTCCTTTATTTCAGCACCGGATCTGCTTATTTATCTTCGTGCAAGTGTTCCCGCTTTAGTACAGCAGATTCAGCAGAGAGGGCGGGAATATGAAGAATCTATCCGCCTGGATTATCTGAAACGCCTGAATGAACGTTACGAAGCATGGATCTCCACCTATGATAAAGGAAAGCTGCTAATAGTAGATGTTGATAACAATCGTTTTCACGAAAATCAGGAAGATCTGGGGAAAATTATCAATGCGATTGATGCGGAAATCAATGGTCTGTTCTGACCATTTTAAATTGAATAAATGTAAATCCTGAAGATGCTTCTTTAGGATTTTTTGTTTTTGCATGATAATAACAATTTGCTTTTAATAAAAAACAAACGCAGATAATACTAAGTACTTTCATTCATCGTTCATTTGTACCGTGAAAAGATACATCGCATTATTAACAGGCTTTTTGCCATTCTGCTTGTCCGCTCAGATGCTGGACAACTCGAAAGGCTTTGCTTTTACGGAATTACCTTATTTTAATGAGCAGTTCGTTAAAAATAACAGGATCAAAACTCTCAACGGGCATTTTCAATATAAGAAAACAGGTGACATCATCCGTGAATCCAAATATATTTACCGTTATGAATTTGACAGAAAAGGCCATCTGATCTATTCGCTGGAAACAAAGCTGATAGGAACGATTGTAGATACGGTCGTGTTGTACTATGAATACGATGAAAAAAATAATTTAAGCGTTGTACGGCAAAAAGATGCAAAGGGATTTTTCTCTACCAGATTTACGTATGACGATAAAGACCGTGTGATTAAAGAAGAATATTACAGAGATATTGATACAACCACCAATAATGTTGTCAAACCTCAGTTTGAACGTTCAACCTATCTGAATTCGGAAAGATTTGAATATACGGAAAACCCGGCGGTATTAAAAAAAACATATTTTAATAACTATGATTTTCCTTACCTGGATGAATACCTGACTTATAACGATCTGGGGTTGCTGAAGAAAAAAGAAGAGATCATCCGGACAACTTCACAGATGACTGTTACGGAATATGACTATAACCCAAAAGGATGGGTTTCCAGACAAAAGATCTATTCTCCGACGAATAAGAATATCCAGCAGGAAATAATTTTTAATTACGATGCACAGGGAAATTTAACGGACAAGCAAATTCATAAGAATGGAGAACACGTTACTGAAATTCAGTTGATTTATAACTCTAAAACGGGAATCCTGTCTTATACATTGACCAGAGATATAAAAACCAACTTTATTACAATCCTGAAAATTGACAATGTTGAATATTTCTGAATACAATAAAAAGCAATTTACCCGTTTACAAATTAAGAAAAATTAAAGCAGTTCCGGCTTTATCGTCCGGATGAGAATATATATTTGTGTGATTTTTAATACATGATATTTAGCAGCCTTACGTTTTTAATAATCTTCCTTCCGATTGTATTTGTTCTTTATTCCGGGAGGAACAATAATATCTGGAAGAACGGAGTGCTGATGATTACCAGCCTGCTCTTTTACGCGTGGGGCGGTGTTTCTTATTCGGTAGTGCTGATTCTTTCCATTTTGCTGAATTTTTTCATAGGAAGAAAAGTAAGAGGACATAATAAAAAATGGCTGATCGCCGGAATTGTGTTGAATCTTCTTATTTTGATCACCTTTAAATATGCAGGATTTTTTATTGAGAATATCAGCGCTTTGCTGCAATTGAACATCAAAAAGATCAATATTCCGCTGCCGCTTGGCGTTTCCTTTTTTACATTTCACGGAATTTCCTTTCTGACAGATATTTACCGTTCAGAGAAAAGGGAACCGATCCGCCTGGATGAGACAACACTTTATATCTGTTTCTTTCCTCAGCTGGTAGCAGGGCCGATTATACGTTACCACGATATTATTTACCAGATCAGAACTCGCACGATTACGCTACTGGGAGTCAATACGGGAATCCAGCGGTTTATTCTCGGATTGTTTAAAAAAGTAGTAATTGCCAATACGGCAGGCGCTCTTGCGGACCAGATCATGAATGTAAATGCGGAATTACTCAGCTCTCCCGCGGCATGGCTGGGAATCCTGGCTTATACCGTTCAGATCTATTATGATTTTTCCGGCTATTCGGACATGGCGATCGGGCTCGGTAGCATGTTCGGGTTTAAGATCCCTGAAAATTTTAATTATCCGTACATCGCGTCCAGTATTCAGGAATTCTGGCGGCGCTGGCATATTTCCCTTTCAACGTGGTTCAGGGATTATGTTTACATTCCGCTGGGAGGAAACCGCAAAGGAAAATTCAGAACCTATTTCAATCTGAGCATTATTTTTATACTGACGGGATTCTGGCACGGAGCAACCTGGAGCTTTGTTTTCTGGGGCGTATTTCATGGTTTTTTCATGATTATGGAACGCCTGTTCTTAGGAGATATATTAAAAAAAATACCTGCTTTTGCAGGGTGGATTTACACGATGCTCGTGGTCATGATCGCCTGGGTGTTTTTTAGAATAGAAACATTTGATGCGGCGCTGGATTATGTAAAGCTTCTGTTTTCTTTTAAAGGAGAAGGGATTACGTTACTGGAAAATCTGGATATCGAAAAAATCATGGTGCTGACGATTGCCATCCTGTTTTCCATGCCGTTTTATCCGAAGCTGGTTGAAAAGCTGGAAGTTCCCTCTACGCGCCTTTCTTCCGCTTTTTTGTTCGTCCGGATGAACATTCTCATTCCATTATTGTTTTTGTATTCAGTAATGGTGCTGTGCGGCTCTACTTATAATCCATTCATTTATTACCGTTTTTGATGAGAAAAATTAATTATCTGATATTACCGGTTCTCTTTTTCGGATTCATTTATTTTATGTTTCTGAATCAGTATTTTAAGTGGAAAGTGTATAAAAATAAATCTGAAAACCGGTCATTAGCTAAATTCCCGGAGTTCAATATCAATAAGCTGGATAAATTTCCCGGAGAATTTGATGCCTATCTCAATGATAATTTTACGTACAGAGGATTGTTCCTCGGAGCATACCACGAAGCAAAATTCTTAATGGGTGTCACTCCGAATATTCAGGATGTCATTGTGGGTTCAAACGGGAATTATTTTTTAGCATACCCGGATCAGAAGATCTACTCCGGAGAGTATTTCTTTGACAAGAAAAAATTACTTCTTTTAGAAGCGGAATGGAGAAAAAAACAGCGTTATCTGGATAGTAAAGACATTCCTTTTTACTGGTTGATCGCTCCTAACAAACACCATGTCTATCCGGAAAATCTGCCAATGGGAATTTATGAAAAAGGAAAGAACCGCAGCATTGTCCTGAAAGCTCATTTTGATAAGGCCTTTCCTTTAACTATGGTGTATCCGCTGAATGAAATGCTTGCCTGCAAAGATAAGCAATATGCCTACTACAAGCAGGATAACCACTGGGCACAAAAAGGTGCTTTTATTGCATATCAGGAAGTGATGAAGCTGATGCACCGACGAGATCCTTCTGTCCGCTATTTATCGGAAAAGGAAATTCAGTGGAAATCGTATAACCGTACAAACGGAAACCTGCTTAATTTCTTAGGAAAGGAAGGAGAGTTGTCAGAAATGGCATACGTAGCTGATTTTGCAAATACTTCAGCCAAAGAAGCTCCGCTGTACCATTTCAAGGTGACGGAAGGTTTTCCTTACCCCTGGGAATACGAACGACATTATATAAATCCCGGAGCGCTGAATGCTAAGCGGGTGCTGATTATTCGTGATTCATTCGGAGAAAATATGATCCCTTTTTTCAATGAGACATTCAGCGAAACACTTTATATTTTTGATGCATGGAAATATGCCATCAATAAACAAATTGTAGAACGGTATAAACCCGATCTGATTATTTTCCTGACGCTTGAGACGAATGTTGGGAATATCCTGGAATACGAGCAGGTCTTTGAGAAAGAATAAAAACGGTTTTACATAGAGTAAGTTCGATATAAATACACTCAAAAATTTAGAAAAGAGCTTTTTGAGTGTATTTTCAATAGTATCAATTTATGGAGCATGTGCTCGTTCCGGTTGGAAGCGCTGTATTTTTGATGGCTCCGAATCCACCGGCGATATCAATCACATCGTGATAGCCTCTGCTTTTCAGAATGGAAGCAGCGATTACCGAGCGATATCCTCCCGCACAGTGAATATAGAAAGGTTCGTTTTTGGGGAATTCATCAAACTGCTCGTTGATAAAGTCTAACGGAAGCAATTGTGCATTCAGTAAGTGACCGTTGTTGTATTCTCCCTCTTTACGCACATCAATAATCTTATAGTTAGTGCTTTGGCTTTCTTCCGCAAATTCCTCTGCTGAAACTGAGCGGATTTCATCAAGTTCTTTTCCTGCATTTTTCCACGCTTCAACTCCTCCTTCCAGATACCCTAACGTATTGTCAAATCCGACACGGGCAAGGCGTGTAATAACTTCCTCTTCTTTTCCTTCCGGGCAGACCAGCAAGATATTCTGGCTGACATCTTTGATCAAAGCTCCGACCCATGGGGCAAAGCCTCCGTTGATTCCGATAAATATAGATTGAGGAATAAAACCTTTTACGAAATCTTTCTCGGAACGGACATCCAGGATCAATGCTTCTTTCTCATTTGCGAGCTGTTCAAACTCTTCCGGAGAAAGTTTTTTCTTTCCTGTTTCTATAATATCATCAATAGAACGGTAACCGTTTTTATTCATCTGAACGTTTAAAGGGAAATAAGCCGGTGGTGTTGTCAGGCCATCCGTTACTTCCTTTACAAATTCCTCCCTGGTCATATCAGAACGAAGTGCATAATTGCTTTGTTTTTGCTCACCGAGCAATCCCACTGTTTCTTTGGACATATTTTTTCCGCAGGCAGATCCGGCACCGTGTCCCGGATAAACAATGACATCATCCGGTAATGTCGTGATTTTTGTCCGAAGAGAATCATACAACATCCCGGCAAGATCCTCCTGTGTCAGCTCTGCTCCCTTCTGTGCCAGGTCAGGACGTCCCACATCTCCGAGGAACAATGTATCTCCGCTGAAGATCGCATGTTCTTTTCCATGCTCGTCTATTAAAAGGTAAGTAGTGCTTTCCAGTGTATGTCCCGGAGTGTGAAGCACTTTAATTTTAACAGCTCCTATTTCAAAAATTTGTCCGTCTTCTGCAACAATAACATCAAAAGCAGGATTTGCGTTTGGCCCGTAAATAATTTGCGCGCCTGTTTTTTCAGCAAGTGTCAGGTGTCCGCTGACAAAATCCGCATGAAAATGCGTTTCGAAAATATATTTGATTTTTGCATTATCTGCCGCCGCACGGTCAATGTATGATTGAACCTCTCGTAACGGGTCTATAATGGCTGCTTCTCCGTTGCTGGTAATGTAATAGGCCCCCTGAGCCAGGCAGCCGGTGTAAATTTGTTCGATTCTCATAATTGCAATTTATGTTATTGTAAAAATAATCAAACTTCGGCAGGTAGGAATGAAAAAAATATATAAGATTCCTGTTGTGATTTTTCAGATTTCTTAAGGTGAAATTCTGATGCGATTTGCCCGGGAGATCCATTTGCGTTTCCAAACGCGGCTGAATAAGAAACCCCGGAACTTCCGGGGTTTTATATTAACATCTACAAGATTATTTTACTTCTCTTTGAAGAAGATGTTTATTAAACATCCAATCTTGCATATTTTGCATTCTTTTCGATAAACTCACGTCTTGGCGGTACATCATCACCCATCAGCATAGAGAAGATCTGATCGCACTCCGCTGCATTCTCGATAGTCACCTGACGTAATGTTCTGTGTTCCGGGTTCATTGTTGTATCCCACAGCTGCTCTGCGTTCATCTCTCCCAAACCTTTGTATCGCTGGACAGTCACGGACGATTCCGAACCTCCGCCCTTGAGCTCCATAATCAGACGGTCACGCTGATCTTCGTTCCACGCATACTCTGATTTAGCTCCTTTTTTCACCTGATATAACGGAGGCGTAGCAATGTAAACATATCCTTTCTCAATCAGCTCTTTCATAAAACGGAACAGGAACGTTAAAATCAGTGTTTCAATGTGTGCACCGTCCACGTCAGCATCACACATAATGATGATCTTGTGGTATCTTAATTTTTCTAAGTTCAGCGCTTTTGAATCCTCTTCCGTTCCGACACGTACGCCCAAAGCAGTATAGATATTCTTAATCTCGTCGTTTTCGAAAATTTTATGCTGCATCGCTTTCTCAACGTTCAGAATCTTACCTCTCAACGGCATGATCGCCTGAAAGTGTCTGTCACGGCCTTGCTTCGCTGTTCCGCCTGCAGAATCTCCCTCTACAAAGTAAATCTCGCACAATGCAGGATCTTTTTCAGAGCAGTCCGCAAGTTTTCCCGGTAAACCGGAACCGGTAAGTACGTTTTTACGCTGAACCATTTCTCTCGCTTTACGCGCAGCATGACGCGCACGAGCTGCAAGAATGACTTTTTCAACGATCAGCTTCGCTTCGGCAGGATGTTCTTCCAGGTACACCGCCAGCATTTCAGAAACTGCCTGTGAAACAGGCGCCGTTACTTCACGGTTCCCCAGCTTTGTTTTTGTTTGTCCTTCGAATTGCGGTTCAGCTACTTTTACAGAAAGAACAGCCGTCAAACCTTCACGGAAGTCATCACCGTCAATTTCTATTTTTTCTTTCGCCAGAATACCGCTGTCCGTAGCGTATTTTTTAAGCGTATTTGTTAAACCTCTTCTGAATCCGGAAAGGTGTGTACCTCCTTCATGTGTATTAATGTTGTTGACATACGCCTGGATATTTTCTGTGTAAGACGTATTATAGGTTAGTGCTACTTCCACCGGGACACCTTCTCTTTCACCTTCGAAGTAAATGACATCGTTGATCAGCTTTTCACGGTTACGGTCTAAATAAGACGCAAATTCACGTAAACCACCTTCGGAGAAGTAAACAGTTTGTCTTGGCTCTTCTCCTTCAGTTGACCTTAAATCTGTTAACGTGATTGTGATTCCCTTGTTCAGAAAAGCCAATTCACGCATTCTGGCTGCCAGTGTATCATAGTTATACTCCGTGAACTCAAAGATAGAGCTATCCGGCTTGAATGTCTGGATTGTTCCCGTAGCATTGGATTCGCCAATCTCTCTTACTTCATAAAGCGGCTTTCCGATAGAATATTCCTGTTCAAAAATTTTCCCTTCCCGGTGAACTTCAGTACGCATGTGAATCGAAAGTGCATTCACACAGGAAACCCCTACTCCGTGTAAACCACCGGAAACTTTGTAAGTATCCTTATCGAATTTACCTCCGGCGTGAAGCACCGTCATTACAATTTCAAGTGCCGATTTTCCTTCTTTGGTGTTGATTCCGGTAGGAATCCCACGCCCGTTATCTTCCACCGTAATCGAGTTGTCCGGATTGATGGAAACTTTTATAGTGTCGCAGTAACCTGCCAGTGCTTCGTCAATAGAGTTATCTACCACTTCGTAAACAAGGTGATGTAAACCTTTAATACCGACATCTCCGATATACATCGCCGGCCTCTTACGAACCGCCTCAAGACCTTCTAATACCTGGATATTATCAGCTGAATATTCATTCCTTTTGTTCTCTTCACTCATACTTTTGATGAATTTTGATAATTAAATTTGACAAGGAGCAAATATACGAAAAATTCACGGTTTTACCATTAGCTGCCATATATAAAAACCACATAGTTTTCAACAATTTTGAAGAGGATATCGGGGTGGCAGATATAATAACAAAGACAAAGCAGAAAAGACCTTATTCAGTTGTTTTTTATCTCTTCAAGAGGTTTCATTTTTCAGGTTCAGCCTTTCAGCAAAAAGCGGATGAATAATTTATCTTAGTTTTGGCATACAAAATGGTAAGACTTACAGAAAATCCTAAAATATGAAATTACCTGCGACTTTCCTGATCTTGCTGAATACATGTTTACTCTTTGGGCAAATTGCCCCGGAAAGAGAAAACCGGCAATTGGTTTGGGAAGACCAGTTTGATTTTTTAGATACTGTGATCTGGAATGTCATTGATAACTTTGACCATTACGGGACAAGTTCCAGCGTATTTATCAAAGACAATGTACGAACGAGAAATGGAATGTTGCTGCTGGATTTAAAAAAAGAAACTTATTCCTGTCCCTCATGGGCAATTGATCCGCAATGGAACTGTGTGCTTCAAAACAAAACGGGAAACCCGTATTATTACACTGCCGGAAGGGTTGAATCAAAACAAGCTTTTAACACAAGCTTCGGATATATTGAAGCGCGGATTAAATTCCCTTACAATAAGCACTTATGGCCTGCTTTCTGGACATTTGCCGGTGATGGTGTTGATCGTCCTGAAAATGCTGCTGAGATTGATATTGCCGAAATGCTCGGCGAATTCGGGCCAAATGTCATGACTACCAATATTCACAAAGATTATCCGGATGATTATTTCATGGCAGTCAGTCCCGACAATTATCATTGGGAGAACTGGCATATCTATGGTCTGGAATGGACGCCGACGGAACTGATCTGGTACCTGGACGGAATTCCGGTCAGAACGATGGAAAATCACGGAATTGTTGATCCTGTCAAGCTGATATTCAATACCGGGATGCGGCCTTTTGCACCTGTTTACGATTTCTTGGGAGAAATGAATTTTCCATATACGATGTATGTGGATTTCGTAAAGGTTTATGGACCAAAGGAAGATTGAATTACATGATATATTTTATTAACTTTTGCCTATCTGGCGTCCAGCAACTTCGTTATTTCTTCTGACAAAGGTGACACACTCGTCGGGAAATCCTTGATGATTTTGTGATGTTCATCTAACAGGATCTTGTGGAAATTCCATTTGATCTGAATCTTTCCGTACCCATTTGATTTCTCATCCAGTAATGCCTGATATAGTGGGTGAATAGTGTTTCCTCTCACATCTACTTTATCCATCATCTGAAACGTTACACCATAATTTTTAGTACAGAATTCCTTGATCTCATCAGCTGTTTTAAATTCCTGATTCATAAAATTATCTGTCGGGAAACCGATAATAACCAATTTATCTTTGTACTTCTCATAGAGCTGCTGTAAATCGGCATATTGTTTTGTGTATCCACATTTTGACGCAGTGTTGACAATCAGAATTTTCTTATCTTTAATCTGGCTCAGGTAAATCGTATCGCCATCCAGCGTTCTCAAAGGGATCTGGTCGATATTTTGAGCGTAAGAACCGGAACTAAATCCGAAAATTACCGTAAATACGGAAACTAAAATAAAAGCTGTTTTGAATAAATTATTTTTAAGTTTCATATTATTTTTGTTTTGTCTGATAAGTTTCTCACAAAGTACTGAAAAATATTTCTTGCAGGGAATTATTTATGGAAAAAATTATACCAATGTCATCGGGACGATCTATATTCTGAAAGACGGCAATTCGGTAAAAATCCGCCAGGAATACGTAAACGATCCGGCTGATTACACACTTTCAGAAGCAGCATTTAAAAATGAAAATCAACAGCTTATCTTTAATCAGACTTCTTTTTTGTCCAAAAAATTAGGACTGAAAAACCAATTATGTAAGAGTACGGTTTATCTGGAACAGGAAGATTCTTTGGGTTATTGGCGCGGAACAATAAAAAGCACACAGTGCAGGAACATGAATTATGAAGTGATCTGTTATGAGTCTTCCCTGAGATTCAACGAAGAACCGGTAAACAACTACAATAATTACTGGATAAAAGAATTTCAGAGGCGTCTGGAAAAAAAATATCCTTCACCCAAAAAAATGGAAGAAAAGCGGGCTAACTTCAAGCTGTTCACAATTTACTTTGATTACGATAAGTACGATATTCGCCCGGAATACATTTCCAGGTTGAATGAAATGACCATGATCATTGACAGTCATACGGATTACCGGATCAAAATTACGGGACATACAGATGCCGACGGAAGCGATCAGTACAACGATGAATTATCGAAAAACCGTGCCGATGAAATCAGAAGATTTTTCACTGCCCGTGGAATTCCGGATCACAAGATCGTTATTGAATTTAAGGGAGAAAAGCTTCCCGTGGACAACAATAAAACGTCTGAAGGAAAACAACGAAACCGGCGTGTGGAGATCGGGTTTATCTGATGATTAAAATACTGTCATATGACATCTAAAAACACATTGAGAGTTATATTGTTTACAGTACTGGGATTTGTTCTGCATTATCTTCTTTTTCTCAACTTCAACTCTTTTAAAACAGCTTTTGATAACCTGACACATCAGGGACTGACCAGCTATATTATTACTTATTTTTTGATTGGTATTCCGATTTTTGCGGCAACTAATTTGATTGACACTAAGAAGAGTACTTCTGAATCACTTGGTTTGTCAGGAAGCATTAAAACAGGAGTGTTATTTGCAGTTATAGTAACACTTCCGATGTTTGCAGGAGGCTGTCTTTTCTTTGATTTTAATTCCAATATTGATATTGAAAATTTGATTGCCGGTACTTTTGTAGCTGGTTTTATGGAAGAGCTGTACTACCGGGGTTTTTTGTTTGGGCAATTGTTTAAAAATACAAAACTTGGATTTTTCTCATCGGTATTTTTAGGAGCATTAATTTTTGCTTCAGGTCACTTGTACCAGAGTTATGATGTTACAGAACTGATCGGAATTTTTACAGTTACTTTTTTTGGGGCCGTTTTTTTCGCATGGTTGTTTACCGAATGGAAGTATAATTTATGGACCGCTGTATTTACGCATTCCTTTATGAATTTGTCCTGGAATTTATTTGAAGTTGACAATACTGCGCTAGGAGATGTAAAAGCAAATGTATTCCGGGGATTAACCATCGTTACAGCTATTCTGTTCACGGTTATCTATAAAAGAAGGAACAAAGAAGCATTGATAATTAACAAATCGACACTTTTCAGGAAATAACCGAAAAATAGAGTAATTATTATTGCAACAAAGTTTCATTTAAAAAGTTTTTTGATTATTATTGCAATTTAATTGCATTAATTATATGATCCCACAAACATTTGAACAATGGAAGCATTGCATCGTCAATGAATGCCAGATCCGGCTGACAAAAGAATTCGCTAATCAGCGCCTCGAAGTCTATAAGAATAAGCAGCATCCTGAAACAAGCAGATTTATACAACTTTACGGAGAGCAGCATCTGAACAATATCATCACTTGGTTTCAGCTGATATGAGCACAGAGAAAAAACTACCCGTAACTGTTCTGAGCGGATTTCTCGGATCCGGAAAAACCACTTTGCTCAATCACATTCTTCACAACAAAGAAGGATTGAAAGTCGCTGTTATTGTTAACGATATGAGTGAGGTAAATGTGGATGCCCGCCTGGTTGAAAATCAGAATACACTTTCCCGGACGGAGGAAAAGCTGGTAGAAATGAGCAACGGCTGCATTTGCTGTACGCTTCGGGGAGACCTGATGGTAGAAGTGGAACGATTGGCAAAAGAAGGCCGTTTTGATTATCTGCTGATTGAAAGTACGGGTATAAGTGAGCCTGTTCCCGTAGCGCAGACATTCTCCTTTGTGGATGAGGAAAACGGTATCGATCTTTCCCGTTTCAGTTACATCGACACAATGGTAACGATAGTGGATTGCTTTAATTTTTTCCGGGATTTCAGTACGAATGAATTACTGAAAGACCGTGAACTGACCGATATGGAAGGAGATTACCGTACAATCGTCAACCTGCTGACAGACCAGATTGAATTTGCCAATATTATCCTTCTCAATAAAACAGACCTGGTCGATAAAGAAACAGTCGGAGTACTGAAAGCAGCAATCACAAAGCTCAATCCGGGAGCAAAAATCATTGCTTCTTCCTTTGGAAAAGTAAAGCCGGCGGAAATTCTGAATACCAGGTTATTCGATTTTGAAGAGGCACAAAATTCAGCCGGCTGGCAGAAAGAGCTGGAAGCTGAAAATCATACTCCCGAGACAGAAGAATATGGAATCAGCTCTTTTGTATTCAGGAGTAAAAAACCGTTTCATCCCGAACGTTTCTGGAACTACCTGAATGAGGAATATCCCGTTGGAGTGATCCGCGCAAAAGGACTGTTCTGGCTGTTGTCACGACCGGACGATGCGCTGAACTTTTCCCAGGCAGGAGGTTCTTCACGGTTGGAGAAAGCAGGCGTCTGGTGGAGTAGTATGCCGTTTGAGGAACGAATGAGGTATCCTTCATTTGATTACAACAGAGAACTGATCGAAAGCCGTTGGGATAAGCAATGGGGCGACCGTATGAATGAACTTGTTTTTATCGGGCAGCATATGAATAAAGAACAAATGATTGCCGATTTGGAAAAGTGCCTGATCACAGATCGTGAACAATTGCTGTTCGGGAAAAAAATACAGTTCAACGATCCGTTTCCAAAGAATATATAAGTGAAGGAACAATTATCAAGACGAGAGCTGATTAAAAAGGGTGGAATGGCGGTTTTAATATTTGCACTGCCTGTTCCTTTCACATCTTTTACTAAATTTAATACTATGGCAGATAATAAAAAATTTGATGTGATCATTATCGGAGGAAGCTACGCAGGCCTGTCTGCGGCAATGGCTTTAGGGCGATCAATGAGAAACGTGTTCCTTATTGACAGTGGAAATCCGTGTAATAAACAAACGCCTCATTCGCACAATTTCATTACACACGACGGAGAAAAACCAGCGGTTATTGCTCAAAAAGCAAAAGAGCAGGTATTGAGCTACCCAACCGTAACCTATATGTCTGATTTTGCAGTTAGCGGAATGAAAACAGACGGAGGATTTGAAATTAAAACGCAAGCAGGAATTAAGCTGACAGCAAAGAAATTAATTTTTGCAACAGGAGTCAAAGACATAATGCCGGACATCAAAGGTTTTGCTGAGTGCTGGGGAATTTCCGTGATCCATTGTCCGTATTGTCACGGTTACGAATACCGTGGGAAAAGAACAGGAATCATGGCAAACGGTGACAAAGCATTTCATGTGGCTTCTTTGGTCAATAATCTGACAGATCAGCTCATTGTCCTGACAAATGGAAAAGCGGATTTCAAGGAAGAGCAGTTTCATAAGCTGAAAAGGCATACAATTGAAATCATAGAAACACCTGTTGCTGAAATCGAACACGAAAACGGTCAATTGAAAAATGTGATCCTCAACAATGGTAATAAGCTGGAATTTGATGCTGTGTACGCAGCGATTCCTTTCAGGCAACATTCGGATATTCCGGTGAACTTAGATTGTGAGCTGACAGAAACGGGACACATAAAAGTAGATCCGTTTCAGAAAACAACTGTTCCGGGAGTTTATGCCTGCGGAGACAATTCCGGCCCGATGCGTTCCGTAGCCTATGCTGTTGCGATGGGAAATCTTGCGGGAGCAATGGCAAACATGGAATTGACAGCGGAAGAGTTTTAAAAAATAACGCAACAATATTGCAATATTTATTGCAATATTGTTGCGTTATATAGATTTTTATTTATAGTATTGCATCTGAATTTAAAATTAACAATCATGAAAAAGATTTTTATTGTTTTAAGCGTAGTGACGTTTTCATTTTCCCTGACATCCTGTAAAAAGGACTATTCATGCGCCTGCACATGGGAAGAAGCGCACGGTAGCCATCACCATGATGAATCACAGACATTTGCGTTGGGAAAATTAGACAAGCAGGATGCAGAATCGGCTTGTAACAAGGAAAAGGCAGCGATTGCTACTCATGCGGACAATACCAATATCGAATGTGCTCTTAAAAGCAATTAAACAAAACAGACAAAGTTATTCCGCCTTACAAGATAAACTGCATAGATTCTGTTTGAGATAATCCGGACATTTCGTTCGGATTATTTTTTATTGACAATCCGGACAGATACCGGATAAGGTAAAGTTCATTTCTTTCACCTGGTAATTTTTGGGAAGCTTAAAACGCGGCTCAATGTTTTCCAGACAGGTTACTTTTTTGCATTGTTCACAGCTGAAATGAGCATGGTTATGTGTATGATGCTCTTCTGCGGAACAGGAATGGCAGGCAGCATACTTTACAATTCCCTCCAGATTGACTACTTTGTGAATCTGATCCTCTGAAATCAACCGTTCCAAAACACGATAGATCGTTACACGGTCACACAATCCGTTTAATTCTGATTGAATTTCAGCATGTGACAAAGCAACAGGAGAATGATTAATTAATTTTAAAATCTCCGTTTTGGCAACTGTATTTCTGATAGCTTTCATTAATTTCTCCTATACTATGTACAAATTTAGCAAAAAGAATATTTTCAGGGAAGCATTAATTTTTCCACTAACAACCGTTCCGTAACCTTGCTGCTTAAGACTTCATTCATTTTGTTATCGTAGCTCACAATCATTGTCTGATCAAACGGCTCGATCGAATGAATTCTGATTGTCAGCCCCAGGTGCAGTTCTTTTGAATTTAAGAACCGGAGAAAATCTTCTGAAGAGTTCATCACTGCGGACAATCTGACCTCGGTATCCGGGACGCATTCACTTAATTTCAGGTATTCTTTCCAGACAATATTTCCGTCCTTATCCGGGATGGGCGAACCATGAGGATCTATTTTAGGATGACCCAAAATTTCATCCATTTTATCGAAAAATTCGGGAGACCTGACATGCTCCACCTGCTCCGCGATCTCATGAACCGATTCCCAGCCGAATCCCATTTTTTCTACCAGGAACATCTCAGTCAGTCGGTGCTTACGAATAATCAGGGCTGCTTCTTTTTTACCCGATTCAGTTAAACGAAGAGGTTTATAGCTTTGATAATCAACCAGCTCTTTTGCTGCCAGCTTTTTCATCATGCTCGTAACAGTTGGCATCTTGATATTCAGATGCTTGGACAGGTCGTTGACATTCACCTCACCTTTCTCATTGGTAAGCGTGAACATTGCTTTCAAATAGTTTTCCTCCGTCAACGAATTCATCCTGCCAAGTTAAGCATTCCATTCTCTAAAAAGAAATTTTTCATAAAAACATTTGTTAGATTAATCTAACTTTATATTTTTGCAAAACAAACTTTAAAAATAAGTGTATGTTTAAATATTTATTTTTTCTTTTCGGCTGCACATTCATTTTATCCATAAATGTTTCTGCTTACGGTCAGGAACAGGAGATGAATTTAAGAGGGAAGGTCGTTTCTGAAGGAAGAGGCGTGGAAGCTGCTGCAGTAACCCTGAGAGGTTCTTCCTTTTCTGTGAAGAGTGATGCGGAGGGAAAATTTGAATTTAATAATGTTCCGGCCGGAAACTATATTTTAACAGTTAGTGCTGCTGATTATGAGAAGTTTGAAAAATCAGTTGCTCTTTTCCGGGATACGGATCTGAGTGTAGAGCTTAATAAAATAAGCTCTTCGTTAGATGAGGTTGTAATTTCCGGAACAATGAAAGAAGTTTCCAAGCTCGAGAGCCCGGTTCCGGTTGAGGTTTATACCTCCAAATTTTTTAAAGCCAATCCCACACCTTCGTTATTTGATGCTTTACAGAATATCAATGGCGTCCGGCCTCAGCTAAATTGCAATATCTGCAATACGGGCGATATTCATATCAACGGCTTGGAAGGACCTTACACAATGATTTTAATTGACGGAATGCCAATCGTCAGCGGATTGGCGACTGTTTACGGATTATCGGGAATTCCACAGGCACTTATTGAGCGGGTGGAAATAGTGAAAGGTCCCGCGTCCACGCTTTACGGAAGTGAAGCAGTTGGCGGACTGATCAATATTATTACGAAAAAACCTTCCAATTCCCCTTTATTTTCAGCAGATGTGTTTGGTACTTCATGGGGTGAAATTACAGCGGATGTCGCAGGTAAATTTAAAGCAGGAAAGAAAGCGCAGTCACTGATGGGAATCAACTATTTTAACTATCAGATCCCTATAGACAATAACAAAGATGGATTTACAGATGTAACACTGCAGAACAGGATTTCTGTTTTTAATAAATGGAATTTTAGCAGAAAAAATAACCGGATATTCTCACTTGCGGCGCGTTACGTCTATGAAGACCGCTGGGGAGGCGAAATGAGCTGGTCTAAAAAGTACAGAGGCGGAGATGAGGTGTATGGTGAAAGCATTTATACCAATCGCTGGGAAATTTTCGGAACATACCAGCTGCCGGTAAAAGAAAAGATTCTTTTTCAGTTCAGCGCAAACGGACATGACCAGAACAGTGTGTATGGTAATACTTCTTATATAGCACAGCAATATGTCGGATTCGGCCAGTTCTACTGGGATAAAAAAATTAAAAATCACGATTTGCTGGTCGGAACAACATTTCGATATACGTATTACGACGACAATACTCCTGCGACCGCTGTTTCTGATTCGGCAGGAACGGGGAAAAACAATCCTTCCAATACGTATCTTCCGGGGATTTTTGTACAGGACGAGATCCGGCTGAATGATCAGAATAAATTGCTGTTAGGTGTTCGCTATGATTATAATTCCATTCATGGAAGCATTTTCACGCCACGGCTGAATTACAAATGGAGCTCTGAAAATAAAAAAAATGTGCTTAGAGTGAGTGTTGGAAATGGTTATCGCGTAGCGAATGTGTTTACCGAAGATCATGCTGCGTTGACAGGCGCGAGAAAAGTGGAATTTCTGGAAGACCTTAAACCGGAAACTTCCTGGAACGGAAATATCAATTTTGTCAAAAAAATGTTTCTGAAAAACGGTTCCATTATCGGGCTGGACGCAACAGTATTCTATACTTATTTCACGAATAAGATCATTGCCGATTATGACACAGATCCCAACAAGATCATATACGATAATCTGAAGGGTTATGCCGTTTCACGGGGTATCTCCCTGAATATGGACATCGTATTT
Organism: Flavobacteriia bacterium 40-80; assembly: GCA_001899145.1. Lineage (GTDB taxonomy): Bacteria > Bacteroidota > Bacteroidia > Flavobacteriales_D > Crocinitomicaceae > 40-80. Next base: position 183,132 of record MKVF01000021.1, read on the forward strand.
CCTTTTGGATTGAAAATGCTTTTAGGCGGTACCTACATGGATGTTTACAGTATGAAAGACAATAACCGTGTAAGACAATTATTCACGGAAAAATTCACGGGAACCTGGACAATCGGTTATACGGTTCCGAATACACAGCTGACGATTGATTACACGGGAAATGTGTACAGTCCTATGCGTCTGCCTTTATTGAGCGAACAAGATCCGAGGAGTGAATACTCACCTTGGTGGAGCATTCAGAATATCCAGATTACCTATAAATTCAAAAAAGGTCTTGAAATTTACGGCGGAGTTAAAAATCTGCTGAACTGGACGCCCAACAAGGGAAATCCGTTTATTATCGCACGTGCTTTCGATCCGTTTGACAAAAATGTTCAGTTTGATGCAAACGGTCAGGCAATGATAACTCCTGATAATCCTTACGGGCTGACCTTTGACCCTTCGTATGTGTATGGGCCTAATCAGGGAATAAGAGGTTTTCTGGGAGTTCGGTGGACAATTAACTGATGATTTTATGGCAATTCAGTCAATCAGTAAATTAAGTAGCTTAGTGGCGGGGATATTGTTCTCGTCACTAACTGCTTTTTCCCAGCTGAAACAGTATTCTTTCGAACAAACAGACAGCTTACAGAAAACAGAAAGGAGAAATGTGGTCGTTTTCATACATACCGATTGGTGCAGCTATTGCCAGGCAATGAAGAACATTACATTTGAAGATCAGAAAATCATTGAATCACTGAACAAAAATTATTGGTTTATCTCCCTCAATGCGGAAGAGCAAAAGGATATCCGGTTCAATGGTCACATTTTCAAATACCGTCCGACCGGGAATAATGTCGGAATTCACGAGCTGGCGGAAGAGTTGGGAACGATAGGGGACAAAATAGCTTATCCTGTACTGTGTATTCTGAGCCCGGACTGCGAAATTATTTTTCAATATAACCAGTACCTCGCTCCTGATGATTTACAACGAATACTGGGTATAATTCCCGGAAAGAAAATCAAATAATCAGCCTAAGCATTTCCACAGAAATGAATCCGGCTGCAAATGACTGATTCCGGCATACACGGCTATCTCTTAAAATAACAGAAACAAAACGAACAAAACAGCCGATTCTGTCAATAATTACCTATTTTTGTTGCTTTCAAAAGAAATACATGTTAAGTCATCCGATGCTTATAGTTGCTTTTGCAGTAACGGTTATTTTTATGCTGTTACTGGATTTGGGGATCTTCCACAAGAAAAGCCATATTGTCAGCAGCAAGGAATCATTGATCTGGACCATTGTCTGGATTACATTATCAATGCTGTTCAGCGGAGTTATTTATTTCACTTATAACATTCAGGATTCACATGCGTTAGCCATAGAGAAATTTGCACAATTTCAATCCGCGTACTGGATTGAAAAAGCCCTTTCAGTGGATAATCTCTTTGTCTTTGTGCTTGTTTTCAGGATGTTTAAAGTTCCCTCTGAAAATCAGCACAAGATACTGTTTTGGGGAATTATAGGAGCGCTGGTATTCCGTGCAGTTTTTATTTTCGCCGGAGTAGGGCTTATTAAGCTGACTTATTTGCCTGAGTTTTCAATTGGCTCATGGAATTTTACAATTGATCACAGTTCAGATGCCGTTTCTGATTTTGCGACAAAAACATTCTACCGTCCAAATGTCCTGTTGTTCTTATTTGGTGTATTTCTCCTGGTAGCCGGTATCAAATCCTGGTCAGCAAATAATGAGGAAGAGGAAGAAGAACAGGATTTTTCTAAAAATATCGGGTCCAGGCTGGTTCATAAATTCTTTAAAGTCGCTCCGAATTTTGACGGTGATAAATTTTTTACCGTTCAAAACGGAATAAAAATGGCGACACCCATGCTGGTTGTTATCATGGTGATTGAATTTACGGATTTATTATTTGCCGTAGATTCCATTCCGGCTATTTTCGCTATTGCACCGGATGATCCTTATATCTTATATTCTTCGAATATTTTCGCGATTCTCGGATTGCGGTCTTTGTATTTCCTGCTGGCAAATTTTATCAAAGTCTTCAACAAGCTGCATTACGGATTAGCAATTATTTTAAGCTTTATCGGCCTGAAAATGATCCTTTCTCCTTTCTATCATATTGAAGCGAGCCATTCATTGTTATTTGTCGGAAGTGTTTTGCTTATTTCAGTGATTTATTCCGTTTTATCCAACAAAAAAGAAAGCCATGAACATTAAATCCGCAAAATTTCTTGTTAGCAACACCAATGTAAAGGACTGTCCGAAAACAGACAAGCGGGAATTCGCGTTCATCGGCCGTTCAAATGTGGGTAAATCGTCATTGATTAATATGCTGACGGGACAGAATAAGCTGGCAAAAACCTCTCAGACTCCAGGAAAAACCCAGTTAATTAACCATTTTGAGATTAATGATTCCTGGTTTATAGTTGATTTACCGGGTTACGGTTATGCAAAAGTTTCTAAAACACAGCGGGAGAAATTCGGCCAGATGATCTCCGGATACCTGTTACACAGAGAAAACCTGATAACAACATTTGTGTTAGTGGACAGCCGCCTGGAACCGCAGAAAATCGATGTGGAATTTATGAATTGGTGCGGAGAAAAAGGAATTCCGTTTTCAATTGTTTTCACGAAAATTGACAAGCTCTCTTCTTCTGAGCTGCAAAAAAACCTGGCACGATATAAAAAGGAACTGCTAAAATTCTGGGAAGAGCTGCCGCCGGTTTTCACCACTTCCAGCGAATCTAAATTCGGCAGGGAAAAACTGCTGAATTATATTGAAACATTGCTTTAAAACAATGTATAATAAAACAAAAATCCTTCTGACAATGTCAAGGGGATTAGTTTCCTTTTGATTTCTTTCCTGAATTCAGATAATAAGAAAGGTATGACGAGCTGCTCAGGATTAATAATATACCTGATTCGTTTTTGCGTTTTGTTTATTGCGCTTTTCTGTCTGCTTAATTGTCTTTTTCACCTGCTTCGACTGAGATGCCCAATACTGCTTTTTAGCAAGCTTCAGGTATTTTTGGTCCTCTTTATATTTTTTGTATCGTTCTTTTTCGATACTTTTGGAGGAATTCTTTGAAGCTTCCTTATTGTTGTCATCGCTAATTGTACCGGCAACACAATTTGGAGCTATAGAAACCGTTAATAACGTAATAATTAATAGAATAGTGGTTTTCATGTGCGCAAAGGTATGGTGTAAATACGAAACGATATTTAAAAAAATGTTAATTTTTGTTATCGTTGTAACTTTTTTAGGCTGTAAATCAACGAGAAGGAATCCGATACCCAATATTCCATTTGATATCACTATAAATATTACGCTTCCGGCGTATATAGATTTACAGAATGTCGGAAGTTATGCGTATGTCACCGGCGGCAGCAAAGGACTTATCGTTTATAGAATGAGCTATGACCAGTTTGTGGCATTTGACCGGCATTCTCCTGCAGAGGCGAGCTTTAACTGTGATCAGCCATTAACACCTCGTGAAGAAAACTTTCTGGAACTTTCGGATAGTTGCTCGACTGCCCGGTTCTCACTTTTGGATGGCTCAGCGATTGAAGGCTCTGATGTCGGGCTGCGCCAGTACCTGACTTATTTTGACGGCGCAAATAAAGTGCGGATTTATAATTAAAAAAGATCTGCGATTACGAAGCAGGATTACAAATAATCTGTGATAAAAACAGATTATCGTTTCTGGATACGAATAGAACGTGTTTTGTCCCCGGCTTTCAGCTCCAGCAAATAAAAGCCGCTTTCCAATTCCAGTACCGTAATGATCTGGGCATTGTGATATCCCTGCTGTACTACTTTGCCGTTCATGTCGATAATTTTATAGGTATCAACAATCTCCCCGTTTTTCAGAAAAAATATTTCTGTGGTCGGATTCGGAAAAACCTGCACATCTTCCAGCTTGGGCACCTCTGACAGCTGTTCAGAAAGATGTTGCCCGAATGAGGATGACAGACAGCAAAAAAATACGGTGGTGGCAATCCAACTTTTCATAACTTTGGTTTTACAATAACATAAGTGGCAACATAAAAAAAGTTACAGATGAAACTTTCAGAAAAGAACAAAGATTTTTTTGAAATGGTTTTTCAGGTAGTACAGCTGATTCCTCCCGGAAGAGTGACGAGCTACGGGGCAATTGCCAGGTATCTGGGAAGTCCTCAAAGTTCCCGGATGGTTGGATGGGCAATGCATGCTTCGCATCAGGTGCCGGGAATTCCTGCTCATCGGGTGGTGAACCGGATTGGTCTGTTAACGGGAAGAATACATTTCGATCCGCCTGAAATGATGGAAAAACGGTTGCAGCAAGAAGGGATCAGTGTGAAAAACGATGCCGTTGTGGATTTTAAGAAGATTTTTTGGGATCCGAATGTGGAGCTGGAGATAAAATAGCTTTTCCTCAAAAGAATAAACAGTATATTCGCACTATGATTTTAGTCACGGGAGGTACAGGCTTACTCGGCAGTCATCTGCTCTATGCGCTGACCGGCAAAGGATATGCTGTCAGAGCGATTTACCGTGACGCTTCCAGAATTGAAATCGTTCGAAAAATATTTTCATCTTATAATCCTACCGATATAGAGGAGCTGATGAACAGAATTGAATGGGTAAAGGCCGATATTCTGGATCTCCCGCTGATGGAAGAAGTTTTTACCGGCATCGAAACAGTTTATCATCTGGCAGCTGTCGTTTCATACGAGCAGCGTGATTTTTCAAAAATGATGAAAATAAACCGGGAAGGAACTGCAAACATGGTGAATCTGGCGTTGGATTTCGGAGTAAAAAAATTCTGCCATGTTTCTTCCACCTCTACGGTTTCAATTAACTACGAAAACAGGAAAGCGCCGTTGATAGAAGCCAACAAATGGGTACAGACGACGACAACGAGCGGTTATGCTATCTCCAAATACTCCGCGGAAAAAGAAGTGTGGAGAGGAATTGAAGAAGGCCTGGATGCTGTTATTATCAACCCAAGCGTGATCATGGGAGCCGGAAGCTGGGATGAAAGTTCTCTGAAGATTGCCCGGCTGGCGGATAAAAGCTTCCCGTTTTACTCCGGCGGCTCGAATGCCGTTGTTGATGTAAGGGATGTGGTGGAATGTATGATCCAGAGTGTAGAAAAAAATCTTCCTTCCGACCGTTATTTGTGCACCGGAAATGCCGTGTCATTCAGAGAATTGATGAATTTGCTTGCTGATGAGATGGGAAAAAAACGTCCCAGATGGAAAGCGGGGAAATTTTTATCCCATCTGGCGTTGTTCTTCGATTTTATCAAAGGAATATTTACCGGAAAAAGAACACTGACCAGCGAATCCGTAAGGACGGCAGCTTCTGTAAGAGCATACGACAGCTCCAAAATTCAGAAAGCATTAAATTTTGAGTTCCGACCCATCAAAGAAACCATCTATTTTACCGTAAAAGGAAGAATTAAATAAGCGTCCGCTTTTTGTTTTTCAAGGGAAAAATCTAAAAAATTGCTCCTTTTTTCTTTTAAAGACCTTTTTTCAGCAATAAACTTATTTTTAGCGGATTTTTATCTTAAAAATTAATGTCGGAACAATTATAAAGTGCTAAATTTGCAGTTCCATCAATTGCACGTTAAAATGGACAAAATATCTTATGTGGGGAACGCAGATGTAAATGCAATAGATCATCTGTATAAATCGTACTTAGCAGATCCTGAAAGTGTGGATCAGGGCTGGCAGAAATTCTTTGAAGGATTTGATTTTGCAAGAACAAACTATGATACAGACGGCGAAGTTCCTGAAAATTTCAAAAAAGAAGTTCAGGTTTTAAATCTGATAAACGGTTACCGTACGCGGGGACATTTATTTACGAGAACGAATCCGGTCAGAGAACGCAGAAAGCATGAACCGACGCTCGCACTCGAAAACTTCGGCCTGACCGAAGCGGATCTGAATACTGTGTTTCAGGCAGGATCAGAAATCGGGATCGGTGCTGCAACATTGAATGACATCATTGCTCACCTGACAGCATGTTACTGTCACTCGGTAGGTGTGGAATTCATGTACATGAGAGAACCGGAAAGATTGAACTGGGTAAAATCCCGTGTGGAGGCAAAAGAGAAATCCAATCTTTCAAAAGAACAAAAAATAGAAGTGCTGAAAAAACTGGGGAAAGCGGTAAGCTTTGAAAGTTTTCTCGGTAAAAAATACGTAGGGCAGAAACGTTTCTCCATTGAAGGAGGAGAAGCGCTGATTCCTGCTCTGGACACTATTGTACAGAAAGGATCTGATTTGGGCGTTGAATATTTCGTAATGGGAATGGCGCACCGCGGACGCTTGAATACGCTGACAAATATTTTCCAGAAAAGGCCGCAGGATATTTTTTCTGAATTTGAAGGGAAAGAATTTGATTCTACGGAAGATTTTGACGGAGATGTTAAATACCATCAGGGTTTCAGTGCAAAAGTAACCGCTAAGAATGGTAAAGAAGTCAGCCTGGTGCTTGCACCAAATCCTTCTCACCTGGAAGCTGTTGATCCTGTCGTTCAGGGAATCGCAAGAGCGAAGATTGACCAGCTGCTGAAAGATGAAAATAAAATGTGTTCGGTGATGATTCACGGAGACGCAGCAATTGCCGGTCAGGGAATCGTTTATGAAATAATTCAGATGGCCCAGTTAGACGGCTACAGAGTAGGAGGCACCATCCACATTGTGGTGAACAACCAGGTTGGATTTACGACGAATTATTTAGATGGACGTTCTTCCACTTATTGTACAGATGTTGCAAAAACAACATTGTCTCCGGTACTGCATGTTAATGGTGACGATGTTGAAGCGGTTGTAAAGGCGATCGAATTTGCAATCGAATACAAACAGGCATTCCACCGGGATGTTTTCATTGATTTGCTATGCTATAGAAAATACGGTCACAACGAAGGAGATGAACCAAAGTTCACGCAGCCGAGCTTATATAACATTATTGCGAAACATCCGAATCCGAAGGAAATTTATCTGAAGCAGCTGATCGCTGAAGGCGTGGTTACTGCAGAAGATGCAAAAGTATTTGATACGGAATACAATAATTTCCTTGAAAATGAATTTGAAATTTCGAAGAAAAGCGAAAAGGCGATCGTTTGGAAATTTTTGAGTGAAGACTGGAAAGGATTCAGAGACAGCAAACCGGAAGATTTTGAAAAATCACCGGTTACGGCAGTGACAAAAAAAGAACTGCTTGCATTAGCAGAAAAAATAGCGAAGCTTCCTGAAGGAAAAAAATACTTCCGTAAGATTTCCAAAATTTTTGAAGACCGTTATAACGCGATCACCACGGATCAGCTGGATTGGGGCTCCGCAGAAATGTTGGCATATGCGACGTTGCTGGAAGAAGGAAAGCCGGTTCGTTTGACCGGGCAGGATGTGGAACGCGGGACATTTTCTCACCGTCATGCGGTTGTGAAAACAGAAGATACGGAAGAAGAAGTAGTGACACTCAATGAAATCAGTGACAAGCAGGCACCGTTCAGCATTTACAACTCGCTGTTGTCCGAATACGCCGTGCTTGGCTTTGAATACGGATATTCACTGGCGGTACCAAACGGATTGACACTTTGGGAAGCCCAATTCGGGGATTTCTTCAATGGGGCTCAGATTATGGTGGACCAGTTTATTACTTCCGGAGAAGACAAATGGTCAACACAAAGCGGGCTGGTATTGCTACTGCCTCACGGATACGAAGGGCAGGGTGCTGAGCACTCTTCCGCAAGATTAGAACGTTTTTTACAGCAGGCTGCTGATCACAATATCCAGATAGTAAATTCTTCTACTCCGGCAAATCACTTCCACGTATTGAGAAGACAGCTGTCAAGAGAGTTCAGAAAACCGTTAGTGGTGATGTCTCCTAAAATGCTGCTTCGTTACCCTGCTGCGGTTTCTACGCTTGATGAGCTGGCAACCGGATCTTACCAGGAAGTCATTGACGATAAAGTGGCGAATAAAAAAGAAATTGACAGTGTTGTTCTTTGTTCCGGTAAGTTTTACTATGAAATGAAAGAGAAAGCACAGGAATCAGGCGTAACCAATATGGCTTTTGTCAGAGTAGAGCAATTATATCCGCTTCCGGCAAATCAGATCAAAGATGTTTTGGCTTCTTACAGCAATGCGAAGAACATTATCTGGGCACAGGAAGAGCCTGAAAATATGGGTGCATGGAGATACATGGCAATGGCGTTACGCTCTCTGAATTTAATTGGGATAACAAGGCCTGCTTCTGCAGCAACAGCTGAAGGATCGAAAAAATTGCATGAAAAACGACTTGCGAAATTGTTCCAGAACTTATTTCAATACGCAAAAATAACCGCATAAAAATTAGAAATCAAAAATTGAAGATATGTCAGTGTTAGAAATGAAAGTGCCAAGTCCGGGAGAATCAATCTCAGAAGTTGAAATCGCAACCTGGTTAGTATCAGATGGTGATTATGTAGAAAAAGACCAGGCAATCGCGGAGGTTGACTCAGATAAAGCGACATTAGAGCTTCCGGCTGAAGAAAGTGGTATTATCACTTTGAAAGCTGCTGAAGGAGATGTTGTAAAAGTAGGACAGGTAGTTTGCCTTATCGATACATCAGCAGCGCGTCCGGAAGGAGCTGCTCCTGCTGCTGTAAAAGAAGAAGCAAAAGCGGAGGAGAAAAAAGAAGCTGCTCCGGCACCTGTGAAAGAGGAAAAAGCAGTGAGTCCTAATCCGTTGAATGAAAAAACTTCTTATGCTTCAGGAACTGCATCTCCTGCTGCTGCTAAAGTAGCTGCTGAAAACCAGATCAATACTGCTAAAATTCAGGGGACTGGTAAAGACGGGCGCATTACTAAGCAAGATGTTCTTGCTGCGATGGCAGCAGGTGTAAATGCTGATGCTGTTCAGGGATGGGGCGGAACCCGTGACCAGAACCGTGAGAAAATGTCTATGCTTCGCCGTAAAATTGCAGAGCGTCTGGTTTCTGTGAAAAATGAAACGGCCATGTTGACAACGTTCAACGAGGTGGACATGAAACCAATTATGGATTTAAGAAAAAAATATAAAGATATTTTTGCCAAAACACATGACATTAACTTAGGCTTCATGTCTTTCTTTACGAAAGCAGTAACTGAGGCTTTGAACCATTTTCCGGCTGTTAATGCTCAGATTGATGGAAATGAAGTTGTTTATTTCAACTATGCGGATATCGGTATTGCCGTTTCTTCTCCGAAGGGTCTAATGGTTCCGGTGGTGAGAAACGCAGAGCAAATGTCTTTGGCTGAAATTGAAAAAGAGATCAAGCGCCTGGCGGTAAAAGCACGCGATGGAAAAATTACTCCGGATGATATGTCCGGCGGAACATTCACCATTACTAATGGAGGTGTTTTCGGATCCATGATGTCCACGCCAATTATCAATCCTCCGCAATCAGCGATTCTGGGAATGCACAATATTGTAGAGCGCCCGGTTGCTATTGATGGAAAAGTGGAAATCCGCCCGATGATGTACCTTGCGCTTTCTTACGACCATAGAATCATTGACGGAAGAGAATCCGTAGGTTTCCTTGTGAAAGTAAAAGAAATGATCGAAAATCCGGAGAGAATCATCTTTGGAGGAAAAGATCCTTATGAAGTATTATTGAATTTATAATTTGTACTTTTTATAGAAATCAAACGGCAGTTAATACTGCCGTTTTTTATTTTACAAATAAATCTATTATGAAGCCAGCTTAGTTGACTTCCTCAGATAATCTCAAACAAATCCTCCTTGTTTTTTCGTACTTTTTTCCAATGTTGAAAAATGTCCTCTTCCGAACGGTATCCTAACGCGCAGACAACGGTAGCTGTCAGGTTTTTTGCCGGGAGTCCCAGTACTTCATCGTATTTTGACGCAATAAATCCTTCCATTGGAGAAGCATCCACCCTGTGAATGGCAGCTGTCTGAAGCAGCTGTCCCAAAGCAATGTAACATTGCTTTTCATTGGAATTAAGGATCTGGTCCTCTGTCCGGTTCATCAAACTTGCCTTCAGGTGAAAAGCATAAGTAGAAAGCTGCTCCATCGGTGTTTCCCGTATGACGGAATTAAGATAAATATAATCATCATAATGCGTTTCATTTAATGTTTTATAAGAACAGAAAACAAATAAATGAGAAGCGTCCGTGATCTGTGGCTGGTTGAATGAATGCTTTCGTAATTCCTGTCTTATTTCAGGTGTTTCAATAATCAGGAACTTATAGGGTTGTAAACCATTTGACGTCGGTACTAAACGTAAAACATCTTTGAAATGTTCAATAATCTCAGCCGGAATTTTTTTGTTTGTATCATATTTCTTCACGGCATAACGCCATTGAAGATCCTCTATCAGTCTTTTCATCGTCTTAAATATCCCCTGCAAAGATAGATGTTTATTTGTTTAAAAAATTTCTCAGCATATAGCAAAGCACCGGAAAAACCGGTGCTTATGATTTATCAGGCTTCCATCGGTACTTCCATCAGTAAAATCCGGGAATCTTTGCTCATTTCCAGATCCAGCTGATCTGTATCCCAGATTCCAAGACCGTCCCGGCGTTCCAGCTGTATACCGTTAATTTTTGCTGTGCCTTCCAGTAGAAACGCATATACACCGTTTCCTTTTAGCTTCAGATCATACGATATATTCTGCGAATGATCAAATTCGCCTAAATGAAACCACGCATTTTGATGGATCCAGACTCCTTCATCTTCCGGATTCGGAGAAACAATCTGGTACAGCGTATTTTTCAGCTTCGATTCATCCAACGTTATCTGATCATAACGAGGCTCGACATTTTTTTTATTCGGAAAAACCCAGATCTGTAAAAACTTCGTATGTGCCGTTTTTGAAGCGTTCATTTCAGAATGGAAAATTCCGGTTCCGGCACTCATCACCTGGATATCCCCGTGACGGATCACTCCTTTGTTTCCCATTGAATCCTGATGTTCCAGGTCTCCTTCTAACGGAATGGAAATGATCTCCATATTATCATGAGGATGCTTTCCGAACCCTGTTCCCGCATCTATATAATCATCATTCAGCACACGTAAGACACCGAAATGTACTCTTTCGGGATTGTAATAATTAGCAAAGCTGAAAGTATGGTGAGATTTCAGCCATCCGTGGTCTGCGTATCCACGTGTATCCGCTTTATGCAAAATTGTATTCATTGTTTTATTCTCCTTATTTGGTAAATGATTAAAGCCTACCTGTTCCATTAGTTTATCGTAAGTTGACGGCTTTTTCTCAACTGACGAACCTGCTATTGCCGTAGTTGCTACTACTCCGGCCGAACCTAAAAGCGTCTTTTTCAAAAAATCTTTTCGATCCATCTTCTCCCTTATTTTAAGTTTGTTTTACAAATATAATACTTAAATATTTACCATGGTAAATATTTAAGTATTTATAACAAATCCGATAACCGGAAAATATCAAAATGATTTTTAAAACATTCTGTATCTTCTTTAAATTTAAGTTAGCGGGTACTAAAAATTCGTCAGAGCCGTTTTAAAAAGTTAATTTTGCACATCCAATTGTACCCCATGAAAAACATATATCTGGCATTCATTCTTATCTCCTTTCTGTTTTCCGGAAACTATTCAATTGCTCAGTATCCCCCAATGAACGGACAAGGAATGAACGGCCAGCGACCTTCATTAAAAGGTCATGTTTATGGAAAAGTGGTCAATGAGAAAAATTTAGCTATTGATTTTGCAACAATCGTTCTGATGAAGCCGGTATTGGATTCAGTTTCAAAATCGGTGAGCTATGCCGGGTATAAAACCACTACTACTGAGAGTAACGGTGAATTTATTTTTGAAGATTTTGATGTGATGCCGAAAATGAAGATCCGTTTTACTTCCTTCGGCTATGTAACACAGGACGTAGACCTGGTTTTTGACCCGAAAAACATTTCAATGGGTATCCTGCAGCTGGATTTAGGCCGGATCAAAATGGAACCCGAAGCTTCAACTGAACTGGACGAAGTAAAAATAGTCGCAACAAAGCCGCTGCTGAAATTAGACGTGGATAAACGTGTATTTGATGTAAGTCAGAATCCCATATCTGAAGGAGGAACAGCTGTGGATGTAATGAAAAACGTTCCCGGTGTAAATGTGGATATGGATGGAAACGTCCAGGTAAGAAACAGCGCGCCTCAGATTTACATAGACGGGAGACCGACGACGTTAACCTTAGACCAGATACCCGCTGATGCCATTGAAACAGTGGAAGTAATGACGAATCCTTCTGCAAAATATGATGCGTCAGGTGGTGGGGCAGGAATTATCAATATTGTTCTAAAGAAGAATAAGAAAACAGGGTATAACGGAAGTATCCGTGCCGGAGTGGATAGTTATCTGGGACATAATGTCGGTGGAGATATCAACTACCGCCAGAATAAGTTTAACTTTTCGGCAAGTCTGAATTACCGGGCACGAAGAGGAAGAACAACCAGTGAAGTGCTGCGTGAAAATTACCGTGACAATGATACCATTGATAATATCATGACACAAAATGATGTAAATAAGCAAACCGGAGGAGGCTTTTTCGGCCGTATGGGAATTGATTATTTACCTACCAATAAAACATCTTTTTCCCTGGGGTTTGATCTTTGGAGCGGAGCTTTCAATAATACTTCTGCTTCTGATATCAATACTGACAGCATATATGCGGGAAACCCGGATCTGTACTACTATCAGCGTCTGACAGATTCGAAGCGGAATATGATAAATTATGGCGTCAAGCTGGGGTATAAGCAGCTGTTCAGGCGTGCAGGAGAAGAGCTGACCTTTGATGGTTCTTTCAATACCGGAACATTCAAAAACAACAGCTTATATACTTCTGAATATCATGTTACGGATATTAATTCTCCTCTTGATTATAGCGCTTACCAGAAAATTATAGGTTCGGGAGATAATTATAATGCTGTTTTTCAAGCCGACTATGTACTTCCGCTGGAAGTTTTTAAAATTGAAACGGGTTTGAGAGCTCAGTTACGGGGAAGAACTAACCTGAATGATAATTACCGTTTTATCAATGATGATTATCTGCTGATTCCTAATCCTGCATCGAATTATTCCAACACAGACAATGTATATGCTGCCTACGTCATGTTGTCCAAACAGTATAAAAAAATTGGCTATAAGGTCGGATTACGTGCTGAATCTTCTGATTACAAAGGGAAGCTGGCACAAACGGGAGAAGAATTTAAAGTACAATATCCTGTCAGCTTATTCCCCTCAGCGTTTTTGTCGTATCAGCTGACCGAAAAACAATTTTTACAGCTGAACTATTCCAGAAGGGTAGAGCGACCGAATTTCTTTCAGCTGATTCCCTTTGTGGATTCTGTAGATGTATTTAATATGAGCCGTGGAAATGCAGCTCTAAAACCGGAGTTCACCGATAATATTGAATTGCAGTACCTGAACAATTTTGACAAGAAGAACACACTTCTGGCATCTGTTTATTACAAATACACTACTAATCTGATCACCCGCTATATTGAACAGGCAGATAACGGAGCTTTAATTAATACCTACATCAATGCGAATTCCAGCTATTCTACGGGTCTGGAGCTGATCAGCACAAACAGCATAAAAAACTGGCTCGAAATTACTTCCAGTGTGAATGTGTATAATTCAAAAATCAACAGTGATGACTACCAGAGCTGGACATCTTCTGCCCGTTGGTCGTGGTTCGGGAAACTTAACTTGGCGTTCAAGCTCCCTGCTCAGTTCACTGTTCAGCTTACCGGGATCTACCAGTCCAGATCAAATATGCCGGTCAGCGATGGAAGCAGAATGATGGGGCCGCCAATGAACCAGGTGCAAAGTACTTCTCAGGGATACATTGATGACTTCTGGGCGGTGGACATCGCTGTACGCAAAACGTTCTTCAACAGAAAGCTGGCTGTCAATCTTTCCGTGAGCGATATTTTCGGATCCCGTCATTATACGAGCATTTCACAGAGCGGCTATTTCTATCAATACTATGACCGGTTGTCAAATCCGTACATGGTACGTCTGAATGTGAGCTGGACATTCGGTAAAATGGATGTGAACTTATTCAAGCGACTAAGTAAAGGAACGGGTGAATCGGTAATGGAATGATTTAAAAGAGAATTTTAATTCCGTAACAGCACAATTATGTTTTTAATCGGAAATTTTAAGCTTTTCCCTGATCACAAAAACAATTTTTGCTCCCAGTTCTCAGCTTGCTCTTCTGTTACGAGATTCAGCTTTTTAAGATAGTTCACCGTTTTTTCGAATTCTTTCGGGAACTGCTTTGTTTCATAATTCCAATCTGTTTCGATCAGCCAGTTTTTTACCTGGCCCTTTCGCAGGTTATATCTCCAGCTGATGAGCTCCGCCGAATCCGGATTTTGCTTTACTTCATGAGCTTTCTGGTTCACTATACGGCACATCTGGTCTAATACCTCCCGGTGTTTCTCGTAAATATCCGTTTTTACGGCAATAACAAAGCACGGCCACGGTGTGACGATCTCATCGATATAACGGCATTTTTTTTGTTCGCAGAATGGGAATGTCGTGTATTTCTCCCACAGGAAACATTCCGCTTCATTATTTTCTAATGCCCATAAGCCTCCGTAAACGTCTCCGATAACATTGAATTTCAGGCCGGAAGTATCCCAGCCTTCCCGGTCAGCAAGGACATACGCCATCAGCTCCGAGCCGGAGCCTTTCCGGGAAATCGCAAATGTCTGGTTTTCCAGCTGATCAACCTTCGTTATATCCGAATGGTAAGGAACATGGATTCCCCAGTGTAACGGCGAAGTAACGTACACTTCCAGGATTTTTACATCCAGACCTTCCAGAATGGATTTGGTAATCCCTTCCGTCAGTAATACCGCGATATCGATCGTATTGTTCTGAAATCCTCTGATCATCTGGCCTGTCCCGCCATACATATCACTCCAGAATAATTCCAGACCGATTTCCTTAAATTTCCCTTCTTCGATTGCAAGCCTCCACGGCAGATTGAAGTGTTCGGGAACACCACCTATTTTTAATCCTAACATGATCCAACTTTTTATATAATACTTTGTTTATCAATTTAATTTTCAGAAAACTGAATATCATACAAATTCTTATAAAATCCGTTTAATTCCAGTAATTCGTAATGGCTTCCGATCTCTTTGATTTCTCCCTGGTCGAGCACGACAATCATATCCGCTTTCTGGATCGTTGACAACCGGTGTGCGATAACAATTGCCGTTCTTCCCTGCGTCAGCTTGTCGGTTGCTTTCTGGATCAGGTGCTCACTTTCACTGTCCACGCTGGAAGTTGCTTCATCCAGAATTAAAATTGTCGGCTTGTACACAAAAGCCCGGATGAAGGAGATCAGCTGCCGTTGTCCCACGGAAAGTACACCGCCACGTTCCCCGATCTGGTAATCATAATTTCCGGGCAGCTTCATAATGAAATCATGGGCACCAACCGCCTTTGCCGCTTCGATTACTTCTTCCCTCGTTATTTCCGGATTGCCTAAAGTGATATTATTAAGCACAGTGTCCGAAAATAAAAATACATCCTGCAGTACAATCGCGATGTTTTTTCTCAGGTAGGATAATTCAATGTCTTTAATGGAAGTATCACCGATCTTAATATCTCCTTTCTGGAATTCATAAAACCGTGCCAGCAAATTGACAATAGTCGATTTTCCTGCTCCCGTTGCTCCTACAAATGCTACCATCTTTCCGGCTGGGATTTCCAGGTTGATATCTTTCAGAATCCATTCTTCTCCTTTATAAGCAAAATAAACATGCTCAAAACGTAGATTTTGATTAAAATCAACGGATTTGTCTTTTCCTTCTGCCTGAACGTCTTCGTTCATGTCCAGGATTTCGAAAACCCGTTCCGCACGGACAACACCCCGCTGTAAAATATTGAACTTGTCCGCCAGCTGCCGGATCGGGCGGAACAGCATACTGATCCACAAGGTGAATGTAAATATTTCACCGAACATATCTGACGAAATATCCGTATTTCCCATTGTGTATAATCCGCCCCAAACTAAAACAAATGCAATAGAGAGCGACGAAAGGAATTCCACTACCGGGAAAAATATTGAAAAAGCCCAGACAGCATTAATGTGTGCCTGCCGGTGATCCGCATTAATTCCTTTGAATTTATCATATTCCTGCTTCTCTCTGTTGAACAGCTGAACAATTGACATTCCGGAAAGGTGTTCCTGAATGAATGTATTCAGCCGGGTTACCTGCTGACGCTCCTGCTGAAATGATCTCCGCATTGCCCGGGCGAAAACCCGTGTTGCAATTAACAGCAACGGAATCGGAATTAAAGATAATAACGATAGTTGCCAGTTGGAAATGAACATCAGAATGATCACCACGATCAGTAACAGTAAATCTCCTACGATATCAATAAGGCCGGAAGAGAAAACATCTGAAATGGCTTCAATATCCGAAACCAGGCGCGTTACCAGATTCCCGATAGGTGTTTTATCAAAAAACTGTGATTTGAATTTGATCAGATGCGCGTATAACCGCTGACGGATGTCCCGGATCACGGATTGTGCCATCAGATTGCTGTAATAAGAATTCAGGAATTGAAAAACACCTTCTGATAAGGAGATGCCGACCAATAGAATACACCATTTTGTCAATGCAGACTGATCCTGGCTGTCCACAATAAACCGATTCACGACTTCTCCGATCAGCATCGGCCGGACAGGAGAAATAGCTCCCAGCACAATGGTGAAGAGCAGGGTTAACAGCAGATAGCGCTTATAATCCTTCGCGAAAACAAGCAGCCGTTTAAAAACTTTTATGTCTGATCGGGTTTGCTGACTCATTCAATTATAAATCAAAAATATGTTTTTCGGCATGATAGGATGAACGAACCAGCGGACCGCTTTCTACAAAGCGGAAACCTAATTTCAATCCGTATTCTTTATACTCTGCAAAACGCTCCGGCGTAATAAATTCCTGAACGGACAAATGTTTTGCAGTTGGCTGCAAATACTGCCCAAGTGTAACAATATCCACCTTTACACTGCTTAAATCTTCAAGTGTTTCAAGTACTTCTTCATGCGATTCTCCCAGACCCAGCATAATTCCGGATTTGGTTCTCATTCCGCCCTTTTTCAGGCGAAACAATACTTCCAGACTTCGGTCATATTTTGCCTGGATCCGTACTTCTTTTGTTAGACGTCTGACAGTTTCAAGATTATGGGAAACAATTTCAGGAGCAACGTCAATAATTCTTTGAAGGTTTGTCCAGTTACCCGCAAAATCAGGAATCAATGTTTCCATTGTCGTCCCGGGCGACTGGTGCCGGACTGCTTTTACTGTCTGAACCCAGATATCCGATCCGCCGTCTTTTAAATCGTCACGATCCACAGAAGTAATAACGGCATGTTTCACGCCCATTGTCTTTACGGAATGTGCCACGCGTCCCGGCTCAAAAATGTCCACAGCTTCCGGCTTTCCGGTTTTTACCCCGCAAAAGCCACAGCTTCTGGTACAGATATTGCCGAGAATCATAAACGTAGCTGTTCCTTCTCCCCAGCATTCGCCCATATTCGGGCAGCTGCCGCTTTCACAGATGGTGTGCAGCTTATGCTCATCCACCAGGGAACGGACTTTCCGGTAATTCTCGCCTGTCGGAAGCTTTACCCTCAGCCATTTCGGCTTTTTGATCCTTATTTTCTCGGCGTTTTCAGTATTTTCTTCACTCATGGAGCGTACTATTTTTTTAGCGTTAGCAGTATCTGATTCAAAAAAATTATAATTTTAGGAATGGATACAAATGAACAAAGTTACAAAATATCCATCTTTTTTATCTAAAAGAATAGTTATGATTACATCAAAAGTCACCTATCTGGGAAATTTAAGAACTTCATGTGAACATTTGGCCTCCGGTACGAAGATCATCACCGATGCACCTGTTGACAATCAGGGAAAAGGAGAGGCATTTTCACCCACAGATCTGGTTGCTACTTCGTTTGCTTCGTGCATGATCACCATCATCGGGATTTATTGCGACAATCACCAGCTTAATTTTCAGCATGCAGAAGCAGAGGTTACTAAGATCATGGGAAGTAATCCCCGGAAAATTGCTAAATTAGTGATCACGCTTGACTTATCGGGGAATGGCTGGGATGAAAAGACACAACAAAAGATCATTGCTGCTGCAAAAACCTGTCCGGTTGCCAAGACACTGGAAGGCAATATTGAAGTAGAATATACGTTTACTTTTTAACCGGTTTTTTCGGAACAGGATCAGGACCGAAACCTCCCCACGGATGGCAGCGGGAAATTCGCCTTGCTCCCAGGAATATACCGCGGATAACACCCCATTCACGGATCGCTTCAATGGTATAATGTGAACAAGTTGGTTGATATCTGCATTTAGAAGGAAAAATCGGGCTGATGAATAATTGGTATATTCGGATCAGAAAAATAAATGGAAATTGTATTATTTTCGATAGTAACCTCAAACCCTTGCAACGTTATTTGTTACAAATTTAACGGTTGATTTCAGATGAAACTACTTTTTTCTTCATTATTATTTGTAGGATTTATAATGAGTTCAAACGCCCAGTCCCGAAACTGGGATGAAGAGCTGTCTATGGTGAATCAGCCGGAGCTTTACGGGATCATTGTTTCCACCCATAAGCTGGTGGAAGATAAATGGGCGGAGCTACCACAGACGCAGTTCTGGGCAAATATCATGCGGCTCGCTCCTGACAGCTGTCTGGTCAACATTGCTTCCAGCAGAACTGTAATTGAAAAAAAAGCGCTCCGTGACTGGAACCGTATGAATGACTTCCAAAAGGAAGCTTACAAAGACAGTGTCAGATGTGCTTATAATATGGATTCTACGGACAAGATCTATGTTACAACCGGGAAAAAAGATTTTTATCGTTTCAAAGAAGTTTATCCCAGCTTAACGAAAGGAATTCTGGCATTTGAGGAGAATAATGTTGATCCGTGGTATGCGCAGGCTATTCTGCTGATTGAAAGCCCTGCACAGCTAAAAAAATCATCCGCCGGGGCTTACGGTCCTTTTCAATTGATGCCGGGCGTAGCAAGAGCACAGGGACTGACGGTTAACCGTTATACGGATGAACGCTCCAGCTTCGAACGCTCAGCATATGCCGCATCCAGATTGATCAAAACAGTTTGTATTCCTTCCGCCAAGCAGATTCTGACAGAGAATAACTATACATTTAATGAAAATGACTGGTGGTTCAGATTGTTTGTATTACACGTTTATCATGCGGGAGCAGGAAATGTACGTGCAGTTGTCGAAAAAATCAGTCATACGCAGAGTGGGGAAGAGCTGATCCGTCAAATGTGGCAGACCAAGGCCGCACAATTTGGCAATAATTCTCAGAATTATTCTCAGCTGGCACTTGCTGCACAATACATCATTCACGAGATGACCAGTAAAACCTGCACGAATATCTTTGATTGTCAGGAAGAAGAGGAGGTGCAGGCGCAGGCTTTTTGATAGCTGAATAATCCCTGATATCTTTATTCTGCAAAATATTCACTCGGACGTTTTCCTGTAAACTTATGGAATGTGTTGCTAAATGTCGCAATAGAGGAATACCCGACTTCTGAGGCGATTTCGCCTACGGAAAAACGCTTCTCCAGCAATAGTTCAATTGCCCGGATCATTTTCAGGATAGTGTGGTATTGGGCAAAAGACATTTCCAGCTCTTTTTTAAAAATTCTGTGTAATGTTCGCTCCGTAAAACCAAATTTCCGAACCAGTGCTCCATACGTCAGATTATCTCCGTCTTCCGTATGTAAAAAATCTAAAATTGTATTTAAGCGTTCACTTTTTGCCACGGGTAATGCCAATGGCAGCTGTAATGTTGTTTTTTCAGAAAGAATACGTTTGATGGTCAATGCGATCACAAATTTATCATCAGCCGGAAATAACTCTGTTTCGAAATTTTTAGAATAATTCATTAGTTTTAACAGCAAGTCATCTACAGGATAAATTCCTTCTTCCCTGTAAAAATCACCTTCATTCTCCTCTACCGGAAAATATAAATTAAACATAATAGCGTCTTCTCTGTTGGTGCGGATACTGTGTACAATTCCGGCAGGAATCCACATAAAATGCCGTGCGGGAAGATAATATGTCTTACTGGCTGTCTCCACAAACACAATTCCTCCTTCCGTATATAAAAACTGATGCTTTTTATGTGAATGACTATCAATTAAAAGCTCCCGCATTTCATTATTGTAGCAGTATATACTTTGTGGGTGTTTGTCAACTTCCGTAAGGTAATACTTATCTGTCTGAAGCATTTATGTCCGATTAAAACAAAAATTAGTCTAATTATAACAAATGTACAATTTTTTAAATAATTAGAATTGCAGTTACAAACATTTTGAGAATGATTTTCTGAATATTACAGCGTTAGTCAGAGAATCATTCAGGGCTTTGAAAACAGGACTTATGAGCGAGTATCCGAACAGAGTATTATATACCCCATATACAGACAAGATTATATCAGCTGAAGAAGCTGCATTATATATTAAAGACAAAATGATTGTGGGCTCCAGTGGTTTTACAAAAGCAGGCGATAGTAAAGCTGTCTTACCTGCATTTGCAAAAAGAGCAGAGTATGAAAAGGTAGCCATCACTCTGCTCACAGGAGCTTCATTAGGTCATACAACAGATTCTGATCTGGCAAATAACGACGCATTATACAAACGAATCCCATTCCAGGTTGATAATTCTCTCCGCAAAAAAATCAATGACGGAGCAATTTTATACATGGATCAGCATTTGAGTGAAACGGCAGAAATGCTTGAGAACAAACATTTTCCGGCTTTAGACATCGCCATCATCGAAGCTTGCTATATTGACCCGGCCGGAAATATTATTCCTACAACTTCAATAGGTAATTCTGCCACTTTCGCTCATCTTGCAAAAAACATTATTATTGAGATAAATACTGCTATTCCATTTGATTTTCAAGGTATTCACGATGTTTACCTACCTACAACTTACCCGCGCAGAGAAGTTTTCAATATCACTTCAACATCTGACAGAATCGGCGAAGATTATATAAAAATCGATCCTGAAAAAGTGATTGGAATTGTTTTTACAGAAATGACCGACAGTCCTGCACAAACATCAGAGCCGGACGACAAAACCGATCAAATAGCCAATCATTTAATTCAGTTTTTTGAAAAAGAAGTAGCCGAAGGAAGATTGACTGATTCTTTAATGCCTTTACAGGCAGGCATCGGAAAGATTGCCAATGCTGTTCTGGGAGGCCTTGGAAAGGGACATTTCAATAATCTGACCATGTATTCAGAAGTATTACAGGATAGCGCTTTTGAATTATTTGATAAGGGAAAGCTATTATGCGCATCTGCATCATCCATAACAGTTACGGAAGCTTGTTACAATAAATTACTTACTAATTTCGGGGATTATAAAGAAAAGATCATTCTAAGACCACAAAACATATCCAATTCCCCCGAAATTATACGAAGACTTGGTGTAATAGCAATCAACACAGCCATTGAGTTTGATATTTATGGCAATGTCAATTCAACGCATCTTTCCGGAACAAACATGATGAATGGAATCGGGGGTTCAGGGGATTTTGCCAGGAATTCCTATCTGAGCGTTTTCGTCTGTCCTTCTGTTTCCAAAGAAGCAAATATTATTTCCAACGTTGTTCCGATGGTTTCTCATGTTGACCACACAGAACATGACGTGGATATTCTGGTAACAGAACAAGGTTTAGCAGATTTAAGAGGTTTGGCTCCGAGAGAACGGGCAAAAGCCGTCATAGAAAATTGTGTGCATCCGGAATACAGAGAACAATTACAGGATTATTTTAAAAGAGCCTGTGAGCGAGGCGGTCATACGCCTCACTTATTGGAGGAAGCCTACTCATGGCATATAAATCTTCGCAAAAATGGCTCTATGATGTTAAAGGAAAAGCAATTAGCTAAAACAGCAAGTATTTAAAATTTCGGAATTCTTCAGGTTCAATTTATAGTTTAATCGTATATGGATAATCACAGTGTGGTTATCCGTATGCGATTTTTAGTTTTACAAGATCTCTTTCTAAAATCCACCAATTACTGTCTTTCTTTTTAAGACCATTACAAATTATTAAAGGTATAAATCAACAAAAGAGTAAATTATTTGGTTATCATAACTTCAGCAGCAACATCGGAAGTTCGCTCAGATCTTTGATTCTATGAATTTCAGAAGCGTATAGCCTTTTTATGCCCGGATCAAAAAGAACTCCGGTCAGCCCTGCAGCTTCGGACCCCAGGACGTCTGCTTTCATATCGTCACCGACCATAACGGAATATTCTCTTTTTGAGTTAGACCGGTTTAAAGCATAGTCATACACTCGTTTATCCGGTTTTGCATATCCCACTGCTTCAGAGCAAATGACATGATCAAAAAACTGCAGCAGATCACAGTTCTTCAGCTTTCGGTGCTGCACTTCTTCAAAACCATTGGTAATAATATTCATCTGAAAGCCTGCCTGTTTTAATTCTGTCAGTGTTTCTTTCGTATTCGGAAACAAGAGCGTCTGATTTGGGGAGATTTCAATATAGCCGTCTCCCATTTCGGCAGCCAGCACCGGCTCATCAATTCCCAGGCGTTCAAATGTCTGAATAAAACGCTGATTTCTCAGTTGCTCTTTGGAAATTTTATTTTTCGCATATAATTCCCACAGCTCATGATTTACAGACTTATAAGTTTCGTGAAACTGAATAAAATGAGTGGTCAGCTTATTTATTCCCAGATCATGATAGAGTATATCTAATGCTTTCCGGGAATTTGCTTCAAAATCCCAGAGTGTCCGGTCTAAATCAAAGAAAAGTTGCTTTTTACGCACTAAAATATCTGGTTAATATAAACGATAGAAGTGATAATAAGCCCGTTCATAAAAATACCGGTTAAGATCAACGGAAAAGTTTGTCTTTTTTTACCATAAAATTTAGCAGAAATAATAGTTCCGCCGGGAATGGAAAAGAACAAAGGAGCAAAAAGGCAGACGCCGTAGATCCCCAGTGTTCTTTTGATCTTTACAATCAGCTTGTTCATGAAGGTAAAATTCTTTTTTTGAGGCAGTTCAGTCCCGGTGCGCAGGGCTTCTTCAATTTTTCTTTTCCTTTTCTTCATGGAACGAATAATGAAAAATTCACTCATAAAATAAAAGAAAGTTGCTGCGGTAACTGCTCCTGCCACACATGACAGATACGTCTCAAAAAAGGTAAGACCCATCGGGATTCCCCCTAATGGAGCAAACATAAACTTAAATGTCGATATTCCGAATAATGCTAAATATTTATCCCAACTCATCTGTTATCTCTTTATACCGTAAGCCAAATCTCCCGCATCTCCCAATCCGGGAACGATGTAAGACTGAGCGGTGAGCTCCTTATCGATCGCCCCGACAAATAATTGCGTTTCTGCCGGAAGATGCATTTTGACATATTCAATCGCTTCCTGAGAAGCAATTCCAGCACATATAATTACGCGTTTGGGTTTTCCAAACTTTAAAAGTGCTTTATAAACAGTAATCATAGATGCTCCTGTTGCCAGCATCGGATCCGTTATGATCAGGACTTTATTTTCTATTTCAGGAGCAGCCGCATACTCCACGTAAATTTCAAAATCTTCTGCTGTAACATGTTTCCGGTAAGCAGAAACAAATGCAGAGTCTGCTTTGTCAAAATAGTTGAGAAAACCTTGGTGCATTGCCAGTCCGGCTCTTAAAATAGTAGCCAGAACAGGTTGTTCCTCCAGGATCTTTGTTTCAGCAACTCCTAGAGGAGTTTCTACACTTACATCCACATACGAAAGTGTTTTCGAAACCTCATAAGCCATTATTTCAGCAACGCGTTCCAGATTTCTCCGGAATCTCATAGCGTCCTTCTGGATCTTAACATCTCTTATTTCTGCCAGAAAGTTGTTGAAAACAGACGTTACAGAACTTAAATTGTGTACCATTATCATGTTTATTCAGGTTGATTGTTCAAACAATTACCGGCCGTCACCGTCCAATAAATTACCCAGACCTCCGAGGAAGCCGTTTCCTTCTTCTTTTCTTGTTCCATAGCTGTATTGGGAAAGCCGTGACGCCAGCCTTGAGATAGGCAGTGATTGCAGCCAGACTGTTCCCGGGCCTTTCAGTGTAGCGAAGAAAACTCCTTCTCCTCCGAAAATCGTATTGCGAATTCCTCCGATAAACTGAATATCAAAATCAATATCCTGAGTATATGCGACAATACAGCCGGTATCTATCTTGAGTGTTTCGCCCATCTTCAGCTCTTTTCGGATCACGTGGCCTCCGGCATGGCAAAAAGCCATTCCATCGCCTTCCAGCTTTTGCATGATGAAACCTTCTCCCCCAAAAAGTCCTGTCCCTAATTTCTTTTGCCACTGGATACCAATAGCAACACCTTTAGCTGCACATAAAAATGCATCTTTCTGACAAATAATTTTGCCTCCCAATTCGTATAGATCAAGAGGAATAATTTTTCCCGGATAAGGCGAAGCAAATGCCACTCTTAATTTCGAATTACCAACATTTGTATAGGCTGTCATAAACAAGCTTTCTCCTGTCAGCAAACGCTTTCCGGCGCCCCACAATTTTCCAAGAAACCCTGTATTATCGTTACTGGAACCATCTCCGAAAATAGTCTGCATCTGGATATTATCGTGCATATACATAAACGAACCGGCTTCTGCAACAGCAGTCTCCTGCGGATCCAGCTCGATTTCCACGATCTGCATTTCCTCGCCGATAATATGATAATCTATTTCGTGATTGGTCTTCATATTCTTCTCTAAAAAGTTTGTTTATAAAGGTACAAAAAACAAGCAAATACAGTAAGTCCGGTAACACAAAAAAACAAAATCATCAGAATCCCGGAAACCATCGCCGCATTCTGAAAAAATATATGTTTTTAAACAGTCTTCCTCAATAAAGATTAGACACTTATTTACAAATTCTTACATCTTTTGAATAACAGAACTATGTTTTTAAAATACTGTCAAAGTATTGCTCATCCTTATTTTCAGTACCTCTCCAAGAGAAAAAAACAGTAGATTTGCAGCCTGTTTTAAATGAAAATTATGAAAAAAATTAATCTTCTTTTTGTTATCATCATCTTTTTAAACCAATTACCTGCATTTGGACAAATTGAAAAAAACATTTTTAATGCCAACTTCAAACTATCCGAAAAAGTAAAAAGAAAAGGTACCGGGGTTTATACTTTAGGATTTGATGGAAAATATAATTATACCATCGGACATAAAGGTTTTGTATTCCTGCTTGTTCCAATAGGATTTAAGTATGTAATAAATAGATTTGATCCAAAGACAAGTGATGTTATTTATCAAAAAGTACCGATGAAGACCGACATGTATAAACTTGGCGTATATCAGCAGCCGATTAACATTCATCTTATAAACAAATCACTGATACAAACCGGGAGTTTAGTTAACAAACAAGCAGGAATAAGAGATATTTATCTTATCGAGTATAGTACAAGTACTCTCCGACAAACCAATAAGCTCAAAATAGGAGCTTTTCAGGAAGAAGGCAGAACAGTTAATATTGCTTCCGTTTTTACTGATCCGAACAATGATCAGGAATTCTTTGTAATAGTGGAATCAGAACAGGGTAGAGGAAAAAAAGGGCTTCCAAACACTGAGAAGAACAAAGCCTCCATTTTTATAATCGGAGATGGGCTAATACCTTCATTTGACGTTGAAGTCAATATTAATGGATCTTCTAAGGAAACTACTCTCAAAGATCACATCATCACAGATAATTACATTGCTTTTACATCCAGAATAAAAGGAGCAAAAAAAGAGCCCAACCAATGTGAATTTTACCTGATAGATCGAGCAAGCAAAAATATAACGCAATTTGAGATCTCATTGAACAATACAGGTAAAAATATTACGGATCTTAAGTGCCTCATAGACTCAGAAGAAAAATTATATGTATCTGGTTTTTATAACTCTAACTCAAAATCAAATGACGTAGGAGGTGCTTTTACTCAGATATATGACACAAAATCCGGGCAAATGTTAAGTGAAGATATACGCCCTTTTGGTTTTGAGCTTCTTGCTGAAAAGATGTCTGCAAAAAAGAAGAAGAAGATTGAAAAGAATATAAGTGAAGGAAAGGATTATAATGATCAATATGAATACCTTGTAAGAGAGGTGATAAAAAATAATGACGGGAGTTCTATTTTAGTCGCAGAATGCTATCTGCACTACACAACAATGGATATGGACTCCAAAGGAAGAACAAGCGTCAGAGATCATTATATCCATGCAGATTTAATTACCGTCCGGACAAACAAAGAGGGACAAATTGAATGGATACAACGCTTTAAAAAATACAATCACTCTTCCAATCCTATGGCGGGAGAAATGTTATTTCATAATGCTGAAAAGTATTTTTATGTAATTTTTCAGGAAAAACTAAAGCTTAAAATAGCAGAAATCAGTAAAAAAGACGGTAAAGCGAAATCAAAAGAAGTGTTCAGTCTTGGTCAGATAGGTAATTTCTCACCTAATTTAGGCAGTTCATATAAGTCTTCGGAGACAAGCTACACCAGTCAGTTTCTGAGAAGAAGAAAAGCTAAATTAATGACTGTTTCTTTTAAAGAATAACAACTAGTAAAAGCGGGATTCCCTGTAATAATAGAATTAAAAAATAAAAGCCGGAATTTCCGGCTTTTATTTTATCTCGTTGTTAATCGTTATTCTGCGATCATATATTCCTCAATACTTGGGCAGGAACAAACCAGATTTCTGTCTCCGTAAGCATTATCCACACGTCTTACCGGAACCCAGTATTTGAATTCTTTCAGATATTCAACCGGATAAGCAGCTTCTTTCGGAGAATACGGGTAATTCCATTCCTGATTGATAATACAATCTGCCGTATGCGGCGCATTTTTCAGCAGGTTGTTTTCCTTACCGTATTTTCCTGTTTCGATATCTGCGATTTCTTTACGAATCTGAATCATTGCCGTAATGAAACGATCCAGCTCGTCTTTATCTTCGGATTCTGTCGGTTCAATCATCAGTGTCCCTGCAACCGGGAAAGAAACTGTTGGTGCATGGAATCCAAAATCAATCAGACGTTTTGCGATATCCGCCACTTCTACTTCTGCGGTTTTCTTGAATTCACGGCAGTCCAGAATTAATTCATGTGCTACCGTACCATTTTTACCTGTGTACAATACCTGGTAATGTCCTGATAATGAGGTAGCGATGTAATTCGCGTTCAGGATCGCATTTTCGGTAGATGCTCTCAAGCCTGTTGCACCTAACATTTTGATATATCCATAGGAAATCAGTAAAATCAAAGCACTTCCGAACGGGGCAGAAGATACGCCGTGGATCGCTTTGTCTCCGCCGGTTTTTACCAGTACATTCCCCGGCAGGAATGGCTTCAGATGGGAAGCAACACCGATAGGGCCCATTCCGGGACCACCACCACCATGAGGAATGGCAAATGTTTTGTGTAAGTTCAGGTGACACACATCCGCTCCGATATTTCCAGGATTTGTTAATCCTACCTGTGCGTTCATGTTGGCTCCGTCCATATACACCTGACCTCCGTTATCGTGAATGATCTGTGTAATTTCTTTAATGCCTTCTTCATAAACACCGTGAGTAGAAGGATAAGTAACCATCAATCCCGCCAGTGTATCTTTAATTTCTTCTGCTTTTGCTTTCAAAGCAGGAATATCAATATTTCCGTTTTCATCACAGCCTGTCACAACGATATCGAAACCGGCAACAGCTGCAGAAGCAGGGTTGGTTCCGTGAGCAGAAGAAGGAATGATCATTTTTCTTCTGTGGTGGTCTCCTCTTGATTCGTGGTATGCTTTAATCACCATCAGGCCTGCATATTCACCCTGCGCCCCTGAATTTGGCTGTAAAGAAACTCCTGCAAATCCGGTGCACGCACATAAATCTTTTTCCAGCTGTGTCAGCATCTCCGCATATCCTTCCGCCTGATCAGCAGGACAGAACGGGTGAAGATTTGCAAAATTAGGGTTGGTAATCGGCATCAGTTCCGTTGCTGCGTTTAATTTCATTGTACATGAACCTAACGCGATCATAGAGTGAACCAATGATAGATCTTTATTTTCCAGACGTTTCAGGTACCGCATCATTTTAGATTCAGAATGATAAGCGCTGAATGTCGGGTGTGTTAAAATAGGAGTGCTTCTTAAGAACTTACCTTTGATAGTTGATCCGGCCAGTCCGGCAGACGAAACTGTTTTGTTGGCTATTCCCGCGAAAACTCCGATAACGGTATTAATATCTGCTACAGAAATGGATTCACCGACAGAAATTGAAAGCGAATTTTCATCAATGTAGCGGAAATTTATCTCTTTTGCTTCTGCGGCTGCTTTCACCGCCGTGCTTGAAATTCCTTTTACAGTGATAGTATCAAAATAATCTTCAAAAGCGATTTCAAAACCTAATGCTTTTAATTCTTTCGCTAAAGTAGCTGTTTTTTGGTGAATATTTTCTGCGATCTCACGAAGACCCTTTGGTCCGTGATAAACAGCATACATACTCGCCATAACTGCTAATAATGCCTGTGCTGTACAAATATTAGAGGTTGCTTTATCTCTTTTAATGTGCTGCTCCCGTGTCTGAAGCGCCATTCTTAAGGCAGTATTTCCATCATCATCTTTAGAAACACCGATGATACGCCCCGGAATATTTCGTTTGTACTCTTCTTTACATGCAAAGTATGCCGCGTGAGGACCTCCGTAGCCCATCGGAACACCGAAGCGCTGAGACGAACCTAACACCACATCCGCACCGTATTCTCCCGGGGCTTTCAGCAATACCAGGGACATAATGTCCGCTGCTACTGCTACCTGAATGCCGGCAGCTTTTGCGGTACTTATAAATCCTTCCAGGTCAATAATCTTACCGAACGTATCCGGATTCTGAACAATTGCACCGAATAACGCATCGTCCGCTTTAAAATTTTCAGGAGCATCAATGATCAGCTCAATATTAAAATTAGCCGCTCTTCCTTTTAACAGGTCGATGGCCTGAGGAAACAATGTATTAGAAACAAAGAATTTGTTTTTTCCTGCTTTTACATCCTCTCTTGAACGGGAGTTAAAGAACATCAGCATTGCTTCTGCAGCAGCTGTTCCTTCATCCAGTAAAGAGGCATTTGCTATTTCCATTCCTGTTAAATCAAGAATCATTGTTTGAAAATTCAATAATGCTTCCAGCCGCCCTTGAGAAATCTCAGCCTGGTAAGGCGTATAAGCCGTGTACCATCCCGGATTTTCCAGAACATTTCTTAAGATAACAGAAGGCACGATCGTGTCATTGTATCCTAAACCAATAAATGATTTAAATACTTTATTCTTTTTCCCTAAAGCATTAATATGCTCTAAATACTCCTGCTCAGACATCGCCGGGGCGATATCCAGCTCTTTGCTTAAACGAATGTGAGCCGGGATGGTTTTTTGAACCAGCTCATCAATGGATGAACATCCTGTTTTGGCTAACAATTGTTGCTGCTCAGCAGCGTTTGACCCGATGTGTCTTTCTGAAAATAAGCTCATGACCAATAGACTAATAGTAATGGCGCAAAGATAGTGAGTTTTTGCCAAAAAATATTAAAAACTTATCAACCGAAATAGGAAATTTGGCTCAGTAACTTTATCACCGATTTTGGCATCCGGAAAATTCTTTTCTCCGTTATGAATATCAGAAATAAATCCATCTGCCGCTTACCCCATCAGAAGTAAAAATCACTGCCGGAAAAGGAATTTTTATAAGGTTAAAAGGGCTCAGTAATACTTTCGGCCATTTCTTTTTGAAAGGGATTTTGGAGACGTCGATATCTAACGATAAAACAAACTGTCTTTTTGCGTAAAATGTTTCTCCTCCTGCCTGGTAAATGTTCAGGTCACCGTGCAGCTTGGCGTCAATGCTATAGCCTAAGGATAAGCAAAGCCATTTGGGGAGCCGCTCATTTTTTGAGAAAGCAAACGGGGAAAAGCTGATCCAATAAGTTTGCCCGTTATAATCTTTGAACAGTTGTTCGGCAAAATTAGAACCCAGCGTATTCGGCCGGTATTTTGCATATTTGCTGGGATAAAAAGAGAATTTTGGTTTAAAGATCTGCTCTCTGAACGCCAGTTCCTGTGCAACGTAAAAGGCTGTTCCAAGGCTATTTGCAGCAAGATCTGACCAGGAAAATCCCCATTGTGCATTTTGGCCATCTAAAAACTCTAATGTCAGCTGATAGCCAAATCCGACGCCTGCACCAATAGCACAGCTGAGGTTTCTGTTCAGTCCTGACCAGCGAAAGGCTCCGGCAATCTTGTGGGAAATGTGATAAGCTGTAAAGAAATGACCGGCTTTATCCATTTGCAGCCATTCTTTGGAATCATTAAAAAAATGAAACTTACTTTTCGGATAATCTTTATACCAGACATAATGCAGGCCGGCCATGCTTCCTGCCCAGCCAGTGACTGTCAGTGTCGAAACAGTAATCAGGCGCGGTTTGTGAAGGGAATCTGCATTCTCAAAAAAACGTTGGGAATACAGTGTCTGCATTCCCAACATAGAAATCAACGAAAATAATATGCTTGTTTTAAATCGTTTAAGCACCTGCTCTGAAATTAACGCGGCATTTTAAACGTTTCGTATTTCTTGTCAACACCTGATTCCGTATAATGAGGAACCCACCCTGACATGTCGATAAAAATCCGGATGGCTTTCACAAAAGGATTCTCGGCACCGGCATCAAACCAGTGTTTTGTTCCTTCGGGCACTGAGATCAGATCTCCTCTTTCGCACAGCAGATTAAAAACGGGTTCTCCGTTCTCTAAATTGAACCAGAACAATCCTTTTCCATCTACAAAAAAGCGGATCTCATCTTCAGAGTGTGTATGCTCTGCCAGAAATTTGGCTCTTACCGCTTCGTAATTTGGTGTACTGGCATTGATATTAATCACGTCTGCTGTATGATAACCGCCATTTTCCATGAACGGTTTCAGATCTTTCTCATACGCTGCAATAATTTCCTCCTGTGTTGAATGATCCGTAAATTCTACATCACACGTCCATTGGTCAAAGAACACGCCTCTGTCATTCAGAAATTTTCTTATTTCTTCCGGCTGGTCTATCTGCTTGTTTAAATCCGGGATTGAAAGTATTGCCATGTGATTATTATTTTGAGTTACACTAAAATTACATAAAAGCGCTTTATTTCATAACCTGTTTCATCTCGATATAAAATCGCAATGCTTCATAAGGCTGAATATCATAAGCATTTCGCTGTGGATTAAACATTCCCTGTTCACCGTAAGCTAAATTATAAGGAACGTATAACATGTATTTTCCTCCTTCTTTCATCTGCTGCATTCCTATTCTCCATCCGGGAATTACCTGGTCCAGCAGAAAAGGATCAACTGATTTTCCGGTATATTTCTCGTATTCAAATGAGCTCTGAAGCGTGTCTCCAACTGCATTCATAAGGATGTATTGCGCAAGTACTTTACCATTAGCCTGAGGGGACTTGCCTTTTCCTTCTTCCAGCGTTTCAATTACTAAACCGTCAACAGAAGCCGTATTCGGCTTTTTAGCTGCTTCCGCTAATAATCTGGTGCCGTTCTGCTTGTTCAGATCCTCATAGAAGTTTCGGATCAGCTCCATTTGATCCTGACGCTTTACAATTGTGTCTGTTTTGTGAACAGCAGCTTTAAAACCTTCCACAATGTATTTTTCATCAAAATGTTCAAAACCACCTTTTTTTAACCAGCCGCTTCTGAACACTACACCGGAAAGTTTCCCGAGGCATTCGCATCCCTGATCGATATATTTTTCGTTGAAATCGTGTCCTCCGTCACCGAAAAGACCTCTTAAGGCAGCCTGGCATTCTTCTCCGAAGGCTTTATCATTTTTCAGTCCTTCGGCGAATCCTTCTGTTACTTTCTCCAGGTTGTATTTCGGATAATTAGGATCTCCGGAACCCGAAATGGAATGTCCGTGATCCGCTCCCAAAGCATAAGACAAACGCTGTTTCTGTGTTTCCAGCTTTAACGTATCAACAGGCTTGCTTTCGTTGCCACATGAAAACACTATTAAAGCAGCTGCAGCCAAAAGAATGATTTTTTTCATGCTTACTGAACTTTTATTAATTCAACATCAAAGATTAACGCCATGTGCGGCTTAATTGCTCCTCCCGGGTGCGGATTCGCACCGTAAGCCAATTCTTCCGGAATATATAAGCGGAATTTCGATCCTTCTGACATCAGCTGTAATGCTTCTGTCCATCCTTTAATCACCTGGTGCACGCCGAATTTAGCTGTTTGATTTCTTTGAACAGAGCTGTCAAAAACAGTTCCATCAATTAAAGTTCCGTGATAATGCACTTCCACAGTATCTGTCGCAGCAGGTTTCTTTCCGTCACCTTCTTTCAATACCTCATATTGCAAGCCCGAAGCTGTTGTTTTAATCTCCGGACGTTTCGCATTTTCAGCAAGGAATTTTACTCCTTCTTCTTTATTTACAGCATACTTTTCAGCACTTAGCTTATTAACATAATTCTGAATGATGAAATTCGCCTGTTCAGGGGAAAATTTAGGTGCCTGCTTTTCGAAAATCGCTTTGATCCCTTCAGCAACTTCCATTGCGTCTAAAGTTCCTAAATCCTGTGAAGCCAGGCTCTCTCCAATACTCATTCCCACGCAGTATGCGACATCTTTTGTTGTAAAATCCATAACCGATTAAAATAAACCACGAAGATAAGAACTCTGATGCCAGGAATTTAGATTAAAAGGATTTTTTTTACATTTGCAGTCGAAAATTTAAAAATTGCATGGCAACAACAGCAGATATTAAAAACGGATTATGTATTAAATTCAATGACAAGCTTTGTCAGGTTATTGAATTCCAACATGTAAAACCAGGAAAAGGCCCGGCTTTCGTGAGAACGAAACTACGTGTAATTGAAACCGGAAAAGTAATTGACAATACATTCTCGTCAGGTCATAAAATTGAGCCTGTGAGAATTGAAAATCGTGAGTACCAATACTTATATCAGGAAGGTCAGGATTATATTTTTATGAACAATGAAAACTTCGAACAGGTTCCTATTCCTGCAAAAATGATTGAGAAACCGGAATTTTTAATCGAAGGGATGACTTGTAATATTTTGTTCCATGCAGAAGAGGAAATGCCGTTGGTAATCGAACTTCCATTATATGTCATTTCCGAGGTAACTTATACTGAACCGGGAATTAAAGGTGATACTGCGACAAACACAATGAAACCTGCTACATTAGCATGTGGTGCGGAAGTAAGAGTCCCTTTGTTCATTGATAACGGCGAAGTTATTAAGGTTGATACACGTACAGGAATGTATGTGGAACGTGTGAAAAATTAATAGTATAACTATCAAATTAAGAATCCTGACCAAAAAGTCGGGATTTTTTCTTTTTATGGAAAAACAATTCATACACATAAAAGATTTCGTTGAGATTGCTTATCAGTGGGTACGGCCTGCGGAATTACAGGAAGATTTTATTATTATATTTCTTCACGAAGCATTAGGTTCTATTGATCAGTGGCGAAGATTTCCGAGATTACTTTGTGATGCTCTGGGAGCAAAAGGGCTGGTTTATGAACGTCAGGGCTATGGTTCGTCATCTCCTTTTTCTTCAAAAAGAGACAGCTCTTACCTGGAAAAATACGCTCTTGACGAACTGCCGCAGGTCATCAGTAAATTAGCACCGGATAAAAAAATCATCCTTGTCGGGCATAGCGATGGCGGAAGTATAGCGTTGCTATATGCCTCAAAATATCCGGAGAATATCTCGGGTGTCATTACCATGGCAGCTCACGTGATGGTGGAAGAGGTGACGCTGGCAGGAATTCAGCCGGCAATTGACGCTTACCAGGCCGGAAAGCTGGATGGACTCAAAAAGTACCACGGAGAAAAAACGGAAGCTGTTTTTTATGCCTGGGCACATACATGGCTGAGCGAAGAATACCGCAGCTGGAATATTTGCGATAAGATAACGCAGTCAACACCTTCTCTTATCCTTCAGGGAGATCAGGACGAATACGGAACGGAAAAGCAGCTGGAATTAATTGAAAGCAAACTTAAAAATGTAACAACTTATCTGATTCCCGATTGTCATCATCAGCCGCATCTGGAAAAAACGGAAGAAATAAACGTTCTCCTGAAAGACTGGATTTCCAAGGAAATTCTAAAGGGAAAACAAAATTAACATAGAAGTAATAGCACTAATATTTGTTAATACAAAATCAAAAAATTAAATTTGGGACGGTTAAAAATTAAAAATTCATAATCTCACAACGATGAGCGTACTTGTAAATAAAAATTCTAAGGTCATAGTTCAAGGATTTACCGGTAGTGAAGGAACATTTCACGCAGGGCAAATGATTGAATACGGAACAAATGTAGTAGGTGGAGTGACACCCGGAAAAGGAGGAACAACACATCTGGATCGTCCGGTTTTTAACACTGTAGCAGATGCTGTGGAAAAAGCGGGAGCGGATACTTCCATCATCTTCGTTCCGCCTGCATTTGCTGCTGACGCGATTATGGAAGCTGCCGCTGCAGGTATTAAAGTAATCGTTTGTATTACGGAAGGTATTCCTGTGAATGACATGGTGAAAGCAAAAGAGTACATCAAAGGTACGGGCGCTCGTCTGATCGGACCAAATTGTCCGGGTGTGATTACGGCAGGTGAGGCAAAAGTAGGTATCATGCCGGGCTTCGTCTTCAAAAAAGGTAAAATCGGTATCGTTTCCAAATCCGGTACTTTAACATACGAAGCAGCTGACCAGATCGCAAAAGCAGGTTTAGGAGTTACTACAGCTATCGGTATCGGTGGTGACCCGATCATCGGAACAACAACAAAAGAAGCTGTTGAACTATTAATGAATGACCCTGAAACAGAAGGGATCGTAATGATCGGTGAGATCGGCGGTAGCCTGGAAGCAATCGCTGCACGATGGATCAAAGAAAACGGAACAAAGCCGGTTGTTGGCTTCATTGCCGGAGAAACTGCTCCTGCAGGACGTACAATGGGACATGCCGGTGCGATCGTTGGTGGTGCTGATGATACTGCTCAGGCGAAAAAACGTATCATGAGAGAGTGTGGAATTCACGTAGTTGATTCTCCTGCTCAAATCGGTGCGAAAATGGCAGAAGTGCTGAGCGTTAAAGCGTAATAAATTTAAAAATGTATCATCCTGAAATAGGTTGACAGATATTTAGGACCGATGGAGATTTTCTTCATCGGTTTTTTGATGTATAAAGTTAGGAGTTTTTAATTTTAAACTTAAATGAGGTCTAAAATTGTTATAATATTCTGTACTGATTCCCTTACCAATTCACTCAATTCCTGACCATTTCTACATTTATTGTAATCTATATCCATAAATATTCAAGTTATTTATTAGCAAAAATCCCGATCATTATAACCGGGATTGATGTCAAAAATTACTTTACCTTGGTGAACTAAACCTAACTACTACGAGCTAAATTTAATGCCCTATAATTTATATTATTTATGGTAAATAGCACCACCACTCTCCTTTAAGAGGACTTTTTTTCTTATTTATTGTTATTTATTACATCATTTATTTGTTTTTTATTTACTTTGCATAAGTTTCAAATCAATCTGTCGAATATGAAGGCTCTGATCTCTAAGTTTTCGAATAAGAGTACTCTTATTAATTTATCCAAATCATCAGGAACTAATAAGCATTCTGTTAATGATGAATTAATCACAGAACGATTTATCAAAAAGGAAATTAAACCTATGACTGATGATGAAGTTGAAAGTTATAGATTAAAAGCATATAAGGCTATTTATTAATAGTGAATTTTACTTTTTTAAAGCCGTCCATTAGGGCGGTTTTTGTTTTTATATGGAAAATAATAAATGCTTCAATTATGGTTCTCCCATTTATCACAACTTAAAGAAAAGCTGTGATCCAGAAGATATATTATCATTAGGTTTAAGATATAAAAAAATATATAAAGTCAAAATACGTAAGAAGATTAAATATCTGGTTGAGATATATTACTATGAAAATATCGCATTTGTAAAATTCTATCCTAAATTACATGAGAATAATCCAGATAAATATAAACTGGTAGGAATGGATCTTACATTTTCTGAAAAAAGAATGCTTCTAAATACCTGTTGCGATATCGTTTCAAAGGAAATTGAAAAAAGTCCTGAAATTATATATTCATTCATTGCTCAGGTATATGATCGGGACAATGAAAAAGAAAGGGAGATGTCAATAAGATTTTCAGTATATAGAAAGATTGTTACTACTTTATTCAAAATATCCCTATATCATCATTTTAATATCGAAGAAATAAATTTTTATTGTATATCAAAAAAGGAAAATAAAAACTTTAATCAGAATTTAGGTGAGTTTTTAGCGACTGCTATGGAGCGCAAAGAAAACATAGTATTTGAATTCATGACTGATAGAACCAGATGTCAATTTATTTCTCCTGATTAATTTTATTCATACAATTTCACGTAGAAATCTCTTGGTCTTTCCTTTATTGCTTCACAAAATTTATGAATCCAAAAGGCAGTAGTAGAGATCAACCCCCTTTCATATTTGGAAAAGTTTTGAGCATCCATATTAATTAAAGTAGCAACGTCTGATTGTGTTAAACCTTTCTAGATTCTTACTCTTCTGATATGTTCGGATATTAATTTGTTGAAATCCTCCTTTTCCATAAATGGAAATTAAATATATTTTATATACCATTTTCCTATTATTGTTCTTAACTCAATTAAAAACAATAATATGGAAGAGAAAAATTTTTTAGAACAAATCAGTAAAGATGTATGTGAGATAAAAAAGTGGTTAATTTCTTTTATTATTTAACTATTATATCATTGCTATTATCCCTCATTCTTTATTTATACAGTCATTAAAAATTAAATTATGTGAGTCGTTCTAAATGTCTGTCTTTCTCTAATAAGATTTTAATCAATTTTGATCTGACTTATCAGTATTCATTTTCTTTTTGCAGGTAAATCAGCCTGGAAAGTTTTTCGGGTGAAAAATACTGATTGGCAACTTCAAGCAAATTTTCAGCTGTCAGCTCATCTACTGCTTTGTAGATACTTTCCGTACTGTCGATCTGATTGAATAATAAGGCGCTTTTTCCCAGACCCATCATCAATCCTGAATGGCTTTCCATTGAAAGTGCCAAATGTCCTTTATATTGTTCCTTTGCACGGTGGAGCTGAATGGTCGTGAAACGCTCATTACGGAGTTTTATGAGCTCCTTGTCAACAAGGCGGAGCGTTTTGTCCACATAACGTTCGTCACATCCGAAATAAATGTGCCAGTAGCCTATTTCTTTGAATGGATTATAATTTGCTTCGATAGAGTAGGTATAGCCGTATTTTTCACGAATACTCAGCACCAGCCTGGAATTTAGCGCCGGCCCGCCAAGAACGTTAATAAGCAACGTTAGTGCTCTTCGTTCTTTCTCTTCCTCATAACCCGGAGCAATACTCCCGATGTTTACATGCGACTGGTAGTTGGATTCTTTTTTCCGGATGTCAAACGGCTGGTAATTCTGAAAGGTTTCCGGTAAAGAAAGTTCCTGCTGTCCCGGGATTTCCGAAAAATACTTTTCCAGTACTTTCATCACTTTTTTTTCATCAAAATTCCCGACAACGGAAATCGCCATATTCCGGGTATGAAAAAACCGTTTTAAATAGGACCATAGTGCCTGTTGAGAAAAGCCTGTGACTGATTCTCTGGTTCCCAGGATATTTTCTCCCAACGGATGGTCTTTGAATAAATAATATTCGAAATCATCCATAATCCGGTCGCTTGGTGAATCCAGATAAGAATTGATTTCATCCAGGATGATCTCTTTTTCTTTTTCAATTTCTTTTTCCGGGAAATTGGAATTAATGACAATATCAGCAAGAAGCTCTGCCGCTCTGTCAAAATGTTTTTTGACAAACGAAGCATATACACAAATTTCTTCTTTTGTTGTAAAGGCATTTAACTCGCCTCCCACGGAATCAATTCTGGAAAGTACATGAAAGGTTTTCCGCTTTTTTGTTCCTTTGAAAAAACAATGCTCCAGAAAATGGGCCAGGCCGATTTCATTTCGGTTTTCATAACGGGAGCCACCAAGAACAGTTACACCCATGTGGGCAACTTCTGAAATTACGGGCAGAAATACAACTTTAATTCCGTTTGAAAGCTGTCTTATCGGAATCGTCTGATCCAACATATTTACGGGTTAATACGATAAATGGCCCACTGATTGTTTTCCAGCTCGTAAACAATACGATCATGCAGGCGGGAAGGTCTTCCCTGCCAGAATTCGATTTTTTCCGCAAAAACAATATATCCGCCCCAGTTTTCAGGACGTGGAACGGTTGTGGGAAATTGTATATTCAGCTGATGGATCTTTTCTTCCAGCTTTGCCCGGGAAACTAATTTCCGGCTTTGCTGGGAAGCCCATGCTCCGAGCTGGCTGCTTCTCGGACGACTTTTAAAATAATCGTCACTTTCTGCTGCAGGAATTTTTTCCGCACGCCCTTCCACTCTGACCTGGCGTTCCAGCTCCGGCCAGAAAAATAAAAGGGAAACGTAAGGATTCGCTTCAATATCTGTTCCTTTATGAGACTGATAGTTTGTAAAAAAGATGAATCCCTGGTCGGATAATTCTTTTAAATAGACGATTCTTGAGGATGGCTTACCATCTGCTCCAACTGTTGAAAGGCTCATGGCGTTCGCTTCCTTTTGGAATTCAAAAGCCTCTTTATACCATTTTTTGAAAAAAGTAAAGGGTTCTTCCGGAACATAATCCGTCAGCTTGCCTTTATCGAAATTGTGGTGATTATTCCGTAATTCCTTTAAAAAATCATCCATTTTCTTATTCACTCTCTTCTGAATATTCGTCTTCGATCTCTGATGCTTCCTCTTCTTCCTCAAAATCCTCTTCTGCTTCTTCATCATCAATATCAGCGCCTGCTGCCGAATATACTTTTGAGGAGCTGTTGTTAGTGCTTTGAGCGATATATTCATCTGCCGGAACACGGGAGATTTCTCTGTCTAATTCCTCTCTGTAAGGAAAAATATCGATAATCGGAGAAACACTGATCGTCGGAATGACAAAATCAACCATTAAAGTAGAAAGGCTTTCCTGAATTCTGTCGTATGCTTCTTTTACTGAACCTGCTGAAACAAGAAAATTCTGAGAGACTTTTTTATTCTTGTCGCCGTCTTCCGAAGCGCTTTCATATACTACTTTACATTTGTACCATACATCCGCATCTTCATAGTAGAAAATATCGTGATAGTCAGCGCGCGCGATATTGGTTACGGCAAATTCGCCTTTAATTACAGACCCTAATTCCTCATAAATACGGGCTTCCGCATCCGTAAATGTCATTGCTGCCAATAAATAAGGCTCGGAGACACGTTTGAATGTTCCGTTTTCGAGCTGTTTTGTATATTTTACCTTAACTGTAAACCAAGAATTCATAAACTGTATTATAAAAGCGAATTTCAAAATTACTAAAAAGTGAGGAATAAAAAATGTTCCCAAAGATGAATTATTCAAATTTTAAGCTTATTATTTTTCAGCCATTCATCGTAAATCTTCATCTGTTTGCTTGATCTGCTAAATAGTGACACTTCTATTACATTTCAAACGGAAAAAAATAGCTACTTTACATCAACTAACAAAATAAATTGAAATCTGTAGGTATAATAATATTACTTATCTGTACAACTTAAACAACACTCTAATACTAAACCTAAAAAACCGGAATTAATTCCGGTTTTTTTATGTGTAAATTTGTACATGCAAAAAAACAGAGAAATTATTACAACCGCTGACGGGTCAAAAACTATTTTCTTTCCTGATATCAATGAAAATTATCATTCTCATCATGGTGCATTACAGGAGGCACGGCATGTTTTTTTTAAGAATGGGCTGGATCATTTTTCCGGGAGAAATGAGCTGACGGTTTTCGAAGTGGGATTTGGAACGGG
Organism: Flavobacteriia bacterium 40-80; assembly: GCA_001899145.1. Classification (GTDB taxonomy): domain Bacteria; phylum Bacteroidota; class Bacteroidia; order Flavobacteriales_D; family Crocinitomicaceae; genus 40-80. The sequence continues at coordinate 223,253 of MKVF01000021.1, forward strand.
ACTGAATACTCTACTGGCAATAGAATATGCAGAACATCACCGTAAAAAAATCACTTATCATTCAATAGAAGCATTTCCTGTCAGCCTGGAAGAAGCAGGGGCATTGGATTACGGTTCTCTGACCGGCAACCCTTCCCTCAAAACATGGGCGACTGATCTGCATCTTCTCTCCTGGAATGAAGAGCACCGGCTGACGGATCATTTCCGGCTGAAAAAATTGCTTTCAAAACTGGAAGATTATTCTTTAGAAACTGCGTTTTATGACTGCATTTTTTTTGATGCGTTCGGTCCGCGTGTCCAAAGTGAGATGTGGGCTCCTGAAATTTTAAAGAAAATGTACGAAGGGCTTAAAAAGGAAGGCTTATTAGTAACTTACTGTGCTAAAGGACAAGTAAAAAGGGATTTGAAATCAGCAGGGTTCAGAGTAGAAGCCGCTCCAGGTCCTCCGGGAAAGCGGGAAATGACACTGGCATGGAAATAAGGTCTTTATATTACCAGGATGACAATGGGTTTCAGAGACAGATAAATTTTCCGGATAATTATGTAAACAAAAGATACTCTTTATTAGAGATTTACTTTTCTTTTTGTCCGTCAGAAAAAAACAAGATTTATCCCGATTTTCGGGAAACCTCGTCACCCTGATTTTTTCACCACCTCAATGCGCTCATTATCTACAAAAATAAAACTCGCTCCGCTCAGACAGTTGTTTTTGATACGGCAATTTCGCTATTTGGGTTTCCGGTGAAGAAAATCAATGCAACCATATTCCGCATTTAGGTTCAATTTTTCGTTAATCTTTAATTTTCCGGTCTTGAAGAATTTAAATGCTTCTGGTTTTTACATTCGGAAACTGTTTAAAAATTTAACCTGGTCTTGTCTGTTTTTTGCTATTTTTGAAAAACTTAAGTAAGGAAAGCTTTGAAGATCTATACGGAAAAAGAATTAACGAAAGCGTATTACGCTATTAGTGAGCTGGCAGAAATGTTCCAGGTCAATGCTTCGTTGATCCGTTTCTGGCACAAAGAGTTTGACAAACTGATCAAGCCAAAGATCAACGCTAAAGGCAACCGTCTCTTTACTCCGAAAGATGTGGTGAACTTCAGCAAGATCTATTACCTGGTAAAAGTTCAGGGCTACACGTTGGAAGGTGCAAAAAAAGCGTTGAAATCCAAAGAGCCATTGCTTGTTGAGAAAGAAAATCTTCCGGAGAATGCCACTATCTTAAACAATTCCCGGCTGAAAGAGGAGCTTATTCAGCGGCTGGAACAGCTGAAAGCGAAAATCATTAAATCTTAGCTTTGACTGCACATCTTTTCAGGGTTTTAATTTTAACCAGATGAACTTCGTTTCTACCTCGTAAAATCGTTGTCATTTATAATTGATTTTTTATTTTTCCCTTATATGATAATTTTTGGCGGAACTCACGGTTTCAAACAATAAAATGCCGTAGTTATTAAAGTTAATACAAACGTTTTCGAAATTAATATCGTTTATATGATATTTCAAATAAAAAGTTATGAAAAATACGTTACATTACCTATTTCTTTTTTCATTATTGCTTGGTGGAAACCATGTTCATAGTCAGGCAGGAAATTATTTTGTTACCGGTTCGGAATGGAAAGTATCGCTCATTAATCATGTATATTATCCTTGCGTAGAGAACGAAACAAGAATTTATTATTTGGAAGGAGATTCAATTGTTGGAACAGAAACCTATCAAAAAGTGATGAGGAGAGGAAGTAAGGAATTGAGGTGGATGGGAGGATCTGTTCCTTCTTCAGCATGTACGTATACTACTTCAAGTTACAACAATGAATTTGTGACCCTCATCCGGCAAGATAATTATAAAACGTATCTCTATGAGAATAATCAGGAACAATTGTTATTTGATTATGATTTAGAAATAGGTGATTTTATTCAGCCGTGTTATGTATATACATCGGGGAGTGTAGACAGCTTAGAAGTGGTTGGTATTGATACCGTTCAGATCAATGGAGAAGACAGACGGATTTTTCATGTGGAAGACTATCATCATACAACTACATATAAGGTAGTAGAAGGGGTTGCACATTTTCGCGGACTATTAGAACCATTAATTGTTTTACCGCTGAGCATTACAACAATGATGGAATGTTATGGTATAAATGGAATCGGTGAATATTCATTTTCAGGAAGCGAATCCTGTGCATTTAATCTTGGAACAGAAACGATTACAGATAACGATTTTATCATTTATCCTGTTCCGTCAGACAAGCTGCTACGCATAAAATCAGTAGAAGGGAATTCTATTCCTATATTGGTTACCATTTTTGATTTACAAGGAAAATCATCGGAAACAGTTCCTTATGCTAAAGAAATAGACATCAGTCACCTCGAAAATGGTGGTTATATATTGAACGTTCAATTTGATAATGGAAAAAGCATCAATAAACTGATTATGAAAAATTAATTGGTTAACGCATTTAAGAAGTCCTTTAATTTTTTACTGTGATATAATTTGCTTCAGCCCTCTTCGGAAATGCCTGTTAATTTCCAGTGCGCCGGCATTTTCCACTATTCATCATCCATTTGATTTCTCAATCTATTGCAACGTAAGAAATGAGAATGAAAACGTTTTTCTTTTGCAATCATATCTGGCTGATTTACAATTCCTTTTTTTCTTTTTCCTCTTATTTAGTTGCTTTTAGTGATGAACAGCGCCTGTTTACAAGCAACTTTTCACATCGGGGAGCGTTATTATACTACATACTACAAGTAAGCGGATGTATCAGTCCAATTTAAATTATTTCGTTAGTACACATAAATCACATAACGCATAAAACGATATAGTACGTAGTTAAACAATACTATGTACTGAATTTTACATATAAAATGAAAAACACCAGCCTAAAACAACTTCTATTATGCTTTCTGTTAGCACTTTCTCTTGATGCCGCAGGACAAATACAAGTTGCGAATATTACCTCTACGACAAGTACATGCGCTAACAACGGAACAATAACAATTCAGGCGACTACTGCCAATCCGCCACTTCTATACAGCATCATTTCCGGTCCGGTAATACAAGGAGTTCAGACAAATCCGCTTTTCAGTTCGCTGCCTGCAGGAAATTATATCATTAAGTTGACAGATGGGGCAGGTAATGAAACAACTGCTCCGACAAGTATCGCAGGAACATATGTAACCCCCAATTTTACTGCAACAACGATAAAACCTTATTGTGCTGGGGAAAGTAATGGTGAAATTACAGGAATACCTGCTCCGGGAACAGGATTGGCTCCGCTTTCCTGGGAAATACTTACACCATCACCTGTTACGGCATCTGCTCAAAGCAGCAGCACTTTCGCTAATTTACCGGCGGGAAATTATACCGTTAAAATGACAGATGACTGTGGTAGCTACAAAACTTCGGTGATCACGCTGAGTGACCCGAATACCACCAATCCGTTTTATGGTGGAATAGGCGGATCGAAAATAGGCTGTGATTCTTTTGAGGTCAGGTATAAATTGCATGTAAATGATCTGAGGCTGCCTTTTACGTATAAGTATGAAACCAGCTCAGGGACCTATTCCTATTCGTCTGCCACAAGCTTTCAACAAGCAGGTGGATTTATTACCATTACCCAGATTATTCCCGGAATGGATTACGGACAGAATATTAAAGCTACTGTGTATAATGCCTGTGGGGATAGTGTGTCCATGCAGTACTACGGTGAACCCTTTCTGTTTTATCCTCAATACAGTTTTGGGCCTTGTGGCGTAAACCCTACAATGACGCTGTATCTTGGTCCGGATATGGTGTGGGCTACAATAGCTAAGTCTCCTCTTTCATACACCGTTACGGATGTAAATACCTCCAATGTAGTTGATCAGGGAACCAATGGTCCCTTGCTTGGTGTCAGTGTCGCCACTTCAGCTATCGAATCCGGAAAAACGTATCAGGTCACCATTACGGACGGTTGTGGTGAAACCTTTACGCAAAATTACACCATTCCGGTAATAGCTCCTCCTACGATTTTAAAACAATGTTGCAACTATTCATGTCTTGACTCTGTTATGGGATATAATATCAGATTGGATAATTTTACCAATCCAAAATTAATTATTACCTCAGGCCCGGCTACATTGGGAAGTACCAAGCCCGGTTTTGCATATCAGGATACATACTCATACCCCGACACGTTTTCTCTACATGGTACAGGGCTTCTGTGGCTTCAACTTCAGAATTTAGCTATGGGAGTTTATAAGTTCAAAGTCATTGACGATTGCGGACGGGAAGTATTTGATTCCCTTCTTGTCATCACTACATCTGAGTTGACCAAAGAGATCAGTTATAAAAAAGGATGTCTGGGAAAGAATAAAATCTATTTCGGAGCGATGCAGCAGGCAAAAGTTACGATAAAAGACCTTTCTACAAATACGATTATCAAAACAAGGGATTTTGACTCAAACATTCCTTTTTACAACCGTGATTCCATTTTAAATGTTTCATCAGGGCAATATGAAATATATATACAATATAAGCAAAGTTCCACCGCTACAGGAATTAATGATTCTATTAAGTCGTGTTTGGTCATCAGGGATACGATAACAATTGAAGGTTATCAAACTCCTGAAATCTTTACCGGAAATGCGATTATGTGCAACAATGAAGTTAATTTCATTGTACTCCCCGACAGTACCAAAGGTGTTCCTCCGTATCAGTATGAGGTAATTGCCGGCCCGCAGATATTCCCTGCGCAATCTTCCAATGTATTCACCGTTGATGCTCCGGGTATTTATACTGTACGGATTTACGATGATTGTGGCAATGCGTCCACCAAGCAAATCACAATAGATACACTTTCTTTTGAGCCTATTGAGATTAGCACGACATGTTTCAATAAAAAAATAACTTTTCCTCCTTCACTGTATTTCACGTATCATTGGTCGTTACCAAACGGTCAGACGTATATTGGAAATGAGCTGAATATTGATCCTGTAACTCCTGCCGATACAGGGTTATATCTAGTTTCCAAAATAGTGAATATTAATGGTTGTACAGATACTTTAACGACCACTTTTCACATTGGCCTGCCTAATGTATATCCACAAACCATTACACTTTGTCAGGGAGATACATTCAGCGTTGGGGCACATCAGTACAGCGTGGCAGGGACTTACACAGACTCACTAAGTGCTGTGACAGGCTGTGACAGCATTATAGTGACGACACTCACTTTTTTCCCTCAACAATCCGATACAACACAATATATTATTTGCCAGGGCGATAGTATTCAGATACTGGGAAATTATTATTCCATCCCCGGATTTTATGTCGATTCCGTCCAGTCTGCTTCCGGTTGTTTCAACAAAGTGGTAAGTGAAATCATTAATAATAATGCTGTGAATACTATAAGTGCTTTTATCTGCCAGGGACAAAGTTATTCACTCGGAAATAATCAATACACTACTTCAGGAATTTATACGACTGCATTGCTTTCCTCTGCAGGCTGCGATAGTATTGTTACTTTGAATCTGACCGTTTTGCCTTTAAAAAACAGTTCGTTTACACAGACGATCTGCCAGGGTGATTCCTACACCTTTGGCGGAAATACATATAATCAACCCGGCACTTACACAACAACCTTTCCAACAGCCACATGCGATAGTATTGTTACTTTAAATCTGACCGTTCTGCCTTTAAAATACAGTTCATTTACACACGAAATTTGCCAGGGTGAGTCTTATACTTATGGAGGAAACACTTATAATCAATCAGGGAGTTATGCCATCGTTTTTCCAACAACTGCCTGTGACAGTATCGTTACGCTCAATTTAGTAATCTTACCACATAAATATTCCCAGATATATGACACAATTTGTAAGGGAGCAAGTTACGTTTTCGGTGGATTGGATTATACAAATCAGGGAGTTTACACGAAAACTTTTCCTACATCTTCCTGTGACAGTACTGTTACGCTACATCTCACCGTGGTTCCCGAGCCTTCCGTTTTTATTACTTCGGCTGTCCTGGGTAGTTATAATGGGACGGCAGAAATACAGCTGAACGCAATTTCCGCAACTTTTCCGCTCACTTACTTTTGGGAAAGCAATGCCATTTTAAGCAACAACACTATCAGTAATCCTACAGCTACAATCAAAGAGCCTGAAGTCGTAATACTGACTGTTACTGACAAGTATGGATGTTCTTCTACGGTAGATTATTCGATCGGACTCCCGGTAACATCTACTTTGTACATACCCAATTCATTTACGCCGGACGGAGATCAATACAATAATATTTTTAAAGTATACGGAACGAATATTGCCGACTTTTACCTTCTTATTTTTGACAGATGGGGTGAGATCATTTTCGAATCGTACAATATGGACTACGGATGGGACGGAACTTACAAAGGAAAGATTGTTCAGGATGGTGTTTATGTATATAAAATCCTGGCAACCGGGATGGATAACGTCAGATATGATAAAACGGGGCATGTTACGGTATTGAAATAAATTAGCTTCCGGGCTCCGTTTGCTGATTTTTGATTTGTGTCAGATTTTTACCCTTAGCTGAACAGTGACATCTGATTTTCTGTTCCCTGCAATTTCCTCTGCTCCCATACCCACACTTTTACGGTTTGCGTAAAGGAATTGTCCGTATTTCACCCATAAATCAAATCGCTTCAAAAATGTATAGCGCAAAAGCAGATAAGCTCTTGACCCTTCGTAATAATAAGAAGGAATAGAATAAGTATAAAGAGCATTGTTTTCAAAAGAATAAATCCGTGAATAATAGGAATCCGTATCAAACAAAGCATAACGCACAGAGACATCCACAGGAAAACTTTTAGGCCTGAAAATGAGATCCTGCTGAATCAGCATTCCCTTATCTTTATTCATACTTTCCGTATCATACGTTACGAATTCAAGCCTGCTTTTCAGCTGAATGCTTTCCGTTACCTGATAGGTGAAATTTAAGCGGTAATTCTTCTGATTCTGATTTTCAATTTCTGTTATTGAACCATCTTCCGAAGCGGTTGTATTTCGTTGTTTCAGCTGTTGACGATAGCGCGCATATACCTCCATTTTCTTATTCGGCCTGTAATTTACCTGGAACAAGAATTCATGTCCGCGGGAAGGCCCATCGACCAGGTAAGCCAGCCATTTCCGCTGAAACAAATCATAATACATATTAAATGTCCAGGCATCGGACAATTTCGTTTTTAATCCCAGATAAATTCCTTCTTCATTCTGAGCATTGCTCCATTCTCCCATTCCATTGTTATAAAATGTGCTGTAGCCTCTGGAATAATTCCGGTAGTAAGCGCTTAAAGCTGCACGTGAGTCAATTGCCAGCAGGATTCCCTGGATCAGCGCGTATTGACCTTCATGTCCCGCGGAAGATACTTCCCCGAAAAGGTTTATATTTTTCCAGACATAGTTATAATCCGCGCTTAAACTGATTTTCTGCTGCCCTCTGAAATCGTACTTATTATAAGGTTTGAGCTCTCTTTCGTAAGGTTTGTCATATCCCTGGTAAACAGCAGCTATTCCCGCTGAAAAATTTCGCACTTCAAACTTTGCATTTGCTCCGGCAATAGTTTCCCGAAGTGTTTTCCGTTTGGCGATTTCAGAAGTGGTCCGGTGCAGCCCGGCCAGATTGATGGATGTAATCAGTCCCAGATCATCTTCTGACAGCGTATCAGAAAATGCCGCTCCATCTACCCGTTTGTGTGATCCAAAAATAAGCAGGCTCCATTTTTTGTATCCGACTACAGCTGCCGCTCCCCGAAGAAAACGCGCCTCATCAACAGAAGTATAAGCTTTAACCGGCAATGCGCTTCGTTTGATATTTACGACATCCGCCGTTTTCCGGAAGGCATAGCCCGTCCAGAGATTTAAACCCTGTCCGATCTGTACCTGATAATCTCCGACTGCCAGTGTCCTCAAATATTTTCCACCATTATAATACAGATGAAACGAATAAAAATCAAACCCGGACTTTTGCGCACCTTTAAAGAATTGCTCTCCCGGATCTTTCTCTGCGGTAAAACCAATGCTCAGATTATTCCGGTAAGTGTATCGCAAACGGGTGTAATAACGATCCGGATTTCCATAATAGTATTTGTTCGATTGCTGTTTCTCTTCCTGAGAAATATGATCATAACCGGACTTATGTTCCGGTGTTCTCTGATAACGTAAGAACCACTCAAATTTGCCGAATTTCAAAACTTCTCTGAATGTAAAATGTGGCTGATCCAGTTTGTCATCGACCATTACAAATGGTAAAACCATCCGGATGCTATTCATATCCCAATACTTCAGTGACTGTAATTCATAAATAGAAATTAATTTCCCGAAACGCTTGATATGCAGCAATAATTCATTTATCTGGATGTCTGTCAGCAGTGTTAAAGAACGCAGCTCATCCACAGTTGCCCCGTTCAGATTGAGCTTTCTTTCATAGTACCGGTTCAGCACATCAATCAGATCTGTCACATCGATGTCTTCCGATTCCATCTGTTCGGAAATAAATTCAATTCTGTTCTGAATGATTTCGTGCTGTGTCTGACCGGATAAAGGCAGAGCGAACAGGCATAAAATAACTGAGTAAAGAAAAAGGACGAAGAGTTTCATTTTCTATCTTTTACCTTGAAATCAAACGTTAGCCCGATATGAGGTGCCCAACCCAGATGCTGTCTCCAGGCGGAACCTGCATCTAATTTTAATCCGATAGCAAACTGATAGCCAATTCCAAATGTAATTTCCGGAGGATTATAGGCACCTCCAACGCGTAGAAAAAAGCGATTGATAAGCTGATAGTCAATTGCCAGCTTAGGCCGTATTTTGGATGTTACTTCTTTTTCTGCTTCAACAAATAAAATAACCAGATCTGAAATGTTATATTTCAACCCTAAACGAAGATAGGTGCCGAAACGATCATCCGCAAATTCAGCCGCTTTTGCCCGGTTCAGATTTAAAAGACTGAAGCCTAAAGTGATTTTCGGGGTGATTTTAGCTAAAATCCCGACTTCTGCAGTAACTGTAGCTACATAATCGTAATTTTCAATGCGGACATCCTGGTAATTCAACTGGACTCCCATCGCTACTTTTTCATGCAGCTTTAACGCATAGCCGATGCCGATCCTGTTTGACCGGTAAACACGATATCCATAGGACTGAATCCCAAAAGATAATACACCTGCTTTTAAAGGCTGGGCATACGCAACTGCCTGTGTTTGTAATTCTTTTAGCAGGTATCTGTTTTCATAGCTTGCTCCGATCGAAGCATTTTTCATATAGCCCAAAGCACCCGGATTGTGGTAAAAGCTCCAGACATCCGTATTTGCAACAACGGCATTCGCTAAAGAGTTGGATTTTGCTCCGACAGGGATCCATCCTTGTCCGAATGTAATAGCAGGAAGTATTATAAGCAGGAATAAGTGAATTTTAGCAGGCATGAGGCAAAAGTAGCGAAATATAAATTATTAGTGAAAAATTTGCAAAAAATATCCTGCTTTTCACCGATAGCTACTTTTCCATACCTGAAAGATCAAATGTTGATCGCTGTGTTTTCCTGTTTTTTAAAATATTAATGTAATCATATGCAGGCTTTGTGCCATTTTCAAAAGCTGCCCGTTCCGCCATCATCACTGCATCATCCAATCGTCCCTGACCTTCATAAACCAATGCCATATTAAATTTTGCACGTCCGGCCACTTTGTTTTTAGGACTGTTAATATCTGCTGTCAGCTGGCGTTCTGCCAGATCCCAGTTTCCTGACCGGATCAATCTTTTTGCTCTTTTCAGATTTGTGCTTCCTTTTGTATAATAACTGCGGTTCACCCAAAACCAGTTTGAATAGAACAGGAATCCTGTACGATAGCCGATATTGTACCCCATCTGTCCATATACTTCCCGTTTTCTGATCATATCAGAAAGCATACTGAGCGGATTTAAGGTGCCTGAGACCGGGATATTATAAACTTCTGATAAACTCAGCCGATCCAGGTGCTGATGTGTATTGGCGATATAAACATTAAAATAGATCCAGCCTTTCAAAGGACTTGCAGATTGTCCGGTAACATTTGCCAGAACGGTTCCTCCTACAGGAGCTTTTGATTCGAAAGAAGCTATCTCAATAACGCCCTGAACTCCCGAATTCCGGCAAACCGAATCGACAATGTTCCAGTCGGTCTCCATATTTTTTCTGAACTGCAATGGTGCGCCGGGTGTTCCTTTCAGATAACGCGAATCATCCAGTGAACGGAGAATTCCATTAATGCTTTGCTCGGACGCGATCACATTTCCATTGTATTGCTGACCTTTAATAACCTGATCCAAAAGTTCGTCTGGGCTGTTTTCATTCGTTACATTATTAACGAGTAAAAACCGTTTTGTACTGTCTGCCAGAAGTATTTCCGGAGGATTCCTTACAGTGATACGAAAGCTCGTCTTACAAGCAGTCAGGAATAAAGATAAAACCGCAAAAACAAAAACGGATCGTTTTCCCATATACAAATTTTGAAGCCAGTTACAAATTTAAACAATCCGTGGAATTAGGGATCAAAATTAAATTTGGCACCATTTAATTCAAATTTCCTCTATTTTTCAGTCGTTTAGTAAAAGAATCGAATGTTTTTTACCATACCTCGGACCTCCTTGGAGAAAAAATAGGCCTACAGGAAATCCGGTAATTCGGTTTATTTACTGTTTACCTCGTCAGTGTCACGCTTCCGTTTTTAATAACCGTTTCACCGTAAAGAAGGGAAGCTTCCAGATAATAGATATACACACCTGTACTCACTTTCTTTTCGTTGAATGTTCCGTCCCAGCCGTCTGATCCATCCTGGCGGTAAACTAATTCACCCCAACGGTTATACACCTTTAAATTATATGAAAGAATACATCTTCCCCGCGGAGCAAAAATATCATTAATACCATCTCCGTTCGGAGAAAACATATTCGGTACAAATACCGGCTCTTCCCCGCAATTAAGAATGATTTTCACCGGAATTTGAAGTGTATCCTTACAGCCGTTTGGTGCTGTAGCAATAAATATATAAGTTGTATCCACCATCGGAGTAATGGTTGGGTTAGGACAATTGTTACATGAAATATTGTAATCCGGAATCCACTCGTATGCAGTTTGTGCCACATAAGGTGTCATTGTTACATTTAAAGCGGCAGAGCTTCCTTCATTTAAAGTAACGCTCGGATGATTTGCGGATAAATTCAGATTGTTATCAAACGGAACTGCTGCCTGCCCGGAAATGGTACAACCGTTATTATTGGAAACAGTAAAGTTATATGTCCCCTGATTCAGGTTATCTCTTACCGGTCCGGCGGTGTTGTCGTCTGCCCACGTAATGGTCAGCGGATGATTCGTGTGATAGATCACTTCGATTTTTCCGGTTGGATCATAACAATTGGTAGGAGTGATTACTGTTTCCCATTCAAAATAATCCGGGTTTGTAATAGTGACAGATGTATTTGAAATACATCCGTTTGGAGAAATTGCCTCAATAGTGTAAGTTCCTGCCGGCAGATTATTCAACACACTTGTCGTATCATTGGTATTTGTAAATACAATCGTGGAGCCGGGAACATTTGTCGTAACGGAAATGGATCCGTTTGTATCGTTGTGACAATTTAGAGGAGTTACATTCGCCGTAATCTGAGGAGAAGGGGCGATGGTCATTGTAGTTGCTGATGGTTGGCTGTTACATCCGTTTTTAGAGATAGTTACCTGATACGTACCTGTCGCTGTTACCGAATGTGTATCCTGATTTCCTGTAAAGCCGTTCGGTCCTGTCCAGTTGTACGTAACACCTGTATTTGAGGTTGTTGCTGTCACCTGAGCGGATTGCCCCTGACAAACCGGACCGTTATTACTCGCTGTCACCTGTAATAATTCTGCCTGATCAACCGTTATGGTCTGAGATAAAATACAACCTTCCGCAGAACGCACATAAGCAGTATAATTTCCGGCACTCAGATTTGAAAATTGATTGCTGGCAACCCAGTTGGTATTATTGATCGAATAGCTCAGATTAGAACCATTTGCAGTAATTGTAATTGATCCGTTGTTGGAATTGTAACAGGACAAATCCGTTTTGGAAACATTGTTTAAGCTCAGGATATGGATGTCTGCCGCTGTCGGCTCAACACTTCCGTAATCTGCTGTCCCTACCCATGTTCCGTTATAAGTTGCATTTCCCTGAATATTGTTTACATTCCCGTTGAACTTGTAATAGGCAACTAAATTTGCCTGCGTTGTCGGATTGGGGATGTCAAACATGTTATTCTGAAGATCTGTTGCTGATCTTGCCACATTCCAGATCCGCAGCTCATCAATTTCCCCGTAAAACTGCTCTGCATTAGGAGCAGTCGAAATATTTCCGATCGCTGCGATCAGGTTATTCTGAGTCAGGTTTCCGGTTGCAGCCTGCTGAACTACCAGACAGCCGTTCACGTAATAACGGATATTGCTTCCGTCGTAAGTTCCTGCTACATGATACCACGAAGTAGTGGACATGGATCCCGCATACGGATTGTTCATCAGGTAAAATCCATTCGCGGTTGTCAGCTCAAATGTCCCGATCCGCATCAGGTAATTCACATTGCTCGGACCGGTGTGTTTTGACAAAATATTGGTTCCGCCTGTCCGTTTCACAAGACATTCTACCGTAATCTGATTTCCGGGAACATCCATATCGCCGATTTGTACATACTGAACATTATTCGTCAGGCGCAGAGTCTGCGAAAAGGAATGAGAAGTATTAAACAATAAAACAACTACAATTATTTGAGCAAGGAATTTCATAAGTTTAATTCAATATTTCAGGTTTAAAAAATGACGCTGAAGCGAAGTGTAACATCGTTGTCAACGCTTTATATAACGAGATTTATAGTTTAAAAGTTGTCCCGAAAGAGCGTGAAAAGCTACCTCTTTTAAGATAGCTTTTCACAGCCAGACAGTTATATTACAATATTAATGATCCGTCCGGGAACAACGATGATCTTTTTCGGTGCTTTCCCTTCCAGGTAATGGGCTGTTTTCTCATGTGACAAAGCCGCTTTTTCCACTTCTTCCTTTGAAGCAGTTGCCGGCATTTCCAGATTAAAACGTACTTTTCCGTTGAATGAAACCGGATAAGCAAAACTGTCCGCAACCAAATAGTCCGGATTAAACTGCGGGAATTCTGCTTTGCTGATTGTTCCTGCCCCGTGCCCTGATAAGCTCCAGATCTCTTCGGTAATATGCGGTGCATACGGAGATAGTAAAATAGTTAGTTGTTCCAGAACAGCCCGGTTGTTACATTTCTGATCGGTCAGCTCGTTCACACAGATCATAAAGTTGGAAACTCCGGTATTAAAAGAGAATTTCTCTAAATCTCCGTGCAGCTTCTGGATAGTTTTATGCAATGTTTTCAGGGAATCTTTTGAGGGTTCGTCTTGCGAAACTTCAAATTCACCATTTGCATTGAAGAACAGTCTCCAGTATTTACGCAGGAAGTTGTGGACGCCATTGATTCCTTTGGTATCCCACGGTTTGGATTGTTCCAATGGCCCCAAGAACATCTCGTACATTCTCAGAGTGTCCGCACCAAACTTTTCAACTAATTCGTCCGGAGTTTGTACGTTGTATTTGGATTTAGACATTTTTTCAATTTCTGAACCACAGATATAGGTTCCGTCATCTTCCAAAATGAATTCGGCATCCGAATAATCCTTTGCGTAAAGAGGATGGTTTTTGAATCCTTCGATGTCTAATTTATCGTTGTCAATAAGAGAAATGTCTACATGAAGAGGAATAGTTTCTTCGTTTAACTTAACATCCATTATCCCCAATTTATCAACCAAATCTTCTTTTTGTTGGAGAATTTTACCGACCAACTCTTTTTCTTCAACAGTTAGCAATTCAGGCGTTGAATTATGTTTACTTAAAACATCTTTTACCGCCTTGGAAATAAAAATTTCACCTTTGAAAATAGGTTTTCCATTAAATGATTTTACTGTTGGATCCATTACAGCATTGAGTCCGTCAACATCAGTTGTTCCATAATAATAGTATCCAGCAACTCTATAAACAAAACTACTTCTCCCCAAAATCATTCCCTGATTGATCATTTTCTGGAATGGCTCATCAAAAGAAATATATCCCAAATCATACAAAAATTTTGTCCAGAAACGGGCATACAACAAGTGCCCTGTTGCGTGTTCTGAACCTCCGATGTACAAATCAACATTTTTCCAGTAATCGATTTTTTCTTTTGCTGCAAACTCTTCTGTGTTCTGCGGATCCATGTAACGCAGGAAATACCAGGAGCTTCCTGCCCAACCCGGCATGGTGTTGAGTTCAATCGGGAAAATAGTTTCGTTATTGATCAATGAATTTGATACCACTTCATTCTTCGTTTCATCCCAAGCCCAATCTGTGGCATTACCCAATGGTGGCTGACCATCTTCCGTTGGTAAATATTTCTCTACTTCCGGTAAAATGACTGGTAAATATTTTACATCAATCATTGTTGGGATCCCGTTTTTATAATAAACAGGGAATGGCTCACCCCAATATCTCTGACGAGAGAAAACCGCATCGCGTAAACGATAATTCGTTTTTCCTTTTCCGATTCCTTTTTCTTCGATAGCAGCAATTGCTTTCGTCATCGCTTCTTTGATGCTTAATCCCGATAAGAAATCCGAGTTGGCAATTTTACCCTCTTTTTCAGCGTAAGCCGCTTCTGAAATATCTTTATCCTCAAAAATATTCTTGATCTCTAATCCAAAATGCGTTGCAAAATCCCAGTCACGCTGATCTCCGCAAGGAACAGCCATTACGGCTCCTGTTCCGTAAGATGCCAGGACGTAATCACCGATCCATAGCTGTACTTTTTCACCTGTAAACGGATGAATGGCATATGCGCCTAAAAAAGCTCCTGAAATATTTTTCACATTTGCCTGGCGGTCTCTTTCCGATTTGAGGGAAGAAGCTTTTATATAAGCTTCCACTTCCGTTCTCTGTGCTTCACTTGTCAGTTGCTCTACTAACGGATGTTCCGGTGCAAGAACCAGGAAAGAAACGCCGAAAATCGTGTCAGGGCGTGTGGTAAACACTTCAATATCCTGTCCGCTTTCTGTTTTAAAATGAACAGAAGCTCCCTGTGATTTTCCAATCCAGTTGCGCTGCTGGTCTTTGATGGATTCTGTCCAGTCGATTTTATCCAGGCCTGTCAATAGCCGCTCTGCATACGCTTTGATCCGCATTGACCACTGGCGCATCAGCTTTTGCTCTACCGGATGGCCACCGCGTTCTGACAGCCCGTTGATGACTTCGTCATTGGCTAAAACCGTTCCCAAAGCAGGACACCAGTTTACCCACGAATCGGCTAAGTAAGTCAGGCGGTATTGCTGAAGAATTTCTTCTTTTTCAGCTTCATTATAGGCATTCCATTCTGCCGCAGAAAATGTTTTTTCACAATCTGTAACGGCATTTACAGCCGTATTTCCGGAAGTCTCAAAAATGGAAATCAATTTAGAGATCCGTTCTGCTTTGTCAGTTGTATTATCGTAATAACAATCGAATAATTCCGTAAAAATCCACTGCGTCCATTTGTAATACTGAGGATCCGACGTCCTTACTTCTTTTGACCAGTCAAAGGAAAAGCCGATTTTATCCAGCTGATCACGGTAACGGGCAATATTTTCCTTCGTAGTCTTTTCCGGATGCTGTCCGGTCTGGATCGCGTATTGTTCCGCAGGAAGCCCGAAGGAATCGTAACCCATCGGATGTAATACATTGTAACCCTGCAAGCGCTTATAGCGCGCATAAATATCAGATGCAATATAGCCAAGAGGATGCCCTACGTGCAAGCCTGCTCCGGAAGGATAAGGAAACATGTCTAACACATAATATTTCGGCCTCGCTGAGTTTTCTTCAACTTTGAATGTCTCATTTTCCGCCCAGAATTTTCTCCACTTATTTTCAATATCTCTAAAACTATATTCCATGATGCTTTGTTATTGCCTGCAAAGATAATAAGACTTATAAGAATAAAGACACAAGAGGAAAGGCTTTGGGAGATTAAGACATCAGGACAGTATGATTTTAGGACATTACGACTTTATGACGTTATGATTTCATGACTTCAAAATCGTCATTCAATATTCAAAATTCAAACCTCCAGTATTCTCTTAAAGCTTATTCTTTCCATTCATAATCCATCTGGAACAGGATAAATGAGAAAATATCCGCGTTTTCCTGAATAGATGCTGCAGTTGATTTTCCCGCTCCATGTCCCGCTTTTCGGTCAATGCGAATCAGAACAGGAGCATCGCCCGCCTGATCTGCTTGTAATTCAGCAGCAAATTTATAGCTATGTGCAGGAACTACTCTGTCATCGTGGTCGCCTGTTGTAACAAGTGTCGCCGGATATTTTACACCTTTTTTCAGAGCGTGAAGCGGTGAGTATTTACGAAGGTATTCAAACATTTCGGGAGAATCCTCTGCTGTCCCGTAATCATATGCCCAGCCTGCTCCTGCAGTGAATTTGTTATAACGAAGCATATCCAGGACTCCCACCTGAGGAATCGCTGCTTTAAACAGATCAGGACGTTGTGTCATACAGGCACCGACCAGCAATCCGCCATTAGAACCGCCTCTGATCGCCAGGTAACTTTTTGAAGTGTAATTTTTCTCTATCAGGTACTCTGCTGCTGCTATGAAGTCATTGAAAACATTTTGTTTTTTCAGCTTTGTCCCGTCATCGTGCCATTTTTTTCCATATTCGCCTCCTCCGCGCAGATTCGCCACCGCGTAAATTCCTCCTAATTCCAGCCATGCTGCAGTTGTTACGCTGAAAGAAGGTGTAAGGCTGATATTAAATCCTCCGTAGCCGTACAGGATCGTTGGATTTTGCCCGTTCAGATTTGTGCCTTTTTTGTAGGTGATAATCATCGGGATCATCTTTCCGTCCCTGGAAGGATAAAATACTTGTTTGGACTCGTATAAATCAGGATTGAAATTTACTACCGGACGGCGGTAAACCAGTGATTTGTTTTTTTCAAGGTCATATTTATAAATCGTCGGCGGAGTAACGTAATTGGTAAATGTGAAATACAGCTCCTTGTCCTCATCTTCTCCTGAAAAACCGAAAATACTTCCGATCCCCGGTAATTC
Source organism: Flavobacteriia bacterium 40-80 (assembly GCA_001899145.1). GTDB lineage: Bacteria > Bacteroidota > Bacteroidia > Flavobacteriales_D > Crocinitomicaceae > 40-80. The sequence goes on from MKVF01000021.1 coordinate 240,423, forward strand.
AATGTCTCTTAGAAAAGTGCCTTTCGGATCGTATTGTTTTACAAGAGCGATAGCGTCTTTCATATAGTGCGCGAAAATGTATTTCCCGCCGGTTGTTACGTTCAGAACGTTATCTGTTTCCGGAATCAGCTCTTTCCAGTCTTTTAGTGCCGGAGCGGAAACAGAAGCTGTCATCACGCGTTTATTCTTTGCGTTGTAGTTCGTGATGATATAGAATTTATCATTATCCGAATGGAAAATTTCCGCGTCAATATCAAATCCCTCATTTAGCTGTGTAATCTTCCCTGATTTCAGGTCTTTTACATATAACTCATTCCCGGAAGTCGCGTTTGCAGTGGAAATGACCAGAAATTTCTGGTCATCCGTTACGGTTCCGCCCACATAACGGCGTTTGATATCTCCTCCGAAGACCAGCTCGTCCGATTTTTGAGGAGTATTTAATTTATGGAAGTATAATTTATGCTGATCTGTTTTTGCTGAAAGCTCGCTCCCTGCCGGCTTGTCATAGCTGGAATAGTAAAATCCTTCGTTTCCTTTCCAGGAGACGCCGCTGAATTTAATATCTGTAAGGACATCTCCGATTTGTTTTTTTGTCTTTACATCTATTACTATTACTTTCCGCCAGTCACTTCCTCCTTCGGAGATGGAGTAGGCTACCAGTGAGCCGTCCTTTGTAAAGTCAAGGCTTCCTAAAGAAGTGGTTCCATCTTTTGAAAACGTATTCGGATCCAGAAAAACCTCTTCTTTTCCGTCTTTGTCGATCCGGTAAATGACACTTTGATTCTGAAGCCCGTTATTTTTTGAATAATAGGAGTAATCACCGTGCTTTACGGGACTGGAAACACGCTCATAATTCCAGATTTTCTCTAATTTTCCCCGGATTTTCTCTCTGAACGGAATCTGATCAAGGTAATAATTAGTGATTTCATTTTGCTTGTCCACCCATAAGCTGGTTTCATCGGAACGGTCATCTTCCAGCCAGCGGTACGGATCAGGAACTTTTATTCCGTGATAAACATCAGTAGTATCCACTTTTTTTGTAACAGGGTAATTGATTTTCATAGGGTTTTTCTGAGAAAAAGAAGAAACTGCCACCAACGTACAGATTCCGGATAAGATTTGTTTCAACATACAATTTTGCGTTAAGGCATGAAAATATACGTAATAGTTCCGTCCTGGCCACTTTGAGAAGAAGCGTCAAAGCGGGACATTTTTGCGTATTTGACGGCTTGTTCCACCAGGCAGGGATTTAATTCGGAATAGGAGGAAGCCGGTGTCGCGCTGATCACCTGCCCCGTCGAATTTACTTTTATTTTAATTACTATTTCGCCGGATGCTCCTTGTTCGCAGGTGTAACCGGGATTTTTCACGTTATTGATATCGTTGTTATGCGGCCTGCGGTTCGGAAGATAATAGGAAACCATGGTTTTCCCTTTTTTAGAAGAAGTGACCGGTTCCTGCGATCCTGATTTCGTCAGCCGTTCCTGTTGCTCCCTTTCAAATTTCTCCTTTTTCTTTTTGAGCTCTTCCCGCTGTTTCTGAATTTCCATACGCTCAGAGTTCCCGCTCGCATTTTCAAAGAGCTGCCGTTCAAAATCCCGGACTTCTTCTTCGACGGATTTGTATTTTTTTGTCGGTGTATTGTCAGAAGTGTTTTCGCGGGAATCATTTTCACGGGGATTCTCCGATTTTTTTGCTTCCTCCTGTGCTACCTGATTCTGTACATCTGCACCTTCATTGCCTTTGTAAGCAAGCGTCTGGATTTCCTTTTTCATTTTCTCTTCCTGTGGCGGAGGAAGATTGAAGATGACCTCCATCGTGTCGGATTTCTCCGGATTGGTTTGTTCCACTACGTGGCTGACAAAGCTCATGCTGTCATAGATAGTGGAAGTCAGTAGGATCGTAACGATAAGAATTCCCAGGATGGCAGAAAGTATAAGTGTCTGGTACCGTTGGATTTCATGGGCTCCGTGCTGCTTGTTCAGTGATTTGGAGGCGATGGTAGCAATATTCTTAACATCTTTTGAATTGAAATATTCATACAGCGAGATGGCTGTAATCAGAATTAAAAAAATTACTACAAACGTCATAGTCTTATCTGAAATGTCAATTAAAGATAACGTCGAAACGCAGCTTTATGACATTAAAATACGTTAAAATTTATTTCCCCTGAAGTACTTTAGGGATCCGGAAATAATCCGAGTCTTTCTTAGGTGCATTTTTCAATGCTTCTTCTTTTGTTATGGTAACTGCCGGAATGTCTTCTCTTAAAACATTTATGTCATGAGACATAAACATCAGCGGCTCCACATTTTCAGTGTCAATCTCATTCAGTTTAGACATAAAATTCACTATTTTGGACATATCCTGACGGATTGCTTCCTTTTCAGAATCATTGAATTCCAATTTCGCCAGATTGGCAATATGATCTACTAAGCTGTCTGAAATTTCCATACAATTTGAGTTTTTGCAAAGATAGAAAAAAAGTGACTGGTACTTTTAGGATTTATTCCCTCTCAGGACAAAAAAAGAAAGTCCGGGTGCTGACACCCGGACTTATTATAAAAGAATATTTAGAATTCTTTTTTGTATCTTTTGTTTGCTTTTTTTCTGATCAAGGGAAAACTCCTCTTTCCTTATAAGCAACTTCGATTCGGGAAATGGCCTGAATGTAAGCCGCTGTTCTTAAATCACAGTTATATCTCTCAGCAGTATCTGTTACTTTTTTGAAAGAAACATCCATTTTTTTCGACAGCTTCTCGATTACATCTTCCATCTGCCAGATTTCTCCGTTTCTGTTTTGTAACCACTCGAAATAGCTGGTGATAACACCCCCTGAATTACACAAAATATCAGGAATAATATCTACACCTTTCTTTGCCAAAATAGCTTCTCCTTCCGGAGTAGTAGGACCGTTTGCTCCTTCAGCGATTACTTTTGCCTTAATGGACTCCGCATTGGAACCGTTGATCTGGTTTCCTAATGCTGCCGGAATACAGATTTCACAGTCAATTCCAAAGAACTCTGATCCGTCAAACTCGGATGCTTTAGGGTATCCGGCCACGCCGCCATTGTTCATTTGAGTATAAGCTAACAATTCGAAAGCATCAATACCATTTTCATTATAAATTGTTCCTGTATGATCCTGAACAGCTACCATAATTCCTCCTTCTTCCTGTAAGAATCGTGCTGCCCACTGACCGACATTACCATATCCCTGAACAATGAACTTTTTGCCTTTTAAAGAAGTATTTCTCCATTTTGCCCAGTTTCTCAGTGTGGAAACAACACCAAATCCTGTTGCTCTGTCTCGTCCTTCGAGACCTCCGGAACCAACTGGTTTTCCTGTTACCACATGCGCAAATTTAGAACGCTCTTTCGGAGATTTCTGGCTCATGTACGTATCTGCGATCCATGCCATGATCTGAGGATTTGTATTTACGTCCGGTGCAGGAATGTCATAATCAGGACCGATATTGTCACCCAGCGCATACGTGAAACGGCGCGTAATACGCTCTAATTCAGAAGCAGAATACTTTTTAGGATCCAGCTGGATTCCTCCTTTACCTCCACCATAAGGCAATCCCGCAAGGGAACATTTCCACGTCATCCAGATCGCCAGTGCTTTCGCATCGTCCAGATCAACAGTAGGGTGATAGCGTAAACCTCCTTTATAAGGTCCTAACGCACTGTTGTGCTGAACGCGGTAACCTGTAAAAATTTCCACGGAACCATCGTCCATTTTTACCGGGAAGTGTACTACGATTTCATTATTAGTATTTGATAAAATCTTACGGATATTTTTATCCAGGTTCATTTTATCAGCGGCTGCTTCAAATTGTGCTTTCACACTCTCAAGCATGCTGGCTTTTTTCTTTTCTTCGGTAGCCATCATAAATTTACTTTTATTGCTACTAGAGCTCTTGTTTATAACTGTGAATAAATAACTAACGCAACAAATATAATAATTCAAGCTATTCGCAATTATTTTCGGTGTTAAAATCTCATAGGGGAATCTCTTTTCTTTAATAAGGGGCTGATTTAAAAGTGTTTTTATTGTAATATCTGTCAGGAGTATGGTACGCGGATGACACAGATTTGATATGATTTGTTATTCGATATTTATTTCTCTCGAAATCCTTGTTAATCCGCTTTATCAGCGTTCTATTTTAAGTGGTGTTATGTATAGGGTGCGCAGGACCTGTTCCGATTTATCGGAATGACACGGATCTGATATGATTTTTTTTCGATATTTATTTGTTTCAAATCTGTGTCAATCCGCTCTATCTGCGTTATCAGCGTTCCATTAAGTGATGTTTTTTTATAGTACGCAGAATCCGCTAATTTTATATGATTTGCTTTTTCCTTAGCATCCGTGTTAATCCGCTCTATCTGTGTTATCAGCGTCCTATTTAAATACTGTTATGTTAATAGGAGGATGACGCAGATTGATATGGTTGCAGGAACGTTGATATTCCTGTCTTTTCCCACGTCATTTTTTATCGCTATTTTTACCGCGTTTGACCAAACGAAAATTTATGTACGGAAAAATTAAAAATCATCTTACCAGTGAATTAAAAGCATTGGAAGACGGAGGAATTTATAAAAGAGAGCGTATAATAGTTACTCCTCAGGGAGCGAAAGTTAAAGTGGATTCCGGTAAGGAAGTGATTATTATGTGCGCAAACAACTATCTGGGCTTATCGTCTCATCCGGAAGTTATAAAAGGAGCGAAGGAAGCGCTGGATACACATGGTTATGGAATGTCCTCTGTCCGTTTTATCTGCGGGACTCAGGATATTCATAAGACACTGGAGCGAAAAATCGCCGAATTCTACGGAACAGAAGATACGATTCTTTATGCAGCTGCTTTTGACGCGAATGGCGGTGTTTTTGAACCGTTATTTACAGAAGAAGATGCTATCATTTCGGACGAGCTAAACCATGCTTCTATCATTGACGGCATCCGTCTGTGCAAAGCGCAGCGTTACCGTTACAAACATTCCGATATGAACGACCTGGAAGAGCAATTGAAAAAAGCGCAGGCGCAACGTTTCAGAATCATTGTAACGGATGGCGTTTTCTCTATGGATGGCGATATCGCTAAAATGAATGAAATAGTTGCTTTAGCGGAAAAATACGATGCGTTGGTGATGTCTGACGAATGCCATTCTGCCGGTTTTATCGGTAAAACAGGGCGCGGTGTCCCGGAATATTACGGCGTTCAGGGAAAGGTAGATATTATTACAGGAACTTTAGGAAAAGCGTTGGGTGGTGCAATGGGTGGCTACACGACCGGTCCGAAGGAAATCATCGATATGCTGCGGCAAAAGTCCCGTCCGTATTTGTTCTCCAATTCACTTTCTCCTGCAATTGTCGGGGCTTCTATCAAAGTTTTTGATCTGCTGAGCGCAACAACGGAGCTGAGAGATAAGCTGGAGGCGAATACAAAATACTTCAAAGATAAGATCATCGCTGCCGGTTTCGATATCAAGCCTGGCGATTCTCCGATCGTTCCGATTATGTTGTATGATGCGGCGCTTTCTCAGAAATTTGCAGACAGGCTGCTGGAAGAAGGCGTGTATGCGATCGGATTTTTCTATCCTGTAGTAGCGAAAGGGCAGGCACGCATTCGGACACAAATATCTGCGGCACACAGCCTTGAGGATCTGGATAAAGCGGCGAATGCGTTTATTCAGGTTGGAAAAGAATTAGGTGTAATAAAATAATCAACTTGTTATAATTTCGATAAATCCCGGAGAAAAACCGGGATTTTTTTCTTTCCTCATAAACAACATACAAAAGTTGATTAATTTTAGACTTATTATTCGAAAAGTGCCAACGTGAAAAGAATTTATCTGGTAGAAGACGAACAGAATTTAGCGGACATTATCCGCCTGAATTTAGAAATGGAAGGCTTTTTTGTTGAACATGTCTCTAAAGGATCGGTTGCTTTCAGTAATGCTCCGAAAATTGACGAATACGACCTGGTTATTTTGGATGTAATGCTTCCCGAAGTTTCCGGGATTACTATATGCAAGGAAATCCGTAAATATTCTAATATTCCGGTATTGTTTCTTTCTGCAAAGGGAACTACACAGGACCGCATCACAGGATTAAAAACCGGGGGAAATGACTATCTTCCGAAACCTTTTGACTTAGAAGAGCTTTTACTTAAAGTGCAGATTCTGCTCAATGGAGTGGATGCTGCAAAACAAGAAACGGAAAGAGAAAATTATACCATTAATAATCGTCAGATCAATTTTTTAACCTTTGAGATAACGGATTTATCAACGAATAAGAAACAAACGCTTTCCAAACGGGAAATTGAGCTTTTAAAGCTGTTCATCGGGAATAAGGACCGTGTGGTTTCCCGTGATGAAATACTTTCCAAGTTCTGGGATGCCAGCCAATACCCGACGGCAAGAACAATCGATAATTATATTCTTACGTTCCGGAAAATTTTCGAAACCGACCCTAAACAACCACAGCACTTTTTCAGTATCCGAAGTGTAGGTTACAGATTTACAGATGGAAAATAAAACAGAAAAACAATACAGATATGATTCCGCCTACCTTCGTATGGCAAAGGAATGGGCGCAACTCTCTTACTGCCGGCGGAAAAAAGTGGGCGCGATTATTGTGAAAGACGGGATGATCATCTCAGACGGTTATAACGGAACACCTGCGGGTTTTGACAACTGTTGTGAAGATGAAAGCGGAGAAACACACTGGTACGTATTACATGCGGAAGCCAATGCTATCCTGAAAGTCGCAAAATCCACCAATAATTGTGTGGGCGCAACGCTTTATCTTACACTTTCTCCGTGCAAAGATTGCAGCAAGCTGATCCTTCAGGCAGGAATTACACGCCTGGTATTTATCGGTTCCTACAAAGACACTGCAGGAATTGACTTTTTAAAAGATGCAGGTGTGGATGTATTACAAATTGAAGATATTTCGAATGAATAAATTAAAGCTTTTATATCCGTTCCTTTTAACTGTTTTTCTCGCAGGCGGAATTTACATCGGTTATCGTATTTCCCCGGGATTTGAAAATACTAAAGGTGCGCACAATTACAATAAGATCAGAGATATTATTGAGATTCTGGACAAGAACTACGTGGATACGCTGAATGCCGATGAGCTGTTCGAATCTACGATTGAAGAGCTTTTGCATAAGCTGGATCCGCACAGCGCTTATATTCCGAAAGAAGACCTGCTGGCATCGAAAGAGCGAATGGAAGGAGTGTTCGGAGGAATCGGCGTGCGCTTTTTCCTGTTAAGAGATACCATTTCAATTACAAATGTTGTGCAGGGCTCTCCTTCAATGAAGGCAGGCCTGCTGGCCGGTGACCAGATTATAAAGATCGAAGGAAAGCCCGTTGCAGGTCAAAAGCTGTCGAATGATGAAATCATGAAAAGGCTCAAAGGGCAGCCGAATACGATTGTTAATGTCACTATTCTGAGAAACGGAAAACAAATCGCGAAGAAAATCATACGGAACTTGATTCCTTATCATTCTGTTTCTGCAAGTTATATGCTCGAAAACGGTATCGGGTATGTGAAAATAGATGAGTTTTCAAGAACAACCGCAGATGAATTTAAGGATGCTGTAGCGCATCTTCAGGCACTTGGAATGAAAAAAATTGTTCTCGACCTTAGAAATAACGGAGGAGGAGTGCTGGAAAGCGCAGTACGGATTGTGGATGAATTTCTGCCAAACAGAAAGCTTATTGTTACTACAAAAGGTAAGAACTTTCCGAAAGACGAAACTTTTTCGACTTCTTTCGGAGAGCTTGAAAATACGCCGGTAGTGGTCATTATTAACGAAAGTTCCGCTTCCGCAAGTGAGATCGTTGCCGGTGCCTTGCAGGATCAGGATCGTGCAGTTATTGTGGGAAGACGTTCTTTCGGAAAAGGGCTGGTGCAGCAGGATATCCCGCTGAATGACGGGAGCAATCTCCGTCTGGTTGTTGCAAGATATTACACACCGACAGGAAGGTGCATCCAGAAGCCGTATTCTGAGAAATACGAAGATTACATGAAAGAATATTACGATCGGTACGAAAGCGGCGAATTGTACAGTATGGACTCTGTGAAAATTGCTGATTCACTGAAATATTACACACCGAAAGGAAAGGTAGTTTACGGCGGCGGCGGGATCTATCCGGATGTTTTCATACCGCTGGACAGCATGGCTAATTCGTGGTTCGTTGCAGAAATATACTATAAAGGTGTTTTTCAGGCGTTCGCTTTTGATTATGTTCGGAACAAACGGACAAAATGGTCATCGATGTACGAATATAAAAGGAATTTCATAGTCAGTGACCAGCTTATCAACGAGTTTTATAGTTACCTTGACAAAAATTACAACATTGTCCGTGATCCGAAGCAGGATGTGAAGCGTTTAAAAGAAATCCTGAAAGCGGAGATCGCCCGCCAGCTTTGGGAAGAAAATGCTTATTATTATATGAATTACGAGCTGGATAAAGAAGTTAAAAAATCAATTGAAATTCTTTCGAAATAACTATGGAAACACCGATCGGACTTTCTGAGATACTTTCCGCGCAGCAACCTGTTGATCGCACGGCAATGCACAAAGCTATTGCTGAAGCGGAGAATAAAGGCAGGGAACTTTCAGGGAACAAGAGTTTCCTCAGGCAGATTCTTAGCCTGATCGACCTGACGACCTTAGAAGGAAAGGACACTGAAAAAAAGGTACAGGCATTTTGCAGAAAAGCAAAGGAGGTTCCTTCAGTTTTTCCGGGATTGCCCACAGTGGCAGCAGTTTGTATCTACCCTGCTTTAGTTGAAACTGCCAGAAAAGAGTTGCAGGGAACGACAATTCAGGTTGCTTCTGTGGCAACAGGTTTTCCAAGCGGGCAGCTGCCTTTATTTTTAAAAGCAGCAGAAGTGAAGTACGCTATAGAACAGGGAGCAGATGAAATTGACATGGTTATTTCAAGAGGAAAATTCCTCAGTGGTGAGTACCAGGCTGTTTATGATGAGATAAAGGCCATTAAAGACGTTTGCGGAAATAAGCTTTTAAAAGTCATTCTGGAAACAGGTGAGCTGGAAAATATGGAAAACATTCGCCTGGCGAGTGACATTGCTATTGCAGCAGGAGCCGATTTCATCAAGACATCTACCGGAAAAATTCCGCAGGGCGCTTCACTGGAAGCGGTCTATGTCATGTTGCAGGCAATCAGGGCGCATTATAAAAAAACCGGGAGAATGGTCGGAATCAAACCATCCGGAGGCATTTCGAATGCAGAAACCGCTGCGCATTATATTGTGTTGACAGAAACCATTCTCGGAAAGCAATGGATTAACAACCGGCTGATGCGTTTTGGTGCCAGCAGTCTTGCCGGAAATGTTTTAAAGTTATTGACCGAAGAGAAGAATGCCGCTTATTTCAGTTCGGATTCCGGTTATTGACAATTCTTTTTCTAATTAAATACTTTTATATAGGATGAGGTATATAACAAAACAGCCCACTGTTTAGTGAGCTGTCCTTATCTTTCATTATGCGGTATTTAATCTTTCGCAGGAATTATTTTGTTTCTTACCTCCCCGAAACCAACCCGAATACCATTTTTCTCACAGTAACCTCTCATGATCACCGTATCTTGATCCTGAAGGAATTTTCGTTCCGTCCCGTCAGACATTTTTAATGGTTTTGTTCCTTTCCAGGCTAATTCCAGCATGGAGCCGTAAGAATCCGGTGTCGGCCCTGAAATTGTTCCGGAACCCATCAGGTCACCACAACGCACGTTACAGCCGTTCACTGTATGATGTGCTAACTGCTGGCTCATATTCCAGTACATATATTTCATATTGGATTTACAGATCAGGTTTTCTTCCCCGTTTTCAGGCTGTAAAATTACCTGTAAATTGATATCATATGATTTTTGTCCTTCGTATTTCAGGTAGGAAAGCACTTCCGGCTCCTGTGTCGGTCCGTCCACCTTAAACGGTTGCAGCGCATCCAGTGTCACGATCCACGGAGAAATGGAAGAAGCGAAATTTTTTGCAAGGAAAGGCCCGAGCGGCACATATTCCCACGTTTGAATGTCTCTCGCTGACCAGTCATTGAAAAGCACCATTCCGAAAATATACTCTTCCGCTTCTTCTGTGCTGATACGATCGCCCAGTGGTTTTCCTTCAAAAGTGATAAAAGCCGTTTCCAGCTCAAAATCCAGATTTCTGCAAGGTGCGTAAATCGGATCAGCGTTCGGATCAGGTTTGATCTGCCCTTTCGGACGGCGCACGTCTTCATTTAAAATAATGGAGCTTGCTCTTCCGTGATAGCCTACCGGAATCCACAGCCAGTTAGGAAGTAAAGCATTATTGGGATCGCGGAACATTGTTCCGACATTTGTCGCGTGTTCTCTTGATGAATAAAAATCTGTATAATCTCCAATCTGCACCGGCATCGCCATTTCTACTTTATCAACCGGAATCAGGATCTGATCAACATGATGCTGATTCTTTTGTAAATCCGTAAAATCAGAGCTGAATAATTTGGACAGACGGTTTCTCAGCTCACGTACTGCTTTTTTTCCTTTTTTCATCAACGAATTCAAAAATTCCGCATCGAAATCTGACAGCTCAAAATTCAGGTTTTCAAGATATCCCAAAACGAAAAGTGCTTTCAGATCAATACAAAAATCACCAATTCTTGAAGCCACACGCTTATTTCCATCCTCTTTAATGATGCCAAAAGGCAGATTCTGAACCGGGAAATCTGAATTGGGTGATACGGCTACCCAGGAAGTCAATGCAGGGTTATTTGCTGAAATTTGATTAGTATCCATGATTTTTTTAGATTTTGGGTAAAGATAATAAAGATTGAGATGATAAGACATAAGACGATAGACATAAGACGGGAGAAGATTTTATAACATTTAATTATAATGGGGCGCTGATGACACGGATAAAGCAGATTAATGCAGATTTTTTGAAGAAAATATTGGATCATATCAAATCAGCGTCATTCCGATAAATCGGAACAGGTCCTGCGTACCATACATCAAAATATCGTACCTTTATGTTTCCATGAATTCCGAAAAAAAGACATTCACATTATTACAGCTGGCAGCTTCTATTCAGCGTGCTATTCAGAATGTATACAGTAATTCCTACTGGGTGAAAGCGGAGATGCACAAGCTGAATCGTACTTCAAAAGGTCATTGCTATCCGGAGCTGGTACAGAAAGAAAACGGAGAGATCGTTGCGGAAATGCGTGGAACTATCTGGAAAACTACCTTTGAAGCTGTTCGCAAGCGTTTTGAAGAAATAGTAAAAGAACCGCTGCGTGACGGTTTAACGTTGTTATTTCAGGTAAAAGTCACCTTTCATCCGGTGTACGGAATGGGACTTGAGGTTCTTGATATTGATCCGAACTATACGCTTGGCGCATTGCAGAAAGAACGGGAAGAAACACTTATAAATTTGAAAAACAAAGGGCTGCTTAATAAAAATCAACAGCTTTCCCTGCCGCTTCTCCCAAAGAACATTGCCATTATTTCCATAGAGTCCAGCAAAGGATTGTCAGATTTTCTTTCTGTTTTGAAAGCTAATACATTTGGATATGGTTTTAATACCCGTCTTTTTCCCGCAATTCTGAACGGTGACGGTGCCGTGGAAAGCATTATTTTTCAGTTGGGGCAGATTAAAAAATATGCCGCTTTTTTTGATGCTGTTGTCATCGTTCGTGGCGGTGGCGGCGAAATCGGGATGACCTGCTACAATAACTATGAGCTCTGCGAAGCGATTACTACTTTTCCACTGCCGGTTTTGACCGGGATCGGGCATTCCACCAATTTAACCGTTGCCGAAATGATTGCTTTCAGAAGTGCAATTACACCGACACAGCTGGCAGATTTTTTTGTAGAGAATTTTCATGCTTTTGCACAGAGGCTGAAGGAAACGCAGCGGACTATTATACAGGAGGCAGATTATCTGCTGGCAGATACCAGGAAAGCAATGATCAACGAATCGCGTATTTTCCGGAATTCATCCATCGCAGCTATTATTGCTCAACATAAAAGAGTGGAACAAACCAATAGTGATCTGCTTCGCGCCAGCAAAAACGAGCTGAAAACCAATAGAGAGCGATTGCTGCTGTCCGCTCAAAAAAGCAACAGCGGAATAAAAGTTTTTCATAAATTAGAAATCTCACAACTGAAATCGTGGGAAAGGCTATTGAACAGCAATGTGAAAAAACGACTCTTTGAAGCAGGCGAAATCGTACAGAATTATAAAACCGTACTTTTGAATAAGACAGCAATTTTGAGCGATCATGCAAAACGCCAGCTTAATCAGATGGAAACAACTGTTAAGCTGGTGGATCCGGTGAATGTGCTCAGAAAAGGATACACTCTTTCTCTGTTCAATGGGAAAAGTTTTTCAAAAGACAATTTTCCGGGTATGGGTGACGTTTTTGAAACAATAAGCACGGAAGGGACGCTGAAAAGCAAAGTTGTTGAGCGAGAGCAAAAAGCGAAGAATGAAGAATAATGAATACTGAATTTTGAATGCTGAATTAAATTGAATGACTGATATGGAAATAAGTTATACGGAAGCTTTTGACGAATTACAGGTGATCGTCGGTGAAATAGAAGAGGGGACAATTACGGTGGATGAACTGGCTGCTAAAGTGAAGCGAGCAAGCGAGCTGATCCGCATTTGTAAGGAGAAGCTGACTTCTACGGAAAAAGATGTCAATGCAATTCTGAAAGAATTGGAAGAAGAATAACTGATTTTCTGTATTTATTTCTAAATTCGTAGCGATGAGTTCAGCAGTTGAAAAATATAACCGCAGAGGTTTGCAAGCCAATTACATATCTACTGTGATTGGTATTTCTCTTGTTTTGTTCCTGATAGGAATAGTTCTGGGCGGTATTTTTAGCGTAGAAAATGTACAGAATCAGGCAAAAGAAGACTTACAGGCCAGCATTTTTTTCAAAATTGATCTGAATGAGATGGACATCAAGCAGATCGGGCAGGAGCTGAAAACCTGGAAGGAATTCAAGGAAGTAACCTATATTTCTCCGGGTCGTGCGCTTGAAGAGTTCAGCCGGACAACAGAAGATGCAAAGGAAATAGAGGAGATTTTTGAAGGAGAAAATCTATTTCCTCCCAATATCTCTTTCAGGCCGTTAAAAGAATATGCCAGCAAAAAAGGCATGGAAGAAATAAAGAATAAGATCATTGAAAAATACGGATCGGATATTGACAGTGTCAACTACGATAAGGCCAGCGTGGATAAAGTAAATCTACAGTTCAAGCAATTTACGTATCTTATTGTCTTAGTTGGGTTTTTCCTGATTATCATTGCGTTTGCGATGATCAACAATACGATTCGCCTTGCACTTTACTCCAAGCGCTTTACGATCAAAACCATGCAGCTGGTAGGAGCAACATCCCGTTTTATCCGGGTTCCTTTCCTGTGGCAGGCCATTGTTCAGGGAATCGTTTCTTCTATTATCGGAATGGCGCTGCTGATGTCGCTGTACTATTCCATTGATAAAGGATTGGATATTGATTTAAGCTTCAGCTTTATTTCCTTCCTGATGGTATTCGGAATTTTACTGGTGTTCGGTGTGGTGATCACCTGGGTTTTCACCTTGTTTTCACTTAACAAGTTCCTTAAAATGAAATTAGACGATTTATATTAAAGATATGAAAAATAATAATTTAAGTAATTTCAAGTTTTCCAAACAAAATTACACACTTCTTTTTATTGGTTTGGCGATCAATATTTTCGGATTCATTTTAATGATCGGAGGAGGATCTGACGATCCTAATGTATTTAAAGCAGACGAGCTGTTCAATTTCCGTCGCATTACACTTGCTCCGTTCATCGTTGTGATCGGCTATATTGTGATTGGTTATTCCATCATGAAAAACCCTAACAAAGAGAAAAAATAATAGTTCCTTTCAGATGAGTTATTTACAGGCCATTATCCTTGCAATTATAGAAGGATTAACGGAGTTTTTGCCTGTTTCTTCAACAGGACACATGATCATAGGTTCCTCATTAATGGGAATTGCTGAGGATGATTTCACAAAGTTATTTACGATCGTTATCCAGCTGGGAGCGATTTTGTCAGTGGTAGCCATTTATTTCAAGCGTTTTTTCCAGTCAGTGAACTTTTACCTGAAATTAATTGTTGCTTTCATTCCTGCTGCTGTTTTCGGAGTGTTATTAAGCGACAAAATAGATGAGCTTCTTGAAAGCCCTGCAACAGTAGCTGTTTCGCTCGTAATCGGAGGGATTATCTTATTGTTTGTGGATAATTGGTTTAGAAATCCCACGATAAAAGAAGAAAAAGAAATTTCTTATCTGACAGCATTGAAAATCGGTTTTTTCCAGTGTATCGCTATGATTCCGGGAGTTTCCCGTTCTGCGGCAACTATTGTTGGTGGTATGTCACAAAAGTTGACGCGAAGCACTGCAGCAGAATTTTCCTTTTTCCTTGCCGTTCCCACTATGCTCGGCGCGACAGCAAAAAAAATGCTGGACTTTTTTAAAGATGGAAATAGTTTCAGCGGAGAACAAATCAATTTGTTGATCGTAGGAAACATTGTAGCATTCGTAGTGGCATTTTTAGCCATCAAATCATTCATCAGCTTTGTTTCAAAAAATGGCTTTAAAGTATTCGGGATCTACCGGATTGTTGTCGGACTGGCAATTTTAGGACTGATTTTAGCAGGAGTTGATTTGAAAGTAGTATAATGGAAATTGATTTTCAGGCCGGAGCGATTTTGCTCGTAGATAAACCTTACGGATGGACTTCCTTTGATGTCGTTAACAAGCTCCGTTGGAATCTCAAACGTAAATACGGACAGAAAAACTTCAAGGTGGGGCATGCGGGAACTTTAGATCCGTTGGCGACAGGATTGTTAGTGATGTGTACGGGAAAGGCGACGAAGCAAATCAATGAGCTGACAGCGGATGACAAAATCTATACCGGCACTTTTCTTTTAGGAAAAACCACTCCGTGCTATGATTTAGAAAAACCATTTGACGAAACTATATATGAAACGGCTCATATAAATGAAGCACTTTTAACAGGAGCTGTGAATTCTTTTATAGGTGTCCAGGAACAATATCCTCCCGTTTTTTCAGCAAAGCAAATAGACGGAAAACGTGCCTACGATTTAGCAAGGGCAGGAAAAGAAGTCAATTTAAAGTCGAATACAATAGAAATTAAAGATTTTAAAATTGACGCAGCTCGTTTCCCGGAAATTGATTTCTATATTCACTGCTCAAAGGGAACATATATTCGTTCTATTGCCAATGACTTTGGAAAAAAACTGAATTCGGGGGCAACCCTTATCAAGCTTCACAGAACCCATTCCGGGATGTTTTCAATGGAAGATGCAAAGACCGTTGATGAGTGGATTGCTATTATCAGAGAAGAAACCCATCCTAAAAAATAAGGCCATCCTTTCGGGACAGCCTCATTTCTTCTTTTTTAATTTTCTTTTCTCTTATTCTTTGATACATTTCAGGATTGTTGACTGGTTGTCGATAACCAGTCTGACGAAATATACGCCGCTTTGTGAAATATCCAGACGGCCGTTTTTATAGCTGAATCCGTTGAATTTTTTCCCCTCGGCTGTAAATACTTCGATTGAGCTCAGAGCTTGCTGATCCTTAATATCCAGGATAAAATAATCCACTGAAGGATTCGGATAAACGGCTATTTTTTGCTTTGTAAGATCTTCTACAGACAAATTTGAATTTACCGTTACGACAACTGTTGCAGACGAAGAGCACTGATTTGCATCTGTACCTGTCACTGTATAAGTTGTTGTTATATTCGGAGTTGCGATAACTGTGCTTCCGGTTGCAACATTCAGTCCCGCTGTTGGTGACCAGGAATAAGTTGCTGCTCCTGATGCGGTAAGTGTTACGGACTCTCCTAAGGTTATTGTCTGATTAGGTGACGCTGAAACTTGTGGTGAAGCATGAATGGTAACCGGTGCTGAAAGTATTGTTTCCACTGTCGGTGAAGAAGAAGTGATCTTCAATAAATAATTGGAGCCCGCCGGAAGAGAGGAAGGAATAGTTCCCGCTATTGATAAATTTCCGTTTGCAGAAGAATTCAGCGTCCCGATTGTTTGCGCACCGGTAAAACTTCCGCTTGCATCAGAGATCAGCAGGCTGAAAACGTTCCCGTTTGAGAATGCTCCCGAAGATTCAAAATTAGCAGTAACCGGAGAAGTGATACCGGCACAGAATCCTGTTTTATTCGCTGCAGCATTCAGAATGAAGCTTGTCTGAACTTCTGTTGCTATTACTTTAAACGCATCAACGCCTATTCCTAAATTCGCCTGACTGTATCCCAGATTAAACCATTTAAAGCGGAAATATCCCTGAGCAGCACCATTCAATTGCGGAATAGAAACTGTTACATCCTGCCATGCACTGACATTGTACAGCTTGTTGCCCACCTCATTCCAGGTAATGCTATCCAATGAATATTCCAGGTAAGCATACGCAGAATCAATGTGTCCCTGCGAGAAAAAACCAAAGGAAACGGAAACATTTTCATAATCCGTGAAATCGATCGGCTGAGCTGTTGCTGAATAGAAAGTTCCCGCACTGGAATAGGTTGCATTACAATAAGACATCATTGTGCAAAGCATAGGATTCTGAATATGCATATAGCTGCTTCTGGGTGCTCCTGAATAAGCTACCGGCTGTTCCGGTGAATTTGGAAATACCGGGACCTGAAAGAAACCAAAATCCATTATAAGTCCCTGATAATTTGTGTCTATAACCCATGCGTCTGTCAAAGCAGATCCTCCGAGCGTCCAGTTTGATGTTCCGGTCTCAAAATCATCTTGCAGGAGTGTAACCGGATTTTGTGAAAAAGAAAAGAATGTACACATCACATTCATTGTAAATAAAAGTAGTACTATTTTCATTGAAGTTTATTTTTAATTGATGCAAATATGATAAAAAGATAAAATATACTTTATAACGAATTATCAAAATAGCTTTTTACACTAACTTTCAGTTTCTTTTACTGTGAAAAAAAGTCTTTATCAGTTCTGAGCACTCTCCTGACATCGGTCCTTGTTCAATAATTGTTTTCGGGTGAAAAAGAGAAGGAGTGATCCTTAGTGCTCCGCGTTGCTCATCTTTTGCTGCAAAAACAACCCGGTCGATCTGTGACCAGGACAACGCACCTGCGCACATGCAGCAGGGTTCCAGCGTGACATATAACGTGCAGCCTTTTAGATACTTGCCTCCAAGCTGATTAGCTGCTGCTGTAATTGCCTGCATTTCAGCATGAGCTGTTACATCATTCAGCTGTTCCGTCAGGTTGTGTGCTCTTGCGATAATTTGTTGACCGGCAACAATTACGGCACCTATGGGGATCTCATCCAGCTCAAATGCTTTTTGAGCTTCGGAAAAGGCCTGCTTCATGAAATAAGTATCGTCAAAGGGTGTCAGCAACATTAAATTAATTTTTACGAAAATACATTATTTTATGCCAAACAGGAAATGAAGGAGCAGAATTCAAAAATCAGAAATTTATAAAGTACAGGATAAGAACTGGGATAAAATTTTTGAAAAAAACTGAAAATTTGTTTTGAATATTGAAACGAGTTTATTTCAAAGAAGATTATTGAAAAACAATAAATTATATGGATAAATGTCTTTTTAAGAATTCAGGCCAATAACCGTTCACTCAATGAGTATAGCATTTTAAATATAAAAATATAGGTTTTTCAAAATAATACATTAACTTAATACTGATTTTTAAAAATTTATCTTGAAATTTATGAAAAAAGGTTTACACTTGTCTAAACTTGCCTATACACTATTTTTATCCAGTCTATTTTCCTTTTCTATTAACGCCCAGATCGATCTGGGAAATACAAGAGAAGGAGAAACAGTTGAATACTGTAAAACACATAAACACCTAAAGGAAAAGCTGCAAAATCCCGCATTTTATCAGCAATATGTTCAGGAACAGCAGCAAATGCTGAACATTGAGCAACAGATAAAAGCAAACCCGAACCAGACCCGTGCTGTTTATTATATTCCGATAGTTTTCCATATTCTTCATACCGGAGGCAGCGAAAACATTTCAGATGAGCAGATCATGGACCAGTTGGCGATCCTTAACCGTGATTTCAGATTATTAAACAATGATGCGAATAACGTACAATATGAGTTCAATGCGTCCAATCCCAGCCACGTCTGCCAGCCCGCTGATATTGAAATAGAATTCAGGCTTGCAACAAAAGCTCCGAACGGAACTTGCTTTAACGGTATTACAAGAACTTATTCAGCCGCAACAACCAATGGCGATGATGGCGATGCTCAGGTGAATGCTATTAAACAGGGAAACAACATATACAAAGGAGAATGGCCGGGAAATAAATACCTGAATGTTTTCATTGTAAGTAATGCCGGCGGAGCAGCCGGTTATACAATGAAGCCTTCTAACTGGGTAGGAACATCAATGAATAACGGGATCTGGATTCTGCATAATTATATAGGATCAATAGGAACGGGAAATGCTCAGACCTCCAGAGCGTTAACTCATGAAATAGGCCACTGGTTAAATTTAGATCATACCTGGGGAGGAACAAATAATCCAGGCATTGCTTCCAATTGCAGTACAGATGACGGAGTTGCAGATACTCCTAACACTATTGGAGTTACATCCTGTAAGTTAAATGAAAATTCTTGCGGGCCGAAGGCTAACGTGGAAAACTATATGGATTATTCCTATTGTTCTAAAATGTTTACGGAAGGACAGAGAGACAGAATGAGAGCTGCGCTGGCATCTAGCGTGGGTGGTCGTAATAATGTGGTTTCCAGCAGTAATTTAGTTTCCGTCGGAGCTGATGGAAATGCAGTTGTTTGTAAAGCTGCTTTTGAGGCATCTTCTCAGCTGGTTTGTAAAGGAAGCACAATAACTTTTACAGATAAATCCTATAATAATGTTTCTTCGAGATCCTGGGAATTCCAGGGAGGAACTCCGGCAACTTCAACTGCTAAAAATCCTGTGATCACTTATTCAACTCCTGGAGTTTACCCGGTGAAGCTGACTGTTTCAGACGGGACAAACTCTTTGACAGAGACACAGACAGCTTATATTGTCGTGATGAATGACGCTATTGCTCTTCCTTATTTCGAGGGATTTGAAAATTATAATACAACGTCTGACATGACAACTTATCAGATCATTAATCATGATGCTTCATCCAAAGCATGGGAATTAACTTCCAATGCAGCAAAAACCGGTAGCAAGTCTATTTATATCAATAATTATAGCCAAACTTCAGGAAACCTGGATGAGTTTATTTCTCCGAATATAGATTTGTCTGACGTTACAACAGGAAACGGAGGAGTTACATTGTCTTTCCGGTATGCGATAGCAAAAAGATCAAGTTCTCAGGAATCAGAGTTATTGAAAACTTACATTTCCAATAACTGCGGGGAATCTTATGTATTGAGAAAAACCCTTACAGGTACATCTCTTACTTCTGATGTCGTAGCATCAAACTGGACACCTTCTGCGTCTGACTGGAAAACAGTTCATGTGACAAATATCACTTCGTCCTATTTTGTAGAGAACTTCCGTTTCAAATTAGCTTTTGAGTCCAAAGGAGGAAACAATATCTTCATTGATGATATCAATCTTTATTCGGGAGATCCGTCTGACGAAAATGTATTAAGCACTAATACGATTCCTTCTTCTAACTTCTCCGGAATCACAATTTATCCTAATCCGGCAACTTCTGAATTGAACATTTCCTATAACGCTTTAGTTGGAGGGAAAAATATGATCCAGGTTGTTGATATGGTTGGTAAAGTAATTATGAATTATGAAATCAATGCGAACGAAGGATTGAATGAGGTATTAATTGATACTCAGAATTTGGGTAACGGTGTTTATTTCGTGAAAATAGGAGACAAAACAAACGCTAAAACGTTGCAGTTTATAAAACAATAATAACAGAATAAATATTTATAGCAAAAAAGGAGATTTTTAAATCTCCTTTTTTGTTTTTAGGATAATATTAAAACCGGATATAGTTAAAACTATTCAGTTTATCCACCTGAAGATAGTTTAATCAGGAGGAAATAAATGAATATGAAATTTTGATAATTCCCAGAGATAGTAATTAATGATGATCATAAAAATGATCAAATATCATGACGGCGTTACTTCAAACACTTAAAATAATCAAAAGGTTCCAGGCAATCGTTACACTGATAATGGGCTTTACAGGCTGTGCTTCCGAACTGGCTAACCATTTTTGTGTTCCTTGAGTGGCATTTCGGACAAGGTACAACAGTTGGTTCTGCAAACAAGACACTCTTATCTACTTCGTGTTCAGGTGGTGCAATTCCGTATTCTCTTAATTTTCGTTTACCGTCCTCACTCAGCCAGTCCGTGGTCCATGCCGGAGAAAGTACGGTTATAACTTCTACTTCAGTATCCAGGCCGGACAAAACATTGCGGATATCTTCTTCAATTACCTGCATGGCCGGGCAGCCGCTGTAAGTGGGAGTAATTGTAACTGAAATTTTGTTGTCGCTGATTTTTACATCACGGACAACACCTAAATCAATGACTGACAATACCGGAACCTCAGGGTCACTGACGCGTCCCAGTAATTGCCAGATATATTTTTCATCAAGGGACATTGCTACCATTCCATTCCGGGATATGCCCGCTGCATGTACTGCATTTCAGCAAGGATGAATCCCATGTGCTCAGAATGAATTCCTTTTCTTCCTCCTTCGTGATTCCAGGAAGAAGCAGGCTTTGTAATAGTTGCTTCGTTGAAAATCATGTTTACATAATCTGTCCATGGCTGTCGAAGGCTTTCCAGATCAACCGCAATACCTTTCGCGATCAGCTCACGATCAACTTCATCCATATAGAACAGCTCACTGGTGAATTTCCAAAGGTCATTCACAGATTCCTGGATTCGGTCATGAGAAAGTTCTGTTCCGTCACCCAGGCGAATCATCCATTCGGAGGAATGTTTCAGATGATATTTGGTTTCCTTTAAAGATTTTTCCGCGATTGCAGAGAGCTGCTCATCTTTTGAGTGAATAAGCTGCTCGAAGTATAGTTTTCGGAATGCATCAAAGAAAAACTGTCGGGCAATCGTATCTCCGTAATGTCCATTGGGTTGTTCCACTAACAGAATATTGAAAAACTCACGTTCAACCCGAAGAAAAGCCAGATCATCAGCTGTTTTTCCGTTATTTGCAATCGCAGCCGCATGTTCATAAAAATTAGTTGCCTGACCTATCAGGTCCAGAGCGACATTTGTCAAAGCGATGTCTTCTTCCAGGATCGGGCCATGACCACACCATTCGCCGGTACGCTGTCCAAGAATCATGCTGTCATCGGCAAGACGTAAAGTATATGTATAAAGTGAATTTTTATTCTCCATGACCTGAATTACATGTGTTCAATTCCTTCCGGAACAGTATAAAAAGTGGGATGTCTGTATATTTTCGTGTTGGAAGGCTCAAACAGCTCACCTGCCTCTTCCGGATCGGAAGCCGTGATTAATTTTGATTCCACGACCCAGATGCTGATTCCTTCGCTACGTCTTGTATAGACATCACGCGCGTTCTGAATTGCCATTTCGGCGTCAGGAGCCCGCAGGCTTCCTACATGTTTATGACTTAGTCCGTTTTTACTTCTGATGAATACTTCGAACAGGGGCCAATTATTTTTACTCATAGCAGTTTTTAAAAATATTATGAAGCTTTTTTAGCTGATTTTCTTTTTTCTGCAAAGGCAGCGGCAGCTTCTCTTACCCACATACCTTCTTCTTTAGCTTTGCGTCTCGCAGTGACACGCTCTTTGTTGCAAGGCCCGTTCCCGGCTACAACGTTCATGAATTCATCCCAGTTGATCTCACCGTATGAATAATGCTGGGTTTCCTCGTTCCATACCAGGTCCTTATCCGGAACGGACAGACCGATCATTTCGGCCTGAGGAACAGTGATATCCACAAATTGCTGACGCAGATCATCATTGGAAATACGTTTGATTTTCCAGTTCATCGACTGAGCAGAATGTTTAGAATCTTTGTCCGTAGGGCCAAACATCATCAACGCCGGCCACCACCATCTGTTGAGTGCGTCCTGTGCCATTGCTTTTTGCTCCGGAGTTCCCTGAGCCAGGCGCATCATGATTTCGAATCCTTGCCGCTGGTGGAAAGATTCTTCCTTACATACTCTGACCATTGCGCGGGCATAAGGTCCGTAAGAGCAACGGCATAAAGGAACCTGATTCATGATAGCAGCACCATCAACCAGCCAGCCAACTGCGCCGATATCTGCCCATGTAAGAGTCGGATAGTTAAAGATTGATGAATACTTCGCTTTTCCGCTGTGTAAGTCGTCAATGGTTTCTTCTCTGTCAGCCCCAAGTGTTTCTGCAGCAGAATACAGATAAAGGCCATGTCCGGCTTCATCCTGTACTTTTGCAAGCAATACAGCTTTACGGCGTAAGTTTGGTGCTCTTGTAATCCAGTTACCTTCCGGAAGCATTCCTACAATTTCCGAATGAGCATGCTGTGATATCTGACGAATCAGGGTTTTACGATATTCATCAGGCATCCAGTCGGTGGGTTCGATTCTGATTTCAGCATCAATTTTTTGTTGAAACTCCTCTAACTTTTGTTCGAGTGATTTTTCCATAAACTTTTGAATGATATCTACAAATTTAGTGAAAAAATGCTATCATTCAGATTAGAATTGTTCTAAATGTTTGAGGAGTTTAAGATGATAAGACGCAAGAGTAAAGGGAAAAGACAAAATTTCAGAAACAATTCAATACCTTTACTTCATTAATACCTGAAAAACGGATGCATTTCTGGGAGATTTATAAAAAAAGAGAAGGAATAAAACCGACACTGATTGTCGCGCTGCTTTTTGTAGTGACAGCAGTTGTCGGGGTTGGAGGAGTTGTCCAGCAACTTTTTCTGAACAATTCCGGAATGATACCTCTGACTGATTTGAGAGAAGTGAGCTCCCGGACACTTATAATTCAGCTTTGTTTTCACCTGATTCCCTTTATAGCAGGTATCCTGGCAATATTTCTTTCCGTAAAAAAGATCTTGCTGCAATCGGTATTTTCTTTGTTTGGTTCAATAGAGAAAGGCAGCCCTAAATTTATCTTTTCTGCTGTACTTTTTACCCTTTGTTTTTTTGTAACGGTTTTTGCGTTATCCGGAGCAAGTGATTTTACTGTTGTTAAAAGTGATATGAACAGTTCCATCTGGTTTGCTGCTCTGATGCTGCTTATTTTTGTTCTTATCCAGGTAACTTTTGAGGAATTGTTATTTCGGGCGTTCCTGCCACAGGTGCTGACAGGTTTGGGACTGACAAAAATAGCTGCATTGGTATTGTCCTCAGTTATCTTTGGCTTGCTGCATGCCCGTAATCCCGAAGTTGCTTTCTATGGGAAATGGTTCATTGGAATGTATATGCTTCACGGGTTGTTTTTGGGAGTGGTGGCATTGTTAGATAAGGGTATTTTGGTAGTTTTAGGATATCATTTTACAAATAATTTCCTTACTTTGCTTTTTACAGCAAGTGAGGAGCAGGTATTAAAAGTGCCTTCTTTTTTTCATTTGGAAAATGAGCAGCGCTTCGGATGGAGCCTGGTGCTGCAATCAGTATTTTTAATGACAGTATTCTTTGCTGCTTGTTACAGGCGGTTCGGCTGGTCATTTAAAACGTTAAAGGAAACATGAAGAAAACGAGTCCGATAGGAGTTTTTGATTCGGGATTTGGCGGTTTGACGATCCTCAATGAAATAAGAAAAGTACTTCCTGAATATGATTATTTATATTTAGGAGATAATGCCCGTGCGCCTTATGGCTCCCGTTCGTTTGAAGTGGTTTATGAATTTACTTTGCAGGCAGTGGAATACTTATTTTCACAAGGAGTGGAACTGGTTATTTTAGCTTGTAATACGGCTTCTGCAAAGGCATTGAAAACAATTCAGCAGAAAATACTTCCGTTTAAATATCCTGACAAACGTGTTATCGGAGTGATCCGGCCGAGTACGGAAGATATTAATTTGTTTACCAGAACGAATAAAGTCGGAATATTGGGGACGGAAGGAACAGTCAAATCACAATCGTATGTGCTGGAGGTACATAAATTCCATCCGGAAGTAGAAGTTTTTCAACAGGCATGCCCGCTGTGGGTTCCGCTGATCGAAGACGGAGAATTTGACAGCGAGGAAGGAGAAGCAATCATTCGTAAAGATGTAAGGCGTTTACTTAGTCAGTCACCGGAAATTGATACGGTTATTCTGGCATGTACACATTACCCGATTATCCGGCATTTGATTGAAAAGTATATTCCTGTGGGAATTCAGCTTGTTGCACAGGGAGAGATCATTGCGGAAAAGCTGAAAAATTACCTGGAACGCCATCCGGAGATAGAGGAGAAGTTGTCCGTTCACGGAACGCTGAAAGTGCTGACTACTGAAGATGAGGTTGTTTTTGACGAAAAAACGGAGCTGATTTTCGGAAAAAACTATCATTCTGAAACGATTCATCTGATCTGAGATGAACATTCCGGTTTAAAATTATGGAAAATATTATTGAAATATATACAGATGGCTCTTCTCGGGGAAATCCCGGACCGGGCGGTTACGGAACGATTTTACGTTTTAACGGAAAAGAAAAAGAGCTCTCGGAAGGCTTCCGCTTGACCACCAATAACCGGATGGAATTACTTGCGGTAATAAAGGGGCTGGAAGAATTAAAAACCAGTAAATTTCCGGTGAAAGTCTATTCCGATTCGAAATACATTGTTGATGCGATTAATAATGGCTGGGTTTTCGGCTGGATCAAAACGCAGTTTAAAAAGAAGAAAAATCCGGATCTGTGGATGCGCTGGTTTCAGGTTCAGAAGCAATTCAAAGTTCAGTATATCTGGGTAAAAGGGCATAACGGCCATCCGTTGAACGAACGTTGTGACCAGCTGGCTGTAAAAGCAGCGTTGTCAGGGGATTTAAAAATAGATCTGTATTTTGAGGAGCATAAAAATGAGGAGTCCGAACTGAATTTGTGATCCTTTGCTTTGAGAAGTAAACAAAATAATTCTCTATATGGCAGAAGAAGTCTGTAAGACGGATGCCTTTAAAAAAGTATAGATTAACGGATGAGGTAGTTCCCTGGTAGAAGATACCTGAGGGCAGAAAGCGCAGGCTACGAAAAAGTCCTTGTTCTTCATGCTGACAATTTCAGGATCTTCAAACTGATTGACCGCTTCCACATCAACGACTGCTTCCGTTAAATTGCTGATGAGCTGTGGGTAAAGGCTGAACCTGCTGGCTGTAAGTTCGGTTGTTGAATGGTTTTCATATAATTTCTGAAACTGTGCTGATCTGGGAGTAATTTCCACACGCTCAAATACATTTCCGCTTGTTAAGTTGTCGGAAATCAGCTTTTCACCGTTTTTGTTCAGCTGATGAAGAGAAACAAGTGTCTCAAAAAAATGAGAATAGGCATCCCCGGTAATCAGGACAGGTGTATTTAATTTGACAAGATGCTCTATTATCTTTGTAAGATAAAACGGGTTTTTATAAGGTCCCGGGCTAATCCAGAATGCATCAAAATCCCGTTGTTGCTCGGGTCTTATCTGAACAAACTCGCTGATTTTAATCCAGTAGTAATTACAATCTATTTCCAAAAAATCGCTCGCATGATCAATCGCCAGATTTGTTGCATGATGGGTGTTATAAGTAAAGTTATAATCACCTATAATTGCTATACGAAGTGTTTTGTTCATGCACTAATATAAAAAAAGCCGCTCAATTAAGAACAGCTTTTTGAATATTATTATCGTTTAAACCAACCTTTTAATACGCCATTTGTAATCTGCCAGTAATCGTAATGCTCTGTTGAGTCATCCAGCAAACCAAGCTGATCATAATGATATTCCCACCAACGGCGATATAAGGTAACATCCATTTTAGCAATGTATTTCATGTAATCCCCTGTTACATCAGATTCCTGACTTAAATAAGTGAATTCAACAGTATTTGTAAAATTCGGATCTCCTTTCCATATATTACCGTTAACATCTTTGTATTCAACATCAAACGCAGTTGTATCGTTCCCTGCCACCATCGATGCTCCCGGATTAAATTTAGGAGTAGGATATTTTTTAAACATATCCGTAAAAGCATTGATATCCGGATCTGCATTTTCCAGTCCATCCCATAAAGCTTCCCCAATCAGCAGCTTTAAGCTGATATTTTTCTGGTTTGATTTTAACATGGAATAATAAGTCGCTCTGGAAAAAGAATTCGGTAAGATAGTTTTTGTTTTATTTGTTTCCAGGTCAAATCCATCCACATTCTGAGTAAACTCAGTAAATGTCCCTCTCATGTAGCCCTGAAAGTGGAAATCAAGTTTTACTCTTTGTTCAGGTGCCGGAATGATCTCATGCTTGTTACATGCAAAAATCGCAAGACCTGTAAACGCTGCTAAAAGTATATTTTTAAATTTCATAAACGTATAGTTTAGTATTTTCTAAATTGTCTAACTGCAAAATAAAACGTAAATATATAGCAAAAGGTTGGTAGTTTGATAACTATTTTCTAAAAATCCAGGAATTTTCCAGCTGCTTCGTTTTTTCCCTTGCTTCCTGTAATGTTGAAAAACGAGCAATGGATACCAGGTTCAACCCGTTTTTATTTGCTGCTATTTCTGCCGCATAACCTTTTGACTGCAGATCACTGACAAGCCGGTTTGCATTTTCAATATTTCCGAAAGATCCGACAATTACGAAAAACTCCCCGTTATTATTTGCTGGTGGGATTGTTTTTTCCGGTATTTTGACAGGAACTTCTTCTACTTTTGCCTCTTCCACCGCTTCTGTAGGAGCTTCCTCAGTTATCTCATCCTCCTGATTATTTTCCTGTGGATTAATTTTCTGCTCTTCATCAATTGCTTCACTGTTTGTTTTTTCAGGTGCCCGCGTAAAATGATGATCTTCTGTAAATGGAAGATAGTGCTTAATATTGTCGTAGAAAATAACCATTGTGACACCTGACAGCAATACTATAATCGCCGCGATGACCAGGGAGATTTTTAAGACAGAAGCTTTAGCAGGTCTAACAGCCTCCTCTTCATTTTCTGTTGCGTATTGGTTATCGTTGTGCTTATGCGAATCATAGGGTGCTTCTTCTTTAAACACTTCTTTCACATCAGGCTCTTTTTCCTGATCAGAGGATTTTTCCTGTTCGGGTTCAATCGGTGAAAAATCGTCTATTTCCTCTTTTGCAAAGATATCGGGAACAACAGCTGAGGGAGGAATAGTTTCTTCGACAGGTATGGTTTCTTCCAGGATCTCTGTTGTTAAATTTTCAGGTTCGGGTTTTTCTTCCGGTTGTGCTTCTTCCTTTATGGGCACGTTCTCAATTACTGGTTCTTCTTCAGCAATAATTTCAGCAGCCGCTGTCGGATATTTTTCAGATTTAAAATCGTAATCGCCGTCAGAATTTTTGTAAAAATAACCGAGATCTGAAATTGGCCGTTTTTCTCCATTATCCAGATCAGTTATGAGCTCTTCCACCCATCGGTGGATAATGACGCTGGCTTCTTCTGCAGAGCAGCTTTTTGTTACGGAGTAAGCCTCCGTTAGCTTCTTGTCATCAAATTTCAGATAAGACAGAAACATGATATCAAGTGTTGTTTCGTTTGTCAGTGTCAGTGTTCCAAGTTGTGGGATGATTAGGGTTTTGTTCGATACAAGATAGTTTTTTATTAATTCTTCCATGCGAAAACCAATTTGGCAATCAAATTACTAAAATCATTTAGGATGAAAGCAACATTCTAAGCAGGAATGAATAAAACACAATGATGACTGAATATTTTAAGCTGCCTTAAAAGAGGCTAACCGATTAAAATGGGGATTAAGGAAACCTGTTTCTGCCTGTTCAAAAACAGGAAAAGCAGCTTCAAAGCTGCTTTTCCTGACTATTTAGATTTAAGTAAATCAGCCTAAAAACGGATATCTGTAATCTTTTGCAGGTACAAACGTTTCTTTAATTGTTCTTGCAGAAACCCATCTCAGCAAGTTGAGGGAAGAGCCTGCTTTATCGTTTGTTCCCGATCCTCTTGCACCGCCGAAAGGTTGTTGACCAACAACTGCCCCCGTAGGTTTATCATTGATATAGAAATTACCCGCAGCATGCTCTAATTTCTCCAATGCAACATTAATGGCATAACGGTCTTTTGCCAGAATAGCACCTGTTAAGGCATATTCAGAAGTTTCGTCCACTAATGTAAGAGTTTCTTCATATTTGTTTTCATCGTAAACATAGATGGTCAGTACCGGTCCGAAGATCTCTTCCACCATTGTCTTGAATTTCGGATCTGTAGTAACAATTACAGTCGGTTCAATGAAATATCCTACGGATTTATCATAATTTCCGCCACAGATGATCTCGGCGTCAGCGCTTGCTTTTGCGTAATCAATATAGCTGCTGATGCTTTTGAATGCTTTTTCGCTGATTACAGCGTTGATGAAGTTGGAAGTATCTTCCGGAGAACCCATTTTGAAAGATGTTACCTGCTCTGTTAAAATAGATTTCACTTCCGGCCATAAATTGGAAGGAATGTACGCTCTGGAGGCAGCCGAACATTTTTGTCCCTGGAATTCGAATGCTCCGCGGGCTAATGCTGTAGCGACTTCTGACGCATCGGCAGACTTGTGTGCGACTACGAAGTCTTTTCCTCCTGTTTCACCAACGATTCTCGGATAGCTTCTGTAATTTTCAATATTATTGCTGATAGTTTTCCAAAGTTGTCTGAAAACACCTGTTGATCCCGTAAAGTGGATTCCTGCAAATTCTTTATGTCCAAACACCACATCACCGATAGTTGCTCCGTCCACAGTTACCATATTTACAACTCCGTCCGGCAGGCCGGCAGCCTGGAATAATTCCATAATTACCTGTGCGGAGTAGATTTGGGTTTCTGCTGGTTTCCAGACTACTACATTTCCCATTAAAGCAGGAGAAACAGATAAGTTCCCGGCGATAGAGGTGAAGTTGAACGGAGTCAGGGCGAATACAAAACCTTCCAGCGGTCGGTATTGTAAACGATTCCACATTCCCGGCTGAGATTCTGGTTGTCCGCTGAAAATTTCAGCCATATACTGAACGTTAAATCTCAGGAAGTCGATCAGCTCACAGGCAGCATCTATCTCCGCCTGGAATACATTTTTGGACTGAGCAAGCATTGTTGCCGCGTTCATTTTGTTTCTGAAAGGCCCTGCCAGCAGGTCAGCCGCTTTAAGAAAGATAGAAGCCCGCTCTTCCCATGGCATAGCCGCCCATTTTGTTCTGGCTTCCAGCGCCGCGTTTATAGCTGCTTCCACATGAGATTTATTTCCTTTGTTATAATGTGCGATCACTTTCTGGTGGTCGTGAGGAGGAGTTAATTTTACTTTCTGTTCCGAATAAACTTTTTCCGAACCGATGTACATAGGAATGTTAACAGGTTCCTGTTGCAGCAGGTTTTTGTATGTATTGATCAAGCTTTCTCTTTCTTTAGATCCTGAAGCATAACTTCTAACAGGTTCATTAACTGCGATTGGAACGCTAACGATTGAATTTGCCATAATTATTTTTTTCACGAAGTTAATAATTATAAATCATACTTTTGTTCTGTGAATTTCGTTATCTTCAAAATCAAATTTTTACAGAAATGAGGTTTTTCTTCTATGCTATTCTCTTGTGTTTTATATTAACCAATACTGCGAAAGCTGAAGAGGACCTTTTTTACAAACAATATTCCACCACATTAAATGCCATAAAAAATAAGAAGATCGTTTCCCGGAGCGAGCTTTCCGATCTGTACGATTATTACAGTGAGAATAATACGGATTCCCTCTATTACTATTCCAGAAAAGTGGTGGAAACAGGCATTGAAAAAGAAAATTTCTTTTACATCAATTACGGGAAATCACTGATGATTTCCTTTTTTAATCATAAATCAAAGACAGACGTTGCCATACAGCTTGGTGAACAGGCGCTGAATTATTTTTATAACGTTTCTGATTATGAGATGATCTCATTCATACAAAACCAGCTGGGTATTTCCTATATTATGGATAATAATTATGTAGAAGCACGAAAATGGCTGTGGAAATCTGTGAAATCGGGAAAACAGACGAATGATTTTTCCGTGAATTGCATTGCCCTGAAGAACCTGGCGGAAGCTTATTACCGGGAAGGAGAGCTGAAAGAAGCGTTGCAGTTTATCAACGAATTCACGTCTATTATAGAAAAAACGAATAATTACATCGCATTAGGAAAAGCTTATAATACGATGGGTAACATCTATCGCGACATGGAAGACATGGAAAAGGCGGAAGTGTATTATCAAAAATCATATAATATCGCGCAGCAGAAGAAATCCGCAGTTTACACGGGAAATGCGCTTACTAATATGGCGATCGTTTATTATGAAAGTGATCCTGAAAAGGCGAAATCTTATTTTTTTAAGGCACTGGAAGTAAGAAAAGAAACAAAAAATCCGACGTTCATTTCCGAATCCTACCTGAATATCGGTCACTGGTATTACGGGATGGACTATATGGACAGCGCTTATTTTTACTATAAGCAGATGCTTGATTATTCTGTGGAGAATAATTATGAGCAGGGAGAGCTGGAAGCGTACGATGCACTGGGAGATTATTTTGAAACAAAAAAGGATTATAAAAGTGCTTTTGCCTATATTCTGAAATACAAGAATTTACTTATTAAATCCAATCGTAAAAAGCAAAAACTATTAGAAAATGACATCCAGCAGACATACGAGCTTTTTAATAGTGAGGACAAATTAATGCAGGCATTCAGGAAAAAGATTATTGACCAGCGGCTGGATGTGGAAACCAAGAAAGCAAATGTTGTCCTGATGCTGTTCCTGGGAATTATTGTTTTCCTGATAGCATTATATATCTACAACGTCCGGAAAAATTATAAAAAAGAGCTTTCCGTTATATCAGATTCAGCGGAGCAGGACTCCTCACAAAAAGGCTTGATTGATCAGACTTTGATTGATACTATTGAAAATTACCTTTCCGATAAAGCGATCAGCCAGGATTTCTTACCTGAAAATGTCCATGTTTTTAATGTGGCGACGGGATTTGGGGTAAAAAATGATGTGATCCTTTGGACGGCAAAAATTCCAAACTTTGAGAAAGTGATTGTAAATAATATTTTTGTCAGCCATTATAAGATTGAGAGTTTTGATCATTTCCTGCGGGTAATCAGTACAGATCAGTATCTGAAAAATCTGAAGATTGTTTATGTTTATTTAAAAACAGAAGGCCAAAGTATCATTGCTTCAGGAAATGCCTCCTATCTTTTGAGCCCGGAAGGGGCTTTCTATGAGCTGTCCGATTGCGGCAATGAATTAAAATCCGGCAATTGCCTTATTACGAAAGAATTTAAAGATATATTGGTCAGAGACGGACTCTTTGAAGATTTTTTAAGTCAGCTAAGGCTGAGCAGAGAAGTTTCCAAAGAAGTTTTTATCAAATCATTTGAAAACGGCTGGCAGGATTATATTAATAAGAATAAATCAGGTGTTCTGGTCGTTACAGAATAAATTTGCGGGTATCAGTTTAAAATCCCCGGGAAATACAGATCAAAGCGAGGGATCAATACCGGAAATTCATTGCCCGATTGCAAATTCTTAAAGGTATAATGCCCGGTCATATATCCTATTTCCGAAGTGAGCTCACAACCACTGCTGTAAGCGTAAACTTCGCCCGGCTGTAAAATCGGTTGTTGTCCGACAACTCCGTCTCCGGCAACAAATTTAGGAACATTCAGGCTGTCAAAAATATACCAGTCTCTTCTCAGCAGTTGAACAGTATGCCGGCTTTTATTTTCAATTTCAATGGTATATTCAAAGAAATACTGGTTGTGATTGATGTTGGAATATTCTTTTGAAAATCTGTTTTTTACATTGATTTGGATGCCTTCGGTGATTGCTGTACACATAAAATCCTGTATTTGTTTCCGACCTCAAGTTAGAAAAAAATACAAAACAACTCAGAATTATGAAAAAAAATAACAGTTGAGTTAAAGAAGGGTAATGAATATGGCTATAACACTGGAAGATTAAAGTTCGTTTTGATTCAAAACGAACCTGCATTTATCAGAATGTCGTGACCACATTTGAAATGATCTTCCGGGCAGCTTTTGTAACCGTGAAGCCCGCAAGGTCTGCAGTAGAGCGGTTCTTCCAGCTGAGTGATGCGGGAATCGTCAGAAAGTGGCCCGAAACCAAAAGAAGGAACAGTGGAGCAGAAAAAAGCAGTTACGGGAGCATTGACTGCAGAGCATAAATGTAGTGGCCCGGAGTCGTTGACAAATGTCCTGCAGGCTTTTTCGAAGAGTGCTGCGGACTGTAATAAATTGAAAGTTCCTGCAATATTCTTTACGTTATCCAATGCCGCTGTATTCTTTATCTCTTCACATAATTCAAAATCCCCGGCTCCGCCAATTAAATATAAAATACTGTCAGAAGGAAGCTTATTCATTAAGCTGATCCATTTTTCTTTTGGAAGCTGTTTGGTAAACCAGACAGAAGCGGGAGCCAGGCAAAAATAAGGCAGCGTCTGATATGCTTCTACTTTTTTATAATCTTCGGCTGTCGGATATAATTGGGGCCTGACTTTAGGTGTTGCACCTAAATCACTGATGAGAGAAAGGTTTCTTTCCACTTCATGCCTTCCGTCAAGAAGGTGCGGAAAGCGTTTTGAATAAAATCTGCTCAATGGATTTTTGTTGAATCCAACCGTTTCCTTTCCACCGGAAAGTACCGCGATCAATCCGCTGGATGCAAAACGGTGCAGGTTGATGATCCGGTCATATCGCCTTGAACGGAATGTTCTGATCAGCCTCCACATATTTTTATACTTTCCGTTAGATTTATCAAAGAGAAACAACTCATTGATTTTCGGATGAGATTTCAGCAGGCCTTCATTCCCTTTTTTTACCAATATATCTATTTCGGACTCCGGATATAAACGTTTTAATTCCTCAATCAAAGGTGTCGCCAGTATGACATCGCCCAGAAAAGCCGTCTGTATGATGAGGAATTTTTTCATGAATACGAAAGTAAAAGAAAAATCTGACACTGTTATCGAAAAAAGACCATCCAAATTGTATTGAATGGTCTTTATCAGGACGGTTGAAATAACGAAAATTATTCGATCGTAACCGATTTGGTTCTCACTGTTTCATTGATCAGATAATAATCTTTTGAATTGATGGATTGTAAATCGTATTTCAGGCCGACTACCTGTACTAATCCGGTTCCTTTACCTGCTGCGCTTATTTCAGAGGCTGAGAATGTATAAGAAGTCGTATTTCCCGGTAGAATCTTTGTTACCTGGCTGTTGGATCCGTATAGTGCGAATAATACTGAATCCGCATTGGTAACCTGGTTGGTTGCCAGCGTATAATTCTCTGATGTTTTAGGATTTCCGGTTGTAATGGTCCCGATAGTTGAAAATCCCTGGTTTGTTGTTGCATTGAATGCCGGCCATGCCCCTCCGCTACCTGTCCAGCTGACAGTATTTGAATAGTCGATTCCTGTCGGCTCGCTGGTTTTAATCATATAAACATAAGAATTGTTGTTCTGAAGTGCCAACTCTTTTGAATCAACGGAAACTGTACCTGCTCCGACAAAACCGGAACCGCCGTTTTCAGAAAATACAGCTACGGCAGTTCCCGCGCTTGCATCCATTGATCCGATCGGTGTGGAAGTCGTGGTTATTGTTTTGATAGCGACCAGCGCTCCGTAAGTTCCCGCAAACGAAGGTGTGTAAGGTTGTGAATTTGGAGGTGTGGTAGAAGCATACTCACAGGAACCGTCGTCTTTTGTCGCCAGTATTTTATAATTGGTTGCCGTCGGATCTGTACACCCTTCTTTTTTGCAGGAAGTAAATCCCCATGAGATTACAATGCCTGTAAGAATTAGAATAGTCTTTTTCATCGTATTTTGTTTTAGTAATGTTATTGCACAAATATAGGACTGCTCCATCGGTGCTGAAATACGATAAATGCCGGATATTTTTCCATCAGATCCTGAACCTTCGGATGTTATCTGCCTGAAAAGCTGCAATATGGCGGGAATTATGGTTATTATAAATAAATTTTAAGAAATACCTTTGGTGGATAGATGTTTAATTATAAATTTGAGAAATAAGTAGTGACTAACCAAATTTTCTTTACATGATTCAAGATTTTCCTTCAAGAATAAATACCGCAAAAGATGCAATTGAACATGGTAACTACCAATACGGATTCAGGGCTTTTGTTGACTGTGTTTTAGATACCAATGATCCTGAATGGTTTAAAAAGTGCATTGACCTGGTGAGTGAAAAGGAGGATTACCACCTGAAAGACGAGCAGTTTTACGGGAAAGTGCTGAAATATCTCGGGCAGATGAAAGGTGTGGTTGTGGACAAAGGCTTTACCCAGCTTTTGGAAGCGGAAAATATTTCACGTTCCTATGGAGCAGGAAGATTTGCGCTTCAGAATGTTTCACTGAATATTAACGTGGGAGAAATTATAGGTCTGGTAGGAGAGAACGGTAACGGTAAAACGACGCTGCTTCGTATTCTCGCACAAGAGCTCGCTTTTGATCAAGGTCAGATCAAATATTATCTGTTAGAAGATAATAATTATGACAGACGGACGAAATTGGTTTATATTCCTCAGCGTACACCGATATGGTACGGCAGCTTGTATGATAATTTAAAATTTACCGCTTCCAACTACGGAATTAAAGGAGAATTGAATCAGTTGATAGTGGATATGATGATCATTCGTTTCGGACTGTGGGAATATCGCAAGCTGAACTGGTCAGAATTATCTTCCGGATACAAGATGCGTTTTGAGTTAGCACGGACGTTTTTGCGTAAACCACGGATTTTGCTGCTGGATGAGCCATTGGGAAATCTGGATGTAAAATCACAGCAGATTATTCTTGAAGATTTGAAAGGACTGGCACAAAGCCCATCCAATCCGATAGGAATTGTACTGAGCTCACAACAGCTGTTCGAAGTAGAAAAAATCGCGGATAAAGTTTTATTTCTGCGAAAAGGAGTTCCGGAATTCTTTTCTGATAAGCAGGTTCAGGAAGAAATTTCTTTTACGATTATCGAGCTGGAAACGGATGCCGTGCTGGAACAGATACAGGAATTATTTGCAAAATATCCTTCAAAAATCATGTTTAACGGAGGAACTTATACGATAGAGATCGGGCAGCCAAACGCATATAAGGAAATTTTAGCAAGATTAGCCGGTTCCGATATAGAGATCCGTTATATCCGTGATATTTCCAATTCAACAAGACGTTTCTTTAACTAATTTATTGAACCTATGAACCCATTTAAAAAAATCAACACATACCTGATTGAAAACCATCCTGATTTATGGCACGTACGCCTGCCTTTTCTTTTAATGACAGGACTTTTGCTGCACATATTCTCGTTTTTATACGGTTTTGAATATATTGATGAAACACGACTTGTAAATGATTATATTTCCGGTTCTATTGCGGACAGCTGGTACATTTTATTCGAGATTATATTACTTCTGGTGGTAATTGTTACCTGGGCGTTGCAGTTTTTCAAAAATTCCGTTTTAAAGCATTATTATGTTGCCGGAGATTTTTACGCTATCAAAATGTATTTGCTGCTGGTGGGGTTATTTCTTTGGAATATATCCAGCTTTCTGTCCTTTTATTATGGTGTTCACTTAAAAAGAGATGCTTTGATGAGCAAGTATGAAGTGAATGAGATATTCAAAGAAAAAGCGTTTTTAGATCCCTTACTGCTTTTAAGTCGGGAAGAGTATAATCTGTCGAATAATAAGTATCTGACTCAAAATGAGATAGAATATAAGGTTTTGTATTCTTCTGAAGATGCTCCTCAGATCAGTTACTGTACAGAAGAAGATTACATATCCAGAAATTATGAGCAGGAAACGTACTTTTCATGCTATACGGACGTATCTGATATAGACTCATCTCTCTTTTCAAAGTTAGATGATGATAACGCTGTTTTTTTCAGGTTAAAGTATCTGAACCGCGATGAAAGATGTGAAAGGAAAGTAATTGATAAATATGTCGTTTTAAATGATTTTCATTTGTATGATATAAAAAATCATTCAAATTATACGGATGAGCTGGATGGATTGTTGAAAAAGGAAGACTATAAAGTATTGGCAGAACGGCTGAAAAACTTTAAGACACGATTAAATAAGCTGGAGAAATTCACAAATTTCGATCCCTGGGTTAACTTATGTTATATCGTTAAAAAGAAGGGAATTGATTTTGAGGATATATACCGCGATTATGATCCGAATAAGCGTTTTATCCCGATTAACAATATTGATGAGGTGACAGATGATCTGAATATCCAGGCGATCGAAACCTATGGTGGCGATCATTATTATTTCAGGAACTATGAGCTTTCTATTTTGGAGAGTAACTTAAATGAGGATTTTGAATTTTATTACATGTTTATCGGAGCGTTGATAGGAAGTATAGTATTTTCCTATTTTATGATTCAGTTTCAATATGTTGATTTCATAAATTACGCTATCTCCATACCTATTTCAGGTGTTTTATCTATTGTGGGCTCTTTATTCATGCTGATCTTTACCTTTGTAATGAAAGAATACTCCGTTATTTTTTATTTATTTTCAATGACCACGGCGATATTGCTTATATTGTTGCTGTCGGCTAAATTAAACGTAAGGTTAAAAGAGATTCTTATGATCCTGCTTTCAAGTTTTATTCCTGCTGCTGTCCTGATTTCTTATGCCTTAATAGGTATAAAAATATATACACAGGAGGTAACTTACGGAGGCTGTGGTGCTACAGAAACTTACAGTCAGTTTTTTACTCCTCCGTTCTACGAATGGCATTTTATCACTTTGGGATTATTTTCAATTTTTGCTTTTCTGTACCTGGTGAAGAAGCTGAAATCTAAACCGGAATAAAACTATCTTTGTACTATGTGTGCAATTACAGGTTTATTTGATGCAGGGAATGCTTCTTCCGAAGCGGTTTTGAAGAAAATGACGGATACGATGATTCATCGTGGCCCGGATGGAGGAAAGCAGGTGTTTTTTGAGGTAGATGATGTTCAGATTGGATTGGGACACCGCCGACTGGCGATCATTGATTTGTCGGAAGGAGGAACTCAACCGATGGAATTTGCTCCTTACTGGATTTGCTTCAACGGTGAGATCTACAATTATCAGTCTGTAAAAGAGGAGCTGATACAGTTGGGGCACCAGTTTCAGTCCCATTCGGATACGGAGATGATCTTGCACGCTTATGCACAATGGGGGAAAAGCTGTGTGGAACGTTTTCGGGGAATGTTCGCATTTGTCATTGTGAATACGGAAACCGGAGCTATTTTCTGCGTGAGAGACAGGGCAGGAGTAAAACCCTTTTACTTTTATCTGAACGACGGTCTATTTCTGTTTTCAAGCGAATTAAAGGCTTTTCCTGAACATCCTTCTTTCCGGAAAGAGATTAATCTGTCTGCAGTGGAAATGTTTATGCAATTCGGAAATATTCCTGCGCCACATACTATTTTTCAATCTGCATTTAAATTAAAGCCCGGGCATTATCTGGAGTTTAATCTTTCCGAATTGAAAGATCGTCCGGCATATTTGAATCAGCATCAGTATTGGAATGTTTACGACGCTTACAATCAGCCGAAAGCAGATTTATCGTTTGAAGATGCAAAAAAGCAGACGGAGACCATTTTACGCGAATCCTGTGAATTGCGGATGGTTGCGGATGTTCCTGTCGGAGTGTTTCTGAGCGGAGGCTTTGACAGTGCAGCTGTTACGAGCTTGCTGCAAACAGGCAGAACACAGAAATTAAAAACATATACGATCGCTGTTCCCGATATAGGCTTGAATGAAGCGCCTTATGCAAAAGATGTCGCGAAATACCTGGGGACGGAACATACGGAATTTGAATGCTCTCACCAGGAAGCGATTGATCTGATTGATGATCTGCCATTCTATTATGATGAGCCTTTTGGCGATAGCAGCGCTATACCGACAGGTCTGGTTTCAAAAATTGCCCGTCAGCATGTTACGGTAGCATTGAGCGCGGATGCAGGCGATGAGGTGTTTGCAGGTTATAATCGTTATGATTACCTGGTCCGGTACGGACAGAAATTAAATCAGCTTCCGGCATTTGCAAGAAAGACGGCTGCAGGAATGATGAATCTGATAGAAGCAGACAGCATTCCATATCTGCGCAACAAGTATAATTTTGCTAATCGTTACGAGAAATTGAAAAATCTGTTGAAAGATCCGTCACCGGAACAGATGATGTGGAGCCTTTCCAGCCAGTTTGATAATGAAGGCCTGAACCGCTTGCTGAAGAGCAGAAAACCATTGCCGCCATTAGCTTATAACAGCAAGGAATTAAGTGCGGAAACGTATTCTCCCTTGAGCTATATGATGGCAGTTGATTACCAGACCTATCTTCCGGATGATATCCTGACAAAGGTGGATCGCGCGACAATGCGTTTCAGCCTTGAAGGAAGAGAGCCTTTTCTGGATCACAAGGTCATTGAATGGGCAGCGCAACTACCGGATCATTTTAAATACAATAACGGAGTCAAAAAATACATTCTAAAGGAAATCGTTTATCAATATATTCCCCGGGAATTAATGGATCGTCCGAAAATGGGCTTTGCTATTCCTTTTGAGAAATGGATGATGGAGGATCTGCGTTCACGACTGGAAGATTTTTTATCCGATGAACGGATTGCCCGTCAGGGAATTTTTCATATGGAAGAAGTACGAAATATTCGCAACCAGTTTTTGAATGGAAAGAAAGAACTGGGTTTAAAAGTATGGTATCTGCTGATGTTTCAGATGTGGTATGAGCGATGGATGAGGTAGTTTAATCGGTATATCAAAAAGTAAATGAAAGTTATTTTTGGATTTCTATTTGTGTTTTTCTCTATTTCTTCTGTTTGTGCACAAAAAGTAGAAGGCACGTGGCTAACACAGGGAGGAGCTGCTAAAGTCCAGATTTATAAAATTGATAACGGACTTTACGAAGGAAAACTGATCTGGACGAAAGATCAGAGTGAAAAAATTCAGCAAACTCACGGAAGCACGGTGATTCGCCGTTTAAAAAAAGTCGAGGATAAAAAATATGAAGGAATTGCGTATGATCCGGAACGAAAAAAAGAATTCAGCTGTACAGTGACAATCACAGGTGAAAATTCACTTGATTTGCGGGGTTATATCGGCATATCTCTACTGGGGAAGACAGAGAAGTGGACAAGAATTACCCAAAAGTGAATCTGATGGTTATCAGTTTACCGGATCATTAAAAAATAAATAGGCGGGAACACATACGATTTCTTTATCCCCGATTTTAAACTGATCGCTCTGATTCAGTGTAACTATGATCCCTTTTTTCATCTTAAAGAACGTGAGCGCTTCTGTTAATCCATCCAGTTCACGGTCTTTGTTATCACGGTTCAGCTCATAACAGACCTGTATCGCTGCGGTGCATTTGTTCTGTTCAAAAACAACAAAATCACATTCTCTCCTTTCACGAAAATAATAGACGGTTTTTCCACTTCTTCTCAAATGCAGAAACACCAGATTTTCAAGTAGTCGCCCGAAATCAGAAGTGAAGCTTAATGAATTGCTGCGTGCGAGGCCGTTGTCGATCGTATATACTTTTTTAGGATTTACCTGCCTGCTTTTTGCAGACCAGCTGAATTTCTGAACAAAAAATAAAAGATAGGAATCTTCCAGCCAGTTAAGATAATCGCTGACGCTGTTTGCAGAGCCGATGTCAAATGTTTTTTTCAGGCTGTTATAACTTGTTTCTTTACCGATATTGGATATCAGATATAATGTAATATCTACCAGAGTTTTGGAATTTCGTATTCCGTACCTTACCGCTATATCTCTGTAAACGATGTCTTTCAGCAGATTTTGAAGGATTTCCGAATTTTCGGATGTCAGAAATTCAGGGAAGCCCCCTTTTAGCAGGTAATTTTCAAATGATTTTACAGTTGCTTTTTCTTTTTTGAAACGCAGGTATTCATTATAGGAAAAAGGAAATAATTCGGTGTTCAGATATCTTCCTGTCAACCTTGTCCCAAGCTCTTTGCTTAGCATAGACGCGTTTGATCCGGTAACAAAAACTTTTTTTCCGTCATCGTGCAGCTGCCGGACATAGCGCTCCCACTCAGGTACATTTTGGATTTCATCAAAAAAATAGGCTTTCGTTTCTTTTGGTATGACTTCATCCAGTTTTGGAAAATCATTGACACTGAAATTAAAGATCCTCGGATCCTCGAAGTTTAAAAAAGCTACATGTTTGTAAGCTTTCATCAGCTGTTGCATGAGCGTGCTTTTCCCGCATCTTCTTACGCCGGATATTACCTGGATAGAAGTATTGTCAAGGTCGATTTTTTCCGCCCCTGTTCTTTTTATGGCTGCAACTGCTTTATTATTTAGCTTTGATTGTTGCAGATGAAAAGCATCTTCTATCTCTGATTTTAAAAGCATTATCTAATTTGAATTTTACAAATATAAGTATTTTTATTTTACTAAAATAAATAAGTTTATATTAATAATATATAATAGTTTATTTTAGTAAAATATACTTTTGGAATAACTACACTGTTTCCAATAAGGGGATAAATAAAAAGAGAATCCTGAATTTTACTTTCCGTTATACCAGACACTGTTTTTGTCTGTTTCCCAAAGTCGTATTTCCAATCCGTATTTAGCATCAATTCTGGCTTTCAGGAGATCCCAGATTACAACCGCAATATTCTCGACCGTAGGAATGAGGTTACTGAATTCCGGGCAATCAAGATTCAGGTTGCGGTGATCGAAGCGTTCCAGCACTTCTTCATGGATGACATCACTCAGTGTTTTTAAATCGATGAGATAACCTGTTTCTGCATCGATCTGCCCTTCAACCCATACTTCCAATACATAATTGTGCCCATGGTAATTAGGATTGCTGCATTTGTCGTAAATGCGCTGATTGGTTGCTTCGTCAAAATCAGGATTGTATAAACGGTGGGCTGCGTTAAATGTTTCTCTTCTGCAAATTTTCATGAGCTAAAATTTTTTGTTCGTGGTCACGGATCAGCAATCGAAACCAAGTTGTAAAATCAGCGGGATGTTGCTGAATTTCCTTTTTTATGGTTTCCAGAGATTCCCATCTGAACTGATGGACTTCTTCCGGATTGATCTGTGGGTCAGTATCTGAAAAGCCAATTAAAACATGGTCGAATTCATGTTCTGTCAGCCCGTTTTCCATGTCGGCTTTGTAGATAAAAGAAAACACTTTTTGTAGGCCGGCTTTCATTCCCATTTCTTCCTGCAGGCGGCGATCGGCCGCATCAGGAATACTTTCTCCTTTTCTGGGGTGGGAGCAACACGTATTGGTCCATAATAACGGAGAATGATATTTGTGGGCAGCGCGTTGCTGTAATAAAAGCTTGCCTTGTGAATTAAAGATCAGCACGGAAAATGCACGGTGAAGCAAACCCAGCTCATGTGCTTTCAGCTTTTCTTCCAGACCGGTTTCACGGTCGTGCTCATCTACAAGTATTACGTATTCCGGCATCAGAAATTTCGGTGGTACAGAAAATCAATTACTGCTTTTAAAGCTTGTTTTCTTTCTTCGGGAAGCTGTATTTCGTTCAGATAGGAAATTCCTTTCTGAAAGTAGAATTCAATTTTTTCCTGGGAAATATGCTGCACGTTCAGCTCGTTGAATAAGGCCACTGTTTGCGCAATTTTTATTTCCGGATTATGTTCGGACAATAGATGTTCGAATTGTTGCTTTTGTGATTCTGAAGCTAATTCCAGCGCTTTTAGGTACAGGAATGTTTTTTTGTTGCTAAGGATATCTCCACCGATTGATTTCCCCACTTTAGGGCTCAATCCGAAGGTATCGAGATGA
The DNA here is from genome assembly GCA_001899145.1 of Flavobacteriia bacterium 40-80. GTDB lineage: Bacteria > Bacteroidota > Bacteroidia > Flavobacteriales_D > Crocinitomicaceae > 40-80. Next base: position 282,489 of record MKVF01000021.1, read on the forward strand.
TCATCCTGTAATTGAAAAGCGATACCGATGTTGGTTCCAAGCTGATATAATTTTTCCTGATCTTCTTCATTCGCTCCGCTGATGATCGCTCCACATTGCAGTGCGCATCCCAGCAAAACCGAAGTTTTTAAGCGGATCATTTCGATGTACTCACTAATACTTACATTTAGCTGCGTTTCAAAGTTCATGTCCATTTGCTGTCCTTCACATACCTCTTTTGCAGTGGTGAGAAACAGCTGGCTTAGCTGATTGGACTGTCCTTTCAGGATTTTCTCCATTGCTTTCACGAACAGTACATCACCGCTTAAAATAGCAGTGCTGGTATTCCATTTTTCGTGAACGGTCTGGAAATTTCTTCGCAACGGCGCATTGTCCATGATATCATCGTGAAGCAGCGTGAAATTGTGGAACAATTCTATTCCGACAGCCACATCCACGGCTTCCGGCGTAATTTCATCAAACATCTCCGCTCCGATTAAAGTAAGAATCGGCCGGATGCGTTTTCCTCCTATATTTAAAAAATAAGAAAGCGGCTGATAGAGATTTTCAGGGGTTTCCGGAAAACCAAGCTGTACAATTTCCAACTCTATTTTTTCTAAATACGGGGAAAGAAGCTCCATGTTTATTTAATGATATTAAGTAAATATTCTCCGTATCCTGACTTTAATAACGGTTGTGCCAGCTCACGAAGCTGATCTTTCGTAATAAAGCCTTTTCGGTAAGCGATCTCTTCTATACATCCGATTTTCAAACCCTGGCGGTCTTCAATCACCTGTACAAATTGCCCGGCCTGCATTAACGAAGCGAAAGTGCCGGTATCCAGCCATGCTGTGCCCCGGTTTAAAACCCCAACTTTCAGCTTTCCTCTGCGTAAATATTCTGCATTTACATCTGTGATTTCGTATTCGCCGCGAGCTGAAGGCTTTAAGCTTTTTGCAATTTCAACTACATCATTGTTATAGAAATACAATCCCGGAACAGCATAATTTGACTTTGGCTGCTTTGGTTTTTCTTCAATGGAAACAGCGTTGAAGTGTGCATCAAATTCCACCACACCATAACGTTCAGGATCGGAAACATGATAAGCGAAAACAGCTCCTCCTTCAGGATGAAGATGCTCACTTAATAAGTTACCCATTCCAACACCATAGAAAATATTGTCTCCCAAGATCAATGCAACCGGGTCTGTTCCGATAAATTCTTCTCCGATCACGAACGCTTGCGCAAGTCCGTTTGGAGTTTCCTGAATTTTATATTCAAACCGGCATCCATATTTCTTTCCGTCTCCCAATAACTTTTGAAACAAAGGCATATCATGGGGAGTGGAAATAATTAAAATTTCCCGTATTCCGGCATTCATCAGAACCGATAGCGGATAGTAGATCATCGGTTTGTCATAGATGGGCATTAATTGCTTGCTGATAGCTAATGTCAATGGATGCAAACGCGTACCGGATCCGCCGGCCAGAATAATTCCTTTCATGGATGGGTTATTTTAGTCAGTTCAGTTTGTCAATATCGTCGCTCTCCTCCTCTTCACGTACCTGGAGATTATCCAGCTCAATATCTTCCTCTTCGTCGTAAATTTCAAAATAAGGTTCATTGAATGATTCGCTTGTAACGTATTTTTCCAGAGAAAGCAACAGGGAAGGCAAAATCAGCACGTTTGTAAACGTACCGACCAGAATCGCTAAGGATACCAGCATTCCCATGGCTTTTGTTCCTCCGAACTGGGAGAAATAAAACATGCTGAATCCAAAGAATAAAACGATGGATGTATAAACAATTCCAAGACCTGTTTCACGCAGTGATTTGATAATCGTGTATTTGATATCCCATTTTCTGGTGCGCATTTCCTGGCGGTATTTTGCCAGGAACAGAATCGCATTATCGACAGTAATACCGAGCGCGATACCAAATACCAGTAACGTGGAAGGTTTCAGATCCACATGGAAGAATCCCATAAATCCGGCGATAAAGATTAGCGGAATGATATTCGGAATCATGGAAATAACAGTCATTTTCCACGAATTGAACAATAAGGACATCAGCGCAGAAATGGTAATGATCGCAAAGACAATACTTTCAACCATATTAATAAAGAGGTATTTTGTCCCTTCGGCAGCGACCACGGAAGTACCTGTAACAGCAGAATCATAGTATTCGCTGTCCAAAGCGGCTCTCAGCTTTCTGTTAAAGTAAGGCTTGGAATAATATTCTTTAATTTTTTCAGGATTCATGTCAAATTGATACTGCAGCTCGTCATTTCCGCTGCTGATCTGATGTGTCAGAGAATTCTGAACATAGCTGTAGTTTCCTAGAATAGAGTCGATATATTCCTGCTTCCCGCTTTCAACCAGCCCGTAAAGACGTTCTAATTCTTTTTTGTCAGGATTTAGAACAGAATCAATTTTTCCTTTAATAATTTCTACTTTGTCGCGGACCTCAGCGGAACCCAAATCTTTCATTTGAGTACGGATCCGGATGGTCGTATTGAGCGTATCAATTAATTCTTTAAGACTGAAAGCAGCTCCATTCGCATTGGTTATGTCGAACTTTTCAATGTATTTTTTAAGCTTCAGCTTGTCTCTGTTGGAAATGATCCGATAATATTCAGGATCATTATCATACATTGCCATATTGATCACTTTCAGGAAGTCAACATACGACAAGGATTTGGAAAACAATGAATCGTTATAGATCATGTTCTGTACGGATTCAATTTTTTCCAGTGTTTCATTTTTAAATAATCTGCCGGGAGTTTTATAATTTACCAGGATTTCAAATGGAATGGTACCACCGAACGATTTTTCAACATATTTCAGGTCTTTGAGAATCTGGTCGCTTTTTGGAAGATCGCTCGTTAAATTTCCGGTTGCTTTGATTTTCAGAGAGCCCAGGATGAAAATTACGGAAAGAATTATAGATACGACGTAAATGGCTGTTCTGTGATGTGTTACCAGGTTGACAATAATATCCAGCATTTTTGTGGAGGATTCACGGTCAAGGTGTGCAAGGTGCCTTTCCTTCGGGTCTGCTGAATAGCTGATCGCAATGGGAATCAGGCACAATGAAAGAACAAACACTACCATGATATTCAGCGAAGAAATAATACCAAACTCCATTAATTTTTCGGAGCTTGTAAACGTACAGAAACCTATTGCTGTTGTTAAATTGGTTAAGAATGTTGCACCGCCTATTTTTTTGATCATGGAGCTCGTTGCCCGTATTTTGTTTCTGCTGATCCGGTATTCCTGGTGAAAACGGGTGTAAAAGAATACGGAATTCGGAACACCGACCACAATCATCAGTGGAGGAATCAGCGCCATCATCACGGATAATTTAAAATCGAACAGGCCGATAGTTCCGAGCGCCCAGATAACGGAGATGACAATTACAGCGACACAGATCATTACTACCTTGAAAGAACGGAAGAAGTAATAGATCAAAACACAGGAAGCGGCCAGCGCCAATCCTATAAACAAAAGCATTTCATTGACAATGCGTTTTCCGATTACAATCCGGATGTGAGGAAGCCCTGCAAAATGCATGTGTCCCAGCTCTTTTTCGTATGTATCTGCAAATTTTTCAAGCGCTAAGACGAAATCCTGTTTCGTTTGATCCGCCAGATAATTCTCATCCAGCCCTATCATCATTAATGAGATATGAGTGGAATCATTGTAAAGCAGGTGATCATAAATAGGATTTTTCTTTACTTCTCTCCGGATAGAATCAATGGATTTTTCTGTAAATGTCGGATCAGAATAGATTTTTTTAGCTTCGAATTTCTCATCGGCTTTATTATCATTAATTGTAAAGAGCGTAGCTTCTGATATGACACTCAGTACACCATCCATTTTTAAAATGGAATCACCTAATTCTTTCCACTTTTTGAAATTCTTTTCTGTGTAAAGTTTTTTATTATCAATTGCAATGACAAGTGTTGATCCGTCTTCTCCGAACTGTTCTTTAAACTTCAGATACTGCATCTGAACTTCGGAGTCTTTTGGTAAGGTATTGCCGTACTTGTTGTCAATCTTCAGGTTAGTAAGCGCAAAGTACCCGAAGAAAACTGTCAGCAGCAGTATCACAGCTATGATGAACAGCCTGTTTCTAAGTACAATGTTTCCTATCTTTTGCCACATAATTATAAAAAGTCAAAATTGCGAATTTACAAAATTATTATTGATGGATTATTTTTTCAGGTCTTCTTCCAGCCATTTGTAAAATTCATTGTGCCAGATAACGGCATTTTGCGGGGAATTAACCCAATGTCCCTCGTTGGAAAATAACAGTAATTTAGATTTTAATCCTCTTAATCTGGCAGCCTGATAAGCTTGCAGGCCTTCTCCGACAGGAACGCGGAAATCCAGCTCACCATGAATGACCATGATCGGAGTGTCCCAGTTTTGCACATAGTTGTGAGGGCTGTTCTTCTGATAATATTCTTTGTTTTCAGGCAGCCAGTAAGGACCTTTATTGTCCCAGTTGGCAAAGAACAGCTCTTCTGTTGTTCCATACCAGCTTTCTAAATTGAACAAACCGCAGTGAGAAATAAACGTTTTAAATCTTTTTTCATGAACACCTGCCAGGAAATAAACCGAATACCCGCCGTAAGATGCTCCTACAGCTCCCATACGAGTTCTGTCCACGTAAGGCTTTGCAGCTGCATCATCCGTTGCAGAGAGGTAATCTCTGATGGATTGTCCTCCCCAGTCTTTTGAAATAGCTTCATTCCATTCTTTGCCGAATCCCGGAAGACCGCGGCGATTAGGCGCAACAACCACATATCCCTGACTAGCCATTAGCATCAGATTCCACCGGTAAGAGAAGAACTGGCTGACCATGCTTTGCGGACCGCCCTGACAATACAACAATGCAGGATAAGCTTTTGTGCTGTCAAAATTTGGGGGTAACACATGCCATACAAGCATTTCTTTTCCGTCGGTTGTTTTGACCCATGTTTCTTTTACGGTTGGTTTTGTAATTGTTTTTAAATATGCTTCGTTCACGTTGGTGAGCTGCTGTACTTTTTTGGATTTTAAATCGATCTGAAATAAATCTGTTGGCTCAATCATTGACTGGCGTGTGGCAATCAGGCTGTTTTTGCTTAATGCCAATCCGGTGTAATCCGCGATCGTTGTCGTGATCTGTGTTAGTTTTTTCGTTTCAAGATCGATCTCGAAGATCTGCTCACAACCTTTGTGAGGAGCGATAAAATAGATTTTTTTGTCTCCTATTACGAAATTGCTGACCGTAATATCTTCTCCTTCTGTAAGATTGACATACTTCTGAGTTGCCGGCTGATATAAAATAATATCGTTTTTATCAGACTCGTAACCCTCGTTTTTCATCTGTAGCCACGCAACATATTTACCGTCTTTTGAAACAACCGGGGCATTGTCATATCCTTTATTGGTTACTGAAAGGTTGTTTGTTTGTTTTGTATCAATATTGTAGGCATAGATATCGGTATTTGTAGAAAGCGCAAAATCTTTTCCGATTTTATTTTTCATGCTGTAATAGATCGTCTTGTTATCGGGACTGACAGCAATAGACTCGCTGCCGCTGAAAGGCGGATTTACCTTATCAATAGCAGAAACCGGAGCGATTGCTGTTTTGCTTCCTTCCGTTACTTTATTGTTCAAACGAACAACGTACAGTTGTTTGAAATTTTCATCGTTCCAGTAGTTCCAGTGGCGATACATCAGATCATCGTAGATTCTTGCACGGTTTTTCTTTAATTCAGGATACAGGTCGCTGACATTTTTAGTAATTTTTTCATCAAGGATTAATACTAAAAGGGAGCCGTCATCAGAGATTTTAAAGCCATCTATGCCATTCTCTTCATTGGTAATCTGCCGTTTATTGTTTCCGGAAGCATCCATGTTCCACACCTGGAAACCATTTTTTTCATTTGAAATATACCAGATCGAATTGTCATTGGTCCATTGAAAATCAAAACGGACAGTTTTTTCATTATCAGTAATAGCAGCGTATTTTTTGTTCTTCAAATCATAGATGTATGCATTACCGTAAACTTTATCTTCTTCTATGTTTGCCTGTTTAATTTCAAACAGCACTTTGGTTTCATCCGGTGATACTGTTCCTCCGGAAAGTCGGTTCAGCTCGAGCAGCTTGTTAATTGTTAAGACATTTTGGGCGTTAGAAAGGTGGGCAAGTAAAAACGTAAAAACAATTATTATTTTTTTCATGATTTTAGTTAAAAGTAAAAAGCTGACTTTCGGTCAGCTTCGATTTTTATTCTACAGTAACTGATTTTGCTAAATTTCTCGGCTGATCCACGTTACAGCCTCTCATTACAGCGATATGGTAAGAGAGAATTTGCAGTGGAATGGTTGCCAGCAAAGGTACGAGATGCTCGTCTGTTTCCGGGATTTCAATATAATGATCGGATAACTCTTTTACCTGGACATCTCCTTCTGTGACAATGGAAATAATCTTTCCTTTCCGGGCTTTCACTTCCTGGATATTGCTTACTACCTTTTCATAGGAAGTACCTTTTGTAGCAATGACAAATACAGGCATTTCTTCATCGATCAGAGCAATAGGACCGTGTTTCATCTCTGCGGCAGGATAGCCTTCAGCGTGAATGTAAGAGATCTCTTTTAATTTCAGAGCTCCTTCCAAAGCGACAGGGAAAGATGAACCGCGACCTAAATAAAGCGCGTTTGTCGCCTGATGATAAATATGAGCGATTTCTTTGATCTTATCGTTGGATTCCAGAATACGCTGAACTTTGTCGGGAATTCGTTCCAGCTCGGCCGTTAATTGATGAAATTCAGAGCGGGAAAGTGTTCCGCGGATGTGTGCCAGGCGTAATGCCATTAAAGTCAGCACGGTTACCTGAGCCGTAAATGCTTTTGTAGAAGCAACACCTATTTCAGGACCTGCGTGTGTATAGGAACCTGCGTGTGTTGCCCTGGACACGGATGAACCGACAACATTCGTAATTCCCAGCACTTTTGCACCTTTTTGTTTCGCCAGCTCGATCGCAGCTAAAGTATCTGCGGTTTCACCGGATTGTGTAAGGGCGATGACAATATCATTTTCATTAATGATCGGATTCCGGTAACGGAACTCGGAAGCATATTCAACTTCCACATTGATTCTCGCCAGATCTTCAATCAGGTATTCACCTACCTGGCATGCGTGCCAGGAAGTGCCACAGGCAACCATTACCAGCCTGTTAGCGTGGATTAAACGCTGCTCGTAATCTTTCAGACCACCAAGCTGCACCCATCCTTCCTCGCTGTTCAGACGGCCTCTGAAGCAATCTCTTATCGAACGCGGCTGCTCAAATATCTCTTTCAGCATAAAGTGCTCAAATCCTCCTTTTTCAAGGGATTCGATCTGCATTTCAAGTTCCTGAACGTAAGGAGATTTTTCCTGATTCTTTATGTTGATGATTTTCAATCCTTCTTTTAAGCTTACGGTAGCTATCTCTTCATCGTTAAGATATACGACCTGCTTTGTATATTCGATGATCGGCGTTGCATCTGAAGCTAAGTAGAAATCGTTTTCCTGACCGATTCCAACTACCAGCGGGCTACTTTTACGTGCGCAAACCAATTGATCCGGATAGTCAGAAGATAATACTACAATAGCATATGCACCTATAACACTCATAAGTGCCAGACGGACAGCTTCTGCCAGATCAACTCCTTCTTTTTTCAGGATATCATCAATCAAATGCACTATTACTTCCGTATCTGTCTGTGATTTGAACTCATATCCTCTTGAAATCAACTGTTCTTTGATAGAATCGTAGTTTTCAATAATACCGTTATGAATGATGGCAATTTTACCATCCATTGATGTATGCGGATGAGAGTTTATATCATTAGGAAGCCCGTGGGTTGCCCAACGCGTATGACCGATTCCTATCTTCCCGGAAGTATCGAATTGTTTTGCATAATTTTCCAGATCACTGACTTTCCCCTGTTTTTTATACAAGTTGACGTGATTATCTTTTAAAAGTGCAACTCCTGCACTGTCGTATCCCCTGTATTCTAGGCGTTGTAATCCTTTGATCAGAATTGGGTAGGCTTCTTTATTTCCTATGTATGCTACAATCCCGCACATAAAATTTTCAGTTTAATGTGTAAATAACAGTTAACTTTGGTTTCAGCTTGTATGTCGTATTTTTTCCGTTAAATATAATCCTTTCCGAACTAATAGAATAGTTATTAGGAATAATATAAAACTTTTGAGTATTAATAGTTCCGTTTATGATATTCTGAGCAACAATTTTTCCGTTTGCATAATCATTAATATCTATAATGTAAGCTTTAAGAGACTCGTTGTATAAATTCCCGCTTTTTATCGTAACCGGCTTATTATAGTCATTGTTGTTATAATAACCGATCGTCACAGCCGCGCTGGCATAGATCTTATCCAGATAATAAGAGGTAAACGGCAGCTGTAATTCGGCAGAATGAATAATTGCATTAGACGGAATATTTTTCAATCCCGGAATTTCAACAACAGCACGGATTCCGTAGGCTTGGGCATAGAACTCTTTTTCTCCAAGTGATGCATTCGCGAGCAATTGCTCTACTTTTGTTCCTGACCGGTCAATATCCACATGATTAAAAAAGACACCTTTATTGTTAATAAGGTATTTGAATGACTTCGCAACATTATCCTGGTCTCTGTAATAAACAGTCAGTCCGGAGTTGATGGAAGTCAGAGAAAAGTAATAAACCGCACCTTTTCCGGATACAGGATTGTAGTCGGTTACTTTTACATAAAGTCCTTTGAAGAAATTTTTAAAGGCATCCTGTGATTCATAATATCCCTGATTTGCTCCATCAATAAGATGTTGGCCAAAGGTTGGCTTTAGACGGATTCTCAAATGTGCTGTTAATGTATCTGTTCCGACAATTGTTTTGGATGCCGGTTTGGGAAGCATTGTTTCAAAGCCGCTTTCAACAAGATTCTCAGTATTATGATGTACTGTTGAAAACTGATACATCGTATCACCTACGGCCATTAAATCAGACAACTCATACACTTCAACCTGGATATTTTCCGGTGTTCCGTAGTAACCGCTGTACTGCATTGAAAAAACAACGGAATCCACTGTCTGGGAATTGGTGAAATTTGTTGTTCCCGGATTTTGAAGTACCAGATTGGTATAAATTGATGAATTGAACTTTCCGAATGTGGGATCATTGTATATTCCGAACAGCACGTTGGAATTATTCGTGCAGCGGATCGAATCCTCCTCGACAGAATAGGTAATAATATCAAAAGTATCTACCAGGACGGAATTGATGCCGTATTTAGAATCCAGCAGGTCTTTTCCGTTCGTAAAATCTTTTTTCTTACAACTGGAAATTGCCGCGGAAAAGAACAATAAAAAGAAAAAAGAAGCGGAAAAAATATAATTCTCCCGCTTCATAAAATTATCTGAAATGTGTTTTATCTTCATGAAACTAATACTTCTTCATTGATGACTCTGTCGAAAAAGTCGGAAAGCTGTTTTGACTGGTGCTCTTCAGGGACAAAATCCAGTTTTGCACATGTCGCTTCGTCAAATATTTTCTGGCAGATATCACTTATTTTCTCCGATAGAACGGTAATTCCGTCAGAATATTTTACGGCTGTGCTTAAAACGTTTTCAAAAGTGGCATCCCCGATTTCCGAAGTAATTTCTTCATCGATCCCATCGAATTTAAGCTTTTCAGCTAATTGATCATCAAAGTGGTGGTTAAAGCCGAGGTCGTAAAATGATAATACAACTTTTGTATTGGCAAAATGCGGATCTTTATTATATACTTTTTTGAGATACAAAGGCATCATCATTCCCAGCCAGCCGTGGCAATGGATTACATCCGGCTGCCAGCCCAGCTTTTTAACGGTTTCCAGCACGCCTCTGCAGAAAAAGATGGAACGTTCATCATTATCGTTAAAATATTTCCCGTCGTCTTCTGAGACAGATTGCTTTCTCTTAAAATATTCTTCGTTGTCAATAAAGTAAACCTGCATTTTTGCATTCGGAACGGAAGCAACCTTAATAATCAGCGGATGATCATGGTCGTTGATTACAATATTCATTCCGGACAGACGTATTACCTCGTGAAGCTGATGTCTTCTTTCGTTGATATTCCCGTAACGTGGTGTGAATACACGAATTTCTTTACCTAAATCCTGGATCCCCTGAGGAATTCTTTTGGCAGAGTAGGAAAGCTCATTTTTGGGTAAAAAAGGAAAAATTTCTTGTGATATAAATAAAATTCGTTTCTTTTCCATAGGAATACTCGAGTTTCTAAAAATCCTTGCAAAAATACAACAAAAATGGCTAAAACTGTAAAAAAAGATTTAGTTTTGTCCGCTTGTGTAGAAATTAATTGCTGTAAATTGTTAGTAATCAACAATGTTTCTGATTTGACGTTGCAAATCAGCGAATTAAAAAGTCTTGGTAAAAAGATTGGATTTGTTCCGACGATGGGAGCGTTACATATAGGGCATGCGTCTCTTATGAAGCGTTCCGTCCGGGAAAATGATATTACAGTAGTTAGTATTTTTGTGAATCCGAGACAATTTAATAATCCTGAAGATCTGGCGAAATACCCGCGAACAATTGAAACAGACATTGAATTTGTGGAGAAAACAGGTGTAGATATTGTTTTTATTCCGGAAGAAGATGATGTTTATCCCGTGAATTTTTCCGTTCCCGAGGTTGATCTTGGACGTTTGGAAGTGTTGATGGAAGGCAGGATGCGCCCAGGGCATTTTGATGGTGTTGTTCAGGTTTTGACTCGTTTTTTTCAGCTGGTACAGCCCGATAATGCTTATTTTGGACTAAAGGATTTCCAGCAGGTTGCAGTAGTAAGAAAGATGGTGGAATACCTTCATCTGCCTGTTAATATTATTGCCTGTCCCATTTACCGTGAATCATCGGGGTTGGCTTTTAGCTCAAGAAATCAGCGGTTAACAGAAGCACAAAAGGAAGAAGCGCTTTTTATCTACAAATCATTGCTGAAAGCGAAGGAGCTGGCAAAGAAAATGACTCCTGTACAGATCGCAGAGATAATGAAGCAGGATTATTCGGACAGCTCAATGGAACTCGAATACTTTGAGATAGTTGATCCGGTGACGCTGGAGTCACTTACAGACGAATGGACACCGGATGCCGTAGCGTGCGTTGTCGCCTATGTAGGTGAAGTACGCCTTATTGATAATATGCAGCTCAATTAAACAGCCACTTCTGCCTTGATGTGCGGATGCGGATCGTAATTTAACAGCTCGAAATCTTCTAATTTAAAATCAAAAATATCCTTAACATCCGGATTGATTTTCATGGTCGGAAGCGGTCGGATTTCTCTTGATAGCTGAAGTCTTGCCTGCTCCAGGTGATTCGTATATAAGTGTGTATCTCCGAATGTATGAACAAAATCACCATACTCTAAGTCGCAAACCTGAGCGATCATCATGGTTAATAGCGCGTAAGAAGCAATATTGAAAGGAACACCCAGAAACGTGTCCGCGCTGCGCTGGTACAATTGACAGCTCAGCTTGTTATTGGCCACATAGAATTGAAATAAGGTGTGGCAAGGCGGTAAAGCCATATTATCTACATCTGCTACGTTCCATGCAGAAACAATCAGTCTTCTGGAATCAGGATTCCGTTTAATCTGGTCAATTAATTTAGAGATCTGGTCGATAACTCTTCCGTCCGCAGTTTCCCATCGCCTCCACTGTTTTCCGTAAACAGGACCCAAGTCACCGTTTTTATCCGCCCATTCATCCCAGATGGAAACCTTATTGTCCTTGAGATATTTGATATTGGTGTCACCCTGTAAAAACCATAACAGCTCAACAATAATAGATCGCAGATGCACTTTTTTAGTGGTTACCAAAGGGAAGCCTTCATTCAGATCGAAACGCAGCTGATGCCCGAATATGGAGATCGTTCCTGTCCCTGTACGGTCTTCCTTGTGAACGCCTTTTTCTAAAATCTCATTAAGTAAATGGTGATACTGTTGCATAACGGAATTTTGGTACAAATTTATTCATTATTTTTGCTATTAAAAAGTAAAAAATGATTATCGTAACAGGTGCAGCGGGATTTATCGGAAGTTGTTTGGTGACAAAGCTTAATAATGAAGGGAGACAGGATCTTATCCTTGTTGATAAATTTGATGTTCCCGAAAAACAAAAAAATCTGGAAGGTAAAAAATACAGTGCGAAAGTAGAGAGAGACCAGCTGGAGGATTGGCTGAAGCGTACTACTGAAACTATTGAGGTAATTTTTCACATAGGAGCAAGAACGGACACGACTGAATTTAACTGGGAAGTGCTGGAGGAGCTGAATCTGAACTACACGAAAATGATCTGGAACTATTGTTCGGAAAAGCAGACCCCGTTGATCTATGCAAGTTCCGCGGCAACCTATGGTTTGGGAGAGTTTGGCTATGAGGATAATCATGAAGTTGTTTCTTCATTAAAGCCGTTAAATCCATACGGAGAATCCAAAAATGAATTTGATAAATGGGCAGTTTCCCAGGATAAATGTCCGCCTGACTGGTACGGCTTGAAATTTTTCAATGTTTACGGGCCGAACGAATACCACAAAGGAAGAATGGCTTCCGTTATTTTACACACATTTAAGCAGGTACAGGAGAAGGGACAGATGAATCTGTTCCGTTCTCATAATCCTGAATATAAAGACGGAGAGCAGTTGAGGGATTTCGTATATGTGAAAGATGTAATTAACGTATGCTGGTACTTATATACTGCAAGACCCGAATCGGGAATTTATAATCTGGGTTCGGGAAAAGCCAGAACTTTCCTGGACTTGGCCACGGCTACTTTCAGATCATTGAATAAGCCGGCAAATATCTCATTCATTGATACACCGATTGATATACGTGATAAGTATCAGTATTTTACGGAAGCGGATATGTCCAAATTGTTAAAAACGGGTTATAATACCCCATTCCATACGTTAGAGGAAGGAGTGAAAGATTATGTGGAAAATTATTTATTATCAAACAGATACTATTAATTTGCAGAAAAAACACTGCACTTTCTTAACATTATTTGCGTTTTTTGATTGAGAATATCTTTGTTACTTTGATGTGTTAGTGCTAATTAAATGTTTTGGCATATTTTACTAAGTAAACCAAGAAGTAATCACATAATAAAAAAGTAAGTTATGAGCAGAGCAACAAAAACAGTTTTAGGATTGATGGCAGTAGGGGCTATAGGGGTCGTTACAGGAATTTTAATCGCTCCGGAAAAAGGTGAAAAAACCAGAAAGCAAATTAAAGATTCCTTTGGGGATTTAGGCGACAGGCTGAATGATTTTTTAACGGATACGAAAAAGAAAGGAGAAGAAGTGATCTCCGAATTAAAAGAAAAAGCTTCTCAGGTAAAAGAAGAGGTGGAAAATAAAGTAAGAAGCGTTAAAAACGCTTAGATCACAATAATTTTAAACCAGGTGCCAGATTCTTTCTGGCATTTTTTATTATAGGCTTATGGAACAGGAAAAATTACGAGATAATGCTGAAAACCAGGAAAAAAAAGAAACCAGTGTCAATGAGGTAGTAGATGATCTGGCGGAGAATGCCCAGCTGTTTATTAAAGCGAATATAAAATCACTGCAGCTTGAGATATACGAGCGGACGGTTAACCTGATTTCTTCAGGAGTAAGTGCTTCAATTATTATCGTTCTACTTATGTTTGCATTGATGTTTATTAACTTAGGTGTCGCACAATACATAGGAGAACTGCTGGATAATATGAGTGTCGGTTATATTATTGTGGCAGGTTTCTATGTCATCGCACTGATTATTTATCTATCGCTCCGAAATGTTTTCCGTCCGAATGAGATTAAAAATGCGATTCTTCGAAGAATCTCCAAATCACATTATGATTTTGATGACTTGATAAAAGAGCAGGAAACAGTCAGGGACAATATTGAAAAATCAATGTATCAGATCCGGGATGATGTGGCTGGCCTGAAAAAAGCAATACAGAAACACAATGTTGAAGATGAGCACCAGTCCTCTGATGAAGATGATTTTATCGGATCAAGGGCATTCATGGTTTCATCAGTAGATTTCTTATTTCGGAATTTTCTATTTAAAAAAGGAGGTTTCGTTAAAAGAGAAGTAATTCCTTTGATAGCGAATACCCTGCTGACTTCTACGGTGTATGGAGAAGGGAAGCTAAAGAGCTTTTTTAAAAATATCCGGCAACGGATAAAGAACAAAAAAGCCCAATAATTTCCCCATTTTGTACTTGTTTTTAACAAATATCTATTTTAATTGGGGAAATTATTCCACAAAAAAACAGGTTTTAAATGCAGTATTTTATCTAATTTGCTTTAGATCAATTGTTTATTTTTTTGGTTTGTTTTTTTCTATATCTTTTCTCAGATGAAATTTATTAACTGAAAAAATAAACATTATGAAAGGTACTATTTTAAGCATTGCAGCGTTATGTGTTCTTGGTTTGACATCATGTAAAAAAGATTATACATGTGAGTGTACATATCAGGGAACAGGAGATATAACAGTAACTGAAAAGCATGATATCAAAAATGCTGCGTTAGATGATGCAAAAAGCACATGCGATAAGTATGAAGAAAATACCACATTTAATAAAACATGTACATTATTGTAAGTGTAAAAAGAGTAAAAGATTAATCTTATAAGAGCTGTAAGTAACAGCAATAAAAAATGGCCGGAAGAAATTTCGGCCATTTTTATTATTGTAATTTAATAAATTCTAATTCTTTTCTCCTGAGTTTATTAACAAATGGATTTGAACTTTTTTCCGTACTTCTCGTCTCTCTTTTATTTAAATTATCTTATTTTGTCGTTTTAAAACCGAATTAATTTCATACTAATGGCTAAAAATCTCGTTATTGTTGAGTCCCCCGCAAAAGCTAAAACCATTGAAAACTATTTAGGCAAAGATTTTATTGTAAAATCAAGCTTTGGTCACGTCAGAGACTTATCTAAAAAGGGTGTTTCAATTGATATAGAGAACGATTATAAGCCCAAATACGAGGTATCGCCGGATAAAAAAGCGATAGTCGCCGAACTGAAAAAGCTGGTCAAGGATGCGGAAACGGTATGGCTCGCAACCGATGAGGACCGCGAGGGAGAAGCAATCTCGTGGCATTTGTATGAAACTTTAAATCTGGATAAAAAAGATACGAAAAGGATTACTTTCAACGAAATAACAAAACCTGCTATTTTAAAAGCAATTGAAAACCCCAGAACGATCAATATTGAGCTTGTGAATGCACAGCAGGCAAGAAGAGTTCTGGACAGGCTGGTTGGTTTTGAATTATCTCCGGTTTTATGGAGAAAAGTAAAGCCGAGCCTTTCCGCCGGAAGAGTACAGTCCGTTGCTGTGCGGTTGATCGTTGAAAGAGAAAGAGAGATAGAAAGATTTAAAGCGGAGTCATATTATAAGGTACAGGGTGTTTTTTCAAAAGGGAAAGACAAATTGAAGGCAGACCTTCAGGAGAACTTCGGAACCCTGAAAGAAGTGGAAGCATTTCTTGAAAAATGTAAAACAGCCGATTTTTCCGTTCTGGATGTGCAGCAGAAGCCTGCAACAAAATCTCCTGCCAGCCCTTTTACAACTTCTACATTACAGCAGGAAGCTTCTGTTAAGCTTGGTTTTTCAGTTTCACGGACAATGTCTGTAGCCCAGCGTTTGTATGAAGCGGGAAAAATTACATACATGAGAACCGACTCTGTTAATTTATCTGACACGGCAATTGAAGGAGCAAAAAAAGAAATTGTTTCTTATTACGGTAAAGAATATTCTAAACCGACTAAATATACGACCAAGAATGCATCTGCCCAGGAAGCGCACGAAGCTATTCGTCCTACTGATTTTTCTGTACATTCCATTTCCGGCGAAAATGACGAAATGAAACTGTACGATCTGATCTGGAAACGATCTATTGCTTCTCAGATGAGTCATGCGGAGCTGGAGAGGACAACGGTTAAGATCGGGGACGAATCACTGGAAAAAGTATTTGCAGCCAAAGGAGAAGTAATCAAATTTGACGGTTTCTTAAAAGTCTATATGGAAACATCGCTGGACGACCTGGATAATGAAGATGAAAATGAAGATCAGGCGATTTTACCGAAAGTAGAGGTGGGAGATATGCTGTTGCGTGATATAATTAAAGCGACGCAACGCTTCACGCGCCCTGCCGCAAGATATGTGGAAGCTACTTTGGTAAAAAAGCTGGAAGAGCTGGGAATCGGCCGCCCTTCCACTTACGCACCGACTATTTCTACGATCCAGAAGAGAGGATATGTAGAAAAGAAAGAACTGGAAGGTGTTGAGCGGGAATATGATTATATTGAATTAGACGGAAATAATCTGACGACAGTAAAAAAGAAGGAAATCACCGGGAAGGAGAAGAATAAGCTGTTCCCGACAGATATCGGAATTATAGTGACAGATTTCCTGGTAGATCATTTTGACCATATTATGGATTATCACTTTACAGCCGATGTTGAAAAGCAATTTGACAACATAGCAAACGGCATGGTAGAGTGGACAAAAATGATTGATCAGTTCTATCATCCGTTCCATTCAAATGTAGAAGATACATTAGAGAACTCAGAGAAAGCAAACGGAGCGCGAGAGTTGGGAGTTCATCCTGAATCAGGAAAAAAAGTAGTGGTGAAGATCGGCCGTTTCGGACCGTTGGCTCAGATCGGAGGAGAAGAGGAAGATGACAAGCCGCAATTTGCCTCTTTAAGAAAGGAACAATCAATTAATTCAATCACTTTAGAAGAAGCGCTGGATTTGTTCAAGCTGCCAAGAACACTGGGAGAATATGAAGGAGCGGAAGTAAAGGCAAATGTAGGACGTTTTGGCCCTTATGTGCAGGTAGGAAAAGAATTTGTTTCTATTCCTAAAGGTGAAGATCCGATGACCATTGATTATGATAGAGCAATTGAATTGTTCGTAGCTAAAAAGCAGGAAGATGCCAATAAGCTTATCAAAGAATTTGAGGAAGATAAATCTATCCAGGTGCTGAACGGAAGATACGGGCCGTATATCAAGAAAGGAAAGAATAATTATAAGATACCTGCAAAAACAGATGCCGGTTCATTAAACTATGATGAAGTGCTGGCATTGATTGAGCAGCAGGATGCTTCTCCGAAATCAAAAAAAGGTAAGAAATGAGCCTGAACGATTTATCCATTTACTTTAAGCCGGTTGACTTTGCCTTTCAGCAGACAAAAGAATTGTTGAGTGAAAAGATCACGATATATACAGGAGAATTCCCTGAAATTGAAAAGAACAGCATTGTAATTTTTGATTGCCCTGAATTCAGAAATTCTGTCTCCGGCAAAGAAGATTTAATTCCAAATCGTTTCAGACATTATTTATATAACCTGTCTGCTGATACAAAATGGAGTTTCCCTGTTTATGATCTGGGCACAATTAAGCCGGGAGATGCTGTCGAAGATACTTATTATGCAGTTCAGGAGGCCGTTTCAATTTTAGTGAAAAAAAATTGCATTCCGGTAGTTATCGGAGGCTCCCAGGATTTAACCTATGCGATATACAAAGCTTTTCAGCAGTTAGAGCAAACGGTAAATATTGCAGGTATTGATGCGGGTCTGGATCTCGGGAATCCGGATGAACCGCTGAATGACCAGAATTATATTTCTCACATACTGACCTCAAGACCCTGCACACTTTTTAACTACTCAATTATAGGTACACAACAACCATTCCTGAGAACTTCAGATGTTGATCTTATTGAGAAACTATATTTTGATTATTGCAGATTGGGAGAATTAGCTACTGACTTTAAGAAAGCGGAACCGTTGATCCGCAATTCGGACATCATTTCCTTCGATCTGAAGTCATTGAAAGCGACACAAAGCCGAAGCGGATTTTACGATAATCCGAATGGAATAACTTCTGAAACTGCTTGTCAGATTGCCAAGTACGCCGGTATAAGCGACCGCTTATCTTGTTTTTCAGTGATGAATTACCTGGAAGGCGATTCAGGACTGACGGATCATCTGGTTGCTCAGATGATCTGGTATTTTATAGACGGCTTTGCTTCCCGTTTCGGGGATTTCCCGATTTCTTCTTTAAAGAACTATATGAAGTTTACCGTTAACCTTGTAGACATCGGTGAAGAAATAGTATTTTATAAAAGTAATAAATCTCAGAGATGGTGGATGGAAGTTCCGTATCCTAAGAAAAGCGAAATGACTTTTAAAAGACATACGGTTGTTCCGTGTAATCACGAGGACTATTTACAGGCGATGAAAAATGACATACCCGACTTGTGGTGGAAAACTTTTCAGAAACTTTTGTGAAACCTGTAATAATATAAGACGTATATAATGGAAAATCGTTTCAACCGTTTTGCTAAATTTAACAATTAAACTATTAACAGGTGATTGTTTATTACGAAATAAAATTTTTAGAAATAATTTCAATTATTGATAAAAATATTTATTTTAGTGCCGAGTTGATTGATTTTCGCGGCTTAAAACCGCGTAATTTTGTAACTAAAACTAAAGCTTTCTATGGTGAAAAATTTACTTAAATTATTGATCTTGTTTGTATTGACAGGTAATGTTTTTGCACAACAAGACAAATTATTGACGCATTTTATCTATGATAAGATGACGATTAATCCCGGTTCCACAGGTTTAGAAAAAGGAATTTGCGGGACATTAATTTACAGAAATCAGTGGGACAAAGTAAACGGAGCTCCTAACTCAGCAGTTTTTAATGTGGAGGCGAATATGGGAAGATGGTTGCCGATTAACTTAGGTCTTTCTTTTTATCATGATGCAATTGGTTTTGCCAGACAGAATAACCTGCTTCTGAACATTGCTTATCCGATTCCTGTAACAATCGCAGGAGGAACGTTATCAGTAGGTGTTGGTGTTGGTATGGTGAACTTTGGTATGAATCCTACCTGGATTCCGCCGACACAGGTAAATGACCCGACACTTCCGGGAAGTACATCCGCGACTAATCTTGATTTGAACGGAGGTATTTATTACCGCCATAATCAGGGTAAATGGTTTGCCGGTATTTCTTCGACTCACTTATCAGAATCAAAATTGATAGATGTAAATTATAAAACATTCAGACATTACAACCTGTTGGGAGGATATAAGTTTATTGACTTATTCGGAGCAAACAGATCGTTGGATGTTCAGGCAATGATGAGAACGGATTTTGTAAAATATTCAGCAGACATCAATGTCCGTTATTTGCATGATCAGTGGTTCTACGCAGGTTTGACCTACAGAACAAGCGATGCGTTGGCCTTAATGATAGGAATTATTCCAATCCAAAATTTTGTAATCGGATACAGTTACGATTTAACATTAAATAAACTAAGCAATATATCAAGAGGTACACACGAAATAGTGCTGAGATATTGTTATATTTTACCTCCGCCGCCTGTTACTATTCATAGAAACCCTAGATGGTTATAATAAAAAGTGAATTAAAATTGTAACCCTGAAGCTTGATAAACGTTATAAGATTATAATTTGTCCTGTAGAATTTTGTTAATGTTTGTTTGAGTGTTGGCAATTAAAGTTATTAAAATGAAGAGAATTCTAATTTTTGGTTTGTTGGGTATGGTGTTAGCTGCTTGTTCATCAAGAACAGGGCATCTGACAGGTGTACTTGGTAGAAAACCGTATCATCCGGAAGTTCCATTGGGAATGGTTTATATTCCGGGAGGCTCTTACAACATGGGAGAAAACGACGAAGATGTGCCATTTTTGCACCAAACACGTTCAAAAACAGTTTCCGTACAGGCATTCTATATGGATCAAACGGAGATTACGAACAATGAATACCGTCAGTTCGTATATTGGGTCAGAGACTCTATCGCCCGTGAGTTGATCATTGCCGAGCAGGATGACCGGTTAACGACAGATGAGAAGCTGGATTTCATGAATTGGGAGAAAGAATTTTTCTACGATGGAGAAGAAGCGACCATTTCTGATTATGAGCCCTTCGAGTATCGTAATAGCTCTAATCCGGACTTATCGACATTTAAGCTGAACTGGGATAAGAAATTTAGCTATACTGATCCTAAGTATGTTCCGATTTTAGCGGATATGTACTATAAAGAATCTGAAAGATTTTATGGAAGAAAAGAATTTGATTCCCGAAAAATCAAATACAGATATGTATGGATTGACTGGAGAGAGGCTGCTAAGAGAGGTCGTGTTGATATTATCCGAAATGGTTATGAAGGCCCTGATGCTGAAAAGCAGGAAGGACACCGTGAAATTCTGGATGGGAACAATGCCTTCAATGGCGATCCTATAGGTTTGGATGACGATTATGGCTGGCTGAACAAAAAAGGACAGAATAATGCTATTCGTGGCCATCAGGACAGAAGCAGATTCATTATTAATGAGGTGATCAATGTTTATCCGGATACATTATGCTGGGTAAGAGATTTTACATATTCCTTCCATGACCCGATGTCCAATATGTACTTCTGGCATCCGGCTTATGATAATTACCCGGTTGTTGGTGTGACATGGGTGCAGGCAAAAGCCTTCTCTGTCTGGAGAACACAATTGCTGAACGGCTGGCTGGAAGAAATGGGTGAATTATTCGTGAATGATTTCCGATTGCCAACAGAAGCAGAGTGGGAAAGAGCTGCGAGAGGAGATTTACCTTTATCTCAATATCCTTGGGGTGGTCCTTACATCAGAAACTCTTCAGGATGTTTCTTAGGGAACTTCAAGCCGATGAGAGGAAGATATTTTGAAGACGGAGGATTCCATACAGTTAAAGCATATTCTTATAATCCAAACGGTTTCGGATTGTATTGTATGGCGGGGAATGTTGCAGAATGGTGTGAAACAGCTTATGACGAATCAATGTATGAGTTTTCACACGATTTGAATACCGAGTACCGTTATGATGCAATGGACTGGGATACAGAAGCAATGAAACGAAAAGTAATTCGTGGAGGATCATGGAAAGATATTGGTTACTACCTTCAGACATCCACAAGATCTTACGAATTCCAGGATACTGCCAAGTCATATATCGGATTCAGAAATGTTATGACGCACCTTGGCCGAGGTGGAAAAGACTTCTCTAAAGAAGGTGGCGAAGAAATTCAAAGCGATATCGAACTTCGCTAAGAATAAACAAAACAAACAAAAAACAATTTAAATTTAAAACCAAAAAAAACGATTAACTATGAGTAGAAAACAATCTTTCTTTGAGACCGATGGTTGGAAGAAATTTATGCAGCAATTGTATGGATGGGGTGCAGCGGTTGTAATTGTGGGTGCGTTGTTTAAAATCATGCACTACCCTGGTTCTCAGTACATGTTACCTATTGGACTGGGAGTTGAAGCTGTAATCTTTATTTTCTCTACATTTGAACCGTTACACCACGATCCGAACTGGGAATTGGTGTATCCGGAATTAGCGCAGGGACATGCACAAGATTTGGATAATACTTCTAAAAGCAATAAACTAAAAGGATCCGGAATTACAGATCAGCTGGATAAAATGCTGGAAGAAGCAAAAATTGATTCTAAGCTGATTGAGCGATTAGGTGACGGAATGAGAGCGTTAGGTGATAATGCTGCTCAATTGAAAGGAGTAACTTCTGCAGCGGCAGCTACAGATTCTTATGTAAGCTCACTGGCTGAAGCTTCTAAAAAAGTTTCTTCTCTGTCTGAAGCTTATGAGAGAGCATCATTGTCATTGTCAGGTTTAACTTCTAATACAAAAGAAGGAGAATCATTCGGTGAGCAAATTCAAAAAGTTTCTAAAAATCTGGCAGCATTGAATAATGTATATGAACTGCAATTGAAAGGCTCTTCTGCTCATTTGGAAGCAACTGAAAAATTCCAGGCTCAGGTTACTGAAATGATGAAAAATCTTTCTGACTCTGCTGAAGATACTAAACGATATAAAGAAAATATGTCATTGTTGTCCAGAAACTTAACAGACTTGAATACTGTTTATGGCAACATGCTGAAAGCAATGACAATTACAAGAGGTTAATTTTCTCTCCGTATATAATTGAATTTTTAACTTTAAAAAAGATTAAGAAATGGCAGGAGGAAAGGAAACCCCAAGACAGAAGATGATCGGTATGATGTACTTGGTGTTGACAGCGATGTTGGCATTGAACGTATCGAACACTATTCTGGATGCTTTCGTTGCTATTGAGGAGAACATGCAGGTTTCTAATGAAAATGAGTTCGCCCGTGGTAATGAGAAAAAAGAAGAATTAAAAGAAGTTGCTCAGGATAAAACAAATCCTGAAGCAGCTAAGAAAGCTCAATTAATGCTGGATGCAATTGATAAGGTGGATGCCGAAGTAGCTAAGCGAATTAAATTTATCGATGATTTAAAGGTTGAGTTGCTGACAATGATTGGTGAGGATTTAGCAAAAAAAGGTGAAGAGGCAATTATCAGAACAGCATACGATTCTAAAGTTCCGACCAAACCGGTTCGTATGGACTTGGCAAATGTACAGGCAAAAGATAAATACGATGAGCCGATGTTGCTGATGGGAATCAATGAGAATTTGAAGGCTCCAAAAGGTAAAGGACTTGAATTGTGGAACCAGATGAACTCTTTTCGCGCGGAAATCGTGAAGATTTTTGTTGAATCTTCACCAAAACCGGATAACGCACCAGCTTATTTTTTCAAAGATCCTAAAATCGTAAAATATAAAGATGTTAAGGACTTGAAGAAGCAAATTTTAGCGGCTATTGAAAAATCTAATGTTCCAAAAGACGAGAGAGAAGAGATTGCGGATCTATATATGGGACTGACTAAAAATGAAATAGTTCAGAACCATGACAGAGAAAACATCCACTGGATTGGTAAAACATTTGACCATGCACCGGCGGTTGCTGCTTTAGCATCTTTGACTTCGTTGGAAAATGAAATTTTGACTGCCCGAGCGAATGTTATTTCCAGAATCAGAAGCAGAGTAGGTGGTGGTGAATACTCTTTTAATAAAGTAACATGGTTAGCTAACGGACCTGACTTGGTAAATGCAAATGATTCCGTATTAGTTAACGTATTGATGGCTGCTTACGATTCAGACCGCCAGCCGGAAGTTACTTTGGGAGATCAGAAAATCTCTGAAGTCAGAGACGGACAAGGCTTTGTTCGCGTAAAAGCAGGTGCTACCGATATGACACTTAAGGGAACAATTACTATTAAGAAAAAAGATGGTTCTCCTAAAACTTTAGACTGGGAAAAAGAAATCAAGGTAATGAAACCATCAGCAAATCTGATGTTACCGGAGCTAATGGTATTGTACAAAGGGTATGATAATAAAGTGAAAGGTGTTGCTTCCGGTTACGACCAGACAGTATTAAGTGCAAGTGGAGGAATTTCTCTTGTTAAGAGTGGTGATGTGTATATTGCAAAAGTACCAAACTCAGCAGGAAAAACAGGGACGATTTCTGTTTCCGGGAAAAGTTCTGTTACCGGAAAAACTGCTAATTTAGGGACATTCACTTTTGATTTGAAACCGATGCCGACACCAACATTATTTGTTGATGGTCAGGAGCCGGGAGGTAAAATTAACAAAAGAGCGACAGCTGTTAATGTATCATACGGACCTGGAATTCCTTTAAAAGCAGTGTTTTCAGTACAAAACTGGACTGTTGGTGTTCAGGGAATTATGCGTGAAGCTACAGGCTCCGGAAATTCACTGGGTGCCGCTATACCGGTATTGAATCAGGGTAAACCAGGGTCAAAAGTTTATGTATCTGCAACTGTAAGAATGCCAAACGGATTGACTAAGAAGGTTTTTGGAGAATTTACATTATAATTAAAATATATCATTATGAAACGTTTAGCTTTAATTTTATCTGCTTTCAGCATTTCGGTTCTAAGTGCGCAGGTGGATATCAATGGTGGACCGACGAACGTTCCTGTTGAAGGGGTGATTGACGGTGTTGTGCTGAAGGAGATTATTCCGACTAAACGAATGATTCCTTATGAATTTGTTCGAGAGGCAGATATGATGTGGTCGAAACGTATTCATAGATATATTGATGTACGTGAAAAGCAAAATCACACCTTATTTTTTCCTTATGATTTCCGTAATGATGACCTTGTAACAGGAGGAGAAAACTGGATTAAAAACTCTTCTCGTTATAGTCTTTGGACAATTATCAGAGAAAATATAATGAAAGGGAACCTGACGGTATATTATCCGATGAATCCTTTACTGGAAGATGTGAAAGACGGAGATCAGCTGAAATATCCTTTAGAGGTTAAAAGAAATACAAGTATTCCTTTTTGGAACGATACGGCTTATACGTCTTTACTCCTGACATGGCAAATGTTCGGGGTTGAGGATAAGAGTACGAGAGGTCGTTACCAGAAGACATACGATGGTATGGAGGATTCTATTGACCCTGTAACAGGCCAGTATATTGAGCTTCCCTCTGACTATTCATATTTTACTTCGAGAGATATTGTAAGATATCATGTGAAGGAAGATTGGTTCTTTGATAAGGAAAGATCTGTTTTGGATGTAAGAATAATTTCAATAGCTCCTGTTATATTGGATAAAGACAGAAATGAATATCGTGAGCTTTTCTGGTTGTAC
The DNA here is from genome assembly GCA_001899145.1 of Flavobacteriia bacterium 40-80. GTDB lineage: Bacteria > Bacteroidota > Bacteroidia > Flavobacteriales_D > Crocinitomicaceae > 40-80. The sequence goes on from MKVF01000021.1 coordinate 307,123, forward strand.
TTCCCTGAGTGTAGATTTGTGTTCAACAACTACTATACTTACAACGGAAAGAATGACTCCCAATGGATGAGCTTTGATGATTATTTCTGGAAACGTCAGTTTGCTTCAATCATTTATAAACAGTCTGATGTATTTGATCGTAAGATTGAAGAGTACAGGTACGGTATAGATGCGTTGATCGAATCACAAAAAATCACAGAAGATATTAGATTAATCGAACATGATTTGTGGCATTTCTAATATTAATTGAATAATTTTGAGGGCTGGAATTTATTTCCGGCCCTTTTTTGTTTTGGTGATATGGATATTACAGTTACGATTATTGATAGGGAAGGTATAGAGCATAGTCTGCTCGCTCCCACTGATATGAATATGAATGTCATGGAACTGTGCAGATCGTATGATTTGCCGGTTAAGGGAGAATGCGGTGGTATGGCGATGTGCGCTACTTGTCAGTGTTACCTGGAATCAGATACGGAATTACCGGAACAGTCGGATGCAGAGTTAGACATGCTGGATCAGGCTTTTTTTGTAAAAGCCAATTCCCGTTTAGGATGCCAGATCCATATAACAGAGGAGATTGACGGGATTGTTCTTCGCCTGGCTCCGGAAATGGATTAAGCTATTAATTTAATAATTGCTGTATTTTTTCCAGTATAGTGCTGAAATCCTTTTCAGGGAGAAAACAGTTTTTATGGTGACAGATCTGATAGCTGTTTGTTCTATCAGCCTGAATGTCTTTTTTGAACAGAACAATATCCTGAAGCTTTTTTAGTTGCAGGAGATGCTCTTCTCCGCTGATTTCTGAAAGATAATTCACAGATAAATCTCCTTTGATTACTTTCTGAAGTAATATGGCCCAATTGGAATATCCGGAACCATAATGATCCATCCCTTCATAAACATGCTGCAGCATCGCCTTAGCTTTATTTAACCAGATTTCATTAGAACAGATAACCCCCAGATCCCAAAAACAGTTAGCGAGAATACTATTGGAAGATGGTATGACGTTATCGTTTATTTCCAGTGTTTTTGCAATTAGTAAAGCATCTTCTCCCGAATAGTAAAATAATTCTCCCTGCGTTTCGAACAGCTCCTGGATCTTATTGATCCATTTTGTAGCTTTGGCAATCCACTTATCGTCTAATGTGTATTGATGAAGCTGAATACATGCTTTTACGTAGTAAGCATAGTCATCAAGAAAACCTTCTATTTTGTTTATATCATCATTTATACGGAAAATGAGATCCGGTGTTATAAAAATATTTTCAAGCTTTCCGATAAGTGCAGCAGCCCGGTTAAAGTGAGATATATCATTGAGGGCGATCGCTGTATCAATTAAACCAATTGCAATGATACAATTCCAGCTAAAAATGATCTTCTCATCAATGACGGGGGCTATTCTTCCCGAACGTGCTTCGAGTAATTTTGAATTAATAGCTTCCAACCAGTTTTTGAAAGTATCTGCAGGTAGTTGATAATGCTCTGAAAATTCGTGAAAAGAGGAAGCACGCAATAAAATGTAGTTCCCGTTTTTCCAAAAACCATTCCCATTTACCTGATAGAATTCTGCTGCTTTTTCAAAATCATCTTTCAAAATGACCTGAAGCTCTTCCTTTTTCCAGATATAATAAGATCCCTCTTCTCCATTGGCGTCGGCGTCAATAGAGCTTTTATACAATCCGGTTTGATTTTTCATCTTTGTTTCCAGCCAGTTGACAGTCTGTTCCAACACCCATTTATATTCAAGACTCGGACGATCATTGCAGGCTTTGGCAATAACAGAAAGAAATTGTCCGTTGTCGTAGAGCATTTTTTCGAAGTGCGGTTCTTTCCAGTACATATCAACGCTGTAGCGCATTAAGCCACCTTCAAGCTGGTCGTAAATCCCTCCGCGGATAATTTTATGTAAGGTTAGATGAGTGAATTCAACAGTGGCTTCTTCTCCAAAATATTTACCATATTGAAGCAGAAATTCATAGTTGTTTGGCAGCGGGAATTTCGGGGCGCGTTTCTGTCCCCCGTCGTTCCAGTCAAAGGAAGAAGCCCATTTTTCAACCAATGTATGTAATTTCCCTTCTTCAATGACTTGTGTTTCATCTACTTTGATGTAGTCAGCTGTTTTAATTCCTTTTTCCAAATTGGAAGCATATTGTTCCATTTCACCCCGGTTTTCATGATATATCTTTTGTAAAGAAGTAAGAATATTCAGAAATTGCTGCAGCGGAAAATAAGTTCCTCCGTAAACGGGCCTTCCATCGGGAAGTGTAAAGCAATTGAGCGGCCAGCCTCCGCTTTGTGTCATTAGCTGGACAGCAGTCATGTAAACATGATCGACATCCGGGCGCTCCTCCCGATCCACTTTAATACAAACGAAATGCTCATTCAGATAGCTGGCAGCCTGTGGATTTTCAAAAACTTCTTTTTCCATTACGTGACACCAGTGACAGGAAGAATAGCCGATACTTATCAAAAGCAGCTTATTTTCTTTTTCAGCTCTTTCAAACGCTTCTTCTGACCAGGGGTACCAGTCGATCGGATTGTTGGAATGCTGCTGTAAGTAAAGTGACTTTTCTTTTGAAAGCCGGTTTCCGGAATGGCTCATGAACGGTATTTTAAATTTGGTAAATGGCAGATTTATTCGGTTGCTTCCAGGATCAACGGATGGTTTAAGAACTGAGGAATAATCCGTTCTGTTCTTGAATTAACTTCTTCTGTCAGAAATATTCGCTGACAATTAGGTAAGCTTTCTGACAGACGGTTCAATTCTCCGATCAGGGAATCTTTGAGGAAAATTTCAGGATTGTCCATTATCAACAGGTTGAGCTTGTTCATATTCAACCCGTTCTGGATATACAAATCGTAAATTCTTTTGGGATTTCCGATGACTATATCCGCGCCCTGAAAAATAAAGACACGTTGCTCTACCATTTTGCCTTTATCATTGGCAGGTTCAATCATCAGTTCTTTTCTTCGGGTAAGATGGCGCAGGGTTTTTGTCATTTCAAGAACTTCGTTATTGTCACTTCCTATATAGACAACACGCGGAGATCCTTCCTGTGAATCCGGGCATTTCAATAATATCGCCATTATCGCAGCATATGTTTTGCCGCTTCCTTTCGGAGCGATAACTAATAAATCACCTCCTTGACGGATTCGTTTCAGAATGGAAGATTGTAATTCATTAGGAGGCTGAATACCGTTCTCCGTGAGCGTATTTTCAAAATGAGCATTTATTTTTTCAAAATTTTTCATTTATTTCAGCTTTTCATTATCCAGATGACGGGTGGAATCGCGTTTTGTTTTTTTGTCCAGATTACGTTGAAGAGCTTCCTGCAAATTAATACCTGTCTGATTAGCCAGGCAAATCAAAACGAACAGAACGTCCGCCATTTCATCTCCCAGATCTTTTGATTTGTCACTTTCCTTTTCACTTTGTTCTCCGTATCTGCGGGCGATGATCCGTGCGACTTCACCTACTTCCTCCGTGAGCATTGCCATATTTGTCAGTTCGTTGAAGTAACGGACTCCGAAAGTGCTGATCCAGTCATCTACTTGTTTCTGAGCTTCTTCGATTGTCATTATTCTTTATTTTTAGAGTCAATAATAATGGTTACGGGGCCATCATTTACCAATGCTACTTTCATATCGGCGCCAAAAATTCCGGTTTGAACAGGAATTTTTGTCTTTTTAAATGCCTCAATCAGATATTCATAAAGAGGAATAGCCGTTTCAGGACGGGCCGCTTTTATGAAACTCGGTCTGTTTCCTTTTTTAGTAGAAGCATGAAGAGTAAACTGGCTGATGATCAATAATTCTCCCTTTAGATCAAGGATGGATTTATTCATTTTGCCCTCTTCATCTCCGAAAATCCGCATCTGGCTGATCTTACTAACGATCCAGTCGGCATCTTCCATTGTATCATCGGATTCGATTCCTGCCAGCAGTAAAAAGCCTTCAGCGATTTGCCCGTTGATTTTTCCTTCAATGGTAACGCTTGCTTCGGAAACACGTTGAATCACTACTCTCATAAACCGTAAATATTTCTTCGGTAAACATCATTCGGGTCTTCTTCCATCAGCTGCAGATAGGTCTGATATCTTGATTCGCTGATGGAACCGTTTTCCACTGCTTCTTTGACTGCACATTGCGGCTCATTGAGATGTTTGCAGTTATGAAAACGGCATTCCCCGAGCAGTTCCCGCATTTCGGGAAAATAATGTGCAATATGCTCTTTTTCCAGATCAACGATTCCAAAAGCGCGAATTCCGGGTGTGTCAATGATATAACCACCTGAAGCCAGCTGGTGCATTTCCGCAAAAGTTGTGGTATGCTGTCCCTGCGCGTGTGCCTTTGAGATTTCACCTGTTTTCAGGTTCAGATCGGGATCGATCGCATTGACCAGTGTGCTCTTGCCAACTCCCGAATGACCGGAGATCATGACTTGTTTACCGTTTATTTCCTCTTTTAAAAATTCAATATTCTGATTGTTTTCTGCAGAAATTTTGAAGCAGGGATAACCAATGGATTCGTAGAGATATATCAGTGCATCAGCGTACTCGTTATCTTCTTCTGAAAGTAAATCTGCTTTATTTATAAGAATGGTTGTCGGGATCCGGAAAGATTCTGCTGAAACCAGAAAACGGTCAATGAACGCCAGATGAGTCACCGGCGAGTGAATGGTGACGAGCAGATAGGCACGGTCAATATTTGCTGCCAGAATCTGCATCTGCTTACTCAGATTAGTGGATTTCCGGACAATATAATTCTGCCGTTCATGGATTTTCGTAATTACCCGGTTTCCTTCATTATCTTCTGCCTCATCAACGTCAACAATGTCGCCAACAGCTACAGGATTTGTGGTTTTTAAACCGTCCAGCTTAAATTTTCCACGAATTCTGCAATTAATAACGGAACCGTTTTCCATCTCCACCAAATACCATTTTCCGGTTGATTTCAGTACTTTTCCGATTGCTGTCATTAGAACGAAATTACGGATTTTTAATTTATTGAGAAAATGGGAAAGATGCCATCTGTTTCTAAGGTCTGCTAATTAGCTGCTCAGTTAAAATTTTTAAATGATTCATCTAAATAGACACGGTCCAGATCGATTTGCTGTTTCAAAGCTTCTCTGAATTCCGCACGTTTATCTTCCGGAACTGCATCAGAGGAAATGTCCAGCTCTAGCTCTTTGATATATTCAAAAAAAAGAATGTGCTGCTGCACGCTGATTTTTCTTAACCCTGAAAAGTAAAGGATCCGTACATCCCGATCGACCAGGACTAAGGCCGTTTTTGTAATTCCGATTCTGAAAATTTTCTTAGAATGCCCGAGCCAGGCGTAAAGAAAATGATCAAAAGCAAGAAATATCAAAGCAATTGCTACCGGAAGGGAATCTGTCGTTATACTTAAAAACACACCGGCAATAGCAAGATGAAAACATCCTTCCAACACCAGGTAGAAAATCGTTCTGCTCTGGCGTTCTTTACCGATCGGAACATTCCACTGATAACGATCCGTTTTCCGGATCAGTGCTGTTCCCATCCAGCGCTGCACGCTCCTTCTTCCGCCAATCAGAATAAAAACTCCGGCTATTGCTATGAAGGCAACTCCTTTATAAGGAAGATATTGACCAGTTGTTCTTAGGAAATCAATGGGTAAATCTTTTCCGACAATGACAACAAAACCTAAGGTCAGAATGGCTATAAACAGCAATACGGAATTTATGAATCTATTCATCTAAAAGTGAAAGTTTTAATTTTAAATCTTCTATTTTTTGTTTTGTATTTCTTATTTTTTGATTTATTTCTGCGATAATTGGATTAGAAGAAGTCGCATTTGAAAAGAATCCGAGATTGTTTTCATATTGAATCACATCGTGCTTCAGGGTTTGGATCTGCTGCTCGATATTTCTTCTTGTCTTATCCAGCAGCTGAGTTGAATTCGGAGCGGCTTTGATATTATCCAGCTGTGCCTGAAAGAGGGCTTTATCCTTCTCAGTACCTTCCAGCTTCAATTTATTATAATGTGCATCCAGAGCAGCTTTGAACTCATTGTAAATCGTATCCTTTACCTTGAAAGGTACTTTCCCTGCTGCATTAAATTCAGAAGCAAAATTTTTCAGATCATCCAAAATTTGTTTTTTGTCTTCTCCGGGCTGATAGGCTTTGATCTTTTCGATAATTTCCTGTTTCATCTTCAGATTGCCTTCCGCAGCAGCATCCTGTTCTTTGAAATGGGTATCTTTTGCCTGGAAAAAATCATCACAGGCTTTTCGGAATTCTTTCCATAATCCCTGCTCGTTGCGCTGGCCTGCATGACCGATCTGTTTCCATTTTTCCTGAAGATTCAGAATCTTTCCGGTAGTACTTTTCCAGTCAGTGTTGGATTTCAGCTCTTCTATCTGTCGGATCAGCTCTCGTTTTTTTTCTGCATTTATTTCAAATCTGTCTTTCAGCGTTTCAAAGAAAGCACGTTTGTTCTCAAAGAATTTGTCACATTCTCCGCGGAATTCTTTCCATAAATCTTCATTTTGTTTTTTCAGCCCGAAGCCAATGTTTTTCCATTCTTCCTGAAGGCCGATTAATATTTTTGTGGCTTGTTCCCACAATTTCGAATTGTCCAGAGATTTGTGCTCTTCAACGAATACTTTTACTTTTTCCAGCAATTCGGCTTTCTTATCAATGTTTTCCTGAAGTACAGATCTTCTTTCATTATAATGGTCGTGAATCTTCTGATATACTTCTTTTACATTTTCCCAATAAGCATCACGTACTTTTTCCCATTCTTCACGCGGAACCGGTCCTGTTTCATCAAATTCATTCTGTAATGCTTTAAGAGTAGCCTCAATGTGCTTGATACTGTCTTCTTCTTTCAGCGCTTTGATTTTCTCAATGATTTCTTCTTTGATCTGTTGGTTTTTCTTTAGATCGTACTCACGAAGCTCTTTGAAGATTTTCAGATTCGTAAAGAAAGCTTCGCGCAGGCGGGAATATTCTGATTGCAGCTCCTGGCGCTTTTCACGTATGACTTCACCTGTCGCCACCCATTTTTCGTGGATTTCCTTAGAAATATCGTACGATGCTTTGATATTTTGCTCGTTTTCGATCAGATCTTTCAGCCGGTCTAAAAGTGTTTTTTTGATGGCGTAGTTGCTTTCCTGTTCCGTTTTCTGCTGTTTTAAAACAGAGTTTCTTTTATTCTTGAAGGCAGTATAAATATCATAAAATTCAATACGGACAGCATCCGGAATATTTGCTTCATATTCCACATTCTCACCTCTGTCTTTTGCTTCCAGATAAGCTACCTGGCGTTTGCGGTCTTCCTCAATGGTGAAGTCTTCGAATTGAGATTTTAGTTCATTTACTTCACGACTCACACTTAACACGTCTTCCGCCGCTGTTAATGCTTTCAATTTTTCTAAGAACTCAGTTTTTTCCATACTATTAGGTTTTAAGCAAGCTGATACGTCATTTCAAAATTCGCTAATTCAACGAATTGCTGAATGCGTTTTTGTAAGTCTTCCTGTGAAATTTCTTCCAGACGTTGTGTACCGAACTTTTCAACACAAAAAGAAGCTGTTGCAGATCCTGCGATTAAAGCACGTTTCATGTTCTCGAAAGAGATATCATTGGTTTGGGAAATATATCCCATAAAGCCTCCTGCAAATGAATCGCCGGCACCTGTCGGGTCAAATACTTCTTCTATTGGTAACGCAGGTGCAACAAAAATCTTGTCTTCATGAAATAATAAAGCACCGTGCTCTCCTTTTTTAATAATTAAATATTTTGGTCCCATGTCGCGAATGATTCTGGAAGCAGTGACTAAAGAAGAAACTTTCGAAAGTTGTCTGGCTTCTTCATCGTTGATAATCAGAAGATCCACTAGCTTCAAAGTTTCCCTCAGATCATCGTAGGCGATATCCATCCAGAAATTCATGGTATCCATAGCGATAAGCTTAGGGCGTTGCTTTAAGCGCCCGATTACGGTTGTCTGTACTTTTGGAGTTAAATTACCAAGCATCAGGTATTCAGTTCCCTGGTAATTGTCCGGAATAAGCGGATCAAAGTTTTCCAGAACGTTTAATTCCGTAATCAGCGTGTCGCGGGTATTCATATCGTTGTGATATTTGCCGGACCAGAAGAAAGATTTCTCTCCTTGTTTGATTTGAAGTCCTTCCGTATCAACACCTCTGTTTTGTAATTTATTGATCATTTCCTGCGGAAAATCATCTCCGACAACCGCAACAATTTTTTGTTCTTTTTGGTACATGGAAGCTGCCAGTGAAATATATGTTGCTGCCCCACCGATAATTTTATCTGTTTTTCCGAAAGGAGTTTCAATTGCGTCGAAAGCGACGCTGCCTACAGTTAATAAACTCATGTAATCTTTTTCTACAAATGTAATAAATATTATAACTGTTATGTTTTCGACCTGATCTGTATTTGAGAACGGGAAGTTTTTTAGGCGGTTTTGTATTAAAAGAAACAAGGGAACTGATTTTAACGGGTTCCCTTGTTTTTATATCGTTGATACCGAAAGTAATTCTGAATTATGCTACTTTCATCTTAGTGTTCTGAAACATCTTTTTTTTACAGGGATATTATTTATTTGTTTCCAGCCATTTGTCTTTTGCTTTCCAGATACGGTATTTCACTTCCATATTTTCAGGAACATAAATAACTACCGGCAGCTTGGAGTTGTAACGGACGATCAATTGCTCTCCTGTTATAAATTTGGTTACTTTCTCATCTGTCGGACATCCCATTTTTGTTCCTGCAATGTCTCCTTTTGATGTAAATTCATAATAATTGTAACCCCAGCCATCCAGGTTTTTTTCTTTCAGCTCTCCTATCAGGAAGTGCTTGTTACATTTATCTACCTCTACATTCTTTCCTACGGTGAATTCCAGTTTCAGAGTGTGTTCATTTTTCTTTTCCGGAAGAACAATAATGATTTTTTTATACCCCTCTTTTGGCTGGGGAAACATGGATACATCCTGGTTGTTTTGTGCAATAACGCTGCTAACAGTGGTTGCCAGAACCATTAAAAAAAATAGTGCTTTCATCTTTAAAGTTTTTATAGCTGCGAAGGTAACAAATACTATTCCGTTAATTTGGAAAAGGGAATTATCTCTAACGTTTTTTAGCAGATTGCTTTAACGCTTTGAAGAATATAAGTTTTGGCTTAAGGTGTTCCGGTCTATTGTTCCGTATCCCAGTTCAAGGCCCCTTCTTTCATGGAAAAAGGACTCATCCATATTTGCCGGACATTTAATTTTTTCAGGATCCATTTTGTTTTTACGGCGGTAACCGGCCCCATCAGCTTACGGATCGGGATGATGTTAGGATGCAGCTCGCGCTGCGCTTTGTCTGATCGAATCAGCCAGTCCAATACGTTGTGCAGCTCTTCTGTATCGAACTGATAGCAATTGGATTGCGCTTCGTAATCTTTCAGGTGGATCATTTCGTAAAACGTTTCAAAGCTCCCGGAAGCTCCGATCAGTATTGGTGATTCAAAGCCGTCAAGCTGATCCCTGACCACATTGTCCAGCCATTCTTCAATAGTGTTGATATCATTGATATTTAAGGGATCTTCTGTTTCGATCGCCTGGAAAATTCTGGAAATTCCGATATTCAGGCTGATTTTTTTTCGGATACCATTCTGATCCGCAAGAATAAACTCCGTGCTTCCGCCGCCGATATCCATGATGAGCGCGGGTTTTTCAAAATCATACGACCATAAAACACCGTTATAGATCAGCTCGGCTTCTGTTTCTCCGGAGATCACACAAATATCAATTCCGAGCTGCGCTTTTACTTTTCGGGTGAATTCTTCTCCGTTTTCAGCATCGCGGATAGCAGATGTCCCCAAGGCGGTAATATTTTCAACCTGGTATTCATCACAAAGCTTTTTGTAGTTCTTCAGAGCATCCAGCGCGCGTTGCTGCGCATCAGGTGTAAGCTGGTTGTTGTTAATGCCTCCCAAACCGATTCCGACACCAATTTTTGTTGAATAAAGCAATTCAAAACGATCGGGATCAACCTCTGCTATGATCAGGTTGAAAGTGTTAGTGCCCAAATCAATGACTGCTTTTCTCATGATTAGTTATTTTCCAAAGAAGTCTTTCAGGTGAAGGCGGTGCCCGAATCGTAAAATTCCTTTTTTATAGCGGTTTCCGGCAAAAAACAAACCTCCTGCAATTGACAGAATTAAAATAGTAATACTTAAAAATAGCTGATAAATCTCATTAACGGAATATCCTTGTGAAATTTTAACCATACAAACGACCGGAGATGTGAACGGAATATAAGCCAGCCATTTGATAAGGCTGCTTTCCGGGTAGATAATCGTGATATAACCCGAAAGCAAGGCAAAAAACAAGATGGATATAATTAAAACCACGTACTGCTGTCCGTCGCTTTCTGTTCCCATCATTGCTCCCAGGCTGGCAAAGAACGTTCCGTAGAACAGATAACCCAGAACTAAAAATAACCCGAACCAGGTCAGCATCACCGAGAAATTAATGCGTTCAAAAACCAGCTCTACAAATTGATTGTATTCAAGCCAGCTGTTGTATCCGAAAATGTTCTTCATTCCTGAATCAGCGGATAAGCTGCCGGAAAGAGCTTGTTCTCCTGCTGTCTGGAAGAAGCTTTCGCGAAAAATATACATTCCGATAGCAATAAGGAAAATCCATATAGCCAGCTGAATTATAGCTGTCATTCCGATTCCGATAATTTTTCCGAGCATCAGCTGTCTTGGACGGACAGTAGCTAAAAGCACTTCTACGATACGGTTGGATTTCTCGATAGTAATGGAGCGTAAAATAGTCATCCCGAAAACAAAAATAAAGAACAGAATCATTGCTCCGAATATCCATCCGACCCAGCTTGTCAGATCACTTTTTTGTTCTTTCGGATCAAATACATTTCTGAAAGCCAGGTTAACAGGTTGTTTGATCTCCCGGTATTTTCCTAACGACAAGTCGGTTAATTCAGCGACATATACTTCTTCCAGCCTTTTTTCCAGAAGATAATGGAGTTTCGTCTGAATCTTTAACGGTGGTTTCTCTTTGTAGAAGAAATAAGCAATTTTATTGGAAAGCACTTTTTCGTTAATTTCCAGCATACCGTCGTAAGCCTGATAACGTTTCCCTTTCAGGAAATCATCCAGCTCGAGATAATTGTTGAGAAAATCAAATTCGAATTGCTCCGAATCTGTCAGCATAATGCGGTTTTCCAGGATCATTGCAGGGTCAGTTACCAGGATTTTCCATTTTGGTTTTTGACTTTCGCCAAAATGAAACAAGAGGAAAACCAGCAGCATCAGAACCACAGGGCCGAAAACAGCCAGGCCCCAGAAAGAAGAAGTCCGGAGACGTTCTTTCAATTCTCTTTGAATAATTATCCACGTATTTCTCATTTTTTTGCTACTTCTTGAATAAATATTTCCTGCATGGAAGTCAGCACTTTCCACGCTGCTTCAATTTCTACCTGACCGAGCAGGGTTCTAAGCAAATCCTCAAAAGTCGATTCGTTGCGCATTTTGACATAGGCAACGGTCGTATCTGAGGATAATTCTTCTTTTCCTACTAATTCAAACCCGATCCAGAGTGCATTTACAAAGGCGATCATGTTTCCTCTGAACCGGATCGCATAAATATCTTCTCCTTTTTGGGAACGGAGATCATATACATTTCCTTCCAGCACTTTTTTAGACTGGTTAATCAGCACGACTTTATCACACAGCTCTTCCACACTTTTCATGTTGTGGCTGGACAAAAGAATCGTTTTTCCTTTGTCCTTCATAGCTTTTATTTCATTTTGGATCAGCTCGATATTGACGGGGTCAAATCCGCTGAACGGTTCGTCGAGGATCAGAACATCCGGCTGATGAATAATGGTGCAGATAAACTGGACTTTCTGTGCCATGCCTTTGGAAAGCTCTTCGATACGCTTACTTTTCCAGGAACTGATGTCGAATTTCTCTTCCCAGAATTTATAGTTGGAAGTAATATCTTCTTTGGATAATCCGCGAAGCTGTCCGATCAGCTTTATGTGCTCCCAAACGGTCATCGTTTTGTATAAACCACGTTCTTCCGGCAAATAGCCGATATGCCGTAAATGTTTTTGATTGAGGAGCTCGCCATTGAAGAAGATAGATCCTTTATCCGGAACGAAAATGCGGTTCATCATCCTGATAATGGTGGTTTTTCCGGCACCGTTAGGCCCAAGCAATCCCAGAATCTTTCCTTTTTCCAGTGAGAAACTTACATCATGAACAGCGATTTTCTGCTGAAATGATTTTGAAACTCCTTCAAGTGTTATCATTGTGCCTGAGTTTTGTTTGCTTTATATTGTTTCCACCAATCCCAGAAAGCGTTGGCAGCTAAGACAGTTAAAAATAGAAATAAAATGGCAGAATTTTTTAATCCGGTCTGAAGATAAATGTAAATACAGACTATATCAATGATAAAAAGGTAAATCCACGATTCCATTATTTTTTTGCTGATCATATACGAGGCAATCAGGCAGAAGATAAAGTTAGCCGCGTCCAGATAAGCGAGTCGCTGGACAGTATATTTTTCCGCGAGAAAAGCTAAAATAAACGTCAATACCGTCCCGAGAATAATTACAGGAATATTTTTCCAGCCGTAAAAGCGGAATGTTTTCCCATGGCGATCTTTCCTCCATTCGAACCAGCCGTAAACTGCTATCAGAACATACGAAAAATGGAGCAGCGAAAAAAAATACAGTTGAACTTTCAGATTGATATACACGTACAGGGAAGAGCTTATAATAGCGAACAGCCAGCCGATGATTTTATTTCTTCCTGCCAGAAAGGTATAAAGCAGGCTGGTAATTACCGCAATAATTTCAATAATGTTGTCACTGGTTATTTCCAAACAATTGTATTTTTACGCAAAGAAAACTAAAATCTTCATCCTGACAATAGATGAAACACTGGAATTACTTTATTATTGGATTGAAATCGTATGTGAAAGCTGCTGAGTATATTGTTAAAAACAAGGTCTACTGGTATGCGCTTTTTCCTGCGGTTCTGATGCTGGGAATTTATAAATTCGGAGATTTTCTGCTGCAACACCGTTTTGAAGTGGAATTAAAAACGCTGAATGACATCATCTGGTATCAGGTATTGCTGCTGCTGGAATTATCTATTGCGATTTTATTTATGCAGTTTTCCAAATATCTGGTAGTTACAATTTTATCTCCCCTGCTTTCCTATATTTCAGTAAAGACGGAGTTTACGCTGACAGGAAACAAATATCCGTTTAACCGTCAGGAATTTATCTGGCAGATCCGGAGAGGGATTATTCTTGTTGTGCGTAATATTTTCTGGCAATATTCCATTTTCCTGCTTATTTTTCTGATCTGTTCATTTTTCTGGGATGATGTGGAGGCTTCACCTTTATTTTATCTCACCTATCTGGTCGGTTTTTACTATTATGGTTTTAGCTTTCTGGATTACATCAACGAAAGGAAAAAGATGAGTATTTATTCAAGCATCAGCCTGATGAAAAAATATGCAGCAATGACGTTTTCAATTGGGATGATTTATTCATTGCTGATCCTGCTTCCTGTAGATTTGGGAGCTTTATTTGACTGGTCCACGTTTTCAATTGATCCGATCGGAAAAATAGAGGAGTTTATTGCTCATCTGATCCTATGGGTTTGTGCATCCTTTGCTCCGATTCTGGCAACGATTGCCTCTACAATCTGTATGCACGATGTATTTGACCTCAAGAAAGAAACGATTGATTTTGATTAGGAAATTTCCGTAATGATTAATATGGAGCAAAAAGTGACCAATGGATTTCTTTTTTAAGAAATTATGATAAATCTTATTTGTCCGGTTACGGTGTTGAAATCGAAACGGGAAGAATTTTTCCGTTAAAGAAAGCTGCTCCGTTTTTGGAAAAATCCACAATGTAATTTGCCATCTCTGCAGGTCGTGTTGGTGCAATATAACCCGGAAATGCCTGTTCTAGCATTTCTGTTTGTACAGCTCCAAGACAAAGACAATTCATCTTAATATTAGTTGCCTTATACTCTTCTGCGAATAATTCCGTGAAATTGCATAATGCAGCTTTGGAGGAGGAATAGGCTGCAAGTCCCGGAAACTTCATAGTCCCCTGAAATCCGCCCATGGAAGAAATATTGACAATGTGCAGGCCATTTTCAGCAGCTTTTTTTACGACTTCCTGAGTCAGAAGCATTATACCTATAATATTTGTCTGGTAGGATGTTAAAATATCCTGATAAGTAAGATTTTCGAAAGGTTTGTTAACCAGGTATCCGGCGTTGTTTATCAGAATATCCACTGTTCCGGCTTCCTCAAGGACAGATTGCATTTGCGCTGTGATGTCCGGTTTTGAAACATCTACTTTTCTGCAATATACATTTTGAAATTCGTCTAATTTTCCGGTTCCCTGATGAAAGCGGGAGAGTGCCCATACTTTGTTGGCAGAATCTGCCGCAAATTGTCTGACGATTTCCAGGCCGATTCCCTGGCTGCTTCCTACAACGATAATTGTTCTACTCATCGAATGAAACGATTAGTTTTTCAGAGGTAGGATAAGCCTGACAGCTTAAAATGTATCCTTTTTGGATCTCAGAATCGGTCAGTGTGAAATTGATACGCATTTCTGCCGACCCTTCAATGATTTTACATTTACAGGAACTGCAAACACCTCCACGACACGAATAAGGAGCATCAGCTCCGTTTTCAAGTGCTTTCTGAAGTACGTTTGTTGTGCTGTCCATTTCAAAAGAAAATTCTTCCTGATCAACAATCACTTTAGCAGCTACCTTTCCTTTGTAGCCTTCTTTTGGAAGCTCTATTTTAGATTCATCTACTTTTGCCTCAAACAATTCAAAGTGAATTTTCTTCTCCGGAACGCCAAATGTGGTCAATGCGCTTTTGGTGCTCTCCACCATTTCCTGTGGTCCACAAATATAAAAAGCATCGGCTCTCAGTATAGGAAGATCCGCTTTAACCAGATCCATAACCGCTTCCTTAGTCAATCTTCCCTCAAATGCACCTTCTACCTTTTCTCTTGAGTAATAGTAAGCTTGTTTTACAGCAGTTAATACTGCCAGCTCATCGCGAAACATGGTAGACTGAACAGATTGATTTCCGTAATACAGCTGCATTTGCTGGTTGTTCTTCTGTGCGGCTTTAGCAATGGAAAGAATGGGTGTAATACCACTTCCTGCTGCGAAAGCGATAATGGTGGAAGCTTCCTTGTTCCACTTGAAGTTTCCCATTGGCCCGGAAATCCATATTTCATCACCAGCATTAAGTTCATCAACGGCATAGGTGGAAAAAAGACCGTTTTCAATCTTTTTAATCCCGACAGCCAGTTCTTCATCTGTTCCGCTACAGATCGAGTAGGATCGGCGGATGTCTTGTTTGTTTAATTTTACGGCTAAATTGATATATTGTCCCGGCGTGAATTCAAATGCAGCTTTTAGTTCAGCTGGAATATCGAAAATCAATTTCACGCTGTCGGCAGTAAGTCTGATTTTTTCTTTAATCGTTACCGTGTGGAAACCTTTAGGTGCAGCCAGCTGGTCTTCTTTCTTTTTAAAAATGCTAAATAATCCCATTCATCAATTAATCATCAAATGATACTATCAGTTTTTCTGTAGTAGGATGTGCCTGACAGGTTAAGATATAGCCGTTTGCCACTTCATCGGCATCCAACGCGTAATTAACGTCCATCCGGGCATTTCCTTCCAGAATTTTTGCCTTGCATGTACAGCAGACGCCTCCCTTGCAAGAGAAAGGCAGATCCGCGCCGGCAGCAATTGCCGCGTCCAGAACATTCTGTCCGGATTCCATGGAAAGGTCGAATACGTCTCCATCCAGGATTACCCGGATATTAGACTGAATTTGTGGTTGATTATCGTCTGTTTTTTTGACAATGTTTGTTCCGAACAATTCGAAATGAACATTTTTTTCAGAAACATTATTCTCCAAACAGACTTTCTTCACATCCAATACCATCTCTTCCGGCCCACAAACAAATACTTCATCAATTGCAGTGCCTTTTAAGAAAGCATTCAGAAGTGTCTGAAACTTTTCCGCGTTAATTCTTCCTTTTTGAATGGTATTCCCCAAACTTTCGCGGGAAAGTACATGAACCACCCGGAAGTTTTCTATATACTTGTTTTTAAGTGCTTCGATCTGTTCCCGGAAAATGATGGAGCCAAAACCTCTGTTTCCGTAGAACAGGGTCACATTGCTGTTCGGTTCTTTCATCAGGATCTCCTTTGCCAGAGAAATAATCGGCGTGATACCGCTGCCCACCGCTACCAATACATATTCTTTGGTGTTTTTTTCATCCAGATCAACTGTAAAATTCCCCATCGGAGTCATTACCTCCAGAATATCATTTACTTTCAGTGAAGTATTTGCAAAGGAAGAAAAACGCCCGTTGTCCACTTGTTTAACAGCAACTCTCCACTCGTTTTCAAAAGGTGAGGAGCACAAAGAGTAGGAACGTCTGATTTCCTCTCCTTCAATTATTGTCTTTAAGCTCAGGTATTGTCCCGGCTTAAAAGTGTATTCTGCTATTAGTTCCTGGGGTATTTCAAAAGCAATAGAAACACATTCGTCTGTTTCCCTGCGAATGTCTTTGATTACAAGTGGATGAAACTTTGGAGTCATTTTTCGATATTTGATACGCAAAATTAACAAATTATCGCTATCAAATTATACGAATCTGCAAAGTTTCAAATTTAAACACCGGCAATAAACGAAGTCATTGTCAGTGAACCTGCAACAGCGATGTCATTGAAGATTTTTATTTCTTCGTTTTTATCAATTGTTCCTAAAGTGTACATTAAAGGATAATAATGATCCGGAGTCGGGATGGCCAGCTGAAAAGCCTGACCGTATTTCTGGTAATCAAACAGAGCTGTAAATTCATGACCGGTGACCAGCGCTTTCATTTTTTCATTTGCTTCGATAGCCCAGTCATAACCAAAAGGGCTGTTTATTTTGTCCCAGGCAACCATCCTCAGGTTGTGAACTATATTTCCGCTGCCTACAATTAAAACACCTTTATTCCGCAATTTTTTAAGGTATTGTGCGATTTCAAAATGATAAGAAGCAGGTTTTCTGTAATCAATGCTGATTTGAATAACAGGAACATCCGCCAGCGGATACATGTGTTTTAAAACAGACCACGTACCATGATCCAGTCCCCATTCGAAATCCAGGTGCATTAAATCCTCCGGAAAAAGCTTTTGTGTTTCTTTTGCCAGCTCAGGTAATCCCGGTGCGGGATATTGAACATCGAACAACGCCTGAGGAAAACCGCCAAAATCATGGATCGTTACCGGATTTTCAACAGCTGTAACGTAAGTTCCGTTGGTGAGCCAGTGTGCGGAAACACATATAATCGCTTTGGGCTTTTCAAATGTTCCGGCGACTTTGGACCATTCTCTTGAAAATACGTTCTCTTCAATTGCGTTCATCGGAGAACCGTGGCCGACAAATAGCACAGGCATTTTTTTCGCTGTTGTTTTTTCATCGAATAGCCATTGTAATGAACTGAGTCCAAAAAGTGTAAGTGTGCCTCCTGCTGCCATTTTTAAAAATTGTTTTCTTTCCATTGTTTGTTGGTAACAAGGTAAATGTAATTAAAATATTTTACAGGGTAAATATTATTAACGATTCATTGTATAATTACCGTTTTACAAAAAGTACAAAGACATAAAAATGAATGTTAGGCAGGGAATTCCTCACTATATTAACGGATGGGTATTACAAAACTTTAGAAAGTACAAATTTGCTTATAAAGAGTAATACCGTTATATTTGAGAGATTAAAATCAAGAAATATGTTCGGACCTGATCAATTGGCCTTAATGCAGGAAATGCAGCGAAAACTGGAGGAGAGTAAAGTCAGATTAGCTAACAGTACGGTAGAAGGAGAAGCCGGAAACGGCCTGATCAGAGTGACGCTTTCCGGAGACAGAAAATTGAAAAAGCTCGAAATTAATGCTGACCTTCACAACTTTGATAAAGACGACCTGGAAGATTTAATTTCTGTTGCGCTGTCGAAAGCGCTGGAAAAGGCAGATGCTTTGAATGAGACAGAAATGGCGCAATCGGCAAGTCAGTTTTTACCCAAATTTTAACTTTATGAGGAAGGATGAACTACGAAAAATATTTTTGGAAAAAAGAGCGCAGCTGAGCGATTTAGAAACATTTGAATTGACAAGAGAAATCAGCGGGCAGGTGTTTGAAAATTTTTCTTTTGCAAATAAGACCGTTAGTTTATTTCTTTCTATTACCAATAAAAAAGAAGTAAATACCTCTTTGATTCTGAGGGAGCTACTGGATGATAATTGCAGGATAGCCATTCCGAGATCAGATTTTTCCACTTCTGAAATAGAACATTTTCTGTACGAAGGAGAGGAGCAGCTGGAGATCAATAAATACGGCATACCTGAACCTCAATATGGAACAACAGTTCGTCCGGAAGAATTTGATATTGTGTTTGTCCCGCTTTTATGCTTTGATGAGAAAGGATACAGAGTAGGTTACGGAAAAGGCTTTTACGACCGGTTTTTGTCGCAATGTAAAAAGGAATGTATGATCATTGGATTGAGCTTCTTTGAAGCGGTAGAGGAAATCGAAGGAATACACGAAAACGATGTTCCATTGCAGTATTGTGTGACACCGCATCATTTATATCATTTCGATGGAGAATAAACATCAGGGAAAATTCCATTTGCTGACTATTTTTTTGATTCCTACATTGATCATTTCTTTTGCTTTCATTAAGAACTACTACCTTTTAGCAGCTTTGGTAGTAGTTGCAATAATTCTTGTGTATTATGTTTTTAAGAAATTATAGATCCGTTTTATTGAAAATCACAGTGATTTTCTTCTTTTTCATTTCATTTTCAGGAACTGGTTACCAGGAAGCCAGGCCGGTTTTTGGTGTTGCTTTTGGGTATAACCAGATGAATGAATTTTATCATCTTGTAGCTTATCAGCGGGTTGGGAGCAATCTTATTAATAAGCGGATTTTGAGAAGAGATGAGTTCATCTACTATTTTTCAGGTTTTTATCCAAGTAAGTATAATCCAAACAGAATCAATTATTTTGATAAATATGAGATCTGGGGAGGAATTTATGTTGATTCGCTTTCCGGAGAAAAAATTCCGTATTGTCCTGCGCTTGATTCTCTATGGAAAATCCGTTATTCAGAATATCCTGTCGGTGGAAGCCGTGAGCGCGGCTGGTCAAACAGTGATCTGAATCCTTCCGGAGGACAAATGCAGTACCTGAATCAGCGTTATCACGTGAAGGATATCCGGAACGAATATATCATTGATACCAATTTCGTGCAGCTACTTCGCGATCTGACAGACAGCCTTTGGATAGAGGAGTACAAGCGTGTAAATTGATAGAGTAATGTGATGAACATATCTGACTAACTACAGATGTGTGATCACTTTTTGATATTTGTTGTTCCATAAGGATGACACAGATTATTGAACACGAGTGTATAATCAATTCTCGTACTTTCGATTTTGTAAATCTGTGTTAATCTGGTCCTTGTGACTATAAATCAACCTTTATACTTCAATTCTTTAACTCCGTTAAAGAAGATCACTCCGTAACCGATCGCCATCATAGCATGGAACGGAACCATACCTAAGTCGCCATAAATAGCACGGTTAATTGCTGTAAATCCGAAAATCACCATCAATACGCCTTCCAGAATGGTTAACAAGCTGATTTTCTTTTTATCATATTTATTTCCCTGGAAATCTGACTTTGAATTTACGTTGAATTTAGGGGTTCTTACAAAAGAGGATTTTATCCCGAAATAACCTTCTAATACCGCAACGGTATTGTTCAGGGTTAATCCCATGATGATGGTCAGATACTTGAAGAACATCCATGTATAAGAAAAGAAAGATTTAATCTTGTTTTCTGTTTTCCCGCGATAGCCGACCCAATAATAAACAAATAGCAATACGGTACTGATAATAAAGAAGGAGCCAAACTGAATAACGAAATTCAGATCCTGGAAACTGTCCTTAATCTGTAATACCACGATGCTCAGCAGAGACATTGTCATGATGAACAGGAACACAGACGAGTTGAACAAGTGGGAAATTCCATGTAATTTATCTGTGAAACGGACGTCTTTTGCAAACAATAAACGTTTCCACATTTTTTTGAAACATTCCGCACCTCCCTTCATCCAGCGGTGCTGCTGATTTTTCAGCGCGGATACCGTGATCGGCAGCTCCGCAGGAGAAACAACATCTTCCAGGTATTTGAATTTCCAGCCTTTCATTTGTGCACGGTAAGACAAATCAAGATCTTCCGTCAGGGTATCGTGCTCCCATCCACCGGCAGAGTAAATAGTCTCTTTTCTCCATACACCGGCTGTTCCGTTGAAGTTAATAAAATGGTTGGCAGCTGTTCTTCCGCTTTGTTCTACGGAAAAATGCCCGTCCAGACCGAATGCCTGAAGCTCAGTTAACAAAGAGTAATCTTTGTTGATATGTCCCCAACGTGTCTGAACAACACCAATCTTAGGATCTTCGAAATAAGGAATAGTTTTCTTTAAGAAATCAACGGAAGGCATGAAGTCAGCGTCAAAGATCGCTATAAACTCTCCTTCAACCTGATCCATCGCAGCATCCAGAGCTCCCGCTTTGTAGCCTGTTCTGTCCACCCGGTGAATGTGTTTGATGTTGATTCCCTGAGCGGCAATTTCAGCTACTTTTTTTGCGATTATATCTTTGGTCTCATCCGTAGAGTCGTCCAGCACCTGGATTTCAAACTGTTCTCTCGGATAATCAATTTTCGCGGTTTCTTCAATGATACGTTCAGCAACATACATTTCGTTGAACATAGGTAGCTGTATTGTTACTTTAGGAACGTAATGTCCGTCGAATACAGCCGGTTTTTCTGCTGTTTTCTGTTTTTTGCCGCGGACATAAGCCATTGCTAACGAAAATTGCATTAAACTGTAGAAAAACACCATCAGCAGACAGATTCCGTAGATGACTAATAATATTCGGGCAACCAGGTGAGAAGTAGGGTGCAAATAGGAAACATTTCCATTTTTATCTACTTTTCTCACAACTTTTCCCCAGTCGAACATCCAGGAAACGTTTTTGGACAATTCGAATTTTAAATCGGGTGCATGTGTAGGTGTAACCTCAAAATTAAATTTTTTATAGTGGAATTCCTGATTATCAACAAGCAGGGTGTATTTTCCTTCAGGAATATTCTTAAACACAAAATTTCCTTTCAGATCCGATGTTGCAGATGCTGTGAATGCTTCTGAAGAATCCTGATGGATGATAGTGACAGGAACATTTTTCATTCCTCTTTTGGTATTCATATCAATTACTCTACCGTCAAGAGACTGAATGTTCTCTGCTAATAAGATGTTGGAAAAAACCAACATTGACAGAAGTAGAAAAAGACTTCTTCTAACAATCATTTTAAATGTGTTTAATCAATAATAAGGGACAAAGATAAACTGAAATTTTTTGCAACAGCAGAATGACTCATAAAATTATCAATCCCCGTAAATCTTTTTGACAATTGTTTCTAAATCAGCGTTTGCAGGCTGGATCAACGGAACTATGGTTTTGGAATGTGTATCAATAAAAGTGATTTGATCGTATCGCTTTACCAGATATTCAATATCATGCGTTACTACAATGATTCCCATATTTTTTTCTCTGCTCAGCTGCTCAGCCAGCCGGAAGATCCGGACTTTGTTATAATAGTCAAGAAAAGCCGTGGGCTCATCCAGCAGCAGATAGTCCACTTCCTGAACCAGTGCCCGTCCGATGGAGACCAGCTGCTGTTGTCCGTCACTGAGCTGATGAATAAATTGAGTCCGCAACTCCTCAATCTGAAGTAGACGAAGGGTTTGATTTACTAATTCTTCATCCTGCCGGCTGCTGCCTGAAAAAGGTTTTCCATACGGATAACGTCCCATCATCAGAAAATCTTCGACACGTGTAAAATCATTCAGTTGGATTTTAGAAGGAACATAGGCAATTTTTTTTGCCAGCTCTTTTGGTGTCCATGACCGGCTTGGTTTGCCCTCGATGAGGTATGTTTGCTCTTCTGCCGTATGACGGATTAGTGATTTTAAAAACGTTGATTTTCCGGATCCGTTCTTTCCGACTAAAAAGCAGATTTCTCCTTTTTCAATGGAAAACCGTTCCGCTCTGAATAGCAGTTTTCCGCCTGCCTTTACTTTGTAATCCTTTAATTGAATCATCGCGCCTGTTTAAAAATGATCCAGATAATAAACGGTACGCCAAACAATGCTGTCATGGAATTGATCGGCAGAATGAAATAATTGTCCAGCAGGAGAATCAAGCCGTCGCATAGGAGCAGCAGTACCGGCCCGAAAATCAGGCATCCGATGATCAGGATTTTACTGTTTGCAGTTTTAAGTACTATCCGTACCAGATTTGGAACGGCAATCCCGACAAAAGAAACCGGCCCGCAATAAGCAGTGGTTACGGCTACAGCCAATGAGGTGACGATAATGATCAGCCAGCGTAGCCTGCTGACGTTGACTCCCAAATAGGAAGCAAACTCTTCTCCCTGGGCAAACACAGTCAGATCCCGGTGAATGTATAATGTAAAGAGTAAAACAACGAGCAGTGCCAGAAAGAACGAAACCAGCTCCGTTCCGTTTACTTGTTGGAGTGATCCCATTCCCCACAGGGTGAAATATTTTAATTTAGCTTCCTGTGCGTAGACTTGTAAAATTTCAATAAAGGCATTTGTAAAGCTGCTAAGCATAATTCCGACTAGCAGCAGGGAAGTAGTGGATTTAACAAATCGGCCGACTAAAAGCAGCAGGATACTATAAGAAAGCGCACCGATAAAGGACGCAGTCGAGATCCCGAAAGTGTTGACACCTAGGATGATTGCTATGGCCACACCCAGGCTGGCGCCGGAGCTGATCCCTAAAATGGAAGGACCCGCAAGAGGATTGGAGAACAGAATTTGCAGCAGCAATCCTGAAACTGCCAATAAGATTCCGCAGAACAATGCTGAAAATGTTCGCGGAAGACGGATAGATTGGAGAATGACATCGTCTTTCAGAAATGAAAAATCCCATTCCCAGGACATCAGATGAAGGAAAGCCAGCAGCAGTAAAAGTGCTGCTCCTGACACGATCCAATATTTCTGATGTGCTGTTCTCATTTAACTTTTGTGTAAAAATAAAGGTTCTGAGGATTTTCCGAGGAAAAAATATGAACCAGGTCATTCAGCAGCAGGTGCGGTTTTACCGGAGCTTCTTCAAAATATCGGAGCATTTCATGGTGATAGGTAAATATTCTCCCGGACTTGAATGCGTCGAAATATTTGTATCCGTCATAAAGTGCCAGCATTTCTTTTTTTGTTTTAGCATCAACATTGATCCAGATCGGTGCATGCAGGTATTTTTTATATACCTGCTCAAAAGTAAGCGACTGGCTTCCGGTGGATGGATCATCTTTTAAGACATAATTACCACCTGCATCCTTGATGAACTTTGCCATATAGGAATTTCCTCCGGGTAAGTACCAGATATCCTGAAACATCATGCTTGTCAGCACTTTCTGATCTTTCAGCACTTTTTCAGCTGCTGAATCTTTTATTTTATTGTATTCCTTTTCTATGGCAGCAAACTTCTTTTCTGCCAGCTCGAAACAGCCGTAAATAACGCCATACATCTTAATCCATTCCGCTTTTCCGAGTGGATGCTGTTCTTTCCATTCCAGCAAAGGAATTGCTGTAATTTCCAGTTTTTTTAATTTCTCATCCAGCGGATTTAGCTCAGGGCCGTAGAGACTATAAAACACGGTGTTGACGCGGTCTTTTCTTAATTTTTCCGGATTAACGAGTGAATAATCGACATATTCTTTGATCTTCCCCTGTTTGATTTGTTCATTGAGCTTTGGGTTATAGACGCCGTTCAGCTTCTCAACACCAATGACGGTTTGAAGTTGGTTCAGCTCCTCCAGATAACCAATCACCGTAGATGAAAATAAAGCAGCTTTAGGCGGTGCTGTTATCTGCTTTGGGAATAAATAAGAGCTGATGGCCTTTCCATTGGTCTCATCGGTAATTTCGAGCTTGAAATTGTTGTTGTCTTCAAACAAGCGGAAAGATTTCGCATATTTAAGAGGAATTACACGAAATATTTGTTCGTTAGTTGTTGTACTACCGTTGTTATCTTGTTTACAGGAAGTAACAAGAATCAGTAAAAATAAAAAGAACCAAGAGTTTCTCATGTTGGATAATTATGCACCGAAGTTACGGATTTCTTGTGTTTTTGAAGAATGGAAAATTAAAAAAGGGAGAACACTAAAATATTCCCCCTTTTTTAATGATAGTTGTAGATTATTTTTCTTTTTGCAAAGAACCTCACTAAATAGGAATAAAAAAATACCTAATTCAAGGTATTTTTGCTGAATCTGAAATCCTCTGTTATGTCTGAAGAGATATATTTCTACTTATTTTGCCAGTAAATCCCCATTTATCATTCAAGATTAATTGGTACAAAATTCTCTGAAAATCCATGACATGATTGTATTTAAATGGAATTATTACCAGTTCAGGAGTAGCTATAAGTGCTTGTGTCCTGATACATTTTTTCTTTAATCCCACCATTCTCCTTTTCTGACGGTATAGCCTGCTTTTTTGAAAGCTTCTACGAGTTCATCTCCAAGATATTCATTACTTTTTTCCGCCGATAAACAGGTGAAGAACAGGTCGGAATAATAGGTTTTAATGTGTTTTTGTTTGTCTGTCCGAGTGATTTTTACAGCATTGCTTTCAGTGACAAACAAAATATTTATGTCTTTTTCTATACTTTGTATATCATGTATGCTGACTTCTCTTTTTTCAATAAAATAGGTGCTTCCAGCTTCTTTCGGTTTGATTTTTATTTCTAAACTCAATGTATCATTTTGGATATGGAATCCTTGGATTATTTCAAACTGATCTCCGTAATATTCTTTAGAATGCTTTTTAATAAAATCAGCTTCTTTCTCCAATTTATCATTCAGTATTTTTTCAATTTCACTGATTTGTGAAAAGGAAGATAAGTTATACGATAAGACTATAATTGTAAAAATTAATTTAATGTAGTTCATGTTTTGTCGCTTTGAAAGAATTAATTATTAAAAAAGAAAACCAAGTCTAAACCCAAACAAATTTCTTTGCCCGCTAATATTGTTTATGTATAAGTGTTGAGTATAATCATATTGATATTCGTATAAGGTAGTTGAATACCCTTGTTGCCCGCTTTTTATAATATATTGATCATCTGATGTAGATACAATTTTTGTATTGGTTTTGTCTGTGATAAATGATACTTTATAAAAAAATCCGATTACGAAAGATTTAAATCGAAACATTATTTCTGGCTGGATACTGTGTGAAAGAATATGTCCTGAATAAATGTGATTACCAGATTCTTCTCTTGACGTTGTTGCGACCCCATTGCTATTTCTTTCATAGTAAATACCATCTGTTTGCTTTCCTTTTAGTGAAAAATCGAAAACATAATTACATTTTATAATAAAATGATCAAACAATTCCATGTTTAATCCCGCATTGGTATTAAAATTAACAGTATTTCGGCTTCTTTCTTTTTTTGAGAGATTAACTGTTGCAGGTTCGTACCATCCGTAGTAATTCGGGTTTTGTCCCCAGTTCCATGTGCCACTGCTATGATAATCGATACTGATATCAACATCGCCGTTGTAATAATTTTGCTGATTAAAAAGTCCAGGTAGAGAGAAGCCTAAATTAAACCATTTCCAATAGTGACTATATTCTATAACATTAAAAATATTTGTACCCTGCTCTAAGCCTGCATAGGAAGTTCCTATATAATCCTTGCTCCGCATCGTAAACACCTTATCCATGTAAAAGTACTTTTTTGTATCATTTCGTTCATCATTCTTCCAATTGCCTGTTATCTCATATCGATATGTTTTTAATACTCCGTATCCATGTTTTTTACCGTTTGAAATATCTCCAATATATGATGTTCCGTCAGTATATTTTATTTCTGCTTTTCCCGTGTATTCATAGTTAATGTAATCACCTTCATATAATGCCCCGTTTGGGAATGTTGTTTTGATGTCTCCCGTTTTGAATACACCGGTCATATCAAATTCTCCTTTTTGGTAATTTCCATTTTTTTGAACGAATTCTCCCCTTATCAACTTACCGGTTTCATTAAATATTCCATTATAAGTATCCTGATTTTCTGTTGTTAATTTTCCATCTCTGAACAAATTATTCTGCCATTCCCCTGTAAATCTGTCTCCGTTGTAAAATGCCATTTCTCCTTTCCCGTTTTTAACACCTTCAGACCAATGACCAGTGTAAATATCTCCATTATTGTATCTCATTGTTCCATATCCATGAGGTTTTCCATCCCTTAATTCCCCTGTGTAAACACCATCAGGCAATGTCAGCTGTATCTCTTTGAAATCAGACAGTTTAATTCCTAATTTCTCCAGATCTTTAGCTTCTTTTCCCAGTTGTGATTGCAGATCGGTTGAAGCGTTTCTTGTTAAAATAGCTTCAATTGATTTTTTGTGGGTAGTTATCGTTTCGTTTTTCTTTATATTTTCCTGAGTTTCCTTTTGGTTTATAATTTTATTCGCCTCATTAGATCGTTGTTTATCTACTTTTTCTATGACTTTCTTATCTTCTGAAGTTATAAGGGCGTCGATTCGTTTGTTGATTTCTATAATGTCTTTGTGCGCTTGTGTAGATGTATATTCAGGTGAAATAAGATCGAAGTAACGGATGAGTGCAATTTTTGTGTTTTTCACATCGCCTAAAGCATCGTGACAGAATATACGGAGTGTTTCTATTCTTGGATTTGCACCTTTTATGTTTTCTGCTTTACCTAAATAAAGCAGTGCATCCGGATAATTCGCACTTTCGTAACTTTCAACCGCTTTCTTAAAAAAGAAGGTTGCATCCTGACCGAACGAATTGGCGGTAAGAAGCAAGAAGAGTATGGTTATAATTTGTTTCATTTTTTAATTTGTATCCGAGTCAATATGTAAGAGTATTTTTTGTATGGTTAATTTTATCATCTGATAATTGCTCCTGTTTTTTTGTTTATTATAACAAAATTCTTGTTTAGCAGGATTTGTTCGGCATTATAAATAAAGGCAGAATGAAGCATTTTGTATCCTTTCCAGGTTATTCCATCAAGTCGATCTTTTGCAGAAGAATAACTTTCGAAAAACGGAGGGTAATGCTCCCCAAATTCCAGAAAACCGGGAACATCTCTATTATATAATTGATCTGATGTAAGAACTATAAGTTGTATACTATTCTCATCTTCGTTAATATGACTAAACGAATCATTTCCTTGAAAACTCAATACTTGTCCTTTCGATGTCATAATTTGATAGTTGTTTAATTGTTCAGTTTCTAACCTCACCAACCATTTATCGGTATTTTCAATTTTTTTAATTGATGAATAGGCTTCCTTTGGAAATTGCTTAATGATTTTATTTCCATTTTTCACGACATATAATTTTAATTCCTGCGAATACTCGATAGTGTAGTTGCTGGAGTTGTCCTCAAAGGGTAGAGACCATTCATCATCTGTGTTATACGTTTTTAGATCTTTCTTTTCATTTTCTATTTCTTCCGAAAGCGTTTTGTAGCCTTCTTTTTCGTATTTCTCGTATAAGTTGGCTATTTCCGCCCAGATTTCATAAGGATTTTCTATGCTCAATGTGTTATTATACAAGGCTGTTTCTGAATCATTGTAAGTTAGGGAAATCAATTTGCTCCATACAGATTT
The DNA here is from genome assembly GCA_001899145.1 of Flavobacteriia bacterium 40-80. Taxonomy (GTDB): domain Bacteria; phylum Bacteroidota; class Bacteroidia; order Flavobacteriales_D; family Crocinitomicaceae; genus 40-80. The sequence continues at coordinate 334,999 of MKVF01000021.1, forward strand.
GATTTCATCTTCGTTTAACGTAGCCCCTGATCCGGAACTCATACCTTGTCTCCATATTTTACTCATACTTATCCGATCTTTAAACTTATTTGGACTGCCTGGAGTTCTATATGAAATTTCTCCATTTCTCCACGCTGCAACGATATCATTATCTGAAATAAAAAAAGACAATTTATATTCATTCTGTTCATTGTCTTTGACATTAAAATATAAAGTCATGTTCCATTTGTTCGTGGGGCCGGCTACATCGAGGCGTTTTATCAGGTCAGGATATTTTGCCAATTTAGACCTATCCAGTTCATAAATTTTGTTTTCATGAAAAAAAGAAAACTTATCTCTTAATTCCCATTTCACACCGTTATTGTAAACCAATTGTCCCATCAGTGTCCACCAATCACTGTATATAACCAAACTTTTGTAAGGAGAAACAATGCCTTTAAATAAAGCGACTGGTCCACTAGTTGATTTATAATCATCGGGTTCTGGTTTATTATCACCATATACTATCCGGAAGGAGATTTTTCCTTTTTCAGTAATTGTTATTTGGGAATAACTATCGGATATGATGATTACTAAGAAGAAAATTATTATTTGTATTTTTTTCATTTTAAAGTTGTAACTGTTTTCTTTATTTTTGATAGTCTAATTTGATGTTCAATCAAAACCATTGGAAATAAATTATTAGAACAAAATTATAGTGACTTTTCTAGAAAAAAGTCACTATTTGTAGTGATTTTCAGCCTATTTTAATGGATTTGATTTTACAATTCAGATTTTATTATTGTTAGATTTATAACTATAGCGTGGATAGTAATACCGTTGTTTTTTACAATCAAGTCAGAAAAGTCTGGGAGGAAATAGCTAGAGAAGGTTCTCATGTGGGAACTAATTTTCAATTAGAAGTACATAAAAAGCTTTTGAATATATTTCAGCCAGGAGCGTATTATTATTTTATATTTAATGTAGGAAGTGCCGAATTCGAATTTGTAAGCGATCAGATTCAGGATATTTTAGGATATGATCCGGAGAATCTGAAAGCAGCTTCATTTCTGGATAATATCCACCCGGACGATCAGCTTTATTTCATCCAATTTGAACAAAAACTGGCAATTTTTTTTCGGGAATTATCAATTGAAAAAATTCTGAAGTACAAAGTACAATATGACTTTAGAATTAAAGATATTAATGGTAAGTACAAACGAATATTGCACCAATTGACTATTATTGAACATGATGAGTATAAAAATCTATTACGCTCGTTTGGCATTCATACAGATATTTCCCATATTAAAAAAGATGGAAAACCAGAACTCTCATTTATAGGTTTTGACGGAGAACCTTCTTTTCATAATATTCCTGTGGAATCTACTCTTTTTCTTCCTGCAAAAGAATTATTTACTAAACGGGAAAAAGAAGTATTAAAACTGGTTGTAAATGGGTTTCTGTCCTCAGAAATAGCAGAACGATTATTTATTTCGCTACACACGGTGAATACACACCGAAAAAATATTCTCAGAAAATCGAATTGTTCCACATTACCGGAACTCATCTCCAAAACCATTAAGGAAGGCTGGGTATAATCAGTATTACGTAATGATAAAGAAGCTATTTTTTCTCAATCTCTTTCAGATTTTCCATTTTCTTTTTGGCAAGAAATCCTTTGATATCTTCAAAATGTTCTACAACTCTTTTGTTGGTGAATTCAAATACTTTCTCTGCCAGTCCGTCCAGAAAGTCACGGTCGTGTGAAACCAGAATCACAGTTCCTTCAAATGTTTTTAAAGCATCCTTGATAATGTCCTTGGTTTTGAGATCTAAGTGATTGGTTGGTTCATCGAGAACCAGAACATTATAAGGTTCCAGCAATAGTTTAACCATTGCCAGACGTGTTTTTTCTCCTCCGGATAATACTTTTACTTTTTTCTGGATATCATCTCCTGAGAACATAAATGCTCCCAGAATATTTTTTATCTGTGTACGAATTTCTCCTTCTGCCACACGATCAACAGTATCAAAAATAGTAGCATTTTCATCCAGTAAAGAAGCTTGATTTTGTGCAAAATACCCGATTTTGACATTGTGCCCGACTTCCATTTTGCCTTTGTCTGACTGAATTTCATTCATGATCAGTTTGACCATGGTTGATTTTCCCTCACCGTTTTTTCCAACTAAAGCAACTTTTTCTCCTCGTTCAATAACCATTCTCGCATCATTGAATACAACGTGATTTCCATAAGATTTAGACAGTTCTTCAACGGCAACGGGATACTGACCACTTCTGGCTGCTGGTGGAAATTTTAGTTTCAAAGCGGAAGTATCTACTTCGTCAACTTCGATTATATCCAGTTTTTCCAGCATTTTTACACGAGACTGAACTTGTAGCGTTTTAGAGTAAGTTCCTTTGAATCTCTCAATGAATTCTTTCGTTTCCGCAATGAATTTCTGTTGTTCTTCGTATTGTTTTTGCTGTTGTTCCCGTCGTTCTTTTCTTAACTCCAGATAATGGGAATAATTCGCTTTATAATCGTAGATCCTACCCATTGTTACCTCAATGGTACGGTTGGTGATGTTGTCCACAAAAGCACGGTCGTGGGAGATTACAATGACTGCTTTTGCTGAATTAATAAGGAATTCTTCCAGCCATTGAATTGACTCAATATCCAGATGGTTTGTCGGCTCATCTAACAGAATCAGATCCGGTTTCCGGAGTAGAATTTTTGCAAGTTCGATCCGCATTCTCCATCCTCCGGAGAAATCAGATGTAGGGCGATCCAGATCCTCCTGCGTGAATCCCATCCCCTTTAAAACTTTCTCTACATCAGCATCATAATTACTTTCCTCGATAGAATAAAATTTTTCGCTCAGTTCCGAAACGCGTTCGATTAATTTCATGTATTCATCACTCTCATAATCAGTACGAACCGTTAATTCATGATTTAACTGTTCAATTTCATCGCGCATTGCGAAAATTTCTTTGAATGCTTTTGCAGCTTCATTACGTACAGTAGCATTATCTTCCGTAAGCAAATGTTGTGGAAGATAGGCGATAACACCATCTTTCGGAGCACTGATCTGACCGCGGGAAGGTTTATTGATTCCGGCAATGATTTTCATCAGGGTGGATTTACCTGCACCGTTTTTCCCCATTAAGGCGATTTTATCCGTTTCGTTAATGGCAAACGTTACCTCACTGAACAATGTTCTTCCTCCAAACTCAACCGCGATGTCATTTACTGTGATCATTCAAACAAAATTTGCCGCAAAGGTAATCAACAATTGACACATTTAGTAATTTGTCGTGCTAATTGATTGTGTCCCGACGTCAAAGCGAAAAAATCCTTTATTTTTGTGGAAAACGAATAAAATGCGGACACTTTATATAACCTTATTATTTCTATCTGTTATTGTTTCCTGTACCGGTAATAAAGCAGAACAGGAAAAACCGATAGAGAAAATGTCACTGAAAGAACTGGATTCCCTTGTAAATAAAGATCCCGAGAACATTGAATATTTAAAAATTTACGGTTCCAGGCTACTGGATGACCTCCGCGGAGATGATGCGTTACCGTTGCTTGCAAAGGCATATCGCCTTAATCCGAAGGATATCCGGATCAAGCAATTATATGCAAGCGCGCTGATTAACCGGATTGAGAAAAATGCGAGTGAAGTGGAAACGGGAATTCAGAAGCTGAAAGAGATTATAAAGAAAGAACCCGGAAACAAAAAAGCATATCTGGACCTGGCAACAGCATACAGCTTCTTCCAGGATTACGAAAACACATTTAAATATGTAAATGAAGCATTGAGAATTGATCCGAAATACAGGGATGCTTACGTCATAAAAGGAGGAACTTATTACAAAATGGGAAATATGAAATTTGCCAAATCCTCCTTTGAAACCGCAGTTCAGCAGGACCCGGATTTCTTTCTGGGGTATCTTCAGCTCGGATGGCTTTATACCGAAACGGAAGAGTACAAGCATGCGCTGGAGTATTTTATTACCGCGGCGCAGCTGGAAAGTAAATCTACAGATGCTTTATATGGTGTGGCCTACAGCGAGCAGATGCTGGGCAAATCAGGAGATGCGCTGAACAGCTACCGTAATTTACTGGAAGTTGATTCTGCTTATTATCTGGCTTATTTCAATCAGGGATATATCAAACAATATGACCAGCAGGAAATAGACAGTGCTGTTTATTACTACAAGAAATCACTGGCGTTACAGCCGGAATTTGTAAAAGGATGGCACCAACTGGGAATGTGCTATCTGGATAAAGGGAATAAACCGACAGCGTTGGTTGCTTTTAAAAAAGCGCTCGAATATAATCCTGAATTTGAATTAACAAAAGACATCCTTCGTAAAAATTACAAGAACTACAATGCAGGCGAATAAGCGCGTGTTGATTATCGGGGAAGCGCTGATTCCTTTGCTGGGCTATTTCTTCTGGAACTGGAACCTTTATTTTATCTTCCTGTTTATGTTTCTGGATCTGAGCGCCTATAATGTTCTCTATTTTTTTAAGTACAGGAATATTTTAAAATATAATCAGTTACCTGACAATAATTTCCTGCTCCTGTCTCATTTGTTGGCCTTATTTTTGTTAAGTATATTGATGTTTTTCGGCTATACGTACGTATTGAATGCCGTTCAACAGACTTTTTACAGATTGGAGATTATCCGTTTTTTAAAGTATGAAGACATGGGATTTGCCCAGGGATATATCCTTCTGCCGCTGATTGTGCTCACCGCTTTTATGAATTACAAAACGGAGTTTATATTGCAGAGACAATTTGAAAAACTTAGAATAAGAGAGCTGTTTATGAGTTATCTGAAAGATAATTTTGCTGCAGTTATACTGTTGCTGGGATTCCTTTTGAGCTATGCTTTGGGAATAAAAAATGAGCAGTTTTTCTTTTATACAGGTCTCGGTATATATTTTGGCTATCGTTTTTTTTCATTAAGAAAAGAAGAGGGTTAAAATAAGTTAAACACCATGGTAAGTATTAATAAATAAAGTAAATTCGAGCCTTCAATTGAGCTTGTCAACAAATTGAATCGAAAGAAGTTAAAATACATTATTTTTCTTGTCTGCTTTGGGTTAATTGCCCTTATTGGCATTCAGCTGTTTCAGATTATTGAGCTCTCCAAACGGAAAAATGCCCGGATCGGAGGTTTGATTGATGTTATGGGAAAAGATGTTTCCGTTGAATACAATCAGATCAATAATAAGATTTTCGAAAATTACTTTTTAAATGACGATGCGAAGTATGCGGAAAATGTTTCCATTAAAGATACGCTGATTAATATCGGAAACAGGATTCAACCGTTTTTACTGATCACCGGAACGACTATTGATTCCGCTACTTTTTCAAAATCGGAGCTGAGGGTGGTTTTAGATGCGGAGGATATTGAGATATTAAATGAGCGCGTTAAAACCGGCGGTGGGTCCGCAGAACTGACGGTCAATCTGGATGATCAGAAAACGAACCAGTTGTTTTCACGATCATTGAAATTAAACCGGATGGTGCTGAATGATTTTCTGCTCTATAAATTTTCCAATTACAAGAACGGATTCAATCATAAAACAATAGATTCCCTGATAGTAAGCTATATTAACAATAATGAACTTCCCCAGGGATTTTATTACAAGCTGAAAGCAGGAAATACAGATCTCTTATTTGAAAAAAGATATATATACTATAAAGCCGGATTGAATGAAGAACAGTGCTTCAGGACAAATTTATTCCTTCAGGGAACAAATGGAGACTCCATTCAACTGTATGTTTCTTTTCCCGACAAGTCAGGATTTATTTTGAAAGAGATCTTTGTAAATTTATTATTGAGCGTAGGATTGATCGTTTTATTGGCAATCTCTGTCATTTTACTTATCAGAACCTTGTTTTTTCAGGAAGAATTAAACCGTTCCAAAAATGACTTTATTTCCAATATGTCACATGAGTTTAAAACGCCGATTTCCACTATTTCTCTTGCATGCCAGGCACTTGAGGACAAATCCCTTGTGAACGATGTAGAAACCATTCAGCCGTATATCTCCATTATCAGTGAAGAAAATAAAAGGCTCCAGCAGCTTATTGAAGAGATCATCCACATTTCGGAAATGAGCGCAAACGAGCTGAAAATGAGCTTTCAAAGAGAAGATCTGGTGGAGATTATGCTGGATGTAGCTGGAGAATTTTCCCCAAAAATAAGCGAGCTGAACGGAAAGCTTTTAGTAAATATACCGGAAACTGACGAGGAAATCGAAGTAATTGTTGATCGTGCGCATATTGAGAAAGCAATTAATGCGATTTTAGATAATGCCCTTAAATATTCCAGAGGAATTCCGGAAGTGGAGATCTCTTTGAAGCGCACCAGAAAAAATTCCCAAATAATTATAAAAGATAAAGGAATCGGCATTTCTAAAGACTATCTGGACAAAATTTTTGATAAATTGTACCGGATTCCGAAAGGGAATCTGCATAGTGTAAAAGGATTTGGTATTGGACTGAGCTTTGCGAAGTCCGTTTTCGATTTACATAATTGGCAGATAAAAGTAAAAAGTATCGTTAATTTTGGGACAACGGTAACAATAACCATTAAAAAATTATGACTATGAGTAAGAAGATTAGTATTCTTCTGGCAGAAGATGATGATAACCTGGGACAGCTACTTCATTCATTATTGAAATCAAGAGGTTTTGACGTAGAGTTGGTAAGAAACGGAAAAATAGCATTTGAACGTTTCAATACTTCCACTTTTGATTTCTGTATCCTTGATGTAATGATGCCGGAGATGGACGGCTTTACGCTGGCGAAAGAAATCCGGGAGATCGACAAAAAAGTTCCGATTTTGTTCCTGACAGCAAAAGCATTAAAAGAAGATAAGCTGGAAGGATTTTCTCTTGGTGCCGATGACTACATGACCAAGCCTTTTTCTATGGATGAATTGATCGCACGTATTGAGGCGATTCTGAGAAGAGCAGGAGTGTTTGAGGAAGAGGAAGAAGCACATTTCATGATAGGTAAAATCAAATACGATCCGGTTTCCCGCTTGCTTTATACTGCTGAAGAGCCTGTAAAGCTCACAACCAAAGAAAATCAATTGCTGCGTTTGCTTTGTAAAAATAAAAATGAGGTACTTGACCGGCAGGCGACACTTCGTGCTATCTGGGGAGATGATAATTATTTCAACGGACGAAGCATGGATGTTTACATCGCTAAATTAAGAAAGTTGCTAAAAGCGGATGAAAGTGTGGAAATTCTGAATGTACATGGAAAAGGCTTTCAGATGTTAATTAAGTAAGAGAAATAGCATGAATCATAAATAAAAAATCCGCTGCAAAGCGGATTTTTTATTTATATTCCGATTCCGGAATTATTTTTTTTGTTCGAAAAGTCCAAGAAGTTCATCAACTACAGTAGCATCCTCAATGGTGGAAGGGATTTGAAATTCTTTTCCGTCCGCAATGGTGCGGATTAATTTGCGGAGAATTTTTCCTGACCGCGTTTTGGGAAGGCGGTCAACTTCAATCACCCGTTTAAATGAAGTAACAGCACCGATTCGGTCTCTTATCAGTTGTACTAATTCATACTCCAGCTGGAAATGCTCAATATCTGCATTTTTCTTCCTGATTACTAGCGCTAAAGGGATTTGGCCTTTTAATTCATCTTGTATTCCCACAACGGCACATTCCGCTACAGCAGGATGAGAAGAAATGTTTTCTTCCATATCGGCAGTTGATAACCGGTGTCCGGCAACATTTATCACGTCGTCTACACGACCTGTTATAAATATATTTCCGTTTTCATCTTTATAGCCGCCATCACCAGTGAAGAAATAACCATTATACTGTGAAAGGTAACCGGAAACAAATCGTTCGTGATCGTTCCATAGATCAAGTAGTGTTCCCGGAGGAAGTGGTAGCTTTGTGACAACATATCCTTCCTGATTCGGGCCTAACTCTTGTCCTTCTTCATTTAAGATCTGCAAATTATATCCACAAACAGGCTTGCCCACAGATCCCAATACAACAGGCAATTCTTCAATTCCAATCATTGGTGCGGCCATTGCCCAGCCTGTTTCTGTCTGCCAGAAATGATCCAGTGCGGGAATCGGAACATGTTGCTTGAACCAGTTAATAGTTGCAATATCACAGCGTTCACCTGCAAGAAATAACGTACGGAATGCAGATAAATCATATTGTTTGATGAATTCCCCTTCCGGATCATCTTGTTTTATTGCTCTGATAGCTGTTGGTGCAACAAATAATACACTCACTTTGTGTTCTTCTATTACCCTCCAGAAGGTAGAGGCATTCGGAGTTCTTACAGGTTTTCCTTCGAACACAACGGTTGTATTTCTGTTGAATAAAGGTCCGTAAGTGATATAGCTGTGACCTACGACCCATCCGACATCTGAAGCTGCCCAGAATACTTCGCCCGGTTTCATATTATAAATGCTGGTCATGGAGAATTTCAAAGCAGTGACATAACCTCCCGTATCACGGACAATACCTTTCGGTTTTCCTGTTGTACCTGAAGTATAAAGAATATAAAGAGGATGTGTCGATGCTACCGGGATGCACTCTGCTTCTTCGGATTCGTAAATAAGTGTTCCGTAATCTATATCGTAATGTTTTGCCGGAATTTTTGCGCCTAGTTTCCTGTTAAATAAAATTACCTTATCAGGTTTATGAATTGCCAGTTCAATAGCTTCATCTACAAGAGGTTTATAAGCGATTAAACGGCTGACTTCTATTCCGGAAGAAGCTGTAATAATTACTTTTGGCTTACAATCGTCAATCCGGACAGCTAATTCGTTCGGCGCAAATCCGCCGAATACAACAGAATGAGTAACACCTATTCTGGCACAAGCAAGCATAGCAAATAATGCCTGAGGAATCATCGGCATATAAACAACAGCCGTATCTCCTTTTTTCAAACCTAATGAAAGTAATCCGCCGGCTAGTTTTGCTACTTCTGTTTTGACATCGTTAAATGTGTATTTTTTTACTGTTTGTGTTACAGGTGAGTCATAAATGATAGCCTCTGAATCGCCGTAACCATCTTTTATGTGCTTATCGATTGCAAGGTAGCAGGCATTTAATTCGCCATCAGCGAACCACTGTGGATAGTTGTACTCATTTTGAGAAAGGATAGTAGCTGGATTTTTGAACCATTCTAATTGGTCTGCCTGTTCTCGCCAGAAAGATTCCGGGTTTTCGATACTTTGTTTGAATAGATGGGAGTAATTCATTGTTATTGTCTGTTTTATGTTATAAAAATTTTGTCTGACTAGTTAAAAATCCTAACAGTCAAAAATAACTTTTTTATGTTTTTTTATTATCTTTTCGTCATATATAATTGCAAAATTGATATATTTATGCTAAATAAATATATCTTATTTATGCCATTACAAAAAAAATGCCCGAAATGCAGCTCATTTTCACTTATAAAAAGTGGAATTATAGGAAACAGGCAGCGGTATAAATGTAAAGAATGTGCTTATTATTTCACTGTCGACAAGATTGGAAAAGAAATTGATAATTACTTTGTTGTAAAAGCATTACAGCTCTATATTGAGGGATTAAGTTTCAGAGAATCAGAAAGAATACTGGGAATAAGTCATGTTACCATTTCCAACTGGATTAAAAAATATAATATCAAGCGACCGATAAATGCAACGTATCATCCCACATATAAGATTTTGTCAGAGTCGGAATTGCAGGAATATTTTAAAAGCAGAGAAAATTTAAAGGGAAAAGGTATGATTATCACGGAAGTCGGAGATAAATTTATGCTGATAAAATGGGATCGGTTTAAAGATTGAAATATTTTTAATTAATTTATTATTAGTGTTTTAATTTGATTAAAAGTATATATATTACCATATAAATACATATTATTTTTTCTTTTACTTTCTTTTTCTTCACTTAGCCGAAATCAAAAACGATGGTTATGAAGATAAAAGACTACTGCTTAATCGCACTTTTGATAGTTGTTTTTTCTGGTAATTTCCTGGCGCAGGGTTATCAGGACTACGAAACAGGATTAAAAGTAAAAATCAATGAATCTGGTTCTCGTTACTTCAGACTTCTTGCATGGAATCAAATATGGCTGAAATATAACGAAAATAATACCGGAAGCACTCTTGCCGGTAAACCTGAAAATACAGCTGTTGATTTATCATTACGGCGAATTCGTTTACTTATGTATGCCCAATTGACAGATAAATTCATTATCGTAACGCATTTTGGGATAAACAATCAGAATACTTTCAGCGGAGGAGCTCCCGGGCAAGGAGGTAAAAAGCCACAGCTGTTTATGCACGATGCTTACGCAGAGCACAAGATATGGAAGAATTATATTTCGCTCGGAGCTGGTCTGCATTACTGGAACGGTATTTCCAGATCGACAAATGCAAGTACGTTGAATTTCCTTGCGATTGATGCACCGATCTTTAACTGGACAAATATTGATAAGAGTGATCAGTTTGGCAGGTATCTTGGAATTTATGCAAAAGGAAAAATAAAAAAGTTTGATTACCGAATTGCAGCCAATGATGCTTTTCAGGCAAATGATTCAAAAGTAATTTTTGATAATGCCGCAGAATACAATCCACATGCTAAGTGGATGACGGCAGGGTATTTTAATTACCAGTTCTTCGATGAAGAATCTAATTTGCTTCCCTACATGGTTGGTACTTATCTTGGAAGTAAGAAAGTGCTGACTGTCGGAGCAGGATTTCAACATCAGAAAAATGCGATGTGGATGAGAAATTCAGCCGGAGATACTGTTAATCAGGATCAGCTTTTACTTAGCGGCGATGTATTTCTGGATTTGCCTTTGAGCAAAAAACACAAAGACGCAATAACATTCTATGGGGTATATTACAATTACAACATGGGTACGAACTATGTTCGTCATATAGGGATTCTTAATCCGTCAGATGGTGGCGGAGTATTGAGAGGAAATGCCGTTCCGACAATTGGTACGGGTTCTATATTATACGGTCAGTTGGGTTATCTGGTTCCTGAATTTTCATCTAAGCTTAGAATCCAGCCGTATGCAGCATTTTCTCATGCACGTTTTAAGGGACTCCGAGATGCAAATGATAAAATTGTCCCTGTAAATATTCTGGATGCAGGTATAAACTTTTATATGGCAGGACATCATCTGAAGTGGACTGTAAATTACCGACTTAGACCTGATTTTGCAGATGTGAATAATCTGAAAAACAGAAATGAGCTAACACTACAACTAATGGTATATCTATAAACATCACTAATAAAAACGAGTAACTATGAGTACAGAAAACAAAAACAGTATTGTAAAGGTTATCGGTGCGTCGTCCTTGGGCACGCTGATCGAATGGTATGACTTTTACATTTTTGGAAGTTTGGCGACTATTATCGGATCTAAATTATTTCCTTCCGACGCCGGTGCGTCTGCTTTAATTAACACATTGGCAATTTTTGCTGCAGGATTTATTGTCCGTCCGTTCGGAGCATTGGTATTCGGACGCCTTGGAGATTTAATCGGAAGGAAGTACACCTTTCTTTTGACTTTGGTTTTGATGGGAGGATCTACCTTTCTTATTGGTTTGATACCTTCTTATGAAACAATTGGTTACGCAGCTCCGATTCTCGTTCTGATTCTTCGTTTGGTTCAGGGACTTGCACTTGGAGGAGAGTATGGTGGTGCGGCAACATATGTGGCAGAACACGCTCCAAAAGGAAAACGAGGTTATTTCACAAGTTGGATTCAGACAACTGCTACTTTAGGATTGTTCATCTCTCTGGGAGTTATTGTTGTAACTAAAAATACATTAGGGAATGAAATGTTCTCAGACTGGGGTTGGAGAGTGCCGTTCCTTCTTTCTATCCTTTTGGTAGTGGTGTCGATTTATATTCGTATGAAAATGCATGAATCACCTGAATTTACACGCCTTAAGTCCGAAGGAAAAGTTTCTAAAAATCCATTGAAAGACAGCTTCAGCAAAAAAGAGAACTTCAAAATGGTGTTACTGGCATTGTTCGGTGCTGCGATGGGACAAGGCGTTATCTGGTACACAGGGCAGTTTTACGCGCAGTCATTCATCGAAAATACGTGTAAAGTAGATTTTAATGACTCCCGTTATATTCTATTGTGGGCAATCGCATTTGCAACACCTTTCTTTGTGGTGTTCGGTTCATTAAGTGATAAAGTAGGCAGAAAATGGATTATGATGCTGGGAATGTTACTGGGAATTTTGTTTTACCGGCCGATTTACCAAAACTTCCTTGACAGCACAGACTATGCAAAACTGGAACAAACAGAATTAAAATCAGCGGAGGCTCCGTCTGTAGTGAGAGCACTTGCGCCGAATGGTGCAGATAGTACAATTACCACTACGACATTAAAAACGCTTAACAGCGGAGCAACTTACAAAGAGATCAAGACAACAACTGTCTTCGCTGATTCTTCTTTAGAACCAGCAGAAACAGTTGTATTAAAGGACAAAACGTTAGCTGCGGCGACATTCTGGAAATTCGTTGCACTGGTGTTTTTTCAGGTGCTTTTAGTAACCATGGTGTATGGACCAATTGCTGCATTTTTAGTAGAATTATTCCCGACAAAAATCCGATATACTTCCATGTCTCTGCCTTATCACATTGGAAATGGAGTGTTTGGTGGACTGGTTCCGTTTATTGCAACATTGATTATCAGTTATCAGGGATCCACACCACTTTCCGGCTTATGGTATCCGATCGGAGTTGCTGCCGTATGTCTAATCATCGGATCCATTTATTTAAGTAATAATACACATAAACGCTAATTATAAAATCAATAGATTATGAACGCATTAAAAAAAATATTGGGTATTGTGTGGATTGTACTTGCACCAGTATCCATCATCGTTATGATTATCCAGATGATAGAAAAAATTTCGCTTGCTGCACCGGGGATCGATCGGACAAATACAACACTGCAATGGGGAATTATTCTTTTTATTTTTATTCCGATTGCAATGGGATTGTTGATTTTCGGACTATATTCTCTGAAAGGAGAGTATAATGATATTGACGTACTGGAAGATAACGATTAAAATCTTTTTGTAAATTTGATAGCCTGCCGTTGTTCGGCGGGCTTTTATTCCTTAGAGGTATGAATAAGCGGAAATTACAATCATTTTATATTTTTATCGGTCTATTTGCACTGATACTGGTTAATTATCCTATCATTGCGAGTATAGCAGGCGGAAAGGCACAAAAAATACCGGTAATTCTGCTATATCTTTTTGTAGTTGCTTTGTTTGTCAGCCTGGCTGGCTTTATTCTCGAAAAAAAGGATAAATAGATGGTTGGAGGTTTCATTTTTGTTGTATTGATTTTGTATCTGGCAGTGCTGTTCTGGATTGCTTACAGGATTGATTTATCAAAAAAATGGAGAAAACGAATTGCGGGAAGCCCCGTGATTTATGCATTGACACTCGCTGTTTACTGTTCCGCCTGGACATTTTTCGGAAGTGTCGGAGCTGCGTCCACTTACAGCATTGAATTTTTGACGATTTACATTGGTCCGCTTATTGCCACTCCTTTTTTATGGATCGTTTACCGCAAGATTATCCGTATTTCTAAAACGCAGGGAATTTCTTCCATTGCAGACTTTATATCAACCCGTTATAACAAAAACAGTTTATTAAACAGACTGGTAACTATTTTTCTGGTGGTTGGCATCATTCCTTATATTGCGTTACAGATTACAGGTATTGAACGAAGCCTGGAAACCTGTATTTCGTGGGGAAGTGAGGTAAATAAAGGAATCACGTTCTTTGGAATGATCGACATGGCATTAATTGTGACTATTGGCCTGGGGTTATTCTTAATTGCCTTTACAACGAGGCAATTACAGGATAATACTCAGAATAAAGGATTGATTGGAGCAATTGCCTTTGAATCTGTTGTTAAGCTGGTTGTTTTTCTCATTTTTGGTATTTATGTCTGTTATTATATTTTTAATAACCAGTCAGATGTGTATAATTTATTACCCGAAAAAGGACTTTTGGTAAATCCGGATAATAGTTATTCCCAATGGTTTGGAATGATAGTGCTTTCAGGATTTGCGTTCTTTTTCCTTCCTCGTCAGTTCGAAGTTGGGGTGTTTGCTTCCGGTAATGAGCAGCAGTTGAAAAAAGCAATGTGGATGTTTCCTCTTTATTTGATTTTAATTAATCTGTTTGTTATTCCGATTGCGATTGCCGGAAATTATTTTTTTGCCGAAACAGAAGTAAATAAAGATACATACATGCTTGCAATACCACTGTTACACCAGCATTTTGGTATGGCATTACTGGTATTGCTCGGGGGATTTTCTGCGGCGAGCGGAATGATTATTGTTTCTACACATGCGATCAGCAAAATGGTCGCTAATTCCATTTTAATTCCTGCTTTTATTGACAGTGGATTTATTCTTAGACGATTTAAAGGAAAGCATCATAAAATCCCTGTTTTCTTTAGAAGAATAAGCATTTTGATTGTACTGCTGATGGCTTATTTTTATTACAAGCTTGTAGCTGTTGAATATTCGCTGATTTCTATTGGTCTCGTATCATTTATAGCTGTTTCCCAATTTGCACCGGCCATTCTCGGAGGTATTTTCTGGAAATACGGAAGTGTGAAAGGAGCATTTGCTGGTATAATCAGTGGATTTACAATCTGGTTTTTCTTTTTGGTGGTTCCGACTATTTTCGGCGGAGAAATAAACAAGAATTATATTCAGCTGATTACGGATTCTTTCGCGGAAAATCACGGAGCAATTATTACTACGGTTTTCTTCTGGTCTATGTTTGCAAATAGCTCGCTCTACATCGTTGTGTCATTGCTGACCAGGCAAAGTCCTCTGGAACGAAATCAGGCAGAATTATTTGTAAATATTTACAATTATTCCGAATCGCTCGAATCTTCTGTTTTGTGGAAAGGAAAAGCATTTTTTCCTGATATCCAGTCTTTGTTAGCTCGTTTTCTTGGTGAACAACGAGCAAATTATGAACTGTTGACATTTACAGAAAAAAACAACATTAGTCTGGATGAAAAAGAAGAGCTTGATTCAAGAGTTATTCTTCACGCGGAAAAATTACTGAGTAATATGATCGGTTCTTCCTCTGCCCGTATCTTGGTTTCTTCTGTTGCAAAAGAAGATCAGATTTCCATGGAGGACGTTGTCGGAATTCTGGAAGAATCGCATAAGCTGATGCAGCTGAATAAAGAATTAAACCAGACTTCGCAGGAACTCAAGCGCCTTTCGAATGTTTTAAAATCAACTAATTTAAAGCTGAAGAAAAATGATTTATTGAAAGATGAATTTCTATACACCGTGACGCACGAGCTGAGAACTCCTCTGACAAGTATAAAAGCATTGAGTGAGCTGCTGGCGGACGATGACAAAATGCCGGAAGAAATAAAAAAAGAATTTCTACAGACGATCCTGAAAGAAACAAATCGGATGACGCGGTTGATTTCTCAGGTGCTGGATCTGGAAAATTTTGAGTCAGGTAAACATCAGTTGCGGATTTCGTATTCGGACATTAATGAACTGGTAATTTACTGTACAAATGCGATGGAAGAAATTTTCAAGAAAAAAAATATCCGCCTGTATATTATTCTGGATGATGCCATTCCGACAATCGAATTGGATTATGACCGTATAACGCAGGTAGTAATTAACCTGCTGACCAATGCATCCAATCACTGCAACAATGAAAAGGGAGAGATCTGGATCAGCACAAAAAAGCACCATAATAATGTGGTGGTAGAAGTAGCTGATAATGGAGCAGGAGTTGAAGAAGGCATGGAGCAGGCTATTTTTGAGAAATTTTTTCAGGCCGATAATAAGGGAGTCCGTAAATCAAAAGGAAGTGGATTGGGACTTGCAATTTCAAAAAAAATTATCCAGCTGCATGAAGGAAAAATATGGACGGAAAAACATGAACCGGAAGGAGCAGCGTTTATTTTTACAATACCGTTCGAACAAAATAAATATATAGTGGCATGAGTAGCAGCAAAAAAATATTAATAGTTGATGATGAGCCAAGTATTGTTCTCTCTCTGGATTATCTGATGCGTAAAAACGGTTTTCAGCCGTTTATTGCCAGAAACGGGGAAGAAGCGTTAGTGATATCGAAAAAAGAAATGCCGGCATTGATTATTCTGGATATTATGATGCCCGGAATAGACGGGTATCAGGTGTGTGAACAACTTAAAGGTAATCCCGAAACTGCGGGAATCAAGATTATTTTCCTGTCCGCAAAATCAGGAAAAGAAGCGATAGAAAAAGGACTAAACGTCGGAGCAGATAAATATTTAACCAAACCATTTAATACAAAACAAATCATGCAGGAAGTGTTAGACTTGCTGCAATAAAAATGAATAGTATTAATTAAAAACAATATGCTATGAGTAAATTACAAATCAAATCATTCGAAGAGTACAAAGAAAAGTACAAACAAAGTATTGAGCATCCGGAAGAATTCTGGGCGGAAGTAGCAGAAGAATTTCAATGGATAAAAAAATGGGACAAAGTGCTCGAATGGAATTTCCAGGAGCCTAAAGTAGAATGGTTTAAAGGAGCAAAATTAAATATTACGGAAAATGCACTGGATCGTCACTTGGCAACGAGAGGTAATAAATTAGCGTTGATATGGGAGCCTAATGATCCAAAACAGCGTTTTATACGATATACTTATCGAGAATTATATGAGCACGTGTGCCAATTCGCCAATGCCTTAAAAGAAAAAGGAATAGGTAAGGGAGATCGTGTTTGTATCTATATGCCCATGATTCCCGAGCTGGCGATAGCAGTACTGGCTTGTGCCAGAATCGGTGCAATACATTCTGTTGTATTTGCGGGGTTTTCATCTTCTGCTCTTGCAGATAGAATTAATGACGCAGAAGCAAAAGCCGTGATTACGTCTGATGGTTTGAATCGCGGAGCGAAGCAGATCCCGGTTAAACGTGTTGTGGATGAAGCATTGGAGTCTTGCAGTTCGATTGAAAGTGTGATTGTTTTTGATTGTTTGGGATGGATGCCTAATATGCAGGAAGGACGTGATTATTGGTGGCATGAAGTTGTTGCAGGGCAGCCAAAATCTTGTCAGCCGGAACCGATGGACGCGGAAGATGAGTTGTTTATTTTATATACCTCCGGATCAACAGGAAAGCCTAAAGGTGTTGTGCATACATGTGGAGGATATATGGTAGGAGCAGCCTACACATTCCAGAATGTTTACCAATGTGATGAGTCAGATATTTATTGGTGTACTGCGGATGTTGGCTGGATTACAGGACATACTTACATTGTTTATGGTCCGCTTATTTCAGGAACAACAAGTGTTATGTTTGAGGGAATTCCGACTTATCCGGATCCGGGACGTTTCTGGCAGGTAATTGATAAGCACAGTGTCAATCAGTTTCTAACAGCACCTACGGCAATCCGCTCATTGATGGCTCATGGAGAAGACCACGTTTTATCCTATAGCTTAGATTCGTTGAAGGTATTGGGTTCTGTTGGTGAGCCGATTAACGATGAGGCATGGAAATGGTATCATTTACACGTAGGAAAAGAAAGGTGTCCGATTGTGGATAACTGGTGGCAGACAGAAACAGGTGCCATTATGATCTCAGGGATTGGGAATATATCGCCGATGAAACCCACTTATGCAGGTTACCCGCTTCCGGGAGTAAATCCGGTTCTGCTTAATCAGGAAGGAAAAGAAATAGAAGGAGCGGATGAGGAAGGTTATTTGTGTATCAAATCACCGTGGCCTTCAATGCTGCGTACGACATGGGGAGATCATGAACGTTGCCGTGTAACGTATTTCTCTACTTATGACGGGTACTATTTTACGGGCGATGGAGCAAAACGCGATCAGAGCGGAATGTACCGTATTATCGGACGGGTGGATGACGTGATAAATGTTTCGGGACATCGCTTTGGTACAGCAGAAATAGAAAGTGCGATTAACACAAGTGATAATGTGGTTGAATCAGCGGTTGTCGGTTTTCCTCATCCGGTAAAAGGACAATCAATTTATGCTTTTGTGGTTTGTGAGAAAGCTCCTGAAGATGAGATTCATGCAAAAGGAGAAATTGTAGAGTCTGTTGTGGCGGAAATTGGTAAAATAGCTATTCCGGAGAAAATTCAGTTCGTCAGCGGTTTGCCTAAAACACGATCAGGGAAAATTATGAGACGTATCCTTCGTAAAATCGCTGAAGGTGAAGTTGCTAATTTGGGAGATACAAGTACATTGCTTGATCCGAATGTAGTAGATGAGCTGATAGAAGGAAGATTGTAGAACCAGAAGTTATCCGATCTGATTATTACACAACGGCAGTCAATCGACTGCCGTTTTTTGTTTTGAAAAGCATTATCAACTTGTTCATAAATTATCTTTAAACAGTGTTAGATAAAAAAAGAAAGTCCGTAATTTTATAGTTCCTAAAAAATCTCGACAGATGTACTTAATATTTGATACGGAAACAACTGGTTTACCACGCGATTGGAATTTAGATTACACGCATTCGGATAACTGGCCGAGAGCCGTACAGATAGCATGGCAATTACATGATGATTTGGGGAATCTGTTAGAGGCAAAGGACTATCTGGTAAAACCGGAAGGATTTAATATTCCTTACGATGCTGAGCGTATTCATGGTATTTCCACGGATCTGGCAATAGAAGCAGGAGAATCACTGGATTTTGTCCTGCAGGCTTTTTATGAAGCTGTAAATAAAGCGGATTTTATAGTTGGTCATAATGTCGGATTCGATATCAATATCATGTCCGCGGAATACTATCGTCAGAATCCGGAGAGACCGTTTCTGCTTGAAAAAACCGTTTTAGATACCTGTACGGAGAAAACAGCTGAACTATGTAAACTTCCCGGAGGTCGAGGAGGCCGTTACAAGCTGCCGACACTGACAGAATTAAATCAGTTCCTGTTTCAGGAATCATTTGCCGAAGCGCATAATGCAACTGCTGACGTTGAAGCAACGACGCGTTGTTTCCTTGAATTAGTTCGCCGGGAAGAATTTTCCGTTGAAGAATTAAGACAGGATAACGATTATTTCAACAGATATAAGGCGAACAATCCGGTTTCGATCCGCCCGGTAGGATTGAAGCATCTGAACCTGAAAGAAGCAAGTCAGCTGCTGAAAAAAGAGAAAGGAGCGGCGGAAACGAAAGCTCCTGTTGAAAAAGCGGATATCACAGCCTTACAGAATATTCCTTTTGCACACCTGCACAATCACTCCCAATTCACCATTCTGCAATCAACAACAACGATCAGAGATCTGGTGAACCTCACGATTCAGAATAACCTTCCGGCAGTTGCTTTAACAGACAACGGGAATATGATGGGAGCTTTTCACTTTGAAAAAGCGATCAGCGAATACAATAAAAAAGTAAAAGCGGAAAAGGCCGCCGCGGAAGAGAAAGGAGAACCGTATGACAAGCAGCCGATTCTGCCGGTTATCGGCTGTGAGTTTAACGTTTGTAAAGATCATACTGATAAAAGCCAGAAAGACAACGGGTACCAGATTGTCCTGCTGGCAAAAAATAAGACAGGGTATCAAAACCTTATCAAAATGGCATCCATTGCTTATACGCAGGGAATGTATTACGTTCCGCGTATTGACAAAAATGTCATCCGCCAATATAAAGAAGAAGTTATTGTCCTTTCAGGAAATTTATACGGGGAAATTCCGAATCTGATTTTAAATGTCGGAGAAGTTCAGGCGGAGGAAGCACTGCTTTGGTGGAAAGAACAGTTTGGAGAAGATTTTTACCTGGAGATCATGCGCCACGGACAGGAGGATGAGGACCGTGTCAATGAAACGTTAATCCGTTTCTCGGAAAAGCATCAGGTAAAATTAGTAGCAACTAATAATACATATTACCCGAAAGAAAGCGATGCGGTTTCCCATGACATTCTTTTATGTGTGAAGGAAAATGAGCTGCAATCTACTCCGATTGGAAAGGGAAGAGGATTCCGCTATGGTTTTCCGAATGATAAATACTATTACCGGACAGCAGATGAAATGCGTCGGCTTTTTGCTGACCTGCCTCAGGCGCTGGAAAGTGTTGCTGAAATTATTTCCAAAATTGAACCATATCAGCTAAGCCGTGACGTATTGCTTCCGGCTTTTGAAATTCCTGAACAATTTCGTGATTCCCGGGATCTGGAAGACGGAGGGAAACGAGGTGAAAATAATTATTTGCGCTACCTTACTTACGAGGGAGCGAAAAAACGATACAAAGAGATCACGGAAGAGCTCAAAGAGCGGCTGGATTTTGAATTAGCGACGATTGAGCGTACCGGTTATCCGGGTTACTTCCTTATTGTGCAGGACTTTTGCCAGGCAGCAAGAGATATGGGAGTTTCCGTAGGGCCGGGGCGTGGCTCCGCTGCCGGTTCCGCAGTAGCCTATTGCATTGGAATAACAAATGTCGATCCTATTGAGTATGACCTCCTTTTTGAGCGTTTCCTGAATCCTGACCGTATTTCCATGCCCGATATTGATATTGACTTTGATGATGAGGGGCGCGGGCGTGTAATTGATTGGGTAATCAACAAATACGGAGCGAACCAGGTTGCACAGATTATTACGTACGGGACGATGGCAGCCAAATCTTCTATCAGAGATACTGCCCGCGTGATGGACTTACCGCTTTTTGAAGCGGATAAAATCGCCAAGCTGATTCCTGACCTGTCATTAAATAAGATTTTTACACTTGATGAACCGACGCTTCACGATAAGCTGAAAAATAAACAGGAAGATATCCAGGCCGTTAACGAGCTGAAGCGTATTCGTGAAGGCGGTGGAAAACCTGCGGAAGTCATAGAGCAGGCGATTAAGCTGGAAGGCTCCATGCGGAATACGGGAATCCACGCTTGCGGTGTAATCATCACACCGGATGACATTACCAATTATGTTCCTGTCGCGACGGCGAAAGATTCCGACATGTGGTGTACGCAATTCGATAACTCTGTGGCGGAGCAGGCCGGATTGCTGAAGATGGACTTCCTTGGGCTGAAAACACTGACATTGATCAAGCATGCTGTCCGGAACATAAAAGAACGTCATGGTACGGAGCTGGATCCGGATAATTTTCCGATTGATGACGTTCCGACGTATGAGCTTTTCCAACGGGGTGAAACCATCGGGATCTTCCAGTACGAGTCCGCCGGAATGCAGAAATACATGCGTGAGCTGAAACCAACTGTATTTGCCGACTTGATCGCGATGAACGCATTGTATCGTCCGGGACCTCTGGAGTACATTCCGTCGTTTATCCGGAGAAAAAATGGAGAAGAGCTTATTGAATACGACCTTGAGGCATCCGAAGAATACCTGAAAGAAACGTATGGTATCACCGTTTACCAGGAGCAGGTGATGCTTTTATCCCAGAAGCTGGCGAATTTTACGAAAGGCGAAGCGGACGTGCTGCGTAAGGCGATGGGTAAAAAGCAAAAGGACGTTTTGGATAAAATGAAGCCGAAGTTCATCGAACAGGCCTCTTCCGTGAACGGACATAATAAGGAAAAGCTGGAAAAGATCTGGAAAGACTGGGAAGCATTTGCAGCCTACGCTTTCAACAAGTCCCATTCCACCTGTTATGCCTGGGTGGCCTATCAGACAGCTTACTTAAAAGCGAATTACCCGGCGGAATACATGGCTTCGGTGCTGTCTAATAACATGAATGATATCAAGCAGGTATCCATGTTTATGGAAGAATGCCGGCGTATGGGAATTGAAGTGCTTGGACCGGATGTTAACGAATCGTCCTATTATTTTACGGTAAATAAAGCGGGCGCGGTCCGTTTCGGGCTTGGAGCCGTTAAAGGACTGGGAAGTGCGCCGGTAGAAGCGATCATCAAAGAACGGAATGAAAATGGGAATTTTACATCTATTTTTGATTTTGTACGGAGAATCAGCCTGAGAGCGTGTAACAAAAAGGCGCTGGAAAGCCTGGCGTATGCCGGCGGATTTGATTCATTTAAAGAAGCGACGCGGTCACAGCTTTTTAAAGAAGACGGAACAGGCAGAACATTTATAGAGCAATTGATCCGTTACGGAAACTCCTTCCAGGAGAGTATTAATTCTTCCCAGGCTTCGCTTTTTGGTGAAGGAAGCGCTGTTGCGATGCCGGAACCTTCCGTTCCGAGATCGGAAGAATGGCCGTCTCTGTATAAGCTGAACAAAGAAAAAGAAGTGATAGGAATTTTTATTTCCGGTCATCCTCTGGATGATTACAAGCTGGAAATTGAATCGTTTTGCACAGGAAACGTTGGAATGTTGAGCGCTCCGCACGAACATCTGAATAAAGAAATTTTACTTGCCGGAATCGTCACGGAATGTTCCGAAAGAATGTCTAAAAACAATTCCATGTTCGGGATCATGACAATTGAAGATTACAATGATTCTTACCAGCTGTTCATGTTCAGTGAGAACTACCAGCGCTTTAAGCCGTTTTTCAATCAGAATAATTTTGTTGCTATCCGTGGAAAATTTGAAGTTCCGCAATATCGTAAAGACCCTGAATTCAGAGTGATCAGCATGGAACGTCTTCAGGAATTGAAAGATAAGATGGCGCATGACCTTCAGATCAGAGTTTCCAACAAACGGTTAGACCAGTTGCTGATCAGCGATCTGAACAGCCTGTTCGTGCAGAATCCCGGAAAATGTAATCTGACTTTCCAGGTGTATGATCCGTTAGATGAAGGATTATGTGTGGATATGAATTCCAGGAATATCCGTGTAAACCCAACCAAAGAGCTGGTTCAGCAGCTGGCAGGGATGGAAGTGGAATTCAGGTTAAAATCGAAGAGATGACGAATAGCTCACCTGCTGTCGTCTTGCTCAGTGGTTACTATTTTTTTCCTGAAATTGCCTTTTGATAAACGAACTCTATCTGTTTACTGGTGCTTTCTATGCCGTACAGCTCTGATAAATGATCGTATATAAACGGGTTTTCATCATTTTTTAGAAATGTATCTATCTGATCAAAGGCTTTCTGTGCATTTACTTCAAAGCTTCTGATACCTTGTTTTATGTCCCCGAAGTTACTGTCTATCGCATCCTGAATATTGTCGTTGCTGAGCAAGCCGTGCATTTCTGCTTCACCAATTGCAAATATCGCTTTTTTTAGCATTAACGCTTCAATGGCTACGCGGCCTCCGCCAATGATAAGATCAGAAGATAACATGATACTTTTTACGTCCTTTGTATATCCGTTATGAATTATCCGATCTTTATACTGATCAGAAAGCTTGGAGAAAGCAGCTTTACCTTCTTCGGGAAGCACATCCCATTCCGGGCCGACCAACCTGATCGACAAATGTTCATACTTTTCTAACAGCAAAGGAAATACATTGCAGATAAAGGAAGAGAAATTCTGACCTTTTGGCCCGTTGAACCGACCGATCACAGAAATTGTTTTTCTGCCTTCCGGAAGATTACTATCCGAGTTGGTATCCTCAGTAAAGGAACTGTCTATACCATTATGAATGACAGAGATCTTTTTGCCGGATAACCGGACTTCATTGATAAGCTGTTGCGCAAGATTTTTACAGATACATATGATCTGATCTCCATAAACATCCACCCTTTTTAATGTCAGACGGCTTGTTTTTTTCTGTATTCCATGGATGGAAGATACCATGGCGATCTTCTTCCTTCTCACTGCATAGTAAGCTACCCAGGAAGCCGCTCTCGAATGTGCATGAACAACATCAATCTTTCTTTCAATAGCTAATTCCTTGATGATCGCTACGTTTTTGATCCTGTTCTTGTACTTTCTGTTGGAAATAGGTACCGTTATACATAAATGTTCCAGGCCATTCAATGGATTATCCGTCATAATAAGAATTTCATGACCGTCTTCCAGCTGCTTTTTTACAAGTACTGAAACATAGGCTACCGCACCTGAGTAAAAATCGGAAGATAATATATGTAATATTTTCATTTATAAATGCTTATTGATAGATAATCCTGTATTTTATCCTTTATTGCTGTAAACTTACAATATACGAGAAATAAAATACAATAATAAAAAGAAAGTCAATCCGCTCTTTTATTCCGGCAGATTAAAATCTTTCATATCGATCTCGAAAATATCCATGCTTGATTTTAAGCCTGCTTTTACCAGTGAAGCGAACATTGCCAGCTTCAGAGCCGGATAGTATTGGAAATGCGTGTCGTTATTGACAGAGTTAATAGCAGCTCCCAGATTTACAGGTTTTGTCCAGTTGTTGCTTCCCAGGTTTTTGGAGACAAAAATGTCATAACCACCCATCCCTTTGTGAGTATCGGAGCTGAAGAACAAATATTTTCCGTCAGGAGTAATGTAGGGAGTTGTTTCATTTCCGGCAGTGTTCACTGTATCTGAAAGCGCGATTGGCAATCCCCAGGATTTTCCGTTTTTCTGCGCCATATAGATATCAGAACCTTTTTTCAGATTTCTGTCAGAAACAAAATACATTGTATTCCCATCTGCCGTAATAGTTGCACAAGCGTCAAATCCGGAAGAGTTAATTCCTTGGGCGGAAATAGTTTTGGGAGCGTTCCATTTTCCTTTGGAGCTGAAATTTATCTCAAAAATATCAGAACTGCTGGTTTCTATTTTTTCGTCAACAGCCTCGTTGTTAATTGTAATGTATGCTTTCAATCCGTCAGGACTTAACCATGACATTGATTCAAAGCCGTTCCCGTTCACACGGTCAAGAATTTCAAGATTGGTCACACTGTCCCAGATCTTGTCTTCTTCGTTCCATTTTGCTACGTAAATATCTTCATAAAACAACTCATCATATGGATTTTGTCCTCCTCCGGTGGTATTGTTCCTTCTGGAAGTAAAATAAAGCGTTTTACCATCCTGGGAAAGCACTGGCCCGTAATCATTATGCCCCGAGTTTACTTCTCCGGAAACCAGCTTTTTCTCTGCAAATAATGGTTTCATGGCTGCTTCAGAAGCATATACTGCCTGATTGTATTTTTTTTCGATTTCCAACGCGTCAGCATCCCGCTTGTTAAAGACACGGAGGCAAGTCTCATAGTAAGAGATGGCTTGTTCTAATTCTCCCAATCGGTGATAAGATTCTGCAAATAGCAAATAGATTTCTTTGTCTATGGAAACAGAATCTTTTGCCCAGGCTTTCTTAGTGTAATCCAGGCTGTAGCCGAAATTGTTCAGTTTGTAATGCGTTTTTGCAAGCCAGAACAGAGGCTTCCAGGAATACGGATCTTTTGCAGCCGCATTTCTGAACGTCTGGATAGCTTTCAGATAGTTATTATCGTTTAATAATGTCTTGCCCTGTTCCAATTGCAGCAATGCCGCGGATTTATCAAAGAAAGTAATGGTGGAATCACCCTGAGAAAAAGCATTTAACGCGAATAACAGTGAAAAGGCGAACAAATAAAAACGCATGATATTAAATTAAGATTTTACCGCACAATGATACGGAAAAAACGCTTTTTAAAGAAAGGAAAGCGCTGTGAAGTTTTCAAAAGAAGGTTTTTAATTATCCAATATTTATTGCCGGAAAAAAAGAGGATGTTATAGATTGTGCTGGCAGGTAGTGATTTGCAATTTACAAGAAGTTTGCGCGTTTTCTTTCAGGGGTTATTCCGTCTGAATTAAAAAGGCATTATATTTGCTGAGACAACCGAAAAATACGACGATGAAATTAATCATTACATTAACATATTTTATTTTGACCCTGATCAGCCCGTTACAGTCGATTCCTTTTTCGGAACTGGAGCAGGCAGTAATCCAGGCGGATGTAAATAAAATTGTTTCGTATGGTGCAGAGAAAATATTAGTATCTGTTAATAACAAAGAATCCATTTACAGTAAATCACAGGCGGCGATCGTTTTAAAAGATTTTTTTTCCAAGAAACCTGCTGATTCCTTTAAAATATCTGTAAAATCCCAGAAGCAGGAAAATATTTCGTTCGCTGCCGGAGAATACCTTTCGAAAGGTGCTAAATACCGGATTTCCTTTCAATTCAAAAAAGTGGACGAACAGTTCAAGATCGATAAAATAGTAATAGCAGAAATCTGATTTTTAAAAATCCTGCTAATTTGTGCGAGATCAGACGGTTTCCTTTTTACTTAGCAAATGATGTGTTATATTTTGGTATCTGTTGTCTGACATTTTGACACTATCCGGATTTTTCCTATTTTTGCACTCCTTATAGTTGACTGAATGAGTACAGAAAATATGCATGAGACAGAAACACATGACGAATCCCGTCAGGGAGAAGCTTTGATATTGGATATTCCGATGATTAACCCGGTGAAGAAGCTATATGTTGAAAGTTACGGTTGTGCAATGAATTTTTCGGATAGCGAGGTGGTTGCATCCATTATGTCCAAAGAAGGCTATGCGACAACCCGTGACATTGAGGAGGCGGATGTGATCCTGATCAATACCTGTTCTATTCGTGACAATGCCGAGCAGCGCGTTCGTAACCGCCTGACTGATTTTAAAAAGAAAAAACGTGAAAATCCTGAGCTGGTAGTCGGGATTCTCGGTTGTATGGCGGAGCGCTTAAAGAAAAATTTGCTGGAAGAAGAAAAATTAGTGGATCTTGTTGCCGGACCGGATTCGTACCGTAGTCTTCCTTCTATGATCGAAGAGGTCGGTACGGGACAAAAAGCAGTGAATGTTTTACTCTCAAGAGATGAAACGTACGCGGATATCAGCCCGGTACGTCTGGATAAAGGCGGTGTTTCTGCATTCGTGAGCATCACAAGAGGTTGTGATAATATGTGCTCCTTCTGTGTAGTACCATTTACAAGAGGAAGAGAACGTTCCCGAGATCCGCAAACGATTGTAAAGGAATGTCAGGAGATTTTCGATAAAGGATACAGAGAAGTTACCTTATTGGGACAGAACGTGGACAGCTATCGCTGGAACATGAGCAGCAAGGGAGAAATTAAAGATCCTTCCAGGGAAACGATGAATTTCGCGCAGCTGATGGAATCGGTGGCACAGATTGATCCTAAATTACGGATCCGTTTCTCCACTTCCCATCCGAAAGACATGACAGATGAGTTCCTGGAAGTCATGGCAAAATACGACAATATCTGTAAATATATCCATTTGCCGGTGCAGTCCGGAAGTACTTCCATGCTGGAGAAAATGAATCGTGGCTATACCAGAGAATGGTATCTGGAGCGTATTGAAGCTATTCGGAACATTGTAAAAGAAGTTTCTATTTCTACTGATATTATTGCAGGATTCTGTGGCGAAACAGAAGAACAGCACCAGGATACACTTTCCTTGATGGAAGCGGTAAAATATGATTTTGCCTATATGTATGAATATTCCGAGCGGCCTAAAACACTGGCGGAACGAAAATACGAGGATGATATTCCGAAAGAGGTAAAAAACAGGCGCCTGACGGAAATTATTGACTTACAGCGGGAGCATGGCTTACTGGCAAATCAGCGTCAGATCGGCCAGGTTCAGGAAATCCTGGTGGAAGGAAATTCAAAACGTTCCGATACGGAGCTGGCCGGGCGTAATACATTCAATACAAAAGTGGTATTTCCGAAAATGCCGGAAATCAAGCCAGGCGATTACGTAATGGTGAAAATCGTTAACTGTACATCAGCAACCCTATTCGGAGAAATCGTTCAAATTTAATTCAACATGGATATCCAGCAGATAAAACAGCGTTTCGGGATCATTGGTAATGCACCTCAGCTAAACAGAGCATTGGAGGTGGCTGCTCAGGTTGCTCCGACGGATATTTCTGTTTTAGTGATGGGAGAAAGCGGAACAGGTAAAGAAATTATTCCGCAGGTGATCCATCAGCTAAGCGCCCGCAAGCACGGAGCATATATTGCTGTGAACTGCGGAGCGATTCCGGAAGGGACAATTGATTCCGAGCTGTTCGGACATGAGAAAGGTTCTTTTACCGGTGCGACAGGGAGCAGAGATGGTTATTTCCAGGTAGCTGACGGCGGTACGATTTTTCTGGATGAGGTGGCAGAGCTGCCGATGCAGACACAGGTACGTTTACTTCGTGTGCTGGAAACAGGAGAATTTATTAAAGTCGGTTCATCGAAAGTGTTGAAGACGAATGTGCGTGTTATCGCAGCGACGAACGAGAATATGCAGCAGGCTGTCCGTTCCGGGAAATTCCGGGAAGATCTGCTGTATCGCTTGAGTACGGTTCCGATCCATCTTCCGCCGTTACGGGAACGAAAAGACGATATTCATCTGCTGTTCCGTAAATTTGCGAATGACTTTGCTGATAAATATAAAATGCCGGCAATAAAGCTAACCAATGACGGTGTGAACTATCTTCAGAAATATTCCTGGCCGGGAAATATCCGCCAGCTGAAAAACCTGGTAGAACAATTATCAGTGATCGAAAAAACAAGAGATATCAGCGCAGAGCTGCTGACAACTTATCTGGATATTTCGGAAGAAACTGTGCCGAACGTGGTAAGCAAACAATCCGCAGGAGATAATTTTTCAGAAAGAGAATTGATGTACAAATTTCTTTTTGAAATGAAAAATGACCTGAACGAGCTGAAAAAGCTGGTAGGAGAATTAATTACGCACGGACCTTCGGATTATAAGTTGACAGCAGATCAGACGGCTTTGGTCAGCCGTATGTATAAAGACCCTATCGAAGACACTGCCCATTTGCTGGCAGCGCCGTCTTCAGTGGCGAATATGGCAACACCGATAGCCGAGAAACCAGAAAACCATGGTGATGAAGATTTTGACCATGTGGTGGACTCTGATTTTGAAGAGCACGAAGAGGTAGAAGATTCCCTTTCTTTGAACGACCTTGAAAAAGAAATGATTCTCCGGGCGTTACAGAAGCATCGCGGAAAAAGAAAATATGCGGCGCAGGATTTGGGAATTTCTGAACGTACACTGTATCGTAAAATCAAAGAATATAATCTGAGTATCTGATGAGATTTCCGTTATTGTTTGTCGCGCTTTCGTTCCTTCTGGCTTCCTGCTGGCCTACCAGCGTTTCCTTTAAAGATAAGGGTTCCATGGATGCCCGCTGGCAGAAATTCTATGTGACGACACTGGAAAGCAATGCACCTACCGCCGCGTTGTATTATCCGTCACGTCTGACAGAAGACCTGAAGGACGGTATTCAGAACAATACACGTTTGAAGCTGGGGACCAATAAAGATTCCTGTCAGGTAGTTATTGAAGGGATTATTGTCGGTTACAATGTTTCTCCGGCAGCGATCCAGCAGGGCGATAATGCCGCAAAAAGCCGTCTGAATGTTTCCGTTAAGTTCACTATATTTAACAACGTGACACCGAAGGAAGGAGAAATCGTGGAAGAAGTAATGGAGATGACCGCCACGCGTTTCGTGGATTTTAGCGCAAATGATGATTTTACGTCCGTGGAAGCCAGCTTAATTGAAGAGATCAACAAACAGATCGTACAAGATGTAATTAATAAATTAATGTCAAACTGGTAATGGACAGCGTAGCAATAGCGGATATCGTCTCCGGAAAACGGGAACCTGCTTTTACAGATGTCGGAGCGTTAAAAATGCTCGCCGATAAATATCCGTATGCGCAATTATTTGCTATTCTTTACCTGAAAGCACTGTCCGATTCTAAAAGCTTTGAATTTGAAGAAGCGCTCAATAAATATGCCTACAGGGTGACCGACCGCATGAAATTATATGAGATAATTCATGCGCAGCCGGAAGATATTCAGGAACAGGAACCGGTGGGTGACGCAGCAGAAGCTGTTACTTCCCCTATGGTTGTGAATGTTGATTTTAAAGCGGCGAGTGAAACGGAAATTGAAAGCGCTGTTGAGGAAGAGATTCCCGAAGAAGCCATATTTGGTCAGGAAGAAATATCCGAATTACATGAAGAAATCTCAGAAACAGAGGAATATAATACGATTGAAGAAGAGATAAAAGAACAGGTTGAACCGGAGATATTTGCCGGAACAGAAGAAACTTCAGCGAACACGGAAGTGCCGGCAGAAGAAATTATTTCGGATGAAGAAGAGAAAACACTGGAAATGAATATTCTGTCCAGTGTAATTGAAAATGTATATTCTCAGGTACTAGAAAATACGGTAATAGAAGCAGATCCGGAGGTTTCTCAGGAAATTGAAGAAGAAACAGCATCTGCGGAAGCAGTGCAACAACAGCCGGAGCAGGACCGGGAAGCCGTTATTCAGACTTTTGTTTCATGGCTGACAAAAGGGAAGAACGAAGAGCTGCGATCCGCTAAAGCAATGGCTTCTCCGGAAGCGAAAACGGAAGAGCAAGCATCTGCAAAAATAAATGAGGATCAAAAAAATCAGATAATTGATAAATTTATTGAAGAGGAACCCTCCATTTCAAGACCTAAAAAAGAATTTTTTTCACCCTCCAAAAAAGCGAAGGAAAGCATTGATGAATCAGGCCTGATGTACAGTGAAACACTGGCGAATATTTACGTTCTTCAGGGGAATTTTCCATTGGCGATAAAAGCTTATGAACAATTATGCTTGACAAATCCCGAAAAAAGCGTAATATTTGCACAAAAAATAGAAGAACTAAAAGAAAAATTAAACAGTTTAAAATAAAAATATGAGTACGCTTATTTCCATTTTGATAATTTTAGCCAGCATCCTGCTGGTTGTATTAGTATTTGTTCAGAATCCGAAAGGAGGAGGCTTGTCTTCCGACTTTGGGGTTGCTAACCAGTTAGGTGGTGTTCAGAAAACAAACGATTTTGTTGATAAAGCAACATGGTCTTTGGCAGGAATCATAGCTGTTTGCAGTATTGTACTTACAGTTTATTTAACACCGAAAGTAGAAAAAGCGCCGGCTGCTGCCAATCAGGAACAGGCAGAAGTTCCTTCGGGAGACTTACCGGACGCAGAATAATATCAGCATAATTTGAGAACTTTTGAAGTCAGGTTTGTATTGCATTCCTGACTTTTTATTTTTTATTTACAGCAGGGCAATAGGCTCTGCAGGAGAATTTTTAGATGAGAATAAAAGAAATCCGATTTTCAAAATCACACAATTCAGAGTTTTATAAAACGCTGCAACAAAAAGTAAGAAATTATTTCAAAGAGAATAATTTGTCACAAAAAGCAAATTCCGAGATGGTGCTCAAAACGATCTTCATGTTATTGCTCTACATAACCCCATTTGTTTTTATGCTTACAATGGTTGAAACAGGATGGGTATCTTTGCTTTTATGGATAGTTATGGGAGTGGGAATGGCAGGGATCGGTTTGTCCGTTATGCACGACGCGAATCACGGTGCTTATTCCTCGAATGCGAAGATCAATAACCTGATTGAAAGAGTAATGCTCATAATCGGAGGAAGCCGTATTAACTGGAAGATCCAGCACAATGTCCTGCATCACACTTATACCAATATTTCCGGGATGGATGAAGATATTGACGCAGGGATCATGCTGCGGTTCTCTCCCCATGAAAAAAGATATTTTTTCCACCGGTTCCAGTTCATTTACGCTTGGTTTTTATATGGCTTTCTGACCATTCTATGGTGTACGTCAAAGGATTTTCAGCAGGCGATCAGGTATCACAAGCTGGATTTGCTGAGAACGCAGCAGATTACCCTTTCAAAGCACCTGACACATATCCTGCTCAGCAAAATTTTCTATTTCGGAATGTTGATTGCCTTGCCGGTTATTTTCTCTCCACTGGATTGGAAATGGACGGTACTTGGTTTTTTAGCTATGCAATTCGTTTCCGGATTTATTTTGTCCATCATCTTCCAGCCGGCACACGTTGTTCCTTCATCCAGTTTTCCAAAACCTACTGAAAGCGGAGATATTGAAGCGGACTGGGCGGTAAATCAATTGTACAATACCTGTAATTTTGCACAGCGTTCAAAGCTGTTTTCATGGTATGTCGGCGGATTGAATATGCAGATTGAACACCATTTATTTCCGAATATCTGTCACGTTCATTATCGTAAAATCTCGAAGCTGGTTCAGGAAACCGCTTCTGAGTATAATTTACCCTATTATTCCAAAAAGACATTTATATCCGCTTTGGTTTACCACATGAAAATGCTTTATACGCTCGGAAAAAAAGACAGATTTCCGCAATTTGCATAATTACATTTTGTCATAGCCATTTTGGACAGGCATTAATTGTTTGTCAGTTTGTCACTTTTTTTCCGTTTCTGTGGATTGGCATATTTTTCGCAAAAGCAGAGACGTAAAAATTAATCTTTAAAATCATTATAATATGTCTATTTCATTTAAACCATTATCGGATCGCGTTCTGGTAGAAACAGCGCCGGCAGAAGAAAAAACAGCAAGCGGGATCTTTATTCCGGACACAGCTAAGGAAAAGCCGTTGAAAGGTACGATCGTTGCTGTCGGTCAGGGGAAAAAAGAGGAGCCAATGACGGTTAAAGTGGGTGATTCAGTAATTTACGGACAGTATTCCGGAACTGAAATCTCCATCGAAGGTAGAAAATACCTGATAATGAAAGAATCGGATATTTATGGAATTATTGGTTAATCTAAAAAATTAAAAAATCATGGCAAAGGATATTTATTTTGATGTAGAAGCACGCGAAAAATTAAAAAGCGGAGTAGATGCATTGGCAAATGCGGTAAAAGTAACACTGGGGCCAAAAGGTCGTAATGTAGTTATTGGTAAAAAATTCGGGGCACCTCATATAACAAAAGACGGTGTTTCAGTTGCAAAAGAAATTGAGCTGAAAGACGCAGTAGAGAACCTGGGTGCACAGATGGTGAAAGAAGTTGCAGCTAAAACCGCTGATATTGCAGGAGACGGAACAACAACAGCAACTGTTCTGGCACAGGCAATTATTACAGCCGGACTGAAAAACGTTGCGGCAGGAGCTAACCCGATGGATATCAAGAGAGGTATCGACAAGGCCGTTGTGAAAGTTGTTGAGAAGCTGAAAGAAATTTCCAAAGAAGTTGGTTCAGACAATGAAAAAATCAAGCAGATTGCTACAATTTCTGCCAACAATGATGAAGCAATCGGTGCATTAATTGCCGAAGCAATGAAAGTGGTAGGTAATGACGGAGTAATTACTGTCGAAGAAGCTAAAGGAACGGAAACAGAAGTAAAAACTGTGGAAGGGATGCAGTTTGACAGAGGTTACCTTTCTCCATATTTCGTAACAAATACAGAAAAAATGATTACGGAAATGGAAAATCCGTTGATCTTACTATACGACAAAAAGATTTCCAGCATGAAAGAATTGCTTCCTGTGTTGGAGCCGGTTGTTCAGGCAGGAAAATCCTTGTTGATTATTGCGGAAGACATCGACGGAGAAGCACTTTCCACATTAGTAGTGAACAGAATCCGCGGTTCTTTGAAAGTAGCTGCTGTTAAAGCTCCGGGATTTGGAGACAGAAGAAAAGCGATGCTGGAAGATATCGCTATCTTAACAGGAGGCCAGGTGATCTCTGAAGAAAGAGGAATGACGCTGGAAGGCGTTACACTTGACATGCTTGGAAAAGCTGAAAAAATTGAAATTGACAAAGACAATACGACGATCGTAAACGGCTCCGGAAAAAAAGAAGAGATCACTGCCCGCGTAGCTCAGATTAAAGCACAGATCGAACAAACAACTTCAGATTACGATAAAGAAAAATTACAGGAACGACTTGCGAAATTAGCAGGCGGAGTAGCTGTTCTTTACATCGGCGCTCCAACGGAAGTGGAGATGAAAGAGAAAAAAGACCGTGTGGATGATGCGTTAGCAGCAACAAGAGCAGCTGTTCAGGAAGGAATTGTTGCCGGTGGCGGTGTCGCTCTGATCCGTACGATTGAAGCATTGGAAAACCTGAAAGGAGAGAACGAAGACGAAAATACAGGGATCGCTATCCTGAAAAGAGCAGTGGAAGAGCCGCTTCGTCAGATCATTGCAAATGCAGGCGGAGAAGGTGCGGTAATTGTTCAGCGTGTGAAAGAAGGCAAAGGAGCTTTCGGATACAATGCGAGAACAGAAACTTTCGAAGATTTATTCGAATCAGGAGTAATCGACCCTACGAAAGTGACGCGTATTGCTATTGAGAATGCCGCTTCGATCGCAGCGATGTTACTTACAACAGAATGTGTGGTGGTAGATCAGCCGGAAGAAGCAGGAGCTAACCCAATGGCAGGAATGCCCGGAGGAATGGGTGGAATGATGTGATAAAAGACATTAGATATTAAGATATTAGACGAAAGACGGGAAATCTGGTTTTCTGAATTGAAGTTGTATATTAAGTCTTTCTTCTTCGTCTTTAAAAAATAATATCTTTGTAATTATTACTAAAAGGTCGCTGGAAAGCGGCCTTTTTTCCGTCTTTACTTCCTGATTTATTCAGATAGATAAAGACGTCCATATATAAAAACCTCATCCTTTACGGATGAGGTTTTTTTCTTTAAAAGAAAATATAAGAGATTATTCAGTAGAAGAAATAAATTCTTTTTTGGCTGAAAATTTATTGGATTCCGGTTTTTTCATAAATTGCAGAGATGAATATGCTTCTTAATATGAAAAACAACTATTTCTGGTACTTGCTGTTTACGGGAATTTTACTGTTCTCTTGCAATAAGAAAGAGGGAAATGGCAAAGATCAAATCCTGTATAAATCCTTTTCCCCAATTATCGACATACAATCAGTGAGATATGATACGGTGCAGAATCATACTATTTGTAGTGTTGTTGTCCCTGTTCCGTCTGACTCTTCGATCAGTTATGATTTAGATTTGAATGATGATCAGACTGCAGACTTTAGGTTAGTAGTTGCTCATAGTGAATATAATGGTGGATATTGCGGACATTGCAGCGTATTTACCTATAATATATATGTAACAGGATTGTCTGAGGAAAATAAAATTGCAAACTCAGGTGATTATTCAGTTGCCAGAATCTTTAATGAATCAGCCGTTATTGATCTGAATAATAATTGGTCTTCACGTGGGGATTTGCTTTTGCAGGGCGGATGCGCATTACCTGTTTCAGCTTCTTTTGAAGAAGGATATTTTGGAGTAAGGATAAAAGATGCTGTTGGGTATATAAAAATAAAACGACTCGATAAGAATGGAATCAGAATTATTGAACAAGGATTCAATAAGACAAAAAACAGCGGAATAATATGCGGACAGCAGGAATGAAAAAATGTATCAAATCAGAGACATTACCGGAAATAGAGCATAGAATACAATAGATTTTTTCCTTTATGCCAGGTGAAATTTCGGATTACCTCAACAGGTGAATAAATCCGTGTCGTTGAATTCCCTCATACGTCAGCTTGTAAAAATAAGTGCCGTCAACCAAGTTGTGGCCTTTGCTGTCTTTTCCGTTAAATACGGCTCCGTTTTTGAAAACGAGATTTCCCCAACGGTTGAAAATTGAAATTTCATATTCAATACAACCGCCAAAAATTGCCTCAAAATCAATTTCGTCATTGGCACCATCGTTATTTGGTGTGATCACATTCGGCATTTCAAAATTCGCATTGAACAGCTGGTTGACCGTAATCGGAATAATTGTAAAAGCAGAGCTGCATGTTCCGTTATCTGCACTCACATAAATTGTTACGGTATTTTCATCAATGATTTTCGTAAATTTTTCACCTTGCCCGGCTGCTGTGCCATTTGTGTCAACATACCACCGATAGGTAAGCGCTGTATTTGGATTTAAGATTTCACCTGTGAATTCCTGATTGTAGCACGGAACAGGCAAGTTGGTTACCACTTCAGGCCTGTTTGGTGGATTTATAACCGCTAAATTCAGGGTGATCACAGAATCACAGCCTTGCAGGCTGGTTATGTTTGCAGTATAAGTTCCCGGAGCAGTCAATGAGCTTCCGTTAAAAAGATAGGTTGAACCTGCACAAATGGTATCAAAAATTTCCGTCAACGGAATGGCTGGTAAAACATTCAGATTCAAAACAAGAATACTGTCACAGGAAGTTGAAACAGCTGTTAGCGTATCGGTGTAAGTTCCCGAGGCAGTCAATAAATTCCCTCCGAAGTTATAGTGGCCGCCGTGGCAGATGCTCGCACTGATCGTATCCGTTAAATACGGCAGGACATCCAACGTAGTTGTAACAATACTATCTGCGCCATTAGCAGCCAGAAGTGTGTCTGTGTATATTCCGCTTGTATTTACAACTGTTCCGCCGGGCAATGTAATTGTCTCACCTGCGCAAATAGTCAGGTTCTGGGAAACGTGATATACTGTGTCGGAAGGCGTGGTTGTTGTGTCGTGAATCGCGCTGCAATCTCCGTTTGGGTCAAGTACCACACGAACATCATCGATCCAGTAATAAGCACCGCCGGAAACATGGCTCGTTAAATTATCCGCAAAAAAGTTGCCCAGCATAATATAACGATAGGCAGAATCGGCAACGAATGAACCGCTCACGGTTGTCCAGCTTGTATCGGTTATGACAGTATTGGAAAATACGTGTGCATAGTTCGTTAATGCTTCATAAGGATTGCTGCTATTATACTCCACATTCGTAAATAATGCCCCGATTTTATCAGATACGAAAGAAGGACTCAATGGAGAAACTTTAAAGCTTACACAGTAGGTAGAACCCACGTTAAGCGGAGTCACCAAGGTGCCTCGTACAAATTCGTGAAAATTAGTAATTCCGCTTGGATACGTCTGAGTGCTGCTGTAGGTAGCCAATCCGAAAAGCGCGTTGCCGTGATAAGGCATTTTACTGAGATTAGGAAGCGGAGGGCAGGTGATATTGTAATAATCAGAACTATGTCCGTTTGTCTGACAGGGATTTACCCAACCGACAACATAATCATTATACAAAAAATTAGTTGTATTGCATTGTGTAATTTCCTCAAAGCTTCCATTATAAACCAGGTTTTGAGCGTTGCAAAGTTGTGTGGTAAGAAAAATAAAAATGAAAAAACGGAGTAGCATATTATTTAATAATCAAGGTAGATTGAGACAAATTTACAACAACTTTTCCAATGCTGAACTATAAAATCAACCTTTTCTATTCACTTATGAAGGGATTTAAATTTTTCAGGATCAATCCTGAAAGCTGGGGGAAAATATGCTTGGCCCTGCGCTTATCAAAAAGAGAACATAAGTATTTTAATTAAACAGTATTCTCCGGAACAAGTGTAATCACCGTTATTTCCGGCCGGATCCCTATTCTTCCCATATATCCGAGGCAACCCAGTCCTCTGTTGACATAGACCTGCTGCTGCCCTTTTTTGTACAATCCCGCCCATTGCTTATAGATATACTGTGAAGGGCTCCATTTGATATACCCTGGAATTTCGATGCCGAACTGAAAGCCATGTGTGTGTCCTGATAAGGTCAGGCAGATATCTTTATAGCTTTCCGTCACTTCCGTGTCAAAGTGGGAAGGATCATGTGAAAGCAGGATTTTCACATCTTCTCCGGAAAGACCCTGGTATGCTTCGTTCAGCTTTCCGTATTTCGGAAAGTGCAGATTAGCTCCCCAGTTTTCCACGCCCAGGAAAACAATTTTTTCCCCGTCTTTTTCAACGGGAATATGACGGTTTAATAATAAATTCCATCCTAATTTCCGGTGAACATCCACCATCTCCGCGAGATTTTGCTTTTTGGCCTCTTCCGAAACCCAGGTTTCGTAATCTCCGTAATCGTGGTTTCCTAAAACACTTAATATACCATGAGGAGCGTTTAATTTCTTCAGATCTTCCATATACGGATATACTTCATCCGTTCTGTTATTGACCAGGTCTCCCGTGAAGCAAATGATGTCAGGATGCTGCTCCTGAACAATTTCGATGGCTTTTTGTAATTGGTGATGCGTTTGCAGGCTTCCGGTGTGAATATCGGAAATCTGGACTATTTTAAAGCCTTCAAACGCTTTTGGTAAACCCGGAATTTTTATTTTCTCTTCCTGCACCCTGAAGTTATAGGCAGTTCTGAATAGTCCCCAGTTTAAAGAAAAGAAAGGGATTGTTGCAGCTCCCAAAGCGAGATTACTATTGAACTTCCTTCTGGACAGATCTGTTTCCTGTGATGATTTCCGGATCGTTTGCTTAGAGATACGGATGAATTCCGAGATGACAAATGACAGCGCGACCGCCAGCTTAGTGAAGATAATGATCGCAAAAATATTAACATACCAGTTTCTGGTGTAATTGGCAAAAACTGCTCGCGTCAGGAAAAATCCGGAATATAAAAACGCCACAGAGACCCACCAGTACCATTTGAATTTCTTTTTGTTTTTACTGAGCCGTTTGATAGCGAAGTAGCTGAAAATTTCTGAGAAGAGAACAACACTCAGTAAAATTAAAGGAGCAATTAATCGTTGCATAAAAAAGCGTAAACTTTTTCAAATTTACGCTTTCAAAACAGTTTTTAAAAGAAATTCCGTGCGAATAACAATTTGTTTATTGCTTGATGAATTTTACTTTCTGAACAGTATTTCCAACCTGAACGTTTAGAATGTACATTCCGTCCGGAAGTGACCTAATGGAAATTTCTTTGGAAGGATTGTTCTCTGTCAGCATCAGCTGGCCTGCCACATTATAAATGGAGACAGCTTCGATATTCTGTTCAGCGCTGATGTTAAGAAGATCTTTTGCCGGGTTCGGATAAACATCCAATGAAATAGTATTGACAGATGCTGTCGCTAAGATATCACCATATTTAATATTTAATACCGGCTGAAAATCGGCGTCTGAAGAATTTGCAAACCGGATTATTCCATCTCCCTGTCCCGTGTATCTGATGCGGATCTGCGCTTTTGTCCGGCGGATCTGATCTGTAAAAGAAGCAGGCAGCTCCAGACGAACCCATTTGCCTGCGGTAGCATTTCCGAATACACACGCATTTCCTGATGCTGAAGCTGCGTTAGAATAGTCTTCACTTTCCAGCGAAGAAGAATTACCGAATTTCTCATTTGCAATTTCCACTATAAATTCACCTGATGAAAGAAAATTCGTGTTGGTAATCTCTTCGATTTTCAGGAAAAGACTTACATTCCCGACAGATGTATCGGCAATATGAGTGTTATCCAAATCAATGATCCCTGCAAATTCATTAATACCATCTTTACCGACTTTTAATTCTGTATATGTTGTTCCGTTGCTGCTGACACTTCCGGAATTTACATCTCCGGCAATAGTGTAAGCATCATCCATCAGGTATTTCTGATAGAATTTTTGAAAGTGGTATGAGATGAATGCCCTGTAACCGCTGGCGGAAAGATGGAAGCAATCCTTCGTAATTCCGTAATCTCTCATTGTATTTTTCGGAGAAGGATAATCAGTATAACCGTAAGGCATCGGAGCGGTAAAAGCGGCGTAAGTTCCACCCGGAGCAACTCCCAGGTTGGAAGTCTGGCCGAATACGTATTGCATCAGGCCCGGAGCATGAACATAAGTGACTTTCGGATTGGACGAATAATGTTGTGCAACTTTGTCCTGAAACCAGTTCTGAACAGTATTGATCTCGGAAATGGTAGGAAATCCCATTGCCTGCCATCGGCCGTAAAAAGGATGGGATGTTTGTAAATAAGAAGGTGTGGTTTCTAAAACTTCCTGGAAATTGGTATAAACATAACCGCTCCAGAAGATTTGAATATCCGGGCGGATCTGTGAGATGATATCAATAATGGAATCCAATCTTCCGACTACTCCGTCGTATAAGCTGTCGGTCTGTGCCTGTGTATAGTGAACATCCCAGCTGCCGAGAAAATCGTTTCCGGCGATGCTCAGATGGACTGCTTTTAGGTCCGGCATAGTTGTCAGGCGGTTAGTCATTTCCGTTACCTTTTCAGGCTTCAGAAAATCGTCAGTTTCCGCACCGTTCTCACTTAAAATAAGATTGGTATAATACTTAACATTGGAATGTCCCCAATCTTTTGCAACATCGTTAATTGTTCCGTCCACATTCATGAAGAACGCCCAGCTGTCACCGATCAGCAGGATTTTTGTTACGTCTGTTTCGGTACATTGAGCTTTCAGCAGAAAAGAGGATAAGATAGTAAAGGCAAGGAGTACAATTTTTTTCATAACAGATAATATAGATTTAAAATTCAGGTAAACTTTTTAAAAAAATCTTAATAAAGATAAATTTTTCAGCGGAACACGGAATATTTTTTTTCGAAAAAATAAAATGGAGTGCTTCTTTTTTGATTTATTCATTGTACATTTACGACACAAAATTTTCATAAAAATGAATTTACACGAATATCAGGGAAAATCCATTTTAAACAGCTTTGGTGTGGCGACACAACGAGGAATAGTTGTAGATAAAGCAGAAGATGCGGTTGCTGCTGCTAAAAAATTAACCGAAGAAACCGGTACCGGCTGGTACGTGGTGAAAGCTCAGATTCACGCTGGAGGACGTGGGAAAGGACAAGTGGAGGAGACAGGCTCTAACGGAGTGGTTTTAGCGAAGGGAATTGATCATGTAGAAGAGAAAGTAAAAGGAATCCTTGGTGGTCACCTGGTTACTGCACAGACAAACGGGAAAGGAAAAAAAGTAAATAAAGTTCTGATCGCGGAGGATGTGTATTACCCGGGAGCATCTCAGCCGTCAGAGTTTTATATGTCTGTATTGCTGGATCGTGAAAAAGGCAGAAATATCATTATGTATTCAACCGAAGGAGGTATGGATATCGAGCATGTGGCGGAAACAACACCACATTTGATCTTTAAGGAAGAAATCGATCCGAGAGTTGGTCTTCAGGCTTTCCAGTCAAGAAAAATCGCTTTCAATCTTGGTTTGTCAGGAGAAGCTTTCAAGCAAATGACAAAGTTCGTTACAGCGCTTTATGCAGCGTATGAAGGTTGTGACGCTTCCATGTTTGAGATTAACCCGGTATTGAAAACTTCAGATGATAAGATCATCGCTGTTGATGCGAAAGTAACATTGGATGACAACGCATTATTCAGGCATAAAGACTACGCTGAAATGCGTGATAAAACAGAAGAAGATCCGATGGATGTGGAAGCGAGCGAAGCTGGCCTGAACTATGTCAAGCTGGACGGAAACGTTGCTTGTATGGTGAACGGAGCAGGATTGGCGATGGCGACCATGGACATTATTAAATTATCAGGCGGTAATCCTGCGAACTTTCTGGACGTAGGAGGAACTGCAGATGCTGAGCGTGTACAGAAAGCTTTCGGGCTCATTTTGAAAGACCCGAACGTTAAAGCGATCCTGATTAACATTTTTGGTGGTATCGTAAGATGTGACCGTGTTGCTCAGGGTGTAGTTGATGCATACAAAGCAATGGGAAATATTCCTGTTCCGATCATCGTTCGCCTTCAGGGTACAAACGCGGAAGAAGCTAAGAAATTAATTGATGAGTCAGGATTGAACGTTCACTCGGCTGTTTTACTGCAGGAAGCTGCTGATAAAGTAAAAGAAGTGTTAGCGTAATTATCGGACATTATAAATTATTTTAATTTTGCAGAGCTGTTTCACTGGAAGCAGCTCTTTTTTAATTTTTAAAAGCTAAGTTTTGAACACATTTTTTAATAGAAACCAGATCATTTATAAAACTGCAGAACAAATTGAGATCATGCGTGAAGCTGCCCAGATTGTGAGTAAGACGCTGGGAATGCTCGCAAAGGAGATCAAGCCCGGAGCAGATATGCTTAAGCTGGATGCGCTGGCGGAGGAATTCATCAGAGATCATAAGGCACTTCCCGGATTTAAAGGAATGTATGATTTTCCGAATACCTTATGCGTTTCTGTTAATGAAGAAGTTGTTCATGGTTATCCCAAAGGAAAAATATTAAAGGACGGAGATATTGTTTCCGTGGATTGCGGTTCCGTTTATGAAGGTTACTACGGAGATCAGGCTTA
This sequence comes from Flavobacteriia bacterium 40-80, assembly GCA_001899145.1. GTDB lineage: Bacteria > Bacteroidota > Bacteroidia > Flavobacteriales_D > Crocinitomicaceae > 40-80. Next base: position 376,844 of record MKVF01000021.1, read on the forward strand.
TACTTTTGAGGTAGGCGAGGTGTCTCCTGAGGTGCAACGCCTTTTGCAGGTGACAAAAGAATGCCTGAATCTGGGAATAGAGCAGGTCAAAGCGGGAAACAGGCTGGGAGATGTTGGTTTTGCTATTCAGAACCATGCGGAATCAAACGGCTACGGAGTAGTGAAAGAGTTGGTGGGACATGGTTTAGGAAAAAAAATGCACGAGGAACCGCAGGTTCCTAACTACGGCAGAAGAGGCACCGGTAAAAAAATACAGGAAGGTTTGGTCATTGCTATTGAACCGATGATTAATATGGGAACAGAGAGAGTAGTTACAGCGAAAGACGGCTGGACGATTTTAACAGCGGACAACAAACCAAGCGCGCATTTTGAGCACGATGTAGCCGTTGTAAACGGAAAAGCAGAGGTTTTATCGACGTTTGCTTATATCGACGAAGCTTTAAAGTCAAAATAGCTGTATGGACAAAGAATTGAAAATTCTTTTCTCAGCAATTTTAACGATGATATTTTACGGAGCATTTCTTGTAGCGCAAGGAGCTCCATTTTTTATATTCCCACTGAATGTAATTGCCAATGCGCTGATGACGGCTGCCATTGTTTTTTCAATGAAAAAATTCGACTGGAGAAACATACTGATACTTATTTCGGCATTTTTACTGCTGTTGCAAGATCCGATGTTCTTGAGCTTTTTCACCTCTACTTTAAATACTGAACAGGAAGGATTTCGTTTTTTTTCTGCGATAATTATTATTACGGTGAATTTATTCTGCCATCTGTCCTTATTGGAAAATTCCCGGTTCAGGATAGCAGTGGTCTTTTTCTCCCTGGTTTTGTCACTGATCTGCTTTTCGGTTTTCGGGCTTTACGGTATTTTTCTGTCCACGGTGATAGGAATGATACTGACCGTGACAAGCAAAACACGGGAAGTGGAATTTCTCAAAGTCTATTGGATGTTCTTTATTTTCATGATATTAAATCAGGTGGTGACTTTGAATTTATAAGATGAAATAAAAAATAACGTATAAAGTTCAGAGAATATAAAAAAATTATTACTTTTGCGCCACGTCCTTTGGAAAGAGGTGGGATGGGTGAGAGGCTGAAACCAGCAGTTTGCTAAACTGCCGTACGGGTAACTGTACCGCGGGTTCGAATCCCGCTCCCACCGCGAAAAAAAATGTGGTTTTCACTTGCAGATTTAAAATTAACGTTTATCTTTGCAGTCCGGAAAACAACGGGGTGTAGCGTAGCCCGGTCATCGCGCCTGGTTTGGGACCAGGAGGTCGCAGGTTCGAATCCTGCCACCCCGACAACAAGGATGAGCAATCATCCTTTTTTAATTTAAGGCTCCGTAGCTCAGCCAAATAGAGCATTCCGATATCTTGTCGGAAAGGTCTTTGGTTCAGACGATCGGATGCCGGATAAGGTTTGGTCCCGTAGCTCAGCTGGATAGAGCAACTGCCTTCTAAGCAGTAGGTCTCTGGTTCGAATCCAGACGGGATCACAAGGGGAAGCAGTAGCTTCCCTCTTTTTTTGTCAAAACCCTGTAAATCCTATGATTACAGGGTTTTCTTATTTACGGTAAAATCCATCAGAACACAACAAAAAACATATTTCAGGTGACCTATTCGGTTACCTGTTTTATATTCGTTTTCAGAGGTAACCGAATTAGACGAAAATCATTGATTTTATTGAGTTTCAAAACAAGATAGCTACAAGAAATGAACTAGTAATCGGTTACCTCTGGGTTACCAAAAAACGAAAAGAGATGAAACTCAATTACACGTACAGCAGAATCCTTTGGATTAAAAAAAGTAAAATCCGAAGCAATGGCGAAGCTCCCATTTACCTGCGCATCACAATTGACGGAAAACGCACTGAAATTGCAACAAAGAAATGGATTGCCGTTAATAAGTGGAATCCATCCACACAAACAATTCGGGGAAACACAGATGAAGTGCGAACAACAAACACATTACTTCAAAATCTGTTAAGCAAAGTAGACCGTATTCATTTTGATTTATCATTACAGGATCTTGTACCAACTCCTGAAGAAATCAAAAAACAATTATTTGGTGTAGAAGATAAGCCGGATTATAAAACCATCCTCGAAGCTTTCGACTACCACAACCTAAAACTATCCGAGCAAGTCAAAATCGGTAAGGTCGTTTCAAAGACTTACGCACGCTACATCATTACCAAAAACAAAGTAGAAGCATTCATGCAGCACCAGTACAAAAAAGACAATATGCCTTTACCTGAAATGCGTTTACGATTTGTAACAGAGTTCGAACATTACCTGCTGACCATTGACAAGCTTCAATCCAACACCGCACACAAATACATCAAAAACCTCAAAAAGATCATGAACATGGCAGTTGGTTTGGACTGGATTCCAAGTAATCCTTTTAACCAGTTCAAATGTTCCTACTCCAATCCAGAACGAGAAATTTTAAACCAGGACGAAATCAATATTCTATTAAATAAAAAACTCCACGCTCCACGCCTGGAAGAAGTCCGCGACGTATTCATCTTTTGTTGCTACACAGGTTTTGCCTATTCCGATGTATATGAATTCAGACAAAATGCAGTTATGAAAGGTTTGGACGGTAATTTGTGGTTATCCACATTACGCCAAAAAACAGGAACAAAAGAAAGCGTTCCTTTGCTTCCAGTAGCCTTACAGATTATTGAAAAATACCGTAACAACGAGTATTGCACCAAATACGATAAATTACTGCCAGTAAACAGCAATCAGCGTTACAATGCTTACCTGAAAGAAATAGCCGACATCTGTGGAATCAATAAAAAACTGACTTCTCACATTGCACGTCATACATTCGCAACAACCATCACACTTGCAAACGGAGTTCCGATTGAAACAGTCAGTGCCATGCTTGGGCACAACAGCATTCGCACCACACAGATTTATGCAAAAGTCGTAGAGCAGAAAGTAAGCGATGATATGCAGCTGCTCAGACAAAAATTATTTGCTCAATCAAACCAATCATTAACCGCTAAAATCAGCTAAACATGAAAAAGACAAGAAAACTGAAAATACAACCAAAACTGGTAAGTCGGGTTTGTTATCACGTTGTAGTTCCTGAAATCTTACTCAAAGGAAAATGGCTCGAAGAAGCAGGATTTAAACCCGGTCAGAATGTTCAGATTGAACAGCGAAAAAATAAATTAGTCATCACTTTGACAGATTGAAATTCGTATTCTGATCATCAAACGCCTGGCATAACTACTAGGCGTTTTTATATCTATCTGAACAAGTTAGCCATAATAAACGTAAAGTTTGAGAATTTAAAACCTAAACGTTATGGAAAACCATTTTAGTAAACTGATGTCCGAATTAGACAAAAAAATTCTCACAATCAACAGTTCAGAAGAAATCACATTGGAACAATCTGAAAAATTTAAACAAATCACACTGGAGTATTATCTCCGTTTACAAGATTTTACCTCTACTTATGAATTTCAGTCCGAACAGGAAGAAATTCAATACTTCAAGTACTACAAACCTCAAATTGTATCGGAACTCATCTTTTATTACAAAGTGTCAAAAATGCTCAAACGGATTCCTTTAAGCAGTAAAAAATCAAAAAAGAAATACATTAATCGGGAACTGAAAAAAATTGAGAGTTTCTATGATTCAAATATTGAATTAATCAATTATTACAGAAGTGAAAACACGCATTTTGATACTATTTACTTTCTACGGAAAAACATCTCAACGGATATCATTCCGGTTTCACGACTGCTTGACACAGATAAAAATCATACAACCAACGGAAGTTACATCATTGCACGAATGTTAACCAACATCAAACTAAATCAATTTTTAGAAAAAGAGATTGTAAAATTGAATGAAAGGAAAAAAATAGTCAAAAAATCAAAAACCCCGAACTCGGAAATTTATTGGACCGCTCCGAAAGTCGCATTAATAGAGATGCTCTATGCTCTTTTTTCAGAAGGTGCGATTAATAACGGAGAGATAGAAATTAAAAAAATGGTCAAAGAATTTGAGATTTTTTTCAATGTCAGATTAAATGATCCTTATCGCAGTTTTGCAGAAATAAAACAACGTAAAAAAGCACCTGCACAATTTATTGATAGTCTGAAAAACAGATTGATAGAACTAATTCAAAAGCAGGATGAAATACCATAATAAACAGCCTATTTTTACCTCATTATCTATTTAGAATCAATGATGCTATCAGAGATGACAAAAAATGACCACACTCGGACATTTAATACTAAATTTTATTATTTTAGAATATAACACATTAATTATTAAATGATTAAAATTTTATCAGATAGAAAAACGACCCCATTTGGCTCAACTTGTGAAATAAATTTCGCTAAACATCAGAGTTTTGCCACAGAAATAAATAAAAAAATAGAAATGGCAACACAAATTATTACACTCGAAGATTTAGAGAATTTTCGCCTTACATTGGTCGAAAATATCCGTGAATTGTTATCTGAAAATCAACCAGTCGGAGAAACACCAGAGGAAGAAAACATCTGGTTAAAATCACATCAGGTACAACGAATGCTTGGGATTTCTCCCGGAACATTGCAGAACCTGAGAATCAATGGTACACTTCCGTATTCCAAAATTGGAGGAGTGATTTTCTACGACAGAAGAGAGATTCTGAAAGTCATGGAGATGAACAAACGTAATTCTTTGTAAGATGAAAACGAATGAAACGCCTGTCAACTACATTCAGCACTTGACAGGCTTTTATGAATTAATTGCCCAAGACAATCGATTGACAACAGCACATGTCAGTCTGTACATGGCATTATTCCAGTTTTGGAACATCAACCGTTTTCAAAATCCGATTTCAATTAGCAGAAACGAAATGATGGAAATTTCAAAAATCGGTTCAACCAACACGTACACCAAATGCCTAAAGGAATTGGACGCCTATGGTTACATCCAGTATTTACCTTCATTCAATCCATTGAAAGGAAGTACCGTCAACCTGTTCGATTTCAATAAAGGTACTGATAAAGGTTGTGAAAGGGCTGTGCGACCTTCTATAAACAGTATAAACAATAATAAACATATAAACATTAAAACTATAGAGGGGGAAAATTCGCCGAGCGAATTTCCCTCTCCCCAAAAACAAAAAAAATTAAAGGAGCGATTTATCACACCTGATAGTAAAGAAATCAAAAACTACTTTCTTGAAAAGGAAAATACAATAATCGAAGCAGAGAAATTCTACAATTACTTTGAATCAAACGGTTGGCTGGTCGGAGGGAAAACAAAAATGAAAGACTGGAAAGCAGCTGCACGAAACTGGATGCTCAACGCAAAGCGTTTCGAAAAACCAGAACCAACAGCTACATCAAATCTCCACGTCAACGAAAACAAACGTTACGACATCCCATTGTAAAACTTTGCGACCTCTGCGTATTCTTTGTGGACTTTGCCGTTAAAAAACAAGACTATGGAACAAAAACATTTTGAAATCAAAGAAAACCAAATCATTTACGATTTTATGCTCACAATGAAATACCTTTCCGATTTCGGACAAAAACGATTTGGGAGCGACTTTCGGATTTTGAGAGTAAACACAACCATACTCAAAAAACTCATGGCTTATGCCATTCGGGACGAAGAATATTGCAAAAAATATGACATCGATCCCGACAAAGGAATTTTACTGGTTGGAACTATCGGTTGCGGAAAAACATCATTGATGCAGTTGTTCAACATCCTCACGCACCAACACAGAAAATATACTGTAAAACCAACAAGAACCATTGCAGGAGAATTCTTACAAAACGGCTATGACACAATCCATAAATACGGAAACAGCGATACAATCTACTGTTTTGACGATTTGGGAATAGAACAGAACATGAAACACTTCGGCAATGAATCAAATGTGATGGCTGAAATTCTTTTAAGCAGATACGACTTGTTACGTTCCAGAGGAACTATAACCCACGCAACAACCAACCTTAACGCAAACGAATTGGAAAAGCTGTACGGCAACAGAGTTCGCTCACGGCTTCGTGAAATGTTTAACCTCATCACGTTTCCAGACAATGCGGAGGATTTGAGGTGACGTAGAGATTATTTTTTCACACAAAATTTTGAAAGTTTGGTACACCGTTTTTTGCAGATGTTTGTTTAAATATTGATTTATATGATAAAAACGGAGTTCGTTATATGCCAAGAGAGTGGTTTGTTGCTCCAATCCGTGTTATTGATGAAGTGATTCATTTGATTCAGAATGGAAACATTTTGGACTATAAATATGATGCAAAACAGCAACAACTACTGTTAAAGTAGCATTATAAAACATCATTTATATAAACAAAAAAGTCTATTTTGGCAAATGACACCTCCCAAGTAGACTTGCAATATCTTTTCGTCAACTTTTGTACTTCCATATATTTTAACTATTTTTATCTTAACTATTAATAAAGCAGTTGTATTTAATTGCTCTTCGGTCTATACTCTTAATTGTTTTTCACAGATCGTTTTTTCTACAAATCAGCAGGGAATTAATATTTTTCGCTAAAAACAGAAATAAAAACCATGCAAAATAATACTTCCGGTAGTGGATTAAGTAAATCTTTCGGGTTAAAAATGGCCATTATTATCGTCATTAGCGCCATTTTGGGTTCAGGAGTGTTTAAAAAGGCTGCTCCTATGGCCGAATTGCTTCACGCTCCCTGGCTGGTAGTACTGGCATGGCTTCTTGCAGGGATCATTGTTCTCTTCGGAATTTTGTCCATCGCAGAATTGAGTTCCTTGTTTCCATCTTCGGGAGGTCCTTTTCTCTGGCTGGAAAAAATATACGGAAAAGCTGTTTCTTTCTTCTACGGATGGTCCTGATTCACAGTTATTCAGACTGCTGCAATCGCTTCCATAGCCTTTGTCTTTGCAGGTGCATTGGACACATTCATAATCATACTTATCTGGCTTTAACGATGTTTATCAACTGTACTCTTTGTCTTAATTATAAAAATTATTCTGTTCTTGGCTTAAGAATTGAAGATTTTATTTCCTTTTATAAAAAATTTCATTTTTATTCGTCAAAAATTATATCTTGGAGAAAATCAATAAACATATTTTTTCAAAGTATCCGTTCGACAATCACGGAGAAATCTGGGATAAACTTGTTCCTGTAAATTTTACTAAAAGGACAGTTTTTCCGAAGGACATTCTTTGTTTTCTCGAAAAAGGAACAATCCGAAAATTGATTATGAATACTGATAAGGAACTGCCTCAGGATATTTCAATTGATTTTTACTTTGAAGGAGATATTTTTACAGCAAAAGCAGATGGCGAATTGGAAAGCCGGTTCATTTATGAGCCAATCAGCAATGGTGTTTTGTGGTATGTGGAAATGAGTGAAGTGCGTAAACTGTTCTTAGAATCAAAACTTTGCAGTACTACGCAAAAAGTATTTTTAGAAGAACGGCTCCGTGAAAAGGCAAACCGTGAAATTCAACTTCTTACGTCGTCGCCTAAAGAAATGTATTTATACCTGCTAAAAAATAAACCACTTTTTGTACAACAGGTTCCGCTTAAATATTTGTCATCATACATCGGAATTACGCCACAGGCATTGAGCCGAATCCGAAAACAAATTACTTAACCGAAGTTCATTGTTTTGTTTTACGATACTTCCGTACTTCGTAAAAAATACAGTTATGACAAAACAGAAATTAATTCTGAGTTTTATTCAGAATCATCAGGAAACGATTGATTACATTAATGATTTAGATGAACAGCAATTTGTTTACCGTTACAACAATAAATGGGCAGCAGGACAACATTTGAAACACATTCTGCTTACAATTATTCCATTTCCGAAGGCACTTGCTTCAAAGGAATTAATTTTGAAAAAATTCGGAACAATAAATCGCTCAGTCTGGAATTATGAAACGGTTTTAGAAAATTATTTTAAGACAAGTTTGAAAGCTCCTGAACAATTTCTTCCCGATGATGAGGTTACACAGGTTCAAAAGAGTAAAATTATCTCTGATATAGAAACAGAACTTGAAAAAATAAAAGAGGCATTAGCAGGTTATTCTGAAGAAGAGTTTGACACTCTCACTTTGCCTCATCCCCTACTTGGACAACTAACCATCAGAGAAATGTTTTACCTGATGGCATACCATCCGCTACATCACCAAAAACAAATTGAATCCGCAATTGCAGAATATAAAAAACATCTAAAAAGGAAGTAGGTTGATTGGGTGATTTTGAGCAATAAAAAGCGGACCGTAATCAGCCCGTTTTTTCCGAACCATTTCCACCAATAGTAATAATTGTGATTACATCTCATTACCAAAATAAGGTAAAAAGAATTTCTGGAACACCTTATTTATTTCTGGAACACAAAATTGCCTAACCCAATTCAACAGACACAGGTTTATCCAAAGATTTTAAATGTAGAATTAAATTCCGTAGTACATATTCCTGCAATCAAATAATCCGTTTTTTCTTCGCCAGTTCTATTGCTTCAATTTTGGAATGCACCTGCAATTTTTGATAGATATTTTCGATGTGTCTGCGGACGGTAGATGGAGAAATAAACAAATTTTCAGCAATAGCAGTATAAGGAAGTCCGGTCGAGAGTTGTTCCAACACCTCAACTTCCCGACTCGTCAGTTTTACGGTTTCTTCCGTTCTATCGGTTTCTTCCGACAAAGGCGAACGTAAAAGATTAAGGGTTCTCATTGCAATAGAGGGCGTCATCACCGCACCGCCTTCCAAAGTCTGTATAATAGCAGTATATAGTTCCTGTGCTGAAGTATCTTTCAATAAATAGCCGTCTGCACCCGATTGTATGGCTTTGAATATATTTTCGTCATCATCAAAAACGGTAAGCATAATGATTTTTATCTGCGGATATTTTTGTTTTAGTAAAGCAGTGGTTTCGATACCGTTTTGTTTGGGCATATCAATATCCATCAGGATTAAGTCAGTTTGTCTTTTTATCTGAATTTTATCCATACACTCCAAACCGTCATTGGCAGAAAAGGAAATATCAATATCCTCAAAAAACGACAATTTTTCTTTTACGCTTTTAATCAGGAAATTATTGTCGTCTATGATGGCTATACTTTTTTTCATCTGTTTTGTTTTTTGTTATTGACACTGAACGAAATGCTTGTTCCGCTTTCCACATACGAACTCAACGCTAATTCATTGCCCAATTCCAATGCTCGTTTTCGCATATTCAATAGTCCGTTACCTGGTTCTATTTCATTTTCTACAAATCCTTTTCCGTTATCTTTTACAAGGAAATGAATCGTGCCATCTTCTTTGTTTATTACTATTTCTATTTGTTTGGCTTCTGCATATTTAAGAGCATTGTTGGTAGCTTCCTGAACGATGCGAAAAATATTTAAGCCCTGTAAACCTGTAAATTCGGTGTGTTCAGCAATATTTTTATCCATCACCAATGAAATATGAATATTCGGATAGGATTGCTTTGCTTTTTCGATAAAGTTAGCAATGCGTGCCTGTAAATCTGTGATGGTAATGCCGGATTTGTTCATTGCCCAAATGGTATCCCGAAGTTCCTGTATCGTTTCTTTGGCGAAAACTCCGACATTGTCGAGTTTGTTTATCAGTCGGTCGTTTTTATCCGAAACATAATATTTAATGGTGTCGATTGCCGAAACGATGAATGATAATTGTGCCCCGATATTATCGTGTAAATCCCGTGAGATAGACAGCCGTTGTTCCTGCAATTTATTTTGGCTTTCTATTTTTTCCAATGCTAATTTCAGTTCGTTGTCTTTTTTCTGCTGGATATTTTTAAGTATCTGTTGTTTGTACAGCAAAAATCCTATAAGTCCGATGATAACCGCCACCGCTACCAATCCGAAAATCCATTGATTACGGATTTTAAGGGCAAACTCTTTTTCAGTAATTTGTTTTTCCTTTTCAGCCGTTTCATATTTGGTACTGATTTCTTCTACATCTTTCAGCCTTTTGGTATTGTACAAGCTGTCATTGAGCACATTAAATGCTTTTAGGTTTTGATAAGCATTTTTATAATCGCCCAAAATCTCGTAATTGTGCATGATGTTTTCATAATTATACTTCTGAATATCTGGGTAATTTATTTTTCGAGCTAAAGCATTGCTTTTTTCAAAATATTCATTGGATTTTAGCGGTTGTTTTGTTTGGTTATAATATTCTCCTAATGCGGTATAATTCAACATCGTGGCAAAATCATCTTTCAATTTTTCACGAATAGCCAACGCTTCCATAAGATAGCTTTCCGATTTTTTGTAGTCTTTGATGAGCAATTGGTTATAACCTAAAAACTCCAAAGCATAGCCAATTCCCACGCTGTCGTTTCGTTGTCGCTGGATACGCAATGACTTTTCAAAGCGTTCGTTGGCGGTTTTGTAATCTGCTAAATCGTCCCGAAAAACCACACCGCTTTCGTTGTTGATACGGGCGATGCCTTCGAGATTATTTTCGGCTTCATATAATTTTAAGGCTTTATCGTAAAACTCTAATGACCTATTTGTCTGCTTTAATTTGCGGTACATTCGTGCCATATCATCATATAGCAAGCCTAATTTTTCGGTGTTTTTGGTCGGCTCTAATTCCTTCAGGGCTTTGTAATAATAAACGGATGCACTATCTACATTACCTTGCTTCATTAGTGAAAGTCCGATTAACCGTAAGAAATTACCTTTATTTACGTTGTCGTTTTTTTGATTGGCAAGATTGTAACCAAACCGAGCAAGTATTAGGGTTTCATCAGACTTTGTATTGTAAATCTCTTTGATATTCTTTTGAAGTATTTCAATCTTTCGGCTGTAATCGTTTTGCTTTTGTACGGATTGCACAACGCTATCTGTCAATGGTGTTGTTTGTGCGAATGAGCTTACCGAAAACAGTCCGATAATTGTTAGTAAGATGTTTTGTATTTTCATTCGGGAAGCTTATTTTAATAATTTTCTTTGTTCTACATTCTGCTTATTTGTTGAAATTCGGTTATCAGATATAGCTTAAATAAAATGTCCTTGAGCATAACGTTCTCTCCCGTATTCCTTCAGTCAGTGAAATAGAATCTCTTGCTGTACGGTAATTTCTGTTTTCACTGTACTCACAAATGTGCAATATAAATCGGAGATTTTAGTACAAAAAATAGTTTTTGGGTATCGAAGTTGCTTCTAAAGCAAGAAATATTCAAGTGATGACTATTTTCATTGTTATGATTTTAAAATTTGGTAACTGCCATTTTGAGTAATAAAAAAGGTAATGCAACAAGCACTGAACCCCATAGGTTTTCGGGTGTAAATGTTTCGGGATAGTTTTGTACCACAAAGAAGAGTAAACATCCTCCCACAATAATAGAGATGTGCAGTATAATCATATTGGTCGTAAAACCTCCAAAACTCACTTCCATTGGTTGATGTGTTTTGTGTAGAAAAATACGTTCTGCTATGATAAATAGCAAGTTGACATTGAAAAACCAGTTTTGAAAAAATAGGGTTTTCATATTGACATAAATTTCTGCATCATGTTTATACGAAGCGATAAATCCAAAGAATACCACGATAAAAACAAAGTAAATGCCCATCATAAAAAAGGAAGAAAAAATACTGTCCCGTTTGTCACCCATAAATTTGGCATTGGGATTTTTCTTGTATAAAATTCTGTCTACAATAATCCGCAACAATTCATTCCACCAAAAAAAATAGATAAGGTAAAACACGGTGGTTTGTCCGTTGAGTATCGACAGCAACGTCAATGCAGTAAAAATGAGAAAATCCCACTTTTGGTAATTCGCTCTTTGCTGTAGAAAAAAAGGATAAAGTTTGTTCACTTTTAGGAAATGTTATGTGTTAATTTATCGGTATTCGATTTCACGTTTGGTCAATTGGTAATATTCCCATCTGGCAAATTTTATTCTGTAAGTTTTGCGTACTATCCAATTTCCTTTTTCGTCGTATTCATACTCGTAGCGTTCTGTATCTTTTCCATCTTTCACGATGCGTTCCAATTGCTGATAATCGTGTTCATCTCCAAAAACTTCTACTTTTCGAACTTTATAATTGTATAAGGTTTTAGTGGTCATGCCTAAATTAACGGTATAATGGGCAATTTTTTTTCTGTCAGAATTGAAGATTAAGCTATCAGTTTGGTCAAGAAAATTATCGAGATACAGTTTTTTGACTGATTGGTAACTACCGTCATCTTTGCGATATTCCCAATATTTGGTTTGACTGTTAATCTTGTTTTGTGGAGTATAAACAGTTTCCTGTACAAAATAGTCATCGTTACCTTCGTACTTTATCTCAAAAACATCAGGCTCGGCTACATTCAGCAGGTAACGTTTTACGGTTATCTTCTCCACATCAAATGAGCCGTTGGTATATTGCCATTCTTCTAATGGTTTTAAGGTATTGGAGTTTACAATTTTGACCGATTTCAAAGCGTTGCCATTGGGGTTTGCGTAATTTATCTGTACATCAAAGTCGGCATAGCTGTTATTGTAATTGACAAACTGGTAATCGGTCAGCTGATAGGTATTGTTCCACGAAAGATAGGTTTCATAAACGGGATACTCCTCGTTTTCGTCAATGGTCAGGTATTTCGTGGTTACGCTTATTACTTGCGAAAAATTCACCAAATCCACATCATTCTTAAACTCCCAACCGGCAGGATAGTACGGAATGTAGTCTTGGGCAAACGCACTATTGCTTAATGCCAAAACAGCTATTATTGAGGTATGTTTGAGGATTGTTTTCATTTTTAAATGGGATTAAGCGATAGCCCGACAAATAATGCCGGGACTATCAATTTTATTATGTTTGGTGTTTTCACTGTATTCAAAATTAGTTGTTATCGTTTTTATTTCTTGATTATTTTTTGAACAGCAGTTTTACCGTCTGCTGTTTCTGCCTGTAATAAATATGTACCCGAATCCAAAAAATCGATATTTAGTTGAGTTATGTTTGAATAGTACATTATTTTTTGACCATTTATTGAATAGATTTCGATGTTTTTAAGTAGTTCAGAGAAATATAACATATCATCTGCAGGGTTTGGATATATGGAAAAAGACTTGTTCAATTGTTCTTCGATTCCTGTAGTGTTATCTTCCAGCTTAAACACCCATAAATCTTCTCCTTGCGAATTTCCTATTACATCACCATCATCATCTGTATTAGTTCTTCCGGTTATTACAATTCCTCCGTCAGAAGATTCAATTCCGTAAAAACCAATTTCATTTCCAGTGCCACCAAAACATTGATTGGTTAGAATATTGCCATCAAAATCCATTTTCACCAACCAAATGTCTTTCTCGCCATGATTGGTGGTAACGTCCCCATCTGTAGACTGAGTAGTTCCCAAAATAAAGAAGCCACTTCCATCAGATAAAGCCTCCATAGATCTCACTTCGTCTCGTTCACTACCTCCAAGTGTTTTTTGCCATTCTATAGAACCAGTATCGTTCAGTTTTACGACCCACCAGTCCCATTCTCCAAAACTTTCCGTAATATCTCCATTTGTAGATTCTGTTGTTCCTGCTACAATATAACCACCATCGTTTGTAGGAATGATACTTTGAGCATGATCCTTTCCTGTCCCTCCAATTACTGATTGCCATTCAATATCTGCGTTATTATCTAATTTTACTATCCAATATTTTGCAAGTTCCATCCATCCTCCAGGATTCAATCCTACAAGGTCACCATCATTAGAAAGCGTACTGCCTGTAAGTATGTATCCACCATCGGCAGTATGTCTGATGTTTCTAAAGCCATCCGTCCACGTACCTCCTATCGTTTTTTCCCAAACAATATTACCGTCATCACTGAGTTTCACTAACCAGCCATCTATCATACCTTTATTACTAGCTACATCACCATCATTTGAAGACGTGTATCCAGCGATGATGAAACTCCCATCACCATTAAGAAGAACAGAAGTGGCTCCGTCATGTAATGAACCTCCAAGAGATTTTTGCCATTCCATATCACCATCATTATCTATTTTAAAAACCCAAAGATCGAAGTTTCCTTTATTTTCCGTGAGGTCTCCGTCACTTGAATTCGATTCGCCCATGACAAAATATCCACCGTCTGTTGTTGGAATAATATGAGTATACCCCTCTGTCCAAGGTTCACTACCATAGCCACCATAAGCACTTTGCCATTCCAAATTGCCAGCATTATCTGTTTTCACTACCCAAACATCTCCTCCGCCTTTATAACCTGTTACATCTCCGTTATTGCCGGTGTCGGTATATCCGCTGATGATATACCCTCCGTCTGCTGTTTGTTTAATACAATGTCCTCTGTCCGCACCATTTCCTCCATACTTTTTATTCCATCCTATGGTGGTTTGTGAAAATGCTAAGTTTCCCAACAACATTGTGAGGCTTGCAATTAGTGTTTTCTGTATTGTCTTTTTCATATTTTTCTGATTTAAATGATAATATTGCAATATTACTTAAAAGGATAACACTGGAAAATAGGGCAGATGCACCATTTTATAACGTAAATAGCAAAATCATAATAAATTATTTTACCGGAAAAAACAGTATTATTACTCTCTAAAGCATGAAAAAAGCATGAAAAAACAGACGCTCATAATAGTCATTTTTGCACTCTTAACAGTACTCTTTATAATAGTATGTGTTTTCAATTCTGATTTTTTAAATTGGGTTTTTGAGAGGCATCATAACCAGTTGAGTTGGTATATCAGACCACTGTTTCTGATACCCTTTTGTTTTTTCGCATATCAGAAAAATGGATTGGGAATTGCCGTCACCCTATTCTGTTTATTTACAAGCATGTTTTGGTTTCCTAAACCTACAGTTGTAAATGATGAAGTACTACAATTCCTGCAATTTGAGAAAGAATGGCTGACCGGAAAATGGGATGGATCCAAACTACTGCTGTTATTAACCGTACCTCTATCATTCACATTATTAGGAGTTGCATTTTGGAAAAGAAGTTTGTTATTGGGAATTGCAGTGATAGCATTAATGGCGATAGGAAAAATAATATGGAGCATACAGAATGCTGGCGATTCAGGAAAATCAATTCTTTTACCCGCAATAATAGGGCTAATCATTTGTGTACTGCTGGTCTATCTTGGGTATAGAAGATTAAACAGAAATAAATAGTAGAAATATTTATTATCAAGCAATAAATTAAAATTTATCTTGCTAAAAGAAGTCTTTTTTCAATATATTTAATTGAATTCAAACCTATCCATCGGTTTAGAATTTCTATATTTGTTAGAATAAACTTGGTGATAATTTTTTCAAATTATTACCACTTCCATAAATCGAATGAAAAATCAACACACAAAAAAAACACCGATTGAAAAAATAGTATCACCCATACAAAGTTTTATCAAACAAGAAAAAGCAGGAGGAATTGTACTCGGAATAAGTGTCATTGTTGCACTATTTCTGGCAAACTCATCTTTTGCAGACGAATACCACCACATTCTGGAGCACAAACTTGGTTTTCAATGGGACGGAGCAACTTATTTTGAATATAATCTCCACCATTGGATCAATGACGGATTAATGGCCGTATTCTTCTTTGTCGTAGGATTAGAACTAAAACGGGAAATTGTTGCAGGAGAACTCTCTAACCCTCGAAAAGCACTGTTGCCGATAGCTGCTGCATTAGGCGGAATGGCTGTTCCTGCCGCGATCTACCTATTTTTGAATCCTGTAGGAGAAGTGCACAGCGGATGGGGAATACCGATGGCGACAGATATTGCTTTTGCATTAGGCGTTCTATACTTACTAGGCAACAAAATCCCGCTGACTTTAAAAGTGTTTTTAACAGCATTGGCAATTGTTGATGATTTGGGAGCGGTTTTAGTAATTGCATTCTTCTATACTTCTGATATATCAACCGGATTTTTAATTGCAGGAGTATTAATCTTACTGGCAATGTACATCGGTAATAAAATGGGAGTACGTAGTGTTTTATTTTATGCCATATTAGGAATTGGAGGTGTTTGGACAACCTTCTTGCTTTCAGGTGTACATGCAACAATTGCAGCTGTTCTGGCCGCATTTACCATTCCTGCAGATGTGAAAATAGGAGAAAAACTATTCAGCGACAAAATACAGAAATACTTAGAGAAATTTAGGAACATTGATCCCGATAGCAGCAAGCCGACACTTACAAATGAACAATTGCACATACTGGAAGAAATAAAAGAATCAACGGTAGCTGTAACTCCGCCATTGCAACGATTGGAACACGCAATGCATCCCATGGTAACGTTTATCATCATTCCGATTTTTGCATTGGCTAACGCGGGTGTTTCTCTCAATATTGATATGGAACATTTATTTAGCACCAATGTGGCAATAGGTGTTGCTTTAGGATTATTAATTGGAAAGGTAGTTGGAGTAGTTGGATTTACCTGGTTGTTAGTCAAATTGAAAGTAGCACCCTTTCCGGAAGGAATGAATCTGAGAAATCTGTTTGGATTAGGATTACTTGCGTCCATTGGTTTCACAATGTCCTTGTTTGTAACATCCTTGGCATTTAGTCACGAAGAATATCAGACACAGGCAAAAATCGGAATATTTGCAGCTTCGTTAGTTGGTGGGATAGCGGGGTATATTGTTCTCAATAAAAGTTCAAAACCGAAAAAATAAGCATGATAATGAAGAGGAATCTGTTTGATTTTATCAACCTTCATAATGGTGAAGAAGATAAAAAGAAGGTGTTAGAAAACGTTACTTCTAATATTTCGTTCAGAGGTTCCAATCTTTGGATACTCGCCTGTGCCATCATTATTGCTTCTGTTGGGTTAAATGTCAACTCTACGGCTGTTATTATTGGAGCTATGTTAATTTCTCCATTGATGGGACCTATTGTTGGAGCTGGATTTGCATTGGGAACTTATAACTTTCAGCTCCTTAAAAAATCAATAAAGAATTTATTGATTGCAACAGTAGTAAGTTTATTTGTTTCTGCAGTTTACTTCTTCATTAGTCCATTTAAAGATGTGCAGTCAGAACTCTTGGCTAGAACATCTCCCAACATCTATGACGTATTTATTGCGTTTTTTGGTGGACTTGTTGGTGTTATTGCTATTACACGGGTAGAAAAGGGAAATCCTATTCCTGGAGTGGCGATTGCAACAGCTTTGATGCCGCCTTTATGCACAGCAGGTTATGGGCTGGCAACATTCAATTTCACTTATTTCTTAGGTGCATTTTATTTGTACAGTATCAATTGTTTTTTTATTTGTATTGCGACATTTCTTGTGATAAAATACCTGAAATATCCTGCGTCTGAAGTAATAGACAAAAAATACGAAAAACGCATCCGTTACGGAATTACAGGGCTGATTTTCATTATGATTATTCCAAGCTTCTATCTAGCTTATAACTTGTGGAATGAAAAGAAGTTTACACAATCGGTTGAAGAGTTTATCAACAGGGAGTTTAGTGCCAGAGGATATACTGTAGTTTACAAGAACCTTAATTATAAATCAAATCCACACACGATTGATTTGGCTTTTCTCAATAAAAAATTAAGCAAAGATGATATTGCAATGTATAATAAGTTATTAGAAGAGCAGGGTATTCACAATACGGTGTTAAACATACGGCAGGATGATGTAGACTTAAAATCAGAAATTCTGAATGAAATCAACAGACAGAATAAAAATGTATCAGAGAAAGATATAATAATAAACAATTTTCGAAACGAATTGAATCAATACAAGATTGAAGAACCTGGGATTGTACAGGAATTAACCATTCTTTTTCCGGAAATGAAAAACGTATTGATTGGTAAACTCCAAAAATATGCTGGTACGGACAGCTCGAGAATACAATTGGTAGTTATTTATGAACAAGACAAAGAAAACCAATCTTTTGACAAGAACAAAGTAAGTAGTTGGTTGAATAAGCGTTTCCCGGAAAATACAGTTCTGTTAGTAAAAAACAATCAGGAAGAATAAGGAATTGATATGACAAAATTAGAACAAATCCTATATACAGGATGGTTGAGGAGACTGATTTTACTATTACATGTTTTTGCTTTTGCAGGACTAATCATTAATTATGGATTTATCCTGTCTGATACACTAGAAGTAGTTTTGATGACAATTTTTCTTTTTGTATTGTTTGTTGGTGTATCCTATACATTTTTAAATTATTTTTTTCGGAGAAAAGAAGTCATACCAGGAGTGTTCATTTTTGATGCAATCAGCGTTTTATTTGTGCTCTTTTGCATCTATAAGCAATTTGCAACAGCAGGATTCGACAACATCACTCCATGGTTACGGTTTGCAGTTATTCTCAAATTGATACGGGAATTTACAAGTCCTAAATTACGTTACAAACGTTCATTTTTAAATCCTGCACAATTGTTTATTATCAGTTTCTTTCTGATGATATTCATTGGAGCATTATTGCTGATGCTTCCAAAAGCAACCCACCACGGAATCAGCTTTATTGATGCCTTATTTACCTCCACAAGTGCTGTCTGCGTAACAGGTTTAATCGTAGTAGACACAAGCAGTTATTTTACACAATTCGGACAGACATTGATTCTGTTATTGATACAAGCCGGAGGATTAGGTATTTTGACATTCGCCAGCTACTTTAGCTATTTTTTCAAAGGAGGCTCTACCTACGAAAATCAATTGGCGTTGAGTGACATGACCAACACAGAAAAACTCGGAGAAGTTTTTACCACTGTTAAACGAATCCTCGCAATTACCTTTTTTGTGGAATTAATCGGTGCATTTTTTATCTACATGAGTATTGATAAAATGATAATTCCCTCTTTTTATGACCGATTGTATTTTTCTGTTTTCCATTCCATTTCTGCCTTTTGTAATGCAGGATTTTCAACATTACCAAACGGCATGATGGAACAAGGTTTTGTATTCAATTATCCGTTACAACTTTCAGTCATCCTTATTTTTGTCTTTGGAGGCTTGGGATTCCCGATTGTAATCAATTCCATCCGATACATCAAACATTTAGTTGTCAGATATGTCTTATGGTTTTTAAACAAAGAAAACAATTATAGACCATGGATTTTAACACTAAGCAATAAAATTAACCTTGTTACAACAAGCCTGCTCATCGTATTTGGATTTTTGCTGATTTACCTGAAAGAATACAACAATGTATTAACCGGACATTCCGGATTTGGAAAAATCGTCACAGCATTATTTACAGCCACTACTCCCAGAACAGCAGGCTTTAATTCCATTGATTTCAGCCAGCTTCATTTCTCATCAATTATTATCATAATACTCTTAATGTGGATTGGAGCTTCGCCAGCATCTACAGGTGGTGGTATCAAAACCAGTACCTTTGCCATTTCAACCCTGAACTATTTAAGTCTTGCAAAGGGAAAAAATAAAATTGAAGTCTTTCGTCGGGAAATTGCCGATATTTCAATCCGAAGAGCATTTGCAGTAATGACACTATCTTTAGTAGTCATCGGAACAGGAATTTTTCTGATTGCACATTTTGATAGTCATATTCCCCTTTTAGACATTGCATTTGAAAATTTTTCTGCATACAGTACAGTTGGATTAAGTTTAGGAATTACAGGAGATTTAAGCAGTGAAAGCAAATTAGTTTTAGTAGCAGTAATGTTTATCGGGAGGGTAACAACCTTAACAATACTCATAGCCTTTTTTAGAAAAGTAAAACAAGTAAGTTATAGCTACCCGTCAGATGAAATATTGATTAATTAACAGTAAAATGAAATTTATAATAGTAGGATTAGGAAATTTTGGAGGTTCATTAGCAGAGAAATTAACCCAGCAAGGCAATGAAGTTATTGGCGTGGATAACCGCTCTGAAAAAGTAGTTGCATTAAAAGATAAACTTTCCCATACAATCTGTATGAATGCAACAGATCAGACAGCTTTAGCTAACTTACCGTTAAAAAATACAGATGTTGTAATGGTATGCATTGGGGAAGATGAAGGAGCAAATATTATGGTAACAGCACATTTTAAAAACCTGGGAGTAAAACGAATCATCAGCCGATCCATCAACCCAATTCATGAAAATGTGTTACAAGCATTAGGAGTAACCGAAATTGTTCGTCCGGAAGAAGAATCTGCTGAAAGATGGTCGAAAAAACTGTGTCTAAAAGGTGTCGTTGATTCCTTTGAATTGAATAAAAGCTTTAGTGTTGTTGAAATTGTAGTTCCTGAAAAACACATTGGGAAGAGCATTGAAGAAATTAAATTCAAAGAAAAATACAATACCCTGGTTTTGACGATTATTAAAAACACGGAAGAATTTTCCTTTTTAGGAAAAAGTAAGATTGTACCAAAAATTCAGGGATTACCTGATGCGGAAGCTGTTTTACAGAAAGAAGATATTCTTGTCCTTTATGGTGCAAATGAAGATTTACAGAAATTTGCAAAAGAGAGATAAATAAAGGAAAGGTAAAATCGGTCTTCCTCCTTGCCCTCACAGCTTCAAAAAACATAAAAACAAGGGTAATACAAGCTACGTCCTGACGTCCTTGCCCTTGTTTTTACCGTTCCTTAGCCGTTGCCTCAGGATTCGTCAAAGCGGCTGTTCTCTTGTTTTTCTTGCCTGTTCATTCTGCGTCGTCAGTCGCGGCTACTCTGCCACCCCAAACCCCGATAAGGTTATTTTTCGCTAGCTCGTTCCTCATGGCTCAAATGATGAGTAAAATGGGGTGTCACCGCCGCTTGGGTTATGCTCGCCTGCTAAATCGCTCGGGCTTCGGGTTTGTCACAGTTTTTGTGCCTGCGTACGTCAGTCGCTTTCTTCATTATAGCGCCCGGAGCCTGAAAAAAGGCTTTTCCGTCTGCTTCCATTCAGTTCAGCCACTTCCGAACTCCCACAACAAGAGCGTTTGCTTTCTCGTTCCTCAACACTTCACGCACTTGTTTTCCCATTTGCTTCACGCCGTTATCGTCTATTCCGTTACACTCCATTTCCTCAACCGCATCAGCAACCCACACTTGCCATTGGGTATCACTCCACACGGGGCATTATCACAGCCATCGTTCAACCAACCGCAAGTTTTTTCCACCCAATCCAACGCTAACAAAAACATGTGCCAAACCCTTGTGCATACTGCAGAGGTCGCAGGTTGTCCAGTCCCTGTCCATTTCCTGCTTTCCCCCTCACTCAACTCGCAGTCGGCTCGCAGCGTTCCAGTCGTTCCTCCTTTCACTTGCTTCACAGCTTCCGGAAACCTACAGCTGTTCGCCGTGCTACTTTGCTCCACGCAGTAGCGCTCAGGGCTGTTTTTACCTTTTTTATTGAAAAAAATTGCACAGTTCATATTTATATAGTAATATTGCTATATATCTATTTAGCTATGGGAATAATAAAAGAAGAAATATACACCGTTGAACAAAATGAAATTGCACTGATAATTAAAGCAATTTCACACCCGGCAAGGATTGCAATTATGGAATTCCTATTGGAACAAAAGTCCTGTATATGTAACGATATTGTAGGAATTTTAGACTTATCACAACCCACAATTTCCAATCATTTGAAAGAATTAAAAAACGCAGGAATTATAAAAGGAAGTATTGAAGGGAAATCCGTATGCTACTGTATCGATTACGATGTGTTCAATAAAGTATTTCTATTTATGGAGAAGTTTAAAAACCAAAGTACACAACCCTGCTGCTAATAATTAAATATTTAATCATTATGAAATTAGAACAAATTAAAGAGATATTACCGGGACTAGATAATGTTGAATTTCAATTAGAAAACGGAACATCTATACCCGAACACTTTCACGTTACGGAAATAGGGATTATTACGAAACATTTTATTGATTGTGGAGGAACGATTAGAAATGAAAAAATTATCAATTTTCAATTATGGAATGCTAACGATTTTGAGCACCGACTAAAGCCAACTAAATTGTTAAATATCATCAAACTATCTGAAGAAAAGTTAGGTATTGAAGATCTCGAAATAGAAGTAGAATACCAAAGTGACACAATCGGTAAATACGATTTGGATTTTAACGGAAAGCATTTTGTCTTGAAAAATAAACAAACTGCTTGTTTGGCAGATAATGCCTGTGGTATTTCTACAGAAAAACAAAAAGTAAAACTATCAGAGTTAAAAAGCACTTGTTGTAGTACATCTGATACCACCAGATGTTTGCAATAAATAACTAGTCGGACATAATGTATAAAAAACTAATTGAAGTCATTAGTAATCTTGACATTCAAAATATCAGCAAAGAACGTAAAACAATCCTGCAACCATTGATCGATTACATAAAGGAAAAGGTTTGCAATCAGGAAAAAATAAATCTCAATTTTATTTGCACCCATAATTCACGAAGAAGTCATTTTTCACAAGTATGGGCACAGGTAGCAGCAGCACATTTTGACATTTCTGAAGTATACTGTTATTCTGGAGGAACAGAAGAAACAGCATTATTTCCTAAATTAACTGAAACACTAAAAAATCAGGGTTTTACCATTTTTAAAATAGCAAATATCGATAATCCCATATACGCTATAAAATACAGCGATAATAATTTACCTGTAATCGGTTTTTCCAAAAAATACGACAATCCATTTAACCCTGTATCTGCGTTCGCAGCTATTATGACCTGCTCACAGGCCGATGGCGGATGTCCTTTTATTTTAGGAGCAGAAAGAAGAATACCTGTAACATTTGAAGATCCCAAAAACTCAGACAACACACCGGAACAGACACAGGCATACGAAGAAAGAAGTTTACAAATAGCAACGGAAATGTTCTATGTATTTTCACAAGTAAAAAAGTAACCAATGCAGCCAAAATTAAAATTCCTTGACCGTTACCTTACTTTATGGATATTCCTTGCAATGGCAGCAGGAATCAGCTTAGGTTATTTCTTTCCGCAAATTTCTAATCTTACGGATTCTTTAACCGTGGGAACAACGAATATTCCACTGGCGATTGGTCTGATACTTATGATGTACCCGCCACTAGCAAAAGTAGATTATTCATTACTTCCAAAAGTGGTCAAGGATAAGAAAGTAATTGGAATATCCTTAATGCTGAATTGGATAATAGGTACAGGTCTGATGTTTGGATTAGCCGTTTTGTTTTTACGGAATGAACCCGATTATATGGCTGGTCTGATACTGATAGGCCTTGCAAGATGCATTGCAATGGTTATTGTATGGAATGATCTGGCAAAAGGGAACAGAGAATATGCAGCACTTTTGGTAGCATTAAACAGCATTTTTCAGGTACTTACATACAGCTTCTTGGTTTGGCTATTCATCAATGTATTACCAGGGAAATTAGGTTTAGCTAATTTTAATGTAAATGTTTCAATGAAAGAAGTAACTCAAAGCGTATTGATATACTTGGGTATTCCTTTTATGGCAGGTTTTGTCAGTCGTTATCTATTGGTCAAATCAAAAGGAACAGAATGGTATAACCGAAAATTTGTACCCAAAATATCCCCCATTACACTGTATGCTTTACTCTTTACGATAGTATTGATGTTCAGTCTGAAAGGCGATAAAATATTAGAACTGCCGATGGATGTTGTAAAAGTGGCAATTCCATTGATTATCTATTTTTTAGTAATGTTTTTTGTGAGTTTCTTTATTAATAGATACCTAAATGTTCCTTACGACAAAAATGCAGCGATTGCATTTACCGCTACAGGAAACAATTTTGAATTAGCAATAGCAGTAGCAATATCCATATTCGGAATTCATTCACCACAAGCATTTGTAGGTGTTATCGGACCATTGGTAGAAGTTCCTGTATTGATACTACTAGTAAAGGCAAGTTTATATCTGAAGAGGAGGTTGTATTCCTGAATCATACTAATTGATAGTAAAAATAAAAAAACACAGCAAAGATAGGTCTTGTCTTTCCTTTCTTCAAGGTCAAGCCCTACGGGTTTTACTAAAAAAATCTCCACACCTCGATTTCCTGTTCCTACTTTCAATCAACTTATCTCCTTAATTTCTTACTCCCAACTTCAATTTCACATTCAAAGGTCGGGTAGTATTTTTTATAGCAAAAACCTTGCATCCAGTTCATCCAAGCCCTGAAAAATGGGCTTTCTTTTTTCTTTTTTTTCGGCTTTTCAGTCGTTTTTTTCTCTCTTTCTTTTGGAATAATTATGCGGAGCGAAGCGACAGGAACACTTGTGTTGAGTTTGTCGATACATAATTTTTAAACCGATAATTATGTTCCAATTAAAAACCTATCGCCCAGGAATGAAAACAGAAAGCAATTCCTTTTTTATCCTGAACCGTGGACTAAACACAGGTAAACCCATGAACGAACCCTGTCCGAATTGCTTTGTATGTATCTGCAACAGCAGAGAAGATAAAGAAAGTTTGTATTGGTTGTTATTTGCCCTGTGGCAGAGTAACGAAATCAAACGGCAGCTAATCGGTTCCGTGATTTTGTATATCCGTAAATGGGAATTAGAAAGACTAATCCGTCAAAAGGCACAGGAACACATCCTGTTAGTAGTTCAGAAATCCATTCCGGTACTGCGTGAGTTCCAAAGGAAAGAACAGGCATTTTTCAAGATGTCAGCACAGGTCCGGGAATTGAAAACAGCTTATTTATGTAGTTTGGTCAGATAAAACAGGAAACGCCCGATTGCTCGGGCGTTTCCTTACTTTTTTACTTCTTTCGAAGTTTATCCCAACACCATTTCAAGAACTTCGATACAACAAAACTCACAATTGCACCCACAGAAGCCAGAATAATCGTTTTTACGTAATCCTGAACATCAATTGTTGCAAACAACGTCAATAATGTTCCTCCGATTGTTCCCTTAACAGTTGTGTGATCCGTTTGCACGTTAGGGATTACAGCTTTCCACTGCACAACTTTTTAAATGCAGTGTGATGTCAAATGCTTCCGTGTCTTCCGTAGACACGTCATTCACTTCAACATCCATTCGTTTCACGTTCACAGCTCCTGTCAATTCGGCACCTGCCTTAAAACGTGGCTTGCGTTTGATGGAAGCTTTTACAATCAAATCACTGCATTGGCTTTTTTCCTTTTCCATTTTTTTGTGTGTTATGCCGAAGTGCTTTCTGTTTGTCGCACTCCGACTGATTAAACAATAATTTACTTTTCTTCCTCTTCACAGTCTGAACCATCACCGATGGCCGCCTGACTAACTGCCGTTGCAACAGCTCCCGCAGTAGCTAAGTAACTTGCGATTGTTACCGCAACTGCAGGTAAGGCAATCGGAGCAGCTAGAACCGTTGTTCCAACTGCTGCAATGATCAACCCTGCCAAACGCAGTTTCTTGAAGAAGGGCGGAGTTTCCTTTCCGCATCGCTTGAAGTAAGACTTCAATTTGTCCGTAGACTTTTTCTTTTCCATTGCTTTAGAATTACTGGATTTCTACGATACTGAGCACGTTAAATGCTCCGTTTTTCAACGTGTACTGTACTCCGTTGACCTCCTGAAAGAATTCCAACATAAGTAAGTACAAATCTGTTCCTGCTCCTGCCGGTACAGCTGTAGGTGTAAGCGTAACAGTTGTTGCTGTTCCGTCAATCGGAAGATTCTGGCTATTCGTTTCTTCTACGGAAGACACAGCCCCCGAAAAATCAACCTTTGCCCAGGCACCTCTCAACGTTACGTGAGTTGCACCTGATGGAACATTCAAATCGTTGATTGGAACAAACCCTGTCAGATCAATTACTCCCGTACCCGTATTCACAGAATAACTTTTGAAAAGCACAGAACCCAAAACAGCACGATTATTGAAATTGAACCCTTTCAGTAACGCCTTTGCAGCAGGAGTTGCAATTCCGACACCAACTGTCCGTTCACCTCTTGCACTTGTCGGATCCATGTTCTTAATCTGCGTCATTACCTTGGTCAATCGTGCCGTAACACGACCATCCGCAGCATTTTGCATCATCGTACGAACAGAATCACGAAGCAATTTCCCAGAACTGGCAGAAGAACCGAATTCAACACCATTTTCACGAGTCCTTACAAATGCAGGATCGTTTTTGATGCGTTCGCCCTCAACACCGCCTTTCTCACGAGCAAGGAAACCATCTTTGGACTTGTAGAATGATAAATCACCGACTTTGCCAGTCAGCTTGATTATCCCTTTTTGTCTTGCCATGTTTCAAGATTTATTGGATTACTAAGCGAGTTACCAGGTCCGCTATTTTACCTGTCATGTGCACATTGACACCACAAACATCAGATAAAACCAAATGCGTTCAAAGTCAGTACTTCCGAGCAATAAACTTTGTGCTGTTTTAGAGTGTTTTTGCAGGAAAAACAAGCCGTTAAAGCACGTAATTTTGTAAAAGCGAAACAGTATGCCACAACCATAGAAGAAGTACAGATAAAGCATACATACAGTATGAAACCGACTAAAAAATGAAACGCCTTGTCATCCATACAAAAGATGTAATGATCGTTACCGGAAAAAGTGAACGATACTCCCGTTACCTCATCAAGAAAATAAAGGAAGAAATCGGAAAGCAGGAACACCAGTATTTGACCATACGTGAGTTCTCTGAATACTTGGGACTGAATGCCGATGAGGTGGAAGAAATTTTGTTTTGATGTGCTTAAAAACGCCCTATAAATCAGAATAATTAAATCCATAAATTTTGATATAAAACATTGTTTTTTAGAGATAAACAGCGTATATTTGTTTTGTAGATTTGTTCATTGACTCAATACAAAACAATGCAGTTTTCAAGGGACCTATTCGGGACCCTCTTTGAAGCCGTTGTTCTGAAAATCATAGTAATACTAAGGGTTTCCCAAAACTGTATCAATCCCAGCGGGATCACGAAAAGCCACCTAATTAGGTGGCTTTTTTCATTATATACCATCAAATTCCTTGATTATACTGATATTCTGATTTTAGTATTTGACGATGAAACACAAACAAAATCAATCAAATACAAAAAAACAGCCAGCTAGTAAGCCAGCAGAATAAAGTCATTACTTTGCTAGCTGATTCAAACATTGATTTATTGCTTCTCTCTTGACAGGCCTAGAGAAACAGTAACCAAATAATCAATAGTATATGGCAAGTACAAATCAAAAAATCAGCTTTTTGTTCTACCCGAACAAGCAAAGAACCAAAAACGGAGAAGCACAAATTTACGTTCGTCTTTATGTTAATGGAAAACGAGCAGAATTCTCAACCAATTTTTATGTGTCACTAAGGGACTGGGATATCAAAAAATCCAAAGTCAAAAACACACATAAAAGTGCTTTGTTAATCAATAACAAGTTAGAACAAATCCGTTCCGAAATAAATCACCTTTTTGTATTGGAAGTAACACAGAAAGGAAGCACAACCAGTAAAGAGCTTCGGGATAAATACCTGGGCAGGGATATCGAAGAACAGCAACCCAAAGACAAAACTATCCTCGAAGCTTTTGACTATCACAACTTAAAATTATCCGAACAAGTCAAAATCGGGAAAGTAGTTTCAAAAACCCACGCACGTTATGTCATCACCAAAAACAAAGTTTTGGCATTCATGCAGCACCAATACAAAAAAGACAACATGCCACTACCCGAAATGCGTTTACGGTTTGTAACAGAGTTCGAACATTATCTATTGACTATCGACAAACTCCAATCCAACACAGCTCACAAATACATCAAGAACCTCAAAAAGATTATGAACATGGCGGTTGGTTTGGACTGGATTCCTTCAAATCCTTTCAACCAGTTCAAATGTTCTTACACCAATCCCGAAAGAGAGATTTTAAACCAGGACGAAATCACTATCCTACTAAACAAAAAACTTCATGCACCACGTCTGGAAGAAGTTCGCGACGTATTTATCTTTTGTTGTTACACAGGCTTTGCCTACTCCGATGTTTACGAGTTCAAACAAAATGCAGTAATGAAAGGTTTGGACGGTAATTTGTGGTTATCCACTTTACGTCAAAAGACAGGAACAAAAGAAAGTGTTCCTTTACTTCCTATGGCTTTGGAAATCATTGAAAAATACCGCAATCATGAATATTGCACCAAATACGATAAATTGCTACCTGTCAACAGTAATCAGCGTTACAATGCCTACCTGAAAGAAATAGCCGACATCTGCGGAATCACTAAAACACTAACTTCCCACATCGCACGTCACACCTTTGCAACAACAATCACACTCGCAAACGGAGTTCCGATTGAAACAGTAAGTGCGATGCTTGGACATAATTCAATTCGCACTACTCAGATTTATGCAAAAGTCGTAGAGCAGAAAGTAAGCGACGATATGCAACTACTTAGAGAAAAACTATTCACAAAATCAAATCAATCATTAATCGCCAAAATCAGCTAATCATGAAAAAGACACGAAAACTAAAGATACAACCAAAATTAGTAAGTCGGGTTTGTTATAATATAGTTGTTCCCGAAATCCTTTTAAAAGGAAAATGGCTTGCAGAAGCAGGATTTAAACCCGGTCAGCATGTTCAGATTGAACAGCAGAAAAACAAACTAACAATAACCATTTTGGAATAGCATAAGGAGGGAAAACATTCCCTCCTTTATAGAATTAAATATATTTAGGTTATATTAAAACATCATTTACCTGATTTCATTATTTTCGTAAACGAACAAATTGTTACAAAATCAAACAGGGATTACATAACATGAAATTTACAATACCCATAGTGTTGTTATTCATCTTACTGATAACCTCGGTAAGACCAAAATGCATGAGCATAGAAACTGTTGGGGTTTGTTGTCAAACTGAAAACGAAGAAATTCATACGTGTCCGGAAGAAGAAACGGAAGAAAACGAAAACGATATCTGTAATTCTTTTTGTAACTGTGATTGTTGCCGAACAATTATTCCATACACTTCTAATGCTATTAATGTCATAGTGTTTGAATCAGTTAACTACCCAGTTTATATCTTAAATATAGATGAAAATATTTTCCTGTCTTCCTATCTAAATGATATTTGGCATCCTCCAAAACAACTCTTATTTTAATTTATCATGTTGATCAGGTATTCGTAAGTCACCTGACATTCGTAATTTATTTAATTAAAATATAGAAAAATGAATTTTAGAAACATATTATTGTTGATTGTACTTTCTACATCTAACATTTTGTTTGCCCAAACAACAGACAAAAAAGGAAAAATAGTAATTAAAACCAAAGTCAATTGTAACCACTGTAAGATTTGTGAAACATGTGGTCAAAAATTTGAAACAGATTTGTATTATGTAAAAGGAATTAAAATAGTCGAGTATAATGAATTGGATACCACTATTATTATTCATTATAATACTAAAAAAACAAATCCCGATCTTATTCGTGCTGAGATTTCAAAATTAGGGTACTCTGCTGATAATGTTCCTGCAGATTCGATAGCGGTGAATAAACTAGATAAATGTTGTAGAAGAGAGTGATTTATAATGAAACAGAAAAAATACCCAGAGTAACATCTGGGTATTTTATAGACCTTTCCATTCCTATTTGTTATTTTTTTATCCTATTTTTCAAAACCACAAATCATTCATTTAGAACTAAATAAAACTACCTCATTTTGGAAAATTAAACCAAATCAACACAAAATACCACAAACAAATACCCAACTTGGGTACAACTTGTGAAAATATTTGAACCGAACCGTTGAGTTTTGTTACAACAATACATAAAATCAACAAAATGGCACTAGAAATCATTACATTAGAAGACTTGGAGCGTTTCGGAGATAAGCTCACGGAAACACTTCGAAACATCATCGAAGAAAACAAGCAACCAGAAGTACGGGAGGAAATCATTTGGCTAAAATCACATCAGGTTCAGCGAATGCTCGGAATTTCTCCCGGAACATTACAAAACCTCAGAATCAACGGTACATTACCCTATTCAAAAGTAGGTGGAGTGATTTTCTATGACAGAAGAGAAATTATCAAAGTGATGGAAGCAAACAAACGCAACTCCCTCTAGTATGCAAGCCTATGAAGCGCCTGTCAACTACATTCAGCACTTGACAGGCTTCTTTGAAAAATCAGCTGAAGATGCACGCTTAACCGCTTTTCATCAAGCGTTATATCTGGCACTTTTTATGACGTGGAACAGCAGTAAATTCAAAAACCCTATTTCCATTGCCCGAGATGAAATAATGAACCTCAGTAAGATTGGTTCCAAAAATACCTACATCAAATGCCTGAAAGAATTAACCCTTTGGGGTTATATCCAATACAGACCAACAAGAAACCATTTTGTAGGTTCAAAAGTAATGATGTACAGATTTGATACATCATCTGGGATTGATACCCTATCATGTCCCGAAAATGGGACACTACCGAGTACCACCACTATTCCCACTTTTGGGACACCCCGTGTCCCATATTCGGGAACACAAGTGGGACATTACTTAAACAATAGAAACAATAAACAGATAAACATTAGAGAGAAAGAAAATTCGTCGAACGAATTTCCTCCCACCCAAAAAAATAAGAAAATGGAAAATCAAAAAATGGCTGTTCCGGATATACAGGAAGTAAAAAATTACTTCCTTGAAAAACAAAATCCAACAACCGAAGCCGAACGCTTTTTCAATTACTTTCAATCAAACGGCTGGTTAGTTGGTGGAAAAACAAAAATGAAAGACTGGAAAGCAGCAGCACGAAACTGGATGATCCGTTCCAAAGAATTTCAGAAAGAAAAACAACCCGCCAACCCACTCAGCACCAACCAAAACAAAGACTACTCAATTCCTCTGTAATCCCATCGGGATGAAACATTCATAACGAGGGAATTCATTCCCTCGAAAAAACAAAACACGATGCAGCTCCCATACAAAATAGAAAACAACACACGAATTTTCGACTGGCAGCAAACCTGTCATTACCTCATCCACATCGGCAAGCTCCGATATGGACAAAACTTCACGCTCCACAAAGAAGACCTGAAAATTATCTATCGGTTGGTGTTGTACATCATCCGTGACGAAGAAAACTGCAAACAACGAAACATTGATATCAACAAAGGTATTCTGTTACTTGGTCCAGTTGGTTGTGGTAAAACCTCTCTGATGGCACTAATCCAAGAACTCGCATTTCCCGAATTTCGTTACCGTGTAAAACCAACAAGGGACATTGCCTTTGAATTTCAAAAAGAAGGTTACGACATCATCCACCGTTACGGAAAATCAAAACATCCCATCTGCTTAGACGACTTAGGAGTAGAACGCAACATCAAATTCTACGGTAACGAATGTAACACTATTGGAGAAATACTATTACACCGTTATGATCTTCTAATTCATTATGGAACCGTCACCCACGCTACGACTAACCTCAACGCAGAAGAATTAGAACAAATGTACGGAAACCGTATCCGTTCAAGATTAAGGGAAATGTTTAATCTGATTTCATTTTCAGAATTATCCAAGGACAAGCGAAAATAACTGAACTTATTCATAAACTTTGCAATACAATTGCATATTTTTTTTTATACATTTGTGTTTCAATGAGATGGTTTCTAATGATATTCGCTTTATATATTACGGCTTTAGCAGTCGTACCATGTAGTGATTTGGATAATCATCACGAAGAAGAAATCAATCTGGCAGAAAATCCAGAACACAATCACGACAATGATGCAGACGATACATGTACGCCGTTTTGTTGTTGTACCTGTTGTGGAATTCAAATGACAATCGTAGAGTATCGATTAATACCTGTAAAAATAGAATCCGTTCAGGAATTTTCATCTGAAAAAGTTAAAACACACATAACTTCTTTTTCTTCCCGATACTTTGGGGAAATCTGGCAACCGCCTCAGATTAATGCTTAATTCATCTTATTAGAAATGACAATGTATTTTGTGCCATCAAGGTACGGAGTTAAAACATTGGTTACTATTTCTTTTCTCTGATTTTTCAGAGTTTGTAACTAATTAGTATTCAGCATTAATTCTAAAATCAATGTTAGATAAAATCATTCGTTTTAGTATCAAAAACAAAATAATCGTTGGGATTATGACGTTGATACTCATCATTTGGGGAGTCTGGAGTGCAACCAAACTACCCATAGATGCCGTACCTGACATTACCAACAATCAGGTACAAATTTTCACAACTTGTCCAACCTTAGCCGGACAGGAAGTGGAACAGTTGGTAACCTTTCCCATTGAACAAAGCATTGCCAATGTTCCGGGAGTCGAAGAAGTAAGAAGTATCTCCCGATTTGGATTATCAGTAATAACAGTTGTCTTTGAGGAAGATGTCAATATTTATTTTGCCCGGCAGCTCATCAATGAAAAGCTCAAAGAAGCCGAAGAAAACATTCCTCCCGGAATTGGTTCTCCCGAAATGGCACCGGTAAGTACAGGACTAGGTGAAGTATATCAATATATCATTCATCCGAAAAAAGGAAGTGAACATAAATATACAGCCAAAGACCTGCGTACCATGCAGGATTGGATTGTGGCACGACAATTATACGGAACACCCGGAATCGTAGAAGTCAATAGTTTCGGAGGACAGCTGAAGCAATATGAAGTTGCTGTAAATCCGGAACGTTTACGTGCAATGGATGTCAGTATTCCTGAAGTTTTTGCCGCACTGGAAAAAAACAACCAAAACACAGGAGGAGCTTATATCGACAAAAAACCCAATGCCTATTTCATTCGTGGAATTGGTTTGGTAACATCATTGGAAGATGTAGAAAACATTGCCGTTAAAACAACCGGAATCGTTCCTGTATTTATCAAAGATGTCGCAGAAGTCCGTTTTGGAAGTGCAGTAAGATACGGGGCGTTGACCTATAATGGTGAAGTAGATGCAGTTGGTGGAGTTGTCATGATGCTAAAAGGAGAAAACAGTAATGAAGTAGTAAAGCGCATCAAAGAAAAATTACCAACCATCCAGAATTCACTTCCAGAAGATGTTGTAATAGAAGCCTATTTGGATCGTACAGATTTAGTTGGGCGTGCAATCAGTACCGTTGAAAAAAACCTGATTGAAGGAGCCTTGATTGTCATTTTTGTACTGGTTTTATTTCTTGGAAACCTACGGGCAGGATTAATTGTTGCCTCAGCCATTCCTCTGTCGTTATTGTTTGCCTTGGGAATGATGAATGTCTTTGGAGTAAGTGCCAACCTGATGAGTTTGGGAGCAATTGACTTTGGTTTGATTGTGGATGGTGCCGTTATCATTGTAGAAGCAACATTACATCATCTGGGATTGAGGAAAACAACCCGAAAACTCACACAGCAGGAAATGGATGAAGAAGTGCTCGAATCCGCATCTAAAATCAGAACAACTGCCGCTTTTGGAGAAATCATCATCCTCATTGTTTACATTCCGATTTTGACATTAGTAGGAGTCGAAGGGAAAATGTTTACACCAATGGCAAAAACAGTTGGATTTGCAATTCTCGGAGCCTTGATTTTATCACTGACTTATATTCCGATGATGTGTGCATTATTCTTACCAAAGAAAATGAGCAACAAAAAGACATTTAGTGATAGAATGGTCGAAAAACTACAAGCAATCTATGCACCCTTGTTACAAAAAGCTATCAAAATAAAATATGTTATCATTGGAGCTACTGTTGCAGTTTTTGTGTTTTGTATCTTTCTTTTCAACCGAATGGGAGGAGAATTCATTCCCCAGTTGCAGGAAGGAGACTTTGCTTTTCACTGCATCTTGCCACAAGGAAGCTCACTTAATCAAAGTATTGAAACATCCATGCAGGCATCCCGCATTATCAAAGAATTTGATGAAGTGAAAATGGTTGTCGGTAAAACCGGTGCAGCTGAAGTTCCGACAGACCCCATGCCCCCGGAAGCAACAGACCTCATGATTGTTCTAAAACCACAGAAAGAATGGAAATCAGATAGAAATTACAACGAACTGGCAGATGCAATGATGGAAAAACTGGAAGTAATACCGGGAGTTTTCTTTGAAAAAAATCAACCCATTCAAATGCGTTTCAATGAATTGATGACAGGTATTCGCCAGGATGTAGCAGTGAAGATATTCGGAGAAAATCTCGATACACTGGTAGCTTATGCCAATGAAGTGAGTGCAGTCATTCAATCCGTAGAAGGAACAACGGCTCCACAAGTTGAACGGGTTAGCGGATTACCGCAAATCAACATTGAATACGACCGTACCCGGATTGCTAATTACGGCCTGACCATTCAAGATGTAAATGACATTGTAAGTACAGCATTTGCAGGAAAAAGTACAGGTGTCGTATTTGAGAACGAACGTCGTTTTGACTTAGTTGTCCGCTTGGACAGCACACACAGAAGTAGTATTGACGATGTGAACAACCTGATGATTCCAATCAATATAGGCAACCAGATTCCATTGTCACAAATAGCAACCATCGGTTATAAATTAGGACCGGCTCAGATAAGCCGGGAAGCTGGAAAACGAAGAATCGTAATCGGATTCAACGTTTCGGGAAGAGATGTTCAGAGTGTTGTAGAAGACATTCAGGATAAATTAACCGAAAAAGTAAAATTGCCATCAGGATATTATTTTACCTATGGAGGACAATTTGAAAACCTCCAGAAAGCAAGTGCCCGTCTGATGATTGCCGTTCCGGTTTCTTTGGCCTTAATTTTTATTTTACTGTACTTTACCTTTCATTCATTCAAACAGGCAACATTGATTTTTATGGCAATTCCAATGAGTGCTATCGGAGGTGTTTTAGCCCTTTTGATGCGTGATATGCCTTTTAGCATCAGTGCAGGAATCGGATTTATTGCCTTGTTTGGTGTAGCTGTTCTCAATGGAATCGTCCTGATTGGAAAATTCAATATTCTTGAGAAAGAAGGAATGACAGATGTCTTACAACGAGTAAAAGAAGGAACACTCATTCGTTTACGACCGGTATTAATGACAGCTACCGTAGCATCTTTAGGATTTCTGCCAATGGCAATCAGTACAAGTGCAGGAGCAGAAGTTCAAAAACCACTGGCAACAGTTGTAATCGGAGGTTTGGTAACAGCAACATTCCTTACACTATTTGTACTGCCGTTATTATACATCGTATTTCAAGGAAAAAAATCAAATCCAATGAAAGGAAAAAAAATCATACCAATGCTTGTTTTGCTTCTGGGATTAGGTAGTACATACGCGCAGGATAATCTGACAGTTGATGATGCCATTACAATCGCAATGGAGAATAACCTCCAATTGAAAGCAAAACAATTAGATGTTCAATCAGCTCAAAATCTGAAAAAAAGTGCATTCGAATTACCTAAAACAGATGTCAATTTTCAATACGGGCGAAATGAAGGCTTTGAATACAACGATGGAATCATGATTTCTCAGACCATTCCTTTTCCCGGATTATTCGGAGCAAAACGAAACCTTGCAAAAGAACAAGTAAAAGGGAAAGAATGGGTACAACAGCTCTCTGAGATAGAATTAAAAAGACAAATCAGAAGTTACTTCTATCAGTTGGAATACCTTGAGCACAACTCTGAAAGGCTTCAGGCATTAGATAGTATTTATGCCGAATTTATCCGCATTGCCGAACTTCGTTATCAGACAGGAGATATCCAGGGAATTGAAATCCGTACAGCACAAAGTAAAAGAGGTGAAATCGCTTTGTTGTTACAGCAAAATGAAATTTTTCGAAAAAATGCATACAACAACCTCAAGAACCTGATGCAGACCGAATCCGATTTCAGAATTGCTAAAAAAGAAGACTACCAACCCATGTTGGTCACAACCTCCGTGGATAGTACTGTTATTGCCAATCATCCAATGATTCAGGCATTGTACCAGGAAGCAAAAATAGCAGAACAAACCAAGAAAGTTGAACGGGCAAATGGTCTTCCGGATTTAAACCTCGGATACAATAACATTTCCTTAATCGGTATGCACACCAAGAATGGCGTTGATAATTATTACGGAAGAAGTCAACGTTTTAGTTATGTAGATATTGGCATTTCCATTCCATTAACGTATGGTGCTACACATGCACGTGTCCGCTCATTGGAATTACAAAAACAATCAGCGGAAACAACAGCTCAGTGGCAGCAGAAACAACTGGAAACAGAATTCAGGAATGCCATCAACCAGTATGAGCAAAATGTATCAAAATACCATTATTTTAAAGAAACAGCCCTGCCAAATGCCGAAGAAATTGCACGTGTGGCACAATTAGGCTACAAAACAGGAGACATTTCATACGTGGAATACCTGTTTGCTTTACAGACAGCAACAGATATTCAACTTAATTATTTAGAAAGTATTCAGCAGGTGAACGAATCTGTGATTACCATTTATTCATTCATTAATCAATAATTTGTCATGAAGTTTAAATCATATAAAATCAGAACAGGTATAGGAATGGTGTTTTTAGCACTGTTGATTACCGCATGTGGTGGTCATTCCGAAGGAGATGGACACAATCATGGTTCAAAAGAAGAACACGAAGAAGGAGAATCAAATACAACCTCTCTCACACAGGAACAAATAAAAGCTGTGGGGATTACGTTTGGCGAAATCGAGCAAAAGCAGTTGACAGCAACAATTAAAGCAAACGGAATATTGCGTGTTCCGAATAATTTTAAAGCAAATGCAACAACTTTGTACGGAGGAGTTATCAAAACACTCAATGTAGAGTTCGGAGACCACGTGAAGAAAGGACAGATAATTGCAACCGTTTCAAATCCGCAGTTTATTCAGTTACAAGAGGAATACCTGACTATAAACAGTCAAATTGTACTGGCAGAAGCAGAAATGAAACGTCAGCAGGAACTCGCAGACGGAAATGCAGGAGCAAAACGCAATCTTCAGAATGCAACAGCAGAATTGAACACACTTAGAACCAGACAGGCATCATTGAAACAACAACTGGAATTAATGGGAATCAATGTCGGTTCTGTTACAAATTCAAACATGCAATCAGCACTTATTGTCCGAAGCCCGATTAACGGTACAATCAGCAATATATTCGCAAAAATTGGAAGTTATGTAGATGTTTCTTCTCCCATTGCCGAAATTGTAGACAACAATTCATTGCACCTCGATTTACAGGTATTTGAAAAAGACCTTCAAAAAATTTCAGTTGGTCAAACCATTGATTTTACATTGACCAACAATCCGGTAAAAACATACAAAGCAAAAGTATTCAGTATTGGTTCATCATTTGAAAATTCAAGTAAAACCATTGCCGTTCACAGTGAAGTATTAGGAGATAAATCCGGTTTGATTGATGGAATGAACAGCACTGCCATGATTAGTATAAACGATGTAACAATGCCGGCCGTTCCAAATGAAGCAATTGTTGAAGCAGATGGAAAGTACTATATCTTTATTCGAACCGCAAAACCAAATGACGGTCATGACCACAACCACGAGGAAGGCGACCATGACCACCAAGAAGATGGACATTCACACGACCACGGAGACAAAGGACATGCCCATTCAGATGGAGATGAACACCTGCACGACGAAGAGCACAATCACGATGAATTTGCAGCAGATAAAGGAGACCTATACTTCAAAAAAATTGAAGTGGCGAAAGGCGTTTCAAATATGGGCTATACAGCAATTACACCAGTAACAGACTTACCTCATCATGCACAAGTAGTTGTAAAAGGAGCATTCTTTATCAATGCAAAAATGAACAATACGGGTGAAGAAGGACACGCCCATTAAAATACTTCACAGGCATTTAAACAACAAATGCCTGTGAAAATAATAGATCTATTATGAAGAAAGAAACAGAAAACAAGCTGATGGATAAAAATACGCGTCCTACCAGCATGCGAATTTTAGTATACGACTTTCTGAGCTCGCAAAAAGTGGCCTTATCACTTTCTGAAATTGAGCAATCATTTGATTCTGCTGACAGAGTAACGATATACAGAACATTGAAAACGTTTGAAGAAAAAGGTATCGTTCACAGCATTCAGGAAAACACAACAACTAAGTACATCTTATGTGACGACGGCTGTGATGAGAAAACTCATAAGGACTGGCACTTACATTTTTACTGCAGACTTTGTAAACAGACAACCTGCAAAGAGGATTTTACAATACCGCAGAACACCAGTCAGGGATATAGAATAGATGAAATAAAATTATTTGGAAAGGGAATTTGCGAGAAGTGTTTGAAGGAGAGTTTGCAATAGTATTGCACCCATCTTTCTCTAATTTTGAAAATACGGACATAAAATAACCATCATGGAACATCAGCACAAATACGATGCACAGGGCAAACAGTTATGTTGTACACAGGAAGAAAAGATATACACCAAAGCAGGTGCAAAACATCTGATACAAGACGACGATTGTTGCAGTGCCAAAAAGCACAATCACGAAGAACATAGCGATGATGACGGACACGGCCATTCTCATTCGGGAGGTACGGACAGCGTTTTCAAAATGTTTTTGCCAGCCATAATTTCTTTTTTAGTCTTGATGGCAGGAATCATTATGGATAATTGGTTTACACAAACGTGGTTTACTGATTGGATAAGAATCGTCTGGTACGTTACGGCCTATATTCCTGTAGGATTTCCTGTTATAAAAGATGCTGTTCAAAGCATCGGAAAGGGAGAAATTTTCTCTGAGTTTTTACTAATGACAATTGCAACTGTTGGGGCGTTTATCATTGGTGAATATCCGGAAGCAGTTGCCGTAATGTTATTTTACGCAGTAGGTGAAGTGTTTCAGACATTGGCTGTATCACGGGCGAAAA
The DNA here is from genome assembly GCA_001899145.1 of Flavobacteriia bacterium 40-80. Classification (GTDB taxonomy): domain Bacteria; phylum Bacteroidota; class Bacteroidia; order Flavobacteriales_D; family Crocinitomicaceae; genus 40-80. The sequence goes on from MKVF01000021.1 coordinate 415,524, forward strand.
GTAATATTAAAGCACTACTAGACCAACGTCCGGATGAAGTTACTGTGTTGATTGACGGACAGGCGAAACTGATTAAAGCCGAAAATGCGAAAATTGGTGATATCATCCAGTTAAAACCAGGCGAAAAATTAGGACTGGATGGAGAATTAATTTCTGAAAGAGGAGCTTTTAATACTGCTGCATTAACAGGAGAAAGTAAACCGGACACAAAAGAAAAGGGTGAAACCGTACTGGCAGGAATGATTAATCTGAATACAGTTAGTCAGGTTCGGGTAACAACAGCATATACCGACAGTAAACTGAGTAAAATTTTGGAATTGGTGCAAAATGCAACAGCTCAGAAAGCTCCTACCGAATTATTCATTCGTAAATTTGCAAAGATATACACACCTATTGTTGTGGCATTAGCCTTTTTAATCTGCGTATTACCTTATTTCTTTGTACAGAATTACCAGTTCAACGAATGGCTGTACAGAGCATTGGTATTTTTAGTTATTTCTTGTCCGTGCGCGCTTGTTATATCCATTCCGCTTGGATATTTTGGAGGTATTGGTGCTGCTAGTAGAAACGGTATTTTGTTCAAAGGAAGTAATTTCCTGGATAAACTGGCTGAAATACAAAACGTCGTTATGGACAAAACAGGAACAATGACAGAAGGTGTATTCAAAGTGCAGGAAGTTATTTTTAATCCTGAATTTGACAAAAACGAAATTCTGCAAATGGTCAATGTTTTGGAAAGTTTAAGTACACATCCCATCGCAACTGCCATTCATGAATATGTCGGAGCAGTAGATAACTCCATTCAACTCAAGAATACAGAAGAAATTCCCGGACACGGACTCAAAACAACAATCAACGGGAAGGAATTACTGGCTGGTAATTTCAAACTGATGAATAAATTTAATATTCAATACGATGTCAACCCGGCTGAAATTATCCATACAACAATAGCCGTCGCATACGAAAACAAATTTGTAGGATACATTACCATTGCAGACAGCATAAAAGAAGATTCTCAAAAAACAATTGACCTGCTTCACCAATTGAATGTAAAGGCAACGATGCTGAGTGGAGATAAAAGTACGGTAGTCAAATACGTAGCAGAACAATTGGGTATTGACAATGCACATGGAGATTTATTGCCGGAAGATAAAGTCAACAAAGTAAAAGAAATAAAAGCCCGTAATGAAAGTGTTGCATTTGTTGGTGATGGTGTCAACGATGCCCCGGTAGTAGCGCTGAGTGATGTAGGTATTGCGATGGGTGGCTTAGGAAGCGATGCAACGATTGAAACCGCAGATGTTGTCATTCAGGACGATAAACCATCAAAAATTCCTGTGGCAATTAACATTGGAAAACAAACTAAAAAAATCGTGTGGCAGAATATCATTTTAGCATTTGGAGTAAAAGCAATTGTACTCATTTTAGGAGCAGGAGGGCTGGCAACGATGTGGGAAGCTGTTTTTGCAGATGTGGGAGTTGCTTTAATAGCAATTTTAAATGCAGTGAGAATTCAACGGATGAAATTTTAACGACAATGGAACAAAAAAAGGGATACATACAGTCCACAGAAATCCTCGATTTTAATCATATTCTCATTCAGGATTTAATCCGAATCAGAAAATGGAAAGAGTTAAATGATATAGCTAAAATTAAAGAGATATACACCTTTGTTCGGGATGAGGTAAAATTCGGATATAATGTTTCTGATGATATTGCAGCCTCTCAGGTATTAAAAGATGGATACGGACAGTGTAACACGAAAGCAACCCTTTTGATGGCTATTCTAAGAGCTGTAGGAGTTCCTAACAGAATCCACGGCTTTACAATTAATAAAGAGCTTCAAAAAGGTGCAATTACAGGTATTTGGTATGTTTTATCACCTAAAGAAATTCTGCATAGTTGGGTAGAAGTTTTTATAAATGAAGAATGGTATATCCTGGAAGGAGTTATTTTAGATAAACCATACTTAGAGAACTTACAAGCTATTTACAATGACTGTAAAACAACATTTTGCGGGTTTGGTGTTTACACAGACAATTTTCAAAATCCGGAAATTGATTGGAACCTAAACAATACCTATATACAAGATAAAGGAATTAATCAGGATTTTGGGTTATTTGATACCCCTGATGAGTTTTATTCAACACATCGTCAGCAATTAAATCCTGTGAAGCAATTTTTTTTCAAATACATTGTTAGATCTATTATGAACAGAAATGTCAATAAAATAAGGAAGCTTTCATTGAAAAGATAATGAATATGGACACAATCAATCACAAGCAGATAAAAACCAATTGGTATATTATTACCGGAGGGCCTTGCACAGGAAAAACAACCGTTATTGAATTACTTGCAGAACGAGGGTATACCACAATCATCGAACAAGCCAGACACTATATCGATACTCAACAAATAAAAGGAAGAACCGTAGAGGAAATTCGGAAAAATAAAGAAAAATTTCAGTTGGAAATACTCAATCTTCAAATAGAAGAAGAATCAAAGTTGGATGTCAATAAACTCGCATTTTTAGATAGAGCCTTACCTGATGCAATGGCCTATTATGAGTTTCTAGGACTGAAATACGACGAACGATTAATAGAAATGTGCAATAAGTTTTGTTACCAAAAAGTGTTTGTTCTTGAACGCCTACCTCTTATTAACGATTATGCCAGACTGGAAGATGAAGACGAGCAGATTCGCATTCACAATCTCATCATAGATGTATATAAACGCTTTCCCTGTCCGGTAGAATTAGTTCCGGTATTGCCTCCTGATGAAAGAATAGAATTTATTCTTAAAAATCTGTAATTACATTTTTGAGTTACGAATGCCAAACCTAAAAAGATATCGAATTAGTTTACAAGCAATTGAAAATAAACTAAACAATGTCCAATCAGAAATAGATGAAGTATTGCTACTATCTGAAAAAAGTATTGAGATATGTATCAAAGGACTCAGAGAATTACGAGATGTAGTAATTGAAAAAGGGTTTCAAAATAGAGAAGCTGAAATAATTTTTTTCAAGGAAATCAAACCTAAAATAGTTTCAAATCTAATATATAATAACAATATCTATACAATAGAAACTAATCGTCCGAATGGTTCAACTAAAATTAAACGTAAATATATCCAAATGGAATTAAGAAAGCTCAAAAACTTCTTTTATGAGAATTTAGATTTTTATCGTTATTACCGAACAGGTAGTACCTATTTGGACTACAAATATTTTATAAGAGGAAAACAAGATATCCGTTTAAACTTAGATGCTTTTGTCTATGAAGCTGACCCTGATTTTTCTACTAGTCACGATTTCAAAATTTCAACAATTCTGGCAAATGATTTATTACAAGTTTATCTTGAAAATGAGCTAACAAAAATCGATTTTCAACCAACCAACAAAGAATCAGGACTTATATCAAGAAATCAAATTAAATGGACAGGTAATAAAGTATCTCTTATCGAACTAATGTATGCTTTACACCAATCAGGAGTATTCAATAATGGACAATCAGATATCAAAGCCATAGCAACGTATTTTGAAAACATCTTCAATGTCGATTTAGGAAATTATTACCGTACCTACCTTGAACTAAAAATCCGACAAGACCGCACCAAATTCCTTGATTCTCTCCGTGAAAACTTCATCCGAAAAATAGAAGACGAAGAAAAATAATATACCCAACTTGGGTACAACTTGTGATTTATTTATCTAAGACTTTAAATGATTAGTAAGTAAGACTATCGAACCAATTTTATTATATTTGGAGCCTTGCCAAATTGCTATAATTGAATACCTATAAACAATGCGATATAATCCTGTAGAACGAATTGGTGTCAATGCGATTGAACGAATCGTAATCGAAGAATTAAAATGGATTTTTCGAGAACAAGCCCTTGTTGATGTTGGAATTGACGCGTTGATTGAGATTATCAAAGAACAGAATCCTTCAGGTAAATTTATTGCTTCACAAATTAAGTCTGGAAAAGGAAATTTTCATGAAAAAGAAAAGTCATGGACATACTACACTTCGGATATTCACTATAATTATTGGTTAAATACCAATTTGCCGGTCATTCTAATTGCATACATTCCAGAAGAATCTTCTGCATATTGGATATCAATCGAATCTCAAAATTTCATTCGAAACAAAAGACAATGGCGAATTGATATACCCAAAAAACAAAAGCTAAACATCCATTCTCAGAAAAGATTATTGGCATTAGTCGAAGATTCTCCAATTGAAATAGTTGATCAAGAATGGTCTATTGAAAGGATTGAGGAATTGAATGAGAAAGTGAAAAATATATCTAAGTCAGCTAGAATAGTTGAAGAGTTAGCAACTATTTTTCGAAATATGAACGATGTAAATGAGGCAATAAATGGAAAATACCAAGCATTAATTGCTCAGGGAATGAGTTTAAAATCTCCTCAGACCAAAATTGTTACTCTTGAATTAATTCAGTCATTTAAATCAATCGTTCCGGAAGCAGAAAGACTTATTCATGAATTCTCGATATTATTTGCAATTGGAATAGAGGCCCTTACTGAACTTACAATTGGGTGTAAAGAGCATAAATTGGAAGAAGTACTCGAACAGATATTACCAACAATTTCAGCTTTTCCAAAAGCTTCTAAAACCCCAATAAACCAAATAGAAGGTCTAAGGGAAACAGTTAACAAGTTTTCAAACAACGACCAGGAATTAAAAGAAACCGCCACTACTTTATCAGAAGTACTTAGCCTTATAATTAGAGAATTTAAAGTTGCCAGTGATTTGACAGAAAACATTGTTAAAATCATAGAGGGTGATAATTTAAGTATTCAAAAAATGATATAAGATGGATTTTTCATTGATATATGAAATTGGAAACAAATTAAAAAATATCTTTTCCAGCGACAAAATATATCCTTTGTGGCGTTTTATCTTATGTTTCTTTAGTACGGATTTCTTCATTAAATTCAATTACAAATGGATTACAGATATAAAAGATATTAGCTCTATAGATCTCCGTACTATTGAGATACTTTACTTTGCCGGAGTATTTATATTAGTATGGTGGTCCATCTATAATATTCTTGAAATTCCACTACGGTTATTATTTCATGGATATGTAAAGAAAAAGATATTTAATTTGCGAAATAAATTGAACCAAGGTTCAGAGTGGGATAAAAAGAGAGGTATCATGGAATTTGTTGCTATCATTGCTCCTTTCTTTCATAAATACCTATTCAAATATGGTATTCTTTCATCAAATAATCTAAGTGAACCCATTAATATTGATTTTGAATCAAAAGAACAGGAATTCAATGAAATAATGACAATTTTATATCGTTGGAATCTTACAATTATTCATACATTATTAGTTGCAATTATTGTCTGGAAGTTTTATGCGATATGGTTTTTTATAGTGGTAGTGCTTGTATTGGCCATCTCAATAATACTAACAGTTGTTTTTATGTTTTTTGCCTTGAATTTGGATTATTTAGAACCTGTTCGACAACAATTACTGAAAGAAAACAAAAAACAGTGGAAATAGCCAAAGTGTTGGTCATAAATCAAAATTGAAAAATGAATCTCTACGACTTAAATCAAGCCTATTATTTATGGGAAGATATTAAAGAAATAATTGATCGGATAGGTACTTTGTACACTATTGAAAAAGTCAACGGCCAGCGTTTCATTAAAAGTATCACCGAAACTCCAGAAACAACCATATTCTCAAAAGAGAATGAAGTTATATTCAATCAACTGGTGCCTAAAATAAAAAGTCTTCACAAAGATATGTACAGCCTGATTGAAGCAATTACTAAGCATAAAAATAATGGTGAATTCAATATTCATATGTTGGCGGATAGATATTATAATTTTGATGAATTCAGACACTTAAACAACAAATTCAAACATTTCGACACAAGAGGTGTTACAATTACTTTGACCTCTTTGATAATGATGGAAAATAATAAGAATATTATTGATGTTTATTGTAATTTCACAAAGGGAGATGGAAGTTTTAAAGCAATCAGATATCCAGATTTCATCGAAACTTTTTTGGCATTTCTAGTTAATTACGAATTGATTACATTTAATGACTGATGTGTAAAAGTAAAGAAATAATTTACCTACTTTATGGTTTCATTATTATACTTTCTATCACAAAATTGTATGAATATTTCAACAAAAATTGTTTTATTTGCAAATTCATATCTTGTTTATACAAATTGCGATATACAGTTCATCATACATGTAGTAAAGAAGGGGGAGAAGCTGAGGTTCTGAAGAAAGTCCCTTTTCCTTCTGAATATAAGCCGGAAGAGGAAAAAAAACCCTTTTTGGGTGCGGGACATTATTTTTGGGAATTTAATATCGATTACGCTAAGGTATGGGGAAAAAATCATTATAATAACAACTATTATATTTGTGAATCCGAAATTGATATTGATCACGAAACAGATGGCTTTTACCTTGATTTAGTAGGTAGTAGAAAAGATTTAGTGGGCTTTGTAGATTTATTATGGGAATTTAATCTAATTCATGAAGAAGGAACAAAAGGGATAGATTTGTGTTGGATAATTGATTATTTAAGAACAAAATGTCCTCCTGAGGCATTTCCTTTTGAAGTAATTAGAGCAGTCGACTACAAAAATGATGAAAATGGCATAAAGATTGTCTTTAATGATAAACAAAAAAGCTATACCATTTTGAACCCTAGAATTATAATTTCTTTTAAAAATAAAGAAAAAATTGTATATTTAACAAACCCTTTTATTAGCTTTGCGTCATAGGAGATAAAAATGAAAGCATTAGAAAAAGCAAAATTAGCCCTTAGAGAACATCTATTAAACAATAGAGACAGGGTTCTTTCTGACTTGGAAGAAATGCGTAAAAAGTCAGAAGGAAACGATATTTTCAACTATGTTGAAAATTTATCGGAATCCTTTTCATGGAGTGATGTTTCTACATGTAAAGAGGTAGTTTATGACTACTCATTTCCTGATATTGATTATTATAATGTAATTGATCAGGTAATAGATAATTTACTATACTCACCACCTGGTAATAGAAATGATAAGAATAGAAAAAAAGACCCTGAAATTTTATCAGGGTCTTTTTTTTTGCTAATATTGCGATATGTTAGAAGCACAAAAAGCAGCATTTTCATTTGAATCATTTAAAGTTCCGAAGTTTTCGTATGATGAAGGAAATCATTTGGGAACGGAGTTGAATGTAGGTTTTTTACCTAGTGGACAATATAACAGTGAATCTGGTAAATTCGAACTCACACTAAAATTTGTCACTCATGATGTTGGTAATGAAAACAAAGTTGTATTTGAACTTACTTCAATATCTATTTTCAAATTTTCACCAGCTGTCCCGTTTAATGAAATACCACCATTTTTCTATAAAAATGCGATTGCAATAATCTTTCCATATATCCGTTCGTTCATAAGTACATTAACATTACAAGCTGATACTAAACTTCTAAAGCTAGGACTAATGAATTTATCTAACTTGGAAAAACCTTTGATTGCGAATACAACCGAAGTTTAAATATTTCAAGTAAAGGTAAAATGGTCTTCCTCCTTGCCCTCACAGCTTCGGAAAAACATAAAAACAAGGGTAATACAAGCTACGTCCTAACGTCCTTGCCCTTGTTTTTACCGTTCCTTAGCCGTTTCCTCAGAATTCGTCAAATCGGCTGTTCACTTGTTTTCCTTGCCTGTTCGTTCTGCGTCGTCAGTCGCGGCTACTCTGCCACCCCAAACCCCGAATAAGGTTATTTTTCGCTAGCTCGTTCCTCATGGCTCAAATGATAAGTAAAATGGGGTGTCACCGCCGCTTGTGTTATGCTCGCCTGCTAAATCGCTCGGGCTTCGGGTTTGTCACAGTTTTTGTAACCCACGTCCGTCAGTCGCTTTCCTCATTACAGCGCCCGGAGCCTGAAAAAAGGCTTTTCCGTCAGCTTCCATTCAGTTCAGCCACTTCCGAACTCCCACAACAAGAGCGTTTGCTTTTTCGTTCCTCAACACTTCACGCACTTGTTTTTCCATTTGCTTCACGCCGTCTCAGTCATTCCGTTACACTTCATTTCCTCAACCGCATCAGCAACCCACACTTGCCGTTGGTATCACTCCACACAATCCCTTTCACAAGCACCGTTCAACCAACCGCAAGTTTTTTCCACCCAATCCAACACCAACAAAAACATGTGCCAAACCCTTGTGCATACTGCAGAGGTCGCAGGTTGTCCAGTCCCTGTCCATTTCCTGCTTTCCCCCTCACTCAACTCGCAGTCGGCTCGCAGCGTTACAGTCGTACCTCCTTTCACTTGCTTCACAGCTTCCGGAAACCTACAGCTGTTCACCGTGCTGCCTTGCTCCACGCAGCAGCGCTCAGGGCTGTTTTACCTTTGTTAATATCAAGTTCTATTCACTGATATTCTGTTAGTTCAATCAAAAAAACTATAGGTTATCAGTAATTTTATTATGTTTACACACTTATCAGACAAATCTATCTAAAAGGGGGATTAGTCTGAAAAATAAGAGGTATAAACAAGTTAGCTGTATAGGGTTATAAAGCTGATATATAAATAACAAATCAAACAAAATAATCAACATGATTGAATCACCAAGAGGAATGACAATTATGGAAGCTTATGAATTGTATAGAAATAATAAGCTTTTTATTAATAGAAGATACCAAAGAAAGCTTGTTTGGAGCCAACAAGAAAAAAAAGACCTTGTTGAGTCTATATTATTGCAATATCCAATTCCATTGATACTTCTTGCAACACAAACTGACCAATACGAAATTATAGATGGAATGCAAAGATTAAATGCAATCTTTGGTTATATAGAGAACCATTTTGGAGTTTTAATAGATGGTGAAGAAAAGTATTTCAATATACCTGATTATACTTTTGCACAATCACAAGTTTCTAAGGGTTTAATCACATCAAAAACAGATGTTGAATATTTAACTCAAGAACAAGTTTCGGCATTTATAGGATATCCTTTCCCAGTTACAATTTTTAAGACCGGAAGCACTGATGAAATTAATGAAACATTCCGTAGAATTAATTCAACAGGTCGAAAACTTTCACCACAAGAAGTAAGACAAGCTGGAAATGTATCCAAATTTTCTTTATTGGTAAGAGAAATTGCAAGTGAAATTAGGGGAGATGCATCAAAAGAAGTCTTACTTCTGCAAGAAATGCCCGAAATTAGTATTGATTCTAAGCTCTCAAAGCACCAATATGGAATTAATGCAGAAGAAACATTTTGGTGCAAACATGGTGTGTTAAATGTTTCTGACTTAAAGGAAAGCGAAGATGAACAGGTTATTGCTGATATAATATTGTCAACTACATTGGGGCAACCGTTTCCTGCAAGTAGAGTTGCTTTTGATAACTATTATGGTAGTGGTAAATCTGATAAATCCAATGATGTTGATGTAAAAATTAATGCTTTGAGCCAAGAAAATATCAAAACTGAAATTCTTGCAGTTTTTTCTGAAATATTTAATATGGTTGATTTTAATTTTGATGGTGAAAGATTGAAAACAATATTAAATCCAAATGCTGGAGGAAACCCTGTTAAAGAAGCTTTTTATACTCTTTACATGGCATGTTACGAATTAATGATAAAAGAAAATAAAACTCCATTTGACTATGCAAAAATAAAATCAAGTTTAAGAAATATTCACTCAAAACTTGTTAAATCTAGCAACTACACTACAACAGCAGACAGAAGAAATAACATTAATATTTGTAAAGGATTAATCCAAGACAACTTTAAAGTTACAGCGTCTACATTTAGAAGTGCTACGTCATTTATAATTGATTTTCAAGCTTATTTGATGAAATCAAAAACGGAAGCTGCAGTTTATGATTTTAAACAAGGGTTTTACACATTAAACCCTTCGAGTAGAGAATTTGATGAAGCTAGTTTTTACAAAATACTTTCTAATATTTCAGCTTTAGCAAATTTAGGAAAAGATAAAGTCGGTTATTTATTTATTGGTGTAACTGACAAAGAAAAAGACACAATTCAGGTTGAGAGCTTGGATGGGATTTCAAATGTTCCAAGATATCATGACTTTGGTGTTGTTGGGCTTGAAAGAGAAGCCAAAATAAAAAATGTTACTCTTGATCAATACATAAGTTACATTACTTCGCGAATTAGTTCTTCTAACCTTGAATCAAATTTGAAAACTCGAATAACAAAGGATATAACTCCAATAACATATCATGGACATACTGTTTTAATGATAAAAGTTACATCTGGAAATGAGCCTGTATATTTTGATGATAAGTTATATAATCGTGATGGAGCCAATTGTGTTGAAGTCAAGGGAGCCAAAGTGGCAGATATTTATAAGTTATTTTCATAAAAACTACTACATAGAACAACTTATTTGCCAAAAGCTGGGCTGAAAGTGCAAACTTCAATTTTTCGTTTTATTACTAATAAATAAAAAACACAGCAAAGATAGGTCTTGTCCTTCCTTTCGTCAAGGTCAAGCCCTCCGGGTTTTGCTAAAAAAATCTCCACCTCAGTTTTCATAGTATTATTCAAATCTTCTTACCTCATCCCATTCTGTATTCATTATTCAAAATTCAGTATTTAGATGAGGTAGTATTTTTTATAGCAAAAAACCTTGCATCCAGTTCATCCAAGCCCTGAAAAATGGGCTTTCTTTTTTCTTTTTTTTCGGCTTTTCAGTCGTTTTTTTCTCTCTTTCTTTTGGAATAATTATGCGGAGCGAAGCGACAGGAACATAATTTTTAAACCGATAATTATGTTTCAGTTAAAAACCTATCGCCCAGGAATGAAAATAGAAAGCAATTCCTTTTTTATCCTGAACCGTGGACTAAACACAGGAAAACCGATGAACGAACCCTGCCCGAATTGTTTTGTATGTATCTGCAAAAGCAGAGAAGATAAAGAAAGCTTATACTGGTTGTTGTTTGCTTTATGGCAGAGTAAAGAAATCAAACGGCAGTTAATCGGCTCCGTGATTTTGTATATCCGAAAATGGGAATTAGAAAGACTAATCAGACAAAAAGCACAGGAACACATTCTGTTAGTGGTTCAGAAATCCATTCCTGTCCTCCGTGAGTTCCAAAGAAAAGAACAGGCATTTTTCAAGATGTCCGCACAGGTCCGAGAATTGAAAACTGCTTATTTGTGTAGTTTGGTTAGATAAATAGAAAAGCCGTCCGAATCCGGACGGCTTAACCTTTTGGTTTCAGAACTTACTTATGTCTGAACTTATCCCAGCACCATTTTAGGAACTTCGATACAATAAAACTCACAATTGCACCTACAGAAGCCAGAATAATTGTTTTTGCATAATCCTGAACATCTATCGTAGCAAACAACGTTAGCAATGTTCCTCCGATTGTTCCCTTAACGGTTGTGTGATCCGTTTGCACATTAGGGATTACAGCTTTCCACCGCACAGCTTTTTAAATGCAGCGTGATGTCAAAAGCTTCCGTATCTTCAGTAGATTCGTCGTTTACTTCAACATCCATACGTTTCACGTTTACAGTACTTGATAAATCAGAACCAGCTTTAAAACGTGGTTTGCGTTTGATTGAAGCTTTCACAATCAAATCACTGCATTGGTTTTTTTCCTTTTCCATTCTTTTGTGTGTTATGTCGGAGTGCTTTCTATTTTTCACACTCCGACTGATTAAACAATAATTTACTTTTCTTCCTCTTCACATTCTGAACCATCACTGATGGCCGCCTGACTAACTGCCGTTGCAACAGCTCCCGCAGTAGCTAAGTAACTTGCGATTGTCACTGCAACCGCAGGTAAGGCAATCGGAGCAGCTAGAACCGTTGTTCCTACTGCTGCAATGATTAGCCCTGCTAAACGCAGTTTTTTGAAGAAGGGCGGAGTTTCTTTTCCGCATCGCTTGAAGTAAGACTTCAATTTGTCCGTGGATTTTTTCTTTTCCATTACTTTAGAATTACTGGATTTCTACAATACTGAGCACGTTAAATGCTCCGTTTTTCAGCGTGTACTGAACTCCGTTGACCTCCTGAAAGAATTCCAACATCAGTAAGTACAAATCTGTTCCTGCACCTGCCGGCACAGCTGTCGGTGTAAGTGTAACAGTCGTTGCCGTTCCGTCAATCGGAAGGTTCTGACTATTCGTTTCCTCAACAGAAGACACAGCTCCCGAAAAATCAACTTTTGCCCAGGCACCTCTCAGTGTTACATGAGTTGCACCTGATGGAACATTCAAATCGTTGATTGGAACGAATCCTGTCAGGTCAATTACTCCAGTACCTGTATTCACAGAATAGCTTTTAAAAAGCACTGAACCCAAAACAGCACGGTTGTTAAAATTGAACCCTTTCAGCAACGCTTTTGCAGCAGGAGTAGCAATTCCGACACCAACAGTACGTTCACCTCTGGCACTGGTCGGATCCATGTTCTTAATCTGTGTCATTACCTTGGTCAGTCGTGCCGTAACACGACCATCCGAAGCATTTTGCATCATCGTACGAACAGAATCACGGAGCAATTTCCCCGAACTGGCAGAAGAGCCGAACTCCACACCGTTTTCACGAGTCCTTACAAACGCAGGATCGTTTTTGATGCGTTCGCCCTCAACACCGCCTTTCTCACGAGCTAAGAAACCATCTTTGGACTTGTAGAATGATAAATCTCCGACCTTTCCAGTCAGTTTGATTATCCCTTTTTGTCTTGCCATGTTTCAAGATTAATTGGATTACTAAGCGAGTTTTTAGGTCCGCTATTTTACCTGTCATGTGCACATTGACACCACAAACATCAGATAAAACCAAATACGCTAAAAACCAACACTTCCGAGCAATAAACTTTGTGCTGTTTTAGAGTGTTTTTGCAGGGAAAACAAGCCATTAAAGCACGTAATTTTGTAAAAGTGAAACAGTATGCCATAACCATAGAAGAAGTATAGAAAGAGCATACATAAAGTATGAAACCAACTAAAAATGAAACGCCTTGTCATCCATACAAAAGATGTAATGATTGTTACCGGAAAAAGTGAACGCTATTCCCGTTACCTCATCAAGAAAATAAAGGAAGAAATAGGGAAGAGAGAACACCAGTATTTGACCATACGTGAGTTTTGTGAATACTTAGGACTGAATACTGATGAGGTGGAAGAAATTTTGTTTTGAGGTGCTTACAATAGCTTATTTTTCAACCTCTTAAAATCATAAAATTTACAGTTATTTAGTTGTGTATATTACTGATTTAGACTATACTTGTAGTATAGAACGGTCTTTCAAATAGAAGCAATTTAATTCAAAAAAACAGCTAGCATATCAGCCAGCAAGAATTTGAAAATGTCTAAAAGCCTGTATTGTCAGGTGGTTTTAAAATATTAGTCAATCCCTGCGGGATCACAGAGTAAAGCCAATCCGATTCGGATTGGCTTTTTCGATTTATATACTACTCATTTTCAGTACTTAAATAAGTTCGGGGAAGTTAGATCTTTTGGCATTTTTGGTTCGAATCCTTTTGGGTCTCACTACAACAGCTCATCAGAAATGATTGGCTTTTTGTTTCATTAGAATTTAGTAAGGCTCCGAAGATTTGCGAAATTATAAAGCATCCAATGGACTTTGAACGTTAGAAAGTGTCTTATTGGAAACTTTCGCATAAATTTCAGTCGTCTTGATATGATTGTGTCCCAGTAATTTTTGAATAAAAACCATATCTGTTCCTGCTTCAAGTAAATGTGTGGCATAGGAATGGCGTAAACCGTGAATTCCTGAGCCTTTGTTAATCCCGGCTTTTTTCATTGCATTACGAAAAACAGATTGGGCACTTCTAACAGTGTATTGTTCGGAAAACTGTCCTTCAAACAAATAAATCGATGGTTGGTAGGCTTTTAAATAATCTAGGTAAAGTGGTTTGAGACTCTCTGGAAAATGAACGTATCTATCTTTTTTTCCTTTCGAGGAAACAATATGAGCCTGTCTTCTGTCCATGTCAACATCATTTACCTTCAATGCGATTAATTCACTCACTCTAAGTCCCATTCCATAAGCTGTTTTCAGGATGAGTAAGTGCTTTAAGTTTTTCGTTGCTGTAAAGAGTTTAGCAATTTCTTGTTTGCTCAATACTTTCGGTAGCTGTTTATGTGGTTTGGGGCGAATCACATTATCGAACACGGCTTCTTTATTAAGCACCAGTCTAAAATATGACTTTATTGCATTCATTCTTGAATGTACTTGTGCTTCGGAGTGTTTTAATCTTTTTATACAGTATAAAAAATAGGAATTGAGGCGTTCAGATGTCATGGCATCGATAGGATGGTTCTTGAGAAGAACAAGAAGCTGAGCAAATTCGCTTAGATAGGTGTTGATTGTGTTGGGTGAGAATGCCTTTTGGGTGAGCGCATTTCGAAATTTAATAAATTCAGTTTTATTGTGTTCATATAATTTAGATAACCAGACGTCGCCAATCTCAGGGAGAGGAAGCTTTAGTCGTGATCGGTAACGTGTTGAATCTTTTACATACCAGGCGTTATGCGTTCGTGACCATTTTGCTGACGGGAACGTTTTTCTAAATTCTTTCAGTAATTGCAGATCATAGGGAAATGAACACAAAATTACCTTTTGATTTCGGTGAAGCGTTTCCTGAAAAGTTAATTTTCTAAAGATATTTGTCATAAAAGGCGAAGGTTTTGTTAAATAAATACAACTAAAAATACGCAGCTTTTTTTACATATAACACATTGTTTTAATGTTATTTAAAATGGAGTTTAAAAATTTAATAAAAATGATTAACTTCGTCAATAAACAAGTTACCGGCAAGTGTAACAGACGACAGTGCTAACATTAAACGGACGACCAAAATTTGAACATTAACACAAGAGCAAACCATTTTGAAAAGTGATCAAAACATAGACCTTATTATTAACGGACAACGAGCCCTCGACACGTTGACCAACCTATGTTTTTTATTTTTTTTCCAACACACCCGAACGAAAAAATTTATACCTTTGCAGACAAATAATATATGACAAGACAAATTTCCATAATGCTGATAGTGATGCTTGGTTTCTTTTTGACACCAACGCTGACTTACGCTTGTGGTAAATCTCACACGAAAACCGAAAAATCTTGTTGCGACAAGAAAACATCACAGACAGACAAAAATGACTGTTGCAAAAATAAAAATTCGCATAACCAAAAAGACAATGACGATTGTGGTGGCAAATGCGGACATTCATCTTGCCATTGCCCTACAGTTAGTTTTAGTTTTATTCCTTCTACACCTGAACTCAAATACAACTTATTAGTTGTTGCTCAAAAACAATTCTTTCTTTATTCAGACCCATACATTTCTTCGGGTTATCACTCCATTTGGCAACCGCCTAAAATAAGCTGATTTCTTGACTTGACAGCCATAGCTGTGTCCTATTGAAAGCGATTTAAAGGCTTTCAAAATTTAAGTAATTTAGTAATCTAAAATTTAAAAAAATGAAATCATTAAAATATGTAATGACCGCATTGCTAATGTTGTCATTCGGAGTGAGCAACGCTCAAATTAAAAACGCCAAAACCGAAACCGTAAAAATTTACGGCAATTGTGGAATGTGCGAAAGCACCATAGAAAAAGCAGGAAATGTTAAAAAAGTAGCCGAGGTAGATTGGAACAAAGAAACGAAAATGGCGACCATTACCTACGATGCAAAAAAGACCAATCAGGACGAAATTCTGAAACGTATCGCTTTAGTAGGCTATGACAGCGATAAATTTCTTGCACCCGATGATGTGTATGCAAAACTGCCTGAATGTTGCCTGTATGAACGGGTGAACAAACCTGTTGCAAAAGCAGAACCGAAAACGGAAACACACGACCATTCAAGTCATACGGCATCTACAGAAATGCAGGAAGTAAACCAACTGACATCTGTTTTTGAAAACTATTTTTCGGTAAAAGATGCCTTGGTAAAATCTGACGGGAACACAACTTCCACTAAAGCAAAAGACTTGCTAACCGCTCTTGTCGCTGTTCAAATGAATAAACTTTCAAACGAGGAACATACGGTTTGGATGAAAGTAATGAAAGACCTTGCCTTTGATGCAGAACACATTGCTGAAACCAAAGATGTAGCACATCAGCGAGACCATTTTATGAGCTTATCAAAAAATATGTACGAACTGATAAAAGTATCAAAACAGGAAACACCTGTTTATTATCAGCATTGCCCAATGGCAAACAAAGGCAAAGGAGCAAATTGGTTGAGCAAAGAAAATGCTATTAAAAACCCTTATTACGGTTCGCAAATGCTTACTTGTGGTAGTACAGTTGAAACTATAAAATAACCAACAAAGCAATGAAGTGGTAAAATCCATCTTCATTGCTTTTCAGAACAAAAAGAATATGAAAAAATATACTTGTCCGATGCACTTACAAGTGATAAAGGACGAACCGGGAAAATGTCCGCTTTGCGGAATGGATTTAGTTCCTATGGGTGGCAGTAAAAAAGAAACACACAGCCATCACGAACACCAACATCACGACCATAAAAAACATTCACATCATAGTGAAAACCATAATCATCATTCCGATAGTGGTTACGACAAACACGAAGGGCATCATACCCACGATTTCCTTAAACGTTTTTGGGTAAGTTTGATCATTACCGTTCCCATTTTGCTCTTATCGGAAATGATACAGCATTGGTTCGGTTTTACTATTGCTTTTCCGGGAGATAAATATGTACTGCTGACATTAGGAACTATTATTTACATCTATGGTGGAATGCCTTTCCTGAAAGGAATGGTAGGCGAAATTAAAGCCAAAGCCATCGGTATGATGACCTTGGTAGCCATCGCTATTACGGTCGCTTATGTATATTCTGTAGCCGTGGCACTGGGATTGAAAGGTATGGATTTCTTTTGGGAGTTGGCAACCCTTATCGTGATTATGCTTTTGGGACATTGGTTAGAAATGCGTTCTACAATGGCAGCTTCAAGAGCATTGCAGTCATTAGTGGCACTTTTGCCAAACGATGTTACTGTAGAACGACACGGAGAAGCCATAAAAATAAAACTCGAAGACCTAAAAAACGGTGAAACCATTATCATCAAACCCGGTGAAAAAATTCCTGCCGATGGAACAATTGTCGATGGAGTTTCTTATGTAAACGAAAGTATGCTCACAGGCGAAAGTGTTCCGGTGAAGAAGGAAAAAGACGGAAAAGTAATTGCAGGTTCTATCAATGGCGAAGGTGCGTTAAGAGTTACAGCAACAGGTGTGGGTAAAGACAGTTACCTCAATAAGGTTATTAATTTAGTTCAGGATGCACAGGCAGCAAAATCGAATACGCAAAACCTTGCCGATAAAGTAGCCAAATGGCTCACTTATATAGCTATTGCGGTTGGAGTTGTCACCTTTATTTATTGGTTTGGCAGTAGCGGAGATATTGCGATTGCTTTGGAAAGAATGGTTACGGTAATGGTTACGGCTTGTCCACACGCTTTGGGTGTGGCTATTCCGTTGGTGGTTGCCATTTCTACAACGCTTTCGGCAACCAATGGTTTGCTCATCCGCAATCGTACCGCATTTGAGACCACACGCAACTTATCCACCATTATTTTTGACAAAACAGGAACGCTTACCCAAGGTTCTCACGCTGTTGAAAAGGTTATTCCATTAACCGATAAATATGCAGCCGATGAAATAATACAATATGCAGCAGCCGTTCAACAATATTCCGAACACCACATTGCGAAAGGTATTTTGAAAACTCTAAAAGAAAGAAACCTTGAACTATGGAAGTCAGAGAATTTCAGCTATATGGCAGGTATAGGTGTAAAAGCAGTAGTGAACGGAAAGGAAATAGTAGCGGCAGGACCTAATTATTTCAAACAAAACAATCTTACAGAGCCTGAAACGCCAAAAGAAGTCAATCAAAATATTGAAACGGTCAATTATGTTTTTATTGATAATGAAGTTATCGGCATAATCACCTTGGCTGACAGTATTCGTGAGGGTTCACAAGAAGCCATTAACGAGTTAACAAAGATGAATATCAGATCCATTCTGCTTACAGGCGACAATGAAAAAATTGCGGCAGCCGTATCAAAGCAGTTGGGAATGGACGGTTATATCGCAAATGTATTGCCTCACGAAAAGCAGGAAAAAGTAAAGGAATATCAAGCCAAAGGTGAAGTGGTTGCGATGACTGGAGATGGTGTGAATGATGCACCGGCATTGGCACAGGCAGATGTAGGTATTGCAGTAGGTTCAGGTACGGATGTAGCAGCCGAAACAGCCGATATTATTCTGGTGAACAGCGACCCAAGAGATGTAGTAAAAATGATTGACTTCGGTAAACGGACTTATAAAAAGATGGTTCAAAATCTGCTTTGGGCGGTTGGCTACAACGTTATTGCCATTCCGCTTGCAGCAGGTGTGCTTTATCCGAATTTCGTTTTAAGTCCTGCAATGGGTGCGGTTTTGATGAGCGTAAGTACAATTGTGGTTGCCATAAATGCAAGCCTTTTAAAAATTAATAAATGAAAATACTAAAATGGATATACAAAATATTTTTCAAAAAAAGCTGTTGCCGATAACACTGATGCTTTTGGCAACAACTTCTCTTTTCGCACAAAAAGTAGTGCGATACGATTTATATGTAAAAGACACATTGGTAAACTATGCAGGAAAAGAAAAAAGAGCAATTGCAGTAAACGGTCAAATTCCAATGCCAACACTCACTTTTACAGAGGGCGATACTGCTGAAATTGTGGTACACAATCAGCTAAAAGAAAGTACATCACTACATTGGCACGGAGTATTTTTGCCCAATAAAGAAGATGGTGTGCCTTGGCTTACACAAAAACCTATTGAACCCGGTACAACTTACACATATCGTTTTCCCATAATCCAGCACGGAACACATTGGTATCATTCCCACTCGGGTTTGCAAGAGCAAATTGGAATGTATGGCAGTTTTGTGATGCTAAAAAAGCAAAACGACCCAACTTTTAGAAAAGGCATCGATGATTTACCAACCGTTCCCCTGATGATAAGTGAATGGACAAATTATAATCCCAATAATATCAACCGAATGTTGCACAATGCCAACGATTGGGCAGCCATTAAAAAAAATGCAACACAGTCATACGCAGAAGCTATTCGAGAAGGGCATTTTAAAACAAAAATCAAGAACGAATGGAAACGGATGTTGGCGATGGACGTAAGTGATGTGTATTATGATAAAATTCTACTCAACGGAAATCACACAACCGATTTAAAAACGGTTGACGGAAAAACCTTGAAAGCAGGTGATAAAGTAAGATTAAGAGTTTCCAATGGTGGAGCTTCGTCCTATTTTTGGTTGCGGTATGCAGGCGGTAAAATTACTGTAGTTGCCAATGACGGTAACGATGTTGAGCCTGTTGAAGTGGACAGGTTGATTATTGCGGTTTCTGAAACTTATGATATTGTTGTTACCATTCCTTATGACGGTGTTTCTTACGAATTTTTGGCAACAACCGAAGACAGAACACAATCTGCAAGCTATTTTATTGGCAACGGCATCAAGCAATTAATTTCTCCGCTTCCAACATTAAAATATTTTGAGGGAATGAAAATGATGAATGATATGATGAAAATGGACGGCAATCTGGACGATATGGGAATGAAAATGAGTCTGAACCAAATGGATATGAACGTGGTAATGTATCCCGAAATAACAGGAGAAGCGAAGCAAAAACAAAAGCAAGACCATAGTCAGCACAATGTGGACAGCGACCCAAACCGCTACAATGCCAACGAATTAGGAGAAATAAAGACCCTGAATTATGCAATGTTGCAATCGCCCCATAATACAGAACTTCCTAAAGATGCTCCGGTGAAAGAATTAAAATTTACACTTACCGGAAATATGAACCGTTATGTGTGGAGTATGGATAACCGGATACTTTCGGAAGTGGATAAAATACCAGTTAAAAAAGGAGAAATACTGCGTATTACCATTTATAACAACTCTATGATGCGCCACCCGATGCACTTACACGGTTTTGATTTTAGGGTAATCAATGGTAAAGGCGAAAATGCTCCTCTCAAAAATGTGTTGGATATTATGCCGATGGAAACCGATACCATCGAGTTTTTGGCAAATGAAGAAGGCGATTGGTTTTTTCACTGCCATATCTTATACCATATGATGGGCGGAATGAATAGAGTTTTTGCAGTTGATGACTATCAAAATCCACACTTACCCAACAAAAAACAAGCCTACAATAAATTGCAAAGAGAAAGTAATATGCTGCACTTTATGATTGAAAATGATTTTGCAACCAATGGGAACGATGGTGAAGCAATGGTTCAAAATGCAAGATGGAGTTTGGGTACAGAATGGCGGTTGGGCTATAATGATATGCACGGCTACGAAGTAGAAACGCATTTGGGACGATACATCGGCAAAATGCAATGGTTTATGCCGTTTATTGGTTTTGATTACCGATACCGAAAAATGGGAATGGACGAACACGAAACAAACTTATTCGGACAAAAGAATGAAAAAGATACACGCAGAGCTGTTAGTTTAGGTTTTATGTACACCCTGCCAATGCTCGTTAACTTTCAGGCAGAAGTATATCACGATGGAATTGTCCGATTGTCTTTGATGCGTGAAGACATTCCGATTTCAAAAAGAATAAGAGCAGGTTTTATGGTCAATACCGATTTTGAATATATGGCTGAACTAAAATACATTATCAATAAAAATATGGGAATACGAACACATTATGACAGCGATATGGGATTTGGAGTTGGACTATCATTGAATTATTAAAACCCATCAATTGCAAGCACATTGCCAAAGCCACACAAGCCAACGCTCAAACCAAAGCTTTGGCAAAGAGCTTGCAAAGCCGACTCAAGACAAAATTGTTTTAAAAAAATTCCCGACCCTTCAAAAAAAATTAAAAAACGTAACACACAACCGACCCGACAATGACACAAAAAACTCAATACTGACAATGGTTTGCAAAGACTGGCAGACAGAACACCAGCCGGTAACAAGGGTTTGGCGTAATGGCGGGCGAAGTGCTTCGTATGAAAGTTTTTGCTAAATTTGAACTTTGGTGCTTCGATTGAAGCGTAGTGCTAAAATGCCGCCACTACGCCAAGCCCAGAACCGTTAGCAGTAACCTTATGACACGACAAACAATAATATTAGGACTTTGCTTGACACTTTTTGGTTGCGGACAGCCATCGGACAATAGTAATAAGACAAATTACGTGGACACGACTTCCCAAACTGGAGAAACTGCATCTGAGACAAAAAATAATTTACCAGACACATCCAATCAATATATTTATGACTTTATGGCGGTTGTTATTACTGACCAAAAATTGGATTTAAGTTTCGGGTTGACAACTGAACCAGAACAAGATTGTGACTTGTCACAAGATGACAAGACTTTTTTAAAGACGCTATTAATTGACAAGGCTACCCAAAAAAAAGATACGGGTGACTGGCGAAATATGACAATAACAATCAATCAGCTTCCAAAATGTTTGACAAAAGCAGACATTGATGAAATGCTATCACAAAAGGAGAAGTTATCCAATTTCATCTGGGACAATTCACGACTTGGTTTTAACACTTCAAATGACAAAAATTGGTATTGCTTTTCACGACCACTTTTCTCAAAAGACAGAAAGAAAGTGGTTATGATGATTAGAAATTTGTGTCCAGGGCTTTGCGGAACGGGTTGGACGGTAGTGTTTACCAAACAAAAAAATAAATGGACTTCGCAAACTGGCGGACAATGGATACACTAAGAGGAAAAAAGGCTACTGCTAACACGGGTTTTGCATCAGGCGGGCCAACATAAAAGGTAAATCATCCTACAACAAACAACTTTTGATAATAACTAATACTTTGTGCTATGAAACCCGCCCGAACGCAAAGCCCGAAAACGTTAGCTGACATTTTAAAAGTCAGACTTAACCTAAAACGTGTTCAGAAAATTTAGCTATGACTTTAATAACCTTATAAAACCAAAAAAAATGAGCGGATCAAGTGGCGGTGGCTATGTTCCACCACAACGAACAAAGTTCGATTGCGAGACAAGCATTATCAGAACAAATGTTTCCTCGATAGATTTAGCTGTTCTTGCTAAACATAAACAGGGAGATATCCTTGAGGTGATAATTGGAAAAAATGATGCCCTGCAATTGGAAGACGAAAATGGAGAAATCCTCGGTGCAATTCTGCATCTGAATTCGCCTGACATCATTAACTGCATTAAGCAAGGTGCAGAATATGAAGCAGAAATTATTAAAATTAATACTCCCGCTTGTCAAGTAGAAATTAGAAGAAAATAACTATGATAACAGTAATTGGTGGTACTTATCGAGAAATTGATTATGATGAAATATCAATCGACATATTCGGTTCTGGATTTAGAGGGGTAAAATTTTTATTAGAAAACAATACTATTGTCGATTTTCGCACATCTGGTAATCAAGATACTTTACTTTTCCTTCAAGAAAATAAAAAGGTCTATAAAAACCTTTCATTTCACTGTCAAGATTATAATGAAATAATTACTTTTAAGTACTGTTTTTCATTAGACCAACCAACAATTTACCCTAGCCTTTTGAATATTTCAAAAACAGAAGAGATAAATGTTCAAGCAGAAAATATCATTGCATTTGGTATGCTTGAATCAGATTTCAACCTTTCAGGAAAAAAAATTGTCTACGACCCTCAAACTTCTATTAAGCCAAATAAATTCAGCGACATAGGAAATGCAGAAGAATTAGTTTATATAGTCAATATGAAAGAAGCTCAATCACTAGCTTCGAGTTATGATTTAGAAGATATTAAATCTTTCTTTTTTAATGAAGAAAAAGCGTCTGCGTTCATCATAAAAAATGGTCCGTATGGAGCAACTCTCTATTATGATAGCAAGGAAATAAAAATCCCGTCGTACTTAACTAAAAACGTAAACAAAATAGGTTCAGGAGATATTTTCACTTCTAGTTTCGGGTATTATTGGATTCAAAAGGGGCTTTCATTTGAGGAGTCTGCACTAAATGCTTCAAAATCTACCGCTTTTTATTGCGACAAAAAAGTTTTTGTGGATGTAAGCCAATTGGATCAATTTGAATATATTGAATTTGACAAAAAGGAGCTAACAGACAAGCAGGTGTATTTAGCTTCTCCTTTTTTTGCAATATCAGAGTTAATCTTGATTGACAAAATTCGTTCTGCATTTTTAGAATTTGGAATAAAAGTATTCTCTCCTTTTCACGATATTGGATTAGGTGATGATACAACAATAGCCAAAAAAGATTTAGAAGGTATTGAAAATTCAGATATCATATTTTGCGTTTTTGACAATCTAGACTCCGGAACTTTAGTTGAGTCGGGATATTCTCTAGCAAAAGGAAAAAAAATAATAGGTTATCATCGAACTTGCGAAGAAAGCAAATTATTAATGCTTAAGCCAGGCGACTTACAAATATTTAGTAACCTAACAACCTCTATTTATCAAACAATATGGAATCTATAAAAAAGGCGGTCTTGCTTTCTGGGGGTATTGATTCAATATGTTTGACATATGGAATCAAACCACAAATTGCATACACAATTGACTATGGACAAACAGTGGCTGAAAGGGAAATTTATGTTTCTGAATTTATTTGTAAAGAGCTTGGTATCCAACACAAATGTATTAAAGTTGACTGTAGAAATTTAGGCACTGGAACGTTAGCAAACTCTAAAGAGCATAAATTGTCTCCTTCGGTTGAATGGTGGCCTTATAGAAACCAACTACTAATTACTCTCGCCTGTATGCAAGGAATAAAAGATGAAGTTCAAGAAATTTATTTGGCTTCTGTTAAATCTGATTGTTTTCATAAAGACGGGACGCAGGAATTTTACAATTTCATAAATACTCTTGTTGAATATCAAGAAGGTAAAATAAAAATTTTTTGCCCAACTTTAGAATTTTATAGCCACGAACTTGCGAGTATTTATGATGTTCCAATTGAACTCTTGACAATTGCTCATTCTTGTCATATTTCTAATATTGCCTGTGGTAGATGTTCGGGCTGTACTAAACAACTAAAAGTAAGACACGAATTAAAAATGGAATAAAAACGTCAGCTAACAAGGTATTAACAAAAGTCTTATTATAGAACATTGATTTTCAGCGTATTTACATACTTTTTCAAATCGCAGGTACAACATAAGTACAACTTTTAGAGGCATATTTTTTACACCATTCAAAGCAAGGATTTTCACTATAAAAATCCTTGCTTTTTTTATTTGTTTCCCTGTCAATTTTTCGTCCGTTCTACCATACCGATTGCAGTCCTGCCCTTTGCATTTTACCGTTTTCGGTGCGTTAGCACCGTATTGCATTACCTTTTACCACCTCGTGTATTGCCCACAAAATGAGTTAAATAGAACTTTGTAAATGCGTACGCAACGTATTTATTAACTCATAAAATTTAAGACAATGGCAAGACAAAAAGGACTTATGAAGTATGTCGGAACGATAGGCGATGTCCGACATTTCAAAATCAAAGGACACCAGGGATTTTTTGCGGGTATGGTGGGCGGTCCTACCGCAGAACAGGTAAAGACCGCACCCGAATTTGAACGTACTCGTGAGAATATGAATGAATTTGGGGGCTGTGCAAGAGCTGGCAAATCCATTCGTACCGCTTTATCAGCGTTGATGTCAAAAATGGCAGACAGCCAAGTTACAGGACGTTTAACGTCCGTAATGAAAAAAATCAATCTGGAAGACGGTACAGAAGCAAGGGGTTACAGAAAGGTTGAAATCTCAACACAAAGAAACTATTTGTTAGGCTTTGAGTTTGACAAAAAACTTTCTATCAATGGGGTTTTTAATGCTCCGTATGATGTAACCCATACCGTTGCAAGGGATAGTGCGGATTTTATCATTGCTCCGTTTAATCCTGCTGATTTGATTTCTGCACCGTCTGGGGCAACGCATTTCAGATTGATTAACGCTTTGGCGGTGGTCGCTGACTTCGTTTATAACACTACAACAGGAACTTATGAACCTGATGACATCGTAAACAACGAATTAAGCATTGTTGAATACTCTCCCTATATTCCGTTAAATACGGCATTTGCAGGCTCTACATTAACGGCTACGTTTCCAACTGCTCCAACATTGGGAACGAATGTAACGGTTATTCAGTGCATCGGGATTGAGTTTTTCCAAGAGGTAAACGGTAATCATTATGCGTTTTCATCAAGCAACTGCTTACGGATTGAAGATGCGTTTTAGAACATCACAAACGAAAGCCCCAAGCATTGCGAGGGGCTTTTATTTCTAACCTTTAAAATCAATCTTCAATGAGAACAAAAATTTTAAGAGTAGCCGAAGGCAAGCAAAGTACATTGAGCCAATTATATATTGATGATGTGTTTCAGTGCTACCTTTTAGAAGACAAGATAAGAGCCGTAAAAATTCCGAAGCAAACCGCAATCCCAACAGGAAACTACACGCTAAGGCTGAACACCTGGGGTGGAATGAATGCCGAGTATCGGCAGAAATTCCCAAAGCTCCATAAAGGTATGATTGAAATAAACGGCTTACCGAATTTCAGTTTTGTGTATATCCACATCGGGAACACGTACACCCATACGGCAGGTTGTCCGCTTTGTGGTTTCGGTTTCGAGCTTGTGAATGGCGATTATCAAGTGTTGCGAAGCAACGATGCTTACAAAATGATTTATCCAAAACTTTTGGCTATTGCCCAAAGTGAGCGTAAGGGTATCAGCATTGAAAACAATTTCCAATTTTAAAAGCGTGTATCAATGGAAAATGCAATCACATTAAATGTAGTGTTCGGCTCTTTGATTAGTATGCTCTTGGCTATTGTGGCTTACTTCATTAAACAACTCCATTCCGATTTTAAGAAAATGGAAAAGGATTTAACGGAAGTAAAAACAATGGCTTTGCTGATAAAAACAGAGTTCAAAAACAGTTATGATTTGCTTAATCACAAAGTGGATTATCTGGAACACCGAGTAAACAATTTAGAAAAAATCATTTTAAAACAATTCAACAATGAAAAGCAATAGTTTAAATTTAGTAGAGCGTGTAAAAGCTCCAACCCCGAAATGGTTTAAAATCATTCGGACAATCGGTATCACATTAACAGCCGTAGGCGGTGCAATTCTGACCGCACCCATTGCATTACCTGCTACCATTGTAACCGTAGGCGGTTATCTGATATTGGGCGGAACTGTGGCAACCGCTATATCACAAACGGCAATGCAAACGGACAACGATAATGAAGCCGAACAAAAGGAAAATTCAAAGCAACCTTAAAATCAAAAGTTATGGCAGAGAAAAAAAAGAAAATCAGATTTAAGGCAGGTGCGGAACTGTCGGGTAAAGTCAATGTAGTAAGTGCAACCGTTTACAGCGAAACGCAGGGAAGCACTGAAAATTTTGAAATCGTACTGAAAGGCATTTTGCAAGAAACGCCCGAAGATACACCCAAAGAAGTGGACACCGTAAAAATCAGATTTGCAATTATGAAAGCTGATGCACCCGAAACAATAAAATAAAGGTGCATTTTGGTTTTGGTTGATGTGTGAAATCCTGCCCATTGGGGCAGGATTTTTTGTTGCACCTGTTTACACTCTATTTATAAAACGGTGCATTTATATTGCCTTTATATGTGGTTAATGGTGCAAGTATCGAGCAAGCGGTGGGAACTGTAAAGGCAAAAGAGCGTAGCCCAAAGGGCTACCGCTTTAAATGCCTTGCAATGTAAATGCGTTTCAATTCTGAAATTAAACGCAACTGCTCGTATAACTGCCGTTCTTTCTGCTCTAATACTTTGGAATTTTGAACGTCTTTTTTAAATGCCTTTTCTTTTCCTTTCAAATGGGTTACCTGTTCAAAAACGAAGCTTTTAAAATCCCCTATCCGAATGTAAGGAATGACCGAACCGATTAAAAACTGATGAAATGATTTTGTTTGCCACAAACCAAATAATAGACTGCGGTAAATGTCCATTTCCTCCACATTACGGCAGGAAATAACAAAGCAATTCGGGCAAGGTATATCTAACGGCTTACCACTATTTAAGCCCTTACAAAGAGCATAAAATTCAAATTCCGATTGCGGATTTTTCGGGTTGTAAGTAAAGATTTTAACGGCTTTCATATTGCACCACTTTTGAGATTAGCTCCGTTCCTTTCGTTGCTGTGGCTGAAAACCAAAACTTTTTTACAAAGAAAAAAACAGAAAAAAAAGAAAGCCTTTTATCAGGTGGCGGGGCAAAAAATCCAAAAGGAAACGGAATAAGTCCCGAAGGGTGGCAAGGCAATGAAAATTAACTTGCGAAGCACCTTATTTGCATTGCCATTATGCCGTAGTCTTTTGGATTTTTTTTGGTGCGGTGGGCTTGTGCGTAGCCACCTACCTTTGCTTTCCTTTTTATTCTTTTTTCTTTTGGAAAATGTCTATTGACTACCTTTTATTAAATTCCAAAATTTCATTTGAGCGTTGGCAATGGGGCAAACACTTCGCAGTAAAAAATAAAGCATACCATTATCTGAAGCGTTGGAAAAAAGCAAGGGTATGAGGTACGAAATACTCTTGCTGTGCGGTGCTGAAATAAGGTGTGCAGGCAATGGAACGGAATAAATGCAGGTAAATTTGGGTTTCGCCTACCGAAATGCAATGAAGTGAAATGACTAAACACTTTATTCAGCACATTGGCAATACAACCAATTAATGCTTTATTTTTTTACTGCACCGCTGAAATGGGTGGTGGGGTGCTGTGGCAAAATGGGTGGGTGCGGTTGGGAAGAAAATACGGCTTCTGAACCCCGAAAAATATTAGCATTGGCATTTGTGCGGTGGGATATTTTTTCGGGGTGAAGACTATGGCATTGGATATTTTACATAATGTTATTATAGGACAGCCTGTGCGGTTGGATGCTTGCATAAGCGAGGCAAAAGGCTGTGCGAAGCGAACCTATAATGCCACATTATGTAAACATAGCTTCCACCGATTTGCATACTGGCATAAACGAAACGGTGGTGGTGGTTGGAGTGAAGTGTCTTTTTGCTTTGTTTTTTTCGCATTGGGACAGCTCTTTGCAACCGCAGGAACGAGGATTGCAATGTGCTGTTGAGCGTTGGCAAAAAACAACGCAAAAAGTATGACAGTTGCAAACGGTGGCAATGCCATAGAAGACAGACCAAGCGTTGGCTTTGTGCGATTGGGTCTGGCTAAAGCCGTATTTTTTCTGTGCGTAGGCAGAGCGTGGGTTGTATAGATTTGGTAGCAAAAGCATTTTTGCTATTGCTTCAATATTTCGATTTTTAAAAATAATATCTCACACATACAAACTTAAATCTCGAGTTTTGTAAAATTATTACGTTTTTTAGATTTAATTTTACGATTTATTTGTTTTTAATTCCAGAATATAATATCTTTGTATCACAAAATGTAACTTACAATCGAAATATTATGTACACGGAAATACTAAGGATAATTGAAGGCGGACTGAATAAAGACACTAAAAAGGTTTTAAATTATTCTAAAACGCTTGCTGAAAAGCTAGATGGAGATGGTAACCAAAAGTTGGCTAAGCTTATCCTTAAGACTATAGATAAAGGTCCCGCTACAACAGTGACTATGGATGAATTACTTACAACGCCTGTTGACCAAGAAAGTCGTCTAAGTATTGTTGATGTAGAAGTTCCGTCGAAAGAGAAGAATTTAATCGTTCTACCTCAACTTGTAGAGAACAAGATTAGCGATTTTATTAATCTCGTAAAACATCAAAACGAATTGATTAGAAGTGGTATAGAAACGTCTAATACATTATTGCTATTTGGAAAGCCTGGAGTTGGAAAAACAAGCGTTGCAAGATATATTTCTGAAAGTACCGGATTACCTCTTGTAATAGCAAGATTTGATGCAATCGTTTCTTCACTTTTGGGAAATACAGCTAAGAACATCAGAAAAATATTTGAGTTTGCTGAAAACAAACCTTGCATTCTATTTCTTGATGAATTTGATGCAATTGCTAAAGCAAGGGATGACCAATATGAGTTAGGAGAATTAAAAAGGGTTATTAATAGCTTGCTTCAAAACATTGATGTCTTTGCTAAAAACAATATACTTATTGCAGCAACCAATCATCCAGAAATTTTAGATAAAGCAATTTGGAGAAGATTTAATACTGTTATCGAAATTGGTGCTCCTCAAGAAAATGAAATTGAAGAGCTTATTAAAAACTTTGTTGATGATTTCAAAACCGATTTCATAAACGATGAAAAAAAGAAAGACAGATTAGTGAAACTTTTTGAAGGGAAAACACCATCAGATATAAAAGCTGTCATTAACAATGCAAAAGCACATACAATTATTCATAACAGTGATACCTTATCTTATGAAGATGTTATTATTGAACTATACGAATTTAATAATAATGGAAATATTACTATTGAAAAGCTTGTTGAGTTCCTAAATGAGAATGGAGTACCACAAGCAACTATTGCCGAACGTATGAAAGTATCATTAAGACAAATAAGAAACTATTTAAACAAACAAGCCTAAACTATGGAAAATAAAAATTTGCCAATTAAATTCTTTCAGAAAAGACAGAAAGATGAAATGGGAACAGAAGCTGGCGGAGGTCAAACAATCCCTAAATGGGCTTCTCAAGGACAGTTAAGAGAGAAATCAGAGTATATTAAAACAGTCTTGGCAGAAGTTTCCACTTCATTAGCCGAAAAAGTTAAAAAGAACAACTATATACCTTCAGTAGTAAAACTAAAGGTAAATGGCGATGCTTTAGCTAAAACCTACAGAAAAGAAATTGGTAATCTTTTCAATGTTGGTAAGCTGAATATAATTGGTGTGAGCGGTGAAGATGAAGTATTGATTAAAATCGACAACGAAAATGACCTAAAAGGCATTTTAAAAAAATTCTCAAGTGTCAATTTTGAACTTCCAAATTATACTCATCAAATAGGTATTTCAGCGATTAATAACATAGAAGAATTTAAACCTCAAATTGACATTGAGGAAGAAGATGAAGAGCAAGTATATAAAGTAAAACTATTCAATTACGGCAATGCCGATTTGAACAATATCCTTATCAGAAGTTTCGAAAAGTACTGTAGAGACAACAATATTGAATTTGAAAAAGCTGAATATTCAGACGAATTAAACATTTTCAGAATTAGCAAGGTAACTACCGATGATTTTGACGAATTGCGTGACTTTGACGGCATTCAGCTAATTACAGAAATGCCTACTTATAGCCTGACCTTAGATGAATTGACAGAAGAAAATGTTATTGAAATAAAACAGCCAAAGGAAGGTGCGAATTATCCAGTTGTAGGAGTTCTTGATACAGGGATTTCAAACATTCCACACCTTATTCCTTGGCTGCACAATAAAAGTTTCACCAAATATCACGAAGATTATATTAATAAAGGACACGGTACTTTTGTAGCTGGCGTTTTGTTATACGGCGATAATTTGGAAGGTAAAGACTACACTGGTTTTGAAGGGTGTAAATTGTTTGAAGCCATAGTAATGCCTGATTTGAGTAAACAAAAAATATTTGAGGACGAATTAATTGAAAACATTAGGGAAGCAATCACTGACCATAATGAAATAAAAATATGGAATTTATCTCTTGGGACGGACAGAGAAGCCGATTTATATGAATTTTCAGATTTTGCAAAGGCATTAGATGAAATTCAAGAAGAAAACAATGTTTTGATATGCAAATCTGCAGGCAATTGTAATAATTTTAGAATTAATGCACCAAAAAGCAGAATAGCCAAATCTGCCGATACAGTTAGAGGACTTGTAGTTGGTTCTATTGCTCACGACAAGTTGGCTACAGATTACGCCGAGAAAAACAATTCATCTCCTTTTTCAAGAATTGGCCCAGGACCATCAAATTTGATAAAACCTGATGTTGTTCATTTTGGTGGAAATGCTGGTTTAGATAACACCAACAAACTTGTTATTAACCCTGTTAAATCTTTCTCTTCAGATGGAAGTTTAGCAAAACAAGTGGGAACCAGTTTTTCTACACCTCGTATTGCGGCTATAACGGCAGGCGTTCATTCAATGTTAAGTGAAGAGTTTAACCCTCTTCTTTTGAAAGCACTTGTAATACATTCTGCAAAGTATCCAGAAGAAATGAGAATGACCATTGCAGAAAAAATTGATGCAGCAGGATTTGGAATGCCATCAAATATCAACGATATTTTGTTTAATCAACCCAATGAAATTACATTAATCCTCCAAGACAACATAGAGAAAGGTTCTTTCATTGATATTCTTGATTTTCCATTTCCACAAAGTATGATAGATGACGAAGGATATTTTTATGGAGAACTTACCGTAACACTTGTAACCTCTCCTATTTTGGAAGTATCACAAGGAGCTGAATATTGCCAATCGAATATTGATGTCTATTTAGGAAGCTATGATGAAAAAATTGAAAAAGATATAACTCAACCAAGGGTTAAAAACCCAATTGGAGCAGATGGAAGGCAAAATGTTTTAGCAACAAGCGTTTACAGTAAAAAGGCTATGAAGGATTTTGAGACTTCGTTTGCAAGTGAAAGAATGCTGCTATCTTATGGGGATAAATTCCAACCTGTAAAAAAATGGAGTGTAAATTTTGATGATTTCACACCAACTAATAAAGATAAGTTTTTAAAAGCACCTAAGAATTGGTACTTGAAACTTGAAGGACTTTTCAGGCATTTTACGGAAAGTAAGTGTGAAATTCAAAAAACCGTTCCGAGCCAAGAATTTTGTTTGGTCATAACAATTAAGGACACAAAAAAAAGAGGAAATATTTACAATGAAGTTACGCAGCTCTTGAACAATTTTAGTTTCGTTCATAGCAACGTAAAAATAAGAGAAGAAGTAAGAATTAGATTAAATGGATAAAAATTACCAACAAAAAAAGACAAAAAAATGTCTTAAAAGTTCCAGCTTTTAAGACAATAATTTAAACCGGAATGTAGAAAGCAGTGTGTAGCTTATCGGGGTTGGTAACCCTTTGGCATTCCAATATTGAAAAGTTTCGTTTTGCAAAAGTAACTGTTTATTTTAATAAACATAGATTTTAATTAGTTTTTCAATAAAAAGTACGCACCGGGTAAAATTCCTAACTCCGTGAATGTAGAGGATAAGTTTTTAATAATTTAAAATTACATTTTATGACGTTCGAAGGAGCAGTAATAAAAGAGCAAGGTGTATCATTTGCTATTGTTGTAGTAAAAGAATACGTATTGAATAGCCCTTCAGAGTGTAACAATGCAAGAAGCGGTTTTCAAACTATTTTTCCGAGAATGCCAATCATTTTGATGGCTCAAAACAGCCGTGGTGTTCCAAGGTATCAAGGAAGAACAGATATTGTAAACTTCTTAGCAAATGTGCATCCATCTAGAATACCTTGGAAAAGGTACAATTACAATTGATTAACTAATTAAAATTTAAAAAAATGTCAAAGTACATTATTCGTAAAACGTCCAACGGACAATATTGGTGGGTTTTAAAAGCTCCAAATGGAGAAACCCTATTAACAAGTGAAACTTATACTACAAAGCAAAACTGCCAAGGCGGTATTGCGAGCAGTAAAGTTAGTGTTGCTGATGCTAACTTTAGACGATTGACATCGGTAAGAAATGAACCTTATTTTACTCAGAACTCTAATAACTACCAAGTATTGGGAACGAGTGAAATGTATTCATCAACCTACAATCGAGACAATGGTATAGAAGCCGTAAAGCGATATGCTCCAAACGCAGTAATTGAAGATTTATCTTAAGTATCAACTTTTAAATTTAAAGGAAATGGCAACTAATCCTCCTAAAGGTGACGGGCATAGAAATGGTGCCGTAAGAGACAGAAGTCAAACATATAATCCAAAAACTGAAACTTGGGTAAAAAGAGATAGTGATACTGGACGTTTTATGGATGTCAAGAAAGACGGTACACCATTTAAAGGTGTTCGCAAAGAAAAATAAGATGTATCTTATTTTTTTTACAAAATAGGCTATTCTGTATTTCAGAATAGCCTATTTCTTTTTAAGTAAGTAGGATAAGTAACTTTTGCCAAAAAGATTTTTTTGTATTTCGCAGAAATATAAAAACTGATTTATTGGGCTGTATGAGGGCAAAATGGTAAACCGCAGGTTTCCATTTGCACCGAATAGTTTTGTTATGGTTTGTTTTTTATCGCAGATAAAAAATAAAAAATGTTTTTGCCCGAAAAAGGTTATCTTACTTATCCCCCTAAACTAATGTAATGAGGTGCATTCTGCACCGAATTAAAATCAAAAAGCGAAGCGTATTTGAATGAACAAAAATTATTCATTCTATACTATTATTATAGTAATGCAATTCAACGCAAAATAAGAAGATAAGTAGGATAACTACATTTCAGTAAAAGAATATTTTTTTATTCCGCAGGAATTAAAAAAAATGATTTATCGGGATTATCGGAAGTAAAATAATGAAGTGTAAAGGTTAGTTTGCTTTATATTGTATTGTTTTGGCTTGTTTTTTAGCGAAGCTAAAAAATGAAAATTCTTTTTGTTCAAAAAAGGTTATCTTACTTATCCACTCCATATAATGAAAAAAGGTGCATTTTGCACCTTTTAGAAATTCAGAACGGTAATCCTGTTTGCTCTGGTGGTTTGGGCGGTTCGGGTGGTGGTTCTTTTTCCCTGTTTTGATTGTCCACTTCTTCCCAAGTCAATTCTTTTACGGCATACACATAACCGCTTTTTTTGGATAACCTTAAATAACCGTGTTTCTTCAATGCTTTGCCTAACTTCATAACTGTACCGTCTGTGATGTTCAGCTTTGCCCGCTCTGCTAATTTGGTGGCTATCTGTGTGGTGTTCAGAAAATTGTTTGCTGTATCTCTGTCGGCTAATTCAAACCACGTTAAAAGCAATTCTTCTTCGGGGCTTCGGATTTGGTATTGTTCGTTGTTCAGGTTGATTTCTTTTATTTCTTCCTGATTGAACCAATAACGGAAACCGTCTTTATAGAGTTGCCTTGCCTGTGCATACGCTTGGTTGATGTCAATGTTATGTGTGTACTCGATGTGTTCCACTTCAAAACACAGGAAACGCCTCGAACCTGTTGTATCATTTAAAAATTGGGCGGTGTTTACACTGCCTGCAAACGAAGCCCTGCGGGGCAGGGTTTCGTTGTTGTGTCCGTATGCTTTACGCATACGGATATGTGTTTTAGTAATCAATTCTTTTAACGTACCGATTTCGGTACGGTTTAAGTTTTCGAGTTCGTCCAAATTGATAAGCATACATTCCGCTAAATGTATCAAGGTGTCTTTATTGTTTGGGTTTATTGTACCTGAAAACATATAATCCTTTAAAGGCTTTGGTATCAGCTTTTCTATCCACGTTGTTTTTCCTACGCCTTGTTTGCCACTAAATACAATTACGGTCTGATTTATTGCTTTATCATTGGTTACACAAGCCACCATTGCGACAAACCATTTTTTAAAACATACCTGCCATAAATCCTGCTTTGTCGTTGTAATAGTATTGGCAAGCTCTGTGATGTAGTCGGTTTCATCTTCATTGTTCGACAGGTTATCAAAATAATTTTTGAATGGGTCGAACTGTTCGCAATAATCGGAACGTAACAAATTGCGTAATGTGTTGATGTTACATTTTACTTTTGCTTTGAGTATTTCTCTCAATACGGAATTTTCTACAAAATCCGTTACAGGTTTCCAAAGCGTAGCTTTGGTAGCCTTGTACTCCAACTTTCCCGAAACTACGTTATAGCGAAAGCTATAACGGTAATTCAAAAAGGTTTCCAATCGGTCTATGAAACTCGGTTTTTCTTCTTCCTCGTCTGTATCATCTTCAGATGATTTTATGCTTTTGGATTGCTCGGAAATTTCGCCATTTGGCGAAATGGATAAGGTGCTTTTGTTATGTTCGTAGGTGTTGTTATAGGCACTGTTTACCGTTGTTGCTACTTCCTTTGCATCATAATTATAATCAGAAAGAATATAGCCCATTGCCATAGGCAATGGCACTCCTTTACGATTAAGGTTGCAAGCCAATAAATGCACAAAGTTGTTTCTATTGCCATTTACATAGCTTTCTTTCTTCTCGGTAAATCTTACGCAATGTTCATACGTTGCCAAATAATCATTACTAAATTTTTCGGTAGAAAAACCATTGCTTGCAATGGTTGGCGGTTCGGGTTCTGCTCCCTGCTCTTGGTTAAAGTAGGGGCTTAAATGTTCGGTTGAAATTACAGGATATACGGTTGCATTTTCATTGAAATATAAATCCGTGTCGTAAGACACGAAGCAAAGGCGTGTAACGTCTTTGCCCGATTTGTCAATAGGCAATTCTAAAAAATCTTCATAGAATTTTTGTAGGGTTATAAAGGCTTCCTTGTGGTTTTCTTGTGATGAATTGACTTTGACAAAGATTTTTAAACCGTTTCCCGATGGACTGATAAAAGCCGAATAAGTGTAGGGCGTTTCCTGTGCCAATGCTAAAGCATTGGTAAGCTGTTCTTTGGTAAGTTTATCAATATCCAATACTACAATTTGCGTGTACGCTGTAAGATATTCCAACTTTCTACCGCCTTTAAAAGAAGCCGAAGGTGTGAAAGCGGGCAAAGATTTCTTTGCCCTTTCGTATGCTTCCATTTTGCTCTCTGCAAGCGACTTTCTTAAATAAGTTATCACATTGATATACTTACCTGTTTTGATGTCGTTCAATACCTCAATGATTTTTTGGTTCTCTACCACTTCATTGAAGTTTTTAAAAATACTTACTACCATAACTTCCGATTTTTAAGATTGATAAAACCATTGCCTACATTACTTCTTAGCAAATGCTTTGTTGTAATGCTCCTGCAATAGTTTTTCTACGTCTGAAAGTTTGTAGTAAATTTTGTTGCCTACCTGTGAGAATGAAATACGCCCCTCATCACGCCACGTCTGGGCGGTTCGTTTGGAAATTTTCATCAGCATTAAAAACTCCTGATTGTCTAAAAACGTGTCCTTTTTAGGTTCGTTCTTTGCATTAAGGCGTTGGGTAATTTCGTCCAACCTTGCTACCAACTCTGTGTATTGGTCTTTTGATAAAATAATTGCTTCCATTTGTATAAATATTTATGATTATGGAAGCAAAGGACAGCAACATAAAAAAGTCATTATGTCCGTACTTGGTCTTTCGGGACAAGATTTATTTACAGCATTTTATCAATGTCTATTCTTTTGTGGGGTTTGGGACGTTTATCGGATTTGGACGGTGTAAGCATTGTTTTTACGGTTTCGGGACTTAATTCCCTGCCGTCTTTATCTGTGAATGAATTTACAATAACAGCAACGAAATCATTTATATTTCCGTCAATAATGGGCTTGCCGTCTGTAAACAGCTCTCTGTGCAGTTGGTAAAATATATCTACCAACTGATTGATGTTGCAATTTATTTTTAGCTTATTGAAAGGAATGCCGTTGGTATTCTTCTGCATTTGTTGTTTAGAAAATTCATCGGTTAAACGGATTAAATGCTGTATCTGGTCAATCTCTTTTTGACACTGGTCGGAATAATCGGGCAATTTTGGATTGATGAAATCTATACTTGCCTGTTCGTAATCGAACTTTTCATTGGTCAAAAACATTATTTTATCTGTATAATCGCCCATTGCATTTACTTTACTTTTTACTTCTCTGAATGAAAAATACCGTTCCTCACATTCCGCATTGATGTACTGCATTGGCGGTTTTATTTTTGTGTGCCTGTTTCTTAAAATGTCTAATTCTTTACGCTTACTTTCTATAATAGTATAGCATTTTATCATTCGTCCACGCTTGGTCGTACTGACAAATATTTCTTCGTTCTCTGAAATCAGCTTTTCAAATTTGTTTAGCCATTTAATTGGGTTGGTTGTAAAATCGCAATGGTGTGAAAAGAAATCGGGCAGTTTGGAATAGGGAAGAAAGAAAATTTTATTCATTAGTTGCTGACAATAGGCTAAATTATCGGAAATTTCTTCCTGAAAAATGTCGAGCAGTGTATTTTCGGACTGTTCTTTTGGAACTGCCGTATGTTCGGGAAATTGAACTGTATTTTTTATTTGATGTTTAATTGGCATAATGTAGATAATTTAAGATTGGGTCGTCTTCCGCAATCATTGACATAATAATATTTCCGTATTATTTTTTCATTTTCAACACGGTCCATTTACTGAATGTCCAGCATCTACTATGTGGAACTGATATTATTATTGCTTTGCAGGCTGTTTAATGAAAAAGTAAAAGTGCTCCCTGCTCCTAAATCACTTTTTACAGAGATTTCACCGCCCTGTGCCTGAATAAACTCTTTGCTGATGCTTAGACCTAATCCTGTACCCTCCTTTTTTGTGCCAGGTATGCGGAAATATCGGTCAAATATTTTGTCAATATATTGTGGTGAAATTCCTTGACCTGTATCTGTGACGGAGAAGCGCACCTTATTATCTGTCGCTTTAACATCAATACTAATAATTGAATTATCATAAGAATAACGAATGGCATTGGAAAGCAAATTAGTCAATACCCAAGCGGTTTTTTCGTTATCGGCAAGCACTTGTGGCAAATTATCGGCTATTTTTATTTTAAATTTGATTTGCTTTTGTTCGGCTGCTGCTTTGGTGGCATTTACAGCATATTCTACAATTTCTTTGGCTTCAGACGGAACAACACTTATTTGAATAGTGCCACTCTCAACTTGTGTCATATTCAGTAATTCTCCTGTAATTTTCAGTAATCGTCCTGTATCATCGTTGATGCTGTGTAAAAGACTTTGCTGTTCTCTATTTAATTCACCAACCTTCTTATTTTCAAGTAATTGCAAACTCATTTGTATAGATGAAATAGGGGTCTTCAGTTCGTGAGAAACAGTGGCTAAAAAATTTGTTTTAGCAAAATCCAATTCTTTATAAGGAGTGATGTTTTGTAAGAGAATTACGTTTCCTATATGTTTTTCTTCTTTCTCACCTGTGGGTGTAATCAGAATAGGTATAATCTCCTTTTCAAAATAACTTTCTTTATTGTCGGCATAAATTTTTATAGGGAATGATTTTTGTTTTTTATCGGCTGTTTCTTTTTCGGGCAAATCTTGTATCAAGTTTTTTATAAGGTCATTATGTTTTGCAATGTTTTTGATGGGTACGCCAATTACATTATCTTTCTGTAAACCTGCTATTTTTAATGCGATGTCATTCATAAATAAAATAGTGTGTTTCTCATCCAAACCAATAACCGGCTCACTCATATTGTTAATAAGGGTTTCGATACGTGTTTTTGCCATCATCAACCTTTCAATGCTACTATTACTGTATTCTTCCAGCTTTTTCGCCATAGTATTGAATGATTTAGCTAAATCACCGTATTCATTATGTTCTTCAAAATGTACTCTTCTGGAGTAGTTTTTTGCAGCAATCTCTTTGATGCTTTCCGTTAGTTCCCGGATAGGATTAGCAATGTTTGAAGGCAGATTTATCAGAAGGGTGAACGCTATTATAAAACAAAATGTCCCTGTAACAGCAATCCATAAAATAGCCTTATCAGCCGTTTTTTCTGCTACCTCGTTTTTTCGCTGTATTGCCTGCATATTCAGTAGCATTACATCGGTAATGTCTTTCTGTATCATCCGGAGCAAGGAACTATCATCCGGAGAATTTACTATGAGTGCAAAATCCTGTTTAATCTTGTCCGTAATTTCCTGTTCTCCAACTTCTGTGATGGTCCTCGTTTGTTTTTCCAGGCTTTGCCTGAATTTCTTTTGTTGTTCAGGGTTATGAATATCACTGTTCAGTGCATTGAGCATCTGGCGACAATAATCTACAGTATTGTAATTATCTGCCAGTATATTCTTAGCATCATTAGATAGCTTATTTATGTG
The DNA here is from genome assembly GCA_001899145.1 of Flavobacteriia bacterium 40-80. GTDB lineage: Bacteria > Bacteroidota > Bacteroidia > Flavobacteriales_D > Crocinitomicaceae > 40-80. The sequence goes on from MKVF01000021.1 coordinate 454,523, forward strand.
GGTTGCACTTAATACAGTAAGAAATGCTATCATTGCAAACAGGAGTCCGACACCTAATGTTAGCTTCGTTTTTATTTTCATCGCTTCAATTCTTTTAACTTAATATCACAAGGTCAATATTATTTTCTGACAACTTTTTCAGAAGACCATTAAAAACATTACCTGCCAAAATAATATGCAACAGGCTTAGATGTGGTTTCCCTATGCAAATGGTTGTTATCTTCCGTTGTTCACATTGTTCTATTATGGCTCTGGAAACATTATCATTTTCAATTTTAATGATTTCCGCACCCAATTCTGTTGCTAATTTAAAGTTATTTATAAGATGTCTTTGTTTGTCAAGGGCTATTTTATCAGGGCTTTCACGGAGTGTTTGTACATAAAGTACAGACCATTTGCTGTTGTAATAATTGGCAAGCCTCGCTGTTTTTCGTATTACGTTTTTAGCTGTTTTTTCGTTTGAGCTGATACAGGCTAAAAACTTTTCCCGTTTAGCTGTACTGGTCAAGGTAACTTCGCTTTCAACTTTACGTTCTACCTGAGAGGCCACTTCTTTTAGTGCTAACTCTCTTAGCTGAAGTATATGTTCACTTTTGAAAAAATTATTGAGTGCCGTTTCTATCTTTGCGGGTTCATATATCTTCCCCTCCTTAAGACGTGTAATTAATTCATCTGCTGTTAAGTCAATATTTACTACTTCGTCTGCTTCGGCTATCACACTATCGGGAATACGTTCTTTTACCTCAATTCCTGTGATGGCTCTCACTTCTTCATTAAGACTTTCTATATGTTGTATATTAACAGCACTGATTACGTTTATACCTGCATCTAAAATGTCTAATACATCCTGCCAGCGTTTTTCATTTTTGCTGCCTTCGATATTGCTATGTGCCAGTTCATCTACTATTACTACTTCGGGGCGTAAATTGATAACTGCCTGAACATCTAATTCTTCTAATTCCTTGCCCTTATAAAACAGCTTTCTGCGTGGGATAACAGGTAGCCCCTCTAACAAATCGTGTGTTTCTTTTCTATTGTGCGTTTCAATGTAGCCCACCTTTATGTCGATACCATTTCGCAAGAGCGAATGTGCTTCCTGTAGCATACGAAAGGTTTTGCCTACACCGGCACTCATACCGATGTAGACTTTAAATTTCCCTCTCCTTGACTTTTTTATCAGGTCAAGAAATTGTTGTACTGTTTGGTCTTTTTCTGTCATTAAAAAGCAATGGCTAATGATGTTGTGATGAAAAAATTGTTATTGCCCAGCTTTTCATTTCCTATAAAAATCTTGTCCTTGCTGGTAAGTCCTCGTCCTTCTATACGCCATCGTATATTTTTACGTATCAGGTAATCGTAATTTATGGAATATCCCCAGGTTTTAAATCCGTTTGGTGTACCTATACCAATTATTGCACCGTTTTCGTCGTTATAATACTCTGCTCTTATTGCCAAATTATGTTTTTCGGCGGGGCTATATTTTACAATCACAACCGGTGCGTACCATGTATTATAATGGTTGCTTCCTTTGTTTTTCTGCTCTGCTCCAATATCAAACCCTGCTGTTAAAGCAAATTTTTCTGTGATTTGAAAGATGCCGTAAAGGTTGTGAAAATACCGCATTTGCCTTGTGCTATCGACTTTATCATTTCCAATAAAGGAGCTGCTGTTGAGGGTGATTTTTGAATTGGGTTTGTAGGTTAGCTGATGACCGAATGCAGGGGTGTTATTACCATCTATACGTTGAATGCGCTGCCATCCGTTTAGTAACAATCCGCTTACAAACCATTTGCCGTTATCGGTTGTATATGAAATTTTTGCGCCTGTCTCAAAATAGGGCGAATTTTCTGCATATATCCCTCTGGTCAATGTCCAGTTGTCTATACCTACGGCACTTTCAAAACCAATATGAGATGAAAAAACGCCTGCGTCAATCCATAAATCCTTATTCTTTGAAATTTTTATACCTGCGTTCGCCTCGTATATATTTTTCAATACGCTCGGTTCTGCTGCGTAGTTTGCATTCATATAGGTACCTGTAGCCAAAGCGAGATTTGCCCTCACATTATCCGTATTATAGGATGCCTTTACAAAGCCTAAATTCAGGTTAAACTCATTGTGTCTATTGTGTGAATACATAAATGCAGGTCGATTATGATTGTCAGGATTGCCAAAATCATAAGCATAGTATGTTTCTAAATAACCACTAAAAGTAAAGGGTGACTTGGTGGTATCTGTTTGTGCAAAGCTATTTATGCTTAACAAAATCAGCGATGCAGTTATTAGGTTCTTCATCTTATTTATTTTAAATTATCTAATGCTATATTTAATTCGAGTACATTTATTTTTTCAGGTCCGAAGAGGCCGAACAAAGGTTTTTCTGTTTTCGCAAGGATGAGTTGCAGAAGATTTCCTTCGGCAATTCCACGAATTTTAGCAATACGTTTTACCTGTACTTTTGCCGCCTGTACGGAAATATTCGGGTCAAGACCGCTACCACTTGCCGTTACCAAATCCACGGGGATTTCAGACTTGGCAATACCGGGATTGTGCACTAAAAATGTATCTATCCTTGCCTGAACCTGTTGGAGATATTCCTTATTGGAAGCTGCTTTGTTGCTGCCTCCGGAACCTGCGGCATTATAATCCACTGCAGAAGGACGTGACCAGAAATATTTATCTTCCGTAAAAGACTGCCCAACATTGGCATAGTATGTTTTACCATTGTGTGTGATAATTTTTCCCTTTCCCTTATTTGGAGCGAACTGTGCCATACCCCAAACGATAAGCGGATAGGCTATACAGAGTAATAGGATGCTTAAAACTGTTAGCTTGATAGCCGGTAAAATATGTTTTTTCATTTTGATTAATGTTTTAAATAAATACTGAAACCAACAGGTCGATAAGTTTTATGCCTACAAACGGAACAATAATGCCGCCCAAACCGTAGATGAATAAATTTCTGCGAAGCAGGGCACTGGCGCCGATAGGTTTGTAGGCTACTCCTTTTAATGCTAATGGTATTAACATCGGGATGACGATGGCATTGAATATAATTGCCGATAGAATGGCACTTTCGGGTGAGTGCAAATTCATAATGTTTAATCCCTGTAAAGCAGGAATGGAAGCAATAAACAGTGCCGGAACAATGGCAAAATACTTCGCTACGTCATTGGCAATACTGAATGTGGTTAATGTTCCCCTTGTCATTAACAATTGTTTGCCTATTTCAACAACCTCAATCAGTTTGGTCGGGTCGTTATCTAAATCCACCATATTACCTGCTTCTTTGGCTGCTTGTGTACCGCTGTTCATCGCTACGCCTACATCTGCCTGTGCTAAGGCGGGCGCATCGTTGGTACCATCGCCCATCATCGCTACCAGTCTGCCCTGTGATTGCTCGTTGCGGATATAGTTCATTTTATCTTCGGGTTTTGCTTCGGCAATAAAGTCATCTACACCTGCTTTTTCAGCAATGTATTTTGCCGTTAGCGGATTATCGCCTGTAACCATTACGGTTTTAATCCCCATTTTGCGTAAGCGTTCAAAGCGTTCCTGTATGCCTGGCTTGATGATGTCCTGCAATTCAATTACGCCCAATACTTTTTCATTTTCGGCAACAACGAGTGGTGTTCCGCCATTGCTTGAAATGGATTTTACCTGTTCTTCTGTTTCGGATGGAAAGTGGTTTCCTGCTTTTTCAACCAGATTTTTGATAGCATCTGATGCTCCTTTTCTGATTTTTATAGTATCGTAATCAATTCCGGAACTTCTTGTTTCTGCCGTAAATTTTATGAAACGTGGATTTTGTATCTGATAACTTAGTGGATTAACACCTGCCAATTCTATGATAGATTTACCTTCGGGGGTTTCATCTGCCATAGAACTTAACACGACCGATTTCAGAAAATGCTTTTCATCCACACCGTTTACGGGGTAGAATTTTGTTGCTTTTCTGTTACCAATGGTAATGGTTCCGGTTTTGTCGAGTAGTAATACATCTACGTCTCCTGCGGTTTCAACCGCTTTACCACTTTTAGTGATTACATTAGCCCGCAAAGCCCTGTCCATTCCCGCAATACCGATAGCTGATAGTAATCCGCCAATGGTGGTAGGAATTAAGCAAACAAAAAGTGATATAAATGCAGCTATGGTAATGGGGGTTTGCGCATAATCTGCAAAGGGCTTCAATGTAACGACTACGATAATAAAAACAAGTGTAAAGCCTGAGAGCAGTATAGTCAACGCAATTTCGTTAGGTGTTTTTTGACGGCTTGCACCTTCTACTAAAGCAATCATTTTATCTAAAAAACTTTCGCCAGCTTCGGTGGTTACGCAAACTTTAATTTTATCTGACAGTACTTTTGTACCGCCGGTAACACTACTTTTATCGCCTCCTGCTTCCCGGATTACGGGTGCACTCTCGCCTGTGATGGCACTTTCATCTATGGTTGCCAAGCCTTCAATAATTTCGCCGTCGGAGGGGATGATATCGCCTGCTTCACAGATAAATACGTCGCCTTTTTTAAGTTGTGAGGAAGAAATAGTTTCTCCATTTTCTAACCGGGCAGGTGTTTCTTCTCTTGTTTTACGTAAACTGTCGGCTTGTGCTTTTCCCCGAGCCTCGGCAATGGCTTCGGCAAAATTGGCAAACAATAGCGTTGCGAATAGTATAACTGTAACGATTAGGTTATAGGCAAAACTACCCTGGCTCTGCTCGCCAAATGCTATCCATACACATACAGCTGCCATCACGAGTGTACCTATCCACACCATAAACATTACCGGATTTCGGAACATTTTTGCAGGGTGCAATTTGATGAATGATTGCTTCAAGGCTTCATTCATTAATGCAGGTTCAAATAATTTATTTTTGTTATTATTCATTTCTGTTGAATTGATAAAGATTAATAAAGTGAAAAGTATTCTGCAATCGGACCTAACGCTAATGCAGGGAAGAATGCCAATGCTGCAATGATGGCAATAACCGCAAACACCATTAAGCCAAATGTAGATGTGTCGGTTTTGAGTGTACCTGCACTTTCAGGAATGAATTTCTTTTCCGCCAGTAAACCTGCTATGGCAACGGGACCGATTATCGGAAGAAATCTGCCTAATAGTAATACAATCCCTGTTGATATGTTCCAGAATACGGTATTATCTCCCAAGCCTTCAAAACCACTCCCGTTGTTGGCTGCCGATGAAGTATATTCGTAGAGCATTTCACTAAAACCGTGGAAGCCAGGATTGGCTAATGTTGCCGATGTATATTGTGGTAATGCGGCTGCCAAAGCAGTTCCGACCAAAATAAGGAAAGGGTGTGCCAAAGCGATTATCATTGCTATTTTCATTTCTCTGGCTTCAATTTTCTTACCCATAAATTCGGGTGTCCTACCCACCATCAATCCGCTGATGAATACCGCCAAAATGATAAAGATTAGAAAATTGAGTATGCCTGCTCCCGCACCTCCATAAAAGGCATTAATCATCATTGCCAACAATTCGTTCATACCGGACAATGGCATTGAACTATCGTGCATCGAATTGATACTGCCTGTAGAAATAACGGTAGTTACTATGCTCCAGAAGCCGGACGCTGCTGCGCCCAAGCGGATTTCTTTCCCCTCCATTGCACCCAACGAGTTGTCAATTCCCATCTGTGTTATGGCAGGGTTTCCGTTCATTTCCATATTGATATTTGGAATTGCCAGCAAAAGAAATCCTACGGTCATTACCCCATACATCATCCAGGCAAACTTTCTCCTACGGATGAAAAAACCGAAAGCAAATACCATTGCCATAGGAATGATAAACTGACCAAACATTTCAACCATATTGGTCAGGTATGAAGGGTTTTCTAATGGGTGAGCACCGTTAGCACCGAAAAAGCCACCTCCATTTGTACCAACGTGTTTGATAGGCACGAAAGCTGCAACCGGACCACGGCTCACCTGTACGGTATCGCCTTGTAGGTTGGTAATGGTATCTTTCCCATCAAATGTCATTGGCATACCTTCAAAAACAAAAATGGCAGCTAATACCAATGATATGGGCAATAGAATACGGGTACAGGATTTTAAAAAATAATTGTAAAAGTTGCCTAATTGAGTAGTTGATTTCTCCCGGAATGCTTTGAACACCACAACCGCTGCTGCCATACCTACACCCGCAGTTACAAACTGGAGAAACATTAACCATATTTGTCCTAAATAACTGATACCTGTTTCGCCTGAATAGTGTTGCAGGTTACAGTTTACTAAAAATGAAATGGTGGTGTTAAACGCCAAATCTGCGGACTGGCTTGGATTACCATCGGGATTGAGCGGTAAACTTCCCATATTCATCAGTATTCCCATACTCATCAGAAACCAGAGCAGGTTAATGGTCAGCAAGGCTACCAAATGCTGTTTCCAGTTCATTTCATTATCAGGATTTATGCCTGATACTTTATAGAACAATCGCTCTATGGGATTAAATACAGGGTCAAGAAAAGTTCTTTCACCTGCATATACTTTCGCGATGTATTTACCAAGGGGTATTGCCAGCAACAGCGTTACCCCGAACATTGCTATAATTCCTAAAATTTCTGTGTTCATATCTTTTAATTAAATATTAGTTTAATAAGCCATCCGAAAAGCATCACAAATCCGAAAACAACAAGAAATACAATGATAACTCTGCATATTTCTCGGACATCACTTCTAAAGCTTTTCATATTGTTTTTCATTAGAAAAGGATGTTTAATTTTATATATAGGAGGTATATAAAAGATATGAGCACAAGTATCCAGAAGATGATTGTAAACACTTCTTTTATTTTTTTCCTCATTTCCCGGTTTTTTTAATGGATGCTGTTTTTAAAATTTTTCTGGTTTAATCAGCACGTAGCACATATAGAAAAATACTGCAATGGCGATGATGAATAATGCTATCATATTTTTATTGTTTGAATGATGTTGTTTTGTTTTATATATACCATCTGAAAAGATTTTGGAATTTCAGTATATAGTTGCTGCCACTGGTTTGTAGAACAACGTTTTCGTATGCCTTCAAATGAGCGTACAAATAGATTTTCAATAATATACCTGATGTAGTCATTTCCTCTCTGATATATCCACCCAATGTATTTTATGTGTTTTGTAATTTTTGTAAATTCTCCCTTTTCGAGTAAGCATTTAATCAGATTTACAACTGCCTGAAGAATACCAGCGAAGTTTTTATGAGCATACAGTTCCCTAATTTCATTGCTGATTTCTTTATGATGTTCAGCTAAATAAACAGCCGCCCGGTCTTCATTGATTTTCTGTTTAGATTTCATATCTTTTCAAATAATCTGATTAGTAAAAAAAAGAATGCGAAAAGTGCTACACCTACGATTATTAATAGTATTACCATTGTTTGTATAGTTATTAAATTCCTGATGAATAGATTTGCCTGCAATACTCTTGTTTGAGCTGTCCGGGAAACAAGATGAGATATTCTTTACCCCAACTGTAATTCATTTCGAGCAGTTGGGTTAAGGGAAGAATAAATGTGTTGGAAATGATTGTGCGCGTATAGTTGCTCCCTTTCTGAAATAATTGTTCGGCTTTACCAAACAGGTTTACAACTTTTTTCTTTTGCCCCTTAAAGATGGCATCGAGGGCTTCAACCTCTAATTGTTGAATTTTTTGAAATTCGCTTTTTTGTTCGTGTTCCGTTGTCATAAGAATATTTTATTTATATTCTTCTTATGCCAATTTCTATTCCACCAGAACCAAAAATATTTTAATATATTGATTTTGAATTATTTAACATATAAAATCAATATAGGGAAAATAAAAAACCCTTTCGTTTTGAAAGGGTAAATACTATCGTTTTGAAAGGGTTATTTTATATGGTACTCGTCAATCTTCCGGTATAGAGTAGTTAAGGCAATATTGAGCAGTTTTGCTGTTTCTGTTTTATTGCCATTGGTATAGTTCAACACTTTTTGAATATGAACTTTTTCTACGCTTGCAAGTTCAAAGGCAGATAGTGTTTTTTCACGGTTATCTAAAGTGCCAAGACGTTGTAGTTCCAATGGCAGACTATCTTCTTCTAATTCTGTATTACCTGTAAGTATTACGCTACGCTCAATTACGTTTTTGAGTTCTCTGATATTGCCTTTCCACGTATGTTGTTTCAGTGCTTCGAGATAGTTTTTTGAAATGGTATTGATTTTTTTGTTCGTCTTATTTGTAAATGTGCGAAGAAAGAATATCGCCAGTTCTTCTATATCAATAACCCGTTCTCTGAGTGGGGGTAGTGAAATCTGAAAGACGGCAATTCGGTAAAACAAATCTTCACGGAAGTGTCCTTCCTCTACTTCTTGTTGTAAATTTCTATTAGTGGCAGCAATAATACGGACGTTTACCTTGGTTGGTTTACTATCACCTACTTTTAGAAATTCTCCTGTTTCTAAAACCCGTAAGAGCTTTGCCTGTAAATCTAAAGGCATTTCACCAATTTCATCTAAGAAAACCGTCCCGTGGTTTGCTTCCTCAAAAATTCCTTTACTATCCTTTACCGCACCTGTGAACGCACCTGCTTTATGCCCGAATAATTCATTTTCCAACAATTCTTTGCTAAACGCAGAACAATTTACGGCTACAAAATTCTGTTTGTTCCTATTACTCGCATTGTGAATGGCTTGTGCAAAAACCTCCTTACCCGTTCCGGTTTCTCCGGTAAGCAAAACGGTTGTTTCACTATCTGCCACTTTTTTGGCGGCATCAATGGAAGCACCAAGCGTTTTGGATTTTCCGATGATGTTATCAAAGGAATATTTATTGCCTAACAGCTTTTCTAACTGCATTACCCGTTTGGAGAGTGTTACTTTTTCGGTTGCTTTATAGAGCAGGGGAATGATTTTGTTATTGTCATCGCCTTTGGTAATGTAATCAAAAGCTCCGTTTTTCATTGCCTGAACGCCATCTGCAATATTGCCGTAGGCAGTGAGTAATATGATTTCTACTGAGGGATATTTCTCTTTGATATTTTTAGTGGCTTCAACACCGCTTCCGTCTGGTAGTTTTACATCGCATATCACGGCATCAACATCAGCTGTTTCCAGTTTTTTTAAACCGCTTTTGATGTCGCCTGCTTGTAGCACGTCAAACCCTTCCAACGTAATGATTTTGGAAAGCAGGGTTCTTATTTTTTCTTCGTCATCTATGATTAAAACTTTGCTCACGGTATGAAATTTATAGGGTAAATTTAGTAATTAAAATATTGGGTAATGCTTATGGTTTCTTCAATTTATATACTTATCCACGGCTTTATCTAATTCCTCGCTAATCACTTTGGCGTAAATCTGCGTAATGCCGATATCTGAATGGTCTAACAGCTTTGAAACATATTCAATGCGCATACCGTTGTTAAGAGCATTTGTAGCGAATGTATGACGGCTTAAATGGAATGATAACGAAAAAGGCAATTCCATATCCTTACCTATTCTTCTTAACTTCTGACCGCATAGAATGTTTTTTGCATTGATGATATGTGCCTGATAATCGGTATCGGTATCAAATCTTTCTACATCTTCCAATATCGGGAAAACAAAATCACTTGATTGTGATATAGCTGTTTTGTACTGGTTCAGAATATCTATTGCCGTCTGGCCGATTTTAAAACTGTGGGTTCTTCCTGTTTTGCGAATGGTTTTTGTAATGCGTTGCTCTTTTTCATTATAGTTTTCCCATTTCAAGCTCACTACATCACTAAAACGTAAGCCACCTGCATACACCGAAAAAATGAACATATCTCTAAAGACTTCGTCTTTTCCTGTGTATTCGATTTTAAAATTGCGTAACTTTTCTACTTGTTCTTTGCTCAAAAATAATCGTTTGCCTTTATCACGTTTTACACGAACTTTTGAAAACGGATAAATGTTTTCTTCAATTACATCTTCCCTTTGAGCATCACGAAACATTACGGATAAAATCAATAAAGAATAGTGTACCGTAGTTGCTCCATTTTTCAAATTGTTAGACATATAATTGATATAGTCTTTCAGCATCGTAACAGTAATATCATCGAAATAAATATCCCTGTGTCCAATGAATTTTTCAAACTTGGCTACATACTGTTTGTAATTTTTATAGGTGGCAACTGATACCGTTCCTTTGATACGCTCGCAACGATTGTAAGCATATTCAAAGAAGTTTGCCATATCCTTACCTTTTATTGCTTCTTTGAGTTTTCGGGCTGATACGGATTTTCTTTTGCGTTCGTGGTCTGCAACTGTTCCTTCGGCATCGGCAATTTTCTGGGCAAGAAAGGCGTTCATTCTCGCACTATTGGTGTGGTTCTTCTTTATCTTCTGTTTGTCATCGTCCCATTCGTTGTGCTTCAGCTTTACGCCTGTGGCAACAAATTTGGCTTTTCTATCTTTTATAAGTCTTATGTATAAAGGGCTATGACCTGTTTTGTCTTCTTGGTTTGTCCGAAGCACTAATTTTATCGAAGCCATAAGAAAAAGTATTATATTTGTTGTACTAAAAAAACAATCGAGTGCAAAACGATGAAACCCTTTATAAATCAGCTATTTCAAAGCGGTGCAACCTGATACAAAGGTACAACATTTGGTACAACAAACCTAACATTTCGTTGCGTTTTTTTGCATTATTTCGCTCTTTATAATTTTATAACTTATTGATAATTATGTATTTAAATGCAAAAAGCTACATACGATTTAATACTTTTAATAACAAGGTATTGCCAAAAGCGGGGCTGAAGCGCAAGAATGAACTTGTGTACTTCTATCAACTTTGTGCTTCAGCCGAACTGAAGTGCTTCGATTCCCGCCTTCGGCAATACCCTGACCGTTAGCTGTCATTGTATAACAACACCGTACAAAAGAATATAACATCAAAACTAAAACTTATGACAAAAGATGATCAAATTGAAATTCCATTGAGCAAACAGAAAATGATTTTGACATTTTTAGGTTCCATCGTTTTTGTTGGACTTGGAATATGGTTTTTAATAAATCCACCGAAAATTAGCAATCCAATCTTAGGTAACCCGACACTAATTTTCATAGTTGGACTTGCTTCAATTTTGTTTTTTGGCCTTGTAGCAGTAACAATATTTCGTAAATTTTCAGATAAAAAAACAGGTCTTATAATTAACAGTCAAGGAATAACTGACAATTCAAGCGGTGTTTCAGCAGGGTTAATTCCATGGAAAGACATTCAAGAAATAAAAGTTTCACAAGTTATGAGCCAAAAGTTTTTAATGTTTATTGTTAGTAATCCACAAGACTATATAGACAAAGTAACAAATCCATTTAAACGAAATGCTATGAAAATGAATTATAAAAGTTATGGTTCTCCTATAAGTATTTCATCTAACGCATTACAAACAAACTTTGATGATTTACAAAAGTTATTGATTGAAAAAATGAAACAATACAAATCATAAAAACAACGAACAGCTAACATGGGATTGGCGCAATAGCGGGTTAAGTGCTAAGTTGAAGTTTGTGCTTCGTAATCCGCAAAAGTCAATTTTATTGGCTTTTTTTCATAATTTAGCAAATAGACATTGGCTTTTGCTACGTGTCGTCTAAATCGAAACTTTCCGCTTCAATTTCCGCCACTGACGCCAAGCCCCGAAACGTTATCGGTCAGCTTAAAAGACGACAGTGCATAAAACAAACAGACGACAATAAATAGAAAATATGATACCAGACTACCAATCGCTAATGCTTCCATTACTTAAACTTGTTTCAGACAGACAGGAACACAAATACAGAGACCTAATTGAAAATTTGGCGACCGAGTTTCAAGTAACTGACGAAGAAAGAAAAGAACTTTTGGCAAGTGGCAACCAAGCAATTTTTGACAACAGAGTTGGTTGGGCAAAAACGTATTTAAAAAAAGCTGGACTACTTGACTCTCCTAAACGTGCGACTTTTGTAATTACTCAAATCGGACTTGACACGTTAAAGAAAAATCCTGACCGCATTGACGCAAAATATTTAAGACAATTCCCTGCATTTTTAGAGTTTCAAAATGCTTCACGTAACGACAACGAAGCTGAAGAAGAAACTATAATCGTAGAGACCAATGAACAAACCCCTGAAGAAAATCTGGACAAGGCTTATCAACGAATTAGAAAATCATTAGCATCAGAACTGCTTAACAAAGTGGTTGACTTATCGCCAACATTTTTTGAAAGACTTGTAGTTGAACTTTTAGTAAAAATGGGTTACGGTGGTTCAATTAAGGACGCAGGAAAAGCAATTGGAAAAAGTGGTGACGAAGGAATTGATGGAACAATAAAAGAAGACAAACTCGGACTTGACATTATTTACGTTCAAGCAAAACGTTGGAGACCTGGCAATGTAGTTGGACGACCTGAACTTCACAAATTCGTTGGTGCGTTGGCTGGACAAGGTGCGAAGAAGGGTATTTTTATTACGACATCGAATTTCACTAAGGAAGCGTTGGACTACACACCAAAAAATGAAACTAAGATTGTTCTCATAGACGGTGAACAATTGGCTCAACTAATGATTGACTACAATCTTGGTTGCACGACACAACAGATTTACGAACTTAAAAAAATTGACAGTGACTACTTTGGCGAAGAGTAACATTAACGACAGACGAGAAAGCCGAACCGATAACAACGGGTTTAAGAAATTGGCGGTGACGTCCTTAAATGGAGCTTTGTGCTTCGTATCAAGTGTAGTGCTGGCAGACAGTTTTGTGCTCCGAAATCGCCAACTTCTTAAACCCGAAAAACGTTAGCAGTAACTTTATGATAAGACAACTATCTATCAAAATATTGACGATTTCACTGGCAGGAATTTTTGCGTTTTCTTGCAGACAAACTGTTATTTCAAATCATTCTGACAGCGACCAATATAACGGTGTTGACTGGGTTACAGTTTATCAAGACGACCAATCAGATACAATTCCCAAAGACAAAGTTATTTACCAGACTGCTTGGGGAAACACACCTAACAGGTTAAAACCAAAATTTGACATTAACTTTTGTAAGGACAATTTTCGATTTCCATATTACTTTCCAGACAAAGACCAACTTAAAGGTAATACAGGACGAACAGAAACAAAAATTGAAAATGAGCATTTACAACCAGCATTGCAGACCGCACATTCAATGACCTATGACAAAGACGGTAGAATTTCTAAATATTCTATTTCAGGACCTTCAACAATTTATTCGTGCGACTTTATTTATGACAATCAAAATAGAATACAACAAATTTCGGACGGCTGGAAAAAAATAAAAATCTCATACAACGACTTTGACAATATTGAGGGTATAACTGAAACTAATTCGAATGGACAGACCAATAAATCTTTAAGATTCACATACACATATGTTGCCTTTCCGAGACATTGAAGACAGAAAAGCTACTGCTAACATGGGTTTTGCGTCAGGCGGGCTGACGTGCAAACTTGAAGCTTCGTGCTTCTAATAAACTTTAGTAATAAATTGAAACTTTGTGCTCCGAAACCCGCTCGAACGCAAAGCCCCGAAACGTTAGCTGTAACCGTAAAACTGACTGCTTAAATGAAAATAAAAGAATTAACATTATTAACAAATAACTTAACCGAAACTAAAAAATTTTACGAAGATACAATTGGATTTCAAAAAATAACTGAAACACAAACAAGCATTTCTTTCGCAGTTGGAACTTCAAAACTAGTTTTTGAGTTGACTGAAGAAAATCAAAATCCAAAGTATCATTTTGCATTTAACATTCCAACAAATGCACTGAATGACGCAATAAATTGGACTTTGCAACGGACAAGTTTAATTGAAACTGAAAATTCATTCATTACAGACTTTGAGAATTGGAAAGCAAAAGCAATTTATTTTTTTGACAATAACAGAAATATTTTAGAATTTATTTGTAGAACCGACTTGAACAATCCAACAGACAAACCATTTTCTGCTGAAACTATTTTAAACATTAACGAAATTGGACTTGTAATTGACCAACCTTTACAAATTGGAAACGAAATAATCGAAAAGACAAGAATTGAATATTTTGCAAAAGGACCCAAAAGAGAGGATTTTGTTGCTGTTGGAAATGATGACGGATTATTTGTAATTTCAAATCCGAACAGAAAATGGTATCCAACCCAAGAAATGGCAGAAAAATGGAAAGTAAAAGGAAAAATAAAAGTTGCCGACAACGAATATGAACTTGAATTTAATTGAGAAAAACGGCTACAGCTAACAAAGGGGTTGCGTCAGGCGGGCTGACGTGCAAACTTGGAGCTTTGTGCTTCTAAAAACTTTAGTAATAAATTGAAACTTTGTACTCCGAAACCCGCCCGAACGCAAAGCTCCAAAACGTTAGCGGTAACTCTACCAAACGACACCGCAGACATAAAACGAACAGACATTGAAAACAAGAATACTTTTATTTTTTAGCATACTGACTTTTTTGACTTCCTGTAACGGACAGACAACTAAAACTCAACCTATAATTTCAGTCGGTAACACGGTAAAAGAACTTGGTAAAAACATAATGCTTATTTATCAAGACACAAAAAACAACTATTGGTTTGGGAGTAGTATTGACGGAGTGTATCGGTTTGACGGCAAAACAATCATTCATTTTACAACAAAAGACGGCTTGTCCGACAACAGAATTGACGAAATCAAAGAAGACAAATCGGGAAATATTTATTTCACAACAGGTAAAGGGATTTGCCAATTTAACGGGCAGACTTTTACAACGCTAAACGAAAAAATTGGCGATAACAACGATTGGAAATTAAGTTCAAAAGATATGTGGTTTAAAAGTTCTGATTATTCGGGATTTGTTTACAGATATGACGGAAAAAATCTTTACAAATTACAAGTTCCAAAAACTCAACTTGGCGAAGATTATATCTCAACAAATCCTAACAACCCTACTCCTTACGCTGTTTATTCGGTTTACAAAGACAGCAAAGAAAATGTTTGGTTTGGCACATCAGCATTGGGAGTTTTGCGGTATAACGGAAAATCGTTTGATTGGATTTCAGAAAAAGACGTTGCAGAAATTTTCAATAAACCTGATGAAGGTGCTAATGGTGTTCGTTCCATTATAGAAGATAAAAACGGAGATTTTTGGTTTAATACTGAATATCGTTATACTATTTATGACAACAAACAGGACAACGGAACATTTTACAACCGAATAAAAAGTATTGGCAATTTAGACGGAAAAGATAACAGCAATTTGAATGAGTATTTATCTATCACAAAAGACAAAGACAATAATTTATGGATTGCAACGTATAGTGCAGGTGTATGGAAATATGACGGAACAAAAATCAATCATTACCCTGTTCCAATCAACTCAAAAGACATAACCTTATTTTCCATTTACAACGACAACGACGGAAACTTATGGCTTGGAACACACGAGAACGGAGCATTAAAATTTAACGGACAGACATTTGAAAAATTTGTACCTTGACAGACACGAAAGAAGAGCTACCGATAACATTGTATTGGAAATAGGCGGACTGAACAGCTTCGTATCAATAGAAGTGCAAAATTCAACTTCCGTTCTTCGATTGAACTTCAGTGCTAAAATCCCGCCCATCGCCAAGCTGCCAAACCGTTGGCGGTCATTGTAAAACCGATCGTGCTAAAATCAAATGACAAACAAAAAAGAAATGAATTCGGAAAACACAATAGACATACAACAGCTTGATCCGAACGCATACAAGGCAATGTTCGCATTAGAAAATTACCTGCAAAAGATACAACTTTCAAAAACGCATATTGAAAAACAAAATAACGGTCAATGAATTACAAGATTTTCAGTCTGATAATTGGATTTACAATCTGGCTTTTGGCAACCATTGCTTTTAGAGTTGCAGGTCAATACTTTTTTTTGACGAACAATCATACTGTAATGATTGGAATTTACTTGGCGGTACTTCCATTTTTAGGACTTGTGGCAACTTGGGTTTTTAATAAATACAAATTGAGCAAATTACAAGCAATTCAATCAGCTGTAATAATGGTTCTTCCAGGAATGATATTCGACACATTCTGTATTGAGTTTTTTCCCTTGGTATTTCCAAATTTACCAGAAACAGACGCTGCTACTTTTGGCTCTTGGTTAATGTGGGCTTATGCAACAGTTTTAGTTTTTGGACTGATTAGGAAAGACAAAAAATAATTAGACAACAGACAATGAAACTTAATCGTTTCAACTGTTGCAGACGCAATAAAATTATTTGAAACGTGTTTTAACTTTAAATGCACAGACATCAAAGGTCACAATATTACGGACAGCAAAGAAATTTGAGTTAGACAATAACCAAGCAAAATTATGGTAAGAAATGAAACAATAATAGCCGTAAAAAGCGTTTCTCAAAGCTCTGAATTTTATCAAAAACTATTGGGTTGTAAAAGTGAGCACGGTGGCGAAACTTTTGAAATCCTGACAAGCGAAAATACTGTTGTTCTTTGTCTGCATAAATGGGGTGACGACGAACACCCGACAATGCTCAATCCCGAAAAAGAAACCGGAAACGGTTTGATACTTTTTTTCAGAGTTGATGACTTAAATCAAGCATTTGAGAATGCAAAAAAATTAAACGCAAATATTGAGAAAGAAATCCATTACAACGAAAATTCACTTAAAAATCAGTTCACGTTAAGAGATTTGGACGATTACTATTTAATCATATCAGAATAACAACGAACCGCTAACATCGTATTGACGTAATGCGGGGCGAAGTTCTTCGCATCAACATTTGTACTATTTTTGAAGTGTCCGATTCGTATCAACATTAGTGCTGTAAATCCCGCCCATCGCCAATAAGCGGCACGTTGGTGGCAATTTTATCGAAACACACGAAACCAAAATGAAGCAATCCAAAATTAATGAAGTAATTGAAAACAAAGTCTTGAAAAAACTTATGGAAAAGTTTCAAGAAAACAGAAGTACTAAAAACGGGCGACTTTAACGACCCAACTTTTTCGAGTGACGGAAAATTTATTTTATTTAGTCGTGACCAGAAAAAAGGAAAATCAAACACTTGGATTAGTAAAATATACTTACTTGACTTGACAACATTGAGACCGCATTCTTAAATGGTTCTTTAAATATTATAGAAAATCTATTTATGATTTTAGTGGATTTGAAGAGTTTACTCTTTTTGATAAACTTTCTGACGATAAAAAGAAGCATTTCTCTGAAATGTTATCCCACTATGATGACATGCCTGTTCTTGTTTTGGGAGGAATGAGTCAAATACAACAATATGTACTATAAGACGATTTATACATATTGAAAATAAATAAATTGCAGAATTGAATTATATCGATTTTAACCAACACGTAGGCTACAAATCAATAGCCGTTTCAGAAAATTTTGGTATAAAAGTAAGCGTAAAAACTAATGGCTACATTGCAGACTTTGGTCTCCAAAAGAGTAACGGACAAATAGTATATTGGAAAATTCCGACGGGACAAAGTAGTTTTGCTTTTTGGAATATCACAAAGAACTTAGATATAATAGCACGACAGTATTTAATTGACTGCAAAAAAATAACGTTGCCCTAACGGTGGTTTGGCAAAATGGCGGCAAACTTGAAAAACTTGAGTTTTCCGTTTCTAAAAATGTTTATCTTTAAACCTAATCATTACGTTTAAGGCCGCCACTTCGCCAATACGCGACACGTTATGCCCAGCTACGAACACTAAACGTATAATAAAAAGACAAAAATGAGACATATTTTATTCTTTCTCCTCAGCATAGTTTTGTTTTGTGTGAACAATAGTTTGGTAGCACAGATTCCCGAAAAAATATATGGCAAAAACAAGGTTCTGAAACCTAACGAATATTACTTGCAACAAATTCCTTTATGGAAAAACGAAATTGATAAGAACCCAAAAAATGCAGACGCTTGGTTTAATTATTACCGTGCAAACAGAAACGCATACATAAAAGGCGAAGAAGACAATTCGCAAAAATCAAAAGGTATTTCACGCTTTGACCGCTTGAAAAATATTGTTGATGAAATGGAGAGGCAAGTCCCAAACTCGTATGAATATAACTTTGCAAAATGGCTTAATGGAAATAACGACTTAAATCTTTTTCCTTATCTTGAAAAAGCCCATAACCTTTCACCTCAAAGCTCAGAACCAATTATGAGTCTTATTTTCTACTATGAAATTAAGGGCAATTATGCAAAAAGAGATGAAAATATTGAAGCATTCTACTCTATTGGTGATTATTCACCTGGTTTACTAAATTATAGCTACAACTTGCTTTCCGCTCTTGAAAAAGAGGCCATTGTTTTTACAGAGGGCGACAAAGACACAGAAGCAATATTGCTATTGACGAAAGGTAAAAAATATAGACCCGATGTGCGAATGCTTAATGTGAATTTATTGCTTATAAAAGAATATCGTGAAAGAATTTTCAATGAACTTGAAATTCCTCAATTAGATTTTGACCCTATGACAAATGAAGATACGTATGAGCAATTCCAGCAAATCATAATTAAGCTGGTTGCATCAAATAAAAAAGGACGAACTGTTTATGCTGCAGTTACCGTAAGTAGACCTTATAGGGATAAAATTAACAACGATCTCTATTTAACTGGCTTGGCATATTTATATAGCACGAAAAAAATTGACAACATTTCTTTGTTAGTGCAGAATATTGAACAAGTGTTTCTGTTAGACTACTTAAAAGAGTATTTCTCAATTAATGACATATCTGTTGGAAACGTTAATTCTATGAACGGAAATTACTTATTCCCATTTGCAGCATTGAGCCAGCATTATTACAGCATAGGAAATGCAGTAAGAGCGGACTACTTTAAAAAACTTGCTTTAAAAGTGGCGAAAGAAGGCGAAATACTTAATGAGTATCAAACGTGTTTTACAGAATAATGACTAGAAAAAGCACTGGGCATAACAGCACCTACCCAAAAGGCGGAGTTTCGTTCTTCAAAGACAGTATTATGGTTAATCAAACATTAGTTTTTCAAATCAAGTTTTGTGGTAAAAGTCCCGCCCTTCGGATAGCCGCAAAACGTTAGCACTAATTGCCACAACATTTCCTTATATGAACAA
Organism: Flavobacteriia bacterium 40-80; assembly: GCA_001899145.1. GTDB lineage: Bacteria > Bacteroidota > Bacteroidia > Flavobacteriales_D > Crocinitomicaceae > 40-80. Next base: position 473,623 of record MKVF01000021.1, read on the forward strand.
ACTACCAGATTTTGAAATAAAACCTTGTGGAGAAATCTCAAACGAATTTCTTAAGATAAACATTGTAAATTTTCAAGATGCTTGTCAATATATTGCAAAGTTACCTTATCGTAGAAATCTTGATAAAAATGACTTGAAAACAATCTTCGCAGACAATTGCGGAACATGCGGTACAAAGCACGCAATATTGAAAAAGCTTGCGGAAGAAAATGAATTTGAAGGCTTAAAGTTAATGCTTGGGATTTTTAAAATGAATGCTCAAAATACTGTGGCGGTAACCGAAACTTTGAAAAGATACAATCTTGAGTTTATACCAGAAGCTCATAATTATTTGAAGTTCGAAAATGAAATTCTGGATTTCACAAAGCGAAATTCTAGTGCATCAGATTTTGAAGATAGTTTATTGCTGGAAATAGAAATGTTATCTAATCAGATTTCACATTACAAAGTGGAATTTCATAAAGAGTTTTTGAAAAAATGGTTAACCGAAAATCCTGAAATAGAATTTAACATAGAAAGATTATGGAAAATTAGAGAAAAATGCATTGAAGACTTAAGCAATTAGTGCTAACAGCGGTTTGGCGCAATAGCTCGTTTTTCTTTCTTGGAAAATACTCTGAACTTCAGAATTTCTTATTACATTTTTTCTTAACTTGCCGCTACTGCCGCCAAGCCGCGGCACGTTATACTTCTAGTTTTATTTAAACTTCATATTTTTCAATCATTTCTAATTGTAAAACCCACTCCACTCACTCTTTCAGGTCCTTTTTCTTTCAGAAACAGGAGTGAGTTCCGATGAAAGAGAATTGTAGAAAAAGGTTCAAATCCTCAATTAAAAATTTCGAAATTTCTCTGTTTCTTTTTGTTCTCTTCTTTCACAATCAAACTTGCTCTTGTGTATTCTTTTAGTATTAATCCACCACTCTCTGTTTGAGAGTATTCTATAAGTCCCCCGTAGAATTACCTGTTTTATAAAACAGGTAATTACCTGCTCTCTTATAACAATGGTAGTAAGTAAATTTGTTTATAGAAGCTTCTAAAGGCGGAGTCCGAAAAACCTTAATAGAGTAGGAGAATTTATTTAAACTTTAAAACATGTCAATTACTGTAAAAAATGAAACTGCAAATGAAATAAACGTTTCAATTAATAAATGGGGAAGAGATGGTGATACCAGCTACTTCAAGATCAAATCTCAAAAGAGCGAAACCTGGGATCGCAGTGATGATAGAGGTTTTGTGATGTATTTGAGCGAGAGTGGAATCTTAGACGGGCCTTATTATGTGAGAGCCGGATCTACAGTTACATTTCAAAGTAACGGGAAAGTAAATGGAGCAATTAAGATTCCCGGTTAATTAGAACGAAATGATTTAAAAAAGGATGATCGTACTTACTATATGATTATCCTTTTTTAATATACACTTATCAGCATGAATTTGAAAAAGTTAAAACTTTAAATTATGCATTTAGTTATTTTATATGTAAATTTGTAGCACTAAACTACAATTGAGAAATTTTAAAACCTATCTGATATGATAAGATACACTTTGCCTAAAGCCGTGGCGATTTTCGTCCTTGTGATGATTTGTATTCCTCAACGCCTGAATGCCTGTACCAGAGTTGTATATAAGGGACCTGATAATACTGTTATCACTGCCCGCTCAATGGACTGGAAAGATGAAATTGATGCCAATCTCTGGATTTTTCCGAGAGGATTGGAAAGATCAGGAAATGTCGGTGATAAATCAGTGAAATGGACCTCAAAGTATGGCAGTGTTATAACCAGCGCATGGGATATTGCTACTGCAGACGGAATCAATGAAAAAGGATTAGTTGCAAATGTACTTTGGCTGGTAGAAAGCGAATATCCGAAATTTGACCCGAAAGGATCAAAGCCCGGCATTACGATCGCTGCCTGGGCACAGTATGTATTGGATAACTATGCGACCGTAAAGGAAGCGGTGGACGAATTGCGTAAGGAGCAATTTGTCATTGTGTCCGACTACATTCCCGGAACGGAAAAATTCACTACACTGCACCTTTCGATTTCAGATGCTACCGGAGATAATGCCATTTTTGAATACATTGGTGGTAAATTAAATATTCACCACCACCCATCCTATACCGTTATGACCAATTCCCCGATATTTGAAGAACAGCTGGCCATCAACCGCTACTGGCAGGGGATTCCCGGAACAATAATGCTTCCCGGAACGAACAGAGCAACAGACAGATATGCCCGGGCTTCTTATTATATCAATGCGATACCGCAGACAACCGATATACGCATTGCCGTTGCCAGTGTATTCAGTGTTATCCGGAATTGCTCCGTACCATTCGGAATTTCATCAGAAACCGAACCGAATATTTCATCTACCCGCTGGAGATCGGTAGCTGACCAGAAGCATCTCGTATATTATTTTGAAACGGTTAAAACACCGAATACTTTTTGGGTAGATTTAAAAAACATCGACTTCAGCAACAATTCAGGTGCCAGGAGATTAAGTGTAAGTAAAAATGAAACGTATGCCGGGGAAACATCCGGGCAGTTTGTGGCTGCTAAGCCATTTACGTTTGTCGGTATATAAGTAGGTGTATTTTATGAGGTTAGTGAATGATTTGATGAGTAGCACTAAAATGTTAAAAGCTTGAGATCACTCCTCATCACCCTGCTCAATAACCCTCTCCAGCTCCGTTATAATACGCTCATTTCCCCGGTTATTCTTTTTTGATTGCTTTGGACGAATAACGAACCAGCTGAACGCGATCCATCCCACTGAAACGGTATAAACAGTGATTGCCATAATAACCGGCATCCTTATGGCATATTCATATAAATAAAGCCCTATTGCAAAAAGCAGTAATAAGTGATATAATCCCATTAATCCGGTTTGAATCAGCCGTTCTTTATTTTTAATTTTCAGCAGATTGTCAAAATATTCGCGGCTGCTCATATTTTTGTTAAGCCCTCTGTACAATGGGAACAGCTTGTTGTAAATGAAAAGAAAAATGCTCATTGCCAAAACAGCCAGTATAATTCCCAATTTGGTGCTCCAGAACAACGGCCGGCACATGATCCATATTCCCGCCATTATGGCGATAGTGGCAAACAGGCAGACGTTGGCAATTATTAACTGCCTTAATTTTTGAGACCGCAGCTGTTTTATTTTTTTATGCAACGCGTTGATATCAAGTGGTGGAACCGGTTGCTGGTTCCATAATTCTGAAAAATTTATATCCTCACTCATTTTCTTTAAATTTTTTGTTCAACTTTTCTTTGATTCTGTGAATTTTCACCCGGATATTACTCTCGGAAAACCCCGTAATATTGGCGATCTCGGCTTGCCGGATTCCTTCCAGCTCAAGAGAAATAATAATTCGTTCGTTTTCAGGTAATTCAGAAATATACTGATACAATAGCTGCACTTTGGGTTCAGGCGATTCCTGCTTTTCTTCCGCGAGATGAACGGGAAGCACTGTTTTTACCATTCGTTTTTCTTTTTCGATCTGCCGCAGGCAGGTATTAACCGCAATTCTGAAGATCCAGGTTCCGATACCGGCTTCATTTCTGAATTTCGGCAGTTGCTGCCAAACCGTGATAAACGTTTCCTGAGCCAGGTCCTGAGCGGAACTGAAATCGTTTACATATCCCAGGCAAAGGCGGAATATTTTTTGCCAGTACGCTTTATAGATATCTTCGAACTTCATTCAGCTGCATTTAAGAAATCACGTATTTGCGCAATATACCATTCCGTGTCGTCATACATTATAAAGTGTAATCCTTTGGTGGCGTAACGCAAATCTGCTTTTTTCAGATTTTTATACTGTTCTTCAATCACGGTTGTGAAATTGATGAAATAAGATTCCAGCAGAACCAGAGCTGGGCATTTTATACGGCTGATATTATCCCTTAGATCTGTATTGGAAAAATCACAGTACATTGCTGCAAACGTTTCACGATCTGATTTTACAGACCAGCCGGCTATCACTTCCTGCATATTCTTGTTTGTTGTCAGGCTGGCGGCAGCTGTATTCTGCATCTGCTGAAACTGATCATCGGTCATACCGGTAATATGCCGGATCAGCCCGGAACAATTATTCGTGTCGTTCGATTTAAAGTCGTTGTTTGTCAGCGCTGCAATACAGGGAAGTGCATCCACGATAATTATTTTTTCCGGTAAGTCAGGGTAATCTGACGCGATCGCCATTGCCAGGCCTCCTCCCATGCTGTGGCCGATAATGATCGGTTTGCTGATATGATTATCCCTGATAAATTGCACAATGCCTTTTTCCCAGTTTTTGAAGCTCGCGCCGGCTTTGGGAGCTGTACCCGCAAAACCTGCCATTGTCAGTGTATAACAAGTATAATTCTTCCGGAGAGATTCAACAGTTTCGCTCCATACATCACCCGAACAGGCGAACCCGGGAAGGAGCAGGACGGATTGATCTCCATTCCCTGTTTTTGATACGTGGAAGGGATATTCATTTACTTGTTGCCCTTTAAGATAAAGGCAGCTGCTCAGAAAGAAAAAAACAGAAATAATACTTCTCATAACTTTTTGTTTTTAATGATGTGTTGTGGTTTGGATACGGCAATCATTAAAATGTTACATACGTATTGCTTATTTCTGGTGCTGTTTTATTGTGTTTACACGTGACAGCTGTTTTTAGCTTGTATTTTGCGCTTAAAAAGAAGCATCGCTCTGATTGTTGTTAAAAAAGCTCTCTTTCTCTTTGTGCTTCACAATGGAACGCAGGGAAGAATCAGAAGAGAAGTAGCTTCCTGCCCAGTTGATAAGAATGATCAGGCGGTTTTTTACCGTTAAGATCAGCATCAGGTGGACAAACATCCAGACCAGCCATGCAAAGATCCCGGAGAACCTGAAATTAGGCAGATCGACTACTGCTTTGTTCTTACCCACTGTTGCCATGGATCCTAAGTCTTTGTATTCATATTCTTTCCAGTCTATGAAAGAATCATTTTTCAAAAGGTTCTTACCCAAAAGCTTTCCCTGATTTTTAGCGACGTTCGCCAATTGGGGATGCCCTTCAGGATATTTCGGCGTTTCCATATAGGCGATATCACCTATTGCAAAGATATCCTTATAACCTTCGACCTGATTAAAACGATTTACTTTTAGCCGGTTTCCGCGGACGTATTGCGCTTTGTCGAGTCCCTGGATGCTGTTCGCAACGACACCGGCAGACCAGATCAGGTTGTAGGTTGGTATTTGCTCTCCGTTTGCAAGCGTAGCGATATGTCCGTCATAATCTTTGACAACCATTTGCGTCCGGACGTTAATTCCCAGGTCTTCCAGGTATTTTCTGGATTTTTTGTGAGCATTTTCACTCATGGGATTCAGCACATTCGGGCTGCCTTCTATCAGGTGGATTTTCAGTCTGCTGAAGTCAAAAAACGTATAATCTTTCGGCAGAATTTTATTTCGCATTTCAGCCAGCGAACCTGCCAGCTCTACTCCTGTCGGGCCTCCTCCGACAATAACGATATTCAGGTGCTTTTCAATCTCTTCCGGGTCTTTCGTGTTCAAAACCGACTCAAAATTATTTAAAATATGGTTGTGCATTTGCGTTGCTTCCTCGGTCGCTTTTAATGTCAGCGCATATTTTTCCAGGTTTTTGTTTCCGAAGAAGTTCGTTTTACATCCATATCCCAGCACGAGATAATCGTAGCTGAATTCACCGATATTGGTAATTACTTTTTTTTCGTCTGTATTAACAACTTCGACAGCAGCCATCTTGAATTCCATATTTTTTGTCCCCTGAAAAACTTTCCTGAACGGGAAAATAATGCTGTTGACATCCAGCATGGAGCAGGCAACCTGGTAAAACAAAGGCTGGAACATGTGATGATTCTGTTTGTCGATAAGCAGGATGTCATAATTTCCTTTGTTTTTCAATGCTTTTGCGAATTCCATTCCGGCGAACCCTCCGCCTACAAGAATGACTTTTTTCCTTTTGCTCATAAATCTGTAAAATTTACTGTCCTGCTATCCTGCAAAGTTATCAACATACCAAAAACAACATAGTATTATTATCTTTTTTTAAGAGAATGGCGTACCTTTACCATAAGTTTATTTTAAAATATGAAATTTGAAGATTACCGGATAGCGGAAAGTATCAAAAAAGCGTTGTCAGAACTGAAATTTAAGAAGCCTACTGATATTCAGTTCAAAGCAATCACGCCGATTTTGAACGGAGAAGATGTTCTGGCTATTGCCCAGACAGGAACGGGAAAAACCGCTGCGTTTGTGATTCCTGCTATTGAAATGGTGCTTCAGGAGAAAAAACGTCATGCAGATGCGCATATTCGTTGCCTGACGCTGGTTCCGACACGCGAGCTGGCTGTTCAGATCTCAAAAGTTTTTGAAGAGATAGGGAAGTATTCCAAGCTGAAAGTTGCCTGCCTTCACGGAGGTGTAGAGCAGGAAAAGCAGATTCAGAGCCTTACAGCGGGAGCAGACGTGCTGGTAACTACTCCAGGTAGGATGTTTGACCTGATCCATCAGGGATTTGCAGATATCAGTAAGCTGAAAATGCTGATCCTGGATGAAGCGGACCTTATGCTGGATCTGGGATTTTACAAAGATGTTACAGATACATTAAAGCATATTCCGAAAAAACGGCAAACCCTGTTTTTCTCCGCTACGATAGATAAGAAAATAAAAAAGCTGGCTTATTCGGTGGTGAAGAATGCCATAAGAATTCAGATTTCACCTAAGAATCCGGTAGCGAAAAATATTGATCACGCAGTTGTGTTTGTTGAAATGGACGACAAGCGCTTTTTCCTGGAGAATATCCTGAAAGAATATGAGAATAAAAAATTTGTAGTGTTTGTCAGAACGAAAGTCCGGGCGGAACGTGTGGTCAAAGCAATGGAGCGTGTGGAGCTGAAAAGTGTTTTTCTTCACGGTGGAATAGAGCAGAAGGAGCGGTTTAAAATACTGGAGGCATTCCGGAATGGCGAAGAACGGGTTTTGGTGACAACGGATGTCGCTGCCCGGGGAATTGATATTCCGGACGTGGAATATGTGATTAATTATGACCTTCCTGATAATCCTGAAAATTATGTCCATCGTGTCGGGCGTACAGGTCGTGGAAGAAACAGAGGTCAGGCTTTATCATTTTGCAGCGATACAGAAGTTCTATTATTGGAGGCAATTGAAGAGTATACAGGAGAGGAAATTTTACAATACGAGGTCAAACCGGAAGATTATGACCAGATTATCTTCGGTTCGGAAGACAGCTCAAATGACTGGAAACGACTGATGAAGCAGTTTGAAACAGACGAATGGCTTGATAAATAGAATCAGATTTTAAACGTTTGAAGCCAGACCGTCAGGCTTTAGAAATGTGCATGGGAAAAATAAGGTCAGACGATATTCACTTCCCGTTCCAGCTCAATTCCGAAATGATCCTTAATGGATCCGATGATCTGTGTTGAGAGATTAAAAATATCATGTCCCTTTGCATTTCCGTAATTTACCAGCACCAGCGCCTGGTTTTTATGAACGCCGTACTGATCAATGGTTTTTCCTTTCCAGCCATCCTGTTCGATCAGCCATCCTGCCGGAATTTTTACTTCTGTAGCACTTACCGGATAAGAAGGAATATTCGGGTATTTTTCCTTCAGGCTGTTGAACAGCTCAACAGCAATAACAGGATTTTTAAAGAAGCTGCCCGCGTTTCCGATTTCTTTCGGATCGGGTAATTTAGAAGAGCGGATCCGGATTACCGCATCGCTGACATCCTTTATCGTCGGTTGGGAGACTCCCATTGCTTCCAGCTCAGACAGGATCGCTCCGTAAGAAGTGTTGATGATCGGATTTTTGGTTAACCGGTAAGTAACAGACAAAATGATATACCGGCCTTTTAAATGCCGTTTAAACACGCTTTCTCTGTACCCGAACCGGCATTCTTCCGCATTGAATGTATGAATTTCTTTTGTATCGATATGATAAGCTTCCAGTTCCTCGAAAACATCTTTGATCTCCACGCCGTACGCACCGATATTCTGCATAGGGCTTGCTCCGACACTTCCCGGAATTAACGAAAGGTTTTCAATTCCGCCCCAGTTGTTTTGAATGGCATGCAGAACGAATTGATGCCAGATTTCACCTGCGGCCGCTTTTACATACACATATTGATCCGTTTCCTTTACAACTTCAATACCTTTTAAATTGATCTTTAAAACCAGCCCTCCCGGATTTTGTGTGAACAAGATATTGCTGCCTCCGCCGAGTACGAGGTAATTATCGGTGGTTTTCAGGGAAAGATGCTCCAGATCTTCTGTTGAGCAAATTTCAGTAAACGATGCTGCCACAGCAGAAATCCCGAATGTATTGAATGGTTTTAAATCAATATTATGCTGTATCATGGACACAAATTTAGCAAAAGTAAGCAGCAAAAAAAACGCTCCGTGATTTTCGGAGCGTCTCTATTTAGAACTTGAATGTTTCCATAAATTTCGTTGTGAAGTTTCCTTCCTTGAAATCTTCGTTCTCCATCAGCTTCTGATGGAAAGGAATAGTTGTCTTAATTCCTTCGATGATATATTCATCCAATGCACGTTTCATTTTAAGGATTGCTTCTTCTCTTGTCTGAGCGACAACGATCAGCTTTGAAATCATTGAATCGTAATTCGGAGGAATAATATAACCGGCGTAAGCATGCGTATCAATTCTTACACCGTGTCCTCCCGGACAGTGATAAGAAGTGATTTTTCCCGGTGACGGACGGAAGTCATTATATGGATCTTCCGCGTTGATACGGCACTGAATCGCGTGCATCTGAGGATAGTAATTCTTTCCGGAAATGGTATATCCCGAAGCAATTTTGATCTGCTCTTTGATCAGGTCGTAATTGATTACTTCTTCGGTAATGGTATGTTCTACCTGAATACGTGTATTCATTTCCATGAAGTAGAAGTTACGATGTTTGTCTACCAGGAATTCTACTGTACCAACACCTTCATAGTTAACGGCTTTCGCTGCTTTGATTGCGGCTTCTCCCATTGCTTCACGCAGTTCATCCGTCATGAAAGGAGAAGGCGTTTCTTCTACTAACTTCTGATGTCTTCTCTGAATAGAACAGTCCCTTTCTGAAAGGTGGCAAACAGTACCGAACTGGTCTCCTGCAATTTGAATTTCGATATGGCGGGGCTCTTCCACGAATTTCTCCATGTAGATTCCGTCATTACCAAAAGCAGCACCTGCTTCTTGTCTTGCGGAATCCCATGCCGGCTCCAGATCTTCCGGTTTCCATACGATCCGCATTCCGCGGCCACCACCACCAGCCGTAGCTTTAAGAATGATCGGGTAACCAACGATTTCTGCCTGTTTAAGAGCATCATCCAGGTCTTTCAGCAGTCCTTCAGAACCGGGAACAACAGGTACACCTGCAGCAATCATTGTTGCTTTTGCAGTTGCTTTATCTCCCATTGCGTTTATCTGGTCAGGAAGGGCACCGATAAATTTAATTCCGTGCTGCTGGCAGATTTCAGAGAATTTAGCATTCTCCGAAAGGAATCCGTAGCCCGGATGGATAGCATCTGCATTTGTGATTTCTGCAGCTGCGATAATATTCGGTATGGAAAGGTAAGACTGTGCGCTGACAGCAGGTCCGATACAAACGGCCTCATCAGCGAATCTTACAGGTAAACTATCTTTGTCTGCAGTAGAATAAACAGCTACTGTTTTGATTCCCATTTCCTTACATGTTCTGATAACACGTAAAGCGATTTCACCACGATTGGCAATAAGTATTTTTTTAAACATACTCAACAATTTAGGGGTGTATAAAAAGAATGGAGATATTTTTTGTCATATCTCCATTAAAAGTGTCTTGTTTAATTAAGCAGGATCTACCAGGAAAAGAGGTTGATCGTATTCTACAGGAGTTGCATCGTCTGCTAAGACTTTGACTATTTTTCCTGAGATTTCCGCTTCGATCTCGTTGAATAACTTCATCGCTTCGATGATGCAGACAGCCTGTCCTTTCTGGATAGAAGAGCCTACCTGAACAAATGGATCCTTATCCGGAGAAGAAGAACGATAGAAAGTACCGATCATCGGTGATTTCACAGTAATATATTTGCTTTCATCGCTCGCAGGTGCTGCCGGTTTTTGAGCTGCCGGTGCTTCTGCCGCTACAGCAGGTGCTGCTATCTGCGGTGCAGGAATCGCTACCGGAGCAGCAGCCATAGGAGCTGTTGCCTGAATAATTACGGGCTGTTGATCTTTGGATGATTTATTTTCCGATTTAATAGTGATTTTGAAGTCTTTTTGCTCGATTTCAACTTCTGTTACGCCGCTTTTGGCAACAAATTTTATTAAATCCTGAATCTCACTTAAATTCATAATACTCGATTATTAGATGATGTGAATATATAATTTTTTTACGAGTTATAAGCCCATTTCAGATAAATTGCGCCCCAGGTGAAACCGCCTCCGAAAGCTGAAAGGATCAGATTATCTCCTTTTTTCAACTGTTTTTCCCAATCCCAAAGGCACAATGGGAGTGTTCCTGCAGTTGTGTTTCCGTAGCGTTGAATGTTTACCATTACCTTTTCTTTAGGCAATCCCATTCTTTCAGCAGTAGCATCAATAATTCTTAAATTTGCCTGATGAGGAACCAACCAGTCCACATCTTCGCTCGTAAGATTATTTCTTTCCATTATTTCAGCTGAAACTTCAGCCATATTTGTAACAGCGAACTTAAATACAGTTTTACCTTCCTGCTTTACAAAGTGCATTCTGTTGGTAACGGTTTCAATAGTAGCCGGGTTTACACTTCCTCCTGCAGGTTGCAGCAGGTATTGTCTTCCGGCACCATCACTTTTCAGGATCGCGTCCTGGATCCCCAAGCCTTCCTCGTTTGGTTCGAGCAGGGCGACACCTCCTCCGTCACCAAAAATAACGCAGGTTGTCCTGTCTTCATAGTTTAAGATGCTGCTCATTTTATCAACTCCAATAACTAATACTTTTTTGTATTGTCCGGATTCGATAAATTTCGCACCTGTCTCCAGCGCGTAAATAAATCCTGAGCAGGCAGCAATAATGTCATATCCCCAGGCATTTTTCATTCCTACTTTGTCACAGACAACATTTGCAGTGCTTGGAAACGGATAATCGGGAGTTACAGTAGCCAGAATGACCAGCTCGATATCAAGAGGGTCAATATTCTTTTTAGCCAACAATTGGTTAACAGCTGCCGTTGCTATGTCAGAAGTCGCACCTTCCTTCATCAACCTCCTTTCTGCAATTCCTGTTCTCGTTAAAATCCATTCATTAGAGGTATCCACGACCTTTGCCAGATCATCATTTGTAACGACTGTATCAGGTACATAGCCCTGAATTCCTGTTATTGCAGCTGTTATTTTTTTCACCATATCAATTGAAAGCTTCTTTAATTCTGTTCGAAAGGCCGCTTTTCGCAACCTCATAACTATGTTTAACCATGTTCTTTACAGCGATCTCATTAGAGATACCATGACCGATGATCACGTTTCCTTTAACGCCCAATACAGGTGTTCCGCCGTAATTTTCATAATTAAACCGGTCGAAGTACTCATCACGGATTCCTCTTTTTCTAAGCAATCCATAAATTCCTTCAGCTTCTTTCAGCACAACATTCCCGGTAAATCCGTCACATACGATCACGTCCGCTATTCCTGAGAACAGGTCCCGCCCTTCCACATTTCCGATAAAGTTTATATCATCGGATTCTTTTAAAAGTTTGTGAGTGGCTATGGTCAGCAGATTTCCCTTGCTTTCTTCCTCTCCGATATTCAGAAGCCCGATCTTCGGATTCTCTATGCCGTAAACATGCTTGCTGTATAATGCTCCTAAAATAGCAAACTGGTACAGCACATCCGGCTTACAGTCCGCATTGGTGCCAACATCTAATAAAATAGAGTTAGATCCGTTGATGGTCGGTAAGACAGATGTAATACATGGTCTGATAATACTGGGAACAGTATTGATTTTATAGATAGCGCCAACGAGCATTGCCCCGGTGTTTCCCGTGCTGGCAAATACATCGATTTCACCTTTGGACAGCAGATCGAAACCGACTGCAATACTTGAATTCGGTTTTTGAGGAATGGCTCTTGTGGGATGATCATGCATGGTAATCACGTCGGGAGCATGAACAATTTCGAAATCATCCGGATTTCCTCCGTTTTCTTTCAGCTGTTCCGCAATCTGTCCCTGATCACCTAAAAGAACGATTTTTACATCTTCCGGTAATTCCTTCAAGGCTAAAATTGCACCTAAAATATTAGCTTTAGGTGCAAAATCACCGCCTAAAATATCTAATCCTATCTTCATAAAGAAGAAGTTTTAGCTATTATATTGCTACCTCTTTTTCAGCTACTACTCTTCCTTTGTAGTACAACTTTCCTTCATGCCAGAATGCACGGTGGAAAAGATGTGGCTGCCCTGTTGTAGGACAAATAGCAATATTGTTAGCAACTGCTTTAAAATGAGTTCTTCTCTTGTCCCTTCTAGTTGTAGAAGTTCGTCTCTTAGGATGTGCCATTTTACTTTATTATTATATGTTTTTAATTCTTATTATTTAAAATTGACCATTTCGGATCTTTCGGATCAAAATCCTCAAATCCTAAATCGTCCTCTTCATCATCTTCCCAGTCGTCATCGTCCTCTTCTTCATCAGAATTGACAGAATACTTCCGGATCAGCTTCCACATTTCTTCATCACATTCTCCCGGTTCGTGGACTTTTCTGGGAGGAAGGGAAAGTATAATCATCTGATAAATAGGGTCTGTTACATCGATCTCATAGGAGTCAGGATGTAAAACGATCAGATTCTCATCATCAGATTCTTCGTGCCCGAATTTGTAGATGATCCTCAAATCTCCCCGGATGAATAATTCCATCGGAGCATCACAACGATCGCAATTGGTTGTCACTTTACCTTCGACAGTAAAATTTGCGATAAGCATTGTTTCTTTTTTCTCCAGTTCCAGGTGAACATCAAGCTCACTGTCCGTTACCGGAGAATACTCCAATTCTTCAAAGAACGTATTGTTAATTTTGTAGTTAAACTCGTGTTTGCCAGTTTTTAAACCTACAAATGGTATAACAAATTCACTTTTTGAGGTTTTCATAAAACCAAATTAAGAGCGCAAATTTAAAAAAAATTAAAGACAGAATGTTGATATCTTGCGTTAAATTGTATCAAAGTTTGATAATGAGCTGATAATCACTATTCTTCTATATCCGTTTTCTTTTTAAATGCGTCTAAGTTTTGTCTTTGCAGCGGGTTTGAATTGATTTCTTTGTATTCTTTTCTGTTTTTATAGATGTCGATAGCCCAGTAGATCGCGCTTCGCATAGATTGTTCCGATGCTTTGTTTTGTCCCGCGATGTCAAAAGCTGTTCCGTGATCAGGAGAAGTACGTACAATTGGAAGGCCTGCGCTATAGTTCACGCCTTCGTCAAAAGCCAGCGCTTTAAATACGGTTAAGCCCTGATCATGGTACATGGCCAGAACGGCATCGTATTTATCCAGGTTTGCCGCTCCGAAAAAGCCGTCAGCCGGAAATGGGCCGAATGCCAGAATTCCTTCTGATTTTGCCTTATTGATAGCGGGAATGATCACTTCTTTCTCTTCCAGCCCCATTTTGCCATTTTCACCTGCGTGGGGATTCAGCCCCAGTACGGCGATTTTTGGCCGCTGAACAGCAAAATCCTTAATCAGTGAATTATTCAAGGCGATGATCTTATCGTATATTTTTTCTTTCGTTAAAGATGCGGCAACATCTTTTAAAGGAATGTGACTGGTCACGACAGCTACTTTTACAGGAGTTGAGATCATGAACATCAGGGCTTCTTTTTCCCCTGATAAATGAGCCAGGTATTCCGTATGTCCCGGAAATTGAAATCCTGCTTTCTGAATGGCATCTTTTGAAATAGGAGCTGTAATTAATATATCGATCTTATTGGAAGCCAAATCGTTTGTAGCACTTTCTAATGCCATAAATGCGTATTTTCCGGCGGTTTCCGTGATGCTTCCGGGCTCAATTTTTGTTTCTTCCTGCCATACGTTGACGATATTGACTTTTCCGGGCGTCGCTTCCTCAATGGATTTAACTGACTGATAGATAAAGTCATTTTCGTTCATACTCTTTTTAAAAAAAGAAATCACTTTTGTCGAACCGTAAATGATAGGTGTGCAATCAGAATATATTCTGTTGTCTTTGAGTGCTTTTATGATAATTTCAGGGCCGATGCCATTAATATCTCCTATTGTGATACCTATTTTGAGTGTTTTTTTGTCCATCAGAAGTAATTTTCAATGAATTGGGTTAATAATCGGACTCCTACACCTGTGCCGCCTTTGGGTCTGTATTCCTGTGCTGCATCAAGGAAAGAAGGGCCGGCGATGTCAATATGGATGTAGGGTGCTTTTACGAAATGCTCCAGAAATTTCCCTGCAGTGATCATTCCTGCGCAACGGCCGCCTATATTTTTCAGGTCGGCAACAGAAGATTTCATATCCTCTAAATACTCTTCCCAGAAAGGCAGTGCTACAAGCCGTTCATGTACATCATTTCCCGCTTCAACAAGGTGCTGCAGCTGTTTTTCATCATTTCCCATTACACAGGAAGCTTTTGTTCCGATTGCCACGACAGCCGCACCGGTCAAGGTAGCGACATCAATGACAAGCTCCGGATCATATTTTGCAGAATAAGCAAGCGCGTCTGCCAGGATCATTCTTCCCTCGGCATCCGTATTGAGAACCTCTACGGTTGTGCCATCAAACATAGTGATCACATCTCCGGGCGCATAGGCAATTTGCCCCGGGCGATTGTCTGTTGCAGGAATTAACCCTATAACATGAATATCTGATTTGTCCAGCGCAATATTGTATATCGCTCCGGCAACTGCTGCCGCTCCCGCCATATCACTTTTCATGGAATCCATAGAGCCGGCGGTCGGCTTTAGGCTGAGTCCTCCCGTATCATATACCACTCCTTTTCCTACCAGAACAAGCGGTTTTTTGTTTTTAGGCTTACTTGGCTTATATTCAAGAATGGTGAAGGTCGGAGGTTCTATTGAGCCGCTGTTTACGGCTAAAAGCCCTCCCATTTTTAATGCTTCAATCTTTGCTTTTTCAAAGACTTCGACTTTAAATTTTGCTTTTTTCCCAAGATTTTCAATTTCTTGTGACAGCTTTAAGGCATTCAAATGATTGACAGGAAGGTTAACCATATTTCTTGCCCAGGTCACCGCAGTGATGGAGTTGTTAAGCTTTTTGATTTTTTGCTCCTCAATTCCGCCTATAAGGATAATTTCTTTTAATTGATATTCTTTCTTTTCTTTATCCTTAAAAAAAGTAATGAACTGGTAGTTGCTCAATGCCAGCCCTTCTGCAATCAGCAGCTGTGTTTTTTCTGAACCCAGGATATAAACAGATTTTTCTTCTTTAGGAAGTAAACCTCTGATTTTACTGCCATAAATCCTGTTTTTCTCGTCAGTATCTTTCTTCTTTACCAGGAAAATAAACTGTTTTTCTGTCTTCAGATAATCGAAATCCTTCTCATCGGAAAGAAAGCTTTTAGTGATGTTTTGAAATTCTTTTGGTAGTTCTTTGGATTTTATTTCATCAGCAACAATCACAACATGTTGCCCTTCTTTATATTTATTTGCTGATTGAATCATTATTATGATATTTTTTGCCAAAGATACAAAATCTTGGTAGTTAGCGAGGGGAGACCTATAAAATCCTGCATTAAACGAAAAACCCCGGAAATCCGGGGTTTCTGTTATATTTTTAAGATTCTTTTTTACCTTTCTAAAGTTACAAAACCTTGTCCGGTATACGTTTTATTGTTGAATCCCAGGATTTCATACTTGTAAAAATAAACCCCTTCCGTAGCTTCCTGCCCGTTCATTGTTCTTCCGTCCCAGCCCTGGTTGAAATCTGTAATTGTTGCGATGTGATTTCCCCAGCGGTTAAGAATGATTACCTCAATTTGTTTTCCCCATTCTACTGTCAGGAAGAACCGGTCATTTGCTCCGTCATTGTTTGGAGTGAAGACATTCGGCACGAAAATGGTCGGATCCGGGAAAGGAATAATGTGGACAGTATCCTGATAAGGGTATTTACATACGCCGTTATCCGCTGTCAACACAACAATGTAATCTCCTTCAGCAGAGTACTGGCTCGTTACATCCTGTGTTACGCTGTGAGTCGTTGTATTTGATCCGTTCGCGAAATCCCAGTAGTAGGAATTAGCGTTTTCAGAGTTGTTTGTAAATGTAAATACGGTTCCGGGATATCCCACGTATTTATCCGGAGTGAAGTGAGTCACCGGAGGTTTTATTACGTGGACTAAAACAGAATCCGTATTAGAGCATCCGTTAGCATCTGTTCCGATGACATACATCCAGTTGTTGCCCAATGGGAGGAAAACCGGTTGTTCATTCGTTGCGTTATGCGACCATTCGTACTGAACGCCGTATGCACCTTTTGGAATATAAGGAAAGTTCAGGCAGACAGTCGTTTCAGGGCCTGCATCAATCATCGGAAGCTGATGCACAAATACCAGTACGGAATCTGTCTTTTTACAGCCGTTTGCGTCTGTGCCCGTAACATAATAAGTAGTTGTCTGGGAAGGACTCACATAATCTCCATTTTGAATTCCTCCTGTCCAGGTGTAACCAGGTGCTCCTGTTGCCAGAAGTACAGTGGAATCTCCCCGGCAGATAGCAACATCGTTAATGGCAACTACCGGAGGCAGCTGATTAACAGTAATTAATACCGTGTCTTTATCAGTGCATCCGTATTGGTTAAAACCGGTAACGATATATTGGGTAGTTGCAGTCGGAGCGAAAGGTGTATTGTTGACTGCTCCTCCCGTCCATTGATAGCTGTTTGCACCGGTAGCACTTAATGTAACCTGATCATTTCTGCAGATAGTCTGGTCCTGTCCACCATCTACAACCGGATTTTCGGCGATGATAATGGAGGTTGTTACAGTTGCGTTGCAGGAATCTGTCGGTGTATAGGTGACAATATAATTTTGACTGTTAGTTACAACAGCGCTTGATACATCAATGATACCTGTTGCCGGATCTATTGAAACAGTTGTGGGCGAAATGCTGTAGTTTCCTGTGATCGGTTGTGAAATAACAGGTTGTGGATCGCTGCCATTGATACACGCAGGGCTGGTATAGGAAATCGTGTAAGTAGTTGACGGTTTTACGGTAATAGTTACCTGATCTGTGCTGGAACAGCCGTTTGTTGAAGTTCCCGTCACCGTATAAGTCTGAGTGGAAGCCGCGTTGAACGGAACTCCGTTAGAAACTCCGCCGGTCCACGCATACGTATTCGCTCCTGTTGCGTTAAGAGTGACCTGTACGCCCTGACAGACCGTTTGGTCTGCTCCTCCGTTTATCACAGGGATGCTTGGAGCTGTAAAGTCGAATGTTCCGACGCATGTGGTATCACTGAAAGAAGCAGTGATGGTACAGGTGTTTCCATCAGCGTTTAAACCATTTATAGTGTAGCTGATCGGAGATGTAAATGGTGCATTGAAGACCTGGTTCCCTCCACAGGAAGCAGATATTGTCAAAGTCCCTGTGCTTGGAGGATCGTCGAAAGAAACCTGGCCTGAGACACTATATTTATTGTTGGTGGTACAGGCAGAAGGTGTTGCTGAAATAGTCCGGATATTACAATTGGGTTCGATAATAGAGCAGTCCGCTACTCCTGTTCCTCCGGTTTGGCTAAATCGGATATAACCAGGGCCTTGATCATAGTTTGTTAATAACAGAATGTAAACATCTCCTACATTAGCTGCGGGAGGAGTGCTGGATCCGCTTCCTGTTCCTCCAGGCATTCCGATTCCGACAGTTTCCGTGGCTGCGGTCGAATAGCTGCATTGTATAGGGTTTTGCCCTCCGTTTATAGCAGCGCATCCATTGCTGACATTGGTGAAAGGTCCCCAAAGTGCAAAATCAATATCAAGAGTTGCAGGTCCTCCCTGAGAAGTGGATTGTGTCATTTTTATTTGAAATGTTCCAGCCTGATCGACTTCCATATAATACCAGACAGGATTAGGCTGAGAACTAAGGCAGCCGTAGTTGAGTCCGGAAGGAGAGGAAGTATTGGTCTCATTCGGAAAAGAATAGGTGTTTGCTGTACAAAAAGGCAATGCTGAAGAACATGGGATTTCCGGTCCTGCTCCACCGCCACCTGCGGCAAATAAATCCGGAGTTATGACTGCAAATAATACTAATATGAAAAGAATATTTTTTAACATGACTGTCAGTTTTCTGTTATCTATTTGGTTTAATTTCAATGATGTAGTTAGAGTTATCTACTCTGTAATAGTAAGTGATGCTTGTTGATGTGTAATTAAAGCTGTATTTCAAGGGGTTAAACTTTGAAGTATCAAAATTATTCAGGTCAGACTGCAGATTCGGATTGTATTTATTTTTGAGCGGAACAGTTGATAATAAAGGACATTCAGGATACTCTCCGAAAGGTACTGTATGAATAATGATTCTTTCTATATTCTTAAGATATAATTTTTTGTGCTCGCTGGTCTTGTATATGTCCATATCGGCATATACTTCATTCATAAAATCATCTATTAATGACATATTAACTGTCTGTTGAGGGTATTCCGGATAGTTTTTTGTTTGCGCTGATAATGAGTGGATTCCCGTCATTACAGCCAATAGAAAAAGTATAAATCCTTTTTTCATAGTATTTATTTTTGAATTGTCGAAGTTAATATTTTAAATTAATCTGTATTATAAACGTAGCATAAAAAAGAATAGTTGCAGGCAGAATTTAAATTTTATCTGTTGTTAACATCCGGCTTTATCGAAGAAGAGGTTAAAAATACCGGTAGATTTCCCGCGGGAATTGATGAGGTGTTTATGTTTTGTCTTTTTGTGATAATTTTTTCCAAAAAAGTAATTTCCTATACCATAAAAATGGTATTTTTGCAGTGTTTAAATGATTTTATTTAAACTCAATCTAAATAATAGGGTATGATTAAGGTTTCAGAATCAGCTAAGAAGCAAGCTTTAAGATTGATGGAAGATGACGGAAAAACAGGGTTTTTCATTCGTGTGGGTGTAGATAGCGGAGGATGTTCCGGTTTGATGTACAAGCTTACCTTCGATAATGAAATAAAAGATGGAGATCAGACTTTTGAAGACAACGGAATAAAAGTCGTTGTTGATAAAAGAAGTTATTTGTATCTGGTAGGGACAACGCTGGATTATTCAGGAGGATTGAACGGAAAGGGATTTGTGTTTAGCAACCCGAATGCTGACAGAACGTGTGGTTGTGGTGAGTCCTTCTCACTGTAAGGAGAAATATTATGAGTTATACAGAAAAAGAACTGGCGGAGGATCTTCAGAATCAGGAGTATAAATACGGTTTTGTTTCAAATATCGAATCGGATAAGGTTCCTGTCGGCCTGAATGAGGATATTATCCGTTTAATTTCTGCTAAAAAGGAAGAGCCTGAATGGCTTTTAGAGTTCAGATTAAAAGCTTTTAGTGTCTGGAAAGAAATGAAAGAGCCGGAGTGGGCGCATGTTCAATATGATAAGCCCGATTTTCAGGCAATATCTTATTATGCGGCACCTAAGCAGACTAAGAAATACGAATCCTGGGACGATGTCGACCCGGAGATGAAAGCGACGATGGAAAAGCTGGGAATTTCTCTCGAAGAGCAAAAGCGCCTGACAGGTGTTGCTGTTGATTTTGTGATGGATTCCGTTTCTGTGGCTACATCTTTTAAAGCTAAATTAAAGGAGCTTGGAATTATTTTTTGTTCTTTCTCGGAAGCAGTCAAGGAATATCCTGAGCTGGTAAAAAAATATATGGGAACAGTAGTGCCGATGACGGATAATTTTTATGCGGCGCTTAATTCAGCTGTTTTCACGGATGGTTCATTTTGTTACATTCCTAAAGGAGTCAAATGCCCAATGGAGCTATCTACATATTTCCGGATCAACGAAGGAGGTACGGGTCAGTTTGAAAGAACGCTGGTAGTTGCAGACGAAGGGTCTTATGTTTCCTATTTGGAAGGATGCACGGCTCCGCAGCGCGATGAGAATCAGCTGCATGCAGCTGTTGTTGAACTGATCGCCATGGGAGATGCCGAGATAAAATATTCTACGGTGCAAAATTGGTTTCCTGGTGATAAAGAAGGGAAAGGAGGAGTTTTCAACTTTGTGACAAAAAGGGGCTTGTGTGAGAGAAATGCTAAAATTTCCTGGACACAGGTGGAAACAGGTTCCGCGGTAACGTGGAAATATCCTTCCTGTATTTTGAAAGGAGACAATGCCGTGGGTGAATTTTATTCTGTGGCAGTTACCAATAATTACCAGCAGGCGGACACTGGTACCAAGATGATCCATTTAGGAAAAAATACAAAGAGTACTATTATTTCCAAAGGGATCTCAGCCGGTAAATCACAAAACTCCTACAGAGGTTTGGTACAAATCCATAAAGGAGCGGAGAATGCACGCAACTTTTCGCAATGTGATTCCCTGCTGATGACAGATGAATGCGGAGCACATACATTTCCTTACATCGAATGTAAAAATAGTTCTGCAAAGATCGAGCATGAAGCAACGACTTCAAAGATCGGGGAAGATCAGATTTTTTATTGCCTGCAACGCGGTATCTCAGAAGAAAAGGCGATCAGCTTAATTGTCAACGGTTATTGCAAGGAAGTGCTGAACAAACTTCCGATGGAGTTCGCTGTAGAGGCTCAGAAATTACTGGCGATCAGCTTAGAGAATTCGGTAGGATAGAAATTTTAAATTGCAGATTACAGATTGCAAATTACAAATTTATGGCAAAAATCGGACGGTTTGAGGATTTACAGGTATGGCAGGGAGGAATGGACTTGTGTAAACACGTTTATTGTTTGACAAATACCGATGCTTTTTCAAAAGATTTCGGATTAAAAGACCAGATTCGCCGATCAGCAATTTCAATTCCATCTAACATATCAGAAGGGTTTGAAAGAGATTCGCAAAAACAATTCTTGTATTTTCTTGCAATAGCAAAAGGCTCTTGCGGAGAAGTACGGACACAAATTCAGCTAGCTTTTGAACTTGATTATATTTCGGATGAAGATTTAGAAGTGATAAAAACAAAATGTATTGATACAAGTAAGCAATTGTCAGGATTCATCGCTTACTTAAAGAAATTTGAAGGAAAAATTAAATAATACGAATTGCAGATAATTTTCAATCTGCAATTTGTAACTTGTAATTTACAATATATAATGATAACAATTAAAAACTTACATGCCTCTATCAATGGCAAAGAAATATTAAAAGGATTGAACCTGACGGTAAATCCGGGAGAAATCCATGCGATCATGGGGCCGAATGGCGCAGGAAAATCTACGTTAGCTTCAGTGCTTGCCGGACGGGAGGATTATGAAGTGACAGAAGGAGAGGTAATTTTCGATGGAAAAGAGCTTTTAGAGCTTTCCACTGAAGACAGGGCAAGAGAAGGTGTTTTTCTTGCATTTCAGTATCCTGTTGAGATTCCGGGAGTTTCCAATATTAATTTTCTCAGAACGGCTTTGAATGAGATCAGGGAATATAGAGGCGAAGAGCCGATTTCTGCAAAAGATTTCATGGCACTGGTCAGAGAGAAGTCAAAGATTGTTGAGCTGGATGCGAAGCTGGCAAACCGTTCTGTAAATGAAGGTTTTTCCGGAGGTGAAAAGAAAAGAAATGAAATTTTCCAGATGGCGATGCTGGAACCTAAGCTGGCAATCCTGGACGAAACGGATTCCGGTTTGGATATTGACGCGCTGCGTATTGTGGCAAACGGAGTAAATACGTTAAAAACTCCTGAGAATGCAACAATCGTAATTACACACTACCAGCGTTTGCTGGACTATATCGTTCCGGATTTCGTTCACGTGCTTTATAACGGGCGTATTGTGAAAACAGGGACGAAAGAACTTGCATTGGAATTAGAAGAGAAAGGATACGATTGGATCAAAGCGGAGATTGACGGAATTTAAGATCCTTTTACAAAAGAAAAAAATGAGTACGATACTTCAAGATACAAAGTTAGCTGCATTCAGAGCTGATTGGAAACAGACTTCCTTACCGGTAGATGCTTCTGTTTTGGCAAAAGCGAATGAAGTTATAAATACAATGGATTTCCCGACAACGCGTACAGAACGCTGGAAGTACACGCGTGTGACTAAAATCGCAAATAAGTCTTTTGCGTTGGGGAATGAAATGACAGTTAGTAAATTACCGGATTTACCTTTTGACAACGCATATAATTTTGTTTTTGTTAATGGTGAGTTCAAAGCAGAATTGTCAGGTAATGCAGTCGATTTTCAGTTTGAATCCATAGAAAAAGCTGCTGAAGCCCGGGATTTTATCGGGAAAGCTGTTGATCTGGATCAAAAAGTGTTTGCGGCTTTGAATACTGCTTATGCCAATGGCGGCGCCTTTATAAAAATCGGTGCGAAGCAGGTGATTGACAAGCCTGTTCAGCTGATTTTTATAAGCACAGGAGAACAGCAGGCGGCGAATATCCGGAACGTGATCGTAGCAGATAAATTCTCACAAGCCAGAATCTCCCAGGTATTCCTTTCCGTAGACGCGAAGGAATGCTTTTCAAATGTGGTAACAGAATATTTTCTGGAAGATTCTGCTTCTGTGGTGGTGGATAAGATCCAGAATGAAGATGAATCAGTTTACCAGGTGTCGCTGGATTACGTAAAGCAACCTCAGAATTCACTTTTTACACTCAATACTGTCACGCTGAATGGAGCGCTGGTACGAAATAATGTGTATGTAGATGTTGCAGGACAAAACGCTTATACCCATCTGAACGGTGCTTATGTCCTGAAAGGAGGCCAGCATGTTGACAACCATACAACAATCGATCACTTAGTTGCAAACTGTGAGTCGGAT
Source organism: Flavobacteriia bacterium 40-80 (assembly GCA_001899145.1). Taxonomy (GTDB): domain Bacteria; phylum Bacteroidota; class Bacteroidia; order Flavobacteriales_D; family Crocinitomicaceae; genus 40-80. The sequence continues at coordinate 496,596 of MKVF01000021.1, forward strand.
GAAATGTATAAAGGTGTAATTGATGAGCAGGCTACCGCCGTTTTCAACGGGAAAGTTTTTGTTCGTAAAGACGCTCAGAAAATCAATGCGTACCAGTCGAACGGAAACGTTCTGCTATCAGATTCAGCAACTGTGAATTCAAAGCCGGAGCTGGAAATTTATGCAGATGATGTGAAATGTTCCCACGGTTCTACAACCGGCCAGCTGGATGAAGAAGCGATTTTTTATTTAAGAGCACGCGGAATTTCTGAAAAATCAGCGAAAGCATTAATGGTGACCGCATTTATCGGTGATGTTCTGGACCGTATTGAAAATAAAGAGATTATTGAATACATTCATACCATTTTGGAAGAACGTTTCGGATGGACGTTCTGATAATAAATAAAGAATTGAACAGAGATCCTTCGGTTAACCGGAGGATTTTTTGTTTGGTTTAATTTGTCATTAATCCTATTATTTTTCCAAGTGTTCCATTTATGAGTACCATCAGGAAACCAAACAGAGAAATAAACCAGGTGGAATAAAATAAAATGATCGCTTTATGCTGTACTTTAGGGTGGATCAGATAAAAAAGAATGGAAAAACCAAGCAGTACATTAACGAAAGGAAACAAGGAGTAAATGGTCCTGTCGATCGGGTATTCATTCCTGCTGTCGGGTTGTGTACTGACGATTATTTTTTTCGGAACTTTCAGAAAAGGACTCTCGGAAATGATACCGTCACGGGTGTTTTTTCCGGAATACATCGGCAGATCGACGAGCAGATTATAATCGACATAAAAATATTCAAATTCAGAAGTCGTCACCAGGGTGACTTTATCCAGCCCGACACCATTCTCCACTCCGAAAATTCGCTGAATCTGTACCGGACGGTAGTTTGTCGGATAAAAATAATCAACAATCATAATGATATTGATCAAAAGACAGAGAAGAGTGGTCGCCAGATGGCCGTATTTCATGAAAGGTGTTCTGGTGCGTTCGTAAGCATCATAAATGACCTTTTTTTCTTCTTCTTTTCTCTTCTGTGCCCTTTCCCGGGCTTGACGGATGTGTTCTTCATCATTTCTTCCGGCTCTGGAGCGCCTCTTTTGAGAAGCTGTTGTATCAGTTGCAGAAACAGAATAACTGTTATAGATGGAATAACGGAGCGGATGCTCAAAATAGTCACTCAGCAGCTCGTATGCAGCCGTAATTTTCAAAAATTTCTCTTTACCGGAACCGGAAGTGCTTACATCTGGATGGTATTTTTTTGCAAGCAGGCGATACGCTTTTTTGACTTCTTGTGAAGAAGCGGTAACTGGAAGTTCCAGTGAGCTGAAAGCGTCAATGATCCGCTGCTGCATCAATTATTTTTTTTGTCATTAAACGATCTGTTTTGCCGCTCGCTGTTTCGATGAATTTCGGAAGATAATAAATTCTTTTCGGAATCTCATATCTGGAAAGTACTTTTTCAAAAGGAAAAACCTGTTCTTTTTTATCACTTTCGATCACCAGAACCACCCGTTCACCAAACGTATCATCCGGTTCCCCGATTATGAAGAACCGATCGGAAATAAGAGAAGAAAGCGCATTCTCAATCAGCTCTGGGTGAATCTTAATCCCGGCGCTGTTGATAACAAAATCGGCACGGCCTTTCCAGTTAAATTCCCGTTCAGAGATCAGATCAACAATATCCGTTGTCAGCAATGCCGGATGGCCGAGCATGGGCGCATGAATGATTAATTGCTGACTTTCATTGACAGAAAAATGTACACCTTCAATCGCTTGGAATGTAGTTTGCGTTTTCAGATTTTTTAAAGCGACATGCGACATTGTTTCTGTCATGCCGTAGCTGGCATAAACACTGCACGGAAGCGAGGAAATCTGGTCCTGTAGCTTTGGAGAAACCGGTGCACCGCCCAGCAGGATAACCTGTACGGAATTTAAAGCTTTCGGATCATTTTCCAGCATATATTCCAGCTGGTAAGGAACTAAAGAAATAAAATCTATGGGATGTTCAATGCGTTGTAACGGATGCTTTCCGGCGTCTGTTATTTCGATGTTCATATTGTGCAGCAAACCACGCAGCAAAAGCATTTTTCCACCAATAGTTGCAGGAGAAAGCGCCAGTCGTATCCGTTCATTTTCCCTGAAATGAAAATATTTTCCGGAAGCAAGAGCAGATGCTTCCATAAATGATTTTTTAAGCGCGATCACTTTAGGAGTTCCGGTTGAGCCCGAAGTCTTTGTATAAATCACCTCTTCAGAGTTGTACCAGTCTTCAATAAACTGCCTTACCTGAGCAATCGTTTCTTGATTTTCTGTTAAAAAAAAGAGCTTACTCATAATAATGCGGCTTTTTTCAGGTTTTTTTATAAATTGGTACTTTGTTTGCTGAAGCACAAAATAATTAAAAATATAGTTATGAAAAAAGTATTGTTTTTGTTATTCTCATTAGGATTCATTTTTACCTCCTTCACATTGTTCCGTCCGGGAGCAGTTTCAAATACCGTGAATCTTGCAGATGAGGGAATTAATTTTCAGAACATATCATTTGAAGAAGCATTGAAGCTGGCCAAAGAGCAGAAAAAAATCATTTTTATTGATGCCTATACTGAATGGTGCGGGCCTTGCAAAAAAATGGCTGCAACGACGTTTAAGGATCCGGTGGTCGGAAAATATTTTAATGATCGATTCATCAATTTGAAAGTGGAAATGGAGAAAAGTGCTGACGGTCCTGAATTGGGAAGGAGATACCGTGTAAGAGCTTATCCGACGCTGTTATTTATCGACGAGGAAGGAAAGCTGGTTCATTCTATTTTGGGATTGCATTCCAGCGATGAGCTGATGGCGAAAGTGAAAGAAGGAATAAAATAAAGATTAAAAAATTATTTTTGTAAAGAGGTCGGAACGGCCTCTTTTTTATTTTTCATGGCAGGTATCTACATCCATATTCCTTTTTGTAAGCAGAAGTGTACGTATTGTGATTTTCATTTCAGTACAAATACATCGTATTATCAGCGAATGGTCAATGCTATGTGCATAGAGCTGAAAGAAAGAAACGAGGAATTAAGGAATTATCCGTTGGAAAGTGTTTATTTCGGCGGAGGAACTCCAAGCATCCTGCCGGATCAGCTGACCGGACAAATTTTTGGCGCTATCCGGCAAAACTTTGATCTGTCACAGATAAAGGAAATTACGCTGGAAGCTAATCCGGATGATATTACGGCGGAGAAGGTACAGTTATGGAAATCACTCGGAGTAAATCGTCTGAGTATCGGAATTCAATCGTTTGATGAGGTGGATTTGAGATGGATGAACCGTGCACATACCCCGGAGCAAAGCCTGAACAGTATCCGTACGGCGCAGGAAAACGGGATCTCCAATCTGACAATTGACCTGATGTACGGCTTGCCCGAAATGAGCCCGGAACGCTGGAAGAAGCAAATTCAGACAGCAATTGATACCGGAGTTCAGCATATTTCCGCGTATTGCCTTACAGTGGAAGAGCGGACGGCATTATATAAAAAAGTGCAGCGGGAAGAGCTGATTCCTTCTGATCAGGAGCTGCAAAGTGAACATTTCGATCTTCTGATTAATACATTAACAGAAAATGGATTTCTGCACTATGAGATCTCCAATTTCGGAAAGCCCGGGTTTCTTGCCGTGCATAATTCGAACTATTGGAAAGGACAACACTATCTGGGAATAGGGCCTTCCGCTCATTCATTTGACGGAGTTTCCCGTACCTGGAATGTCTCTAATAATTTAACCTACATGAAAGAGCTCGAAAACGGAGTTGCCCCTTATGAGCGGGAAGTGCTCACAGCAGGTAACCAGTTCAATGAATTATTGCTTACCGGCCTTAGGACCATGTGGGGTGTTGATCTGAAAAAATTAGGAGAAATCCTTGAGATCAGCGAAGAATTCAATTCAAAAGTAAAATACTATTGTGAAAAAAACTGGATGACGAGGGAAGGAACAATCATCTACCTGACCAGTGACGGGAAACATTACGCGGATGCGATAGCAGAAGATTTATTCGAAATATGACTTTATTTTTTAAATTCGTACCATTAATAATCAATGAGAATGGCTAAAATTCCGTTATGGACCTATCTGAAAGTTTTTTTACTGCTACAGCTGATCTTCTTCATGTTCGCGACAATTTCCGTGTTGCTGCCTGATGAAACAGTTAAAAAAAATATAGAAAAGTCAGTTGAGCTTTACAATGGCGAAGTGATTTATCCTCAGTATTTCATCAGAAATGAAGCACATCAGCTGGATAATTTCACGGATTATCTGATCATGAATGTGATCTACAATGCGAACCCGCATAAGCCGTTCAAATATGTTCTTTTCCCGCAGGGATACTATATAGAAGTTACACAAGAAGCCCCGATCCATTTAAAATACAGCTTTGAGAATCAGCATCTGCCACCGAATTTCATTTATGGGAGATACTGGCTTGGAAGCTCATATGCTTATAAGTGGTTATTTTTAATCTTCAACCTGTCTTATGTGAGATGGATTCTGTTTAGTCTTGGTTCGCTGGCTCTTTTCGGATTTGTGGCTAATGTTTCAAATGCGATAGGAAAGCGCCAGATGTATCTGTTATTGTTGGGAGCTGTCTTCGTTAATTATTATATGTTCTTCATGTCCATGCAGTTTGCCCCCGTCTTTCTGATCGCCTTTTTAGGTTCTGTGATATTGCTTAAAAAGCTGGAAAAGAAGAAGCGCGTTGATATTTTATTCCTGATTCTGGGAGCCGTCACGGTATATTTTGATCTTCTGACCACACCGGTTCTGACGCTTGGAATTCCGTTGCTGGTTTGGGTTGCTTATCAGCCTGCTGTAATTGCCTATTTCAATTATTTTAAATCACTCGTAGGATATTCGTTGCTTTGGTTTTTTGGATATGTTGCCACCTGGGCATTCAAATGGCTGTTGATATTGATTTTTACAGATTATTCCATCTCTGAAGAAGTGAAAGGTAAGCTGGAAGAAAGAGCGGGAGTGTGGCACGGTTCGCGTTTTGACGCGGTTGATGTAATTTTCAATGTAATGAATCTCGTTCCTTTGGCAGCCGTAATCACTGTTCTGGCACTACTTTCTGCTTTATTCTTTAATAAAAAGGGAGTTCAAAAAGCCTTATTGTTCCTGACTGTTGCGGTGCTTCCACTGTTGTGGGCATTTGCAACAGCTAACCATGTTGAAATGCACAGCTGGTTCACGTACCGGTCTTTGTGGGTGACTGTTTCCGGTGTTTTTCTGGCCTTCGGATCACTGATAAGATGGGAGGCGATCCGGCTTCCGAAATTGAGAAATAAGTAAGATATTCCGTATGCAAAAAATAGCTGTCCTGATCCCTTGTTACAATGAATCGCTTACAATAGCAAAAGTAATAGCCGACTTTAAGAGAAGTCTTCCTTCTGCGGAGATTTACGTTTTTGATAATAATTCAACGGACGGCTCTGCGGAAATAGCCATGGAGGCAGGTGCCGTTGTAAGATATGTTTATCAGCAGGGAAAGGGAAATGTGATCCGGAAAATGTTCAGAGAAGTGGACGCGGACTGTTATCTGATGATCGACGGAGACGATACTTACCCTGCGGAAGAAGCGGAAAAAGTAATCCGGCCGGTATTGGAGGGACGTGCCGATATGGTAACGGGTGATCGTCTCTCTTCTACTTATTTTCAGGAAAACAAAAGAGCGTTCCATAATTCAGGGAATATTCTGGTGCGCAGGCTGATCAATATTATCTGGCGAAAAGATTTACGGGACATTATGAGCGGTTACCGCGCTTTTTCAAAATCATTTGTAAAGCTTTTCCCAGTGATGTCTTCCGGCTTTGAAATAGAAACAGAAATGACGATCCATGCGCTGGATAAACGTTTTCAGATCGTGGAAGTTTCTATTCAGTATAAAGACCGTCCGGAAGGCAGCTTCTCAAAGCTGAATACATTTTCAGACGGATTTAAGGTGATCAAAACGATAATTACACTTTTTAAAGAATACAGGCCACTACTATTCTTCGGCTGGCTGTCCTTATTATTGCTGGTATTGGCGGTGGCGTTTTTTATCCCCGTATTTATCGAATATTTGAAGATCGGTTTAGTACCGCGTTTTCCTACATTTATTTTGAGTGGCTTTCTGGCATTGACAGGGATCATTTCGTTATTTACAGGATTGATCCTGGATGTAATAGTGGGCAAAGACAGAAAGAATTTTGAGCTGAAGCGCACAGAACTTTATGAAAATCACCATGTCTGAAGATTTTCTGAAATGAAGTTCCGGATGGAATTTTGCCATTTTACAACGCATTAATTTAGGTGAAACATTCCTGAAAATAAAATATCGTCGTATCTTTGCGACTTCAAAATGCAAACTATATAAAATCATGAGTTTAGAACTTTCAGGTCAGGAAATTCAACGTAGAGAAAATTTAAAAAGGTTAAGAGAATTAGGTATTGAGCCGTATCCGGCTGCACTTTACCCGGTAACTGATTTAACAACTTCCCTCAAGGAGAATTTTGAAGACCGAAAGAAGGTTTGCATCGCCGGCCGTCTGATGAGCCAGAGAATTATGGGGAAAGCTTCTTTTGCCGAACTGCAGGATAATTCGGGCCGTATTCAGGTTTATATTAACCGGGATGAGATTTGCCCCGGAGAAAATAAAGATCTGTACAATGAGGTTTTCAAAAAATTACTGGATTTAGGAGACTTCATTGGCGTGAAAGGTTATTTATTCAAAACGCAGGTAGGAGAAATTTCCGTCCATGTGGAGGAATTAACTCTTCTTTCCAAATCGCTGAAACCGCTTCCTGTTACGAAAGTGGACGATCAGGGGAATGTGTATGACGAGTTTAAAGACCCGGAGCTGCGCTACCGCCAGCGTTATGTGGATTTAGTAGTTAATCCGCAGGTGAAAGATGTGTTCATCAAACGCACAAAACTTTTTAATGCCATGCGTCAATTCTTTAATGACGCGGGATATATGGAAGTGGAAACACCTGTTCTTCAATCTATTCCCGGAGGAGCATCCGCACGTCCGTTTATGACACATCACAATGCTTTGGATATTCCTTTGTACATGAGAATTGCCAATGAGCTGTATTTGAAGAGATTGATTGTTGGTGGCTTTGACGGTGTGTATGAGTTTTCAAAAAACTTCCGGAATGAGGGAATGGACCGTACGCATAATCCGGAATTTACAGTGATGGAAATTTATGTGGCTTACAAGGATTATAATTGGATGATGGAGTTTACGGAACGTCTGCTGGAGCATTGCGCAGTGTCTGTAAATGGAAGTACAGAAGTTACTTTCGGAGAGCATAAAGTTAGTTTCAAGGCACCTTACAAACGCGTAACCATGCGCCAGTCGATTATAGATTTTACCGGATTCGATATTGATGGAAAATCAGAGGATGAACTGCGAAAAGCAGCTCAATCAATGGGAATCGAAGTAAATGAATCAATGGGGAAAGGAAAATTGATTGATGAGATCTTTGGTGAAAAGTGTGAAGGCAATTATATCCAGCCTACATTTATTACGGATTACCCGAAAGAGATGTCTCCATTGTGTAAACGCCACCGTGACAATCCCGAGCTGACAGAGCGTTTCGAATTGATGATTTGCGGTAAAGAGTTGGCGAATGCTTATTCCGAATTAAATGATCCTATTGACCAGCGTGAACGTTTTGAGGAGCAGCTGCGTTTACAGGAGAGAGGAGACGACGAAGCGATGTTTATCGACCAGGATTTCTTACGCGCATTAGAATATGGAATGCCTCCGACTTCGGGGTTGGGAATTGGCATGGATCGCCTGACAATGTATTTAACGAACAATGCCTCTATACAGGAAGTGTTGTTTTTCCCGCAGATGAGGCCGGAAAAGAACCAGACTGTTCAGCTAAATGATAATGAAAAAGCGATTCTGGAAGTGATGGAAAAGCAGAGATCCATGAATCTGACAGAACTGAAAGAACAAATGGGGTTGAGTAACAAGGCGTGGGATACCAGTGTTAAAACGCTGACTAAAAATAACCTTTTGAAAGTAGAAAAAGCAGACGATACATTATTGATTCACCTAGTCTGAATCAGAATAAAATAGTTAAGAGATCTCCTGTATAATCATGCAGGAGATTTTTTCTTGATAAGAAATTCACAAAAACAGAATCCACCAGAAAGGCAGAGAAATTCCCAGCAGGAAAGAGATTTTAATCATCGTGTCGCTGAGCTTTAAAGCAGCACTCCCTTTTCGTGTCAGAAAGAAAATCGCAAGGACCAGCAGACATAAAACAAGCTCCAAAGGTAAAAACAACTGTATGAAATAGCTTTTGTCCTGAATGTGTAATCCCCAGAATATCGCTGTTAATAAAACGATCATCAGAAGCAAGATGCTTCCCGCTATGATCCGTGTGTTCTTTTCCCCGATCTGAATGGCCAGAGACCTGGAGTGGATCAGCTTATCACCTTCAATATCCTGTGCATCTTTGATCAGCTCCCGCGCGAAATTAAGTGTGAATGCGAAGACAAAAAAGAAGATGATCAGCCACCAGTCGCCGATCTGGCTGAGAAAATGCTGTAATGCAGGATCAATATTCAGGTCAACGACATTGACGGAGATTTTTTCATGGAGTAAACGAAGATGATAATGAATATGGATGCCGACCAGGACAGGAACAATCCCTGTCAGGAGTGAGATCAACAAATTACCAATGATGCTTATTTTCTTCAGCTGGAGCGAATAAAACCACAGAATATTGATAGACATCAGATGGATGAACACATACCAGAATGTTTTGTAACGAAAGCTCAGATAACAACCGATCAAAAATGCCACTGCGTTAAATGTCCAGTGATAGACGATCGCCCATCTTTTCTTGATATGTCTGGTGATGATCAATTTCTCCGGTTTGTTGATCCGGTCGGATTTCACATCAAAATAATCATTGATAATGTTTCCTGCCGCGGCGATCAGGACGGTTGAAAATACCAGGAGAAAAAAATCGATTTTCTCCTGAAAGGACATGACAAAGTAGGATCCGAAAATGGTATAGAAAAATAAGACCGAATACATTGTCAATGCAATGATCAGCAAATTTTTATACCTGACCAAATTCAGAAAGTGCTTCATTTTCCGATAATTTTATATTCCGTTCTGCGATTCAGCTGGTGTGCTTTTTCTTTTTCTTCATTGGAAGACATAGCTTCGATCTGCTCTTTCGCGATTTTTGGCTGTGTAGAACCGTAGCCCTTTGCTTCCAGACGGTTTTTGTCAATTCCTCTTGACACAAGGTAAGTAACAACTGAATTCGCCCTGTTTTGCGATAGCTCCTGGTTCAGTTTGGTGTCTCCTCTGAAGTCTGTATGTCCCGAAATTTCAATTTTTACGGAAGGGTTTTTAGTAAGGAACTCGTACAATTTATTAAGCTCTACTTGTGATTCAGGTAAAAGATCTGCTTTATTCAGGTCGAAGAAAATATTTTCAAGAACGATTGGAGCAGAAGTAGTGATCGGGATCATCGGAATATTCATTTTATAAGATTCCTGATCATCCTTCAACTGCATATCGAAGTTTTTGGAGAAATTCAGGTAACCTTCCATTTCCACACTTAATGCATATGAAGCGTTTGTAGGTAATGATACCAGGAACTCTCCGGAAACAGGATCGGCTTGTGAGCGCACAATCTCTTTTTTGGTTTTCAGGTCGTATAGATAAAACTTTCCGTTGAGCGGCGCATTCGTATTAATATCATAGACAAGACCTTCGAAATACGTTGTTTTGGTCGGTTTGAAGTTCTCAGGCATTTCGAAATAATAAATGTCCAGGTCACCGTATCCGCCTTCACGGTCACTTGCGAAAAACGCGATTTCACCGTCAGCGCTTACCAAAAGTGAATTTTCATCTGCATGGGTATTGATCGGATATCCCAGGTTGACCGGATCACCCCATGTTCCGTCTTCCTGCAGTCTGGACATGAACAGATCGGATCCGCCTAAGCCAAGATGTCCTCTTGAGGCGAAATACAGAGTTTTTCCGTCCGGATGGATCAGCACGGATTCTTCGCTTTCCGGTGTATTGATGTTCGGAGGCAATGCTTTTGCAACGCTCCAGTTTCCGTCTTCCTGCAAATAGCTGACATAAATGTCGGTATTCATTGTTCCGCTTTCTGTCCTCATTCCACGGATAAAATAAAGGGTTTTCCCGTCTGATGAAAGTGATGGCTGGGATTCCCAGGCTGTCGTATTGGTTCTTCCCGGCAGATTTACCGGATCTGTCCATTTGTTTCCTAATTTTTTTGTTACAAAGAAATCGCAGCTCCCTTTTCCGAAGCGATTGTCTCCATAATGCGTTCCGGTCGCATCCGGGCAGGCTACGAATATAAGTGTTCTTCCGTCCGGTCCGATGGTTGGTGCTCCTTCATTGTTGACCGTATTGATATTTGATGGCATCGGAACAGCTGTCTGGAAAATTCCTTTTTCATCTCTGGTTGAGACATAGAAATCTTCCTGCCGCTGTTTCAGGTCTTCTATCTGATTTGTCACGATTTTTACTCTTGGATCGTAAATCCGTCTGGTGAAAAGCAGGGTTTTTCCGTCCACTGTTATTGTCGGAAAGTATTCCGGATCTTTTGTATTTACTCCCGGGCCAACATTTTTTGGTTCAAATTTATATGGATTGGATTTTAATTTGATGGAATATTCCAGGTTCCGGCGGATTTTTTCCGACTCGGCATACAGTTTCGGATTCGCGGGATTGCGCTGGTTGATCTTCTGGTAGGTCTGAATGCTTCTAAGCCCGTCTTCGTAACGTCCCGTCTTGTATTCCAGATTTCCCAGGAAAAAGAAAGTGGCACCAGACGGAGAAATATTCGGATTGATCGCCAATGCCTTTTTGTAATAATCTATTGCTTGTTCATTGTGCCTGGCATATTCCGCGTATTCAGCAGCAAGCATATATGCTTCCCAGAATTTATCATCTCTTGCAACTGCGCTTTCCAGAAGCTTAATGCCGCCATCGTAATCTGGGCGCATATATTTTGTCAGGTTATTTTTTGGGTACTGCATGGCTTCTTCAAAATATTTGATGGCTTTTTTGTCCTTCGTTGAATAGTTCATCTGTGCGCAGGCAAACTGAAAAAAGCAGCTCAGCAACAGTAATAAAACACCTGTTTTTTTCATGGAATATCCATGTATTTGTGAGTTTGCAGTGATATTTTCCATTTTGGATTCAGTTTAATATATTCGATTATTAACGGCAAAAGCTGTTCCCTTTTTGACCATTCCGGCTGAAGGTATAAAAAACAATTTGAATTTACTAATGCAGCATGCTCTTCCGCCCATTTAAGATCTGACTTATGATAGATCACCACTTTCAGTTCGTTTGCTTTATCGTAAGCATCCTGTAACGGCTTTTTGAATTTCTTTGGGGAAAAGCAATACCAGTCGATGGCACCGTTTAGAACATAGCAGCCGGAAGTCTCTATGGCTACTTCAATATTCTTTTCGTGAAGAGTATCTGTTAATTCCGTCAGGTCATACATCGCCGGCTCTCCGCCGGTAATAACCGTGAAATCAGCGTTACAGGCTTCAATGTCTTCCAGAATTTCAGCGATTGATTTTTCGGGATGAGCCGCCGCGTCCCAGCTTTCCTTGACATCACACCAGACACAGCCGACATCGCATCCGCCTAAACGTACGAAATAAGCGGCACGGCCGGAATAAAATCCTTCTCCCTGCAAAGTGTAAAATTGTTCCATAACAGGAAAGGTTGCCGGATGCTTCTTCTCAATCATACATCAAAAATACACAAGGTATTTTGTTTATTGTTAAAAGCAGATGAAAAATGTCATATCAATACAACTGAAAAACGTGATTTTCTTAAAAGCATTGTTATTTTTAAGGGTGTTGAAATTGTAATACCAGGATAAATGAAGTTGTTGATATTTGACATATTTTTTCCAGACATATAATTTGATTTTTTACCAAGCAGACTATATAATATAATGGCTTTAATGCTTAATTTACTTGTATTCTCGATTCAATTGTTCCCATTCCCGTTTCAAAATAGCGAACTGCATCGTATTCTCATACTTGGGCGAGCCATCTGCATTTTTCACAAAGGATATAAACTCTAAAAACAAAGCTTCTTGCCGCATGCCCAGGCGTTTACAGAGCTTTTGAGACGAAAGATTATCTTCTTCCACATAACAGTAGGTACGACGTGCAGATTGCTGCGTGAACAAATAATGGAACAATCCTTTGGCTGCTTCTAAAGCAAACCCCTGGCCACCATACTTGGGATTGAAATTCCAACCTACACTATAGGTGTCTTTTTCTTTTTCTGCGAAAAGATTTCCGATGATCTGATTATTTTCTTTTAAACAAACCGCAAATTGTGATGGCTGCCAACTTCTTCGCGCTACTTCTGCTTTGGCTTCTTCCAATGAATGGAGTTTTTCATCTTGAAAGCAATTGACAATTGGTTTTTCAAAATAATCAAACAAGCCTTCTGCATCGCTTTGCTCAAATCGGCGAATAGTTAGTCTTTCCGTACTGTAAAAATTCATAATTTTCAAATTTAACGCTACCCATCCACCCACAACTTAAACTGCGGCATCTTGATCCGGCTCACGATCACCTCAGCCTTCCGGTCCCGTTTCAGGATGATCTTCAGCTTTTCATTAAAATGCTTGAAAATACTTTCGATGCTGTTGATGTGCAGGATGTACTGCCGGTTGACCCGGAAGAAATACTGCGGATCGAGCTGCTCCTCCAGCTCTTCCAGCGTGTAAGGAACAGCAATGACAGACCCGTCCAAAAGCCGGAAATGAACGATCTTATACTCCAGGTACACATAATCAATAGTGTCTACCGGGATTATCTTATAAGTTTCCCGGTAATGCAGCAGGAAGCGGCTTTTGTAAGTTTTCTGCTGCGTGCGGAACATTTCCAGGATGGCCCCCGCATCATCGCCCGAAAGCTGCGGCTGCACCCGTTTGACCTTGGCCAGCGCTGCTGCCAGCTCTTCCTTTTCGATGGGCTTTAGTAAATAAGCCGCACCATAAACTTTGAACGCCTGCAAGGCATACTCATCATAAGCCGTGGTGAAAATGACCGGCGCCTGGATGTCAGCTTGCTTAAAGATCTCAAACGACAAGCCGTCTGCCAGGCGGATATCCATAAAGATCACATCCGGTTGCGGATGCGCATTCAGCCATTCCACGCTTTCCTGGATGGTGGGCAATATGGCCAAAAGGCTGGCCGTAGCATCGGCTTTTTCCACCATACTTTTCAGCAGCTCGGCATTGTATTGTTCGTCTTCAATGATCAGGTAGTTCATAACGCGATTTTAGAGATGGAGCAAAGGCAGCCTCACTTCAAAAGAGCTGTCACTGCTTGTAATTTCAGGTGCGATGCCCTGCAATAGCTGGTAACGTTCCCGGATGTTCTTCAAGCCCATCCCGGTGCTTTTATAGTCAATATTGATGCGTTGCAAATTATTTTTCACCACGATAGTACCATCGCCCGGGCTTTCAACAGACAAATGCAGCGGCTGTTTCACGGTCGAAATATTATGCTTGATCGCATTTTCCAGCAACAGTTGCAAGGTGACCGGCGGAATGCCCTTCCGTTTATCCGCATCGCTGACATTGACCGATAAATGGATGCTTTCCCCGTGCCGTATCTTGATGAGGTGAAAATACATTTCCACGAATTTCAGCTCCTCTTCCAATGCCACCACGTCCTTTTTCCCGGTCGTTAAGATATAGCGGTACACCCTCGAGAGATTCGACAGAAATTCCTGCGCGGCCCCGGGGTCGGTTTCTATCAGCTGCGTGAGGATGCTGAAATTATTGAACAGGAAATGCGGATCCAGCTGCAGCTTCAGCACTTCCAGCTCCGACTGCAAAGCATTTTCCCTGAGCTGGTGGGACAGGATTTGCAGCTGGTTGCTTTCTATCACCTTGGCTTTCCATTGCTCGAAAAAGAAAAAAGAATGATAAAAGCTGTTCACAAACGCCGCCACGACCAGGTTCACCACCAGGTAATACCTTATCGCCAGCTCCATTTCCTGGTTATTCTCAGGTGGTTCCGGCCAGATCCAGTCGTACACCACATTTTCCAGGTACAGCAGCAGGAACATACAGCCAATGACCACGCCCGTGGTGATCAGGAACTGGACGAGGATGTTATTCCTGAACAGCACTTTCCGGTTGACCCAGCCCGAGAGCAGGCGGATGATCCAGAAAAGAATAGCGTACATCACGATGCCGCCCACGATGGTAGCCCCGATCTCCGACCATTGGGCCTCCGTATAAAAGTCCCACCAGCTGCTGGCAGGGTTCAGGAGGTACTGGACCAGGTTGGCCAGGGCCAGCGAAACCGGCACGCCGCTCCACTGGAACACCCGCTTCCAAAAAGTACCGGTATTGTTGCTGTCTTTTATCATCGCCTAATTGCCACCTAAAGATTTATACAAAGCAATGTAAGCATTTATTTCCTTTTGAAGGACCATTGTATGCGCTAATTCCGCCTGGAAATAGCTTTGCTGTACGGTCAGCACCTCGAGGTAATTGGCTTCCCCATATTGATAGAGCAGCCGGGCATCCGCCATTGCCTTGTCCATCGCGACCTTACGGTTACCTGCCTCCGTCAGCTGCTCTTTGATGTGCGTAATGGTGCTCAGCGAAGTGCTCACTTCTTCCACCGCCACCAGCACTGATTTCCGGAAGGCGTGCACAGCAGCTTCCCGCTGGTGCACAGCCTGCTCATATGCCGACCGGATGCTTCTCCTGTTGAATAGAGGCTGCGTCAGTCCCGCGGCGACATTCCCGAACAGCGAGGCCGGGATGGAAAACCAGTTGGTCGCCTTGATGGCATTCAGTCCGCCCTGCCCGGTAATCCTCAGGGTCGGGTAAAAGTCCGCTTTGGCAATGCCCACCCGTGCATTGGCGCCCTGCAATTGCAGCTCCTGCTGCTTTACATCCGGGCGGTTCGCCAGCAGATCAGCCGGAACACCGGTTTCAAGCTCCGTGGCGAAGGCCCTGTTTTGCAAGGACCGGGCACGTTGTACCGCATCGGGATAGCTGCCTGCCAGGGTCTGCAAAGCGTTTTCCTGTGCTTTGATGCCGGCTTTGATCTCGGGTATCAATGCCCTTGTTTCTGCCAGCTGCGCTTCTGATTGGCGGATGGCCAGCGAGCTGACGTCCCCCACGGCATATTGCGTTTGCAGCATCGCCAGCGTTTCCCGCATACTTTTTTCCACTGCCTGCGCGATGCGTAGCTGCTCATCCAGGCTCAGCAGGTTGTAATAAGCCTGTGCAGCCTGTGCGATCAGCTGTACCCGTAATGCCCTGCGGTTTTCGGCCTGGCTAAGATAGCCCGATAAGGCTTCTTCCCGTTGCCTTTTCAGCTTGCCCCAGAAGTCTATGTCCCAGGAAATGGCCGGCGCCATATTGTATTCTTCAAACAGCAATCCGCCTGCAAAAGAGCCCATCATACTGTTTTGGGACAGCCGCTGCACGCCCGCATTCACCTGTAAATTGATGTCCGGGAGATAGTTGAGCTTCACGCTTTTCAGGGAAGCTTCGGCCGCCAGTAGCTGCTCCGATGCTATCAGTAAATCGGGATTGTTGGCCATCACTTTATCCAGCAGTTCCACCAGCGCCTGGTCGGCGAAAAATTGCCGGTAAGCCGGGATTTCAACAATGCCGGTATCCGTCCCCATTGCCGCAGCAGAGAACGATGCCGGGAGGTTCAGCTCCGGGCGGGTATGATCTTTTGTCACTTTGCAGGATTGTAGCAGTCCCGCTATCAACAATAAATGGATGCTGTGTTTTATTACTACTTTCATCTGGTGCTTATTTTTTACTGCCGGAGTCCCAAAGGTAGCTGCCCTTAAGCCTTGCATCAGCATAAATCCGGCTGAACTGATGAAATTGGAAACTGAAGTGCGGAAAGGGAGCGGCGGGTGTTTACGGAAATGTATCTATCCGGGCGTTATGCACCACCCGTGAACAAAACCCTGCATTCAAACCGTTTGATTTTCCAGCCGTACAAAGCCGGGGCATCTAAATAAAACGACCTTAGATATTTACAATGCTTGAAAAAATACAGCAAAAAATTTGCAGAACTAAAACTACTATATTAATTTGTCATATTTTTTAAAATTTAAATTTAAAATTGTGCAAAAGCGACACTTGAGGAATACCTATAACAATCCCACCGGCCACAATGCTATTTCTGAATATGGAGCAATAGCATTCAGCAAGGATTTTGATAGCCTTAAAACGGTTGCAGCCCTAACCAATGCTTAAAGATGAAGAAGGAATGTATAGCAGAACTTTTTAAAAAATTGGAAGATGCCTGCTACGATTGTGAAGGTGTAGAATGGTGGAGTGCGAGAGATGTACAGGAGATTCCCGGCTACGCTCAATGGCGAAATTCAGGAATGTAATTGACAAAGCTCAGAAATCTTGTGAAGAGGCAGGAGAAGCAGTTAAAAACCATTTTGCTGCATTCAGCAAAATGGTCGAGGTCGGCAGCGTGCACAAAAAACATAGTGATGGAGTGAGAACATCAGGAGTTACGATGAAAATGGAGAGTTGGAAATTGAGGGATGATTTTGAGAATTTACAACATTAAAAATAAGTATATATGGCTATAAACCACCTTGACACAAGCACAATTATCATTGAAAATATCATTGTTCATAGCATCCCACGACATAAAAAAGGAGATTTTTCTATTGAACCAGAATACAGTGAACAAGAGAGTTCCCTACCTGACGGATTAAGAGTGTTTTTCAAAGACAAAGTTATTCAGTCTTTACAAAGTAATAAAGAACTAAGAGTTTGTTATGATGTAGAAAGTGTATCTCCTGTATCAACCTATATTAATCAAATTATAAGTTCAAATGGAGCAGATTTTGTCGAGCAATCAAAACTAATGACAAAGTACCTGTTTGAAATTCAAGATGGACAAAATGCTTCGGGAATATTAGTCGTGATTTTTGGAAAAATCAACAACCAAAATGCTTGTATTATCATCAAGCTGGAAAGAGATGAAGGAGCTCAGTTAGAATTAGACCCGAAAACAAAATCTTTCAACATTAAAGACGTAAAGGATTTAATGCTTACCCGAAAAACAAAAATATATAAAGTCGGACTATTCGTTGATAAATCTGTTTTCAAAATCAAATATGACGGAAGTACAGCAGATTTACAGATAGACCCAAAAACTAAAAAAGAAGTAACAACTTGGTTTATCGAAAAATTTTTAGGTTGTGTTCCTCTTGCTGACCCAAGAACTACTACAAAGAAATTTTATGATTTTACCACAACATATATTCAGAGCATAGAAGACCCTATTAAGAAAGCAAAATATACGCAAGACTTAAATTCTTATTTACAAAAAAATTCACACAGAATAAGTGCGAAAGAGTTTGCAGATGATTATATGGAAACATCGGACAAAGACCTTTACAACAGATATTTGAAAGAGAAAAATTTTCGAATGTCCGAGTTTCCAAAAGACAATTCTTTTATCAACAATAAAATCAAGACAATAACAATGATTTTTGCCAATGATATCGCTATTGTTGGAAAAAAAGGAACGTTTGAAAAAAATGTCAAATTAGAAGAACAAAACGATGGCACAACCAAAGCTGAAATAGTTTCTAAAGTAAAAAGTGTCCGATAATGGCTAATGTTCAGGAAATTGTTGATTTATGGAATGAAGAACAACCTAAATATGAAAATTTAGGAAAGATTGTTTGTGCTTTCATAAAAGATAAAATTACTGATTATGAACTTTTACCTGAAATTCAGCATAGAACCAAGGAACTCTTGAGCATAATCAAAAAAGTCAAAAAGAAACAAAGCCAAAAGGAATATTCATATCACCATCTGAAAGACAAATTGGGTATCAGAATTATCTGTTCTTTTCAAGAGGAAATGAAAATTATTGATGAATTCTTGCAAAAGTTTTTTACAATTAAAGAGGTAGAATATAAACAAGAAAACTTAGATTTTGATAAATTAGATTACGTTTCCAATCATTATGATGCCCAAATTAACTTAGGTATCAATGAGTTTAAAAAACATACTGAACTCGCAGGCTTCGTTTTTGAGATACAAGTAAGAACATTAAATCAACACGCTTGGTCAAATACCGCACATTCACTCTCATACAAACAAGAAAAAGATTTACCACCAAACTTAAAACGGAAAGTCTATCGGCTACTTTCCTTGTATGAATTAGCAGACGATGAATTTTCAAGTGTGAATAAGGCTCTAAAAGAATACAGAGACAATCATTCTTACACTCTGTTAAGAAAACTTGAAGGAAAGTTTTACAAGTATGCCAAAATTGACTTTGATAGAGAAATCTCTTTAAATACAATTAATATATTGCTCAGCTATTATGAAAATGAAACCAATATTAATCAAGTTATCAATGAAATTGACGGTTTTATAATAAGCAACGAACAAAAAATCCAAAGGATATACGATGAAAACAGAAATCGTTTTTACGAAATACTATTTTTAACACAACCCGAAATTTTCATTATTTGGTATATGCTTCAAAGCAATCCGTTTACATTAGAAGATAATTGGGCAAATGATTTTGAAGAAGAAGACCTTGAACAAATCAAAACCCTTTGGGGAAATGACTTATAATTTTAAAATATGTTAGACTTTACAAATTGCAATATACTTGATGTTATTGCCCACCAAGTTGGCAATCAGACAAATGATGAAGAATTGATATTGTCAGCTTCATTGCTAAATACAGAAGATCCTCGTTTGAGAGAACTACTAATTAAATATTTCCTTTATCCTTTCAAGGATATTGAAGAGTTTTATTCCTTTACATTTTCGGATGAAGATTTTACTCTAAATCCTCTGTACCAATATGCAATTAGTATCTTTTCAGAGAAAAAAAGCTTTAAAACAAAAAGTGAAAGCATTGCAAAACATCTTTATGAAATAGCTCTACATCCACAAATAAAATCGGGAGATTTATTTGTGGTAACTTTCGAAAATATTAGTATTGACGGAGAATTAGTAAATGCTTTAGGACTTTTCAAATCAGAAAACAGACAAGAATTTTTGCAACTGAATAAGAACTCAAAAGATTTTTCACTGAGATATGACGATGGTATAAATATAGATAAACTTGACAAAGGTTGTTTAATTTTTAATACCGAAAAAGAAACTGGTTATAGAATATGTGTCATTGATAAGTCGAACAAGTCCAACGATGCTCGATATTGGGTAGATTTCTTTTTAAACGTAAAATCCCTAAAAACGAATTTCTTACAAACCAATCAGTTTTTGGGTATTGCAAAACAATTCGTAACCAAACAACTTTCAGAAGACTTTGAAGTATCTAAAACCGATCAAATAGATTTTCTGAACCGTTCTGTGGATTATTTCAAAAAGAATGAAACTTTTGACAAACAGGAATTTGAAGAAGAAGTTTTTGGAGACAGCAACGTAATTGAATCATTCCGAAAATTTGACCAGACCTACAGACAAGAAAATGAAGTAGAATTATCGGACAGCTTTGAAATATCGGCCCAGGCAGTAAAAAAACAAGCCAGAGTATTTAAAAACGTGCTCAAACTTGACAAAAATTTCCATATCTATATTCACGGGAACCGGGAAATGATAGAACAAGGCATTGACGAAAACGGACGAAAATATTATAAAATCTATTATGAAAATGAAGCCTAACCAATCAATGCACAAGCATACACCTTTACAATCTACACAAAGCCAAAATCATTAAAACCCCAACCCCGTTTAAACTTCTAAACGGGATCGGGGTTTATGATGGCAGCGGTTTTTACCCCATCGCTATCCCTTCCCGCCCGACACCCTGTCCTGCAAGCGCTGGAAGATCATATACAGCACCGGGATAACCAGCACGCCCAGCCCGACACCGCTCAGCATACCGCCGGCCGCGATGATACCTGGGGATAGATTTCCTTTAAGAAGCTAACTTTTTTGAAATTATTTCTTTGATTCTTTTCTACCCCAGCTAACCAACAGATCAGCACAAAAGCTGAACAAATGTCCTGTTAAATCCGTTCGGCAGCTAATATTCCAATACCTTGTTGGCAGCTGTTTTTATTCGTCAGGTCCGTCTATTTCGTCTGTGTCGGTATAATTGAACTCAACTTTGCTTTGAGTAATTATCTCGTCCAAAATATTTTTGAGATAGCCCGATTTTATGCTGTCGGCAAAACGCCGGTTAAGTGTCGGAATGTTGATGACTTCTTCAATGCAGCTCATATACTTGTCCACGATAGCCGTAACCAAATAAATTTTGCCTGCATTGTCTTTAATCCTGGCTAAAATATCTTCCGTCGGCTCGTCTGATTTGATGACAAACGTGATCGGGAATTTTTGAATTTTGTCAATGTCAAGAAAGTATTTTTTGAAGTCCAAGGTTTCCGTTACCTGGAAGAAACGTCCTAATGGACGCATTACAAAATCAATTCCACCGTCATTGGCGTTGGTTCTTCCCGTCTTGAAAAGTTGCAGGTTTTCTTTGTTGAGCTTGTCAGCTTCGTAACCCCAATAAATATGCCGGTCGTGGTAGTAATATTTGAGAATAGAATAGCTGATGATTTCAAAAAGCCTTGCATCAACGTTTGGTGCAAGCAGGTTGCTTATGAACTCAATTACTTTTTCAGGCTCTGATTTTTCAATTTCCTGAAATTCTTCAAGAGCCTTGATGAAACGCTGGAAAGCATCTTGCTTTGTCTTAACGTATTCGTCAATAATTTCAATTATTACACTCGCTAAGTTGTATGTCGTTTTACCGGCTTTTACTTTAAGCAAATGTTCGTTTATCCAATAACGGTTTGTTGCAAGATTTCGTAAAATGGGAATAAATTCAGAGGCAGGAAAATATTTCTGAAACTCTGCGTTCATTCGGTGATTCAAGGCGTGGTTTTGCAGCTTGCTCCCAAATGGCAGCTCTCGTTGTCGTGTAAAAAGCTTTACGAAAGCTGCTCCTTCGTAATCCGCATAGCCATTTTGCTTGTCGTAACCTTTTGCAATGTAATCTTCAAGGATAACATAAATCGCATACAGATTGGCAAAACTGGAACGGGCTTTTGAACCTTTGTTTGCCGACCGTGTTTTGAAGTTCAGGTATTGAATCAGCTGGCTGTTATTGAAAATATCCTCGCTGTCTTTCCCGAAATGTTGTTCTAAAATTGTCTTTATGTTAGTCGTGAATGTGTGTTCCATTAGGTTCAAATAGTGTTTGCTGGTTGATGCCGGCGATTTTTTCGGTTTCAAAAGTGCGTATTTCTTTTTGCAGCTTTTCGCCTTTATATTCGTCAGCTAACTGTAAACGTCTCAGCCCGATTTTTACATATTCGTCTTGCAATTCTATGCCAATACATTTTCTGTTTAATGCTTTCGCGACAAAGCAGGTGGTAAAAGTTCCCGAAAACGGGTCTAATACCAAATCCCCTTCGTTGCTGCTTGCTTTAATAATCCGTTCAAGCAAAGCGATGGGTTTTTGTGTTGGGTGATTTTCATATTCGTCCATACGGTAACGAACCCTTGGAAATTCCCAGACATTGCCCGGCACTTTTTCAGAACTGTAAACAGTTGGAACCGCTTTGCGATAGTCAATAAGCTTACGTTTTGCACCGGTTTTGGCTTCCACTAAAATATCGTCTGCATTGAACGTATATTTACTTTTGTCTTTTACACAAAACAAAATGGGCTCGTACATTGAGCCGAAATATTTCTTTGCCTGGACACCCGAGCTGTCGTAGCTCCAAACCAACCTTGAAAGAATATTCAATTTTTTCCGCAGAAAAATGTCAAAATAAGGCATAAACTGCGTTGCCGTCATTACATAAAAACTACCTGTCGGCTTAAGCTTTTGAATGCACAGGTCAAGCCACTCGTAACACCATTCCAGATATGCTTCTTCCGTTTTCCATTTATCAATGGACCCGTTAAAATTCTTTCCAATATTATAGGGAGGATCGGCAAACAGGAGATCAACGGAATTGTCAGGCAATGATTTAAGAGCTTCCAAAGCATCTCCGTGGATAATTTTATGTCTGTCAGTTCCGAATATTTCCATTGTTTATAACTTTGCTAAGCTTATCAGACAAATTTACCATTTTTTACTAAACTGTTCGTCGGTATCTTTAAAAAAGAAGCTATGTGGGAACGGCAAAATTTTAAAGACATACATACCGCATAGCGTAATGCGGCGCCACTGAACTTTCATACGTAAGTTTTCACCAACTACAGGAAATTTTACCAGCCGGCGGCGTTATACCAAAGCCTGTTCGGGTGCAATCCACGGCACACCCCATCGCTACCCCTTCCCGCCCGAAACCCTGTCCTGCAACCGCTGGAAGATCATATACAGCACCGGGATAACCAGCACGCCCAGCACAACACCGCTGAGCATACCGCCGGCCGCGCTGATGCTGATGGATTGGTTACCGATGGCCGTTCCGCCTTTGGCAAACATCAGCGGAACCAGTCCCGCCACAAAAGCAAAGGACGTCATCAGGATAGGACGCAAACGCATCCGCGCTCCCGCGATACCCGCTTCAAAAACCGGCAGCCCTGCCTTGCGCTGCTGTACGGCAAACTCCACGATCAAAATGGCATTTTTGGCGAGCAGTCCCACCAGCATAATCATCGCGATCTGCACATAAATATTATTGGCGATACCGGCCAGCCCGGTGGCGATAAACACCCCTAAAATACCCGTAGGCAGGGACAGCATCACCGCCAGTGGCAACAGGTAACTTTCGTACTGGGCCGCCAGCAGGAAGTACACGAACAAAATGCTCAGCCCGAAAATAAAGACCATCTGCGAACCCGATTTGCGTTCCTGCAGGCTCAGCCCGCTGTATTCGTAACTGTAGCCTTTGGGCAGCTCCTTTTGCAATACTTCATCTATCACGCCCATCACTTTGCCGCTGCTCGCACCGGCACCGGCATTCACATTTACGCTGATGCTGTTGTACAAATTGTAACGGCTGATGCCCTGCGGGCCAAATACCTTTTTAAGCGTGACCAAAGTTGATATCGGCACCATCTGGCTAAGGTTATTGCGGATCATAATATTATTCAGCGATGCCTCATCTTTCCGGAACTCCGCTTCCGAACGCACATTCACGCGGTACAGCCGTCCGAAGCGTACAAAATCGGTGGTTTGCGAACCGGTTAAATACAGCTGCAAGGCGTCCATCACCTCTTTGGGCGTTAAGCCCAGCTGCTGCGCCTTATCTTCATCCAGCACCACTTCGTACTGCGGGTAATCGCTGCGGAACGTCGTAAACGCCATCCCGATCTCCGGCCGTTCGCTTAATGCCGCGATCACCTTTTGACTGACCGCTTCAAAATCGGCAATGCTGCCCGAAGCCCGGTCCTGCAGCACAAACTCCACACCACCGGCCGTACCAAAGCCTTCCACCGCAGGATTACGGAAGATCAGGAATTCACCCCTTATCCGGCCTCTCATCGCGTCTTCGATCTTGTGCATCACCTCGTTGATATCCGAAACTTTACCCCGGTCTTTCGGGTTTTTCAAAGTGATAAAGCCCATAGCGGAATTGGGCGCCGAGCCGGAACTGAAAAGGCTGAATCCCGAAACGGTACTGATGCTTTTTACCTCGGGCAGTGCGGTGACTATCTCGGTGGCCTTTTCCATTTCTTTGGTAATGAACTGGAGGTTGGCGCCCGCCTGGAGGTTGACCACAAAGGTCAGGTTATTATCGTCCTCTTCCGGCACAAACCCTTTCTGGGCGGTATTCATCAGGAAAAATGCGCCGAAGGCAACCAACGCCAATGCTCCGATGGCAATGCTTTTTCTTTTGCCTAAAAACCGTACAGCCCCGATATACTTATCCGTCAGCCGTTCAAAGCCGGTATTAAAGGCACCGGCAAATCGTTGCGTGAACTTCTGCTTTTCGCCGGGTTCGTTGCTATGCTGATTCTTTAAGATCAAGGCACACAATGCCGGGCTCAAGGTCAGCGCATTTACCGCCGATATTAAAATGGCTATCGCCAGCGTATAGGAAAACTGCTTATAGAAAATTCCCGCAGGACCTTCCATAAAGCCGACCGGCAGGAATACCGCCGACATCACCAGCGTAATGGAAATGATCGCCCCGCTGATCTCGCTCATCGCCGAAGCGGTCGCTGTTTTCGCGCTTTCCCCGGTCTGCTGCATCTTGGCGTGAACCGCTTCCACCACCACGATCGCATCATCCACCACGATACCGATGGCGAGCACCAAAGCAAACAGGGTGAGCACATTTACCGAAAAGCCGATCAGGTAAATAAAGAAGAAGGTCCCGATAATGGAAACCGGTACGGCAATGGCGGGGATGATGGTGGAACGGAAGTCCTGTAGGAAAACCAGCACCACGATAAATACCAGGATAAAGGCTTCTATCAAGGTGGACTGCATTTGCGAAACCGAAGCGTCCAGGCGGTCTTTCATATTCTGGATGACCTCTACATTGATGCCGTCCGGCGAGCTTTTCTGGAAACTGGCCAAAGACCTGCGCACCTCGATAGCGATATCATTGGCATTGGAACCGCTGGCCTGCAGCACCGCAAATACCACCGAAGGCTTACCGTCCGTATAGGTATCGCTGGAATAATTGGACAGTCCGAACTCGATCCTGGCCACATCTCCCAGGCGCAATATCGTACCATCGGTTTTGGAACGCAGGATGATCCGCTCAAACTCTTCGGGCTTGTTCAGCTTGCCTTTATAGCGTAATACATATTGCAAGGAAGCATCGGTTTCTTCGCCCAGGCTGCCCGGTGAAGCCTCAAAGCTATATTGCTGTATGGCTGCTTCCACATCGGAAGGCACCAGCCCGTAGGACGAAAGCTTTACGGGATTGACCCATACACGCACCGAATAGTCCTTTGCCCCGAAAACAGTAGCATTGCCCACACCGGGAATCCGTTTGAGCTCGGGGATCAGGTTGATATTGACATAATTCTGCAGGAAGCCCTCATCATATTTTTCGGGCTTATCGCTGTTGATATTCACGATCATCAGGTAGCTGGTCTGCTGCTTGGTAGTATTCAGTCCCAGCCGTATCACTTCAGAGGGGAGCTGTGCATTGGCCTGTGCCACGCGGTTCTGCACATTTACCGCGGCCTGGTCGGGGTCGACCCCTTGCTTGAAGATCACCGTGATCGAAAAGCTGCCGTCATTGGCCGAGCTGGAGGTCATATACTGCATATTCTCCACGCCGTTGATAGCCTGTTCCAGCGGCGTAATGACCGAGCGGATCACGGCTTCGGCGTTGGCGCCCGGGTAAACACCGGATACGAATACGGTAGGTGGTGCGATCTCGGGAAATTGTGTCATCGGGATGCGCAGCAAGCCCACGATCCCCAATAGCACCAGTATAATGGAAATGACCGTAGCGAGTACGGGTCTTTTAATGATCTTATTCAGCATTGTTCGGCGGATTTTATTTAACGGCTTTTTCAGTGATGATGGCATTCTCGGGAATGGCGGACAGCTCGTTGGCGATGATCCGGTCGCCCGGCTTAAAGCCGGTTTTGACAATGTAGAAATCGCCCGACTTGGTATAGCCTTGCAGTGCCACGCGTTCCATTTTGTTCTCCTTGTTGAGCAAGCCCACGAACAGCTTGTCCTGCACTTCGTACGTAGCCAGCAGCGGTATCTGATACACATTGGCTTGGGTGGTCTTTAAAACGATCCTGCCCGTGTTGCCGGTCCGTAGCAAGGATTCCGGGTTGGGAAAAGACGCGCGTAGCGTCACCGAACCTGTGGTTGGGTCAAACTGCCCGTCCATCATATCAATTTTGCCGAGCTGGTTATAGGGCGTCCCATCGGCCAGCAATAAGGTGATGTCCCGGAAGGTCTTCAGCTTTTCCAGCAAGGTGGCTCCGGGCCGGGTGGCGTTGATTTTCAGGATCTCATTTTCAGGAAGCGAAAAGTAAGCATAGATCTCGCTCACCTGTGATAAGGTCGTCAGGGGCTGTACATCCGCAGGACTGACCAGAGCGCCCGTACGGTGGGGTATCCGGCCTATGTAGCCGCTCACCGGGGCTTTCACGGTGGCAAAGCCGAGGTTTACATCGGCTGATGCTACCAGGGTTTGCTGTTGCTGCACGGCAGCTTTGGCGTTTTCATAGCTGGTTTTCGCTTTCTGGTATTGGAAATCGGCTACTACTTTATTTTCGCTCAGCACTTTGTATTTGTCGAGCTCCAGTTGAGCGGTCGCTAACTGTGATTTCGCCATTGCCAGGGCAGCTAAGGCCGTGTTTTTCTGTTCGCGGTACACGCTGGCATTGATACGGAACAGGGCTTGCCCGGCTTTGACAAAAGCGCCTTCGTCCACATAAATTTTGTCGATATAGCCGCTGATCTGCGGGCGTAGCTCGATATTGTCTTTGCCCTGCAGGCTGGCGGGAAATGTCTGCTCGATGACCGCTTCGCCTGGTTGCAGGGTCAGCACTGCTGCGACTACGGTTTCGGGTTGGTCTGCTGTGTCCTGCTCCGTGTTTTTACAGCTTTGTAAAAAGAGTATGGCTGTCAGCAGCAGGGTTAGTATTTTGGTGTTATGGGTTATCAAAAGTTGCATCAGTTCTTTCATTTTGAGCATTAAGAGAGCCAAAAATAGCGGGTCTGATTCCTTATTGTAGGGTCAATCTGACTGAAGTGGGGAAATTCGGAAGTGAAGCGGGGGAAAGGGGGAGTTTAAATAGGGGTTGTATATTTTGGCTTCTGGTTAGTACTCTCATAGAACACACCCAGCATATATATAATGCAGGAAATTGAATGCAAATAATCACTCTTCCTGACGAACAATAGCCAGACGGCAAATTTTAGAATGTAATAAACCTTTTTATCAGAAGGATGAAACGGATGCAGGTAGATCTTTGGATTGTTCCGTCTTCCCGTTGTGTACAAAGTACTAATTTGATTGAAGCCACAAAATCCAGAATTTGGAATTTTTACACTACTTTTAAAATTGGGCTAATAATCAGGTGTTTATAAATAAAAAGTATTTTGGATTCTCAGTATTATAATTTCTCATAACAAAAAGGGAAGGTGACGACCTTCCCTTTTTTACCAACAAAAACTAACTACTCTAAAACCTAGTCTTTCAATTTTTAAAAACTATCTGTGCTGGTATTTATGACTTTTAATTTATCTTCACCTGTGGAGATTACCTTAAATTCCGTTCTTCTGTTTTTCTCATGCTCTTCTTCCGAACAGTCGGATTTGACATTTCCTTCGCAGGCACAATCATTCAACAAACGGGATTCTCCATATCCTTTACCGTAAATACGCTCCGGATTGGTAATGCGCTTTTTGATATATTCAGCGGATGCTTTCGCACGGTTGTCGGAAAGCTTCATGTTATAAGCTGCTGTAGCTCTACAGTCTGTATGTGAACCCAATTCCACCACCATGTTCGGATATTTGTTCATGATCTCCACAATTTTGTCTAATTCTTTTGCCGCATCCGGACGAATGTTGTACTTGTTCAAATCGAAGTTAATCGGGTTGATCTGTACCAGCTCCCGTAAATCTTTCACCTCTGGATCCAGACCTAAGTCCAGGATAGAATGAACATTGTACTGTCCCGGTTTGTCAAACAGTACGTTATATGTCACCGTTTTGGAGAAATATCCTTCTTTCTGAAGTACGAAGCTGTAGCTTCCTCTGTCATTCAGCTTTTTATCATTCAGCGCTCGTCTGAAATCACCGGATTCAGGAGTAAGTATATTGATGGCTTTTCCTGTGAAATTATCCACAATGTTTACTTTCACACCTTCCAACGGTTTTCCTGTCTTTTTGTCTGTTACCACTGCATACAGCGATAATCCCGGATCTTTTTCAAGGATGACATCCGCGTAAACGACCTGCTCGTTTGTAAAAGTGCTGGCAGTATTAGTTCCGTCAAAATATTTCTCCCTGGAACCGTTCAGTGAGTATTTTTTCTCATATTCCACCTCAAACGCATAGTTTCCGTCAGCGTCCGCCATAACTGTTTCAATGATGTTACCTTTGTCGTCTTTTAGGTCGATTTTGGCCATCGGAACGACTTCCCCTTTTTTATCCCTGGCAACACCCTTGATCGTCACTGAAAAAACAAACGGGCGGATCAGCTGAACGGAATAAATATCGTCATCGCCTTTACCTTCTGCTCTGTTAGAAGATAAAAAGCCGTATTTAAAGTCTTTGGACATTGTGAAAGCGAAATCATCGTACTGACTATTCACCGGCTTGCCGATATTTATGGTCTTAACAAAATTCCCTCCTTCCGGCAGCGCAACAAAAACATCCAGTCCTCCAAGCCCGGGCTGTCCGTCTGTTGAGAAGAATAAACGGTTTTCAACGTCTATGAACGGAAACATTTCCTGTCCTTCCGTGTTGATTTTATTGCCGAGGTTGATCATTTCCCCGAATGTCCCGTCAGGATTGACAGCAACTTTGTAGATGTCCGCACCGCCGAAGCCTCCCGGTTTATCTGATGCCAGGTACAGTGTTTTACCGTCTCTGGAAATCGTCGGATGCCCTACGGAATAATCTTTTGAGTTGTAAGGGAATTCCCGTTCTTTTACCCATTTTCCTTTTTCATTGATGTCCGCGATGTAAATTTTCAGATTCTGGATTTTTTGCCCGTCACGGCGTTTTTTTCCTTTCGAAACGTTGTTTCTGGTGAAATAAACCGTTTTATTATCCGGAGAAAAAGCTAAAGGGCCTTCGTGGAATTTCGTATTCACTTTTTTGACTCTTTTTACGCTTCCCGTTTTATGGTCCGCATCCAGGGACACTTTATAAACATCCAGAAAACGGTTGGAATTCCATGACCATTGATTTTTTACAAAAACTCTTTTCTTTCGGGATGTAACAAAGTACATCTCATTTTCCGCCGGATTGTAATATCCTCCGAAATCAGCGGAAGAAGTATTCAGATCCAGGTTGTGAATTTCAAAAAACGGCTTTGTGCTTTCAATCTTCGATTTGTATCCGGTATTATCCAGAAACAAAAGGCTTCTGGAATCTGCAGAGGCAAGTTGTGTGTATTTGTTCATCCACTTATCGCTTTCCGCGTAATTTCCTACTTGCTTCAGCGCGTAAGAGTAGTTATAGAGATCCTCTTTTGTCGCATCGGATGATTCGATCATTTTAGCATAATTGTCCACAGCCTTCCGATAGTCGTCCATTTTAAGATAGCACGCTGCCAGCTTTGCTTTCAGTTTCGGGCTGTCCACTTCTGATCCGATCAGGCTTTCGTACAGCTCCGCCGCATATGCGTACGATAATTTTTCAAAGTAATTATCTGCTTTTTTTAGTTTTCCTGCCTGTCCGAAAACGGATAGGGACACAATGCAGGAGATGACCAATAGTATATTTTTCATATCTTTTATCTGCTGTTTTAGAAATAACGTGGTGAGCGGATACCTTGTTTTTTGAAGGTAAAGTCATAAGAAAGAAGAATCTCGAATGTTCCGCTGTTATAATTTCTTATTTTCTGCAAACCGAAATCGCTCGCAACGCCGACTTTAAACTGCGGGGAGATCTGCACCTGAACAAATGCTCCTACTGCCGCATCCAATCGGTAGTTGGCTCCGAACCAGAGTTTTTCCGCGTAAATAGCTGCCAGGGACACATCAGCGCTTAGAGGTGCACCTTCCGTAATTTTCACTAACCCGACAGGTCTTAATTTCCACTGATCGTTTAAAGTAATTACTCCTCCGATGGTTCCGAAATAGTGACGGCGTTCCAGATTGGTGGTGCTTACTTTATCGTAGCTGCGCTCCAGGATTTTCGGAGAGCTTACCCCGACAAAGAAATAAGGTAAATGGTAATAAATCCCGAATCCAAAATTCGGATTTACGTTATTTCTGACATTCTGCAATAATTTGGGATCGTTCGGATCATCTGAATTCAATCCTCCTTTGTCCACGTTGATCAGGTTTAATCCTGCTTTTACGCCGAATGCGAGCTTTCCTTTGTGATTTTTGAAACGGATCGTGTAGGATGCGTCTGCATAAAACATGGTCTGGTTCATTGGTCCGATATTATCATTCACTGCTGTAAATCCCAAACCTACGGATTCGTACGATAGAGGAGAGTGGATGCTGAATGTTGAGGAACGCGGCCGGCCGTCAAATCCTACCCATTGCTCCCGGTGGATCGCTGTCATATTTAACATCCCGCGGCTTCCTGCATACGCAGGGTTGATAAACAGCATATTGTCAAAATACTGTGTAAAGTGCGGATCCTGCTGTGCGGAAACATTGGCAGTTCCGAGAACCACCAATGTTAAACAACCTATTAAAAACTTAACTGTTTTCATTTTTTATTTTTTTCGATTTTGAAAAATCTGTCTTTTATTATTAACGCTGGATGTAAACATAACCTTTCAGTACACCCACCTTCTCATCTTTAGTATCGATCACGTAATAGTAAGTTCCTGTCGGAAGGACATCGCCTCCTACATTCAGCTTGCTGTTAGATGTTCCATCCCATGTGTTCAGATAACCGTCGGCCGCGAATACGATATTACCCCAGCGGTTATAAACTGTCAGTACGTTGTTCGGGTAGTTCTCAATGCCTTTGATCACCCATACATCGTTTGTTCCGTCTCCATCCGGTGAAAACGCGTTCGGAACGTTCATGTTACCACATTTTTTAGGATCGCAAGGATTAACAGGATCGCTGCCATTAGTCACTTCCTCACCATTTGTGATACCGTCACCGTCACAATCTCCATTTATCCATGCCTGAGAAGGAGTGAGTGTCTGATGAGCGACTACCAGGCTACAAGGGTCATTCGGATTTGTTCCGTCTGTTACTTCCTGTCCGTCAAGAACACCGTCGCCATCCGTATCGGGATTGTTCGGATCCGTACCGTTGATCACTTCCTCACCGTTTGTAGAACCATCATTATCACAGTCTGCATCTGTCCAAGCCTGAGAAGGAGTGAGCGTCTGATGAGTGATTACCAGGCTACACGGATCGTTTGGATTTGTTCCGTCTGTTGCTTCATCACCATCCGTTACACCGTCGCCGTCCGTATCAGGATTGTTCGGATCCGTACCGTTGGTTACTTCCTCACCATTGGTTACGCCGTCATTATCACAGTCTGCATCTGTCCACGCCTGAGAAGGAGTAGCTGTCTGATGAGCAATTACCAGACTACACGGATCGTTCGGATTTGTTCCGTCTGTTGCTTCATCGCCATCTGTTACGCCGTCACCGTCTGTATCAGGATTGTTCGGATCCGTACCGTTGGTCACCTCGTCACCATTGATTATGCCGTCATTATCACAGTCTAAGTTGTTCCATGCAGTATTTGGTGTTACTGTCTGGCTTGCCGTAACAAAGCTGCACGGGTCGCTTGGATTTGTTCCGTCTGTAATTTCATCACTATTAATCACACCGTCTCCGTCACAGTCCGCATTCGGATTTGCCAGACAGTTTTGAACGGTAATGATAACTGTTGTATCATCGCAGTAAACAGGCATTCCTGTATCACAAATACTGTAAGTCAGAGTGTCATTTCCGACAAATCCCGCATTTGGTGTGTAGGTAATAGCACCTGTCAGAGGATCAACTGTAGCTGTTCCGTTATCAGGAGCTGTAAGAATGGTAACAGATGCCGGATCAATGTTTCCATCTACATCCGTATCATTTCCTGTCACATTGATTACAACAGGTGTTTCCTCATAAGTTGTTGCTGTATCTCCGTGTGCAACCGGTGGATCATTAACCGGGTTAACCGTTACAAAAATAGTGTCATTTATGCAATTTATTGAGTTGTTACAAACACTCACTATAATAGTATCCCGGCCGTTATAATCAGGATCCGGAGTATAAGTAATGCTTCCGTCTCCATTATCAGTAACTGTTCCGTGGTTTGGCCCGCTGATAACACCTCCTATTTTAATTGTACCTCCGTCCGGAGCGTTGTCATTACTTGTTACATCGATGATTACCGGTGTGTCTTCATTTGTCGATTCTGTTTCATTGCTGATGACAGGATCTGCAACTACATGAATGAAGATCGTATCATTCACACATACATTTACTGCATTACAAACTGTAACAACAATCGTGTCGTTGCCGTAGAATCCCGGATTCGGAGTATAAGTCAAAGAGGTATCGCCCGGATTTTTAACTCCTGTTCCGTTGCTTCCCGTATTAATAACAGAACCGATAAGCGGTACGTCATCACCCATGGAGTCGTTACCGGTAACATTTATAACGATAGGAGTTCCTTCTTTTGTTACTCCGTTTTCATTGTTTATGCCTGTTACGGTTACGAAAATAGTATCCGGACGGCATGCATTTCCGTCGCATATATTTACGATCACAGTGTCTTTACCAGTAAAGTTCGGATCATTTGGCGTGTAAGTAACTGTTCCGTTACCGTTCACTACCGCGGTTCCGTTTGAACCGTTTCTTACGACTACTGGACTTACAGTCAATGTCCCGTTATTCGGCGCATCGTTGCTTGTGATTACCGGAGTTGTTACCGGCGTTCCTTTATCTGTTGAAACGGATTCATTGTTGATATCCATCACACTGATAAAGACGGTATCGTTTGCACATACATTGGATGCATTACACACGGTAACGATAATCGTATCTTTTCCTGTGAATCCGTTGTTCGGAGTATAAGTGATCGTTCCGTTTCCGTTGTTTGTCACCGTTCCGTTTCCTTGGTCGACAATTGTTCCGATTACCGGCGTATCGCCTCCCATGGAATCATTGTCAGTTACGTCAACAACCACCGGCGTATCTTTTGAAGTAGAAGCACTTTCGTTAGAAACACCTGTTACAGTCACGAAAATAGTATCCGGACGACATGCGTTTCCATCGCATATATTCACGATAACGGTGTCTTTACCAGTAAAGTTCGGATCGTTTGGTGTGTAAGTGACTGTTCCGTCACCGTTTATTACCGCCGTACCGTTTGAACCATTTCTCACGACTACCGGACTTACAGTCAATGTCCCGTTATTCGGCGCATCGTTGCTTGTGATCACGGGAGTTGTTACCGGCGTTCCTTTATCTGTTGAAACGGATTCATTGTTGATATCCATCACACTGATAAAGATGGTATCGTTTGCACATACATTGGATGCATTACAAACGGTAACGATAATCGTATCTTTTCCTGTGAATCCGTTGTTCGGAGTATAAGTGATCGTTCCGTTTCCGTTGTTTGTCACCGTTCC
>MKVF01000022.1 GCA_001899145.1 Flavobacteriia bacterium 40-80
CATTAATGATGTGCTGAACCGTTCGTTTCAGGATATGTATCCCGACAGGCCAATGTACCTGGAAATTGCATTTGGTGAATCGAACAAGAAAGTGGAAAATTTGTATATTTACAAGGAAGTGGTAAAAACAAGCAATGTGGTAGAGACAACACATCTGGTAGCGAAGGGAGATTATCGTTATGGCTATCAAGGTTCTGAGCGTGACGACCAAGTAAAAGGCAGAGGAAATAGCTACACAACGGAGTTCCGCCAGTACGACCCGAGGTTAGGGCGTTGGTTGACGATTGACCCTGAGGCAGACAATATAGTTGATGAATCACCATATAATGGTATGGGAAATAATCCTATCGTTTATAATGATCCAGATGGGGACTGTCCTTGGTGTGCTTTAATTGATTATGCATGGCAAGTAGGAAGTAATTTAATTGAAGGGAAATCCGCATATGATGCTTTTATAGGAGATGTAGATTTTGTTTCTGTTGCGGTAAGCGCTATTCCTGGTGGTAAAGGTATAATGAAAGGTACTAAGTTAATTGGAGAAGGATATACGCTTATTACTAACACAACTCTAAATAAAGGAGTAGAAGTAAAATCAAAAAAAGAAATAATATTAGGTGGAACATCGAAGTATATTTCAAGTAAGGCAGTAACACAGCTTAAAAAAGTGAGTTCTGATAAAATGGTGAAAAAGGTGACATCAAAAATGCAGAAACTTTCTAAAAAAGTAAATAATCAGGAAGCTAAACTTAAGAGAAAACCTAATCATGAAGGAACTAAAAAGAAAATTGATGTTTTAGGTTCTAAGCTAGATGAAACCAGAAAGCAAGAAGTAGCAGTAAAAACACTTAATAAAGCTTTTGGTAAACTTGATGAAAAGGGATGGGAAGCTGTTCAAACGAACATAGAGAAAGGAGTAGAAACAACTTTGAAAGAAGCAAGTGAAAGTAGTAATAATGGTGATAAAAATCAGAATAATAGACCTTATCCCGTTCCTAGATTTTAGAAAATGAAAAAAAAAGTATATCCATATTTAATTGTAGGTTTATTTATCTGTTCATTTGTAGGTTACGGACTTTATAATAAAGCGCAAATTAATCATAATAAACAAAATGTATTAGCGTACGCCTTTGAAAGGAAAGGTCACCAAATGGGTAGATACGTGCCTCAATGGAAGTTTGTATACATTTATAAAGATAAACCTTATTTCGCTTTTATTTCTGGTGAACAATTTGGATATGGTAGTTGTTATGAACTGATTATTAACAAAAGCAAACCTAATAGACATAATGATTTAAATCCTCGGGAATATGAAGACACTAAAAGTGTTATTGTTTTCTTTGGATTAGATTTCAAAAAAGGAGATTACTTAAAGGTTTTTGAAAATGGTCAGGTAATTCGAGAATTTCCTATTGATAAAGATTTTGGCATAGAATTACCTTTAAGGGAGAAATATTATATCGAATTATATCGGGGGAAAAAATCTTATGCAAGATATGAATTTACTTTTTCTATTCCTTCCTTACAAAAATGCTATCCAATAGAGTTGGTATCTCCAGCAAAGAAAGTAAAGAAAATGATTTATTTCAATGAACAAGGGTTATTTTCTGTAAAAGAAAATGATTTAGATTAGGAGGCAACCGGGCAACCTCTAAGATTTTCTCAGAAAAGGGGGTAATGTCGCCAATGTGTTGATATGAATAACTAAAAATTTAAGTGCCTTATGTTTAAACGATTACTTTTTATTAAAATTAAAAAATACTAAAAAATAAGTCAAGGTATTCCTTCAGGAATACTTTTTTTGTTCTTAGAAACGTTTAAAATAAGAAAAGTTGTATGTCGTGTATTCAATGTGTTGATGATCCAGCTGCGGTTGAGTATCAAATCATCTGCTGCTTTTTTTGTCCTGCTTTTTGTATGGAGCACAGTTTAAATATTCTATTTTAACTGTGAATCGCATTATAATCTATTCGAACAGAAGTGTGTAAAATTTGTATCTTTACAAGGAGCTTATACACAAGTAATCAACATCAAAAATTTTCCAGCTGCTCCTTAAAATCAGAAGTGTACCTGAAAAAATCTTCATCCTCCAGACTGACAATTTGTGCACCCGGAAAATAATAGATCGCGATCTGGCGGAAATTATACTGATAATACGCCATTTTCATGGCTCCTTCCTGGCACAACCCTACTCCGTGGCCATAGCCGCGCCCTGTTAAGAGGACATCCGTTCCATCCGGAGAAACATTGAAAAAAGTTGACCGCAACCCAAAGTTAATCCGGATATCCCGTAAGGGAATTCCTAATACCGCACTTTGATAAAAGGCCATCCGGTCCGGTTGGTTAAAGGTGAAGATCAGCGGACCGAAAACTGTATCATTGATCGGATAATTGTATTTCTTTACCAGAAAATCAGCCCATTCCTGCTGCGGGATCCGTTTTTCCCAAACGGCCTGTTTCGTATAAATGCAAAAGGTATCCCTGAACGAATTCAGATAAGGAACATTGTTGTTCCAGACATATTGCGCTTCTGAGGTTTGTCCCCCGCAGTTCGCATGAAAATAAGCATCGATCAAATGACCGTGGTCATCTTTCATCACTAAATTCCCGGTCTCCTTTACCGCCTGCTCTATGGATGGAGTAAAACGCATCATGCTGTGATACGCCTGGCAGTGAACCCGGTCACAAAGAGAAAAGCCCTCTTCTGCATGCTTATTAAAATACTTATACAAGTACGTTCTGGATATCAACGCCTGAACCTTATAATACTCCAGCTCCTTTCCTCCTCCTCCTTCCGATTCAACCACTCCGGCTAGGTAATTACTGATATCTACAAGATTGACAATTGTTAATGATCCCTTGTCTGCAAAAATTTCAAAGTCATTCTGATACTTTCTGGTTTTGGATTTTGGTTCGGTCACCTGAACAGAGATATTATTATTCAGCTGATTTTCAACCAGACGGATCTTGCTGAACTTTCCAACAGTTTGGTAATTGTATTTCAGCTCTACCAAATTATCAGGCGTGACAGACAGCTGGGCAGACTCATTCGGAAGAATAGCGGCTACAAAGCCGGTGTCATTATAAATGCTGTAGCTTCCTTTATCGTAATCAAAAATAACCTTTTTAGCAGCATAATCACGGAAAATGCCGATACGGAGCTGTTGGCCGTAAGCCGCGCAGCAACAAACGAAGACAATCAGAAAACTCCAGATGTATTTTGTACCTTTCAATATAATTGTGCGACTATTTTTTCAGCGGCTTTTTTGCTCGCTCCACCCGTTCCCAATGATTTAATCAACTGATCGTATTTCTCTTCCAGCTGTTTTCTGCCCGGTGTTCCCTGCTCCAGCTTTTTCAATTCTTCCGTAATTTTTTCAGGATTACAATCATCCTGAATCAGCTCTTTCACCACTTCTTCATCCATGATCAGATTTACCAGGGAAATATAATTTACCTTGATCAGCGATTTCGCGATCCGGTAGGAAAGCGGATTCCCTATATAGCAAACTACTTCCGGAACACGAAACAAAGCCGTTTCAAGCGTTGCCGTTCCTGAGGTAACAATTCCTAAACTCGCATTGTCTAACAGTGAATATGTTTCTCCGAAAACAATAGAGCAATTTTCTGAAATAAATGAATTGTAATAAGATGCGTCTATCGCCGGCGCTCCGGCAATCACCACCTGGTAATCCGGAAAATTTTTTGCTGCTTCCAGCATGACAGGCAGCTTTTTGGAGATTTCCTGCTTTCTGCTGCCCGGAAGAACCGCTAAAATTCTTTTACCGGAAAGTGAATGCTTTTTTCGGAAGTCTTCCTTTGGTTGCGCTTTAAACTTCTCAATGGCATCCAGCAATGGATGTCCCACATATTCCACCGGATAATCAAATTTTTTATAAAAATCTGTTTCAAAAGGCAGGATCGTCAGCATTACATCCACACTTTCCCGGATCTTATACACTCTTTTCTGCTTCCACGCCCAGATTTGCGGCGAAATGTAATAAACTACCCTGATTCCTTTTTTCTTTGCCCATTCTGCAATGCGCAGGTTAAATCCGGGGTAATCTATCAATACCAGGATATCCGGGTTAAAGGCTTCTATGTCTTTTTTACAAAAAGAAATATTTCCCAGAATGGTTTTGAGATTCAACAACACTTCCACGAATCCCATAAACGCGAGGTCCTTGATGTGCTTTACCGGAGTTCCCAGCTCCTTGCTCATCAGATCTCCGCCCCAAAAACGATACATTGCCTGCGGTAAAAGCCGTACGAGCTCATGCGCCAGATTTGCTCCGTGCAGATCTCCCGATGCTTCGCCGGCTATAAGATATATTTTCGGTGGTTTCGCCGTCATTTACAATGCATATTTGATAATCATCACTACTATAAAATTAATGATAGTCGCATAAATCACGCCATAGCCCAGATTCCACTTTTCTTTTTTCAAAAAACGGTGAAACCAGAAAAGGTTCGGAATGGATGCCAGCGAAAGCACCTGCGCCTGAACAGCGTGATAAAACGTCAGGTTATGCCAGATCGCCGTATTTCCGCGGAAATAATATAAAATCAATGCAACGACAGGAATCGCTGCAGTAATCGTTAATATTCCTATTATCAACCCGATAGTGTGTTGTTTACTCCAAAAATTTCTTCTCATAATTTTAAAAATCCCAGTTATTAATTTCCGATATCAGGTGATAGGCCGTCATATCAAAATGAATCGGAACGACGCTCGCATAATGTTTTTTCAGCGCATACAAATCCGTATCTTCTCCCAAATCACGGTTTTCAAATTCACCTGCCAGCCAGTAATATTTACGTCCGTGCTGGTCTTTGCGTTCGTTCAATTCATCTTTCCAGTAGGCTTTTGCTGCACGGCACACTTTAATTCCTTTCAGCTTTTCAGCAGGAATGTCCGGAATATTTACATTCAGGCACAAACCTTCCGGTAATTTTGACGACAGCATTTTCTGAATGACCTGTCTCACCACCACTTTTGAGCCTTCAAAATCTGCTTTTGCTTCAAAGCTGTCCAAAGAAAACCCAACAGAGGGAATACCTTCTATGGCTCCTTCCACCGCTGCAGACATTGTGCCCGAATATAATACGCTGATACTTGTATTTGCTCCGTGATTAATTCCCGAAACAACCAGATCCGGCTTTCTTTCCTTCAGAAAGTGCCGCGCCATTTTAATGCAATCCACAGGCGTTCCGGTACACGAATAAGCCTGATAATCCGGATAAAGTCCCGATTCATCCAGGCGAATGATGTTGTTTACTGTTATGGCATGCCCCATTCCGGATTGTGGTTTGTCTGGTGCAATGATCAGTAAATCGCCAAATTCAGCAGCCACTTTAATAAGCGCTTTTATACCTTTTGAGGAAATACCATCATCATTGGTTACAACAATCAGCGGTTTTTCAGCCATTGGAAATTGGTTTTAACTTCCTGCGAAATTAGTGAAAAAAGCGGTTTTTTCTATTTAATTTTCTCTAAGTTAAACCACCGAAGCTGATTTAAGGTCGCCGATCAGAGCATTTTTCAAAACCGGATTCTTAATTATTCCTGAAAATCTTTTTGCTGCATCGGAACCTTCTTATACCGGAGAAACTTTTACTTCTCTCCATTTTTCGTAACGATTTTTCATTGCAGGAAATAATAAAATAATCAGGATCATAAGAACACTCAGAATCATCATATATTCATAATAATCCATTCCTGTTCTAATTTGAGCTTGTTTCATTACCTCCTGATAAAATGTCTTTATTCCCGCTTTATCCGGATTTGTCATCAGCCCTTTTTCAGCAAGCATATAAGCTCTGGATCTAAGCTCCTGACGTATTACCGGATTATCTGCAGTAAGATGATCACGAAATACCTGAAAATGCTTACTCTTATGACCAAGCTCAAAATAATTAATAATAGCAATAGACGACGTAAATCCTAAGAATCGAACAGCAAGGCAAATAGCCGCAGCGGAAATACTGTAAATTTCCTTTACCGTAGAGATAACAAACAAAATAGCAGGAACCATTATCAGTCCCGTTCCTATTCCGTGCGCAATCAAAGGAGTCCAGTAAAGTGTCTCATTTCCTGTGTTTTCAAAACGAAAAAACATCAGGTAGTGAAAAAGAAAAAGAAATGTAAATCCGGTAATCCAGATATATTTTACGGGAACATTTTTTAGCGTCCAGATCCCGGCCAGAGATACTCCGATAATAATTCCCGCAATATCAAAAATACTCAGATAAGACAAATGTTCAGGATCCAATCCGAAGATCGTTGAAAAATGCTGGTTGGAAAGCTGAATCGAAAACCGTTCAATATACATAATATACAGGACCAATATTCCCATCCAGAAGCGACGGCTTTTAAACACATCCAGTTTAATATACATCCTTTTCAGGTGTTTCTGTCGAAACTTAAACAGAAAAAAGAAAAGCAAAATCACCAGCAGACACAGACGAATCTGTTCATCAGAAAACCAGTAACGTTCCTGCCCGTAAACGGCCATATAGCCAATGGAGATGAAGATGCCTCCGTAAAAAATAAAGCTTGGCCAGTCAAGGGAGTAAAGCGGATAAGGACGGACATGTCTGAAATTTTTCATAAACAGGACGATCATAAATAATCCGGGAAGAAAACTAAATCCGGAAAAAGCATACAGCTGCTTAAAATTTATGTCATCCAGAAAGGAAGCAAAGACCAGATTATTAAATGGTGAGCTCACCAAAAGCAATCCAAAAAAGACAGAATAGCTGGTAACCTTGGCTCTGGAACTCTCAATACGTGAAAAAATCATTGACATAGATAAGTTTACAGCACTCGCAAACAGCATTCCCTGAATAAAACGAAGAGGAAATACCCAGTTAATATCTGTAATACAATACATCAGAATGCAGTTAAGAATCTGCAGTCCGTGAAACAGAATATAATAGGTCTTTATGGGGAAAAATAAAAAAAACCGGCGTTCCAGAATATAAAAGCCGACAAATCCTGCGTAGAACAACACGATCAAAAATTGTGCATCATTCGGCTGACAACCGTAATATCCTGCTGTCGCATTGCTGTTTATTCCCGGAAGAAAAAAGAGCATCATACTCGGCATCAGGCAGCTGAAAAGTATTAAGCGGATAAGCCACTCCGGTACCCAGCTGTGGAACGATTTGGATAATTCTATCATATTAGTTTTTTGGGATCCACACATTCACGTTCATCCCTGAACGAAGATACGTTCTGGCAGTTTTATCGTCCAGTTCAATTCTTACAGGAATGCGCTGAACAATTTTTACATAATTTCCTGTAGCATTGTCCGGAGGAAGAAGACTGAAAGCAGAACCTGTTGCCGGAGCGATAGAAATGACTTTTCCGGTAAATGTTTTATCGGGAAAGGCATCTGCAACCACTTTTACTTTATCATTGAGCTGAATATTACGTATCTGTGTTTCTTTGTAATTGGCAATAATCCATGTCGGTGTTTCGTCATTGACAATAAAGCCCAAGACTTCTCCCGGATTAATCATCTGGCCTGCTTCAATACTCCGCTTACCCATTCTTCCATTATAAGGAGCTGTAATAACAGTATAGGAAACATCCAGATTTTTTCTTCCAAGCAATGCGGACAGTCTTTTTTTCTCTGCTTCTACTACTTGCTTTTTCACTTCAATATCTTCGGACTCTGCTTTTCCTGCCAGAAGCTCTTGCTCTAATGAAGACAATTCACTTTTCATTACTTCCAGCTCAGATTGTACCATTTCCAGCTTCTGTGCAGTAGAAGACTGTTGATCATGCAGGTATTTGTAACGTTCAAATTCCAGATTCTGCTTCCATACTTTCGCTGTCTGAGCGCTTATTTTCTTCTCCAGCGCATCATTTTTACGACTCTGAATATCTTTTTGACTGTTCAGTACAGCTATATTGGCATCTTCTCTGTCAATCAACGCTTGTTGCTGCTTTTCTTCATAAAGATATTCTCTGGAATCAACCAGCAGCAGGGTATCTCCCTTTTTAACCTCCTGGTTATCATTATACCTTACTTCTACAATAAATCCACCCACCCGTGAAATAACCGGATTTATATATTCTGAAACTTGCGCATCATTGGTATATTCATAATTTATATTCTCGAACAATTTTCTTATTCCCCATCCAATTAAAATGAGTACTACAAGAAAAGCAAACCAGTTGGTAAGTTTCGTAATCTGCTGGTCGCTCAATGTCCATTTCCAGCTTCTTCTCTTCTTCATAAAGATCCTTTTAAAAATTCAATTTGGTAATAGTATTGTAATTGATTCATTTTTGCTGTTTCCAGCTCAAATATGGATTTCAGATAATTCATATTTGCATCTAACAAATCGGTAATCAGTGCTGTTGACTGAAAGTAATTATCTTTAATAATCCGCAGATTTTCTTGTGTCAGTGCTATGTTTTTTTCACAGATACCGCGTTTTACAGTTGCTTCTTCGTACTGCAGACTCGCATTCAGCAACTCGTTTTTCAAATGATCCTCTTCATTTAGATGTGCTTCTTCTTCTTTTAACTGCTCCAATTTCGCCTTTTCCATTTGCGGCTTGTTCAGATACCAGTTAGAAATTGGAATTCTTAACTTCAATCCAACGATTCCTAACGTATACCAGGAAGCATTATAGGGATATAGAAAAATCTGTGGATTGGCAAATGTGAAAGAGCCTTCCAGACTCAGCTGAGGCATAAATTGAGCTCGCTGTTTTTTTACGTCCAGCATACTCAGTTTTTCCATGAGTTCTGATTTTCTCAAAGAGAAAGCATTTTCACTGGCTGAAAGAAAGCTGTTTTCAAATGTTTCTGTTCTGGCTTGTTCCTGAACGATCATTGGGAAAATTATTTTACTGTTTTCAGAGCCAATAATCAACTGTATTTTCTGACTTAACCGTTTGATATCATTTTCAATCTCCACAAGCAAATATTCCCGTTTTGAGAGCTCTAATTCGATACGAAGAACATCACTGTGCAATACAACACCACTTTTATATAGATCAGAAATTTCTTTAAGTTGCTGTTTCTGGTCATCAATATCTTCTTTAATAACATTTCGGAAAATATATGCCCTGTAAAGCTCTAAAAAGGCAAAACAAGCTGTAAGTTTAGTCTGCGCAACGGTTTCCTGCAACTTCACTTCTGAAAGTTCATCACGGATCTGCTTGTCACGGATCTGCAATTCATTCTGACTGCCTTTATACAGATTCAGATAAAAATCTGCTCCCGTATTATACAAAAAGTGAATAACATCATGCTGTGAAGGTGTATGAAATAACCCGTTATCATAAATCGGCATGTTCGTTGCGTAATCTGCACTTGCCCGTCCGGAAATCTGAGGCAGACGATTGTATTTTGCGGCCTGGAGATCGAATTCACTTCCTTTTTTGTCCAATGTGCTTATTTTTACTTCTCTGCTGTTGGATGCTGCCAGCTGAAAGATATCTTCTAATGTATATTTGAGAGTATCCTGACAAAAGACATGTCCGCAATAGACGAATAAAAAAGCACTTAAGTGTTTGATGTTCACGATTGAATGGTGTGTTTATTTATTAGGACAAAGGTAATGGCAGGCAAGCCGAACCTATTTTGTTTAAATAGTCAATTATTTATTCATTCCAGCCATTTTTATATTTTTGAAACATGAGATTAACAGAACGGCTTCCTGATATTGAAGAACAACCGGATGGGATTTATGTCATTCATGAAAAATTTGAGCGTTTTATCAATTTACACCAGCACTCTAAGTGGCAGCTAAGCTATATTGAAGGAGGAGTGGCAAACATTACAATTGAGAATACAACGTACGTTGTTCCTTCTCATTATTTTTTCTGGATTCCGGCAGGAGTTCCTCATATACTACGAGTAAGTCAGCGTGCGACCAGTATCTGCTCTATGTATTTCGGACTGACACAGAAAGATACGCAATCCTGTTTTCATAAGCTGGGTATTTATCCTGCAAATGAATTGATTATACAAATGATAAAGTTTACCGAGAAATGGAGCGAAGAAATGATTCTGCCTTCGGATGAACGTTATCAGTTTATGAGGGCAATGCTGCAGGTCATTATTCCTCTGGCAGAAAATACTGTTCCGATTGTGCTGCCGATTACCGGAAATGAACGATTAAAAAA
Source organism: Flavobacteriia bacterium 40-80 (assembly GCA_001899145.1). Lineage (GTDB taxonomy): Bacteria > Bacteroidota > Bacteroidia > Flavobacteriales_D > Crocinitomicaceae > 40-80. Next base: position 10,147 of record MKVF01000022.1, read on the forward strand.
AATTCTTGATTACCTCAGCGATAATATAGATAAGCCCCTCACATTAAAATCAGTCAGTAAACAGTTTAATTCAAGTGAACGGACACTATCCCGTTTTTTTCAGACAGAGCTAAAAATGTCTTTTCTTCAATATCTGAAACATTTACGGATTATTAAAGCGATTGATTTTCTTCAAAAAACAAATCTTTCTCTATCTGAAATAGCAGATAATATAGGTTATGATACTTTGGGGGCTTTCAGCAATACTTTTTATGAAATCACCAGAATGCGGCCTTCCGAAATGCGAAAGAATTTTTACCGGTCGTAAGAGTATTACTAACACTGCAGTCTCTATTTGCGATTTGATACTACCAGTTCGTCAAACATCCACCAGGGATTTATCAAAAATTTCGACCAGTGCTTTCTTGCCTGCTTATCAATATCCGCAAACAATTGTTTTTGCCGTTGGAGACGAGGCTCATAAAATAAATCACTTTCAGTTGACTGATTGTCCTGTTTACGCTTCTCTATTTGCTGAAGACTGTTACAGATTTTGTGATAATACACAATAAAGTTGGCGCACGTCGTAATTTGCCCGGCAGTAATGACATCCCGGATTTTTTCTTTTCCCTGGCTGTTCAGCGGAACCCAAAGCGTCGTTTTCATTTTTGATGCGGACGTACAAATGTTCCGGATCAGATCGGTCGGTTCATTTATTCCCAGCTCATAAAAAGAAATCCGGGATAAATTGACCATCTTATCTTCCGGTTCAGCGTGTTTCAGCTGGTAAATTGCCGTCATAAAGCATTTATGAATATGCTCTCTGCTTCCAAATAAATTCTGGTAATTTTTTCGCCGCAAATGTTTCATAAACACACTTCCGACCAGCAGCCCGACAGAGTTCACGCGATTAGCAAACAGCTCAGCGACAGCATTGGGAGTAAGAACATTCATCCTATTGATCTTCCCTATTCCGACCTCATTGGTATTGGCAGTCTTTTTTATAAGCCGCTTTGCATACGAAAGCAGCAGTGTTGCAAGAATAAATAGTGTGAGCAACACAGAAATTGTAATCAATGCAGCCTTATTTTCCTGAATGTGGCGAATAAAAAGCATTCCCACCAAAAGAATATTGGTCATCCAGATAAAACGGTATATTTTTATCATGCTTGTATTTCCAATAACCGGGATTCTTTTTTCTTTAGACGGCTCATATCCGGAAATATTCGGTGATGATACATCTACCACCATTATGAGATCCAGCATTTCATTCTGTTTCCGCTGATTGTCATATAACAAAACAGAATCAATTCCCTGATTGTCAACAATACCGCCATCCATCAGGCTGACAATCGTATTTTTTTCATACCGTTGAATTACAGATGCTGCTTTCACATAAGGGCTGATATCAACGCTTACAGGTTCAAATCCTCCCGGGAAACATGAGGACGCTGCTAAAGGAATCCCAAGTGGCATTGATTCGATCAGCTGCTTGTCTAATTTGTAAAAATGATTTCCGATCCGGTGGCGTAATTCCGCTGTTTGTGCAATGAAACGAAACGGTGTTCCTGTATTAAATTCAGTGGCGTTGATACATGTAAACTCCAGATGTGTATCGTATTCTCCATTCTCTCCTTTCTTAGGGAGAATAGATTCAAATTTCTTGTTGTTAAATAGTTTTTCGTTGTAAACGGCTGCAAATCCTTCGATCAGACTGTTTTTCGATTCCGGATTTACAAAATTGCAGATTCCTTCATTCACAAGATCTTCTTCCGTTAGGAATACATACAGTCTTTGAAAATAGTAATGAAAGTCTTCGTCCTGTTTAGCCGATTGTGCGTATGAAATACCTGTAATACTACCTCCGGATACTGTTGACAGTGCTTTTACTTGTTTTAAAAGTGACTTTCCGCCGGATTCAATAAAGTTCATATAACTTAGAGCACCCAGACTGTAAGCTGCTGCCCGATATCCACCGCCGGACATGGTTATTCCGATTTTCATACTGTTTTAGTTTTCAATTACTGATTCAATCAGAAGATTAGTGTTTCAAAGTACTAAAATGCAAAAAGATGTCCAAAAAAGGAAAAGACCGTATCATTTTATGGAGTGTGGAAATAAACTATTTATAAATAATTTTATCCCTCTTACCTTAATATTCGGCTTTGTTTTCCGATTTTGAACACCTTCAAAATTATAGCTGCCGGATTTTATTTCAGAAAATCTTCCGGTTGAATGGCTTGTCCAGTAACAGACAGATTTCCTTTTAAATCTTCAAAGATTTTATACATCATTAAAGTGGATGTTGTTCCGATACCGGAATAGGTTTCATCTACAATGTACATATAATTAGTTCCTTCAACAATCTGTTTTGCCTGATAGAGAGGAGTTCTTCTAAATCCATGATTATTAGGCAATACTTTGTAAAACAGATGTATATTCATGTTTTCTTTTGAAAAGCCAGACCATCCTCCGGATTTAGCGCTCATACTATTCACATTTTCCATCAGAAGCAATTTCCATTGTTTTCTGGGATGTAAGCTCGCAGGCGTAAAAGAAGCGATGAAAAATTGCTCGTGCAGGACATTCAATCTCGCATAAGCCTCATAAGTCCCTCCTATTATTCTTCCATATTTTTCGTTGAATATCTCCCGTTCAATGGGTGTTAATGGTACAACCGAAATAAATTCGTTATTGTGATATAATTTTGTAATCCCTTCCAGCTTTGCTTCACATTCCGGATGAACAATTCTGGAAATCTCAATTGCATAAACATCCATGTAATCTTGCTCTCCTACAATTTTTCCCAAAGCAATAAAAGTAAAAAACTCTATACCTATCCTGGTTTTCTGGCTTACTACAACTGGAGCATAGGAAACACCTATTAATCCTTGTAGTGCTTCATTGAACACTTTTTCATCTTCTTGATTCACCGGTCTTACTACCGCTTTGGATTGAATTTTTTCTGCTGAATTACTCATAAAATAATAGTTTTTAGTTTTCCTATACTCATAAAGCTTTTCTGGTTCCGCTTTACCGGAATAGGGCAAATATAACCCCTATCCTATCCGTAAAAGAGAGTATAAATACCATTTTTACCCGGTACAAATACCTGATTAGCTTTATCAGGAAAAACACCTGTTTTTCCGCTGAAGTCCTTTGTATATCATCTGGCAGCAGAGGTTTCAGCGATTCCAATATACACTCATTTGGGACCGCAGAAATTCGTTTCCTTCTTTCACGCTAAAATTCTATCTTTGCAACATCTTATTAATTCTTATGTCTGATACTCGATACAATTTACGCGGTGTTTCTGCCGGAAAAGAAGAAGTACATAACGCTATAAAAAACGTGGATAAAGGATTGTTTCCGAAAGCATTTTGTAAAATCGTTCCCGATACACTGACCGGAGATGAAAATTATTGTGTAGTAATGCATGCGGACGGAGCAGGGACAAAGTCTTCTCTAGCGTATGCTTACTGGAAAGAAACCGGTGATGTATCTGTCTGGAAAGGAATTGCTCAGGATGCTTTGATCATGAACATTGATGATTTGTTATGTGTCGGTGCAACGGATAATATCCTGCTGTCCTCAACGATCGGAAGAAATAAGAATCTGATTCCGGGAGAAGTGATCTCGGAAATCATTAACGGAACGGAAGAATTATTAAGCGAATTACGTAAACAAGGCATCGGAATTAACTCAACTGGGGGTGAAACAGCAGATGTAGGCGACCTTGTAAGAACGATCATCGTAGACTCTACTGTTGTTGCACGCATGAAGCGCAGCGAGGTGATCTCCAACCATAACATCCAACCGGGAGACGTGATCATCGGTCTGGCTTCTTTCGGACAGGCAAATTATGAAACAGCTTACAACGGCGGAATGGGAAGCAACGGGCTGACCTCTGCCCGACACGATGTTTTCAATAAAGCAATTGCTGAAAAATATCCTGAAACATTTGATGCAGCCGTTCCTTCGGAACTGGTTTACTCAGGAAATTATCACCTGACAGATCAGCCGGAAGGATTACCTGTAACAGTAGGAAAGCTGGTTCTCTCTCCGACAAGAACGTATGCTCCGATCATTAAACAAATTCTGGAAGAGCACCGTTCTGAAATTCACGGAATGGTACATTGTTCCGGAGGCGCTCAGACAAAAGTGCTTCACTTTGTGGATAACGTACATATTATCAAAGATAATCTGTTTGAAATTCCGCCATTATTTAAAATCATTCAGGAAGAATCCGGAACAGAATGGAAGGAAATGTACAAAGTTTTCAATATGGGTCACCGTATGGAAATCTATGTAAAACCGGAGCTAGCAGAAGAAATCATTGCTATTTCCAACTCTTTTGGTGTAGATGCCCGGATTGTTGGACGAGTGGAAACTTCTGAAAATAAAAAACTTACAATTACATCTCCTTACGGGGTTTTTGAATACTGACGGGTCAGTCAGACAGAAGATTCTGAGAAGAAAGACATAAGACTATATTCATCTGTTGCCTTTCATCTTACGTCTGTTGTCTAATGTCTTATCACATATACATCTGAAAAATGCAGGATTTATTGCAAAAATTACAAGCGATCGAATATCGTTTCACTGAAGTCGGCAATCTGATTGTCGATCCGGATATCATTGCGGATATGCAGCGGTATGTGAAGCTGAATAAAGAATATAAAGATCTGGAAGAGATAGTAGCCGTTTATAAAGAATACCGTAATGTTATTTCCAATATCAACAGCTCAAAAGAACTGCTGGAAACAGAAACGGATCCTGAAATGCGGGAAATGGCAAAAACGGAAATTCAGGAGCTGGAAGATAAAAAGCCGGAACTGGAGGAGCAGATTAAAATGCTGCTGATTCCAAAAGATCCGGAAGATGATAAAAATGCCATTATGGAACTGCGCGCCGGAACCGGCGGAGACGAAGCCTGTATTTTCGTAGAAGACTGTTTCCGTATGTACACCATGTATTTCAAGGAAAAAGGATGGGAATATGAAGTATTGAATTCTTCGGAAGGAGGAACGAAAGGATATAAGGAAATTTCAATGGAAGTCCGGGGTGAAGGTATTTACGGAACATTAAAATTTGAATCCGGAGTTCACCGCGTGCAACGTGTTCCTGAAACAGAATCTCAGGGACGTGTACACACATCTGCAATTACCGTGGCTGTACTTCCGGAAGCAGAAGAAGTTGACTTTGAACTGAATATGGGAGACGTAAGAAAGGATACTTTCCGTGCTTCCGGTGCCGGTGGTCAGCACATCAACAAAACAGAGTCCGCTATTCGTCTGACACACATTCCTACCGGATTAGTCGTTGAATGTCAGGACGGTCGTTCGCAGCATAAAAATCTGGAAAAGGCAATATCCGTGCTTCGTTCACGTTTATACCAGCTGGAATTGGACAGGGTGCAGCAGGAACGTGCCGCTCAGCGTAAAACACTTGTTTCTACGGGAGATCGTTCTGCAAAAATCCGGACCTATAATTATCCGCAGGGACGTATCACCGATCATAGAATCAATAAAACGATCTATAATCTGGGAGCGTTCATGAACGGAGATTTACAAGACATGATTGATTCATTAAAGATGGCGGAGAATGCGGAGAAAATGAAGGGAGAAGCTGCTGTCTGATAACATAGATTAAAATGATTTTATGAAAATAATTTTCTCCTTTTTACTGGCACTGACAGCCAGCATCAGCTTTGCACAGCAGAAATATACCATCAGCGGAAAAATAAAAGATTTTAAAAACGGTGAAGAGATTATCGGGGCAAGCGTAAAAACTTCAGATAATCAGTTTGGGGCCGTTACCAACGAATATGGTTTTTACTCCCTGACGCTTCCCGAAGGAAACTATACGATCGTTATTTCCTACTTCGGATATGAGGAAATCCGTTTTGACGTGGTTTTAAATCAGAATATTTCAAAAGATGCGCAGCTCAGAGACGAAAGCAATCAACTGGAAGAAGTTGTTGTAAAATCGACAAAGACGAACGACAACATCAAGAACACCGAAATGGGTGTAGAACGTATCAACCCGAAAGAGATTGAACGTATTCCTGTGCTTTTGGGAGAAAAAGACATCGTAAAAACCATGCAGCTGTTGCCGGGAGTGAAAAGTGCGGGTGAAGGCAGCTCCGGCTTTTACGTACGCGGCGGAGCAGCAGACCAGAACCTCATCCTTTTAGATGAAGCCGTTGTTTACAATGCGTCGCACCTGTTGGGATTCTTTTCCACATTTAACTCGGATGCGATCAAAGATGTGACGCTTTTCAAAGGAAATCAGCCTTCCAATTACGGAGGAAGATTAGCTTCCGTGATGGATATTAAAATGAAAGACGGAAATAACAAGCGGTTCAACGTGGGCGGAGGAATCGGCTTAATTGCCTCGCGTTTAAGCGTGGAAGGCCCGATCGTAAAAGAAAAAGGGTCCTTTCTTATTTCGGGAAGAAGAACGTATGCCGATTTATTTCTGAAAGCCACAAAAGATTACAAAAAGACGACTCTTTATTTCTATGACCTCAACCTGAAAGCCAATTACAATATCAGCAAGAAAGACCGTATTTACCTGTCCGGCTATTTCGGGCGTGATGTGCTCGGCTTTGATAATCTGTTTGGTCTGAACTGGGGAAATGCAACCGGAACATTGCGCTGGAACAGAATTATTTCCGATAAATTATTTTCTAACACTTCTGTTGTTTACAGCTCGTATGATTACAGCTTTAAAATTTCAGCAAACGACTTGTCGTTCAAAATCCTTTCTAAGATCAATGATATTAATCTGAAACAGGATTTTCAATGGTTCATCAACAATAATCACAAGCTGAAATTTGGTGTTAACGCTGTTCATCACCAGGTTTTGCCGGGACAGCTGGAATCGGAATCAGATTTGATCCAGGTAAAGAAACTCCCGAAATCACCGAGCCTTGAATTAGCCGCTTATGTCACTAACGATCACCAAATCACTAAAAAGCTGAGCGCAACTTACGGTGTCCGCTTTACCACACTTTCCGTTCTCGGAAACGGCAGTAATTTTTACACCTACAATTCCAGCGGAGCAGTAGCTGGTTCCAGAACATATAACAACTGGCAATTTGCCAAAACGTATTTTAATGTGGAACCACGGGCAGCATTATCGTTTGCTTATAATGAAACTTCTTCCATCAAGGCAGCTTATGCACGAAACGTACAAAATATGCACACGTTATCCAATTCAACGTCTGCAAGTCCTACGGATGTAATTTTATTCTCTTCCATTAATATTAAGCCGGAAGTTGCAGATCAGGTGTCTTTAGGCTGGTTCAAAAACTTCAAAGACGGCGCCTACGAGCTGAATGTGGAAACGTATTACAAATCCATGCTGAATCAAATTGACTACCGTAACGGTGCCGATATCAGCTCCAATGAATATCTGGAAGGGCAGTTATTATATGGAATCGGTCGTGCATATGGTCTGGAGCTGATTTTCAGAAAAAAACAGGGGAAATTAACGGGCTGGGTCTCTTATACGCTTTCCAAAACCGAGCGCAAGATCGATCAGATCAACAACGGAAACTGGTACAATGCCAAACAGGACAGAACACATGATTTGTCTGTTGTTGCCATGTATGAAATCAATAAAAAACTTTCACTTTCTGCATTGTTCGTCTTTTACACCGGAAATGCAGTTACCTTCCCTACGGGAAAATACGTTGTCAACGGACAAACCCATTTTTCCTATACGGAAAGGAATGCGGACAGAATGCCGAATTACCACCGCCTGGATATCGGCTTGACATGGTACACTAAAAATACGGCTAAGTTCGAATCCAGCTGGAACTTCTCGATTTACAATGTCTATGGCCGTCAAAATGCCTATACTATTACCTTCCGGGAGAATAAAGACAACCCGAATCAAACAGAGGCCGTACGAACAGCTCTTTTCCGGTTCGTTCCTTCTGTAACGTATAATTTTAAATTCAAATAACATGAAAACAAAGCAATTGTTTAAAATCACCGGTGTTATTTTTCTTTTTCTCGGATTAATCTCCTGTGAAAAAGTGATTGATTTAAAGTTAAAAACGGACGAGCAGCGCATTGTCGTTGAAGGTTATATCACAAAGGGAGAAACAACGCACCAGGTACATATAACCAAAACGCTGAATTTTAATGAAACTGCTGCATACCCGCCTGTGGAAGATGCAATCGTTACCATCATTGATAATGAAGGAAATGCCGGTGTCTTCACACATACCGGAAATGGTATCTATGAAATTCAGGGATATGCTGCTGTTATCGGAAGGACATACACACTTAAAATCCTTTCAGGAGGAGTAACGTATGAAGCTAAAAGCACAATGCCTTCGGAAGTGCTGCTGGATGATATTTTTATTCTGACTTATGATCTGGGCGGTACGCAGGTAAAGGTACCGATTCCACTATATGTGGACATTGCCGGAGAGAAAAATTACTACCTTTTTGAGCCTTCTGTCAACGGGGAAAAGAAAGGCGGAATCAGGCTTCTGGATGATCAGTACATGGACGGTCTGTCCAATGAAAGACCGGTGTTTATTTCAGATCTGAAAGTTGGAGATACATTGAAAATCGTTATGCACTGCATTGACTATAATGCTTATAAATATTTGTTCACGCTGGATCAGAATACAGGAAGTGTTGCTGCTCCGGCCAATCCGGAATCTAATTTTGGAAACAGCGCATTAGGTTATTTCTCTGCAAGGGTGACCAGCGAAAAAAAGGTAATTGTACAATAGATTATGACAAGAGAGGAGCTTATTCAGCAGATCAAAGCAAAAAAATCGTTCTTATGCGTCGGCTTAGATACGGACCTGTCCAAAATTCCGGCTCATTTACTGGAAACAGAAGACCCTATTTTCGAATTCAATAAAGCGATTATTGATGCAACAAAAGAATTTGCAGTTGCTTATAAGCCGAATATCGCTTTTTATGAACGCTATGGAGTAAAAGGATGGCAATCACTTGAAAAAACGCTGGATTACATTCCGAAAGAATGCTTTACAATTGCAGATGCAAAACGCGGAGATATCGGAAATACTTCCGGTTATTATGCCGAAACGTTTTTCAACACATTCCCTTTTGATTCCGTAACTGTTGCTCCCTATATGGGCAGCGACAGCGTAAAGCCTTATTTGCAGTTTAAAGACAAATGGGTTATTTTACTTGCTTTAACTTCCAACGAAGGAGCGAAAGATTTTCAGTTTTTTGAGAACAAGGAAGGGAAGAAACTGTTCGAACAAGTGCTGGAAACATCCGCAACATGGGGAACAACAGAAAATATGATGTACGTTGTTGGAGCAACAAGAGCAGAAGGCATCGGAGAAGTACGGCAGGTTGTTCCGGATCATTTCTTTTTAGTTCCCGGCGTGGGTGCTCAGGGCGGCTCACTGGAAGATGTTGTAAAATATGGCTTCAACAGAGATTGCGGGCTTTTGGTAAACAGCTCCCGTGGAATTATCTATGCTTCCGGCGGGAGTGATTTCGCTGAAAAAGCAAAGATTGCAGCACAGGATATTCAACAACAAATGGAGCAGCTTTTAAATGCAAAAGGATTTATTGGATAGTTTTAGAACTACCTCTGTTTTTGATTAACTTTTGTTATAAATTCTTTTACTATACCTTATACAATTAATTTTTAAAATTAGAATATAGCGCATATATTCCATATCTTATTAATCATTATAAAAAGACTAATAATAGTCATTACAATTGTTGCTATATTCATATACAACTTTAATTCTGAAACCTCTTTTTTCTTTTCTTCTTCGCTCAAATCCTTATATACTTCAGATACCGCGGCTTCAATGTATTCTTTTCTTCCCAAAAGAGAAATTAATAACAAAAAGAAAGAAGCCAAAACAAATTTTTCAATCCAATGTAATTGACTTGTTATCGCTCTTAGATTAAAGGCATTTGTATTAAAAATCAACTGTAATACGAATAGGACAAACAAGAAGAACAATATATTCTGTATCCAATTGAATATTAATTTATTCCTTTTCCTCTCCTCCCTTTTTTCCTGTTCTTTCTGTATTTTTTTAGTAAAAGGAATATAGGTTATATTCATATTAAGAACTTGCTTATTCTCAATAATAAATAAGTCTCCGGGAATTTTTTTCTTTATGAATTTATCTTGAAATTTAAATTGAGGGTCTTTCAAATAATTATATTTTTCAACATCAATAAGATATATTTTATCTAATTGATGAGGATCTTTGGAGTCAAGCTCGTAATCTGCAATATAACCAGAATACATTTTGGATGCTCCATTTTGGGAAACAAGGATATCAGCATAAGATATCATTACTTTATTGATTTTATAATCATCTCTTTGATTACTTTCAATTTCTATGCTTGTATTATTAACTTCTTCCTTTACATTTCTGTATTTTTGAAATTGCTGGATTTCACCACTCAATACATAATACCAATGGTTACGAAATCTTAGTATTTTTAAATATATATCGGCTTTTGTTTTTCGTATTAGATAATTAATGCCTATTCCACTTAATCCTGCCAATAAAGCCATCAATAATGTATAACAAACATAAATATGAAGTTGACTATTGATAAAATATTTAGCTTTACAATAATTATCAAAGCCTCCCGATAATTCATGAAAAACCTCTAATGAAGTTAAAACATCAAACTGATCATCATAACAATCATAAAGGAATAAACCGATGGATTGAACTATAACTCCTGGTATAACGGCATAAAAAGCTAAACGTAATAAAGGTATTTTAGTAGTGAACTGTTTTGAGAATTCACCAGTGTAATAAAACCTTAGGAATATCAAACCTGGTAAAAAGACATTTAAGAATAGTAGTATAAGGCTAACAGTGATATTCATCTAATTATCCACTAACTTCATCTAACTTTTCCCAGCTCCCTGTCTGATGGTAATGGTTAACCGCTTCCCTCAGTTTTATCCGCTGTTTTGGGTTACTTAAGATCTTTTTCCCTTCCTCAGAAATAATATCAGAGGAAGTACTTTTTTTCAAGTCATTTATGAATCGGGAAATTATAATCCATAAAAAAGCTAAACCAATAATTGTTGCAATTCCTATTATAAAGTCTCTCCCGATATTTTTACTGTTTGAACTCATAACATAACAAATATACAAAATAAATCGAAGACGATATCCTATTGGACACTTCTAAATTTTTATTGTTTTGTGAATTATCCACTCATTTATTTCCAAGTTCAAGTGGAAGAAGCCGACTAAAAGCGGCTTTTGTCTTATATGTAAACTTTTGTCATTATTTTTGTTTAGCACAGTTCTTGCCGTATGGTAAGCCGGAATTCAGACAAAATGAAAAAGTTTTTATCCTTATTATTTTTATTTACAGCACTTTATGCTGAATCACAAATTCTTCCTTTTCAGGATTATACTGACTTTTTGAAAGTCTTTTACAAAGGACAGGCAAGACAGCTGGAGCTTCAGCGCGTGAATTCGTATGTTTTCGGAGATCATATTCTTGCTTATCTTGACAACAGAAATGATCTTCGCTATTACGACGGCGAAAACATTCGTACAGCGACCAACATGATCGTTAACTATAAAGTTTCAGACACTTATCTTGCTTATAAAATCTCCAACGGGCTTTTTTATATTGAAAACGGACAACCGAGAAACTTATGTATGTTCACCGGAAATTTTATCGTAAAAGATTCCCTGATCCTGTTCGAAGACACACAGTATAATACCTGGAATGTTGTTCATAAAGGCCGTGTCCGTCCGCTGTACCAATCTACCGGAACGCTGGCTTCTCCCGCTTATGTCGGCGAAAATATTATCGCTTTCAAAGACAACGGAGATGTTTATCGTATCTTTCATAACGGAACTGTTTATGAATTTGGTGTCTGGATGTCTCCTATCGAATTCGCTGTCGGAACTGATATCGCCTGCTTTAACGATCCGACAATGAATTCATTTGCGGTATTTGAAAAGGGCGAATTTATGGATGTGGAACCGCAATTTGCAAAGTCTTATAAATCAGGAAGAGATTTTATTGTTTATCAGGACATTAATGGTAACCTGATGTATTATTCCAAAGGAAAAAAACAAGAGCTTTCGGCTTTTCCCACTTCCTACGATGTAATTGACGATGCGATTATTTTTACGGAAAATAATTACAGCTATACGTTTTATCAGGGAGAAAGAAAGTTGTTATGTAACTACATTCCTAAAGATTACCTGCTGAAAAATAAGGTCATCTGCTTTAGAAATATCATGGGCGGTGTAAGCGCTTTTGTGGACGGAAAAGTGGTGGAGCTGACCACACAGCAGGATTCGGAATATGTTATCTCAGGGAATTACGTAATGGTCTCTTTATTCAATCGTTCGTATCTGATTTACGCTGACGGAAAGATCTATAATTTTTAATCCTATTTCAGCACCAGCCGTATTGTCTGCCTGTCCGTCTGGGACATCAGCTGCTGTTTTCCTCCCGTTATTTCTTTTATGATCTCCTCATTATAATGACGGATCGTGACTAATTCCAGGTTTTCATTATAACGAACCTTAAATTCCCTGGATAATGCCGCTATCAGCTTTTCAAGCTGTATTTTTTCCGCATCCGCTAAAAATGAAAAACTGACTGCCGAGTTTTGCATCAGGTTGATTGTTACATTCTCTTCCGTAAGGCAGCGGAAAATTTTCTGTAGGCTGCTTTCCGCTATAAATGAAAAGTCGGTCGGCATAACCGAAATAAGCAGCTGGTTCTTCTTAAAAATATACGACGGTATTTTATTGTCGTTCTCTGTATTTTCCTGAATAATGGTTCCTTCCGCACCCGGATTCAGAAATGATTTCACATATAACGGAATGGATTTATTCTGCAGGGGTTTGATCGTTTTCGGATGAATCACCGAAGCGCCATAATAAGCTAATTCTATGGCTTCTTTAAACGAAATCTGATCCAGCTTAACCGTATTTCGGAAGTATTTCGGATCCGCATTCAACATTCCCGGCACATCTTTCCAGATAGTAACCTTTTCAGCATCCGTACAGAAAGCAAAAATAGCCGCCGTGTAATCAGAACCTTCTCTTCCCAGCGTTGTTGTAAAATATTCCGGCGTGTGTCCTACAAACCCTTGTGTCACTATAATGTTGTTCGGGTGATCATTCACATAATTCCGAATGAGGCGTTCAGTTGCTTCCCAATCGACATTTCCATTCCGAAACGTTCTGTCTGTACGCACTAATTTTCGTGCATCACTCCACACAGCATCAAAACCACACTCCTGAAGATATGCTGTTATTATTTTCGTGCTGATGACCTCTCCCAAGCTGACGATCTGGTCGTATTCATAATCAAAGTTATCTGAGAAGTTTTTCTGGAATTTTCCATTAATTTCTGCGATAATTCCTTCTATTTTCGATCTTATCCCTTCGGATTTCATTCCAAATAAGTCATCAATTATTGCATAATGCTTCGCTGCCAGCTCTTCGAGTGTTTCGGAAAAAAGAGCTTCGTTCCTCTGCTGCCAGGATTTAATGATCACTTCCAGCGCGTTCGTTGTTTTGTCCATTGCGGACACTACAATGATGAGGCGGCCTGATCCGTGATTTTTTAAGATCTCAGCCACATTTTTAACCGCCTGCGCATTTTTAACAGAAGCACCGCCAAATTTGAAAACCTGCATGTCTTTTATCCGTTTTTATATCAGGCAAATGTAATAAAATTGAAGATTAGAGATGGAAGATTGGAAAATTGAAGGTTACAGATTGCAAATTCTCTCCCCATTCAGTATTCAGTATTCAGTATTCAGTATTCAGTATTCAGTATTCAGTATTCAGTATTCAGTATTCAGTATTCAGTATTCAGTATTCAAAATTAACAATCCACCGTATCTAAAACCATCGCCGTTCTATTTCTTTGGCAATATTCCTAATATTTGTATTTTCGCACTTTATTAGTCAGACATGAAGAGAATTAAAATTGCAGACATTTTAAAAACCGCAACGGTTGGTCAGGAGTTAAATGTAAAAGGTTGGGTAAGAGCATTCAGAAGTAATCGTTTCATCCAGCTGAATGATGGTTCAACTATCAATAATTTACAGGCAGTTGTTGATTTTGAGAAGTTTGATGAAGCTTTATTAAAGAAAATCACAACAGGAGCAGCAATTTCTCTTACAGGCAAAATAGTGGCATCGGAAGGTTCCGGGCAGGCTATTGAGCTATTCGTGGAAACAATTGAAATTCTGGGCGAAGCAAATCCGGATGATGTTCAAAAAACGGTTATGCAGCCTAAAAAACACAGTCTTGAATTTTTACGGGAGCAAGCACATTTACGTTTTAGAACAAACCTGTTCGGAACGGTTTTCAGAGTAAGACACGCTGTTGCCTACTCTATCCATAAATTTTTCAATGACAGAGGTTTCTTCTATCTGCATACACCAATTATTACCGGTTCGGATGCAGAAGGTGCAGGAGAAATGTTCCATGTAACGAACTTTAATCTGGATAATATCCCGAAAAACGAAGACGGTACTGTAAATTATAAAGATGATTTCTTCGAAAAGCCAGTAAATCTTACTGTCTCCGGCCAGCTGGAAGCAGAATTAGGGGCAATGGCACTCGGTCAGGTTTATACATTCGGGCCAACATTCCGTGCAGAAAATTCAAATACTTCCCGCCACCTTGCAGAATTCTGGATGATTGAGCCGGAAGTTGCTTTCAGCGATCTGAACGACAATATGGATCTGGCAGAGGCAATGCTGAAATATATCTGTCAGTACGTAATGGAAAATTGTCCGGATGATATTGCTTTTCTGAATGAAAGAGAAAAAGCAGAGCAAACACAAAAACCGGCTAGTGAACGCAGCGAACTGACTTTGATCGAAAGATTAAATTTCGTGATTAACAACGACTTTAAACGCATTACTTACACCGAAGCTATCAATGTACTGGTAAATTCTGCTCATTACAAAAAGAAAAAATTCAAGTACGATGTCAGCTGGGGAACAGATCTTCAATCTGAGCACGAACGCTATTTAGTGGAAAAAGAATTCAACTCTCCGGTGATCATCACTAATTATCCGGCATCTTTCAAAGCTTTCTATATGCGCCGTGATGACAACTGCGAGGCTGGTAAAGAAACCGTTGCAGCAATGGATATTTTATTCCCGGGAATAGGAGAAATGGTCGGAGGCTCTCAACGTGAAGAACGTTTGGATGTGCTGAAAGAAAAATGTGCGGCATTTGGGATTCATGAAGAAGATCTGTGGTGGTATCTGGATACACGGAAATTCGGAACGGCTCCACACGCAGGTTTCGGGCTTGGCTTTGAAAGAATGGTGATGTTCGTAACAGGAATGACAAACATCAGGGATGTGATTCCTTTCCCGAGAACTCCGGGAAATGCGGAATTTTAATTAAAAGACGATTTTGATACAAATAAAAAAGCAACTGAAATTCAGTTGCTTTTTGTTTTCCTTTCCCCTTTTGAGCAAATAGTGGTTAACAAGGAAACGGTTTGCAAAGTTAGGGGTGCAAACCCTTATTTAAAATCCCCCAAACGGGTGGTTTTTAATTAATTATTCCCCATTTAACACATTTTACGATAACTTCTTCAATAGAATTTACCTCTGCTTTTTTCAGAATATTCTTCCGGTGAGATTTTACCGTTTCTTTGGAGATAAATAACTGTTCTGCAATTTCTTTATAACTAAATCCATTCGAAAATCCTTTGATCACTTCCCGTTCGCGACTTGTAAAAAGAATCATATCCGGAGATTTATTTTCGAGTTTTTCCAGGGAAACATCAAATATGGAATCCCTTCCGTTCATTCCGATCAAAGACGCTTTGTAGTTATTTTCTTTTGTCAGATGATCAATCCGGGTATGAATGTTCAGTCCTTTTGAAAAATTTTTCCGTTCGTCCAACGTTAATACTACCGTCTGGTGATTGACCAATACATAATTCCCATTTGCATTCCTCATCCGGTAATTATAGCTCATTTTATAGTTCAGCATTTATTCCGGCCCCAATTCATTGTAAAACATGGAAAGCAGCTTTGCATCTGCTTTGGCAATAAATTCCAAATCATCCGGATGAATCAGTGAAAAGATCGCGTCCAGTGTTATATTCTCCGGAAATATCCCATGTATTTTTTCAAAATCTCCAACGATATTTGAAATACTCAGCTCATGAATATCTAAGATGAAAGAGTAAAAAGATCCAACATTTGTGATCCCGGATAATATCTCTGAAATATTTTTATTCGGTAAGTGGGTAGGCGATGTTTCCTTTAAAAAGGAATTCCAAACATTACGTAAGGACATGATATTCTTATCATTCATATATTCTCAATAGATAGTGGTGTTTCTAAGGTCTTTAATTTCTAATTGTAAATTCTCTTTTTCGTTCCAGCGGTTAATTCCGATAGAATACACAATATCAACTGGCTTTGCTTCTTCAATTTCGTTGAATTTTTCGTTGAAATTAAATGCAATTCCTTCTATTCTTATCGGTTTCCCTTTTTGCTGAAAATCAAATTTATAATGTTCTCCTTTGAGGATTCTGTAATCCGAAATAAAAACATTTCTGGTGACAAAAACAGGGCGCATATTTTCAGGCCCAAAAGGTTCCATCTGCTGTAAAATTCTGATAAATTTCGGTAAGCGGCCCTGTCCCGGATCCGTCGCAGCATAGATATTATCAAAGTCGATTTCAAGGTCAATTTCAATTCTCGGAGAACAGTCCTGCGCCTGAAAAACGAACTCCAAAGCACTGTCGAAGCTTTGCTTGAAAAGCTCTAACCGCTCTTCTTCTATTGTTAATCCACAAGCAAAAGCATGTCCTCCGAATTGTACCACGTGCTCTTCACACTTTGAGAGAATATCATATAAGTTGATCTGTGGAATGCTTCTTCCCGAACCTGTTAACACTCCGTTCGATTTCGTAAACACGATGGACGGACGGTTATTTTTTTCTACCAGCCTGGAGGCAACAATTCCAATCACACCTTTTGACCAGGTATCGTTATAAACCACATTGGAAAACTGTTGTCCGGTGTCGCTGAGCATTTCCTGAATTGCTTCAAAAGTGATCTGTTGATCCAGGAATCTCCGTTCTTTATTCAATTCGTTAATCTGCTGGACTTTCTGTTCTATTTCATACAGATCATCACTTGTAAATAATTCAACAATTTGTGCCGCGTGTTGAATGCGCCCGGCAGCATTGATCCGCGGGGCAATCGAAAAAACAATATCACTCAGCTGAACAGGGTAATTCTTATTTGCCTGCCGGAACATCAGGTCAATAACAGTACTCTTTTTCTGATTGATCTGCTCCATACCGTAAAAGCAAAATATTCTGTTTTCTCCCGTAACCGGAACAATATCCGCTGCGATGGACAAGGTCAGCAAATCAAGATTTTCAATTAATTCCTGCGAATTCCAGCTGTTTGCTACAAAAACACCCTGTAAAAACTTAAAAGTAACACCACATCCGGACAATTCCTTATACGGGTAAGGACAGTCTTTTTGTTTGGGATTCAGAATGATGGCATCCGGAGTAATTTCTCCCGGTTCATGATGGTCGCAGATGATCACATCCATTCCCAGCTTCTTTGCAAGAGCGATCTCCCCTACTGATTTTATCCCGCAATCCAGGGTAAACAATAAAGAAGCTCCTTCTTCATAAATCTGGTCAATCGCGTTGCTGTTCACT
Organism: Flavobacteriia bacterium 40-80; assembly: GCA_001899145.1. Classification (GTDB taxonomy): domain Bacteria; phylum Bacteroidota; class Bacteroidia; order Flavobacteriales_D; family Crocinitomicaceae; genus 40-80. Next base: position 27,832 of record MKVF01000022.1, read on the forward strand.
CCATATCCTTCCGAAAACCGGTCGGGAATGTAAAAATCAATATTCGGATAGTATCTTCTTGCTGCGTTCAGAAACAAAGAAACAGCCGTTGTACCGTCCACATCATAATCTCCGTAAATGACAATCTTTTCTCCTCTTTCTATTGCGTGATTAAACCGTATAACTGCCTTTTCCATATCTTTCATCAGAAAAGGATCATGCAGTTCTGTCAGTTTGGGACGAAAATAACGCTGTGCTTCATCAAATGTGTGAATATTTCTCTGAACAAGTAATGTGGCCAATACCGGATCAATCTGCAGCTGATTTTGCAAATCCCGGATAATAACCGGATCAGGTATGCTTTTTAATTCCCATGCTGTTGCCATTCTGATGAATTTAATAGTTCAATAGTTCCTGTTAATTTAATAAAAGAAACACACTAAAGCAAGCAATATGTGTGCCTTGTTTTTAAATTATTTTAATTTGTTCAGGGATATATAATCATGAAGACGCTTTTTGGGTGAAATCTTTTCTTTGAATTATAGATTGACGATATTATATCAGGCGAAATCCTGATTTTTACATCAGTAACTAATCAGAAACAGATATTAACAGCTTCCGAATTCAGCAAGGATCTTTTCCGCGAGCACTTTACTCAGTCTATAGTAGCTCTCCGCCGTCCATCCGCCAACATGCGGAGATAAGATAACTTTCTTATTTTCCAGTAATTTCCTGAACGTATCAGGAACGCCTGCTCCGTCAAACATATTTTCAAAGCTTGATTTTTCGAACTCCAAAACGTCCAGGCACGCACCAAGAATTTTGCCTTCTTCGATTGCCTGCAGCAAGTCGGCTATGCTCACGATCTTCCCTCGGGAAAGATTAATAAGGTAAACCGGTTTTTTAAACTTGTTGAAAAAAGATTCGGAACCCCAGAACAAGGTTTCTTTATTTTGCGGAATGTGAAAGCTGACAATATCTGCTTTTTCAAAAAGTTCTTTCAGCGAAGTTTCCCTGATTCGTTCCGTCCCGAAATTTTGTTTGTATTTATCGTAAGCAAGAATTTCACAGTCAAAGCCACTGAGCAATTTCGCAAACTGGCTTCCGTTATTTCCATATCCGATAATTCCGACTGTCTTTCCTGCAATCTCATGTCCCCGGTTGCCTTCTCTGTCCCAAATCCCTTTTCTTACCTCCGTATCTGCTTTCAGCAATTGATTGAACAATGCCAGCAACATTCCCAGCGCATGTTCCGCAACAGCATTCCTGTTTCCTTCCGGAGAGTTGAAAAGAGTTATATTCTGCTGTTCGCAATAAGCAACGTCGATATTTTCCATTCCCGCACCGGAACGTGCAATAAATTTCAATTCCGGAGCATGCTTCAAAAAAGCTTCATTCATCGGGATCCGTGAACGAATCACGATTCCCTGAGCATTTTTTGCCAGTTCCGGAAGCTGCTCAACAGGTATTCCGGTTCCATCTATACAATGATAGCCGTTTGCTGTGAGTTCCTGCTCTAAAACGGGATGTATCTCATCAATAAACAATACATTCATATCAGATTCCGATTAAAAGAGTACCTACCGTAAAGTAGATGAACAACCCGATAATATCGTTCAGTGTTGTCACGAACGGGCCTGTCGCCAATGCAGGATCGATTTTGTACTTGTTGAGAACCAACGGAACAAAAGAACCCGCAACCGCAGCGAAAATAATTACGATCAACAAGGATAAGCTCACTGTTATCCCAAGCTGGAAATTGGATAGTACGGTTGCGATTCCAAGAATTATGGAAGAGCAGATAACTCCGTTAAGCAAGCCGACAAGCGCCTCTTTCAAAAGTTTTCCGGAAATGTTGGAAAAATCCGCTCCTTTCGCAAGTGACTGAACAACAATCGCAGAAGACTGTACTCCTACATTTCCTCCCATCGCCGTGATCAGCGGAATAAAAAATGCCAGCGCGGGAATCTTTCCTATATTGATTTCATAATTAGAGATCACATGGGCGCTGAATGTTCCTCCGAGCATTCCGATAAAAAGCCACAGCAGGCGGGCACGGGACGTTTTCCAGATAGAAGATTGTGGCTCTACGTTTTCCGATAAACCGGATGCCATCTGGAAGTCTTTGTCTGCCTCTTCCTTGATGATGTCCACTACGTCATCAATGGTAATTCGACCTACCAGCTTATTCTGAAAGTCAACAACAGGAATAGCGACCAAACCATATTTTTCCATCACTTTCGCAACTGTTTCCGAAGAATCCGTGGTCTTCACAGAGATTACGTTCTTGGAATTATACAATTCGCTTACTTTCGTTTTCGGCTTTGCAAAAAGCAGAGACTTCAGGGAAAGCACTCCCATTAATTTATTTTGCAGGTCTACCACATAAATGGTGTACACTTTTTCAACATCTTTTGCCTGACGGCGCAGCTCCACAAGACAGCGGTCCACCGGCCAATCCACTCTTGCCTGAATGAACTCTTTCTGCATCAAACCTCCGGCAGTATTGTCGTCGTAATTTAAAAGGTCAACAATGTCCTCCGCGGCATCGTCATCTTCCATGTGGGAAATGACTTCCTGGATCTTGTGATCTTCAAATTCCCCAAGGATATCCGCAGCATCATCCGAATCCAGATTTTCAAGCTGCTCGGCAATTTCTTTACTGGTAAGCTTACTGATAAAGCGGTCGCGGACATGCTCTTCAAATTCCATCAGAACATCTGCCTGCGTATCCTCATTCAGACAGTAGTAAACATACTTTGCCTGGTCGATGTCCAACCCTTCAAGAATGTCCGCAATATCTGCAAAGTGAAGACACTCCAGGTTTTCTTCGATCCAAAGAGCATCATCATTTTGAATTGCCAGAAGCAATTCTTCCATGTATTCTTTTGTCTTCTTAAATTGCATGGTGCAAAAGTAGAAAAACTATCCCAAAGCAACATAACAAGGGTTTTAAGTTTTGTTATTATTTCAATCCGCTTTTTTTAAAGCAGACATAACAAAACATTTCTTTTTGCAATATGAAGAAATATTCACAACTTTAAGCGATCACAAATAGTTCGTCTCCAGTGAAAGATAAAATCACCGGTTTTTTTCATGAGCTGGGCTTATTCAGCCCATTGGATTTTACGGATCCTGTTACTTATTTCATTCCCGGATTTATCCTGCTCATCGTATCGGAAGTATTCTTTTTTCAATTGCCAAAGAAATTGTTTACCCGGAAAATGGTCCGGGACGGAGCTTCGAGCATTGGCTTAGGAATCGGGGCGGTAATTCTGGATTTCGGAATGAAAGCTATTTCTCTGTCTTACTTCTTCTGGATTTACAATCATTTCCGCCTGACGGATGTTTTCGGAATAGCTGATTTCAACGATTTTTTTACCTGGAAATGGCATGTTGAGCACTGGTGGCTGTGGTTGCTGGTTTTGATCGTTCAGGATTTCGGATTTTACTGGCATCACCGGTTAAGTCACAAAGTAAGATTATTCTGGACAGGCCATGTCAATCACCATTCGGCAACGAACCTGAGCTTTGCCATTGCCTTACGGCAGGGCTGGTTTGAAATCATTTACCGGGATATCTGGTATATTCCGTTTATTATCATCGGTTTTCATCCGATTATGATCGCAATGATGCATCAGTTCAATCTGATTTACCAGTTCTGGCCGCATACCGACTGGATCGGAAAGCTTGGTTGGTTTGACAAGGTATTTAATTCTCCTTCTAACCATCGTGTACATCATTCTTCAAATCTTAAGGAAATGGATAAAAATTACGGTGGAATCTTCATGATCTGGGATCACCTTTTCGGAACCTACAAAAGCGAAGAGAGGCATGTGAAAAACTACGGAATCTTGCACAACATCTCCACGCATAATGTTTTTCATATCGTCTTTGATGAATTTTCAACAATGATCAGAGATGTAAAAAAAGCACCTGATCTCAGGTCGAAGCTGAGCTATATCTTTAATGCTCCCGGCTGGAAACACCAAGGGAAAGACGAGCGTATAAGTACACTTCAGAACGAGTTAAAAGAATGAATTATTCCCGGAATCTTACCTGAAGCGGTCTCTTTTTCATTCCAATTTCCTATTTTTGAATTATCCGAAAAAACCCAAAATGGCAGATATCGCATTAGAAATGGCAGAAACGATCCGTGCTTACCACGCCAAAGGCTGGTCGCCGGCAACGTCCACAAATTATTCTTACCGGGATTCCGCGAACGACAAAATCATTAATGTTTCCCGCTCCGGAATTGACAAATCATTCTTCCGTGCGGAAGATTTTATGTGTGTGGATTTTGAAGGAAAGCCTGCTTTCGGGTACGAATCTATCCGCCCATCTGCCGAAACACTGATTCATTGTATTATTTATCAGCTGTTTCCTTCCTCGACTGTCATCCTGCATAGCCATTCCAAGTACAGTGTACTGATGTCACAGCTTGTAGATAAAAGTATTTCTTTCAAAGGTTATGAAATTCAGAAGGGCTTCAAAGGTCAGACCACACATGAGGCAACTGTTACTGTTCCGGTAATCAATAATTCACAGGATATGATTGTCTTTTCCGAATGGATGAAAGCACGGGAAACGGAACTGAATCACCATTGTTTTATTATCCGGAACCACGGAACGTATGCCTGGGGCGATAATTTATTCGAAGCAAAAAGACATCTGGAAACACTGGAATACCTTCTGGAAGTGGAGTTTATGAAGCGGTGTGTGAAATAGAATAGATAATAGATTGATAGAAGCAAGACGCCAGACTTTTTGAAGTCTCCCGTTCTGAGCACATTTAGTTGTCATTACAAACTCTTTTATCTTTTTCCTGACAATGAATCTCTCTCAAATTGAGGATAAAATAGCTATTGCTTTCGCTGGTAACCACTATAATTTTTAATTTCGCAAAAAATAAAAAATGAACCCGGAAATAGAATTTGCCTCACAGCAAGAGATTCAGGAATATCAGTCCGAAAGACTAAAAGAACAGCTGGCGTATCTGGCAAATTATTCGCCGTATTACAAACGGCGTTTTTCTGAATTGGGCATTGATATAAAATCCGTTCATTCTATCTCCGATTTAGCAAAGCTTCCGTTAACTACAAAAGCGGAATTACAGGAATTCAATGATGATTTTTTCTGTGTTCCGAAATCCCGGATTGTGGATATCACTACCACTTCGGGAACCCTAGGAAGTCCCGTTACGTTCGGTTTAACGGAAAATGATCTGGACCGTCTGGCACATAATGAAGCAATCTCTTTTGCATGTTCCGGAATAAAAAAAGGTGATGTGGTTCAGATTATGACAACATTAGACCGCCGGTTTATGGCAGGAATGGCCTACTTTTTAGGTTTACGGAAACTAGGGGCAACGGCTATCCGAACAGGAGCAGGAATTCCTGAGCTGCAATGGGATTCCATTTTAAAGTATCACCCGAAATACCTCATCGCCGTTCCTTCTTTTTTATTGAAAATGATTCAGTACGCAGAAGCAAATGGTATTGATTACAACGCTTCCGGTGTGGAAGGTGTTATTTGTATAGGTGAAGCGCTCCGGAAAGAAAATTTAGAGCCGAGTGATCTGGCAAAAACCATTACCAATAAATGGAACATCAAATTATATTCTACGTACGCGTCCACTGAGATGAGCACCGCCTTTAATGAGTGTGAGCATCAAAATGGCGGACACCATCATCCGGAGCTGATCATTACAGAGATTCTGGATGAGAATAACCTTCCGGTACAAGATGGCGAAGCTGGTGAATTGATTATTACAACTTTAGGTGTCGAAGGATTGCCTTTACTCCGCTTCAAAACCGGAGACATCGTCCGGGCATACTACGGAACCTGTGCCTGTGGAAGGAACACAATGCGCCTTGGCCCCGTGCTTGGAAGAAAGCAGCATATGATAAAATACAAGGGAACAACCGTTTATCCTCCGGCAATGCACGATCTGCTGAACTGTTTCGAAGAAATTTCCTGCCATCAGATCATTGTCAACTCTGACGAATACGGCATGGATGCGATAACACTTAAAATCGGTGCAAAAAGCATTTCTAATGATCTGCTGACAAAAATCAAAGATCACTTCCGGGCGAAAATACGTGTAACGCCAACTATTGAATTTGTAGAAATAGAAAAACTGATGAAAGAGGTTTTTCCGCCGATGAGCCGGAAACCTGTTTTATTTATTGACAGAAGATAAATTCCGCTCAGGCATTACAACTAATTCATCTTTTTTCTTAATTTAAAAGGAAACTGATTTTCAGCTATGTTAAAAACAGACGATCCGGCAGCCCTCTGCCTCCGGTATATTCACCAGACAAACCGTTCTATTTTCCTGACAGGAAAAGCAGGGACCGGAAAAACAACGCTCTTGCGCCGTATTATTGAGGAATCGCATAAGCAAACAATTGTTGTCGCCCCTACGGGGATCGCAGCCTTAAATGCCGGCGGAACGACCATTCATTCCATGTTTTACCTTCCGTTCGCCACTTTTATTCCTGATTACAGCAATGCTTCTACGGAGCACTTTTCCGGAGCAGTTAAGCTTGAAACAAGAAATTCGCTTATCAAGCATTTTGTATATAATAAAAACAAACGGAAGCTGCTCCAGAACCTGGAGCTTCTGATCATTGATGAGGTGTCCATGCTTCGTGCTGATGTGCTGGATGCGATCGACTGGGCGTTGCGCCATACCCGAAAAGTAAATGCTCCATTCGGAGGTGCGCAGATGTTATTTATAGGAGATCTGCTTCAGCTTCCTCCTGTTTACAAGCCGGAAGAATGGAATTACCTGAAGAATTATTATCGTGGTATTCATTTCTTTAATGCACTTGCCTTACAGCATGAGCCTCCTGTTTACATTGAGCTGGAAAAAATTTACCGTCAATCAGATCAAAAGTTCATTTCTGTTTTGAATGAGCTGCGAAACAATCAGCTGAGCTCTGACAGCTTATCTTTCCTCAACAGCTATGTTCAGGCTGATTTCAACGCTAAGCCTGATGATAATTATATTACATTGACCACGCATAACCGAAAAGCAGACACCATGAATGCCGAAGCACTGGCAGAATTGAACACGGCGCCGAAGGTCTTCAAAGCCATTATCAGCGGAAACTTTCCGGAAAGCATTTATCCCGTGGATGTGGAGCTGACGTTAAAGCCAGGTGCACAGGTAATGTTCATTAAAAATGACCTTTCCTATGAAAAGCGGTATTTTAACGGAAAAATCGGCGTGCTGGAATCCTTTTCTGACGGTGAGATTCTTGTCCGATTTCCGTCGGAAAATAAGGTAATAAAAGTAGATAAGTACGAGTGGGAAAACATTTCTTACGAGCTTAACGAGAATACAAATGAGATTGAAGAAAAAGTGCTGGGCACTTTCGTCCATTATCCGTTGAAGCTCGCCTGGGCAATTACCATTCATAAAAGTCAGGGACTGACATTTGACAAGGCAATTCTTGATGTTTCACAAGTGTTCGCACCCGGACAGGCTTATGTCGCTCTTTCCCGTCTCCGGTCGGTGGACGGATTGGTTCTGAAAACACCTTTTAAAATCAACGGTATTACCAATGATGTGGATGTTATTCAATATGCCCGCTCCAAAGCTTCGCTGGAAGACCTGAACGCACAGCTGGAAGGTTCCGTGCTAAATTACATGCGGGACACTTTAGTCCGTACCTTTGAATGGAACGAGCTGGAAGAGATCTGGCGCAAACACAACGCTTCCTACATTATCGCTGCTTCCAAATCAGAAAAAGCAAAAAACAGAACCTGGTCCGAAACGCAATTCATGAATGTAAAAGCGATTGTGGACGTTGCGAAAAAGTTTATCGTCCAGATTGATAAAATCTTCACACAGCCGCAGATCAACCTGCATTTTGTAAATGAACGCCTGGAAAAAGCGTACGGTCATTTTTACAAACAGCTGGATGATTTGATTTACAGTGTTTTGAAAAAAAGATATGAGTTGTCCACTGTAAAGAAAGTGAAAGAATACCAAACTGAATTAGAAGAAATTGACGACAAGCAGATAGAAATTATGCTTCGTCTGAAACGTGTAAAAAACCTTTTTCAGGCGATCGTTTCCGGGCAGGAAATCAGCAAGGCGGACATTCTTACTCAGGACATTCAGGAATATCGCAAATCTAAATTTCTCAGCATCCAGGCCGAAAAACAGTCCGGTAAATCCACACTGGATTTTGACACAATTCATAAGGAAGAAGAGTTGACGATCAATAAATTACTGAAAAATATTAAGAAAGAAAACGAGAAAGTAAAAACAGAAAAAATTCCTTCTCATCTCATAACGCTGGAATCTTTCCGAAAAGGAAAGACAACCGAAGAAATTGCGCAGGAGCGAATGCTTAACGTAGATACGATTACATCTCATCTTACCAAGCTGATCGCTCTGAACGAGCTGTCGGTGGAAGATGTTTTTTCAGAAGAGCAACTACAAAAACTGAAACAACTCTTTGAGAAAAGTGATGAGCTGACACTTTCTCAGATGAAAGAACAGACCGGGGATGATTTTTCCTGGGAAGAACTAAGGATGTATCGTGCGGGGTTGATTTAAGGTGGAAATTGAAAATTGGAAAAACAGGTTTCTAATAACTTACTTCATTACCGTTTTCCCGTCTTTTTGCTGAAAGCAAACTTTTTTCTGGAGGTTTTCTTTACTTCTGTTTTCAGGCTCTATTGCCGGATAAATTTCCGCGATGTATTTATCTCCGCAGCCTGATTTTTTAAAATAGACAACATTATCATCGTTAATCTGGTTATTTTTCTTTAGGAGAGCCAAAAACAAATTCAGGTTTTCCAATTCGTATTTTACCTCTTTATCAATTTTTTCTTTCCAGTCATTCCCGTATTTCTTTTGCAGCTTTTCGTAGGTGGCATTATTATTTTTGGAAATAGAATCTAATTGCGACTCTCTTTTGAAAGCAACGTATTCATATTTTATTTTGAATTTCTTCCCTGCAATCTCCTGCGCATTGCGCACAATAAAGGCCTTGGGCCTTCCCGTTTCTATAATAGTGTTTTGTGAAAACCCGGTGTGAACTGCAAAAAAAACGATCAGGTAAAAAAAGTGTTTCATAATCTGCCAAGAAAAGCCGCCGACAGTTGTCGGCGATGAGATGAATGATTAATTTTTTATAAGCTTATAAACTGATTTCTGATTGTTGATAACCGTTTCAAAAAAGTAAACTCCAGTATCCAGCCTCGAAATATCAATTACAGCATCAGAGCTGATATTTTTAGTTTCCTCCATCACCAGCTTTCCGGAAGCATTATAAATGCGGAAACCACTGATATAGTCAAACGTGTTAAAGTTAACCGTGATTAATCCATTGGAAGGATTCGGATATAATGAAAAATCAGTAGCTGTCAGATTATCTGTTCCCAGCTCACTCGCAACAATTTTAAACAACCGGTCGGAGATATCAAAAAATGTTTCATTCTCACTGCTAATTAAAATAATCGCTTTTGTCGTATTTACATTCGGAACTGTAATTTCTTCTGATCCGTCATTTGGAGTGCTTTCAATTAATGTTGTAAATGTTAAACCGCCATCTACAGAAATGGAAATTTTCACATTTTCACAAGAAACCGGTTCAACATCTGTATTTGCAACGTTCCAGGTTACGGTAGGTGTTGTCAGTCCCGTCCAGGTTACACTCGCCAGGTTCGGATAGGTCACTACAAACGGCCCTGCGCTTGCAGTGGCAGAGAGCGTCACATCCTGATATTCTGTACAGCCACCGTTTTCCGCATTGTCTCTTACCGTAACACGGAATTTATACGTCCGCGTTTTTGTTGATAAACGTTCCCAGGCATAAGAGCTGGACAGCTGATTGGAGATTGATGGGAAATACCGTACCGGAGAACCGGCCGGGCTGTAAGAGCGAAAGCTGGGCCCTTTTACGGCTGTTGCCTGCGGAGCCTGCTGCGTAATCTCTTTGTCCATTTGTTCCCAGCAGTAAGTCAGGTTGTCTCCGTCAGCATCTGTTGCCATTGCTTTAAGCATAAAAGGAGTTCCTGCCGGAATAGTGACAGAGCCTGTTGTTCCCGAAATAGCCGGAGCAACATTATTTAAAGGGCTTTTTACCGCACAAGTGTGGGAAGAAGTACTGATTTCTATCCCTATTTCCTGAAGGGAGATCGCGTGAAAATAATCATTGGAATTTGACTGTACATTTGGCGAGCAAATTCCCGCATACGACATAATAGTAGAACCACTTCCCGGCTCCATCGCCGTAGGACTATTTCTATTGCCGTCGCAAGAATTATTGAAAGTATGATTCGCTCCGAACTGATGCCCCATTTCGTGAGCAACATAATCAATATCAAAAGCATCGCCGACAGGAGCTCCGCTTCCTGTGACACCTCCGGCTTTCATAGAATTGCTGCAAACACACCCTAAATTTGCCAGTCCTCCCGAGTTTGTTCCGAAAACATGTCCGATATCATAATTAGAAACGCCTATTACATTGTTGATATTAGTTGGATTTTCATCTATCATTTCATCCGGGTTACCATTGGAATAAGGGTCTGTAGAAGCATTTGTGTAAATAATCTGGTCATTATTCGCGATCATGGTCATCGTTATGGCCAGATCCCGTTCGTAGATGCCGTTCACACGATTCATGGTTGTTACCTGCGCTGCCAGCGCCTTGGCAACTGTTCCTCCCTGAAAAGCAGTATATTCGCCTGTCGCGGCAATTGCTACTCTGTATGTCCTTAATTCACAGGATTGTACTGCTTTTGACTGAAAAACATCTTCCACCGCTAAATTACTTTCCCCTTTCTGATGGCAGGAAAAGTTTTTCTCCGTGATCAATTCACTTTTTTTGTATAGAACATAGTTATTTTGCAGTGATTGAGTAAAAACGGAAGGATCTATAAAAATTGTTTCTTGTCCCGGTTGTAAAATCATCGCTCTGAAATAGTCCGGGCCAATATCCACTTTTGCTTTTCGTTTCGATCCATCCATGGCATATCCGTCATAAGCGCGAATTTCCGTGTATTTATCCATCAGCTCTCCGCTCATGGTCGTATTGATAGTTAATTTGAAATCAACAAATTCCTTATCTCCGACAGGAAGGGAAATTACAAAACCTCCGTTTGGATTGCTTTTAACCAGGTTTTTAAACGCTATAATATCAAAGTAAAAGAAATTATTTGAAGTGGTTTTTATCTGGTAACCTTTTTCAGCAGTTGCAGCAGGGAGAGATGTTTTCCACAGGTTAATCTGTGAGAATCCTGTATTTCCAATAAAAAATAAAGAAATAAGGAAGATAAATTTTCTCATATTGTGTATAATTTCCGGAAAAGTACAAAAAAAATTTTCTCCTGTCATTTTCCGGAATTTTTAATACTTTTTTCAGGTACACAATAAAAACAACAACACAAACAAAATCAATCAATTAAACTAAATATAATATACTACAGGCTGAATATTAATTTATTATATTCTTTGTCAATTTAAAATTCCCTTCGCAATACATCAAACAATTTGGAAACAGGCAAACCCATTACATTGAAATAAGAACCTTCGATGGAAGAAATTCCGGTATAGCCTATCCATTCCTGGATTCCGTAGGAACCTGCTTTATCAAATGGTTTATACTTATCCACATAATAACTGATCTGTTCTTCTGTCAAATGTTTGAAGAATACGTTGGTTGTGTCTGAAAAAGAAATCGTTTTTTTTATTGTCATCAGACACACACCTGTAATGACCTCATGCTGTTTTCCGGATAATTTATGCAGCATTTCCACAGCATGTTCCCGGTCTTTTGGTTTGCCCAGAATTTCATTTTCGCAAACGACCAGCGTATCCGAAGTAATGACCAGCTCCTCTTCATCCATAAATGGAATGTGAGCTTTTCCCTTTTCTACCGCTAAAAATTCAGGAACCTCACGGGAAGGCATTGCCAAGGAAAAAGTTTCTTCCGTTTCAATCACTCTTACTTCAAATGAAATATCAAGCCCTTTCAGGAGCTCCTGTCTTCTCGGAGATTTAGATCCTAAAATAATTTTATACGGTAATGATAACATTTTTATTTTCCGGAACCGGTTGAATTATATCTTGTTTTTATCTGAGAATTTTCCAAATCTCTGTCTAACAGGTACATTCCGCCTTTATCTTTACCTATCAGTTTGATTTTATCCAGGATCGTACGCGCCTGCGCTTCTTCTTCCAATTGCTCGGAAACATACCATTGGATAAAATTATGCGTTGTATAATCCTTTTCTTCCAGGCAGATATCCACCAGATTATTAATGCTCTCTGTCACACCTATTTCGTGCTCCAAAAGTGTTTCAAATACATTTTCCAGGCTTTCATGCTCACTTGCCGGCTTATCTATAGAAGGAATCATCGCTTTGCCTCCACGTTCATTAATAAAATGGATCAGTTTCAGCATGTGCACTCTTTCTTCATCCGACTGACTGTAAAAAAAGATAGCCGAACCGTTTAACCCGTTTGTTTCTGCCCATGAAGCCATCGCCAGATATAATTGAGAAGAAGCACATTCTTTTTGCACCTGATCATTTAACGCTTTTTCTACTCTTGCATTCATAATCCTATTTTTTTACAAAGTTAATACTAATAAGTCCATTGATGGTTAATTTTTGTTGTATTTTAGCGAAAGGGAATAACCTCTAAACGAAACTCCCAAACAGAATTAAATCAATGTCCAGAAAGAAAGATAAGAAAAAATCCTCGAAAGGAAAAAATAAAGGAAACCTGACCCACATCATCAAACGTTTATTTGACAAAAATCCGACAGCAATCCTAAGCCACAAGCAGATTTGCGATGAACTCGCAATTAAAGATAAAGAATTGCGGAAATCGGTTTTTCATATTCTTGAAAACCTCATCAACAGCGAATATCTGAGAGAAGTCGGCCATGGTATTTACAAAAAAAACCAACATTCAAAAGTATATGAAGGTGAGCTGGAAACGACCAGCCGCGGTTCCGGTTATGTGATGGTGGATGAGCTGGAGAGTGATATATTCATTCACCAGAAAAACCTCAACAATGCTCTAAACGGAGATATTGTCAAAGTAGCACTGAACAGCAGAAGCACTTCCAAAAAGCCGGAAGGAGAAATTCTGGAAGTTTTAAAAAGGGAACGTACCCAATTTGTAGGAACGATTCAGCTGCACGATAATTTTGCCTTTTTCGTCTCGGATAATCCGCGTAATAAAGTAGATATCTACATTCCAAAAGAAAAAATAAATGGTGCTCTGGATGCCGATAAAGTGCTTGTAAAAATCACTGCGTGGCCAAAAAATAAGGAAAAACCTTTTGGAGAAGTCGTTGAAGTTCTGAAATCCAATTCAGCAAATGATAATGAAGTTATTTCTATTCTCGTAAATCACGGAATTGAATTTAAGTTTCCAAAAGAAGTTATAGAAGAAGCTGAAAAAATAGGAATGGATCTTGATCCGGAAGAAGTGAAAAAACGCCGTGATTTCAGGGATATACTCACATTTACCATAGATCCTGTAGATGCCAAGGATTTCGATGACGCGCTTTCTTTAAGACAGCTGGAAAACGGACATTATGAAGTAGGTGTTCATATTGCGGACGTTTCTCATTATGTCCGTCCCGGAACAGCTATGGACAAAGAAGCTCTGAAACGTTCCAATTCTGTTTATCTTGTTGACCGTGTTATCCCGATGCTTCCCGAACAATTATCCAACATGGCGTGCTCGCTGCGCCCGAATGAGGATAAATACAGTTTTTCCGCCGTTTTTGAAATTGACGAAAAAGGAAATATACATCATGAATGGTTCGGTAAAACCGTTATTCATTCCGACAGAAGATTTACCTATGAAGAAGCACAGGAAATCATCGAGGGAAAAACGGATCCGTTAGAAAAAGAAATTCTTTTCTTAGATAAAATCGCAAAAACTTATAGAGAAAAGCGAATTAAAAAAGGGGCTATCAGCTTTGAATCCGAAGAAATGCGCTTTGAGCTGGACAAACAGGGGAATCCTGTTAGGACTTACGTTAAGATATCAAAAGACGCCAATAAGCTGATAGAAGAATTCATGCTCCTGGCTAACAAGAAAGTGGCTGAATTTATAGGAAAACGTAAAAAAGGAGAAGATTTTATACCTTTCATCTACAGAACGCACGACAAGCCGAGCATGGAAAAAATAATGCTCTTCCGTACCTTCATTGATAAATTCGGTTACGACATTGATTTTACACATCCCGACCAGATTGCAATGGCCATGAATAAGCTTCTGGATGATATCCGCTACAAAAACGAAGCAGGAATTATACAAACCATGGCGATCCGTTCCATGGCAAAAGCCGTTTACGAAACGAGAAACATCGGACATTACGGACTCTCTTTTGAATTTTATACGCACTTTACTTCTCCGATACGGCGTTATGCAGATCTGATCGTCCACCGTATTTTATTCAATGAATTACACAACGTTTCTCATAAATACGGAAGTGAACTGGACGATATGGCTAAACGTATTTCCCGCAATGAACGCAAAGCAGTGGAAGCAGAAAGAGATTCCAATAAATACTTCCAGGTTTTATTAATGAAAGATAAAGTAGGCCAGACTTTCGACGGAATTGTTTCAGGTCTGGCAGAATTCGGAATGTTCGTAAAACTTACAGAAAACCATTGTGAAGGAATGGTGCCGCTGAACGAAATTCCCGGAGATCGTTTTTACTTTGATGCTGATAATTACAGAATCATAGGAGCAAAAACGGAAGAAGAGTACAATTTCGGAGATGCTGTAAAAATTCGTGTAAAAGAAGTGGATACTATTAAGAAACAGATCAACCTGGAAATTGTCTGATAATTACATAAAATCAAGTCTTAATTCTGAACTTTAAAGAAGATTGATCTTATTCGTCAGCTCTTCTTTATAAGAAGCTCCTATCGGCAGCGTACGCTTATCATCTTCCAAGGTAAGATTAGGGAATTCTATGGAAGATATTTTATCTATACGAACAATATAAGAACGATGAATACGGATAAAATTAAACCGTTCCAGCTTGGATTCTATTTCTTTCATTGTCGAATGAATTGTATAACGCTTATCAATGGTATTGATAGAAACATAGTCTTTCAGCGCTTCAACAAAATAAATGTCTTTCGTGTGGATTTTCACTATTTTGTTTGAAACTTTTACGAAAATGAAATCATCGGAAAAAGCGGCTGAATAAGGCCGTTCCGGTGACTCCAGAAGAATTCCTTTTTCAATATCTTTTTTGTGCTTGTATAGAGCCATCTGGATAGTTGAATTCAGGTCGTCTTCCTTCACCGGTTTGATAAGATAACCATACGGTTCTGCCTTTTTTGCCTTTTCAAACGTCGGCTGATCAGAAAAAGCCGAAAGAAAAATAACAGGTATGGAATAAAGCTCCTTAATAATCAAAGCAAGCTCTATTCCCGAAATTTTTCCCTTTATCCGGATATCCATTAAAATCAGGTCAGGCGTTTTTTTTGTCAGAAAATCCAGCACATCATCTGCAGATGATAAGGTACCGATGACATCATAATTAAAATTTTTTAAAGTCAACTCTACATCCTTTGCAATTATCAACTCATCCTCAACTATTAATATTTTTCCTCCCATGTTTTACAAATGTTGCATTAGCTGTATTTAGACTTTTTGGACAAATCGAAGGTAGATATTTTTTTTAAATGGAGCAAGCCGGATTTTTTAAGGCCATTAATAAAAGAAAAATAAATTAAATTTTTAAAATCCTTTTTATTCTTATTATTTAAGGTTGTGAATAGGTGAATTAAAAATTTTCAAAAAACTTGCTTTTATCAATTTTCAAAAAAACTCTTCTATTTGCTAACACATAAATTACATTCTAATTATTGATAATCAGTATATTTAATTGTTATTAACAAATAGATTCTTTTTGTTAATGTTTATAAAAAGAAACAATAAAATATTTTAATTCTGTTTAAATCATGACTGATATCTTTACCCGATTAATGAAAAGTTTTGATTGCGATTTTAAATTATTATTACATATAGATTAATTTTCTTCTTAAGCAAGAATTACTTTTGACTTCTTATTAGCATTTATTAAAAATTCCATGTTTGAAACTAAAAAAATAAAGCGCTAATTTTTAATCAGTTGGACAATATGTTAAACTTATACTGTTAATACTTTGTTCAAATTATTTAAACGCGTTAATTTTGGACAAAAAAAGCTATGAATTTGTCAAAAGTAATTCCGATAGGTTGTGACCATGCAGGTTTTGAACTGAAACAATCAATTATAAAATATTTACAGTCAAAAGGATACGAAGTTATTGACAAAGGTTGTTATTCAGAAGAGAGTATAGATTATGCAGATTACGCGCATCCTGTAGCTTTATATGTAGAAGGAAATCCGGGCGTAAAAGGAATTCTTTTATGTGGAAGCGGAAATGGAATTAACATGACTGCCAACAAGCACCAAGGTATCAGAAGCGCTTTGTGCTGGACAATGGAAATAGCAAAATTAGCCCGTGAACATAACGACGCTAACATATTAACATTACCTGCTCGATTCATTACAGAGCAGGAGGCTTTGGACATGATTGATGTATTTTTTAATACGGAATTTGAAGGAGGAAGACACCAGCGAAGAATAGAGAAAATACCTTGCTGTTAATAAGTCTCCGTTATAAATTGTAAGTCCCTCCGCAAGAGGGATTTTTTATTTTAATAACTCCCTGATTTTTCCTTCGAGCTCTTCTTTGAACCGGTCGTAAAGTATTCCCGTTGCCGGACCATTGAAGCCGGTATAGATTTCCTGAATTTTTCCGTTCTTATCAATAAGGAAAGAGGTAGGATAACTTCCGAAATTATCGATCATGGGAAATTTTTTCATAACGTTTTCTTTTTCCGCTTTTCCTCCTATCAGGAACTGTAAGCTGATATTTTTTCTGGCTTTGAACCCCTGAACACGTTTCTGCTGTTCTATTTCGTTATTTGTAGCTTCAAAAGAAACACAGATGATTTCTATACCTGGAAATTTTTTCTGTAGCTCATTGAAATAATTTACTTCATCTACACAGTTAGGACACCACGTACCAAAAATACTGACGATCGTTACTTTATTTTCAGTCAGCTTTTTGAAATTCTGCAGTTTTCCGTATTCATCTTTTAAGTCCAGCTGAAAGGGTTTTTCATTCACTGCTTTTGTCAATATCTTTCCATCCGGGAGCTGAAAATCAGCATCTCTAACAGCTTCAATCGTAATGTTATTTGTTTTTACTCCGCTGATCCTTCCTTTTAAGGTATCATTTTCTATTTTACCTTTTAAGTAAAAAAGAGAATTACCGCTGAAAGAGCTTAAAAAGAAATTTTCACCATTAACGGATCCTTCCAGGTAACGGTAATCACCACTTTTTGTTCTTATGGTTGCATATAAGTTTTGTTCTTTTTGCCTGAAAATAATAATAGCATCATTTTCACCTGTTTCCCGTTTGATAACAGCTTTCCAGCTGCCATTCACATTGGCTGACCGGTTGTTTCCAAAAGGATTGGAATGAAGTGTGGCTTTAACAGGCCTTTTTTTCACAGGATCACTTTCATAATTTACCCAATAGCCCGTCAGATTATTATTACTTCCTTTTGTAAAAACAATTTCTGCATTGTAGTCTATGAACTTATAATAGGTTGAATCATTAGCAATTTTAGAAGGTTTTAATTGTATGGTTTCTTCCGCATTTTTAATGTTCAGGTATTTTTCACCATTTTTTTCCTCGAAGGAAATCCGTGCAGGGATCCATTCCTCTATGTCATTTTGAATATATAAATCCCAGTTTTCTTTTTGTTGTGCCATTGAAATAAAAGGAATAAGAATTGACCCTAAAAGTGCCTTTTTCATAAAATGATTTGTTTTTAAATACAATAATGCAACTTTTTTGCCAAATTTAGAGTCTATTGTATTGGTTATGGATGATAAAACCTTAATTGCCGGGTGTGTTAAGGGAGATGCCAAAGCTCAAAAAGCGTTGTTTGATAAATATGCTTCAAAAATGTTGGTGGTCTGTTTACGCTATTTTCCCAATAAAATGGAGGCGGAAGATATTTTACAGGACGGATTTGTAAAAATTTTCCACAAAATAGTTGATTTTAAAGAAGATGGATCTTTTGAAGGCTGGATAAGACGAATATTTGTCAATACAGCTTTAGATGAGCTTCGGAAAAGAAAATCCATTTTTGAAGAAAAGGATGTGAGTGAATTTTCCTATAAGATCACTAATAATCAAAGTACAGATGGTGATCTGAGAGCAGACGATTTATTGAAAATGGTTCAGACGCTTCCGGATGGTTACCGGATTGTCTTTAACATGTTTGCTATAGAAGGATATTCACATAAGGAAATAGCTGAAATTCTCAATATTTCCGAAAACACTTCCAAATCACAATTTTTCAGAGCGAAAGCACTTTTAAGAACACAATTAGAAAAAATTGATTTTGAGAGATAAAGATTACATAGAAGAACTTTTTTCCAGGTCACTTGGTGAGCACCAGACAGGTGTACGGCCGGAGATCTGGTCTGCCATTCAGTCAAAAATGGCAGCTGCTTCTGTTGCATCGACTGCTGCGACAACTGCTTCTAAATCCTTATTGGTAAAAGGTATAATAGGTTTGGGTTCCCTGGCAGTGATAGGTATAGGTTCTTACATTTATTTTAATAATAATGAGAATTCCATTTCCGGCAAGCAGGTTCATGAAAATGAAAAGCAGGTAATTTCTTCTGAAGATCCTGCTGTTAAGGATGAAAATACAATACAATCGGATAATACATCTTCCGGGGAATCAGTAAAAGAAGATCGTCATCTTACTTATTTTCCTCCGGTTGTTACTAAAGAGTTTTCAAATAGCAATACTACAGCTCACACTTCTACTTTAGAAAACAAAGTTGAAAATCCTGAAGCACCTGTCCAATCGGGTGTTTCGGTTTCCAACGAAGAAATAAAAAAAGAGCTTGGTGTTGCTAAAGAAGAAATAAAACAGGTTGTTTCACCCGGAACGTCTAAAGAACCGGTGAATACCACAACTGCAACTACCACCGGAAAATCAAAACAAGGTTATGTAAGACCGTGGAATGTTGCTAATGTGTTCACACCGAACAATGATGGAATAAATGACTTTTTCTTCCTGGAAACGGGAGGAGAGCTGAAAGAATTTTCCATTACAATTTTAGATAAAGATAATAAAGTGGTTTACCGCTCGGAAGATACCAGATTCAAATGGGACGGTACAAATTACCTGACCGGAGAAAAGGTTCCGGATGGTAATTACTCTTATATTATATATGCTGTTGATCTGAATGGTGAGCTAATCAAGCAGTTTAATCTACTATACATCACCAAATAGAAAGCAAAGCCGTTGTCACCAGCAACGGCTTTTTTGTTTTAGTCCCCGGAATATTTTAATCCTGAGTCAATTTTAAGAAACCGAAATTGATAGATCTGTGCTTCTGTTTTTAATATCTGGAAATAAAAAAACCGTTACTGAAAAGTAACGGTTTTGGAGGTCTCGAGCGGATTCGAACCGCTGTAACCGGTTTTGCAGACCGGTGCCTAAGCCTCTCGGCCACGAGACCATTGTGGTGCAAAAATAGCAATAAAATGAATTATACCAACAGATCAGGTAAAACTTTCTTCAATTTCAATAGAAACGTATTTTACATCGCCGTTAATCGGAGGACAGATCTTTTTAATTAAAACACTGACCTGATGAAGCTTGTTCACCTCTTTTTCCAAGCGGTCAACAATTCTTTTTCCAACAGTTTCTATTAATTTGGAAGGAACTGCCATCTCTTCCTCAACGATTCTGTTAACAATCACATAATCAATTGTTTTTCTCAAATCGTCTTCTATTGCTGCTGCTGTAAAATCAGTAATCATTCTGACATCCACTTCATAGTTGCCCCCAATCTTTGTCTCTTCAGGAAGACAACCATGAAATGAATATGTTTTTATTCCGATAACTTCTATAGTATGCTTTGCCATTAATGTGCAGATTTCAACCCGGAATCAATACGGTTCAGGCATTCTTCTTTCCCTAAGAATTCGGAAATTTCAAACATATTTGGCCCCGCTGCAGCACCTGTGATCAGATATCTGTATAAGGGAAGCACCTGTCCGATTCCCAAAGATTTTTCAGTGATGAACTCTTTAAACTTAGCTTCTAAATGAGCTGCTGTAAAATCCGTTTCATTTTCTAAAACAGCTTTCCATTCGGTCATTAGCTGAGGAGCATCTTCCTTCCATTTTTTGCTGATAATGTTGAAATCGTATTCTTCCGGAGTATAAAGAAGATAACTTCCTTCCACAGCAATATCTTTTACGAAAGTAGCTCTGTCTTTAACCAGGTGGCAAACTGTTTCTAACTTCTCTAAAGACAAATGGGAATTTGTTATGTTTTTCAATTCTTTTGCCAGCTCTTCGTCAGAAGTATGACGTAGATATTGTTGCTGGTACCATTTTGTCTTATCAGCATCGAACTTAGCGCCGGCCTTCCCTACTCTTTCAATAGTAAACGCTTCTTCCAGCTCTTTCATGCTGAACAATTCCTGATTGGTTCCGGGGTTCCATCCCAAAAACGCTAACATATTGACAAAGGCTTCCGGGAAATAACCTTCTTCACGGTAACCGGTATATTTTTCTCCTTCTGCAGTGTACCAGTCCAGCGGGAAAACAGGAAAACCTAAACGGTCACCGTCCCTTTTGGAAAGCTTTCCGTTTCCGTCAGGACGCAGCAATAACGGTAAGTGAGCAAAGTTCGGAACATCCCAGCCAAATGCTTCGTACAACAATATGTGCATCGGAGCAGAAGGAAGCCATTCCTCTCCGCGGATTACATGCGTAATTTTCATCAAATGGTCGTCAACGATATTCGCCAGGTGATAAGTAGGCATACCATCTGATTTGAATAACACCTTATCATCCAGATTATTTGTATTGACAGAAACCCACCCACGGATCATATCTTCAAACCGTACATCCTGATTACGAGGCATTTTCATGCGGATCACGTACGGATCTCCGTTTTCTATTTTTCTTTTTACTTCATCTGCCGGCAATGTCAGTGAATTTTTCATGGACATACGCGTAACTGTATTGTATTGCCAGTTCGGCATACCCATTTGTTTGGCAGCTTCTCTTACAGCATCCAGCTCTTCCGCCGTATCGAAAGCATAATATGCTTTGTCATTTTCTACCAGCTCTTCCGCATAAGGACGATACATCGGTTTACGCTCAGACTGAACATACGGGCCGTATTCGCCGCCGATTCCCGGTCCTTCTGTCGGAAGGATTCCGCACCAGGTCAACGCTTCCATGATGTATTCCTGTGCTCCGGGAACAAAACGTGTCTGATCGGTATCTTCAATACGAATCAGAAAAGTTCCGTTATTTTTCTTCGCAAATAAATAGTTGTATAATGCTGTTCTTACTCCACCCATGTGCAAAGGGCCTGTCGGTGACGGAGCAAATCGAACACGTACCTTACTTTCTGACATTGTCTTTATATTTTGGGCAAATTTACGCTATCGTCCCTTCAAATACAATCCTTAACCTATTTTTTAGTATTGTTTTTGTTCATTTAACCTAACTTAGTAGGTTAAACTTTATTTCGTATATGAATGCTTACGAACATTTATTAAATCATATTGATGCTTTTATCCGGAAATACTATAAAAACCGGATGATAAAAGGTGCTATTTTGTTCGGTACTTTTTCGCTGATTTTGTTTTTGAGTGTCATCACGCTGGAGTTTTTCGGAAGATTTTCCTCTTCCGTCCGCCTTTCTTTATTGTTGCTTTTTATTTTTGGAACAACAGCTTTACTGGTTTATTATGTCCTGATCCCTTTTTCTAAAATTTTATCTTTTGGAAAACGGATTTCAAGAGAGCAGGCCGCGAAGATCATCGGGAATTTCTTTCCTGAAGTTTCCGACCGTTTATCCAATACATTACAGTTAGGAAGGGAAACAGATGAGAATCACCCTAACTTTGAGCTGATCCGTGCAAGTGTGAATCAACGGTCGAAACAGCTTTCCGTATTCAATTTTCCTTCAGTGATTGATTTGAAGGCGAATATGAAATATGCGAAGTATTTTGCCTTGCCCCTTTTATTGTTTCTGGCAATTCTTATTTTCAATCCTTCCTTTATAAAAGATTCTACCGGGCGTGTAATCGCTTACGATAAAGAATTTGAAAAGCCGAAAGCATTTGAGTTTTTTCTCCTGAATAAAGAATTTATTATCAGCGAAGGAGAGGATTACCAGCTGGAGGTGGAATTGAAAGGAAAAACCCTGCCGGAAAATGTATTTGTAAAATCCCCGCTTGGCTCCTACCAGATGCAGAAAACGGCTAAGAATAAATTCCTCTATACATTTAATAAAGTAACCAAATCGTTCAGCTTCCAGTTTGAAGCAAATAATGAGTCTTCTTCCGTTTTTGAAATCAAAGTAATTCCGAACGCTGTGATGGGCAAATTTAATGCGAAGATCATCTATCCCGGATATTTGGGAAAAGAGCCGGAGTTAATCTCTAATGCCGCTGATCTGACGATTCCGGAAGGTTCCGTTGTGGAGTGGGACGTATATTCTAAAAATACAAAGCAGCTGCGGTTTAGATTCAGCGATACCACTTTCACGTTTGACCAGGCAGGATTTCGGTTCAAAAAGAAATTCAGGGAATCCACACCGCTTTTTATTGCGCTTAAAAACGAGCAGACGAATAAGTCCGATTCTTTGAACTATTTCGTAAACGTTATTAAAGACCTGCATCCAACTATTTCGGTGGAAGAAAAAACAGATTCCATTTCTTCTGCCATCCGTTTTTTTGAAGGGAAAATTGCGGATGATTATGGTTTGACATCCCTGACATTTTTCTACGAGATCAAATCCAGGAACGGGAAGATCAGAAAAAAATCACAACCGGTTCTGAAACCATCAGGAACGGCTTTCTCTTTTAACTACGCGTTTGATTTCAGAAGCGATTCCCTGAATGTAGAAGACGAGATCGATTATTATTTTGTTGTGTATGATAACGACGGTGTGAACGGTTCAAAAGCAACCAGGAGCCAGACTTTTTCCTACAAGCTTCCTTCAAAAGAAGAGCTGATCGACCAGCGGAACGAATCCATTGATAACGCGAAAAAAGATATTCAGGAGCTGATGAAGGACGTTCAGCAGTTCAATAAAAACGTGGAGCAGTTGAAAAAAGAATCACTGAACTCAAAATCCAACTCCTGGAATAACCTGAATAAAGTTCAACAACTGCAACAACAACAGGAATCTCTGCAGCAACAGTTACAGCAACTGCAAAATTCCCTGAATGAAAGCATGGATGAGAAAAATTCCTTGTTGGAAATCAGTCCCGAATTGCAGGAAAAATATGATTTGCTCCAGGATCTTCTACAGCAGGTGATGGACAAAGAAATGATGGATCTGCTGAAAGAGATGGAAGATCTGCTGAAGCAGAACAACAAAAATCAGTTTGACCAGAAATTGAACCAGTTCGATCAGAAATCCCAGGATTTGAATAAGCAGCTGGACCGTTCCCTGGAGCTGCTGAAAAAGACGCAGGTGAATGAATTGATGAATGACCTTGAAAAAAGCCTGGAAGACCTTGCGAAAGAACAGGATGAGCTGAGAGAGAAAACAGACAAGAACAGCTTGTCCAAAGAAGATGCTTTAAAACAGCAAAAAGATATAGAAGATAAGTTCAACCAGCTGAAAGAGGACATGAAACGTCTGGAAGATCTGAACAAAGACCTTAAGCGACCTTACGACCTGGATCAGTTCGATAAAGTGAAAGAGGAAATAAGTGATGAATTAAAGCAGGCATCGGAAAACCTTCAGAAAGGAAAAAATCAGAAAGCGTCCTCTAATCAGAAATCCGCTTCTGATAAAATGAAGGAAATGTCTTCTTCAATGGATGGGATGCAGCAGCAGGCCAATTCAAAACAAAATGAAGAAGATATGCAATTGCTGCGTGTTATCCTGAAGAATCTGGTTGCAGCCAGTCTGGAGCAGGAATCGATTATGAATGATGTCGCGAAGGTTAACCTGAATGATCCGTATTTTAATGTTCTGGCGAGAGACGAACGCAAATTAGCGGATAAATCAAAATCGATCATTGATTCCCTGATAGAGCTTTCCAAGCGACAGCCGCAAACAGCTTCTTTTATTGATAAGGAAGTGGCTTCGCTGACCAATGCGCAGAACCAGGCGATAAAAGCATTTGGAGAAAGAAATAAGAGAAATGTCGGTGTTCAGTCTCAATTTGTAATGACATCGTATAATAACCTTGCTCTCTTGCTGAATGAAAGCTTGCAACAAATGCAGTCACAAATGAATCAGCAAAGTGGTTCAAAAGGTTCTTGTGACAATCCTTCTTCCGGCAAAAGCGGAAAGCCCGGAAGTGCTGGTGAAGGGGAAGACGGAGACTTTAAGGAACAATTGAAAAAGCAGCTGGAAAAAATGAAGCAAGGCCAGAACCCGGGAGGGAAAAGCCCTGGAAAAACAGGTGAAGGAACTGAAGGAATGCCGGGTGAAGGCGGTATGCCTTCCTCAGAGATTGTAAAGATGATTGCACAGCAACGAGCGCTTCGTCAGCAGCTGGAAAAAATGAGACAAGAGCTGAATAAAGATGGAAAAGGAACCGGAAATTCGTTGAATCCACTGATTAATGAGCTGGAGAAACAGGAAAAGGATTTGTTGAATAAGCGTATAGGAAGAGATCAGATCAACCGTCAGCAGGAGATTTTGACGCGATTACTGGAGTCGGAGAAAGCTCTTCGGGAAAGAGGCTTAGATGATAAGAGGGAAAGTAAATCCGGAAAAACTTACAATTTAGGTAACCAAAATCGGATTGATGAGTATAATAGACAAAAACTACATCAATTGGAATTGTTCCGTACAATCGATCCGGTTTATTCAAAATACTATCTGGATAAGGCATCGGAATATTTCAATCGACAATTATGATTGGACAATGGTTATTGAAAATTTGAATGTGTCTTCCAGTTTGAATAAGATATCAGATGTTGAAACGCTGATTGAGAGAGTTTGCTCTTCTTTATCCGTTAATGACGATATATATGGCAATATTCTGATCTCTGTTACGGAAGCATTTAATAACGCTGTGATTCATGGAAACCGGAACAACGAAACCTTACCTGTTTTAATAGACGTAGAACAAAAAGATAATTCGGTTTTCTTCAGAGTCACAGATTCAGGAAACGGTTTTGATTATAATAACCTTCCCGACCCAACAGCACCTGAAAATATAGAGAACGAATGCGGAAGAGGCATTTTCCTTATACGGAATTTAGCGGATGCTGTTGATTTTAATGAATCAGGAAACTCTATTGAAATTGGGTTTACACTGTAATGATTGACTTTAATTTTGAAAATATTGATCCGATTGAATTAGATTTTGATCGGATTTCTGATTGGATTTCACAAATTGTTTCACGTGAAACAAAATCGTTGGGAGACCTTACTTATATCTTTTGTGACGATGAGTATATTCTGGATGTTAACCGGCAATATTTGGATCACGATTATTATACGGACATTATCACCTTTGATTATTCTGAAGGAGGTGTTGTTTCCGGGGATTTATTCATTTCACTTGACACCGTTCGCTCCAACTCGGAGCTTTTTTCCACTCCTTTTCTTCAGGAATTACACAGGGTGATTATTCACGGAGTGCTTCATCTGTGCGGATATAAAGACAAGTCAGAAGAAGATGAACGCCTGATGAGAGAAAAGGAAAATGAAGCTTTGCGTTTCATTAACATGGTTTAGGCCCTGGTTTCTTAATTTTGTAATCAGTTTTAATATTGTTTCACGTGAAACATTCTTTCGATGTTAGATAAGTTTGATGTTATAGTTGTGGGTGGCGGACATGCGGGATGTGAAGCTGCAAATGCAGCTGCGAAGCTGGGTTCAAGAACGCTTTTGATTACAATGAATATGAATGTCATTGCTCAGATGAGCTGTAATCCTGCGATGGGCGGTGTTGCAAAAGGACAGATTGTTCGTGAAATTGATGCGTTGGGAGGCGGTTCGGGAATCGTTTCGGATTTGTCTGCGATACAGTTCCGGATGCTGAACCTTTCAAAAGGACCTGCCATGTGGTCACCGAGAACGCAAAACGATCGTATGCGCTTTGCTGAAGAATGGCGTTTGTTGCTGGAGCGAAACCCGAATGTGGAATTCTGGCAGGATACAGTGACAGGACTGATTGTTGAGGATGGGAAAGTTGCCGGTGTGAAAACCCAGTTAGGAATTGATATTTATGCAGAAGCGGTTGTCCTGACGAATGGTACTTTTTTGAATGGTCTGATTCATATTGGGGAGAAACAGTTCGGAGGCGGAAGGATTGGCGAGAAAAACGCGAAAGGAATAACAGAAGATTTGGTACAACTCGGCTTTGAAGCCGGAAGAATGAAAACGGGAACTCCTCCCCGCTTGGATGGCCGTTCTCTGGACTATTCTAAAATGGAGATTCAGGACGGAGATGTTTTTCCCGGAAAATTCTCTTACGGAGACACTCCTTATCTGAAACACCAGCGCCCATGCCATATTACTTATACGAATGAAGCAACACATGATATTTTAAGAAGTGGATTTGATCGTTCTCCGATGTTTAACGGGGCAATTCAATCCCGCGGACCGAGATACTGCCCTTCTATTGAAGATAAAATCAATCGTTTTGCTGAACGAGAAAGACACCAGCTTTTTGTAGAGCCGGAAGGATGGAATACCGTTGAAATTTATGTGAACGGATTCAGTACTTCTCTTCCGGAGGAAATTCAGCTGAAAGCATTGAAGTCTGTTCCCGGATTTGAAAATGTAAAAATGTTTCGCCCGGGCTATGCCATCGAATACGACTATTTTCCTCCTACTCAGCTGAAGCATACACTGGAAACAAAGCTGGTGGAGAACCTTTATTTTGCCGGGCAGATTAACGGAACGACAGGATATGAAGAGGCCGCCTGCCAGGGTTTAATGGCGGGAATTAATGCAGCACGGAAAGTTCAGGAAAAGGATCCTTTTATTCTGATGCGCTCACAGGCATATATCGGGGTGTTAATTGACGACCTGATCACAAAAGGCACGAAAGAACCTTACCGTATGTTTACTTCAAGAGCGGAATACCGGATTCTTTTGCGCCAGGATAATGCCGATCTGCGACTGACTCCTTTAGCACATGCGATAGGATTGGTGACAAACGAAGAATTAAAACGAACGGAAGATAAATCCCAATCCGTGGAACAGTTCAAAGAAGCCTTGAAAACAATCGGGATCAAACCGGAAAAGGCAAATCCAATTCTGGAGGAAAAAGAATCTTCTCCCCTTTCTCAGCAGGTAAAAGCTACATCTGTTATTACACGGCCAAATATTT
The DNA here is from genome assembly GCA_001899145.1 of Flavobacteriia bacterium 40-80. Taxonomy (GTDB): domain Bacteria; phylum Bacteroidota; class Bacteroidia; order Flavobacteriales_D; family Crocinitomicaceae; genus 40-80. The sequence goes on from MKVF01000022.1 coordinate 55,245, forward strand.
ACCTGGAGGATCTCTGCAATATGTCCGATGAAATTGCTCAGCTGAAAGAATCATTCGCTGCTGTTCATCCGGATGTTCCAATGCAGACAGAAATTCAGCTGAAATACGAAGGATATATTCATCGGGAAGAAGAAATGGCGAACAAAATGAATCGCTTTGAAGATTTGAAAATCCCGGATGATATGGATTATGCTCAATTGAAATCAATATCTTTAGAAGCGAGAGAAAAGCTGAATACAATACGGCCCGCGACTGTCGGTCAGGCAACACGGATCAGTGGGATTTCGCCAAGCGATATTTCAGTATTATTAATTTATTTAGGAAAATAGTTCCACGTGAAACAATCTGTAACTTTAGCTACGTGCCCTGTCTGTGACAGCTCTGATATTACAAATTCTATGAATGTCCGGGATCACATGATTACACAGGAGATTTTTACTGTTCAGAAATGTGGTACGTGTGATTTTTATTTTACAAATCCCCGCCCGGCGGAAGAAATTATAGGAAATTACTATAAGAGCGAAGAATATGTTTCTCACTCGTCTTCCAACAAAGGAATCATCAACAAGCTGTACAATATTGTTCGCGGAATAACGCTAAAGCAAAAAAGAGCTGTTCTGGAGCAGCTGACAGATGGAAGAAGCCTGCTTGATATCGGTTGCGGAACAGGACATTTTCTGAATGAATGTAAAACAAACGGCTGGTCTGTTTTAGGTTTGGAGCCGGATGCAGATGCCCGTTCATTTACAAAAGAAAAATTTGGGATAGAAACGTTGCCTGTTGAAGAACTCTATGAACGCGAAAAGTCTTCGTTTGATGTGATTACCATGTGGCACGTTTTGGAACATGTGTATCATTTGAAGAAAGATGTCCGGCAAATTTCCGGATTGATAAAGCCCGGCGGATTTTTGATTATTGCTGTTCCGAACAGAGAGTCCTGGGATGCCCGGAATTATAAAGAGCTTTGGGCGGCGTATGATGTTCCCCGCCATCTATATCATTTCTCTGAGAAAAATGTGATTGAGCTGATGAAGCAGTTTGATCTGAAACACCAGAAAACACTTCCGATGAAATTTGACAGCTTTTATGTTTCGATGCTTTCTGAAAAATATAGGAAAGGATCTTTGTTCAAAGCGATGGTCAATGGATTTCGCTCTAACCTGAAAGCAAAATCCGGTTTTGGGTATAGTTCCCAGATTTACATCTTCAAAAAATAGATTTCTTACCCGTTTTTAATGGTGAAAACGCGTTTTAAGGCTTTTAGACGCGTTTTTTTGTTGCTGAAAAGGGAAACACCTTGCCTGTGTGGAGATCGTTAAATGCAGCGAGGCGATTTTTTGCACTTTTCAGGTGGTTTTTGTGTGATTTTTTAAAATGGATATTAGGGCATTATGATTTTAAGATATTAAGATGATAAGGTTCCTGGTTGTCTTCTGTTTTCTATAAGTCTTACCTCTTGCCTTTAAAAGTCTATCTTCTTGTATCTATCCTCTATTTCACCGGTTCTACCCAGTCACCGTATTTCTTTATAATATCAATCAGCGCTTCTACCGCTTTTTCTTCCGGTACGTTTTTCTCGATGATCTCTTTTTCTTTGTAAAGATGAATTTTTCCAGGTCCGGATCCTACGTACCCGTAATCCGCATCTGCCATTTCTCCGGGACCGTTTACGATACAACCCATAATTCCTATTTTCACTCCTTTCAGATGCGCTGTTTTTTCTCTTATTTTTTGAGTGGTTTCCTGCAAGTCGAAAAGCGTTCTTCCACAAGAAGGACAAGAGATGTATTCTGTTTTGGAGATCCGCGTCCGTGTCGCCTGAAGAATTCCGAAAGAAAGGTTCGTTTTAATTTGGGCGGAAGCAGCTCCGTCGATCCATATCCCGTCACCGAATCCGTCAATGAAATGATTTCCTGCCTCGCTTGCAATGTGCAGCTGGAAGCTTTCCGTATCTTTTTGAGAATTGTTAAAATATAAAATAACCGGATTCTCTATTTTAACACTATCCAAATATATTCTTGCATAACGGTAAACCTGCGTTTTATTGCTGAAAGTTGTTTTCAGGACAATGATCGCATTTGGGAAATCTTTAATAAGATCCAGATCACCTTCAATCGGGTCTGTTTCCAGGAAAAAAGACTGCTCCTTCCCTATTCCGTTCAGCTCCTGCGGCTTTAAATAAGGAATGAACTGTGGAGAGTCGTGATAATTTGTTTTCCAGTTCTCATAATCTGTCACGACAACCAATGTGCCTGGAATCGCAAAATCTAATTTATTTTTGCCAATATATAAATAATCAATCGCTTGATCCTGTATATTCCATTTGTCTAATTGCACGCTGTAATGGTAACCGTAGCTGAACAGATTTGCAGGAGTAATTGCAGTTTGTTCCGAAAGGTTCCCAACAACAACAGGAACGTGTTTTCCTCCGGTTTTATCAATTGAAAATGAATGTCTTCGTTCGTATCCGAAAGGGTTATAGCTGAGCTTTACAGGAAAATCGAATACAAATTCATTTTCGTGAAAATCGTATTTTTCAATCAGTTTCCGCGCGACCGGCATTTCAAATTCCGGATCTTCTGTCAGAGAAACGCGGATAGTATCGCCCAAGCCGTCTTCCAGCAAAGCTCCGATCCCAACCGCGGACTTGATGCGCCCGTCCTCACCGTCGCCCGCTTCTGTTACTCCCAGATGCAGCGGATAATTCATGCTTTCTTTCATCATTTCCGCTACCAGCAAACGGTAAGCATACACCATGATCAGCGTATTGGAAGCTTTCATGGAAATGACGATATCATGAAAATCGTTTTTTCGGCAGATGCGTAAAAACTCCATGGCAGATTCCACCATTCCTTCCGGAGTATCCCCGTATCTGCTTAAAATCCGGTCACTTAATGATCCGTGATTCGTCCCGATACGCATCGCCGTATGATGCGCTTTGCAGATCTGTATCAGCGGAGTGAATTTATCCTCTATCCGTTCAAGTTCTCTGGCATACGTTTCATCCGTAAAATTGATTTCTTCAAACTTCTTTTTGTCGGCATAATTTCCCGGGTTAACACGTACTTTTTCAATAAGCTTTGCCGCTATTTCCGCAGCGTTTGGCGTAAAATGAATGTCTGCTACCAAAGGAACCGTATAACCTCTTTTGTCGAGCGCTTCCCGGATGTTTTTAAGATTTTCCGCTTCTTTCTTGCTTGGCGCTGTCAGACGCACCAGCTCACAGCCCGCTTCGATCATCCGGATGGATTGTTCCACGGAACCTTCCATATCCATTGTGTCGGTAGTCGTCATGGACTGAATCCGGACAGGATTTTTTCCTCCCATTTTCATTGTTCCAATGGTTACTTCTATCGTTTCAAACCGCTTACGGTTAAAAGGATCGACACAATACTTTTGCGAAATTTCAGACATCAGCTTTACTTATGAGGAACAAATTTACAACTAAAAGCAGGCAATTATTCCTCCTTATTCTACAATTTTCCTAATATTAACGTTGAAAACTTATTTGTGATGATTGATTTTAATGACGTCCGTTATTTTTGCCTGTCTTTGCCACATGTGACCGAAGATTTTCCGTTTGATGCCTCCACGCTGGCTTTTCGTGTGGGTGGAAAGATCTTCAGCCTCGCGGATGTGGATGAGGCTTCCTCCATGAATTTAAAATGCGATCCGGAAAAAGCAGTTGATCTCCGGGAGCGACATCATTTTATCCTGCCGGGCTACCACATGAGCAAAAAACACTGGAATACAATCGTTTTTGATCCTGAATTATCCATGGATTTTCTGAAAGAATTAATCGTTCATTCGTATGAGCTGATTTTCAACAGCCTGACAAAAAAGCAAAAAGAAGAGCTTCTGAAAAATTAAAAACGTTATCGGAAAGGAGTGAATGCCAATGAAAAACAGGTAATAAGATCTATGTAATTGAAGGATCTGAGTGAATTAGCTACTTTTGTTATCATGAAAAATACAGCTGTAAACTATTTTTTATTACCCATTCTGTTGATTTTGAGCATAAATGCTTTTGCTCAAAAAAAGAAATATTATCCTCCGGTTCCCATAGATACTGTTTTACAGAAAGGAAAGGAAATGTTCCTTTCAGGTCCGGCTGTCCCTAACAAGACAGGAAAAAATATTATTTTGATTGTCGCAGACGATCTGGGCAAATACGATTTGTCCGTTTACGGAAACCCGTACATTAAAACACCACATATTGACCAGCTGGCAAACGAAGGAGTTCTGTTCAACAGCGGTTATGCCACAGCAGCGGTTTGCAGTCCTTCCAGAGCGGGATTCATGACCGGACGTTATCAGCAGCGGTTTGGCTATCATTTACAACCTCATCCACGATATCCGAAAAATAAATTTGAGTTGTGGGCATTTAAAAACCTGATTAATACCAGTTATCTGAACCCGGAAAGCTATGGGCTTTATCCGGACAAGAACGAAAAAAACATGGGATTGCCCGGCTCTGAAATTACCGTTTCGGAAATGCTAAAGCACAATGGCTATCGTACCGCCTGGATCGGAAAATGGCACTTAGGTTACAATGAGCCGCTTATACCAAAAAATTTCGGCTTCGATTACCGTTATGGCTGTTATGAAGCCTACACGCTTTTTGCGGATCCGAAGGACAAAACAATCGTTAACGCACCGATAAAAGAATTTACAGATAAAGTCATCTGGAAAGGCGGAAGAAAAGGAGCGTGCGCCATTCGTGAAAATGAAGTGGAAATTGATGAAAAAGAATACATTACCTATGCGTTTTTCAACCGGGCAAAACAATTTATTTCGGCTTCTTCCAGCCAGCCATTCTTTGTTTACCTTCCGGTTACCGCTCCACATACGCCGTATCAGGCTCCGAAAGACATTTACGACCAGCTGAGCCATATTTCCGAACATAACAAACGGGTATATTATGCAATGGTTGTTGCGCTGGATAACGCCATAGGGGATTTGATCAGCTACCTGAAAGAAACAGGACAATATGAGAATACACTGATAATTTTCACGAGTGACAATGGCGCTGCGCTGTACAGTGAAACCGTGGACAATAAACCGCTGAATGGCGGAAAAATGACACTGTTTGAAGGCGGAATCAATGTTCCGTTCATTATACACTGCAAATCATTGTTCCCGGAACCTTTAAAAATCAACGCTCCGATAAGCCTGCTTGATGTTTTCCCAACGATTGCGGAAGCGGCAGGAGTAAATTTGCCCGGCGACCGGGAATATGACGGAATTTCACTTTTGAAATATAATTCTGATGAGCTCCTTTCAAAAGAAAGGGACAAATTCTACTGGTATTCGGATTATAATTCAGCTATTCGGATTGGTAACTACAAATTGATCGTCAATGATTTAGACAACACGGTTGATTTGTACAATCTCAAAGATGATCCGTATGAAAAAAACAATTTGTCTGCTGATCAGGCGGAAATCGAAAAATTGAAATTCCTGCTGGAACATTGGAAAGCAATGATGCCCAAGCTGTATTGGCCCCGAATCATGAATTATGAAGTTGAGATTAACGGAAAAAAATACAGATGGGCCGTTTGAAAACCGTTGTGTTGAGCCTGATGCTGTTGCCGTTTTATTTTTCTGCACAAAGAAAAGCAGTTCCTGCATTGACTGTAAATCCTTTAGTTTGGGTAAAAGGAGGAAAAATCACCATCGGAAATAAGGAACAACCCGATGCACAGCCGTTGTTTCGGACAAAGGTTACGGGGTTCTGGATGCAACAATATGAAGTTACGAACAGGCAATTTTCGGAATTTGTAAAAAATACAGGTTATGTCACGCTTGCAGAAAGAAATGGAGGTTCGTATGTTTTTAATTCCTCTTTAGTAACAGATTCCTTTACCCTTGCTGAAGCTCCGTGGTGGAGATTTGAGCCAGGTGCAGGCTGGAACCATCCCGAAGGAATGAGCTCATCCATTAATGGCAAAGAAAATTTTCCGGTTGTCCACATTGCCTACGAAGATGCCTGCGCTTATTGTGAATGGCTGGGCATGCGCCTGCCAACGGAGGTTGAATGGGAATACGCAGCCAAAAAGAATGGCGATGTGACCGCTAAAAACATCTGGCAGGGAATTTTCCCTGATACTAATTGGGCAATAGACGGTTTTGAGGGGACAGCTCCCGTCGGAAGTTTCAAGCCTGGTAAATCAGGACTATATGATATGCAAGGGAACGTATGGGAATGGTGTCATGATCCTTATCATCAGAATGCGTATTATTTTGCCGGAAAATGGAAGGTCCTTTCTTATGAGCCGCTTGTGCCCGCTTATTATGATGAGTTTTCCCCGTTTGAGGAAACAAGAGTGATCCGGGGCGGATCGTTTTTATGTGCTGAAAATTATTGTAAAGGATACGAACCCGGCAGAAGAATGCGCTCTTCCGTAAATATGACATTTTCACATATCGGGTTCCGGTGCGTAAAAAGGAAGTGAAATTATCTTTGTACAAGCTCCCTTTTGCTTACCTTTAACAGGTGAAATTGACAACATGAGCATCAGAATTGATAAATATGTCTGGAGTGTGCGGCTGGCGAAAACACGTTCACAAGCGACCGAGCAGATCCAGAAAGGAAAAATAAAGCTGAACGGTTCACAGGTAAAGCCGTCACGGGATGTAAAGACCGGCGATGTGATACAGATAATAAAAAACACCGCCGTTTTTGAATATAAAATCAGGGATGTCCTGGATAAGCGCATCGGAGCGAAGCTCGTTGCCGATTACCTGATCGACGTGACGAAACCGGAAGAAATAGAACGCTTTAAGACCTACATCGCAGCACAATCCACTTACCGTAACTATGGAACAGGCCGTCCAAATAAACATGACCGGAAAAATATTGACGATTTTTTAATGTGGGACGATGGGTCTGAAGACGAAGAAGATTTGTAATTTAGCAGGCAGTAAAAATGAAAATAAAACCCTTACGATGAGTAGTTTTAATTTAAACGAGATTTTAAAAGAATTAAATATTCCGTCACTTTCTTCAGGAGTAAGCACTGGTAATGAATGGATAAAAACATCCGGTAGCGTTATCGAGTCTTATTCTCCGGCAGACGGAAAGCTGATCGCATCTGTTACAGGAGCAACAGCGGGAGATTATGAACAAGCAATAAAAAAAGCAGAAGAAGCTTTTAAGATATGGAGAACCGTCCCCGCTCCGAAACGAGGAGAGATCGTTCGCCAGTTCGGAGATTTGTTGCGTAAGCACAAAGATGCGTTAGGGAAGCTGGTGTCCTATGAAATGGGTAAATCCCTGCAGGAAGGCTGGGGAGAAGTGCAGGAAATGATCGACATCTGCGATTTTGCCGTAGGACTTTCCCGCCAGCTGTACGGTTTGACCATGCACTCGGAGCGTCCCGGACACAGAATGTACGAGCAATATCACCCGATCGGTATCGTGGGAATCATTTCCGCATTCAACTTCCCGGTTGCCGTTTGGTCATGGAATACCGCTTTAGCCTGGGTTTGCGGTGACGTTTGTGTGTGGAAGCCTTCAGAGAAGACTCCGATTACAGCGGTTGCCTGCCAGCGAATCATAGCAGAAGTTTTAAAAGACAACAATTTACCGGAAGGAATCTCCGGATTGGTAATTGGTGATGCCGAAATCGGGAAATTAATGGCCAGTGACAAGCGCGTTCCGCTGGTTTCCGCGACAGGATCTACACGAATGGGAATTTCCGTGGCAGAAGCAGTAGCGAAACGTTTGGGTAAATCCTTGTTGGAATTAGGAGGAAACAACGCGATCATCATTACGCCGTCAGCAGATCTGAAAATGGTTGTTCCGGGAGCTGTATTCGGTGCGGTTGGAACCTGTGGTCAACGCTGTACATCTACCCGACGCCTGATCATCCATGAATCCATTTTTGACAAAGTAAAAGAATCCGTTGCAAAAGCTTACGGACAGCTGAAAATCGGAAATCCGTTAGATATAAATAACCACGTTGGCCCACTGATGGACAAAGCAGCAGTAGAAACATATTTAAAAGCACTGGATACGGCTAAGGCAGAAGGAGCTATTCCTGTGGTAGAAGGAGGAACTTTAGAAGGAGCTGGCTACGAATCCGGATGCTATGTGAAACCAGCGATTTTTGAAGCGAAAAACGACTATAAAATTGTTCAGACAGAAACATTTGCTCCGATTTTGTACCTGATTAAATACTCAGGAGAAGTGGAGAATGCGATTGAAATCCAGAACAATGTTCCACAAGGATTGTCTTCCGCGATCATGACAAATAATCTGAAAGAAGCGGAGAAATTCCTTTCGTATGCAGGTTCAGACTGTGGTATCGCAAATGTGAACATTGGAACATCCGGAGCTGAGATCGGAGGGGCTTTCGGAGGAGAAAAAGAAACCGGCGGCGGCCGTGAATCAGGTTCAGATGCATGGAAAATCTATATGAGAAGACAAACCAATACGATCAATTATTCCGACAGTTTGCCATTGGCACAGGGAATTAAGTTTGATTTGTAAATTGGAAAATAAATTAGAAAGAGAAGAAGGTCGGAATTTTCCGACCTTCTTTGTTTTGTACCCTTTATTCATAAATTATCTTTTTGTGATAATTTTTCTCTCCCATTTTGTATTGTTTGCCCCGTTGGGATAAGGCATTAAAGTTATTGCTGTGGCGGCTAAATAATTGTTGTTTTCTGTTTTTAAAACATTAAAATCAAAGGAGTTTAAAGATATATTCTTCTGATTGGCTTTTTTATATATTCCAAAATTTGTAGAAATATGGATGTAATTATATAAAGCGTTATAATTATAAGGTTGTTTTGGAGTTTTGTTAGTAATATAATTCAATAAGTATTCTTTTAAAGGCTCTAGATTTTTATCTATATCAAGAGTATTATCAAGAGTGAATATGGATGCAGTTTTATTAGTTTGAATAGCCATTATTTGCCCGTAAACATTGCTTAAATTGTCAGATACCTGATAAGGATAATTATTTTCGGAGCTAGGTCTTTGAGATGCAATATTTCGCATAAGAATGGAAGATTTCGGATATTCAATATTCTTATTTTCATCGAGCAAATCCGTCCATATATAGTTTCCAAAAGAATCTTGAACAGTCGTTTTGATCTTCTCAACATCGTTTTTTTGATTGGATAAAGATTTTGGAAATTCATTTAAAAAAAGACTTTCATTTTCAACGACATATCCTCCACCAACATCTGCATGAGCTCCGGGAACAAATATTTCTTTTATTGTGTTTGAGAAAGAATCTTTAAGATTTTTAGGGATATCAAGAACTCTGGTAAGCGGGAAATAATACCTGCACTCGTGCATTGCGCATAAGTGGATAATTTCATCAATTTTACTTAAGGTTTGTTCTGTAAAAAAGACAGGATATAGTTTTGCAGGATTTATAATATTGGTGGATTCCACGGTGTCAAATAAGCCTAAGAATTTAATTTTTACATTTTGATTTGCCAGTATTTCATTTACAAAGGCCCTTGCTAATGTTGAACCTCTACTAAATCCATAAACATACACTTCAATATTTTTATCTTTATTGTTGTTTAAAAAGCTGTTGAAATGATTAATTCCTATAGCTAATTTATCATCACTCGAATACCCTTCATATCCAGCAGGATTCATACATGTGGCCATTGCCCAGTTACTGTCCTCTTTGCCTGTTTTTGTCCCAACACCCTCTATGTAACATTTATTATTATCCTCAAATGTGCATAAGCTGAATAATTTGAAAACATTTGTTTTGTTCTGAAAATAACTGTTGTTATTGTTTTTAGGAGCAGCATTATTATTTTCAATGTTGATTCCATTGTTTCCCGTGCCATCAAAAAAATAGCCCAGAGAGATTACCTGTTCGTTTTGCATAAGTAAAAGTTTAAATTTTATAACAGGGTCAAAATAAAAAAACAAAAAAGATTTATGGTAGCGTATTTATACCCTATTTACAAGGAGTTTATACTCTAAAATAAAAGGGAGTATTTAGCCGGTATATGCTTTTTAATTTAAAGATGTTGATGGAAAAGGTTTTTAAGAATGATTGCAATTAAAATGAAAAGGAAAGATGCTGATATTTTCATTTTGTGAATTTCTATGCGGACGAGTATTTAATTAATGGAAATGATTTTGTTAAATTATTTGAAAACTCAAAGACTTTATTTAATTTATGCGTCAACTAAACATTAAACAACATGAAGAAACTTTATTCCTTTTTTATTGGGATAGGCTTTTTCTGCTCTGCCTTTGGACAGCACAAAGAAGCCTTTCAGACAGCGTATAAAAATCATCCGTATATCCGGACCGGCTTATTGGAGGCTGTTGCTTTTACAAACACACATATCCGAGACATCAAATCCGAAGAACAGGAATCTTGTTCAGGAATGCCGCTGCCGTATGGAATAATGGGGATTTTTGATCAGGGGAAGAATTATTTCCGGGAAAACGGATTGAAAATTGCGGAAATATCCGGAATTTCTGTGGAAATTCAAAAGCAGAATATTTACAGTCAGGTACTTGCATACGCAAAAGCATACAATCAGTTGATGGAACAATTTACAGGAGGAGATGTTCTTTTAGCTTTAAATCCCCGATATATAAGAGCCGTTTTGGCAGAGCTTTCAGAGATTCCGGAGGATGGACTTGTAAATAGGTACGCCCTGGACTTACAAGTGTACGAAATTCTTAAAAATCTGGATGATGAAGGTTTGTCCGAAAGATATGGGTTTGATCGGGTAAAAATCAGTTTTTCAGAAGTTTTCGGAGAAAAAAATGCTCTGCTTTTATCTTCACCCAAAGTTATACTAACGGAAACAGGAATAAAAAATCCGGTGAATACTATGGAAATGTATCAGCCGTTACCTTACGTTTCTCCTGTAAATTTTCAACAGAAATCAGTGGATTATGCTCCTTCAACATGGAATGCCGCTCCTTCCTGTAATTATAGTTCAAGAAGTGGAACAGCTGTTTCTGCAGTGACGATTCACACAATTCAGGGAACATATGCCGGAGCAATTTCGTGGTCACAAAACTGTAGTTCCGGTGTTTCTTATCACTATGTTATCCGTTCTTCTGACGGGCAGATTACCCAAATGGTACTCGAATCCAATAAGGCCTGGCATGTTGGTTCTGAAAATCCGTACACAATTGGTTATGAGCATGAAGGATATGTTAACGATGCGTCGTGGTATACGAACAGTATGTACAATGCATCCGCAGCTTTGACAATAGACGTCTGTAACAGCGGTTATGGAATTAGTCCTCTGAGAACATATCATAAAGAAAGCACCACCGGCATTAACGTTCAGGGAGGATGTACCAAAATTAAAGGACATCAGCATTATTCGAATCAGACACATACCGATCCCGGAATCAATTGGGATTGGGAAAAATATTATTCCCTGATTAATCCACAAACAACAGCAACAACTTATACAAGCACAAGTGGAACTTTTTATGATTCAGGAGGAGCTTCGGGAAATTATGGTAATGATGAGCGGAATTTCTGGCTGATAAGCCCGGCAAATGCAACAAGTGTTACATTGAATTTCACATCTTTCAATATAGAAAACACATACGATTTTATCTTAGTTTACAACGGGAACACAACGTCTTCTCCTTTATTGGGAAAATTTACAGGAACAACTGCTCCTGCTGCCCTTACGGCAAGCTCGGGAAAAATATTGATAGAGTTCCGGTCTGATTGTGCAACAGTTTCTTCCGGATGGACGGCTTCATGGTCTTCAACAGTTTCTTCCGGAGGCAGCTTATATACTTCTATTCCTGTCGATAATTCATGGAAGACAACAAATTTTTCCGTGAGTATGACAGATGTTTCTGCAAACGGCATACAAGCATCCTTTTATCTTCCGGGAATGAAAGCAGCAGGACAAAACGGATGGAAAGCGAGACAACCGTTAGGCTTTCTGAATGAAGATTTTCAGGACGACCGCTCTAACTGGACGGATGAAAGTGATACATGGCTTATTTCTTCCGGAGTGTTGAAAAACAGCTCATCAAGCAATACCAATACGAATGTCTATTCTTCTGTTTTACAATCCCAGTACTCCAGTTATTTGTATCACTGGAAGCAAAAAATAACATCGACAGGAAGTAATCAACGTGCAGGGTTACACTTTTTCTGTTCCTCAACAACAGGAAACAGAGGAAATTCTTATTTCGTATTTTTCAGAGAAAGCACAAATAAAGTACAGATTTATAAAGTAACAAATGATGTCTATTCGCTGGTTCAGGAAGATGCTTGTACAATTAACAGCGGAGCGAACTACGATATAAAAGTGCTGTACAGTCCTTCTTCCGGAACAATAAAGGTTTTTGTGGATAATGTCCTGAAATCTTCATGGTCAGACAGTTCTCCTATCTTATCCGGTTCATATGTTTCTTTGAGAACGGGGAATTGTATTGCAGAGTTTGATGATGTTCGGATGTACCGTTCCCGTGCTGCTTCCGTAACGATTAATGTAGGTTCTTTGGGACATTTTAATCAAAATTCCGTGGGTGGTATCCGATCAGGTCTATTACGTTCGGTTATTTTAAGCAGTGATGACGACTGGTCTGCAGAGGCCGCTCAGGAATATCTGGTAGATTATACTGCTGCTCTGGCTGTTGTTTTACAGACGAAATTTAGTATAGAAGATGTAAATTTACTGGTTACTAATTCTTTTGATTTTTCGGATCCGGAATCAGCTGTTGAATCAGTGCAGCTTGCTTTGGGTTCTTCTCCGGAGCAAAGTGATATAATGCAGTGGACAGATGTTACACAATTGAAAGAATGGCATTACTCTCAGCAGAGAGAGGTAAATTATAATAAAATATATGCAACTTACATTGTGACAAATGGAGCAGGAATGGAAGAAAGATTTATTGTTGAAAGTGGAAAAACCTCAGTAGATTTTAAAGATGCCGTTGTTTTTCCTAATCCGGCTCTGACGGCGATTCAAATTTCCGGAATTCCGGAAAATACAGCTGTTTCAATAAGTGATGCGACAGGTCGTGTAATATGGAGTGGAGTGGCTGATTCTTTTGAATTGATACCCGTGGATTATCTACAAAAAGGTATCTATCATGTCCGTATGAATGAGGAAGACGGGCAAACAGTCAGGCCTTTTATAAAACAGTAGTCTGATTTATAAAAAAGTCCCGTTAATCGGGACTTTTTTATATTGTACTTGGTTGGAGAAGTGGTTTATTTATCTTTTGTTCAGTTCCGCTTTCGTAGTTTCCATGTAATAATTCCGGAGCCAATGTTCAAAATAGCCAAGATGGTTTTCAAAAACCGCTGCCTTTTCTGTTATTCCATACCTGTGCGCATGGGTGATCCAGCTATCTCCCAATAGCCGGATTGTTTCTACCCAGATCTTTAGCTCTTCTTTTTTCAGTGGTTTGAATACGCCACATGCTGCTCCTAAAAGATATGCTTTTGTGTATGCTTCATCCCGAAATTTGGAAATCGATATGAAATGATCCCGCAAAGACGGAACTTCTCTGAAGACTTGTTCCATGTCAAGAAGGAGGAAACGATAGGTGTATAACTGTTCCATTCCGGCTATGTAACTTTGTAAAAAGTCCCATATCGTGAAATTTCGGATCTCTCTTTCATTTTCTTCTCCCTGCTGAAACAATTCAAAATAAAGGAACTCAATCAGTTCTTCTTTCTTTTTGAAATGATAGTTCAGGTTACCCTGGGAAATTTCCAGCTCCAGTGCAATTTGGCGAAGCGTTACGTTCGCCAGTCCATTTTCATTGAACAATTCCAATGCTTTGTCAAGAATTTTTCGTTTTGTCGGATGAATTTTAGTAAACACGACCTAATTTTAGTATATTTGACCTAAAAATAATAAAAAATGGGCAGAATCCAATATTTTGAAATAGAAGACCTGCACTGGTTTCCTTCTTTTCTGCGGGATCCGATGACCGATTTTCTTCAGTTTGTTTCTAACAAAATGAATGTTTACCAGTCAGTTATTCCTGTAATGGATGACATTTTGAAAAAAAATAAAGAGCAGCATATTATCGATCTTGCTTCCGGAGGTGGAGGCGGATTAATCCGCGTGGTGGAAGAGCTGCAAAAAACAAATCCGGAACTGAAAATAACATTGACTGATTTTTATCCCAATATAGAAGCCTTTAAAAGAACAAAGGTCCGGAATCCCCGTTTTGAATATCTGGAGCAGCCGGTTGATGCCCGTGCGGTTCCGTCAGAATTAAAAGGATTCCGAACGATGTTTCTTTCTTTTCACCATTTTGCACCCAAAGATGCGACAGCTATTCTTACAGATGCAGTCAACAAAAAACAGCCGATAGGTATTTTTGAGGTGCAGGACAGAAGTTTCGCTAGTATTTTTGCCATGCTGCTTTCACCCTTGTCATTTTTGTTTACAGCTCCTTTTATTAAGCCGTTCCGCTGGAGCAGGGTCATTTTTACTTATTTGATTCCGGTTCTCCCGCTGTTGGTATTGCATGACGGAATTGTTTCCGCATTGAGAACTTACCATCCCGAAGAGCTGGATAAGCTTATTGCGGCTGTTCCCGGGAATGACTCATTTGACTGGAAAACAGAGCGGATAAAGTCTAAATCGGGAATCGTAATTTATTTGACAGGAACACCGAAAGATTCGGAGTAAATATTCTGATTTTGAAATGGAATCCTTATTTTTCTGCAAAAAACCAAATGAAAGCGCTGTTATTATCAATTTTTCTTTGCCTTTCTGCAAATTCAGCGAAAAATGTATATATCTGTGTGAGCCCTTCCGCAAAAAAATACCATTATAATAAATTGTGCAGAGGATTGAAAAACTGTACGCATACTATAAAAGAAGTTTCATTGCAGGAAGCAAAAGATCTGAACTATTCGATTTGCGGTTTCGAAGATTAAATGCTAAAATTCCTTTGAATAAAAAAAGAGAGCTCTTTTGAACTCTCTTTGTACATCGGGACGGAAACTTATCGAACTTTTTAGGGGATATGAAAATATTCTTGGCGCTTAACTAAGATTCTTTATCATTACAAACAATATTCTTGATAGTTCATCTGCTCGTTTTAAGAATGAATCAAATATATGCTTATCAATGTTTCCGCTATCGTGGAGTATATCTAGAATTGCCACGCATTCAAAAACAGAACCTCTTGATACAATGAAGAAGTTACGTCTATCCGGTTTTGAAAATCTTCCTGAACCTTCAGCAATATTAAGAGCAATGCTAAACGAAGCTCGAGATAATTGATCTTTTACCGTTTTATCTGGTTTAATGGAATGGATTAGTTGTTTTGATTCCTTTTGCTTTCTTATAGACTTCGAGATTCTGAAATTCAAACATAGTAGTGAAATGTAGTTGTTACTTAAATATACGAATTCTTTTTAAGAACTCCAAACCAACTCTCATTCTCGTTTTGTTTCTCGCTCTGAAAAATAACGGCTGTTTCACTCAAGATTTCAGGACGGTAATGAGAACGAAAATGAAGACAAAAAATAACGGCTGCAAAGTAAAACTTCCACAGCCGTTATTTTTTTGGTACCCGAGGCCGGAATCGAACCGGCACTCCCGAAAGAACAGGATTTTGAATCCAGCGCGTCTACCAGTTCCGCCACTCGGGCATTAAATCGGACTGCGAAGATAAAATATTTTTTAATATTTAGAAAACAGAGAAACATTTTTTTTCGGTAAGTCAGGCACAGGTTTTTCACAAAAACAGTTCTATAGTGTATTTTCATGATTTTATGGCAGATTTCCCTAAAACGTTTATTTTTACCGAAACGAAAAATAAAACATGAGATTATTATACTTTATTCTTTATGCTATTCTTCCTTACACGCTGAAGATTTATTACCCCAAAAAGAAAATAACAAATAATCCAAAAAAGTATTTAGGCAGAACAATTTACGTGAGCAATCATGCGGCTTCTTTTATGGATCCGCTGGTGATTGCCTCCCAGACGCGGCCAATCGTGTTCTTTATGACCCGCGCGGATATTTTTACACCATTGATGAAGCCTATACTTTGGGCGGCGCACATGCTTCCGATTTTTCGTCAGCATGACGGAGGAGATACGAAAGGAAAAAACAAGGAGGTATTTCAGAAATGCGCCAGAGTATTGAAATACGGGCGGAACCTTTTGATCTTTGGGGAAGGTTTTACGGATGATGTATTTGTCAGACGACTGAAACCACTGAAAAAAGGAGCACCGAGAATCGGATTTGACACTCTGGAATCCATCGGCTGGTCTAAAAAAATCTATATTGCTACTGTTGGAATTAACTATGGAGATCCGAACGTAATTGGTTCAGAGATGATTATAAGTAACGGATCTCATATTTGCCTGAACGATTACAAAGAAGAATATCTGGCAAACCCGAATAAGGTGGTAACACAAATTATGAACCTGCTGGAGAAAGACCTGCAAAATCAGCTGACACACGTAGAAGAATATGACTGGGCGTTCTTTCACGAGCACGTGACGAGAATGAAACGCATAGGGATCGATCCTTTTGATAAAGATACTTCTGTTCCGTTGCTGCAGCGCTGGGAAAATTCCAAAAGCTTTGCTAAATGGATCAATGAGCAGGATTTGGACGATGAAGAGCTTCTTGCCCTGAAAAAAGACCTGAACAGCTATTTTTCACTATTGAAAAAACTGCGCATTACCGATACGGTTGTCTACGAAGAAGCTGAAAACAAACAGAATATCGGCCTTAAATGGCTGAAAATTATCCTGTTGCTGCCCTTTTCTGTTTTGGGAGTTATTCATAATTATCTTCCCTATAAGCTGATAAAGAGCTTTGTTGAGAAATCGTTTAAGCGGAGAGTGTTCTGGGCTTCCGTAAAAATGCTGCTGGGAGTTATTGCTATCGGTCTTTGGAATATTCCGCTGGTAATGCTCATGCACTATTTTATAATCAAGCCCTTGTGTGTTGGTTTTGAAAATTATGCCTGGGCGGTTTCCCTCGCTTATTACAGTATTGTTCCGTGGTTTGGAGTCTGCGCTTATTACAGCAGAAGATGGTATGAGAATATCCAGCAACATAAAAAGCTGAAAAAGCAACTTTCCGGTTTGGCGGAAAGGAGAAAGTTTTTGCTGGAGAGAATAAACCGCTTAAGTTTTTTTACAACAAAATAATTGGATAAAAGTTAACATAAAATAATATCTTTATCGAACGAATCAATAATTCCCTTTCTATGAGAAAAACCTTTTTTCTTGTTTGCTTTTCTCTGTTGCTGTACAGCAATGGAGCTAAAGGACAAAACTCAGAAGTAAAAGTACTTACTGCTGAGGAGCTGGAAGAGCTGAGAAATCAACAACTACCCGCAGAAGCAGAAAGAGCATATAATGAAGGAGCATCTGCTTTCATCTCTAAAAACTATCAGGAAGCAATTACCAAATTTAATGAAGCGATCGAGCGGTATCCCTCTTTTACAAGAGCCTATTTAAGCCGTGGAATGAGCTATGCAGGCCTGAAAAGCAAAGAAAACGCGTTTAAAGATTTTGATAAGGTGCTGGAATTAGACGCTACAAATAGCCTTGCTAATTACGAAAAAGCACTGATCTATTTTCAGGACCAGAATTATCAGAAAGCGATCGAAGAGCTGAATGTTGCTATTTCGAAAAATGATATTGAATTGAAATACCACTATCAGCGGGCGATGGCTTATTTCCAGCTGGAAGATTACCAGAAAGCGATTGCTGATCTGGACAGAGTTATCGGGATCAATCCTGACTTTGCTTATGCTTACAACGACAAAGGAAGCATTTACAAGGAGCTTGGAGAAATGGATAAAGCGGTTGAGAACTATAAGCTGGCGGTAAGCAAGGATGCAACATCTAAAATCGCTTACAACAATCTTGGTGCCGCATACAGAAAACAAGGGAAATTTGATCTGGCTATCGAAGCGTTCACCAATGCCATCAAAATAGATAAAGATTTCTACATTGCCTACAACAACCGCGGATATGCAAAGCTTGAAAAAGGAGATTACAACGGAGCAATTGCGGATTTTGATGAGGTTACCAGATTGAAGCACGATTACGCATTTGCCTATAACAACAAAGCTTCGGTTTATATCAAGCTTGAAAAATGGGAAGAAGCAGTAAAAGAATGCGACAAAGCGTTGAAATTCAATCCCGATTACGGTTATGCTTACTATAACAGAGGAATTGCCAATGAAATGCTACACCAGGAAGAAAAATCCTGTGAAGACTGGGCAAAAGCGGCTGAATTAGGCGTGGAAATTGCAAATTCCTACTATTCTAACAGTGAATGTAATAACTTTTAACCGGGAACTATTATGAAAAATATTATACGCTTACTATTTGTTTCATTTTTGACAACAAGTGTTTTCGCTCAGACGGATACACCTTTTGACAAGTCCGTTTTTAAAGAACAGAAAGACCAGCTGAAAGAAGCGGTGAAAAATATTTCCGAAGGAGATAAATATTTTTACGGAGAACCTTTCTCTGACTACAAGCAGGCGCTTCCATACTATGAAAAAGCTTATGCGTTCAATCCGAATAATGCCGAGCTGAACTTTAAAGTGGGGATCTGTTACCTGAATACGAATTTCCGTACGAAATCGCTGGATTATTTTTCCAAGGCGCAAAAGCTGAACCCTTCCGTTTCAGCAGATATCAAATATTATTTGGGGCAAAGCAGCCAGCTGAACAGTAAATGGGATGAAGCATTAAAATATTATAATGAATATCTTTCAGATAATCAATCTAATAAAAATGCGAATTCCTCGCTGATGGAAAATGCGAGAAAGCGCATTACGGAATGTAATTCAGGAAAAGCCCTTCAGAAAAAACCGGCACGGGTATTTATTGATAATCTTGGTGGAAATATCAACTCCGAATATCCGGAGTACAGTATGATTATGAATGCGGACGGTTCGGAAATTTACTTTACGACCAGGAGAAATACAACAACAGGAGGAGGCGTTGATGAGGTGAACGGAGGTTATTTCGAAGATATCTTTTATGCGAAAAAAGACGGAAAAAAATGGACTCCGGCAGCAAATCTGGGCGCACCGATCAACACAGACGGACACGATGCTACAGTTGCACTTAGTCCTGACGGTCAGAAAATGCTGGTATATATTGATGATAAAGGAAATGGAAATATTTACGAAAGTATCCGAACCGGAAATACCTGGAGTAAACCTAAAAAACTGGATGATATAATTTCCTCTCCGTTCCACGAGTCATCAGCATGTTATAGTGTTGATGGAAAAAGATTGTATTTTATTTCCAACCGCCCTAAAGACGGAAGTAAAAAAGGAGCAGGAGGTGACAGAGATATCTATTATGTGACCTGGAATGCAGAAAAAAGCAAATGGGATAATTTAGTGCGTCTTCCGGATAATATTAATTCCCAATACGATGAAGACGGAATCTTTGTTCACCCGGATGGAAAAACACTTTATTTCTCTTCTAAAGGGCATAACTCCATGGGAGGATACGATATCTTCTACACCGTTCTGGATGAAAAAGGGAACTTTTCAAACCCTGTAAATATTGGATGGCCTGTAAACACGCCGGACGATGATATTTTCTTCACCATGACAGCCAGCGGACGTTTCGGCTATATGACCTCTTTCCGTGAAAAAGGATTCGGTGAAAAAGACTTGTATAAAGTTACGTTCCTTGGAGAACCCAAACAGCCGTTACTGAATACGGAAGACATTCTTCTGGCAGGACTGGATGTTATCAAACAGGAAAAAACAATTGAGCCTATCGTGAAAAATGACCGCGGAGAGCTGGCCTTATTGAAAGGAACGATCTATGATGATAAAACCAAGAAACCGCTTTACGCGAAGATTGAGCTTTACGATAACGTTACCGGTGCTTTGCTGGCAGAGTTTGAATCGGATAAGGAAAACGGACGTTACATGTTATCCCTTCCGGCTGGTAAAAACTACGGTATTGCGGTGAAAGCGGACGGATATCTTTTCCATTCGGAGAACTTTGACATTCCTAAAGGCGCGGATTACACGGAATACAACAAAGATGTGTACATGAAGAAAATCGAAGTAGGAGAGGTGATCGTCCTGAAAAACATTTTCTATGATTTAGGAAAACACACACTTCGCCCGGAATCAAAATCAGAGCTGGATCGTCTGATTAAGCTGATGAATGACAATCCTACCTTGAAAATTCAGATCTCCGGACACACGGATTCACGTGGCTCGGATCAGTCCAACAAAGAGCTCTCTTTGAACCGTGCGAAAGAAGTGGTGAATTACCTTGTAAATGCCGGAATAGCAGCAGCTAGGCTGAAGTATGAAGGCTACGGAGAAGAGCAGCTAATCTATTCTGATGCGGATATTGCGAAATTGAAAACAACAAAAGAAAAAGAAGCAGCTCACCAGGAAAACCGGAGAACAGAGTTCAAGATCCTTTCGAAATAATCTCTAAAGAGAACAGAAAATAAAAACTCCGTGCAGATGCACGGAGTTTTTTCGTTTATGAAGAATTTTTCTTTGAAGTATTGGCTTAAAGGGATAATTACGACCAAGAAGCTCCGTCTTTTGAGTCCTTGATAGTAATTCCGATCTGTGAAAGATAATCCCGTATCTTGTCAGACGTTGCAAAATCCTTATTCGCACGAGCATCCTGTCTCAGGTCAATAACCAGGTCCATTACTCCGTTCAGCTTGCTGTTGTCCTGATCTTCTTTAAACTGCAATCCCATTACATCGAAAATAAACGCTTTCATAGCGCCGATCAGCGACTCTTTGTCTTTTTCTGAAATGCCTGCTTTTTTGTCGTTAATGGAATTGATATATTTTACCGCTTCAAATAAGCGAGCCACCAGAACAGGAGAGTTGAAATCATCGTTCATGGCTTCATAGAAGCCCGCTATAAGCGTTTCTGTGTTTTCTGTTGATGTTAGTGCCGCAGGAAGGCTCTGAAGCGTTTTAAACGCTTCCATTAAGCGGTCAAAACCTTTTTCGGCTGCGTTTAAAGCTTCGCTTGTAAAATCCAGCGTGCTTGAATAATGCGCCTGCATCATGAAGAAACGCACAACCATCGGATGATATGCCTTGTCTAACTCCAGATTTTCTCCGGAAAACAGCTCGTTCGGAAGAACGACATTTCCCGCGGACTTGGACATTTTACGCCCGTTCAACGTCAGCATGTTTCCGTGCATCCAGTAGTTAACCGGAGATTTCCCGTTTGCAGAGCAACCCTGTGCAATTTCACACTCATGGTGTGGAAATTTCAGATCCATCCCGCCGCCGTGAATATCGAATTGTTCTCCTAAATATTTTGTGCTCATTGCCGAACATTCCAGGTGCCATCCTGGAAAGCCGATTCCCCACGGAGAAGCCCATTTCATAATGTGCTCCGGAGAAGCATTTTTCCACAGTGCAAAATCCAGCGGACTTCGTTTTTCTTCCTGTCCGTCCAGGTCGCGTGTCCCGGCGATTAATTCTTCTACTTTTCTTCCTGAAAGCTCTCCGTAAGGAAATGATTCATTGTATTTGTTCACATCAAAATAAACAGAACCGTTGATCTCGTAAGCATATCCGTTATCAATGATCTTTCTGATCATTTCGATCTGCTCGATGATGTGTCCTGTCGCTGTAGGCTCGATGCTCGGAGGAAGCGTATTGAACTTTCTTAAAACATCATGGAAATCAAGCGTGTATTTTTGCACGATCTCCATAGGCTCCAGCTGTTCCAGCTTCGCTTTTTTAGCGATTTTATCTTCCCCTTCGTCCGCATCGTTTTCCAGGTGCCCGACATCCGTGATATTGCGGACATAGCGGACTTTGTAGCCCAGATGCAATAAATACCTGTAAACTAAATCAAAAGAAACAAATGTACGGCAGTTTCCCAGATGAACGTAATTGTAAACCGTCGGTCCGCAGGCATACATCCCGACAAATCCTTTGTGGATAGGTTTAAATTCTTCCTTTTTTCCGCTCAAACTGTTCTGTATGTACAACGCTTGTTTCATAGTGTTTCTTTAATCTTCGCAAAGATACATTTTTTACTAAATTTTCAGCAGGCGTTTTAAATGCCTGCTGAAAATCAAATCTCTCAAAGTGTTTGTTTTATGCTATCTCTGATATCCTTGCTCTTGCTCAGTAATTACCTGGCAATCCATAAGCCGGGATTTTGCTTCACGACTTCCGTACCGACGATCTGGTGAATTTCAAAATGCAGGATCGAAACGTTCTCGCTTTCTACCGGCAACAGGCTTCCGATCGCTTGTTTTGTAGATACTTTTGACCCTGTTGAGACAAACGTTTCCTGCAGGTTACAATAAACCGTTCGGTAATTCCCGTGCTTGATAATAACGATCTTTCCGACGCCTGGCATCGAAAAAATACTGGTAACTTCTCCTTCAAAAACCGCTCTTACCTGTGCGTTTTTGCTTGTGGAAATATCAATACCATTATTGTTTGTGAATACATCTTTCAGGAAAGGATGCGCCTGTCTTCCGAATGAGCCGGTGACAGCTCCGGATGCGACAGGCATCGGAAGGCGCCCTTTGTTGGATTCAAAACCTTTGTTCAGCTCCAGGTCTTTAGAGCTGGTAAATACCGGTGATGTTTTTGTTGCAGTGGAACCGCTTCCGGTTGTGGTTGTGGTTGTTTTGTCTCCGCTTGCTGTCGGAGTTGTTTTTGTTGCAGCGGCTTTTTTAGCTTCCTCTTCACGTCTTCTTCGTTCTTCTTCCGCTATTTCTTTTTTGATCGCCTCGCTTATTTTTCGTTGCAGCTCTACACGCTTTCGTTCATCGCTTTTTACTTTCGCTGCAAGGGTGCTTTCTTCTTTTGTCAGCTGTTGTGCCAGTTCCTGAACTTTGAATTTGTCTTTCTCTATCTCAATTTTCTCCTGTTTTTTTTGCCCCAGCAATTGTTGCTTTTTTACCTTTTCCTCCGTCAGCTCTTTAATCTCCTGTGCGAGCTTATCCTGGTGCTGGTAAATCAATTCCCGTTGTTTTTGCTGTATTTCTGCGATTTTACGCAAGTATTCGTTCCGTTTAAAAGCTTCATAATACGAATGCGCGGAAAAGATGAACATCAGCTTATTGTCATATACTTTATTCTTGTAAACGTAGATCAACAGCTGTTTGTATTGCTCTTTCAGCTTGACGATCTTCGCTTCCAGCTCCGTGATCTGAGAAGATTTCTGTTCCATTTTTAATTCCGCGGAACGAATCTGCTGATCATAATTAAGCAGGAGTACCTCTCTGCTTTTGACCTGACTTTCGAGCAACTTTAAATTATTGAGCGTAGCCAGCTTATTGTTAGAGGTTTTCTCTAAAAGCGCTTTGGTCTGTTGGATGTCTTTTTCCAGCTGCTCCTGCTGTCTGATCAGCTTTTCGCTGTTTTTCTGCTGAGAAAAAAGCAATGGTGCTGACAGCGCGAAGAGGAAAAATACAAAGAGCTTATTTACAACTTTCATAGCTTTTCGGGACAGTATAATTAATTTCCTGAACTTGATTAATTTCCAGCTTATCAAACTCTAAAGTGATGTTGATTTCGTTTTTTTCCGTCAGAATGCTGATAGAGATCAATTGCGGATAATTGAATGTTTCCGGTTCCGTGGAACGATTGCCGTATTTAACGCTGATCTTTACACGGTCGCCCGGACTGTCGATTTCTACTTTCTCCAGCGTGTTTCCTTCATTCACCAGGAAATACTTGATGATAATATCGTCTTCCGTGTTATTGTTGACATACAGCTGCTCCGGATTCTTCAGCTGGCTTTTCCTGTGGGTGGACAGGATATGATAGATGTTGTCCGGCAGCTGAAAGTATTTATTGTCACTTTCAAAAGCTATGGGAAGCCCCAGCAACAGCTGAATGACATTTTCGTATTCAAACGGATATCCGAAAGATTCTCTGAAATAATCAATGGAGTTTTCGGAATAGCACTTGTCTTTTTTGTTTTGATATTTTACGGAGTCCTTTGTGACAATTGAATTGACGATCGGAAGACCGGCAAAAGTAATCAAAGCATTTACAGCGCTGTCTGATTTGATTTTAACGGACGTCTTAAACGATAAATCCCTGTTTTTGTCCTTATAATTCGTGGAAGCCTTTCCGTAAAAATAGGTCGGTACGGTCTTGTTTAAGCTGTCCAGCCTTTCAATCAGAAACGGAGTTTTGTGCTTTTCCGTTTTTTCTGTGGTTGTTACCTGAACAATTTTAGGTGAACAAGCGACAAAAAGTGATAAAAACCCCGCAATATATAAACCATTAATCCACGTCCTCATAATACTTTTTGTCTTCAATTTTTTTGTCTAAAACAGTGCTTTTTGAACCCAGCTCCTTTGCTTTTTTCCAATACTCAAGCGCAGAGTCGGTATATCCTTTCTTAAAATACACATCACCTAAAGCATTGTACAAAGTTGCATCTTTCTCATTGGTTTTTAACAGCTCTTCAAAAATATTTTGCGCGTCATTGTAATTCTCTTTTTTGAAAAGGATCAATCCTCTGGTATATTGATAATTCTGGTTTTTCGGGCTGGTGATCAGCACTTCATTGGCCAGTTTCATTGCATAATCCAGGTCCATGGAATGTTTTGCAAGTACTAAAGCCAGGTTGTTTTTCAAAAAGTCGTTTTTAGGATTTTCCTTAATCGCTTTATCATATACCTCGCGTCCCTGCTTGTATTCTTTTTTACCAAAATAAGCTTCTCCTTTCATGGAGTTGAAGTCTGCTTTTCCTTCCGCATTGGTTACATAAACGATCCCGTTATCAATGATGTCGATACATTCGTCATACTTTTTTTGTTTCAGCAGGCCGAGTGCGTTGAAATAATATAAATCTGATTCTGAAGGAAAGAATTCCAGCGCTTTTTTAGAGTAGAATACCAGTGAATCATATTCCTGCCGCTGATATTCCAGGAAAACGATCCGCAGCATCGGCTCCTTGTTTTTAATGTCAGAGCCCATCGCTTTTTTATAATAGAAAAGCGCGTTGTCAATATCTCCCGCTTTATCGTAAATGTCTCCTAAAAGCAAAGAGAAAAATCCGTCTTCGGGATTGGTTTCCGTTCCTTTCAGCGCCAGCTTTTGGGCAAGGCTTGCAGGTATCAGCGGGCGATCCACGTAATTATCCAGCAAAAAGTAGCGTTTATACGTGATTTCCACAGAAGGATCAGCGTAGGTTTTTTCCAGCAAATCTCCTGCTTTTGAGATGTTATTTTGCTGTAAATAGTATTCTGCCAACAACAGTGAAGCGCTTCCGTTTTCCGGGTTTTTAGCAACTTTTTCTTCCAGGTAGGAGATCATTTTCTGCTTCTGATTTCTGGTGTTGTAGAAATCATTTAAGGCGAACAGCGCCCGGTCTTCTTCCGGGAATTGTTCAATGGATTCCAGTAATGTTTTTTCTGCCAGATCGTATTTTTTCATCTTTGCATAAACAGTGTAGCGCTGAATATATGATTCCGGATTTTTCCCCGTGATCACTTCCAGCTTGTCTATGACGCCCAGGCATTCTTCGTATTTTTTGAGTCCGTAATAACATTGCAGCAAGCTCAGCTGATATTCAGGCTCATTTGGTTCTTTTTTTGTCAGCACCTGGAAGATATCCAATGCTTTCTGGTATTCCTGCGCACCTAAATACGCATATCCCAGCTCCACATTGTACCATTTGTTCTCTTTATCCAGGCTTCTTGCTGTTTCAAGCGCTTTTAACGAGTTGATGCTGTCCTGCTTTTCGTAATAGATTTTTGAAAGCAGAAAATAACCCGCATCGTCTTTCGGGTTTTTTGAAATATAAGTGGTGATATCTTTCAGCGCATTGTCCAGGTTGCGGATGATATAGCCGTGCATGGCATTGTGAAAATGCTGCTTTGTTTCCGCAGAAACAGCCACATTCTTTTTTCCGGAAGTTTCAGCCGCTTTTACCGTAGTGCTGCTTTTTGAAGTACCACAGCTTAACAGGAAGCTACTGACGATGCTGATTAAAAAAAGTTTTTTCATTTATTGAACTGTCGAATAATCACCTATACTTAAATCGTTCATCTTTCCTTTGAAAGAAGCGTTGTTTCCGATCATAGCGTCTTGAATCAGCGCATTTTCAATGGTGACGGAACTCTGCAAAATACTATTTTTTAGGATAGCATTTGAAATTTTAGAATTTTTTCCGATAGAAACATGCGGTCCGGCAATGGTATTTTCCAATACGACATTTTCACCGATGTAACATGGAGGAATAACGATGCTGTTGACCAATGTTACGGAAGCATCCACCAGATTCAGGTTTTTTTCCCGGTCAAACTCCAGCACCCGCTGGTTGGTGTAAACCGTTACTTCTTTATTTCCGCAATCCAGCCATTCGATGACTTCTCCCGGCTTGAATTTATATCCCGCTTCGGTCAGTCTTCTCAAGGCATCCGGAAGCTGGTACTCGCCGCTTTTGATAATACCGTTGTCGATGAGGTATTCCAGCTCTGTTCTCAGCTTTTCTCCGTCTTTGAAATAATAGATCCCGATCATTGCCAGATCGGAAACAAATTCTTTCGGCTTTTCCACAAAGTCAATGATTTCGCCCTGATCGTTCATTTTAATTACACCGAAAGCAGAAGGATCTTCGATTTGTTTCACCCACAAAATTCCGTCATCGTTCGGATCTATTTTGAAATTGGCTTTGAACAGCGTATCCGCAAAGGCAACAACTGTCGGCCCTGTTAAATGCTCTTTCGCACATAATACCGCGTGAGCTGTTCCGAGAGGCTCTCGCTGATAGTGAATCGAGCCTTTTGCTCCTAATTTTTCAGCAACGGCGATCAGCTCTTTTTCTACTTCCGCACCGAAATCTCCCACAACAAAAGCAATGTTATCAATTTTGTTGTTCAACACGTCTGCAATATCTTCCACCAAACGGTGAACAATCGGTTTTCCGCCAACCGGAACCAACGGCTTCGGAACGGTTAACGTATGTGGTCTGAGGCGGCTCCCGCGGCCTGCCATTGGTATGATGATGTTCATAGCTGCTCTTTTAAAATTATTTTCCCGTACTTCCGAAACCGCCTTCGCCGCGCTGTGTCTCGTTCAATACTTCTACATTTTCCCATTCCGCCTGCTCGAATCGGGCAAATACCAGCTGTGCGATGCGGTCGCCCGGCTGAATCGTAAAATCTTCATGGGATAAGTTGATTAAAATCACTCCGACCTCGCCCCGGTAGTCGGCATCAATTGTTCCCGGAGCATTTAAAACAGTAATTCCGTTCTTGAAGGCCAATCCGCTTCTCGGGCGGACCTGTGCTTCGTATCCTTCCGGAATTTCCAAAAACAAACCGGTTTTTATCAAAGCCCTTTCAAGCGGTTTTAAAACAATTGCTTCACTTGTATTTGCTTTTAAATCAAGTCCTGCGGAAGCAGATGTTTCATACGCAGGCAGCTCGTATGCCGATTTATTGATGACTTTTATTTTCATGAAAAAATCAATTTTTGCGAATATACTTAAAACGGACGTTTCAGAGATAGGTTGTTTTCAGAATAGTCAATACTCAGATGTTGATATCTTGTTAAATGACACGGGAATATGCTGTTCGATTCCTTTATCTTTGTCCGGATGAAAAACATCGTTAACTTGAGCGCCATTTATAAAACCGTTCTTCAGAGTATGGAATCGGCTGCGGCGGCAATCATGGACGTCTACAACGATGAAATTTTTTCAGAGATTAAAAAGGACGGAAGTCCTGTAACTCAGGCAGACATTGCTTCTTCAAAGATCTTAATAGAGCAGCTTTCCGGACTGGGCTTTCCGATTTTAGATGAAGAATCCAAAAAAGCGGATTTTAAGACACGCAGAAACTGGGAGTATTACTGGTGCATTGATCCATTGGACGGAACGAAAGAATTTATCAGCCGTAACGGGGAATTTGCCATCAACATTGCTTTAATTCATCAAAACAGAGCTGTTTTCGGGGCAATTTGCTCTCCGCTCACCAAAGAAGTAATTCTTGGCGGAGAAGATTTTGGCGTCTTCACCTCAAAGCTGGACGGGATTTACCGGCTTCAGGAAATAAGTATTCCCGAGCGGAATAAAATGGTGACACTAATCATTTCCCGCTCCCATTTCACCGGCTTTTCAAAAGAATTTGTAGAGGAATTGCAGCTGAGATACGGTGAAATTGCCTATTTCGAGAAAGGAAGCGCGTTGAAATTCTTTGACCTTGCAAACGGCAACGCCGATATTTATGCACGCTTTGGCCCGACAATGGAATGGGACATCGCCGCAGGACACGCTATTTTGCGGCAGCTGGGAGGAGAAATATTCGAATATCAGACATCACAGGCTTTAACATACAATAAGGAAAGCCTTTATAATCCGAAGTTTGTCGCTTATACCGCACCGCTTTTAAAAGATCTGGAGAATGCGAAATTTTAGAATTATCCTGACGTTGTTAGCCGTTAACTCGTTTGTTTTTTCGCAGACGGCAAGCCTGCCGCTCCATGATTTTTACAAACGTCATTTCCTGCAGTATTCAGGAAAAGAAGTACATGAAAACCTGTTCCCTTCAAACGAAGCGCAGTTAAACCTTCACTGGCTGATGCGTGATTCTTCGGTGCAGTTCAGCGATTTTACATATTGGCTGTTTCAGCGCCACTGGATCAACCTGGAAAAGGAAAATACAAAACTATACATCAGCCCGCTGGTTGATTTTTCACTGGGAGATGATGTCAATCGCTCTTCGGCGGATAAATCAAAATTATTCCGGAATATTCGCGGGGTGTATGTCAGCGGTGCTATCGGGAAGAAATTTTCATTCCTCTTTACGTTTGCGGAAAACCAGGCCCGCTTTATGGATTACGAAAATGCTTATTTCCGTCAAAGCGGTGAATATTATGTAAAAACGGGAGGATATAACCGGGTAAATGCTGTTGTTCCCGGGGGAAGCAGGACAAAAGATTTTAAAGTCGATGCCTTTGACTACGCTTATTCCATCGGAATGGTCAATTTTCAGGCGACGGATAAATTACGGTTTGAATTCGGAAACCAGGGTAATTTTGTCGGTTCGGGCTATCGTTCATTGTTGCTTTCAGATCATACCATTAATGCTTTAGGATTGAGAACGATTTATAAATTCAACGATAAATGGTCCTACCAGTGGCTGATAAAAAATCACCGGAACCTGTACCGGAAACCGAGAACTAAATTTGTGGAATCACCTTACGAAAATAAGCTCTATACAGCTGTTTACCTGACGTATAAGCCGGTAAAAAGCTTCGCGGTCAGCTTGTTCAGCGCTGCCAATGCGCTTCGGGGAGATTCTGTTGTAAAACATCCTGTTCAATGGCAGAGCGTACTGCCTGTTCCGGTTATCAATACGGATCTTGCACTGAATAATAAGGTGATGAATGGAATCGTTGGTCTGAACCTGGAATGGGCGTTGAATAAATGGCGGTTGTACGGACAGGTCGTTGCCGACCGTCTGGCATCAGGAACAGGAATTGCAGGACAATTGGGAGTGTATTATTTTGATGCTTTCGGAGTCAAAAACTGGACATTTCAACTGGAGGGAAATGCAGTGCCGAAACGGTTTTATGCGGATGAAAACAGTAAGCTCAGCTACAGTAACGCGCAGATAACGCTGGCACATCCGAAAGGAAATAATTTTGCAGAGCTGGTATTCAGGACGCAGTATGAATGGAAACGGATCTACGCAGAATTTACGGGCATTTTTTACAAAAACCTGAATAAAAGTGATCGGGGAGAATTAGGCGCGAATGCTGTCATCACCCAGAATCTGGTTGCCGCGACCGCTCAGGAATTGATGTACACCACCAATTATCAGAAGATAGAAATCGGCTACAGATTTAACCGGAGATATAACGGGACCGTATATGTAAGCTTCATTAACCGTTCCTCTTATGACGGAACGGATCACTCTAAACAGCAATCCGTAATGGTCGGGTTGAAAACCAGTTTGTTTAACCAGTATTTTGATTTCTGATGAAAAAATGGATGCTGCTTCTTTCCGGACTGTCCTTTCAGGCGCTTTTTGGTCAAATATCAGAGCTGGAATCCGGTTGGGTGAACAACGGTCTGGAACATAGTGCCATTAAAAGCTTTTCCTTCGGAAATATCGAACGGTTATTCGATTCTTCCAAAGTCACGAAGTGGGATGTTTTTCCGGATATTACAGGGAGTTACGGAAACGGGCAATTGAAGATCCAGACAGGAGCAGGCGTTGCTTTGGAAGCAGGATTAAAGCAAAAATGGGCAATTCAGCTGCGTTACGCTGTCGGTTATTCAAATGCGCCGAACAGCAGCTACAGTTCCGATTTGCAGACAAAGGCCTTCTTTATGAACAGGCTTTCAAAAACAAACCCGGCGAATAACTTTTTATACAACGATATCCGTTTCCGGATGACTTACCGCCCTATAAAGCAGATAGAGCTGCAGGCAGGAATTGACAACCACCATTTCGGGGAAGGAGATCGTTCTCTGATGATCGGGCAGCAAAGCGCTCCGAATCCGTTCGTGAAAGTGACGGGAAGCATCTGGAGATTACAGTATCACTTTATGCAGCAGTTGTGGTCGGAAGGTATGTTTACGAATAATTACCGCCCGAAAGGAAACGCAACACATTATGTGAGCTACAAAGTGAACAGGAATATTCACATCGGTATCTTTGAATCGGTGGTGTATGGGATGAAAGATACGTTGTATAATCGCGGTTTTGAGCCGGAATACGCGAACCCGTTTATCTTTTTCCGCCCGCAGGAATACGGTGTCGGCTCAACTGATAATGTCGTTCTGGGGCTGAACGCAAGCTATCAGTTTGGTAGCCACATGATTTATGGATCATTTGTCTTAGATGAATTTCTTCTTAAGGAAATAAGAGCACGAAAACGCTGGTGGGCGAATAAATACGCAGTGCAAATAGGAGTGAAGTCCCATTTCGTTCGTGGAGAGCACCGCTGGTTTCACCGTTTTGAAGCAAATCTGGTGCGCCCGTTCACTTATACGCAAATTCGTCCGGATGTTGTTTACGCCAGCGAAAACCTGCCGGTGGCACATCCGCTGGGAGCGAATTTTATTGAATTATACGATGAGGTCAACTGGCGCTACCGTAATTTTGACGTGACGTTGTTTTTGCAATATTATCTGAAAGGACACGCCGAACCAAACGATAATACCGGAGGCGATATTTACATTCCTTATACAGAACGAAAAGAAGAATATAATTACACGATCGGAAGAGGCATTACACAATGGCGCTATATGGCAGGATTACATTTTGCGTATGGATTAAGAAAAAATAAATGGCAGGTATTTATAGAACCAAGGCTGATAATCAATAAAATAGAAAAAACTGTACACACGGATGGTTATTTTACAGTGGGCATTCACCGTAAAATCGGAGCCTTCAGGAGAAATTACTGATCCATTATTCAATATTCAGCATTCTATCATTCAATATTCTTTCCTGCTTTAACAAATTAAAATCCCGGTATTAGGAAGAGTTTAAATCTGTTTTAAGGTTGTGCTGCATTTTCCAGGAACAGCCGTATTCCCTATACATTTGTTTTTGAACAACAACGTCACAACTAAACAATTGTATATGAACAGAGTGCAATTAGTTAAAACCAAAGATGTTTTTCACGCGGCAGGTTTGGAAAAATTAGGGATCTTAGGTATGCCGCTGGCATGGAGCGTAAAAAGCCTGACCGGCCTTTCCAAAGCAAACAAGATCTACGGACAGGCGTTCAGTAAAAATCAAACGGAATTTCTGCAATTTGTTCTCGATACTCTGCAGGTGGATTTTGAAGTTCATGAAGAAGATCTCAAACGGATTCCCAAAAGCGGTCCGTTTGTGGTGGTTGCCAACCATCCGCTGGGCGCGATGGACGGAATCCTGATGATGCACATTTTGACGCAAGTCCGCCCGGATTTTAAGATCATGGGAAACTTCCTTCTGCAGCACATCAAACCGATAGAGGAGATGGTGATCGCCGTAAATCCGTTCGAATCCCGTAAGGAGGCATTTAACAGCAATAAGGGAATAAAAGCTGCATTAAAACATATTGAAAACGGTGCATGCCTGGGGATTTTTCCTGCAGGAGAGGTTTCCTCCAGAACCAGGGAAGGCGGTATTGATGACCGCGAATGGCAAAGATCAGTGATTAAAATGATAAAGAAAATGCAGGTTCCGGTAATACCGATGTATTTCCATTGTAAAAACAGCGAGCTGTTTTACCGGCTGGCAAAATTACATCCGGCGATCCAAACTGCTTTATTGCCTAAAGAGGCTGTCCGCACCCGTTCGAATCCTGTTCACATCAGAATAGGGAAATCCATAACCGTAAAGCAACAGCAGGACTTTTCCTCGATAGAAGAGCTGTCCGCCTATCTCCGTAAAAAAACCTATTCCCTTTCCACGTATTATTCCAAAAAAGAGAAGCTGGTTGCAAAATTGAAAATCCCTTCTGTAATCCATACGAATTCCCTGTCCCGCAAACCGAAAGCAATCATAAAAGAAACGCCCGCTGAAACTATCGCGGAAGAAATTCTGCAATTGAAAAAATCCGGGAATAAGCTGTTTACAAGCAGTAATTATGAATGTTATTTTGCCAAAGCGGGAGAAATTCCGGCTGTTTTACGGGAAATCGGAAGACTTCGTGAAGTGACGTTCCGGGAGATCGGAGAAGGAACCAATCAGGAAACGGATCTGGATCATTACGACGCCCATTACAGGCATCTTTTTCTGTGGGACAATGAACGGCAAAAGCTGGCAGGCGCTTACCGGATCGCTCTCGGGAAAAAAATTTATGAGAAATACGGCGTTCAGGGATTTTACTTACATGAATTATTTCAGTTTGAACCGGAATTCCGTCCTTTTTTCTCCCAATGTATTGAAATGGGAAGGGCTTTTGTAGCGACGGAATACCAGCAAAAACCATTGCCACTGTTTTTACTTTGGAGAGGAGTTGTTCATGTTACGTTACGCCATCCTTCTCATAAGTACATTATCGGAAGCGTCAGCATCAGCAACCGGTTTTCCGACTTTTCGAAGTCGCTGATGGTGGAATTTATGAAGTCCAATTACTATGATCCTTATATAGCGCAGTTTATCCGTGCAAAAAATGATTTTAAGATCCGGCTGAAAGAGGAAGATAAAACGTTTTTCTTCAATGCGGCAGCTGCTGATCTGAACAAGCTGGATAAGCTGATTGATGAGCTGGAACCGAATATGCTGCGGCTTCCCGTTCTGATCAAAAAATACATCAAGCAGAATGCAAAAGTTATCGGGTTTAACGTCGATCCGAAGTTTAACGACGCAATAGACGGCCTGATGTACATCCGGATTTGTGATTTGCCTGAAGACACTGTGAAACCGGTGCTGGAAGAGCTGCAGACAGAAATGATGGAACGGATTGATTTTGAAAAAGAAACCTCTGTTTTTGCCGTGTGAAACCTCCTTTCAGAACGGAGTTTGTTGCTGAAAGGAACTGCTATATCCATTCGAATGGTTAATTTCGGCCTTTCAAATAGAAGCAATGAAACGAGTAGTGGTAACAGGCCTTGGCGCCCTTACACCGATAGGAAACAATGTGCCTGACTTCTGGCAGGCATTACTGGATGGAAAGAGCGGAGCTGCTCCGATTACAAAATTCGACACGGCGAAGTTTAAAACCAGGTTTGCCTGTGAGCTTAAAAACTTTGATCCGCTGGATTTTATCCCAAAGTCGGAAGCGAGAAAATATGATTTGTTTACACAATACGCATTGATTGCCGTAGAAGAAGCGGTGAAAAACGGAGCGGTGGATTTTGAAAAATTGAACAAAGATCGTATCGGGGTGATCTGGGGTTCCGGAAACGGCGGAATCGGAACATTCCAGGAGCAGGTGATGGAATTTGCGCAAGGTGATGGCACACCGCGTTTTAATCCGTTCTTTATCCCGAAAATTATTGTGGATATTGCTTCCGGTGTTATTTCAATTAAATACGGATTGAGAGGTATTAACTTCACAACCATTTCCGCCTGCGCGTCTTCTAACACCGCAATTATTGATGCGTTTAACTATATCCGCTGGGGAAAAGCCGATATGATCATTACCGGAGGCTCGGAAGCGGCGATCAACGAAAGTGCGATTGGTGGTTTCGGGGCGGTAAAAGCGCTATCGACATTTAATGAGCACCCGGAAACAGCTTCCCGTCCTTTCGATATCAACAGAGACGGATTTGTAATGGGAGAAGGTGCCGGAGCAATTATTCTGGAAAGCTATGAACATGCCGTAAAGCGTAATGCACCGATTATCGCGGAAATTGTGGGTGGCGGAATGGCAGGAGAAGCATATCACCTGACGGGCACGCATCCGGAAGGAGACGGCGCTTACCTGGGAATGAAGCTTGCGCTGGAAGAAGCGGGAATTTCTCCGGATGAAGTGGATTACATCAATGCACATGCGACTTCCACGCCCATTGGAGATATCAGCGAAGTAAAAGCCATGGAACGTCTGTTTGGAGCTAATCCGAATGCGCTGGTGGGTGCAACGAAATCCATGACCGGGCATTTGCTGGGAGCAGCAGGAGCCGTTGAAGCCATTGCCAGCATAAAGGCTGTTCAGCAGGATATCGTTCCTCCAACGATCAATTCAAAGGAAATAGAACCGGATTTTAAAGATAAGTTTGATTTTATCCTCGGCGGAGCAAGGAAAAAAACGATCAATTACGCATTGAGCAATACTTTTGGTTTCGGAGGACATATCGCGAGCTCTGTGTTTAAAAAATTCAGGGAATAACACATACATGGTTTAATCAGCCATAGCTATAAATAACGTGAATTTTTATGCTGTTTATTTCTGTTTGCAGTAGTAAAATTTACATCGTTTTGTAACTTAGCCTTTCAAAAACAAACAAATGTCAAAGCTCCCACACGTAGGAACGACCATTTTTACAGTAATGTCCAAAATGGCAAATGATTACAATGCCATTAATTTATCACAGGGATTTCCGAATTTCCCGGTGGACAGCCGCCTGCTGGAAATTTACCAGTCAACCGTTGCGGAAAATGTGCATCAGTACGCGCCGATGATGGGGCATCCGCTGTTAATGGAGGAGCTGACAAAGCTGACATATAAAAGTTACGGAAGACAGATTGCTCCGGAAAAAGAGCTATTAGTAACCGCCGGAGCAACGCAGGCAATTTATACGGCGATTCAGGCGCTGGTAAAAACCGGAGATGAAGTGATCGTGCTTAATCCCGCTTATGATTGTTATGAACCGGCAATTATTCTGGCAGGAGGAACACCTGTCCATGTAAATTTAGACAAGGCTTTTCGTCCGGACTTCGAAGCAATAAAAACAGCGCTTTCTGCTCGTACAAGAATGATTATTGTGAACAATCCGCATAATCCTTCCGGGACTATCTGGGAGAAGGAAGATTACGATACACTGGCTGAATTGCTTGAAAAATTTCCAAATGTATTACTGCTTTCAGATGAGGTGTATGAATACATTACGTTTGAAAAAAGGCATTTTTCGGTTAATTCCTGCGAAAAATTAAAAGAAAAAGCAATTATTGTTTCCTCTTTCGGAAAGACCTTTCACATTACCGGCTGGAAAATCGGTTACCTGATTGCACCGGAACAGCTGATGACTGAGATTAAGAAGGTGCATCAGTTCCTGGTGTTTTCCGTGAATAGCGCTGCGCAGGTTACACTGGCAAAATATTTACATGAAGTAGACGTTTCTAAGCTCGGAGATTTTTACCGGCAGAAAAGGGATTTCTTTAAGGAGCTGATGAAAACATCTCTTTTTGACTTTCTTCCTTCGGAAGGTTCTTATTTTCAGACAGCCTCTTACCAACGGATTTCGGACGAGAACGATGAGGAATTCACTAAACGTCTGGTACGGGAATTCGGAGTGGCGACAATTCCGTTTTCAGTATTTTACAATGATAAAACAGACAACAAACTCATTCGTTTTTGTTTTGCGAAAGACGACCATACTTTAGAACAAGCAGCAGAAAAATTATGCAGGATTTAAAAATCACCTTAATACAAACGCCCCAGTTCTGGGAAGATAAACCGGTAAATCTGGTGCATTTCGAAGAACTCCTTCCTAAAACCGGAACAACGGATCTGGTATTGCTGCCGGAAATGTTCCATACGGGATTCAGCATGAAAGCCACGGAGCTGGCGGAGGACTTTGAAAACAGCCTTGCGGTAAACTGGCTGAAAGAAAAAGCACAGCAGCATCAGACAGCGATTTATACTTCTTTTATTTGCAAAGCATCCAATCATTTTTTTAACCGGGGTGTTTTTGTTTTTCCGAACGGAGAAATAACCGTTTATGACAAACGGAAATTGTTCACACTTGCCAAAGAAGAACAGCATTACTTTGCAGGAACGGAGGAAAAAATCGTTGAATACAAAGGTTTCAGGCTGTTGTTGTCTATTTGTTACGACCTGCGTTTCCCGGAAATTCTGAGAAATTGCATGATCTCAGAAACAGAAGCAAAATATGATGTGCTGCTGAATGTGGCTAACTGGCCGGAACGCCGCTCTTTTCACTGGAAAAGCCTGCTTCTTGCCCGCGCTATCGAAAATCAGTGTTTTTTAATTGGTGTCAACCGTATCGGAACAGATGAGAACCAGCTGGTTTATTCCGGAGACAGCATCGCTTTGGATCCGTTAGGACAAACGCTTTCAAATATACAGCCGCATCAGGAAACGGTTGAAACGGTAACTCTTCGCAAGGAAGTGCTGTATGAGGTGAGAGAGAAACTTAATTTTTTGAAGGATCAATAGTTGGTTTAGTCCATTAAAAATTCGCTAACTGCGGTAACAAATTTATTAAAAGAAGCATCAACTTGTTCTGCATTCCGGATGGTCAGCGGAAAAGGAATCATGTGTGAATAAGGATGCTCAAAATCCTCAATCTGTACAGGGACATCAATATCCCGGTAACCTCCTTTTAAGGTGTTTAGTGCTTCAATCGGAGGTGTTACACGATCCTGTTTCAGCACAAATGCTTTTATCTGGTGCTGCAGCTCTCCGATCCTTTGTTCCCGCTCTTTCTGAAAAAAATTATAGCGCAGCATAGTTTTAAACCAGCTTTCATTTTTATGGTATTCACTATTTTGATAATGTGCAAGACGTTCGTCGTGTTTAAAATCTGTATTCAGCAGTTCCGTAAAAGAAGTTTGCATTGCAATGGCTGCCCGGGAGTCCATAATGTATTTTGAAATCGGATACATCCGGTCAATGGTCATTCCGCCGCAAAAACAAAACAATTTGGCATTTGAAAAAATATTTTTTGGGTTGGCCATCATCAGGATCATGGATAGAAAAGAGCCTATGGAATAACCGAAAAGATCAAAAGAAGCATGTTTAGAAATTTCCGGAACTGTTCCCTTTCGGATTTCATATACCAATCGGATAACGTCATAATATGTTTGTAATCCGGACCAGAATATCCGCTGTGGATTGGATTCCAGCCGGGAGC
Organism: Flavobacteriia bacterium 40-80; assembly: GCA_001899145.1. Lineage (GTDB taxonomy): Bacteria > Bacteroidota > Bacteroidia > Flavobacteriales_D > Crocinitomicaceae > 40-80. The sequence goes on from MKVF01000022.1 coordinate 92,673, forward strand.
TTATAGCGGCATTTACGTATGAGCAGTCCGTATTGTCTGGGAAAGTGTCTGTACGGTTCTGTGAGATGATATACATTTCTTGCCTGGAGCTCCATAATTCAGGAGCGCGATCCATGTGAAAGGCAATTGGAAACAGCAATACGGCTTTCTTTGTTTGTTTTGCAATCTCATAAGCCCATGGAAGGTATTTGTCCCATTTTTTCTCGTTCAGGCCGTGAAACATAATCACAACTCCTTCTGCTTGTTCCTGATGGAGATCCTGAACGATATGATAGTGAAAAGAGGTATTGCACTCAATAGAAAAATCAGTTGATTCTATATCGGATAAGGAAGAATGTTGTTTCAGAAGATGTTCTTTAAAACCGACCTGATGATGATCACAAAAAAGGTGATTGCTTCCTGGTAGAAAGTAGCGTCCTTCCTGCGAATCAAATGCGTGATGAGAAATCTTTATTCCGAGATCTTCCGATTTTTTTAAAGAACCCGCAGACTCAAAAAGTTGTTTCAGCACCTGATGTAATTGATAATAATGCATAGACATTCCATTTCATTTTCAAAAACGGAGCGGGGTTATTTTGAATAACAGAAGAGGATAGGTTGAATTGCTGTATGAAAGATAATACGTTTTTATATGTGAATTATTATCCGGATGTGATTTTTTAAGGATTGTGAAATGCTGATTCACTGAAAAAGAAGGGGAATTTGAAAATCTTTTTTAAAAATTAATTTCATCTTCTTCATCCAGAAAATTGAGCTCATCGCTTCGTTGTTCATAGTCTGGAGCAATTCCGGGCGGATTGAATAATCCCCAGTTATCTGTAATATAATGCTTTGGGTTGAAGCCCGCCACCCATTCGATAAAGAGCACCCGGAATTCTTCCAGCTGTTCCCGGATCAGCTTGTAGTATCCGACATCCTCAAATCCGAACATTTCCAAGCTGTGATAGGATACTATTAAATCCCTTGCTGCTTTTCGGATAAATGTGGCATTTTCCATTTTGATATCGTATAATTTTACGGAAAATGCACCTGCTAATTTGGCCTGAATGAGCATTGTGTCGCCCAAGAGTTGGTCCTTTAGTTGCATCAACGCCGGATTATCCTCCGGAAATAAGTCTGTAATGGCTCTGAGGGTTTCAAGAATTTCTTGGGATTTTTTGTAGATGGGGAGTTGTAGATGGCTTTTCATCTTTGGTTTGTGTTATTTTCACTTTCGTAATACTTCCTCTTGAATCAACTCTGAATGAGTATATTAGTTGTTTTTCCGAAAAGTAACATTTTAAATTTAAATACCGTGAAAAGTTTGTTGTTTAGATGATTTTTCACGGTGTTTTAATTCTATACCATCGTTTTTATCATCAATCAACTTTCTCTATCCTTCTACTCCATCAATAAACACTTCCACAAAATCCTGAACTTTCTGGATGATTCGTTTTCCGATGTTTGTCCGCTCTGTAATTTTGGGTTTTATTTCCAAAAGTTTTAGAGCTTCAGTGATTTTCGGTATTTTGGATGTAAACAGAAAATCGTTGATGCTGTCCTGAAATTTTTCTTTATTCAAAGATTCTTCTTGGGCAATTTTTTCAAAAGCTGAAATTTTTTCCTTATTCCAAAACTCTTCAAAGGCTTTATTTACAGTTTCTCCGTTAGAAATAAGCGGAATATTTTCTTCGATGAATTTTTCTATAAGTTCTCTTTTACTTCTCAATTTGGCATCTCCCGAAAGTATATCATAAATTTCTTTCTTTTTCTGTTCGAGTTTTTCTCCTTTTAGTTTGGACTCCGTCAGGTTTGCTAACAGCGAAAGAATATAACTTACATTGATTTCATCACGGTGAATTAATTCAAGTTCAAAATCGACATCATTTAAAATACTTTCTTTTTCTTCCTTTGGCTGATGTTTCAATACCGTCCAAATGTCCAAATATTTACTTTTATAACCATCAAACTCAAATTCGGTCATTTCTAATTTATCGAAATTAAAATCTGCAAATGATTTCAATACATTCAAAATTCGCATCAACTCACGGAAAGCAGTAATGAAATCAAATTTTTCCTGCTCGGTCTGGTATTTATCTATATCCTCGATTTCAGGTGCAATCGATTTTAGTTTTTGTAAAGCAGTGTTGAATAACTCAATATAATCTTCAATTGGCTGAATAATAATTTCTTGTATCGCTTCTTTGTTGGAAAATAATGTTACAGCATCATCGGTTGCTGATTTGAGATTACGGAAACAAACAATGTTTCCCTGTGATTTCTTTTCGTTCAGAATTCTGTTTGTTCGGGAAAATGCCTGAATCAAACCATGATATTTCAGGTTTTTATCAACGAAAAGAGTATTTAGTTGAGGGCTGTCGAATCCCGTAAGAAACATATTTACAACAATAATCAAATCAAGTTCGCGGTTTCGGACACGTTTTGCAATATCATTGTAATAATTGTAAAAACTTTGACTGTCTTTAGTCGTGAAATTAGTTCCGAACATTTCGTTGTAATGTCCGATATAGCGTTCCAAAACATTTCGGCTGTGGTTTGTAATATAATCAATTTTCGGCTCGGCAACCATTCCTAAAAACTCTTCTTCCTCAATAATTCCGTCGGCATTTTTATCGTCTTCGTTAGTGGCATAACTGAAAATCGTTGCCACTTTCAATTGATGTTTTCCTTCTTCTTTCCTTTGCTGAAACAAATCGTAATACTGTTTCAGAACATCAATACTGCTCACACAAAACATTGCATTAAACGTTTTTCCTGCCGTTTTTCGGTTGTATTCCGAAATGATGTAATCTGTAATTTTACTCAATCGCTCGGGACTTTCTAATAATTCCTGTGTGTCAATTCCTTCTATTTCAGTATCCAAATAGGTATTACTTCCCTCTTTTTCTTTGTATCTACCAACATATTCCACAGAAAATTTCAAAACATTTTCGTCCCGAATAGCATCGGTAATCACATATTTGTGAAGACAATCATCAAACAAGCGATTAGTTGTTGCAGGTTTTCCTTCCATTTTCCCAACGGAATTGACCTCCGAGATAGGCGTTCCCGTAAAACCAATCATCTGTGCCTTTTCAAAATATTTTTTGATATTCTGATGTGTTTCACCAAATTGACTCCTGTGACATTCATCGAAAATAAAAACCACTTTTTTACCTTTCAGATGTTCAATTTTTTTACCGTGTCTTTCTTTGGTAATCGCCGTGTTTAGTTTTTGTATCGTGGTAACAATCAACGGGGTGTTATCAGAAAGCTGTTTTACCAAATGTCGGGTGTTTTCGGTAGCATCTACACTCCCTTTTTCAAATGCATCAAATTCTTTTTGGGTTTGATAATCCAAATCTTTTCTATCAACTACAAAAACGACTTTTTCCACTTTCGGAATCTCTTTCAGAATCTGACTTGCTTTGAAAGAAGTCAAGGTTTTTCCTGAACCTGTCGTATGCCAAATAAAACCGTTTTTATCTGTGTTTCGGACTCTTTCAACAATTTTTTCTACTGCATAAAACTGATAGGGGCGAAGTACCATTAGAATTTTGTAGGTCTCATTGAGAACGATATATTTTGTAATCATTTTGGCAATATGGCAAGGCTCTAAAAACGCAGGAGCAAATTTATCCAAAGCCTGAATCGTATTGTTTTCTTCGTCTGACCAATAAAAAGTCTGCTTGAATGATTGTTTTGCGTTATTGGAATAATATTTTGTATTCACACCATTGCTGATAACGAACAATTGAACAAAATTGAACAACCCAATACCCGAAGAAAAAGAATGTTTGTGATAACGGTTGATTTGGTTAAATGCTTCTTTCATTTCCAAACCACGTCTTTTTAACTCAATCTGAACCAAAGGCAGGCCGTTAATCAAAATCGTAACGTCATAACGATTTTTGAATTCTCCTTCCTGCGAAATCTGATTGGTGACCTGAAATTGATTTTGACACCAATGCTCTTGATTGATAAATTCAATCCACTCCGAAGTTCCGTCATCTTTGGTAAAATGAAACCTGTCTCGCAATGTTTTTGACTTTTCAAAAATGTTTCCTTTAGAAAGATGATTGAGGATTTTTTCAAATTCCTTGTCGGAAAATGTTTTTTTGTTGTGGATTTCGAGTTGTTTTTTCAGGTTTTGAATAAGGTCGTCTTCGTTTTTTATCGTTACTTTTTTATGACCTAAATCCTGTAATTGTTCGAGTAATTTTTGTTCGAGAATATATTCGGGTTGACTTGACATCGTATTAGAATTATGAGTTAGGAATTATGAGTTTTTTAAACCCTTACTAATCGCATTAATGGTTCAAAAGAATAAAGAGCAGGTCTTCTTCCCGCGGCCTCTTCTTTTTGTAACAAATAACCGTTTTCGACCAATTTTTTGACCATAATCGCTGCTGTTGGAACGGGAATTTTTGTACTGCTCACAAACCTGTTATTTCTGAAAACAGGATTGGTAAATATATAATCCAAAGCCGTTAAGCTCCATTTCGAAGATAATAGTTCCGAGAATTCGGTTTTCATTTCTTCGTATAAGTTTTTAATATTTTCGGCAATACGCAAATTATGAATGACTTGTTTTTCTACGGCAATCAGGAAAAACTTAATCCAATTATTCCAATCATTATTTCTTGAAACGTTACGCATTGTCTCAATGTACTCATCTTTGTTTTGTTCAAAGTAACCACTTATATAAAAATGTGGTTGCGACAATAATCCCGATTGCCATAGCAAAAGTGTAATAAGCATACGTCCGATACGTCCGTTTCCGTCCTGAAATGGGTGTAATGCTTCAAACTCCAAATGAGATACGGCAGTACGTATAAGCGGAGGTTCGGAGCTGTGTTGCATATAGTCAAACAATTGGTCTAACCCAACAGGTAGTTGTTCGGCACTTATAGGTATAAATTGGATTTTGCGAACGGAATGGTCTGCAAGATAGTTTTGTTCCTTTTTAAATTCTCCTGGGGATTTTGCAGCTCCTCTTCCTAAATATAATAGTTGTTGGTGCATTTGCTTAACAAAACTCTGCGAAAAAGTATAACCGTTTTCTAATGCTGCCTGTGCATTTTTTAATGCACGTTGATATAAAATAGTTTCAACCACATCTGAACGAACATTTGGAGAATGTGTTCCGTCATCATCAGCTTCATATTGCATAATTTCGTCCATTGTGCTGATAGTTCCCTCAATACGTGATGATATAACAGCTTCCTGATTACGCAAAGGTGCTAACAGGATTTCATTATTATGCAGGTTTTTAAGCATTTGGTCATAACGAGCCAAAGCGTCAGTTGCTTTCAAAAGTTCCTGAATAAACAAACTGTAATTGATATTGGTAGGTGGAAATTTTCCGTAATGATAGTTTACTGCACCACTTAAATTAAAATCCATTGGTTGTTTTGTTTATTGCAAATATACAATTTCACCAATACAAACCTGTTTGATTTCAATATTTATTCATTTTTAAGAAACAAGAGAGTTTGTATATAAAAAATGAGAAACAAAATATTTTGATTACAATATTTTTAAAAATAAGAGAAGCAAAATATTTTGATTATGAAAAATGAGAAACAAACCTATTTGATTTTAATATTTGTTCATTTTCAAGATACAATAGGGTTTGTATATAAAAAATGAGAAACAAAATATTTTGATTACAATATTTTATAAAAAATGGAAGACAAACTTTCTGAGTTTGTCTTCAAAAAATTATCTCAACGCTTTGAACATCTGCTCAATTGCTTTCTTTTTCTGTTCCATATTTGGATGAACGTAGAGATTGAGCGTTGTGCTGATGTTGGAATGCCCGAGTAAAACGCTGACGGTTTTGTAATCGCATTTACTTTCAATGCACCTTGTGGCAAAACTATGTCGCAATCCGTGGAATTTTATTTCGGGAATTTCAAGGTTCTTTATCAGGTTTTTGTAATAACTGCGATAGGTTCTCGGTTCTGTGGGTTTGGCATCGTTGGTCAGAACGAAAAAATTAGGATTTACGATTTTTTTAAACGGTTTCAACATTCGCAATAAATCTCTGCTCATCGGGATTTCACGTATGGAATTTTTAGTTTTCGGAGTATCCAAAAGCAATTCGGTTCTTCGTTTTCCGTCTTCGATGACGTAAATCCTCTGAATGGTTTTACGAACGTGAATAATACCGTTATCCGTATCTATATCTTCCCAAGTCAAAGCACAAATTTCGCCAATTCGCATTCCCGAAGAAAGGCAGATATAAACACCCAGATTCCGAAACGTAAAATGTTCCTGAATATAGTTCATTACCTTTTTTTGATGTGTTTTGGAAAGCACTTCAACGTGTTGACTTTCCCGAATTGTAGGATATTGAATTTCAAACGGCTCGTAGGAAATCCATTTGTTTTTGGCTCCGAATTTCAGCACCATTTTCAGCACAATAAGAATATCTTTGATACTCTTTTGACTCAATCCCTGTTCCAATTTTTGAAATACAAATTTCTGAACCTGCTGTTCTTCAATTTCCTGTAAACTCCCGAATATAGGCAATAAGTGATTTTCAATCAGCAAGACGTAAGCCGAAAAAGTTGATTTTTTTACATACTGCTTTTTGTCTGTTTTCCACAATGCTACGATTTGTGTGAATGATTTTTTTGTTGTCATAAATTCTTTTTGATTAAGATTAAAAATCTTAAAGGTATTGCCTTTGTTTGTTTATCGTCAAGGTTGGAAATTAGTGGGAGAAAAACTCCTCAATGTGAGATAAGGAGATAAAATTTTTGACGTTCCAAATTTGAGATTTCCTGAATTTACAAGGGATTGGAAAGAAAGAAAAATAAAAGATTTAGGAAATTTCATTGGAGGAGGAACACCTGATACAACTAATCAAAAATTTTGGGAGGGAAAAATTCCTTGGGTTTCAAGTTCGGATATCGCAATTGATGATATTCATAATATTTTGAAAACAAGATTTATTACCGAAGAAGCAATAAAATCATCAGCTACTAAACTTATACCAAAAGGAGGAATAGTTATGGTTTCAAGAGTTGGAATCGGAAAGTTTGCAGTTGCTGATGAAGAACTTTGCACAAGCCAAGACTTTACTAATTTAGTAACTACTGAAAATGAATATTTTCTTTGTTATTATTTCAATGCTCGTTCAAATAAGTTTGTTAGATTAGGTCAAGGAACATCAATAAAAGGATTTACAACACAAGATATAAAGTCTGCAAAATTTTTCATTCCTCAATTAGATGAACAACAAAAAATATCTTCTTTTTTGAGTTTACTCGATGAAAAGATAACTTCATCAATGAAAAC
>MKVF01000023.1 GCA_001899145.1 Flavobacteriia bacterium 40-80
CCTGTGATCAGCACAACAGCGGCAAGCTGTAGCGCTGCAGGAAGCAGTACGGTGACCAATTACAATGCGTCGAATACTTATACATTTACTCCGGCGGGACCGACAGTAGGAGCAGGCGGAGTGATCAGCGGAGCTACACCAGGAACAAGCTATAGTGTAACCAGCACCAGCGGCGGTTGTATCTCAACGGGAACATCTTTTACTAATTCATCACAGCTACCTAGTCCAGCCGCCCCCGTTATCAGTACGACAGCAGCAAGCTGTTCATCAGCCGGCTCAAGTACAATAACCAATTACAATGCGTCCAATACTTATACATTTACTCCAGCAGGGCCAACGGTAGGAGCAGGTGGAATGATTAGTGGAGCTACACCGGGAACAAGCTACAGTGTGACCAGCACGAGCGGTGGTTGTACCTCAACAGGAACATCGTTTACCGATCCATCTCAGCTGCCTAGCCCAACAGCTCCTGTAATAGCTACAACTCCGGCGAGCTGTAGTGCTGCAGGAAGCAGCACCATTACGAATTACGTAGCCGGGCAGACCTATACCTTTACTCCGGCAGGGCCGACAGTAGGAGCAGGTGGAGCGATAAGCGGAATGACTGTAGGAACAAGCTATACTGTAACGACAGGAAACGGAAGTTGTACTTCGGTAGCAAGCGCTGCGTTCAGTAATGATCCGCAGTTGACAACTCCGGCTGTACCGGTAATAGCTACAACTCCGGCAAGCTGTAGTGCTGCAGGAAGCAGCACCATTACAAATTACGTAGCAGGACAGACCTATACCTTTACTCCGGCAGGGCCGACAGTAGGAGCAGGTGGAGCGATCAGCGGAATGACTATAGGAACAAGCTATATTGTAATGGCAGGAAACGGAAGTTGTACTTCGGTAGCAAGCGCTGCGTTCAGTAATGATCCGCAGTTGACAACTCCGGCTGTACCTGTAATAGCTACAACTCCGGCGAGCTGTAGTGCTGTAGGAAGCAGCACCATTACAAATTACGTAGCAGGACAGACCTATACCTTTACTCCGACAGGGCCGACAGTAGGAGCAGGTGGAGCGATCAGCGGAATGACTACAGGAACAAGCTATACTGTAACGGCAGGAAACGGAAGTTGTACTTCGGCAGCAAGCGCTGCGTTCAGTAATGATCCGCAATTAACAACTCCGGCTGTACCTGTAATAGCTACAACTCCGGCGAGCTGTAGTGCTGCAGGAAGCAGCACCATTACGAATTACGTAGCAGGACAGACCTATACCTTTACTCCGGCAGGGCCGACAGTAGGAGCAGGTGGAGCGATCAGCGGAATGACTGTAGGAACAAGCTATACTGTAACGGTAGGAAATGGAAATTGTACTTCGGCAGCAAGCGCTGCGTTCAGTAATGATCCGCAATTAACAACTCCGGCTGTGACGAGTGTACCATCATCAGAAATGATTTGTTCCGGAGATATAGTATCTATCCCGCTATCCTCAACACCTGCAGGAGCGAGTTTTTCCTGGTCGTCAGTAAGCAGTAATGGAGCAGGCGGAAGTGCAGGATCCGGAATCGGTTCTACGATAACAGAAACATTAACAAACTCAGGGGCTTCCGCCGGAACAGTAACTTATAGCGTAACACCAACTTTAAATGGCTGTTCGCCTTCAACTCCTTTTAACGTAGTAGTTACTGTTAACCCACTACCAACCGCCTCTATCTCTGGCAGTACCACAGTTTGTCAGCAGGGCACTTCACCAGTGGTTACCTTTACAGGTTCAGGGGGAACAGCTCCTTATACCTTTACTTATACCATCAATGGAGGAGCAGCACAAACAGT
>MKVF01000024.1 GCA_001899145.1 Flavobacteriia bacterium 40-80
GACTCTGCCGCAGCGCTCATAGATAATGGCGAAATTGTCGCCGCAGCACAGGAAGAGCGTTTCACCCGCAAAAAGCACGACCCCGGTTTCCCCTCCCAAGCAGTTGCCTTTTGCCTCGAATACGGCGGGGTCTCAATCAACGAGCTCGATGCGATCGTTTTCTACGACAAGCCGCTGCTGAAATTCGAAAGATTGCTCGAAACCTATTATGCATTTGCCCCCAAAGGCGTACGCTCGTTCCTGACGGCGATGCCGGTCTGGATCAAGGAAAAGATGTTCCTCAAAAGGCTCATCAACGAAGAGCTGGAAAAACTGGGCTACGATAAAAAGAAAAAGGTAAAAATGCTCTTCCCCGAGCACCACCTCTCGCACGCCGCCAGCGCCTATTACCCATCCCCGTTTGAAAAATCGGCCATCCTGACCATCGACGGCGTAGGCGAATGGGCCACGGCCTCGATCTGCCTGGGGGAAGGAAAAGATATCAGCATTCTCAAAGAACTCCGTTTCCCGCATTCGCTGGGGCTTTTATACTCGGCATTTACCTACTTCCTGGGTTTCCGGGTGAATTCGGGGGAATATAAACTGATGGGCCTTGCGCCGTACGGTAACCCGTCGTCACCGGACATCAAGCGGTACGAAGAAATTATCCTCAAAGAGCTGATCGACCTGAAAGAAGACGGCTCGGTTTGGCTCAACCAGGAGTATTTCGACTATGCTACCGGCCTGAAAATGGTCAATGAGCATAAATGGGAAGCATTGTTTGGTTTCAAAACCCGCAGGCCCGAAGATGCCCTCGAAGCGGTGCATTGTAACCTGGGCCTGGCGATCCAGAACATTACCGAAGAAGCGGTGGTGCGGATGGCCAAAGAAGCCAAACGCCTGACCGGTGCGGACTACCTGTGCATGGCAGGGGGCGTGGCGCTGAACTGCGTATCGAACGGTAAGCTGCAAAAAGCCAATATTTTCAAAGACATTTTCATCCAGCCGGCAGCTGGTGACGCGGGTGGCGCTTTGGGCGCTGCACAGGCGGCATACCACATTTATTTCGGTCAGGACAGAAAAGTGACCTGGAAGGCCGACGCCATGCGCGGATCGTACCTGGGGCCTACCTTCTCGGACCTGGATGTGGCCCTGACGGCCAAAAAATACAAGGCGCATTACACCTACTACGAAAATTTCAAAGACCTTACCCGGGAGGCGGCCAGGCTGCTTTCGGAAGGCAATGTGGTAGGCTGGGTGCAGGGCCGGATGGAATTCGGGCCGCGCGCATTGGGCGGGCGAAGCATCCTGGGCGACCCACGGAATGCGGAAATGCAGAAAAAACTGAATTTGAAGATCAAGTACCGCGAGTCATTCCGGCCGTTTGCGCCATCGGTGCTGGCGGAAGATTGCCAGGATTATTTCGATTACGACGGCATTTCCCCTTATATGCTGCTGGTACACCCGGTTGCCGAAAGCCGCCGCAAGCCCGTGCCGGCCAATTACGGTTCACTGGACCTGCGCGAAAAGCTTTATTTCGAGCGTTCGGACCTGCCATCGATCACCCACATCGACTACTCGGCGCGTATCCAGACGGTGCACAAGGAAACCAACCCGCGCTACTACGACCTGATCGAAACATTCAAGGCTTTGACCGGCTACGCGGTGATCGTGAACACGAGCTTCAACGTGCGCGGGGAACCGATCGTGAACACGCCCAACGACGCCTACCGCTGCTTCATGCGCACCGAGATGGATTACCTGGTCGTAGGCA
>MKVF01000025.1 GCA_001899145.1 Flavobacteriia bacterium 40-80
CATACATTGGATGCATTACAAACGGTAACGATAATCGTATCTTTTCCTGTGAATCCGTTGTTCGGAGTATAAGTGATCGTTCCGTTTCCGTTGTTTGTCACCGTTCCGTTTCCTTGGTCGACAACTGTTCCGATCACCGGCGTGTCACTACCCATAGAATCGTTGTTTGTTACGTCAACAATTACCGGAGTATCTTTTGAAGTGGAAGTACTTTCGTTTGCTACTCCTGTTACAGTTACAAAAATAGTATCCGGACGACATGCGTTTCCATCGCATATATTCACGATAACAGTGTCCTTACCTGTGAAGTTCGGATCGTTTGGCGTGTAGGTAACTGTCGCATTAGCTGTTCCGTTACCGTTGATAACTGCTGTTCCATTATTTCCGTTTTTCACAACTCCGTTAACGGTCAATGTCCCGTTATTCGGCGCATCGTTGCTTGTAATCACGGGAGTTGTTACCGGCGTTCCTTTATCTGTTGAAACGGATTCGTTGTTGATGTCCATCACACTGATAAAGATGGTATCGTTTGCACACACATTGGATGCGTTACAAACGGTAACAATAATCGTATCTTTTCCTGTGAATCCGTTGTTCGGAGTATAAGTGATCGTTCCATTTCCGTTATCTGTCACTGTTCCGTTTCCTTGGTCGACAATTGTTCCAATCACCGGCGTATCGCCTCCCATGGAATCATTGTCAGTTACGTCAACAACCACCGGCGTATCTTTTGAAGTAGATGTACTTTCGTTAGAAACGCCTGTTACAGTTACAAAAATAGTATCCGGACGGCATGCGTTCCCGTCGCATATATTTACGATCACAGTGTCTTTACCAGTAAAGTTCGGATCATTTGGTGTGTAGGTAACTGTCGCATTAGCTGTTCCGTTACCGTTGATAACTGCTGTTCCATTATTTCCGTTTTTCACAACTCCGTTAACGGTCAATGTCCCGTCATTCGGCGCATCGTTGCTTGTAATCACGGGAGTTGTTACCGGCGTTCCTTTATCTGTTGAAACGGATTCATTGTTGATATCCATCACACTGATGAAGATCGTGTCGTTTGCACATACATTAGATGCATTACACACGGTAACGATAATTGTATCTTTTCCTGTGAATCCATTGTTTGGAGTATAAGTGACCGTTCCGTTTCCGTTATCTGTCACTGTCCCGTTTCCTTGGTCAACGACTGTTCCGATCACCGGCGTATCGCCTCCCATGGAATCATTGTCAGTTACGTCAACAACCACCGGCGTATCTTTTGAAGTAGAAGCACTTTCGTTTGCTACTCCTGTTACAGTTACAAAAATAGTATCCGGACGACATGCGTTTCCGTCACATATATTTACGATAACGGTGTCCTTACCTGTGAAGTTCGGATCGTTTGGTGTGTAAGTGACTGTTCCGTCACCGTTTATTACCGCCGTACCGTTTGAACCATTTCTCACGACTACCGGACTTACAGTCAATGTCCCGTCATTCGGCGCATCGTTGCTTGTAATCACGGGAGTTGTTACCGGCGTTCCTTTATCTGTTGAAACGGATTCATTATTGATATCCATCACACTGATGAAGATCGTGTCGTTTGCACATACATTGGATGCATTACAAACGGTAACGATAATCGTATCTTTTCCTGTGAATCCGTTGTTCGGAGTATAAGTGATCGTTCCGTTTCCGTTGTTTGTCACCGTTCC
>MKVF01000026.1 GCA_001899145.1 Flavobacteriia bacterium 40-80
TCACGTACACATTGGTCTCAGTGCAGGATGCCAGCTCAACAACCTGTTCCAATCCTCAAAGTGGCACAGCAACGGTAGTTGTTAATCCACTTCCAACGGCAACAATTTCAGGCACAACAGATGTTTGCCGGGATAATACTTCGCCGGATATAACATTTACAGGTGCAAATGGCACTGCTCCTTATACATTTACCTATACGATTAATGGTGGTTCTAACCAGACAATAATTTCAACAGGTAATACGGCTACAATTTCTGTTCCAACAGGAACCGATGGTACATTCACCTATACATTAGTATCCGTACGGGATGCCAGCTCGACTACTTGTTTCAATCCTCAAAGCGGAACGGCAACGGTAGTTGTTAATCCACTTCCGACTGCAACTGTTACTTCGTCAAATATAGTACACAACTGCCTTGTTGGTGGGACTACAGGTTCTGCCACTATATCAGCATCAGGAGGTACTCCGTCTTATTTGTATTCTTTGGATGGTGGTGTAACCAATCAACCATCTGACATATTCAGTAATTTGGCTTCGGGAACCTATACAGTTACAATAAGTGATATTAATAACTGTACGGCAATCACTACATTTACGATTAATGACCCTGCGAATAATGAAGAGTTGGACGTTGTCGCTGTCCCGGGTAATCTGACTCATAATTGTTTTGTAAACGGAACGGATGGTTCTGCAACATTAACTGCAACAGGTGGTTATGCTCCTTACACGTACCAGGTGACCGGTCCGAACAGCTATAATACGACTCAGGTAGCTAATCCAACGTTCACCAATCTATTGTCCGGCACTTACAACGTAACAGTGAGCGACACGAACGGCTGTAGCGCGACCACTACATTCCAGATCAATGACCCTGCGAATAACGAGGAACTTGCTGTAATAGCTTTGCCGGGAAATCTGATTCATAACTGCTTTGTAAACGGCATAGATGGTTCTGCAACTTTGACCGCAACTGGCGGCTATGCTCCTTATACGTATCATGTTACTGGCCCAAACAGCTATAATACGACACAGGTAGCTAATCCAACGTTTACGAATCTATTGTCCGGTACTTACAACGTGACAGTTAGCGATACGAACGACTGTAGCGCGACTACCACGTTCCAGATCAATGACCCTGCGAATAACGAGGAGTTGGCTGTGGTAGCTTTACCGGGTAATTTAACTCACAACTGTTTTGTAAACGGTACGGATGGTTCTGCAACTTTGACCGCAACTGGTGGTTATGCTCCTTACACGTATCAGATAACCGGCCCAAACAGCTATAATACGACTCAGGTAGCTAATCCAACGTTTACGAATCTATTGTCCGGTACTTACAACGTGACAGTTAGTGATACGAACGGCTGTAGCGCGACCACTACATTCCAGATCAATGATCCTGCGAATAACGAGGAACTGGCTGTAATAGCTTTGCCGGGAAATCTGATTCATAACTGCTTTGTAAACGGCATAGATGGTTCTGCAACTTTGACCGCAACTGGCGGCTATGCTCCTTATACGTATCATGTTACTGGCCCAAACAGCTATAATACGACACAGGTAGCTAATCCAACGTTTACGAATCTATTGTCCGGTACTTACAACGTGACAGTTAGCGATACGAACGACTGTAGCGCGACTACCACGTTCCAGATCAATGACCCTGCGAATAACGAGGAGTTGGCTGTGGTAGCTTTACCGGGTAATTTAACTCACAACTGTTTTGTAAACGGTACGGATGGTTCTGCAACTTTGACCGCAACTGGTGGTTATGCTCCTTACACGTATCAGATAACCGGCCCAAACAGCTATAATACGACTCAGGTAGCTAATCCAACGTTTACGAATCTATTGTCCGGTACTTACAACGTGACAGTTAGTGATACGAACGGCTGTAGCGCGACCACTACATTCCAGATCAATGATCCTGCGAATAACGAGGAACTGGATGTTGTGGCTTTACCTGGGAATTTGACTCACAACTGTTTTGTAAACGGTACGGATGGTTCTGCAACTTTGACGGCGACTGGCGGTTATGCCCCTTACACGTACCAGGTGACCGGTCCGAACAGCTATAATACGACTCAGGTAGCTAATCCAATTTTCACTAATCTGATTTCAGGTACTTACAATGTAACAGTGAGTGATACGAACGGTTGTAGTGCAACCACTACATTCCAGATCAATGATCCAGCGAATAATGAAGAGCTTGACGTTGTAGCTTTCCCGGGCAATTTAACTCATAATTGTTTTGTAAACGGTACAGATGGTTCTGCAACTTTGACCGCAACGGGTGGTTACGCTCCTTATACGCACCATGTTACTGGCCCTAACAGTTATAATACGACTCAGATATCCAATCCAACATTCACCAATCTGCTTTCCGGTACTTACAACGTGACGGTAAGTGACACGAACGGTTGTAGTGCGACTACTACATTCCAGATCGATGATCCGGCAGGAGGAACAGTGCTCTCAGCATCCACACCAAGTGATAGTTTGACGCACAACTGTATGGTTGGTGCCTCAGATGGTATTGCAAATGTGGCCGCAATCGGCGGTTATGCTCCTTATGAATATTCTATCAATGGCGGTACCACCTATCAGTCATCTCATACTTTTACAGGATTAGCGTCAGGAAATTATACTATAACTGTCAGAGATACGAATAACTGTACGACAACGACCAGCTTTACGATAGTGGATCCGGCTAATAATGTACCTTTAAATGCCTCTGTACCGAGTGACAGTCTGACGCACAACTGTACGATTGGTGCTTCGGATGGTATTGCAAATGTGGCCGCAATCGGTGGTTATGCCCCTTATGAATATTCTATCAATGGCGGTACCACCTATCAGCCATCTCACACTTTTACAGGATTAGCGTCAGGAAATTATACTATAACTGTCAGAGATACGAATAACTGTACGACAACGACCAACTTTACGATAGTGGACCCGGCTAACAACTCCTCTTTAATTGCTACTGTACCCAGCGACAGCTTAACACATAATTGTTTTATAGGAGGAGCGGACGGAATAGCCAATGTGGCCGCGACCGGTGGTTATGCCCCTTATGAATATTCTATCAATGGTGGTACTACCTATCAGCCATCTCACACTTTTACAGGATTAGCGTCAGGAAATTATACAGTAACGGTTCTTGATACAAATGGGTGTCAAACCACAGCAAATTTCCAGATCAATGATCCTGCGAATAATGAAGAACTTGACGTTGTAGCTTTACCGGGCAATTTAACTCATAATTGTTTTGTAAACGGCATAGATGGTTCTGCAACTTTGACCGCAACTGGCGGCTATGCTCCTTACACGTACCAGGTGACCGGTCCGAATGGTTATAACACAACTCAGATTTCCAATCCTAATTTCATCAATCTATTGTCCGGTACTTACAACGTGACAGTTAGTGATACGAACGGCTGTAGCGCGACCACTACATTCCAGATCAATGATCCTGCGAATAACGAGGAACTGGATGTTGTGGCTTTACCTGGGAATTTGACTCACAACTGTTTTGTAAACGGCACGGATGGCTCTGCAACTTTGACGGCGACTGGCGGCTATGCTCCTTACACGTACCAGGTGACCGGTCCGAACAGCTATAACACGACTCAAATAGCTAATCCAACGTTTACTAATCTGCTTTCCGGTACTTACAATGTGACGGTAAGTGATACGAACGGTTGTAGTGCGATCACTACCTTTACTATTAACGATCCTGCAAATAACGAGGAGCTGGCAGTAGTAGCTTTACCTGTAGATATTACTCATAACTGTTTTGTAAATGGTCCGGATGGTTCCGCGATCCTGATTGCAACTGGTGGTTATGCTCCTTACACGTACCAGGTGACCGGTCCGAATGGTTATAACACAACTCAGATTTCCAATCCTAATTTCATCAATCTGTTTTCCGGTACTTATAATGTAACGGTGAGCGACACAAACGGCTGTAGCACGACTACCACGTTCCAGATCAATGACCCTGCGAATAATGAGGAACTTGCTGTAGTAGCTTTACCGGGTAATCTGATTCATAACTGTTTTGTAAACGGTACGGATGGTTCTGCAACTCTTACTGCAACCGGCGGTTATGCACCTTACACGTACCAGGTGACCGGTCCGAATGGTTATAATACAACTCAGGTAGCTAATCCAACGTTTACTAATCTATTTTCCGGCACTTACAATGTGACGGTAGGCGACACAAACGGCTGTAGCGCAACCACTACATTTCAGATCAATGACCCCGCGAATAATGAAGAATTAGCTGTAGTAGCTTTACCGGGTAATCTGATCCACAACTGTTTTGTAAACGGCACAGATGGTTCGGCAACTTTGACCGCAACTGGTGGCTATGCCCCATATACATACCAGGTGACTGGTCCGAACAGCTATAATACGACTCAGGTAGCTAATCCAACGTTTACTAATCTATTGTCCGGCACTTACAACGTAACAGTGAGCGACACGAACGGCTGTAGCGCGACTACCACGTTCCAGATCAATGATCCTGCGAATAATG
>MKVF01000027.1 GCA_001899145.1 Flavobacteriia bacterium 40-80
GCCACAAACGGGACAGGAACGACCATTACAAATACTTCTGCGCCTACTGTTACTGTCGGAACGATCACTCCGGCATCTTGCGGAAGCAACAACGGAAGCATCAACATTTCTGTTTCAGGAGGAACGGCGCCTTACACTTATTCATGGTCAAACGGCGCCACTTCACAAAACTTGTCAGGTGCACCGGCAGGAAATTATACCGTGACAGTAACAGATAATAACGGATGTACAGCCACAAACGGGACAGGAACAATCATTACCAACACCTCCACTCCTACAATTACAGTAGGTACAGTCACAAATGCTTCATGCGGAAGTAACAACGGGAGCGTTAATATCTCCGTTTCAGGAGGAACAGCACCTTATACCTACTCGTGGTCAAACGGATCAACTTCACAGAATCTGTCCGGTATGCCGGCAGGAACATACATAGTAACCGTAACAGATGTGAACGGTTGTACAAAAAACGGAGCAGCAACTATTTCATATGAGGACACGCTTCATCTGGCCATTGTTGCAGATACAACAAAAGGATGTTCTCCTTTAGTTGTAAAATTTTCAAGCTCAATAACTAATGCGGATTCTTATTCATGGAACTTCGGAGATGGTACGATTTCCGGCTCAAGTAATCCTGTTCATACATTTATCGGAGACACCTGCTTTAATGTTTCTTTGTCTGTAGCTGTGGGCGGATGTACCACTACTGTAAAAATGGATAGTGCTATCTGTGCTTTTCCTACACCGGAAGCAGCATTTATAGCTTCTACCTATGAGATTACAAACGTTTACAATGAAGTCTATTTCACCAACCAATCTCAGAACGCGACTTCTTATGACTGGTATTTCGGCGATGAAACAGGACACAGCACAAAAGAGCATCCTAAATATGTTTATGACCCGGAAATTTTCAGAAATTACACTGTTATCTTAGTTGCTAAAAATGATAAAGGCTGTACGGATACTACCCGTGTAGTAATTAAAATGAGCGAGGATATTATATTTTACGTTCCTAATACATTTACTCCTGACGGAGATGAGTTTAATAACATCTTTAAGCCTGTGATCGCGGAAGGTTATGATAATTTTGATTATGAAATGCTGGTATTCGACCGCTGGGGTGAAATTATCTTCGAGACACATAATACTAAAGTAGGCTGGGACGGCACATACTTAGGAAAAAAATGCCCGGAAGGAACTTATGTATGGAAAATTATTGTCAAAAAACGGGAAGCTGTTGAAAAAATTCAAAAAATAGGACACGTAACATTATTGCGGTAAATCCAAAAATTATTCTGCTACCCCGCTGACATATTTGTACGGGGTAGCGAAACATTATCCTTTCTTTTCTTTTTCCGGCAATTTGCTGTTTAGCTTCTCTGTTCCGGTATCCTGCTAAAACAGTAATTATTATTAAAAATCTCCTAATTAACACTTTGGACTACTTTAAAGTTTTAGAATGGTTGATGCTGATATAGCAGATGTTGAGAGCAATAAAGGCAAAAGCTGGCCTCGGACTAATGCAGAAATGTAATCGGTATTACGTTTAAATTGTTGTAAATTTGCTCCCCGGATAATCTCCGGAAATATCGCAAAAAAGCAACCCGCATGAAAGAGGCTATTGAGAACGAGCAACAATACATTGAAGTTTACGGCGCACGTGAGCATAATCTGAAAAATGTCGATCTGAAAATACCCAGAAATAAGCTGGTGGTATTTACAGGTCTGTCCGGTTCAGGAAAATCCTCGCTTGCTTTTGATACGATTTTTGCGGAAGGTCAGCGGCGTTATATCGAAACTTTTTCGGCGTATGCACGCCAGTTTTTAGGAGGTCTGGAGCGCCCGGACGTCGATAAAATCGAAGGACTAAGCCCGGTAATTTCCATTGAACAGAAAACAGTTTCCCGCTCTCCGAGATCAACAGTCGGGACAATTACGGAAATTTATGACTTTCTCCGCCTGCTATATGCGCGCGTGGGCACCGCTTATTCCTCCGAAACGGGCGAAGCGATGGTAAAATATTCAGATGAGCAGATCGTTCAGCTGATCCTGGAGAAGTATAAAGACAAACGTATCGTCCTGCTTGCTCCCAAAGTAAAAGGCCGGAAAGGGCATTACCGTGAATTGTTCGAGCAGATCCGCAAATCCGGATTTGCGAAAGTGCGGGTGGACGGAGAAATGCGGGACATTGAACCGGGAATGAAATTAGACCGTTATAAAATTCACGATATTGATATTGTCATTGATCGCCTTGTAGCGAACGAAGACTCCGGAAAAAGGCTGTATGAAGGCATTTTAACTTCCATGAAGCACGGGCAGAAAACCATGATGGTCATGGATTATGAAACGAATGAAGTGAGCTATTTTTCTCGCTTGCTGATGTGTCCAACGACAGGAATCAGTTATCCGGAACCGGAACCGTTCTTATTTTCTTTTAATTCTCCTTATGGTGCCTGTCCGAGATGCAACGGCTTGGGACAAGTAAGTGAAGTTTCAATGGAAAAAATAATCCCGGATCCGCAAAAAAGCATCAAATCCGGCGGAATTATACCTATCGGCGAATATAAGCGCACATGGATCTTTGAAAAAATCGACGAGTTTCTGAATTATCATGGTTATAAGCTGACAACTCCTATTAAAGATATTGATGAAGAGGTACTGAAAGTTCTGATCGACGGGAATGAAGGTCTGGAAAACAGCAATAATAAAGAATTTACTTTCGAAGGAATCATCAGCTTTTTAATGCGCCATGCGGACGACGGCCCTGCAGCGATCCAGCGCTGGGCACAATCGTTTATGAATGTGGTTACCTGCCCGGATTGCAAAGGCTATCGTTTGAAAAAAGAAGCGCTCTATTTTAAAATAAATGATAAGCACATCGGGCAGCTTGCCGAAATGGATACCGTCGATCTGAGAGACTGGTTTGAAAATGTTGAACAGCATCTTTCAGAAAGTCAACTGGCGATCGGAAAAGAAATTCTGAAAGAAATTAAAAGCCGGATCAATTTCATTGTAAATGTCGGCTTGGATTATCTGAGCCTGAACCGCTCTGCAAAAACACTTTCCGGTGGTGAAGCGCAGCGGATCCGCCTCGCGACGCAAATCGGCACTGAGCTTATGAACGTGTTGTATATCCTGGATGAACCCAGCATCGGCCTTCACCAACGCGACAATACAAAACTGATAAAATCACTCCAGAACCTCAGAGATACCGGAAATTCCGTGATCGTTGTGGAACATGACAAAGAAATGATCGAGATCGCTGATTTCGTGGTAGATATAGGACCAAAAGCAGGCGTTCACGGCGGAAGAATTGTCAATGCGGGAACTGTTGACCAATTAGATACGGAAGATTCATTTACTACAAAATATCTGAAAGGGGAACTGAAAATAGCAGTTCCGGAAACCAGAAGAAAAGGGAATGGAAAACAATTAAAATTAACGGGTGCAAGCGGTCACAACCTGAAAAATGTAAATCTGGAAATCCCGCTGGGAACTTTTACCTGTATTTCAGGAGTTTCCGGAAGCGGTAAATCTTCACTGATCAATCAAACCCTGTATCCGATCCTGAATGCACATTTCTATAACGGAGTCAAAAAACCGCTTCCTTATAAGAAAATAGAAGGGTTGGAACACCTAGATAAGGTGATAGAAATTGACCAGGCCCCTATCGGAAGAACTCCCCGTTCAAATCCGGCAACCTATACCAAAGTATTTGACGAAATCCGGAACTTGTATGCAAATCTTTCCGAATCCCAGATCCGTGGCTATAAACCGGGAAGATTTTCCTTCAATGTAGCAGGAGGACGCTGTGAGACCTGCGGTGGTGCAGGCGTAAAAGTCATCGAAATGAACTTTTTGCCGGATGTTCATGTGGACTGTGATACCTGTAACGGGAAACGTTACAACCGTGAAACGCTTGAGATCCGGTACAAAGGAAAATCTATCGGTGATGTGCTGGACATGCCGATCGAGGAAGCTGCTAAATTTTTCGAAAATATTCCGAAGATCAACCGTATTGTACAAACATTGGATTCTGTCGGATTGGGTTATGTAAAACTCGGACAGCCGAGCACAACGCTTTCCGGAGGCGAAGCACAACGTATCAAGCTGGCAACGGAGCTTTCGAAAAAAAGCACCGGAAAAACAATCTATATTCTGGATGAACCATCAACAGGACTCCATTTTGAAGATATCCGCATTTTGCTGGATGTTCTGCAGCGACTGGTTGAAGAAGGAAATACGATTCTGGTGATAGAGCACAACCTGGATATCATCAAAGTAGCCGATTATATTGTGGACGTAGGACCGGAAGGAGGAAGTAAAGGAGGAAATATCCTGTTCTCAGGTACACCGGAAGTATTTGTCAAAAGCAAGGTAAAATCTTACACCAAAGATTATTTAAAAACAGAGCTGAAAAACGATTAGATAACGGATAACAGAAAAAAGGCACCAGATAAAAGACCTTTATCGGGAATGTAGCAATTCAACAAAGATCTGTGTCGGAAAATAAAGTTAATTTCCTACGATTCGATTTACTTGTCGTTATCAGCACAGCTCTTCTGTCAAAAGAGATCGTTTACCAACAGAAAGTTTACACCTCTCTTATTTTTAGGTTTAACGCCCTCTTATGTCAATAGACAATATTACAAATTCAGGTTGCGCTGATATGCCTTTTAAGCCACACCAGACATTCGTCAAACTTTTTGAAGTTCATCTCTTCCGAAATTAAGTTCGGAATAATTTCTATTCTTCGGATAAGATATTCAGGTTGCTTTTGCAAACAAACCATCATTACTTTTTTCCCTCGCTTATCCAGATCGCTGATAATATCCTCCAACGTATATAATCCGCTTTGGTCGATGTATGTTACCCGGTCCATTCTCAGAATTATATATTCTGAATTATCGGAAATTTGTTGATATAAAATCTGCAAATCGGTCGTGTTTCCAAAAAATAATGGACCTCCTAAATGTTTCACAAAAATCTTTTCGGCGATTTTTCCATCTATCCCTTTCTCATCATCCCAAGGAAGTTCTTCCGATTTATCCAGACGTGTAATTTCAGCTTTTTGAGCATTTACATCTCCCATTTTCTTCATAAAAATCAAGGCAGAAATAACCAATCCAACTCCCACAGCAATAACCAAGTCCACAAAAACAGTAAGTAATGTAACTATAATCATTACCAAAACATCTCCTACCGGTGTTTTTCTTATAGCTTTAAGTCCTCTGTAATCAAAAATTCCGATACCTACCGTGATTAAAACGCCTGCCAAAACTGATGATGGGATTTTTGATGCAATCGGAGCAAAAAATAGTAAAATACTCAGTAAAAGCATTGATGCAATTATTCCTGAAAGACGGGTTTTCCCGCCTGCATTCATATTAACCAATGTCCGTACTGTGGCACTCGACCCCGGGATACCACCGAACAATGCCGCCATACTGTTACCTACACCTTGGGAAAACAGCTCCTGACTTGAATTGTGCTGGGTTTTCTCTTTCGTGTCCACAATGACAGAAGTAAGCAAGGAGTCGATTGAACCCAACAAGGCCAATGAAACAACTGCCATCAACAACGGACGAATCGTATCGAAACTGAAGCCTGAAAACAATTCAAAATGCAACCCTGGAAAACCTTGCGGAATTTCACTGATAGTATATAAATCGAATTGGAAATAAATGGCTATTGCCGAAACCAGCACCAGTGCAATCAAGGTAGTTGGAGTGGATGAGGCAATTTTTTTCAATCCGTCGAAAAAGCGAATTCTTCCGGGCAAAAGTTTAAGCAACTCTTTAAATCCGTAAATAACAAGGACGGTAAAAATAACAAATGTAAATTCCAGCCAATTAATATTTTTCAACCCCCTGTTGAGGTTTTTTATAATTCCTGCAGCAGATTTTACCTGTGCATCACTAATCGCTTTTGATTCTTCCAAAATTTCATCTTGAGAAACTTGTCTGGCGATGACTATCTTTTTTTCTATCAGAGCTAGATCTTCCAGACTGAGCTGACTTTCTGATTTAATTTCCTGAAAAATTTTAGTCATTATTTTAGTTTCAGCCAACGATTTATTCTTCTCGACAAGCTCCACATCTTTTGAGGCAACATATCCAAGTAACGGAAAAATCTGCCCCATAATAATGATAATGGCAATTCCGTTCATAAAACCAGATATGACGGGGTAAGGAATGTATTTGATGTATTTTCCGACACCAATCAAGCCCAAAATAATCTGGACGATTCCTGCCAAAAAGAAAACCATCAAAATAGAAGGTATCGCTTCATTCAGATTTCCGTCAAAACTTTGAACAACCTGCGAAATTACGACCATACTCACTGCTGTCATCGGTGCAGTTGGTCCGCTTATCTGCTGTTGTGTGGAACAAAACAAAGATGCGAAAAAACCAATAGCTATCGCTCCGAATAATCCCGCAGCCGCACCTAATCCCGACTGTTCTCCAAATGCCATCGCCAATGGCAGGGCAACAATTCCCGAAGTAATACCTCCAAAAAAGTCTCCTCTAAAGTTTTTAAAACTGATATAATCTCTAAACATCTTCTCCTGATTTTTATTAAATCTTTTTAATATGCTAAACATAATTTTCTCATGTTGCTCTGTTTATTGCAATTTAAATCTGTGAATATCAAATAGCTGATATACAAAAAGTAATATTATTGTTGTTGAAATGATTCCCGAAACCAGAATTATCTGATAAGCAATTCCCTAAAACTCTTGATTCGTTTCCGATATTTCTTTCTGGTTGTTTGCGATTACATTTGTAGGTCGAGGGATTTTAATTTTCGTGTTTTTATCAGCAACAGTACCAATTGTAAGACCCTGAACAATAATAGAAAATACAACAACAAAATACGTAATGGCAACGATAGCTTCTTTGTGCTCAACACTATCCGGAATAGACAAGGCAAGAGCAATTGACACTCCACCTCTGATTCCTCCCCATGTAAGTACTTTTATAGTATGATTATCAATTTTCTTTTTAAATCGTATCAGTTTGGCAGGAAGCAAAATTGATAAAAAACGGGAAATTAAAACTACAATAATGGCTACGGCACCAGCTTTCCAATATTGCTGTAAATCAGAGATTACAATTACCTGTAAACCAATAAATAAGAAAAGTACCGCATTAAAGATCTCGTCTGTAACTTCCCAGAATTTATGGAGATAATCTTTTAATTCTTCCGCGACTTCTGTTTTGGAAAATCTCATATTTCCGATATACAAACCGGCAGCGACCATTGCTAAAGGAGCAGAAACGTGCAGCTCATGGCACAGCATATAGCCGCCCATTACAATGGACAATGTCGCCATAACCGCAATTTTATAATCCTTGGTTTTTTTAATCAGCTTTTCGGTTATAATTCCCAGAACAAGCCCTACGATCAATCCGCCGAAAAATTCCTGCATAAAGAACCACGTGATATTACCAAAGGTAACCTCACTTCTCTCTCCTGTCGCAATTTGAAGCACAACAGCGAATAAAACGATGGCTGTTCCGTCATTGAACAAAGATTCACCGGCAACTTTCGTCTGTAACGATTTGGAAACATTAGCTTCCTTTAAAACTCCGAGAACTGCTATCGGGTCTGTCGGAGCAATTAATGCACCAAAAAGCAGACAATTGATAAAAGGAATCTGGCTTCCAAACCATTCTGTTAAGAAATAAAGCGAAAAAGCAACCAAAAAAGCCGTTATTACTACACTGAAAGTAGCGAAAATGCCAATCGCGCCGCGATGCTCTCTCAAATCTGACATTTTAATGTGAATCCCTCCGGCGAACAACAGGAAATTCAGCAATGCTCCCATTAATATTTCATTGAAATCTACACTCTTAGGTAAATCTCTCATAGAATTCAATAATTCTTCACTAAGAATCCTATCTCCAAAGCTTACTAAGAGGACAGAAAAGAAAATGGCAATAACCATAATTCCGATAGTGGAAGGGAGTTTTAACCATTGTTTATTTAAAAAAGAGAAAAGGGTTGCTACGACAATAAGTAAAGAGAACGAGTAATAAATTTCCATTGTAAAATTTGTGAAACTTTGTTTATCAAAATCTAAAAATACTATTTTCTCGCTTATTTTTTCCATTTTTGACGGCCATATACACCCTATACGTGCACAATAAATGAATTTTTAACATTTAATTCAAAATAGAATGAAAGCCATTAAAAAGGATTGGAATGCGATAAAAGTAAACGACAGCTGGGCTATTTTCAAGATCATGTCTGAGTTTGTGGACTCTTACGACCGGTTAGCCCAGGTAGGTCCCTGTCTGTCTATTTTCGGATCAGCAAGGACACAACCGGACAACAAATACTATCAATTAGCGCAGGAAGTGGCAAAAGAATGCGCCGCAAATGGTTTCGGAGTAATTACCGGAGGAGGGCCCGGAATTATGGAGGCAGCGAATAAAGGTGCGCAGGAAGGCAAGGGAACATCTGTAGGATTAAATATTAATCTGCCATTTGAGCAATCTCACAATCAATATATTGATCTGGAGCATATTTTTGATTACCGTTACTTTTTCGTACGTAAAGTAATGTTCGTGAAATATGCACAGGGATTTATAATTCTTCCCGGCGGCCTGGGAACGCTGGACGAATTGTTTGAAGCCTTAACGCTGGTTCAGACAAAAAAAATAAAACGAAAACCAATTGTCCTGATGGGCAGCGAATATTGGGAAGGATTAATGGACTGGATCAAGGAAGTGATGCTGAATAAAGAAAATAATATTTCAGAAAAAGACCTGGATCTGTTTAAGATTGTTGACTCTCCTAAGGAAGCATTGAAATATATTGATGAGTTCTATCAAACACATGACCTGACTCCGAATTTTTAAATTCATTTTATAAATCCCGGATAAAAAAATAAAGGCGGTTCATTAATGAACCGCCTTTATTTTTATGCTTCAATTGCTTTTCTTCGTTTTCTTCTTCTTTTAAAGAAGCTTTTGATGTTATCGAACATATAATAAACACCCGGGACAAGGAAGACTGTCAAAACCATAGAAGATGTCAGACCTCCGATAATTACCCAAGCCATCCCGTTCTTCACTTCGGCACCATCACCTGTTGCCATAGCGATCGGCAACATACCGAAAACCATTGCCAGCGTGGTCATCATGATCGGGCGAAGACGCTCCTTCCCTGCTTCAACCAACGCTTCATATACTGTCTTTCCTTCAGCTACCTGATGGTTCGCAAAATCGACGATCAAAATAGCATTCTTGGCAACCAGACCGAGGAGCATGATCAGACCGAGCATCGCGAAAATTGACAGCTGATTCATTGTAAGTGCCAATGCAAGAAATGCTCCAACAAATGACACCGGAATGGAAAACAAGACAATGAACGGCGATAATACACTTTCATAAAGTGCCACCATGATAAAATAAATCAGAAGAATTCCCAGTCCTAATGACATCACCAAACTCTTCATGGAATCTTCCATATTTTCCGCAGCACCGATAAATTTTATTTCTGTTCCTGCCGGAAATTCGGTTTTCGAAATCTTTGCCTTGATTTCATTAACGATATCTCCTAAGGAACGATTAACCGTTGCAGCAAATATTTTAACAGAAGCCATACGATCCAGTCGTTCACGTACGGACTGTCCATCCACCTCATAGATCGAAGCGACATCCTGCAGACGAACGATACTTCCCCGCTGATTCTGAATCGTTAGGTTCCTTACGTCATTAATGGAATACTTATCTGCTTTATCCAGCATAATATTGATATCGTATTCCTCTCCTTTATCTTTAAAACGCGTATCGTCATTCCCCTGATATGCCAGCTGAACAGCTGCACCGATCTCTGCAACGGATAAGCCATACATTGCGGTTTTCTCTCTGTCAATATCAATAGCAATGTCTTTTTTAGGTGTTTTTGTCGAATATCTTACGAAATCCGTCCCGGGAACACTGTTGATGATGTCAAACAGCATCGCTGCTCCTTTTCTCACGCTATCTAATTCCGTTCCCTTCACTGCCACCTGAATCGGAACATCGTTCCCCATCAGACCTACAGGAGTAACAATTAATTTTATTCCGGGATATTTCTCCAGCGAGTCACGAACGCGCTGACCGAATTCATCGGTTGAATAATCCCGTTCTTTTTTATCGACCAGCTGAACAGTGATCTCTGCAAGGTTACTGTTTGCTGCTGAATTGGAAGAAACCTCTCCTGATTGTGTACCTACATTCGAGAATACTTTTGTAACATCCGGATCCCGCAGCAGCATTTTTTCAATTTCACCTACCACCTGATTCGTCTGTGACAACGTATTTTCAGGAGATAAATCTATTAACAAGCTTAGCTCGGCTCTGTCAGCAGGCTGCATGAAAGTACCGCTGATAAATCCTTTGACAGGAAGCAAAATTACTGTAGAGACAAAAAGTGTCGTAATAATCGCTGCTGTGATCAGCTTGTGATTTAATGTCCATTTTAAAACTGAAACATAAATATCTCTTATTGCGTCAAGAATCCCTTCAAACCATAAGTTTGCTCTGCCCCACAGATTATCTTTTGTCAGATGCTCCAACTTACCCCAGCGGGAAGCCAGCATAGGTGTCAGTGTAAAAGCCACTACTAACGACATCAGCGTGGAGAACACGATTACCAGGGAGAATTCACGGAGAATATTACCTATCAATCCTGTGGAAAGTGCCAGCGGAAGGAATACCACGACGTCCACCAAGGTAATAGAAAGTGCCGTAAACCCGATTTCATTACGTCCTTCTAATGCCGCTATTCGCTTGTGTTTTCCCATTTCCATGTGGCGGTAAATATTTTCCAGAACCACAATACTGTCATCCACAAGAATACCAACCACCAGGGACAATGCCATCAAGGTCATCAGGTTCAGCGAGAAGCCGAATACCCACATTAAAATGAAAGTCGGAATCATTGCCGACGGAATGGCGATCAATACAAACATGGATGATCTCAGCGAGTGCAGGAAGAATACCATTACAGCCGCTACAATAATGATTGCCAGGTATAAATCGTGCATTACCGCATCAGCTGAAGCCAGCGTATAGACTGACTGATCCGACGCGATCATATAATCAAAGTTGATATCCTTGTATCTTTCTTTTACATCAGCCAGCTTCTTCTGAATGCCCTGTGCTACTGATACGGTATTCGCATCTGTCTGCTTTAAAACCTGGATACCGATTCCCGGTTTCCCGTTGATCCGGTTCAGCGTCGTAGGTTCTGCCTGTCCGTCCGTTACAGTTGCAATATCCCGCAAAAGTATTCTGGATCCACCTGCATCCTGCTTGATGATCAGGTCTTTCAGAACTTCTATATCTGTAATTTTTGCATCCAGCCGTAAAGAGAACCTGGAATCGTCATTCTGAACATTTCCCGCCGGAAAAGACATACCGCCTCTTGCAATCATCGCCTGGACATTTGCAGGACTGATATTATAGGCGGATAATTTATCATTATCCAGCTTCACTTCGATCTGGCGTTCAACTCCTCCGATCAGGTTGATCTGCGCCACACCCGGAACGTTCGTTAAAAGCGGCTTGATCTTCAGATCGACCAGGTCGTACATTTCCGTAGATGACAAATTAGAAGTTGCTGTCAGCTTCACGATCGGCAAGTCATCCAGCGAGAAACGGGATACAACCGGCTCGTCCACTCCGTCCGGAAGCAGTGACAAGATCTGTGAGATCTTACGTTCGGCATCCTGCTGAGCTTTTACCGCATCTTCTCCCTGATTCAGCTCTATTGTAATAACAGAGATGCTTTCCCGGGAAGAAGAGCTGACAGATTTAAGCCCTTCTAAAGAAGAAACAGCCTCTTCAATGTGTTTTGTAATACTGTTCTCGACCTCATCGGAAGATGCTCCCGGATAAATAGTCTGAACTAATACAACTGGTATATCGAACTTTGGCAATAAGTTATAGTTCAGTGTCCTGTAACTTATAAAACCAAAGAGCACCAGACAAACGAAAACTACTGTTATCAGTAATGGTCGTTTTATCGCTATCTCGGTAATTGAAGCCATGATTATTTACTTTCTTTTGCTTGAATTAAACTTTTATCTACAATATTGATCTGACCGTCGATTACAACTTTTTCATTTTCTTTAAGCCCTTCAACAACCTCAATATATTCACCATTTTCACGTCCGACACGGATAGTTCTTCTTTCTGCCCTGTCTCCGTTCTGAACATATACATACGCATTTTTCACTCCTTCTACCAATGCTTTTTTAGGAACCTGAAGTACGTCTTCTTTTCTGTCCATCTCGAATTTTACATTCACATAAGTACCTGCTTTTAACTCAGGATTTTCTTTTACACGAACCTGAACTTCGATTTTGTAGTTATAATTATTGTCTGCGCTCGGCGCGATGTAGGTTACTTTTCCTTTGAATGACTTATCCGGGAAAACAGAAGCGGAAATATGTGCTTCCTGGTTCATTTTAATAAACCTTACTTCGCTTTGATTGACATAGACATAAATTTTAAGCACATCTACATCTACTACCGTAGCAACCGGAGAACCTGCACTCACAAACTCGCCCGCAACGTACTTTTTATCGATAATTGTTCCTGCAACAGGAGATTTAATGTACGAATCACTGAGCTGCTGCTTTAGCTGCTCCAGCTCCAGCAATCTTGATTCATATGCATATTTGGAATCCAGGTATTGCGTCTCGGAAAGTGCTTTCCCTTCAAACAATTCTTTATTTCTGTCTAAATCGGTTTTCAATTTATCAGCTGTCAGCTGAAGGTTTTTCAGCTGAACGTTCAGCGTCTTCGTATCAATTTTACCGATCGTCTGATCTTTTCCGACTTTTGATCCCAACTGAATGGATAACGATTCCAGCTTACCGGACATGCTTGGTGCGATGGTTGCTTTTTCATTCGGTTCCACAATTGACGGACGGATAATTGCTCCTGACAATTCCAGCATTTTCACCGATTCAACATTTACAGCTACCGGGATATGTGACCGGTCAATCACTTCTTTTCCTTTTTCAATTACTTTTTTATTTGCTGATAATTTCACCACAGCAAATACAACACACACCGCAATAATAATGACAGCGATTATTCCTTTCTTTTTCATTATTTATTATTTAAATAGTTAGATAAATTACCTTTTGATTTTTCGAAATCTAAACGGGAAGACAGCATATTGACAAGTGATGTCAGGTAATTTGTCTGTGCTTCCTTATAGCTATAATCCGCGTTTAAAAAGTCAGATAAAGAAGATGCTCCTTTCTGGTAAGAAAGATTTGTTACTTCATATACTTCTTTTGCTAAATTAAGGTTCTCTAAATTTGTCGTATAGCTTGTATGCGCTTCGATCAGCTTCGTTCTGGAATTCAGGTATTCCACCTTATAATTTTCTTCCATAATAGTAGATTGCGCTTTTAGGTTTTCCAGTTGAATACGTTGTTTATTATAATTCGTATTTACTTTCAATCCGTTGAAGATCGGAACGTTTAGCTTCAATCCGATGGAAGCAAAGTCATAAAAATTATTCCAGGAATCTTTAAACGTCTGAGCATAGGAATTGGCTCCGTATCTCGCGTATCCGCTCAGCGTTGGTAAAAAGGAATATTTTGTCACTCTTGTATTTAATTCCTGCAATTTTATATTCATCTGGTTGATTTTATAATCCAGCCGCTCCGATACATTTATCTGTGCTTCTCCGGGCAAAGCAGTATCCTCCAGCTCTTTCTGATCTTCATTGATCTGTAGATCACTGTCAATCGGTAAGCCGATCACTACTTTCAAACGGTTGATTGCAACATTTTTAGATGTTTGAACCAGGCTTAATTGTGAAATGATATTGTTATAGGCCACTTTAATCCGGTCATGATCCACTTTCTTCACCACTCCTTTTGCCAATTGTAATTCCATGATTCTGACAAGCTCTGTATATTGATCTCTGCTGTCCTCCAGTAATTTAATCTGCTGGCTGACGATAAGCACCTGGTAATAAGACATTGCAACGTTGTAGATCAGGTCTTCTATTGTCTTTTCTGAATTCAGGTTAGAAAGCTCTTCGTAATCTTTCATTCCTTTCATTCCGATTATTGCTGCCTGATCGTAAATTTTCTGCTCCAGCTGGATAGTGGCAGAGTTTGCATTCGGAGAACCCATTTTTATACGGAGCTCTTCCGGTGAAAAACCTCCTGCCGGAATTACCGTTACCGGTAGCTTCGCATTGTAATCAAGGCTTCCGCTTGCATTAAGTGAAGGCAGATAAGGAGCGTATAAGTCCCGCTTATTGTATTTAAACATTTCCAATTCGTTTTTGGAAAGTGTTACGTAGGGTGAGTGTTCTAATCCATAATTCAAACACTGGCTTAAATCCATCACATTTGATTGAGCTTTTAACTGACTCCCCGTCACCAGAAGCACCAATAGTAATTTAATTTTAGACATAGTTATTTTGTTGTTCTTATTGTTTTTGTTTCCCATTTTTCATAGATCCCCGATAATTCTGTTATTACATATTGAATAAAACTGGACAGGTCGTCTATCGAATTATTAAAATCAACTGTTTTATCCGTTCTTACTTTCCGGATTTCATTCAATAAATTAGTAAAGCTTACCAAATGATTAAATTCCTCTGTAAAAGACTTTTTCCAGGTCTCAATATTTGACCGGAAATAACGCTTTCTGTCTCCGGTTTTCGTAACATATTCAATTCTTTTCGCCACTAACAGAAAATTGATCCCGTTACTCGTTGCGCTTTTGCTCAGGTTAAGTGTCTCTCTGATTTCATCAAAGGTCAGCTCTATTTTATCTGAAACAAGCAGCAACGCAGAAATTCTGGCAGAAGCAGGTTGTAATCCATGCTCACAGCCAAAAACCCCGACTCTTTCAATAAGCTCCAATTGCTTGTCAGAAAGAGGAACAATATTGTTTCTACAAATTTTCATGGGGCAAAGATATAGGAAAAAAAGAATTAGTTCTTTTATTTAAGAACCAAAAAAACTTAAATCTGCATTTTTAGTAGTCTGTTAACAAATGAGAGGGTGAATATCATCTTGCTGCATTTGTCATTCACGGATCTGAAACATCCGTGCAAAGACATTTAAGTACTGATAATCATGGGCTAATGTTTTAATTCCTGCAGGAGCAGGCGCTGAAAGCCGCTTATCTTACTTTCATTCCTTTCACCACCTTAGTACGGCCGTACGATTTGTTCAGCTTTTTAACGGAAACCATCAAAAAGGCATTACCGCTTTCACTATTGATGTAATATGTTTTATCATTATAAGCAACTTTACCCTTTGTGCCGCCGGAATAATCCGCTACCAGATAGTACCTGCCATTACTGTCATTTTTACGGACTGCAAATTTCAGAAAATTATTTTTCCCTTGTTCAAAGCGGATATATACATTACCGTTCTCGTCGTTTTTTTCAAAAACACACTTTGTCTGCGGTTGAATCACAATCCGGTAGTTTTTATTATTTTGAGAAACTACGATTTTTCCATCTTCCACACGTTGTGCTTCCGAGGAATTGCTTGCTTCCAGGACAATGTACTGTGAAGTAAAAAACTGCACTTGTTTCATTGTAATGTCCGTAAGGTCGTATTTTTCGATTACAGCTTTTGTAAACGGTACTTTTGTAGCACAAGCTGTTGTAAGAACAGTAACTGTCAATAATCCAAATACAAGTTTAAACATACCCATAGTTCCAGATTTTAATCAAAAATAAGTAATTTGCAGCGCAAAAATAATATTAAACGCATGAGTATTCATATTCGTACCTATACTTTCAATCCTTTTCAGGAAAACACTTACCTGATTCATGATGATCAAAATAATGCTGTCATCGTTGATCCGGGCTGTTATACAGCACAGGAACGTGAAGTACTGGATGAATTCATACAAAATAATGATCTCAAAATTCACGCCATTTTAAATACACACTGCCATATTGATCATGTCCTGGGAAATGCTCATTTAGCGCGGACTTACAGTGTGGATATTATCGCCCATGAAGGAGAGCTGAGCACTCTGAGCATGGTAGGCCCTTCCGCGCAGCTGTATGGTTTTACAGGATATGAGCCATCTCCACTGCCAACCATTTTTGTGGAAGAAGGTGATGAGCTGACATTCGGAGAGATCAGGTTCAAAGTGATTTTCGCTCCCGGGCACAGCATTGCTCATATTGCTTTTTACAACGAAGAAAACGCTGTTCTTATGGGAGGAGATATTCTGTTCAAAGGAAGCTTCGGGCGCTATGACCTTCCAGGAGGAAGCCTTGAAACATTGAAAAATTCCATCCGGACGAAGATCTTCACTTTACCCGAAAATACGGTCGTTTATCCGGGGCATGGCCCTGAAACAACAATAGGATCAGAGAAAAGCTCCAATCCTATTCTGCATTATTAAAATTTATTATTCAAAAGAAATAAGCACGGCGCCTTTGTCCACAACGGCGTCCGGTGCGACTTCAACCGACTTCACGATTCCCACACCTTCGGATTTCAGGACATTCTCCATCTTCATTGCTTCCAATGTCAGCAGCGCCTCTCCTACTCCGACTTCCTGCCCCGCAACCACACCGATGGATACTACGCGTCCCGGCATCGGAGCTTTCAGCACCTGAAGCTTCCGGACTTTCGGTTTATTCAGGCCAAGCTCTTCGATCAGCTGATCCAGAGGACCTTCTTTGTAGATCGTAAATTCCCGGTGATTGATTTTCACTTTCAGGGTGCGCTCTTCCAGTCTTTCTTCCAGAATTTCGCCAAAAAAATCCTTCCCTTGATGATGAATTTTAAAAAAAGTGTCGTTTTCCCACTCGATCGCTGCGCCGGAATTTAAAGTAGCTGATTTACCGTCTATCTTCCAATTATTGTTTTTCATCAAGTAAAATTTATCTTTTACAATATTACGCAATAAATGTCTTAAATAGAATACTATCTTTGAATAAAAACTTTATTTCTAAGGGATGAGAAAAGCCGGTTTATTGTTCTCTGTATTATTGGGATTATCTGTAATAACCTCGTGTGCAAACAGTTCTAAAACAAAGGATCATATTTCTGATTCATCGGGTTATAAAAATGAACTGGCAGCGGATTCTGCTACCGAACCACGGGACTACAAAGCTTCCAGAACCATCTACACCGATTTGATTACTACGAAGCTGGAGCTTCGTCCGGAATGGGAAAATGCGTATTTAAAAGGTCGTGCGACGATCACGGCAAAGCCTCATTTCTATCCTTCCGACAGCTTAATTTTAGATGCTAAGGGAATGACCATCAATTCCGTTGCTATCGATGGAAAGCTGCTTCAATATACGTATAAGGAAGATGTTCTGAAAATTAAATTGGATAAAACTTACATACGTAACGAATCTTACATTATCCAGATTGATTACATTGCAAAGCCAAACGAACGTGTAACCAGCGGAAGCAGCGCGATCAAAAGTGACAAAGGCTTATATTTCATCAATCCCGCCAATCAAAAAGACGGCTTCATGCCTCAGATCTGGACGCAAGGTGAAACAGAGGCTAATTCTGTCTGGTTCCCGACGATCGATTCTCCCAATTCAAAATCAGCACAGGAAATCAGCCTGATCGTTGCTGACAAATACAAAACACTTTCTAACGGAAAATTAGTTTCGTCCACAAAAAACACGGATGGTACACGGACCGATGTCTGGAAGCAAGATCTAAAACATCCTGTATATCTGTTTATGATCGCAATTGGTGAATTTGAAGTCATTGAAGATACATTTACCAGGAAAGACGGCAGCCGGATGGCTGTAAACTATTATGTGGAACCGGAATGGAAAGGACAGGCAAAGGCGATTTTCGGAAAAACGCCTCAGATGATCCGTTTCTTTTCCGATTTACTGGGTGTAGAATATCCATGGGACAAATACCATCAGATTGTTGTAAGGGAATATGTTTCAGGTGCGATGGAAAATACCGGCGCTGTTGTCTTCGGAGATTTTGTTTACCGGAATGACCGTGAACTGGCGGATAAAAACGATGAATCGATCGTTGCTCACGAACTATTTCATCATTGGTTCGGAGATCTTGTCACTTGCGAATCATGGTCTAACTTACCATTGAACGAGTCTTTTGCCAACTATTCCCAGTATCTGTGGGACGAGCACGCATACGGAAAAGATGTGGCGCAGTACAATATGGAAGAAGAGATCATGGGGTATTACAATGCGGGAACGCATCACAATATGATCTGGTTCGATTATAATGACAAGGAAGACATGTTTGACGCGCATTCATACAACAAAGGTGGCGCTATTCTTCACCAGCTCAGAGCTTATCTGGGAGACGAAGCGTTCTTCACAGGGCTGAACAATTATCTTACAAAACATGCTTACAAAACAGCCGAAATTCACGATTTAAGGCTCGCGTTTGAAGAAATTTGCGGAGAAGATCTTAACTGGTACTTCAACCAGTGGTTCCTGGATAAAGGCCATCCGGAAACAGAAGCTTCTTTTTCTTATAATTACGAAAAAACAAAATTCAACCTTACTTTTGTCCAGCAACAACCCGATAATTTTCCGACTTACACCATCCCGATGGTGGTTACCTACATTGACGATGCGGGAACGCACACCGAAAAATTCAAGATCACACAGCGTAATCAAACCGTTTCTTTCGGTATAAAAGGAAAGCTGCAAACGATCATTATCGATCCGGAAAAAACACTTCTTGGCAATTACGTTTTTAAGTCCACTCCGGATTTCTGGCTAAAGCAATTCGAAGCGGCAACTAATTACCTTACCAAGAAAGAAGCAATCCACGGTTATATGACTGCTGTTAACGACAAGGCAAAATTAAAGGCTTTTACAACCGCTGTATTGAATGATACCTTTTTCGGGACGCAGATAACTGTTTTAGATGAGCTGATCAATCGTACGGGAACAGCTGATCTTGCAGAAATTACAGATATTCAGAAAATCAAGTCTCTGACAACTATAGGAAAACAATACGAAGTACGCTCTAAAGCGATTGATTTGTACATGAGCTCAGCCGCTTCCAAAGAGGAAAAGATCAAGCTGTTAGACCTGATTGCTGACAAAGAATTGTCCTATAATGTCCTGTCAAAAGTGCTGGAACACTACATTGAGCTGAATCCGGACCGTGCGAATGAGCTGATTGAAACATTTTCCAAGAAGCATTCTTCTTCTGAAATTGATTTCCAGATTGCCGGATATTATCTTCAGCAAAGAGTTCCCGGGAAAATAGATTTCTATCAAAATCTTTACAAAAAAGCTCCTCTCAGAGACAAAGGAAACGCATTAATTTATTTGGGTTATTATTCGTTCTCCAGCAGCATTCAGGATATGAAAAACTTTATCGGGACAGTGGACAGCGTTTACAGTGACCTTGGGTATTTCAAGCCTTATGTGTCAGGAATGATCGTGGAAGCTACAGCCGAACTAAAGAAACAAGATGAAATACTGACAAAGAAAAGCAAAGAAGCAAAAGCAAATCCCGATCTGGCAATTGTTCTAAAGCAGCTTCAGGAAACAAGAGTGTTGTACGAAGCTTTTCTGAAAAAACACAGTATTAAAGCGGAATAGTTTCTTATTAAATAAAGAAGATAAAAGGCGGAAATTTTGTTTTCCGCCTTTTATCTTTATTCTTCCGGAGCGGCCTCTTCCTTTATTTCCCTGATGATTCTGCACGGATTTCCTGCGGCAAACACATTCGCAGGAAGGTTTTTAGTAACCACACTTCCGGAACCGATCACTGTATTATCACCAATGCTTACGCCTTGGTTGATCACAGCATTTCCTCCGATCCAAACATTATTTCCGATAGTAATGGGCAATGCTCTTTCCAGGTTTCTCGCCCTCTCTTCCGCATTAATCGGGTGAACAATTGTAAATATGGATACGTTCGGACCGATTTTCACATGATCACCAAATGTAACCTTAGCGCCATCCAGGATCGTCAAATGATAATTGGCAAAAAAATCTTCACCAAAAACAATATTCTCCCCATAATCACAGAAAAAAGGAGCTTCGATCCAAAAACGCTTTTGCGTGGTTTGAAATAATTGCTGAAACAATTGTTTTTGTTTCTTATGCTCATCCGGAGAAAGCAGGTTGATCTCGTGAATCAGCTTTTTTATAAGATATCTCTTTTTAGATAATTCCGCATCAAGAGGTAAATACCATTCACCGGAAAGCATTTTTTCCCATTCTGTTTTCATGGTATAAATATAGAAAAACAAAAACCCTCCTTTTCCGGAGGGTTCGCAATTTATTTCGAATGTTTTTTCAGGAATTCTTCTCCCGGCTTTGCAACTTCAATATCTACCGTTCTTCTGTTTTTTTCAGGTAATGTCCTAAAAACAAAGTCCCAGAAGGGATTCGTCACACCAAAAGCCCTGTCATGCTGCTGGTAATGGTGAATATTGTGGTAGTTCCACCACCAGTTGAATCTTTTTGGAGGTGGCACTTTATGAATTGTATAATGAACTGTCATATATGCACAATAGCCGATCATGAAACCGGGACCAAATGTAAAGGCATATCTACCAATGATCAGGTAAAAGATCCCAAAAAATAAGGCCGCTATCCCCAATGAAGGAACCGGAGGGAGCACTGTTCTGGAATCATCGTCCGGGAAATAATGGTGAATTCCATGGAACAAGTATTGAACACCCGTATCGTAGGTAGCGTCATCCAGGCGATGATACAAAAAGCGGTGCATTAAGTATTCTCCTAATGTCCAGCTGAAAAACCCGAAAAAGAACTGAAACGTTATAGCTCCGATATTCTGATCGTAATGATTGTAATAATAGCTTATCAGGAAATAGGCTATTATGGCATACATTATGTCAATAATAAGTGGATGTGATTTGGTTAAGAGCTCCAGAAATTTGTTTTTAAACAATCTTGGAGACTTTTGATTGGTGTATATCTTAACCTTAGTAAGCTTATCTTTTGCCATACCTTTGTACTTTGTAATAGAATTACAAGGCAAATTTAACGTACTTTTTTAACGAAAAAAAGGGTATTCCGGAAAATACCCTTTTTATTGGATTTATTAACGTTTTATTTAGATACGATAGTTATGAATCCATAACACATCGGTTTGTACTCGTCTGAATCACAGTCAAAATCATCTGAAACAATTTTGTAGAAGTAAACACCGTCCGAAAGCGAATGTCCGTTCATATCCTTTCCTGCAAAAACAGGATTAGCTTGAGTCGCCTCATATACCAGATTTCCCCAACGATTTAAAATCAATACTTTATATACGATACAATCGTTGTCCATCATCGGCATCGTAATAAAATCATTTTTATTGTCATTGTTCGGGGTCAGTACATTTGGTATTACGAAGTTTTCCGGCTTCACTCCTTCATTTACAAAGATTTGTTCCGAATAATAGGCTTTACATCCATAAACGTTTGTAGCCTCAAGGGAATAGGTGTATTCTCCCGGGGTTTCCACATGACTTCCGTAGGCAGATCCTGAGCCTAAAGATGTCGTTCCCTGATACCATCTGTAATCCGCAAAAGTTCCTACCACCGGTTTTGCCGTTAGTGTCACATTCTGGAAGCAGTCCTGGGAAAAAGTAAATGCAACCGCCACTTCCGGCCCGACAGTAAAGTTATGTGTGTAGGAGCTGGAGCAGCCGTCAGACGTAGTATAATCATAAGTAAATGAATAATTTCCCGGTTGTGCCGTGGAAATAGTCAGTTCATTCCCGGAAACCAGTGTTCCTGAAAGCTGTCCGCCCGCGGGCTGAATATCAATCGGCTGATTCGGGGAATGGAAACAGAAATATTTCGGAACATTTGCAGTAATGGTTACACCATCCACCACTTTGATCGTATCGGTCGCCTGTGCCATACATTGCGGATTGGAAGGATCTGAGATCGTATAGGCAATAATGTGTTGTCCCAAGCCGTAAACCGAAGGGTTAAACTGGGTAATTGTCTGACCGTTAATCGTAAATGTACCTCCTGCCGGCGTTCCTGAAAGCGGAATAGGCGCGGCGTTTAAGCAGATTTCATCCTGAATCGTAAATGTCGGAGGAGTGGATCCGGAAATAGTAACCGTGATCTGGGTGGAATCAGAACAACCTGCAGCAGTTGTTACCACATATTTTATGGTATGATTTCCTACTCCGGCCGCAAGGACACTAAAAGTACCGTTAGAAACTCCGGGGCCTGACAAAACACCTCCTGCAGGAGTCAAGGTCGGAGTAACTATTACATTAGATAAACAATAAGTCGGTGCGATTCCTGAAATTACCGGCTGCGGCTTCGGGTGAACATTAATAGTATCTTTTGCGAAATTCGTACATCCGTTTTCATCCGTGAACGTATAGGTAAGCGGAAACTGGCCGTTACCTGAAGCTGCAACATTAAATGAAGTGCCGCTGATCCCCGTTCCCGTAAAAGCTCCTGTCTGACCGGATGCCGGAACGGGAGAATAAGTTGTTATCGGAATTGTTTGTCCTTCGTTACAAACATTTTCTATAATCGTAAAAGAAACTGCCGGAACATGATTTTCAATCATTACCTGGAAGTATTGAACTGCTCCCGTATTATCGGTAACCCTAACCTGATAAGAACCTGCACATAATCCTGTCGCCGTCTGTGTTAGCTGTGCCTGGGAATCATTCCACAGATAAGTGTATGGAGCGGTTCCTCCAGTTACGTTAACTGTTGCTGTTCCGTCACAGGAAGAAGAACCTACCGTTGCACACGTACCATTACAATTTCCGGGAGTCGGAGTACCGACATATGAGCTTGTATTAGGCACTGCTTCCCAGCTCCCTCCGTCAGGAACACGTTTAAAGCTTTTTCCCCATCCGTCAGGAATAGCACTATTGAGAATTTGTGTTTTTCTGTTGGCTGGTATCCCGGCAAAATCGGAAAGAGAAGTCACTGAATTATTACATCCCGTTCTTGTAGGAACGCATGGCTGGCCCGTAATGGTTCCGCTGCCCCAATAAACGCAATCCTGAGGCACACCATTCCGGTCATAAAAAGCAAACCATCCTCCTGATGCATTTGGAAACCAAAACCTCGTAGGTGTTGATGGGATTACTCCTCCCCCACTCTGAACACACATACCATCACCATTTATCGCTCCGGGCATGACAATCTCTACCACATTTCCTCCGTTCTGCACCAATCTATTACTTGGTACTGCAGGTGCATTCTCTCCTCTGATCAGGCAAAATCCACCGGGAGGAACTACTGTTCCCGAGGGAATTAAAAATGCTTCCCGATCCGAACTGAAGGTACCCGGAGTTGTTGCTCCGAGGTAATAGCAGGATATATCGATCGGTTGACACAAATCCGGATTATACAACTCTATCCACTCTCCTTTACATTGCCCTGATCCTCCTGTCCCGGACAAACATCCGTCATTATTTGTAGGAGAAGCCATAATTTCATTAATCAAAATGCTTGGTCCGGAGTAATCACAATCGGCTCCGTTACATTTTGTATTAATGGTTTTTGTAAATGTTGCCTGCATTTGGGAATAGGACATTCCTGTCATTACGCAAGATATCAGCAACGAGAAAATATACCTGTTAAGCATGGATGAGTTTTTTTGGTGTATAAAAATATAAAAACCGTCTTGATCTAAGACGGTTTTTATAACAAAAAAGTTACATTTATGCGAAAACTTCTTTTAAAATAGAGGAATAGCTCTTTCCAAAATTATGAGTACACCATTCCTTTAACATTCCGACTTCGTCTTTACTCTCCAGCCATTTAATAGCTTTCAGCAGCTCTTTCTTAAAAAGAGAGGGATCAAAACTTACTTTCTGTAAGATGTTTTTTGCTAACTCCAACATAGAACGTAATTTTTAATATTCATTATTTAATAACGCAAACTACTAAAAAAATTACAACTATAAAAGTTAAATTTTTATATCAGATATAAAGGTTATTGGCCCTGAAGGAACTGCTCGTTCATTTTTCGCTGCTCTTCATCTCCCGTCCAGCAGGCATGTTTCGGTTTTTTAGCCGGGAACAGATGAATATATTTAATACGCGCCATAAATGGATAATAGCTGCTCGAAAACCAGTTGAAGCTCGGATTTCCCATCGGTTTATCCAAAAATTCCACAAATGGTGCCTGTACACCAACGACAATGTATTTTCCTTTGGCAACACGAATGCCAAGGCCAACATCATAATGCAGCATCAGAGAAGGTTTACCTGAATATTGTTGCGGAAAAACACCTGATAATACAGAGTGCTCGCTTTTTTCCAGAACCCTGTAATCAAAATTAATTCCCAGAGAATGATCGATAAAGAAATTCTTTTTGGTGGTCAGATATTGTAATTTATGAACTCCAACCCGCAGATTCAGATTTCCGATCTGAAAACGGTTTAATCCGCTTATATTCATCTGGTTACCCATAATGTCAATTTTTTCGTCACCATGAAAAAGCTTGAACCCGATACCGTAATCGACATAATCAATAATTCGTTGCCTCGCCGCTGATTTGGAACGGACATTCATATGAACAAAGCCTATTTCAGCATAAATTCCCGGGCGTGTTAACGGATTGATCTCATAGCTTTCGCCTGTCGGTGTGATTACACCGGTCTTATTCTTCGGATCCGGATTGACCAGCGTCATTGTTGCTCCTAATTGGGCCTGAAAACCAAAAGGGCGAACTTTATCCGAACGGTTTTTCATCATTTTTTTAGGTGCGCTCCGTTCTCCGAAATAGTCACTTTTAGACTTCCCGCGAACGTACATTCCGCTTCCGGTATTATTTTTCTTTTGTGCCATAGCCGGAACAGCAAAAGCTATCAGGAGCGCTATAATAATCAGATTTAAAAACCTCATTTTACCAGTTTTAATAATTCTTCCATCACAAAATCTTCGTCCCAGCATTCGTGGATATTTTCAATCTCCAGGATTTTTTTCATTATCGCGTCCTGACGTTTTCCATTCGCATACGCTTCACTGTAACGCGTATTGCTGAAAGTCACCTGAGAATATAACGGTGTCCAGAGATTTGGGTACAGCTTGCTGAATTTCGCTTCTATTTTCTTTTGCAGCAAAAAATCAGGATCTCCGGTTTTTTCGCGCATTTCAATATAATTATCCAATGCCAGGTCAATAATTGCCTCACCGTCCGGCTGGCGAAATCCGGAAAAATCACTCATTATATTTTCCCAGCTGTCACCCGCTTTTTCCAACATTTCGTAAAAAACAGTACAGTCTTCAAATCCACAGTTCATTCCCTGACCGTAGAATGGCACCATCGCATGGGCAGCATCTCCTAAAAGCACTACCTGATCCTTATAATTCCAGGGATGGCAGCGCACCATCATTAACGTTGATGTCGGATTTCTCATATACACCTCTGCCAGATCGGGCATCAATTCCAATGCATCCGGGAAGGTCTTCCGGAAAAAAGCGGTCACTTTTTCCGTCGTATCAATTGTTTCAAATGATTCTTCTCCGTGCATTGGGAAAAACAACGTACATGTAAAACTTCCATCCAGGTTTG
The DNA here is from genome assembly GCA_001899145.1 of Flavobacteriia bacterium 40-80. Lineage (GTDB taxonomy): Bacteria > Bacteroidota > Bacteroidia > Flavobacteriales_D > Crocinitomicaceae > 40-80. Next base: position 25,505 of record MKVF01000027.1, read on the forward strand.
CCAGTGCGATCAGCATGAACTTGCCTCTCGGCCAGATATGCAGGTAATTTTTTTCCAGCTTATGAGAGCCATCCGGATTAGCATTAATAACCAGTTCCTTATATCCGTGTTCCAGGTATTTCTGTGAATAATCAAACATCATGCTTTTCTGCATTCGTACCCGTACAGCAGAATAAGCTCCGTCTGTGGCAAAAATGCGTGATAACGTATGTTCTTCCTGTTTTTTTGTCTGACTGTCCGTAAAAATCAATGCGTTCGTTTCCAGATTCAGATCGTCACATTTTTTATGAAAATGCAGCTGAACATTTGGAAAAGCCCCTGCCAGATTTAAGAGCTGACGGTTCAATTCTCCCCTGGAAACAGAATAAATCGCCTGATCTTCTTTTCCATAAGGCTGATATGTCAATGTCCCGTCCAGCGCGTGCATGCAACGGCCATACATCGGAATGGCAATTTTTTCGATTTCTTCCTTTATTCCTGCTAACTGCAATGCTTTCCAGCCTCTGTCAGAAAGTGCCAGGTTAATTGAACGCCCTTCAATCACCGGGGCAGTTCTCAGATCTTCTCGGCGTTCGAAGACATGAACCTCATATCCTTTTTTTGCCATCAAGATAGCTTGCAAGCTTCCCACCAATCCGGCACCTACAATTCCTATTTTTTCCATTCTTATAATGCTTTTGATAAGATTTGACCAAAGTAATAAACGTCCTCGAATGAATTGTACAAAGGAGCTGGTGCCATCCGGATCACATTTGGCTCACGCCAGTCGGCGATTACTCCTTCTTCCGTCAGAAAATCAAATAATTTTCTCGCTTCACCGTGTACCAGCATTGATAATTGTGCTCCTCTTTTGGTCTTATCTCTCGGAGTAATGATCTCAAAGCTGCATTTTTCACCATACAGTTTAGAAACCTCATCAATTATAAATTCCAGGTAGGCTGTCAGCACATCTCTTTTAGCACACAGCTTCTCCATTCCGGCCTCATCAAAAATATCAAGGGATGCCAGGTGCGCCGCCATTCCGAGAACAGGAGCATTGCTTAGCTGCCATGCTTCCGCTGTTTCCATCGGGCGAAATCCTTTTTCCATCAGAAAACGAACGGATTTATCGTGTCCCCACCAGCCGCCGAAACGATTCATGGATTTATCTTTCAGATGCTTCTCGTGGACAAATAAACCTGAAACTCCTCCCGGAGAAGAGTTTAAATACTTGTAGGAGCACCATGCAGCAAAATCAACTTTCCATTCGTGCAATTTCAACAGAATGTTTCCCGCAGCATGCGCAAGGTCAAAGCCGACTATCGCTCCGACAGCATGCCCTTTTTCGGTGATGGTTTTCATATCAAACAGCTGTCCGCTGTAATAATTGACTCCTCCGATCATGACTAAAGCCAGCTCATCGCCCAACTCTTCAATTTTGGCATAAATATCTTCTTCGTTTATCAGATGTTCCCCTGCTCTCGGAGCAATTTCCACAATGGTTGCTTCAGGATCCAGCCCGTGAAACCGGACCTGCGTTTCCAGGATGTACTGATCACTCGGAAAGGCTTTCGCTTCACACAGGATTTTTGTTCTTTTTCCCTGAGGTTTGTAAAAAGAAACCATCAGCAGGTGAATATTTGTGGATAACGAATGTGTTACCACGACTTCTTTTTCCAGAGCGCCCACAATTTTAGCCGCTTTAGCAGACAAAAATTCATGATAGGAAAACCAGGGCTTTTCTGCTAAAAAATGACCTTCAACACCGTATTGTGCCCAGGCATCCAGTTCTTTCTGAATATAATCCTTAGTTGATCTGGGTTGTAATCCGAGGGAATTTCCTGTAAAATAAATTATTGGCTTAGCAAGGAAGTTGGGAAATAAGAAGCGTTCTCTGTATGCTTTTAACGGATCATTTTCATCCATTTTCTGAGCAAAAGCAAGGGTATTTTCAAATTGCATTTGGATAAATTTTCTGAGTTTCAAATATAAACAAAATGCAGGACGAAAGATGTCATTTTCGGTTTTGCATTCAAAAATCAATCCTTCTTAGGGTAAAAATCTGCAATCGCTTCTACCTCTTTATCCCAGTTCTCCAATAGCCTTGCCTGAAGACAATTTGCTTTCAGCTCAGCCAGTAATTCCGGCTGGTCAGAGAGTTTCTTTATCGTTTCAGCGATAGCTTCCGGCTCGTGCGACGGGATCAATACACCAACTTTATATTTTTGCACTATTCCGGCCACTTCGGGAAGGTCTGAAGCAACAATCGCCGTTCCGGCATGGATGTAATCAAACACTTTATTAGGCAGGGAGAACAGATAATTTTCATTGGTCGGCTTATCCAGCGTCAGCCCGATATCTGCGTGATAAGTGTAGTACATCATCTTTTCATAGGGCTGCCGCCCGAAAAACAATACCCTTTCACCTATATTTAATTCCTTAACACGCTGCTTCAGCTGCTCCAGCACGTCTCCGCTCCCGACAATCAAAAGAACGCAGGCAGGCAGGAATCGCATTGCCTCAATAAGCTCCTCTCCTCCACGATCTACATTAATTCCCGAACCTTGCAGAATAAGGATGGTTTTATCTTCTGGAATCGACAGCTCTTTTTTGGACGGGACGTCTCTGAACTCAAATAAAGGAGAAACATTCCGGACCACCCGCAGGTTTTTTCCATATTTCTGCTCATATTTTTTTGCAATCGAATGATTTACGGTAATAATCTTATCTAATCTGGGAAAGCAACAGGCTTCGATCTTTTCCCAGATACATTGTACTTTCGGACGGTGAACCAATTCCGGCACTTCTGTAAAATACTCATGAGAATCATAAACCAGCGGTGTTCCTTTCAGCCGGTGAATCAATGTATTTGCAAGCAGCGTGTCCAGGTCATTTGACACCAGTATATCGGCACGATGAAACAGCAAAAAGAAAAATAAACGCAAGTTGTAAGCAGCATAAAATAACGCTCCTGTTCTGAAAAGAAGCCGGAATCTTTTTGTTGCGTATGTTCTGTTTAATGGTTCTTTATTATCAAGCAAACGTCCGACAAGCATCACTTCGTATCCCTGGTTTTGCATGAAAAGGCACATTTTATGTACTCTCTGATCAGTGTACAAATCATTGGTAACGGAAACGATTATTTTTTTCTTTTCGGACATTCCATGCAAACTTAGCGCATATCTTTTAATTCTGAAGATATTATATACGAATTAAAAACTCATTATCGGGTTAACTGTAATTGTGTTGATTGTTTAATTCCATAGTACACAGATAATGTTGATGGAGCTGATAAGCGCTGATCTTTGATAATTGCTAATGATGCTGTTTTGTATCTGTGGAAATTCTAACCGTTTTGGGAGATCATTAAAAAATAATGTGATTTAAGCATAATGTAAAATATAATATAATAAATATTATGATTTAATATATTGTTTTATAACACTTTAATTTAAATTTAAAAATATGTGATTTAAGCATATTTATTTTGTAAATATTTGTCTTTTCAGGAGAAATCCGTATTCTATCCGTCACTTCTCTCCTCTTTCTCATTAATAATTACTTAACCCAAAATCACGTTAATTAAAAATCTTAATTATTCCTATATTTGCGCTTTATTTGTTCAGACTAACGAAATGAAAGTCATAGATCACCTTAGAGAAGCGAAAGACACACTGTTTTCATTTGAGATTTTACCTCCCTTGAAAGGAAAGAGCATTCAGTCAATATACCAAGGCATTGACCCATTGATGGACTTCAAACCAAAGTTTATTAATGTCACCTATCACCGGGAAGAGTATGTTTATAAAGAAAGGGAAAACGGCCTGCTTCAGAAGATGTCTGTGCGCAAGCGTCCGGGAACAGTCGGAATTTGTGCGGCAATTATGAACAAATACCATGTGGATGCTGTTCCTCACCTGATCTGTGGAGGCTTCAACAGAGAAGAAACAGAAAACGCCCTGATAGATTTACAGTTCCTTGGAATTGATAATGTTTTAGCGTTGAGAGGTGATTCTATAAAAACAGAATCAACATTTTCTCCTCAGCCCGGAGGACATGAACATGCGGTAGATCTGGTAAAGCAGATCGAGGAAATGAACCAGGGAAACCTGATGGTAGAGGAAACAACCATGGATCCGACGGATTTTTGCATCGGTGTTGCGGGATATCCTGAAAAACATTTTGAAGCAATGAATTTTTCAACGGATTTGCACTACCTGAAACAAAAAGTAGATGCGGGAGCTTCTTACATTGTGACACAAATGTTTTTTGATAACAAAAAATACTTTGATTTTGTGGATGCCTGCCGGGCAGCCGGTATTACCGTTCCGATTATTCCGGGATTGAAACCTGTAAAAGTATTGAACCATATATCGTTTTTACCTAAATTTTTCCATATTGATTTCCCGGAGGAACTATCAAAGGAGCTTTTAAAATGCAGATCCAACGAGGATGTTACAAACGTCGGGATCGAATGGGGGATCAATCAGTCGAAAGAATTGAAGAAAGCAGGTGTTCCCTGCATTCACTATTATACGATGTCCAACTCTTCTTCCGTTAAAGCAATAGCATCCGAAATTTTTTAATTTATGAAAAAAATAATTTTTATCGCTTTTATCCTGCTGGGATTCCACGTAACAGGAATCGCCCAGAAAGCAAATCTGCAAAATGCAGTTGTCGTGGGGTTATTTGACCGTAAGGACGAGCGCTTTCAAATGGAGATCCTGCTTTCCGAATTATTGCTGGAAAACAAGATCAAGGCAAAAGTTTCTCTGAATTTTCTAAAGGAAGGCGCGGATGTGACGGCTTTAGCAAATGATTCCGTCCAGCAGCTGATCGCCAAAAGCGGCTTTGATACTTATGTTTTGATGGCCGTAAGAGGTTATGACAAAAAATTCAAGCCTGCGACGCAAAAGCTTCCGTTAGGAGAAGAATTGAGCCTCGGGCATTTATTTCCTATTTACAGGGAAGAAATTTCCAATGTTACATTTGAGTTCAAGTTCTACAAAGGGAATGAAATGACCGGCTACAGCATGGTTAAAATACCAGCTTCGTCAAAGGAGTCAATGTTAAAAAAATTCCGCCTGAAAATGGGAAAACAAATTAAAAAGCACTGGTAATGCCGGTAACTGCTTTGAATTAAAAATTATTAAGATCAGCATTGATCCGGACAGACCGGGTTAATTAATATTTATAAATGGTATAATATGCTATTTTCCATGACCGGCTACGGGAAAGCAACAGGTTCCGTAGCAGACAAAACAATCAGTATTGAGATAAAAACACTGAACAGCAAATCAGTAGATTTGTACACCAAGATTCCGAACCAGTACAGAGAGCTGGATCCGGTTATGCGTCAGGTGATCTCGGAAGAATTAAAAAGAGGGAAAATTGATTTCCTGCTAACTATTGAGAGCACCGGGACCTCTGCTGCCGTTCAGATCAATAAAGAACTGGCAAAGGCTTATTTTGAAGATTTGAAAGCAGCTAACGAGGCTATCGGACAAAAAGACGTGGATTATCTTTCGTTGATTTTGAAAATGCCGGAAATTTTCGTGACAGCCAAAGACGAATTAACGGACGAAATAAAAAGCGAGCTGATCAGCCTTGTGAAAAAAGCCTGCGGATCAGTAAACGATTTCCGGCGCCAGGAAGGATTGGCACTGGAAAAAGATTTCAATGCGAATATTGAAGGTATCCGCCTGTTATTGAATGATGTTGAGCAGTATGAGACAGAGCGCGTAGAAGGTATCCGTCAGAAAATGACAAAAGCGCTGGAAGAAATTGGCTCGTACGATGAAGCCCGTTTTCAGCAGGAAATGATTTACTATATGGAAAAGCTGGATGTTTCCGAGGAAAAAATGCGGCTTTCCAACCATCTGGACTATTTTCTTTCAACCATCAAAGAAAAGGAGCCCGGCAAAAAGCTTGGTTTTATCGCCCAGGAAATAGGCCGGGAAATAAATACGCTGGGAAGTAAATGTAACCATGCGGAAATTCAGAAGTTAGTGGTGAACATGAAAGATGCGCTCGAAAAAATTAAAGAACAAGTACTAAACACATTATAAATGCCGGCAGCTATAAAAAAAGGGAAATGCGTCATTTTTTCAGCTCCTTCGGGTGCCGGAAAAACGACTATTGTCCGGGCGCTCCTGGAACAGATAGATCTTCTGGAATTTTCCGTTTCTGCCTGCAGCCGCCAACCCCGCCCGAATGAAAAAAACGGTGTGGATTATTACTTTTTGTCAGCGGAGGAATTCCGGAAAAAAATTGATAATGATGAGTTCCTGGAATGGGAAGAGGTTTATAAAGATCATTTTTACGGGACACTTAAAAGCGAGGTGGAGCGAATCTGGAAGGACGGAAAAGCGGTGATTTTCGATGTTGATGTCGTTGGCGGAATCAACCTGAAAAATAAGCTGGGAGAACAGGCATTGGCAATATTTGTTGCTCCGCCGGCAATCGAAACATTAGAAGAAAGGCTCCGGATCCGCTCCACAGAAACAGAGGATAAGATCCGGATCCGCACAGAAAAAGCACGTTATGAAATGTCTTTCGCTGAAAAATTTGATGTCGTTTTAGTAAATGAGCTTTTAGAAAAATCCATCGCGGAAGCAAAGGAAATAACGGAACGATTCATTCAGTCATGAAAATAGGTTTGTTTTTTGGCTCTTTCAATCCAATCCATGTCGGCCACCTGATTTTAGCGAATCACATGGTGGAATACGGCCCGCTGGATCAGGTATGGCTGGTCGTTTCTCCTCACAATCCGCTAAAGAAAAAGAAAACGCTTTTGGCGGATTATCACCGTCTGGCAATGGTGGAGCTGGCAATTACGGGGAATGATAAGCTAAGGGCATCCAACATTGAATTCAATTTGCCTCAGCCTAATTACACCGTTGTTACCTTAGCAAAGCTGAAAGAGAAATACCCGGATTACAACTTTGTGCTGATCATGGGAGAAGATAATTTGCTGACATTGGACAAATGGTACAATTATGAGCAGATCATTGAGAACTATGAAGTTATAGTTTATCCCAGAAATACGGGATTTAAGTCTCCTTTTCCGCAGGAAAAATGCCCGAACATTTCCGTTTTGGAAAATGTCCCTTTGATGAACATCTCGTCAACTTTTATCCGGAGGGCAATAAAAGAGAAGAAAAGCGTTAAATATGTGCTGACGGACGGTGTGCTGGAGTACATAGAAAAGATGAATTTTTATAAAAAATAATAGAAAGTTATATGAATGAACAAAGAGACAATCTGATCGTTTTTTTATGGAAGAAAAGAAAGCCAATCAGCATCATCACAGGAATTGGAGCTGTTATTTCGCTGGTCGTTTCATTTTTGATAACTCCGCTTTTTCTTTCAACCGCTATTATTTTCCCGACAGCAACCAGTACGGTTTCATTTTCCGAGCAGCGTAACGCCAAAGCCTCAGCGATGGACTTCGGTGAAGAAGAGCAGGCAGAGCAGATGCTTCAGATCCTGCAGTCTTCAAAGATCCGTGAATTAATCGTCAACCGGTTTAATCTGTTTGACCACTATGAGATCAAACAGGACGATCCGTACAAAAACTATAAGCTTGGAAAAGCATACAATGAGCACATCCAGTGCAGCAGAACAAAATACGGTTCTATTCAGATTGACGTGCTGGATAAAGACGCACAATTGGCTGCTGACATTGCCAATAAAATCGTTGATTTATATGACTCTGTAAAAAATGAAATGATCAAAGAACGTACAATTCCTGCGTTTGAGATCAATATTCGTAAACGCCAGATGATTGAGCAAAGTATCAATGATCTTTCCAAAAAGCTGGACAGCCTTTCTGAAATCGGTGTGGTTACCTCAGAAGCCCGAGCAAATCTTTTCGAAGCATATAACAGTGCTAAAAGTGCGGAAGATAAAAGTTTTTTCAAAGATAAAATTGATGTCAACCTGAAATTCGGAGCGGAATATGATGGTTTAGTGATGCTCCGTGATGAAAAGACCGTAAAGCTTTCTGATTTTGAAGCAATTTATGAACAGGCGGAATCAGATGCTTACGCTGATTTCAACCACAAATTCGTGGTTGAAAAAGCAGTAAAGGCAGACCGGAAAGAGAAGCCGAAAAAATCGATTATCATTCTTGTTGCTACGTTTGCGACCTTCTTCTTTGCTATTTTCTACTTCCTGATCGCAGAACGTCTTAAAGAATTAAGAAAAATAGCATAATTCGTGACAGCGGCAATTAAAAAAATAGGAGAAGCTTTCATCTTCTCATTGTTTTTTGCGGTCATGTCGATACTCATCTACATGGACATGGTACCGTTATTAGCCTTTCCGATCGGATTAATTGCCATCTATTTTGCACTTTTCCATGCAGAGTACCTGCTGATCTCGCTGTTCTTTTTTACACCGATATCCGTCAATATTGAAGAATGGACAGATGGGTTCGGCCTGTTTATTCCTACCGAACCTCTGCTCTTCGGCCTGATGATCCTGCTTGTCTGGCGAAGCATTCTCACAAAGACATTCCCTTCTTATCTGCTGAAAAACCTTATTGTCATTTCATTGATCAGCTATTTAAGCGTAGTATTCCTAACCTCTGTTTTAAGCGTAAGACCGCTTGTCAGCTTTAAGTTTCTGCTCGCAAAACTTTGGTTCATCATCCCAATAATAGGTTTCGGAACAAAAGTATTTGAAAATAAAAAGAACATCAAAACCGCTCTCTGGCTGTTTTCGATCGGGATCATCATCTCCATCATTTACACCGTTACGCACCATGCGATGTACCGTTTCGGAGAAAAAGAATCGCATTGGGTAATGTCGCCGATTTTCAAAGACCATACTATTTACGGAGCAATGGTAGCTTTTACTCTTCCTATATTAGTGGCTTTGTATTTCTACCGGAAACACAGCTTATTGCTCTCTATGATCATTCTGCTGCTCGTAGGAATCAATCTTACCGGATTGTATTTTTCCTATACCCGGGCTGCATGGCTGAGCATTTTCGCGGCGCTTGTTGTCTGGGGACTGATTCACTTCAGGATAAAGTTCTCCTATCTGCTCGCTATCGCGCTGATTGGCATAGGAGCTGTTCTATTTAACTGGAATGATATTTCATATGCGATGTCAAAAAACAAAAAAGAACATACCACTGAAGATTTCGGCGAACGGCTTCAAAGTGCCACCAATGTAACGACAGATGCTTCCAATCTGGAACGGATCAACCGCTGGAGCTGCGCCATCCAGATGTTTGAAGAAAAACCATGGACAGGTTTTGGTCCCGGGACGTACGCTTTTGAATATGCTCCGTTTCAGCGCCCGGAAAACCTGACGATCATCTCTACCAATTTCGGGGACGGAGGAAATGCACACAGCGAATATCTGAGCGCGCTTTCCGAAACGGGAATTTTCGGATTGCTGACCTTTATCTTTTTTGTTTCCATGATCTTTTACAAAGGAATCACCCTTTATTACCAACTGGAAGAAAAGGATTCCAAAATCCTGGTGCTGGCATTAATTTTATCACTTACTACGTATTTCGTTCATGCGTTCCTGAACAATTACCTTGACACCGACAAAGCTGCTGTTCCTGTCTTTGGAGCTTGTGCCATGTTTATCGCCTTGGAACATATGGAAGTCCGGAGCAAAAAGTAGTTCGCATTCAATCATTAATTCAAATATAGCGGAACAAAAAAAAGGAGCCTGATAATCAGACTCCCTTTGTAATAGGTAATTAAAAATTACTTCACTTTTGTATTTTTAATTGACTTAATTTTATCTTCTTGTTTAGAAATCTCTTCTTTTTTCTTAGAAATATTCACTTCGTTGTCTTTGATTTTTCTCTCGTTTTCGTCGATTTTCTTTTTGTAGTTATCAATTTCTTTTTTGTAAGAAGCATCCTGCTTTTCAAAAGCTTTCAATTCTTTTTCCTGAGTTTTCAGGATTTTCTCTTCTGCTTTTACGTCAACTGCCAAAGCTTGATTTCCTGCCTGAACAGCAAAAGCATACAGCTTCTCTTTGAATTCATTAAATTGAGAAGGATGTTGGTTGCTGGATAAATAAGCACCTCCTAAATCTGTTGCTACCGCAACTTTCACATCCTGACCATCCTGAAATATTCTGGTATAGGTGTCAAATGTTTTTCCTTCAAACAATTTTTTGTTAGCAGACTGAAGTGTCGAGTACTCTCCTTTACCTGAAGTCATTTTTCCGCCCCAGGACTTGAGCTCATTTTTGAGTTCTTTCTCTACCACTTCTTTTTTAGAATCGGGAATTGTGACCACAATCGCATTTTTACTTCCTACAGAAAAATTGTAGTTTTCTTCTGTGATTTTCACCTCCTTTTTTTGCGCAGCAAGACCAAAGCTCACCGCAACAAACAATACTGAAAAAATGTGTTTCATAGTTATAATCAATTTTTTACGAAATTAATATAAAAAAATTTATTCATAACCACAATTAAAACTCAAAAGAACTATTATTATGATTAATTTTAGTGTTTCTAAAAAAAGAGTAAAAAAAATGCAATTTTCACGGGTTGTTGGTCAGGAAGAACTAAAAAAACAGCTGGTTAAAGACTTTAACAACAATAAAATAAGTCATGCACAACTCATCTTGGGTGATTCCGGTTACGGAACCTTACCACTGGTGTTAGCTTTTGTACAATACTTATTCTGTGAAAACAAACAGGAACAGGATAGCTGCGGACAGTGTCCCGGATGCAGGAAAGTAACGGAATTACAGCATCCGGATCTACATTTCAGCTTTCCGGCGGTGCAGGCTATCGCGAAAACCAGCGATGCGTTTCTTTCCGACTGGCGTGAAATGGTGAAAAAAAATCCGTATTTCAACCTGAATCAATGGTCGCTATTTATAGATGAAAAAGGAAGAAAACCGATTATCGGAACGGAAGAAAGCCAGGAGATCATCAAAAAGCTCAGCTTAAAATCATTTGAAGGCGGCTATAAGATCATGGTCATCTGGATGGCGGAAGAAATGAATGCTACCTGTTCCAATAAATTGCTTAAAATTCTGGAAGAGCCTCCGGCAAAAACATTGTTTTTCCTGATCTCAAAATCAGCGGATGCCCTGCTTCCGACGATCATTTCCAGAACAAAAGTCCTGAAAGTGCCGCGTCTTTCCATACATGAGCTGGAATCTTATCTGCAGCAAACGAGACGACTTTCAGCTTCTCACGCTGGCAGCGTAGCCGCTCAGGCAGACGGGAATTTAATCTCTGCTCTGGAAATGATTTCCGATGCCGATGATAAAGATTACAACAGGGAGCAATTTGTGCAGTTTATGCGGGTCTGCTACAAGAAAAGCGTTGTTGAGATGATGGATTGGGCGGACGTAATAGCAGGCGCCGGAAAAGAAAAACAAAAGCTGTTCCTGGAATATTCGCTGCACATGTTCCGTCAGAGCATGCTGAAAAATTATACGGATAATCAGCTGACAAAGCTGTCTGAAGAAGAAGCGCAATTTTTGAAAAATTTTGCGCGGTTTATTACAGGAAACAATATTTTTGATTTCATGAAGCACTTCAATGATGCTCACTACTACATTGACAGAAATGCCAATCCGAAGATATTGTTCACCGAACTGTCTTTTAAAGTCATGCGTTACATTCACTTTGCTTAAAATTTAAGATGGAAAATAACAATACGGAACAACAGGAACAGGAGCCGAAACAAGGGAAAAAATGGATCGGATACCTTAAAAAGCTGGGATTCGCCGGTTTTATGTTCTTTTTAATTAAGGGTTTGGTCTGGATTGCCATCTTTGTCTTCGGCGCTAAAGGATGCAGCTCCCTGATGGAGTAATTTTCAGCACTTTTTTCTATTCACTCAATAATTAAATCTGTTCGTACTAATTTTCAGGAGCGATAACATCTTTTTCTTAATTTGAATCGTTATGGGTAATAGGAAGATAACTACCATATAGTCTTTGGGAAATATTGGATGTTGCTGAAGAGAATACGTAAATGATAAAAAGTGATTCTTACAGCGAAGTATTAAAAAATGTAATATGTTACAAAAACATCTATTTATCATGCTGATTTTACTGTCATGCTCTCCCCAAAAAGAGCATAATAACAGCACTAATAAACAATATCGAGTTATTGCAGAAAAAAACGGAAAAATAGCTGGCTTTTATTTTAAGGACAACAACGACACCCTAAGAATAGGCTATCCCAATAATGAAAAAATGATTTTCAAGATATTATTATTGATGTCGAAACGAAGAATAAGATAAAAGAGGTATTTTTCTACCATTTTGATATCAATAACTTTGATTCTAAACAAAAAAAAGAAGTAGGACTGGGACAAGTTACACTAGAAATATACAGTTCAAACAAATTTACCACACCCTATTTTTCTAATAAAATGACTGTTGATTTTAAAAATATTACTCGAAACAGTGATGTTTCGAGTAAATATGACGAGTTGATTACTTATCTTAAATCAAGATACAAAAAATTTCAACAATGGCCTGAATAGTATTTTTTAAACATTATTCCAAAGAAGCCACGAAGGAAAAAATGTCAAAACGGAATTTCTCCTGCCGTTCACATTTAAGCTGGATTAATCCTGAATTCCTTTGGAAAGCTCTTTATCCTTACCGAATTTCCAGATAACAGCGTCCAGGTAATAGTGATGTAAGATCAGGGCGACAAAAAAGACTGCTATCGTATTTTTCAGCGAGAAATATTCTTCCGGTAAAATATAAACGGTTCCGATTCTTCCCAGCTCAAAAACAACAGAAAAAATAATACCTGTGATAAAAAGCATAATTACCCGTTCGCTCCATCTCTTGGCTATTCCGTGATTTTTTTGAGAAGAGGTGTATTGCTTCTTACTGAAAAACGGCACAAATGCGAGGTATTGAATATTGTGAGGTAAAGTGATCGCAACAACCATAATACTTTTGTCTCCTTCCACCGGATACAGAAGAATCCCGAAATACAAAATCAGTGTAGTTGCAAAAACAGCCCATTTAGGGAAATTAAAGGACTTTTCTTTTAGCTGGCAACGAACAGACTGAATGAGGGAAATAGTGAAAATTGCAATTAAAAGCCCCAAAATAACGGTCAATACATCTTTTGCAGAATATTTTAAAATGGAAAGGATCAGTATTCCTGCTCCTAAGCAATAAAACGCCATATTTCTGGCAGGAAGCTTATACTGAAAGCGTTTGGAAAAAATAGTAATAAGACCGAAAAACATCGCAAAAAACAAGCACAGGTATGCCAGCTTGTCCCAATAGTTTAAAATGTATTGTAAATCATTTGCTTCAGGGGCAAATAAATACTTTTCAGAATCAGGAAACCATAGCGGATCAATCATATTTATAAGCACTAACGGAATAAAGCTGCCACTTAAAAGAGAAAGCTGGTCCCAGTTGATCTTTGTGATTTTTTCCCCGGCGTTTCTTTTATAAATCGCCATAAAGCCCCAATTCTGCTTTACCAAATGATAGAATCCCAGAACAAGGACAAATCTTCTGAAAAAAGTAAAAAACAAAAAACTGTCTTTCCAGAAATAATCGGAGCTGACAGCCCAGAATGCCAGCATCGGAACAATGGTTATGAATGTAAGGCTGGGGATGATCCAGGTTTTATTCTCCCGGTAATAGCTTTTATCTAAAAAGACCCGATAATAAGTTGAAAAATAGTGATTCACATCGAATAGCACAGAATATATAATGATCAGTATAAGTATAGAAGGGAAAGCGGCCAGCTTTAAAACATTAATAAGGAAAAGATAAATTCCCAGCATCAGGAAACCGGAAATAAAAGGTAAAATAATATATGCCCAATCTTTTCTTTCAGAACCAAGGATACTTTTCATCTGCTTTCTTTTTATCTAATTCTAAAAATAGAATAACACAATAATAGATTTATTCCGGAAGCTTTATTCATAATACTTCCTACGCCACGCAAGTTAACAAAACTTTTCTGAGTAAAAACTTTAGTATTTCAAATACTTTTTCCTGAATTAAAACGACCTGTCTTTTGTTGCAAAAATGAATTTATGCTCACAATCGTACAAAATATGCTCTTATATGAAACTTTAATGTAAATAATTTTTCTCCGTTCGCTACTCAACTTTGTAAATAATGATACATAGAGGAGAAATAGTTGAACAGGCAGTGAGAAAAAGCGGAGTTCCCATTGCCACTATCGCAAAGCGCCTTGGGAAAAGCCGCCGCTGGATGTATTTGATGTTTGACAACCCGGACGTTCCGATTGAAATGATTGCCCGAATAGGACAGATCATTTATTACGATTTCCATGAGGACCTTCCGGCCTTATTCCCTAAAGGTCAGATTTTCTCGGAATCAGCCTTTACCTACAAAACTTCTGAAAGCTCCGAATACTGGAAAAACAAATACTTTTCTCTGCTGGAAGAACACAACGCTTTATTGAAAAAACTGGCGAAACAGATTTAAAATATTTCCTCATCAGCACCAACTATTGATGCGTGATATTATTTAGTATCTGCTTTTGTAAATATTAAAAAAGAAATAAGCTTCTTAAATAACCTGTAGTGGTTTTTCAGGCAGACAAGGAGGGAAATAAATAATACTTCTGATATAACCTGAAAAAAGACACCTTGTTGCATGGCAAACAAGAAAATAACTCTTCTTTATTATCGCAGCGATGAATTTTACTCACAACCGTACAAAATATGCTCTTATGTGGGTTTTTAACGTAAATAATTTTTCTCTACTTCTTACTCAACTTTGTAAATTATGACACATAGAGGAGAAATAGTTGAACAGGCGGTGAGAAAAAGCGGGGTTCCCATTGCTACGATCGCGAAGCGCCTTGGAAAAAGTCGCCGCTGGATGTATCTGATGTTTGATAATCCTGATGTTCCGATCGAAATGATTGCCCGCATAGGACAGATCATTTATTATGATTTTCATGAGGATCTTCCGGCTCTATTTCCCAAAGGCAATACTTCAGACTCTCCCATCATTTACAAACCTTCTGAAAGTGCGGAATACTGGAAAAACAAATACCTTTCCCTGTTGGAAGAGCACAACGCGCTATTGAAAAAGCTTACCTCCGGAACCTGAAAGCTCCGGTTTTAACCTATATAAAACACATCCCTGCTGTTTTAAGCGTCAGAAATCCGTTAACTTTGCACTTATGGATTACGCTGTTGATTTAAAATTCCAGAATCTGGTCAGACATCTTGAAAAAGAATTCGGGCCCGGGCTGGATACACATACTATTCTTTTTATCATCGGAGTTCAGGAACTGGGCCTCGGGTATAAAAAATTCAAAAAGAACGAAAAGACCGATCTGATGCATGTTGCTTTGTGCACGGTCCTGGAGCCTTACGGCTATTACAAATATATCGGTAATGACAAAGATAACTGGCCGCACTTTGAGCTGGTAAAAGAACTTCCTCATTTAGGACAAAAAGAACAGCAGTTTCTTATGAAAGAAGCGATCTTGGATTACTTTGTCAAAAACGGCTATGTGGAAGAGGACAACGTTAAATCTTCAGAAATTATCTAAATACTTATATTTGCTCATCAATATTAAGAAATGGAAATATTAACACAAGCTGCTCAGCTTATCCTTTCACTGTCTATTTTAGTAACTCTTCATGAGTTTGGTCACTATATCCCGGCACGGCTTTTTAAAACACGCATTGAAAAATTCTACCTGTTTTTCGATCCGTGGTTTTCACTTTACAAAAAGAAGATCGGTGATACGGAATGGGGAATTGGCTGGCTTCCGTTAGGCGGTTATGTAAAAATCGCCGGAATGGTGGATGAATCCATGGATACGGAGCAGCTAAAAAAACCTGCTCAACCCTGGGAATTCCGCTCTAAACCGGCATGGCAGCGCTTGATCATTATGATTGGCGGTGTAACGGTGAATATTGTTGTCGGTTTTTTTATTTACATGGGAATCGTGTATTTCTACGGACTGGAAGAACTAAAACCTTCGTCTTTAAAAGAAGGTCTTGCCATTCACCCGGAGCTGGAAAAATACGGACTGGAATCAGGAGATAATATTATCCGTATTAATGATAAGGATATTCGTACGGTCAATGAAATCAACGCGATAGTGATGCTCCGGAAAGGATACAAGCTGGATGTTGTAAAAAAAGACGGTACGAAAACAGTGATCACACTTCCTGAAAAAACAGAAATGGAGCTTTTTCAGAAAGGAGCTTTTCCCGCTTTCGGATTGCGCGGATTGCTGGACACGCTGAAATCTGTGGATTCAACAGGGATTGCATATAAAGCAGGCCTGAAAACAGGCGACCGGATTTTAAAGATTGACGGCAAAGAACTTGTTTACTTTGATGATCTGCAAAAGGCGACGTATTCATCAAAAAACAAAGAAGTCGAAGTAGTTTTTATTCATGATCAGGACACTATTTCCAAACAGGTGAAATTTGATGAGAAAGGACTGTTAGGAGTTGGAGTAAGTCAGAACTTCTTAGATGAGGAAAGCATAATTACCCGTAAATATTCTCTGCCGGAAAGCTTTGGAAAAGGCTGGGAGCTGGGAACAAATACGCTTTCCGACTACATAAGCCAGTTTAAGTTTGTATTCACCAAAAAAGGAGCGACATCTATCGGAGGCTTCGGGACAATGGGGAAAATTTTTCCGACCACATGGAACTGGAAAATTTTCTGGATGAACACCGCATTTATTTCTATTGTGCTGGCGTTTATGAATATCCTTCCGATCCCTGCGCTGGATGGCGGACATGTTATTTTCCTGCTCTATGAGCTGATCACCGGAAAGGAAGCACCTCAGAAAGTTCTGGAGATAGCTCAGTATATCGGGATCGTGCTGTTGCTGAGCCTGATGCTTTATGCGAACGGAAACGACATTTACCGTTGGTTGTTTACATAGAGGAATGCAGAAGATCGCTTTTTTGTGCGGAGCCCGCCATTGGGAAGATACGGAAGTAAACTTGTTGAACTGTGCGAAGGCTTTCTCTGAAAAAGGTTATGATGTAAACATTTTTTGCCTGCAAAATACTCCGCTTTACAAGGAGGCAACAGCAGGGAATCTGACTGTTATTCCGATCAAAGAGCACCGGAAATATTTCGATTTATTTGCTGCCCAGCGATTGATCTTTCTTCTGGAAAAGCAGCAGATAACGCATCTGTTTATCTTCAGGAGCAGCGATATAGGCATCTCCGCAATGGTAAAGTCCTTTTTGAAACGACCGGTTGACATTACTTTCTTCCTGTCGGCTGAATCCGGATTCATGAAGCGTTTTTTGATGCGTCATTACCATTTCCGACAGCTGGATCATATTATCTGTTCTCTTAATGTTCAGAAAGAAGAAATCTGTACAACAATAAACAGGAATGATCTGAAAATAAAAGTAATTCCTCCGATGGTTCCCTTTGAAGAAAATCAAACAGTCTGGAAAAAAACAGAAGCACGAAAAGTGCTGAATCTTCCCGAAAGGAAAAAGATCTTCGGATTTATTGCAACGGAAGGAAATGATAAAGCGCAGCAGTTTCTGTTCTCAGCATTAAAGCAATTGAACAGACCGGATCTGCTGATCTGTCTGCTGGATAAAACTGACAAGCAGGTATGCCGGAAACGGGTGAAAACCAACAGCCTTGATGATAAAATCACCGTGTTGTCCTACAGAAAAGAGGAAGATCTGTTTTTTCACGCAATCGACGTCTTCATCAGTATTCCTTCAAATGGGGCTTTTGAATTTAAGATGCTGGAAGCCATTTCCTTCGGGAAGCAGGTGCTGACAGACGACGGAGCCGGAAATCAGGAGATACTGGATAACGGAACGTTCGGATTTTTGTATGAACGCAGAAACGAACAATCTCTGGCAGAAAAAATGGTTTCATCCGGTTGTTCTGAGCTGGCTCAGGAAGTTGTTAAGACATTTTTGAAAGAACACGGAACAACGACCTTTTTAAATCAGGCAGAGGCGTTTTTATCCCTTAAAAAGTAGTTTTTCCGGTGGATAGCAAACAATTCTCGTTTATTTAAAATAAATTTGTTGTTCCAACGTTTGGAAAACTACATTTAGAATTCATGAAAATTAGACCGTTAGGAATATTTTTATTTGTACTCACAATAATTGTAGCGTGTTCTACAGAAAAAAACACGTTTATTAATCGCTTATATCACGGAACGACCGCTAAATACAATGGATTGTACAACGCAAATGAGCTGCTGTACACCTCCATGAAAAGTTACAGAGAAAATAAAAAAGAGGATTTTTTCAATCTGTTGCCTGTCAGCCAGGTACCCACAGAAGAAGAGGTGATGGGGCTTTATCCGGCAATTGATACAGCCATCTCAAAATGCAAAAAAGTTATTTCACTTCATAGTATGCCTTCTGTTGAAAAGCCTTCTAAGAAAAACGAGGAATTCAACCGCTGGATCGATGAAAATTTCATTGCTATCGGCCGGGCGCAATATTACCGCAGGGATTTTGAAGAATCGATTAAAAACTTCGAATTTGTCCGCAAATTTTTCAAAAACGACCCTTCCAATTACCATGCGACCTTGTGGATTGCGAGAAATCAGCTGCAGCTGGGAAATGTCGGTGATGCAAAAGTAAACCTGGATAAGCTGGATGTTGCTGCGGAAAAAACCGAATCAATGGCGGGAGAATCCAAAAAAGGAAGCGAAGACAAAAAGAAAGTTTCTTCCCGTTTTAAGAAAATTCAGAAGCAGAAAGAGAAAAAGCAAAAAGACAAAGAAGAAAAGAACGGATTGGTTTTCGTTCCTTTTCCTAAAAATCTCCGCTTCGACCTTAACCTGACGAAAGGAGAATATTTTATCGCTAAAAAGGATTATAAAGAAGCGATAAACTCCCTGGAGAAATCCCTGGAATATGCTAAAAAGAAAGACAGAGGCCGGATCCATTTCATTATCGGGCAGCTGGCGGAAAAAACCAATGATCCGTCTAAAGCAACAGAAAACTATACGGCTGTTTTAAAATATAATACCACGTTTGAGATCAACTTTGCAGCCCGCATGAACAGAGCGATGACAGGGGGCGACGCGAAGATTAAAAAAGAGCTGAACAAAATGTCCCGCGATGCAAAGAACTTCGAATACCGCGATCAGATCTTTTATGCGCTTGCGGAGATCGAAATGAGAGAAAGTAACCGGGACGAAGCATTGAAAAACTATAACAGATCGATTTTCTATTCTATCAATAATAACCGTCAGAAAGCAAGAACATACGAACGCCTGGCAGATATAAATTACAACGATAAAAATTATGTGAAAGCACAGCGTTATTACGATAGCTGCGCAAAATTAGTAGATGATAAATATCCGAACTACGAGGCGATTTTAAATAAAGCGACAAAACTTCAGAAACTAGTGCAGTCTATTGAAATCGCAGAATACGAGGACAGTGTACAGCGTATTGCTAAAATGAGCCCTGACGAGCAGCTGAAATTTGCAGAAAATCTCATCAAAAAGATGAAGGAAGATGAAGAGCTGCAAAAACAGCTGGCATTGCAACGTCAGAAAGAGCTGACAACGACCGGAGCAATTACGGGAGATATGTCCGGCGGAAAGAATTACTTTACCAATCAGAAGCTGAAGTCACAGGGGTTCAATGATTTCCGTAAACAATGGGGTTATCGGGAAAATGAAGATAACTGGAGGCGTTCGGATAAGATTTCCATGGCTTCCTTTGATGAGAAGAAAGAAGAAGTAAAAGAAAAAGGCACGGAAGAAAAGGAAGCACCAAAAGAAACAGGGCCTACGCCGGAACAATTGCTGGCAAATCTTCCCGTGACGGACAGCGCCATGGAAGTGTCCAACAAACGTTATGTGGAAGCGCGATACGATGCAGGTGTGATTTACAAAGAACAGCTGGGCGAGCCACAGCTGGCTGCAAAAGAATTTCAGCTTGTGCTGGATAAGAATTTTGAGAGCGATTACAATCCGATGGCTTCCTTTCAGTTGTATAAGATCTACGAAAACAGTGACCTTTCGATTGCCGAGCTGCAAAAAAATTACATTCTCGGAAATTACCCGGAGACGGACTACGCGGCTTACCTGAAAGATCCTAACTTCTTTATCAAACGTAAAGAAATAGAGCAGGTTTATGAACGGGAATACCTGCGTTACCTGGATCGCTATAACAGAGGCTTGTATTATGCCGTTATCGGGAAAGCGGAAGAAGTTATTAGCAATGAGCCGGATAACAAATACCGTTCTAAGTATATGCTGATGAAAGCGATGTCCTTAGGGCAGATGAGCAACGATAAATCCCAGCTGGTTCCGGTGCTGGAACAGGTGAAAGCGGAATATCCGTCTACGCCGGAAGCTGCGAGAGCGGACGAAATGCTGAACATCATAAAGAACGGCTACTCTAAAAATGAGGCAGTGGACTTTAACAAGCGTGCGGTTTATACGTATTCTGAAAAAGCGGAATTCTGGTTCATCATCGTTCTGGATGCCGAGCAGGAAAAACAATTGTTCAATATCAAAAACAAGATCTCTGATTTTAACAAGCAGTTCTTCAGTAAAAATCAGTTAGTTACGGAAACGAAGCTGATCGGGGATAAAAATGTAATTACAGTTAAATCAACGGATCTAAAGACTGCCAAAACCTATATTAACAAATTTCATTCATCATCCGGTTCACTTGGGAAAGTAAGCCAGTCAACTATTTTCTTCATTTCTAAAGAAAATTTGATTAAATTGTTCGAAAATAAGAGTATTGATAAATACCTGGATTTCTTTTACGAGAAATATTAATCGTCGATATGGCTAAAAAAAAGAACAATTTTCTGCGTTTCAGCGGGATGGGTGTCCAGATGGGATTCATCATCGGAATCTTCACCTGGCTGGGCAACTTTATAGATAAAAAACAGCAAAATACAACTCCCGGATGGACAATAGGGCTTTCGCTTCTTGGAGTTATCGGCTCAATGTATATTATGATCAAGGAAATAAGCAAGCTGAACGATGAACAGTAAGGGAACAATTACTTTTGGCTTATTTGCTTTCCTGGTCGTTTTCGGGCATTTGCTGCTGATTGATCAGGGAATTCTTTACGGAGAGCTGAAACGGGCGCTTATAATTGATCTGATCCTTTTATTTATGGCGCTTTTGGGACTTTTAGTCCTTTATACGAACAACGGCAATAAATCCAGCTTTACATTCCGCTTTTTAGGGCTGACCGTATTCCAGTTCATCGGATTTTTAAGCATTGTTGCCGCGATGATCTACAAACAGGTTCCCGATGCGAAATATTGGGTAATATCAGCCTTGATTATTTTCTTTCTATTCCTCTTCGTCCAGACGCTTCTCCTCGTTCGTTCCATGAAAACGAATCCCTGAAAACAGCCCGAAGAAAAAAGCAACCAGCGTTGCACCTGCCTGGGTTTCCAGCGTATCCTCATTTAAAAAAGAGCAGATAAGGATGGTCAGTATCGCAAACATCATTTTGCTGTTGGGTATCGTTTTATAAGAAGACCACAGAAACATACCAAAAACAAACAATCCGATCATGCCGAAGCTGACACCTACAGACAGGAACTGCTGATGGGATTTTCTCCTGTTTTCCTTGGAAAGCCTGGAACCGGTCTTATCGTAATACTCATTATATGCGGATTTCACATCACCCACTCCGACACCTGCCCAGAAATGTTCTTTAAAAATGGCATATCCTGCTTTCCAGTAGTTAATGCGCTGTAACAAAGTATAACCATTTGGATTGACATCTATATTGGTGATTTCATCTTTCATCTTTAAAATACGCATCCGGAGCCCTTTTTCGGTATCTAAAACAGAAACGTAGCCATCTTCAATGTTCTCAATGTCCTGTTTTGTGAGTGCCTCAACTCCTTCCGCGTCTTTTGTCAGACCTTTGGAGGTTAAATAACGAATAAGGTTCCATTCGTAGCTCATCCCGTTTTTGGAAATGCTGTCCAGAGGAAGATTAGAGATCTTTCTCCAGGATTCGTTGAGCTCCTGAAACTGGATGTTGACGCTTATGGGATAGCCGTTGTCGAACATGATCGCGGCAGTATCGTGCCAGTACAGATTGCCTTTTTTTGATTTTTCCAGCAGGATAACAGTCGGTTTTTCGCTGATCTGCTTCAAAAATACAATAGCTCCTGAAGCAATGATTAAACAAATTATCAGCGATAAGTTCCGTACTGCTTTTCGGTTTTTAAAATGCTTTTGAACAAAGTAAAAAAGCAGGAAAATAACTGCGATAATAAGTGAGACGAAACCACTTAACACTTCGGAAAAAAAAGTATAATAAAGTAAAAAGAAGGAGTTGAGCAGAAAAAGCCATTTCCGGCGAATGTCGGTTTTAATGAAGAAATAAAAGCTCAGAACCATGGCGATGACCACCATCAGCGCAAAGCGGATATGAGAAACGAAAAAGCTCAGGTCCCTCATTTCGCAATTGATACCGTAGCAGTTCTTTGAAAATATTAATAAGTTGCAGGCCGCCGTAGCAGATACTGTCCAGAGAAAGATTTTTAAAACCAGATTCAGGTGCTGTCTGCTGGAAACGGGATGCAGCAGCAGGGAATAAAAAACAATAAAGAAAGGAAGAATTAAATTGATGAACTTCAAGCCTTCCTGTTTGTTTCCCGACCATATAAGGCTGAGCACCATCCAGCTAAAGAACAATGACAGCCAGACCATGTTTCTCTTTTGAAAAAAAGTATGCTTCAGCAACGGAAAAGGAGTGCAGCTGATGGTAAAAAGAACAAGCAGCAAAGTGGTCAGAGAAAGGCCTACCTTGTTTAGCGGAAGAAATACGGCTAATAAAATATACAAAAAGAGATAAATCCGGTTTAAAAGCTTATCTCCTATTATTTTGTTCAGCATTCGCGTTATTTATTTCCAAGAATCTTATTATACGATGCTTTGTCTTTTAAAATTTCCTTTGCTTTCAGAATGTCTTCATTTCCATTCAGATTATAAACAGTTCTTCCTTTTTGGAAATAGTATCTGGAAACGATCTCGTCTTCCAGCAATTTCAGAATTTCCTCTTTAAACTTATCCAGGTCACGTTCTTTTGAAGGTGTCAGATGAGGAAGCATTTTATCGTATAAATCTTTGACTTCGTTGAAATATCCTTCTTTCTCAGCCGTATTTTTCAGCTCCAGCAGAATGTCTTCAGAGATGGTTTTATACTCAAATGTATCTTTAAGGACCATTTGTCTGAAAGTATTGTACTCTTCGTCTGTCAGATGGAACTGATCTGCAGGAGCGATGCTCGGGTGCTTGTAATAATAATCGTTGGCAAATTTGAACACCAGATTATTCACCATGATCATATAGGTCAGGTTGGACATGTCTTTCAGCTCGGTCTTTACGTCCGGCTCAATGCCTCGTCCATCAATCACTGTGCGGCCGTTTTTAGTATAAAACGTTTTGATCAGGGAATCAGGAACTGCTGCCGCTTTTTTACCGAATTCCTTGTTGTAGTAATCCAGCTTTTGGACACATCTTCCCGAATTAGTATAATATTTGGCAACGGTCAGCTTTAATTTCGAGCCGTATTTCAGGTCGTATGTCCGCTGTACCAGTCCTTTGCCATAAGAAGTCTGCCCGATGATCACAGCTCTGTCCAGATCCTGTAATGTCCCTGCGAAAATTTCACTTGCAGAAGCGGAGTTTTCGTCAATTAACACTACCAGTGGAATTTCCTTGTAAAGCGGCTTGGTCTGCGTCTTATAGTTGAATATTTCGCTTTCAATGCGCCCTTTTGTGCTGACAACAGTGATCCCTTCATCCACAAACAAGTTTACCAATGAAACTGCCTGGTTCAGAAAACCTCCTCCGTTTCCTCTTAAATCCATGATCAGCTCTTTCATTCCCTGTTCTTTCAGGCTTTTGATCGCTTTTGCAACTTCATCCGTCACTGTTTGTTTCATGAACGTGCTCAGGCTGATATATCCGATGGATCCGTCCAGCATTCCGTAATAAGGAACAATGGGAACTTCGATCTCATCACGTGTAAAATTGAAGGTTTTGATTTCGTTGTTTCTTTCCACTTTTATTTCAATAGCAGAACCTTTTGACCCTTTTAAGCTGGTGGAAACTTCGTCACTTGCCTTTCCTTTCATCGAGCGGCCGTCTATTTCAAGAATTTTATCTCCGGCTCTTAACCCTGCATTGAAAGCCGGTTTTCCTTCGTACGGCTCAATGATATAGGTAAATTCATCCATTTTACGAATGACAGAGCCGATCCCTCCATAATGACCGGTGGTCATCAGCAAATAATCTTCCATGTTAGATTCGTGATAATATACCGTGTAAGGGTCTAATTCACGGAGCATGGCATCAATAGCTGTTTTGGATAAATTGCCGTATTTCGGCTCATCCACATAATACTGATCCAGATACATATAGATATTCTCCATCAGATCAATGCCCTTGATGACCTCAAAACCATTTGACTGCGCGTTTAAAAATGCCAGATTACAAAAGGTGAGGCTGATAATTGTAATTTTCTTAAAAAGATGCTTCATTTCAAATTATCTATTAAACTGTGTATCAATTTTCTGAATTTCTCGCTCAGGATTCCCTGGTCTAATTCTTCTGATGAAGTATAAACCAGAAAAAGGGATAAATATTTTCCTTCCTGCGCTAAAAAGTTTTCTAATATATGCTTTTCATGCCGGAATACCTCTCTCATAACCCGTTTTATGCGATTTCGTTTCACGGCATTTCTGAAAATTCGTTTCGGAGCGGAAAATACGACCTGAAAATGTTTTTCCAGCGGCTCTTCTGTTAAACGGTAATGCATCAGAAACGGGAATTTCTTGACCGACGTCGTATCGGTGAAAATCTCATCAATCAATTTCTTACGGCAAAGTTTGTACTCTTTTCCAAAACTGTAATTCATACTTTACAAAGATATACAACCCCATTAAAAAACGGGCAGATTTAAAAATAAGAAAACGCTTAATTTACATAAGAAAAAAATATGGAAAATAACAAAAGCCCCTTTTCCGGGGCTTTTATCGAATTGTTGTCTGAATTATTCCATTCTTTTTACAGGTTCCAGATTACTTAGTTCATCTTCAGTGAATAAACGGTAATGAATTTTGAATGTCTTTCCTAATGGTGTTTCCAGCGAAAAACCACCAGGCCCGAAACCTTCCAGAACATCCAGTGTAAAGTGCGCATATTTCCAATATTCAAATAAATCCCGGTCGATCCAGAATTCATATCCGTTGATCGTACCAATCATGGCATCATTCATCCTGGGAAAGAAACCGCCTTTCTCAAAGCACTGAGGCTGAGTACCCTCACAACATCCTCCTGCCTGATAAAACATCAGTGCTCCGTATTTTTCTTCCAGCTGACGGATGACGTTCAGTGCTTCGTCAGTAACATCCAGTCGTTTTACTTTTGCTTCCATTCCACTAAACTTTAATAAAAACCTGGTATTTCTACCAGGTTTTTCCATGAAATGATTATTTGATTAAATAACCTTCTAACAGTTAATTCTGCTATAGATTAAAAGAATCCTAATTTGTTTTTGTTGTATGAAACCAACATGTTTTTAGTCTGGCGGTAATGTCCCAGCATCATTTTATGATTTTCACGACCTATGCCGGATTGCTTGTAACCTCCGAAAGGAGCTCCTGCAGGGTAAGAATGATATTGGTTTACCCAGACACGTCCTGCCTGAATCGCTCTTGGAATCTGATAAAGCTGATGGGCATCTCTTGTCCATACACCTGCGCCCAAACCATAAATCGTATCATTTGCAATTGCAATTGCTTCCGCTTCATCTTTGAATGTTGTAACCGCTAATACCGGACCGAAAATTTCTTCCTGAAAGATTCTCATTTTATTATGTCCTTTGAACAATGTCGGTTGAATGTAATAACCTCCTTCAAGTCCTTCAATGGTATTAATATCTCCTCCAACCAGCAATTCTGCACCTTCTTCCTTTCCAAGTTTTAAGTAAGAAGAAATCTTATCTTTCTGAATCTGTGATGCCTGTGCACCCATCATAACTGTAGGGTCCAACGGATTGCCGACTTTGATCGCTTTTACTCTCTCAATTACGCGCGCAATGAACTTATCATAAATAGATTCCTGAATTAACAAACGTGACGGACAGGTACAAATTTCTCCTTGATTCAAGGCAAATAATACAGCTCCTTCGATTGCTTTATCCAGAAATTCATCATCAGCATCCATTACGGATTCAAAGAAAACATTTGGGGATTTTCCTCCTAATTCCAGGGTAACAGGAATAATATTCTCCGTTGCGTACTGCATTACCAGACGACCTGTTGCTGTAGAACCTGTAAATGCCGCTTTTGCCACTTTAGGATTTGTAACCAAAGCACGGCCTAATTCCGCACCAAAACCATTTACAATATTCACCACACCTGCAGGAAGTAAATCCTGAATCAGCTCAATCAATACCATAATAGATATTGGTGTTGACTCAGCCGGTTTTAAAACAACAGCATTACCGGCTGCCAGAGCAGGAGCCAGTTTCCATACAGCCATTAAGATCGGGAAATTCCACGGAATGATTTGTGCCACTACACCAAGCGGCTCATGAACGATAATGGATACAGTATCCTTATCCAGTTCATTGATTGAACCTTCTTCTGCACGGATTACTGAAGCAAAATAACGGAAATGATCAATTGCCAAAGGTAAGTCAGCATTTAATGTCTCCCTTACTGCTTTTCCGTTATCTATTGTTTCAACAGCTGCTAAAAGCTCCAGATTCGCTTCTATTCTGTCCGCTATTTTATTGAGGATGATGCTTCTTTCCGTCGCTGACGTATCTTTCCATGTCCGGAATGCTTTTTCAGCGGCATTGACCGCCCGTTCCAGATCTTCTTTATTAGAATGCGCCGCTTTTGTAAAAACTTTCCCATCAATAGGAGAAACAACATCAAAATATTGTCCACTTGCCGGAGCAATCCATTTTCCATCAATAAAATTGTCGTATTTGTCCTTGAACGCAGGACGATTTATCACTTTAGACATAGTAATGAATTTTAAACGATGTCAAGATATGGCTATCCGAGCCGAACGAATAGTAAAATAGTACATAAAAACAGCAAAATAATCTATCTTCCGCATCCGCTTTTTTCTGTTGCGAAAAAAAAATCATAAAAAATAAAATGCTTTCCCGTTCCATCTCTTTTTTTTGTAAATTGACCCGGCAGAATCATTAGCGTATGAAAGCACTTATAGACAAACCGGCATTATCTTCACCTGAGAAGATGGATACCTTGGTGGAATTCAAACGAACTTTTAATGCCGATTTTTGTGAGTTGCATATTTTCGAGACGCATCAAACCGCACAAAATATTTCGCTGAAATTCAACGACCTTACTTTCACTTCAATGATTCAAGGTAAAAAGCAGGTAAAGCTTGGAAACAGCAGCATTAATTTTACGTATCAGCCCGGAGCTTCCGTTCTTGTTGCTCCTAACGAAGAAATGCTGATTGATTTCCCCGAAGCGGATGAGCGGCCTTCACAGTGTCTTGCCTTAACCATTGACAGTGACTTTATTTCTTCCTTTTTAAACCGTCAGAATGAGGAACGTGCAAAAATAAATGATGACAGTACATGGCATATTTCATCCGATGCCTATTATATCAGCAATAGCCTGGGACTTGCAGGAACGACAAATGAAATCCTTGGAATTATGCTGGACGATAATCCGCAGAAAGAGCAGTTTGCAAAAAAAGCGATCAGTGGTTTACTCATGAATATTATGAAATCACAAGGGTATGAATTGCTGGAAGCGGGCAAAGCAAAAGGAAGGTTTGCATTTGTTGTTGAATATATAAATGCTCATCTCCATGAAAAGCTTTCTGTTGAAACATTAGCTCAATTAGCTTATGTGAGCAAATCCAATTTTTTTAAATTGTTCAAGCAGGAAATAGGGTTGTCGCCAAATGATTATGTGTTGCAGCAACGGATTAAAATGGCAAAACGGATGCTCTCGGAATGTATGGAAATGAACATCAACGAAGTCGCTTACCAGACGGGGTTTTCAGATGCGAATTATTTCACGAAAGCATTCAAAAAGATGGTAGGATTAACCCCCAAAGCCTATCAGTTAAAAGAAAAGAAGTTTCTTTCTTAAATCCTGCCGGGATATACCGATCAAACAAAGAAATATAAAATCTGTTTTTATTTCCCTTTAATATATTTTCTTGCTCTCTGATGGATCCGGTTCTTACTTATTTTCCTCAGATCGTAAAAGATAATGAAAAATAAAGTGATACAGATGAAATAAAATGTTTTAAACTGAACCATCTGGTATAAAAATCCTGCAGCGATTGCTCCGAAAATGTAAGCACAGAAAATAACAATAAGTAATTTTGCTTTCGCTACGATTTCTGGTGTTGCAAACTGCTCCCTTTTTGTAAATAATGCGAACAATATCCCCAAATCAGTTGTTGCGCCGGTCAGGTGGGTTGTTTTTATCTGGAAATTTGAGATACTCGCTGTTAGTCCGTTTTGTAATCCCATGCTTAAAAGCAGCAAGCCGATAAGTATTTCTGTCTCTTTCAGCGTGTTATTATAGAAATTATCTCCATAAAATCCAACGGAAAGGATACAGATAATTTCAAGGACAAGCGGCAGGGCATGTGCAAGATATGTGTTTTTCTGGCTGAGATTAATGATAATGAGGTTGGACAGAAAACTGCCGATAAAGAAAAGGAAGATCCATCCGAAAACTACTAATGCCCGAAAGAAATTACCATTGATCAATTCGAAAGCGAAAATAGCATAATGACCTGTCACGTTGGAGGTAAATGCAAAAAACAATATTAAAGAGGTGACATTTACCGCTCCGGCAGTGATTGCCGTGAAGGCACCCAGCTGCAGGTTGTCTTTTAATGACCTTTGATTATTAAATTTTCTGAGCATAATTAATCGTTTGTTCTTTTAAATTTCATTTTTGCAAGCCCCTGCAGCTGGAGATCAACCTCGAATGAGAGCACTAAAGAATCTTTGCTTAGGTGGACAATTTCATAGGTTTCAGTAATGTTATTATCGGGATTCATTATTTCTAAAACATTTCCTCTTCCTTTGATATACCATCTGCAGAGATTTTTTTCTTCGTCACTCTTTCTTATATATAATTGATTATTAGCATTAAAATTCCAGTTTTCCGCGGTGTGAATCAATAAATGCCTGCCTATTTCCGCTTTTACATCTGCGGATAATGTATCGGCATTATCGTTAATCGTGACATGAGGATTTCGATTCTGTTCAAAGGTCCACTCTATCTCTTTCCAAGAACCGATCAGATTTTCTTCTTTTTTATCAAGCGAAATCATAACAAATGTCATAACAACAAGAAGAATACTGAAAATAAATGCTTTATAAAACTTCATATAATTTGTTTTTAAGAGGTGAATATTCCGGTGATCCCGACTTCAAAAGACGGGGACTTTAAGGCAATTTTTTGAATATTCAGCAGGGACGGCTGCTTCAGCAGAAATTTTGAAAAATCCATTCCGCTGGATTTGCTGAATTTCATTTCATAATTGTCAATAATGTAAGCGCAATCAAATGCTTTTGCTCTGACAAAATTTTTAAACGAGCTATGTGTCAGCCCGGTAAAAACATCGTATTTGATTTGGATCTGCTTATTTGAATATTTGTTCAGAACTATTTCCAGCCCCTCTAAAAAGCCCGGATGCATGAATTGCTCCACGATTCTTTTCGGGTCGTAGAATAAAAGACTTGTTATACTATCTGATAAATAATGCCCTACAACAAATGTGCACTCCAGCGGTTCATTTTCTCTTTTTTCAGATAAAATCGTTTTTAACATGAACAGAGAGCTCATCTGGAAATCTGTAGGAATAAGAATTTTTTGCATACCGTATAATTTTGATTTGATGCAAAAATCCTCCGCTGTTCTTAGAATGATCTAAAAATGATATTATAATCCGATGAAAGTTTTTCTGAAAGGTTAGAATGTAATTAGAAAACGATATTTTAACAATCAGAGATTATATAGATGCTATGGGCAAGGCAATATGTACTGTTGTCCCTTTATTCTCGACGGAAGTAACATTGATTCTTCCATGGTGCATCTTAATAATATTTCTCGTAAGGGGAAGGCCGATACCGAATCCGTCGTATGTTTTAGTGTTGGAAGCTCTGAAAAAGGGATCGTAAATAAATTTCAATTCATCTTCCGGGATTCCGATACCTTCATCTTTGATAATGATGGAAACGTATTCATTGCTGGAACCTATAAAGCAATGCACCTCTCTGTAATCAGAGTATTTGCAGGCATTGGTGATAATATTAAACAAGGCAAGCTGAAGTAGTTGAATGTTCGCGTTAACCTTCAGCAAAGCAGGGTTTTCCGGGATCAGTGACAAGTCCACATTCACTTTGTATCGTTTATCGATTTTCCGGATAGTTTCAATGGATTCAAAAACAATTTCATCCACGCGACAGATCTTATTTTCCTGTATTTTTCCATTGAACCCGGTCTGAGCCAGAAATAGCAGCGCTTTTGTTTTCTGATCTAATTTTTCGGCTTCTTCCAGGATAATTTTAATTGTTTCCACATATTCTTCCGGTGTTCTTTTTTTGGTCAATGCCACATCTGACATTCCGATAATAGCTGTCAGAGGAGTTCTGAGCTCATGAGAGGCATTTGAAATGAAATTATTTTGAATTTCAAAAGATGCTTCAAGCCTGTTGAGCATCTGGTTGAATGTTCTGGAAAGCTCGTGAATTTCATCATTTATATTTTTTTCATCTAAACGAAGATGAAGGTTTTCAGAGGTTATATCTTTTACTTTGGAAGTAATACGGGCGATTGGCCGGTAAATACTTCTTGAAATGAGATACGAGCAAATGACAGAGGCTAAAAATACAATTCCGATAGTGATGAGAATTTTTTGAAAGACATTCGCAAAAAAGTTTTTGAAACCAATATTTTCTGCTGCTGCAATGACAACATAACGGTCTTGTGAATTTTCCGGGCTATAGAGAATTCCTTTATAAGTGATCTCATTTTTAGTAAAGTCTGCCGTTTGGTGAGTATAGATTTTTTTCAGGAACCTCAGATCAATCCCTTTTAACCGGGCCTGCTGTTTTAAATCATTCCAGCCGGTATATTTTATGATATAATCTTGCTCGTGAAAAAGTGAATTGGAGGCTTCTTTCTGTACACTGTCACTCAGATAATCAATGTGGATATGAGCAATGGCCTGCGCCCGGAGTTCCAGAATATTTAAAAAATCCTTGCGGTAATAATTACGTGCGCTCCAATAAATGCTGATCATTACCGACAACATAATTGTCAGTAAAAACATAAACAAGATCCAAAATGTTTTGTATTTATTTTTCATGTCAACTTTTGTTGTTTAGATTTTAGAAGAGATACGGTAAATAATAAGCTTCCTCAGTTATTATCAGTCCTCTTTTAGAATATATCCCATCCCAACAACGGTGTGAATCAGCTTTTTGCCCGGATTCAGATCTATTTTTTTACGAAGATAATTTACATACACATCTACGACATTTGTCCCAAGATTAAAATTGATATCCCATACTTTTTCCAGTAAATCGGTACGTGAAAGCACAATGTTCTTATGCTGTAAAAAGCAGTATAATAATTTATATTCTGTTGTTGTTAAATTTATTTTTTCACCGGAACGGGTTACTTCCTTCTTGTCATCATCCATAATTATGTCGGAGAAGGTCAGTAAATTCCCATTGTTCTTTTTTTCTTCGGAAACACCGGGAGAAAAATACGTATTTGCTCTTCGCAGCAACGTTTCAATCCGGGCAGTCAGCTCTATGAATTTAAATGGTTTTACCAGGTAATCATCAGCTCCGTATTTAAGTCCCATAACCACATTTTCTGTTGTTCCTAATGCGGTAAGGAATAAAATCGGAATTTGTGTATTTTCATTACGGATCAGCTTACAAAGCTCAGTACCGCTCATTCCCGGTAACATAATATCTAAAATGATCAGATCAAAAGCGTAATTTTTGAAAAGCTCGTACCCCATGTTTCCATCCATCGCTACAGAAACATCGTATCCTTCCTCCGTCAGGCCTTTACGGATAAACGAAACAACATGATTTTCATCTTCAACCAGCAGAATCTTTTTCATAGCCTGAAATTACAAACTAATTTGACGGATCAGAACTTATATTGCAAATTTTAATCATTTTCTAATGTGCATTGAAAAAACGACCGTTTTCTCTGGTGCCATTGTCATTTTACCGGATCTTTAGTTATGATTTCCTTCTTCTAAGGAAGGAAAAAGGTTATTCTTGTAAATGATCTTCCTACTTTTCTGTGGTGAATTTCTTCAGTAGTGAATTATACTCTTCCAGCAACGCGAAATACTTGTTTTTCCAGTATTCTTCCCCTTCATGCTTTAAATCATAGGAAACTTGCTCAACTGCCTGAAACTTTTGAAAGAGAGACGGGAAATCCGAATGAAAATCGTAATAGATGATCTGACCGATCCGGGTGATGATTTCAATCGGAACATCCGGGTTGTCAAACATCAAATACATCCAACGGCGACTTCTCCCAAGCCGTTTTGCGATTGTAGTAATGGGAACTCCACTTCTTCTGACCGCCTGCTCAACTATTTCACCTCTATGTACCATCCTTCGCAAAGTTGTTTAATTATTCGGGAATATTTTTTCACCATTAATCCACAAAAACGGGAAAAAATATACATTTATGAGCATTACGATACCCGATTTTATCGCAATACTGATTACACAGCTGAACAATGGCTTCACCGGCTTATACTATCAACGTTTTTCGCTCGGTTTATTATCCGGGCAGAAAAGGAGTGAAAGGAGTCTTTTTCTTATAATAATTACAGTAATTTTTCCTGGCAGAAAAAATAAAATTGATTATCAGCAGCGTACCTGTGAATTTCAAATTACGACTTATTCTGCCTATCCATCTTTTAGGCGTATGCCTTGTGGAAGATTAACAAAATAATAGGTTGTTTTTTGGTAATATTGGCATCTAAAATCAATTTTACCTGACCATGGAGCCAATGACTATCGCTATTGTCATCTTATTAACCATCATTATTATCTTCTTAATCGGTGTCGTTGTAAACGGAAAAGAAAAGATGAACACTCTTTCAGAAGAAAAGAACCAAATGAAGCAAAATCAAGAAAGATTTGAATTATTGCTTTATGAAAATAATGATAGAATCAAAAGACTAGAAGAACACAGAAATCACTTAAAAGAAAAATATAACCAAGTTAGTCAGCAGTTTACGCTGATGGAAGAACGTAAAAATCAATTGGAAGACAACTATAATCAAAGAGGTCAGCAGATCCAGATGCTGGAAGAAAATAAACGCCTTTTAGAAGCTGAGACTCTCAAGTATCAACTTCAGCCACACACGCTCCGGAACTTATTCGCTCAGATGCAGGCCTTATCCAATAAGCTGAACAAAGGATGGGAATCACTTACAACGCTGATGGAATATGTTTTTTACAAAGGAAAAGACCATTTCGTAACAATAGAAGAAGAAATTGATTTCGTAACAAACTATGTAAAGTTAAATGAAGTTTTTATCAGTGATTTTTCTTCCATTAAAATTAATCTTGATGGAGTGGATGAAAAGGTTAAAAATTCCGGAAGGCGCCAGATTCCACATCTCATCACTGCTTATCTCCTTGAAAATGCATTTAAGCACGGGAACAAAACGCATACTGAATTTTTACGCATAAAAATAACAGCCAACTACAGTTTATTTGAAATTCAGGTCATTAATAAGATCCGTCCTGTCTACTCTAAAAATAAAACCGCAGGAATAGGATTAGAAAACATGAGAAAAAGGTTAGACCTGTTTGCTACCGACCGTTGGGAACACAAAACAAGCTGCAACGAGGAAGAATATCATTCATCATTAAGAATCAAGTTATGAAGGTTAAAGTCGCATTATTGGAAGATGACGGGATACTTCTCGCTGATCACAAAAACAAAATTGAAGAAACCGGTCTGGCAGAAGTCATTGTTTTTTCAGATAACTCTCAGGATTTTATCCGGCAGGTAGAAGAAAAAAGTGCCGTTATTAAGGCGCTTGTCTTAGATATTGAACTTGACGGAGACAGTATGTCCGGTCTGGAAGTTGCATCTTTACTGAAAAAGCCCGTACTTTTCATAAGCGGGAAATTCAAAGACAAAATAGAGTATTTAAACGGTATTGAAGCCATTAATCTCGACAATGAATTTCCGGTAGAATTCATTTTAAAACCAGCAACCCCCGACCGGCTGAAAAAAATACTGGAAAAACTCTTTGATCAGATTTATTTGATCGAAAAACGCGAACAAGACAATTTTATTCTTTTGGATATTAATGGTATAAATACAAAAAAACCTCAAAGCACAATTGCTTTTATTGAGTCTGTACCAGATGGATCCAATAATAAAAACATCTTTTTCACTGATGAGAAGCCATCAACTCTTTATAATTTCTCCTACACAAAAATGTTTGAAAAGGGATTTGATATAGAGCTATTTATACAACCTCATCAGTCCTATAGAGTAAACAAAAAATTAATCAAAGGATATGATCAAATTAATCATGAACTTTTGATAGAATATCTGAATGAGGAAAACAAATCAATCGAAAAAAGAATTCCTGTTTCAGAAAATTACCGGACTAAAATCAAAAACTATCTGAAAAACAGATAATCCTTCCCTCTTATTGTTCCAAAACCGGCAGATATTGCTCCGGTCTCCTGAATATTACTCAGGATTAGCCTGCTTGTGCTATCCGCTTGATATTTGCTTCATAAATCTTAAAAAATAATGAAGATGAAAATGAAAATTGAAGAGCAAAATTTAGTGGAACTGAACAAAATTAATTGGTTCAAGTTAACTGTCCGGGAAGAGCAACAAAACAAAGAAATTTGGTTAAACCCGCACAATGTGCAAAATGTGATTTTTGACTGGAAAGAAAAAACAATTTCTATTGTATTGAACAACTCCGATGTTTATGAAATAGTTTGTAAAAAAGAATTTTTAATCATTAAATGTCGTATTGAACAGTATTTGATCTGGAATATTGTTTAATAAATTATTGCTTATCGTAAATTTTAACAACATGGCAAAAGGAAAAGGAGGTTGGCCGAGTACAACCGGAAATGCATCTGGAGGAGGAAGAGATAACAATCCACCAAAGTAAAAAACGGAGGGAGAAATCCCTCCTGTTTTAATCCCGCAAAAATCGCCGATAATGTGCGAAAAACGCCTTTGTCACCTCAAGTGCGAACAATAACTTTGTTTTCTGTAAATCATGGAATTACATAATAAAATCAGGTTTCTGAGATTGAGTAAAAATTTCACTCAAAACTACATGGCGGATGAGCTGGGAATTGATGGTGCCAACTACGGCCGTCTGGAAAGAGGAGAAACAGGTATTTCCGTAGACCGTTTGAAAAAGGTCGCAAAAATCCTTGGCGTAAAAACCTCTTTTTTGATTGGTGATAAAACCAATGATGAATCAGAAGAAAGCCTGAAGAACGGAGAAATTCTGAAAGAAATATTAAAAGAAATAAAAACAATCCGAACAAAACTAACCCAATGAACATCAAAAAAACAGCTATTGCTCTGATATTAATATTTACTCTGTTCTTACAGAGCTGTGCACTGATTTTTACCGGAGTAAAAGATAAGGTAACTATTAAAAGCGGATATCCTGCAAATGCGAAAGTATATTACAATGGTTCATTTATGGGAAATGCACCCACAAGCATAAAAGTTCCTAAAAAAGCTTTGAAAGAAGGATTATCAACCATTAAAATAGGAGCTGACGGCTATTTAGAGCAGGAAGTACCGCTCGCTAGAAAAGTACGTGCCGGAGCATTTATTCTGGATTGCCTTTTCGGCTTTATCTGGCTGATCCCGGATTATGCTACGGGAGCAATCTACAAAGCAAGTCCTAAAAAAATAAAGTATGACTTATATTTTGATTCAGAGGCTGCCGAAAAGCAAAAAGAACCATCTTTAAAGGTAGGTGATACGGTATATTTTTCTGATAACAAGCATGTACACAGAAAAGCAGTCGTTAAGATCATCTATCTGAACAAAGCCGTTCTGGTATTCAAGAAAAAGGAGATCATCGGATCTTTATTTAAAAAAGGAGATGAGATCAAAGAAAAGGAGATCGAAGTAGAAGTTCCTTTTATCAACATCAGCAGAAATGTAACTCAATAAACCAAGATAAAAATGAAAATTAGCCTTATAAAAAGAAAAGGATTTCTATTAATAGCCCTGATAGGAAGTCTGCTCATCGGATGTTCTAAAGATAAACAACAAGAAAGAAGTTTGTACAGTAAGGGCGGAGAATGGTTTATCCACCTTTGGAGCGATAAAATAGAAATAGAAGGATCATCAAATACATATACTTATGACTATTATAATGCTGGATGGTTCATATTTGAAAAAGATGGAACCGGAATCCTCAAAGCAGTAATGGACGGAGAAAATTATTTACAATCATTCTACTATAAAAAATCAGGAAGCACCTTGTCTATTATTTGGGGAGCTGGAAACTTATTCGCAGTAAATGGATTTGATCAATTTGCTATAGAGTGGAATTGGGATACAACGGAAACATTTAAAACCTTCACATTAATCGGTAATAGTGAGGGACAAGCATATGATGAAAATGACAACACTTTCTCTATATTTCGTACAAGTACGATCTATTGCTCAAAAAAAGAACATTAAAATATTTTATACAACAAAAAACCCGGCTTAAAAATCCGGGTTTTTATTTTCACGCTTTTAGCGTTACTTATTTCAGGTTTTTCTTTACGAATTTGACAAATGCAGCACTGCCTTGCCCGAACGCTTCTGCGATACGGTCATTTGTGTTGGCAATTCCCATAGGGTACATATCTCCGATAGCCCCAGTACAGTTAACAGAAACAATCACTTTACTCGGATTTGCTGTTTCTACAAAATCAAATATAACATTCAGCTGGGAAGGTTTCTTTACTGCTCCTCCAAACCATCCCGGATCAACCCATTGCGGACGAACGACCAATGTATATTTTGCATCACCTTCTGCACTGTATTTATGATCTTTTCCGTTGTGCTTATTAGTAACAGCGACAACTTTGTCTACAATCTGAACAGATTTTGTTCTCTCCCAGTCGCTTAACCATTTGTCTGCTTCAGCAGCACCTTTATCAGCCGTAATTTCTTTTTTGCGTTTGTCGATGTACTGCTTCTCAGTCATGTTTTCTTTATAAAACTTAACCTGAGAGTAATCCATCTGAACATTGAATTCAGTTTCTCCTTTAAGCGGCTCAAAACTTCCGGATAAAATTTTAAATTTTTGCCCGAATCCTAAAAGTGGTGATACCACTAATAATGCTAAAATCAGTTTGGTTTTCATAATGATTGATTATTTAAAATTATCTCACGAAGATAGAATTATATCTTTAAATAAGAATTACTTAAGAAAGTAATTATTTATTATTCCAGTTTGTCATAGTAAGCTGAGGGCCAATTGTTACAAAGCTCTTCACAAATTCAGCGGCAACATTGATCCGATCTCCCAGGGATATCAGCTCTTCCGAAGTCCATTCTCCCAAAACATAATCCGACTGCTGACCTTTATAAAAATCGCTTCCGACACCAAACCGCAAACGGATATATTCCTGCGTTCTCAGCACAGCCTGGATGTCCTTCAGCCCGTTATGTCCGCCGTCACTTCCTTTCAGCTTCATGCGAAGCTTTCCGAACGGCAATGCAATATCATCTGTAATAACCATTAAATTTTCCAAAGGGATTTTTTCGCTTTGCAGGTAGAACTGTACCGCTTTTCCGCTTAAATTCATGAATGTTGTCGGCTTGATGAGAATGAGCGTCCTTCCTTTGTGCTTCACAACAGCAACTTCTGCATGTCTGCCTAATGAAAAGCTTTCTCCTGCTTCTTTTGCTAATGTATCCAGTACTTTAAAGCCTATATTGTGGCGGGTGTTTTCATATTTTAAGCCCGGATTTCCCAATCCCACGATTAAGTATTTCATTGATTTTTGTGCTTTTTTCCCAAAAATAACAAACCACTTTGTAAACGCATTGTTACAAAAAGATTATTTTAAAAATCTGATTAAACATGTAAAATTCAAAAGTCTATGAAAAAAATTTTTCCTTTCTTCTTTTTTTCTTTCAGGAGCAGTGGGTTTCGGGCAAGCTATCTTCCAGGAAAATTTTAAAAGTTCCTCCACGCACCGCACTTGACGTGTCCACTTTATCAAAGGAAATTACCTGGTATCTGTGGCAACGAAAGAAGCTTCTTATACAAAGCATTTTGTCGTGGAATAAAATAGTAATAAGCTATAAGCAAAGAGGCTGGTTCAAAAAACCAGCCTCTTTTTTTTGAATTGTTGTTTATATCTGTACTTAGTCCAAACCGATTTGCTTTTATTCTTCTAAACAACTGCTCTACAAACTGATAACGATATTACTTATGCTTTTACAAACTGAACGTTTCCGACCAGCTTAACATCGTCAGAAACTACCAGACCGCCTGCTTCAGTTACCGCGCTCCAAGTCAAGCCGAATTCCTGGCGGTTGATTTTACCCGCTACTTCAAGTCCCATTTTAGTCTGACCATACGGATCAACTGTTATACCACCTAATTCAGCATTAAAATCTACCGGTTTTTCTACTCCTTTGATGTTTACTTTTGAATGTAAAACATACTCATCAGCTGATTTCTTAGTGATCGAATCCACTTTAATTACAATTTTCGGAAACTCAGCAGCAGCAAAGAAGTCAGGAGATTTTAAATGTCCGTCTCTGTCTGCATTTTTTGTGTCGATTGAGTTCACATCAATATCCAGATTGATCTTCGCTCCTTCCAGGTTATCTGAATCAGATACCAGCTGTCCGTCAAAATCATTAAATGCTCCTGTTACTGTTGAAATAACCAGGTGTTTTACTTTAAACTGCACTTCTGAGTGCGCTTTGTCGATGTTCCAGGTTGCCATATTCTTTATTTTTTTAAGTTATTTTTCATTGTTGATGTTACAAATGTAGACAAATTTATTTACCGTGGTAATTATTTTATTTATTTTAACATTTAAAAATAATCCCGGATGTACAGAAGCTAATTTAGAAGATTGATTTTTAAACCATTAAATAATTAATTGAATGCTCATGTATTAACAGGTGAATTCATTCAAATCTTGTTTAGAAACAGGAACGGACGATTTCATACGCGTCCTCAGGAGTGATCAGCTGATTTTCACCCAGGTAATTCCAGTTTCGTTCAATGAAACGATCTTTGACAATTTGCGGAGCTTTTTCATAATCCTGCGTGTAAGCGCTTAAGCGGGTTTCAATTCCAAGTGACTGAAAGAACGATTCCGTCTTTTCGATTGCTTCCCGGGCAGCGTTTCCACCGGTTATATTCCAGACTTCTTTAGCATATCGTTCCAGCTTTTCTTTTTTCCGGTCAAATGTATGCTCATATAAACGCGGACAGATAATCGCCAGCGTTCTCGCGTGGTCAATGCCATACAGCGCTGTCAGTTCATGACCGATCATGTGCGTGGACCAGTCGGTAGGCACTCCGTTCTTTAAATTACCGTTTAACGCATGATTGGCACAGTAGTAAAGATTTGCTGCAAGATCGTAATCTGACGGATCTTTAATAACGCCCGGCGCGATTTTAATCAGCGTTTTCAAAACTGCTTCCGCTTCATATTCCTGAAGGTAATTAGTTGTGGGAACCGTCAGGTATTGCTCCAGTGTGTGCATATAGGCATCCGCGATCCCGTTTGCTACCTGCCGTGGAGGAACAGTGGAAAGCAAGGTCGGATCTAAAATGGAAAATTTCGGAAAGAACAAAGGCCCTCCCATCGTTCTTTTTTCCTGCAAACGGCTATTGCTGATCACCGCACCGCTATTCGATTCTGAACCCGTTGCCGGTAATGTAAGGATCGTTCCGAAAGCTACCGCGGATCTAAAGACACATCCATCCTTGCGTATAAGAACATCCCAGGGCTCTCCATTATAGTTAACAGCGCCTGCCACAAATTTAATCCCGTCAATTACAGAACCGCCGCCTACTGCCAGAATAAAATCAATTTGCTCTTTTCTGCATAATTCAACCGCTTTCATCAGTGTATCATATTCGGGATTTGCTTCAATTCCTCCAAATTCAACAATTTCAAAATCGTTCAACTCGCTCTTTACCTTATCCAAAAGACCACTCCTGATGATAGATCCGCCACCGTAGGCAATTAAAATTTTGTTTTTTGCCGTAAATTGTTTAATTTCTCTGGTTAATTTGCTGTATTGCTCTTTGCCGAAAAGCACTTTTGTCGGATTAAAGGATTCAAAATTTAACATGATTTTCGTTTTAATCAAATATAGCATTTTTAGCTTGGCATATAGTTTGATTTACAGAATTTAAAAAACTAATAACAGATGAAAAAGTGGTGGTTATTTCCGTTAGTCGTTATCCTTGGGATCATTGGTATGGCGACTGTTTCTGTCAGCTATCCGACAGCAAAAAACCAGACGTTTCAAATCGGGGAAAAGCTGAGATACCGCGTCACTTATGGCGTAATGGACGCGGGAGAAGCGGTGCTGGAAGTAAAATCCACAGCCAAAAAACCGCAGGGACGCGAGCTGGTTCATGTTGTCGCTACGGGAAAAACGCTGGGAGGATTCAACGCAATATACAAGGTCAACGATGTTTATGAAAGCTATATTGACAAAAAAGGTGCATTTCCCTGGGAGTTTAACCGTGATGTCAACGAAGGAGGCTATGTCATCAAGCAGAATTATGTGTTCAATCAGCATAAGCAGCAGGTAAAAACAGAAAAGGGAGATATCAACGTTCCTATCGGGATCCAGGATATGATCTCTTCTTTTTATCATGCAAGAACACTGGATTTTAAAAACCTGAAAGTGGGTGATATCGTGGAATTCCAATGTTTTATGGACGGCGAGATCTGGCCGCTAAAGATCAAATATGTGGGAAAAGATGATATTACCATCCGGAAAGGAAAGTTCAAATGTCTGAAATTTGTGCCTGTTGTTCAGAAAGGACGTTATTTCAAGAGTGAAGAAGATGTGAATTTCTGGGTAACGGACGATGACAACAAGATTCCGATCTATGTAAAGGCAAAAATCCCTGTCGGGGTCGTTAAGCTTCACCTTGTGGAATGGGAAGGTTTAAGAAACCCGATCAGTAAGATCAAATAATTTGAAAGACCGCTCGAAAGGGCGGTTTTTATTTTAAGAGCATTTTCAAAGAGCTTGTTTGTCCTTGTCTAAAACCATTCTTAAAAAGCCGTTGCTGATTTTTTTTTCTTCTTTGAATCCCAGCATTTTATTGTAAGCAATGATATCCTGATTGTCTTCCTTTACTTTTGCAAATAAATAATCCAGCCGAAGCGCTTCAAAAGCAAACTGAATAATCAGCCGGGAAGCTTCAATGGTAATTCCTGTACCTAAAAACCGCTGATCACCTATATATAAGCCGCTTTCCGCACCGTTATCCGCTGTCGCCC
The DNA here is from genome assembly GCA_001899145.1 of Flavobacteriia bacterium 40-80. GTDB lineage: Bacteria > Bacteroidota > Bacteroidia > Flavobacteriales_D > Crocinitomicaceae > 40-80. The sequence continues at coordinate 67,006 of MKVF01000027.1, forward strand.
CGGACAGGTAAATCGTTCCGACAGGTGCCAGTTCCGGTGATTCGATTATAAAATAGTGATATCCGTTATCAGTAATGTGTTGGAACCACCCGGTGTGCTCCTCCGGAGAAATGATTTCCCGGTGTTCCATATTCACGCGTACATGCTCACTGTTTCTCCATTCCAGCAAAAGCGGTAAATCATTGGTGGTGACGCTTCTGAGCTGGCAAAATTTACCTTTTAAAAACATCGTGTGAACGGATAACTATGTTATTCAGCTGGTTTTGAGAGGACCAGATCTTACGAATGTATTCTCCTATGATTCCCAGCGCGAAAAGTATAAGTCCCGAGCTAAAGAAAATGGAAACAATAATGGAAGTAAATCCCAGCTGGACATCCAGGAAGAACTTCTGCCAGATATAGTAACAGCCGATCCCGAAAAAGGTAAGCGACATCACCAGGCCTAGGCGTGTAATGAACTGCAAAGGGAGCGACGAATGAAACAAAATGATATTTAATGCAAAGGCGATCAATTTACGGTACGAATACGAGGATGATTCTCCATCTGTCCGGTTTTGATGCTCTACTTTCACGTATTCAATCGACGATGCAAAGTGAATTAAGGGCTCATCAATAAAAACAACCGGCTTATCACTCTGCCGGAAAGAATTCAGCACTTCTTTTCTGATCAAGCGGAAAGAAGTAATGTTAATCAGTCTTTTATTGGAAATCTTCACGATCTGCTTCAGCAGAAAGGAACCGACATTTCTCGCAAATGAATGTTTTTTCTCCACGTAAGAACCATAGATCAAATCCGGCTTTTTTTCGTTATAAACAGCGATCAGCTTCCGGATCTCTCTTGGGTGGTGCTGCAAGTCGTCATCGATCGTTACCGCAAATTCTCCCTGAACATGTGCCAGCCCTATCATTGTCGCGCTGTGCTGACCAACATTACACGCCAGGCGGATCGCTTCCGTTTCAAACGAATATCCGGATTGCAAAGCGATGATTTTCTGATAGGAATCATCTTTGCTGAAATCGTCCACCAAAATTACGCGAAAGGATAATTCGGAAGCCTGCTGCTCCAATGCGTCCAGCAATGCTTTCAACCGGTTGGATGCGTTATAAACGGGAACAACAATATCAAAATCAGCAGACTTCAAAAGCAGAAATATTTGATTCAAAGGTAGCAGTTTCTGCCAATACGTTGCAAATTTTAAATCCGACACCAAATCCTGACAGCAAAAGATGTTGGTTTTTCGGAGTCTTTTTATTGTTCAACGCCAAAGTCAAAGGTATTGATGCGGAAGAAGAGTTCCCGAATTCATGAATTGACAACTGTACTTTTTCTTCAGAAAGCTGCAGCTGTCTCGCCAATGTTTTATTAATGATCAGATTTGCCTGGTGAAAGTAGAACCCGTCTATTTCGGGAATAGTTTTTTCTCCTTTTTCCAGCAGCTGACGAACAGCGTCCGCGACATACTGCGTACTGAACTGGAATACCTCCAGGCCGTTCATATTCATCCAGCCCTCATGGGAATTGATCGCGCCGTAACCGTCCGGAAAGCTTTTAGCATTCGATAAAAAAACCGTTTCATTGTTTCTTTCTAAAAGTGTTACTGCTGCAACATCAGAGAACAAAGGACGGATGGTGTAGTTTTTCTCCTGAACGATGTGATTGCTGAAATCACCGTTACAAATAAGTATTTTTTCAGCTGTTGTTGTCTTAAAAAAATAATCTGCCAGCACCAGCGCTTCCGTGTAGCCACTGCAGCCGGAGATCAGGTCGTACATGAGAATATCTTCCCGGAAACGGAGCTGTTTGTTCAGATAATTGGAAAGTGACGGAATAAGCTTGGACGGCGTTTGTGTGACCGTGATCAATACATCTGTCTCCTGAACATTTTCAATTGCTGAACGAATGCCCTGTACAAAATAATCTTCTATGTTGTGATGTGCCGGAGCTACATAACGATAACGAATCCCTGTCGAAACAGCAAATTTTTCAATATCCGGAATTTCATTTTTAAACAGATCAAGGTTATCAACCTGCTGACCGGGATGAACAATTTGTATATTCCTGATATTCAAAACGTCTCTTTTATATTAATTCAAAAAATTCCTTCACTGTTTTAGCCGTTGACAGCTGAGCCGGGGAAAGCAAAATGCCCTTTACTTCATGAATCCTGGATAAAATCAGCAACGCATTTAATGAGCTCCAGTTCCTGAGTTCCCGGAATTCCGATTGTGGCAAAATCTCCTTTTCATCAATAGAAAGCTCTTCACTTAATAATCGTATAAAATCTTCCAGCGTGCTCATTTATGTGTTTCTCTTTTGCATGTTAAATGTAATTATTTTTTTGGATTGTAGATTGATGTTATAAACTCGTAAAGTCCTGAAATCGTAACATCAGTCTTTCATTTGGCGTTTTTGCTCCTTTTTATTAAAGTTAAAATCTTAAATTTTTCAAAATATTTACCGTGGTAATATATATTTTAGCAACTTTGCCACAAGTAAACATTAAAAACGTTATTTTATGAAAAAATTTAGAATCGGTTTTGCAGTATTGGCATTAGGGTTAATGTCTTTCGTAGCTGCTACAAATTTTACATTGGACCTTGACAAGGCACACTCTCACTTTGGTTTTACCATCAAACACTTAGGTATTTCTGATTTCAACGGACAATTTACAAAATTTGACACAAAGCTAACTGCAACAGCTGATGATCTGTCTGACGCGAAAATTGAGTTCTCAGCAGACGCTGCATCTATCAATACAGGAATTGAGCAAAGAGATAACCACTTACGTTCAGCGGATTTGCTGGATACTGAAAAATATCCTGAAATTAAGTTTGTTTCTACTTCTGTGAAAAAAGAGAAAGGAAACAACTATAAGGTAGAAGGTGATTTCACGTTCCACGGTGTAACAAAAAAAGTTGCTTTAAACGCTGTATTAGTAGGAAAAACAGTTAATCCGCAAAGCAAAAAAGAAGCTTACGGAATTAAATTCACAGGAGCGATCAATCGTTTGGATTACGGTGTTGGTGCAGGATTTCCTGAGCAAATGCTGAGCAACGAGATCAAATTCACAGCAGACCTGGAATTTGCTAAAAGCGCAGAATAAGAATCTCTTTAAAATACACAAGCAATGAAAAATTTTGGTTTCTCTCTTCTTTTGATGGTGTTCGCATTGAGCTCAGTGTTTGCACAAGAATGGAAAATCGCATCAAATTATACTATTGCGTTTGACAGCGATGACGCTTCCGGAATTTTCGAAGAGCTTTCCGGTGATATAACATTCGACCCGAACAATTTAGAGAAATCAAAATTTGTTCTGGTTATTAAAGTTGGTTCTATCGCTACGGGAAATTTCCTTAAAAATTCCCATGCAAAAGGCAAAGACTGGTTTGACGGTGACAATTATCCAAATATTAAATTCATTTCCAATACAAACGGATTCAAAAAAATAGCAGACATAGGATATGAAGTTACCGGCCACTTACAAATGCACGGAGTCAGCAAACAGATAACCATTCTGTTTACTTTCAGCAACAATACGCTTAAAGCAAAATTCTCAGTAGACAGAACAGACTACGGAATCGGTGACCCTAATAACGGAGTAAGCAAAACCATAAAAATCAATGCAACTATTCCATTAAAAAAGAAATAATAGTTAGTTTCACAATGATAAGAGAGCGTTAACTGAAAGGTTAGCGCTTTTTTTGTGCATTCTTGCGGAAGTAGTAACTTTACCAAAACTTTTTGTATGCATTTTTCCGGTAATTCTTCAGATACTATTTGTGCCTTGTCAACAGCCAACGGGATGGCGGCGATCGCTGTTATCCGTGTTTCGGGAGAAAAGGCGCTGGAGACCGGTTCCCGGTTGTTTTCAAAGAACCTGGAAAATGTGCCTACACACACTGTTCATTTCGGAACGATCTCCAATGAAAAGGGAGAGTTGATCGACGAGGTGCTGGTGACGGTTTTAAAGGGAAATAAGAGCTTTACGGGTGAATCAACCATTGAGATCGCCTGTCACGGTTCCACTTATATTCAGCAGCAGATCCTGCAGTTGCTTGTTCGTTCCGGCTGCCGTCTGGCGGAACCGGGAGAATTTACATTCCGGGCGTTTATGAACGGCAAAATGGATCTTTCCCAGGCAGAAGCTATTGCAGACCTCATCCATTCAGAATCGAAAAAAGCGCATGACGTAGCGATTTTACAGATGCGCGGTAAGTTTTCCGGCGAGCTGAAAGAACTACGCGAAAGGCTGATCCATTTCGCCAGCCTGGTAGAGCTGGAGCTGGACTTTGCAGAAGAAGACGTTGAGTTTGCCGACCGAACGGAATTAAAGCAGCTGGTAAAGGACGTAATTGCATATATCGAACGGCTGATCCGTTCTTTTGAATTGGGGAATGCCATCAAAAACGGTGTTCCGGTAGCCATTGTGGGCGCTCCGAATACGGGGAAATCCACTTTATTAAATCAGTTGCTAAACGAAGATCGCGCAATTGTCAGCAGCATTGCGGGAACAACCAGGGACGTAATCGAAGAAACACTGAACATCGACGGTATCCTCTTCCGCCTGATCGACACTGCCGGCATCCGTGAGCAGGCAGAGGAAATCGAAGCGCTCGGAATTGAAAAATCAAAGCAAAAGATCCAGCAGGCGCAAATCATCGTAGTGATGAGTGATGCAGCAGTGGAAACATCCACGCAGCTTGGACACGGAACGATGCCGACAGCAGAAGCAATTACCTGGTCAGCGGAATTAAAAGTACAATTTCCTAAGAAAAAAATCATTGTGCTTGCGAACAAAATCGACCTGCAAAAATCAGAGGAATCCTCCTCCGCTCCCGAAGATATAAAGGTTCTCGGAATATCCGCCAAGGAAGGAATCGGAATAGATGCATTTAAAAGCTGGATGGTCAGTCAGGTGCAATCCGGCTATGACATCACACAGGAAACGATTATCACCAACGCGCGCCATGTCTCGGAGCTCGAGGCGGCTTCTGTCGCATTACAGCAAGCGTTAAACGGATTGGAAACACAGGTTTCGGGTGATTTTGTGGCAATGGACATCCGACAGGCAATGTATCATTTGGGGGTGATTACAGGACAGATCTCGGAGGACGATATATTGGCGAATATCTTTAGCAAGTTTTGCATCGGGAAGTAATAATTGATATAACAAATACCATAGAAAAGATCAAAGAAATTACTAATACAATGTGTAAAGATATCAATGAAATGAAATTAATCAAAAATAAAAAATGAAGCTAAAAGATCTACCACTCATCAATGAACCATGGAAACCATGGAAAAACTTTTACAAAGAACAAGTTCCAAATTTTATTGCCGAATCAAGTACAGGCAAACACTATTCAGAGTGGAATAAAGACACATTTTATGAATATTTTGAGCGTTCAGCAGGGCAATGTGTTTCTTCCTTACGTCAAGGTTATTTCACTAAAGTAGAACAAGACAAAATTAAAAAAAATTGGACTAAAGTAATGCCTTTGCTACAGCAAATTTCCAATTCTCAACAACAACCTTTGTTTGAAGTTTATGATGAACTAAGAAAGGTAATTAGACAATACACAGCACAAGACCGTAGAGCAGCAACTTTCCGCTTAATAGCTGGATTACAACCCCAATTATTATGTACTGTTGTCAATCATGGGAAATTAGGGGAATTGCATAATTTTCTGAAAAACAACGTTGAAAATTATACTTTCAAATGGACCGATAACTGGTTTAAAAATAGCCATGGAATTTTAGAATTTTATAAACAGGAGTTAGGTAATTCTAATAGTTATGATATCATGACCTTTCCTTGGCAAACTTACTTACATTTCAAAAACAAAAATTCAGATAATCAATCGTCAATTGAAATAGATATGAGTGAAAATCAGTACGAAGAAACAATCAATCTCCTCCATTACAAAAAGCAAATCATCTTGCAAGGCCCTCCAGGAACGGGAAAAACGAGGGAAGCAAAGGAAATTGCCAAAGAATTATTACAATTAACATCAGATGTAATTAGAGGTGCAATATCTGTTGGAGAAAAAATTTCAAATGCAAGTGGCGCTGTTGATTACTATACTATAACATCCATTACAAATGATTCAGTAAGTTTGAGTTCAGACAGGACAACACAAGATTGGAGTGCCCCTTATACAGAAATAATTGAGAAATACGAACAGCTGAAAAATGGACAAATTCCTGCAAATCAAAACGGGACGCATCCATATTCTCTGGCAATTGCAAAACACTTAAATCAATTGACCTCTGAAAAGTTATTTGATAGCCAATTCAAATTAATACAATTTCATCCCAGTTATACCTATGAAGATTTTGTGAGAGGAATTGTTGCGGAGTCCAAAGGAGATAAAATTGAATATAAAAATGTGAATAAAACTCTTGGTCTGTTTGCCAAAGAAGCATTGGAAAATTACAAATTAAGCAGAAATAATAATCACGAAGCGGTAATTAATAGATGGGTAGACGAAAAATTTGAAGAGTTTAAAGCTGATGTTGAACAGCGAGTTGAGGAGAAAATGCTTCTATTGTCTGGAGCAATTGGAATTTTTCAGGTTGAGCAAGATTGTTTTCGATATGGTGTCGAATGGCAAGTACCATCACGAATCAACTTTAGAGACTTTAAACAAATAGTGAAGGCAGTTATTGATGGGCATCTTGCTTTGGGTAATCCAATTCCAAGGCATATCTCAGTTCATGCATATCATAGAAATACATACTATGTCTCGCTTTTAAATGATTTTTTTGAAAAATTCGAGTTTAAAAGTATAAATTCAAAAGAGCGTGAAAAAAATTACGTTCTCATTATTGATGAAATTAACCGTGCTAATCTTTCTTCTGTTTTAGGTGAATTGATTTACGCATTAGAATATCGCGGTAAAGAAGTGAACTCAATGTACAAAATTGAAGATTCGGAACAGCTAGTTCTCCCTCCTAACTTATACATTATCGGAACTATGAATACTGCCGATCGCAGTGTTGGTCACATTGATTATGCAATAAGAAGACGCTTTGCTTTTGTGGATATCTTACCAAAAGATTTGAGCGATGATACTTCTATTAAATTTGATTCAAAATTATTTGCTGATGTTGCTCAATTATTTGATAATTATTTATCCAACGAATTTGAAAAGAAGGATGTGCAATTAGGTCATTCTTATTTTATTGATAAAACCGAAGAGGGTGGAACAATGGCAATTCGTCTTGAATATGAAATCAAACCGATTTTACTAGAATATGTAAAAGACGGAATCTTGGTTGGAGAAAATATCAAGGATGAAATTTTAAAACTTGCAGCTAGTATTTGATGAAAATTACACTTTCTGAACATAGTACAATACAAGTTTTTCAAACTGTTGAAGAACTAAATAATGCGTTCTCTTATCTGAATCAGAAGGATTTCTCACTGGTAAAGATTTCAGAAAGAAGAAAATTCTTTTCAAAGGTTTTTCCATATCAAATTGTACACAATACCACTCAAAACTGTTACGATTTACAAGCTGATTATTATATCGGATTGGATTGGTTGGTGAAAGAAAAAAAATACATTCAGGTTGAACCAAAAATCAATAGAAAACTATTAGAAATTTATAAAGAATCACTTGAAAAAGAAGAGAAGGAAGAGGAAGTTGATGAAAATACAGATAAAGTAAATCAAGAAGCAGTAGAGAATGCTCAAAAAGATTCAGATAACCTGTTGCAGGTAAATTACTTGAAAATGTTACTGGATGTGTACACCTCTAGAATTTCACCAACAGATATAGGAAAATTAGTTGAAATTTATTGGGACGACAAGCCCATTGAAATTCAACAAAAAGAAGACCAGTTGACGCCTTTTTTGGTGGTGCAGTTTCTGGGATTGCTCAAAATAATTGTTCGAAAAGGTCTCAAAAAATCGTATTACAAAGTTCAAGAAAACCTTACCAATCGGGTAAAAGGCAAAATTTTGGTCGGACAAAATACAAAGCAAAACACTTTTAAAAACCGACTAACAAGCACTTTTTGTGAATATCAGGTTTTCGGAGAAGATAGTTTGGAAAATCAATTTCTGAAAAAAGTGTATCAGTTTTGTTTGAGTTATGTACAAAACAATCAAGGCTTTTTTGAAGGCACAAAGAACGAAGTTGATGCAACGATTAATTTTATTCGCCCAGCGTTTGAAAAGGTCAGCAATTCAATACGGGAAAATCAATTGAAGAACTTCAAACACAATCCTTTTTTCAAAGAATACAAAGAAGCCATTCGAATTGGAAATTTTATACTCAAACAATTTTCCTACAATATTTCATCAACTTCAGGTAAGGAAAAACTAGAAACGCCTCCATTTTGGATTGATATGCCTTGTTTGTTCGAGTTGTATGTCTATCAAAAGTTATTGGAAGCTAATTCAATTGAAAGAACTAAAATACAATATCAGTTCAAAACATACGGAAATCACCTCGACATTCTTGTTAAAGACGGGATTAACTCTATTGTCATCGATGCCAAATACAAATTACATTACAAAAAAGGTCATATTCATCAAGATATACGCCAAGTTTCGGGATATGCGCGTTTGAAGAAAGTTAGGAAAGACTGTGGTTTAAATGAAACAGACGATACCCATATCAAGTGTCTGATTATTTATCCAGTTTTAGAAAACGGATTGGAGGATTTTTCATTGGAGAATATCAGAAAGCAACTTGACGAAAATGAAATCAAAGCATATCACAAAGTGTATAAATTAGGGGTAAGTTTACCTGTAATTGCGTAGGATATTTTTTTCTGCGGAGAAAAACCACTCTAATCACCGCAAATTATGCGGAGAATAATTCATATATTTACCGCATACGTTCAAAACCAATGGCAATTTATATTCATCAACTTAAAAAATGGGCTGCTTTTCAATGGAGTGAAGAAGATTTCATTTCACTGTTAAGTGAGGTTAGAAACCTGCAAGGCAGGTTGATGGGAAAAGTTGAACTATTAGGTTTTGAGTTGAAAGATGAAGCCAATTTAGAAACATTGATTCAGGATGTGGTTCAATCTTCTGAAATCGAAGGAGAAATATTAAATCCGGAACAAGTTCGCTCTTCCATTGCAACACGATTAGGATTAGAAAATTCAGGCTTACAACATTCGGATAGGCATATTGATGGAGTTGTAGAAATGATGTTGGATGCTACACAAAATAATGATAAGACATTAAGTGATGAACGATTATTTGGTTGGCATGCAGCCCTTTTTCCTACTGGCAGAAGTGGAATGTATAAGATTGAAGTGGCTAAATGGCGTTCCAGAGATATGCAGGTTATTTCAGGTGGAATGGGCAGAGAGATTGTTCATTATGAAGCTCCGAAGGCAGAACGACTGGGACAAGAGATGAAACAGTTCATAGATTGGTTCAACACGACTTCGAGTTTAGACCCAATACTGAAAGCATCTATTGCCCACTTATGGTTTGTAACAGTACACCCATTTGATGATGGAAATGGTCGTATCGCCAGAGCTGTTACCGACATGCAATTATCCAAAGCAGACGGAGTAAATCAGCGATTTTACAGTATGTCTGCACAAATCAATAGCGAAAAGAAATCCTATTACACTATTCTGGAGAGAACCCAGAAAGGAGATTTAGATATAACGGAATGGATAGTTTGGTTTTTGGAATGTTTGAGGAAAGCAATACTTTCTTCCAATACGATTATTGACAAGGTGGTTCAAAAACACCAGTTCTGGATGAAAAACGGAAGTCTTATCAGCAATGAGCGACAACAAAAAATGCTCAATAAGCTGATGGACAACTTTGAAGGGAATCTGACTACCGGGAAATGGGCTAAAATGACTAAATCATCACCAGACACAGCTTTGAGAGACATCACAGATTTAGTCAGTAAAGGTATTTTAATAAAAGCTGATTCAGGAGGAAGAAGTACGTATTATAAATTGAAATACAATAATTAAAACAATCATTATCAATAATTTAGTTTTTATTTCGATTTTTCCAAAAAATAAAATACCTTTAAGCCTTCTAATTAAGGATAGAAAAATGTCAGAAGAACAAAAACGTCAACTACAACAACAGCTTTGGAATATAGCCAATACACTTCGTGGAAAAATGGATGCTGATGAATTTCGGGATTATATTTTGGGATTCATTTTCTATAAATATCTTTCGGAAAAAATTCATTTTACGGCTAACCGAATTCTCGAAGATTCGGGAGAAGACATTGATTATGAAAATATTGATGAGAATTCCGAACAGGGAGAGGAAATTGTAAAAGCGATTTACGAAGAAATTGTAGAAGATTTAGGCTATTTTCTGAAACCCTCCGAACTTTTCAGCAATATTGCGAAAAAAGGGTACAACAAAGTTGAGGGAAAATCCAATTTTATTCTGCCTGAACTTCAAAAAATCCTGAACAACATTGAGCAGTCAACACTTGGAACCAATAGCGAAGATGATTTTGAACATCTTTTTGAAGATTTGGATTTGACTTCTTCCAAATTGGGAAAAACCGAAGACGAAAAAAACACGTTGATTTCCAAAGTGCTGTATCATTTGGACGATATTGATTTTAATCTTTCTGACAGCAATGCAGACGTTTTGGGTGATGCTTACGAATATCTGATTGCCCAGTTTGCGAGTGGAGCAGGGAAAAAAGCGGGAGAATTTTATACCCCACAACAGGTTTCCACTATTTTGGCAAGAATTGTAACGAGCCGAAAAAATCAGTTGCGTTCTGTTTATGACCCGACTTGTGGAAGTGGTTCGTTGCTTTTGCGTGTGGCACGTGAAGCCAAAGTTGCCGATTTCTACGGACAGGAAATGAACCGAACTACCTATAACCTGGCTCGAATGAATATGATTCTGCACGGAGTCAATTACAGTAATTTCGACATCAGGCAGGAAGATACTTTGGAAAAACCACAGCACATTGACAAAATATTTGAAGCGATTGTGGCAAATCCCCCGTTTTCTGCCAATTGGAGTGCCAATGAACTGCATCTTTTGGACGAACGTTTTTCGCAATACGGAAAATTAGCACCTGCTTCCAAAGCCGATTTTGCTTTTATTCAGCATATGATTTATCATTTGGACGAAAAAGGAATTATGGCAGTTGTAATGCCTCACGGAGTTTTGTTCAGAGGTTCGGCAGAATTGGTCATTCGTAAATATCTGATTAAAGAGAAAAATTATCTCGATGCTGTTATTGGACTTCCTGCCAATATTTTCTACGGAACGAGTATTCCGACCTGTATTTTGGTGTTCAAAAAATGTCGTGAAGAAGATGAAGACGTTTTGTTTATCGATGCGAGTAAGGAATTTGAAAAGCAGAAAAACCAAAACGTTCTTCTTAATGAGCATATCAATAAAATTGTTGAAACCTATCAGGAACGCACCGAAATCGAAAAATTCAGCCATAAAGCGACCTTACTGGAAATTGCCGATAACGATTACAACCTGAATATTCCTCGTTATGTGGACACATTTGAGGAAGAGGAAGAAATTGACATTCAGGCAGTAATGCAGGAAATCAAATCGTTGGAAGCGAAGCGTTTGGAATTGGATTCTGAAATTGAAGTTTATTTAAAGGAATTGGGATTAGTCGTTTAAATCCTTAATTCAAAAAATTATTTACATAAGCTTTCAGTATGACAGAAAAAAGAAAAAATATAGATAAGGTTCCAAATTTGAGATTTCCTGAATTTGAAGACGAGTGGGAAAAGAAAAAATTTTCAAAGTATATCAAACTTTTCAGAGGTAGTTCTCCGAGACCTATTGTTAAATTTATAACCAAAGATGAAAATGGTGTTAATTGGATAAAAATTGGAGATACAAAAAATACTGATAACTCAATTATTAATAATGTTGAAGAAAAAATAACAATTGAAGGAGCAAGGAAATCAAGAAAAGTAACCAACGGTGAATTAATCTTAGCAAATTCTATGAGTTTTGGCAAGACATATCAATTATCAATTGATGGATATATCTATGATGGTTGGTTTGTTTTAAGAGAATATGAAAATTATTTTGAAAAGTCATTTTTACTTCAATTATTAAATTCAGATTATTTACAAAAACAATATAAAAGATTGTCTGCCGGTGGGGTTGTTCAAAATATAAGCAGTGAGATTGTTTATGAAACAATTCTTATCCGACCTTCATTACAAGAACAAAAGAAAATATCGTCTTTTCTTTCTTTAATTGATGAAAATATTACAACCCAAAGGAAAA
>MKVF01000028.1 GCA_001899145.1 Flavobacteriia bacterium 40-80
CGCTCGGAATCAAATGATAGCTTGAAATAATTGGCTCTTCCGTAATAGAGCTTTTCGTTGGAGAAGCGGCACTTGAATCCTATTGGAATGTTTTTGATGAAGAGCTTGTTTTCGGTCTCGAAGAAGGCATATCCTGCGGCATAGGCGTTGCGGTAAACAGGAGATATTCCATAATTTGCACCGAACCGTATAAGTGTGCGCTCATGCCACCCGAAATCTGTCTGTGCAGACAGAAAAAAACATAAAAGCAAGGAAAATATAGCAAGTAAGGCCCTCAAATCAATAGAGTTTCAGTGCCCAAATTTATGAAATTTTAGTTTATTATTAATTAATTTTTGGTGGTTTTTTTGCTATCTATTTTTTAAAATGTATTTATTAATGAGTGGATTCGATGATTTTGAACTTTGTAAAGTTGATTAGGCAAGGAAGTATCAGCTTTTATTATCCTGGATAAATAAAACCATTTCTGCCTCAAAAAGCAGGTCTTTATTTTCATTATAAATCGCAACGCTGAGATTGAGCAGGTAACTGTTGCCGAGATGGGTTGAGGAAATTAAACGGGAATGAGTGGTGATGACAGTATCTTCTTTGGGAAGCTGATGAACAGCAATTTTTTTGATGGTGCTGATGTAGCCTACCATATCGGAATAGTGCTCTACATCTGTCTGATCGATGAACTTATCCATCTGTGAGATCATAGCGGAACAGTTTTGAGCGGCATTTTCGATCAGCCCGAATTCATTCAGGTGCTGTTCATTCACAAAGATGCAATCAGGAGAAATGTAAAAGACGGTAATTACTCCGTCTTTATTGAGAGAGGTGATCTTATCAACAAGCAGAAATGGTTCGCGGTGAGGAAGGTATTGTGTCAGGTCGATCAGATTTTCCATAAATTGTTCTTTAAGTTGCTACAATAGTTTTCATCTGTCCTGTTGCGATTACCCGGTCGGCCTGAGATACAGTGATATTTACCAGCGTGACGCCTGCAAATTCCTGAAGGATTTCGATCTTTGACATAATCAGCGTTCCTGATGCAGGTAACTGTAAGATTTCCAGCTTATTGATGGCTCCGATATAACCTGTGGGAGCTGTTTCTCCTTTAATATAAAAACTGTACCCGGTGTGTAGTGCCACGGATTGTGCCATGTGTTCCGTTAAGCCTCCTTCCTGCAGGATTCCGTCTTTGACAAATAAATGTTCCCCGGGAACGGTAAATCCGGAGGTAAGGGAAGAAGCATCATACTCCAGCAGCTGGTGAACTAATACAATAGGAGGACGCTGAGGGATCAGCTTTAATAATTCTTGTACGTCAGTAATGGGTTGCAGATTCATTTTTTTACCACTTTCAGATAAGCGTAAGCGTAGGAGAAACGTCCGCTTTCCGGTACGGAAAGCAAAATGCGGTCACCTTCCTTTAAACGATCAGACTTTGCCAGCTCGTCCAGCATGATATAAATGGAGGCAGCACCGACATTTCCAATCCTGTTAAGGTTCATGAACCATTTTTCGAACGGGATATCCATTCCGACTTTCTGCATTTCTTCTCTTAATCCTTCTTTGAAAAAGTAAGAGGAGATATGAGGCAGGAAATAATCAACATCATCAGGAGTCAGCTGGTGTTTGTCCATTGCCATTTTATAGCTCCGGGCTCCTTTGACGAGAATATTGGCTCCGAGTAATTTAGTGTCCTGCTTGATGGCAAATACAGATTTGTTCAGCCATTCTTCGGCCGGAATATCTGTCCATGAGATCAGCGAGCCGTCTGCTGCTTTGTCGGATCCGGCGTACATACAGGCTTCTGTTTCGTGTGCGAAAGAATAACCTTCCATCCACACGATTTCGAACGATATCCCTTTTTCTGCCGGTTTGTTTTCCAACAGGAAAACTCCTGCTCCGTCCGAGAGCATCCAGCGCAAAAAATCTTTGTTAAACGCTAAAATGGGCTGTTTTTCCAGCTCTTTCAGATGCTGTACTTCTGATTCAAATTTGTCAGCCAGCATCCAGGAGGAAGTTCTTTCCGAACCGGAACAGACAGCATTTTTCTTTTCTCCTGATTTTACGGACAAATAACCGAATTTCAAGGCATTCATACCTGCCACACAACAACCTGCTGCTGCGTTGATCTCACAAAGTACATTATTGAACTCTCCGTGAACCATGGCGGCAAGAGAAGGCAAAGTGATGTCAGGAGTAGAGCTTCCGCAGGAAATCAGCTCAATATCTGTTTCCTGGAACTGTTCGTCAAAAATGGAAGTGATCGCCTGATGAACAAGTTGTGCATTTGTATGTGTGGGCTTTCCTTCTTTTGTTAAAGCGTAATACCGTGTTTCAATCTTGTTATTCCGGAGAATAAGGCGGCGTGTTTTGGAGGCTGTTTCATTGATAAAACCGAGGTATTCTTCCATTTCATCATTGGACACGGGGTCTCCCGGAAGAAATGTTCCTGTTTTAGTAATGTAAACTTTGTTCATGTCTATAAGCTCTGGTAATGTTTGATGTCTGCTCTTATTGATTTCAATCTGAGCGGATATGTAATGTTGTACAATAATAGCACAATAGGGGAAATAATCCACAAAGCAAATAGTAAATAATATTTAAAAAATGTCACCCATCGTTTCCTGTTTGTTTTTTTCGTCAGGATCTTTTTTGACCAGAAGCTGAAGATTTTATTTGCTGTCCGGTCCACAATGATTAAAAAGGGTTTTATCTCAACCGCCTTTAAATCAATCAGCTGTTTTTGGAGTGAACTATAATTGTTTGTTAAAAGTGCTTGCAGAATCGGCTGTCCGAAACGTCCTGATTCTTCAATATCTTTATCGGAAACGCCGGGTAAAGGAAAAAAACCCAGGTACCGGGTTTTCTTTCCGGAATACAGCCAGTGAACAATGGTAATAACGCTGGCGTAATTATTTGCCCGGTCCACCAGGGCGATGTGCCCGACACGTTCGGCGTTCAGGCGTTTGAAATGTTCTCCTGTTTTATCATGGGCTTTTGCCCACATATTTCTGCAGGAGACTATTGATATTACTTTTCTTCCTGAAAGCAGCTTTTCTGCATATTCACTTTTCAGAAAGGAGACAACAGGCAGGGAAGGAGTAAGGTACCAAACCTGGTAGGAAAAAATGACCAGATCATAATTTCCATTCAGGATCTCCTCTGAAGGAGGAGTTATTTCCCGCGGTATTTGTTGAAAAGTTTCCGGAAATGCATCGAAGAAGGCTCCGCTGTCCCAGGGATAAGGAAACGGATCTTTAAGTGTAATTTCATAAAAGGAAACATGTACATCTTCATGATCGTACAGATCTCTGCATACCTGCTGCGCAATGACATTTGCCTGTGAGGTCTGGCTAAAAGAGATAATTAAAACGTTTTTCATTCCTGTCTCAGCATTTGCTTACGGCCTGACATCCCAGAAATTATAGTAATTAAACCATTGATAAGGATATTTCTTTAAAATATCCTCCAGATTTTCGGTATATTCTTTCAGCAGACTTTCAGCGTTTCTGTGGATAAATTTAGCTCTTCTGGCGTAAAGATGGTAATGTTTGTCGGTTTCTTTCATCACATACACAAACAGGACAGGGACATTCAGACGGGAAGAGATCATGAATGGCCCGGCCGGGAAATGTGCGTTTTTTCCCAGAAAAGACGCTTCTAACGTTTTGGTTTTAGGAAAAAAGCGGTCCCCGGTAAATACGATGGTTTCATTTCTGGAAAGCACGCTGTTGATTTCGAAAATATGAGACATGTCTTCCCGGACATAGATCATCCCGGTCTCATTCTTTTTAAAAACAGAATCCAGATAGTTTTTGATAGCTGTGTCTTCCTGATCTGTTGTTATGATGTTAATTTTAAAGTCATCGTTAAGTTCGGAAAGAAAGTACCTTGAAATTTCAAAATTTCCTACGTGCGCACTGATCAATACACTTCCTTTATTTTCATGAATTGTATCAATGATGATCTGTTTTCCGTCAAACTCGTACGTAAATTGATTTCTTTGCCCGGCAGCGATAGCTACCTTGTCTATAATCGTCTTTCCAAAAACAAGATAGCTTTTATAAATAGCTTTTCTTGCTTTTCCATGAGAAAAACCTAATCGGTCTTTGAAGTATTCGTAGATGGCTTTATTGCTTTCTTTCTGAAATAAGAAATAATAGCCGGCAACAAAATAAAGCAGCCAGTAGGCAGAACGAACGCCTAAGTTTTTAATTAAAAAAACAAAAATCTTGTAGCCTAAAACGGTACCTTTGGATCTACCGTCCCAACTTGCCATTTTTAATATTTATAAAGGATTTACGGGTTCATTTTAGAACCGATGCAGTTATAGAAGTCTTCAAAAGTGGTAATCCCGGCAAAATCAGCCTCTCCTAATTTTACGCCGAAATCAGCCTCGATGGCCACAACCAGATCGACATAGTCAAGACTGTCTAACCCCAATGTTTCCCTAAGATTCGCTGTTCCGGAAATTTTATTCCCATCCACTTCAAACTCCTCCACTAAAATCTCATTCACTTTTTCCTGAATAGCTGTAATCGTGTTCATATTTTACTTTAATTTCTTAATAACCAATGCGGAATTGGTCCCTCCAAACCCGAAAGAATTGGACAAATATAGGTCAAAATTGACATTTTTTGTGAATTTCACTAAATTTAATTTGCCTGAGAACTCATCTGTTTCCTCCAGATTAATGTTTGGAGCAACAAAATCATTTAACATCATTAAATTGGAATAGATAATCTCACTGGCTCCTGCCATCCAGCATTCATGCCCTGTCATGGATTTTGTGGAGCTGACATAAGGCCGGCTCGCCCCGAAGACATAATCGATCGCTTTGGCTTCGTTTGCATCGCCGACAGGTGTGGAAGTCGCATGGGCATTTACATACCGGATTTCTTCCGGTTTCACATTGGCTGCCTTGAGTGCTTTCAGCATGGCATTTGCCGGTCCGTCGACATTTGGTGTGGAAATATGTCCTCCGTTGGAGGAAAAACCGTATCCCAGAACTTCTGCAATGATCGGAGCTCCTCGTTTTACGGCACTTTCATAATCTTCGAGAATAACCGTTGCACCACCACCACTGGGAACAAGCCCTGTTCGGTTCTTATCGAACGGCCGCGAGGCTTTTGTGGGATCAACATCGTCCGGAGCAAAAACACCTAATCCGTCAAAGCTCGCCATAGCGTACTCATTGATTTCCTGCGCACCTCCGCAGATGACCATGTCCTGTAATCCGCTCTGGATCATCAGAAATCCAAGCCCGATCGAATGGGAACCGCTGGCACATGCCGCGCTGATGGTCATGTTGATTCCTCTCAGCGGGAAAATAGTTGCCAGATTCATCGTAACCGTGGAATTCATGGATTTGAAAATGGCTCCGGAACCCAAGAGACTGGTATCTTTTTTTATACGTACGGTATCTGTGGATTCAATAACGGCTCTTGCAACGCTGTCATTTCCATACAAAATACCGACTTCGTTTGCTTCAAAATAACTCTCATCCAATTGTGCGTTTTTTAACGCCTCGATAGTTGCCATGTAGGCATATTCGGTTTCTTCACCGATGGAAATGCGTTGTCTTCTGTTCAGAAGGTTTTTAAGGTCCGGCCGGGGAACCATTCCGGTCAGCGCGGACTGGAATCCGAACTCTTTGCGATGCTCATCGAAAATAATACCGGATTTTCCTTCATATAAGGAATTTCTTACTTCGTCCAGCGAAGTTCCTATACAGGAATAAATTCCCATTCCGGTAATGACCACTCTTCTTTTCATTTACGAATAAATTCCACCGTTAATATTTATTACTTCTCCTGTGATATATCCTGCTTTTGGCGAGGCGAGGAAAGAAACCAGATCGGCAACTTCTTTGGCCTCTCCGAAACGATTGGCAGGGATCATTTTCACCAGCTCTTCTTCGTTCAGCTCAGCTGTCATATCGGTTTTGATGAAGCCGGGAGCAACAGCATTTACTGTTATTTTCCGTTTCGCTACTTCCTGTGCCAGTGCTTTTGTTGCACCGATAACCGCAGCTTTCGCAGCGGAATAGTTTGTCTGTCCTGCCGTTCCTTTTACACCGGAGACAGAAACGATATTGATGATGCGTCCGTATTTGTTCCGCAGTAATTTCTGAATGAAGAAATTCGTTACGTTATAAAATCCGTCCAGGCTGATGCTCAATACATCTTTCCAGTCATTTTCGCTCATCCACATGAACAGGCCGTCACGGGTAATTCCGGCATTGTTGACAATAACTTCGACTAATGCACCGGGATTTTGCTCCTGCCAGTTACCCAAAACAGCATTCGTCATCTTGCTGTCCGCGACATTGAACTTTAAGAGTTCTCCTGTTCCGCCGGCTTCCCGGATCTGTGTTAGGGTTTCCTCCGCGGCGGCATCGTTTCCCTGGTAGTTTACCAGGATATGATAGTCGGTTTCCTTTGCGAAATTCAGGCATATTTCACGCCCGATACCTCTTGAGCCTCCTGTTACAATTACACACTTCATACACTTTGAATATAGATAGCAGGTTGATTATTTTATTCCTGGAAAAATTCTGCATTTTCGAACCAGATGTTTCCGAGAACACTTCCGTCAGGTTTTATAAAACCCCATTTTTTATCTTTTTTTACTCTCGCCAGATTTCCGATGAAACCTTTTTCTTCTCCTTTGAATATACCAAATCCAAAACCGGTAATTTCATATTCCGCGGCAATAACCAATACACCTTTTGTATCAAGGAATCCCCAGCCTTTTATTTTGACGGGAGCCAGGCCATTGTCTCCGAACACTTCCGCATCAGGGTAAGATGGTTTTATGATCAATGTTCCGGTTTCGTCACAGTATCCCCATAATTTGCCGATACGAACCGGAGCAAGCCCTTTGTTAAAAGCTCTTGCGGCTTCGAACTGAGGTTCGATCACCCATTTCCCTGTTTTGTCAATAAAGCCGATTTTCCCGCCTTTCCGGGCGTATGTTAAATGACTTTTGCCGAAATCCCAGATCTTATCTGCTCCTTCGACTTTATTGAAAGACGTTTTGTCGATCACACCAAAGACTTCTCCTTCTCTTGCCCAGGCAGTGTTATTATTGTAATCGCCTATTTCATCGTATTTGCATTCAATGACAGGTGTTCCTTTAGTATCGATGACACCCCATTTTTCACCAAATTTGACACGGGCAAATCCTCCCTGAAAAGGTTTGATCACATCGTATTTCGGGGCGAGGATAATTGTTCCTTCGGTATTGATCAGCCCCATTTTTTCATTCTGACGAATGAATGCTACTCCGTCCCCAAAATCAAAAGGCTTGTCAGAAGCCGGAAAATTCAGCTGTTCTCCTTTTTTATTGATGTAAAACCATTTTTTATCTTTTTCTACAATGCAGATTCCGGAATTAAAGTATCTGACATTAGTATAAGCCGGACGGATCACCCATTCTCCTTTTTTATCGATAAAGCCGAACAGCCCGTTTTCCAGTACTGCAGCGACGCCATCTGAAAAATTTTTGGCAACAATGTATTTGGATTCAATGACAAATTTACCCTCTTTGTCAATATAGCCGAATTTACCGCTTGTTCTTACCAGCGCCAATTCCTGTCCCAGGCACCAGGAGCCCAAGGCAAGGAAAAAAAGTAAAAATATTTTTTTCATATCCGTTTAATAAATCGGTTAATAGTTCTTCAAAAAGTCGGTGACGTCTTTAATTTTCTCATACAATGGAGCATCCTCGCTGAAAACAGGAATGATCGCCCGGATCTGCCGGTAAAGATTAGCGGAGCTGGCAGACAACTTGTTTTCCGCATTTAAGTAATCCACTGCCTGAGAAATGGTGATCAGCTCAATGGAAATTACCTGAAACGCATTTTCAATTACTTTAGACGCAATTACGGCAGCATTGGTTCCCATGCTTACAATATCCTGATTGTCATTATTGTTGGGGATGCTGTGCACGTACATCGGGAAAGAAAGCGTTTGTGATTCAGCTGTTGTCGAAGTAGCCGTGAACTGCGCTCCCTGCATTCCGAAATTAAAGCCAAGCTTTCCTAAGTTCACAAACGGAGGGAGAATTTCGTTGATTTTAGAATTCAGCAGGTAGTTCAGCTGTCTTTCCGCCAGCATGGTCAGCTTGGTGATGGCGATCTTCAGCTTGTCCATTTCCAGCGCCACGTAGTCTCCGTGAAAATTTCCGCCGTGATACACATTTCCGGAAGCAACATCTATGATCGGGTTGTCGTTTGCGGAATTAAATTCATTCTCAATAACGTTTCCGGCATTCCGGATGGTCTCATAAACGGGACCTAATATTTGCGGAACACATCTCAGAGAATAATATTCCTGTACTTTATCTTTGAATACTTCCTCCTGGTTTTCACCGGAATAAAGATGCTCAGCACGTTTCCGGATCAGCTTGCTGTCCGAAATGATTTCTCTCATTTTCAGCGCGACATACTGCTGTCCTTTGTGCAGCTTTACACGGTTAAGCTCGTCGGAAAGGTGATCGTCGTAAGCTTCAACGATCTCGTTGATGATGGAGGAAACTTCGATCATCAGCTGCAGCAGGCGTTCCGCCTGTCGGACGTTCACTGCTCCGATCCCGGTCATTACGGATGTACCGTTCATTAACGCAAGCCCTTCACGGATCTCTACGTTAATAGGCTGAAGACCTTCTGCTTTCAGCACGTCCTGCGTCTTGCGTCTTTCACCTTTGTACCATACCTCTCCTTCGCCGATCAGCGTAAGCGCTAAGTGGGCGAGCTGGACAAGATCTCCGCTTGCGCCGACACTTCCGTGCTCAAAAATTAAAGGAGTGATATCGCGGTTTAAAAATTCTTTGATCAGATGGATCACCGAAGGATGAACGCCTGAATTCCCCAGCGACATGGAATTTAATCGCGCCAGCATGGCTGCTTTGACAAATTGTACAGCAAGAGGATTTCCCGTTCCTGTGGAATGGCTTCTGATCAGGTTGTATTGTAATTGTCTGGTGTTCTGGTCTTCGATCCGGTATTGCGCCATCGGCCCGAAACCGGTGTTTACGCCGTATATGATCTTGTTCGTTGAGAAATCTTTCAGGAAATGAAAGCTTTTCTCAACACGTTCCTGTACTTCTGTACTGATCCCGATCTTCTGACCGTTAAAAATGATATCAGTGAAATCAGTATAAGTAAGGTAATTATTGATGTATTTCATTTAAAATAAATGGCTTTATTAGTGTCTGCAAAGTTATATATTTCAGTAATAAATAAAAAGTAATTATAAGTAAGCATTACAGAAAAAAAAGTACTTTCGTAATAATATTAATTCTTCTCATACGATGACCACTCAGAAATACGACGTGCTTGTAATTGGAGCAGGACCTTCCGGGAGCGTTGCCGCTTCCTACTTACATAACAATGGCATTAAGGTAAAAGTTGTTGAAAAGACGAAGTTTCCCCGCTTTGTGATTGGGGAGAGCCTGATTCCCAGGGTGATGGACAACTTCCAGGAAGCCGGGTTGCTGGACTGCGTTATGGACAAAGGTTTTGAAAAAAAATTCGGAGCACGTTTTATCCGGAACAATAAGGAATTCTGCCTTTTTGATTTCAGTGAGAAATACGGAGAAGGGTGGAGCTGGACCTGGCAGCTTCCGCGTGCGGATTTTGATAATGAGCTGATCCAGGAGTGCATTCGTAAAGGCGTGGATGTTTCTTTTGAAACGGAAGTGATCGATGTAAAGTTTAACGGGAAAAAATCAACAACAACTATAAAGGATAAGGACGGGCAGATCTCAGAGATAGAAGCCAATTTTATCATTGACTCAAGCGGTTATGGCCGGGTGCTGCCGCGATTGCTTAACCTTTCACAGCCTTCCACGGTGACGGAAAACTCATCTATTTTTACACATGTGAAAGAAACCAACCGCCCGGTGAAAGGAAGAAGAGAGGCAATGACAATTACGTTTGATATTCTTGAAACGAAGGTATGGATCTGGGTGATCCCATTTTCAAACGGGAATACGAGCCTTGGCGTTGTTGGCCCTACTTCCTATATCAATTCGCTGCATGAGGATCCGGCAGAGGCTTTAAGGATCGCTTTCCGGCAGTCGGATGAATACCGGGATCGTTTTGAAGGGTATGAGTTTCTGTTTGAACCGAAAAAGATTGAAAATTACTCCTGTGCGGTGAAAGAAATGTGCGGACCCGGATTTACATTAACAGGAAACAGCGCTGAATTTTTGGATCCTGTTTTCTCTTCAGGAGTTTGCTTTGCAACAGAATCCGGTTTGCTTTCGGCAAAATTGTACCTGAAGGAGCATAATGGTGAAGAAGTGGACTGGCAGGCAGAATATGCGGATTATATTCAAAGAGGGGTCCGTACATTTGCTACGTATGTGAAAGAATGGTACACGGGTAATTTACAGACCTTATTTTTCCACCGTCCTGAAAATCCGGAGGTGAAGGAAAAGATCTGCTCGGTGCTGGCGGGATATGTCTGGGATTTAAGTAATCCGTTTGTGAAAAAGCATGATTCGGCGGTTAAGAACCTGGCTTATACTTTACAGATGCAGGAACAGGAATAAGGAAGTAAAAAGATTTTGCAGATAAAAAACGCCCCGGAGAGCTTTCTTTGGGGCGTTTTTGTTATGATTCTGTATTGTACAATGCGATATCAGGAGCTATTCTTACTTCTCTTCTTTTGTGAATTTAATTTGTCCGCCGCCCTGAAACAAGATCATTGTCTTATCTGAAGGGTTAAATTCAAATTTTGCTCCGGCCTGATCAAACTTGAATTTGTCTTTTTCTGTTGCTTCAAGCGCGAATGCCGGTTGCCCGGTAGCCTGCGCGATTAAAGTGTTCCCGTCTTTTGTAATGGTAATTTTCAACGCTATTTGTTTAGAGGTATATACGCCCAAGTATTTGTCCAGATCTTCTGGAGTCAGGCTGTAAGTTGTGAATACGGGGATTTCGTAGGGCTTGTCGTAAACCGCGCTTAAAACAGCAATAGAAATATTGTTGTTATTGTAGTTTGTCCCGTTTGAAGTTAAAGCATAGGAAATATGTTCATCGGGGAAATAGGAAAATACAGAACTAAAGCCGTCAATACCGCCGGTGTGCCCATAGCCGATACTGCTGTAGAACGGCATCTGAAATAATCCGGACCCATAGCCGTCCTTTATTGTTTTCATTATTTCAAGGCTTTCGGCTTTCAGCAGTTTTCCGCTAAACAAAGCATCCGCAAATTTTGTCAGATCGCCCGGAGTGGAAATGATCGCGCCGGCACCTAACGGAATGGTGAAATCTGTTTCGTCTTCTAATTTCCAGGTCCCCGCAAAAGTGTATGATCTGCATTCGTTTTTCTCGGGTTTGATCTTTCCAAAGACATACGTGTCGGTTAATCCTAACGGCTGAACGATGTATTCCTGTAACAGGTCAGCATAGGATTTTGCAAACGTCTTTTCAAGAATGTAGGTTAAAAGCACAAAATTTGAATTGCTGTAGGCTGCTTTGCTGTCCGGCTTGAAGTCGCTGCCGCCTTTTGTAATGACAGCAACCATTTCTTTTTCGGTCTTTGGCTGAGTGTTCCATGTCAGATAGTCTTTGTCGTCTGTGAAATTGTGGATGCCGCTTCTATGGCTTAACAGCTGCTTAACAGTTATTTTCTTTGCATTTTTGATTGTTGGAAACCATTTGTCAATAGTTTGGTTGAGGTCTAATTTTTTTTCTTCAACAGCTTTTAAGATCAAAACCGTCGTAAACGTTTTTGAAATTGAACCGATCCTGTATTTAGAGCTTTCGGTTGCTTTAACGTTGTTTTCGACGTCAGAAAAACCAACAGTTTTTGAATAGATGATCTCTCCGTTTTTCGAAACAGCAACGCTTCCCATAAACTTGTTGTTTTCTTCAAGTGCGTTGAAGTAATTGTCCAATTTGATTTTGTCAAATTTTTGAGCAAATCCGATGTGACCTAATGTCAAAAATAATGCTGTAATTAAGGTAGTTTTTATCATTTTTTTCTGTTTTGTTGTTTATAAGGTGTTGTGTTAAAACAGTATTCAATAGTTTTGAACTTTGCGTTCATGTGTGTAACCGAAGCACAAATGTTTAATTTATTACCAAACTTTACTAGAAGTATAGAGCTTCAAGTTTACACGTTGGTAGGATTGTTTACTTTTATGTGCTGGCATTAAATGTATTATGATTTTTTTGCACGATTAATAAGTCCCATGTCGGGATTGTTTTTTTGATAAATATGTTTTGCTCGACATTTTTGAGCCAACAATTCAATTTGTCTTGATTCACTTTGTTCAGTAGCTCTATAGTTTTTATTAAAATTTAAAGTCATTAGTACATCAGATAAGAAAAAAGAATTTTTGTCAAGACTTACAATATAGTCGTCAATGGTTCTATGCCAATTATTTGGTCTTTCTGCTATCAATAACAACATAATTTCATGTTTCAATAAAGTATTAGTTTCGGTTAAAGCCTTATCAATAAGTAATGGTCCCATTTTGCTTGAAAATAAGTCGTCCTTGAAGAACTTTACAATATTAGTTGGTACAGCAAGTAAAACAGCTAGTCGTTTTTGGAATGGATCATCAAAATTAAAATCTTCTTCATTTAGTTCAAATTTTGCTCCTTCAAACGCAACATTTCCTTTATCTGCCAAGAGAGGGTGAAGTATTATTAGGAGTTTATTAAGTTCATTCCAAGCCTGAGTAATTTTGTTTAACACTTCTTTCCTTAGATTCACGTCAACAAAGTCACTGTTGCGCAATGCCCTAGCTGTGGCAGTAATTTGTCGCATAAGCACCAAAAATGAGTAATCTCTTAAAACTGAGTTAATAACCTGATTGTAAGGTCTTATTTGATTATAATGTTTATCTGCATATTTATCTTTCACTTCATCGGGTAAGCCTGAAGAAATTACATTTTCTTTTAATTTCTCCTGTTCTTTTTCGAGTTGTGGAACATCAGGATTCCATGAAATGGATTTATATGGATTAATATTATCAGGTATATTTACTTTGCTTCTCACAATTTTTAAGGTTTCATCTAAATCATTAATTAATATTTTTAATGCATCACTCTTATTTCTGTCAATTCCGGTATAAAACTCGATTATTTCTGGGTAGTCGATATATTTTTTATTTTCATAAACTTGATTTAGAAACTCAATGCTCATATTCATTCGATGTGCAATAAAGTAAAATACCCAATATGTGTTTCTAAAGTATAGGTAATTTGTGGTCGACTTGCTTAAAATTGAATTGTCAGTTAATAGACTAAGTAGGTAGTTAACATCTAAATCAATAAGACTTGATTTACAAAATTCATTGATTTTGTTTTTAAAGAAATCTTCCTGAAAGTAAAAATCATTTTTGAGAACCAATAATTCACACAAATACCCCAAAACAAAGGTACAATCTTTTACATCTGGTTTTTTACTATGAAAAGTTGGTATTTCATAATCTTCAAAAATAGAATTGAGAATTGTTTCAAGTAATTTTGTTCTGTTAATAGGATTATACTCCGAACCAATTTTATTGGATGCTCTTAAAATCGAAATACAATTTTTAGGCGTTCGATGCATATTTAAAGTTTCTAAGTCCTTTGCGACTTTGTCCAACATCACGTTATAATCTTCTGCAATAGATTTATTTTTTGAATATACTGTAACTATTTTTCGTAGTTCATTTTGTGGAAGTGGTAAGAGATAAAGAGAAGTAAAAGATCTTTTTATTTCTACTTTATCATCATCTTGTGACTTTAAAAAGAAATTATTATCTAAAGTATTTAAAATAATTATCGGTGTGTGCTTAAATTCTTCACATATATTTTTGATCATTTGCATGATACCATTTTCTTCAAGACAAACGGAATCCAACAAAATACAATCAATTTTATCAGAATTAGTAAAATAATAATTCTCAACTTCTCTTTTAATATGATTAACTATTTTGTGCTTTTTTGTTTTCTTGGAATCTACATAGAAAAATATTTTTCCATGCTTATAGGCTTCAAGTTTAATAAAATGTGCTAAACACGTTAACCCAAATTCTGAAGGTGCTTTTATGATAATATCAGAAGGACTTTGAATAATTGACTCAATTTCTATTTTATTTTCAAAGTTCTTACTTGGATTATTTGGAACTTCCTTTTTTGAACTAATTATTGGTTCAATCCAAATTGGGGATTTTTCGTTATAAGTTGTTAATGAATCCTCTAAATCGTTTTCAAGATGCTTTAAAACAATATCAATTTCTGATATTTTTTTTTCAGCATTTTCAATCTGAGCATTTTCCTTGATAAAAAGTTCTAATTTCTGCTTTAATTGTTGTTCGAAGTTATCAATTCCACTGTAGTCGACATATAGTCCTTCTGAAGAAATAGCAGACTTAAACACTTTAATTTTCTGATACTGTTCAAAATCAAATTTGTCTGGGTCAACGTTTTCTTTACCAAAGAAAAAGACAATCCGGGGTAATCCATTTTGTGCAATCTTCTTTCGTTCTAATGCATCATTAAACTCGTGTTCAGTACCACTTCCGGCTTTTTTTGTAGGATGACCAAATCTATTTTTCATTATACCAATAAATACATCAAAGTCTGATTTTTTTATGTACTCATCAATAATTTCTTGACCGTTTCTTCCCATATCAGGTAAAACATCATATTCCCACATGAATGTTTCAAGCCCAATACCAAAATGTTTTGCAAATCCAGAATCTAGTTCGTTGATTACTTTTAAGCTAAGCTCTCTTTCTGTATTGCAATCACCTGGCGATGATATAAAGCATTTATATATTCTTCTTGTTTCCATTTAGTCGGAGTTTATTTGTCTTTTAAACTTAATACCTAACTTATTTAGGCATATAATTTTTCCTATACTTATTGTACAATCATCTTTTGGCTGCGTATAGTTTCTTACTTTTCCAAATTTATAATAATTTCACAAAAATAACTGTAAACGAGTAGATTAAAATACGCAGAAATTTTTTTATAAATATATAGATACGCTCAAAAACAAAAACGCCCCGAAATTTCTTCGGGGCATTTGTTTTCTTATTGGTTGAAACTAATTCCGTATCAGAAAAGTGAATGGAACTTCAACAACATCTTAATTATGATTCACAGCTGCTACAGCTAACCAAGCCGGTTACCAGCTCTTTGGAAACACTCTGGCTGCGTTGGTAGTACAGTGTTTTCACACCCAGTTTCCATGCTTCAATGATCAGCTTGTTTACTTCTTTGATAGGCAGTTCCGCAGGGATATTTAAATTAAGGCTTTGCGCCTGATCCACGTATTTCTGGCGGATGGAAGCCTGCTGAACGATTTCCAGCTGGCTGATTTCCTTGAACGTTTTGAAAACCGCCTTTTCCGTTTCGTTCAGCTCTTTCAGGTGCTGTACACTTCCGTGGTTCAGCATGATGCTTCTCCAGGTGTCCTCATTGTCAATCCCTTTTTCTTCCAGCAGTTTTCTCAGGTATTTGTTTTTACGCATGAAGTTTCCTTTTGCCAGTCCCGCTTTATAATAATTGGAAGCAAACGGTTCGATTCCCGGAGAGGTTTGCCCTAAAATGGCGGAAGAGGAAGTTGTCGGCGCAATTGCCATTGTGGTCGTGTTACGTCTTCCGTATCCTTTCAGTAATTCCGGTTCTCCGTAAATACGTGCCAGCTCCTGTGTTGCTTTTTCCGTTTTATCGTGTAAATGACTGAAGATCTCATTCGTCAGCTGCTTTGCTTCAAGGCTTTCGAACGGAATCATGCATTTTTGCAATAAAGAGTGCCATCCTAAAACACCTAGGCCGAGTGCACGGTGGCGTTTTGCGAATCTGTTGGCTGCCTCCAGGTAGTAATTCCCTTCCGTTTTGGCAATAAATTCCTGTAAAACAGCATCTAAGAAGAAGGTCGCTAATTTTACAGCTTCCGTATCTTTCCATTCGTCATACAGCTCTAAGTTCATGGAAGACAAACAGCAGATAAAAGATTCATCAGTAGTGGACGGAAGCATGATTTCCGAGCACAGGTTGCTCGCGTTGATTCTCATGTTCAGGTCCTTGTAAACCTGAGGCTTGTTTCTGTTGACGTTGTCAGAGAAGAAAATGTACGGTAAGCCTTTTTGCTGGCGACTTTCCAGCACCTTTGCCCAAAGTGCGCGTTTTTCCGGATCCCCGTCGATCATTTCCTGCATCCAGTAGTCAGGGACACAAACTCCGAAGAATAAATTCTGGATCGGGTTTCCGATATTTTTGATCTGCAGGAACTCTTCACAATCCGGATGGTCAATATCCAGGTAAGCAGCAAATGCGCCACGGCGTACACCACCTTGTGATATCGTATCCATTGCCGTATCGAATAATTTCATGAAGCTTACGGCACCGCTGCTTTTCCCGTTGTCGGTTACAGCGCTTCCGCGCGCACGAAGGTCTCCGAAATAACCGGAAGTCCCGCCGCCTGTTTTGGTTTGCATGATCACTTCGCCCAGCTTGTGGGTAATGGATTCGATGCTGTCCGGCATATGCACATTGAAGCAGGAGATCGGCAAACCTCTTTCTGTTCCCATATTTGCCCAGATCGGAGAGCTTAAGCTCATCCATCCGCGTTCGATCATCTCCTGAAATGCTTCTTTCAATTCCGGTTTATACAAACGCTTGGCAGCGGCCTCACATACACGTTCAATCGCACCTTCAACGGTTTCTCCCTTCAGGAGATAGCCTCTGTTCAGGATTTGCTCGCTTTCTGAATTTTTCCACCACAATCGCTCCATTGTTCCGCTTGTTTGAGTTGTTTCATTTATTTCTGGTTCCATTTCTTCAATTGGTTATCAGGTTATTTTTTAGAATAAATCGTCTGCTGTAATGCTTTTGTCATGCTTGGTATAATCTACCGGACGTTTTGCGAAAAAGTCGTCCAGACTGTTCGCGAATACCTCTTCTTCGAACCAGCTCATTGGCTGGTATTCAGCATTTGTCACGTTGAAAACTGTGTCAAATCCGATTTGCTTCAGACTTTCATCCACACGGAATTTCATAAAGTTGATCAGATCCTGCTTTTTGATGATTTCTATTTCTCCTTCAATAAAAATCCAGTCTAAGATCTTACTTTCAACGGTGATAGAGTCTTCTACTGTTTTCCGAATCAGTGCTACCGTTTCTGTGTCAAAGAAATCAGGGAACTCTTCACGGATTTTATTGACAATGTAAATCCCGCCGTTTGCGTGAATCTGCTCATCAACAGATGTCCAGGCAATAATATTGCTTACATTTTTCATGTATCCTTTGAAGCGTGTAAAGGAAAGGATAATGGCAAACTGGCTGAAAAGAGATACATTTTCAATCAGAATAGTAAATAAAATCAGGGAAACAACGTATTTTTTACGGTCATCCGAACGTGTATTCTGAAGAACACCGGACAAGTATTCCACACGTTCTTTTATTACCGGAATATCCATCAGCTTCTGGAATTCATTATTGTAACCCAACACTTCCAGTAAACGTGAGTAAGCCTCCGAATGGCGGAATTCGCATTCCGCGAAAGTGCTTCCCAGACCGTTAAATTCCGGCTTCGGGAAGTGATTGTAAATATTTCCCCAAAATGATTTTACGGCAACTTCAATCTGTGCAATTGCTAATAAGCTGTGCTTGATAGCATTTCTTTCCGGCATCGTCAGATTGGAATGAAAATCCTGTGTATCCGCAGTGAAGTCCACTTCGCTGTGGACCCAAAATGCTTTGTTGATCGCTTCAGTAAATTTCAATACTTCCGGATATTCGAAAGGTTTGTAATTGACCCTTCTGTCAAAGATGCTCATACTCCAATTATTTTTATAGTTCTTATTTATTCTTCTGATTCTTCCTCACAGCCAGGTATATAGCGCTTTAATGCCCGTGCTACCCCGTTTTTCCACGTGTTGATGTTGCCTTCCAGCTGAAGGCTGTTGATCAGCTCCACCACTTTGTCGATCGGCATCCCGTAACGCAGCGTTCCTGATATCAGCTTGGCATAATTCCAGTACTCCGGGTTGAATTTCTGGGAGAGCCCTTCAATCGTTGTTTTGTAACCTCTGGTGTTCTTATACTGAAAATCATAACGCGAGCTTCCATCGGCTTCACGTCCTTTAATAATGGTACCGTTGTTGACCCATCTTGGAATGGCAATACCATCCTCATCGTCCAGCAGTCCCGTAAAAATTTCATAGGGACGTCCGTCAATCAGTCCGATGAAAGCAATCCACTTTTCTTTGTTATTTTGAAAACGAACTACTTCTGCCTCTAAAGCACCCGGTCTCGTCGTCGGAAAAACACCGCTTATATCGGTTTTTTCTTCTTCTGAGATATTGAATGCAGTACTTTCCATGTGTTTTTAAAGGGTAATTTTTGTTCATTGGCTTACAGGCACAAATATAAATTATAAAACATTCTGGAAAAAAATAATTTTCAAAAGTTGACAAATTTTATGAATTAAATAAATGATATACAGTAAAGTAAAATTTATTAACAACCAAAAAGTTGACAAAAAATGTAAAATAACTGAATTTTGGTATTGTAAAAGTGAACAATAATTTAAAACTTAAGACAGTTCTTCACCTGCGCAGATTTTAACCGGGTGAGGAGACAGAAAAGCGGAGCCTGAAAGAGCAGTTTTGAGGGCAGAAAATTAATATTTCTTTTCATCCGGATGCCTCCTCTTGTAAAAACAATCGTTAATTTTGGAGAGTAATGCCGATAACAGAAAAAACAATTGAGTTGTATCCTGGGTCTAAAGACTGGATCCAGAAATACCTTTATCTGATTGATGAGGGAAAAATTGTTTTGGAGAAGGAAACTCCCGATTGGGCGTATGTATCAAGTGACCTCCACCTGTTATTCGTCCGGCACGGCATTTTGTTCGGTTCTTCCCGCTCCCCGATTTTTTTCAAGGCTCCCAATGCGAACAAGTGGACCAAAGAAGAAAAGGTAAAATTCTTACTGTTGGAAAGCTTGTTGTTTGTACACCTTTGCAAACACCGGAAATATGAAAAAGAAAAGTTCATAGAAGAGCTGCTGGATTATTACTCATCCTTTGCGAAGGAAGACGGTATTCCGTTTTTAAAATTTGATTTTCTGAGTGAAAAATCTCCTACTATAGAGCTTGAGAAGATACTGAGCAGCCGTGTTGCCATAAAAAGCAGCATCATCAGCACGAACAAATGGATAAAATACATTGAAAATTCCTTTGTTTTTTTAGATGTCATTCTGTTTGATCATTACCTGAATGAACGGCCTGCCGTGGAAGAAGAAGATTTTGAAAACCTGAAATTCAACACACTGCTGTCGATTATACAGGCATCTCACGCAGATGAGGTAGTTTCCAACCGGGAAAAAAATATTTTCAAAACCTTCCTGACCGCGGCGAGCTTGCCGGGAGAAAAAAAGCAATTGCTGAAAGAAAAATTCAAGACCAATGCGGAGAATGAAGATTATTTTTCTTCTTATCTTACCTCGGAATTGTTCCGTTTTTTCCTGCTGGATATGTCACTCCTGACGATTTATACCAGCTATGAAGTGGATGATTCTGAAAAGCAATTTCTCCATGAATTTTCCTCTTTTTTGAATATTGATGCCGATCAGTATTTTAAAGCAAGCATAGCCGTTCAGCAATTTGTACTGAATAATGAAGATTTTGTTCCTGCCTTGGTAAAGAACAAATCGTATGAAAGAATGCTGAACAGCTTATCCAACCGCTGGATTAAAATTCTATCAAGGAACAAAGATAAATTTGTAACAGAGCTGCTGGAAAGTAAGGAGCTGATGGCACTTGTTTCCAAAGCGGCAGTCACGGAGCTGACCACGGAAGAAAAGCTGAAAGTAAAAGAGCAGTTCAAAGACCTGATCAAGAGCATGCCGTCGCTTGCCGTGTTTATGCTTCCGGGAGGAGCAATTCTCCTGCCTCTTTTGCTGAAAGTAATTCCGGGCTTGCTGCCTTCTTCTTTCAGGGACAATGAAATCCAGGAACGGAAATGAAGCAGTTTACCGTCGTTTTGCTGCTGTTTTTTACATCTGTGGCATTTTCCCAGCTGGAGAATGTTTACCGTTTGCCGGAGGAGCTTGATGAATGTTCGGGGATGCTTTTCCTGAACGATTCTACCTTATTGCTGCACAACGACAGCGAACGGCCTAATCGTTTGTATATGGTCAGCCTGAAAGGAAAGTTGCTGGATACGATCGAATTACCTGTTCACCTGAGAGATTTTGAAGCGATAACAGCAAAAGAGAATTTGCTGTATCTGGGAGATATCGGGAATAACAGCAATAATCGCAAGGATTTAAAAATCGCAGTTTTTGATTTAAAAAATAGAAAAATTGTTTCTGTGAATGCGATCAGCTATCCGGAACAGGAATCATTTCCACCACCATCTGACAACTGGTATTTTGATGCGGAAGCAATGATCTTTAAGAATGATTCACTGTTGATTTTTACGAAGAACAGGACCAAACCGTACGATGGAAAGAGCCTGATTTATTATTTTAACGAAGATTCAGGAAAGCTTGAACGGATAGGAGAGATCACTACAGGAACAGAAGGCTGGTTAACGAACAGTGTAACGGATGCAGTGTATCACAAAGATAAATTATACCTGCTGACCTACAAATTCCTGTATATTTTTGATGCTCATTTTCAACTGACGAAAAAAATAAAATTTTCCCGGATTACGCAAAAAGAGGCAATAGCCATTAACTCTAAAGGAGTAATTTACATTGCCACGGAAAAACATCCTGTTCTGGGAGGCGGAAAACTGTATAAATTGAAAAAGACATGAAAAGAGAGCTGACAATTTCCAATTATAAGGCAGTTATTTTTGATATGGACGGTGTTTTGATCGACTCTGAGCCATTATGGAAAATCGCGATGGAAAATGCTTTTAAGCACGTCGGAGTTAATCTTGAAAGGAAGCAGTTTGTTCAGACAGTCGGATTGAGGATTGATGAGGTGATCCGTTACTGGAGAGCGCGTTTTCCCTGGGAAAGATTTTCAAATGAAGAAGTGCAGGAACTGATCCTAGCAGAACTGGAAAAACTGATCGCGGCGGGCGCAGAACCATTGAAGGGAGTGGTGGACACCCTGAAATTTTTAAAAAATAAAGGAATGAAAGTCGGTTTGGGAACTTCTTCTTACGAGCGGCTGATCCGTTTTAATTTAAAACAGCTGGAGCTGGAACAATATTTTGATTTTACGCATTCGGCAGAAAAAGAGTTATATGGAAAACCTCATCCCGCGGTTTATTTATCATGTGCGGAAGCACTGGACGTTTCTCCTCTGGAATGCCTGGTTATCGAAGACAGCTTTACAGGTGTGCTGGCGGCTAAGGCTGCACGTATGGATGTTGTTGCCATTCCCGAGAAAACACATGAACCCGATCAACGTTTAATAATTGCTGATTATCAGTTCGAAGATATGGGAGTGTTCCTGAGAAGCATTGAATGATTCGGCAGATAAAATTCACAACTAATCCAAAATCCGTTAAGCTTTCAACAAAAAACTCTCCTTTCAGCGTTTTTTCATAATTTTGCAGTCTTTACCAATTGGTAAACCAAAACCGGGAAAATGAAGAAAGAAGAAGTTCCTCAAGATAATTCTTTTCTGACCAACAGTGTTATCCGTGAGCTTTGCTATGCAACGGATGAGGAAGGAAATTATACCACCGTTCAGTCAAAAGGCTGGAAAACCAAGGATGAAGCGCTTCAGGAGTCGATTGAGCTGATCAGTGAACGTACAGATGAAGCCCTTCGCAAATTTCATGCGGGCGAGGCCAGCCCTGTTCTTTATTTCATGGAATGCGCACGAATGGATGTTCCGTTGCTGGCTGCTTATGTCAATAAGTGGAAATGGACCGTGAAGAGACATTTTAAGCCATCAGTTTTTAAAGGTTTGTCGGATAAGGTTTTACAGCAGTATGCCGATGTATTTGATATCACATTAGACGAATTAAAAAATTTCAGAGGAAAATAATAAATGCAGATCGACTTCAAACATCATCAATCAGGGCACTGCGAAAACGGTGTTGCATCCAATCTCCTTATTTACAAAGGTATAAATATTTCCGAACCAATGGTGTTCGGGATCGGAGCCGGACTGTTTTTTGTATATCTTCCCTTCTTAAAAGTGAATTTCGCACCGGGGTTCAGTTTTCGTCCGATGCCGGGCGTTATTTTCAACCGTGTAGCAAAACAGCTGGGAATAAAAATTAAACGGACTAAATTCAAAAATCCGGAAGACGCTCAGAAAGCACTGGATGAAAACCTGAAGAACAATATTCCTACAGGCCTTCAGGTCGGAGTATATCATCTTTCCTATTTTCCGGATGAATACCGTTTTCATTTTAATGCACATAATCTGGTCGTTTTCGGGAAAGAAGGAGATAATTATCTCATTTCGGATCCGATTATGGGAGAGACAACGACACTGACTTCCAGTGAGCTGGAAAGAGTCCGTTTTGCAAAAGGCGTGCTTGCCCCCAAAGGGCACATGTATTATCCGATAGCTTTTCCCAAAGAGATCAACTGGGAGAAAGCGATCCGGAAAGGAATCAAAAAAACCTGCTTTTTCATGCTGGCAAAAGCGCCCATTGTAGGAGTGAGAGGGATTCGTACCGTAGCGAAAAATATCCGCAAATGGCCGGAGAAAATAGGAACAAAAAAGACCAATCATTACCTGGCGCAACTGGTGCGGATGCAGGAAGAGATCGGTACCGGCGGTGGCGGTTTCCGCTATATTTATGCCGCTTTTTTACAGGAAGCTTCCCGAGAGCTGAATATGCCGGTATTATTTGAAATGTCAAAAGAAATGACGCATGTCGGAGATTTATGGCGTGAATTTGCCATCAATGCCTCGCGGATTTTCAAAAACCGGGCTTCTGCCGGAAACACATATAATCAGCTTGCAGATGATTTGCTGAAAATCGCTGATCTGGAGGAAGATTTTTTTAAACGGTTGAATAAATTGTTTTAGAACAGCAACATGATGAACCCGATTATTGAAATAAGCAATTTGTCTAAACAATATCTTCATTCCGAACATATTGCGGTCAATCAACTTTCCTTTTCCATTTATGAAAAGGAGATTGTCGGCATTATCGGGCCCAACGGTGCGGGAAAGACAACGCTTATTTCCATGATGTGCGGATTGATAAAACCTTCCACGGGAAGCATCAGAATTTATGGGTCAACCTACGATAACAACGAGCAGCGGATTCGTCAGAACATAGGTGTGGTTCCGCAGGATTTCGCACTCTACCCGACACTGACTGCCGAAGAAAACCTGATTTATTTCGGAAGCATGTGCGGGCTGAAAGGAAAGGAGCTGAAAGATAAGGTTGAAGCGTCTTTAGAAAAAGTCGGCCTGCTGGAATTCCGGAATAAAAAAATTTCCACTTTTTCAGGCGGAATGAAACGGCGGATTAATCTGCTGGCAGGATTGCTTCACCAGCCGAAGATCCTTTTTCTGGATGAACCTACGGTCGGAGTGGACATCCATTCTAAGAAGAAAATAATTGAGTTCCTGAAAGAAATCCATCAAAACGGAACCAACATTATTTATACTTCTCACCACCTGTTGGAAGCAGAAGCATTGTGCACTCGTATTCTGATCGTGGACAACGGAAAGATCCTGACACAGGGCTCGCCGCAGCAATTAATCCAATCCATTTCCGGAGCGGGAAATCTGGAAGATGTTTTTATTACACTCACAGGAAATTCGTTGCGTGATGTTTTATAAGTTTTTACAGACCATCAGAAAAGAATTGCTGTTGCTGCGCAGAGATGTCGGTGGGCTGCTGATCCTTTTCCTGATGCCGCTCGCTCTGATCATCACTATTACCCTGATTCAAAGCGCTACGTTTGAATCCATTTCCGGTTCCAGGATTTCACTTGTCCTGGTGGATAATGACCGGGGTGAAATTGCGGATTCCGTTATTCAGAACATTCGCCGGAGTAAGGCTTTTGATCTTGTCATGGAGCTCAATGGCCGTCCTGTAACGAAAAAGCAGGCGAAAGACCTTGTGTTTTCAGGTACATACCAGCTTGCCATTGTCATTCCGGAGCATTTATCCGATGATCTGAATCAGAAGATAGATGAGAATGTGAGAAGCGTTCTTTCGGGCTTTGGCATGGAAACCAAAGCTCAGGAAAATGCTTCCCCGGTAAAGAATAAGATCGTTTCCATCTACTTCGATCCCGTATCGCAGGTTTCTTTCAGAAATACCATTAAAGCCGAAATTGATAAGCTGATTACCGCTATTGAGCGGGATAAGGTTTATTCTTCCTTTCAGAAACAGCTGGATATCGAGGAAATTTCATTTGAAAAAGAAAATTTTATCCGTTTTAATGAAATTCTGCCGCAACAGGACGGGCAGACAACCGTTCTTCCGAATGCTTCGCAGCACAATGTTCCCGCATGGTCGCTGTTCGGAATTTTCTTTATCATCATTCCTTTGTCGATCAACATTGTAAAAGAGAAAAATCAGGGAACTTTTCTCCGGCTTCGTACCAACCCGACTCCTTACTGGCTGATCATCCTTGGCAAAACGTTCACATATCTGCTGGTAACGCTGACGCAATTTTACCTGATGGTCATTGTCGGAAAACACTTGTTTCCGCTGATCGGGCTGCCGAGCTTTGAAACGGGAGCAAATTTCTTTTCTCTCAGTGTTATTGCTCTGTTTGCGGGCCTTGCGGCGATCGGGCTGGGGATTTTGATCGGGACTATTGCGAAAACACAGGAGCAATCCGCACCGCTCGGGGCAACTTTAGTCGTGCTGCTTGCCGCTATCGGTGGCGTTTGGGTTCCCGTATTTGTGATGCCGCCGTTTATGCAGGTCATTTCCAACATCTCCCCGATGAACTGGGCATTGGATGCTTTTTACGATGTAATTTTACGTAATGTTCCTTTTAAAAGTATCATTGGCGCAATTTTATTGCTACTTTTGTTCGCTTTAGTGACAATATCTGCCGCTGTTATCTATGATAAGAAGAAAAGATCCGTATAGTAACTGTAAGAAGATCAGCCATAAAACACAGGTTCGGGTTCGTTTTAATGAAACGGATCCGTTAGGGATAGTGTGGCACGGTAATTACATCAAATACTTCGAGGACGGCCGTGAAGGATTTGGGCTGGAATATGGGATTTCCTATCTGGATATCCAGGCGCAGGGATTGGTCACACCGATTGTAAAATCCTCCTGCGAGCACAAGCTGACAGTTAAATACGGAGAGATCTTAACCGTCGAGGCAACGTATGTGGATACACCAGCTGCGAAGCTGATCTACCTGTTCCGCATTTTCAATGAAAAAAATGAGCTTGTTTGTTTGGGAGAAACCGTTCAGGTATTTTTGAACCGGGAAGGCGAGCTATTGCTGAATGTTCCGCCTTTTATTGAGGAGTGGAAACAAAAAATGAATCTGACCGAATGCTGAAAGCGTATATTCATAGTTATAATCTGATAACTCCGCTCGGATTGTCCGTTTCAGAGAACTGGCAGGCTGTCATTTCGGGGAAATCAGGTATTCAGCAGCAGCATATTCCGAATGTCCTGCCGGATCCCTTTTTCGCAGCGATCATTGATGAACAAAAATCAGGAACGGATTTTCCTTCCGAGATAATAACCAAGCTGGAAAAAATGCTCTACCTGGCATTACTTCCGGTGGTAAAAGCAGATCCGGTACAAGGCCGGTCACTGCTGATCCTTTCTTCTACCAAAGGAAATATTGAGCTGTTAGAGCAACACCGTGTGCAGGAAGCACATCTGAGCGTTCTGGCAAATAAGATAGCACACTTTTTTGGTATAAAAGATGCTCTGGTTGTTTCAAACGCATGTGTTTCCGGTGTAATGGCCGTGGGAACAGCAAAACGCCTGATTCAGATGGAAGAAATTGACAGCGCTTACGTCATTGCAGGTGATGTCCTGACAGCATTTGTTGTTTCGGGCTTTCAGTCGTTTCAGGCACTGAGCGACGGAGTGTGCAGACCCTATGACAGAGACAGAAACGGTATCAATATCGGAGAAGGAGCTGCAGCGTGCTTCATTTCCGCTGAAAAGGAAAATGCGGTATTTGAAATTCTCGGCGATGCCAATATCAACGATGCCAATCATATTTCAGGGCCGTCAAGAACAGGCGAAGGACTTCACCGGAGTATTGAAAGCGCAATTGCCGAAGCACAGATCGACCGCCGGGAAATTGATTTCGTTTCATTACACGGAACCGCGACCTTATATAATGACGAAATGGAAGCTATTGCCATGAATCGTTCTCAATTACAGGATATTCCCTGCAACAGCATGAAGGCTTACTACGGACATACCTTAGGCGCGTCCGGCCTGATCGAGTTGATCCTGTCAATGGAAAGCGCAAAAAAAGGAACCTTAATTCCTTCCAAAGGATTTGAAAATACAGGAACAACGCAGGAGATCAATGTCATCCGTAAAGCGGAAGAAAAGCAGATCGATCTGATTTTAAAGACAGCTTCCGGTTTTGGAGGCTCCAACAGCGCTTTAATTTTAAAAAAGTGTACGATCTGATATGGAATACTTTATTCATACATATTGCCATATTAAAGAGAATACGATTTCCGTAAACGGTGAGCCATTCTTTGCTTCTGCTGCTCTGACCGTTCCCGAATTCCTGAAAGAAGCTTACCAAAAGCTGGCAATTTCTTATCCAAAATTTCACAAAATGGATAAGATGAGTAAATTAGCGCTGATTTCATCGGAAATCACGCTGAAAGGTGTTGAAAACGGCGAGAACGTAGCATTGGTTTTTTCTAATTGTGCGGCAAGCCTCGATACGGATATAAATTATCAGGAGTCTATCAGCTTACCGGACAATTATTATCCGAGCCCGGCAGTGTTTGTTTATACGCTTCCGAATATTTGCGTCGGAGAAGTCAGTATAAGACACGGGCTTAACACAGAAAACGCTTTTTTTGTAAGCGCTGGTTTTGACGCAGACAAAATCAATGCTTATACGGAATACCTGCTGCAGTCCGGTAAAGCTGAAAAAGTGCTGGTCGGCTGGTTAGAAGTTCTTGAAAATAATTACGAATGTTTTATGTATCTTGTCGATACGAAGGGAAGCATTCCTTACAGTAAGCAACAAATAATAACTATTTATAACCGTTGAAAATGAGTGATTTAAAAGAAGAATTGAAATCAAAGATCATCAGTGTTCTTAACCTGGAAGATGTTACGACAGCAGATATCGCGGATGCGGATCCGCTTTTCGGAGACGGATTGGGACTGGATTCCATTGACGCGTTGGAGCTGATCGTTTTGCTGGATAAAGATTACGGGATCAAGCTGACAGACCCTAAACAAGGGAAAGCTATTTTTGAGTCGATCAACACAATGGCGGAATACATCACTGCCAACAGAACAAAATAATCCATGGCAAAAGTCGCAGTAACGGGAATGGGGATTATTTCTTCTATCGGGAAGACCATAGAAGAAACGTTTCATTCGCTGGTGACGGAAACACACGGGATCTCAAAAACGGATTTTTTGGATACAAAACTGAAAGATTCCCGCCTGTTCGGAGAGATAAAACTTTCAAATGACCAGCTGGCGGAAGTGCTCGGGCTTCCTGCTGACCATCCGTATCCCAGAACTGCACTTTTAGGCTGTTATGCGCTTCGTGAAGCTGTTAAAAATGCTGGAATTACAGATCTGAATTCCTGCCGGGAAGGTTTCATCAATGCGACAAGCGTTGGCGGAATGGATACCACCGAACAATACTGGACAAGCTATAAAGAAAGCACAGAGCACTTGCGTTTTGTGATGAATCACGAATCGGGAAATATCACGAATATCATCGCTGATTTTATCGGGCTGAAAGGTTTTACCACTACCATTAGCACTGCCTGTTCTTCTGCTGCAAATGCTATTATGCTGGGAGCAAGAATGATTGAAGCAGGGCAGGTGGATCGTATATTTGTCGGCGGAACGGACGCACTGTCTAAGTTTACGGTCAACGGATTCAATACACTGATGATCCTGACGGACGGCTACAACCAGCCGTTTGATCAGAACCGGAAAGGATTGAATTTAGGTGAAGCCGCTGCTTATCTGGTGCTGGAATCCGATGCGCTGGTGAAAAAGCACTACCGTAAAGTATTGGCCTATATCACCGGGTTTGGAAATGCAAACGATGCGTATCACCAAACGGCTTCTTCTGAAACGGGAGAAGGGAATTTTCTGGCGATGTCCAAAGCGCTGGAAGAAGCACAGATTTCTCCTGAAGCTATTGATTACATCAATGCTCACGGAACAGCCACTCCGAATAACGATCTTTCTGAAGGAAGATCCGTTCTGAGAGTATTCAGCAATAACCCTCCGGAAATCAGCTCTACAAAACCGTTTACGGGACATACGCTGGCTGCCGCGGGAGGTATAGAGGCCGTATTCAGTATTCTGGCGTTACAAAATCAGGTGATTTTCCCGAATTTGAACTTCGTCACTCCGATGGAAGATGTTGCTATTCGTCCGGAAACTACACTGAAAAAGAAAGATATGAAGCACGTTCTGTCAAATTCTTTCGGTTTCGGTGGAAATTGTTCTTCACTTATTATTTCGAAAGCAGAATGAAAAAAGTATTCATAAATGGCCTGTCTGCAATTGGCGCACAACCTGTTTTTGAAGGCTTTGCCCCGGAAAAATTTGTGCTGAACAATGAGGAAACAGCATTCTGCCCGGTCCAGCCTTCTTACAAGGAGATGATCGCGCCCGGCGCTATCCGGAGAATGGCTAAAGGAGTTAAGATGGGAATCTACACTGCCCATCATGCGCTGAAAGAAGCGAATAACCCGGTGCCGGATGCCATTATTGTCGGAACGGGAATCGGCTGTATTGAAGATTCCGAAAAATTCCTGAATGCGATTATTGACAACCAGGAGGAATTCCTTACTCCAACTTCATTCATTCAGTCTACGCACAATACCGTTGCCGGACAGATCGCGCTGGAAATGGGCTGTAAGGCGTATAATTTTACGTATGTGAACGGCATCGTATCTCTGGAGACAAGTATTCAGGATGCCTTGCTTCAATTACAATTTGAAAATAAAAAAAGCATCCTGGTAGGTGGTGTGGATGAGACTGCGCCGACAACCGTGCATATTTATAAAAAAGTAGACCGGATCAAGGAATACCGGGACGATGAAGACTTCATGCATCCCACTTCCAAAGGAACGGTCTATTCGGAAGGAGCAGCATTCTTTGTGTTGGAAACAGAGAAAAAGGAGAACAGCTATGCGGAATTAACAGCTGTTTATTCCTCCAATGCACTTTCTAAAGAAGCTGTTGAGCAGTTCCTTGAACAACACCAGCTTTCATTTTCCGATATCGACGTCCTTTTCACAGGGAATGACGGATCAACGCAAAATGAGTCCGCTTATCTGGCATTTGAAGCTTATTTTCCTGAAAGCATCCGCGCAATGAGCAAACACCTTTCCGGACATTATCATACTGCTTCCGGGTTTGCATTGTGGTCTGCCTGTCACATCCTAAAAAATCAGGAAATACCCGCTGTTTATCGCAGAAATCAACTTCAAAAATCGAAATTGGGAACAATTTTGATTTACAATTATGATCAGGGAAATCACGGATTGATCTTACTGAAAGCATGCTAGTTCATCGCTTCAACGGCATTTTACATTTACTTGCGATTGTATTAATTACTTTTTTCGCAGCATACCAGCAACTCTCTTTTTGGTGGATTTTGATTCCCGTATTCAGCTTTCTGACAATTGCTGCTTACGGTTCTTCCAATATCCAGGCGAACTATCACCTGCATTCCGTTTGCCACGGAAAAGAAAAAGGAATTTCTCTGACATTCGATGACGGCCCGACAACATTCACGCCTGCTGTTCTGGATATATTGCAGAAAT
This sequence comes from Flavobacteriia bacterium 40-80, assembly GCA_001899145.1. Taxonomy (GTDB): domain Bacteria; phylum Bacteroidota; class Bacteroidia; order Flavobacteriales_D; family Crocinitomicaceae; genus 40-80. The sequence goes on from MKVF01000028.1 coordinate 29,889, forward strand.
ACCAGGTAAAAGCGACTTTTTTCTGCATTGGAAAACACGTACAGCGATTTCCGGAAATTTTGCAGCGGATCATTTCCGAAGGACATGCCGTTGGAAATCATACTTTTCATCATTCCAATCAATCGGGCTTTAAAAATACGGCTTATGTTGCAGAAGAAATTATCACTACGCAACAGCTCATCGAACAGCTCACCGGCAGAAAAACGCATTGGTACCGCCCGCCGTTCGGGGTAACGAATCCTTCTATTGCCAAAGCAATTAAACAAACCGGGCATTTAAGTATTGGATGGAATATCCGTTCGCTGGATACTGCCATTCGCAACGAAGAAAAGCTTTATCAGCGGATTCTTTCCAGGCTGAAACCGGGCGGGATCCTGCTGATGCACGACACAAACGCAAATTCTGTCGCTGTATTGGAACGGTTATTGTTATATTTGCGCGAACATCAGATTCCGGTACTCTCACTGGAAGAAATGATAAAAGAAAAACCCTATGAAGTTTAGATTATCTGTCGTTTTTTTACTGATGAACCTTTTAGTGTTTGCGCAGGAAAAAGCAATGACACAAGATGAAATTTCAAAATTGAAATCTTCGGTAAATACGGAAAATGCAAAGATTCAAACCATCAAAACGGATTTCATTCAGTATAAGCACATGGACGTCCTGGAAGAAGATCTCAAAAGTGAAGGGCAGATGTATTTTAAGACGAGGAATACACTGAAATGGTCTTATTCCAAACCTGTAAGCTATTCCATTATTTTTAAGGACAATAAAGTTTATATCAACGATCAGGGTAAAAAGCAAACCATTAATGCCAATCAGAATAAACTGTTTGAAAAGCTGAGCGGCCTTATTGCAGGTTCTGTTACCGGAAATGTTTTCAATGAATCCGAGTTTAAGATTGCGTATGTGAAAAACAATACGCATTACATTGTGAAGCTTTCTCCAAAAACAGATGCTGTCAAAAAATACATCCGGGAAGTTCATTTGTTTTTCCCTTTCGGTGATGCTGTTGTTTCGGAAGTAAAAATGCTGGAGCCATCCGGTGATTATACAAAGATCCTGTTTAAAAACCGTCAGTTGAATGTCAAGCTGGAAGACGCTGTTTTTGCTCAGTAATCTTTTTCTGCTGTCGGCCTGCGGAACATTGCGGTTCCCGGCGGAAGTCAGCCATGAAAAATCCTCTGAGAGTATTCAAAATGTTTATTTTATAAGTGAAAAGCCGCAAATATTTCTCTTCAAACTACTGTTCAAAGACAATCAGCAAAGCGGTATTTTTGTGCATAAAAAAACGGAAGATAACCGCCACCGCGTTGTTATTTCTTCTCTGTTCGGTGGAACACTGCTGGATCTGACATTTGACCGGGAGAACTACACGGTCAATTATGTGGTGGAGGATCTGAATAAAAAATTTTTATTAAACTTGTTGCACCGGGATTTTTCGCTGCTGGTAAATGAACGCTATCTGTCAACACAAAAGATACAGACACAGACGCAAACGATTTATCAATCACAGCAGAATTATCTGGTTATGGAAGCAGGGCAGCTGCAGCAGATTCAGCTTGTAAAAGGGAAGAAGAAAAAGGTGCAGATCGATTACACTTCCGATAACGGAATACTGCAACATGCGACATTGAAACATTTTAATCTGCCTGTTTCAATAGAACTTGATTTAAAAACGGAAAATGAATAATAACGAACCGCTCATTAAGAACCTTTACAAAGTCATAAGTATTGAACAAGCAGGAGACAATATGCACATGTGTGTTGTAAATCTGAATCCTGAACACGATATTTTTAAAGGTCACTTTCCCGGAAATCCGATCATGCCGGGTGTTTGCACCATGCAGATTATTAAAGAGCTGACAGAAGTTATTACAACTAAAAAGCTGCAACTGGTACAGGCCAGCAATGTAAAGTTCATGGCGTTAATCAATCCGTTTAATACACCTGTTTTGAAGCTTCAAATTGAATGGCAGGAAACCGAGGCAGGATTTAAAATTAAAAATACCACTTCTTTTGAAGCAACAATAGCTTTGAAGTTTTCCGGCTCTTATCGGGTAATTGACTGATATTAGTTATTCTTATTACGGAATTTTATTCTTTAGAAAATTGCTGACGGAATTTAATCTTCTCTTTTTGCCGGTCAACAATCAGCTGTGCTAAAATAGCTCCAACTGATTTGTTATCAGGGTTTTCGTTCAACGCTTTTTTGACTTTGACCTCAGATACATCTATCCGGTACAAAATAGTCAGCACCCGGTTAAAGTCAACTGTTATCATTTCATCCAGGAATACTGTCAGCTGCTGCTGAACTGCTTCCCAGTCAATGCTCTGCCCATCTTTATTTGATGATTCGGAGATAATTGCCAGTAACCGGGATTCGTTATCCATAGGGTGTTATGCTAATTCAAACTCGTGTTCGTGCTGCTGGATGTAGCTAAGCGTTTCCATGATCTCGTCATAATCAAAGGACGTTACAAGCTTCATTCTGTATTCTTTGATGTGAGAAATCCCCTTGAAATAATTGGCATAATGACGTTTCATTTCAGCTATTCCCAGTTTCATTCCTTTCCATTTGACAGACATTTCCAGATGGTCTTTTGCGGCTTGCACACGTTCTGAAATAGTAGGTTTTTCCAGATGTTCTCCTGTGGTCAGAAAATGTCTGATTTCACGGAAAATCCACGGATAACCGATAGATGCACGCCCGATCATAATGCCGTCAACGCCATATCTGTTTCTATATTCTTTTGCTTTTTCAGGGGAATCAATATCTCCGTTTCCAAAAACAGGAATCCGCATCCTAGGATTATTTTTTACATCTCCGATCAGTGTCCAGTCCGCTTCGCCTTTGTACATCTGCTTTCGTGTCCGGCCATGAATAGAAATCGCTTCAATACCTACATCCTGTAATCGCTCGGCTGTTTCCACGACATATTTCGTGCTGTCGTCCCATCCCAAACGTGTTTTTACCGTTACCGGAAGGTTTGTGATTTTCACGATTTCCTCAGTCATTTTTACCATTTTCGGAATATCCTGCAATATTCCTGCTCCCGCTCCTTTACAAGCTACTTTTTTAACCGGGCAGCCGTAATTAATATCAATAATATCAGGATTGGTCTTTTCTATGATCTGCGCCGCCTGCTTCATGCTTTCGATATCATAACCGAAAATCTGGATTCCCACAGGACGTTCATATTCATAAATATCCAGCTTTTGGACACTTTTTGCCGCATCACGGATCAATCCTTCGGAGGAGATAAATTCCGTGTACATCAGGTCTGCTCCGTGTTTCTTGCACAATGCCCGGAACGGCGGATCGCTGACGTCTTCCATAGGCGCAAGCAACAGAGGAAATTCCCCCAATTCTATATCTCTGATCTTTACCACGGGACAAAATTACGGCAAATGTTTTAATACCGGAAATTATCGGAAGATAAAAGGGTAGGGCCTTCTTTATCTTAGCTTTTCAGAAGGACTTTTTTCTTAACAGGTTCCATTGTTCCGTCCTTAAGAATTTCTACAAAATAAACCCCGTTTTCTGAGGACAGGTAAATTCTGGCTGAAAATACATTTTCTAATCGCTGGGCAAGAATTTTCTGCCCCAACGCATTATAAACAATGATCTCCCCGGAAAATATCTCTGCATTTTCAATTGTAAAATAACCATCAGAAGAAGGATTTGGGTATATATTTACTTCATCACCCGTTTTTGCAGCTACTACTGTGCTGATAATATCGAATAGTTCGCTTTTCCCGTCAAAATCTGTTTGCCTTAACCGGTAATAATAAGCTCCGGAAGGCAGATTTTCGTCCTGGTATAAGTAATTATTTACTGTTGAAGAAGTTCCAGCTCCTTTTACCGTTGCGATAACTTCAAAGTGAGATCCGTCAACAGAACGTTCCAGTGTAAAATAATCATTGGCTCTTTCACTGGCTGTTGTCCAGCTTAACTTAACGGAATGAACACCGGGATCAGCAGTGAACTTTGTCAGCTGAACCGGTAACGCTGACTGAAAATTTCCTGTTGTATTTCCGCCGTATGTTCCCCAGTAATCTATCTTTACGCTGGTTAACCCTATATCACTTAATTTAAGGTTTTCACAGCTGTAAGCTGAAGGGTAATTTACCTGTTTTCCATTATTATTAGCAGAAATACCGGATAAGTTCGGATTAGTATTTGAAATAGTATAGGCACCTCCATACACATTTGCTCCGGATCCTAACAGGGTATGGAAATAAGTGTTAAACGTAATCGAATAAGCCTGATTTGTAAGTGATCTTGAGGTGACATTGATCTTTACTCCGTAATGGTAACCCCAACTGTAGCAATTTGTAACAACATCATAGGCATCTACGACTATTTCCACGTCATTATTAATTAAAATAGTTGATTTATAAGATGTTGCGGAAAAACACCTGCTAAAAAGCAGCAGGAAGAAAAATAAAAGTATTCCTTTGGCTTTCATTAAATGACAAAATAAATGATTTGTTAAACAGACAAATGTGTCTTTTTGTGAATGATTATGGTATTTTGATAAATGACTCCTTTATCGGAAAAGAGATTATACGCTGAGAAAATAAATTCCTGCAAAACGTATCTAACTAGTGCCTTTTCATCTCTGAACAAAAATAATTACAGCACAAATGTATTCAGGTCAATGCACATTTTGTGTATGTATTTCGTTAATTCACTTTTTGATAACCGTTCATTGGGAAAATCTTAACTGATTACCGGATTATGAACAACCTGATCTGAAATTAAAAGGATTATTCTTTACCTTGCCAGGACCAGTTTTTTCTGAACGGCATGTGATGTTGTGTCCGTAATAATTTCTAAGAAATAAACTCCATTTTCAGATGGCAGATAAATTTTAGCTGAGAATACATTGTTTAGTAATTGGGACAGCACTTTTTGCCCCAAAGAATTATAGATTACCAGCTCCCCGGAAAACACTTCTGTATTTTCAATCGTAAAATATCCATCTGAAGAAGGATTTGGATATATGTTTACTTCAGTGGCCGTTCTTTCTGCTACTACGGTGCTGATAATATCGAATAATTCACTTTTTCCGTCAAGATCTGTTTGCTTTAACCGGTAATAGTAAGTTCCGGCAGGTAAATTTTCGTCCCGGTATAAGTAATTATTCACTGTTGAAGAAGTTCCTGCTCCTTTTACCGTTGCGATAACTTCAAAATAAGATCCGTCAGCAGAACGTTCCAGGGTGAAATAATCATTGTCTCTTTCACTGGCCGTTGTCCAGCTTAACTTAACGGAATAAATATCGGGATCAGCAGTAAATTTCGTCAGCTGAACCGGTAATGTTGACTGAAAATTTCCTGTTGTATTTCCGCCGTATGTTCCCCAATGGTCAATACGGATATTATTTAGTCCGATATCAGAAAGAGTAAGATTTTCACACCATAGATTTTCCGGCAGGTTCTGTTTTCCTCCCAGATTGTTATAGTTAACTTCTTTACCTGTATTAAATGCGGTTACATTTGTAAGAGCCGGATTTGTATTAGAAATGGTATAGGCGCCTCCATAACTATTGCTTCCCGTTCCCAAAGCAGAAAAAAAGTAGGCGTTGAAAGTAAGATTGTAGGGTTTATTTGTCAGTGACTTCGAGATTATATTAAACCGCATACCATAGTGATATCCCCATGTCTGACAACTGGTGGCAATATCATACACTTCCAGCGTGATCTCCACATCATTTCCCACTAAAATAGTTGTTTTATATGTTGTTGTGGAAGCTGCCAGGGCGCTGAATGTAAAAAAGCTGACTAGTATTGCAAAAACAGATCTCATCTTTTAACTTAATTGTGAATTAGAGGTGTGCAAATTTACAGTCTAAAATACACAATTTCAAATCCACTTAATAAGTGAGCAGGTTTAGAAAACAAGCGCGAAGCATTTATAAAAATTTAACAAAAACCTTGTGTTTATAGATGATTTCGATAAAATTCGATAGTTATTCAGTGCTTTTTTGAAATGAATAGCTGAAATAAAATGTATTTAGAGTGGTATGATTTTATTTTCTCATTTTTGTGAATTTTTAAGTGGTTTTGACAGTCAATCATATTCGAAGTGTATCGATTACCGGAAATAAAAAAACCGGTTGAAAAACAACCGGTTTGCTTTTGCGGAGAGAGAGGGATTCGAACCCTCGATACACTTTTGGCGTATACACACTTTCCAGGCGTGCTCCTTCAACCACTCGGACACCTCTCCTTATTGATTCAAAAATGAAATAAACCTGATTGAATCATGGTGGCGACAAAAATATATATTTTTCAGGAACTAAACGGACATTTCCCCACAAATATTTTTTTGCATGAATGCAGACACTTGTTTTGAATTGTCAAAACGGGCGATAGCATACATCAATTTAGTGATTGCCGCTTCGGCTGTTAAATCAGCGCCACCCAGAACGCCCGCCTTTTTAAAAATATTGCTGGCCTCGTATTTTCCCTGTTCCACATTTCCTGATAAGCATTGTGTAATATTGATCACTACACCTCCTTTTCCGATAAAATCAATTAGATAACGCGATAATTGACTGTTAGAAGGACCGTTTCCACTTCCAAATGTTTCAATAACAATCCCTTTTACTTCAGGGTAATTAAAAAGATTTTTATAGAGTTCGAAGTTGATGCCCGGGAAGATCTTCAGCAAAGCAACATGATTATCCAGATCCGTAAAAAAATGTAATTCTTTTTCCGGCTTCGGCTGGTTGTTCTGGTAGCTGATCTGAACACCGGCAACTGCTAATTCGGGATAATTCGGTGATTTAAACGCTTCGAAGTGATTTGCAGAGACTTTACTGGTCCGGTTTCCGCGGTACAAAGAATATTCAAAATAGATCGCTGCTTCCTGGATAACCGCGCTTCCATCCGGATTTTTTGCCGCAGCAATTTCAACTGCTGTGATCAGATTTTCCTTACCGTCTGTGCGGATAGTTCCGATCGGCAGCTGCGAGCCTGTGAAGATTACCGGCTTCGTGATCCCCTGGAGCATAAAGCTCAAAGCAGATGCGGAATAAGCCATTGTGTCTGAACCGTGAAGGATTACAAATCCATCATATAATTCATAATTGCTGATCACCGTTTCTGCCATTTTTTTCCAGTCGGCAGGCAAAATTTCAGAAGAATCCAGCGGCTTGTCAAAAGAAACAACGGAAATGTCCGCATTCATACGGTTCAGCTCCGGAATCTGGTCCAAAAGATACCGGAAATCAAACGCACTTAATGCGCCTGTTTTCGGATCATTGATCATCCCGATAGTTCCTCCTGTATAGATGAGTAGTACTTTGGCTTTCATAATTTTTAAAACTTAAACAGTTGTTTAGCATTCCGGGTAGTCAGCTCCATTATTGCTTCAAGGGGTTGTTGCAGAATAGTCGCCATATTTTCTGCTATCAGCGGAATATAGCTGCTTTCGTTCCTCTTCCCGCGGTAGGGAGTAGGCGCGAGATACGGAGCGTCGGTTTCCAGCAGCAGCCGGTCTTTTGGAATTTGCGGGATCACATCTGCCAGGCCGGATTTTTTAAAGGTCGATACGCCTCCGATCCCAAAATACATGTTTTTATACGTGTTGATCTTCTGAACATCTTCCGGAGTACCTGTGAAGCAATGGAAAACACCTGATAGAGAATCGTCCCAGACTTCGTCCAGCACTTCGTAAATTTCAGCAAAAGAGTCTCGCGCATGAATTACAAACGGGATATTGAATTCTTTAGACCAGGCGATCTGAATTTTAAATGCTTCCTGCTGTTCCTTTAAAAATGTTTTATCCCAGTAAAGATCAATCCCTGTTTCACCGATCGCCAGAAACGGACGTTTTTTCAGCTCCTGATACATCCGGTCCAGAACCTGCCTGTAATTTGCATCTACGGAACAAGGGTGCAATCCCATCATTGCGTGGCAATTTTCAGGGAATTGCTGCTCCAGCTCAAACATTCCTTCAATGGATTCCAGGTCAATATTGGGCAGCAGCAGCTTTTTCACGTTGGCATCCAATGCCCTCCGGATCATTTCCGTACGGTCTTCATTAAATTGTTCGGAGTACAGATGTGTATGCGTATCAATGAAATAACTCATTCCTCTAGATTACAAGCTGCTTTTTTCTCTAATAATTCCGGGCCGCCCATCATTTCATAATCCGCGCAGGTCCGGCTTTTCTCTTCACGTAGCGCTTTGATTTTATCAACCATTGCCTTGTCAGCTCCGTTGGAAATTCCGTCTTGTGTTGCTTCATTTAACTGCTTGCTTACCTGCATACACTGGCAAAATTTTTCGTCCTTCGGCTTACAGGCGGCTAATGCTGCCAGTCCTGCTATCAAAATGATTTTTTGCATGATTGAAAATTTTATAGCAAAGGTACAGAAAACAGGATGAAAGACAAAAAGATCGATGACCGGAGAATTAAAGCTGTGCTCTTGTTATCCTGTTTGTTGTCAACATAAAGGTTAACTGATATTCTTATGGTTGTTTTTTACCTTAGAATCTAAACGTAAATCCTCCCATTACCTGGAAACCGTACACTGGGTAGTTTAACCAGCGGTTATAGCGGTTTGCCGCGACATTGTTCAAATCCAGAAACACGGAAATTCTTGTATTATAGCGGTATTCAAAATGCAGGTCGATGTCATAGATGAATCCAAGACTTTTTGCATACTGCCCTTCTTCTTCCACTGTTTTTTCTCCAGCTTCAAATACCTTTGCTTTCCTTCCGCCTTCCAGATTGAAATTTAATGCCAGTAAGAATTTATCATACAAATTATAGGAACCTCTGAAAATAAACTGCGTTGTCGGCAGGTTCCACGCAAAAATTTCGTTTTTAAAGCTGTACGAATAATAACGTCCGATCAGGTCTAATTTGATTTTTTCGTTCAATTGATAAAATATTGATCCTTCTATTTTCGCAATGTTTGCCGTATCATAGATCGCTCTGAATTTATTGCGGTCAACAGCATACAGCGTATCAGTCACGAATAACAGCTTATCTTTATAGTTTCCAAACTCAATACTTGCATTAAACCCGATTTTGTTGGAGATCGTTCCGCGGATACCCGCTTCAATCCGAATGGTATTGCTTTCGTTCCGCAGCTGCTGATTGGAAAGAATAAATTCGTTTTCGTAGCTCATTGTATGGAAGGAATTCTGCTTTAATCCTCCACCGATATTCAAATATGGAATAAACAGATCGTTCAGCAGGTTGTATTTCACCTCTACCACCGGGTAGATCCTGAATTTATTAACGATTCCGGCATCGTACACCATGTTAAAGCCAACCGTTGCTTTCAGCTTATTGTTAAATGCGTACGTTGTAGCATGCGGCTTCAGATTTACGATGGTATTGTTGATCGTCAGCCCGCTGTCTATAGCAGACAAGCTGCTGTCTGCGATTCCGTAGCGGTAACCGTTGTATTTTACACCCAAATCCAGTCCGAATGTTTCTTTTCCCCATTTGTACCAGAGCTTTGGCGCAAAATCAACATAATTTTCCCGGGAATGCCACTTGCTCAGGCTGTCTTCTTTTGGTTTTCTGTCTGAAAAATTCAGATAGGTGAAATCAATTTTATAATTAAGATTTGCAGAATCTTTTTTGTGAGAAGCGAAACCGGCTTTAAAGCCCATTTCATTATAGCGTTGTCTGATGGTATCTTTCGCTACTTCTTTGTCCCGGACACCGTAATAATGCAATCCACGGAAATTCCCGGTCAGCTCACCATCCGCCGACCAGCTTTCTTTTCTCAGGCCACCGTACAAACGGATTTTTGTCCTGTCAAAATTACCGGAAGCGTAGTTTTTGATTTTATTGAATCCGCTCAGGTGGTTCAGGCTTCCGCCATAGAAATAATTCCTGGAACGTCCGTTATTATAGTAAACATCTGCCAGTGGCATTACGGGATAACCGATCCCCAAACGTACGTAAGTGTTGTACAGCTGAGGCAGCTTGTCTTTCAGCTTGATATTTGCCGCCTGGATTGTGTCAACAGAAATTGTAGTATTGTATTTCAGTGCCAGCAGGGAATAGCTTGTTTCCCTGTGCTTGATCACCGTATCAATAATTTTCGGCATTTCGGAAATACGATAAGCCGGCGGAACTTCACGATTCGCCTCCGCGGTGATCGTTTCAACGTCTTCTTTTTTTCCTTTTTGTGCTATAAGCGAATTACTTACGAACAGTAAGCACAGAAGTACCGAAGATATATAAATGCGCTTATTTTCCATTGCTTTCATCCAATTCTATTACGTTAACCGATTTTTCTTCCGTTTGTTTCGGCATTTTCTTTATCTGCATCAATTCCGCCCATAAAGCATCTGCTTCTTCCAGAATGCCGTCATCTTTATATTTGTAGTTGTCGATTACGGAGCTCAGCGTTTGTTCTGCGTTGAACAAATCTTCTTTTTTCATGGATACTTTGGTCTGCAGGATCAATCCTTTTGCGATCCAGTAATCGTAAGCAGGCTTGATTTTCAGCAATTCCCTTACCTGGTTTTCCGCCTGATCCGGTTTGTTCTCATCAAAAGCGATCTGTGCTAAATAAAACTTGGATTCATTAGCTGTGCTGTTTTTCGCGTTCTTTACAACGTATTCCAGAGGAGCAACTGCTTCCGAATAATTTTTCAGGAAATAGTTCGAAGCTCCTTTTACATACTGAGCTTCCAGCAAAACTTCTTTTGTTGTCAGGGAATTCGTGATTACCCGCTGAGAAGCATTGGAGGCATCGGCATAATTTTTCAGAATATAATTGGAACGCATCAGACCAACTGCCGCCTGGTATTTCCCACTGACACTCACTGCCGTCTCATCCAGCTGTTTGTAATAGATCAGTGCTTTTTCGTAATTCCCGATATTATAATAATGTTTGCTGACGATAGAAGCAGCGGTTTCCGTATGGCCGTTTTTAGGGAAAGACAGCGCTTTTTCGTACGTTTCCAATCCTTTGTCCTTCTGATTTGTCGCCATATAGCTGTTTGCCAGGTAGCCGGTCAGCTCTGCAGCGTATTTTCCGTCCGGGAATTTACTCAGGTACAGATTAATGTTTTTGATCGTTTCCACATAATTGGTATCCGAAACAAAATAATTGGCGATCGCTGCGTCGTAATATGTATCTTCCACCTGATTTTCGACATCTTTTGCACAAGGATACACACTTAATGTCGAAATTTTATCCAGATCACGCTGAGCGATATATACATTTTTCAAACCTTCTACTGCGGATTGACAGACGTCCATATCGGCCGGATATTCTTTCAGCAGGGTTTTATATTCGCTTTCCGCTTTGCTGAAATTTTTCATATCCAGATAAACACTTGCTCTGTTCAGCTTTGCAGGAAGCGCGTAATTGGAAGCCGGATATTCATTTATAATCCGGTTGAAATAGGTTATCGCTTTTTCAAATTCATTGACAGAGCGATAGGTCAGCCCGATTTCATAAATGGAGGTCATTAGGTAAGAAGATCTTGGAAAATCCTTAATCAAGTTGTTCAGCGCGTTGATCTTTTCCTGGGCGCCATTATTTTTTAAACCGTAAGTGAGCGCCATGTAGTAATACGCATGATCTCTCTGTGGATTGCTGAATTTACTTGCCTGCTCATAATACGCGATAGCAGCATCATTTCTTTTAAGCATATACGCCACATCTCCCAGACGAAGATAAGCATCAAATTTTTTCTCTTTGTTCTGCGTATTGCTTTCCACGTAGTTCAGAAAGGCCTGTTCCTCTTTGGCATACTGCTTTTTGTTCAGGTAACAATATCCCAGGTTGTAGAATGCTTCGTTTCTCAGGCCGGAAGAAGCATTTCCGGGATAATTTACGAACGATTCGTAGTATTCTATCGCTTTATCAATGTTGTCGAGGCGGTAATAGCCGTCTGCTGTCCAATAGTACGTCTGGTTGACGAGCTGCTGGTCAACAGGGTATTTTTTCACCAGCTGAAATGTTGTAATGGCATCCTTGTAATCACCATTCTGAAATTTCTCCACCGCAAGATTGTACGCCACAATCTGATAAGCGTTTTTCAGACGGATATCTTTCAGGTCGTATTTATCCAGTGAGTTCAATGCGTCCTGAAAACGATGAGTAGTTGTATAAACGGAGATCAAACAGTTATACACTTCTTCTACACGGTCAGATTTCGGGTATTTGTCAAGGTATTCATGCAATGCCAATACCGCTTCATTGTAAGGATTGACATCTACTTTATAAGAAAGGATTGCAAAATTATACAATGCGTCTTCTTTGATTTTGGCATCAAAATCCAGACGGGAAGCACGATCAAAGGCATTCCGAGCACCGATCAGATTTCCTTTTTTCAGATAAGATTCCGCGATATTGTAATAAGTAATCTGTGAAAGGGAATCCTGTTCTTTTACCACCTTATCAAACTGCTTGATCGCCTTGTCATAATTATCTGATTTAAAATAGGCATATCCCAACTGATAATCCTCTTCACGTGTTGTTTCATGTGTCTTATTATATTTTTCCAGGTAAAAAATAGCTTCATCAAACTGGTTCGTACGGTAAAAAGCATCACCGATCAGCTGATTCATGTCGTTCACGTTATTGGGCTTGAGGCTGTCTGAAAGTTCTCTTGCCATGGTCGTTACTTTCTTATAATCTCCTAACAAATAGTAAATCTGAGTGATATAGTACGGAACAATCCGGCTGAAGCGGGCATCTTCCAGTAATTTTTCAAATCCTTCCAGCGCTACTTTATAATATCTCTGCTGGTAGGAAATATGGGAAAAATAGTACAATGATGGTCCTGCGTATTGAGATTGACCGTCTTTTACATCCGCGAAAGCCAGCTTAGCCTTTTCAAATTCCCCTTCGTTAAAATACGAGTGCGCCAGCTTGAAATTAAATTCATCTCTGAAAGCGGTGTCCAGATCAAATTTTTTGATCTTGCTGAACCAGTCCAGCGTCGTTTTAAAGTCTTTTTTCTGGTAATAGTACTTTCCTATTCTGAAATAAACATCGTATTTGTAAATATTCTCCGGATAATTTCTGTTGAAGTTTTCCAGTAGCTTGATCGCATCATTGTGAAATAGCTCCAGCGCAGAGCAGGCTTCATAATACAGTGCTTTGATGTACATAGGATCGTTTGGCGTATTGTTATCGTCGATAAATACACGAAACAGTGATCTCGCCGAACCATACTGCTCTTTTTCATATAAATCCTCTGCCTTATAAAAGTTGCTGTACCTGCTGTTAAACTTCTCCGTGGGCTGGGCGAAGGCAAGTGTAGAAACGAAAAGGAAGAACAAAACTGAAATTCTGTACATGTCTTGAATTTATAAAAGGATAAAGATAAACCGGATGTGAAGGTATCGGGAGGATTGTTTTAAAAGTTTTAAACGTAATTCTGTTAAGATTATTTCATGGTTTAACGAAAGACAAAGTGATAATTTATGAACTTTACTCTGTCCCTGAATTTGAAAAAAGACATGAAAGTCATAGAATTAAAATCTGTAAACATTTATCAGAATAACGAAGCTGTATTACAATCTGTTGATTTCCAGCTGGGAGAAAACGAAATGGTTTATCTTATCGGTAAAACAGGAAGTGGAAAAAGCAGCCTGCTGAAAACGTTGTACGGAGAATTACCTCTCGTGGACGGACAGGGAACAGTGGTGGATTTTGATTTGAAAACGCTGAAAAGGAAACAGGTTCCGTTTTTAAGAAGAAAAATCGGGATTGTTTTTCAGGATTTTCAGCTGTTGATGGATCGCTCTGTGATAAAGAATTTATTATTTGTGATGGAATCAACCGGCTGGAATAATAAAGCATTAATGGAAAAGCGTGCGATGGATGTTATGGAAATGGTAGGCATCGGGCACAAGGCAAATCAGATGCCTTTCAAGCTTTCAGGAGGAGAGCAGCAGCGTGTTTCAATTGCACGGGCTTTAGTCAATCATCCGCGCCTGATCCTGGCAGATGAGCCTACAGGAAATCTGGATTCGGAAACAGCTGAAGAAATCATGCGGCTGATCATGGCGGTAGCACGGGAAGAAAAATCCGCAGTGCTGATGGCGACGCACGATATGACCATTGTGGAAAAATTCCCGGGAAGAGTAATCCGTATTGAGAACGGAATATTGAAAGAAGTGGAAACAATTCATCGTTTCGATCCGTTCAAGCCGCTTTTTTAGAGAGTTGAAATCAGCTGAGAAAGAGAAAAACTACTTAATTTATATTCCCAGCATTTCTTTCAGCGGAGCATACGCTGTTCTGCTGATAGGCAGCCGTGCTCCGGAGCGTAAAATAGCCAGATAGCTGTTTTTTTCAAAGGATTCTATTTTTGTTAATTCGTTAATATTCATGATGTACGAACGGTGAATCCGGATAAATTGCCGGGAATCCAGCGTTTTTTCAAAGTAGTTCATTGTCTTTTTCTTGAGATGAGTTTTTCCTTTGTGATGAATCTTTACATAATCATCATACGCTTCCAGGTATTCCACTTCTGCTGTCGGAATGATACGGATTTCCGTACCGTCTTTTATTACGATCCGCAGATGCTCGTCTGGCTGCTTGCCGGTAATTTCCGCTATGTTTTCCGTTTTTTCAGATGAAACAGCCGGGTTTGCGAGCCATTTTTGCATTGCCAGATCAAAACGTTGCTGTGAAAATGGTTTTAATAAATAATCCAGCGCGTTGGCTTCAAAAGCTTTTAATGCAAATTCATCATACGCTGTCGTAAAGATCACAGACGGATATTCCTGAAGAATTTCAAGCATTTCAAAGCCATTGATCTTAGGCATTTGTATGTCCAGAAAAATCAGATCCGGATGAAGCTGGGCGATGGCTTTCGCACCTTCAAAACCGTCATTGCATTCCGCTACAACTTCCACAGATTCATACTTTTCCAGGTATTCCCGAAGGAGCAGGCGTGCGAGTGGTTCGTCGTCAATCAATATTACTTTTTTCATGGTCCGGGAATTTTAATCGTTACCGTAAAATCATCATCGGTTTTCTCAATTTTAAGCAGATCAGCCTGTTTGTATAATAATTTTAGCTTGCGGTCGATGGATTTCAGGCCAAAACCGGTTCCATTTACTGCATTAGCGGAATTTTTGTCGTACGGATTCCGGATAGAAATCATCAGGTGATTGTCATTGCATTCGATTGTTATGGAAATTGTTATTTCTCCTGTTTTGCTGTTTAACCCGTATTTGATCGCATTTTCTACCAGCGGCTGTAAAATTAAAGAGGGCAATTGCACGTTTTCGCATTCACCGGAGTCTTTGATCTCTACATTCAGGCGGTTTCCGAAGCGTACTTTTTCGATTGACATATACAGGTTCAGATAGTAAATTTCCTCTGCAACGGAATTAAAGTCATCTTTTCCTTTCTGAAGCGTCAGGCGGAGAAAATCAGACAGGCTGAACAGCATTTCACGGGCCTTTTCGGGCTGGGATTTAACCAGCGCACTAATGGAATTCAGACTATTAAATAAAAAATGCGGCTGAAATTGCTGCTGGAGGTTGTTCATTTCCGCTTTTGCCAGCTGTCGTTCTTTTTCCAGTAAATGATTAAATGCCAGCCGTTGTTCCTGTAAATGTTTGTCAATCCACAGTTGATTTACAATGGTCAGCAATATCAAAAACAAGATAAACCAGCGAACGAAAAATAACTGTGAAAGTAATTGATGGTAGGTTTCATCCTGTTCGCCGATCCAGTTGCCATACCATTGTGTCAGTAAGGAAATCAACAGGCTGAAAACAGTAATAATACTGATATGGACTACATTTATCGCCGAACGGGAATGATAAAAAGAATGTATCCGCTGTAATATAAAAGAAAAAAATGCCAGCCAGAAATAACTGCTGACGGCATCTGAAAGTGCTGCGCCGTGACTCACTCCATAACGGCGCAGCAAAAAATAATAACCGATATCAACCAGCAAAAGAGCTATTGCTATCCATGAGAATCTATGTTGGAGGAGTTTTGTCATTGTCTTTATTCATATCCGTGGAGCTCAATTCCTCCGAAAACGCATGTTCCTTTTAAAATAAGCAGTTTTGATTCGCTCATCAGATCCTGTGGTAACAATACCCGTTTGTCTTCAATTCCTCCAAAAACAGATGTCAGATCGGATTTCACTTTCCAGTCAGCAGGAATAATTAACGTCGCCCCGCCAAATATGCACGTGATGTCCACGACTGCTTCTCCTTCGAAATCGGCTTGCATCAGGTTGATTTCCGTTCCTCCGAAAACACAGGAAACAGACGCACCTTTGAAATTCTTACTGAACACGTTCTTTGTCACTCCTCCAAAAAAAGCTCCTGCCTGGATAAAGTCTTCGGAATGTAAGTCGTCCATCGTTGAGGAACTATTCAATCCTGACTTTTTTTTTTGATCGAACACCAGTGTTTTTGCAATCATCAGCACACCGATGCCAATAATGATCAGCGGCCATATAAATTTAGGATTGATCCAGAATGGAACCAGCTCATGCAGTAAAAAGGTCGCTCCGACCAGTATCATGATGTAACCGCCGGTGTTTTTAAAATTATGTTTGATCAATGTTACGAAACCAATGGCAACCAGCAGCATTTTCCAGGAAAGAATCCAGTGCGGAACAAAAAATCCCATTTGTTTTACCAGCACCAGCGCTCCTGCCAGGATAATAATTAATCCGGCAACTATTTTAGAGGTACGCTGGCGTTTTTGCCAGTTTTCATCCATAAACTGCTCAAAAAATTCTTTTTTAAATCGTCTTCTCTTTTCCATAACATCTTAATTTTCTTCAAATCTAGGGGAGCAGCCTTTGAAAAGAAATGCCTTTTCGGTGAAATGTAGCTATTTTTCGGTAAACTGTATATAAAGGAATGAAAACGAGAACCGGGTGAAAATAAAAAAGTCACCCTTGGGGGGTGACTTCGCTCTTCCTGCTGGGCTCGAACCAGCGACCCTCTGATTAACAGTCAGATGCTCTAACCAACTGAGCTAAGGAAGAATCGTGATTGCGGTTGCAAATATAATTATTCTTTCTGTTACTACAATAAAATCAATCGGATTTTTTTGAAAATTTTTCTATCTTATTAGAAATCATCTCCATCAATAGTGAAATCGTCTAAACCGGAGTCTCCGTACTCATCTTCATCTGAAAACTCATCTCCTTCATAATCATCACGATCATCGTTATCTGAAGATTTCGCTGGCCGGAGAATGTTTGTTTTTGATACGTTTAAACGGATTTCGGTTCTGACAAAGCCATCTTCCTGAACGAACGCCTTTGCAAAAGGTGTTCCGACCAGTTCCACCAGCGCTCCTTTTTTCAGGAAATCCAGAATTCTCATATTAGATCCTTCTTTTTTCCAGATGGTGCAATTCACCCAGGTTGTTTTGGTTTTCGAATCTCCGCTTTTTTTATCCTTCCAGTTTTTATTATGTGCCACCGGAAAATTTATCGCCAAAACCCCACGCTCCATCTGCTTTACAATCGCATCTTTTCCTATGTTTCCAATAAGGCGCGTTTCAAATACTGTTGCCATGATATATAAGAATTAGTAGATTTTAATCGAATATTTCAATTAAATTAAGCACCTAAGGTATAATTTTTAAAATAAAATCCCTATAAAAATTATTTTTAAATGAATGAGAAGTATTTCTTCCAGAGAAATGGCTGAAAGAAAAATTTTCGGAAAAAAAGTATGATCGTCCGGTTCTAAGGTCTCTATCTTTACCCTTAGTTGGTGTAGATCCTAATATCATAATGTCCTAAAGTTCTTCTGACTTCTTTCATCACCATTTCGGGCAGGTATTACAATCATTTTTTGAACGGATGTAGATCACTCCTCCAATGGATACTTGCCCCATTGCATACCCAAAGGCGTGTTTGGTGTAGGCATTTACAATATCCGGACGGTTTATAACTTTCACCTGGTGCATGAATCCGCCGCTTATTTCTCCCTGAATAAACAAATGGTTGAAAAACTCCAGGCGCATCCCTGCCTGTGCTGAAAGGCCATAACCTGACATGGAAACGGTTTCCATATATTTTTTTCCGGCGAACGTAAAATCATTGAAAGACAGAATTCCACCCGCTCCGACTCCAAGTTGCCCTGTGATCGCGAATTGTTTATTTCTTGTTCTGTACAAATACACACCATACATTAATTCCGCGTGGATGTAATTGTGCCCGTTTGTATTTTCGTAGTGAAACTTGTCTGTTTTTGTCACTACCGGATCGTTCACGTGCGTGCCGTCCCATTCACTGCCGACACTTGGATTGATCTGACCGGAAAGTAATACCTGATTATTGTTTCTCATCACGTATTTCATGTGGTCATACCCGATATTGATCGCCCAGTTGTCTGCAAAAAAGTATCCCATTCTGATATTGAATTGCGGTACAGTAAAAGTGGATGGCTTAAAGTAGGTCGTGATGTCGTAGCTTGGTCTGTCTGCTGCAGAAACTCCTGCCAAGGTAAAATCATACCCCGGGCCGGTAAAATGCAGGTTACTTTTTGTATAAACCGAATGGTTGTATCCCCAATATAGAAACAAAGCACCTTTTCCCATGGAGTTTTTGTTTACTTTCTTTTTAAGCTGGGCGTTAGTATGAGTTGTTACGAAACAGATTAAAAAAACAAAAAAGAAGGCACGAAATATTGTTTTCATGTGTTTATAGTTTTAGGTTGATATT
Source organism: Flavobacteriia bacterium 40-80 (assembly GCA_001899145.1). Taxonomy (GTDB): domain Bacteria; phylum Bacteroidota; class Bacteroidia; order Flavobacteriales_D; family Crocinitomicaceae; genus 40-80. The sequence continues at coordinate 48,558 of MKVF01000028.1, forward strand.
GTTAAAAAGCCACTATAACTTCATATTAAATCATTTTTAAAAAGGCAATTTCCTGTTCTGTCAGATGCCTGTACATTCCTCTGGAAAGGTCTTTTTTCGTCAGGCAGGCGAATTGTACCCTGTCAAGCTTTACCACTGTATAACCCAGTTTTTCAAAAATTCTTCTGACGATTCTGTTCTTTCCGGAATGGATTTCCACTCCGACCTCACTGCTTCTGCCATTTTTAACATATTCTGCCTGATCACATTTGATCATTCCATCGTCCAGATGGATACCTGTTCTCAGCTTTTCCATATCGGTGTGTAAAAACGGGCGTTCCAGCTCTACATGGTAAATTTTTCTTACCTGGTGCTTTGGGTGTGTTAGTCTTTTGGCTAAATCTCCGTCATTTGTAAATAGTAGTACTCCTGTTGTTTCGCGGTCCAGTCGGCCAACGGGGTACACCCGTTCTTTACAGGCTTTCCTCACGAGGGACATCACTGTTTTTCTTCCGAAAGGATCATCCATTGTGGTAATGAAATCCTTCGGTTTATTCAGCAAAACGTATTGTTTTTTCTCAGATTTGATAGTAGCTCCGTCGTATTTTACGACATCTGTCGGTTTGATCTTGTATCCCAGCTCAGTAACTATTTCTCCGTTCACAGTCACATTTCCTGCCTGAATAAGCACATCCGCTTCCCGGCGGGAGGCGATTCCTGCATTAGACAAAAATTTGTTTAGCCGGATTTCTTCTTTATTCAGATCCGGAAGCGGTTCTTTAGATATAGGCTTAGCATATTTTTTTGCTGTGGCAGGACTTCCTGATCGTGGCCTGAAAGTCGTATTAGCGGATTTTTTGTTCTTGGAGGCTCCTGTTGAAGATTTAGGAGCATTTTTTTTATTTGGTCTGTTCATCCCGAGCATACTATTTATGAACTGCAAAGGTATTTTAAATTTTCGAGTTTTTTAATATTTTTTAAGACGAACTCTTAAATTCTCAGATGAAGGATCGGAAAGAGCCGGTGAAAGCTGCTTTTTTGAAAAACTGAAAGAAAAATTTTGATTTTATACCAATACTTGGTATATTTAAACAAACTTTAAAATTATGGCAAAAAACACGTCAATTCTGTTAGGTGATTATTTTGGCAGTTTTATTAACCAGCAAATAAAATCGGGGAAATTTTCTTCTGCAAGTGAAGTTGTAAGAGCTGCTTTAAGAATGTTCGAACATGAGGAAACAAAAAAAAATGAACTGATTAAGGAGCTCAAAAAAGGGGAAAAATCCGGGTTTGCAGAGAGCTTTAACCGAGAGGAGTTCCGGGCTGATCTACATCGAAAATATGCTGCGGAATAATGAACTATAAGATCAGCAAAGAAGCATTAAATGATTTAGAAAAAATCTGGCTTTATACTTTTGAAAACTGGTCAGTTGAACAAGCAGATTATTATTACGATTTACTTATGGATGAAATTGAGTACCTGGCTAAAAGTCCTAAATCCGGAAAAGATTATGGTGAAGTGAGGAAAGGATATTTCCGTTCACGTATGAAATCTCATCTCATTTTTTATAAAACCAATTTGAAAGGAAATAAAATCGAAATTATAAGAATTCTTCATCAGCAAATGGATATTAAATCTCATTTATAAAACAATACAGCTTAATCTTTTTCCAAATAAAAACCCCTGACAATCATCATTATCAGGGGTCATTTTATATACTATTTTTTAGTATCTGTAGTGTTCTGCTTTATAAGGCCCTTCAACCGCTACGCCAATATATTTCGCCTGGTCTTCTGTCAAAGTTTCCAATTCAACACCGATTTTAGCAAGGTGTAATTTCGCCACTTTTTCATCCAGATGTTTCGGCAACATATATACGTCATTCTCATACGCATCTGCATTGGTCCACAATTCAAGCTGAGCCAGCGTCTGGTTAGTGAAGGAGTTAGACATTACAAATGACGGATGACCTGTTGCACAGCCCAAATTCACCAAACGGCCTTCTGCCAGAATAATAACTTCTTTTCCGTTTACATTATAAATATCTACCTGTGGCTTTACTTCAATTTTCGTATTTCCATATGTTTTGTTCAACCACGCCATGTCAATTTCATTATCAAAATGACCGATATTACATACGATTGTTTTATCTTTCATTTTTTCAAAATGACGGCCTACAACGATGTCTTTATTTCCGGTAGTTGTTACAACGATATCCACATTGTGAACTACTGTATCCAGTTTTTTCACCTCAAAACCGTCCATTGCAGCCTGCAACGCGCAGATCGGGTCGATTTCCGTAACAATAACACGCGCACCGGCACCTCTCAGAGAAGCTGCGGAACCTTTACCTACATCTCCGTAACCGCAAACCACAGCTACTTTTCCTGCTAACATAACATCTGTGGCACGGCGGATAGAATCCACCAAAGATTCTTTACATCCGTATTTATTGTCAAATTTTGATTTTGTTACGGAGTCATTTACGTTAATTGCCGGCATTACCAGTGTTCCGTTTTTCTTTCTTTCATACAAACGGTGAACTCCTGTTGTCGTTTCTTCCGAAAGACCTTTGATATCTTTTGTCAGTTCCGGGAAACGGTCAAATACCATGTTTGTCAGGTCTCCTCCGTCATCCAGGATCATATTTAATGGCTTACCATCTTTAAAAGCGAATAAGGTTTGTTCAATACACCAATCAAATTCCTGCTCGTTCATTCCTTTCCATGCGAACACCGGAATTCCTGCTGCTGCGATTGCTGCTGCTGCGTGATCCTGAGTTGAGAAAATGTTACAGGAAGACCAGGTAACTTCTGCACCTAATTCTACTAATGTTTCGATCAAAACCGCTGTCTGGATCGTCATGTGTAAACATCCCGCGATTCTTGCCCCTGCAAGTGGTTTGGATGTTCCGTATTCGGCACGGAGTGACATTAGTCCCGGCATTTCCGCTTCTGCCAGACGAATTTCTTTTCTTCCCCATTCAGCAAGGCTGATATCTTTAACTTTATAAGCTAATTTTTCTGTTGTATTGCTCATACTTTTATCCTTAATTTCAATTTTTCAGGGAACAAAGGTACAAAGTAAGTTCGGGATAAAAAAATTGTAGCAGAAGTTGGGATAAATTTAACGCAGCTAATATGTTATCTGAATAGATGAACCTTATTCAATATATTTTTTTCAGAAAAATTCATTTTTGATGTAACAAAATCAAATATTAAATTGTCTTTTCTTTAAAAGCAGAAAAATAACATGATGGATCAGCACGCTTTTCAGTCTTCCGTTTTTGTTCATAAGGACAAGATGTTTCGCCTGGCGAAAAGACTGCTGGTAAGTCCTGATGAAGCTTTTGATACGGTACAGGATGTAATGGTAAAGTTATGGCAGATGAGAGCGGAGCTGCATCGTTACAGAAACCTGGAAGCATTTGCAATGCAGTGTATTAAAAACGAATGCTTTAACCGGCTGAAACATGAAGAAGTAGCGGCTGCCCACCGGCAGTCGGTAGCTGCCGGAACGAGGGCAGAATCATTTCCGGGAGCGGATAATACAAAGGAGATTATCCTGGAGCTGATCAACGCGCTGCCTCCGAAGCAGCAGATGGTGATGCATCTGAAAGATATTGAAGAATATGATATTCCGGAGATCGCGGAGATCATGGAGATAGAAGAAAATGCTGTTCGTATCAACCTGATGCGGGCGAGGCAAAAGATTAAAGACCAGCTTGAAAAATTGTTTGAATATGAGCAACGACAAAATTGATACGAGGAAAGAAAAGTATTTTGCGGGAACTTCTTCCGCAGAAGAAGAAAAATGGCTGAAAGAGCATTCCGGCGATCCGTTTTTCAAAGCTCTTAAGGAAGAACAGGAAGAAAAAATGGACTGGGAATTTGATGATTTTCTGGCAATTGCCGGAGTGCAGAAAGTGACCGGGAAAAGTTTCCGTATTTCTTTCAGAAAAATAGGGTACTGGTCTGCAGCGGCAGTTTTTCTGATTGTTTTCGGGACTATTCTTCTGACTAGACATAAACAGGAGAAAACACTTATTGCCAAACAAAATAAAGTTACGGAGCAGAAAACGAAGAAACAGCTGCCGGAAGTAAAAGAAGAAACGCCGGTAATTGTTCTGACAGAACAGAAGGAGGAGCCTGCGAAAAGAGTTAAAACACATCCTGCCCAAAAACAACAACCTTCGTTTCCTGAAGAAATAACTGCTTATTATCCGGAGTATGTAGTTATTAACGGGAAACCTGTTTACGATCTGGAAGAAGCAAAAGAGCTGACAAAAAATTCTCTTGCCCTTCTTGCCACCAACGTAGAGAAAAGTGTCTCGGAAATGGAGCACATTAAACATTTGTCTGTTAAATTTTAAATGAAAAGAGTATGAAAAGAGTATTTATTATCCTTGCCTTTGCCTTTAGCAGCTTTGCTTTCGGCCAGGTATCCAAGATCAGCCAGCTGTTTGATCAGTATCAATATACAGAAGGAGTAACTTCTATTAAAATAGCGAAACCGATGTTTCAGCTGTTGGGACAACTGGATATTGAAGATAGTGATCTGGCAAAAATAAAGCCGCTGATCAATAAGATCAATTCGCTGAAGATCCTGATCGTGGAACGGGATTCTTCTAACGCACGGAATTATGAGTCCATTCAGAACCAGCTGAAATCAGCATTGAAAGGGATTAAGTATGAGGAGCTGATCAGCATTAACAGTGAGGATTCCAATATCCGGTTTTTAGCGGAAAGCACAAAATCCGATATGTTAAGCAATCTTCTTTTGTGTATTGACAGCGGGGACGAAACCGTTTTTATGATTCTGGAAGGAATTATTTCCATGGAAGATGTTTCAAAATTAATCAGTAATGAATAATTAAAAAAACAGGAAATTATGAAACGGCTTATTTTATTATCAGGAATGTGTTTAATGTTTTTTTCATCCTGTATTATTTCCAGACATTCAAACATGAGCTTTGTTAAAAACAGGCAAATCGAACGGGATGCAGAGGTGGTTTCCATCAGTGTAGCTGCTTTTCTGGCAAAGCCCTTTGTAAAAAGAGCGTTGCTTGAGGAGGAAGATGCCGAAGATGAGGCAGCTTTAAGATTGATCACAAAAGTGCAAGGGGTCCGTGTGCTGACCATTGAAAACCAGAAAGATTTTTCTAAAATCAACGAACGGCTTCAGCGTTATCTGAAAAGGAAAAAATATGAGGAATGGGTATCTGTTTCAAGTAGTGAAGACCGTGTTAATATCAATGCGAAAATGCGAAAAAGTACAATCAAAAGATTGCTTCTTACAGTAAGTTCCGAAGACGGCGATGGTGTTTTTATCTGTGTCAAAGGAAAATTTTCCGCAGATGATCTTTCGAATACGGTGAACTCCTTTTCCGAAAAAGGTTTGAAGAAGAAAAAGAAAACAGAAGAAACGGTAACCGAATTATAAAGCAGATTCATTGCATTAAGCTTGTAAGATAGTCTCGGATCTCATTAAACTATTGAATCAAGAGATGATCCTTCTTTGAAAATTGAAGGATCATCTTTCTTAATGCGAAAAGGCTGATGAAAACGGCTTCTTATTAAGCTATTGGAGATAATCAGTCTTTTACAAATTTCATGGAAATTGAATTTACACAATGGCGGGTATTTTTAGGTGTGAACATTTCACCGTGAAAAACATGACCGAGATGGCCGCCGCAATTGGCACATATAATTTCAATTCTTTGTCCGTCAGCGTCAGGCACTTTTTTTACCGCACCTTCAATTTCATCATCAAAAGCCGGCCATCCGCAACGGGAATGGAATTTATCCTCAGACCTGTAAAGCGGAGCGTTACACTGCCGGCATACGTAAATACCTTTCCCGAAAAAATCGGTGTATTCTCCCGTAAAAGGATATTCCGTTCCTTTTCTCAGAATTACATCCGCTTCTTCTTTTGTGAGCTGATTGTAAGATTTATTTTCCATATAACTCAAAATTTGGTTTTTATATTCCAAATCGTAGTTCTCATAGGGAGCAGCTGTTCAGTCCAGATAGGAAATTGCTAAGCGGAGATAATATTCCTGTTCTTCCGTAATAAATAAAAGGTAATACCGGCCTTTTCCTAATCCGCTGACCGCAGGACTGAAAAAATAGTCTGTGATCTCTGTCTGTTGTGTAAATGTACCGTCCTCGTTTTTTTCCACTAAACGGATGGAGCTGTTAAGTTGGTTTTCTTCAAAGTAAAGAGAATCATAATAAAAGATCTCATAGGCTGTTTCGGAAGATTGTGTTTCTGTATTCGTTGCTGCTGTTGTTTTGGATAGAGAAGCTGTTTTGTTCACGGAATTTACTGCAGGAGCCGGTTCCACGGGAATGGAAATCTGGTCGGAGAATACTCCGTTTTTAAAGGTGATAGTTTGCTGGGCAACAATCAGATTGCCTGTAAATACTGAAACAACGCAAAGAAAAAAGATGAATTTCATAAAAATTTGTTTGGCAAACGAATTTACAAAAGTTTTTCGCATCCTTTTGCATTCACAATATAAATTCTTTTATCCGACTATTTATTATAGTACTTTCTCCGGTTCATTCCAGGAACAATTTGGTCCGGGTTGTTTTATTTATTCAGGACAGGGAATAGAAGAGGCCTGCAGGGTACAGCGTCATTTTCAATTGGGGCTACCTGCATATTCAGAAAATATTCTCCATCTGGCATTTCATCAGGAAAGTAAGCAAATTCTGTAATTGTACGGTCGAATCTTGGAGCATCTGTGTTGGTTTTCCAAAATGATTTGTGGAACGCCAGAACACCGTTATCAACTTCACGGTCCACGGAAGGAAGATCAACGATCAGGTGTTTCACGTTCAACTGATCCAGAACTTTAACACAATCCTGATGCAAGTAGGGAAAGTTAGTATTGGAGTAATTCCGGTGTTTTTTATCTTCGGAATTTGGTAAGGTACGGATCATCAGACATTCTGTTTCCGAGGAAATGGTCTTTTCCAGATGTTCTTTTAAAATGACCAGATCCTGCTCCTGGAATTCCTTATTGAAAACAGTGCTTGGCTGAAGGGAAATGAGCCGTGCTCTCAAAAAATAATCTTTAAAAAGCTCATTTACAGAATATACTGTTTCAGTAACATGCCCGAGGCATTCTATGTGTGTGCCGTGTCCATGCGGATTGAAGGTAATATTTCTGAAATTGACAGCGTTCCCTTCGGCAACGGAGCCGACAAAGGTAGCTGTTCTGACAGGTTCAATAACAGGAAAATCCACGTACCATGCACGTGGATTTTCCGAATTATTTTTTAAACCGATCGATACATCGAAAAACTTTTCGGTATCTATGAAATATGTTTGATCAATAAACAGGATCATCTTCGGATAATTACTGATCCTCCGAATCCGCCTGTTTTGATATTGTTCAGCAGTTTCTTCATGTTAGCATACTCCGATTTGTAATCTTTATTTCCTGTACATCCGTATTCCGCTTTTTTTGCATTGTAATTTTCAATACGGCCTTCTGAATTCGGGTGGGTGCTCAGGAATTCGATTGTTCTTGAATTGCCGGCAGCTACCATCTTTTCAAAGAATTTCCCGCCTCCGTTTGCATTATAATCTGTTGGGCATAAGTATTCTACGGATTTAGAATCTGCTTCCGTTTCGTGGTTTCTGGAAAATTTAAGACCGATTAAACTCGCGGAAATATTTTTGATCATTTCTTTGTTTCCGGCAATAGCACTTAAAACAGCATCAACACCATACATTGTTGTCATCTGACGTGTAGAGTGACGCATGTCCGCATGAGCGATTTCGTGCCCAAGCACACCTGCCAGCTCATCCTCCGAATCTAAATATTTCATGATACCTGTATAAATATAGATATATCCGCCGGGAGTACAGAAGGCGTTCAGAACAGTGTCATTTTTAATGATCTTTACCTGCCAGTTGAAATCATCTTTGTGAGTTACTTTTCCGGAATTTAAAATTTTGTTCCTGATCTTATATACATAGGCGTATAGCTCAGGGTTTGCTGCTGAGTCAACAAGAGGATACTCCGTGGGGTTACTTGCTATTTCTTTGGCGACCTGCGCTCCTAATTCCTTATCCTGGCTTACGGTGTACATATTGACACCTTGTTCTTTTGCCTTGTCAACAAGTCCGCAGGCAAGTAGTGTTAAACCTGTGATAACTAATAATGCAATTTTTTTCATTTTTATTTTATTCATTAGAGTTACGAAAATAAATGAATTTTTTCAGAGTAATGTTTTAACAATCGTTAAAGTTATGAAAGACAGGAGTAATCCGATTAAATACCCGGATATCAGCTGGTTAATAGTGTGTTTTTTTAGTCCGTACCGAGCAGTCATAACAAGCCCGCCGGTAAGGATCACCGCCAATAAAACGATAATATCCGGAATGTAAAAATAATAAAAATAATAAATCATTGTTCCTGCTGAAAGCCCGGATGCGAGAGCATGCAAACTGATTTTTGTACGGAGAGTGATTATAAAGGCGACGAAAGAACTGACGACACCCAAGACCGCTATTGAATGAATAATGACCGGAAAATACAAAATACTCAGCTGCTTGAATAAGATAATCGTAAGGACAAATGAGTAAAATCCGGTGATGAGGATCGGAATGCTTCGTTCTCTCCGGTTATTAAGCTCTATGGATTCGATCTGCCTGTTTTTTTGCATAATCACTAACGAGAGTCCGGGAGCTATTACCAGAAGAATAAAGAAGATGATTAATGTTACCATCTTCAGATAAGGATTCATCAAAAAAGGATTCTCTTTGATGTCAATGGATGTTTTACTGACGGTTTCCGTGAAAAACATGACGGCCAGTGTGTAAACAGGCATCATCAACGGGACAAAGAGCCATGATATGAACTTATAAATCAATTGCATCAGAGCTCTTTTCTTAATCTCGCAACCGGAATGTTCAGCTGTTCGCGGTATTTGGCAATAGTTCGTCTGGCGATATTGTATCCTTTTTCATTCAGCAGCTGCGCCAACCGGTCATCTGTAAGCGGCCGCCGCTTTTCTTCCGCTTCGATCGCTTCGGAAAGAATTTTTTTGACTTCCCGTGTGGACACTTCTTCACCACTGTCGGTGGAAAGTGATTCAGAGAAGAAATATTTGAGCGGGTAAATGCCGAAATTTGTCTGAACGTATTTGCTGTTGGCAACGCGGGAAATAGTAGAAATATCCAGGCCGATCATGTTTGATATATCTTTCAGGATCATCGGCTTAAGATTTGACTCATCTCCGGATATGAAGAATTCCCGCTGGTAAGCGACAATGGCCTCCATGGTGGTCAACAAGGTATTTTGCCGTTGCTTGATGGCATCAATAAACCATTTTGCGCTGTCTAATTTTTGTTTTACGAATTGCAGCGCTTCTTTGTCTGCCTTTGAAGTTTTCGCCCCTTCGGCATAATTACGGAGCATTGTTGCATAATCTCTGCTTACATGTAATTCCGGCGCGTTTCTTCCGTTCAGTGATATTTCCAGCTTTCCGTCAAATTCCTGGATATAAAAATCCGGGATGATCTGGATCATTGATTTTGCGGCTTCTTTTCCGGAACCGCCGGGCTTCGGGTTTAATTTGATGATTTCCGCGATCGCTTCTTTCAGGTCTTCGTCCTCTATTTCAAGCTTCTTCTGGATTTTGTCGTAATGTTTTTTCGTAAATTCCTCGAAGTGATCTTCTAATATTTTTTTAGCGGTAAATTTGGTAATATCTCCGTCTTGTTTACGGTTGATTTGAATTAACAGGCATTCTTTTAAATCTCTTGCTCCGACACCGGCGGGATCAAGCTCCTGAACAAGCGTGAGCACTTCTTCCACCTGCTCTTCCGTTACCATGATGTTCAGGGTAAATGCAAGATCATCAACAATCGCATCAATTTCTCTGTTGAGATAACCTGATTCATCCAGGTTTCCTATGATGGTATTTGCAATGATAAACTGTGTTTCATCCAGGTCAAGCATATAGAGCTGTTCCAGCAGGCGGTCTTGGAAAGTTTGTTCACCGCTGTACGGAATTACACGTTCTTCATCGTCCTTGCTGCGGTTATTTACCTGTGTTTTGTAGTCAGGAGTGTCATCATCCATATAGTCGGAGAGGTCAAAATCTTCCCGTTCATTCTCGATGTTCGAATCGTCGAAATCTTCTTCGCGCTCATTTTCGAAATCTTCTTCCAGTTCCTTACCTTCTTCCAGAGCAGGATTTTCCTCTATTTCCTGTTTGATTCTCTGGTCAAGCTCCATTGTAGGAACCTGTAGTAGTTTCATCAGCTGAATCTGCTGAGGGCTCAGGCGCTGTTCTAACTTCTGACCAAGGTATTGTTTTAAAGCCATATTAATTTTATATAGAAAAAAAGACAGCCATGCGGGTTTCGACTGTCTTTTAACGTTGCAAAAATATCAAAATCTAAGCTTGTTTTTTGACATATTTCGTTAAAATAATAATCGATTGACCTTCAATTTTTCCTTCTATTTGCTCGCTGTTGTCATGAACTAATCTGATCTGACGGACTGCTGTTCCGATTTTTGCATTCAGAGATGATCCTTTTACATCCAGATCTTTGATAAGTGTGACGGTATCACCGTTTTGAAGGATGATCCCATTACAATCCCTGTGAAATTCGTCTTCTCCTGTGGCATGCTGGTCTCCGGATGCTTCCGCCCATTCTTTTATTTCATCATCCAGGTACAGCATGTCCAAAGCATCAACAGCCCAGGTATTTGATTTCAGGCGGTTTAAAAGTCTCCATGCTGTTACCTGCACAGCCGGATCTTCATGCCACATGGTAGTACTTAAAATTTCAAAATGTTTTGCATCCAGCTCCGCTCGTTTTTCTAATTGAGAGATGCAGCTTTCGCAACAGAAAAATGCTTCATCAGCAAATTTCCCGGTAGAAAAAGGTACTTTATAAATACTGATGTTTTCTGTTGTTTCACATAACTGACATTTGTCAGGAGCTGTTTTTTTAAGATGATCGTAATTCATAATGATTATTAAAAAAGCCATCCGAAGATGGCTTAGTTATGGATTTATAATTTTCTTGCTACTTCCACTTCCTCGAATGCTTCAATGATGTCGCCAACTTTTATATCGTTGTATTTTTCAACATCCAAACCACATTCAAATCCGCGTTTTACTTCTCTTTGATCGTCTTTGAAACGTTTTAAAGAGCCTAATAAGCCTGTGTGAACAACAATTCCGTCACGGATGACACGGATTTTAGAGGTTCTTTTGATTACACCGTCAAGAACGAAACAACCTGCAATTGTTCCAACTTTGGAAATATTGAATATCTCACGCACCTCTGCTGAACCGGTAATCTGTTCCTGAATATCCGGAGACAACATTCCTTCCATGGCCGCTTTGATTTCCTCAATAGCTTTGTAGATGACAGAGTACAGTCGGATATCAATTTTTTCTTCCTCTGCAAGTTTCCTTGACGCCACTGTCGGACGAACCTGGAATCCAAGAATGATGGCATCAGAAGCAGAAGCAAGGTTGACATCGGCCTCGGAAATAGCTCCGACACCTTTGTGAACAATCTTAATAGCGATTTCTTCTGTTGAAAGATTTAGTAACGAGTCGGACAATGCTTCGATTGATCCGTCCACGTCTCCTTTGACGATTAAGTTCAACTCTTTGAAATCTCCGATTGCCAGACGTCGGCCGATCTCATCCAGTGTAATATGTTTATTGGTACGTAAACCTTGCTCACGGTATAATTGCTCCCGTTTAGCAGCGATGGTTCTCGCTTCTTTTTCATCTTCAAGAACATAGAATTTATCACCCGCACTTGGCGCACCACTGATCCCTAAGATCGAAACCGGTGTGGACGGAGTTGCAGCTTTCAGATTTTTACCTCTTTCATCGTGCATTGCTCTTACACGCCCGTAATAACGACCGACAAGAACGATATCTCCGACTTTCATTGTTCCGGATTCTACCAGTAAGTTAGTGACGTATCCTTTTCCTTTATCCAAGGAAGATTCAATCACCGTTCCTAAAGCATTTTTGTTCGGATTGGCTTTAAGATTAAGAATTTCCGCTTCCAGAAGGACTTTATCCAAAAGCTCTTTGATATTTAATCCTTTTTTAGCGGAAATTTCCTGACACTGGTATGGACCACCCCATTCTTCTACCAGGATATTCATGGCAGATAGCTGCTCACGGATTCTGTCAGCATTCGCACCGTCTTTATCAATTTTATTGATAGCGAAAACCATCGGAACATTGGCAGCCTGTGCGTGAGCGATCGCTTCTTTGGTTTGCGGCATTACGTCGTCGTCAGCGGCAACGATGATAATCGCCACGTCTGTTACCTGTGCGCCCCGCGCACGCATTGCCGTAAAGGCTTCGTGGCCGGGAGTATCCAGAAACGTCATTTTACGTCCGTCCTCCAATGTAACAGAATAAGCCCCGATGTGCTGCGTGATTCCTCCCGCTTCACCGGAAGTAACATCCGCATTACGGATTCTGTCCAGTAAGGAAGTTTTACCATGGTCAACGTGTCCCATTACCGTAATAATCGGCGGACGCGGCTGAAGGTCTTCTTCTTTATCTTCTACGATTGGAATACTTTCTGTTACTTCCGCCGAAACAAATGTAGTCTCATATCCAAACTCATCTGCCACGATCTGGATTGTTTCCGCATCTAAACGCTGGTTAATGGAAACGAAAATTCCCAATGACATACAAGCAGAAATTACCTGCGTTGGCTGTACATTCATCATTGATGCCAATTCAGATACTGTAACGAATTCTGTTAGCTTCAATACTTTTTCATCCATTTCCGCTTCTATCTGCTCCATCTCACGACGTTGAGCGATATTCGCACGTTTTTCCCGTCTTAATTTGGAACCTTTGGATTTAGCTCCTTTTGTAGAAAGGCGGGCAAGAGTATCCTTGATTTCCTTTTCAATATCTTTTTCCGAAATCGGAGCATGCTTAGGTGCTGCGGTTTGATGTTTTCCCGCATTCGGATGCTTCTGATTCGGGTTTTTATGTCTGTTATTGTTTTGGGCGTTGCCTCCTGTCTGTGCTGTATTTCCTGTTTCAGGACCTTTTTTAATACGTTTTCTTTTCTTCTTAGGTTCGTCATTCTTGTTCGGAACATGAGAAGAAGATGCTACTTTTTGCTTTTCAACAGGCAATTCGATTTTACCAAGAATTGTCGGGCCTGTAATTGTTTTTCTTTCAACACGAATTGTTTCAATTTCAGGAGCAGCCTCTTTTGCCGGAGTTTGAGGTGCTTCTTCTTTTTTCTCTTCGTGTTTTGGAGCTGTTGCAGGCTCTTCTTTTTTAATTTCTTTTTCCTGAGCAGGCTCTGTATTTTTGACAGCCGGTTTTTCTTCCGCCGTTTCCGGTTTTTTCTTCTTGTCAGGACGGGTTTTCTGATTCAGCTTATCCAAATCAATTTTCCCGACAATATTCAGATGTAAACCACCTCCGTCAACGGTTGTTGGTTCCTCTTCCTTGTCAGCAGGCAGAGGTTTTTCTTCCGCTTCCTTTTTCTCTTCCGTCGGAGGAGTTACACGTGATCTCTCCTGAATTAACTCTGTTTTAAGGCGCTCTATATCCAGATCGTCTTCATCCTCTTCAGCAGGAGCTTTCTCCGTCTGAGGTTTGCTGTCCTGCAGACTGATCGTTTCCCGTCGCTCTCTTTTTAAAGAAGTTTGTTTAGCCTTTTCCTTCAGAGAAAGATCATCTGCAAACTGTTTTAGAAGAATTTCATACTGATCTTCTTCAATTTTAGTATTCGGATTGCTGTCAATAGCCTGTCCCTGACGACTAAGAAAGTCAACAATCGTAGGGATTGAAACATTCAATTCACTAGCTACTCTACTTAATCTATGTGTTTTTCCGGCCATATATATTTTTTACACTACCCAACCGGTAGCAATTAAAATTAATTTTCAAATTCTGAACGAAGTATCTTCTGTACTTCGATAATTGTTTCTTCTTCTAAGTCCGTACGGTTCACAAGCTCTTCCGCGCTCATTTCCAGTACAGATTTAGCAGTATCGCAACCGATTGCCTTCAATTCATCGATGATCCACTCATCGATTTCATCTACGAAGTCATCCAGGTCAACATCATCATCGTCATCATCCATCTCTCTGAAAACGTCGATTTCATATCCTGATAATTTTGCAGCCAACTTGATATTGTTACCACCTTTACCGATCGCTAATGAAACCTGGTCTGCTTTCAATGAAACTTTTGCTGTTTTTTCCTCTTCATTGATTTCGATATCTGAAATCTTTGCCGGTGCCAGCGCTCTTTGAATCAGCAGGTTGACATTGTTTGTGTAGTTGATAACATCAATGTTCTCGTTTCTCAGCTCACGAACGATTCCGTGGATACGGGAACCTTTCATTCCGACACAAGCTCCTACAGGATCGATTCTGTCATCATAAGATTCTACCGCCACTTTTGCTCTTTCTCCCGGCTCGCGAACGATTTTCTTGATAGTAATCAAACCATCAAAAATTTCAGGAACTTCCAGCTCAAAAAGTCGCTCCAGGAACTCAGGAGCTGTTCTTGACAAGGTAATCACCGGATGAGAATTTCTCATATCTACTTTTGCAACGACTGCTCTGATGCTGTCGCCTTTTTTGAAGAAATCAGAAGGAATCTGCTCGTTTTTAGGAAGTACCAGCTCATTTCCGTCATCATCCAGCACAAGAATTTCTTTTTTCCACACCTGGTACACTTCACCGGTCATGATTTCACCGATACGGTCTTTATATACTTTGTACACGTTGTCTTTTTCCAGCTCCAATACTTTAGAGATCAGGTTTTGACGCAATGCAAGGATATTTCTTCTACCGAAGTCTTCAAATTTAAACTCTTCAGATACTAACTCTCCGACTTCAAAGTCAGGTTCGATTTTAATAGCGTCTGAATAAGCGATTTCAGTGAATTCATCTTCCACTTCCCCGTCCATTACGATTTCTTTGTTGATGAAAATCTGAACGTCGCCTTTATCAATATTAACGATCACATCGATATGTTCATCCGTATTGAATTTCTTTTTTAGCATTGAACGAAAAACGTCTTCCAAAACACGTTGCATCGTTTGCTTGTCAATGCTTTTTAATTCTTTAAATTCTGAAAATGATTCAACTAATTCTAAGCTATTCATTGCTTAATTATTTAAATTGTATAACAACTTTTACTTCTTTTACAGCAGATAATTCTGCTGTTTCTTCTATATTCTTTTTTATTTTCTTCTTACTTCCCTCCGGCTTCTCAGTTACCTCGTACTGAAATTTAATCCTATTATCAGTCGCTTCCAGCAAGGTTACTTCCTGTTTTTTTCCATCATTGAACTTGACTGCAACAGGTTTCCCGATGTATTTCTGAAACTGGCGCGGATGTCTTAACGGTTTATCCAGTCCGGCAGAGGATACATTCAACTCGAAATCTGCCTGCTCGCGGTCAAGGTTGTGCTCAATGTTCCGGGAAACAGATACACACTCATCAATGGAAACACCACCATTTTCCTTATCCAGCTCAACAGAAATGGAATTGGAAGGGCTGATGTTAATATCCACGATGAATAAGCCTGTACCCAGCTCTTCGATGCGTTCCTCCGCTAATTTTTGTACTGTTTTTTTATCAATCATAAAATACCAAAAGAGGGGATATGACATCCCCTCATTCAAAATCATGCGACAAATTTACGAAATTATTCGGGAACGAACAAAATTTATATTCTGAAATTAACAATCAAGGTGAATATTTAATGATTTCAACATACTGTTTTACGGAATTTATACCTTTGTCTGAATGAAAATTTTAGTAGTCAGATTCAGTTCCATCGGAGACATTGTGTTGACAACGCCTGTAGTGCGCTGTTTAAAAAAACAGCTGCCGGGCGTGGAGATACATTATCTGACAAAATCGTCTTTTAGGACTATTCTGGAGAACAATCCATATATTGATAAGTTGTGGACAATCGGAAAATCAACAGATGAGGTTATTCCGGACCTGAAAAAGGAGAAATTCGACTACTTAATTGACCTGCATCACAACATCCGGACCTTAGGTCTGAAATGGAAGCTGGGAGTTAAATCGTTTTCATTTGAAAAGTTGAATTTTCAAAAGTGGAAACTGGTGAATTTTAAAATACCGATGACCTACAAAGGGCATATTGTTGACCGGTATTTGAAAACAGCAGAGCCGCTTGGAGTGAAAAATGACGGGCAGCCTTGTGATTATTTTATCCCGGAACAGGATGAAATCGATTTGCGGTTTTATGGACTGGAACCCAAAAAATATATTGCTGTCGCTATTGGCGCGCAGTTTGAGACAAAACAATTTCCGGTTTCCAAAACGATAGAGGTTTTGAAGAAGCAGGAGCTTCCGGTTCTGTTGCTGGGCGGAAAACAGGATGAGGAGAAAGCAGCTCGGATCTCGGAAGAGCTTCCGTGTTTGGATTTTACCGGAAAATTAAGCCTGAACAGTTCTGCTTATATAGTAAAAAATGCAGCCGTATTGTTGACAAATGATACTGGTTTGATGCATATTGCTGCCTGTTTTTCGACCAAAATAGTAAGTGTCTGGGGAAACACCGTTCCGGAATTAGGAATGTACCCGTATATGCCGCAGAACGAAAAATCTTATACGATGCACGAAGTACAGGGATTAAAATGCAGACCCTGCTCGAAAATTGGTTTTCATGCCTGTCCTCAAAAGCATTTTAACTGTATGTTGAAGCAGGATACAGTAGCCATTGCTTCGACGATCAAGTCATTCTCCGAAGAATAACGCCTTTAATTCGGTTGCTTCATTTGGTTTCATTTTCCCTGCAAGAATCAGACTCAGCTGCTTACGCCTTAATGCTCCGTTATATCTTGCTATTTCTTCTTTGGTTTCAGGAATTACCTCAGGAACGGGAACTGGCTTTCCGTCTTCCCCGATAGCGACGAAAGTATAAATAGCCTCGTTGCATTTTGTTTGCTCGCCACTTTTCGGGTGTTCAATATAAACATCAATAAAAACTTCCATGGAGCTCTTGAATGATCTGGAAACTTTTGCCTGAAGTGTTACAATTGCAGCGTGCGGAATAGAATGATCAAAGGACACGTTATTAACAGAAGCTGTTACGACTGTCTGCCGGCACAGGCGATGAGCAGCTACGCTGGCACTTACGTCCATCCAGGCAAGAAGCTGCCCTCCGAAGAGATTTCCCATTGTGTTTGTCTCATTCGGAAGAACGATTTTAGTGGTAATTGTCAGCGTTTCTGAAGCTTTTTTCGGTTCCATTTTTGATGTCGAAATTAATAAATTATCTATACTGTTTATTGTTCTGCAAGGTATAATTATGAATTATTTATTATTTTCGCATGATAAACAACTTAATCATGGAGATGTACGAACTGATCAAGGATTTTTCGAATAATTTAACGCAAGGGTTAACCATATCTGAAACAGCGATATATAAAAAACCTCTGCAAAAAATTTCTAATGTGGTAATCGTTGGAATGGGAGGATCGGGTATTGGTGGTTTGCTGGTTTCTCAGTGGTTATATAGCACTTTGAGTGTTCCGGTGACTTTAGTTAAAGACTACGAGCTACCTGGATTTGTCAGCGAGCATACGCTGGTTATCGGCTCTTCTTATTCCGGGAATACAGAGGAAACTTTAATTGCGCTTCAGGAAGCAAAACGCAGAAAGAGCTTTATTATCGGAATTTGTTCCGGAGGGAAGCTGCTGGATTTCTGTAATGAAAACTATTATGATTGTACAGTTGTTCCGGGTGGAAATCCACCAAGAACGGCGCTGGCATTTTCTATTATACAGTTGCTGAACATTTTTACACAACTCGGATTAGCAGAAATCGACTGGAAAAATCCGATAAGGGATGCAAAAGAACTGATAGACAGAGATAAAGAGCTTATTCATGTGGAAGCAAAGAAGCTGGCAGGCTTTTTAAATACCTGTATTCCTGTTTTTTATTCGTCACCTCACTATGAAGGTGTAGCAATAAGAGCGAGGCAGCAGTTCAATGAAAACAGTAAAGTTCTTTGCTGGCATCATGTGATCCCTGAAATGAATCACAATGAATTGGTTGGATGGGGCGGAGGATCGGATACCTTCGGAGTTGTGGTTTTTGACTCAGGAGACTGGGGAGAAAGAAATAATATCCGAAGAGAATTTACCCTGGAAGTGCTGAGCACAAAAACAGATAAGATCTATTTATTAAAGACAAAAGGGAAGAATATCATTGAAAAATCGCTGTATTTCATCAATATTGTTGACTGGGCATCATGGTATTTATCGGAAGCGAAAAAAGTAGATCCGATTGAGATTAACGTGATCAACAATCTCAAGAATACTCTTTCTTCTATTTAAAGCAGTTAAGACTTACGGCGTCTTGGAGTGAGGATTTCTGCAAGGTTTCTTGCTGAATTCCTAAAGAATCCCCTTACCTGCCTCTGATAACGGTTATAAGCGAAATGGAGTGCTTCATTCATTACCATTGCTCCGATGCTTCCACGAAATGTTTTGGAAGTGCCAAGATATTTTTTCGTCAGGTAATCGATTGACAAATGAGTAGCTTCATTGACAGATTCTTCTTCATCTTTAAGGTTTTCAATGGCTGTTTCAAGCAACGCGTTCGGCTTCAGGGATTCATACAGCCATTTTAGATTTCCGGACAAAACTTCTTCCTGCATTTCACGCTTTTGATGCAAAGCGTCAATTTTTTTTCTCAGATCCTCGTGGGTTTCTATTACGTCTAAATCAGTCATTCAAAATAGCTTTTATAATGATGTTGCGGAGCCTGATATTGAACAGTTTTTTCTTTAATGTAAATAATATGATGAGCAGCAGCAGATACGTTCCGCTTAAAATAGCAAAACCTATACTGTTACTGTTAAATAATTCCCCGATGTAAAACCCAAGAGCAATACTGCCGAACAGGAAGAAAAGCACGGCGATCATGCTGACAATAAACCCAAAGCTGCCGACAGCACCTATAAGTGAAACCTTATCAATTGCTTCTAATTGTAATATTTCAAATCGCGTGCTTATATATTCCTTTAAATTGTCGGTCAATTCCTCAAATGATTTTTCATTCTGATCCATAACGAGCTTTATAGATTGCCAATTTTGTAAGAATATACGAAAAAAAGAAAGAAATGTTATTAAAATATCTTAATACTTGTCAGGAGAGAAGTTAATTCTATTCTGCAATCTTTTTTGATTTTTTTCCAAATACTTTATTTTTGCAAAAAAAATAAAACATGGGAAGAGCATTTGAATACCGCAGAGCAGCGAAAGAAAAACGTTGGGACAAAATGTCCAGATTGTTTCCGAGATTGGGAAAGGCAATAACTTTAGCAGCAAAAGAAGGAGGCCCTGATCCTGAGACGAATTCAAGATTGCGTACGGCTATTCAGAATGCGAAAGCACAAAACATGCCGAAAGACAATATCGAGAACGCGATTAAACGGGCAAATCAGAAAGATATGGCCAATTTCTCGGAAATTCTTTACGAAGGAAAAGGTCCCCATGGTGTTTTAGTATATGTGGAATGTGCAACAGATAATCCTACAAGAACAGTAGCAAATGTAAAATCCTATTTCAATAAAGTAGGAGGTTCTATTGTACCTAACGGACAATTGGAATTTATGTTCAACAGGAAATCTGTTTTCCAGATTGTGAAATCTGATGCAATTGACCTGGAAACACTGGAGTTGGAATTAATTGATGCCGGACTGGAGGAAATTGAGGTTACAGAAGAGCATATTATCGTTTACGGAGATTACACCGCGTTCGGGACTTTACAGACAGCATTGGATGGTTTGGGAATTGAGGTAGAGAAAGCAGGATTAAACCGTATTCCTACCACACCCATAGAACTTACGGAAGAACAGCTGGTGGATGTTGAGAAATTATTGGACAGAATTGAAGAAGACGACGATGTTCAGCAGGTTTTTACAAATATTGCCTGATGAAATAAAAAGCTGAGCAAAAAGAAAGCCCCGAACCGGGGCTTTTATTGTTTTTAAGAAATTATCTCTTTAAGGAATAAGAAGTACATCCTGTATTTTTTTGTCATTCAGCTTAAAAGACAAATTGATGATCGTATCATAAAAATAAATATTGTCGTAGGTATAATACACATAGGCTTTGTAATCTCCTTTATTTATTCTCGGGAAATTGTAATAACCTTTCTCATCTATTTTTGTGGAATAATTTGCCAGTAATCCCTTTTCCAGCCCGTCATCTTTGTACAGAGAAATGGTTCCTAAGGTAGCATAATAATGTGCCCCTGTTGCAGGATGAATATATTGAATAGTTCCGGTTAAACTATTACTGTCTTTGCGACAGGAGATCACTGTTCCCGTTAAAACAGCTAAAAACAGTATAAATCCAATTTTTTTCATAAGCTTTCAAATATTTCACAATGATAATTAAAATCGTTTACTTTTTCAGAATAAAATCACATTCATACCGTGAATCTCTGTCAAGTGTTATTTCCTGTATCTGCGTTAAAACCTCTCCGTTATGAGTGGCAGAGATGACAACAGTATATTCTCCCGCTACAATTCCTTCTATACGGTATTTACCTTTGGAATTTGTGATGCTGTTAAACAGCGCCGGAGTATCTTTGTAGGAAGTGGTGTAGAAAGATTCATTTTGTTTGTTATAAATATCAACGGAAGCACCTTTTACCGCTTTTTGTTCTCCGGATTCCAGGGATTCGATCAATACTCTTCCTGTAAGCAATTGTTTTTCTTTATTACAGGAAAAGAGCAAGAAAGCAACTGTCAACAGAATAAAAAACCTCATATTTCTCTAACTAATTTCACGTTAATATTAGTGATTTTTTTTAAATTATCATAAAGATTCACCTTTATGGTGCGGCGGAAAGCTTGTTTGCTGTTGCTGTACCCGCTCATAACACACGATACTTCCGGTGACGGCGACATTTAAAGAAGAGTTTCCCGGAAGTTTGATCAAAAAGTGACAACGTTCTTTTACTTCCTCCGGTAATCCGAAATTTTCCGAACCTAACAGGTAAATAGCTCTTTTCGGGTGCTGAAATTCCTTTAAATCAATTGCCGAATCATCTATTTCTACTCCTATGACTCTGCAATCATGAGGAATATTGTTGAAAAGATCGTCAACAGTATCATAATGAAAAAGAGGGATACGGCTCCATGCCCGGACAACGTCCGAGCTTTGCTTTTTATATTTGTTTCCGACGGTAAAAATATAGCTTGCTCCGAGAATATACGCTGTCCGCCACAATGTACCGATATTATGATCCGTTTTGTGCTTGTAAACGCCGATCGCGTAATATCCTTCTGAGTTTTTTGTCTGCATTTTATCTTTTTTGCAAAAATAAACAAGTGATTTTATTCTGTCAAAATTGCATCCGGTGAAAATTTATATGAGCAAAGTTTGTCGTATCTTTGAACAAAATATAAAAATGGATATTGTTCACCCTTTAATTGACAGCTACTGTTCTGAGGTCAGTTCACCGGAAACACCGCTTTTGTATGAGCTGAACAGGCAGACACATATAAAAATGGTTAATCCCAGAATGTTGAGTGGTCATTTCCAGGGAAGATGGCTGAGCATGCTTTCCAATATGATTCGTCCCCGGCGGATTTTAGAAATCGGGACTTACACAGGCTATGCGGCTCTTTGTCTGGCGGAAGGCCTTACGGAAGATGGCTTGCTCATAACCATTGATGTTAATGAAGAGTTGGAAGAATTTACAACTTCGTTTTTTGAAAGATCCGATTATAAAGATAAAATTCAATTCATCCTGGGAAATGCGATGGAAATTATTCCGAATCTTGAGGAAGAATTTGACCTGGTTTTTATTGATGCAGATAAAAGAAACTATCCGGCTTATTATGAAATGGTGCTTCCGAAAGTCCGGAAAGGAGGATTTATTCTGTCGGATAATGTATTGTGGTCAGGTAAAGTTGTAGGGGAAAGCGATAAATTTGACAAAGACACAAAAATCATAGATGGTTTTAACCG
The DNA here is from genome assembly GCA_001899145.1 of Flavobacteriia bacterium 40-80. GTDB lineage: Bacteria > Bacteroidota > Bacteroidia > Flavobacteriales_D > Crocinitomicaceae > 40-80. Next base: position 70,562 of record MKVF01000028.1, read on the forward strand.
AATGATTCAGGAAGATCCCAGAGTAGAGAACATCCTGATGCCTGTCCGTGACGGAATTATGATTGCGAGAAAATTATGAAATTAAAAAGTTTTATTTTTTTATTGTTTTGCACATTTGGACTGATTGCCTGTAAGAATGGCGCTGGACCAGAGGATTCGCTTTCATTGGATGATGTGGTAGAAGGAAGTAATAAATCCTATACAGATTTATCAAAAGAAGAACTGTCAGAAGAGAAGACCTCTCTGGATGAGACCTATGCGGCATTTGCTGCTGAATTGGGAGAAAGTATTGAGCAAACCCGCGTAATTGATTCACTCATGTTTGTGGACAGATTTGATACAAAATCATCCTATAAATATCAAAACGACAGCTCAAAAATGTTTGTTGCAGAGTGGGAATTTGCAAACCCTGCCTTGGCAAAAAACGCATTTATGAACTGGATTCAGTGTTTCGGAACGAAATGCAATTCATTAACTATCGGAGATTCTGTGGGCATTTCCAGTGAAAAGATGGCAATACTTCTGTCAGGGACAGAACTATACTATTTCAGCGGAATAAAGAAAGAATTTTTTAAAAAAGCCGTGAAATATCTTCTCGAAGAGAAAAAAATAAAGAATATAGAGTTCGCATTATATCAGAATGGTAAAAAGCGAATCGACTGGATGAAATTGGAAGATTTTACGGAAGAAAAATGAATATTATAAATAGAGGATACCTATTAATTATGTACCGGCAGGAGTTTTTGAGCTGGGCAAATCAGTTTAATGAAATAGAATACAAAGAAGGAGAATTAGAACCGGCTGTTTATCTTATTGAAGAAGAATTCATGGAGGAAGATAAGGTAATTGAGGGGTTGTTTAAAAAAATTATGCAGGTGGAATTTGTAAGCGTCACGGAAGACGAGGAACAATGGCCTGAAATCTCCAGGGCGAAATTTGATGAGCTGTTCACCTGTATTACGGGTTCAACAGTTATTGATACCGTTAAAAACGCTGTACAGCGCGAGGAAATCTGATGTACCTGAAAGATCTTACATTAGTAAATTTTAAAAATCACCGGCAATCCGATTTTCATTTTATTGACGGGATCAATTGCTTTGTGGGAAAAAACGGGACAGGAAAATCAAATGCCCTGGATGCCATTCACTATCTGAGCATGTGTAAGTCGTATATCAGTACGATTGACAAGCAAAACATAACATTTGGAGAAAGTTTTTTTGTAATCCAGGGAAATTTTCAAAAAGAGGACATGGAACATAATGTTTATTGTGGCGTCAAAACAGGAGCAAAAAAAATTTTCAGGAAAAATAAAGCAGATTATGAAAAATTAGCGGATCATATCGGCGTATTTCCTTCAGTAGTTATTTCTCCGTATGACAGAGATTTGATCTCAGAAGGAAGTGAGATCCGCAGAAAATGGATGGACGCGATCCTTTCGCAGATAGATCGCCCTTACTTGGAAGCACTGATTAAGTATAATAAAGTAATAGAACAAAGAAACTCCTTATTAAAGCAACAATTTGAGAATGGTTTTTTTGACAGAGAAAATTTAGAGGTCTGGAACTTACAGCTTGAGTTGTACGGAACACCGATTTATCAAAAAAGAAAATCATTCATTGATCAGTTTGTGCCGCTTTTTCAAAAATATTATCACCAGATAGGAGAAACAAGAGAGCAGGTTTTAATAGAATATAAGTCAAATCTGAATGATGATACATTCTCCGGATTACTGGAAAGGAATTTAAGAAAGGACACAATAACTCAATATACCAACGGAGGAATTCATAAAGATGACTTGTCATTTATAATGAACGATAATCATGTAAAGAAGATCGGATCACAAGGACAGCAGAAAACATTTCTGATAGCACTTCGCCTTGCACAATTTGAGTGGCTGAATCAGCAGATGCAGGTGAAGCCCATCTTTCTGCTGGATGATATCTTCGATAAATTGGATAATTCCCGGGTGGAAAAACTGATCCGGTTGATTTCCGACAATCACTTTGGTCAGGTATTTATCAGCGATACGGATAAAAACCGGCTGGAGGAGATATTTAAAAATGTAGAAATTCCGATTAACTTTATAGAAACTGTAGAATGATGGAAGAAAATAAACGCTCATCAGAATTTAAGCCGCTGGGGGATTTAGTGGATCGCCTAATGAAAGCCTATCAGCTGGATGGTAAGCTCGCAGAGATAGATGTTCTGTCTAAATGGGAAGAGATGATGGGAAAAGCAGTGGCAATGCGGACACGTAATATTTATATAAAAGACAAAGTCCTTATTTTGGAGATAGATTCTTCCGTGATGCGGGAAGAGCTGATGTTTGGAAAAAAAGTTATAATTCAAAGAATAAATGAAGCTTCTGGAAAAGAGTTGATTACAGATGTTTATTTTAAGTAGAGAATAAAAAAAATAAAAAAAAGTGATTTTTTGCTTGCAGAAACAAAAAATGCCTCTATCTTTGCACCCGCTAATCGCAATGATAACAGCATCTCAGGACAACGGTTCTGAGGATTGAACAGAAGGATGAAACCAAAAGTTTGAACACAAAAGTTCTTTGAAAAGATTAGGAAAGGAAGAAACAGCGTAAGAATACATATGTATTAAATAAAGAGTCCGTCAAAAATTCAAAGTTTTATACAACGGAGAGTTTGATCCTG
>MKVF01000029.1 GCA_001899145.1 Flavobacteriia bacterium 40-80
CTATTCCTGTTCTGCCCTGAGGATTAAGAGAGCCTATATAATTATTTGACGCATCATAGAAATGGATCGGATTGGAACCACTCACGTAGCACGTACCGGAACTGTTCGAGGATAGCACGGCATTCTTTGTCGGAAGAGCATACGTGACTCCTGTTGCTAAGTTCTGAGCAGGACACGCGCCGTTGGCTGTAACTCCGACATAATACGTCGCTGTTCCTGTTGGGGTTGTTGTAATTGATGTCACATTAGTGGCTCCACTTACCTGTGTACCTCCGGAGCTGGTTCCATAAATATATTGTGAAGCTCCTGCAAGAGATCCACCGTTAGCTGTTAATGTTACGGGACGGCCCCAGCAATTATTTGTATTATTATCTACTGTAATCGAACTCGGAAGCGTGGAGGGAGCATCTACTGTTATTGTCTTATTTGTTGAAGTTGTTCCGCAAGAACCACCGCTCGTTGTCAATGTTAACGTTATTGTACCACTTTCTCCTGTACCTGCTTGGTAAGTAGCTGTGCTTGGATTGGTCGCATTAGTCCATGTACCAGCACCGCCTGACCAGGTGCCACCCGTTGCGCTGCCACCAACAGAACCACCCATTACTGCAGAAATCCCATTTTGACAAATAGCTGTCATTGGATCTGTACCTTTGTTTGCCGTTGGGTTGGCATTTGTCGTCCCAACTGTTTTAGCATGAGCAACCGTATTACAACCCATCACATCTGCATAGTTCAATGTATATGTTCCGGCCCCTAAACCACTCTGATTAAGAGTTGTAGCTCCGTTGCTCCACGAAACATCTAATACATTATACGTAAAACTTTGTGCCGATGCTGAAGACATATCTATTTTTTTAGAATAAATCTCTGTACCTGCATTGTTTTTAAAGATTAATTGTAAATCTGAAAAACGTGTTGTATAACAACAATTTCCACTCCAAATTTGAATATAATCCAAGTTGTAAGCGGCTCCCAAATCTACTTCTACCCATTCTGCTTCCCCTGGAGAACCACTATGGTAAATCGTTCCTGTACTTCCGTCCACTAAATTAGATGCAGGGTATGAACCTCCGCCGTAACTTACTCCCGAAGAAGTTGCTGTTTTACCTTGTGCTACTTCGGTACCTGTTAATATCTCATACGCTTTTAATTCGGCAGGATGTAACCAACCGTCTTGTGCGGCAGTTAAATTTTGTTTGATACGGATATAACGTACACCCGACAAACCTCCCATAATGTTTACTGATGAAATCGAACCATTATTTGAGGACGGACACGTCTGATTGGTTACAGTTGATGTTATTGCCGCGTTAGGCACCACTGAAATCACCTTAGAATCTGAACAACCAAATTCATTGGTATAAGTCACGGTAACTGTACCCGCTGTTGAACCTGCTGTTATAACTCCTGTAAGCTCATTGATAGTTGTTCCTGTCGCAGTAATTGACGAAAGCGTATATTTTGGTACGCGATAACGTATAATGACGGTTCCGGAATTTCCAGCTCCTCCTGCCGTTCCACCTTGTCCAATAGTTCCTAAACCAGCAGAACCAGTAGAGTTGTTTTGAGCAGCATAACCACCACCACCACCTGCATAATAAGTCGGAGTACCCGTAATAGAGTACTGTAAACCAATCCCTCCGTTTCCGGGAGTTCCTGCAGCAGTAGGTGCTGTTCCTGCTGCTCCTGCACCACCACCACCGGCTGTAACATAATTGGTATAACCAGCATACCTTGGACTTGTTCCTCCTGCATTTCCCTGCCCGGGGGTTCCAGCACCTGTTGTAGTAACAGTATTATAATAACACGCATTACTTCCTCCGGAACCTCCTGACGCTCCGTTTAAAGAAGCATTAAGATTACAAGAGCCATCACCGAATCCTCCTCTGCCTCCACCAATAGCTGTTAAGGTACTAAAGACACTATTTCCCCCGTTTGTATTAGTGGCGCCTCCATTTCCAACAGTTACACTTGTTCCATTAGTCACTGAAAATGTTGAATACAATAAACCTCCAGCACCTCCAGCTGATGGAGCTCCTACATTACAAGCACCACTACCACCGCCACCACCGCCAGCGACAACAAGTACGGTCGCATTATTTAATGTAACGGGTGTATTAAAAACACCACTAGCATTAAATTGACTATAATATTCATTATTTGGATTTGTTCCTGAAACAAGCGTCGCATTTGTTGGTAATGAGGACCACTCGCCTGTCGCATTTAGATTTAATGTACCTCCTGTACAAACCGACATGACACCTGTAGCCGAAGTTATGGCGGGTTTGACGGTAATTGCAGCACTACCAGACATGGTAACAGGTGTTGTACAATAAGAGCCTGTACCGGTAGCCTCTACGGTATAAGTACCATTTGTTTGTCCTGCCCATGAGAGAGAAGAACCTGTTCCAGCAACAACACTACCTTCATTTACTCCATCTTTCTTTAATTGATAATTTACTCCCGTTTGAGAACCGCTCAAGGTTATTGTTCCTGAAGTAACACAAGAACCACCACCAGTTACAGAATAAGTGGTTGGAGTAGTACACTCACATGAGACCGTTGCACTCCAGCCGGCAGCTGTAGCTCCATTATCACAAGTAAATAAAAATGTTAAAGAACCATCTGCCGCAGTAGAAATAACTGTACCAGGGCTACCTGTTCCACTATATGCACCATTCTTACAGGTATTGGGGTTTAAACCATCTGTTCGTCCTGATGAAATCAATGGAGCTGAAGTATTATTCCCATTATATATAAGCATTCCATCATATCGATCCTCTGTAGAAAAAGAACCAAAAACTACTTTAACTTTATAACCTGCTGTTGCAGGATAGAATGTATATAAAAAAGTTCCCTTATCTGTATAATTACCACCACTGCCTCCATTATCAGTCCAGGTCATGCTACAGGTTGTATTGACTTGTAAGCATCCTGTAGAACCCGCATAATTATAATTATTACTATTACTCGTACCACAAGCAGCATTCATATTATAATGAACATAATGATTTCCTGGCACAACAGCTGTCCATACCAAAGGAGCAGGGCCGTGGGCCACAACTGGTCCGTTATAAGTACCCGAGTGAACAGTAATGTATGTATTATTATTAGGAGTGAGATGATTGGAAATATATGTTGTTCCTGCAACAACTCCGGTAAGTGGATTATATTCTTGATAACTTGTTGTTCCAGATGATGCTGTAGCACCGGCAGCTGGTGCAGCCATCGTAGAAAACGAACTGTTATTCGTACACTGTCCCCAAACCTGCCTCTGAGGCAAAAACAATACTATAAAAAGGAGAATTAATAGATTTAACTTATTATTATTTAAGAAACTTACCCCCCCGCGCAAGAATTGCGAACCGGGTATTCGGTAAGAACCAGAAAGTAAAAGTGTTTTCATAGTCTTTATTCATTATAGTGAGAAATGTCTGATAGTGAAGACGTATTCAAAATAAAAAAGTTGTGAGGCATAAAACATTTTCCCCGGCAAACCATTTTTATTATTTCGAATTAATCACAATATTAGGAAAAAATTCGGAGTTTAATACCTGAAAATGACTATTTTTAATTTCTTCCTTATAGGACGCTGATAACACGGATAAAGCAGATTTACGCAGATTTTTTGAAGATAGATTTGGCGGGGATTATTTAAATACTTGGCAAGAGAAAATCATATTAAGTATGCCGCACCCGCGTACCATACATACTATATTTCAAACCAAATAAAAACGCCCCGGTTTCCCAAGGCGTTTTTAAATATAAGTAAGACGTATGATTGGATATGAAAGCAATGCTTTCTATCTTATCAGAATAAAAGTAATAAAAATCCTCCAATTAAAAGCAAAACACCTGAAATAATTAACACAATCCATTGTAAAGAGCAGATTATCAGCTTATCAAATTTTGGTGCTTCATACGGTTTTCTCAATACTTTAACAATCAGCTTCAAATAATAGTAAATACCTATTCCTGAATTTAGCAGGGCAATTGCCACAATATAAGGATAATCATAAATCGCCTGTGAGAAAATAAGGTATTTCCCAAAGAATCCCATCATTGGCGGAACGCCTGCGAGGGAAAGAATCGCCATGATAATAAATAATCCCAGAATCGGGTTTTTTCTTGCAATGCCCACCCAGTTCTCAATATCATCGCTTTCATCATTAATGATATTTTCCGCTGTTATTAAAATGATAGTCGCCAGCCCGTAAGCTAGCAGGTAATAGTAAACATTGTAATGATAGGTTGTTGTTTCAACCGAATCAAATGTGACTACTGCCAGCAGGGCATAACCAACGTGTGCAATGCTTGAATATGCCAGTAGCCTTCTTACACGTGTCTGTTTAATCGCAGATAAGTTACCCACAAACATCGAAAGTACGCTTACTCCCAATACAAGCGGCCCCCAAACTCCGGAAATAGAATCAAAAGTGTCTGTAAACAATCTCAGGATCGCGGCAAAGGCTGCTATTTTTACCACAGATGCCATAAATCCCATGATCGTTGCCGGTGAGCCGGCATATACATCCGGGCTCCAGAAATGATAAGGAACCGCACCGATCTTAAACAGGAAAGATGCCAGCACTAACAAGACTCCTACATACAGCAAGCTGGAATTGTGTGTGCTGTTCAGGATAGCGTTTTTAATTTCCAGCAGGTCAAAACTTCCTGTGGAGCCATAAATCCAGGCAATCCCGAATAACAGAATTCCCGTAGCAAATGAACCTGTAAGAAAATACTTTAATGAAGCTTCACTGCTCAAAGCATCTGATTTCTTCATCCCCGCAAGAACGTACACCGGAATAGATAAGATCTCCAATCCTAAGAAGAACATGAAAAAATCCGTAAATGAAGTCATAATCAACGCTCCGCATAAGCTGAATATCATCAGCGCAATATGATCTCCTGCATGATTTTCATTTTCAGTCAGCGGTTTAAATCCCGTCCAGACCAATAATGTGGTAAAGATGATACAGATAAAGCTAAACATGACTGCTGTCGTATCAAAGTTCAATCCGTGGTAATCCGGAAACAGCCGGATTCCGTATCGTGATTCATACATCAGTCCGAACAAACCTCCAATAAGACCGATTGTAGCAATTATTCCAACCAATAATGGCTTACGTGTAAATGCAACGAATAAAGTAATTAATCCTGTTACAAATAATGTTATTAGTGCAATCATAGTCTTTAAATTGAACTTTCTTTAATAGTCATTAATATGGTTTCGAGGCTTGGCTTTACCAGATCAATCAGCAATTGCGGGTAAATACCAAAGACAACTACAATTATTGAGATAATCGCAAACGTGATAATTTCCGTAATTGTCAGATCATTAAAATTGAACGAGCTTTCTTTGCCGTACATACTCAACTGGTATGCCCTGAATGTATAAACGCATGCTAAAATCAAGGTCGTACCGATCAGCACTCCTATCCAGGCATTGTCAGTAAACAGCTCCTTGATTAACAAGAACTCTCCTATGAATCCGCTGGTCAGCGGAACAGAAACCGCAGCAAAGCAGATTACTGCAAACCAGAAAGCAAACTTAGGTGCTTTCACCGCGATTCCGCCCAGCGTCTGGATATCTCTTCTTCCCAAACGTCTGTCAATAATATCAGCCGCAAGGAACAATCCTACTGCAACGAACGCGTGATTAACCATCTGCACCACTGCTCCGGTAAACGCGTCAATAGAAAGAATCATCAATCCTGCCGCGATCAGACCAACGTGACTGATGGAAGCATAGGCAAAGATTTTTTTCAGGTCGTTTTGCTTCATGGCAATTACTGCCGCATAAATTACACCGATCAACCCCAAAACGATGATCACATATTTGTAGCAATGATAAGCTTCAGGAGTCAGCGGGAGCATCCATCTCAAGATCCCAAACAATGCCATTTTCAACATCAGGCCGGACAAAAGCATGGTTCCTGCCATTGGTGACTTCGTATAAGTTTCCGGCTGCCAGGTATGAAAAGGGAATAACGGAATTTTGACAGCGAAAGCGAAGAAAAATCCCATGCACACCACTAACGCCGTTTTTGTATTCATCTCTATATCCACCAGGGTCTGATAATCGTAATTCCCGGTTGTCAGTGTTCCGATGTAGAAAATAGAGAACAGCATCGCCAGCGATCCTATAAATGTGTAAATGAAGAAGATCAGCAATGTACGTTTACGGTCTTTCTCTCCAAACCAGAAGGCGATAAGAAAAACAGGGATCAGTGATAATTCCCAGAAAATATAAAAAAGAATAAGATCAAACGAAGTGAATACTCCCAGCAACGCAAACTGCATCAGGAATACCATTGAATTAAACATCTTATTTGATGCTATATTCACATTTTCAAAATTCGCCAGCAGAATAACAAAAACAATAACATTGGTCAGAAGAATCATAGCAAGTCCGAGACCATCATATCCCATCTGATATGTCATTCTGAAAAAAGTCTGATGATTGCTTGAAAACAATTCTACAAATGCTCCTGCGTGAAAACTTGTCAAATGGACCACCGCAATTACAATAGAGGCCAAGGCACCCAATAGTGCTGCAAACCTGCGGGTACTTTTTGGTATAATCAGTGATACCAATGATAAAGCTAATGGTAAAATCAGTAATTCCAAAGCGCTTATAATTTAATTAAGTAATATGTTATGAATCCGATAATTCCGAACACCATCCAAAGGATATAGCTGTTCACTTTACCTGTCTGCCATTTTCTTACAATGTCACCGGAAAAAGCTACTGTCCGTACAACACCTTCGATAATTCCGCTCAAAATAAATGAATCAACAATAGTGTAGAAAACTTTACTGAACCATTCAATCGGTTTTACGAATAATATATCATACAATTCGTCCCAGTACATTTTTTTATTCGAAAACGTTTCCCATGCTGATAACTGGGCATCTTCGGAAGGAACGGAGCCTTTTTTCTTATAAACAATGCTTGAAATAAACAGGGTAGTTAAGCAGATAGCAACTGCAACTCCCATTAGAATTAATGTCGTGGTATGATCCGGATGCACATTGTGAATCTGATCAAGGCCTGCAACGTTTTTGTTCAGCAAGTTATTCAGGAAATGCGTTCCGCTTCCGTGTAAAAAGATTCCCGGAAGATTTAGAACACCACCAATAACAGATAACACAGCCAGTACCATCAATGGCAATGTCATGCTTAACGGCGATTCGTGAACATGGTGCTCCACATCTTTAGAATCTCTGAAAGTTCCATGGAAAACAACAAAATACAAACGGAACATGTAAATAGCTGTCATGGTAACGCTTATAACCAGTAAAATATAGATCGTCAGGCTGTGACCGAAAGCATATCCGAGGATCTCGTCTTTTGAATAAAAGCCCGAGAACAGCGGAAAACCGGAAATTGCCAGTGTACCAATCAAGAATGTAATATGGGTAATCCGGATTTTATCTTTCAAGCCGCCCATTTTACGGATATCCTGCTCTCCTGACATAGCGTGAATCACGCTACCGGAACCAAGGAACAATAATGCTTTGAAGAAAGCATGTGTCGTTACGTGGAAAATAGCCGTCGTATAAGCTTCCAGGCCTAAAGCGACGAAAATCAATCCCAGCTGTGATACTGTTGAATAAGCCAGTACCTTCTTGATATCATTTTGGCGCAACGCAATAAATGCCGCGACAATAGAAGTCGCCAAACCAATATAAAGAATGATTTCCCGTGTGAAAGGTGCATAGTGGAACAGATAGTTAGAACGCACTACAAGGAAAATACCCGCTGTTACCATCGTTGCCGCATGGATCAGCGCTGAAACCGGAGTCGGTCCGGCCATCGCATCCGGCAGCCACGTAAAGAGCGGAATTTGCGCCGATTTACCTGTTGCTCCGATAAATAAACAAATAGTAATCGCAAACAACATATTACCGTTCGGAAGAATTTTATCTACTAATACCATCCGGCTCACCTGCTCATATTCCAGTGTCCCGAAAGATAAAAGCATCAGGAAAAGCCCTATCAGCAAACCTAAGTCACCAATACGGTTCATGATGAATGCTTTGCGTGCCGCAAGACCATTAAGCAGGCCTTTCTGCTCATCATCGTAATGAAATCCTATCAGCAGGTAGGAACAGATACCAACACCTTCCCAGCCGAAGAACAGCATGAAATAGTTACTTCCTAACACAAGAATCAGCATGGAAAAGATGAACAGATTCAGATAGGTAAAGAATTTATAATAGCCTTTGTCATGGCTCATATAACCCATGGAGAACAAGTGAATCAATGAGCCAACGCCTGTAATAATCAGCGTCATCCACATGGACAGGTTATCTGCATATAAGGCAGCATCCAGATGGAGGCTGTCAATATCAATCATTGTAAAAAGCAATGACCGGACAGGCTGATCAAGGTTTAGAAAAATGGTAAGCGCGATCAGGAAAGAAACGAATGTCATTAAAGTTGCCAAAGAACCTGCAACGATCTTCGGAAGTTTCTTACCTGCGGTTCCATTGATAAATGCTCCTATAAGCGGAAACAATAACAGAAGGGGTAATAACTGTTGAATCGACATCTTTTTTAGTCTTTTAGTTTATTAAATAATCCTATGTCCACCGTTTTTCGATTTCTGTATAATAATACCAGAATCGATAAGCCGACTGTTGCTTCTGCTGCTGCGACAACCATGATAAAGAACACAAAAATCTGTCCGTCACCTTTGCCGTGATAATTGGAAAAGGCCACCATTAAAAGGTTTACAGCATTCAACATTAGCTCCACGCACATCAGAATAATGATGGCGTTCCTGCGGATCATTACACCTAACACACCGATACAAAAGATAATCGTTGCAAGGATGATATAAAATTGTAATGATACTCCTGAATTTAATAATGTACCTTCCATCAGTCGATTATTTGTTTTTCTTTTTTAGACAACAATACAGCTCCAACCATTGCGGAGATGAACAGGATCGAAGAAACTTCGAACGGCAGGACATATTTGTCGAACAGCAGCATTCCCAGCTGTTCCACCAGACCAATGGTGTTATCTGCATTTTCAATAGTTTCAAATGCCGCATCTTTTAAAGCCGCCACTAATACGGTTGCCAGAACGCCTCCGGCAATTGCTGCGCTTATCTTCATTAAAACCGAAGTTTTTGGTTCAGTATCTTTACTTAAATTCAGCAACATCAGTACAAACAGGAACAATACCATGATCGCGCCGGCATAAACGATGATATTCACAATCGCTATGAATTGGGCGTTCAGCATAATATAATTCGCTGAAATCATAAAGAACGTAAGAATCAGAAACAAGACACTTCTTACCGGGTGTGTGCTCAGGACAACCATCAGCGCTGATCCTACTGTCAATCCTCCCAGGATTGTAGCAATTAATTCTACTGTACTCATTTATTTCCTCTTTTTCCGGTGTTCTGGCGTTTCGTAATATCCACGCGGTTGTCTACGTCTTCTACCAATTTATCTTTTCCGTACACAAATGTATCTCTCTCGAAATTTGTCGGAACAATGCGGTCTGTCAGGAAAACAGCTTCTTTCGGGCAGGCTTCTTCACACAGTCCGCAAAAGATACATCTCAGCATATTGATTTCGTAAGAAGAAGCATATTTTTCCTCTCTGTAAAGATGTTCTTCTCCTTTTTTACGCTCAGCGGCCGTCATTGTAATAGCTTCCGCCGGACAAGCAACTGCGCAAAGTCCGCAGGCAGTACAATTTTCCCTTCCCTGCTCGTCACGTTTCAGCACGTGCATTCCACGGTAAACAGGAGCGAATTCCCGCTGCTCATCCGGGTATCTTATTGTTACAGGTTTCCTGAACGCATGTTTCAATGTTTTGCTCATCCCGGAAAAAACTGCCGGAAGGTAAATGCTCTCCAGGAATGTCATTTCCTTGTTGGAAACCTCTTTCTTTCTATTTGATAAACTTTCCATAATCTGATCCAGTGCTATTAATTAAACCAACCTCTTGTGAAAGCAATAACCACTGCTGTTATTACCATATTTATCAAGGCAATCGGAATTAATTTTTTCCAGCCTAATCCCATCAGCTGGTCGTATCTGAAACGTGGCAATGTCCAGCGAATCCACATAAATGTGAAAATAACAAGAACGATCTTTGTGAATAATACCAGAATACTGATAACGGATAGTAAGTTTCCTTCAAAGTAATCCATCCCCGGGAAATTATATCCGCCTAAGTACAGGCAGGAGATCACCGTAGAAGCGATGAATAAGTTAACGTACTCTGCAAACAGGAAGAATCCCATCTTCATCGCACCGTATTCCGTATGGTAACCTGTAATCAGCTCACTTTCACACTCTGCCATGTCAAACGGCGCACGGTTACATTCTGCCACAGAACATACAAAGAACACGATAAATCCGACAGGCTGGTACCAGATATTCCAGTTAAATCCATGCTGTGCTTCCACAATTTCTCTAAGGCTCAAACTTCCACCCATCAGCACAACGGTAATAACAGATAAGCCCATTGCCAGCTCATAAGAGATCATTTGTGAAGACGCACGGATGGCAGAATACAGTGAATATTTGTTATTCGATGCCCAGCCACCGATCATGATCCCGTAAACGCCTATAGAAGTAATCCCCATGATAAACAAGATCCCGATATTGATATCTGTCACCTGAAGGCTGATCGTTCTTCCAAAAGCGACAATATCCGGTCCCCACGGAATTACTACGGATGTCAGCAATGAAACGGTCATTGCGATCCCCGGAGCGATCATAAACAAAAATTTATCCGCATTCGCCGGAACAAAATCTTCTTTAAAGAATAATTTTCCTCCGTCTGCAAGCGGCTGTAAGAGTCCGAAAGGCCCTGCGTTGTTCGGGCCGATCCGATCCTGCATCCAGGCCGCCACTTTTCTCTCAAAATAAGTCTGATATGCCGCAATACCCAGTGATAAAGCAAATAATATCAGAATGAGAATACTTTTTTCAACTAATAACGCCGTATCCATTATTGAATATTTTTAGTATTGTTATTAAGAGGGTTTTGTAATGTATAATGATTCTGAGAAATCACAGAATGACGATTAATCAGTCTCGGGCCTTCTACATTCCATTTATCAACTTCTTTTGTTTCAAAACGGCATGTATTACAGATCCAGGCAGTTTTCCCGTCTATTGTCTCTATTTCCCCATACTTGTCTTTTCTTGCAGTTACACGGTAAATTTCGTTACCGAACATCCACACTACTGCTTTCCCTGAACAAGTAGGACAATCTCTGTGTGCATCCATTGGTTTCAGGAACCACACACGCGATTTGAAACGGAATGTTTTATCTGTCAATGCTCCTACAGGGCATACATCAATAACATTTCCTGAGAAATCATTATCAATTGCCTTTTCTATGTATGTGGAAATCTCCGCATGACTTCCGCGATGCATTACGCCGTGAACACGCTGATCAGTAATCTGGTTGGCTGTATATACGCAGCGGTAACACAAAATACAACGGTTCATGTGCAATTTTATCTTATCGCCGATATCAATAGGGTCAAATGTTCTTCTCTCTTCACGGTAGCGGGTCGCTTCTTTTCCGTGTTCGAATCCCAGATCCTGCAAATGGCATTCGCCTGCCTGGTCACAGATCGGACAGTCTAAGGGATGGTTTGCCAATAAGAATTCGGTAACTCCCGCACGGCCTGTTTTTACACGTTCACTGCTCGCGTTTTTAACGATCATTCCATGCTGAACCTGTGTAGAACAGGAAGCCACTAATTTAGGCATCGGACGCGGATCTTTTTCTGAGCCCGCAGCAACTTCCACAAGGCAAGTACGGCATTTACCGCCACTTCCTTCCAGCTTGCTGTAATAGCACATTGCAGGAGGAACGATATCTCCACCGACCTGACGTGCGGCGTTGAGGATCGTTGTTCCTTCCTCCACTTCAATTTCTACTCCATCAATGGTTACTTTGACCATAATTTTTACTTTTCAATATTTTTATACTGTAGCACCTTTCAATAAACCATAGTTGCGTGACATCGCTTCCTGCGGATGCTTTATATGCCATTCAAATTCTTCTCTGAAATGTCTGATCGCTGACGCCACCGGCCATGCAGCCGCATCTCCCAGCGGGCATATCGTGTTTCCTTCGATCTTCTTATTGATATCTTCCAGCAATGCGATATCTTCCATTGTCCCCTCTCCGTTTTCAATTCTCCAAAGGACTTTTTCCATCCACGCGGTACCTTCACGACAAGGAGAGCATTGTCCGCAGGACTCATGGGCATAGAAACGGGTAAAGTTCCAGGTGTTTCTGACAATACACTGATCTTCGTCAAATGCAATAAATCCTCCCGAACCCAGCATGGAACCGGAAGCAAAACCTCCGTCAGACAAAGATTCATAGCTCATAAAACGGGTATCGCCGTTTGCTGTTTTTGTAATCAGATGTGTTGGCAGGATCGGAACGGAAGATCCGCCCGGAACCAGCGCTTTCAGCTGTTTACCATTCTTGATTCCACGACACCAGTCATCACCGTAAATAAATTCTTCAACGGAAAGTCCCAGATCAATTTCGTAAACACCCGGCCTTTCCAGGTTACCGCAGGCAGAGATT
This sequence comes from Flavobacteriia bacterium 40-80, assembly GCA_001899145.1. Classification (GTDB taxonomy): domain Bacteria; phylum Bacteroidota; class Bacteroidia; order Flavobacteriales_D; family Crocinitomicaceae; genus 40-80. Next base: position 12,599 of record MKVF01000029.1, read on the forward strand.
AATTTCGTACCGCGGCTTTGTTCGGTTCCGATCTTTACATATTCGTCTGCTCCCATATTGATAATCGGAACAACTGTCGCTAAACTTTCCACGTTGTTTACCACTGTCGGGCAGCCCCACAGGCCTTTTACGGCAGGAAACGGTGGCTTGATACGTGGATTTCCGCGTTTTCCCTCCAGAGATTCAATCAAAGCGGTTTCTTCTCCGCAGATATAAGCTCCGCCTCCCGGAGAAACACGAAGGTCCAGGTCGTAACCGGTTCCTAAAATATTTTTCCCTAAAAATCCGTTGGCATACGCTTCAGCGATCGCTTTTTCAAGGATCTCCAAAACAAATAAATATTCACCACGGATATAGATATATGATAAATTCGTTCCTAATGCAAAGCTGGAAACGATCATTCCTTCAATCAGCAGGTGCGGAAGGTATTGCATCAGATAGCGGTCCTTAAATGTTCCCGGCTCCGATTCATCCGCATTGCAAAGTAAATATCTCGGAACTCCTTCCGGTTTCGCAAGAAACGACCATTTCATTCCTGTAGGGAAACCTGCTCCTCCACGACCTCTCAATCCGGATTTTTTCACTTCTTCCACTACTTCGTCAGGAGACATTGATTTCAGCGCTTTCTCCACCGAACGGTAACCTCCTTTCTGACGATAAACTTCGAATGTTTCAATTCCCGGAACGTCAATATGTTCTAAAAGTAATTTTCTTCCCATGTCGAATTAATAGATTTTTACTTCATCTCTCCTGCAAGCCTCGATCAGCTCATCCACTTTTTCAGGAGTAAGATGCTCGTGATAGAATTTACCGCATTGCAGCATCGGGCCGTAGCCACAGGCTCCCAAACACTCAGCTGTTTTCAAGGTAAACATCCCGTCAGAAGTCGTACCTCCTACTTTGATATTTAATTTATCTTCGATGTATTTAATGATATTATCACTTCCAACCAGCATGCACGGTCCCGTATGACATACCTCAAATACATATTTTCCTACCGGATGAAGGTTGAACATGGTATAAAAAGTAGCCACTTCATATACTTCAATCGCTGTAATATTTAAAATTTCAGCCACCATATCCATGGTATCAGGGCTCAGCCATCCGCCGGCTTCTTCTTCCACGATATGCAACACACGAAGGATAGCGCTTTTACTTTTTCCTTCCGGATAGTAGCCGATAACTGTCTGGATTTCCGCTTTCGCTTTTTCACTCAGAACAGGGCGTTCTTTATTTACAATTTCTACTTTCATAGCTTATGCGTCCAATTCTCCTGCGATTACATTCATACTACTCATTGCCAGTACGGCATCTGAGATAGACTGGCCTGTAATCATTTCAGGATATGCCTGATAATAAATAAAACAAGGTCTTCTAAATTGTAAACGGTAAGGAGTTCTTCCTCCGTCACTGATCAGGTAATACCCCAATTCGCCATTTCCGCCTTCCACGCAGTTGTAAACTTCTCCCGCAGGAATCGGTGCTTCTCCCATGACGATCTTAAAGTGGTAAATAAGGGCTTCCATGTTGTTATATACTTCTGCTTTCGGAGGAAGATAGAAGGTTGGAACATCCGCATGGTATTTTCCTTCCGGCAGATTTTCATAAGCCTGTTTGATCAGCTTAAAGCTTTGGCGAATTTCTTCCTGACGCACCATAAAGCGATCATAGGTATCACCGTCTTTTCCTACAGGAATATCAAACTCGAAGTCATCATAAGAACAGTAAGGTTCCATAACACGCACGTCATAATCAATTCCTGCAGCTCTTAAATTTGGTCCCGTAAATGAATATTCCAGTGCTCTTTCCGCAGAAATAGGACCGGCTCCGATAGTACGGTCCATAAAAATCCGGTTACGGGCAAGCAGGCTGTCATACTCCTCAAAAGCTTTTGGAAAAGTTTTAATGAAATCCTGCAGCTTCTTATGGAAACCGGGAGTAAAGTCACGCTCAAACCCACCGATACGGCCAATATTTGTTGTCAGGCGGGAACCACTGATCTCCTCGTATAATTCATAAATTTTTTCACGCAGCTGGAAAACCCAGGTAAAGCCGGTTAAGGCTCCTGCATCCACACCAATAACGGAAGTGCATACCAAATGGTCGGCGATACGTGCCAGCTCCATAATAATGATCCGCATATAGTCCACACGCTTAGGCATTTCAGCGCCGATCAGCTTTTCAACCGTCAGATGCCAGCCGATATTATTGATCGGTGATGAGCAGTAATTCAGACGGTCTGTAATCGGCGTAATCTGGTTAAACGGCCTTCTTTCCGCCAGCTTTTCAAAAGCGCGGTGAATATATCCGACGGTTTGCTCTGAGGATAAAATAATTTCTCCATCTACTTTCAGCACATTTTGAAAGATACCGTGTGTCGCAGGGTGTGTAGGACCTAAATTCAGCGTCGCTATTTCACCTTCTATCGTATCACGTGTAGCTTTAAAAATCGGATTGTCGTATTTTCTGATGTCCTCCATGATTATCTTCCAAAGAAACGGTTGTCTTTATCTTCTCTCGTCTGGTCTTCCAGCGGAAATTCTTTCCGCATCGGGAAGTATTCCTGATCTTCCATGTTCAGGATTTTCTTCAGGTTCGGATGGCCTTTAAAGATAACACCGAAGAAATCGTATGTTTCTCTTTCCATCCAGTTGGCACCCGCATAAATATCTACAATGGATGCTATCTCAGGATTTTCAATCGGCAAAGTAGTTTTTACACGTAAACGTACGTTATTCACCAAGCTATGCAACTGGTAAACCACTTCTATTTCTTTTCCTTTGTTGAACGGATAATGTACTGCTGCAATATTGGTCAAAAAGCTCATCTTTACAGCTTCATGTTCTTTCAACCATTTTACGACTTCTTTCGCCTTATCAGCAGGAACATACACATTCAGCATACCGTATGTCTCGTTATGCTCCTGTATATCTTCACCAAATGCAGTCTGCAAATGGTTTAAAAGCTCTTCGTTTGTTATTTTACTTCGACTCATTGATATCGTTTTCAATGTTATATTTCGATAACAAATGTTTATATTCTTCAGAATATCTTCTGCGCAGGGATTCACTTTGAGCCAGCTTCTGAATGTTCATAACACCATCCAGAATCTGCTCCGGACGCGGCGGGCAACCCGGAACGTACACATCAACGGGAATAACACGGTCGATTCCCTGTAATACGCTGTAAGTATCAAAAATTCCTCCGGAAGAAGCACATGCTCCTACGGAAAGCACCCATTTGGGTTCCGACATCTGCTCATATACCTGGCGTAAAACAGGAGCCAGCTTTTTGGAAATTGTCCCGGCAACAATAAGCAAATCAGCCTGTCTGGGAGAGAAAGACATTCTTTCCATACCAAAACGGGCAATATCATAGTTCGATCCCATCGTTGCCATGTATTCGATTCCACAGCAGGAAGTCGCAAACGGAAGCGGCCACAATGAGTTAGCGCGTGCTGCACCAATAACCTTGTCCAGCATCGTCAGCTGAAAACCACCTTCATAGTTGATGGTTTCTACTTTTTCATCAATTTTTACTTGTCCCATTCCAAAGCTCCTTTCTTTAAGATGTAGATAAATCCTGTAAGGAAGAATCCTACAAAAATGAGTACGGCAAACAGCCCGTTAAGCTGTAAGGCATTAAAATTTACTGCGTAAGGATAGAAGAAAATAACTTCTACATCAAACAGCACAAACAAAATCGCTACAACAAAATAACGGATAGAAATCGGAAAACGGGCATTTCCTTCCGGTTCCAGCCCACATTCAAAATTCATATCTTTTTTTCTCGAATGTAATTTCGGTCCTAATTTGGGAACCAGAAAAACAGTCGCAAGAGAAAACCCGACCGCTACTGCGGCCTGAATTATTACTGGAATATAATCAACAGTTGAAGACATATCTTTCCCTAAAAATTGACTAGCAAAATTAAAATATATTAACATCTATCCAATACCAATTAACAGTTGGCTGGCAATTGCATTTCATGCTGAAATGCAAACAGGGTTATTTCTACTATATATTTTTTTGATTTTTAAATAATTATACCTAAAAATACGCCTAATAAGAATGATTCTAAATTAAGCATTTCAGACTTTTTTAAAGAATCAGCGCGGGTTTTCAGTTGAGCTTATCTGTTAAAATCCGCATTTCAATTACCGGTGAAATTTTTTCGTAAAGAATATTGTAAACTGCTTCCACAACCGGCATTTCCACACCAAATTTTTTGTTGATCTCAACAATACTTTTTACAGCGTAATATCCTTCTGCCACCATATCCATTTCCATCTGGGCAGTTTTTACGGAATAACCTTTTCCGATCATGAAGCCGAACGTTCTGTTCCGGGAAAATTTAGAATAAGCCGTTACCAGCAAATCACCCAGGTACGCGCTGGATTTAACATCTCTGTGAATCGGGCTCACCTCATCTATAAAATCTTCTATTTCCTGAATAGCGTTAGAAATCAAAACCGCCTGAAAATTATCTCCATAACCTAATCCTGAGCAAATACCTGAAGCGATCGCATAAACATTTTTGAGCACTGCACTTAATTCTGTTCCGAACAGATCATCAGAAACCGTCGTTTTTATGTACCGGCATGCTAATAAATCGGCCATGTTCTCCGCAATTGTTTCATTCTGACAGGCAATGGTCAGATAAGAAAGGCGCTCCAGCGCGACTTCCTCCGCATGGCAGGGACCACAGATAATGCCTATTTTATTGTAAGGGACATCAAATGATTTATGAAAAAAGCGCGCGGGAATCGATAAATATTCGGGAATAATTCCTTTAACCGCTGAAAAGACAATTTTATCCTTAAAAGCGGAAGCATCGATCCCTTCAAAAAGTGTCACCAGAAAAGCGGAAGGCGTAGCGATAATAATCACATCTGACTTTTCCAGCGTTGTTTTTAAGCAGCTCGTTAATTCAATCTTGTCTGTATTCAGATCAACAGCTTGCAGATATTTCGGATTACGGCGGTATTTTTTTATGTAATTCACAGAGTCCTCGGAACGAACATACCAGTTCAGCTTTGTAACATTATTGCACAGAATTTTTACCAAAGCGGTTGCCCAGCTTCCTCCTCCGATTACACCTATACTGTAATTTTCCTCCATTATACCGTATCTGCTTTTAACTGATTCAAACGCCAAATATGGGTATTTTTTTAATACATCCGACTAAAAGAGCACGAGTTATTTATTGATATGCCTTACCGGATTTGCTTCGAAAGGCATATAATACAAAGAGCTCAAATCGTTAAATTTGCGCTCTATCTGAATACGTAAGATGTCTTGTCAAACGTTTTATATTCGCTTTAAACGCTTAAAAAACGTAACTTCGCTTCGTCAGTCAAAAATTACTTCATGGCAACAACTGTTATCTTAAACATCAAAGGGCTTGTCCAGGCCGGAGAAAGCTTTTCAGCTTCTGTTTCAGGAAGTGAAATGAAAAAGCTGCCCGTCATTGAAAACGCATTCCTGATTCTGAAGGACGGAAAAATCAGGGATTTCGGCCCGATGGAAAAATACACCGCTCCTCCGGAAGAAAAAATCGGCGAAATAATTGATGCAACAGGAAAATATGTGCTTCCAACATTTGTAGACGCACATACGCATACGATTTTTGCCAGACCACGGGAAGAAGAATTTGTGGACCGGATCAATGGCCTGACATATGAAGAGATCGCGCTGAAAGGCGGAGGAATTTTAAATTCCGCACGGCGGCTGCAGGAAAAAACAGAAGACGAATTATTTGAAGATGCAAAAAAACGTATCGAACAAATGATCTCCTACGGAACAGGAGCATTGGAGATCAAATCCGGTTACGGGCTGACCGTGGAGGCTGAATTAAAAATGCTGCGCGTCATCAAACGGTTAAAGGAATTTTTCGCTATTCCCATTAAAGCAACTTTTCTGGGAGCACATGCTTTCCCAAAAGAGTTCAAAGAAAATCACGAAGGCTATATTTCACAGATTATTGATGAAATGCTGCCAAAAATAGCTGAAGAAAATTTAGCCGATTATATTGATGTTTTCTGTGAACGGAATTATTTTTCCGTGGAAGAAATGGAGCGCATCCTGCTCGCCGGACAACAATACGGACTGAAACCTAAAGTGCACGTCAATCAGTTTTCCATTCTCGGAGGAATTGAAAAAGCAGTAGAGCTGGGCGCTGTTTCCGTAGATCACCTGGAAGAAATTGATGATTATGATATTGAAGTGCTGAAAAAATCAGATTGTATTCCGACACTGCTTCCCTCCTGCTCTCATTTTATCAGCATTCCTTATGCAAACGCCCGAAAAATGATCGATGAAGGATTACCTGTTGCCCTGGCCTCCGATTTCAACCCGGGAACAACGCCGAATTCCAATATGTCCGTCGTATGGAGCCTTGCCTGCATTAAAATGCGCCTGACACCGGAAGAAGCTTTTAATGCGATGACCATTAATGCAGCGGCAGCTCTGGAGCTTTCAAAAGAGATCGGAACCATCTCCAGGGGAAAAAGAGGAAGTGTTATGATTACAAAACCGGTACCTTCATTAGCGTATATTCCTTATTCTTTCGGGGATCAGCTGATTGAAAGAGTGATTGTCTGATTGTTTTTTTAACGAAACTTTGTTTTCCATCCGGAGCATTTACGGAAATCACTTTCAAAATCTTTCTATCTTAGCATTTCAATATCCATATTGATATGAGATACTTATTACTTGTTTTCTTTTTCGGAGTATGCCAGACAGCTTTCTTACAGCTCAACTTCAATACAACAAATCAGCTGTTGTGGGAAGTAAAGAAAAAAGGACAAAAAAAACCTTCCTACGTCTTCGGAACCATTCATCTGAATGATCCCAAACTGTTTAAGTTTTCAGATTCCGTCTATTATGCTTTTAATAACACCGTCTTTTTCTCTCCGGAAATAGATATTCACGATCTGTTTGACTTATACAGCACGCGTTTAAACACGAATCTGCTGGTGGACGTCAATAACAAAATTTACAAAGGAACCAACTGGACGGATAAGAAAGGCTATGGCTCTGCTACGGGATGGCCTCAGTTCCTTGATGCTTATTTTTACCAGATAGCCGTAAATTCCAATAAAAAAGTCATTCCGCTCGAATCACTGGATGATCAGGTTTCCGCAATGCAATCCATTGTTTTTTCCGACTATATCGGGCGGCGTTCCTTTTCAGAGGAAGATATGATTGATATTTATCTGACCGGAAACATCCATCAGCTGCAACAGCTTATCTATCAAGGATTCAAAGGCTCAAACGGTTATGATGAGCTTATTGTGAAACGAAACAATAAAATGGCGGATAAGATCGATTCCATAGCGAAAGCAGGTTCTACTTTTGTTGCGGTCGGTGCAGGGCACATGTCCGGGAAATACGGCATTTTAACGCTGCTGAAACAAAAGGGTTACGAAGTAAGGCCTGTCGGAACCACTTACACAGAGAATTTAAAGCCCGACAAAGAGTTCTTTAAAGCACATCATTCTTACATTTACAAAGACACTGCTTTAAGATTCGAAATGAAATTCGGGATGAAGCCGGTCTTCAGCATGGATGACGAATTTATTCATCTCGAATCAAGGGATCTCGGGCAAGGAAACGTTTACATTCTGGAAGTAGAAAAGATAATGGATGAAAATTTACTGATCAATTATTTCCTGGATGAGAATTTCTATCAGCCCGTAAACGCCACTATCGAGCGGATCACACTGAAAGATGGCACGGAAGCTTATGAAGGTATTGTAGAGATTGTAGAATATGGCTTATGCCGGAAACGGATCTTCATCCGTAATGGTTATCTTTATAAGCTGACCTGCAGCGGCGGCTTACCTTTTTTGAATTCCAACCGCCCGGTTAATTTCTTTAACGGATTGAAATTTTATTGAGGAATACCTCTTTCTTATCTTGAAGAACGCATTGCCTTTACTTTTTTAATGGTATTGTCTGACAAAAATCGCTGATATTCTTCCGACTCCATTCCGTAAAGGGCTATTTTTCCTTCTTCGTTGCTGTGGATCCCGAAACCATACGTTTTTGTAAGCGGAGAAGTCCGTAAGCAGGGCTGTCCTTTTGAAAAGAACTGTTTTCTTGCTTCGCTCAGCTCATTTTCTGTTAAATCATTTCTTTGCGCATATACCTGAAACAACACATCATCGGAAGTATATCTGTACGGATTTTCAGCGATCAGCTCGTACTGCAGCTCCGCCGTTGTCTTTTTTTCTTTTGCCGGAGGACAATTTCCTGCCGTAGCCTTCGTGTCTTCCGCTACTTCAATGAGTGTATTCACATAATTTGTCGTATGTATTTTTTTACTTGCCATCTCATTTTAATTCCATGTATCTAAACTAAGCATTTTTATTATTCTTCCTACCAAAAATCATCAGGAAAAAGTACCTAAATCCGCAAAATTCAATTATTTTTAGCCAAAAAAATTACTGAAATGATGAATCGTATTTATGATGAATCGTTGATTGAAAAACTGAAAATCAGCAAGCTGCTCATAGTAAAAGGCCCGAAACATTCTCAGAAATCTGCTTATCTGGCCGGACTGATAGAACAATTTTCCTCGGTCAGAGTTATCGATTGTGAGGACAAAAAAATAAAGCAGGCATTCAAAACGATTGATGTCGATACCTTAAAAGAGCTTTTCGGAAACGAAAAATACGTTGTTTTAAAAGAAGCGCAGTCCATCGAATTATTACAACAGATCATTGAGCTGGTATTATTCGGGAATCATTTTTCAAATGCGATCATCCTGAGCTGCTCTTTCGATCCGGTACTTGTAGAAGAGCTGATGGAAGCATTGCGCATAGAAGATGCGATTGTCACCTTGTATCCTTTGTTATTTCAGGAGCTGGCGAATAAAAGCGGTATTGTTCAGTTTGAAAAAGAGCTGGAAAATCACCTGATTTACGGAAATTTCCCGCAGGTGATCCATGCTGAACATCCGGAAGAAGAGTTAATGTCTATTGTCGAAAAAACAATTTTCACTCATCTGAACCCGACGGAGCGTATCAATAAAGGCGGAAAGCTCCGCAAAATGCTGCAATACATTTCTTTCGAGCTGGGAGAGCCTTTATCTTACAATGAGATCGGGCAATATGCGGGACTGGACAATGAAACGGTAGAACGCTATGTTGATCTGCTGGAACGCTCGTATGTCCTGATCCGGATTCCTTCTTACTACAACGGCAACAAGTATGAATTAAAGAAAACGCATACTTTCTATTTCCTGGATAACGGAGTACGTAACGCGCTGATTAAAAACTTCAACGAGCCGGATTTACGCATTGATATTGACAAGCTATGGAAAAACTGGCTCATTGCCGAAAAAATAAAATGGAATCACCTGCTGAAAAACAATGTGAGTTATTATTTTTGGAGAACACATACAAGACAGCAGATCGACTTTATTGAAATTTCGGGAGATCAGATTTTTGCCTATAAATCTCTTTGGGACAAACGCAAAAAGCCTAAATTTCCGGAAAGCTTCAAAAGCTACTATCCGAACGCCAGCTTACACGCGCTGAACCGCTCGACTTACTGGGCATTTTTATCTAAAAAGAAATAAAATGGAGTTACTGAAAAATTTTATAAACGGTGTTTACACCGCTCCTGTTCTCGGAGAATATATTGATAATTACGAACCGGCAACCGGTAAAGTGTATTCCCAGATTCCCAACTCAACGTTAGACGATCTGGAGCTGGCAGTTCTTGCGGCTGAAAAAGCTTTCCCGGTATGGTCAAAATATTCGATTGAGCAACGCGGAGATATTCTGGTAAAAATTGCAGAAGGTATCGAAAAACGAATGGAGGAATTCGTGAAAGCGGAAAGCCGTGACAACGGAAAGCCGGAAACACTTGCGGCACATGTGGACATTCCCCGTTCAGTTTCCAATTTTAAATTTTTCGGAACGGGAATCCAGCATTTCGCTTCTGAATCACACTATATGGCTGGTGAAGGAATCAACTTCACGACACGTAAGCCGATCGGAATTGTCGGGTGTATTTCACCGTGGAATCTTCCGCTTTACCTGTTCAGCTGGAAGATAGCTCCGGCATTGGCAGCTGGAAACTGTGTCATTGCGAAACCTTCGGAAATTACACCTTATACGGCTTACCTGCTTGGTGAAGTTATCAAAGAATCAGGAATGCCGGCAGGTGTTTTAAATATTCTGCACGGAACAGGTGCTTCCATCGGAGGTGAGATTGTAGAACATCCAAAAATCAAAGCTATTTCGTTCACGGGCGGAACCGCAACAGGCGCGCATATCGCGAAGGTTGCAGGACCAATGTTCAAGAAAATGTCTCTGGAACTCGGAGGAAAAAACCCGACTATTATCTTTGATGACTGTGATTTTGAAAAAACGGTCAGCGGAACGGTAAGGGCTTCTTTCGCGAATCAGGGGCAGATCTGTCTTTGTGGTTCCCGGATCTTTGTTCAACGCTCTGTTTACGACAAATACAAGGAAGCATTTGTAGAAAAAGTGAAAAAGCTTCGTGTACTTCCACCTTCAGATTCTTCCGCCAATATGGGTGCGCTGGTTTCAAAACCACATTTGGAAAAAGTAAAATCTTATATTGAATTAGCAAAAGAAGAAGGCGGAATTGTGTTGACGGGAGGAGAAGAGGTAAAAATGCCATCGCCTTATGAAAACGGTTATTATCTGGCTCCGACAGTTCTTGAGAACCTTCCTTATAACTGCCGTACCAATCAGGAAGAAATTTTCGGACCGGTAGTGACACTGACACCTTTTGATACGGAAGAAGAAGTGCTGAAAATGGCAAACTCCACGAAATATGGTCTAAGCGCCACCATCTGGACAAGCAATCTGGAACGGGCACATCGTGTTGCCGACGAAGTGGAAGCCGGGATCGTCTGGATAAATTCCTGGCTGGTAAGAGATTTACGTACTCCATTCGGCGGTGTAAAGCAATCAGGAGTAGGAAGAGAAGGCGGCTGGGAAGCATTGCGATTCTTTACGGAACCAAAAAATATTTTTATTAAGTATTGAAATATATGTGGCATTCTTTGGTTCTTCTACTTGTATATTTCTTAATTACACTATCTTGTGATAATTTAGAAAATACAACTATCCAGCAAGAATATGAGCTTATAAAAGAAGAGTCAACAGAGCTTGAAGACACCATTGTTTCAGTAGAAATAAATAAAAATATTATTGTCAAATGGAACAATAAGACACATACCCTAATACATGATGACTCCTTTAAAATAATTTCAAAAAAATATGAACAATATGAGAACATATTAATTGACAGCATTGTAAGTACTAAAACTACAAATGCCATATTCTGCAACGGGCTCAAGTTAAAAAAAGGCGATATATCTTTTTTTATTATCGGTAACATTCGAACAGTTCCATTAATAGACATTTTCGAAACACAATTAGATAACTTTACTAATTGTGATTACCCATCAGGTATTGTAGAAGTGTTACATCAGGACAGAATGAAAATTAAGAATGAACTTGAATTATATTTCTCCAAACATAAACTGACACTTGAAGAAAGAAAAGCAAGAGAAGATTGGAATAATTTTTTAACAGACAAACGCAATAGTATTCATAAAGAAATACAAATCAAAAACGCTCCGTAAAATACTTGAAAAATGTTATAGTTACTTTTCCAGAAAAATCATCATTTCTCACTTTTAACCAACAGCTGCACTTTACTGATGGCATCTTCCATTTCTTTCTCTGAACAGTTAAAATAAGACCTCCATGCCCAAACGGATTGTTCTGCAAAATAAAGATATGGGGCTCCCTCAAAATCAAACAGATCGCAATATCCCACCCAGCTGTTATTCCCGATGACAAGCTGCTGAAAAAAAGCATCTCTGACTTTGTCTGAAATATCTTCCCGCATCAGTCCTGCTTGTTTTAAGTCTTCCGTTGTTTTATCAAAATCCAGCTTTCTTTGACGAATCATCTCCTTAAAAAGCAGTTCCAGATAATCCATTCTACGGGCAATGATTAACCGGTCTCTGAAGAGAAAACGGTATTTCCAGATTTCACGAAAGGTAACAAACTGTGTATAAAATGCTTTCTGCATAAAATCCGAAAGCTGCGTTTTCATAAGCTCAGCTGTTAATGCCTCCATGCTTTGCAAAAACCGGTCTATAGCTGCTTTTAAAAGCTCATTTCTGTTCGGGTAATGATAATGCAGATTTCCCAGACTTATTCCCATTTGTTGGGAAATATAAAGTGTGGTCACATTTTCAACTCCTTCCTCATTGAATAACTGTATCGCTTTAAGTAAAATTTTGTCTTTTGTCTTCACACCATTGGGTTTCTGCCCGAAAATAATAAAAAACACATTTGCAAAATTAGCTAACATTAGCTAATTTTGCAAAAACATTGTTTATGGCCATAGAACGTAAATGTCCTGAATGTGGTTATTGGAATAACGAAGAGGACTATTGTGTCAGTTGCGGAGCGGTTCTCTCTCCGAAAATCATTGTTGCACAACGGGAAGAAAAGCTGGAATGGGAACGATTAAATGCTCCCAAACCATTCATTGACCGTTTTCTGGAAAAGTGGAAACATTCCCGTTTCCTGCTGATCCGGATCAGCTTTCATATCTTTTATACCATCTGGGCTATTGTAATGTCCATCGCATTTTTTTTCGCTTATATTACGATCGGTGTGAATGGATAAAAGCAGAAAAGCATGTTTTTTCTTACTGTTTGTAACAGCTTTATACATTGTCATCCGGCTACTTCGCTTTTATTCTCTTACCAATTCTTATTTTATACGTTTTCATCTTACGGATTTACTATTCATACCTGTACAACTCACATTCACACTGATTTTCCTGAGATATATCAAAAGAAATCATTCGCTCACTTTGCCAACAGTATTTGTATGGGTAAATTTTATACTGATGTCCACCTTGTTTGAATGGTACCTGCCTGTTTGTAGAAATTCACCGGAACAAACTGCTGACGCAACGGATGTCCTCATGTATTTTGCAGGCACCTTGCTGTTTATATTTCTTCAGAAACGAAGATTTTGAATGATGAATGTTGGAATATTGAATACTGAATATTGAATATATTGAAGATGATACCGGGGAGAAAAAAGAGCTTCTCTCTAATGTCTTTCGTCTTTTATCTCTTCGTCCTGATATCCTAAAGTCATAATACTTAATATCCAGCCATCTTTACCACAGCTTCCAACGGCGTGTAATTACGCTTGGGCGAAATTCTTCTATCACTTCGTGGACATTTTTATTTGCAAGTTTTCTTTTAAAAACAAAGGTGCTTTTTTTATGCTTATAATCCAGTTCGTCTTTTGAAACGGGAATAAGAAATAAGAAATTCACCGGTGTTTCATCTATATAGAACGGGTTGAAAATTTCGTGCATATAAGTCGCCTCGTCAAAGTAAAAATGATCTTGTGTAACGCTTCTGGACAAAGATTTCGGCGGATTCCCGTTCGGAATGGTATGTCCTGCGCCAAACCATGTTTTTCTGTCCAGCAAAAAGTTTCCGAGCCATTCCAGTTTTTCCGTGACCCACTGATTGTTCTCATCCCCGAAATCCCAATCATCTTCCACACAAACACTTAATTCAATGTGTTCTTTCCCTTCATACTTCGGAGTTACGGGCATTCTGTATTTCCAAAGTCCGTCCGTGCAAACAACGAAATACTTCTTCCCATGAAAATGAACATCAAAACGAATGATGTTAAAACGGTCGCCGACAACAAGGGTTTCAAAATCAGACTTAGGAAAACGCTGTTGCAGATGTTCGAGAAAAGACATAAAAAGAATTTAGCTTATTTATCTGTAAAAGTACCTAAAATAGGCACGACTTGTTGAATGTGCGTTCAAAAAAGTTATCAGTACAGAAAAGCAAATTTAATAATGTCAGCGATTTTATTTCTTCATTGCAACGATAGAATAAACCATGGGAATTTTATTATCCAAATGTTCTATCCTGTATTTTTTCGGTTCAAATTCAATGGTTCTGTTGAAACAATTATAAGGGGAGTAATCAAATTCATCAAGAGATTTTATTTCAAGACCGTTTTGAATCAGGCTGTTAATTACCTCACTCAAACCGTGGTTCCACATAACATATTCTTGTGTCAGAGCTGCGGTTCTGTCGGCATACGTTCCATTTTCTGTTTCTACAATTGCTCCTGAATTAGAATAATTATAGTCGATTTTTTCAAAATTGTCATCAAACATCCAAATAACGGGGTGAAATTCAACAAATACGAATTGTCCGTCCGGCTTTAAAAATTTAGAGATGACTTTCGCCCATTTGTCTAGATCCGGTAACCAGCCAATCGTGCCGTAGCTCGTAAAAACAATGTCAAATTGTTTCTCTAAGTGATTGGGCAAATCGTAAATATCACAGCAGATGAAATCCGCTATTGAGCCTGTGTCCTTTGCAATTTTTTTGGCGCTTTCGATAGCCTTATCCGACAGATCAACTCCTGTAATTCCTTTTACGCCAAGCCTTTCCAAAGAAATGGTATCTTGTCCGAAATGACATTGCAAATGCAAAATTGTTTTTCCTTTTATATCTCCAAGCAGGTTTAACTCTATATCATTCAAAGAAGTTTTTCCTTTCAGGAAACCCTCAAGGTCATAAAAATCCGATTTCAGATGCGCATCTGTTCTGTTGTTCCAGGATTGCCGGTTTATCTCTATATAATTCTGCTCTTTGTTCATTTTTATGCATTTCAAATAATGACGGATGTTTCAATATTACACAAAAAATTCAAGTATACTGTTTGGTATTATCGGTCGGGAATGGTAAAATGGGAATGGTTTTGAATTTTTTGGGGAAAGGTTCGGAGACAGATATGAATAGAAAACCCTACTTCAAAAACAAAAAACCCTACTTCGCTCTCGCTAAACGTTCGAGCTACGTAGGGTTAAAGTGGAGCCTATGGGATTCGAACCCACGACCTCTTGGCTGCCAGCCAAGCGCTCTAGCCAGCTGAGCTAAGGCCCCAAAACATCAATTATTCGCACTCATATTTCTGCGAGCGATCAGAATGAACGTTTTGCAAATATACAAAGGAACTGATAAATCTGATACTTTTCGGAACATTGTTTAATGTTAGAACTTATCCCAACGAAATAATTTCATTTCAAGCTGCTGTATATACAAATCCTTCAGTTCAGTGCTCAATTCTTTGGGATCTTTTATTGATTTGACTTTTTTCCAGGCATCTTTACCAAAATCACTATCTAATGCGGCTTTTGTCCATTCTCTTAATTGCTTTGAATGAGGGACATTTGGGATTGATTCTGAAATTCGGTATAAATTATGCCTAATAAACAAATAATTGTCTAAAGAATCATTTTGGATCATAATAAAGACGTTTAAAGGTTGATATAATTTACTAAATTATTTTGAATTAGATTATTGATGAGAAAAAATGAACTTGAGAATTAGAAAATAATAATGGATTCAAACCAGTTTTTCAGTTTCAATTAGTTTCAGTTGAGAAAATAATAACTTGCATTAAGCACGGTTGCAAAAGTCACCCACAATAAATACGGAATGTTGATATACGAAGCTATCGGTTTAATTTTATAAAATAAAACGAGCATCACAACAATAATAATCCACAATAAAATAATCTCAATCAAAGCGAAGTCTATCATCCTGAAATAGAAAAAGATAAAGCTCCAAGCAAAATTTAATAGTAATTGAAGTAAAAAGATTAAAATTGAACGGTTGCGTTCTCTTCCCGGATCTTGTTTCCAAACTAAAAACAATGAAATTCCCATAAAGATGTACAGGGTAGTCCAAACAGGACCAAATATCCAGTTTGGCGGATTAAACGATGGCTTGTTTAATGTCGCATACCATTCAGGTATTGATTGAGCCGTAGCTATTCCTGCAATTGCCCCCAGACTTAACGGCAATATGATGGATGCCAGAAATTTTAAAAGTAAGGTACTTTTCATAATATGAATTGTAATTATTTTATTGGTTAAAATTTAACCTGTCATCTTTTTATCTTTACCTAAAGGTAGTAAAATTTCATGTTTTAATAAATTCTGAAATACAACACCTAAAGAAACCGCTTATTAGAAAAGGCCTTTCCGGAACCCGATTTCAAATACTTTTCAAAATGAAATGCTTTGTATTTATCCGAAAAGGCAATATAAGTGACAAGTTCCAACGGAAGCCGGGTAGAAGTGTAAAGCACTTCTCCTTTGTTGTGGCGCTTTAGGCGTTCTTCAATGTTTTGTGTACATCCGGTATAAGTTGTTCCGTCGGAGCATTTGAGTAAATAAACGTATTGCATTTATAATAGTGTTTTAGGTAAACATTAAACTATTCTTATTTTAAGTTAGTAAAAATTATCCTTTGGATTGGTGAAGAATGAAATAGTTTTTAAATTTCAGTAAAATTTGTGGATTGAATCCGCCGAAGCCCATTGAGGAATTGTTTGAGAGGAAGTGAGTGATTTAAATAAAAAAGCCCTACTCCATTCTATCGAATTACGTAGGGCGAAGGTGGAGAATAACGGATTCGAACCGTTGACCCCCTGCGTGCAAGGCAGGTGCTCTAGCCAGCTGAGCTAATCCCCCGTTTGTTTAAGTTGTATCCCAAAAAACTTATACAAATATAGAGAAAGTATCTGGAAAATCAAGAAGCCGTAAAAAATTCCCGTCAGCATCCCGATAAAAATATCACTGGGATAATGTACTCCAAGATAGACCCTTGAATAAGAAGCCAAGATGGCAAAAGGGAAAAAAGTGTACTTGATCCATGTTCTCCGTTTTCTGAATGTCAGAAACAATAACATGGCGATTCCAAAGGTATTAGCAGCATGACCGGAATAGAATCCGAACGTTCCACCTCTGTAGTCATTGACCGTATGTACCTGCGGGCCGACTTCCAGATGATGTGTGGGACGGTAGCGTTCTACTGTTTTTTTGGTAATTGTAGCGCTCTGGTCCGTCAGCAGGATCAATAATGCAACTCCCATCAGAAAAAAGGCAAATGCTTTTACCTTCAGAAGCTGAAATAACTGGTAAATCCAGACTATAAACAGCGGAATGAATATCTTGATTTTACTGATCCAGAACATCGGCTGATCCATCCACGGAGCATGCAGGCTATTCAGAAACAATAACAATTGCTGATCAAGATGCTCTAAATATTCAATCATCAGCGTTCAGCTCTTTCCACAACAAATCTTTCAGCTCATCCAAACCTTTCTGGGCAACAGATGATATAAAGATCGTGCGGATATTCTCAGGCAAAAATGCTTTCATCTGTTCTGTCATGACCTCATCCAGCATGTCACTTTTGGTAATTGCCAGCAGGCGTTTTTTATCCAGCAATTCCGGGTTGTATTCCGCCAGTTCATTTAACAGGACTTCATACTCCTTTTCAATGTCATTGCTGTCAGCAGGAATCATGAAAAGCAACAGGGAATTCCGTTCAATATGCCGTAAAAAACGATGCCCGATACCTTTTCCTTCATGAGCTCCTTCGATAATACCCGGAATATCCGCCATTACAAATGAGCGGTTTCCTCTGTAATTAACAATTCCCAGATTAGGGCGAAGTGTCGTGAAGGGATAATCTCCGATTTCCGGCTTGGCAGCTGTAAGAACAGACAAAAGCGTGCTCTTTCCTGCATTCGGAAAGCCTACCAGACCGACATCCGCCAAAACCTTCAGCTCCAGGATCATCCAGCCTTCCGTTCCCGGTTCTCCCGGTTGCGCATACTGCGGGGCCTGATTCGTAGAAGATTTGAAATGGTTATTTCCCAATCCTCCGCGACCGCCTTTTACTAATATTTTTTCTTCACCGTCCCGCGAAATTTCAAATAGAATCTCTCCTGTTTCTCCATCACGGGCAACTGTACCGATCGGCACTTCAATGAATTTATCTTCTCCCTGAGAACCTGTTTTCAAATTTCCGGTACCATGTGCTCCATGACCGGCTTTGATATGCTTTTGATACTTCAAATGCAACAAGGTCCATAATTGTGTATTTCCCCGAACAATAATATGCCCGCCTCTGCCACCATCACCACCATCCGGACCACCTAAGGGGATGTATTTTTCCCTGCGGTAGTGGGTTGAGCCACCACCGCCATTTCCGGACGTACAATGAATCTTCACATAATCAACAAAATTGTCCGATGCCATTATTTTATAAGAATTATTTTACAGCATCAATAGCTGCATACAGTCTTTCCGAAACTTCATCAATTGCTCCGATTCCATTCACAGTCGTCACTTTTCCCTGTGCTTCGTAGTAAGGAAGGACGTGAATCGTTTTATTAAAATATTCATCAATACGTTTCAGCAATTTTTCCGCATCATCATCCGCGCGTCCGCTGATTTTGCTTCTTTCAGCGATACGTTCCTTGATCACATCCTGATTGACATCCAGCCGGAGAACTGAATTGATCTTCTGACCTTTAGACTCCAGGTAGGCATCCAGCGCTTCCGCCTGGGCAACCGTTCTCGGAAAGCCGTCAAAAATAAACCCTTTCGCATCCGGGTATTTCTGCGCTTCTTCTTCCAGCATGTCAATCGTTATAGAATCCGGAACTAATAGTCCGTCCGCAATGATTTTCTTTACTTTAAGTCCCAATTCGGTATCTTGTGAAATATGTAGTCGAAACATATCTCCTGTTGAAAGGTGAACAAGATTATATTTTTCAATCAGTCTTTCAGATTGAGTTCCTTTACCTGCTCCCGGAGGTCCGAATAGTACGATATTAAACATAATTAATTGTTTTAGTCTGTTAATTGATAGATGGCGTCCAAGTTTCTACCATGTTCGTTATAATCCAATCCGTAGCCGACAACGAATTTATTTTCTATGCTGAATCCCGTATAATGAGGGGGATTTTTTCCGTTAAACGCGTCCGGCTTAAACAACAATGAAGCGATCTGCAAAGATCTGCAGCCGTTCGCATTTAAAATTTTCACGATCTTATCCATGGTAATTCCCGTATCGACAATGTCTTCAACAATCACTACATCACGGTCAGCGATATCATTTGTAAGCCCGATGATTTCATCTACACGGCCGGAACTTTCCGTACCTTTGTAGGAGCTCACTTTGACAAAAGCGATTTCACAATCCAATTGTATGTGCTTAAGCAAATCCCCGGCGAACATGAACGCGCCGTTGAGAATAACTACAAATGTTACTTCTTTGCCTTTGTAGTCTGCATTTATCTGCCCTGCCATTTCCCTGATCCGTTCCTGGATGCTGCCGGCAGATAAAAATGCTGTAAATCTTTTATCTAAAACTTGTATCACTACAATCTGATTTATTGCAAAAATAAAATTTTATTCCTAAAAACCGCGTTTTATCCCTAACCTCACACAATCATCACTCCTTTTACGCCCAGTTTTTCAATGAAAATCATATTTTTTTCACTAATCGCGTCAGGAAGAAAAAGAAATTTTTTGTCGTACATTACATCATTCACCCAAAAGCTCAGGAAATATTCATTTGTAAGTCCGAAAACATCCGGCATAATCGGCTCAATTTTAGCCGCTTCATTGGGTAAAAGAATTTCCATGCAGTGTCTCAGCGTAGAAGTGCGGATGGTTTCTCCGGTCTGCTCATTCTTACCATAGCCGGTGCTTGTTACAATAATTCCTTCCATGATATCATCCCGCAGGTTCAAAAGATAAACATTGTATGCCGGCTCCTCGTTTTCTCCCTGTTCCATAGCTACCACAAATGCTACATTTTCTACTTTCGGAATTAAGATGTCTTTCTTCATTTTTTCTGTGAAATTCGTTCTGCAATTTTTAAATATTCAAAAAAATCTTTCGGATGCCCGACTTTCAGAAGGTCATCTTTCGCTTCTTCTACTGTCATATTCAGATCTCTTTTCATTCCGGTCCGTATAATGATTCTGTTTTTTGACGGAATGGAAACGACATATTGTCCCAAAATACCACGGCAATAATAAACAGGATCCTTTTCTGTAGGGTACAGCCAGATGTGATAACCGTAGCGTGTGTTCGGAATGCCTTCCAAAGTCGAAAGAGGAGCTTCCTCAAGGAAATCATTCATGTACTTCTCCGAAATTATTGTTTCTCCGTCCCATTTTCCTCTGTTCAGGATCAGGCGTCCTAACTTTGCGAAATCTCGGGTGGTTGCATACAGGCAACAAAACGCTTTTTCGTCGCCGTCTTTCTTATCTAAGCTCCAGTATGCGTCACTTTCTGTCCCGATTTTCGACCAGATTTTTTCAGATGCATACCGGCTGACGGATTTTCCTGTCGCTCTCTCAAGGATGAATCCGAGCAATTGCGAATTTCCACTCTGGTAATTAAATACTTTCCCGGGTTCTGTTATCCGTTTTTGATGCGTTGCCAACCGGTATAAATCAGTTCCGTAATACGATTCGGCATTTTCAGAAAACGGATTCTTGCTGCTTTCTTCCCAATTCAAGCCGGAAGACATAGTAATCAAATGGCGGATGGTAATCTTTTCTTTTCCTCCGCTTTTGAATTCGGGAAGATAATTCGCGGCAGGTTCATCAATAGATTTGATCTTTCCCTCGTCCAAAGCACAGCCGATCAGCAACCCGACAACGGTCTTTGCTGCGGAAAAACTGTTGGAATGTGTCGTATCTGTATGTCCGTTAAAATAAGCTTCAAAAATGATGGAATCGTTTTCAATCACTAAAAAAGAGCGTGTGTCCAGTCTTTCAAAAAATGCTTTTTCTTCAGCAGTCAGCGCATAGCTGTTCGGGACAACCGTAAAATTAAACGGTGAAGCAGCCTTCCCAACTTTCGCATTTTCAAATATCGTCAGATCATAAATCCCCGGGCCTGTCCTGCCTTTCAGATAAGTGTTCCAGACACCTTTATAAAGGTAAAATCTCCCGCTCAGAAGAACGATAAAATTGAGCGCAATAATAATTACTGCCAGCAATTTAAGTAGGAAAATCAATTTCTTTTTCAAGCTTCAAATTCGAAATTAAACAGCTCCGCCATTTTGGTTTTTAAAATTTCGGTTACTTCCGCGATTTCAACTGTCCTTCCCAGCTCCTTCTCCAATGAAGTAACACCTTTGTTCTGGATACCGCAGGGAACAATATAATTAAAATAATCCAGATCGGAATTAATATTAAACCCAATTCCGTGCATGGTTACCCAACGGCTGGATTTTACGCCCATCGCGCAAATTTTTCTTGCTGTCGGCTTATCCACATCTAACCAGACTCCAGTAAAACCTTCGTAACGGTCACCTTTAATTCCATATTCGGCCAGGGTCCGGATAACGGCCTCTTCCAGAAAACGCATGTATTTATGGATATCCGTAAAGAAATAGTCCAGATCAAAAATCGGGTACACTACCAATTGTCCCGGTCCGTGATAGGTAATATCTCCGCCCCGGTTGATCTTATAAAAGGAAGCGCCGATATTCGATAAAAATGTTTCATTGAAAAGCAAATGATTCTCATCGCCGCTTTTTCCCAAGGTAAAGACATGCGGATGTTCACACGACAGCAGGAAATTCTCGGTTGGCTCAACCGGAAAACCATTTCGCGCATCAATTTTCCGCTGAATATTTTTTGCGAACAATGACTCCTGGTAATCCCAGGCTTCTTTGTAATCGATGAGTCCTAAATCAATGTGTTTTACCTTTGTCATAGCAACTACAAAAGTACGAATTGATTTACATCAACGCAACAAATTCACATGACCTGTTTTGGATAAAATAATATCATTGATGACATCGGTATAGTCGATTTTCCAGACATACGTGCCTATCGGACAGGGAAGACCTTTGTAAGTTCCGTCCCAATAATCATCGAGACCTCTGATAGTATGGATCAACTCGCCCCAGCGGTCGTAGATATCAAGTGTTATATCTGAAATATTCACTCCGTACACTCTGAAA
The DNA here is from genome assembly GCA_001899145.1 of Flavobacteriia bacterium 40-80. GTDB lineage: Bacteria > Bacteroidota > Bacteroidia > Flavobacteriales_D > Crocinitomicaceae > 40-80. The sequence goes on from MKVF01000029.1 coordinate 34,508, forward strand.
TAATCATTGTGTTCTGAACCGTCCGGAGTAAAAGAATTCGGAATATACAGCAACGGCTCGTAAACCACACGGATAATATCCGTATCTGTACAGCCGTTTCCGTCAATGAAGGTAATTGTATATTCGTAATTCCGGTTCGGAGAAGCATAAGGAGAAGTGCATTCCGTACAGCTCAGGTATTCCGCCGGTGACCAGATATAGGTTCCTGTATAATTTGTGGTAACACCCAGCTGAACCGGCTCGTCGAAAATAGCGTAAACATCAGGATTCGCCAGCACTATGGCTTCGGGATATAAGTTAACTGTGACTTTGTCGGTTGCAGAACAGCCATACTTATCTGTTCCTGTCACCGTGTAGATTGTCGGCTGGTCCGGCTTGACACTTACGATACTTCCCGATGCTTCAACAAAAGTCACGGAAGGTGACCAGACATACGTCAGCGCCCCGCTTGCAAAAAGTGCCGCGGTTTCTCCCGGACAAATAATAGTGTCATTCCAGGCAGTAACTGAAGGGTGAATCAGCCTGACAAATACGCTGTCTCTTTCCGTTGCACAGACATTCACAAAATCACAATAATAATATCTTTCCTGGGAAGGAGTAATGATCACTGTACTTCCTTGTGTCGTATTGATTTCCGTTCCGGGACTCCAATAATATTCATCTGCGCCGCTGACAGTGATGCTCTTTGACGACCCGAAACATACGTACACTGAATCGGGAATAACCGGATGCGGAGGAGTCAGCACTACATTTATGGTAGTGGACGCCTGCAAAGGGCATAAATTTTCAGAAATTCCCTTTACGGTATAAGTAATGGTATTCTGTGGTGTCGCGACGGGATTTGAAACGGAAGGGTCATTCAGGTAATCGGTCGGCGTCCATTCATATTCAATCGCACCGTGCGCAGAAAGCGGAACGCTGTTCCCGATACAGATTACCGTATCCTTATTAATGGAAATACTGTCTTCGAAAACTATGACTGTCGTATAAGCCGTATCCACTCCGCAGTCATTATCTGTCGCGACAACCATAAAAGTTGTTGTTTTAGAAACGGTTGCCACGGGATTTGCAATAGTGGCATTGTTTAAAAACTCGGCGGGACTCCATACATAATTGGTTCCTCCGCTCACCTGCAGCTGTCTCGGCACATTGGGGCAAACGGTATCGTTAGGAGAGCTGGCTGATGCCTTGAATCCTTTAACAGTGATATCAAATTTCACCGTGTCTGAAATAAAGCAGTTAATCGTATCTTTTACTACAAAACTCACCGTATAATTTCCCGGGCCCGGAAAAATATGTGTCGGACTCAATTGATTCGAAGTTGTTCCGTCACCAAAATTCCAGTGAAAGCTGTTTCCCGTGGTCGTAATATTATCAAACGTAACGGCATCGGGATAACAAATAACCGGATTGATCTGGTTAATGGCTGTCTGGATGAATGAGATTTCAAACTTAAAGACTGCCATATTACAATTGGAGCTTTTATTGGTCTGGCTGAATACTCCCGGCGTAGAAGTGAAACCGTTACTGTTCCCTCCGCAGGCAGCACAAACCGCATGATAAATTTTCCCACCTTTGTCAAACCGGCTGGTACCTCCGTCCACATGGTTTGCGCTGGATGTCAGCCCTCCAATGAAAGTAGCATATTTCAGAGAGCCGGCATCCGGCCCTAAAACGGCAATATAGAAATTGTTGCCATTGGTGGTTTTCTGATAGCCATCCTGCGTTACGGCAAGACCTGTTGTTGAGCTTTGGGTCGCCTTGCTGTGATTTCTGTTCACTTCTCCACCCCAGCCGGCAATGTAAATATCATAGCAATCAGAAACAAGAAATGCGGTTGGTGAGATATCCACTTTTTTCTGCCCGGAACCAATAAGTGTCGTCCACAATTCGGTCGAAAAAGAAGGATCGTATTTTTTAATGAACTGTCCTGAATTGGTGTTTCCGTATTTTCCCGGAGAAACAGTCATTGCTCCCAGCGATTGCCCTAAAACGTACACATTCTGATCCAGGTCCAGCTGAATAAAATAAACCTGATCATAGAGCGAAGTTCCTATAAACGACCCTTTTTGCAGTTGGTAAGCGCTGTTAAATTTTGCCACAAATCCGTCAACACCTCCATTCGGCGTGGTTTTTATCCCGGCAGGGAATCCTAATGAGGAAGATGTCGTTCCTCCCGCGATATATACAGAACCATCGTTTGCCACCTGAATGGAATAAGCTGCATCATAACCGGTTCCGCCGAGGTAGGTTGACCACAACAAAGCTGATAGATCAGAGCTAAGCTTGAAAACGACGGCATCCTGATCCCCACCATAGGTCGAAGAGGAATTTACTACCGGAAAATTAGCCGAATAGGTTGTAGAAGCTACAAAAACATTTCCGGAAGCATCCAGGGTGATATCTCCCCGAAACTGGTCTCCATAATTATAATTCAGCGTGTTCAGATTAATTCCGTCGTTATTGGTTCCTCCTATCAGTGTGGAGGCCAGAAGATGTGTTCCGTCAGCGCTCATCTTCACAACAAAGATATCCGATCCCGTATTGAAGGAAATATTATTCGCACTAAAGGAAGAGCCTGTTTTATTGCTGGTTTGATAGGCATTTGTCGTTGTCGGGAAGTCGTGTGAGCTCGTAATTCCCAAAATATAAATTTCACCGATTGGATTACAGACGATACTATGAGGTGTTTCTGAATAATTTCCTCCGAGATAGGTAGAATACAGCAGCTGCGTCCCATCGGCAGAAAATTTACTGATGGCTGCATCAACTGTTCCTCCTCCAAAGCTATTATCAAATGCTCCTGTTGTCACGGGATATCCCACTCCAAAAACAATCCCGCCGCCAAAGGCATTTCCCTGCGGATCCGGTGCGGCAGTAAATCCCCAGTTGTCTTTTGTGGAACCGGTATAAGTGGAGAAAGAAAGGATCGGGTCAATGACCAAAGGGAGGTTTTCATTATATCCTTTCGGAAATTCAAAGGAAACCACATTATTTTTGATCCGGTAGTTCACTTCTACCTTTATTTTCCGGCCCGAATCATCGACATTCCAGGCCTCCGGAGCAGATTCTTCCATGTACCCCAGCGGATGATAACCTCTCAGTGAGCCGTCTTTCTCAATTGTTATACGGTCAAATCCTTCATATTTCAGCTGCAGCTGGTTTACCGCTGCATTTGCGGCAACTAAATAATTAATCTTTAGATCTCCTTTCTGACTGATTGTCTGTACATCAATGCCCGGATAAAGATTCTTTCTCGTCAGCTGTCTGAAGCTATAGACTTTGCTTTTCCAGCTGGAAGAGTTATTTCCTAAAAAGTAATTCCTGTAAAATCCCGACGGATCTGTTTCTTCAAAAAAAGCTTGCTCTTTAGCATTCAGATACTTTATCTTAAAGGCATACATCTTAGAATCCACGTGCGCTTCCTTTTCCTGAAGATCGTGATGGTGGCTGGAATTACTGAGTGAAACGGTATAGCCTTCCTTATCAAGGAAAAAATGACCGTTTGTCAGTTCCACATCGTACAGAATCTGTGAATCCCACTGTCCGCGGTTGGGATGAAAGTAAATGTCTCCGTCCTGGCACAAAACAGTACCGGAAAGGAGAAAAAATACAAAAAAAAGTATCAATTGTTTCATTTACAATCCCTCGTGATTCTATTATTGAACGCAATTTACTATAAATAGTTTGCTATCCCAAAAATAAAAACTGATTTTATCAGGAAATAATCCGTTTTCGGCTGATAAAAAATCGTAAATTTGCACAAAGAAAATTCAAGATGAGCGACGCTATCAAACACGAGTGTGGAATTGCACTTCTCCGATTAAAAAAACCGTTAGATTATTACTTAGAAAAATACGGAACTGCCTTTTACGGACTGAATAAGCTGTACCTTTTAATGGAAAAGCAGATCAACCGGGGACAGGACGGAGCAGGAGTGGCAAACATCAAATTTGACATGCGTCCCGGAGAAAGATACATTTCAAGGTATCGTTCCATCGACAGCAAGCCTATCCAGGATATCTTCCAGCATATTAACGAGCGTTTCCGCCAGATTGAGCAGGAAGATCCGGAAAAGCTGAAAGATGTCGAATACTTAAAAAAGAATGCCGGATTTACAGGGGAATTGTTTTTGGGACATCTTCGCTACGGGACTTTCGGCAGAAACAGCATTGAAAGCTGTCACCCGTTCCTGAGACAAAGCAACTGGGTAACCAGAAATTTAGTCGTTGCAGGGAACTTCAATCTGACGAATGTAGATGAGCTGTTTGATGTCCTGGTAAACATCGGGCAGCACCCAAAGGAAAAATCCGATACTGTAACGGTGCTGGAAAAAATAGGTCATTATCTGGATGTTGAAAATGATGAATTATATCAGCAATATAACAGGCTGGGTTTCGGAAACCAGGAAATTTACGATAAAATAGCAAAGAATATTGATATTGAAAAAATTCTGAAAAAAGCTTCGGATGACTGGGACGGCGGCTATGCAATGGCCGGGCTGTTCGGTCACGGTGACGCATTTGTGCTGCGTGATCCTTCCGGGATCCGCCCTGCTTTCTGGTTTGACAATGACGAAGTATGTGTTGTCGCATCAGAACGTTCTGTGATCCAGACCGCTTTCCGGTTGAAATACGCCGATGTACAAGAGCTGACTCCCGGGCATGCGCTGATCATCAGAAAGGACGGATCGGTGAATGAAGCTCAGATCAACGAACCTAAAGAATTCAAAGCCTGTTCATTCGAACGGATCTATTTCTCAAGAGGAAATGATTATGAGATCTATGATGAACGGAAAAATCTGGGAAGACTGGTTGTAGAGCAGGTATTAAAATCGGTTGATTATGATCTGGACAATTCCGTTTTCTCTTTCATTCCGAATACAGCGGAAACCGCATTTTACGGAATGATAAAAGGGCTGGAAGATCATTTGAATCAACGTAAATATGAAGAGATCTTAGCGTTGGGAGAAAAACCCGATGCAGCTAAGCTTCAGGAGATATTATTTCGCAGAGCACGTATTGAAAAAATCGCTATTAAGGATGCGAAGCTGAGAACGTTCATCACGCAGGACGCAGACCGCCACGACCTTGTTTCCAATGTATATGATATTACGTATGGCTCGGTAGTACGCGGTAAAGACAACCTGGTAGTTATTGATGACAGTATTGTACGTGGAACTACTTTAAAACAAAGTATCCTGCAAATTCTGGACCGCCTGGATCCGGTAAAAATCGTAGTGGTTTCTTCTGCTCCGCAGATCCGCTATCCGGACTGCTATGGGATAGATATGGCAAGGATGGGCGATTTTATAGCCTTTGAAGCGGCAATCGCTCTTCTGAGAGAACGGGGACAAGATCATGTAATTGAGAACGTTTACCGTAAATGTAAAGAGCAGGAGTATTTTCCGAAGGAACAGATCAAAAACTACGTTAAAGAAATATATGCTTCTTTTACACCCGAAGAAGTTTCAGCGAAAATTGCAGAATTACTGACTCCTTCCAATATCAACGCGAAGGTCGAGATTGTTTATCAGTCCATTGAAAACCTGCACAAAGCATGTCCTAAAAACTCGGGAGACTGGTATTTTACAGGTAACTACCCTACTCCCGGAGGAAATAAAGTGGTAAATAAAGCATTCATTAACTGGAAAGAAAATAGAAACGAACGACCTTACTAAATACGCAAATGTCTGAAAGAAAGAAAATTTTAGTAACCGGAGGTGCCGGCTATATCGGCTCGCACACGGTTGTTGAATTGTATAACAGCGGTTTTGAACCCATCATTTTAGATGATTTCAGAAATTCAGAAGAATTTATCATTGACCGGATTCAGAAGATTATCAATAATGAAGTAATTCTTTACAAAGGAGCTTGTCAGGACGCTGATCTGCTGCAGATGATTTTCGAAGCGCATGAAATTTCAGGTGTTATTCACTTTGCGGCTTATAAAGCCGTTGGAGAGTCTGTTAAAGACCCTCTGATGTATTACGAAAACAATATCGGTTCTCTTTTATCTATTTTGCGGTGCCTGGAAGTATATAAGGTCAAAAATTTCGTTTTCAGCTCTTCCTGCTCCGTTTACGGAGATCACCCAAAACTTGGGAACGGGATAACAGAAGAAGCTAGTGACCTGAAACCGCAATCACCTTATGCAAATACAAAGCTGATCGGGGAACAGATCATCACCGACTGGAAAGTAAACCAACCGGACACAAATGTTTGCTTATTGCGTTATTTCAATCCGGTAGGTGCTCATGAAAGTGCCCGAATCGGAGAGCTTCCGCTGGGTGTCCCGAACAATCTGCTTCCTTTTATAACGCAAACCGCTGCGGGAATCCGTGAGGAATTAACGATTTTCGGAAATGATTACAATACGGAGGACGGAACCTGTATCCGGGATTATATCCACGTGGTAGATTTAGCAAAGGCGCATGTGAAAAGCCTGGAATGGCTGCTCGCTAAAAACGGAGTTATTGACGTATTCAATGTGGGAACAGGAAAAGGATCCAGTGTGTTAGAAATTGTTACGAAATTTGAAGAATTAACGAAGGTTTCATTAAATTGGTCTTTCGGGCCGAGAAGAACGGGTGATGTCCCGGTAGTATTTGCGGACAATAAAAAGGTGAAAGAATACCTGAAATGGACTCCGGAATACACGGTTGATAATGCTATAGTTCATGCCTGGGAATGGCAAAAGAGTTTGGAATGAAGAAGAAACAGCTTGTTTTTTATGTACTGATTTTTATTTCTGTTCATTTATCTGCCCAGAAAAACAAGGTGGAAACGGCTACAAAATTCCGTCCGGGCATTATGTGGTTTTTTACCGGATTGGAACCTTCAAGCATGGTTTGGGCTCCCCGCTTCGACCGTTTGATGATCGATATCAAATACAACGACCTGATCAATCCTTCTTCAATTAAACTGTTCAACACCAAAGGAAGCTCTATCGGGTTCAATACACAGTTTGTTTTTGACATTCCGATGAATTTCAGAAATACCGCTGCTTTCGGAATAGGGATCGGCTATGAGTTCTCTAAGTTCGTACATAACAAAGCGGTTTTACCTTTTAATGGAAATCAGTTTGATTTTTCTGATTCTGCCTATTTTGACAAATCCATTCTGAGAACACACACCTTTTTTGTACCTGTCGAGCTACGTTTCCGGACACAAGGATGGCAGCACTTTAAATTTCATATCGGTTCCAATATCGGCTACCGTTTTGGAAACAACAAAACCTATCAGGACGATGCCGTAAACAGGATCCGGACGGGAAAGATGAGCAATTTCGAGTGGCTGTATCTTGATGTTCATGCCCGTGTCGGAATCCGGAACTGGGCATTGCTGATCTCCGCAAATATGTTTCCGCTCTTCCGGAAAACAGATATCAAAACAATCCCTGTCAGCCTGGGAATTACTATTTCGCTGTATTAATTATTTCTTTGAATCAATCAGGGTAATATGCCCGTGCTGCTCTTCCGTTTTCCCTGAATAGAAAGTAACTCTTGTCTTGTGAAAATAAACTCCTGACATTGCTTTTTTGCCTTTAAAGGTGCCATCCCACTGGTCTGTAATGTCATCAAAAGTATCCATCACTTCTCCCCAGCGGTTTAAAATAATGCATTCCAGCTCTTTTACGCAATTACCCGTAATAAACCATGTATCATTGGCATTATCACCATTAGGAGTAAAAACGTTCGGTATATACAATGATTCTATCCCGGAATTGTCAGGAATGACAACTGTTCTTTTTAGCTGACATCCGGCAGCGTCTGTTATGGTAATTTCAGCCTGTCCCGGCGGAACATCCGGAATTTCCGCACCAACCACGTTTCCGTTAAAGTTAAAGATATAAGGAGCGGTGCCGCCTGTTACATTCGTTATTTCAAGGGTTCCGTTAATTCCGCATCCGATAATCGTATGAACATATTCCATATCGTAAGGAGGTTCGAATAAATTATTGACAGTCACCGTTTTTGTCAACCGGCATCCTTCCGCATCGGCTACTATTAACGGGTAGGTTCCTTCAGCAAGTCCGGAATAGCTCGTCGCGGAAGTAAACCCTGAGGAATGCAAATCATACACATAAGGAGCCGTACCACCCGTTACTGCTCCTAAATGAACACTTCCCGCCGATTTATTGCATGTATCATTTACAGCCGTCACAGAAATATCCGTTATTCCCGGACTTCCTCCTACTATCGCAGAAGTAGTATAGATACAGCCGGCAGCATCTTTTACAGTAACCGTATAAGTTCCTGAGTTCAAATTAGGATAAGTGGTATTTGATGAGAATCCTCCGGAAGCAAACGCGTATTCATAAGGTGCAACGCCACCGGTCACAGTTCCCAGATAAACAGCTCCTTTTCCCTGTCCGCAGGAGTCTTTTTCAGTATTAATTGCTACAGCAGTCGGGCCGTTTGAATTTTGGATGGAAAATGTTTCTGTAAAAGTACAACCATTTGCATCTTTAACTTCTACTGAGTGGGATCCTGCACTTAGCTGCGTATAGCCCAATGCTGAGGAAAAGCTGCCTCCGTCCACACTATATTGATAAGGAGCAGTACCGCCTGTTACATTTAATACCGTCATTGTTCCGTCAGCCTGCCCGCATGCGGTTTCCGTAACAGAAACAGCGATTGCAACCGGACCGGAAGCTGTACCAACTGTAGCAGTTGTGGAATAAGCACAGCCGTTCGCATCCTTCACTTCGACTGAATGGGAACCGGAAGCTAATAGTGCATAGCTGACCGTTGAAGAAAAACCATTTCCGTCCACATTGTATTCATAAGGTGCTGTGCCACCCGTCACCGTTCCTAAAGTTATCGTCCCGTTCGATTGTCCGCAGGCTGCAGGTGTGGTGGAAACAGAAACCGCTGTCGGGCCGGAAGCTATGCCAACTGTAACAGACGTGGAATAAGTGCAGCTGTTCGCGTCTTTCACCTCAATTGAATGAGAACCGGAAGTTAATTGTGCATAGCTGATCGTTGAAGAAAAGCCATTCCCGTCCACATTGTATTCATAAGGTGCAGTGCCACCCGTGACCGTTCCTAAAGTTATGGTCCCGTTCGATTGTCCGCAGGCTGCAGGTGTGGTAGAAACGGAAATAGCTGTCGGGCCAGAAGCAGTACCAACTGTAGCGGATGTAGAAAAGGTACAGCCGTTCGCATCCTTCACTTCGATTGGATGAGAACCGGAAGCTAATTGTGCATAGCTGACTGTTGTGGAAAAGCCATTCCCGTCCACATTGTATTCATAAGGTGCGGTGCCGCCCGTCACCGTTCCTAAAGTTATGGTTCCATTCGATTGCCCGCAGGCTGCAGGTGTGGTAGAAACGGAAATCGCCGTAGGGCCTGCCTGAGTGGCAACCTGTGCATTCGTATTGTAAACACAGCCGTTATTATCCTGAACAATGATCGGATAAGTCCCGTTTGAAAGTCCTGTATAGATGGTCTGAGATGAGCTCCCCTGACCGTTGAAATTGAAAGTGTAAGGAGCCGCCCCGCCGGTCACATTTCCAATAGTAACCGATCCGTCATTCTGGTTACAGGAAGCATCTGTGATCGTCAAACCCACTGCTGTAGGACCTGCTGTCGCATTCACTGTAAGCGGGCTTATTGAAATATATTGGTATGCGGGCCTTTTTGGTCCTGAAAAGCTGTAATAATCGTTCGGAGCAGCGGTATAATCCGGATGGTACTTTAAAACAACCGTTTTTAAAGTGGTTCCCGGAGGTGGCGTGACAGTAAAGGTGACCTCATCGCACAAGGCTGAGCTTCTGCTGCCATATGCGCTGCTGTTATATCCTTTTACAATCCGGATGTTTCCACTGGTTGTAATTACTTTATTGGAACCGCCTGAAGCCGTTATATTCGCTACCGGAACGGGATTATTATTTCCGTCTGTGGCAGAAAGCTCTACCCAATCCGCAAAAGTCTGATAGGACTCGTCGGCATTGATGTCTTTGATCTTGAATGATATATTTCCGCACAATCCGTTTGTCGTTCCTCCGGAAGTAAAATCCATAGTGAGCGTAGAATGAGCATTCGTGATATTTCCGAACATGTGCTCCAGAGACAATCCTCCGCTTATACCACATTGCCCGTTACCCACAGTATTTCCGGGAAAATATTTAGGTGTTCCATTCTGAAATCCCGGAGAAGAGGAAGTAACTGTCACGGTCATTATTCCTGTAGTATAGCTTGTTCCGCCTGCAGGAAATCCGTCCCAGTTCAATGTCTGGGAAGAGATAAAATAAACAGGCAGGAAAAGTAACAACAGGATGTAGTGTAAGTTTTTCATGTTCAATTGGCTTTGAGATAGCAATATTATGTATTCTTTCTCAATAAAAAAAGAGGCTTATCGCCTCTTCTCTTTTTATCAGTCAACCTGACTCAATTTCAACATATTGGTTTTTCCGTTCTCTTCAATCGGGATGGAAGCAATATTAATGATCAAATCTCCTTCTTTTATCAACCCTTCTTTTTTCAGGATATATTTTATATCTGCAATGGTATGGTCTGTACTTACTTTCGAATCATAGAAAAAAGCCTTCACGCCCCACACAAGATTTAGCTGGGTAAGTATATTCTTATTTCCCGTAAAAATATAGATCGGGGATTTAGGTCTTTGTGACGCCAGCTTGTAAGCAGTATATCCCGAATAAGACATTGCCACCAGCGCATCCGCTTCAACACGCTGTGCCAAACGGCAGGCATTAAAGCAAATAGAATCGGAGATATAACGGATAGTCGCTTTTTGCGGCATTGTGTCTTTGTGATAAATGCCATCAAAGTTTTCCATTTCATAGATGATATTTGTCATCGCTTTTATAACTTGCACAGGGAACTTACCAACAGACGTTTCACCGGAAAGCATTACTGCATCCGCACCGTCCATCACCGCATTGGCAACGTCGTTTACTTCCGCTCTCGTCGGTGAAATATTAGTGATCATGCTTTCCATCATCTGCGTAGCAACAATCACCGGCTTCGCCTGCTGAATACATTTCTGAACCAGCATTTTCTGGATCAGCGGAACGCTCTGAAATGGTACTTCCACACCTAGATCTCCCCGCGCCACCATGATCGCATCACTTTCCCGGATGATTTCATTTATATCATCCAGAGCTTCCGGCTTTTCGATCTTAGCAATCACTTTCGCTTTTGCCTGTACATTTTTAATCAGGTATTTCAGCTCGATAATATCTCTTGCAGAACGTACAAAGGATAATCCTATCCAGTCAACATCCTGTGCCAGTGCAAAGTTCAGATCGTTTCTGTCTTTCTCTGTCAGTGAAGGAATCGAGATCTTCGTATTCGGAAGATTCACTCCTTTTTTCGATGAAAGGATTCCTCCGTGAACTACTTTTGCCGTAATCACCTTAGCGCCGTCGGTTCTTACTACTTCCAGCACTAATTTACCATCGTCCAGCAAGATCTTTTCACCTGGCTTTACCTCTGCCGGCAGCTGCTTATAATTAATCCCGAATTTCTTCGCGTTTCCTATTCCCTCTTCTGTCGTGATCAGCACTTCCTTCCCGTTTATCAGCTCCACGCCGTTATTTTCCATCTCATAACAGCGGATCTTAGGTCCCTGCAAATCCGCAAGGATAGCAACGTTTAACCCCATTTCCTGGTTCAGCTCACGAATAGTTTTAACCACTCCTTCGTGTATGCTGTGCTCACCGTGGGAAAAATTCAGACGGCAGACATTTACCCCTTCAAGAAACATCTGTCTCAATACTTCTTTATCAGAAGAGGCAGGTCCGATGGTTGCAACAATTTTGGTTTTTTTCATACTTATTCAAATAATATATTTTCAACAGAATCGTAATCGTTCGGATCAAAAATGTACGAAGCGAAAATAGTATCCTGCATAGTTCTTATTTTCGAATTAATTTCTGTCATGTCGTAGATCTGGTTATTGACAAAAAAAAGAAAGTAATCCATCTGGCTTAATTCAGGGATCAGAAATTTACCTTCGTGCTTGTTCTTGATCAGATAAACAGACAGTAAATTCTCTTCATCGTGCTGGTAATAGTGAGGAAAGAATGCGGCATGATTTCTTTTAGGATAAACAGCAAACATGCTCTGCGAATATTCCAGATCGAAATGAAATGTCTTGTTCAGATCCCAGGCAAGTTTATAGTCAGCAGCGTGAGAGCAAATCCCGATCAGGTCGAAGTTAAACTCGTCCTCTTCTGAAAGAATAAACTTATGTGACTTCGTTTTAGCCATACAACGAAAGTACTCATTTTATCAGAAACAAACGTTATGCAATGATTATATTTCGCCCACAAGCATCAGCGTTTCTTTCGATGCAAGCTGTTCTGCCTGCTTTTTAGAAGAGCCTTTCCCCTTCCCGTAGCTGATGTTGTTCACATTGACTTTTATTTCATATTCCCAGATACCGTTTGTACAGTTTTCCCGGGTTACCTCAAACTCAAGCGCCAGGTGCTTTTTCTGGCACCAGATGAACAATCTGGATTTAAAATCAATCTCTTCTTCCATCAGCTTGTTCAGATCAAGGTGATTTCTGAAAATACGTGAGATAACACATGCTTTCGTAACTTCATAACCTCCATCCAGGTAAACAGCTCCGATAATAGCTTCCAGACAGTTTCCTTCCAGCCCCTGAATATTAATCGCTCTGCCTTTGTTATACCTCAGGTGATTTCTGATGCCCATCGATTCTCCGATTTCGGAAAGTGTTTTTCTGTTGACGATCTTGGATTTGATCTGTGTTAAGGAACCTTCTTCGTGCTCCGGATACTTCAGGAACAAATATTCCGCAACAATCGCATCAAGAACAGAATCTCCCAGAAACTCCAGACGTTCATTCGGCAGAATGGGATTTTTAGCGTTCTGATAAGATTTGTGTGTCAAAGCTTCCATGAAATAGGAAACGTTTCTTGGTCTGTAACCAAGGGTTTTGGTAATAAAACTCTTTATATCAAGTTCCTCACCTGATAAGTGATGCTTTTGTTTTCGATTGAAAAAGTTAAATTTCAATTTAACGGTTAAATTTCTTTACGATTACGGAAGTATTGTGACCACCGAATCCAAATGTATTGGACAAAGCAGCATTCACAACTCTTTTCTGAGCTTTATTGAACGTAAAATTTAATTTATTGTCAATTTCGGGATCGTCTGTAAAGTGATTGATTGTCGGAGGGACAATATCATTATTTACAGAAAGAATACAGGCAATCGCCTCAATAGCACCTGCCGCACCTAATAAATGGCCGGTCATTGATTTTGTTGAACTGATGTTCAGATTATAGGCGTGATCACCAAACACATCTTTTATTGCTTTTGTTTCAGCAACATCACCTAATGGCGTAGAAGTCCCGTGAACATTCACATAGTCTATTTCTTCCGGTTTCATGTAAGCATCTTCCAGAGCGGCAATCATTACATTTCTGGCACCAATCCCTTCCGGGTGCGGAGCCGTCATGTGATAAGCGTCTCCGGACATTCCGCCACCAACAACTTCTGCATAGATTTTAGCGCCACGTTTTAAAGCATGCTCTAGCTCTTCCAGAATTAAAGCGCCGCTTCCTTCACCCAGCACAAAGCCGTCTCTGTCCAGATCAAACGGACGAGAAGCTGTTTTTGGATCTTCGTTACGTGTTGATAGTGCTTTTAAAGCGTTGAAACCGCCCATCCCCATTTCATTTACTGCTGCTTCAGAACCACCGGTAACGATAGCATCGGCTTTCCCCAAGCGGATCAGGTTAAATGCGTCAATGATCGCATTTGTAGCGGATGCACAGGCAGAAACAGTAACGTAATTCGGGCCCCGCAAACCATATTTAATAGAAATATGACCTGCTGCGATGTCCGAAATCATTTTGGGAATAAAAAAAGGATTGAAACGAGGTGTTCCGTCTCCTTCAAAAAAATTCTGGGCTTCGTCCTGGAAAGTCTTCAGACCTCCGATACCTGAACCCCAGATCACTCCAATACGATCCACATTCGGATCTGACTCCATTAACCGGGAATCAGCCATGGCTTCAGTAGCTGAAACCATGGCATATTGAGAAAATTGATCTAATTTGCGAGCCTCTTTTTTTTCAATGAAGTCTTCAACATTGAAATTTTTAACTTCACAAGCAAACTGAGTCTTGAATTTAGAAGCATCGAATTGTTTAATGAAATCAGCTCCGCTACGACCTTCAATAAGGCCTTCCCAATATTCTTTAACATTGTTTCCTATTGGTGTAAGCGCACCTAATCCCGTCACTACAACTCTTTTTAATTCCATAGATACTTCTTAAAATGAAAACTCACATTAATTGCAATTACACGTTTTTCTCGATGTAGGAAACAGCGTCTCCCACAGTCTGGATAGTTTCAGCTTGATCGTCCGGAATTGCAATATTAAATTCTTTTTCAAACTCCATGATCAATTCTACAGTATCTAGAGAGTCTGCTCCTAGATCATTTGTGAAGCTTGCTTCGTTTGTTACTTCACTCTCTTCAACTCCCAATTTATCAACGATAATTGCGATAACTTTTGACTTGATATCAGACATATCTATTTTATTTATGATTGTTTCAGCATGCAAAGAAATAATATAAGTTTAAAAAAACAAAATTATTACTTAGAATTTTACGTTATGTTATTCCCCTCAAGCCGTAAAAAAATTCTCTGTATCACACCCATTACCAAGCGGAAAGTCTGTTATTGTGAATTCATTTTTTTCTGATATTTTTACAAAAAATAAATTCATTTCACACTTTTTATATGATTTATTACAATCCTAAAAGCTGGATTTCGCTGATTTTTTCAATTCATAAAAGTGATACCCTGCGTATTTTATGGCTGCCTATGCTCTATGTGCTGCTATTGACACTTACATTAGCTTATATAGAAATAAATTATCTCAAAGAGTACACTACCTATTTTGAAAAAATATTAAATATCTACCAGCTGATCGGCTTTGTCATCTCTTTATTACTGGTATTCCGGACGAACACCGCTTATGACCGCTGGTGGGAAGGAAGAAAGCAATGGGGTGCTTTAATGAATGCTTCCCGTTCTGCTGTTAATATGCTTTCTTCTTTCGGGTTATCAGAAGAGGATCGCTTGTTCCTGGGAAGGCATCTGAAAAATTTCCCAATCGCTCTGATGTATCATCTGCGAAATCAGGATGCTTTTTTATACCTGAAGCTCACTGAAGAAGAAAAGCAAACATTAAAAACGAAAGAACACCAGCCTTTCTATCTGTCCAATCTGCTGATCCGTAAAATCAGCAGCCTGCGAAAATCAGGCGCTATTGATGATTTCCAGTACCTGGAAATCAACCGCACCTTACAAATATTGATGGATGTATGCGGCGCATGTGAACGTATTAAAAAAACGCCTATTCCGTTTTCGTACAGCCTGTTCTTTAAGAAATTTATTTTCCTCTATATCCTGACAATGCCGTTTGCATTTGTTCCTTCGATGGGTTACTACGCTTGCTTTGTCTCTATATTTGTCTTTTATGTGCTGGTAAGCATCGAAGTGCTGGCAGAAGAAATTGAGGACCCTTTCGGGGAAGATGACAACGATCTGCCTACGGACAGCATTTCGGAAGGAATTGGCAAATCCGTTGACGAATATTTATCGTAATTGAGACTTTAAGATATTAAAATAGCAGGACATTAAGATTTTTATTGAACCATTCAGCATTCAATATTCCACAATTCAATATTCAGTATTCAGTATTCATTTCACCCCCATCACACCTCTTCCGTACTGTATTTGAATGTCAAAGCAAAGGTCGTTCCGTTATTAATGGAATATTCATACGTTCCATTTAGCTGGTTGCTTAATGCCTCTACCAGCACCATTCCCAATGAAGACTTTGATCTATTTTGGATGTCAAACCCTATTCCGTTATCAGAAATCTGAACCAGAATCTGGCTTCCCAGCCCTTTTATTTTGATGGCAATTTTTCCTTTTCCGCTCGGAAACGCATATTTGATAGAATTCGTCAGCACTTCATTTATAATCAAAGAGCAGGGGATCGCTTGTGATGAAAACAAATAAATCTCATCGACATCAAAAGAAATATGAATGTCGTTCTCATTTTCAAAGAATGTTCTCGTCAGCTCCGATACCAGCTCATACACATATTCACGAAGGTTCACATTGAGAAACTCTTCCTTATCGTACAATTTCTGATGGACCACCTTCATAGAGTGAATCCGGTTAGCGCTGTCCAGCAGGATCTGCTTTAATTTCGGATCATCGACGGAATGCCGCTGTATGTTGATCATGCTATATACGATCGACAGGTTGTTCTTTGTTCTGTGGTGGATTTCCGAAAGCAGGACGTTCTTATCTTCAATCGTTTCCTTTAATTTTTGTTGCTGCTCTTTATTTTCCTCCTGAATCTGGGACAATTTTTTGGACAGCACATAACGTGTTTTACCGAAATAAATGGTGATCAGCATTAATAAAACCACCGGCACGACATCATTATAGCCACTAAAAAAATAAGGATATTTATAATTGGAAATGAGAGACGGATAGCTCACAGAAAGATAAATGCTGATACATATAAAGAGCAATATTGATATGATGGATGCGATAATGTGCTTATAACAAGAATAGGGATAGAGAAAAACAACGCTCATCAACAAAGGAATGGCAAATAAATAGGTATGAGAGGAGAAGTTGAATAAAATCAGGTATAAGGACAAGTTAACACCTGAAAAAAGCAGGATGATCGTATTGGCAAACATCAGGTTATTGTATTTTTTGAACGGAATTGCCAGTAATTGGATCAGCGTAAAAGCAGCCATCAGAGAGCCGATCAGATAAAAGCCGTTAACAAGAATAAAAAAGCTGTTGATCAGCTGATAAGGCACAAAAAGCAGCAACATAAGGTTTACACCAGCCAGCAGATGCTTCTTTTCATACGGATTTATTCTTCCTCCTTCACTTTGGAAAAGAATCCTGTTTAAATCTGCCAGTTTCAGCTTATTAATCATCCTTACTTTCTCACTTTTTATAAAAACGATTAATAGTTACTTCTTCCGGAATTTCCCGGCCATCAATTAAAAAATCATACATCCATTTCGCCATCAGCGGCGCGATCAGGTAACCCTTTGTTCCTAATCCGTTAAAGATATAGTTATTTTTATGATCGGGATGTTCGCCAAGGATCGGTCTTCTGTCTTTGACCGTGGGCCTTACACCTGCCTGTTGATCAGCAATCTCGTATTTCGCCGTAATTAAGTTCTTCAGGTCATTTTCCAGCAGCTCTTTTGCTTCATCTGTGATATTCAGCGAACTGTCACTCCACTCATACGTCGCCCCCACTCTGAACTGATGATCACCTGTCGGCAAAACGAAACATTTACGATTGATTGATTCCTCCTGCGGGATTTCATCTGATTTCACCGTCAAGATCTGGCCTTTTGTCGGATCCAGGGGAAGGTGATTAAACAGCGGATTATGGATCATTTCATAACCCTCACAATAAATAATTCCTTTGTATTTTGCACGATCAGGAGCGGCTTCCTCTTTCGTTATGTAACGTAATTTTTTCTGAGCAAGTAAGAAATCCCTCATTCCCAGAACAAAGTCCTTCGTTGAGATCCAGGCTGCATTTTTTACCAGTCCTGTACCATATTCCTGGTATAAATTTTCCGGGCTGGGAGTATTCACTTCACCCAAATAGTCCGAATAAGCCGGTTTTTCCTTTTTCTTCTGCCATTCATCCGATTCCTGCTGATGAGAAAAGGAACGACGGATCACCAGGTCATTCCATATTTTTTGCTGAAGCAGCAGCTCCGCTTTCTTATAGAAGGCTTTTGCGTACGGAAGTAAAGTATCCACTTCCCAACTTTTGGTAGTTCTTCTGAAAACAATCGGATTAATCAATCCCGCAGCGATAAGGGAACTGTGATTTTCTTCCTTTGTAAGAATTTCAAAAGGAATATTATTTTCATAAAAATGCAAAGCCAGTGACAGCCCGCTAAGGCCTCCGCCGATAATTAAATATTTTTTCTCATCCTGCATAAGCAATGCTTAATATACTCACTTCCACCTCGTGTTTCTCCCTGATCATCCTGATCGCTGCTTCCAGCGTTGAGCCGGTAGTTATTACATCATCCACCAGCGCAATATGCCGGACATTTTCAGGCAATACGTCTGACACTGAAAATACTTCCTGAACATTTTTCCAGCGATCAAATTTACTTTTTTTCGTCTGACTCTCCGTATGGGTCTGTCTTGAAAGAAATTGAAATGAAAATTCAATCCCTGTCTGTTGTTTAATTCCCTTTGCGATTTCTTCGCTCTGGTTGTAACCGCGAATATACCGTTTCTTTTCGTGCAACGGAACGGGTATTAATAAATCAATTGCTTTAAACTTTTCCGAGCTTTTAATTCTGTCTCCTATCAAAACTCCCATATACTGCGCCAGGTCAGGCCGGTTACTGTATTTCAGCTGATGAAGGATTTTCCTGGACTGATTATTTTCCCTGTAATATAAAAGTGAAAAAACGCTGCTGACTTTTATTCTTCCCCAAAACAGCTGATCTAAAGCGGAAGCATTTCCGTAATGCTCAAAGTTTGTCACATGAAGCTCGTTTTTACAGATCATACATAAGTATTGTCCGCCGGACGGCAGTTCAGATTCACAGCATAAGCATTGCTCCGGGTAAACCAGATGCAACAAATCGGAAAGGTATTGTTTTGTATAGTTGAAAATCTTCACTTTTTAAAATTTTTAAATCCACATTCTGCTGTTTAAAACGTAGCGAAATTTAAGAAAAATCAATAGCAAAATAAATTAATTTTAAACAGTTTAAGTCACAAAAGTAATCACTTGATTCTGATGGCGAAAAATATTTGAAAAAGCAATTTTATCAGAATGAAATCTAAAAATAGTTTTCCACACAATTGTTGATAAAATGCTTAGTGATTGGTAGCATTGGGATTGAGCTTGCTTTTGTTAATAACGCAGGTCGATTGTGGATATCTTCGCTTGAAAAAGGGATTTAAAATCACAACTTTTGTAACCTCTCGTTGACAATGAACTAACGCTATATATTCAAACTATACATACATGTTAATCTATTAATAGTCAGGCATGTATTTAAAAAATTAATATTAATAATGAGTCAGGCAGAACCAATTTTAGAACCGAATGACGGACGTTTTGTGTTGTTTCCAATTCAGCACGATGATATTTGGCAGTTTTACAAAAAGGCGGAGGCCAGCTTCTGGACAGCAGAAGAAATCGATTTGTCTCTGGACATTATCGACTGGGAATCCAAATTGAATGATGATGAACGCCATTTCATCAAGCATGTACTTGCATTTTTTGCGGCGTCAGACGGTATCGTAAATGAAAATCTGGCGGAGAACTTTCTTTCAGAAGTTCAATATACGGAAGCCAAGTTTTTCTATGGTTTTCAGATAGCTATTGAAAATATTCACTCTGAAACGTATTCGTTATTGATCGACACTTACATAAAAGATGACAAAGAAAAGCGCTACCTGTTTAACGCCATTGACACCATGGACTGTGTTCGTAAAAAAGCACAGTGGGCATTGCGCTGGATCGAGCAGGGAACTTTTGCAGAACGCCTGATTGCTTTTGCCGCGGTAGAAGGGATTTTCTTCTCCGGGTCTTTCTGCTCTATTTTCTGGTTGAAAAAAAGAGGTTTAATGCCGGGACTTTCTTTCTCGAATGAATTAATTTCCAGAGACGAAGGATTACATTGCGATTTTGCCTGCTTACTTTACAATCAGCATGTGGTGAACAAGCTTCCGAAGGAACAAATCCGTGAAATCATCATGAATGCGGTTGAAATTGAAAAAGAATTTATCATTGATGCCCTGCCTGTCCGCCTGATCGGGATGAACAGCGAATCCATGTCTCAATATATTGAGTTTGTCGCTGACAGGCTGCTGGTAGAGCTTGGAAATGAAAAAGTGTACAATGCGACCAATCCGTTTGACTTCATGGACATGATCTCTATCCAGGGGAAAACCAACTTCTTTGAAAAACGCGTTGGTGAATACCAGAAAGCCGGTGTTTTGGGCGGTGGAAAAAATGCGCAGTCGTTTTCTATAGATGAAGACTTCTAAAAAATATAAAGTAACTGTTTTATACATAATTAAAACCTGATTTAATGTACGTTATTAAAAGAGATGGAAGAAAAGAGCCGGTTAAATTCGACAAGGTTACCGCTCGTATCGCGAAAATGTGCTACGGCCTGGATCCGCTGGTAACACCGGAGATTGTTGCAATGAAAGTGATCGAAGGAATTTACGACGGGGTTCACACGACGGCACTGGATAACCTGGCAGCCGAAGTAGCTGCTGCTAAAACGATTGACCACCCTGATTATGCCTTGCTGGCTTCACGTATTGCGGTGTCAAACATGCACAAGGAAACCAAAAAAGTATTCTCCGAAGTAATAGAAGATCTTTATAATTATGTTGATCCGAAAACAAATCTGAGAGCAAGCCTGATTGCTGACGATGTTTATGAAGCTGTTCAGCAAAATAAGGAGCTACTGGATTCAAGCATTATCTATGACCGTGACTTCCGTTACGATTACTTTGGGTTTAAGACTTTAACACGTTCGTATTTACTGAAAATCAACGGTGACATCGCGGAGCGTCCTCAGCACATGCTGATGCGTGTGGCTGTCGGTATTCATAAGAATGACGTAGCTTCTGCCATCAAAACGTACAACCTGATGTCTGAAGGGTGGTTCACACACGCAACACCGACATTGTTCAATGCAGGAACACCTAAACCTCAGATGTCTTCCTGCTTTCTGCTGACAATGAAAGAAGACAGCATTTCAGGAATTTATGACACTTTAAAATCATGTGCGCAGATTTCACAGTCCGCAGGAGGAATAGGCCTGGCTATCCATGATATTCGTGCGACAGGTTCTTATATCAAAGGAACAAACGGGACTTCCAACG
Source organism: Flavobacteriia bacterium 40-80 (assembly GCA_001899145.1). Lineage (GTDB taxonomy): Bacteria > Bacteroidota > Bacteroidia > Flavobacteriales_D > Crocinitomicaceae > 40-80. The sequence continues at coordinate 55,459 of MKVF01000029.1, forward strand.
GGATCGTTCCGATGCTAAGAGTATTCAATGATACCGCACGTTATGTTGACCAGGGAGGAGGAAAAAGAAAAGGCTCTTTCGCAATGTATATGGAACCATGGCATGCGGATGTGTTTGACTTTCTTGACCTGAAAAAAAATCACGGAAAAGAAGAGCAACGCGCAAGAGATCTGTTCTATGCGCTCTGGATCCCGGATTTATTCATGAAACGCGTTGAAGCGAACGAAGAATGGACGTTAATGTGCCCTCACGAATGTCCGGGCTTATCCGAGGCTTACGGAGAAGCATTCGAAGCGCTTTATACAAAATATGAGGCGGAAGGCAAAGGGCGTAAAACAATAAAAGCACAAGATTTGTGGTTCAAAGTTCTTGAATCTCAGATTGAAACAGGCACGCCTTATATGCTATACAAGGATGCAGCAAATAACAAATCGAACCAGAAGAATTTAGGAACGATCAAATCGTCTAATTTGTGTACAGAAATTATCGAATACACAGCACCGGACGAAATTGCTGTTTGTAATCTTGCTTCTATTGCGATTCCTAAATTTGTTACTGAAGAAGGTACATTTGATCACGATAAATTATTTGAAGTCACTTATCAGGCAACTAAAAATCTGAATAAAATCATCGATGAAAATTACTACCCTGTAGAAGAAGCACGTAATTCCAACCTGAGACACCGCCCGATCGGGCTTGGCGTTCAGGGCTTGGCGGATGCTTTCATCATGATGCGTTATCCGTTTGAGTCGGAAGAGGCAAAAACATTAAACCGGGAAGTGTTCGAAACGATCTATTTTGCAGCTATGACGGCTTCTAAAGATCTTGCAATTGAGCAGGGCCCGTATTCAACGTATGAAGGTTCTCCTGTTTCACAGGGTATTTTCCAGTTTGACATGTGGGGAGTAACTCCAACGAGCCGCTGGGAGTGGGACCTTTTGAAAGAAGAAGTGAAAAAGAACGGTGTCCGTAACTCATTGCTTCTCGCTCCTATGCCAACGGCTTCTACAGCTCAAATCCTTGGGAACAATGAATGTTTCGAACCCTATACCTCCAATATCTACACCAGACGCGTATTGTCCGGGGAATTTATCGTAGTCAATAAGTTCTTATTGAAAGACCTGGTAAGATTAGGGTTATGGAGCCCGGAAATGCGTCAGAAGCTGATGGCTTCTAACGGCTCAGTTCAAAACATTCAGGAAATTCCTCAGGACATCAAGGATCTGTACAAAACAGCCTGGGAAATTTCGCAAAAAGCAGTTATTGATCAGGCAGCAGACCGAGGAGCATATATCTGTCAGTCGCAATCGCTAAATATCTTTATGGAAAATGCGAATTTCGGAAAACTGACATCCATGCATTTCTACGGCTGGAAAAAAGGATTAAAAACGGGTATGTATTACCTTCGCACAAAAGCAGCAACAGATGCTATCAAATTCACAGTTGATAAAAGTGTTGTTTCGCAAAAAGTGGAAGAGGATACAAAATCCGCAGAAGAGAACCAGGCAGCTATCGCATGTTCACTCGATAATCCTGATTCATGTGAAATGTGCTCCGGGTAGAACCCTGCATTTCGAAAGAAATGTTTTCCAAAAAGAAACGAGCATATTCAGCGAAGCTAAATGTGCTCCGGATAGAGTAATAAATACTATCAAATAGTTAAAAGACCGGAAAATCCGGTCTTTTTTTTGTTTTTCGCTTGCATAACTAGAATTTATGCCTATCTTTGCACCACGAATTTAATTCGTTTGATATCGCGGGGTGGAGCAGTTGGTAGCTCGTCGGGCTCATAACCCGAAGGTCGCACGTTCGAGTCGTGTCCCCGCTACTAAACAAAAAAGGATCACAAGTTTTGTGATCCTTTTTTGTTTTATGTAAAATTGTTTTATGTTTGTTACTTACGTCCTTTTCTCTGAAAAACATGACCAAATCTACATCGGTTACACCTCTGACCTCATTAATCGTTTTCACTCTCATAATGAATTAGCAACAAAAGGCCACACTATTAAATTCAGGCCATGGATTGTTATTTACACAGAAGGCTTTGATTCTAAAACAGAAGCTATGAAAAGAGAAAAAGAACTCAAATCTTCAAGAGGAAGGAACTTCATCAGAAATTACATTACGACATATTACAGATAACTCAATGGGCTCATATCCGTCTGCTGACGGACGCACGTTCGAGTCGTGTCCCCGCTACTAAAGAAATAGAGGATTGCAAGTTTTGCAATCCTTTTTTGTTTTCTGTAAAATCGTTTTCTCTCACATCATAATGAATTCGCGATAAAAGAACACACTATTAAGTTCAGACCACGGATCGGATCTGTTTACATAGAATGCTTTGATTCAAAAGAAGAAGCAATGAAAAGAGAAAAAAAGTTCAAATCTTCAAGAGGAAGGAACTTCATCCGAAATTACATCTCTTAACACATTACAGATAACTCAACGGACTCATATCCGCCTGCTGACGGACGAAAAGAGTTTCTTGTTCATGTTTAAAAGGTTTAAATGTTAAAAATTACAACAAATATACCACAAATGGATAATATATGTAATATTACACTATAAAAATTTACAAAAATGTGAAAAAATCAGGTTATGAAAAATAATTTTTATCACTACCTGTTGTTAAACCGGAAAACAGCCCTGTATTTGCACGTTGCGTTAGTGATAATTTTAAAAATAGCATTTTTAGTTCCAAATCGACACCTCATTTCATGCTAAACTACCGGCTTAACATACTACTATCAATAGTGCTGGCAGGTTTCATCCTGCCAGCCTTACGTTCTTACGGGCAGATCAGCCATCCTTTACCACCGCAGCATCCGAACCCTGTTGTTCCGGCCGCGTCTAACAAACCATATTCCTCGCCTTTGGGCGGAACGGCAAACAATGTTTTTCAGCAGAATCAAAACGCAGCAAATAAACGGATGGGCTATGAACCGCCCGTAATTCCGCCGTCAAATCCCGTGCTGACTCACCAGTTTATTCTTCAGCAGGCACAGAAAACCAGCAGGGAACAGCAACAACTCCCTGAAGTCCAGAAACTGCTGAAAAAAGACATTCCTGTTTACCCGGTCGATGCCGAACGCTTAAACACCACACGGAACTATCATCAGGTGTATCAGGCTTTGGTAGATATGCAGAACGGCATACAGCCCTTTTCCCTGAAACAAGCCGTGTTCCTGATTGAAAACGCATGGCATGATAACAGCCTGAATTACGAAGAGTACATTACCAGCATAGAACAGAAAACCGCTGCCTTAACCGCCCTGATGAAAACAGAAGGTATAGAACCCTCCAACCAGCTTGGAAAGAATTACCTGATTCAAAAGCTGCTGACCGAACGAGTCACGGAATACAGAAACAACACGGTTTATCGGATACACCAGCCCTTCGTGTATGATTTCGATGATTACATGGGCGAAAAGGACTGGTCGAAAATGTTTGTGACCAAATTGCTGAAAACAGGAAAAGGACAATGCCACTCCCTGCCCTTATTATACCTCATCCTTGCGGAAGAAACCGAAACACAGGCATGGCTTTCACTTGCCCCCGAACATTCCTTTATCATGTTCAGCGACCAGCAGAACCGCAGCTTTTACAATTACGAAACAACCAGCGGGCAGATCGTCAGCGAAAACTGGCTGATGGAATCCGGCTATATAAATACAACAGCTATACAAAACCGGATTTACCTTGACACCTTGAGCAGAAAAGATCTCATGGCCACTTTGCTGGCTGATCTGATCATGGGCTACACCAACAAATTCAGCTATGACAACTTTGTTATTTCGATGGTTGAAAACCTGCTTGCCCTTTCACCGAACAGCCTTCAGGGACAGATGTTCAAAGCGGAAATCCTCGCTATAAAAACAAAAATGAGCCTGCAAAAAGCGGGAAATCCACCTGTCGAACAGCTCAGTAATTATCCCGAAGCACAGGCCAGTTATACGGCATTACTCCGGCACTACGATTATATAGACCAGATGGGATATGTGGAAATGCCGAAGGAAATTTACGAACAATGGTTAGCTTCGCTGGAAACAGAAATCAGGAAACGCGAACAGCAATCATTAAAAAATCAACTTATCAAGGATGCAAAAACACTACGTTAAACTACATTTATTACTATTGCTGCTACTTGCCGGTGCCTGCCAGACGAAGAAGGCATTTGTGACGGAACAGGAACAAAGCCATCCGGCAGTAACCCGTAAGGATACATCCGAATTCATGCGGGCACAAACGACAATATTTCACACATCGCCCCAACCGGCTGTTCCGCAGATACAACACACTCCCGCACCGACTATTCATGACCTATACGAGGAAGCTTTGGAGCAGATCGGCAGCATGTTATCCGGACACAAACCGCTGGATTTTAAACGTGCCGTATACCTGACGGAAAATGCCTATCTGGATGGACAATTAAGCTATGATGCCTTTAATGCGGATATTAGGTTTTTAACCGGACTCTGCAAGGTATGGATGACAGAGACAAGCTTAAACAATTATCCTTATCCTGACAGTGTAAATGTCCTGAAAAACGCCGCAATCTTTCATGTGCTGAAAGATTCCGTCTTCTTTCTACGGGATCGAATCTGGCCGGAACGCCCCGGCTACAATTTCAGTGATTTCTCCGGTGAAAAAAACTGGACAGACCAGTTTGTCTCCAGCCTGCTTGCAACCGGAACAGGCAACTGCCATTCGCTGCCGTTCCTGTATAAGATCCTTGCCAACGAATTACAGGCAGAAGCTTACCTGTCACTTGCACCGAACCATATTTACCTCAAACACCGCAGCAAGTGGCTGGGATGGTACAATACGGAACTGACCAGCGGACGGTTTCCAACCGATGCGTGGGTCAAAGCATCCGGTTATATTACACTGGATGCCATCCGCAACGGTATTTACATGGACACGCTGGGACAGAAGGCATCTGTCGCCCTTTGCGCCTACGATCTGGCGAAAGGCTATGAAATGAAAACCCGTAATTACGAAGACGGCTTTATCATCAATGCCTGTGACCTGGTATTACTGCATTACCCGAAAAATGTAAACGCGATCATTCTCAAAGCAGAAACGTTGCGTAAAAATTACGACCTCCTGCTGAAAGAAAACAACACCGCAGAAGCGGAAGCGGTTTTCTCCCAAATGCAAAAGCTTTATATGCAGGCTCTAAAAATGGGCTATCGGGACATGCCCGCAGCAATGTATCAGGTATGGCTACAATCCGCTAAAAGCGAAGATGAAAAGTTCATCAATCAAAAAATTAATCGTACTTTTAACGCAACAACGAAATGAAAAAAACGCTATACATACTGCTTCTGATTTTTCCTGTTAGTTTCATTCAGGCACAGCACAATCCGTTTGCCAGCATCAACAAGCCCGGAAAGGTTGTTACCCTTTCAAACGACAAATACGTTGAAACACACCTGAACGACAGCTTGCAGCGGATCGGGTCGGTGATCGTTAACATGAACACAGGAACCATCCACCAGCTGCTGGATCTGGACTCTATTGACAAGAAAGACAGGATTGATCCTACCGTTGCAACCCGGTGGTATTCCGTTGACCCGCTGGCAAGTAAATATCCGGGAATGAGTCCGTATGGTTTTGTCGCCAGCAATCCAATCATGAACCGGGAGATTGACGGACGGGATTACATCATCTCGATAAATCATGAGACAAAAACCATCACTATTAAAGCGACTTATTACACGCCCGAACAAATGAAAAGCGAAGCAGAGAATGCAATCTTAAACTGGAATGAACAGTCGGGAAAATATAACTATACGATCGGATCAGGAAAAAATCAGGTCGATTATAAAATCGTTTTTGATTTGAATGTTGTATCAAATGACAATGAAGGAAACCCCATGATAAGCGGAACTGCATCTGACTTACTCTACGAAAAAGACAAAACAGGAGCAGCAAATACTTACAGAGTTGGAGACTATGAGTATATAGGAGAAAATAGTGGAGTAACATTTGATGAACCAGCATTAAACAGAGGGGCAAGCAGAATAACTGTACGACCAGGAGCACAAGAAAAGAGAAAAACAGGCACCCATGAGGTGGGGCATACATTAGGCATTTTACACTGGTCTAAACAGCTAATGAGATCAGGAAATTTTAGAACCGATGACCAAATAGAAATAACCAAAAATATGATTTTTAAAGTCATTCAGACCGGAGGTGTAAATTCTAATTTTAAAGTCTCGGGAATGGATTATGAGATTGTTGATGAAGGAGCTGAAGAAGTAAGCAGGGCAAAAGCCACTCAGGTTATAGAAGGAAACCGTTCTGCTCCAAAAAACTTTAATTCAGGAAAAGTCACACAAAATCAGGAATAATGAGAAAATATTTTACGCTATATTTATTCATTCTGTCTTGTTTTTACACGACAGCATTTTTTTCACAAAACATTCGTTACGATTCATTAATCCTGAATATAGATCAGGTAGTCATTATTGATCCCGTTTTGATTTCAATAGAAAAAAAAGGTGAAGGAAAGCTCAATATCATCATGTCGGAAAAAGATGATATTTATAAAATCAAAGATGAGAGTTCATTCGTTAGCAGCAAATCGACTGCTTATCTAAAAATAGAAGGTTATGATTTCGGAAGCTTCAAATTTATCGCTAAACAAATAAATACAAAACTGGATACGTTGATCTGGAATGCTTATCTAGAATGCGAATTAAGCGAGAAACGCTCTAATCTGGAACTCATCTACAAGGACAAAAAAAAGAGCATCTACCGGATAAAAAATGTCCCTTATTTTATTACCGGAATTATGAATGTTCAATTCTACAATCGGTATATATCAACAAAACCATACAGGACTAAGTTTTCAAATCTAAATACCTTTATTCCTTTTGCTGTATTTTATTTTGATGATGTCACCGATGAGATGAAAAAGTATTATCCTAAAGGAGAGTAAGGCCAACACTCAATTCAGGGAAAGTCACACAAAATCAGGAATAATGAGAAAATACCTTACGCTATATTTATTCATTCTGTCTTGTTTATGCACTACAGCATTTTTTTCACAAAACATTCGTTAAATTCATGGCAAAAAAAATGAACACCAAGCTGGATACATTGATCTGGAACGCTCATATAGAGTGCGGGTTACTCGAAAAAAAACAATCTGATCGGGAGCTCATCTATCAGGACAAAAAAAAGAGCATCTACCGTATAAAAAACGTTCCTTACTTCATCACCGGAATTATCAATGTAAATTTTTACAATAAACATTTATCAATAAGGCCTTACAGGGCTAAGTTTGAAAATCTGAATACCTTTATTCCTTTTGCTGTGTTTTATTTTGATGAGGTCACCGATGAGATGAAAAAGTATTATCCTAAAGAGGAGTAAAAACCAACACTCAATTCAGGGAAAGTCACACAAAATCAGGAATAATGAGAAAATACTTTACGCTATATTTATTCATTCTGTCTTGTTTATGCACGACAGTCTCTTTTTCACAAAACATTCGTTACGATTCATTGATCCTGAATATAGATCAGGTGGTCATTACTGACCCTGTTTTGATTTTAATGAAAAAAAAGAAAGGGGAAAGAGAGTTTGATTTTATCATGTCGGAAAAGGACGACATCTATAAAATCAAGGATGTGAACTCCTTTCTAAACAGTGAATCACCCGTTTATTTTAGAATGATCGGCTGTGATTTCGGATATTTTAAATTCATGGCAAAAAAAATGAATACCAAGCTGGATTCATTGATCTGGAACGCTTATCTGGAATGTGGATCAAGTGAAAAGCAATCCGAGCGGGAACTTATTTATCAA
>MKVF01000030.1 GCA_001899145.1 Flavobacteriia bacterium 40-80
AAAGTAAAGGCTTTACGAATCAGGCGTCAGATTGGGAGTTTGTCTTTCAGAAATCTTTTGAAGACAAATCTCATGCTTTGTCTTATGAACGTGAAATCAAAAGCTGGAAATCAAGAAAAAAGATAGAAAAATTAATTGTGGAATCAGCGAAGATTTCGGGTTGAGCCGGTTTGGAGCATTCCGATGCGTAGCAATCGGAAGGGTCGGCGGTTCGAATCCGTCATTCCCCACAAAAGCTTCACATTGTGAAGCTTTTTTTATTTATACTGCTTATGTTCTCTACCTACATCATCTATTCACAGACTGCTGATAAATATTATGTTGGCAGCTCTTCCAATCCTGAAGACCGTTTAAAAAAACACCGTAATAAGAATAAAGGCTTTACGAATCAGGCGTCAGATTGGGAGTTTGTCTTTCAGAAATCTTTTGAAGACAAATCTCATGCTTTGTCTTATGAACGTGAAATCAAAAGTTGGAAATCAAGAAAAAAGATAGAAAAATTAATTGTGGAATCAGCGAAGATTTCGGGTTGAGCCGGTTTATTGTATCGGTAATAATCTATCAGGAAGATGTATTTTTTCTTAGATCCGAAGGTCGGATTTTAGTGAATTCATGAAAAGTGTTACTGAAAGCGCCGAGTGTCTCATAACCGACAGAAAATGCTATTTCACTGAGAGTTTTATTTGTTTTGAGTATCAGTTCAATTGCGTGTACCATCCGGAGGATTTTCAGGTATTGAAAGAAAGATACATTCATGTTGTGTCTGAATAATCGGGAAATAGAACGCTCGCTCATATTGAACCGAATACCCATTTCGGACAGGCAGATAGGTTTATCAATATTGTTTTCCAGATACTTTGTAATTTGTAACAGCCTACTGTCATTGGTAGTAGGCAGAATGATAGAAAGAGAATTTTGATTAAGTGTAGGCAGAATTTTTTTTAATGAGATCAGAAACTCAAAATTTTCATCTGTTTTGTCAACATGCTGTCCGTCCCACCTCTCTGTATAATTAATCATTTGTATAATTAATTCATTTGCAGGATAAATTCCCAGTTTGTGATAAAATTCGTGTGGAGAGTTGGTTTCAGAGTAGAAAAAAAGAGAACGGAATACGGTTGCAGAATGGCTGACTTTTAACGTATGCGGAAGATGCTTTGGAATCCATAAATAATGTCTGGCAGGAACAACATATGTTTCATAACCAACGGTGACATAGGCCACACCTCCTTCGACATAGCTCAACTGATCTTTTGTATGTTGATGCAAGGGAATGTGCTTTTCAGATTTTTCATGCACAACAAATACAGTATCCGACAGCTTATCTATTTCCGGTAATGACGCGGTGAGGCCCATAATGTATAATTCAATTTAAACGAAAATAATCAGAACAAGTATAGATAAATTATTTTGTCTGGAATGAATAAACTATTGTCTGTTTATATGAAATGTTGCTTTTATTTAATCAGGACATTTGCTGCGCTTATAGAATTGCTATAAAGGATTTCAGAATCTCAAAATCAGTTTAGAATGAAAAAGTATTTCGGGAATGCAGTAAAGAGCTTAATTTTTTCAATGGCTATAATGTTGATTTTTAATAGCTGTGAAAAGAGAAATTCGGTTTTTACTATGAAAGCCGTCAAATTGAATTTTTATGAAAAAGAGTACTTTCCGGAGCAGGATATATTTATAAAAGTAGTAAATAGTGATTCAGTTGTGCTGGTCTGTACGGAAAAATACAACAGCCTTTATACACTGCCGGTTACTTTTGGAATATCTCCCAGTTTAAAGGTACAGCTGTATAAAGAAAAGCCGCTTTCTGTCCAGCTATGGGGAGATTCATCCGGATGTATGGCTTCTTGTCCGATCCATATAGAAGAATATACCATATTATTTCCGATTGATATGGAAGTGGGAGATGAGCAGGTCATCTTATCTGTGATGGGTACCTGGGCAAAATAACATCCTGTCATTACTCTGATGAAATATCATTTTATGTCCGGAATGAATAAACTATTGTCCGGTTATAAAAAATAGGCGATTGTATTAATAAAGACATTTGCCAACAACAAATAATTCAGAAAAAGATATGTGGCACCATGTTATATGGAGTGTATTTTTAACAACAGGTACAATTGATGGTTACCGGCTTTTGGCAGCAGAAACAGATACGATTAAAATTTCTCTTTCAGAAGTGTGGGAAAAGGCGGAAGAACACAGCCGGGAGATCAGAATCAAAGAGATGGAAGTGAAAATCAGCGAGGAAGAGGTCAAAGATGTGAAAATGGAACGGCTTCCCGAAATAGGTTTGAAAGGTACTTACGAAAGAGCCAGTAATATTCCTATATATGATAACGGGCTCTTTAATCGCCCATCTTATCATGAAGTGATAAGAAATTTGTATAAAGTGAGTGCAGACCTGTATCTGAATATTTATAATGGTAATAAGCTCAACCTTCAGATTAAACAGGAAAAAATCCTCCATGAGATCGCGGTGATAAGAAAGGATGAAACAGTATCTGAGATCCGGTATCAGGCAGCAGCGTTATATCTGGAGCTTCAGAAACTGGCCATATTTAATGAGCTGATAAAAGAAGACATTATAGAGAAGGATAAGCAGCTGCAGGAAATAAAATCCTTCAAAAAACACGGAACCGCACTGGAAAATGATGTGCTGAAAGCCGAGTTGGACTTTTCAAAAAGAAAGTTGCTGCAGATTCAGATCGCTAACGATATTCAGATTGTAACACAAAAGCTGAATATTATAATCGGGCTGCTTGATAATACCGTGCTGATTCCTGAAATTTTCACATTATCTCAGGAAAATGAATCAGATACTTACGAGAAGTTCCTGGCTGAAGCATTTGACCATTCTTATTCCTATAATATCTCTGGACAACAGGTGCTGTTAAGTGAGCTGAATCTGAAACAGGTAAAAGCTAACGTCAGGCCTAAGCTTGGACTGACGGGTGATTTCTATTATATGAATCCTCAGATTTTTCTGTTTCCCTATAATCCCTATTGGTATTCGCTTGGATTAGTAGGGTTGAAAGCGTCATTGCCGATTTCCGAATTTTATCACAATATCCATAAGAAGCGGGCTGCTCAATTGGAAATTGAAAAAGAGCATGAAGCACATAAAAACGAGGAAGATCATATACGTCAGAAGATCAATGAGGCCTATTTGAAATACAAAGAGCTTTTAATCGCCGTGGAAGTATCTGCGGTCAATTTGAAGCGTGCGGAGGAAAATGCAAGAATCATGAAAAGCAATTATTTCAATCAGACGGTGCTGATAACCGATCTTCTGGATGCGGATGTCCAGGTATTGCAGGCCAAATTTGAATTGAAAACAATGATGATCGAAGCACAGAGCAAATATTATCTCTTACTTAATATAACCGGAAAACTTTAGATAAATGAAAGCAAAATATACCGTTACAGACAGGATAATCACCAAAATTACAGGATGGATCGCAGGTATTATTATTTTCGGATTATTCATCTGGGGAATTTATACTATCTGGGAATTAAATCACTATGAATATACCAATGATGCACAGGTGCAGGAGTATGTTAATCCGGTTATTTCGAGGGCAGATGGCTTTATTGTAGCAGTTAAGTTTGAAGAAAATCAACAGGTTAAAAAAGGAGATACTTTGTTACTGATAGATAACCGCGAATATGTGATCCAGCAGAGACAGACAGAAGCAGCGATTGAAAAAGAGAAAGCACGCCTGCTGGTGCTGGAAAGTAATATTCATACCCTGGAAAAGCTGGCTTCTTCCGAGAAAGCGCAGATCAATGTAAGAAAAGCGAGAGTATGGAAGCAAGAGCTGGAGAATACGAGATATGAAAATCTATATCAGAATGAGTCCGCGACAAAACAGCAATTAGAGGATGTTCAGGCAACACTGCAAGTCTGTAATAACGATTACCTTGCATCAATAGACAGCTATGAGGCGGCAGTTGCTAAGATCAATGATGTAAAAGCGGAAATAGCAGTTGTCAGATCAGAGATTTCCCGGCTGAATGCGTTGCTGGACAGACATAAGCTGGATGTAAGCTATACCGTTATCACGGCATCCTACGACGGAAGAATGGGAAGGAGAATTATAGAAGTAGGCCAGATGATCAATGTGGGAGAAGTGCTGGCTTTCATCGTTAACAACGAAACGGATAAATGGATAGTCGCCAATTATAAGGAAACGCAGATAGAAAACATGCATTTGGGTGATAAGGCGGAGCTGGTGGTGGATGCCTATCCTAAAAAGAAATTCAAAGGAACAATCATTTCTTTCTCTCCGGCAACGGGCTCTGCTTTTTCACTGCTTCCTCCGGATAATTCAACCGGGAACTTTGTGAAAATAGTACAAAGAGTCCCTGTGCGGATCAGGGTGGACGGAACGCCGGAAGAGCTGGAACTGTTAAAAGTCGGAATGAATGTCAATGTTTATATACCAATAAAGTGATAAATAACTTTCTCCCGATATTCAGAGAATGGGTACCTGAATGGTTAATAAAGCTCATTTTATACAGCTTGTTGCTGCCAAGTATTGTGCTGTTTTTTTTACCCTTGGCCAACATCAATGCGGCAGCAGGTTATTACGGCAGTGAACCTGCCGACATTCAATTTGCTGTCGCATTATTTTATGCGGGATATGCTGGATTCTATTCGCTGGAGAGACGATTCTTCTTTTATTTCGCCCTCAAAGAATACTTTATTCTCCTGGTATTTCTGAATATTCTTACGGCTTATCTCTGTTATGCAACCAACGTTCTGTCCGTATTTTTACCGGTACGGTTTATCCAGGGAATGTTATTTGCGAGTACTGTAAATCTTTCCTTGTCAGTAATGTTTACGCGGCTAAAAACGGAACAGGCAAGAGAGATCAGTTTTTCGGTATTTTTCGGAACACTGCTATGTGCGCTGCCTTTCAACAATTTTGTTACGGCGGAAATGATAGATTCATTCAATTTCAATATCGTCTATAAAGGAGCGCTGTTTTCCTACCTTCCCGGGCTGTTTATGCTGCTTATCTCAATGAACAGTGCCCGGCTGAATTTAAAATTTCCTTTGTACCATATGGACTGGCAAAGCTTTATTCTTTATACGCTCATATTGATCTTGATCGGTTATTGCATGATTTACGGACAAGAGTACTATTGGCTATCCGATAAGAGAATAAAGCTGAGCGTGATCTCATTGGGTTTGTTGTTTGTGCTTTATTATTTGAGGCAAAAGCACATGAAACGCCCCTATATTGATCTGAGCATTGTAAAATACAGGAACTTTATAATCAGCATTCTGCTTTTATTTATCATGTACATCTGCCGGTTTGCCCTTATTGCAACGAATAATTATTTTTCAGGAGTGCTGAAATTTGATCCGTTCCATGTCTCTTATATTAATCTGTTCAATTTTTGGGGAATTGTTACGGGAGTTATTATAAGCTGTGTATTGATTTTACAGCGGAAAAAAGTTCGCTACCTGTGGTTAGCCGGTTTTGGCATATTGCTGATTTTTCATATCTGGATGTTTTATCTTTTTGATATTTACGCGAACGAGTTCAATTACTTTGTTCCTTTATTTTTACAAGGTTTGGGAGTAGGTATTATCATGGTTCCGACAATTGTTTATGCAATATCTTCCGTACCGCTGAGATTTGGTATTTCAGCTTCCGCTATTGGTTTGACAGTCCGCTATTTGGGATTCTGTGTGAGCATAGGAATAATGAACTATTGTGAGCTCTTCGAAAAAAGCCGCCATTTTAATGCTTTCCAGGATAAAATCGCGACAAATGTACCGGTTGTTTTGCAAACACTCGATATTTACCAGGCAAGCCTTCTGAAAAAAGGCCTGATGGCTGCTCATCCGGAAAAAGCAGCTGATAAGTTGCTGGTCAATTCGATAAATGCCCAGGATCACCTGCGTTACGCAATGGATTATTATGAGATTATCTCTTATTTGCTGATTGCGACGATTTTATTTATCGGAATTATTCCCTATCTGAGAAAAACAAGGATTTATCTTAAATCGAAATTTCTTTCACCTGCATAAGCTGATATTATGGAACATCAAATTTTTATTAAGAGAATATATTGTGAGAAAGAGGAAAAAGATGGTTACAGAATGCTTGTGGACAAACTTTGGCCCCGTGGAATATCTAAGGCAGCATGCGCTTTGGACGAATGGAACAAGGAAATTGCCCCGTCCGCAGCACTTCGTAAATGGTTTGATCATGATCCGGAAAAATTTAAAAAGTTTTCTGAACTCTATGTGGAAGAGCTGCTGAATAAGAAAGAGGAGCTGCTAAGAATTAAAGATATAACCGCGTTGCAAAATCTCACATTACTGTACGCTGCGAAAAATACAACCGTTAATCACGCCCGGGTATTAGTGAGTGTCCTGGAAAAAATTTAAAATTATGGAAGATAAAACTGAAGAACAGGTTCTCTGCATTTTTGATCAGGAATATCGGAAGGGACTGCTTCTTTGCTGGAAAATCAGAGAAGGATTCCGTCACAATGTATCAATAAGCAGAATTCAAAAGTATGTGAGCTGGTATTGGAGAAATCATCTGAAAGTACTGTTTGAAGCAGAAGAGAAATATATTTTTTCTGCTTTTCCTTCGGAAGATAAGCAGCGTAAAAAAGCGTTTTCCAAACACAGAAAGCTCCAAAAGCTGTTCGAGGAAAACAGAGAAGCTGAGTTCCTGAAATCACTGATTCTTATTGAAGAAGAGCTGGAGCTTCATATCCGCTTTGTGGAAAAAGAACTGCTGGAGCTATTCAGAGAAAAAATAACTCCCGAAGAGATCAGGGAAATCGAGCTGCACTTTTTTTCAAAGAAAAATAGTAACGACTGGAAAGATAATTTCTGGAACAACAGAAAGGCTTTATAGAAACACACTGCAAAAAGTAGCAGTAGTATTTTCTTCTGTAAGTGGATTGAATTTGATTCTTAAGATTGGATTATAATTTTTCATTTCAATAAACAAAAAAAGAGATTCAATTGAATCTCTTTTTTGCGTTTAGGGAGGATGATGGGTCTCGAACCCACGACCTTCGGAACCACAATCCGACGCTCTAACCAACTGAGCTACAACCTCCGTGTTTTGAGGTTGCAAATCTAACTAATTTATTCAGTTTTGCAATGGATTTATTGAAAAAAGTCAAAAAATATTTTTTGTTGTGAAATTCATTGTTAATAAAACAGATCAGACATTGATTGCTATGAGGAAGTGACGTATTATATTTGTGGAAAATACGCACAGATGCTTAAAATAGGAGTTTTAGGAGCAGGACATTTAGGAAAGATTCATATTCGTCTTATACAGGAATTAAAGGAAGAATTTGAGCTGGTTGGATTTTATGATCCCGAAGATGAGATAGCAGGGAAAGTAACAGAACAATTCGGAATAAAACGGTTCAATACTCCCGAAGAATTGATTGAAAATGTTGACTGCCTGGATATCGTTACTCCTACAATCGCTCATTATGAAATGGCATCCAAAGCGCTGAAGTCATTCCGGCATGTGTTTATTGAGAAACCAGTTACACAAACGGTGGAAGAAGCTGTTTCTTTACTGAAGATCGCGACGGAAGCAAATGTAAAGGTACAGGTTGGACATGTGGAACGTTTTAATCCTGCTTTTATACAGGTAAAGGAAAAAATTAACCGCCCGATGTTTATTGAAACACACCGCCTGGCGCAGTTCAATCCACGCGGAACAGATGTGCCTGTGGTACTGGACCTGATGATCCACGATATTGATATTGTTTTGAGTGTGGTAAAATCCAAAGTTAAATCCATATCGGCTTCCGGTGTTGCTGTTGTTTCCGATACACATGACATAACAAATGCGAGAATTGAGTTTGAGAATGGCTGTGTTGCCAATCTTACAGCTTCCCGTATTTCAATGAAAAACATGCGTAAATCCAGGTTCTTCCAGAAAGATGCGTATATAAGTGTTGATTTCTTGGAAAAGAAATCAGAAATTCTTCATATGGAAGATATAGAAGGAGAAATTTCTCCGTTTGATGTCGTGCTGGAACTTGGTAATGGTAAAAAGAACAAAAAAATTATGTTTGAAAAGCCCGAACCGATGGAGCTCAATGCAATCAAAGAAGAGCTGCGGAATTTTTATGAAGCGATTACACAAGACAAGACGCCGGTTGTTTCCATTGAAGACGGTCTGGAAGCATTGAAAGTGGCTACAGAAGTCCTTGAAAAGAGCAATGCATATTCTTTAACGGACTGATAAACTAAAATCACAATTTATACGTTCTTAGTTACATGAAAAAGAAGAGCCTGTTTTCTACTGTTGCTTTAACACTGTTGTTTTTACTGCTGCTTCAGGGAAGCTGTGTGAAAAATAATCCCCTGCCGGTCTATCTGGAGATCAGTGAATGGACATTAAATGCCAATCCTGTTTTGAATGGTAAGGAGGGAGATCTGTTCCATGGAATTAAACATGCTGCGGTGTATGTGGGAGATGAAATTTTAGGATATTTTGAATTACCATGTAAAATTCCCGTATTAAAATCAGGCAATACCCGCATTACGATCTCACCGGCAATTATGAACGGAGGCAGAATGACGGTGAAGACTGTGTATCCTTTTACGGATTATTATTACGAAGATCTGAATCTGGAAGAAGGTAAAACATATCATATAGAACCGGTTACCAGGTATAACAGCAGTGTGGAATTTGCTTTTGTGGAAGATTTTGAATCTGCATCATTAAAAATCATGACGGATCCAACTTCAACGGCATCGCTTTTTCAGACCCAGCACACTGATCCCGGAAAATCCGGCTATAAAGGAATTATTAACCTTTCTGCCAGCGATACCCTTTGGCTGGGAAATACTTTTTCTGATTTGGTTTTACCTAAAGGAGGAAAACCGGTATTTCTTGAAATTGATTACCGCAATACAGCCTATGTATCGACAGGAATGATCTCCATTAACAGCTCTAATGAAAATACAATTCATCCGAATGTCGGTCTGAATGCTCAGGATGCTTCCGCTGCGGTCTGGAAGAAGATCTATATTGAATTGACAGAAATTGTTTCTTACTCTACTGACTCCCAATATTTTGAATTATACTTCAAAACGTCTTTACCGGCAGATTTTACAGAAGCCAAGGTGGAAATTGATAATATTAAGATCGTTCATTTAAAGTAATAGGCAAAGGTTTGAGGTGGTTATTGATTATCGGCGATTTTTTAACAGCAGCACTCTCGTGGACACTGTTCTATAGTTACCGTAAAATTTACATTGAACAAACCGATGTTACTTTTGGTCAGCAATTTGTATTGGGGGTTCTGCTTATTCCTGCCTTATGGCTGATCATCTATTTTTTCCAAGGGACCTATTATAACGTTAAGCGCCTCTTCAGAACCAGGATTTTAAACTTAACCCTGTCTGGAACGTTATCTGGAACGCTGTTTTTTTTCTTTGCGTTCATTTTAGATGATATTATCAATACTTATAAAGAATATTATGAGTCATTTCTTGGTTTGTTCATCATTCATTTTGTCTGCACATTCATAGTTCGTTATATCATTGTAAATGCACATATTAAACGGATTAATACAAAGAAGACAGGTTTTAAGACACTGATCATAGGAGGCGATCAGAATGCGGTAAAAATCTACAGAGAGATTATTTCCATGGAGAAAAGCTTCGGAAATGATTTTGCCGGGTATATTCAGGCTAACGGTGCGGATACGTCAATAGGAGAGTTTTTGCCGAAGCTGGGGAATCTGGATGATGCCCGTTCTGTAATCGATGAATATGGAATAGAGGAGGTGATTATAGCTTTGGAGAAAAAGGATCACGATAAGCTGCGGAAAGTAGTGTCTTCTATTTACGCGACAAGAGTAGTGATAAAAGTGCTCCCCGATATGTATGATATTCTTTCCGGTTCGGTTAAAATGCTGAATATCTTTGGTGTGCTCCTCCTGGAAATAGAGAAGAATACCATGCCTTACTGGCAGATTCAGATAAAACGCCTGCTGGACATTTTCATTGCAACGCTTGCATTTATACTATTGATGCCTGTTTATTGTGTGCTGTCAATTATTGTGAAGTATTCTTCAGAAGGACCGGTATTTTTTCTTCAGGACCGGATCGGTTTAAATGGTAAACCCTTTAAAATCATAAAATTCAGGACAATGTATCTGAATGCGGAAGCAAAAGGACCGCAGCTTTCAAGCGATCACGATCCACGGATCACGCCTTCCGGAAGAATTTTCAGAAAGATGCGTCTGGACGAACTGCCTCAGTTTTTAAATGTTATCAAAGGCGATATGAGCCTTGTCGGACCGCGCCCTGAACGGCAATATTTTATTGACAAGATTGTCGCAAAAGAACCTCAGTATTTATATTTGAATTCTGTGCGCCCGGGAATCACGTCCTGGGGACAAGTCAAATTCGGATATGCTGAAAATGTCGATCAGATGATCCAGCGGATGAAATATGACCTGCTTTATCTCAAAAACAGAAGTCTGGCACTGGATTTCAAAATATTGCTGCATACAGTTCTAATCATCGTAAAAGCAAAAGGAAAATAGCTTTTCTTATTTCGGTTGTGGATTTTAGCAGCCAATTCATGCTAATCTGTTATTAACAAACAAAAGGGGAAAACTCCTTTATTTTTCAGTGTTCCATCATGCTGAGAATCCCTAATTTTAAATGAAATATACCTGTATGAAATTTGAGCGCATATACTCATTAAAAGAAATCGCACAATTGGTTAATTGTGAATTTATTGGTGACGAAGATCATGTGGTGACCGGGATCAATGAAATTCACCGTGTGGAGGCTGGAGATATTGTTTTTGTAGACCACCCCAAATATTATGATAAAGCGTTACATTCAGCGGCAACAACAATTATTATCAACAAACAGGTAGAATGCCCGGAAGGAAAAGCGCTTATTCTTTCCGATGCCCCTTTTGATGTATTTAATCAGATCTCCCTGCACTTTATGCCTCCGACCAGGCAATCTGCTTCAGTTGGGAATAATACGGTGATTGCAGAAAGCGCGTTCATTTACCCGAACGCTTATATCGGAAGCAATGTAAAGATCGGGGAAAATGTAATTATTCATCCGGGAGCGGTGATTCATGATAATACGCGTATTGATGAAGGGGCAATTATCGGCCCGAATGCAGTAATCGGTCATTACGCGTTCTATTACAAGCTGAAACCGACAGGACGTGAGCAGCTCTATTCCTGCGGAGGCATCTGGATCCAGAAAAATGTGGAGATAGGAGCCTGTACAACGATTGATAAAGGTGTGACGGCTGATACGATTATAGGGGAAGGAACAAAGATTGACAATCATGTTCATATCGGCCATGATACAATTATCGGTAAAAACTGTATTCTGGCTGCACAGGTAGGCCTTGCCGGATGTGTAACAGTAGAAGATAACTGCATCCTTTGGGGACAGGTAGGATCTGCTGCGGATATTACAATTGGTGAAGGTTCTGTCGTTCTGGCTCAGTCCGGAATTTCTAAAGATTTAAAAGGTAATCAAACATATTTTGGCAGTCCTTGCGGCGAAGCAAAAGAAAAATTTAAAGAAATCGCTGCAATCCGGATGCTGAGCAGAAGGAAATGATCGAAAAAGTGGTGCAAGATCTGGAATACCGACTCCAGTTACAGGAGTTGAAGCTGCAATCTCTTTTGGAGATTACCAACAACCTGCATCATAATTTTTCTCTGGAAAAAGTAACACATACACTCAGATACGTATTAAAAGACCAGCTGGGTTTCAGTAAGTTCGTGGTTATTTACTTTGATGAAATCTGGGATGTTTTCTTAAAGGTAGGGTATAAAGGGCGTTTTGATATCGATACTGCCATGGAAACACTCCATCGCTTTAAAGAGATCACCATTATTGAATCGTCCCCGAATGAATTACTGGATGAATTTGATGTGGTTGTTCCCGTGTACCACGAAAAAGAGCCGATAGCTTATCTGCTGTTAACCGGCCTGGAGCGTGAAAAGCTCCATCTAAAAGAAACACTGACCAATATCAGCTTTATCCAGACTATTGTAAATGTAGTTGTAATGGCAATTCAGAACCGGAAAATGGTGAAGATGGAGATTGCACAGGAAACGATTAAAAAAGAGCTGGAATTAGCCTCTCTTCTTCAAAAAATGCTGTTCCCTTCCGACCTTCCTTCAAATGTCCGGATGGATGTTTCTGCTAAATATATCCAGCGGCACAAAGTAGGCGGCGATTATTATGACTTTATTCCGTTGGAAGAAGATAATTACGCGCTGTGTATTGCTGATGTTTCCGGAAAAGGGATCAGCGCGGCAATGCTGATGTCCAATTTTCAGGCATCGGTACGTACACTTTTCAGCTATCAGCGTTTCGAGCTGGATTTCCTGATAAAAGAGCTTAATAAAACTGTGATCCGCTCTTCGAAAGGTGAGAAGTTCATTACTTTTTTTGTCGCTTTATACAATGCTAAAACACGCGAGCTTTCGTATGTTAATGCAGGCCATAATTATCCCATTCTGACAAATGGAAGAAAATATGAATTGCTTACAGAGGGAACAATTGGTTTGGGAATGCTTGACGATTTGCCTTTTATCAATGTAGGCTGCAAGGTGCTGCCCAACAATACTACTTTAGTTCTTTATACAGACGGAGTAGTGGAGCTGCCTAATAAAGAAGGCGAGCATTTTGAAATTGAACGGCTGGTTCGGCTGGTTCATAATTATTATCCGCTGAAGATGGAAGATATGAATAATCTTATTTTTTCCAAGCTGGAAGAATGGCATGAAGGAAGCGACCTGGCGGATGATACGGCTATTTTTTCATGCCGTTTCTTTTGACAATTATGGAGGAAGTTGCTGTTTTTTGGTTTCGGAGAGATTTGCGTTTACAGGATAATCACGGTCTGAGCAAGGCCTTGGCTTCCGGTGTGAAAGTGCTTCCTGTTTTTATTTTTGACACAACGATTCTAAACCAACTGGAAGATCCTTTCGATCGGAGAGTGGATTATATCCATCAGGCATTAGCTGCTATAAATGAAGAACTTCAAAAGTACGGATCCGCTTTAAAGACATTTTATGGACGTCCGTCTGAGATTTTTAATGAGTTAAGGCAAACATATAAAATTACAGCGGTTTATTGTAATGAAGATTATGAACCGGAAGCGATCAACAGAGATAATCAAATCTCAGCATCGTTGTCTACCCATGGAATTTCTTTTCATGCGTTCAAGGATCAGGTCATTTTTGCGAAAAACGAAATTACCAAACAGGACGGATCGCCCTATACGGTTTATACACCTTATTCAAACCGGTGGAAGATACTGTTGTCTGAACAGGATCTGCCGGTTCACAAGACTAATTTTGGTCAGTTCGCTCAGACTGTTCCCACAGAAATAATACCTCTTTCTGCAATCGGTTTTGTGAAAACGGACATTGTATTTTCAGAACCACAGTTGGATATATCTGTAATTACTGACTACGATAAATACAGGGATTTTCCGGGAATGAATCATACCAGCCGGTTAGGAGCTGCCTTGCGGTTCGGAACAATTTCGATCCGGGAATGTGTACGGTTTGCGTTGAAAAGTAATGAGACGTGGCTTAACGATTTGATATGGAGAGAGTTTTTTGTGCAGATTTTGTATCACTTTCCGAAAGTTGTCAATCATTGTTTTAAGGAAAAATACGAACAGATTCAATGGCGGAATAATGAAGAGGAATTTCAGCGCTGGTGTGAAGGAAAAACAGGCTATCCGATTGTCGATGCCGGAATGCGGGAATTGAACCGGACAGGATTCATGCATAACCGTGTACGGATGATCGTGGCGAGCTTTCTGACAAAGCATCTGCTGATTGACTGGCGTTGGGGCGCAGCTTATTTTGCTCAAAAGCTGCTGGATTATGATCTTTCAGCTAATAATGGGAACTGGCAATGGGCAGCAGGTTGTGGCTGTGATGCAGCACCTTATTTCAGAATTTTTAATCCTGCGGAACAGACAAGAAAATTCGATAAAGATTTGAGGTATATCCGTAAATGGAATCCTGATTTTGAGCTGAATGAGATACCCTTAATTGTTGAACACACTTTCGCGCGCCAACGTGCATTGGAGATTTACAAAAAGGGATTAGGATAGCTTTTATAGCTAAAACGCTTATTTTATCTCAAAATCATACATCAGGCGATCTTCCAGGTAACCTTGTAAGCGATCTCCGATTTTGACAGCTCCCACACCTGCAGGAGTCCCCGTGAAAATTAAATCACCTGTTTTTAATGTTATGAATTGAGAGATATAAGCGATCAGCTGGTTCACATTGAAAATCATATTTTCTGATTTTCCCGTTTGAACCGTTTGCCCGTTGAGGTCTAACCTGAATTCGATATTTTCTTTATTATTTAAGCTTTCCAGAGGAATAAACTTAGAAATGACCGCACTGTTGTCAAAACCTTTCGCTATTTCCCACGGAGTTCCTTGTTCCTTGCATTGCTGCTGGAGGTCTCTGGCGGTAAAATCCACTCCAAGCCCAATTTCAGCGTAATATTTCGGAGCGAATTTTTCTGCAATATTTTTCCCTACCCGGTTTATTTTGAAAACAAGCTCACATTCGTAGTGGATATCATTAGAAAATTCCGGGATATAAAACGGGTCATTGTCAATAAGCAGCGCCGTATCCGGCTTTAAAAAAAACATGGGAGCTTTTGGCAGCGGATTGTTCAGCTCTTTTGCATGATCGGCGTAATTTCTTCCAATACAAATGATCTTCATATTACTTGCTGAATTTGTTTTTTAATGCATTCAATTTCTCTTCGATGCTCATTGTATCTTCTTCCTTAGGCTTTGGGGTACGTTTAGGAGCTTCTGACTTGACAGGAATCGCTTTCAGGCGTTCCATTTCCTTCCGGAGAACATTTTTTGTATAATTAGGGAAATCAGTGGATTCACCGATGAACCAGCCATAATATCCCGGCTCTGTTTTATTGACTTCGGCTACTGTCTTTCCTTTGTGCTTTCCGAAGTTGTAAACGATTTCATTTTTTTCATTGCGAACCAGCCTTCCGGAGAAGTCCGCATATTTATTGTTACTGTTTTTAGAGAAATCCGCCAGAAAATCAACATCCTTCTGCAAGTCGGAATAATGATTAAGCTGCGCATTCAGGACATTCCATGTCGCTTTGGTGTCCGCCATCGCAGAATGAGCGTTTTCCAGCTCTTTCTTACAGTAGAACAGATAAGCTGCAGCCAGTGTACGTTGTTCCATTTTATGGAAGATATTCTGTACGTCAATCAGCTTTCGTTCTTCGATGTTAAAATCAATGCCGACACGTAAAAATTCTTCAGCGAGCAGCGGAATATCCAGTTTGTGAAAGTTGTATCCGACAAGATCACAACCGTCGATAAATTGGAGGACGTTCGTTGCTATTTCAGCAAATTCCGGCTGACCCTTTACATCTTCATTGGAAATTCCCGTCAGTTCTTCTATTTCCCTGGAGATTTCAGTTTTGGGATTGACAAGTGATTCGAACGTTTCTTCTTTCCCGTCCGGGTGTACTTTCAATATAGCAATTTCAATGATTCTGTCTTTAGAAACGTTCAATCCCGTAGATTCGATATCGAATGTTACAATTGGTCTTTTAAGCTGGATTTCCATAAAAATAAAATAGGCAACAAAGTTAATAATTTCCCTGTTGCCTATCCCTAAAAATTATGAAGAGGTTGAACTAATCTTCAAGCCATTTATCATTTTTAACTTCTCCCAATATTATGACTTCTTTCGTTTTGGCATATTCTTCTGCTGCCATCATCATTTGTTCTTTCGTGTCTCTTCGAAGGCGTATCCCTGTTTGACCAGGATTTCTAACCTCAATATAAAATCCATCTCTTAATCGAGCTGGTCTTGTTGCTGGTCTTCCCATATCGAAAAAATTTTCCTCAAGATACGAATAAAAAAGCGAAAAACCCGAGTTGTTAACTGATTTTTAATTGTTTGTTGTAAAAAAGTTTAAATGATGATTTAGTTTAGAAGTTGTGAGAATATTGAATTATGAATACTGAATTTAAAATCAGGAATTCTCAATTCATAATTCAATATTCAGATATTTAAAAGAGCCGTCTTCGTGTTTCCATTCGATCATGTTCCAATGAAGCAGCAATGCCAGGCTTTCATCAACATCCTTTTTGGAATAAGGAAGCAATTTGTAGAGACGGCTGATATTGGTAGCTTTTCCTTCACTGGCGAGTGCTTTCAGACAGTTCAGCTCCCGCTCTTTGAAGGTCAGTGGTTTTTCAATGGAATGTTGCTCCAGCTTCCACAGCTTCAGTAAGATTTTATTGGCTTTCAGCGTTTCGTCTTCCACTCTGATATAACATTTCCATTCACCGTCTTCATCTGTTGCTTTTACAAAACGTTTCGGATCCACTTCCACTTCAATTTCCAGCACCATTTTTAGATCTTCCTGCCAAATACGGGATTGGAAAGCAACCGGAGGCTTGCAAAAGACCTGAGCAGCTCCTTCTATCATGTGAAATTCCTCTTCGGGAACTATTCCGGTGATTTTTCCGTTATCTTTCACTCCGATTAGCAATCTGCCACCTCTTGTATTGGCAAAAGCAGCCAGTGTGCGTGCGATTTTTTTCTGATCATCAATCCGCGTTTTGAAATCCTGCCGCTCGTGCTCGCCTTCGGCGATGTATTGTTTAATACTTGCCATTATTCCAGAATCTCCATGCTTCCAAGGCCTGCTCTTTCAGCATTGTCAGGCCGTTTAATGTCATGGCGCCTTGTTCTTTTGCAGCTTTTAAAAACAGCGTTTCTTCAGGATTGTAGATCAAATCAACTACTAAATGATCGGCAGTCAGGTACTGATACGGGAAATCAATCATTTCCTGTTCGTTGGGAAACATCCCGACCGGCGTCGTATTTACGATACATTTACATGCACGAAGCATGTGATTGTTGACAGCATTATAGGGAAATATACGGTCACCTGCTTTGGAGTGACTGATGTAAAAAATATCTATTCCTATATTTTTCAACACAAAAGCTATTGCTTTGGATGCACCTCCTGTTCCTAAAATCAGCGCTTTTTCATGCTGGTTTGTCAGAAATGGCTTGATAGATTGGTGAAAACCATATGCATCGGTATTGTGGCCGGTTAGCTTGTTGTTTTTAATTTTTATCGTGTTTACCGCACCGATTTTCCGTGCTTCCGGTGTCAGCTCGTGTAAAAAAGGAATTACTGTTTCTTTATAGGGAATTGTTACGTTTAGCCCTTTGAACTTATAAACATCCTTTTTTAAAAATACTTCAAGATCTGCCTCTGAAACAAGCTCAATGTTTTCATAATCTGCATTAATTCCCTTGTCTGAAAAGTAATTGCTGAAAAAACTTTTCGAGAAAGAATGCTTCAGGGATTTTCCGAGGAGTCCGAAATGCTGCGTCATTTTTTGGCGGTTCTTTTCGCTTTGATAATTTCAAAGATCATTGGCAATAAAGAAATTCCGATAATTCCAAAAATGACGACCTCAAAATTCTTACGTACAAAATCCATGTTCCCGAAGAAATAACCTAACAGGGTAAGCGAAAGGATCCAAAGAAAACCACCAATGAAATTGAATCTCAGGAATTTCCCGTATGTCATTTCTCCTATACCTGCAACAAAAGGTGCAAAAGTCCTTACAATCGGAACAAAACGCGCTATAATAATGGTTTTAGGGCCGTGCTTTTCGAAAAATTCATGTGTCTGATCAATGTATTTTTGCTTTACAAGCTGTTTCCCGCGAATGTTCCATTTCAGGATTTTCAGTCCGAGCCTTTTACCGATGAGGTAATTCAGCGCATCTCCTGCAATGGCAGCGATCAGCAGCAGAATGAGGATAAGCCCTAAATTCAGGCTGGCTGTTTCTCCTGCTTCATTGGTAATTCCTGCACAAAATGCACCGGCTGCAAAAAGCAGGGAATCACCCGGTAAGAATGGCATAATAACTAATCCTGTTTCCACGAAAATGATGAGGAACAGAATAGCGTAAATCCAGTTTCCGTAATTAGTGATCATTACATGCAGGTGCTCATCCAGGTGAAGAAAAAAATCTAAAAATTGATGTAAAAATTCCATAGTAAGATTAAATGAGTTCAATTAATGAGGAATAGCCGCCTTCCAGAATATGCAGCTGGTGAATCTGAAAATCTGTTTCCAGCAGATTCACTAAGGCCTCGGCTCTCCGTCCGCTCTGACACATGATGACATTTTTTTTCTGTTTGTCCAGCTTTTCCGGATTTTCAGCCAATTCTGCCATCGGAATGCGTAGGGCATCCACTTTGCAATCGGCACATTCATAAGCTTCCCGGATATCTATCAGCTGATATTCGGTGTCTTTTACATGTTTGTCCATCCAGTCTTTAGGAGAAATGTAATTCATCACAATTATTTTTTTGCGAATATACGGTTTTTAGAGGAATGAAGATGGGGTATAAATTGTAAAGAAGAGGAAAGAAAGTTATAAAATACGTGATATTTAATTATATAAATATTTTCATTGAGTGTATAAGAGAATTTTTATAAATTTAGTTAATGGAATACACTGTGTATGATTCGATTATTTTTTCTTCTCATCCTGTTTTTGTCCTTTAATTATGTCTGGACACAAAGAAATTTTGAGTCATTTCTTGAGACTGTGCTGTCTGTGACGACTAATGATGTTGAGTGGCCAAAAACAGCTAAAAATACGCTGTCAAAAAGAGAACGTGAATCAATAAAGAAAATTCTAAGTGATACGGTGTATTTTCAATGTTATGAATCGGAATACTTTGAGATATATCTCAGGGATTTTTATTTTATTGATCTTGATGGCGATAGTGATTTGGATATCTTGTACAACGGAAGATTATGTCCTGGATATGAGTCCGAATTGGTAGTAGTATATATCAATAAAGAGGGGAAATATATTCGGGAAATATTTCACAATGGAAGAATACTTGATTTTGATAGGAATACAAATCGGTTGTTGTGTTATTCTTATCCTTGTTGCTCTTCGTTTAGCCACATTTACAGTAGTTTTTCCTTTGGAAAAGATAATGCTTGTTTGGATTTCAGTGTTATTTCGTTTGCGGAGCAACTTGGGCCGAACAATTTAATAAAAAGACAAAGTCAATTGCTTAATTCTGATTTTTTGACATTGGATAAAAATACTGAATTATTTTTCTTCTCAGATGGTAATGAAGAGATAATGTATTCCGGGTTTAAAAATTTAATGGGAGTTACAAATAAAGTAATAACTGTTTCTGCTTATGATAAAAAGATGGATAAATCAGGAGTTGTTTGGTATTATATGGCGGTAAAAACAGAAGATATAGAGTTGGAAAATAATGAGCAATCCGCTTATTTTTCACCACAAAATCAATATCTGATGCTTTGGATTAGAAATTATCCTTTGGATTGACAAACACTTTAAAGCGGATGATTTGCATTTCTTTTTTTGTATTGGCATACAGTAGAATTTTACGATCCTGAGCGTAGCTTTTTCCGTTGCTGTCAAATGTGAAAAAGATGGTGTCGCTTGCCATTGGAGCTGTCGGAGCAGAAGGGAAGTGTACCTCCGTGCAGTGACATTCTACCGTATATTTTGTGATTTGGAGAGGTTCCGGGCCTTTATTTTTAAAAACAAAGTAGCCTTTCAGTGTATCACCTTCCGTAATAACCTGATAATTTTTGACACTTTTATCAAAAGAAAATTCCGCAAACTGCGAGAGCGAGATTGCGGAATTTAAAAGTATTGTGAAGATAAAGATAAACTTCATCTACGTGTTTTTATTAGTTTGTCGGGGCACCGGAAGTATTAACCGGAGATGTTCCTTCAGGAGCTTCCAGAACCGTACCTTTGATACGGATTACTTTGTTCGGCTCGTTGACAGCATTAGAAGTGATAGTTACGGATTTGTTGATCGGACCAGGTCTTTTAGTATCATACTTCACCGTAATTGCACCTTTTGCTCCGGGAGCAATCGGCTCTTTCGGCCACTCAGGTACTGTACAACCACAAGAACCCTGCGCTTTTGAAATGATCAAAGGAGCATTTCCCGTGTTTTTAAATTCGAATTTGCAGGTTCCGTTGTCACCGTACTTTACAGTCCCGTAATCGTGAACTTCTTTGTCAAACTCGATTTTAGCACCACTTTCTACTTGTGCATTTGCGGAGAAAATCGATGTAGCGATAAAAGCTACGAATAAAAATAAATTTCTCATTTTTCTATTAATTTTAATTAGCATTTCGATTACCTAAAGTAGCTCAAGGATGTATAGCTTTTTTTCTTTTAACACTACATTAACAGCCCTTTGCTCTCTCATAATCACGTGATGACGTTAAACAAATACTTTGCCAAAAAATGCTTGAATGTTATTTCGTTTCTATGACTTTTAAACGATCTTTTATTTCATTCTTAATCGCAGCAGGAACTTTTTCTTTAGAAATCAATGTTTTATAATACCCCATGGCTTTTTCCTTGTCGTCCAGCATAAAATCGTAAGACGTTGCCACGGAATATAACACCTGATTGATCTTGCTGTAACCAGGATAGTTATCAATGATCTGCTGGCCGTAATCTACCGAAAACTTATATTGTCCCAATTGCATGTATAACTGGTGAATTTTATCCAGGGCTTCAGGTGTAAATTCATGTTTTGGATAATTGAACACAAAATCCTTGTGTGCCTGGATCGTTTTTTCAATCAGATCCACAGGAATCGTACTTGCCGTATCGCCCATCTCTTTGTAGGCAAGAAATAAAGAGCTGTCCAGCTCCTGAATTTTTTTCAAAGCAATTAAAGTGTCATTTTTCTGTTCAGCAGGAACGGTGTTGTCTGCTGTTTTCCCTTTGCAGGAAACCAGTGTTAGTGAAAATAGAAGTAAACAAAAGTAGAGCTTCATAATTACGTTAAATTTAAAATACTGAAACAAGAACGGTTATTTTTTCTTCATTTAATATCATTCAGGCCTTTTTTCCTTAATTTAATGCATTTTGTCTTAAAGTCTTAAAATCCTGACGTCCCGACAATTTCCTACCGCCCTTTTTTCGCAACCGGAAATTTCATCTTATAATCAACGGAAACAATTCCTTTTGAAATATTCGCCAGCTTTTTGGAGATCAGCTTTCTTCTGATCGGAGAAAGTTTGTCCGTAAATAGAATACCCTCGATATGATCGTATTCGTGCTGAATGATACGTGCTTTATAACCTTCGAATATTTCCTCGTGCTTTTGCCAGTTCTCATCAAAATACTGAATGCGTATTTTGGCCTTACGGTAAACATCCTCACGGATTTTAGGAATGCTTAAACATCCTTCATTGAAAGCCCATTCTTCTCCTGTTTCCTCCATAATAACAGGATTGATGAACACTTTTTTAAAACCGTCGATTCCTTCTGCCAGCGGATCGTCTTCTTCGTCTTCCTCTTTTTCTGCAAACGGTGAACCGTCCACCACGAAAAGACGTATAGACTTTCCGATCTGCGGTGCTGCCAATCCGACTCCCGCCGCCTGATACATTGTTTCAAACATATTGTCTATTAACAACTGTAAATCAGGATAGGAACTGTCAATTTCATCAGCCTTTCTTTTTAAAACCGGATCTCCGTACGCAACGATGGGTAAAATCATATTTTAAATATTGTCAGGCAAAATTAAGGTTTATTTCCTGAAATTCCAGCTCATTTTCTCAGGAGTTGTTAATGAATATTGAATAAGTTTCTTTTTTGCCCTTGAAAGAACACAGGATATTGTTATTTTTGTGCAACAAATTTTCAAGAATGAGTGCCAATTACCAACAAGAAGCGACTTTAGAGCAGGCAATTGAATTAGGATTGCGGGCGGAAGAGTTTGAAATGATTAAAGAAATTTTAGGAAGAACGCCCAATTTCACGGAGACGAGTGTTTACTCGGTGATGTGGTCGGAACACTGTTCTTATAAAAACTCTATTTTCTGGCTGAAACAATTGCCGAAAGATGGTCCTCACATGCTGGTAAAAGCCGGAGAGGAAAATGCCGGTCTTGTTGATCTGGGAGACGGGGTAGGTTGTGCATTTAAAATAGAATCACATAACCACCCAAGCGCGCTTGAACCTTATCAGGGAGCCGCGACAGGAGTTGGAGGTATTAACCGTGACATCTTCACGATGGGTGCGAGACCGATCGCTCAGCTGAATTCATTACGTTTCGGAGAAGTGGATTCTGATAAAACAAAATGGTTGGTGAAAGGAGTGGTAAAAGGAATTTCCCATTACGGAAACGCGTTTGGGATTCCGACTGTAGGAGGAGAAGTGTTTTTTGATAAATCCTATAATCAGAATCCGCTTGTAAATGCTTTTTCTGCCGGACTTTTAGATACTAAAAAAATTATTTCCGCGAAAGCAAAAGGTCCCGGAAATCCGGTGTATATCGTTGGTGCCGCAACAGGAAAAGACGGTATCGCAGGAGCAGCTTTCGCTTCAAAAGATATTACGGAGGATTCCGCAAACGATCTTCCTTCTGTTCAGGTAGGAGACCCGTTCCTTGAAAAATTACTGCTGGAAGCTACAATGGAGCTGGCAGAAACAGATGCTATTGTCGGTATGCAGGACATGGGAGCGGCAGGAATTACCTGTTCCACAAATGAAATGAGTGCAGGTGGCGGTGTCGGTATGGATATTCATTTGGACAGAGTTCCTACACGCCAGGATAATATGCAGCCTTATGAAATCTTACTTTCCGAATCTCAGGAACGTATGCTGGTAGTTGTTCAGAAAGGAAAAGAACAGGTTGTAAAAGATATTTTCACCAAATGGGATTTGCATGCGGAAGAAATAGGAGTAGTGACAGACACAAAACGCACCCGTTATTTTATGAACGGTGAGCTGGTGTCCGATGTTCCTTCCGAATCTCTGGTATTAGGCGGTGGCGCTCCTCAGTATCAGCGTGAATACAAAGAGCCTGCTTATTACCAGGAATATAAAAAGTTTAATATCAACGATGTTAAACAGCCGGATAACTTAAAAGAAGTAGCTTACTTCCTGCTGAGCCATCCGAACATCGCTTCCAAGCGCTGGGTGTATGAACAATACGACTCAATGGTCGGAACCAAAACAATGACAACCAATCAGCCTTCCGATGCCGGAGTGGTGAATATAAAAGGAACGGATAAAGCGCTGGCAATGACAGTGGATTGTAATTCACGTTATGTACATGCTGATCCGGAGGTCGGAACTGCGATAGCTGTTTCTGAGGCGGCTAGAAATATCGTCTGTTCAGGAGGAGAGCCTTCAGCAATTACAAACTGTCTGAACTTTGGAAACCCCTACAATCCGGAATCTTACTGGCAGTTTGTCGGGGCTATCAAGGGAATGTCGGCAGCCTGCAGAAAATTTGAAACTCCGGTAACAGGAGGAAATGTGTCTTTTTACAATCAGTCGGTGATCAACGGTGTTGAAAAACCGGTGTTTCCTACTCCTACGATTGGTATGATCGGCTTATTGCAGGATAAAAACAACCTGATGACACTTGATTTTAAGCAAAAAGGCGATCTGATCTTCATTTTGGGAGATTCTGTGGACTGTATTGCTTCTTCTGAATATTTATACTCTTACCATAAAGTAGAAGCATCTCCGGCTCCGTATTTTGACCTGGATAAAGAATTTGATTTACAACAGGCCGTTAAAGGATTAATCAGTAACCGCCTGATCAATGCCGCGCACGATTGCTCTGACGGAGGTCTTTTTGTAACGCTTGCGGAAATGTCTTTCCCGAGAGGATTGGGATTTGATATTGTTACTGATTCGGAAGTAAGAGAAGACGCATTCCTGTTCGGAGAAGCGCAGTCAAGAGTGATTGTAACGGTTAGTGAAGAGCAGGAAGATGAATTTATCGAATTCATGGCGCAGTCCGGAGTGAACTTTACGTTGCTGGGACACGTTACAAAAGGAAAATTTGTAGTAGATGATGAGCATTTCGGTTTCTGCGATGAAGCAAAAGATATTTATTTAAATGCTTTAGGCAATAAGCTGAATTGATTTTAAAATATTCATAATCAGGAAGGGTTTCGTAAGAAGCCCTTTTTTGTTTTATATCCGGAGCAAATGTTCATCTGAAACCGGCTTTTGTGCATCGGAAATAGCAATTTGAATTATTTTATGTGTAGAAAAATCAACGTGTCGAAATATTGTATAATATTGAGCTCGTTTTTATATTGAAAAATGAAAAAACTTTTTAAAAGTTATTGGTTTAGAATACCGTACAATGTTTTTCTTTATGGCTTTGCTGCTTATGGCTTCTTCCTGACAATGACATATTTTGCCATGAAATTTCAATGGACAAAAGATTCGGGAATGGTAGATGCCAACAACCGTTATTTTCAGTCTATGCACGATAAATACAACCGGAATTTCAAGGTAGATAGCGTCTCCATGGAAAAGCACCGCCATGAGCTGATGAACCGGGTTTTCCTGCTGAATGAATATTACCCCCTGAATGCCGGATACATCCTGTCCACATACGAGAAAACGAAGAATGAACGGCTGGCTTTGCAGATGCTGGATATTGTCGATCTGAGGTTACAGGACGATAAGGCCTATCTTAAAGATAAGAAGGCCATGGTTAAAAAGCTGAATTCCGACAGAAAAGTGACAGGATTGAGTGTGTTTGAATGGATGAATGTTCAGGAATGGAAGTACTTCAAGGAAGCGGTAGCAAAAGATAAAAAATGGATTGATTCTGCAGCGAATGTTTCCGGAGTGGAGCCAAGGCTTATTGTGGCGTGCCTGGTAGGAGAGCAGGTACGTTTGTTCAATTCCAGGAGAGAACGGTTTAAAAATTATGCAGCCCCGCTGAAAAGCCTTGCGCTGGAAACGAATTTGTCCTACGGTGTGACCGGGATAAAAGAAAGTACGGCGATGAAGATCGAGAATTATCTGAAAGATTCCACTTCTGTTTTCTATCTGGGAAGAGAATATGCGCATTTGCTGGATTATGACACATTGAAAAGTTACAGTAACAATATCAATGATACGATGAGTGTCCGTTTGCAGCGGCTGGTGCAGTTCAATAATCACTATTATTCCTATTTATACGCGGCTTTGTACGTAAAACAAATAAAAACGCAATGGGAAAAAGCAGGTTTTCCTATTGATGACCGCCCGGAAATTCTGGCATCCCTGTTTAATTTAGGATATCAGAAATCAAAACCAAACCCACATCCGAAAGTAGGAGGTTCCGTATTCAAGATTCATGATGCGGAATATACTTTTGGTTCGTGTGCTTATGAATTCTATTATTCCGGTGAAATGGCCGATCTCTTTCCCTACAAAAAGAAAATGTTTGACTGGCGAAAAGAGATACCTTATAATAAGAAATGAATAAAAGAGATAAAAACAAAAAAACGAGAACTTAATGGTTCTCGTTTTTTTGTTTTGTTTCATCTGCTTTTAATGTTCGCAGCTTCCTGAAAGATCGTGGAATGCTTTGTGAACAATTTCCAGCTGTTCCATCAGCTGCTTATCAGTGACTTTTTTTCCGGAAGCTATTTTACACATTTTTTGTGTCTCCTTTTCCAGCTTTTCGATAGCGTTTTTAACCGCTTCGTTATTAAAAGAAGCAGGGATTGTTCCTTGCTTTAATGCTGTTGCCTTTTCTGCCAATTCCATGTGGCGCGTTCTGATAGGCTCGAAATTTCCTTTTTCAGCACTATGGAAAGTAATTGCCATGATCTCATGAAAATCATTTAATTCTTTCCATGAATCCTTTTCAATCTCTTTCAGGAACGGATTTGCAAGCGCGTTTTCATAATTTTTGGATACCTGCTCCCAATTGATAATTTCTACGATAGATTTCAGATAATCAGCTCTTTTGTTCTGATATTTCAGATAATAAGCGTGTTCCCATACATCAATTCCTAAAATGGGAAATCCTCTCGGTCCTTCTACATCCATGATCGGGTTGTCCTGGTTCGGGGTAGAAGTGATAACGAGCTTTTTATCCGGAGTAACGATCAGCCACGCCCAGCCGGAACCAAAACGTTTGGATGCGGCATCGTTTAATTTTTCGAGCATGCTCTCAAAACTCCCGAAATCATTATTAATGGCTGAAAGCAATTTCTCAGAGGGTTTCTGATTCTTTTCCGGAGTTAAAATAGTCCAGAACATTGTGTGATTGTAGTGTCCGCCGGCGTTATTCCGGATCGCATTATCGAAATGTGTGGCATTTAATACAATGACTTCCAGTGGCAGATTTGCGAATTTTTTGCCTTCCAGCGCTTTGTTTAAATTGGAAACATACCCGGCATGATGTTTTTCATAGTGAATCTGCATCGTTTCCTTGTCAATATTGTTCACAAACGCGTCATAACCGTAATTCAGCTTTGGAAGTTCATAAGGCGCTTGTGAAAAAGACGTGAGCGAGTAAATAATGCCGGTTAGGGCAACGATAAGCTTTTTCATATTGATTTTTTTGTAGAAAAATAACTATTCTGACCGGGTAATTGTCTTTTTTAAACGTTAAAAATTAAGAAAGATAAAGAGCAGCAGCACCCATTAATGCAGCAGAGCTTTCTTCCAGGCCGGATCTTCTCACGGCAATTTTCCCTTTAAAAATAGTCAGAAGATTATTTTCCATAGCCATTTTGACTTTCTCTGTAAACTCGTTCCCTGAGTTGGCAAGCCCGCCGAATAAAATAAATGCTTCCGGATCAGAGAAACAGGCAAAATCAGCGAGCGCGCTTCCTAAAATATCGGCCGTGTAGTCAATGATCTTATTGGCCAGCTCGTCGTTGTTTTTCGCTTCAAGAAAGATGATTTCCGGAGTGATATTTTCATGTCCGGACAGCGAAGAACCGGTGTAAGAAGTTTTGAGCTCTTCGTAAGTACGCATAACACCTGTCGCTGAAGCATAAGTTTCAAGACAGCCGTATCTTCCGCAGTTACACTTCCGCCCGTTGTTTATCATTCGGATATGGCCGAATTCGCCCGCGTAGCCGTTGGTTCCCATTAATAGCTGATCGTCAATAATTATTCCGCTTCCCAGGCCTGTTCCTAAAGTAATACTGACAAAATTTTTAAAATGTTTTCCCGCGCCGAAAATTTTCTCTCCGATTGCAGCCGCGTTGGCATCATTTGCCAGCACGGCCTTCGTGTTAAATCTGAACTTAAAGATGTCACTTAATGGAATAATTCCTTTCCAGGGAAGGTTGGGAGCAAAATCAATTGTTCCTTTATAATAATTACCGTTGGGAGCGCCGACTCCGATCCCGGTGATATTGCGGGCATATCCCAGCTCATCAAGATGGATGAAAAGTTCTTCTACAAAATCTTCAGGCTCCGGAAAAGAAGCTGTCTTAAACGAATTTTTGTAGATGATCTCGCCTGCGGTGCTGATAATTCCGAATTTAATATTCGTTCCTCCTACATCCACAGCCAGTATATTGTCAGTCATTTATCACTATTTAATATACAATTCTAACAAATTATTGTTTATGTTTTTTGCCCGGTAAGGATTTTGGGCATTAAAATTTTGAAGAAATTAGTGCAAATTCACAAAACATGCTGAAAACAGTCGCTTTATCAGGTTTGTTATTTCTTTCCGCTCAGTTATTTGCTCAGAACAAGGCATTTGACAAATTGGAAATGTATTACAGCCAGGGACATTATAAACTAGTCTATAACAGAGCAAACAGGTTATTGAATACACCGGATTACGATTATTCTGTGCTTCCTTCCTTTTATAAAGCAATGGCTGTCTTACAGCTGGCACAAAATGATAACTATTATAAAAAAGCGAAATACAGCATTGACGAAGCGGCTGAAATGCTGTATAAAGTAAAACAATCACCGGATGGAATAAAAATTTTTGAAGCGCATGCGGATGAGATCCGGAACCTGAAAAAAGATTTGGGATCCTGGGCGGAAGACGTGAAGCTGAAAGGAGACGACAAGAAGTTTCAAAGTATTTCGAATGTGATCGTAAAATTGTTTGATAAAGTAGGTGAAGTGCCGAGCGTTCCGGTGCAGAAAGAGGAAATCCGTGAAAAAGAGGAATTGTTTAATAAGGATATTTCTTTCCAACGACAGGAATTGCTGGCGTATGCAAAAAAGTTTTTGGGAACACCTTACCAGTATGGAGGGACCACGCCTTCCGGCTTTGATTGCAGCGGATTTGTCGGATATGTCATGGACTCTCAGAAGATCTCTCTGCCCCGGCGGTCTCAGGATCAGTTTGATTCCTCTAAAAAGCTCAAAGAAAAATCAGTCCAGCCGGGCGATCTTGTGTTCTTTTCGAGCGGAGGAGGAGTGACACATGTCGGAATCGTCTATTTAATAGACGGAAAATCCATTTACATGATTCATGCTTCGACCGGAAAAGGCGTTGAAATTGCTGAAATTACCAATTCGGGCTACTGGACCAAACGGATTCACGGCTACGGATCGTATTTATAATTTAAAGAGGAGATAAGTAGTCCCTCGAAGATTTTTACTGAAAAAATGTAACCATTGTTAATAACCTGCGTATTAATTGTTGAAAACTTTTAATACAGCGGAGTTATGAGGGCATTGATCGTATTAAGCTTAATCACATTATCATCAACGGTTTTTGGTGCGGAAGTTACATATACATCTAAACAGGATTATGTGAAAGATTGGTATTCAACAGCCGTGAGGCAGATGATTACACACAGAATCCCTGCTTCCATCACACTTGCTCAGGGAGTTTTGGAAAGCTCCTTCGGAAATTCGGACCTGGCAAAATATGCCAATAACCATTTCGGGATCAAATGCCATGAATGGACGGGAGAGCGTATATATAAAGACGACGATAAGAAAAATGAATGTTTCAGAAAATATACAACAGCGGCGCAATCTTATGAAGATCACAGCCAGTTTTTGACAACCAGAAGCCGGTATGCAAAGCTGTTTACATTAGAAATTACAGATTATAAAGCCTGGGCACAGGGATTGAAAGAAGCGGGCTATGCAACGAATCCGAAATATCCGGAATTATTGGTGCAGGTTATTGAAGATTTGAAGCTGTATGAATATGATAAGCTGGGATTGACGAACTCTAAAAATATTGATTTAGCGGAAATAGGAAATAAAAATGAGGAGGTTTCTTCTTCTAAATCACCCGTAAAGACACCGACAGTAAAAAACTCTGATAAGCATAAGGCGACTTCTGTGAAAACAAAGACGGCAAGCGGAAAGGAAGAAGTAATTATTGAGGTGGAAAATACATCCTTAAATAAAAAAGTAACGACTGTCATGTCTCCCTTGAAGAAGACAGATCGTTCCGTAAAAGTTCAGGCCAATAAAGTAAAATTCATTGTGGCAAAAAAAGGGGATACCTTTTATAAAATTGCCAGAGAGTTTGAATTAACATTATCACAGCTGCACCGGTATAATGACTTTCCTAAAGGAAAAGACATTCTGACAGAAGGAGATCTTGTTTACTTACAGCCAAAAAGAGCGGCTTCCCGAAAATTAAGAAGCGTGACTTTGGAAAAAGAAATGACAGTTATTGATATTTCACAAGCCTATGGTGTCAAAACCAGTGAAATCGTTAGAAAGAATAAGCTGGAATCAGCTTCTTCTGTGATAGCAAAGGGCAAAAAAGTTAAATTATAACGAGTTTTTTGTTTGTAGTTAATTGTTTAAACAAAAAGAGAGAATTTTTTAAGTTCTCTCTTTTTTGTTTTTCCACTATTGTATCCGCTGTGAATAGCTATCTTTATCCGCATGAAACACAGAGAGCAGCTTATTTTACAGGCAGGTTTTTCCGGAGCGAATAATATCCAGAAGCTATATTGGGAAGCAGCATCTGCTTTTTCCATATTGCTTGCCCCGACTGGTAGCGGAAAAACACTGGCGTTTCTTGTCAGAGCAGAAGAAGCAGGCGCTTTCCCGTTGCTGATTATTTCCCCGACGAGAGAACTGGCTTTACAATTAGTGCAGAATTGCAGGAAAATACTTCCTGAACGCACCGTTGCAGCCTGTTATGGAGGTCATTCCGTTGAAAATGAAGAAAACCAGCTGAAAAATAATCCCCAGATCGTGGTGGCTACTCCCGGAAGATTAGCAGATCATACGGAACGCCGGACGATTGTTCTGAAAGAATTCAGACAGCTGATTATTGATGAATACGATAAGCTGCTGGAACTGGGATTCCGTGAGTCAACAGATGCCGTTATCGCGGCTTCTGACTGGCAAAATATTCAGTTGAGCAGCGCGACTGTTCTCCCGGATTTTGACACGAAGTTCCGTTCATTCAATTGGAAAACGATCAACCTGCTTGATGAGCAGCAGCCGGATATTGATTTTTACCAGCTGTTTGTGGAAGATGACAGCGAAAAAGCGGAAATGCTGCTTGACTTTCTTATAAAATTCAGAAACGAGCGCGTTTTGGTCTTTTGTTCCCATCGGGAAGCCTGCGAACGGATCTCCGACCGTCTTCACGAAGCGGGAATCGGTTCGGCAATTTATCACGGCGGATTAAGGCAAAGTGAGCGGGAACGGGCATTTATTAAATTTAACCGTCAGTCGGAGCGCCTGTTGGTCTGTACTGATTTAGCAGCCAGGGGACTGGATCTTCCACAGGTGGATATAGTGATCCATTATCAGCCTGCAAAGGATGAAGCGACCACCACTCACAGGAACGGAAGGACCGGCCGGAGCGGGAAACATGGGAATGCGGTGTATTTTACCAATGCTGATTATCAGCTTTCTCTTCCCTTGGCAGATTCGCTGAAACCCAATGAAACGATTCACTATCCCGATAATGTAACTTTATTTTGTAAAGCGGGCCGGAAGCAAAAGATGAGAAAATCAGATTTTATCGGCTTTTTATGCAAAGAGATCGGAATTCCGGGAGATGCCATTTGCGGAGTGGATATCTTTGACGATCACAGTTATGTGACAATGAAGCGTTCCGTATTTAAAAAAAATAATTCGGAATTAAGGCAATTTAAATTAAAAAAAGAGCGTTTACAATTTCATGTTTGTTATTAAAAACTGACTGTTAAATAATTTTTATACATTTTTTGCTAATTCACCGGATTTACAAAGGATTGTATTAGTATATTTAACCAACTAATAAATTAATATCATATGAAAGCTAATCTGTATCTTGTTCCCCATGACTTTTCTTCTGTTGGTCAGGCAGCTTTGAATTACGCCGTTCATTTAGGGAAATACGTTGAAGCTGAAATTCGTATTGTTCATATTGCGGCAAGTGAAAAATCGGTTCCTGAAGCACAGCAGAAATTAACCGAAATTGTTGCGCAGTTACCTGTATCTCCGAATCTCGAATTTACAAGCGAGGTACGTGTGGGAAATATTTTTACGGATATTAACAAGATCGCGATGGATACAGAAGCACAGCTGATTATTATGGGAACACATGGCATCAGAGGCTTTCAGAAATTTTTTGGCAGTCATGCCATCAAGGTGATCAACAGTACAAATGTTCCTTTTTTGATTGTTCAGGAAGATACACCCGTCAATGCGATCAAACATATCGCAGTTCCGATCGACATCAGCAGTGAAAGCCTTCAGATTACGAATATCGCAGCGGATCTGGGGAAAATGCTCAATGCGAAGCTTTCGGTTATTTATGAACCGGTTCATGATTTTACACTAAATAACCGTATGAATATCCGTCTGGGAATTGTCCGGGAATCTTACGATAATAAAGGTGTTGATTATGAGATCAGTGAACTGAAAGGAAGTGGTTCCTCCCTGAAAAAGATCAATCACTTCATGGCGGACAATGAATGCGATCTGGTTGCAATTGCTTATTTCTCGAACGCATTATTCCCGCAATTTGATACCTTTGCACAAAATTTAATCACGAACAAGCAAAAATTACCTTGTTTGATAGTGAGTGCAATATCGACATCAAATTCGTATTTTTAAATGTACTTAGGTCAGAACAATACTTTAACCATTCAACGATTTACGGCACCGGGCGCTTTTTTGGCAGATGCTGAAGGAAACGAGGTGCTCTTACCTAATAAATACCTGACGGATGACCTGTCGGAGGGAGATGAAATAGAAGTATTCATTTACAAAGATTCTGAAGACCGTCTGGTTGCAGTAACGGAGAAGCCGTTAATTGACCTGTATTGTTTTGCACATTTAAAATGTAAGGAAGTTAACCACATTGGCGCCTTCATGGACTGGGGACTCGAGAAAGATCTGCTGGTACCTTATAAAGAGCAGGCGCTGAAGCTGGAAGAAGGAAAATCTTATATCGTTTATCTGGGCATTGATGATGCTACACAACGGTTATACGGCAGCACAAAGTATGAGCGCTACCTGGACAATGAGCACATTGTTATAGAGAGCGGTCAGGAAGTTGATCTGCTGATCGCTGGCTATACGGATCTGGGATGTAAAGTGATCATTAATGATACTTACGGAGGACTGATTTTTAAGAATCAGCTCATCAAAAGACTTCCCGTCGGAACCAAAACGAAAGGATTTGTGAAATCCATCCGTCCAGACGGAAAAATTGACGTTGTGCTGGAACGTCAGGGATACCAGAAAGTAGGAGATCATTCTGAAAGAATCCTTGAATATCTGAAGGCTAACAATGGTATTTCACATATTACGGAAAAGTCTTCGCCGGAGGAGATCAGAGCAGCTTTTGAGATGAGTAAGAAAACATTCAAGCAGGTTTTGGGAAATCTGTACAAGCAGAAATTGATCGCCCTTTCTGACACCGAGATTCGCCTGCTGAAAAATTGAGAATGGAACTTTTATACCATTTTCTCAATCTTCCAATCTTCTAATTTTTCAATTTAATTAAAATCCAAACTGATCTTTAAACTTAATGGATTGCCTTCTGGAAACTTCTATTTTTTCGTCCGTTGAAAGCGTGAACTGCAAACCTCCGTTGAACCAGTTTTCAACTGCTTTGACGTAGTTGAGATTTACAATAAAACGTCTGTTCGCGCGGAAAAACAAATTGGGATCCAGCTTTTCCTCCAAAGCATTCAGCGAACGTAAGATCATCGGCCTGAAATTATCGAAATGTACTTTAACGTAGTTCCCTTCCGATTCGAAATAGCGGATTTTTTCCATCTCAATAAGCCAGCATTTATCGCCGTCTTTGATAAAGACCTTATCCTTGGCACCTAAACGCATCCGCTCAATACCAGACATTTTTGTTTCAAATTCATCCTGGATAGAGATCTTTTTCAGGGCTTCTTCAAGGCGTGCAGGATCAATCGGTTTGAGTAAATAATCCAGCGCAT
Source organism: Flavobacteriia bacterium 40-80 (assembly GCA_001899145.1). Taxonomy (GTDB): domain Bacteria; phylum Bacteroidota; class Bacteroidia; order Flavobacteriales_D; family Crocinitomicaceae; genus 40-80. The sequence goes on from MKVF01000030.1 coordinate 33,282, forward strand.
CTACTTCAAATGCTTTGATAGCGTATTCGTCATAAGCGGTAGTGAAAATTACCTGTGGAATTTCTTCCAGCTTTTTCAGCATATCAAGTCCTGTCATTCCAGGCATCTGAATGTCTAAAAAAATCAAATCCGGTTGTAGATCCCTGATCAGCTCAAGCGCTTCGATGGCATTGGATGCTTCTCCTGCCAGCTCTATTCCCGGCTCTTTTTTTAATAGAGATTTCAATTCTTCTCTCGCCAGGCGCTCGTCATCAATGATCAGATAATTCACTTTTTTATTCATATTACATGTTTTATAATGATTTCACTTATGACTTTTCCGTCTTCTTCGTAAATACGGAAAGATGCGCCTTCTTTGTACATCAGAGCGAGGCGGCGTTTTGTGTTTTCAATTCCGATTCCGGTATCTGCTGCTTCGTTTCTTAATTTCCCGGTGTTTTTTACGTACAGATACAATGTTTCCCGGTCCCGTACAATCTGAATTTCCAGTTCTCCTCCGTTGATCTCTTTTGAAATTCCGTGCTTTACGGCATTTTCAGCCAGCATCTGAAGGATGAATGGCGGAATTTCCAGTTTTTCCAATCCTTCCTGGATCTGCATCGTGACTCTCAGCCGGTCTTCAAAACGGATTTTTTCCAGATCGAGGTAATTTTTTACGATCTCCAGCTCTTCACCAATGGTAATGGTATCTTTTTTCCCGGAAACCAATGAGGTGCGGAGCAGATTGGATAATTGCGTCACCGTTTTTTTGGCCAGTTCCGGATCAAATTCGATCAGTGCTCTGATGGAATTCAGCGAATTGAACAGAAAATGAGGGTTCAGCTGTGATTTTAAATTTTTAAGTTCTATTTCGTTCTGGCTGCTTTGCAGACGCAAATTGTCAATTTCTTTTAAATAGGCTTTATTGAAAAAATAGTAGGTAAAATAAATCCCGTTCCAAAGAATCAAAAGTAATATTGCGCCTAACATATTCAGGTAGAACGGAATAGATGAAAATTGTTTGTAAAGGTAAGTGAGTGATCTGTTTTCAAAAAGGCAAGCGATTAGGGCTTCTGTATTGACCAGTAAAAAGGCAATGATCAGGATCAATACGGATAATCTCGGAATCAGCTTTGAGAAAGGAAGCTCCAGCCATTGGAAACGGATCATCAGATGGCGCATCCAGTGTGTCAGGAGCAGCCCGGATAAAGAAAAGGATATGACCATTAACATGAATGAATAATGGAGCAGATTTCCTTTGTCAAGATAATTGGCCAGATAGGATATGAATGCGTAAGTTGTCCATCCTGAAATCTGGGCAAACCAATATACTTTTTTTGTTCCGTTCATGATCCAAAAATAAGCTGTTTTTGGAAAATCAGGTGAGAATAACGACAGATGGACTAAAATTTGTATGGAAGGATATTTATCATGAAAAACAGTTAGTTTTGGTACTATGAAATTTCTTTTCACCTTACTTTTCGTATGGATTTCTTTTTTGGGCAGGCCGCAGTTCAAAAGTAATCCCGTGATCGGAGGGCAGGGAGGACTTGTTTTTTCATTAGGGACGCATCAGCAAAAAATCGGGCTAACCGCATCTTTTTTTTACCAGGATTTTTTCTACCAGCTCAATGCCGGCACACAGATTTCTTTTCACTTCAACTCTTACGGTGGCCGAAAAAAAATATGGGAAAACAGAACTTATATCGGAGGAGTTTTGTTAGCGGGAAAACGACAGCAGACAATTTCACCTGTTTTAGGAGGGTTACAGCACCAATCCTCTTTTAATTGGGGACTTGCGTATAATTATTTATGGTATTTTGATGAAGCGGGAACTTCACAGCGTTCCGGGGCATTCGGGGCACACCTGAAACAATTTTTTATCGCGATGGAAAACGATGTCTTCGGCGGACAGGCACGTGACCGTTTTCGCACAGCGATATTATATGCACATTACCGCACGGCTCTTTTCACTTATTTTACGGAATGTTATATCTGGACCGGAGAAACACGAGGAAGCACATGGATAAAGATACCGTCCGGGAATTTTCCTTACGGCTACAGAGAGCTCAGTGATCTTCCTTACGGGAAAACCTCACATGGAATATGGAGCTTCGGAGTACACGCTCATCTGCCATTTTATCAGATGGTGTCAGGGAAAATAGGAGTGGACAGTGAAGGGATCCGTAATCTGGTGCAAAATCGTTTCGGACATGATTTAATATTTCTTCCGGGAAAGATCAAACGGAATACGCCTCATTATCCGATGCTTGGAAATGATGGCTGTCCTGCTTTTGATAAAAAGGAAAAGCGAAAAGACCGTTTTTTCTTTTCGCTTTCTCTGAATGATTATCTTTTTGACTGAGAAGCTATTGCTTTTTCTACCGGATAGGCATTGAAGGTTCCTTTTCCGGCCGCTATAATTTCTCCCTTCTGATTTCTGATCTTTCCTTCGAAATAGAGCAGCCGTCTTCCTCTGTTGATCATTTCCGCTTCTCCTGTTAATTCATCTCCGATCAAAGCAGGCTTCAGAAAGTTAGTGCTTAATTCTACCGTCGAGACGATCATATTGTCTTCACAGACAACACTTAAAGCTGCAACTCCGAGAGTAGCGTCCATTAAAGCTGCGATTGCTCCACCGTGAGCTGCAATCGGCTGCGCCAGAACTTCCTGCTCTACCTTCATTTTGTAAATGACTTTTCCAGGCTCCTGTAATTCAAAGGACATTCCTATTGTACGTCCGAAAATATTGTGTTGGTTATAAAATTTAATGACCGGATGATGATTAATTGGATGCATTTTCAGAAAGATTTGGATTGTTTTTTAGATTCACATCAATTGCGGTCTGAGGGAAATAAATACCTGCTCTATTGATCTCTTCATAAAGGCGTTTGTGCAGATCGGCAAGAACAGAGGAATTAACACTGGTATCACACCATGCTCTCAGGCGAAAAATCAAAGCCCCTTCCGTTAACGATTCTACAATTACGGAGGGTTTTTCAGGTGTTTGGTGAACTCTTGGATCTTCGTTCATTATTTTCAGGGCGATATCCGTGAATTTATCCACATTCTCACCGAAGTTCAGCTTTACGCGCGTTTCGATCCTTCTCGTTTTTAAACGTGTCAGATTGATGATGTTTTCATTGGATATTTTACTGTTCGGAATAATGATCTCTCTGTTGTCACCTGTAGTCAGGATTGTATTAAAGATCAGGATCTGGCGGACAACACCTGTTACGCCCTGTACCTGGATTTCTTCACCTACCCGGAATGGTTTTAACGAAAGGATCAGCACTCCGCCGGCAAGATTAGAAAGTGTTCCCTGCAGTGCCATACCAACAGCAAGACCTGCTGCTCCGAGTACAGCAATGAAAGAGGTGGTCTGGATCCCCAGCTGGTTTACAGCAGTGATTATAACGAGTATTTTTATGGCGAGAGATGCTCCGCTCGACAGAAATGAAATTAAGCCTGCGTCAGCCTCTCTTCGCTCCATGATGCGCTTTATTGCTTTTGAAGCGAATTTTGCAAGCCAGAAACCTACAAACAGCACAATGCTGGCTACTAACAGATTTCCCCCGAATTTGACAAGCATTTTGAAAATTTCATCAAAATTCAAGCTCATTATTTCTTTTACAGGAGCAGAGTTTTGTATTGTTTCTTTGAATTCCTGTTTTGTGGAGTCTAATAAATCAGGCATAATTTATTGTATTTAAGGTTATGGAAATTTGGGGAATTTACTGAAATCTCTTTTTCTTTTTTCCAGGAAAGCGTTTCTTCCTTCAACAGCTTCCTCAGTCATATAGATTAGCCGGGTTGCTTCTCCCGCATATACTTGCTGACCCACCAGACCGTCATCGATAAGATTGAAGGCAAATTTAGCCATTTTAACTGCTATAGGGCTTTTGGTCAGGATTTCCTGTGCCCATTCATAAGCTGTCTGTTCCAGTTCATCGTGAGGTACAACAGCATTGACCATTCCCATTTCAAACGCTTTCTGCGCCGTATAAGATTTTCCCAGAAAGAAAATCTCTCTCGCTCTTTTTTGTCCCACCTGTCTTGCAAGGTAAGCCGATCCGAATCCACCATCCACACTTGCCACATCTACATCTGTCTGCTTAAAAACAGCGTGTTCTCTGCTTGCAAGTGTCAGGTCACACACTACGTGCAGGCTGTGTCCGCCTCCTACAGCCCAACCCGGAACAACAGCGATCACAACTTTATTCATGAAACGGATCTGGCGCTGAACATCCAGAATATTAAAGCGGTTGACCCCGTCTTCTCCTTTGTATCCGGTAGTTGAACGTACCCGTTGATCTCCGCCGGAACAGAATGCCCAGCCGCCGTCTTTTGGTGACGGTCCTTCGCCACTGATTAGCACAACTCCGATTTCCTGTGATTCGTGTGCAATAATCAGAGCGTCTAATAATTCGGAAACTGTTTTCGGGCGGAAAGCATTTCGTACTTCCGGACGATTGAATGCGATTCTCGCAACGCCGTCAGATTGTTTAAAGGTGATGTCCTGATATTCTTTTATTGTTTTCCAGATGATGTTGCTCATGTTTCCTGATTTGTAGTACAAAAATAATACTCCTTTCCTTTGTTCGGCAAATATGTGTTAATGTTTCAGCCTGATCAGCACCTTATCCGCAATCAGATAATAGTGCAGCTCTGTAGGAGTCTGAAGCAGAATTGTTTTTTCATCGATCTTACGGATCTGCTGATAATGGTCTTCTGAAATTAATTTTCCGTCCAGTGTATAAAGGAATAATCTTGCTCCGTCAGCTGCAATCCAGAAATTGTTTTCAAAACGGCGTACCTCGCTGTATTTATTAGGGATGATCCATTCCTGTTTCTGATTGATCACACCTTGTTGTACCAGCAGCTCTGCCACCGCATATCCGTTGCTGAAGCTTTCCGCATAGTCATAGACAGGCTGAATGGTTACCACATTTTTTGGTGTTATAAATCCCCATTGTTTTCCTTTTGTGAAAGCGATACCGGATGAATTAACAGCACCTAAATTCATATATGTTAATGGTATAATCACTTTTCCATTCAGGTCGATAGCTCCGAATTTTTCTTTGAGCTTTACTTTTGCGATTCCGTCCGTAAATTGTGCCAGCTTTATATAGTTGGGATAAACCTCATATTTCATGTCGATGACGATCTTCCCGGATGCATCGATATAACCAAATTTGTCGTCCAGAGCAATGATGGCTTTTCCCTGAGACAAACGGCCTATTTCGTCATAGGTTAGCGGTAAAACGGTATCACATGCTTTATTCACCAGACCGTAATATTCACCGTTGGAAACGATAAACAGGGAATCGTTAAAAAATTGTACTTCCTCAAAAACGGGTTTCAACAGGAACCGGCCTTCTTTATTGATAAATGTCTGCTTATCTCCGATGTGTACTTCCGCTTTACCGTCTTCAAAAGGGAACGCTTCGTCAAAACCATCTTTGAAAACCTGTGTCCCGTATTTGTCGAAATAGTAATATTTTCCTTCGTACTGCGCATAAATCAGCTCATCTGAAAACTGGCCGATGTCTGTATAAATGGTGTCAAAAACAAGTCGTCCGGTGCGGTCGATAATGCCAAACTTATTGTTGAATTCTACAATTGCTCTTCCGTTTTCAAAATCATATACACCGGAGTAAACAATCGGAATAACAATGTTGTTACGTTTGTCAACAAAGCCGAACTTACCACGGAGAGAAGCGATTGCAAGGCCTTCTTTGAAGAAATTCAGGGATTCGTATTTGGCCGGATAAATTACTTTTCCTTCCATGTTCATCCAGCCCATTTTTCCGTTCTGACGAAACGGATAGAGCTGCATTACTGCCAGGCGTTTATCTTCTTTGACTTCTTCCAGGAACGGGCATTCCGGATAGCGTTTTATGAATTCATCAAAACGCTTTTCCGAATAGTCATACATAAACATCTGATATACCTTACGCCATGCGCTTTCGACATTTCTGTTAGATGGAAATTTTTTAGTGAAATCATAAAAAGAAGCGATTGAATTATCGGTGGTATAAAGGTCGTAAATCTTGTCCTGGGCTTCTTCTGTATATGGATTATCCGGATAGTTTGCCAGAAATGCGACATAAGAGCTGATATCTTTCGCCAGCGTCTGCTCTTCGTATTGTAAGCGATAGTAGTTTGCTTTGGCCTGATAAGCTAATTCCGATTCAGGATATTTCTCAAAGAAATAACGATAGGCATGGCTTGTTCCTTTTGATCCGGCATCTGCATAAGCAATCGAATCTCTCTTAGTGATTGCGTTGTCATATTCATCCGCCCAGGGGTAAAGCACGATAAAACGCTGGTAGGTGATTTCCGTATTTTCTTTAGACACAACATCCCGGTAATAACCGGATGCTAGGAGCAGCTTTAAGGAGTCAATGGACTCTCTTGTAAAATTGTAGATCTTATATTTACTTCTTTTTTTATCCGGTAGCTGATAATAAAGCTGATCAGACTGAACAATGGCATTGTACGCTTTGTCAAAATCATGAAAAGGATTGTCCGAACGGCTGTAAATAATCGCTAGACCGTAATTTGCAATGGCCTGCTCTTTTTTTAAACCTTTTTCAAAATTGAGCTTCGCGTCAAAGTAATTATAAATTTTTAACGATTCAAATCCTTTATCAATAGGTCTTGCAAAAGATGCTATTGATATGCTTAAAAATAATATATTGACTATCAATGATTTAATTATTCTCATTTTCTCAATGTATTAATATTAAAAGAGAAAAGCTCCCCCGTAAAAACGAAGGAGCCCTCATAAATAGTATATCAAATTACTTTTTGTGTCTTCCGTAACGAGAGTTGAACTTGTCAATTCTACCAGCAGTGTCGACAAATTTCACCACTCCTGTGAAGAATGGGTGTGATTTGTGAGAGATATCCAGTTTTACTAACGGATACTCATTACCGTCTTCCCAAACTACAGTTTCTTTAGAAGCAGCTGAAGAATGACACAGGAATGAATATTCATTCGTCATGTCCTTAAATACTACTAATCTGTAATCTTCCGGGTGTATTCCTTTTTTCATTGTATCTTAAATTATCTTAAACTTCAATCATTTCCCCAATCGGACTGCAAATTTAATCAAAGAAATTCAATTTCCAATAATTCTGCTGAAATTTATTTTAACCTCCTGTAATTTCACCTGAACAGCTCCATATAAATGACAAGGATCGCCAGAATCAGGATCAGGTATCCGAAAGATTTCCGGAGCAGGGTATTACTGATCTTATCTTTGAAAATTCCTGAAAAAAGCACCCCTGCAATAGCAAAACCTACATACGTCAGCAGGAAATTCCAGTCAATGATCAGTGAATCGTTGAAATCGCCTATGAAACCAAAGGTCGCGTTGATGGCAATCACCAATAAAGACGTGGAAATAGCATTTTTCATAGGTATTTTTGCTAAAAATACCATAGCAGGAATAATCAGGAATCCTCCGCCAGCGCCTACAAAACCTGTGATGAGCCCTACAATAATTCCCTGGATGAAAATCAGCGGATAATTAAAATCATCCGGTACCTCATTTCCGGGATCCCGTCTTCCTCGGATGGATGTTATGCTGGTCAACAGCATTACGATGGAGAAGAACAGCATGATTCCGGTAGATTTGCTCAGCACGAAATAATCGTTCACAATTAAGACATCGGGCAGTAACGGAATTACATATTTCCGCATGGCATACGTAACCAGAAAAGCGGGAAAAGCAAAAATGAGCGCTTGTTTGTATAATATGGTTTTCTTTAGCGCATTATCGACGGACGCGATCAGAGAAGATACCCCTACAAGGAAAAGCGAATAGGAAGTAGCTTCATGCGGGTTAATTTTCAAGACGTAAACCAGTACCGGTACGGTCAGTATTGATCCTCCGCCGCCTAATAAATTAATAATGATTCCGATAATAAAGGCAAGAATATAACCTATAATGATTTCCATTAGATTTTCCCTTTTCCCACAAACGTAAGGTTTATTTTTCAAATACTATATATACGTCAAGCTGCGTATCGCCTTGACTGTTTCAACGCTGTAACTTTGTAACATAAACAAGAAAAATACTTATTACAATAGATCTGCTACTCAGAATTCTTGTATGTAACACACCTGCGGGTTGTTCACTGAGAAAGCCGGCCATAAATGCCGGCTTTTAATTTTTCACATAAGCTATTTTTGTCTGTGAAGCCTGGATTTGTTAATGATCAGGGAACATTTTTCCCGGGTTAAGTATCTTTTTCGGATCAAATAATTGTTTGATCTGCTTTTGCAACGAAATTCCCGTTTCTGAAAAGACAATGTCCATATAGCTTTTCTGAACATAGCCGATTCCATGCTCGCCACTGATCGTACCGCCTAATTCACGAGTATAAATGAATAATTTCCGGATGGCTTCGGGAAGAATGTTCTTCCAGGCATCATCCGGCATTGCTCTTTTCAGGATATTGATGTGTAAATTCCCGTCTCCGGCGTGTCCGTAGCAAATGGATTCAAATCCGTATTCGCTCCCCAGGTCTTTGACTTTTTTCATCAGTTCCGGAAGCCTTCCTCTTGGAACTACCGTATCTTCTTCTTTATAAGTAGAGCTATGCTTGGCGGCTTCTCCCATCACACGGCGGACTTTCCAGAGCGCTTCTTTGCTGGTGTCATTATCCGCAAAAAGAATTTCTCCGGGATTGAATTGTTCCATAACGTTTACAATACCTTCCATTTCCCGCATGAGCTGTTCTTCGTCATTACCATCTACTTCAATTAATAATGCCGCCGCCAGATCACCGGTAATTTGGATCGGGTAAACACCCAGGTAATTTTGTGCAATGACCAGCGCATCTTTTTCCATAAATTCCAGTGCTGACGGCGTGTAACCGGCAAGAAAAACTTTGTTTACTGCTCTGCATGCTTCCTCCGTAGAATGAAAGGGTACGAAAATTAACAGGTTCCGGGTTGGAGGAGGAAGCAGCTTTAATACGATTTTGGTCACAATGGCGAGTGTCCCTTCTGATCCGACGATCAGCTGAGTCAGATTGTACCCGGTCGAATTTTTTAAAGTATTTGCTCCTGTCCAGAGAATTTCACCGTTTGGCAAAACAATTTCCAGATTAAGCACATAGTCTTTGACAACACCGTATTTTACAGCACGTGCGCCGCCGGAATTTTCAGCAACATTCCCGCCAATAAAGCAGCTTCCTTTACTGGAAGGATCTACCGGATAGAACAAACCTTCTTTTCGCACCGCCTGCATCAGCTCTTCGGTAATAATACCGGGTTCGGTAGTTACCTGAAAGTTTTCAGCATCAATATGGATAATTTTGTTCATCCGCTTCATATCAAGTACAATTCCACCTGAAACAGGCAATGCTCCGCCGCTTAATCCTGTTCCCGCACCTCTGGGTGTTACTGCCATATTCTGCTCATAACAGAATTTCATGATCTTACTGATTTCTTCTGTTGAAACCGGCTGGAGCACAACATGGGGTCTGAAAACGAAATCTTCCGTTTCATCTGATGCGCAGCGAAGTAAATTTTCTTCGTCTGTAAGGATTCTGTCAGCAGAAAGCATTTTTTGAAATTGTTCAATGTGCTCTGATGTGACCGCTGTATAATTCATATAATATTTAAATGGCAGTGAAAATTTAGTGATAGTTTTTGAACTGGAAACTTTCTGACAAAAAACTCTTTTTGCTATTATGGATAATTCTATACATTTGCGGCATGAATGCCGCAGGAAAAAATAAGCTTCTAAGGAACGGGTTGATAATCTGCTTTTTCTTCGTTCATTTTCTTTTTCTGACATTCATTCTGGTAGAGAATAAAGCGCCGGTTTTTATTCTTTCTTTAGTGGGAATTTTCACGTTTTTTATTTTTTACGCATACTACAGATCTCCTTTTCTTCATCACCATTCAATGGATTTTGAGTCGTGGAGCGTTGTACTATGGGTGCCTGCCGGGGCTTTGAGCGCATTTGTTTTAAATCAAAAGCTGGGCTTAGGGCCGATATTGGCAGGGTCGCTGGTTGGAGTTTTAGCGTCCTTCATTCCCAATATTAATAAAAAGTCGTTCTATTTATCACAGCTTCCCAGTGTTTTATATTGCGGAGCGTTCGTAGGAATGACTTCTCCGACTGTTTCAAATGATTATACTTTTATTTTTCTTGCAAGCCTTATCTGTGCGGTTTTCCTGATGCTTTCCAAAAATCTGCTTCAGGGAGTAGGAGGCAAATTAGGAACGCTCGCGTTTATCGGAGTGGTGCTCGCAACATTACTTTACAGGCTTTTTAACTTATGGATATAATATTATTGATCATCATTTCGTTTGCCGGTTCGCTCGGGACTTTTTATTGCAGCAAGAGTTTTGGCTGGAATCCTGTACGTTCTTCTGCTGGATTGAGCTTTATTGTAGCCCTGTTTTTAAAAATTTTTCCAACTCTGCTGTCTTCCTATTTAACGGAGACAGTCCCGGTGGTTTTTATCGGTTCGACATTTGTAGGAATGGTTTCTGTCAGGCAGACTTCCAGCTATTTCGGAATTGCTTTTGCAGCAGGGATCTATAGTGTTATTTTTCTCTATTCCAGCCAGTACTTTGAAGGTTACGGAGGTGCTTTGGGCACGACAGCCTGTGTTTCGCTGCTGGTAATTTTATCTTCGCCTTATTTTAAATCAGATAAGAAGCTGAGAGTAGGAATGAGAAAAGTGAAATACAGGTTTAAACGGACGGAAACGAGATAAGCATAATTTTATAAATTATTTTAAAACGCTGGTGTTTAATTAAAATCCGGCTTCAATTCGATATATTGTTTAAGTGCCCCATTTTTATAAATAACTTCTAATTCAAAGTTGGGATTTTGAATAACCGAATGATTTATGAGATATTCTGTTTTCCATATATTTTCTCTGTTGGTTTTATCAATAATTTCAATGGCTCCTGATTTTAAATTCTTAATTCTGATTTCCTGAATCTGCTCGACGAGAATATCAATAGCATTTTCTCGTCCATTTTCTAGGAATTGGTTACGTTCGTGAATGTTAAACAGAAACACCAGACAAAATACAGCTGTAGCCATTGTGAGGCTCCAAATAAAATTCATGGAGTTTTTACTGGATAGTAACAGAGAGAGGAAACCGGAAATTAAAAGAATAAAAGAAATAATTCCGTTGATTTTTAATGCACTGAAGAAAAGATCGTCTGCATCCTGAAGGCTGAAATCGCCTCTCACAATCAAACCAAATTTTAAAATGCTTATACAAAAGCAAAATATAACAGCAAATATATTTAAGCAGATGAATAATAAAATTCCCAATTTCTTTTTCATAAAATTCCTTTTACTTCAAGTCGATAACATTTGCGGATTTTTCCCATATTACTTATCTGCTCCGTACCATTCGAACTGATCCGACCATTGAATAAAATCATATAGTTCCTGCCGGTGTTCTTTGATCCATTTTGTAATGGCTTTATCTCCCGAACTGATGAAAGCGACATGCGCGAAAGCAGAAATGAAATTCTTTTCTTTCATTTCAATGAAATATGGCGCATAGTATTCCCAGTAGAAACCTGAATTTTTGTCTTTAGTTTCTGCAAGAGAGGAGCAAATCAGCTCGAATTTCCGGATAAAGCGTTCAATTTCAGTTTCTTTTTTATACTTCTTGTCGAAGTCAAGGGCGGAAGTCATGTCTAATAACAATTCGGTGACAGAGAAATTGTTCTCCCGGTTTTTTCCATCCTCAGTCGTGTCTCCTAACAAGCCCGGATTCAGCCGGATAGTGATGCTCTTGCTGTTATTCTTCTGTGTCACATTTCCTTTTACGAGCCCTGTTAAAATATCCAGGTTGATCTTTGCCCGGCTGCTTTCCGGTTCCGCCATCAGAAAACGGCCATATACCAGTATGGATGCAATCCGTTTCTTTTTATAATTTAAGATATGCCCGATAGCATTGTGAGATCCCGGATGAGAAGGGTTTAACCTGATTGCTTTTTCAAAGCATAACAGCGCTTCATCGTATTCCTGGAGGCCTACAAGTGTAATGCCTTTATTAAAATGAAGCTGATATTTATCAGGAAAAATCTTTATCCCTTCATTATATATTTCCAGCGCTTTTTCGGGTTTTTTCAAACCATCTGCCGCATTTCCGTAAGTGACATAGACAGCCGAAAGCTCTTTATCATCCGGATATTTTTCGATCACTTTCTTACAGCAGATGATTGCTTCGTTAAACCTGCCCAACGCTGTTAAGGTCATTGCTTTTTCTGAAAGTGCGAGGAAATTATCCTTATCCAGCTCTAACGCCTTGTCGTACCGGGTGATGGCTCCTTCGTAATCTCCTTTGTCATGATGGGCGATTCCCTCTGCGACGTATTTTTCTGCTTCTACCCGCTGTTGTCCGAATATAATGCTATGCGCTAAGCAAAAAATGATAATAAGTGCATGTGTCTTCATAAGTAGCTATTTTAGTAGTTGATAAATAATGAACCGTGACGTTATCCGGAAGTCATTTTCCTAAATATAGGAAAAAAGAGGCAATAAACCCGGTAAGCATTTTAAAAAATTAGTGATCGGTACTTTTTATTGTGTAAATAATCGATTGGTTATAATTGGTTTGGAAATTATTGCAGAATGTGTAACAAAAGTCACTGTGCAGAGAAAATAATTTTCGGAATTTTGTAATAAAACAGGAGATTCCTGAAAAAATATGAAAAACTGGAATTTGATACGTATTATTCGCCTGATGTTGGGAATATATATCCTGATTGACGGAGTTTACACCAGACAATGGATTTTTGTGGTAGCAGGCGCGTTATTTTCTTTAATGCCTTTGTTGAATATCGGTTGCTGCGTGGCGGGGAATTGCGATATGCAGCCGGATAACAGAAAGCCGGAAAAGCCGGATGCGGATATTGTTTTCGAAGAAATTAAATGAAAAATGAAATGAAGGCGATTTTAAAAAATAACGCTTTAATAGTGATCGGAATTATCCTTGGAGCTGCAGGCGGTTATTTGTACTGGAAATTTGTCGGGTGCAGTTCAGGAGCATGCGCAATAACCTCAAAACCGCTGAACAGTACGCTGTATGGAATGTTAATGGGCGGATTGCTTTTTTCTCTGTTCAAAAAAGAAGATTCAAAGAAGAAAGAATAAAAAAAGCCATGAAATATCATGGCTTTGTCATTATCAGTGTATAATATCATTCTTCTTTCGCACGCTCTTTTTCGATGCCAAAATAAATACGCCCGTTAATCAGCGGATTGAATACGAAATACTGGCATTTTACAACTTTCCCGGAAGGAAGCACACACCAGAAACGGTTCACATCGTAATCGGATTCATCTCCGAAATCATCATCTTTAACTTCACCGTTGCCTTTCAGGCGGTACATTTTCAACAAGGAAGATTTACCACTTTTCTCCGTTACTTTTAAAGTACAGAAAGGCTGCGCTTTTTTCAGGCTGTCGATCTGCTTTTCGTCTAATTCGAAATTGTCAAATTCATAGTGGATTTTACGGTAATTATTAAGATAGCGGACAATCATTGCCGTATCCACTTTATCAAGGATTTTTCCGTTATTGGAAACTTCGTACCCGTTTCCGAAGTTTTTTACAGTAAAGCTTCTTTCCGGTACGTCAAAATGTTTAACTTCCACTTCTTTGATCTCATCTTTCTGTAACAGAAAAACTTCCGTACAACTCCATCTTCGCGGGTCTGCGAAAAAGCGCGGCTCAATGATTCCATTCAATCCCCGGACTTTCATAATGACTGGCAGATCACTTTTTTCAGAAGGTGTTTCCAGTAGCATATACGTTCCATAGTGATCTTGTGTAGAAAATCCCACGTACCATGTTTTTTCCAGCTTTCCGTTTTTGAAGATATCCACTTTGACGTGGGAGGCTGCCATTCTTTTTTTGACATTTTCCCGGGCAGCCTGCGGAACGTACCCTTTAAACTCGATGTTTTTGATCGTTTCGAGAATGGTATTTGCCGGTTCCTGAACAATGCAGCCACCGTCTTTATCTGTCCAGCGCCCGTCTTTGCCGCGTTTCAGCTCGAATGTATTCGAATAAGAGTCGTGAATAACGACCTTGTCAATAGAAGCAGTATCTGCAATTGCGAATTCCAGCAGTTCCGTATCGGATTTCCCGCTGTTTCGGACCAGGTTTAAAGCAAACATTGCCAGAGCGCCAAGTCCGATAATTAATAATGTCAATATAATTCCTTTCTTTTTCATGCTATTTTTTCGTGTATTTACGTTTACGGACAGTATTTAAGATCAATCCTAAAATCAATATCAGCAAAGACGGAACCACCATGTTGATGATCCGGAGAGTAGAGGCATATTTTTCTACCTTTCCTTTGTCGATCGCATGGATTTCGATCTGCTTGCTGCGGATATCCAGAACAGAATTGTCTCCCATCATATAATCGACCATATTCTGGAAAAACTCCTGATTTCCGTAAGTCAGGTATCCGAAGCCTTTTAAACGCAGGTTGATCTCGTCAAATTTCAGGTTGTTGAACGCAGATGGCGTATAGGTATAGCCGCCTACCTGATTCGGAACGGAATCATACATGTTTTTAATGAAAGAACCGTTTCCGATCACAAGCACTTTCCCTTCTTTCACACCCTGTTCGTGATAATTGATCTCTTTGTTCTTGATGAAAGCATCCACGATCCGGTTTTTAAAGTGGGAAGTAAAGGTTCCTTCCGCAAGTCCAGCCAGACAAATCTTATTGGCCTCATTGGTAGGGTCTTCATTGAATTTCGGATCATTTCCGTACGCCAGCGGCATGGTAAGGCTGATCACGGGAGCAAGCCCTGTGATTCCTGAATTCGTTGAAGAGGTCAGGACAGGTGTATGGACGATCTTATCCGATTCTCCTACAAACTGGACTTCCGAAGCATATTTCATAAGGACACCGCCGACATTTCTGGAAATCGGATGCGAGGTTGGTGTTGCGATAACATTCAGATACCATGGAATCACTCCTGTCTGAGAAGGCGGAAAGTATTTCGGTGACGATTTAATGTCCAGAACATAATTGTCATTTACTTTTAAACCGTAATCAAAGAGCATTTTGTCCAGGTCGAGATTGGTACGCTCTGAGTGCGTAACACCAGTTCTGTTTAAGGTATCTTCATTGAACCACAGCTTGTCCATGAAGCACATCAGGCGTCCGCCATTCATCAGGAACTGGTCAATCAGATACTTGTCCTTTTCCGTGAACGGTTTTGTCGGACGGGCGATCACCAGGCCTTTTACTCCTTTCAGCGCGTCGATGGAATCGTTCAGTGTAATGTCTTCCACACGATAGTAAGGAGCAATCAGGCTCCGTACTCTCATTGTCTCGTATTTGTTCAGCTCGCCGTGTCCCTGTAAAAATACGATCCGGTCTTTCTGTCTTGCCGTAGCCCGTCGAATAGCGCTCACGAGCATGTATTCCATGTTATTGATGGAATTCTGAACCTGCTGGTTAAAGCCGGCGTCCAGGCTGTAAAATTGTCCCTGAGGAGTTCCGGGTAAAAACTGAATATGATTGACAGTTGAACCGCCGTATTCAATTAATGCACCGGCCCATACCTGGATAGCGGAGCTTTTTCCGTCTTTCGAGTAGGTGATGCCTGTCGGAATAATTCCTTTTCCCTTATTGTAAAGGTCTTCAAACAGGAAATTCTGCTCTTCCTCCGTCCCTTCATATGGATTTTTGATAATGTATTCCACACGTTTTCCCGCGTATTGCTTGAACTCTTTCAGCTTG
The DNA here is from genome assembly GCA_001899145.1 of Flavobacteriia bacterium 40-80. Classification (GTDB taxonomy): domain Bacteria; phylum Bacteroidota; class Bacteroidia; order Flavobacteriales_D; family Crocinitomicaceae; genus 40-80. The sequence goes on from MKVF01000030.1 coordinate 49,031, forward strand.
TCCTCCAACGCGCTGCGCAGGCGCTGAACTTCGGCAGGAAGATCGCCGCCAAGATAAATTTTGAACAGGATGCGGTCGTCGAAATTTGATTCATTGCTCAGATATTCGATCGTACTATTGTGCAGGGAATAACGGCGGTCCTGCGTAACGTCAAAACGTTTATTCAGGAAAATACCGATGATGTTGACCACAATAATAATGGCGATCGTAATCAGCAGAAACGTCCAGTTATAGAATTTTTTCACCACTTTAGAACCCATGAACTTATTTTTTAAGTGATTTGATAACTGTTAATGAAGCGACAGAGAATAACGCGATAATTCCAAGGAAATAGAGCAGGTCGCTGGTGTCGATAACACCTCGTTTGATAGAGTCAAAATGATAGTTGATGCTGCAATATTTAAAGAATTTATCCAGCGCGCCCACCGTTCCGAACGAACCGATCATCTCCAATCCGTCATAGAAGAACCAGCACAGGAACATTGACAGGATAAACGCTACGATCTGGCTGGAGGTAACGGCAGAGGAAAAAATACCGATGGAAACAAAAACCGATCCGAGCATCAGTAAACCGAAATAAGAAACGATGGTAGCTCCTTCGTCAATGATCCCGACCGGCTCGCCGAGATAGTACATTGTGAAAAAGTAAACACATGTCGGAAAAAGCGATATGAGAACCAGTGTCACACCTGCAAGAAATTTTGCCATGACGATCTGAAAGTCGGAAATAGGCCGTGTGAACAATAATTCAATTGTCCCGGTTCTCCGTTCTTCCGCAAAAGAGCGCATGGTGATCGCCGGTATCAATATCAGAAAGATGACAGGTGATAAGTTGAAAAAAGGAATCAGATCGGCTTCCGTCCCTTCCAGAAGATTCGTGTCAAACGAAATGACCCAGTGAAAAATACCGGAAGTCACTAAAAATATGACAATAAAAACGTATCCGATAATAGAACTTAAAAAGCTTCTGATTTCTTTTAAATACAACGCTTTCATAGAAAGTTTTTAAAAAGTCACCAAAATTAAGATTAATGTTGATAAAAGTCAATATTTAGCAAAATTGTTGAGTGAACAGGTTTGTTTTTCAGATTTTACTTTTTCAGCTTTGTCTTAAAAGGTAAAAATATTCGCTTTTGAGCATTTGAAATTTATTGTTTTTAGTAATTTAGTAAAAACAGATTTTTACCGAACAAAACCGTTGTTTATGGCATATATGGATTATTACAAAATTCTGGGAGTGGATAAAAACGCAACAGAAGCAGATATCAAAAAAGCCTATCGGAAGCTTGCCAGAAAATACCATCCCGATGTGAATCCTAATGATAAGGAAGCAGAGCGCAAATTCAAGGAAATAAACGAAGCGAACGAAGTATTGGGAAATGCGGAAAATCGCAAGAAATATGACCAGTACGGAGAACATTGGAAACACGGAGAAGAATATGAAAAGGCGCGCCAGCAGCAGAAAAGCTATTCCACAGGCGGAAATCAGCAGCATTATTATTCCGGCGGCGGTTTTGGAGGCGATGAAGGAGATTTTTCTGATTTTTTTGAATCGATGTTCGGTGGGCGTTCTTCCGGAAGAACAGAAGGCTTCCGGGGACAAAACGTACGTTTTAAAGGACAGGATTTTAATGCGGAGCTGCAGCTGAACTTAAGAGATGTTTATCAGAAACACCAGCAGACACTTGCTGTTAACGGTAAAAATATACGCATAACCATTCCGGCAGGTGTGGAGGATGGCCAGACTATCCGTATTCCCGGATATGGCGGAGAGGGAGTGAACGGCGGACCTAAAGGCGATTTATACATTACGTTTCGGATTGTTAATAACACACCTTTTAAAATTGAAGACGGTAACTTGTATTTAACTGCTGATGTCGATTTATATACCGCTGTTCTTGGCGGAGAATTAGTAGTGGATACGTTTGACGGAAAAGCGAAAGTGAACCTGAAGCCCGGAACTCAAAACGGAGCGAAAGTCAAGCTGAAAGGAAAGGGATTCCCGAAATATAAGCAGGAAGGAGTCTCCGGGGATTTGTACATAACATTTAAAGTCGTAATTCCACAGGAATTGACGGCGAAAGAACGGGAACTGTTTACGGAACTTAAAAATCTGAGAAAGCCATGAGTAATACAAATTACATATTAATCACAAAACTATGTTCCGTTTATGAAGTGGAACATTCGTTTTTCGAAGAGCTGGAGGAATTCGGACTGATTGAAATGAAACAGATCGAACACCAGTATTGTGTGGAAGAAGATCGCATTTCGGAAATAGAAAAAATCCTGCGAATACGGACAGAATTAAAATTGAATACGGAAGGTATTGACGTGGTTTTGAATCTTTTACAGAAGATAGATCAACTGCAGGAGGAACTGCGTGTCATGAAGCAACAGCTGGAAGTGTTGAGATAATTTGGATGGCAGGACGGAAGAGATAATAAAGACGAAAGACGTTAGAGGGAAACTCGTCCATTATTTAATATCCAATATTCATCATTCAGTATTCAATAAGTTAATTATCCTTCATACATCTGGCTGATCAGACGAACCGTTTCCACTGCTTCCCGGACGTCATGAACACGAAGTATGTCCGCTCCTTTGAGAAGCGCGACAGTGTTCAGTACAGTAGTTCCGTTTAATGCTTGTTCAGGTGACGATTCAAGCGTTTTCCAGATCATTCTTTTCCGGGAAACACCTGCCAGAACAGGAAATGATAACGCTTTCAGCTCTTCGAGATGTCCTAACAAACGGAAATTGTCATTCATGGATTTTGAAAAACCGAAACCGGGATCCAGGATGAGCTGCTGAATGCCTTTTGAGTGGTAGTGTGCTATCCGCTTTTCAAAATAATGTACCACATCCTGTGAAATATCTCCATACACATAATCATGATGCATTGTTTCCGGAGTTCCCTGAAGGTGCATTACGATATAAGGAGACTGATAGCTGGAAACAACATCTAATAGTTGCTCATCAAATTGTCCTCCGCTGATATCGTTGATGATATGCGCTCCGTTTTGAAGGCAAAAATCGGCAATAGAAGCCCTGAAAGTATCCACGGAAATCCACGCTTCCGGAAATTCGGAAGTGATCCATTTCAAAGGTTCCTTAATCCTGTTTAGCTCTTCACTTTCAGAAATGAAATGAATTCCCGGACGTGTGGAAAATGCTCCTAAATCCAAAATGGAAGCACCGTCTTTCAGGTGTTTTTCCGCCAGTTGCAGTACTTCGTCCTGCAGCTGCTTGCGGCTGTCCTCAAAGAAAGAATCAGGAGTACAGTTGATGATCCCCATCACGATCGGATGAGCAAAAGTGGTAATTTTATTAGCAAATTTTAATTCCATTCCGTTTGTTTCAACTATCTTTAACCTTTATTTCAAAACAAGCTTTTTTTGTTATGTCAGAAACATCGGCGCAATATACAAAAGTGATCGCGGATTGCAGGGATATTTTTCAAAAGAAAACCAGAGACTACGGGACGGCCTGGAGAATTTTACGGCCAGGTTCCCTTACCGATCAGATTTTTATCAAGGCGCAGCGGATCCGCACCATCCAGGAAACAGGAGAAAATAAAGTAGGAGAAAGCATTGAAGATGAATTTAAGGCGATCATTAATTACTGTGTAATGGCTGTGATTCAGCTGGAATACGGTGACAAGCTGCCGTTGGAGCTTCCGGAGGAAGAAGCGGTACGCTTGTATGATAAGGTGACAAAAGAAACGCACGATCTGATGCTGCGCAAGAACCATGATTACGGTGAAGCCTGGAGAGACATGCGTGTCAGCTCCCTGACGGATCTGATCCTGATGAAGATCCTGCGCGTCAAGCAAATCGAGGACAATCAGGGGAAAACGATTATCAGCGAAGGAATCGACGCTAATTATATTGATATGTTAAACTATTCTGTATTTGCATTAATTCACTTAACAGCATAAAACAATGAAGGATAAAATTAAATACACCGTGGCAGGACATTCATTATTGTTTAACAGCCTGCTTGTCGCTTGTAATTTAGCCGGAGTTACGTTGGTAACGATGGGATTTCATGAATCTTTTGCAGATGGGAAATGGTTCTACGCAGGATTAGGGTCTTTATTGATCCTGCTGAGCCTGGTAGGACTGATTGTTTTGAAAGGCGGAGTGATGATGTCTTTTGTTTCCCGCTTGCTGGTAGGGAGTTTATTTATTGTTTCGGGACTGATCAAAGCGAATGACCCTGTCGGCTTTAGCTATAAGCTGGAGGAATATTTTGAGGATGGAGCGCTTGCCTTCCGCATAAAAGACTGGTTTTCCGCCCCTGATTTTTCACTGGAATTTTTTATTCCTTATGCACTGGCATTAAGTGTAATCATTTGCATTGTGGAAATCGTACTTGGCGTTTTAGTGCTGATCGGCGGGAAGATCAGGCTGACTTCCTGGCTGTTGCTGCTCACTATCGCGTTTTTTACATTTTTGACCTGGCACACAGCTTCCTGTGACCCCAATAAGAAATTCGTGGACAGAGATACCTATGCTGTAAACTCTTCTCTCGGACAGATAAAAATCAATGAAGCAAAAACCAATCCGGACATTAAAATCGTTTCAAGAGCTAATGGAAACGTAGTAGTGGATGAGCTGAAAAGTACCCAATGTGTATTGGACTGCGGTTGCTTTGGTGATGCGATGAAAGGCTCCATAGGCAGATCGCTGACACCAAAAGAAAGCTTATGGAAAGACCTGGTGCTGTTCTATTTTATCATCTGGATTTTTGCTACTCAATGGAGAACAAGGCCGAATACCGGGAAAGAAAACACGGTAGTGATACCAATTTCATTGGTGCTTGTTTTGTTTTTCTCTTTTATTTTCGGATGGTATTTCCCTGTAATTTTCGCATTGATAGCCATTCTGGGAGCACTCTGGATCCGGCAGTCAGGCGGAATGATTCTCGGAAATTATTTCGGGGCAAGCATATTTGTCATTCTCTTATGCGGATTGATGACAGCTTATGTGCTGCTGTATGAGCCGATGAAAGATTACAGGCCTTATGCGGTCGGAAACAACCTGATCGAAAAAATGAATGACGGGATCATGGGAGAATTTCAGAGTGTTTTTAAAATGAAAGACCTGAAAACAGGGAAAGAGCTCATGTTGACACAGGAAGAATACATGGATCCCCAAAAGAAAATCTGGGAAGATACGACGATTAAATTTATCAGTATGGAATCCGTGGAAGTCAAAAGAGGCAAATTACCGTCTATTGATTCCGCACAATTTAATCCTACAATTGCTGTTTCCAACTTAACAGCAGCAGAAAAATCACTTCCGTATGTCAGCTCATTGCTGGAACATAACTTAGTGGATGGTGTATTGCTCTTAAATAAAAACAATAACAAAGAAACAGAAGTGCTAAAAGAAGAATATGACCCTTCTGTTTACGATTCTGTTAATTATGAAGTCATTCGGGAAATCGGGATGATCAATCCGGAGCTGTCAGAGGTTTCAGTTAGAGATATGATCGTTAAATCTCCGGTTTCCATCATATTGTTTTCCAAAAACCTGAAAGAAGCGAACTGGGACAATATTGACAAGCTGAAGCAGACGTTTGAAAAAGCGAAAAAAGATTCAATACCATTTATCTTAGTGACTTCTTCTCCTCAAAAAGTAATTGATAATTTCCGAAAAAAATACAATTTCAACGTTCCGGTCTTTATTATGGATTTCATTGAAATAAAAGTGGTTTGCCGTTCGAATCCGAGCTTAATGATTGTAATGGACGGAGTGGTAAAAGGCAAATATGCCAGCCGTTCCATTCCTTCGTATGACTGGATTCAAAAACATGTTTTTTACAAAGAGATTAAATGAGAAGAAAGATTGTAGCAGGAAACTGGAAGATGAACCTCACCAAAAGTGAGGCTTTGTCTTTATATAATAATATCAGCAGTGCAGAAAACCTGGCAGCGGATGTGGAGAAAATGATCTTCGCGCCCCTGTTGTTTCTGGATGCCTTAAAACAAAATGAATCGGGTTTAATTAAGATCGGAGCACAAAATTTTTATAGTGAAGCTGCCGGTGCATTTACCGGAGAAGTTTCTTTCAGCCAGCTGAAAGATCTGGGAATCCGCTATGTTTTGGTGGGACATTCTGAACGAAGAGTGATTTTTAAGGAGGAGGATGAGCTGGTAAAAGCAAAAGTAAATGCGGCAATTAATGCAGGATTGAAGGTGATCTTTTGCTGCGGGGAATCTTTAGAAATCCGTGAGACGGGAACACATATTTCATTTGTCGTAAACCAGCTGAAGAACAATGTTTTTCAGCTTCCGGAAGAAGCATTTGGGCAGATCGTCATCGCATATGAGCCGATTTGGGCAATAGGAACAGGAAAAACGGCAACACCGGAGCAGGCAGAAGAGATGCACGAGCAAATCCGCCTGGCAGTTGCTCAGCACTATTCAAATTACCTGGCGGAACAAACACCAATACTTTACGGAGGAAGTTGTAATGCCGGCAATGCAAAAGAATTATTTGCCAAACCGAATATTGACGGCGGGTTGATTGGTGGAGCATCCTTAAAAACAGCTGATTTTATACAAATAATAAATTCCTTCTGATGGAATACCTGGCGTTGAAAGTACAGCTGAATCCTGTAGCACCATGGGGAGAAATTTTAATTGCCCAGCTGGCGGAATACGGATTTGACAGCTTTGAAGAAACGGAAAACGGGATCATTGCTTACGGAGCTGCAGGAGAAATTGCTTTGGAGAAAGCGTATATCGAAACATTGCTGAATGGTGAAACAGAGGAAGTGCAGCTGACTGTTGAGGAAGAGATTATTCCGCATCAAAACTGGAATGAAGTATGGGAATCTGATTTTCAGCCGGTAGAAGTAGAAGGCCGTTTAACAATACTGGCTCCGTTTCACGATGCGGAAGCTGCTAAAGGAATGAAAATTATTATTCAGCCGAAAATGTCGTTCGGGACAGGGCATCATCAGACCACATGGATGATGTCAAAGCTATTGCTCGATATGAAACAGCTTCCCGACGGAATATTAGATATGGGAACCGGCACAGGGATTCTGGCATTTCTGGCAGAAAAGCTGGGAGCGAAAAATATTCTCGGAATTGATATAGAGCCATGGTCCGTAGAATCGTGCATTGAAAATGCAGTGTTCAATGATTCAACAGAAACGACTTTTCTATGCGGAGACATTGATTTGATAAAAGGGAAAACCTTCAATATGATTCTCGCGAATATCAACAAGAATATTTTAAAGGCACAGATCCCGCATTATTCGGAGGCATTGATTTCCGGAGGAAAGTTATTGCTGAGCGGTTTCTTTGAAACTGATGTGGATGAACTGGTTAATTATGCGGGAGATTATGGATTCAGCTATGATTTTCACATAAACAAAGAAAACTGGGCAGCTGTCTGCCTGCAAAAAATATAATATTCAGTTCAGATAAATATCTGAAACAAAAACGAAGCCTTATGAAAAAAGTAGGATTGATTTTAGTAATTGTCTTTTCCTGTCTTGATCTATTCGGACAAATGTTTCCGATGGACAGGGATAAGTTTACAAAACAACTGATCGCTGTTACGGCGCAATCGGCGACAATAGAAGATCAGGAGTTCATGAAGAAGCAGCTTACTCCGTTTCTTTTGTCTGAAGCGAATATGTCGCGGGAGATTTTCGAGCAGATGGTCAATACGACTAATCTCATGAATGACAAGAAGCTCCGCTTTTATCCGGAGATCTATCAATACGTTTATGCTACTTATTCTTTTTGCAAAAACAAGCAGTCAAAGGAAAACTATGAAAACTGGCACAAAACATTAGCTGCATTTTTAGAAGGAAAAACAACCACCAAAGCAAAAGATTTCATTGAATTTTCGGCAGCGTTTTTTGATGACTATACTATCACGAGCCAGTCCAATTTTTCATGGAAATACATCGGAGGGACTTTCACTTTTAAAAATGACAAAGAACCGACCCTGGAGCTGAAAGGAGGAAAGCTGGTCTGCTATCTGGACAACAGAGCAAAAGGCGCGAACTTTAAGCTGATAGATTCTGTTGTTATTAAAAAGACAGAAGGAACTTATTTTCCGATGAAAAATGAGTTCAAAGGTAAAGGAGGAGTCATTACCTGGGAAAAAGTCGGACTGGATCCGGATAAAGTTTACGCTGAACTGCTGACACCTTATCTTGTAAATACCAAGCTGGCAAACCTGCGCGTAGATACGGTAAATCTGACCACACCTCAGTTTTCTGCAAAAGTCAAAGGTGCGCTTGCTGATAAAGCATATAATATTAACCGGGATGCGGATAAGAATAATCCGCAGTTCCGTTCGTTCGAAAAAAACCTGAAATTGAAAGATTTCGCTCCCGGAGTTGATTTTGAAGGAGGTTTTAAATACGAAGGAGCGGAATTCATCGGGTCGGGAGTGGGAAATTTCCCGGCAAAGCTTACTATTTACAATAAGAAAAAAGAAGTATTCGCAAAAGTTTATGCCGATCTGATCATTAATAATAACAAAAAGATTTTTGCTGAAAATGCCAGAGCGGTTATTCAATTGGGAACATTTGATTCTATCGTGCATCCAAGCCTGTTTTTTGATTACTTTAAGGAAAACGGCACATTTGAATTTACACGCGGAGCGTCTGGAATGAGCGCTGCTCCTTTTATCAGTAGCTACCATCAGTTGGATATGTATATCCCCAAGCTGACCTGGGAAAAAGATGCGGAAGTCATTTTGCTGACTTACGGAAAAGAACTTTCAGAAGAGCTGAAAGTTGCTACTCTTGAATCAAGAGATTACTTTTCGTTAAAGCAATTCAGCGAAATGCAGGGAATGGCGACTCAACATCCGCTGGTTGCACTTTACAACTATTGTTACAAATACGATGAATTTGTGATTGACGAAGCGAAATTTGCTGCTGCAATGAACCGTACGGCTGATCAGTGCCGTGACCTGCTGATTCAGATGAACAGTAAAGGATTTATTATTCATAATCCGAATACGAAAAAGATCATCGTGACAGACAAAACGAAGAAATTCATTGATGCCAATAACAAGAAAGTAGATTATGATTATATCGTTTTCAAATCCGATCTGAGACAGGCACGGATGCCTGCACAATATACAGCAGAAGAAATCAGCAGAAATTCCCGTTTACAGCAATTGGATTCCCTGATAAAGATCAAGAACAGTAAGCGCCGTACGATCAAGGATTTCGGAACTCTGGATCTGGTGACTTTAAAAATGCAGATGAATGCTGTTGAAAAAGTAGAATTGTCGGAGATGCAATACACATTTGTTGTGCCTGATGACGAGAAAATCTCAATTCAAAAGAACCGGAATTTTGATTTCAAAGGATGGCTGCGGTCCGGTAAAATTGAAATCAAAGTGGAAGAAGGCGATTACGACTACTCAAAAAATGCGGTTAATCTGCGGAAAACAGATAAGACACTGTTGAGCGTAATGAACAAAAAATCGCAGGAAGAAGGAAATAAATTTGTTTTCTTGAACAGCTTTATACATGGAGTCACAGGTGTCCTGTATGTGGATAATCCTGAAAACAGATCCGGAAACAAAAAAGAAATTCCTGATTATCCGAAGCTGGATATTAAAAACAAAACAAAAGTATATTATAATGATCCGCTGATTCACAAAGGAGCGTACGATTCCACCCGTTTTTACTTTGCTCTGGATCCTGTCCTGATAGATAGCCTGGATAATTTTGATGATGTCAATATGCGGTTTGACGGAGAGCTGGTTTCTGCGGGCATTTTCCCCAAATTCAGAGAGAAGCTGAAGGTGATGCCGGATTACTCGCTTGGTTTTGTTACCAATTCACCACAAGGTGGCTACCCGTTCTATGAAACAAAAGCGAAATATGATAATAAAATCATGCTTTCCAATAACGGACTTCAGGGAAGCGGTAAAATCGAATTCGTTAAATCACTGACAGAATCAGCACAGTTTACGTTTCTTCCCGACTCAACAATCGGGCTGGCGAAATTTACCAACACGCCATCTGAGGCAGGTGTTGAATTCCCGGATGCTCTCGGGCAGAAAGTGGAGATTTCTTACAATCCACGGAAACAATATCTGAATGTTTATTCACTGGAAGATCCGATATTGATCTTCAAAGATATTAAGTACACCGGAAAACTGACGGTCAAGGCGGAAGGAATGACCGGAAACGGAGTTATAATGATGTCAGATGCGAACCTGAAATCCAAAGGATTCAAATTCAAACGCTGGATCGCCGACGCGGACACTTCTGATTTCAACCTGAAAAATAAATATGCGGAAGCGGGGGAAGGAGCGCTTTCCTTTAAAACGGATAACGTAAAAGGAAGCCTTGACTTTAAAGAAAGAAAAGGAAACTTTACTTCAAACAAGGGAACTACTAAAACACAATTTCCACTGAACGATTTTTATTGTATCATGGATAAATACACCTGGTTCATGGATGAAGAAAACATCTCCATGGAGAAAGAAGAGAAAAACATCAATATTGATGCAGGGTTAGGCCTGGCAACTTCCAACTTCTTTTCAATCAATCCGCAGCAGGACTCTTTAAGCCTGAGAGCACCTAGAGCCAGCTTCTCATTAAAAGAGAAAACGATTTACTGTGATAAAGTAGAATATGTGGACATTGCGGATGCCCGTATTTTCCCGGCGGATGAAAAAGTGAACATCCGTAAAAAAGCGAATATAGACGAGCTGGTAAACTCAAAAATTGTTGCAAACTATGTGACAAAATACCATACGTTTGAGAAAGCCACAACAAAGATCCTGGCGAGAAGAAAGTATGAAGCTAAAGCAAAATACCCATATAAAGATGCTGACGGACAGGTAACGTTGATTGATTTCGGGCGTATTTATGTCGATTCTTCCTTTCAGACAGTCGCTGACGGTGAAGTGAAGGCGGAAGAAAACTTTAAGCTGAGCAATCAATTTGATTATTACGGAAAAGTAAGAATCAGTGCTGCGAATCCGCTGATCTCTTTCTCCGGTGCAACACGTATCAACCATAACTGTAACACATTCGCGAAAAGCTGGATGGCGTTCTCCGCTCCGATAGATCCGAAAAATATCCAGATCCCTGTTGCCACTACCATGAAAACTTTGGAAGGAGAATCGGTAACAGCAGGTCTTGTCTGGAGAGATTCCAGAAATCCTGACAGTGTACGGATTTATCCGGCATTCTTATCCAAGCTGCAGGATTTGAATGACAAGGTCATAATCAATGCCTCCGGTGTGCTGCAATTCAATCCGACTTCTAAAGAATTTCAGATCTCAACTCCTGAGAAGCTGGCCAACAGAGGTGAAAAAGGAAATTACCTGTCATTGCATACGGAGACGTGCTCTTTAAACGGAGACGGGAAAATTGATCTGGGAATGAACTACGGAGATGTGGAAGTAATTACTTATGGTATTGTGAACTACGATAATAAAACACAGGAAGCGACCATGAATATTACTGCGAAATTCAACTTCCCGACGCTGGATAAAAATGCTTTTGAAAAGCTGGCGGACCGTATTAGCGCGAACGAATCGCTGCGTCCGTTAGACTTTAATACTTCTACGCTCGAACAAACTATTTTTGAGCTGAAAGATAAGAAAACAGCAGATGCGGTTAAAAATGAATTTATTCAGAAAGGAGTTGTGAAAAATATGCCGAAGGAATTTGAAGACGGTATTGTGATCACCGGAATCAAGCTTAAATCTCATTATGACGGGCTGAATAACGGATTGAAAACATCTGTTAACTACGCTTCCATAGTGAACATCTACAACAAAGTGGTGTTTAAGCAGGTACCGTTCAAAGCTTTCTTCAAGCAGGTGTATTCAGGAAACGTTTCCGGAGATAAATTCCAGTTTGATATGGATATTCCGGGAGTAGGAGATTATTATTTTGATTACGGCCTGGAGAAAAAAGAAGGGACATTACAGATATATACTACCGATTCGGATTTGCAGAACGCGATCAACGCTCTCAAAGAAGACAAGAGGAAAGTTAAAAACTACTTGTATAAAATTTCAGAGAACAGTGGTTTAATGACTACCTTTATGCGCATTTTTCAATAATGGAAGCTTTTAATTTGATATACGTTCTGCTTGCTTATCTGCTGGGATCATTGCCTACGGCAGTCTGGGTGGGAAAACGCTTTTACGGGCTGGATGTCCGGGAACATGGCAGTAAAAATGCCGGAGCGACAAATACGTTCAGGGTTTTAGGTAAAAAACCGGGAATTTTCGTTCTGGCTATTGATGTCATCAAAGGCTTTTTAGCAGTGAGCATTATGACATGGAATACACAGTATCTGGGAGAAGATGAGCAATCCTACTTTCAGATCGCAGCGGCAATCGCAGCGGTTGTTGGCCACATGTTTCCTGTTTTTGCTCAATTCAAAGGAGGAAAAGGTGTGGCAACTTCTCTCGGTGTTATTTTAGGATTGTATCCCGCTGCGGCAGGAGTATGTGTTGTGGTTTTTCTTGCCGTATTCATTGCTTCCCAGTATGTTTCACTGGGAGCGATTGTTGCCGCGTTTATCTTTCCGCTGATGGTTAATTTCATATTCGAATCTTCTTTCTGGCTGAAAGCTTTTTCCTGGGTGCTGGCCGCTTTGGTGATCTATAAACATAAGCTGAATATCAGCCGGCTTTTAGCAGGTAACGAAAATAAAATGAACCTTTTCCGGAAATCGTCGTAAATTAGCTGATGAAAAAGCCAAGTCGAATTGATTGAATGCGTTATTTTCTGATTGTATTATTTTTTGCTGCGAATTTAACCGCCTTTTCCCAGTCGGAGCCCGAGCTGGCCTCTAAAGCATTGAAAGCATTTCAAAGCAAAAATTACGAAGAAGCAGTCAGAGATTATATGAAGCTGGTTTCCATCCAGCCGCGAAGCACCGACTATAATTACCATTATGGAGTTTGTCTGTTAAAGACGGCTGCGATTAAAAAAGATGCGATCAAACATCTGGAATTTGCCGCGGCTTCCGACAATGTTCCGGTTGAAGCATTTTTCTATTTAGGGAAAGCCTGCCATCTTGATTATCAGTTCAAAAAAGCGATTACCTACTACCAGATCTTTAAGACAAAAAAAGGAAGTTCGGTAAAAAACTCCGAATTTGACGTAGACCGTGAGCTGGAAATGTGCCAGAACGGTATGAAGCTGCTGAAGGATATTTCCGATCTCGTTGTAGAGGAAAAACGGGATTACAGCGCGTCTGAATTTTACCGTTTGTATGATGAAAAAAGCCTGAACGGTTCTATTCTGATCTCAAATATGGACCAGACGAAGACGGATAAGAAGAACAATCACATTCCGGTTATATTTTATCCGAATCAGCCCGATCTGATCTTCTTTTCCAGCTACGGAGAGAAAGATACCGGCCAGAAGAACATTTATTTCAAGCGTCGTACAGCTTCCGGCTGGAGTTCCCCGCAACTGGTTTCAGGAGAGGTAAATACGGAATATGATGAGGATTTTCCGTATTATGATGAAAAGAAAAAGATTCTTTATTTCAGCTCGAAAGGCCATAACAGTATGGGCGGATATGATATATTCTCTGCACAATACGATCCAAGTACGGAATCATTTAAAAATGTCCGAAACCTTGATTTTGCAATTTCATCAACAGACGATGACCTGTTTTATGTTCCCGGTGCAGATAATACCTCTGCATGGTTTGCTTCAGCACGTGAGAGCAAGCCCGGAAAAATGACGATTTATAAGGTGGCAGTGGAACGTTACCCGGCAACGATCGCCTTCATTAAGGGAATCTTTGAATCCACCGCGTTCAAGGACAATAAACGAATTACACTTGAGCTGATCAATAAAAGAACCAACCGGAAGATCGGAACGTATTATACCGATGACAAAGGAGTTTATTCGATTCCTTTATACTTTTCCGGAGATTACGAATACCAGCTGTCGATCTATGGTGTAAATAAAGTCTTCCCGCTGAAGTTCACGATTCCCAAACTGTCTAATCTGACACAATACGGACAAAAAATCATTCATAAACGTGTGGACGGCGTTGACTATGTCGAATTGCTGTTCCTTCCCGAAAGTGAGATCAGGCCGGATGATGAGCAGCTGCTGGAATTTATCAGGGAAATGTCAACTTTGGATGTATCTGATGGAAATGTTACCCAGCAGGATGCCGCCTCAAAAACATTTTCTTCTCTGCAAAGCTCCATTCAGAAAGGGGCAGAGCTTTTGGAAGGAAAACTGGAGATGGAAACAAAAGCTAATCAGAAAATTTATAATAATATTCAGACGATCAGCTCATTACAATATGAATTAAAAAATCTTGTAGCCAAAGAAGATGCGTCGTCTTTAACCGCTCAACAGCTGAAAGAAGCAAAGCAAAAGCTGGTACGGATTGATGCGCTGGAACAGGAGAATAAATTGCTTAAAGCGCTCACGGATTCTATGTCTTTAGTAAATGAATCGGTAAAAACCCGGTTGGAGATCGTGAAAAATCTGGACAAGAAGCTGCAAATCCTGTCAGGATCAGACGAGACAGCTCTGAGTTCTTTTAAGCAGGAAAATGAAGGAAGCTTCAGATTGTTGGAAACAATAACGGCAGAGAAAGAAAACGATTCGTTCGGGAAGTATGAAACATTGAAAAAACAGATTAATACAAATGTTGATACGAAACGGGATTTAGAAGCAAAATTAAAAGAAATACAGACAGAGCTGGTTTCCCTGAATAACAAGCTTGGGGAAGCAAAAGGAAAAGAAAAAATTTCTATTGAAGAGCAGATAGCTTCCAAAACACAGCAGGCAGAGCAGATCACAGGGGAAATTCTGTACCTGGATAAGAAGATTGATGCGTTGCAGAAAGAACGAAAAACTATAGAAGAACGTAAGGATCTGCTGATGTCGGTTTCTCAGGTAAGCAGCACAAGACAATTGAGCAATGAAGAAATAACAGAAGAGCTGAACAAGCTGGAAAGCAAGAATTTTAAATCGATCCGGAATCTTTTGGAAGAAGCTTACGATCGCTTGCTGAATCCGGAAAAAGTAGAGCAGCTTACTTTAAACGATATTCAGAACGGAAAGCTGGAACAGGCATGGAGTCAATATCAAAACATCAAAGGAACAGATATTACAAGCGAACAGCAGGAAATAATAGCTAATTACGAAAAGGAATTACAGGCAGAAACAGAACGTATTTCTTCCAAGTCAACAAAAACGACAGAAGAGCAGCGTTATCTGAATAAGCTGAAAACAGAGCTGACGCAGGTACAGAATCTGAGGGAAGGCTTTACGGAAGCAACCCAGAATAATGAGCCGTCCGGAGAAAATTATACCACAAAGCAGTTTGTAAGTGAATTGTACCCGCAGATGAGATCTGACCTGAATCAGAAGCTGGCGGGTGAAAGTGAAGTGGCGATTGAAGAAACATTTGATAAATTGCTCTCTAAAATAGAACAGCAGGAGAAGGTACAGCAAAAGATGGTTGCTGCTAATCCGAAGAGTAAGGAATTACACGAAGAGCAGAATCAGCTTTCGCAGCTGAAATCAGAGCTGCTGAAAGCCAAATCGGACTGGAAGCTGGCGGGATTAAAAGCACAGACAGAGCAGCAAACGGATAACATCACAAAAGACCGCTGGATTGATGAAATTGATCCGGAGTACAACCAGGAGTTAGACCGGATTAATGAGCAGGAATATGAAAATAACTGGGATAAGGTTATTGCGTTGAAAAACAAAGAAGAGGCACTGCTCGCAAAGATTAAAAACAAGCAGAACGGAGTGAAGAGCTCTGGTTTGGAGGAGCTTTTCCAGGAAGTGGAAAGTTCCGTTAATCAATTGAAACAACGTCTTCAATACGTTATCGATAAGGAAGCGGAAAAATCATTGAATACTTCTGTTTCTGTCCAGAAAGCTGTTAAACAGCTGGATTTTAATTTAGAAAAGTCAGTTTTCGAAGAACAGGCAGCTGATCTACAAAAAGTAATTGAAGAAGAAATCGCCGGACTTAAGGATCTGAAAAGTAAAATTCTTCGGGAAAAGGCGGCTGTAAATACAATTGATAAGGCGATTGAATCACTTGAAGAAACCTTGTTATTGCTGGAATCCAAGCAAAGTGAGTACGAGCAGTTGAATAGTATTGCTGCTGTAACTTCTGAAAATAATAGTTCATCAGTTTCTCTACCTGAATCGAATACAACCACTTCTGAGGAGAATGTAGTAAATCAGGAAAATTCAACCGGAACTACTGCTGCTAATCAGTCAGAAAATACTTCGTCTGCTGCTTCACAAATTACTTCGTCCACGAATTCAGAGAATAATAACTCAGCAATTTCTCCACCTGAATCGAATACAACCACTTCTGAGGAGAATGTAGTAAATCAGGAAAATCCAACCGGAACTACTGCTGCTAATCCGTCAGAAAATACTTCGTCTGCTGCTTCACAAATTACTTCGTCCACGAATTCAGAGAATAATAGCTCATTCGTTTCCCCACCTGAATCGAAGATAACGACTTCTGAGGAGAATGTAGTAAATCAGGAAAATCCAACCGGAACTACTACTGCTAATCCGTCAGAAAATACTTCTTCTGCTGCTTCACAAATTACTTCGTCCACAAATTCAGAGAATAATAGCTCAGCAGCTTCCCCACCTGAATCGAAGACAACGACTTTTGAGGAGAATGTAGTAAATCAGGAAAATCCAACCGGAACTACTACTGCTAATCAGTCAGAAAATACTTCGTCTGCTGCTTCACAAGTTACTTCCTACACAAATTCAGAGAATAATAGCTCAGCAGCTTCTCTACCTGAATCGAAGACAACGACTTCTGAGGAAAACGTTACTAATTCAGAAAATCCAACCGGAACTACTGCTGCTAATCAGCCAGAAAATACTTCGTCTGCTGCTTCACAAGTTACTTCCTCCACGAATTCAGAGAATAATAGCTCATCCGTTTCCCCACCTGAATCGAAGACAACGACTTCTGAGGAGAATGTAGTAAATCAGGAAAATCCAACCGGAACTACTATCAATCAGACAAAGGAAACTTCAACTGCTTCCAAAACTGTTACTCCTGCTAATTCGGAGGGACAGCTTACAATAAATCTGAATAATGAGAATACTGTTAAGAGCAAACAGCTGTTAAATGCTGTTCAAAATGATAAAGTTGCAGAGAACATTTCTGAAGATGAAAAAGTGACTACGCAGATCCAACAGATTAATATCCGGAATACGGAGATATTACCGGAAGAATATAATGCTCCGGAGCAGCTTCCAGCTGGAAATATGTCACTTAATGAGCTGGAAAAACAATTAAATAATACAGGCTTTGAAGATGCGTCCACCCGGAAATATGTAACGGAAGCGGTGGAATATATGAAATCGCTGAACACGTCGAACAGCAATTTAGTTAAGAAAATAACAGAAAAAGAGATTGCTTTCATTCAGAATGAGCTCACATTACAGCAGCAAAAGTCACAATTGCCCGTAAGTGTTGAAGGAAGCATATTTTCTTCAGATCAGCTGAATCAACGGTTAATGCTGCTGGAAAATCAGCTGCAACAAACAATCAACGACAAACGGCTTGTGGAAGAGCTGCAACTGCTTTCAGGGAAGAAAGAGCGTGAAGAACAGCAAAAAGTAGTACAGCTGTTAAATGAAAAAACAGCCTATCTGAAAAAGGAAATAACAGCTGCAGAAGAACAGTTGCAGGAAGACAGGCTGTCAGATCAGCGATTACAGGAATTGTTGGAAGAATACGAAGAGCTGGAAGCGATTCTTGTGAAAATGAAAAAGGCGAATGCAGAGCAGGTGGTCTTATATCAGCTGCTTCAGAAAGAATTTAAAAATTTGCAGCAGCTTCAGGAGAATGAGCAGTATCTCAAAAAGCAACTGCAGGCAGCAGTGTCAGAAAATAACGAAAGTAAAATAAATGATCTTACCAACGCTTTAACTAAGAATAAAGCCTTAAGGAAACAGCTGGAAGTGCTGATCGGATCTAATCTTCAGCTATTGAAAAACGAAATCAATAACCCGACGCTGACGTATCCGTCCTCTTCTGAAAACACGGCCGTGATTCAGGAAAAAGTTGCTGAAATGGCTTTTACATTGCAGCCACAGCAAACTGTTACAGCTGATCAGATTAAAACGATTCTGGAGTCAGAAAATTATCCGAAAGGTTTGTTTTACCGTATTCAGGTTGGGGCGTTTGCCAAGCCAATTAATGAAAATGTTTATAAGGATTTCAGCCCGGTTACAATGGAGAACCTGAACAAAGGGCTGATCAAATACATGGCCGGTTATTTTACGGAAGAAAACACAGCGGCAACTGCCCGCGATCAGATCCGTAAGCTGGGATTCACGGATGCTTTTATCGTTGCTTATTGTGATGGCAAAAGAATTCCGGTCTTTGAGGCCAGAAGATTACTGAAAGAAGGGCTTTGCCTTCCGGTTTCAACGCAGGAATTACTGTTTCATATCGATCCGACAAAGCAGGAGCTGCTTACGCATCTGAATTCTTCTTCTCCTGCAGGAAATGCTGTTACAGACAATCCTCCTGTTAAGATAGAGCAGAAAACAGCATTACAGATGAAGTCCGGTTATGCAGTGGATGTACAAAGTGTCGAAGGTTTGTATTTTACTGTTCAGGTAGGAGTTTTTAACCGCTATGTGGAAGAAGAATATCTGAAAGGTCTGAAACCTGTAAATACCGATGAGGTAGCTCCAAAGGTTATCCGTTTCTCAGTTGGTATTTTTGATGATCTGAACAAAGCTAAGGAACAACGGTTAGAGGCAGTGCAGAAAGGTTTTACAGATGCTTTTATTGTTGCTTACTACAAAGGGAAGCGGATTACCGTTCAGGAAGCAAATCTTTTATTACAGCAGAATAAAGCCGAATTAGTCCGGATTTCTGAAATGAAGGAGCAAGAGCAACCGATCAGTGAAACATCGCCCATTCAGGAAGTAAACTATGTCCAGGTATTGAAAGAAGAAATTCAAAATTCAACAGTTTTACGCGGACAGGAAATACCTGTACTGCCGGAGAAAGAAGGCAAGGCCAGCATGGAAATACTTCTGACCTCAGAAGAGCTGGAGTTACCCTTTTACTGGTGGGTTATTGAACATTTTGAGAATTATTTCCTTCAGAAAACCGCGAATGGAATAATAATACACGCGTTTTATGATGAAGAGGAGAAAGAGACATTAATTTCTGATCTGGAATCTCTCGGATTTGAGAATGTTCAGATTAAAAAATGATTTTTTCCTGACAGGAAAATGGCTTATATTTGCAGAATAAGAAATTGTAAATTATGCAGACACTTGAAGCATTTGACGGGCAATTATTAGAAAAAATCGTTGAGCAGCGGGATTTAATCGTTTACAATGATGATTTCAATACCTTTGATTTTGTCATTGAATCACTGATAAAAGTATGTAAACATGAAGTGGAACAGGCTACACAATGTACG
Source organism: Flavobacteriia bacterium 40-80 (assembly GCA_001899145.1). GTDB lineage: Bacteria > Bacteroidota > Bacteroidia > Flavobacteriales_D > Crocinitomicaceae > 40-80. The sequence continues at coordinate 68,485 of MKVF01000030.1, forward strand.
TATCTGATCCACTATAAAGGGAAATGCCAGGTAAAAAGAGGCGAGTACAAAGACCTGGAGCTTATGTGCACCGCTTTGCTGGATCGTGGAATCACCGCGGAAATCGAATAAAATATTTAAAACGCTTGCAGAAGCAAAAAAACTACTTATATTTGCACTCGCAAAAGGCCTCGTAGCTCAACTGTATAGAGCATCAGATTACGGCTCTGAAGGTTTCAGGTTAGAATCCTGACGAGGTCACCGAGTAAAGCCAATCCGAATAGGGTTGGCTTTTTTATTATTCATAAATCTGTTTTTTCAATACTTTATGTAGATATGACCAAAGGTTGAAAATGGATGTATTCCGGGTTAACTTGTACAAAAGAACTCTACGCATCTAACTACTTAGGAATTTCTACCCAGCTCTTGGTTTTAATCTGTTTTAATTCCAATAAATACCCTCTTTTAAATTCCTGTCTTTAGATGCCAGTGATGTGCATACTTCTTTGTCAGTTACATTTTATCTTAATTATAAATGATTCATTCACTACAAAAACAGGTCATCTACTACAAAAATTAGGATGTAGATATTTCTGCATGTAAAATTGGTGTCTCAAATTATTAAACATTAATGAATTATTTATGAAAAAACTAAAAGCAAGTATTTTGTTTTTAATTTTCAATGGAGCTATCCATGCTCAGGAAGCTATTCTCAGTGCGGGACATGATGCCGGCGGTACAAGCGGAACTGTTAGTTATTCCATAGGTCAGGTTGTTTATACGACACATTCAGGAACAACAGGTTCAGTTGCGCAGGGTGTGCAGCAGCCTTTTGAAATTATGACAGTTGTGGGAATTGAAGTCAAGGAAATTCAGCTTGAAATGAGTGCTTATCCAAATCCAACAACACATTTTCTAACGTTGAAAATTGAAAATTATCCTCAGAAGAACCTGAACTTTCAATTGACCGATATAAACGGTAAAATCATTTCGTCGGATCGTATTACAGGTGAATATACTCAAATATCAATGAGTGAATTCCCTGCTGCCAGCTATTTTCTACTAGTCAAAAGCGACGATCAGCTTGTCAAGAATTTTAAGATAATCAAAAAATAAAACCATGAAAAAAATAGTTACATTATTATTTCTGACTTTCAGTATATTCAGTGCTTATGCACAATCACCTGAAAAAATGAGTTATCAGGCAGTGGTGCGAAATTCAAACAATTCCCTGCTGATTTCACAGAGTGTAGGCATCAGAATCAGTATCTTGCAAGGAAGTTCTGCAGGGACGGAGGTATATGTTGAAACGCATACCACAACAACGAATGCTAATGGTTTAGTAAGTCTTGAAATTGGAAATGGAACAGTTGTTTCCGGTACATTTGATGCCATAGATTGGAGCAACGGGCCATTTTTCATAAAAACGGAAACAGATCCAGCCGGCGGAACCAATTACTCCATCATCGGTACCAGTCAATTGCTAAGCGTCCCTTATGCCTTGTATGCGAAGACCTCTGGAAGTTCTGCACCTGGTCCGCAAGGTATTCAGGGTGTCGCTGGAATGGATGGTGCAGATGGTGAAAATGGACAAAATTCTTTGATTAAATCAACAATCGAAGCTGCTGGCATCAACTGTGAAACTGGCGGGATTAAGTTAGAGTACGGTATAGATGCGAACAATGACGGCACTTTGGATGTGTCCGAAATCAATGCTTCTTTGACAAAATATATTTGCAATGGCGCTCAAGGAGCACAAGGTCCTGCAGGTACAACTGGTGCTACAGGAGAAACGGGAGTACAAGGACCAGCAGGAACGCAAGGTATCCAGGGTAATCCAGGGGCAAACGGCCAGAATTCACTTGTAAAGACAACAACTGAAGCTGCAGGTGCAAATTGCACAACTGGCGGAATTAAGTTAGAATACGGTTTGGATGCGAATAATAACGGTACTTTGGATGCATCTGAAATCAATGCTTCTTTGACAAAATATATTTGCAACGGTACTCAAGGAATCCAGGGAACTACAGGAGCTACCGGAACAGCTGGAACGAACGGGCAAAATTCTCTATCCAAAACAACGACTGAAGCTGCAGGTGCAAACTGCTCAACAGGTGGTGTGAAAGTGGAATACGGACTGGATGCGAACAACAACGGTACTTTGGATGCAGTAGAAGTAAATGCATTACTTACCAGATATATTTGTAATGGCGCTCAAGGAACGCAAGGTATCCAGGGTAATCCAGGAACAAACGGCCAGAATTCTCTATCCAAAACAACAACTGAAGCAGCTGGTGCAAACTGCGCAACAGGTGGTGTGAAAGTGGAATACGGACTGGATGCAAACAACAATGGTATTTTGGATGCGTCTGAAATCAACGCGGCGTTAACAAGATATGTCTGCAACGGTGCGCAAGGAGCTACAGGAGCAACTGGTGCCAATGGTAAAAACACGATCGTTAAAACAACGACTGAATCTGCCGGATCAAACTGTCCGGGTGGTGGTGTGAAACTGGAATATGGACTGGATGCCAACAGCAATGGAACTTTGGAAACTGCTGAAGTAGACGCATCGCTTACCAAATATGTGTGCAATGGTGACCCGGGACAACATCCTGTATACCTTAAAACCGTAATGGGAACGCCATTCACAATCAATGTGGGCAATGGTGCAATTGCAATGGTGAGATTTTACACACAGTGTGCTGCCAGTACAGCTGGAGGTCTGATCTACATCGAGAACAATGGAAACATTACCGTAATGTCAACAGCTGGTTCGCAAGGAGCTAACCTGACAGCCTCAGGAAATGTACTTTCTTTGAACACTGGTTGCATTGATCCATGGACATTTACATTTACGGTTTCCGGAGGCATTGCCACAGTCACGCAAGGCGGCGGTGGCGGATTTCACCAGGACGGCAAATGGCAGATTCTGGGAAATTAATAAAAATGTAGGCTCTGCAACCTCAGTAAATTTAAGCAATCTGGATGGTTGTACAAACTATTACTACAGGGCACGTGCCGTTAGTTTATTGTGGAACAAGCGAAAATTCAAATGTCATAAGTTGGTAAGATTGCATCTGCGAAATGATGACAGCAATATTAACTGTATTGCTCTAATTACTGGAAATAGTTTCAAATGGGCAGGAAGTTTTTCCTGCTCATTTTTAGTATGTTTGTATTAAAACCAATAGAATCAGCTTGTTTTATTTGCGGTTATTTCTTGTTTTATTGATTATTCCCCTTAAGGTTTCAGGACAGAATAATCTTGTGCAACGCCATCAGGAGCGAGCATCCAATTATTTTAAAATTTCCAAATATGATTCATCAGCCTATCATTATGAAGAAGCGATTTCTCTATGCAGAAGCTGTCCCGATTCACTGAAAGCGAGTCTGAATCTATCTTTGTACAAAACCTATAAATATAATGAACGGTTTGAAGATGCCTATGTTCAGCTCACCAAAGCGGAAATCCATTCCAAAAAAGCAAAGTCGGACGAGCACCTTGCGTTGACTTATATTGCATTTGCAGAACATTTCAGGAGCAACCGGAAGTATGAAAAGGCTGACGTTTATTTGGACAAAGCGAAACAAATCATTGCTGGAGGAAAGGTCAGTGATGCAACCTTGGGAAATTACTATAACAGAAAAGCCGCCGTATTATCGGAAGGGCACTTCGATAATGAAGGAGCGATACAACATTCTTTGAAAAATATTGAAATCGCCAAAAAACTGAACGCCAAAAAACTGGAAGCTGTCTCTCTGAATGAAATAGGTTTTGCTTATGAGAAAATGAATCAATTTGTAAAGTCTATTTCCTATTACAAACGCGCAATTGAAATCTGGGACAACTTGGATGAAGAAGGGGCTTCCCTTGCCAATTCACTTGGAAATCTGGTTCGTGTTTACATTAAAGACAATCAATATAATCAGGCGCTAAAATACAATACCATGGGGTATGAATTGGCGAAGCAAAAAAAGTTTTCTTATTGGGTCGCTGTTTTTACTTACCAGCAATATCAGATATTCAGACACCAAAATAAACTCAAACAGTCATTGGAAACGCTGGAGAAATATGTTGTTTTAAATGACGATTATTCTAATAAACAATGGGCAAATGCGATAGCAAAAGCTGAAAATGAATATGAAGCCAAGCAGAAGGACAATCAGATAAAACTCAATCAACTGGAATTGAAAAACCGGGAATTACAGTTAAAAAAGAATCGACAAAACCGGATATATCTCATTCTGGCCATTCTTTTTGTTTCGGGATTGCTGTTCGTCATCCTGATCTATTCCATCAGAACCAAAATCAACAACCGGAAATTGAATGTTTTGCTGAAGGAAAACCAGTTTTTGCTAGGTGAATCAAACCATAGAATCAAGAATAATCTACAGTTGATTATCGCGCTCGTTCATCAGGAAATGGAAAAACAGAAAGTCGATCTTGAACAAAGCAGCCTCTTCGAAATTGTGGAGAAAATTGAAGCCGTTTCAGCCTTGCACAAGCAGTTATATACCAACGACAGCAAGCAATTGATTCGGATTGACAGTTATATAAATCAAATCAAAGACAATTTCGATAAATTTTTCCAAAAACGTGACATTCAGATGGATTTCGATATTGACCCACTGGAGATTTCAATCAACAAATCACTTTACCTTGGGATTCTGTGCACAGAATTGCTATTGAATAGTCTGAAACACGCTTTCAAAGATGGAAAACCCGTTCAGAAAATAACCTTAACCCTAAAAGCCGTTAACGGAGAAGTTAGCTTTAAATACAGTGATTCAGGGCCCGGATTGAGTTCTCCCCATACTAAATTAAAACTCATACACTTAATGAGCCAGCAAATGAAGTTTAACTATGAAATCAAGGAAGGTGATCATTTTTTGTTCATTGCCGACCTCACCGGAAAATTATAAATTTACGGCATGAAAATCTTGATCCTGGAAGATGAGTATTTGATTGCCGACATGATAGGAATCATGCTGAAACGCAACGGTTATAATTCCATTGTTCATGCCGATTCTTTTGCTGCAGCATCAGAATTAATTGAAGATGAACCTGATGTTTGTTTTGTCGATATCCGCTTGAACGAAGATAACGGGATCGAGTTCGCGAAAATATTGCAGCGGAAGGAAATTCCTTTCATCTTCATCACGGCCAACAACGAGATGGAAACAATACGATCCGCAGCACTTACAAATCCGCAGGCTTACTTGAGTAAGCCGGTGAATGAAAGGGATTTGATTGCATCCCTCGAAATTATTCGCGCCAAGTTTTCCCGGTATTTGTTGGTGAGAACGAATATGGGGAAAGTAAAGATTCGCCAGAGTGATATCCTGTATATCGAAGCTGATAATGTATATTCTAAAATTGTATGCGGATCCCGGACTTATACAGAACGTATTACACTGAAAGAAGTCGAAAAATTGCTGGAACCATATTTTGTAAGGGTACATCGTTCTTTTATTGTCAACAGAAACAGGATTGATTCTTTCAAGAGCAACGAATTGAGAATAGAAAATTTTAAAATACCTGTTTCCAAAAATAGCCAAGATCTAAGTCCCTAAGCAGTAAAACACTATTGTTCCCTTTTTGATCAGACACTTTGAAACTGAAGGTTGACGCTGTATTTCCAGTAAGTTCTCTCTTTCGGTAACTAATCTTAGTGTAATGAATATCATACTTTAGAAGACAGTTCATGGGATTAAACTTTAACCAGCTGTTCGGATTTTCAGAGTATAATGCTAAAACAGTTTTCCTAAAGAAGATAATCCTTTGCATTTTAGAAAATAGTTGTATATTTGCACCGTTAAATTTTTTATTAACCGGAGTTTCGTACTCCAATCAATAATTTCAAAAGAATGGCAACAAGAGTCAGATTGCAAAGACACGGTAAAAAAGGGAAACCTGTTTACCACATCGTAGCTGCAGACAGCAGAGCAAAAAGAGATGGTAAATTCATCCAGAAAATTGGTATTTACAATCCAAACACAAACCCTGCAACAATCGATATTAATTTCGAAGTAGCATTAAAATGGGTACAGGTTGGTGCTGAGCTGACAGATACGGCAAGAGCTATTTTGTCTTACAAAGGAGTTCTTCACAAAAACCACCTTTTAAATGGTGTGAAAAAAGGCGCTTTGACTGCTGAGCAGGCAGAAGCGAAGTTTCAAGCATGGTTAGATGAGAAAGCGAATAAGATTGAATCAAAAAAATCGGGTCTTTCTAAATCTAAAACAGATGCGAAAGCTGCTGCTTTAGCGGCTGAAACGGCTGTTAAAGAAGCGAAAGCTGCTGCTATCGAAGCTAAAAACACTCCTGCTGTTGAGGAAGCTCCTGCAGAAGAGGCTGAAGCAACAACAGAAGAAATTGCAACTGAAGAACCAGCTGCAGAAGATAATGCTGAGGAAACAACCGAAGCTTAATCTGATTAATTAGTTTTAAATGAACAAGGCAGATTGCTATCATTTAGGATATGTGTCGAAACTTCACGGATTTAAAGGTGAAGTTTCGCTTTTTTTAGACGTTACCGATCCTTCGGAATATCGCAAATTAGATATGCTCTTTATTGAGCTGAACGGTAATCTGACCCCTTTTATAATCGAAAAGATCCAGCTGACCTCCAAGAATTTTGCCCTGGTAAAATTTGATGGGATCAATAGCGAGGACGAAGCATCTTTCCTGGTTAAGAAACAATTGTACCTTCCCGTTTCCACGCTTCCTAAACTGTCAGGTACCGATTTCTATGATCACGAAATTATTGGTTTCAAAGTGATCGACTTACATTTTGGTGAAGTAGGAGTGATGGAACAGGTGATCGACCTGCCGGTAAATCCGTTGTTTCAGATAATTCATCAAAGCGGGAGCGAAGTGCTGATTCCGTTAAGGAAAGACTTTATTACCAGAATTGACAGGGAAAACAAAGAGCTGCACCTGGATGTTCCGCAAGGACTGATTGAGATTTACCTGGAATAATTGTCTTTTTTTCAATTCAAATACTTCGTTGTAAGGCAACAAAACGCGGCTATGAAAATCGGCACCGATGCAATGGTGCTTGGAGCGTTTGCTTCAGCGGAAAATCAGGATCATATTTTAGATATCGGAGCGGGTACAGGTGTGCTGTCCCTGATGCTGGCACAAAAAGCGAAGCAATTGGATATCACCTCCGTTGAATTTGACGCTGCTGCATTAGAGGATTTGCAGCACAATTTTGAAAAAGCCCCGTTTGATTCAGTTTTTCGAATTGTGCCGGAAGATTTTAATACATTTCTCCCGGACAGAAAATTTGACGTGATCATTTCCAATCCACCCTTTTATAAAAACTCCTTTACCGCAGGAAATGGAGAAAGCCGGTCGAAAGCGAGAAATGAAGAACATCTGACATTTGACGCGCTGATTTCTAAAAGTGCGGCAATGCTAAATGAAAACGGGAAGATGTACCTGATTGCTCCTTATTCGGAACGGATAACCATCATGAAGCTCTCTGCCGAAAATAAGCTTTTTGTACAGCAGGAAATTATTATTCACGGAAAACCCGGAATTCCTTCACGGAGTATTTTTTGCCTTACCAATAAAAAAGTCATGGACCCGGAAAAAATTCAGTTTACCATTCGTGACAGTGCCGGGAATTATACTAACGAATATATAGAGCTGACCAAAGAGTTTCATTCGAAAGATTTGAGAAGCTAAAGGACGTTTTCAGTTGAAAGTTTTCCCGTTTGGGTATGTCCAACCTTGATTTTCTCCGTATATTTAGGCCGTAAAAGTAAGATTTATGGAAAACCAGACCCTATTGAAAGTATTGCGTATTGTCGGTATTTTAGAAGCCGTTTCCTGGGGAGCGCTTCTTATAGCGATGTACTATAAGCGTATGTTGGGAGAGCCTAAATTTATGCAGGCAACAGGAATGACACACGGAATGTTGTTTGTCACGTTCACATTGCTGGTAATCTTTGCAGGTGCCAGCGCAAACTGGTCTAAAAAAGAAATAACACTGGGCATTATATCTGCTGTTTTACCTTTCGGTACCTTGTGGGCAGATGCTAAAATCTTTAAAAAGTACGTAAAATAATGGACGAAAGAAAGCGAGTGGAAGTCTGCTTCACACCAGATGAATACGCCTATTATAAGGATGAATTCGAAATTGTGGTGGTGATAGATGTGCTGCGTGCTACTTCAGCGATGTGTGCTGCTTTTGAAAATGGAATTAAGGCGATCATCCCTGTTCCGACAGTGGAAGAAGCTATGGAATATAAACAAAAGGGCTATCTGGCCGGAGCGGAAAGAAAGGGTCAGATTGTGGAAGGCTTTGATTTCGGAAATTCTCCGTTTTCCTATATGAATCCCGATTTTGTTGGCAAAGAAGTAGTGCTAAGCACTACAAACGGTACCCGCTCTCTGGATGTTGCCAAAGATGCTGAAATAGTGGTTGTTGGTTCCCTTTTAAATGTGGATGCACTGTCAGAATGGCTGTTAAAGCAGGATAAGAATGTACTTTGCTTATGTTCCGGATGGCAGGGGAAATTTAACCTGGAAGATACTATTTGTGCCGGAGCTATTTCAGATTTTTTACTTTCCAGCGGGAAATTTACCGCGAACGAAGACTCTTCCATTGCAGCTAAATACCTGTTTCAGTCGGCTAGTAAAAATTACCTGGGATTTTTAAAATCCAGCTCTCACAGGAGACGTCTGAAGAACCTGAACCTGAACGAAGACATCAAATATTGCCTGACCCCGAATCAGACAGAAGTTATTCCTGTGCTTAAAGATGGTAAGTTAGTGAAGCTTGAAGCATAGTTTTTACATAATTACCATTTTCCTTTTTTGCCTGCTGAGCTGGTCACTGACAGAAAGCAGCTCTGTTAACCGATATAAGAAATGGGGCTTTGCAGGGCACATGCGGATTAACCGGATTGCTGTGTTTACATTGCCACCCGAGATGCTTGGCTTTTTTAAAGAACATATTGAATACCTGACGGAACATGCGGTTGATCCGGACAAAAGGCGTTATGCAGTGAAAGGAGAAGCAGAGTGTCACTACATTGATCTCGATCATTATGCAGGTGCGGGCGAGGATTTATTCAAGATTGTCCCGAAAAAATGGAGCGATGCTGTTACGAAGTTTTCAGAAGATACACTAAGAGCTTATGGAATTGTTCCATGGCATATTCAGGTGGTCCTGAAAAAGCTGGAACGTGCTATGGCTAACAAGAATGTCGATCTGATCTTAAAATATGCGGGAGATCTGGGACATTATGTTGGTGATGCTCACGTGCCGCTTCACACCACGGAGAATTACAATGGAATCATGACCGGGCAGCGGGGAATTCATGGCTTTTGGGAAAGCCGCCTGGTGGAGATCAACTATAACGATTACGATTATTTCGTAGGAAAGGCAAAATATGTGAAAGATCCTTTGGACTTTGCCTGGGAGACAGTGCGGGATTCCCATCGTTCGCTGGATTCGGTATTCCGGTTTGAAAAAGAACTGACGGCAGAATTTCCGGCAGATAAAAAATATGCCTATGAGCAAAGAGGGAAAGCCGTTGTTCAAACCTATTCGTATGATTTTTCACAAGCGTATCATAAACGGTTGAATGGTATGGTGGAACGAAGAATGCGGCAGGCAATTATTGCTGTCGGTTCAATGTGGTACACTGCGTGGGTAAATGCCGGACAACCGGATTTATCTTCCATTCAAAATGCGAAACCTTCTGAGGAATTACTGAAAGAGATTCAGGAATTAGATGCTCAGTATGAGCATAATCACGCTAAAGGAAGGGTTTGCGACTGATAAAAAGATCTTCTGTTTAAATAAGGCGTCCGGACAACTTATTGAATAAAAAATACAATACCATTCCGATTGTCGACCCGGAAGAATTAGCAACCATATCCATCAGATCGAAAGACCTGTAAGGTAAAATATAGTGAATGGTTTCGAAAAGACAGCACGTTACATAACAAAATAACAATACCAGCCATTTATTTGTCCGCAATGCCGGAAATGACAAAAATCCCAGAGGAAAAAACAATATTGCGTGCATCCAGTGGTCTTTCCGGATCCCCAGGAAATAATTCTCTAGATCAATGACACCATCCGTTTTAATGATGTGGATAATAAAAACACCAATCAGATAAGTGACGAACAGGTAATTGATGATTGATTTATTTTTTTCCACGCTCTGATAATTTTCCCTGCAAAGAAAACAAAATATCGCGTAAACGTGCAGCTTCCATAAAATCAAGGTCTTTGGCAGCTTTTTCCATTTTCTTTTTAGTAGAGTTGATTAATCGTTCCAGATCTTCGATGGTTTCATACGTAACAGACGGTTCTGCAGCCATTGCCGTTTCTTCCCTGATTTCGTAAGTTTTTTCTGCATCTGCAACTTTTGTGGAGTTAATGATCTTCTCTTTTGATTTTACGATTTGTGTAGGAACAATACCGTGGGCCTCATTATATTCCATTTGTATTGCCCGGCGTCTTTCCGTTTCCTTGATGGTCTTATCCATCGATTTAGTGATTTTATCTGCATACATAATCACCCTTCCGTTAACATTTCTGGCCGCTCTTCCCACTGTCTGCACCAAGCTGCGTTCATCCCGGAGAAAACCTTCTTTGTCGGCATCAATAATGGCAACGAGCGAAACTTCCGGCAGATCCAGCCCTTCCCGCAGTAAATTCACACCAATAAGCACCGAAAAAACGCCTAACCGGAGCTGGCGGAGAATTTCCACGCGTTCGATCGTATCCACTTCACTGTGAATGTAACGGCAGGCAATGCCAACACGTTCCAGGTATTTTTGTAATTCTTCCGCCATACGTTTGGTGAGCGTGGTCACCAGGACACGTTCATCCGCTTCTATTCTCAGATATATTTCTTCGATAAGATTATCTATCTGGTTGGCGCTTGGACGGACTTCGATGATCGGATCAAGCAGGCCGGTAGGCCGGATAACCTGTTCAACAATCACTCCTTCGGATTTTTTTAATTCATATTCTGCCGGCGTTGCAGAAACGTATACCACCTGGTTCTGAATGGATTCAAATTCTTCGGACTTTAGCGGGCGGTTATCAATAGCAGCCTGAAGACGGAAACCGTATTCTACTAAATTGATCTTTCTTGCCCTGTCCCCACCGTACATCGCTCCGATTTGCGGTACGGTAACGTGGCTTTCGTCAATGATCATCAGATAATCTTTCGGAAAATAATCCAGCAGGCAGAAAGGTCGTTGCCCAGGGAACCGTTTATCAAAATAACGGGAGTAATTCTCAATACCCGAGCAATAGCCCAGCTCGCGCATCATTTCCAGATCAAAAGAAACCCGCTCTTTCAAACGCTGTGCTTCCATGATTTTTCCTTCTTTCTTAAAGGCTTCCACCTGCGTTCCCAGGTCGATCTCGATCTGTCCGATGGCGCTGCGGGTATTTTCCTGGCTTGATACAAAGATATTTGCCGGATAAATGTTCAGCTCTTCAAAGACATCCAGCTTTTCATTTGTTTCCGGATCAATGGAATATATTTTTTCGATTTCATCTCCCCAGAATTCAAACCGGACCGCATAATCTGCATAGGCGAGAAATAAATCCACCACATCGCCTTTCACACGGAATGTACCCCGTTTGAAGAGATCCACCGTTCGTGAATACAGATTTTCCACCAGGTTCAGTAAAAACTTATTCCGGGCGATCCGCTGACCCTTTTTTACATGAATGATGCTTTTTTCAAACTCATAAGGATTTCCGATACCGTAAATGCACGAAACGGAAGAAACAACAATTACATCTCTTCTCCCTGAAAGAAGAGAGGAAGTAGCGGACAGACGCAGCTTTTCCAGCTCGTCATTTATTGCCAGATCTTTTTCAATGTAAGTATCTGTAACAGGAAGATAAGCCTCCGGCTGATAATAATCGTAATACGATACAAAGTATTCAACGCGGTTGTTTGGAAAAAACTGCTTGAATTCGCCATATAATTGCGCAGCCAGTGTTTTATTGTGAGAAAGAATCAGTGTGGGTTTACTTACTTGTTCGATGACATTTGCCATGGTGAATGTTTTTCCACTTCCTGTAACACCTAACAGCGTCTGGTATTTATCATCATTTTTTATACCGGAAACCAGCTGCCGGATCGCTTCGGGTTGGTCGCCTGTCGGTTTGAAATCGGAAGTTAACTGAAAATCCATGGATGCTTTTTGGCAAAAGTAGTGAAATACCTTCTCATCTGCCCACATAGTTCTTGTTAAATGACGATTCTTTTCACTTTTTTCAAATTTCATCCAAATACAAACAAGCTTAAGTATTGTATCATCGTGAACGAGGTAATTTTTGAAAGTATTCTTGTTGTTAATCTTCCAAATGTTTTTGAAACTGAATATATTTATCTGTCTGATTTACATTTAAATATTTGAAATCATTATTATCAATTCCGGATATTCATCAAAAGCTATAATTTATTCATTGAATAGTATTCTACGGTAATTTAATACGCTGTTTAACCGAAAGCCAATAATATTTTATATATTTTTATATTAAACTATTAAGAAAATTACTTATGAAAAATTTTGTACACCTACTATCTGTTTTTTTAATTTTTATATATACAAAACTTCAATATAAAAAAATTACTTCGCTGTTTTGTGTGGTCATAATCTTGCTGATTGGATGGAACGGAACAGCGCAGACAACAGTTCCATTTTCGGCGACCGGTACAACGAACTGGACAGTACCCGCAGGTGTTACATCCATTACAATTGAATGTTGGGGAGGCGGTGGAGCAGGAGGAGGAGTGCCTTCTAATAGTGGAACAGCCAGAACAGGGCGGGGCGGTGGAGGTGGTGCTTATGCAGTAAAAACGCTAGCAGTTACTCCTAATCAAACTGTAACAGTAATTGTGGGGACAGGAGGAACAGGAGGAACAGGAAATGGCCCTGCAGGAGGAGATAGTTATGCTCAATATGCAAGTTCAACAGTAGTATTAGCAAAAGGGGGGACTGGAGGAAATACAGCTACTGGAAATAATAATACAGGATCGGTTGCCGGAGGAAGCAGCTCCGATTGTATCGGTGATGACGCCAAGAGCGGAGGTAATGGTGGCAGTGGAGGTTATGGCGGCGGTGGCGGTGGCGGTGGCGCAGGTAATAATGTTGTTGGTAATAATGGAACAGGAGGTATATCTTCTTGCGGTAATACCGGTACCGGGGGAACAGGTGGTTCTGGAAATCCTAACAATGGAAAAGGTGGGGATGGAGGAAAATGTGTTCAAAATAATGAAAATTATGCTAACGCCGGAGGCAATGCCGCTACTTATGGAGGAGGAGGTGGCGGAGCCAGAAAAGGATCAGGCTCCAGCTCATCAGCCAAGGGAGGAAACGGTGCACAAGGTTATGTAATAATCACTTACACCGTTTCAGCATCAGCAACAATCACTACTTCGTCCATTTCAGGCTCTCCTTTCTGTGCAGGAACAATAGTTTCTGTCCCTTTTACTATCTCGGGAGCATTTAACAGCGGGAACGTTTTTACCGCACAGCTTTCAGACGCATCGGGCAACTTTGCTTCTCCGGTAAATATAGGAACTCTTTCCAGTACAGCAGCGGGTGCCATATCAGCAACTATCCCGGCAGGAACAGCTTCGGGAACAGGATATCGTATTCGTGTCATAAGCAGTGACCCTGCTATAAACGGAACGGATAACGGAGTGAATCTGACCATAAATGCGCTCCCTTCAGCTCCAACAGCAGCTTCACCGCAGAATTTCTGCGGATCTGCAACCATTGCAGACCTTGCTCCTTCCGGAGCAGGCATCAGCTGGTACTCTTCCCCGTCAGGAGGAACACCGTTAGCCGGATCGGCAACATTGGCAACAGGAACTTATTACGTATCACAGACAACTAGTGGATGTGAAAGCAGCAGCACTTCGGTAGCCGTGACAGTGACTGCTAAACCTGCAACTCCAACGATTACTTCAACCCCTGCATCCTGTTCAGCAGCAGAAACAAGTACAATTTCAAACTATAATGCCGCTTATACCTACACCTTTACACCGGCAGGGCCAACAGCCGGAGCTGGTGGGGTCATCAGCAATATGGTCACAGGAACCAATTATAATGTGACCGCTTCAAGCGGTTCATGTCCGTCTGATGCAAGTGCTGCTTTCAGCAATGCAGATCAATTATCCGCTCCGTCGATCACCATCGGAACGGTAACAAATGCTACTTGTGGTAACAGCAACGGTGGCATTAATATCTCAATTTCCGGCGGCACGGCACCTTATAGTTACTCATGGTCAGACGGTTCGGTAGCACAGAATTTAACGGGTGTTCCTGCAGGAACTTATACGGTAACGGTCACAGACGATAATGGCTGTACTGCAACAAATGGAGCGGGCACAACTATCACAACTGCCTCTTCACCGGTTGTTACTGTCGGAACGGTAACAACTGCCACTTGTGGTAACAGCAACGGTGGCATTAATATCTCAATTTCCGGCGGAACAGCACCTTATAGTTACTCATGGTCAGATGGCTCGGTAGCACAGAATTTAACGGGTGTTCCTGCAGGAACTTATACGGTAACGGTCACAGACGATAATGGCTGTACAGCAACAAATGGAGCGGGTACGACTATCACAAATGCCTCTTCACCGGTTGTTACTGTCGGAACGGTAACAACTGCCACTTGTGGTAACAGCAACGGTGGCATTAATATCTCAATTTCCGGCGGCACGGCACCTTATAGTTATTCATGGTCAGATGGCTCGGTAGCACAGAATTTAACGGGTGTTCCTGCGGGAACTTATACGGTAACGGTCACAGACGATAATGGCTGTACTGCAACAAATGGAGCGGGGACAACTATCACAAATGCCTCTTCACCGGTTGTTACTGTCGGAACGGTAACAACTGCTACCTGTGGTAACAGCAACGGTGGCATTAATATCTCAATTTCCGGCGGCACGGCACCTTATAGTTATTCATGGTCAGACGGTTCGGTAGCACAGAATTTAACGGGTGTTCCTACAGGAACTTATACGGTAACGGTCACAGACGATAATGGCTGTACTGCAACAAATGGAGCGGGTACGACTATCACAAATGCCTCTTCACCGGTTGTTACTGTCGGAACGGTAACAACTGCTACTTGTGGTAACAGCAACGGTGGCATTAATATCTCGGTTTCCGGCGGAACAGCACCTTATAGTTACTCATGGTCAGATGGCTCGGTAGCACAGAACTTAACGGGTGTTCCTGCAGGAACTTATACGGTAACGGTCACAGATGATAACGGCTGTACTGCAACAAACGGCCCAGGAACGACTATCACAAATGCCACTTCACCGGTTGTTACTGTCGGAACGGTAACAAATGCCACTTGTGGCAACAGCAACGGTGGCGTTGATATCTCTGTTTCCGGCGGCACGGCACCTTATAGCTATTCATGGTCGGACGGCTCCGCCTCACAGAATTTAACGGGTGTTCCGGCAGGGACTTATACCGTAACGGTCACAGACGATAATGGCTGTACTGCAACAAATGGAGCGGGTACGACTATCACAACTGCCTCTTCACCGGTTGTTACTGTCGGAACGGTAACAACTGCTACCTGTGGTAACAGCAACGGTGGCATTAATATCTCAATTTCCGGCGGAACAGCACCTTATAGTTACTCATGGTCAGATGGCTCGGTAGCACAGAATTTAACGGGTGTTCCTGCAGGGACTTATACGGTAACGGTCACAGACGATAACGGCTGTACTGCGACAAACGGTACGGGCACAACTGTTCCTGACGTAAGCGGAGGCGGAGCGCCGAATATTACGGCACAGCCTCAGAATGCCGATATGTGTGCGAGCGGAAGCACTTTCGTTCAGGTTACGGCATCCGGAGCAACAGCTTATCAGTGGGAAATCTCCACAGATGGCGGAACAACATGGGCGAATGTGACAAATAATACAAATTATACCGGAGCTACAACAAACCAGCTGACAATTTCCGGATTAGGAACGTCTGGCTCAGGTGTGCTTTACAGATGCCAGGTAACAGGTCCTTGCGGAAATACGGCAACTAACAGTGCGGTATTAACGATCAGTGATATTGCGTTGATCACTTCTCAGCCTTCAAGCGAGGTTGTTTGTGAAGCGGTAACTCATACATTCAGTGTTCAGGCGGACTTAGCTGTATCTTACAGCTGGCAGATCAGCCTTGACGGAAGTACATGGTATGATTTGAATAACAGTACTACTTATTCAGGAGTAAATACAGCGGCTTTGACAGTTGCGAATGCGCAGATGAACCTTAATAATACGAAATACCGCTGTTCAATTGCCGGAGCATGTGGAAGTTCTGTTTATACAAACTCAGCGGTGCTGACAGTGAACAAACGCCCGGAAGTTTATTTTGGCATTCCTCAGATAGCGTGTATTTATGATTCCCCTTATTCTATCAATGAGGTGACTCCTTCAGGAGGCACATTCTCCGGACCTGGAATTTCCAATAACCTGTTTAATCCTGTAGCTGCAGGAATGGGCAACCATACTATTACTTATACGGTAACGGAGAACGGGTGTTCCAGCTCAGCTTCTTCTATAATTGAAGTCAGTCAATGTCTTGGAATGACAGATCTGGTGAAAAATGAATTGTCCATTTTCCCTAATCCAACTTCTTCAATTGTTTATCTGAAAGGAACTGTTGAGAATTATGAAACAGCTGTTTTAATCGATAACCAGGGAAGAATGATTTCAAGCTGGGATTTGAAAACAACTGCTCAGTTTGATCTGTCTGATTTTGTAGATGGCTACTATTTTATCCGGGTTGTCGGAAAAGAGAATACAGTAGTTACAAAGATTCAATTAGTGAAATAAATCTGATATTTTATAAAACGGAAGGGACTGTCTCTAAAGAATAGTCCCTTTTTCATTGCATTGATTTTGGGAGCGGCTATTTTTCAGTTTTTAGAAAAATAGTGAAAGACATGCTGCCAGGTTGCTCTCCCGAATGGAAATAGCGTGTTCTTGATTTAACAAAAAAATAAATTGTAATATTTTTTATTACAATTAAAAGATTTTAATTTTGTTGCATTATGAATAATACGCGATTTGCTACAGCAGTACATATTCTAACCATTCTTGCGGCCAATAGAGAAGAATGGCAGAGTTCAGATTTTATTGCAGGAAGCATTAATGTAAATCCTGTAATTGTCAGAAAGGAGCTTGGAGTTCTTCAGAGTGCGGGTTTTGTTGAAACCCGGAAGGGAAAGGAAGGAGGTGCTAAGCTGAACAAGGATGCCGGGTTAATTACGATAGATGAAATTTACCTTGCAGTAAAAAATTCCGAAGTACTGGGGAAAAAGAATCTGAAAACTAACCCGAAATGTCCGATCGGAAAACAAATCAATGGAAAACTGGAAGTATTGTTCAATGAAACAGATCATTTGGTGATTGAATTTTTAAAGGATAAATCTTTAGCGGATTTTGTGAGACAATTTTTCTGATTTTTTTTGAATATAAATGTAACAAAAATAATTACAATTAAAAATAAAAACAGCTATGAAAATAGGTATTACAGGAGCAACAGGACAATTAGGGAATTTGGTCGTTGCAAAATTAAAAGAGAAAACAGCTGCAGAAAATTTAGTGGCATTGGTACGAACACCGGAAAAAGCAGGGAATTTAGGTATCGAAGTTCGTATGTTTGACTATAATCAGCCTTCAGGATTGTCGGAAGCATTGAAAGGTATTGATATTCTGTTTTTGATTTCCGGTAGTGAAATCGGAAAGCGTGCAGAGCAGCATCAAAATGTTATAAATGCGGCAAAAGAAGCCGGAATAAAACGAATTGTGTACACCAGCTTGTTACATGCAGATCGTTCAACGCTGGTACTTGCACCGGAACATCTGGCAACAGAAACGGCTATTAAAGCATCCGGACTAACCTATACTATTTTAAGAAATGGCTGGTACACCGAGAATTATACAGCTTCTATTCCTGCTGCGCTTCAGGCAGGAACATTTACAGGGAGCGCAGGTGACGGAAAGATAGCTTCTGCTTCCCGTTCAGATTTTGCAGATGCTGCTGTAGCTGTCTTGACAGGACCAGGCCATGATGGAAAAATATATGAGCTGGCAGGAGACGAATATTATACATTGACAGACTTTGCTGCCGTGTTATCCGAAATTACCGGGAAAAATATTCCATATCAGAATTTGCAGGAAGCGGATTATACAAGTGCATTGATACAGGCAGGTTTACCTGAACCATTAGCAGCTGCATTTGCAAGTTTTGATGCGTCTGCTGCAAAGGGCGATCTATATGATTCGGGTAAACAGCTGTCACAATTAACAGGTCATTCGACCATGACGCTGGCAGATGCAATTAAAAAGGCGTTAGCCGGCTATAAATGATTATTTCAGGCTCCATTTATAATTAATGGAGCTTTCTTTTTATCTTAAAAGAAAGCAGAAATTAAATGTTACTCATTTAAAAATTCTATTTTTAAACCATGAATTGGATTACAACAGATATTGACAAGGTAAATCAGCTGAACCGTAATACGCTGATGGAAACATTAGATATAAAATGCGTTGCTGTTCATGACAATATAGTAGAGATGACCATGCCTGTAAGTCCTAAGAACCATCAGCCGATGGGACTGCTTCATGGTGGAGCAAGCGTGGCACTGATTGAAAGTGTAGGATCACTGGGTTCAGCGTTGCTGATCGATACCCGGAAAGAAGCCTGTGTCGGACTGGAAGTGAACGCAAACCATCTGAATGCAGTAAAAACGGGAATGGTCCGTGCTATTGCCGAGATCATACACTGTGGAAGAAGAACACATGTGTGGAAAGTGGATGTCATCGATGAGGAAACGAAAAAGATGGTATGTACGGGGCGTTTAACGGTAATGATTATACAACGCTGATGGATCTGATTAAAATTCGCTATCCGGAAAGCCAGGCAGTGACTTATGCCGGAAAACTTATAAATTTCAGTGATAAACCTTCTCATTCCGGTTTTTTAGTAACAGATTTCACGACTGAAAAGCTGTATCGCTTTGCTGTTACGGAACAATATGACAAACAAAAGGAATATCCTTTGCATTTCTCGGAAGAGGAACCGGTTGTTTATTCCAGGGAAGAATATATTTACCGGGCATCGGGATTTCTGGATGACCTGAAAAGAAAAAAATTCCTGAAAGCGATTTTTTCCAGGATTAAGAAAGTTGACTTTGACAGCTCTCAGGTGCACCAGTTGTTTGAAAAGCTGTGTGAAGAATACCCTGATGCGTTCGTGTATATGCTGAGTTCTGAAAAATTGGGAACCTGGGTGGGCGCTTCTCCGGAATACGTGCTGGAGAAAATGGGAAAGGAATTATATACCATGTCTTTAGCCGGTACAAAAAAAGATGAATCCGTTGCCTGGACGGAAAAAGAAATACTGGAGCAGGAGTATGTAACGAAGTTTATCGAAAATTCCTTAAAGAACATAAAGGTGAATAATTTGAAGACCATCGGACCGTATGATTTTCATGCCGGGCCGGTGATTCATCTTAAAACGGATATCTATGCGGAAACAGACCTGAGCTCGCTGGAGCTCGCATTGTTTCTTCATCCTACGCCGGCGGTGAGCGGCTTACCGAAAATGGAAAGTCTTGATCTGATCGCTGAGCATGAAACACATTCGAGGAGCATATATGCAGGAATTATTGGTTTTTATGCGGATCAGAACAGTAGCTTGTATGTCAACCTTCGCTGTGCCCAGATTCGTAAAAATGCAGCCTATTTGTATTTGGGCGGAGGATTTACGAAAGATTCGGATGTGGAAAAAGAGTGGGAGGAAACGGAAAATAAATCCCGTACACTGATGAATATTATGGACAAATTATAAATAAGAAAAACCTGTCGGTCAACAGGTTTTTTTCTTTATGCTTCATCCTTCTTTGCAGAACTTTTTGTTGTTGTCTTTTTAGCTTTCGGAGCAGCTGCTTTTTCTTTCGGGGCTTTTTCTGCAGCTGGTTTTTTCGCAGCGGCTTTTTTAGGTTCCTCCGCCTTTACCGGTTTTTCCGCAGTGGCATTAAGAGATTTCTTTGCTGCCCGGATAGTAGATTTACTTGGGCGGGTATTTCCGTGCGATCCCATCACCCGTTTTCCTTTTGTTGTCTTACGATCTCCTTTTCCCATAATTGTATTGTTTTGTTGTATTTCAGATTCTCACAAATATAACATTCCTAATCAATTTAACAAGTATTTTTATGAGAAGTTAAGGTTAATACTCCGAAAAGGATTAATTTTGTAACTATTACCATGGTATATTATGAGGACAATAGATGATGAAATAAAATCCAGATTTAAATCGGAGCAGCACAGAGCCCTGATAAACCTTAAATTTACAGCTAACTGGCTGGCAAATTTGCAGAATAATTATATGAACGAATATGATCTGTCAATGGCACAGTTCAATATTCTCAGGATTTTAAGAGGGGCGAAGGAATTCATAAGTGTGAATACTGTAAAAGAAAGAATGATAGAAAAATCTCCCAATACAACCCGCCTGATGGATAAATTGCTGGAGAAAGAACTGATCGAACGGATAAGGTGTGAGGAGGACAGAAGGGTAGTATATGTGAAAATTTCGCAAGGAGGCCTGAATCTGCTTGCAAAAATTGATGAAACTTTTGAAGACACTTTTTTTTCGGCTAAATGTCTTAGTAATGACGAAGCGAAACAACTGAATTATTTACTGGATAAGCTGAGGAGTTAAAATGAAGTACCTGGTTGTTTTTGGTGTAGTTTTTTGTGTTTTATTTTCTTTTGCTCAGACAGGTACCATTAAAGGAAAAATAGTAGAGAGTACAACGAATCAGAATAAGGATTATGTAGCGGTAAAGCTATTCAAAAGCAATGATACGATCGTTCAGGGTATTATTTATACGGACGAAAACGGTGTTTTTGTATTTGATAATTTACCTTTGGGCAATTATACTATCCAGGTGAATGAATTTGGATATGAAGATTTTTTGTCTGATATTTTGCTCACAGCCGGGCAGCCGATTGTAAATCAGGTTTTAAAGCTGGTGAAAGCAAAAGCGGATGAACTGGAGGAAGTAGTGATCCGCCAGGAGAAAACGCTCATCGAAAATAATCTGGAAAAACGAACGTATAATGTATCACAGGATATTATGTCAAAAGGTGCGTCCGCGTCAGATCTGCTGAATAATATTCCTTCAATTGATGTGGATCAGGACGGAAATATCACTTTGAGAGGAGAATCCAATATCATCATTCTTATTGACGGTAAGCCAAGTACTATAAGCGGAGGAAACGCGCGTACCATTTTCGAAAGCATCCCGGCTGAATCGATCGACAGGATAGAGATAGTGAACAACCCATCCGCGAAATATGATGCTGATGGAACGGCAGGCTTTATCAATATTGTGATGAAGAAAAACAGAGTGCGTGGAATAAACGGGAATTTTTCACTTTCTGCAGGAACCGCGAATGTTTACAATGCGACAGGAGCGCTCAGCTATATGACAGATAAGATGAATGCCTTCGCTTCTTACGGCTTCCGCTATTACGAAGGAGTAAGAGGAAATTATGTGTATCAGAAACGTGAAAATACGGAATCTGTAATGGAGCTGTTCCAGAAGCGCGTCGGTTCCGATCTGATGGAAAACCACACGTTTCGTTTAGGTTCTGATTTTTATCTGCCCAAATCCAATACGCTGGGTTTCTATGTAACAGGTATCGTTGGCGATCGGGAACGGGACGGAGATATGGTTAACAGGCAGTTTCAGAACGATTCCATTAAAAGAGACTGGGTAAGAAGAACGGCAGAACCTTCCAGTAATTACGGATTTGACTTTAACCTTAATTATCTGAAGCGGTTTAAGGAGAATACGGGGTCGGTCAGTGCAGAAATCACTCATTCCATGTCTTCTTTAAAAACTGAAGGCAATTACCTGCAGCAGGAAGCGCTTTTTGATTATTATCCCTCGGTGAATGAGGATTTTTATCAGCGTTTATTATCAGATGAAAAGAACAGGACCACTACCTTTCAGATAGATGCTGTTAAAAAGCTTCGGGAAAATATGACTCTTGAATTTGGAGAAAAGTCGATCATCCGCCAGTTTGACCTGGCTACTAATTCTACCCGGAAGTTTTCTTCTGATCCGGATTATTATCAGGATACTATTGCGAATTACGATTATGTCTATAACGAGCAGGTTCATACACTTTACGGGAACTGGAAGTATGTTATCAATAAATTTTCATATATGGCAGGAGTACGCCTGGAGTATTTTGAGCAGCGCCCCAACCTGAAATCCCAGAATTTATCCTATCTGAACAAATATTACAATTTATTTCCTTCCTTGGCTTTGTCCTATAAGCTGAATGACAAATCGGATCTCACATTACAGTTCAGCAGAAGAATCAACCGGCCGTCAAGTGAACAGCTGAATCCGTTTGTCAGCTATACGGACCCGTTAAATCTGCAAACAGGAAACCCATATCTGAAACCGGAATTCATTAATGCTGTGGAATTTTCATATAATTATAACACGAAGAATTTCAGCGTCATGCCAAGCTTGTATTTCCGGCAGGCATCCAATGCAATTCAGCGGGCCAGATGGTACACAGGGGAAAATATTACGACTTCCACTTATGCTAATGTGGACGGAAGCCGGACATTTGGTTATGAATTAATAGTGATTTACAAGCCATTTAAATGGTTCAAAAATATGTTATCCTCTAATGGAAGCTATATTCGGTTTATTGAGAATAACGACAATATCAACTGGAACAGAAAAGGATGGAACTGGTCAGTTAAATATTCCGGTACGTTTGATTTCTGGAAAAATTCGGCCAGTATTCAGCTGAATGCCCGCTATTTTGCGCCGATTATCATGGCACAGGGAAAGGGGAAAGGACGAGCAGTTGTTGATCTGGCATTTAACAAGACACTGAAGAATAAAAACTGGTCGTTAGGAGCAAGACTTTCAGATGTGTTCAATACACAGGAATTTACCGTTATCATCGATCAGCCCGGAATTTATCAGACTTCTCGTTTTAAGCAGAATACACGGAGATTGTACGTAACAGTAACTTACAAATTCGGAAAATACGAAGTATCGAAGAAATCGCAGTTAAACAATGCCTCCGGAGGCGAAGGAGATAATTAACCGATTACCAGTTTTTTTCCTTTTTTGGCTGCCTTCTTTTTTGTCTGAGCCGTTTTTTCTTTTTCGCTATACCCTAAGTTCATCAAAGCTTCGTCAAATTTGTTTTTTTTGACAGCTGTTTTCTTTGTGTTCAGGTTTTTTAATTTTAATGTGCTGGTCATAACTTTAGTTTTTAGTAATAAGTACAAATCAAAATTGAAGCCAAACTTTAACTTTTGTAAGTATAACGTTTGAAAATGAAAAAATGACAGGGGAATTTAAAAAAATAATTTTAACTGTAACTTTTATTGAGTTTAGCAGTATAAAAGAGAAGACAAATTATTAACATCTACAGGTTCAAAGAGGCACTCAGCAATGAGTGCCTTTTTAATTTCACGGTAATGCACACTGAAAGATCAGGAAAAAATAAAGGCCTGAACGTGGGTTTCCGGTTATAATCCGGTGAATGAACTGTGGACTGCCTGTGATCCGTTGATCTGAGGTATTCCGAGATCAATTCGTCCGCTTTTTTACCCATAACTATGGAATTAAAAATGAATTTCAGTTTGCCATTTATTCAGAACGGATTCCTCCTTCAAAATACGTAGTTCTGCAATTATCTTTTCTTCTGCTTCTGATACGCTTCAAAATGATCCGGATCACTGAAAACGATGTTTAATAGCTGTTTTTGATATTCCAGAAATTCCCGGAATTGCCGTGTTTCTGCCTTGACCCGTTTTTTTATTGACTTTTCGGTCATGGAAAATGCTGTTCCGAGCAAAGAGGTTAACATATTGTATTCATCGTACAGCTCATCAAGGCGATTGGATAATTCTGTTTTTAGCTCAGCCGAAATTTCGTTTTCTGCTGCATCCGGAAAAGTAGCCTGGTAAATTTCCAGCAGCGGTTTTAATTCCCGGTTTTCATAGTGTGAAGTAATTTCCTTGGCTTTGGTTTCGGCATCGGGATGTTGATTTCTGTCCGGGTGAAAGTACTTCATTAAATCCTTATAGATATTTTTCAGCTGGTGCTGTAACTGTTTTTCATCCAGAGAAATAACCGCTGGTCGTGGCTGTTTATCAGAAAAATTGTCTGTTACTTCTGTGAAGGGGATCGGTTGTCCGGTGTGAAACTGGATGATTGTCTGGTAGGGAAGGACCTCTTCTTTTTCAAGGTTGAAATTGTTCCTGAGGTAATCAACAATTTCTGTGATTTCGGAAGAAATGGTCTTTTGAATTTTCTTTGTGGCAGCGCCGGTATTATACAAGCGGTCTAAAGCAGTGAGCTGTTTAAATAACACTTGTCTTATCTCTTTGAAAAGAGGTCCGAGCGAACGGATCCGCTCTTGCTGAAAATGTAGCTGATTTTCTTTCAGCTCCTCAATTTCAGCCTGTACTTTACTGATCAGCTGTAACAGCTCTGAAACAGACTGTTGCTCATCTTTTGGGCGTTTGTTTATCTTTTTTAGCTGATTCATATAAAAAAGGCCGCACTGGGCGGCCTCTTGAATTAATTATTTAAAGAATTGATCTTTTCTTCCAATATTTGAATTTTCTGAAGTGCGTCCGCTTCTTTCTTTTTTTCCATCACTACCACCTGTTCTGGTGCGCCGGTCATGAATTTTTCATTTAAAAGCTTCTTTTGTACGGCATTCAAAAATCCCTTTGTGTAATCCAGCTCTGTCCGGAGCTTTTCCAGCTCTGCTGTGACATCCATATTATCTCCGAAAGGAATGTAATATTCTACCGCGTTTATCAGGAACATATTTGCTTTTTCCGCTTTTTCTTTAATATATTCCAGCTTGGAAAGATTTCCCAGCTTGATGATCACCGTGTCAAAATCCGCGGAGCCGTTTTCATTATTACGCTTTGCAAACATCTCCACTTTAACCTTATTGGCAATATTATTTTGCTTTCGGATATTTCGGATACCGGTAATAACTTCTGCCGCGTTATCGAAGTTTTTGATCAACTCGCTGTCAAAAGGTTTACTTTCCGGCCAGGAAGCAATAATAACATCTTCCGCTCTTTCAGGATGAATGGCATGCCACAATTCTTGTGAAAGGAACGGCATGAACGGCTGAATCAGTTTCAATAATTCTTCAAAGAAAGCAATCGTTGCGTTCAGCGTTTTCTTATCAATTGGCTGCTCAAAGCCAGGTTTAACAGCTTCCAGGTACCAGGAGCAGAAATCATCCCAGATGAGCTTGTAAGTCGCCATCAATGCATCTGAAATTCTGAACTTGTCAAAATGGTCGTTAATTTCCGCCAGTTGCTGCTGGAATTTGGCTTCAAACCAGCTGATCGCTTTTTGGGCATATTCCGGCTGTTCAAATTCTGCTACTTCCCAACCGCTCACCAAACGGAAAGCATTCCATATTTTATTGGCAAAATTACGTCCCTGTTCGCACTGAGAAATGTCAAACGGCAAATCGTTTCCGGCAGGAGAAGAAATTAAGATCCCTACACGAACACCATCCGCGCCATATTTTTCAATCAGCTCAATCGGATCAGGTGAATTGCCCAGTGATTTAGACATCTTACGCCCTAATTTATCGCGAACGATACCAGTATAATAGACATTTCTAAATGGTAAATCACCCATATATTCATATCCGGCAATGATCATTCTTGCCACCCAGAAAAACATGATTTCCGGAGCTGTAACCAAATCGTTTGTCGGATAGTAATAGCTGATCTCTTCATTTCCCGGCTGCGTTAGTCCGTTAAAAACGGAAATAGGCCATAACCACGAAGAGAACCAGGTATCCAGTACATCTTCATCCTGGCGCAAATCTGACGCCGTGATAGCTTTTCCTGTTTTTTCTGCAGCCAGCCGAACAGCTTCTTCTATTGTTTTTGCAATTACGAAGTCATTGTCACCTGTTCCATAGTAATACGCAGGAATACGATGTCCCCACCAAAGCTGGCGTGAAATACACCAGTCTTTTACGTTTTCCATCCAGTGACGGTACGTATTTTTAAACTTATCCGGATGGAAATTGATATTTCCGTTCATCACGTTATCCAAAGCCGGTTGTGCCAGCTCTTTCATACTTACAAACCACTGTAATGACAATTTTGGTTCAATAACAGCGTCTGTTCTCTCGGAAAAGCCCACTTTATTGATATGATCTTCTGTTTTTACCAGATAGCCTTTATCATGCAGCTCTTTTTCAATTGCTTTCCGGACTTCAAAACGATCTGTACCTTCATAATGAAGCCCGTGTGAATTTAAGGTTCCGTTGTCGTTGAAAATATCAATCGTTTCCAGGTTGTGCTTTTTCCCTAATTCATAATCGTTGGTATCATGGGCAGGAGTCACTTTCAGGCATCCTGTACCGAATTCCATATCTACATATTCATCAAGAATGATCGGAATTTCTCTGTTTGCTAACGGAACGGTTACTTTTTTTCCGTGCAGGTACTTGTATCTTTCGTCTTTAGGATTGATACAGATAGCTGTATCACCCAGAATCGTTTCCGGTCGTGTTGTTGCAATAATTACCCATTGGTCATCAGAACCCGTGACCTTGTAACGTACATGAAACAATTTCGAGTTTACCTCTTTGTAAATTACTTCTTCATCTGAAACAGCAGTGAGCGCTTCCGGATCCCAGTTAACCATTCTGACACTCCGGTATATTTTACCTTTATTGTACAGGTCGATGAACACGTCAATAACAGATTCGGAATATTCCGGATCCATTGTAAATGAAGTTCTGCTCCAGTCGCAGGAACATCCCAGCTTCTTTAATTGCTCCAGGATGATTCCGCCGTGCTTATCTTTCCATTCGAAAGCGTGCTTCAGGAATTCCTCGCGTGTCAAATCTGATTTTTTGATCCCTTCTTTTCGTAATTTCTGAACTACCTTTGCTTCTGTAGCGATAGAAGCATGGTCCGTCCCGGGAACCCAGCAGGCATTTTTGCCAAGCATTCTCGCCCGGCGAACCAGAACGTCCTGAATGGTATTGTTCAGCATATGTCCCATGTGCAATACGCCGGTTACATTCGGAGGAGGAATGACGACAGTGTACGGTTCACGGTGATCAGGTTTTGAATAAAAATAACCTTTTTCCAACCAGTACGCATACCATTTTTCCTCTGCCGATTTCGGCTCATACATTTTTGGGATTTCCATTTTACATTAATTTTTAGACTGCAAAGATAGCTTAAATCGGAAATACTATCAATAGCATGGAAAGGAGGATTATTAATATTGAAGCGTGAATAAATAAAAAAAGCTGCCTCGTACGGGGCAGCTTTATCTGTAATACTTTTGCTGTTATTGTTTGATAACTTTGATCTCTACGTATTGATACGGAGCGTACTTTTCAGTATCTCTGGCATCATTATCATAAGACGGGCCATTTACAGCAGCCTCTTTGATAACGATATTGATTCTTGAAAGCAGCTTGCTGTCTGCATCAAACTCTTTTAATAAGGTTTTCATCATATTGTTTGCACGCAGCTGAGCAAGATTCTCATTCGTTTCGTATGTTTTTGTCGGTACTGTCGATGCGGAAGCGTAAATTTCAAAGATAATTTTTACCGTATTCTCTTTTGTCAGTAAAGATCTTACTTCTTTCAGCACGTTTTTGAAATCTTTTTCCGAAGTTGTAACGATATTCTTGTTGTACCCGAAAGATTTCTTGTATTCTGCCATCGGCTGATCTGAAACAACAGGAGCTTTTTCTTCGTCTTTTTCACCTGCAATTTTCTTGTTAGGAACGTCAATGGTATATTCTTTTTTGATTTCCTGACGAGGAGAATCACAATCTGTTTTTACCGTGTCCCGTTTCATTACTTTTTCTTCTGCTCCGATCAGATACTCGATAATGTACTCTTTACAAGGTTCCAAAGAATTAATTGCTATACCATCCCGTAATCTTGGGTAAACAATCTCTGATTTTTCGGTGCAGGTTTCACACAGGAACCGAACTTTAACATCTGCCGGTAATTTACTGTTATCGCTTGTTTTAAGAGCAATTACTGCAAAGCGCGTATTTTCAATACCCAGATAATTGTTTTCTATTTCGTAAATATCTTTTTCTCCGAAAGAATCTTCTCTGGAAGAAGTGATATATCCTTTGTACCCGTCGATCGTACTTGTGTAATAAATATCGTCTCCGGTAGAGTTCAGAGGATAACCAAAAGGTTGTCCTTCGCTGAAAGATCCGTTTGCTCCTTTTTTAGCATAAAAGATATCGAATCCTCCGATGCTTTTCTCGTTATTCGATGCGTAGTAAAAAGTCTTTCCGTCCACAGATTCAAACGGTGCATCTTCATCATATTTGGTATTGATAGCAGGCCCCATGTTTTTAGGCTCAGACCAGGAACCGTTACTTTGCTTTTCACAGAAATAAATATCCCGGCCTCCGTAGCCGCCTTCTCTGTCAGATGTAAAATACACTGTTTTACCATCTTCCGTGAAGTAAATGCTCGGTTCCCAGAATTTTTCGGTATTTATACCTGGTATTTCAAGGAATTTAGGCTGAGAGAAATTATTATTTTCAAAGTCTGAATAATAGATGTCACCTCTTCCGGTACTGTCACTGTAGGTATAAATTCTTCTCTGACCGATGTTAATGGAGATAGTCGCTTCATTATTCTGAGGTGTGTTGAGAGAAAGTCTTTTCGGTTTTGTCCATGAGTTTCCTTCCAGGTAACTTATGTAGATATCATCCGGATATTGTCCGTCTTCCGGGCTTACATAGTTTACGGATGTATCACCGCCCCACGGCTGTTTGGATGTGAAGAACAAAGCAGAGCCGTCCAAAGAAATAATGGATGAATATTCAGGGTATTGTGAGTTAATAACCGGCCCTAAATTTCTTACCACAACATCTTTATTCGGAGACTGGATTTGTTTTTTAGCATTTCCACACTGAATCAGCCTCAATTTGGAACTTTCCAGCAAAGAAGATTTTTTGGATGATTTTTTATTGAAAAGCTCAAAATAATAGATGGCGCTGTCAATTTTTTCAATATTCTGATAAGAAACACCTAAATAGTAAAACACATCAACGGATGCTTTATTTTTTTTAGAATAAACATCGTAGTTTTTGGTTGTTTTTCCGGTTCCCTTACTCAAATAAGAAATTACGTTCTTAGGATTTCTATTCAGCATGAAATAGATATACCCTTTTCTGTAATTATAATTGTAGCTGGCACTATTGATCTCAAGTAATTTATTTGCCACCAGGTCAGCATTATTGAAATAACCTTCCATGATCTGGTCGGTATTTTCCCTGACCAGAGCTTTTTCTTTTGCGCCTGCAATGAATTCAGTTAATTCAGCTCCCTGCTTTTGTGAAAAGACAAAAGAGCATAAGGGCATCAATAGTAACGAAGTATAAATTTTTTTCATGTTCACTGTGTATGATAGCGGCGTTAACCTCGGTTAAATTTCGCGATTAATATCAAATTGTTCCAGATAATCAGCAACACGTCGTACGAACATTCCTCCTAAAGAACCATCTACAACACGGTGGTCGTAAGAATGGCTCAGGAACATTTTATGACGTATTCCTATGAAATCTCCTTCAGGAGTTTCTACAACTGCAGGCAGCTTTCTGATTGCTCCTAAAGCTAAGATCGCTACTTGCGGCTGCGGTATGATCGGCGTTCCCATTACGTTTCCGAATGTACCTACATTGGAGATTGTATAGGTTCCTCCCTGAATATCTTCCGGTTTTAATTTGTTGTTTCTTGCGCTGTTGGCTAATTCGTTTACTGCTTTAGCCAGTCCTGTCAGGTTCAGACGGTCTGCATTTTTGATTACCGGAACTATAAGGTTCCCGGAAGGAAGCGCTGTTGCCATTCCGACATTGATGTCTTTACGTTTGATGATCTGGTTCCCGGATACGCTTATGTTGATCATCGGGAAATCTTTGATCGCTTTTGCAATGGCTTCAATGAAAATAGGAGTGAACGTAAGGTTTTCTCCTTCTCTTGCTAAAAATGCCTTTTTATTCTTCTCTCTCCACAGCACGATATTGGTAACATCTGCTTCCACGAAAGAGGTAACGTGAGGTGATACATGCTTGGACATTACCATATTGTCAGCAATCAGCTTACGCATGCGGTCCATTTCTATGATTTCATCGCCCGGATTCGGTACAACCACCGGCTCTTTCATATTCGCGATGAAAGCCGGAACGTTTCCTGCTACGGCAGCTGTTGCCGGTTTGGCAACGGTGGCTGTATTAGCAGCTGGTGTAGCTGCTGCAGGTGCAGCCGGAGCGCTGGATCTGTTTTCGATGTAATTTAAAATATCTTTTTTGGTTACACGCCCTTCCTGGCCTGTTCCTTCGATGGCGTCCAGTTCTGTCTGGTTAATTCCTTCTTTGGATGCAATGCTTTTTACCAAAGGAGAATAGAAACGGTCTCCGTTGGATGAAATGGCAGCCGTCGCGGAAGAAGAGGAAGCTGCCGTAACTGGTGAAGGCGTTGCGTTATTGGCTGCCGGCTGATTTGCGGTTGCTGCTGCCGGAGCTTCAGCTACTGCGCCGCCGTCTGTTGATATGATCGCAATCACATCACCTACCTGCGCTACCTGGTCTTTTTCAAATAAGATTTTAACTAGAGTTCCTTTTGCTTCTGAAGGTAATTCGTTATCCACTTTATCCGTTGCTACTTCTACCAGTGGCTCATCTAACTCAACAACTTCCCCCACTTTTTTTAACCAGTTCGTAATTGTTGCTTCGGTAACGCTTTCCCCCATTTTAGGTAATCTAATCTCTACTTGTGCCATTAAAAAAACAAATTTATTTTACAAATGTAATATATTTTTTAAATTGAAAATCAATCAGTAATCGATTTATAATTTATTATAATTTATCCAGTTTTTCAAGATTGCGGAACAAAATCAGCAAGTCTTTGTAAACGGTATAATCTCTTGCGTAAATCAGGTTTATTTTATTCTGAACATTTTGATCGGCAGCTAGATGCTGTGTGCCGGGAAATAAGATCCCCTGCTTGATATGGGGAAGATTCATCGTAAGAGACTGAGAATCCTGACTTATATATCCGACAAAACTTTTGTTTCCGATAAAAACGTCAAATAAATTTTTTGCAAAGTTAGCTTTTTTGCTGAAAAACCAAATATTCACAGGTAAAGTAAATATTAAAATTGCCGAGCAGATGATATCAAACGCTCTTTTATTTCTCACATTTTTCTCGGAAGAAATCTGGTTGATGTTAAGAATATATAAATCACCGGAAGTATCAATAGAGTTGCTTCCAATCAGATAGAGCGTGTCGGGCTGTGCAATTTTAAAGTCCAGATTGAGGTCATTCAGCTTATTCATCCATTCTAAAATGACACTGGCAGAGCAATCCTTCGCACAAAAAATAATTTCATCTATTCTGTATTCTCTGACAAGTGTGTCTAACTGGCTTATTCTTCCTGCCTGCTCGCTGCTGTATTCAGTATCATTGCTTACAAAATAGCTCGTAGCAACCTGGTTTGCCGTTTGCCGGATAAGAGCATCGACACGTTTGCTTTCTGCGGCAGAGCCAACGATGATGAATTTTTTTGTTCTGGTTCCCGCGAGCTTATATTTATCTCCGAACAACCATTGCAGCATAAAGCGGCTGGACAGAAAATAAATGAGAACCCATAAAGCGCAGATCAGAATATATAAGCGGGAAAACTGGTATTCTTTTGAAAGGAGTGCGTAAGAGATCAATATTAATGCTGTTCCGTATGCTGTTCCTTTTATGAAATTCCCGATTCTTAGTATTTTATCATATCCACCCTGGAAAAGAATGGAGATCATCCAGACGGAAACGTAAACGGGCACTGCTGTTTTCACCAGATTTTCGGGGAAATAAATATTGTGCTGGCTCCAGTAGTTGGTAAGCAGAAAGCTCCCGCCGGTTAGGCAGATAAAATCCAATATTGGTAAGACGGATTTTTTAATGATCCGGGTCAATATTGCGAGTGCGGCACGCAGGTAAATAGCGAAGTTGATAGCCAGGCTGAACAGCTTTGCATGCTTTTGAGAAAAGTGCTTTTTAGCAAAGATAATCATGGCATTGTAAAAAACGAAAACGTAATTTACAGAGCTTTTTTTGGTGCTTTCCCCTTTGTAGTGAATAATGCGTGTGTCAGGCAGGTAATAGTTTTTATAGCCGCCGAGAATAATCCGGTAAGACAGGTCGATGTCTTCACCATACATGAAGAAATTCTCATCCAGTAATCCTACTTTGTCGAGCGTTTCTTTCCGCATCAGCATAAATGCTCCGCTTAGAATCTCAATTTCGTGTGTTTCGAATTCCGAAAGATATCCTAAATGATAACGTCCGAATTTTTTAGACTTGGGAAAGAGCGTGGATAAGCCGAAAATTTTGTAAAAAGCAACGGCAGGAGTCGGAATTCCTCTTTTTGATTCAGGGAGAAATTTTCCTTTTCCGTCCAGCATTCGGACGCCAAGTCCTCCTGCATCAGGATGCTCATCCATAAAGGAGATCACTTTTTCGAATGTATCTTCTTCAACAACCGTGTCGGGGTTGAGCAGTAAAATGTATTTTCCTTTAGAAATACGTACGGCCTGGTTGTTCGCTTTAGAGAAACCGAGGTTCTCTTTGTTGTCGATCAGGTGAACCTGAGGAAATTTCTTCCTGATCATTTCCACTGAACCATCAATGGAATTGTTGTCAACAACAAAAACTTCCCCTGAACAGTTTTTAAGCGCGTTAAAAACAGAGTTGAGGCATTGTTCCAGAAAATGCTCCACATTGTAGTTGACAATAACAATGGATATTTTAAGCTCGTTATTCACTTATGCCAGAATTCTGTATTGAACATTTGTTTTATCATGTTTCCCTTTAAACCGGAATACCAATGTCAGTGTTGTCGGAATTTTTCCGGCTTTTCTGTCGAACGGGATGTGCAAATTTAACTTATCTTCTTTAAATACGGGTGTTAAATCTTCAGGACTGTTTATGATCAGGAAAACAGGATGTTGTGTATTTTCTGTGATAATTGTGTCCATTGTGAGAAAAGTCCATCCGGAATCATTGCTTATCTTTATTCTGCCGGGCTCAATCAGCGCATCCGAGCTTACTTTTACCAGCTGGATACTTTTCACCTGGCTTTTCTTGGAATAGTTGTTTTCTGCTCTGGATTGAAAATACAGCGGATAATCCCGGACGACGATCATATCATCTTCTATTTTGAAATCTGCTGCTGTCAACTCATACGTCACATCAAATGTGATGTCCTTTTTTGGGGAACAGCTTAAAATGAACAGAGCGCAAAAAAGAAGAACGAAGAATCTCATTATTTTACAGCGATACAGGAGATTTCAACCGGAACATCTTTTGGTAACCGTGCAACCTGAACACATTCCCTTGCCGGCGGAATTTCTTTGAAATAGCTTCCGTAAATTTTATTCATACGTTCAAAATCGTTCAGGTCTTTTAAGAAGCACGTACACTTTACCACATTGGAAAAATCCATTCCGGCTTCATTCAGAAGATTCTGGATATTGCTCATGACCTGGCTGGTAGCATTCTCTATCGTATCAACAATAAGCTCACCGGAAGCAGGGTTTAAGGGAATTTGTCCGCTGACATAAAGTGTGCTTTCCGCCAGTACAGCCTGCGAGTAAGGAGCGATCGGAGCGGGCGCTCCTTTTATGCTGATTTGCTTTTTCATCTTTTTTTGTACAAGTTTAAGAATTATAGTCTTAAAAGTAAAGCAGGAACAGGGATGTTTTACTTATAACGCAGAAGGAGAAAGCCGGAATTACTTAAAATTATACCTTTGAATTTATTTTAACAGATGCCGCAAAAGATACTTTTAATTGATAATTACGATTCATTTACGTTTAATCTTGTTCATTACATCGAACAGTTAGGCGGGGAAGTTACTGTTGTAAGGAATGATCAGGTAGATCTTAAAAAAGTGGCTGAATTTGACAAGATTGTCCTTTCTCCCGGTCCCGGCTTACCTTCCGAATCCGGAAAAATGCCGGAATTGATCGCCCGTTTTTTTGACAAAAAGCCGATTTTGGGAATTTGTCTCGGAATGCAGGCACTAGCTGAATTTTTCGGAGGAAAGTTATACAATCAGACAGAAGTGAAGCATGGTGTTTCGGAAAAAATAACCATAAAATCTTCCAGACTGTATGAAGGTATAAAGGGAGAAATGAATGTTGGCTTATATCATAGCTGGGCAGTAGATCTGAGCACGGCTGAAAATCTGATCGCAACGGCTTTTTCTGAAAAGAATGTCCTGATGAGCTTTGAACATAATCAACTGCCTTTAGCCGGAGTTCAATATCATCCGGAATCGGTGATGACGGAAAACGGCCTGCGCATTATAGGGAATTTTCTTGAAAAATATTAACGGGGTAAAAAAGTGGCACAAATTTTACTATATTTATTGCAGACTAAAATTTAAACAAATTATGAAGAATGTATTGCTATTATGTTTTATGTTGATTTTTGGAGCTGTTTCTTACGCTCAGAAAGCTACTTGCGTAGGTAAGTGGACAACGATTGATGATAAGACGGGAAAGAAAAAATCAACAGTTGAACTTTACAAAAAAGACGGTAAATTGTACGGAAAGATCGTTTATCTGTATCCGAGAGAAGGGCGTCCTGATAATGCAGTATGCGAGAAATGTACGGATGACCGGAAAGGTCAGCCGCTGGTTGGTTTGCAGATCGTCAGAGGATTGTCCTGGGACGGAGAAGAGTGGGAAGGAGGAACTATCCTGGATCCTGAGAATGGAAAGGTTTACAAAACAAAGCTGTGGATCAACGATGATCAGCCGGATAAGCTGAATGTAAGAGGGTATATAGGGCCGTTATTCAGAACTCAGACATGGATCAGAGTGGAAGATTAATGACCTCTTAAATAAATTATGGAAAGGAGCCGTTATGGGCTCCTTTTTTGCTTTCTATAAAATTCGCTTTGGCTGATTTTTGTTATTTTTACAAAAGAAAATCCAATTGATAATGACAACACAGCGTTTGACAACAGAAGAAAAAGCTTTAAAGGTTAATCTTACACCAGATATTTACGGATGTTTTGCGGAAATTGGAGCAGGGCAGGAAGTTGCGGGGAATTTTTTTTCAGCAGGAGCAAGCTCCGGAACGATCGCTTATACGCAGTCAGCGTATGACATGAAAGTCTCGGACTCCATGTACGGGCCAACTTCGCGGTATGTATGCGAAGAGCGTTTGAATATGATGCTGTACACGGAATATGAGACCATGCGTTACCGATTGCCGGAAAGAGCGCAGAAGAGCAGATTCTTTGCCTTTTGCAATACAGTTGAATCTCTGAATTATCATAAGACCAATCAGGGACAGGGCTGGGTCGGATTGCGTTTTCAGCTGGATAAAGATTCGAAACCGAATGATATTATCCTTCATGTGAAAATGCACGACAGAAGCAATACGGCGCAACAGGAGGCTTTAGGGATTTTAGGAGTAAACCTGATTCATTCAGCTTATTTTTTAAATCACGATTTAGATGAATTTTTAGAAGGATTAGTAGAGCGATTGCCGCGGGAGCGTGTCGAAATTGATATGCTGAGAGTAACGGGCCCTGATTTTGAAAATGTAGATAACAGGATGATAGCGCTTAATCTGGTAAAGCGTCACATGACGGATGCGACAATGTTCGATTTATGCGGTCAGGCGCTTCAGCCTTCGGATGAATTGTATAAGCGTAATATTCTGCTGATCCGCGGACGTTTCCGCCCAGTAACGAAGGTGCATCAGGATATGATAGAAAATGCCAGGAAGCAATTCCTTCAGGAAAAAGATGTCAAAGAAGAAAACGTCTCTGTGATATTTGAGCTGACGATTAAGGGGTTGACCAATGAAGGGAGCATTTCCGATAAGGATTTCATAGACAGGGCTTCTTTGTTGGGTTCGCTGGGTTATACAGTTATGATCTCTAATTTCTACCAGCATTACAGCATGGTGGAATATTTGTCGAAAGTCAACCGGAATCAGCTGATAGGCCTGGCGCTGAATGTTATCAATATACATACGATTTTTGACGAATCTTATTATGAAGATCTGCCCGGAGGAATTTTTCAGGGACTGGGAAGCGGATTCGGCAGGAATGTTAAGATGTTCGTCTATCCGGCTTTAGATGAAAATGATCAGCTGATGAGGTTTGAAAATATTCATGTGTCTCCTCATCTTGAGGGATTGTTACAATTCCTCAAAGACAATAATAAAATCGAAGGGATTACTAATTTCAATGAAGATATTCTACCTATTTATCCGGCGGATGTATTGAAGAAAATTCAAAGCGGCGACAACAGCTGGGAAAATGATGTTCCTGATAAAGTGTCGAAGGCGATAAAATTCTTCCAGATATTTGGCTATGACAAACAAAAAGTAAAATAAGATCCGATGAAAATTTACCCATTAAACACAGGAAATTTTAAACTGGACGGCGGAGCCATGTTTGGTGTTGTTCCGAAGCAATTATGGCAAAAAACAAACCCTGCGGATGAAAACAACCTCTGTCAGTGGGCGATGCGCAGCATGCTGATCGAGAACGGAAACCGGCTGATGCTTATCGATACCGGTATCGGAGATAAGCAGGATGAAAAATTTTTCTCTCATTATCATCTTTCAGGATCGGATTCATTAGAAGGGAACCTAAGAAAATACGGCTTTTCACACGACGATATTACAGATGTTTTTTTAACCCATCTGCATTTTGACCATGTCGGAGGAGCCATTAAATGGAATAAGGAAAGAACAGGTTTTATTCCTGCGTTTAAAAATGCGACTTACTGGAGCACGGAAAAGCACTGGCAATGGGCGGTAGAACCCAATGCAAGAGAAAAAGCTTCTTTTTTAAAAGAAAATATTTTACCGATTCAGGAAAGCGGGCAATTGAAATTTATAGAGCGCTCCGGTGATTATGCGAAGAATGTCTTTGAGAATATAAACGTGTTGTTTGTAGATGGCCATACGGAAAGCATGATGATTCCGGAAATTTCCTATCGGGGTAAAAAGCTGGTCTTTATGGCAGATCTGCTTCCGAGTGCCGGACATCTTCCGCTGCCTTATGTGATGGGATATGATACACGGCCGCTTTTAACCTTGGATGAAAAAGGAAAGTTTTTGAACCGTGCCGCTGATGAGGAACTGATTTTGTTTTTCGAGCATGATTCCGTTAATGAATGCTGTACGGTTCAGCATACCGAAAAAGGAGTCAGGTTAAAAGAAACATTTACATTCGAATCAATGTTCGGGAAATAATTGGCAAGGCTTTTGTTTCTTTCCCGGTAAAAACACAAAGTCATGAAAACACTGACAACAATATTGCTGCTTTTGGCTGCTTTTGCATTCAATGCGCAAACGATTAATAAAGGCGAAAAATTCCTGATGAACAGCCTTATCGGATTAGATTCTACCCGTAAGGATTTTTCTTTTGAGAAAATGGAAACACTTGGAAGAGCCGGCTATTTGCTGAATCTGGAAGAAGACGGCAGCTTTTCCGCTTTCGGATATGCGTTTTGCGGCGTTGGTGAAAAAGCGTATGTATATGGAACGTATGAGCTATTGCCAAAGAATGAGATCCGTTTTCATTTCGACCGGATTGTTTATAAAGATATGGGGCAGGAAACCAGAAAAGTACAGCTCCATTCCGTTGTAACTTACCATTATGATCTGGAGAAAAAAGAATTGATCGAACTGAAAAGAAAGTAATTACTTTTTGCAGTTGCTGATTTATTCAACGGTCGCTTTTACAAATAATTGATGAACCCCCGAAAACGTATTGGATTTTACGGTTACTGTCTTTTCAACTTGTCCTGAAGTTCCTTCATACGGGCTGAACTCTACCAGAATGGAATCTTTCTTTCCCGGTTGAACCGGATGTTCCGGCTTTACGGGTGTCGTGCAGCCGCAGCTAGCCCTTACGCTTTCTATGATCAGTGGTTTCTTTCCTGTATTTTGAAACACAAAGTAATGTTTATTCACCGAATTTACTTTTACTTTTCCGAAATCCGCTTCGTAGGCTTCAAACTCCATATCGGTCAGCTTGCCTTCATTTTCTTTGAGAATACGTTCTTCCTCCTTCCTGAATTCTTTTAATTCTTCTGATAACTCCTGATCGTATTTCCCTCCGGCTTCAAAAGGAGAAGCATCCGGATTTCCCGTTGTTTCCGTTTTCTGCTGATTACAGGACAGGAGAATGAGAAAAGCAGCTAATGAAAAAACTCTTTTCATAATGAAATTACTTAGCAAGCTTAAATTTGGAATATTCATTACGTTGTAAAATCCGTACAGCTTCCTGTAACGGCTCGTTCAGGTCGTTCAGAATTTCAAAAGATTGTTCAAATCCGTAAATATCAGAAGCTAAAATTCCTTTTAAACGTGTTTCAATATAGATCTTATTCTTTTCATATTCTTCTGCATTGAATACCAGTGTGGAATCTTCCTTGTTAGCATAATCAGTAAATGCTTTCCGGTAAGCTTCATCTATGATAAAACCACTTTTGAATTCTTTGATTGTCGGATATCTTTTTATTATTTCCTGTTTGTGCTCTCTGGTATATTCGAATGTGAATGTATTGAAATAACCGCCTCTGTAAAGCTTATTGAAGTACGGCGTCAGCGCGGAAGTATCCATTGGGATGAAGACATCCGGCATGATTCCTCCACCGCCGTAAACAATACGTTTTTTGACCAAAGTCTGGAATTTAAGAGAATCAGGGAAGAAAATAGAATCTTTTGTGACCATTTCCCCGTGCTTTAAGCGCTTCAAGTAATCTTTTTCATAATCATCCACACCTTCATAAGGCTTTTGGATGTTTCTTCCGGAAGGAGTATAATACCTTGAAATTGTAAGGCGTAATTCCGCTCCGTCAATCAGCGGAATCGGTTTTTGAACAAGTCCTTTCCCGAAAGAACGCCTTCCGATGATCAGGCCTCTGTCCCAATCCTGAACCGCTCCGGCAACAATCTCGCTTGCAGAAGCCGAAAATTCATTAATCAGAACAACCAGCTCGCCTTTTTCAAACAGTTCTTTTTGTCCTGCATTCAAATCTATCCGCGGCTGTTTTTTTCCCTGAGAATACACGATAAGCTTATCTCCAGAAATAAAGTTGTCTGCCAGGTCGCGTGCTGCGTACATTAACCCGCCTGAATTGTTTTGCAGATCAAGTACCAGCTGTTTCATACCTGCTTTTTTAAGCAGATTGATGCTGGAATCTATTTCCTGGGTGGTGGACTGAGAAAAAGCGTTTAATTTGATATAACCTATTTTATCATCAATCATGTACGCACAATCCACCGAGTTGATTCTGATCTTACCTCTGGTGATGGTGAAATTCATAGGTGTGTTGCTTTTTCCGCGGTAAATAGTTACGTTTACTTTAGTCCCAAGATCACCCATCAGACGTTTGCGGATGTCATATGTTGACATTTTTACACCGGCGATCGTCTCTCCGTCCACGAAAACAATTTTATCATTATCATTCAGGCCAACTTTGTCTGCCGGTCCGCCCGGAATTACGGATGAGATGTTCAGCGTATCTTTCATCATTTGAAAGCGGACACCGATGCCGACAAAATTTCCCTGAATTTTTTCGTTGGCAGCCTGTACCTCCGATTTTGGAATATAGGCTGAATGAGGATCCAGCTCGTCAATAAGAGATTCGATAGCTTTATTTACAATCGTTTCATAATCTACATCATCAACATATAATGCATCAATATAATTGACCACCTGATTAAAACGTCTTAAATTATCGTCTTTTGATTTTCCGCTCGTTTGTGAAAATGACTGAAAACAAATAAATAAAAGAAAAAAAACGGTTAACTGCTGCTGGATTTTCTTCATTCTTTTAATTTTTAGAAACAATAAATGTAGTCATTTTTAATAAAACACCAGAAAACTCTTTTTACTTTTGACAAACAGTTGATTTCTGCTAAATGAAATATCTTATTTTTTTCATTTGTTTTTCATATACAATGATTGCTACCGCGCAGTCTTTACGGATCGGGAATTCTGTGGATTTTAAAAAACGTGATATTTTTTTTAACCTGGATATTTACTGGAAAAAGAATAAACACCAGTTTGGGTGCACTCCCGGATTTGGAGTTATAAGAGCGTTTGAACAGCAGCGTTTTTTTCCGCAGGCAGCGCTTTCATACGATTATAGCTTAGCAGAACGGCAGTATTTCCGGTTTGCAGTTAATAATACGATGTGTTATTCGACAGCTCCTTTAAGCAGGTTGACAGGTCAGCGTCTTCATGTGCTGGAAAATTATTATGGATTTTCACTGGAAGCAGGAAAGAGAATCCGTTTTAGAAGTAAATTGCTGGGAGGCTTATATCACGAATTGATACGGCCTGCAGCTTATAAAGTCAGAAAAATAGATTTCGGGTATCAATTTTCAATAGGGGTAGTGTATGATTTATAAATGGTTATATATTCTTATTGTGGTTGCTTTCTGCTCCTGTAAGAAGTATGTGGCAGAAACACATACGAAGCTACTCGGTCATGCAGGAAATGGAATGACGCAATGGAACGGGATGTTTACGGCCAACTCTCTTGAGGGTATTAAATACGCACTGAGTCTGGATAATTGTTCCGGAGTAGAGGTAGATATCCGTTTATCAAATGATACAACTTTTTGGCTGATGCATGACGCAGATCTGGATAATGTGACAAATGGAACGGGTTGTTTTTATGGAACAACTGATGAATACCTGGAGAGCATACATTATAAAGGGATCCATCAGGAAAAGTTAGTAACGCTGAAACAATTGATAGACTTATCGGCATCAAAGGAAATTGTGCTGGATCTGAAGCATTATGATAAGTGTGCGTCCGTTCAGATGGATTTTAATGAGTTAAAGAGAGGAATTGAAAAGTTAGGTAATCTCCCATCGAATTTTTGTATTAAAATAAATACTTCCGCTATTTATCCGTATCTGAAGGATTTTTCAATTCCTTTGATTTATGAGCTGACCTCTTTTGCTCAGTTTGCCGAGTTTTCCGGCTTGCAAGGAATATCCGGTTTTATGATTGAATCGGATAAGATCTCAGCAGAAGAAATCAGGCAGATAAAGAGTAAAGGATATAAAGTTTATCTTTATGAAGTCCGCGCAATTAGCAGATTGAAAAAAGAATTGAAGAAACAGCCGGATTATATTCTGGTGGATGATTTGTTGAACAGTGTAATGGAATTATAAAATGGCAAAGAAGAGTTTAAAAAACGTTGTATATTCAACGAATCCGGATTATAAGTATGAGTCTGAGGAAGATGATGCTCAGGAAACACTTCCGAAAAATGAACAGAATTTGTATGTTTCTGTTGACAGAAAGCAACGTGCAGGAAAGGAAGTCACTTTAGTGGAAGGTTTTGTCGGAACGGAAGATGACTTAGCTGATTTAGGCAAGCTGCTGAAGCAAAAATGCGGAGTAGGAGGCAGCGCAAAAGAAGGGGTGATTCTCGTACAGGGTAATTTTAAGGATAAAGTTTTTGAGCTGCTGGTGAAAGAAGGTTATAGAGTAAAAAAGAAAGGAGGATAGAAAAATTCTCCTTTGTTATTTTAATTTTGCACCATTATTTAAAAGACCGTATGGACATTCCCGTTATTGTTATCCGCAGAGGAAAAGAAGAATCAATATTACGCCGTCATCCCTGGATATTTTCGGGAGCTGTTTTTTCCGATACGGAAACTATTTCCGAAGGTCAGGTTGTTCGTGTAATGGATTCTAATAACCGTTTTTTGTGCCTCGGGCATTTTCAACCCAGTACAATCGCGGTACGGATTCTGACATTTGAAGACCGCCCGGTAGATACGGAATTTTATATTGAAAAGCTGAAAAATGCGTTTGAGCTGCGTAAAAGTTTAGGTTTGTTTGCCGAACATAATACTATTTTCAGAGTTGTCCATGGTGAAGGAGATGGTTTGCCGGGCTTAGTCGTTGATTTTTATAATGGTGTAGCTGTCATCCAGTGCCATTCCATAGGAATGTATCATGCCATTGACTCCATCGTGGAAGGTTTAAAAGCGGGTTTTGGAGAGCACCTGAAAGCCGTTTATCATAAGTCGTCAGAAACACTTCCGCCGCGAATACAGCCGAAAGACGGTTATTTGTTTGGTAATTGTGCTGTTCCTCATGTTGCAACAGAGAATGGAATTCGCTACAATATTGACTGGATAACAGGCCAGAAAACAGGTTTCTTTATTGACCAGCGGGAAAACAGAGCCTTGCTGGCTAAATATGCCAAAGGAAAAAAGATACTGAATACTTTTTGTTATTCAGGTGGATTCAGTTTATCAGCTATAAACGGAGGAGCTTTATTTGCTCATTCGCTGGACAGTTCCAGAAAAGCTATTGAGCTGACGGATGCGAATATTGCGTTGAATAAAATGGAAGCCCAACATAAATCTATTGTTGCGGATACGATGGAATACATCAAAGATTTACCTGAAGAATACGATATTATTATTTTGGATCCGCCGGCATTTGCAAAACACCGGGATAAGCGCCACAAAGCAATTCAGGGATACAAGCGCCTGAATGCACATGCGATCCGCCAGATAAAATCCGGAGGATTGATATTTACATTTTCCTGCTCACAGGTGGTTGACAAATATTTATTCAATAATACAGTCATTGCTGCAGCGATAGAAAGCGGACGGGAAGTACGGATCATTGAACAATTGCACCAGCCGGCAGATCATCCGGTCAATGCTTTTCATCCGGAAGGAGAATACCTGAAAGGCCTGGTGATACAAGTTATCTGACAGATAAGGAGATCTGATTATAACCTCACCGATCTTTATTAGATTGAACATTTATGTTCAATCATCTGCTATATCATTCCCCGTATAATGCCTTTATCAGAAGTTTCTATAAAATTTAAGATCTGCTCCCGTATCTTTGACGGAGCAATTTCTTCTCTTACCTGTGTAATTCCTTTTGTCAGGTTATTATTCATGACATACAGAATGCGGTAAATATCTTCAATTTCGCGAATGTCCGTATCGCTGAAGCCTCTTCTTCTCAAGCCAACGGAATTTACTCCTGCATACGTGATCGGTTCTCTGGCAGCTTTTACGAATGGAGGAACGTCTTTACGGATCAGCGATGCGCCTGCAATAAAAGAGTGCGCACCGATCTTCATAAACTGCTGTGAACCTACTTTTCCTTCCAGAATAGCAAAATCTTCTACGGTACAATGTCCCGATAAACCGGAATAACCGGCGATAATTACATTATTCCCGATAGTACAATCGTGAGCAATATGAACATAGGTCATTAACAGGCAGTTGTCGCCAATTTTAGTTTTTAGCTGATCATTTGTGCCCCGGTGGATCGTCACTCCTTCACGGATAACAGTGTTGTTACCGATCTCAACAGTTGTATATTCATTATTGAATTTTAAATCCTGAGGAACGGCTCCCAGAACAGCTCCGGGGAAAACTTCACAGTTTTCACCAATTCGTGTGCCCGGATAGATGGTCACATTGGAATGAATATGCGTTCCTTTTCCAATAATGACATCTTCGTGGATATTAGAAAAAGCTTCTATCGTTACATTTTCACCGATTTTTGTGTTTGATGAAATCTGCGCTAAACTACTGATCATTCAATTATACTTTATCTTTTACGACTTGAGCAAGCATTTCTGCTTCCATTACCAATTTTCCGTTGACATACGCTTTTCCTGCCATCTCTACCAACCCTCTCCGGATAGGAGACATGAGCGTCAATTCAAAAATAACCGTATCACCCGGAAGAATTTTCTGCTTGAATTTGACATTGTTTATTTTCATGAAGTAAGTAGAATAATATTCAGGATCTTCTACCTTGCTCAATGCAAAAATACCTCCGACCTGAGCGGTTGCTTCGATTTGAAGAACACCCGGAAAAACAGGATTCCCCGGAAAATGGCCCTGAAAAATAGGCTCATTCATGGTAATGTTTTTTACGCCGACAATACTTGTCTCCGTAATCTCCATGATTTTATCCACTAACAAAAACGGGTATCTGTGGGGCAGCATACGCTCTATATCGTTGATATTGTAAAGCGGATCTTTTGTTAAATCGAAATATTTTCCTTTTTTATCCTGATCTTTCAGGTGTTGTTTTAACACTTTACAGAAAGAAGTATTTCCTTTATGTCCCGGTCGTGCCGCAAGAATATGTGCTTTGATAGGTTTTCCAAGTAATGCGAGGTCCCCTACAATGTCAAGTAATTTATGACGTGCCGGCTCATTTTCAAATTTCAGCTTCGTACTGTTTAAAACACCGATACCTTCATAATTTACCTTTAATGTATCTTTTCCTAAAAGCTGTGCTAATCTGTCCAGTTCTTCCTGCTGGATGTCATTTCTCTCTACCAGTACAATAGCGTTGTCTAAATCACCACCTTTAATAAGGTTGTTTTTTGCTAAAAATTCGAGCTCCTTTAAGAAAACAAATGTTCTGCAGGGAGCAATCTCAGCTTTAAATTCGTCGATATTGTATATGGTAGCATGTTGTGTTCCCAATACAGGAGATTTGTAATCCACCATTACGGTAAGCCTGTAATGATCATCAGGAACGGCAAGGAATTCACAACCAGATTCGTTTTCCCATTTTATATTTTCATCTAATACGAAATATTCTCTTTCCGCCTCTAATTCTTTGATTCCTGCTTTCTCGATCGCTTCAATGAACGGAACGGAACTACCGTCCATAATAGGAACTTCAGGGGCGCTCAGCTTTATAAGAGCATTGTCCACTTTCATGCTATATAGTGCTGCAAGAAGATGCTCTGTCGTATATACCTTAGCTC
Organism: Flavobacteriia bacterium 40-80; assembly: GCA_001899145.1. Classification (GTDB taxonomy): domain Bacteria; phylum Bacteroidota; class Bacteroidia; order Flavobacteriales_D; family Crocinitomicaceae; genus 40-80. The sequence goes on from MKVF01000030.1 coordinate 113,426, forward strand.
CGTTTTGTTCTAATGTTGTTCCTCTGTCTGTAGAAACGACATTGTCACAATCTGCTTTAATAACAGGTTGCCCTTCTAAATCAACTCGTTGAAACCGATAGCCGTGGTTTTCCGCAGCGGGTAAAATTTCCAACTCAACCTTTTCTCCGGTATGCAGCCCGATACCAGTTAATTTCACTGATTTTTTCAGTGTGGTTTGTTTTTCAAGCATTATCAGATGTTTTATTGATGTTTTTTAAAGTATTTTCTAATTCCTGAAGCTTTTTTAGAATAAAGGGAAGTTTTCGGAAGCCAAAATACGATTTTTTGAAATCTTCAATAGGAATTCCCGGTGATCCCATTAAAACTTCTGCTTTTTTTATAGTATTCGGAATCCCGGATTGAGCCACTATCTGAGTACCGTCTGCGATATGGATGTGTCCGGAGATACCGGCCTGTCCTCCGACTTGTACACGTTCGCCGATCTTTGCGGAACCTGCCACTCCAACCTGAGAAGCCAATGCCGTGTTTTTGCCTATTTCAACATTATGTGCGATCTGCACAAGGTTATCAATTTTAGCTCCTTTACGGATAACTGTAGATCCCATGGTGGCACGGTCGATTGCTGCGTTGGCACCAATTTCCACATTGTCTTCGATAATAACATTTCCAATTTGAGGAACTTTACTGTATTCACCGGCTTCATTTGGCGCAAATCCAAATCCGTCAGCACCGATCACCGTTCCGGCATGAATGATGCAATTATCACCAATAATGCAATCATCATAAATTTTCACACCTGCAAAAATGGTAGTATTGGCTCCGATTTTTACATTATCCCCGATATAAGCTCCCGGATAGATATGTGTATTGTCTCCGATTTTTACATTATTTCCGATGTAAGCAAATGCTCCTATATATAAGTCTTTACCCACTTTAGCGCTTTCAGAAATAAAAGAAGGCTGCTCTACAGCAGGTTTTCTCCTCTTAAACTGATTGTAAACTTCCAACAGACGGGCAAAACAGGAGTAAGCATCTTCTACTTTTACTAAAGTAAGCTTAGAAGGCAATTCTCTGGATGGTTCGAATGTCTTATTGACAATACATATACTTGAACCGGTAGAGTAGATGTATTCTTCGTATTTGGGATTTGCAAGGAAAGAAAGTGTACCTTCCGTACCCTCTTCAATCTTTGAAAGTCCTTTTACTTTTGTTTCAGGATTACCTATGATTTCTCCCGCAAGTATCTGAGCTATTTGTGCTGCTGAAAATTCCATTATTCAAAAATACTAATTCTGATATCTTTTACAAGCTTCTGTTATTCTTCTTTTTCCGGGGCAAGCAGCTCCAGATAAAATACATTGATTTTGTTTTTATACCAAAAGGTTTTCATTCCGACGGGATGCCCGTTGATTATACATGTTAAATAGTGTTCCGCTTTTGGAGTTGCTTTGAAATTTGACTTTTCAAAATTGATTTTTCCGTTTTTCTTCAGTGCACTTAGAATAAGCTTATTGGAAGGACTTCCTGCCTGTATAAAATCAGCAGAGCCGGTGGTGATAGAATCGACATAAATAATATTGTCATCATTCGGAAATAAGAATAAGCAGGCTTCTCCTTTGGTGCTGTTCTCTGTTTTTTTTGTATCGGAGTAACCAACGGCAATCTCGCTGATAAAGCTATTCTCAGGAAGAGTAAAATTGAGCTTCAGAATATCGTTATAGAGCTTGTAAACTTTGGGGTTTCCATTTTTTTTACTCTCTTTAAAATCGATAGTTCCTTTGGTGAGGACATTTCTGATCATTTCTTCGGAAATGCCTCTTTCCAGCATTTCACTTTTAAAAGAATCATTAATGACAATAATTCTGTCAACAATGGCTTGTCTGACCCGGTTATTCGGAGTCCAGGAACAGCCACGGTTCTGAAAGAAAAAAATAACGAAAATGATTCCGATCCCAAAACCCGTAAAGTAATAAAGTAATCTTTTTCCTAATGTTGACATTTCAATATAAAAGCGTTGTAAAATATCTACACAACAAAAAAAATGTAATATTTTGATTAAAAGCTAATTATTCCTGCTTTTTGATGACCGAAAAATAAACACAAAACCTTGTTGTGATGTTTGATTCCGGACCAGATTTTATTTTAGGAAAACAAATTAATTATCAAAACAATATATATTATAACCTGCTTTTGTCATGTATCGAATGCAAATTTAATTTTTACAACGATATAAGATATGTTATTCGCTGAATATTTAGCGGAATTCTGTTAATATGATCAAAATGTCCGGTGTCGAAAAGAAAAAACTACTGATAAGCTTTCCATTGAAGATAGAAGTCTGCTATAACCAAAGCGGCCATTCCTTCCACAATGGGTACGGCTCTCGGAACCACACAGGGATCGTGTCTTCCTTTTCCTTCCAGGAGAATTTCTTCGCCCGATTTATTTATAGATGGCTGCTTTTGAAGCAAAGTAGCAACCGGTTTAAAAGCAGTTCTGAACACAACAGGCATTCCGTTTGATATTCCTCCCTGAATTCCTCCGCTGTTGTTGGTTTTTGTCGTTCCATCTGTATTGAACAGGTCATTGTGGACAGAACCATTCATTTCAACGGATCCGAACCCGCTCCCGATCTCAAATCCCTTTACCGCATTTATTGAGAAAACGGCCTGGGCAAGTGCAGCGCTTAACTTGTCAAAGACAGGCTCACCCAAACCTGCGGGAATACCGGTTATGATACATTTGATTGCTCCGCCGACCGTATCTCCTTTCTTTTTGGTGTCTTCGATGAGGCTTTGCATTTTTTTTGCTGCTTCCGGATCGGGACAGCGTACCGGGCTGATATCGATCTCAGCCTGATCGGAGGAAACAGTGTAGGTACGGATGATGCCTACCTGATCCACAAAAGCGCTTATTTCAATTCCTTTTGATGACAGGAACTGCTGGCAAAAAGCACCTGCAGCGACACGGACAGCAGTTTCTCTTGCGCTGGATCGCCCGCCTCCGCGGTAGTCGTAATGACCGTATTTCCGGTGATAGGTAAAATCGGCATGTGAAGGACGGAACGCCGTTTCCAGATGTGAATAATCTTTTGATCTGGCGTCCTTATTTTTGATGATGAACGCAATCGGAGCTCCTGTGGTTTTTCCTTCAAAAATACCCGACAGGATTTCCAGCTGATCTTCTTCCTTTCGCTGCGTGGTAATTTTTGATTGCCCCGGCTTTCTCCGGTCCAGCTGTTGCTGGACAGCGGAAATATCGATAGGGAAATTACCGGGAAAGCCATCTAAAATTCCTCCGATAGCTTCTCCGTGCGATTCACCGAATGTAGTCAGCGTAATAATTTTTCCAAAGGATGATCCTGCCATTTTTTATTAAATACGTTCTAATACATACTGAATAAGACGTTCCATGTGCGGATGATAATTATCTGAAAATTCCTGCTTGGCCCTGTTGGCAACTCCCAAGCAAATGGTCAGGCAATCGTGTCCGAGGGCCTTTCCTAACACATAGAGAGCGGAAGTTTCCATTTCGAAATTGACAATTTTCGATCCGTCAGATGCTTCGAAAGATTCCAGCCTTTCATTCAGCTGATAAGTAGATAACGGAATACGTAATGCTCTTCCCTGAGGGCCGTAAAATCCGCTTGATGTTACTGTAATTCCAGTGAACGTTTCTTCAGAAGATAATTCTTTTAATAAGGTTTCAGAAGAGCTGGTGAAATAAGGCTGTATTGTTGAAGGAAGCTGTAAATGATGGCGCATTTCAACTTCGGTTTGTTTTTCAGAAGCTGAGAATTCCATTTGATAAAAATGTGCCACATTATCAAAACCAAGCGCGTTTCCGGATAGTATAAAGCTGTGAACAGGAATGTGCGGTTGAAGAATTCCACATGTTCCGATACGAATCAGCTTTAGCGGTGTGTGCTCTTCTTTGTTTACACGGTGGATCAGATCTATGTTGAACAAAGCATCCAGCTCATTAATGACAATATCTATATTGTCTGTTCCGATCCCGGTTGAGACAACAGAGATTTCCTTTCCTTTATAAGTTCCTGTATGGACTACAAATTCCCGGTGCTGTGAACGGTGTCTGACAGAGTCAAAATAGTTGGAAATAAGCGCAACGCGATCCTGATCTCCGACCAGCAGAATGGAAGGAGCGATGTCCTGCGGTGAAATGCCCAGATGGTAAATTGTGTTTTTACCGCCTAAGACTAATTCTGATGCAGGATATTGGATATTTTTATTTCCCGATGCTTCCAAATACTTTTTTCAATAAATCGGTTACACGTGCAGAAACATTCTCGCGGATCTTGTTCTCTTCGTCTGCTACTAATTTGAAAAGCCCGTCGATCGCTTTTTCAGTAACATAAGCGTTTAAGTCCTCGTTTACCTGATTGAAGCCCAGTAATGGCGCTGCTGTATTATATTTAGTTACGATCGGGTTCCAGTACTTTGTTAATTGTACTTTCTCAATAGCCGCTGCTACTTTTGGAGAAAATGCATTAACCAGTTGCGTTTTAGTATTGTTTTTCAGGTAGTTTGTCGCTGCTCCGTTCCCGCCATTTAAAATAGCAAAACCATCTGATACGGACATGCTGGTAATAGCGTTTTTGAAAATAGGAAGCGCTTCTTTTGCTGCTTCTTCTGCTGCTCTGTTCAGGGTTTCTTCAAATTTATCCACTTGCCCCTGCATTCCCCATTCGATAGCTTTCTGCTTTACTTTGATTGCATCTTCAGGGAAAGGAAGACGGATTTTGGCATTGTTTAAAAAACCATTCGTGACAGAAGCCAGATTTACGGAATTGCCGATGCCGACACTCAACGCTTCTTTTAATCCGGAGATCACTTCTGCATTTGTAAGGCCTGAAGTGCCTGTCTGCGTCTGGGTATTTGTCGCCAGCTGTTGTAAAGTATCACATCCGGGAGCTAACAGCGAGGTAAAAATTAAACCTCCGAAAACAACTATTTTTTTCATAGTAAAATTCATCTTTATGATTTGTAAAAGTACGTATTTTTGTCAAATCAAAAATAGAGCCATGAAAATTCAGATTGTCGCAATAGGGGATGAGGTTTTGAACGGACAGGTGATAAATACCAATGCTTCATGGATGGCGGAACGGTTATCCGCACAGGGATATTATGTACATAAAATGGCCGTTATTCCGGATAGTTATGAAGAGATATATGATTTTATCTCGGAATCATTTGAGAGATATGAGCTGTCTATTGTTACCGGAGGCTTAGGCCCGACAAAAGATGATATAACGAAGAAAGTGTTTGCGGATTATTTCCGGTGCGGATTTAAAACAGATACTGAAACAAAAAAAAGGATTGAAGGACTTTTTCAAAGGCGGGGATTGCCGATGCTGGAAGCAAATACGTTGCAGGCCTCAGTTCCTGAAGCGGCAGAAGTATTGCCGAATACGAATGGAACAGCACCGGGACTGATATTTAAGAAAAACGGGAACATGATCATTGCTTTGCCCGGTGTACCTTTTGAAATGAAAGGTATCCTGGAAGAATATGGCTTTTCCCGGATTTTTGATGCTTTTAAAAAGGAAAATTATTATGCAAGGTCCGTGCTGGTAACAGGGATTGGAGAATCGTTCCTGGCGGAAAAAATTGCTGATTGGGAGAACAGGCTGAGAGCGGAAGGATTGGAATTGTCTTATCTTCCTTCTGTGGCACAGATAAAACTGAGAATTACGGCAAAGCATAATCCAAAAGCATATATGTCATTAATTGACCAGTATATCGAAGAGCTGAAAATACTGATTCCGGAGAATTTTTTTGGTCTTGAAGGCCAGACACTGAGCCAGGTTGTCGGAGGATTATTAAAATCCCGGGGCTTTACAATTGCTTCAATGGAAAGCTGTACCGGAGGAGGAATTATTAATGAGCTGATAAAAACTTCCGGTTCGGCTACATATGTAAAAGGAGGTTTGATTACTTATACAAATGAAATAAAAATGGAAGTGGGCAGGATATCTCCTGCTACGATAGAGAAATATACGGAACTAAGCGAGCAATGTGCGCGGGAAATGGCTGAAAATGCTGCAACTATTTTTCAGGCGGATGTAGGAGTAAGCATCACTGGCCTGCTGGAAGCGGAGAAAGGAAAAGATACATTTGCTTATATTTCAGTTTTTTGTAAAGGAAAAACGTACGTGATACATAAAAAATTCGGAGATAATCGTGAACGTAATATACAAATGAGTATCTTTGCTGCGCTGAATTTTCTCAGGAATCTGATTAAAGATGAAAATCCTGAAAAAATTGTAAAATAAGTTTGTGTTTTAGGAAAATATTTATTTCCTTTGCACCCGCTTTAACGATTATAAGATTAATAAATAATATAATGTCACGAGTTTGTCAATTAACAGGTAAGTCAGTAATGGTGGGAAATAATGTTTCTCACTCAAATCGTAAAACTAAACGTAAGTTTTATCCGAACTTGGTAACTAAGAAGTTTTTCGTTCCGGAAGAAGGAAAGTTCGTAACTTTAAAAATTTCGACTTCAGCATTGAGAACAGTGAACAAAAAAGGAATTACGGCTTGTATTAAAGAAGCTAAAGAAAAAGGATTCCTTAAATAATTTTGTTCCCGTTGTGAAATGGTAAAATTTTAAAAAGAATTAAAATGGCTAAGAAAAGTAAAGGTAATAGAATTCAGGTGATTTTGGAGTGTACGGAACATAAAACCACAGGTTTACCGGGTACATCAAGATATATTTCTACTAAAAACAGAAAAAATACACCTGAGAGATTAGAGTTGAAGAAGTACAACCCTATCTTGAAAAAATATACAGTACATAAAGAAATTAAATAATATTTGAGTTATGGCTAAGAAAGTAGTAGCATCCCTTCAGAAAGGTGGAGGAAAAGAGCACACGAAAGTGATTAAAATGTTCAAAAATGAAAAAGGAAGTGTTTCTTTCAAACAAGAAATAGTTCATAACGATAAAGTAAAAGAATGGTTTGATAAAAACTGATTCTTTTCTGTAAAAGAATTTAAAAGCTCCGAAAAACCGGGGCTTTTTTTAGTTTAATATATTAACTTTGTTTCGTAGTAAAAGTATTTGTCATGGGGTTATTTGATTTTTTTAATAAGGCCAATAAGGAATCCAAAGAGACGCTGGATAAAGGGCTGGAAAAAACCAAGGAAGGATTTTTTTCGAAGATAACCCGCTCATTGGTAGGGAAATCGAAAGTAGATGACGAATACCTGGATGAATTGGAGGAGATTCTTATTTCTTCGGATGTAGGCGTTGAAACGACATTAAAAATTATCTCCCGGCTTGAAAAAAGAATCGAGCAGGACAAATACATCAATGCGGATGAACTGCATCAAATCCTGAAAAGTGAAATAAAGGAGCTTCTCGCAGAGAATGACAATGCACATGTCAATTTCAAATTTACGGAAGAAGCTCCGAAGCCGTATGTGATTATGGTGGTAGGAGTAAATGGTGTGGGAAAAACCACAACTATAGGAAAGCTTTCCAACAGGTTCAAAAATAGTGGATTGAAAGTGATGCTGGGGGCTGCGGATACGTTTCGTGCTGCTGCTGTGGATCAGTTGAAGATCTGGGCTTCCAGAGTTGATGTGGATATTACCTACAAGGACATGGGGTCGGATCCTGCAGCCGTTGCTTTTTCAGCTTTGCAGGAAGCTGTAGCAAAAAATGCAGATGTTTGTATCATTGATACCGCGGGACGTTTGCACAACAAGATAAACTTAATGAATGAGCTCAGTAAAATCAAGCGTGTGATGGATAAGGTAATCCCGGGGGCACCGCATGAAGTTTTACTGGTGTTAGATGGCTCTACCGGACAAAATGCTTTTGAGCAGGCGAAGCAATTTTCTGAGGCAACAGAAATAAACGCGCTTGCGATTACCAAATTAGACGGAACTGCAAAAGGCGGAGTGGTAATCGGAATTTCAGATCAGCTGAAGGTACCCGTAAAGTATATCGGAGTCGGAGAAGGAGTAGATGATCTCCAGTTATTTGATAAAGATACATTTATAGATTCTCTTTTTAATTAGTCATTATTTTTTTATTTTTTGTTTAAAACTTTATATATTTAGGCGTCTAAAACCTATGTATATGAAGAGAATTTCTATTTTCCTGGCTTTCCTATGGGCGGCATTTGTAAATGCGCAGAACCAGCTGCCCCAGCAAGGTCTTCAAATGACAGAACATAATCATGAAAAATGCTATGCAGGCATTCTCCATCACCAAATGATGGAAAATAATCCCGATTATGTTTTGAAAATGAATCAGTTTGAACAATACGTTCAAAGTATGTCGGATTCATTTACCCCAAAGACACAGGCAACGTATGTGATACCTGTCGTTTTCCACGTTATCCATTTGGGAGAAGCTGTCGGAACAGGAACGAATGTTTCGGATGATGCGATTAAAAGAGCCATTCGTGTAGCAAATGAACGTTACCGTAACCTGAACAATGGTGGCGGAGCCGATACGCAAATTGAATTCGCATTGGCTGTTCAGGATCCGAGTGGCAATTGTACCAATGGGATTACAAGAACAAATTACAGCTCTAATTCAGCTTATGCTAATTACGGTGTAAAAGTCAGCGGAAATAATGGTATTTCAGATTCTCAGCTAAAAGGAATTATTTCCTGGAACAGAAATAAATATTATAACATTTATATTGTTTCTGAAATTGATAACAATAATGGTGGAGCAGGAACTCAGGGATATGCTTATATGGCATCCAATCACGGAAATGCAACTGACGGAGCCGTTTTTATGGCTTCCAATATCCTTCAGGATTTTGATCATACGTTGATTCATGAGCTGGGACACGCTTTGAATTTGTACCACACATTTGAAGGAGACGGAACAGGAAATACATGTCCTCCTTCCAGCCCGACTCAGGGAGATATGTGTGCAGATACTCCTCCTCATAAAAGAAGCCAGTCGGACTGTAATGTTACAGGAACAAATTCATGTGACGGAGGTTCTTCAAACGCATTATTTGTTCATAATTATATGGACTATTCTTCCGTATCCTGTGTAACTCAGTTTACGGCGAATCAGGGAACAAGAATGCGTGCAGCATGCTCTGGCCCGAGAGCTTCTTTTTTTACGAGCAACAACGCGTTAGTTCCTGTTTCTGCTCCGACAGCGGCAATTATTATTCCTCAGAAGATTTATTGCTCGGGAACAGTGAACCTGTATGACAATAGCTCTTGTGTAGCTAATACTTATACGGAACATTCCGAATTTTCCGGAAATACACATAGCTGGAGTGTCACAAACGGATCTGTGACATTGACGTCAAGTAAACAAAACCCGACCTTTAATATTACTTCAACAGGATGGTACAGTGTTACATTGACAGTGACTACCGCGCAAGGTACTAACACAATAACAGAAACAGATGCATTTTATTATGCGGGAACAAGTGTTTCTACCTGTACTCCGAATCTTGGTACGCCTGGCCCGAACGGAATAAACGCTTCTGAAGTTACATTTAATACGATCAGCTCTTTTACGAGCTCTTCTGAAACAAATACGTATGAAAATCTGGTATGTACGAAAAACACAATTGTAAATGCCGGGGATACTTATCCGATCAGCGTAAAAATCAATACTTACGGATATACAAGCTATGTAAAGGTATATATTGATTGGGAAAATAACGGAACGTATTCAGCTGCTGAAAAAGTGCTGGAAGGAAGCGTAGCAAGCTCCGGTTCCAATCAGACATCGGGTTATGTGACGGGGAACGTTGTGATACCTGCGACGGCAGTACAAAATCAGATTTTGAGAATGAGAGTGATTATGGATGCAGCGACTGCACCGACGGAAGCGAAAGCGAACTGCTCAGGAAGTCTTGTTGCCGGTGATGTAGAAGATTACGGAGTTCTGGTTAAAGATAATTGTCCGTTGGCAAATGTATCAACCCAGCCGGTTAATACAACTATCTGCCCTAACGGTACAGGAACGATTTCTTCTTCAATTTCAGGAGGAACTTCTTATCAATGGCAGGTTTCAACTGACAATGGTTCTACATGGTCGGATGTTACTAACAACGCGAATTATGCGGGAGCAACGACTCAATCTTTGTCTTTGACAAATGTACCGACTTCGTTCAATACGCAAAAGTACCGCTTGAAAATAACAAATTCCTGCGGGGATAAATATACAAATGTGGCTACGTTAACAGTTTCTTCCACCATCACTTTCTCTACCCAGCCAGCAAATGAAACAGTTTGTGCAAACGGAACAATTAGCCTTACTGCAGTAGCCAGTGGCGGAACTTATCAGTGGCAGGCTTCAACAGATGGCGGAATAACCTGGTCGAATATTTCTGATGGTGGAAATTATTCAGGGGCAGGAACCGGTACATTGACAATAGCTACAATCCCGGGCAGCTTTGATGCGAATCAATACAGATGTGTAGCAACCAGTAGCTGTACAACACAAAATTCTTCTGTTGCAACATTGACGGTAACGGCTTCTTCTGCTCAAATTACCAGTCAGCCTCAGGACCTTTCAGCCTGCCCTAATTCAGGTGCAACTTTCGGAGTTACCGGAACAGGAATTACAGGATACCAGTGGCAGGTTTCAACTGATAATGGCGCTACATGGAATAATGTGGATGATGTAGCTCCGGTTTCAGGATCAACGACAGCGACGCTGAATATTGCATCTGTTACAACAATTATGAACAATACGAAATACAGATGTGTGTTAACGACCAGCTGCGGGAATATTAACAGTTCAGTTGCGACACTTTCCGTTACAGCAGCAGGAGTAGTGAATATTACAGCTCAGCCTCAGAATACCGGTATGTGTCCGAACGGAAGTACTTTTGTTCAGGTTACGGCATCCGGAGCAACAGCTTATCAGTGGGAAATCTCCACAGATGGCGGAACAACATGGGCGAATGTGACAAATAATACAAACTATGCCGGAGCCACAACAAACCAGCTGACAATTTCCGGATTGGCAATGTCCGGCTCAGGTGCGCTTTACAGATGCCAGGTAGCAGGTCCTTGCGGAAATACGGCAACTAACAGTGCGGTATTAACGATCAGTGATATTGCGTTGATCACTTCTCAGCCTTCAAGCGAGGTTGTCTGTGAATCAGTAACTCATACATTCAGCGTTCAGGCAGATTTAGCCGTATCTTACAGCTGGCAGATCAGCTTTGACGGAAATACATGGTATGATTTGAATAACAGTACTACTTATTCAGGAGTGAATACAGCAGCTTTGACGGTTTCGAATGTGCAGATGAACCTTAATAATACGAAATACCGCTGTTCAATTACCGGAGCATGCGGAGGTTCTGCTTATACAAACTCAGTAGTACTTACTGTGAACAAGCGTCCGGAAATTTATTTTGGTGCTCCTCAGGTAGCGTGTATTTATGATTCCCCTTATTCTATCAGTGAGGTCACTCCTTCAGGAGGTACATTCTCCGGACCTGGGATTTCCAATAACTTGTTTAATCCTGTAGCTGCAGGAATGGGCACTCATACCATTACCTATACGGTAACGGAGAACGGCTGTTCCAGCTCAGCTTCTTCCACCATTGAAGTGAGTCAATGTCTTGGAATGACAGATCTGGTGAAAAATGAACTGTCTATTTTCCCTAATCCAACTTCTTCAATTGTTTATCTGAAAGGAACTGTTGAGAATTATGAAACAGCTGTTTTAATCGATAATCAGGGAAGAATGATTTCAAGCTGGGATTTGAAAACAACTGCTCAGTTTGATTTGTCTGATTTTGTAGATGGCTACTATTTTATCCGGGTTGTCGGAAAAGAGAATACAGTAGTTACAAAAATTCAATTAGTGAAATAAGCTTGCTATTTTATAAAACAGAAGACCGCTGGAAACAGCGGTCTTTTTTATGTGAAATAAAATTTGATTCAATGTGTAGGATAAAATTTCAGGCCAGCTTAAACTATTTTAAAATTAGCATTGGTAGAAAAAATAAACCCATGCAGGAATTTCTGAAGACTCAGAAATACACGATTTCGGTTACCGGGAAGCTTTGTAATCCACTGTTTGATAAATCGCTCCACTTAAAAAGTGGTGTGGCCCGCCATTGCTTCTTCGAGATCCCCTATAATGTTTAAGTTGTTAGACTTCAAAACATACGCTGCATGGGTTCCGAGCTTAATCCATCAAAGAGCTAAACTCTTATCCCAAATTTACAAATTTTCCTGATGTATAGGTTTTAATAAATCTAAAATTGTTTTTACGGGACTGAAAGCTTCTGTCGGAATTTCCACAAAAATGGTCAGCCAGTTATACATGCCTCCATTCCATAACCCCGGTTTTTCCGTAAAAAATACTTTTTTCCCCTTTTGAGATTTTTTGACATGAAAAAACTGATCTTCATCGACCAGCTGCTTCAGATTAAAGCGGTTTCCGTCTCTATCAGCATTTCGTAATGCCATTAAAACCGGATTAAAATGCGTGCTGTTAATTAATAAGCTGTATTGCTTATCTTTTGAATTTATCTGAGATTTTTCAATGATCTGTTTACGTGTTATACCATCTTTTTTCAGCCAGAACGGGCCTCCTCCCGGTTCTCCTTCATTTTTAACCATTCCACATACGCGGATTGGTAGATTTATAATATCAATAATCTGCTCGTCGCTTATGGAATCTAATTCACTTTCCAGCAGAATTTCATATTTTTTATTGAAAGCCTCAAAATTCTTTCTGGAAAAAACATTGATCAGCTCATTTCTTTCTTCTTCAATCTGAATTGCGATTCCTGCGAGCAAACGAAGCGTATCGTATGAGGTTTTACTCTTGTTGTAATGCTGCAGATTGTCAATATTTTTAATGAATATGATATCTCCGGAGAGCTTATTAAGATTGTCTAATAATGCTCCATGCCCGGAAGGCCTTCTGATCGGTATGTTATCTTTATCCGTCACCAATTCCTGATTCTCATCAAAGATATAAGCATCTGAAGCAGGATCCTGAACAGAGTATTCAATCTTTACTTTCTGTGTGATCAGATTATTGATGATATCGTGCTCTTTTTTGATTTGCTCACTAAACTTATTGTTGATAGTGAAATGAAAAAGAGGCCTGTGAGGAGCTATTTCCACTCCCTGTACAATATGGCTCTGAAAAGGAGACAGTACAAAAGGGCCGATACTGTGAAAAGGAATGAGCCCTTTAGGCAAATTCCCGAGGTTTAATCCGGAATCATTCAGCAGATAATCGATGAATTCTTCCAGTATAATTTCCTTGTTTTTCAATGATTCCAGAATGTCTGCCGGGATCTTTTTCGCAAAAGCAAAATCTTCAAAATGATTAATGAAACGCTCCACCTTTCCCTGGTTGTAATCATCATCACTGTTAAGAAAATTAAACAGGAATTCGAACATCCTGGATCCTGCTCCGGATGCCGGGATAAAAAATGTTGTCTGGTAACCGGATGTGCAGTAGGTTTGTATATAATTTTCCCGCTGAGCCGGAGAAAATTTCAAAATTCCCTTTCCTGTCTTACAGGGATCAACAATTTCCAGATGATTGAAAGGTTGAAATGCTTGCGCTTTTTGCAGGGATATCAGATCATTTTCTTCGTTCAGGTCACTCATATTAGTTTAAATTATGTTACTTTGTCTTTTACAGATGAAGAATGCCTACGAATATATAAAATACCTGTTAATCTCCCAAGGGAGACATGCTTTTCATTCCCCTTTTGTGTATGATTTTAAGGACAAATGCTTGAAAATGAAAATGGACTTTGCCTTCCTTGAAAAACAAGAAAAACAGTTGTATTCCTTAAAAAAGGATGATTCGGTATTCGAGATGAAAGATTTTGGTGCAGGTTCCCGGAAAATGGAACGCCGGAGGCAGGTAAATGAAGTATTTAAGAATGCGGCAACCAAAGGAGTCTTCTTAGAAGTGCTAAGCCAGATTTCTTTATTTTATAAACCCGAAAAAATACTTGAATTAGGAACTTCGCTGGGCGTCGGGACGTTTGCGCTGACAAGTGGAGGCGGTTTGGTTGTAACCGTCGATGCGTGTGATAAGACACAGGCTTTTGCCCGGAAATATTTTCCTTTAGTTTCTTCTGAAGTCCGGTTTGTAAATGATACGTTTGATCATTTTATCAGCCGGGACAGCTCTGTTTATGACTTAATATTTATTGACGGTCACCATGACGGTACATCCTTAAAAAGATATTTAAAGCAGCTTCAGAAAAATAGTCATGAAGAAACGATTTTTATCCTGGATGATATTCGCTGGAACAGAGATATGTTAAGAGCCTGGACCGAAATTATTGAAGACAGGGATTACCATTTGTCAATGGATTTATTTAAGTTTGGTATTGTGATGAAACGCCCTCATCAGCAAAAGCAGCATTTTGTGGTGCGTTTGAATGGTATTTTAAGAAGTTTGTTATGAAAGTCTATACAAAGAAAGGAGATAAAGGAAAAACGGGGCTTATCGGTGGAACGAGAGTTTCTAAGTATTCGCTGAGAATTGAATCTTATGGTACAGTTGATGAGCTGAATTCACATATCGGTCTGATTCGTGATTCTGTCGATGATAAAGAATTGTTCAGCCAGCTGCTGATTGTTCAGGACCGCCTTTTTACACTGGGAGCTATTCTGGCAGCGGATCCTGAAAAGTCCAGAATGCAGTTGCCTTCGTTGTTTGAAAGTGACGTCACTTATCTGGAGGAAAGAATAGATGAAATGGACAGCCAGATAGAACCGATGAAAACGTTTGTTTTGCCCGGAGGACACCCTGTTGTTTCCTATTGCCATATTGCCCGGTGTGTTTGCAGAAGAGCGGAACGTCTCGTTGTTGGTCTTGTTCAGGAAAGTCCTCTGGATGAAAATGTGCTGCCTTATCTGAACCGGTTAAGTGATTATTTATTTGTTTTGTCGAGATATTTGACCAAACAATTGGGAGCAAAGGAATATCCCTGGATCCCGAAGATGGAAAAGTAAGTTTGTAAATTAGATAAAGTAAGACGACTATGAAAAAAGTAAAAATGATCCTGCCTGTGCTGTGCTTGCTATTGGGAGCTTATTCCTTTATGGGAATGGCAGATACTCCTGTTTATAATGTTAAACTGAAAATGTCAAATATCCGTAGTTCCGAAGGACGTTTGCAATTAAGGATTTTCAAGGATGAAGCAGCTTATGAGGAAAGAAAGCCTTTGAAGACTATTATTATTTCCAAAGAAGGATTAAAAAATCAATACTTGGAGCATGTTATTACCATGGAAAAAGGAACCTATGGCTTTTCTATGCTTGACGATGAAAATGCGAATGGTAAAATGGATTATTCATTTATGACTCCTAAAGAAGGATTTGCGTTTGCGAATTATTATCACAAAGGCTGGAGCCAACCAAAATTTGAGAACTTTAAAGCAACAATTGACGGAGATACTTACCTGTCAATGCAATTCAGATATCTGTGATTCAGAGAGGATTCTTCGTACGGGATGAGAGAAGAAATGCAGATAATTTTAAATTAGAGAGAATCACACAGAAAGTTTAACAAAAACTTTCTATTGTATAACTTGTATTTTATCCAAATAAAATTACTTTTGCGCAAAACTGAACAAAATAAAACGTAACATTATGTACTGGACACTCGAATTAGCCTCATATTTGGAAGATGCGCCATGGCCGGCGACAAAAGACGAATTGATTGATTTTGCAATCAGAACCGGCGCACCTCTGGAAGTAGTGGAAAATCTTCAGGATCTGGAAGACGAGGGAGATATATACGAAAGTATTGAGGAAATTTGGCCTGATTATCCTTCTAAAGATGACTTTTTATTCAATGAAGATGAATATTAAAATAAATCCTGGTGAAAGACCGGGATTTTTTATTTTGTAATGATCCTACGTCCTTTCCAGCTTGGAGTAATCAAAACGGAAAACAATCCAATGAGTATCATCCAAACCGGATAGAATAACGAGAAAACGGAAATCCTGAGTAAAGAAAAACGTTTTCCTATTTTTACCAGATACGGATAAAAGGTGATACAGTCAAATGCAATTTTTGTAAGAATCAGTTCCGTTGCTTTGCCTAGGTTCAGTAACATGATCATTACGAAACCCCAGTGATAAATAATTCCCGTGAGCCCAATGATAACAGGTAAAAAAGACTGTACGGATGAGCCCTTTTTTATCCATCTGATACGTTGCCGGATGATCTCCGGGAAATGATCAGGTATATAACTTTTAACACAAAGCTCTTTTTCAGTGGACTGCACTATTTGTTTATTACGGCGAACCAGAAAATTGAGAAAATAGATGTCGTCCCCGCTTGTTATATCCTGGTTTTTATCTTGTTGTATGAAATCATGATACAGTTTGCGTTTGAAGAGAAAATTACCACCGCTTGCTGAAAACGGGCGATCCAGAAAATGAAGTCCGTTATTTAAGGCAAAAAGATAGTAGTAATCTAAATTGAAAAAGCTGAAAAAAGGTTGATTTTCAATAGCGACCGGTAAAATGTGCGCATCTTTTAATATTAATTCTGAAAGATGATAAAAATAATCATCCGGCAGCCGGACATCGGCATCCAGCGTAAGGATATATTCTGTATCAGCAAATGATATTCCGTTTTTTATGGCCGCTTTTTTTCCTTGTTCATTTTCTAAGTGGATGATTTTAAAGGTTAATTCCTTAAAATCTTCCAGTATCTCAACAGACAAATCTTCCGAATGATCGTTGATAAAAATTATGGATTTTGGAAGTGAAGGTTGTTTTTTCAGAGAGTTCAGCAATGCCGGCAATTGTTTCATCTCATTCCGGAAGGGGATGATAACAGTTAAATTCTGAAGCAGTTCATTCTGAGTTGTTGTACGGTTTTTTAAAGTTAATTGCCCGAACAGGATAATAATTGTGAATAGAGAAAAGAAAATCAGAAAACTACTCATATTTTTTCTTTTTCATTAAAAACGGGATTCCGGTCACTGCAGGTATAACCTGGTTAATAACCGACAGTAACAGCGATGAACAAAGGATGATGTTCGTATTAGGAATGACAGCTGATAAGATCACTAATGCCACCGTTTCCCGTATGAACAGCTTTCCCCAGATAAAGCTTGGAATCAATGTACTCCAAAAATAAATGATGCTGACATATAGGAAGTAATACCAATGGAAATCTGCCTGAAATACATTTAGCATTAATACATATTGTAGCGAAAAGACGAAATACCGGAGGATATTATAAATTAAAAACCGGAGCTTTAGCCACTGGTTCTTTTTACTGTACCGGAAATAGCGGAAAAAGGAGAGGAGTCGTATTCGCTCCGGTTTCAGCTGCTCAAATCCGAAGTAGAGCATCCAGCCAAGTAGCAGGAAAATACAAATAATCCAGTTAAATTTAGAGGGAAACAGCTGATATTGTTCCTTTTGAAAGAATAATACAACCGCACCGATGGAGAGTGTTGTCAGAAATTGAGAGTAGCTGGCAAGTAAGGTATAAAGTGTCAGTTGAGGGCGGAGCCGGAAAGGATAGTAGATGATTCGTCCGGCAAAGTTTCCGATAAAATTAGGAGTGATAAATCCTGAAAATATTCCGCTTAGGAAAGAACTGATGCTCTCTTTTCTGTGAAAATAGTTAAGATGCTTTAACGTTACCTTCCACTTTAAATATTCGAAATACCAGTTGAGCGGCATCAATATCAGAATGAGTAACAGTAAATCAAATCTTACGAGATGGAAAGCTTCAAAATTAATCTGCTTTATGATATTCTTCTGACGAAACAGGATCCATATAAAAACGGCTACGGCAACAAACTTTGCTACCAGTATAAGTTTTGGATAGAATTTCGTAGTTTTAGACACTGAATTTGAAATAATGACCGAAGATAAAATAATTCTGGGAATTGATCCCGGTACGACCGTAATGGGATATGGATTAATTCACGTAAAAGGTAAAAAAGTGGAATTAATCAACTTCGGAATCCTTCAGTTATCTAAAATTGAACATCACCCGGATAAGCTGAAACGCATTTACGATCGTGTAGCGCAGCTGATCAAAGAATATCATCCGGATGAACTGGCTATAGAAGCCCCTTTTTTTGGGAAGAATGTACAATCCATGCTGAAATTGGGACGAGCGCAGGGTGTAGCGATTGCCGCAGCCTTGGCTTGCTCTTTGCCTTTTGAAGAATATACCCCCAAACGTATAAAGCAGGCTATTGTAGGGAACGGAAATGCTTCAAAAGAACAGGTAGCCGGTATGTTGCAAAAATTGTTAAACTTTTCGGAAATGCCTAAATACCTGGATGCGACAGATGGATTAGCAGTAGCGGTATGCCATCATTTCTCTAAAGGGGTAGGAGAGCATAATAAAACAGCAGTAAACAGCTGGAAACAATTTGTCGTGAAGAATCCGGACAGGAAAGTGTGAAAAAATAATGAATTTAGAATTTAGAATTTAGAATTTAGAATTTTCGATCTGTAAAAAATCTGAAAAGCTTTTTTGGGTATTCTCTGAATAACATAAGCGTAATTACTCCGATTCATTCATCTGAATAGTAATTCTGTCGGACATTCTATCATAAATGTAATTCATAGTATCCTGGTAGAAAGCGTAATACTCAAAAGAACGCTTATAGCGATCGAAGTTCAGGGAATAACTCTGTAAAATTGAATCACCGGAATTTTTTACAATGTCCACTTGTGAAACCAATTGGGGATAATCCCGTTGCAGAGCATTTTCCATCAGCAGCACATCACTCATGACCATGATCATGGTATCCACAGGAATAATGTCTTTTGGAACAGATGTTTCCAGTCTTGCATCATTACAGCTTCCAAGGAATAAGGCAGAGGATAGAAAACAGAGAAATTTTTTCATCGGTCAAAAGTTAATCGTTGCCCGAAAGTTTCGGAGATTTTCTGATCTTTTGAATAGGCTAATTTTCCATTGATGAAGGTTTTATCAACGGTATATTTAAATGTGTGCCCCTCAAATGGAGACCAGCCGCATTTGTAGAGGATATTATTTTTTGTCACCTGATAATCGGATTTTTTGACAACTACCAGGTCTGCAAAATATCCTTCACGGATAAAGCCCCTGTTTTCCAGCCTAAAACAAATAGCGGGAGCATGTGCCATTTTTTCGACAATACGTTCAATTGAAATTTTCCCTTCTTCATATTTGTCTAACATAGCAGGTAGGGCATGCTGAACAAGCGGTCCGCCGGAAGGAGCCTGAAGATAAGGCTGTGATTTTTCCTCAATGGTATGAGGAGCATGATCGGTAGCGATAACATCAATATGATTATCAAGTAATCCTTTCCAGAGTGCTTCCCGGTCCTGTTCTGATTTAACGGCAGGATTCCATTTGATGAAATTTCCTTTTACCGGATAATCTTTATCCGAGAACCATAGATGATGAATACAAACTTCCGCAGTGATGCTTTTTTTCTCTAAAGGAGTAATGTTGTCAAATAACTCGATTTCTTTTTCAGTGGAAATATGAAGAATATGAAGACGGGTTCCGTATTTTTTTGCAAGTTTAATGGCAAGAGAAGAAGATAAATAACAGGCTTCTGCAGAGCGGATGACAGGATGTTGTTCAACCGGAATATTTTCTCCAAATATTTCCTTCGCTTTTTCCAGATTTGCTTTTATTGTAGCTTCATCTTCACAATGGGTTGCGATTACCGTTTCCACATTGGAAAATAACTTCGACAAAGCCTGCTCGTTGTCCACCAGCATATTTCCTGTGGAAGAACCCATAAAGATTTTAACACCACAAACATTTTTAATATCTGTTTTCATCACTTCTTCATAGTTGTCATTGGTTGCTCCCATGAAGAAGGAATAATTACCTGCAGATGTTTTTGCTGCAATTTGGTATTTTTCTTCTAATAATTCCTGAGTAATGGCATTCGGAATGGTATTCGGCATTTCCATAAAAGAGGTGATTCCTCCTGCAACAGCTGCATACGATTCCGTTTGAATATTCCCTTTATGTGTCAATCCCGGTTCTCTGAAATGCACCTGATCGTCAATTGCTCCCGGCAGCAAAAAATCACCTTTCAGATCATGAATGTCTGCATTTTCAATAACAGTGATCGTGTCAGCAATTTTTTCGATCCGTCCGTTTTTTACTAATACATCCGTGATACGCTGTGTTCCTTCGTTGACAACACAAGCATTTTTAAATAAAATGGTCATTTGAATTTCATTTTTCGCATTTTCCAGACCCCGATGACGGCTTCTTTAAAAATTCCCGTACTCATCTTAGATTCTCCGAATTGCCTGTCTATAAAAGTAATAGGTACTTCAATTACTTTAAAGCCATTTTTTTTAGTAGCATATTTCATGCAAATCTGAAAAGCATAGCCTTTAAAGTGAATTTTATCAAAATCGATAGTGGAAAGAACATCTTTGTGATAGCACATAAAACCGGCAGTAGTATCTTTTATTCCGACCCACAGAATCAAACGTACGTAAATAGATGCAAAGTAAGAAAGAAGTATTCTGTCCCATGGCCAGTTTTTGACTTTTCCACCTTTGCAATAGCGGGAACCTATACTAAGCTGATAATTGCCTGTTTGCAGAGGTTTCAATAGCCGTTCCAGATCATCCGGATTGTGAGAAAAATCGCAATCCATTTCGAAAATATAAGTAAAACCTTTGGCTAAGGCCCATTTGAATCCGTGTATATATGCTGTGCCAAGTCCTAATTTCCCGGGGCGTTTTTCTATGAAAATACGGTTTGGAAATTCAGAGAGCAATCCTTCTACGATGGCTGCCGTACCATCAGGAGAATTATCATCTATAATTAAAATGCTGAACAGTGCATCGTAAGACAGTACCTGCCGAATGATTTTTTCGACATTTTCACGTTCGTTATAAGTCGGGATTATTACGATGCTTGTCTGCACTACACTTTTTTTTACGAAAATAACAAAAAAAATGATTTTGTGAAGTGAGACTTAATACCTGATACGAATATAATTTTATACGATTAATCTTCTTTTACTATATCGTTGATAGCCTGATGCACCAGATGGCTTTCAAATCCTTTAGAAAGCAAAAACTGATATAATTTCCCCTTGCGTTCAAATGCCGAGAGGTCTTCGGTAAATAAAACTGCTTTTTTGTTGGCCAATGAGTATAATGTGTCCATATACTCTTTCTGATCGATTTTTTTCATGGCGGCATCAATAAGGGTTTCCGAAATTTTCTTCTGAAGTAATGAAAGCCGTATTTTATTTTTCCCCCAATGCTTGATTCTGAACTTTCCCCGCGCGTAGTCTTCGGCAAAACGCTCATCATTCAGAAAATTTTCATTTCGTAATTCCTGAATAATATTAGGAATCAAGCTTTTATTGATGTTCCACGACACCAGTTTTTGCGTTACTTCAAAACTACTACGCTCTTGCTGAGCACACCATCTCCTGATACTTTGTTTAATGTCAGCCATCTAATTTTTATTATAAAAAATGTCCAGTTGGTCTTTACCTGATAGTGTAGATTTATCGGCTGATAGATTGACGGAAGGAGCCTTCACCCCGGAATGAAAATAAGTTCTGCTTTTAAACCGCCTTATTTCGTCCCAAATGTCTTTTTCAATGAATTGGTTAAGAGTGAACAAACCTCCTTCTATTAATACCGAAATAATATTTTGTGTATGTAGAGAAGATAAAATTGATGTAAAGTTATAACTTTCTAATTTTATGTAGTGTAAATTTTCACTTAAATGATCCTTTTTTTTGTTGTAAATAATCGTAGGCTGTGAATGATCAAAAATAAATGAATCTGCAGGTGACTGTAAATCAGGATCAAGGATGATCCTTACGGGATTTTTCCCTTTTATAAGACGTACATTTAGTTGGGGATTATCATTCAGCACTGTTTTCCAGCCTACTAAAATTCCTTGCTCTTCCGAACGCCATCGGTGAACGGTTTTTTTACTTTCTTCACCCGAAATCCAGTTTATTTTGCGTTCATTGTCCGTTCTATCATAATCTATGAAGCCATCTGCTGTTTCTGCCCATTTCAGAATAATATAAGGTCTTTTTTTAGTGTGAAAAGTTAAAAACCGACGGTTCATAAAATTACATTCGTCTTCTAAAACTCCTACCACTACTTCGATTCCTGCATCCCGGAGTTTTTTTATTCCTCCGCCATTTACCAGGTGAAAAGGATCTCGGGATCCGATAACAACTTTCTTAAATTTATGGTGAATAAGCAAATCAGAACAAGGAGGTGTTTTTCCAAAATGGCTGCAAGGCTCCAGGGTTACGTAAATTGTTGATTCTGCTAATAATTCTTTGTCGAAAACGTTGTTTACAGCATTCACTTCTGCATGTGGACCTCCGTAGTATTCATGATATCCCTGCCCGATGATCTCATTATTGTGAACAATTACAGCACCGACTTTCGGGTTGGGAGCGACTCTAACTCCTCCCAATTCTGCGAGCTCAATTGCTTTATACATAAAGATCTCATCCTGGTTATTCACAATAAGTATTATTTTTATGTAACAAAATTAGTTTTTTGACGATATAATAGACGTATGTAAATTGACTTTAGTTTATTCATTTTATGAACAAAAAATTACTATTAATAATTTCGTTTTCACTTTCATTGTTTGTTTTCGCTCAGGAAACGGATGAATCGTGTATTGCCCCTTCTAAAAAAGCGCAGAAATATATTGATGAAGCCAAGAAATCATCGAATCTTCAGGAAGTACAATCCAATTTCAGAGAAGCGATTAAACTGAGCGAGGATAATGCTACTGCATATTATGAATATGGTCTTTTTTATTATAAATATGCGATGAATTTATACCGTGAAAATCCAAATCCTTCTGCCGGAGATAATGCGCTGAAAATTTGTCAGGATTTGTTTGAAAAGGCAATAGAAAGATGCCCTGATTTTCATGCCAACTGCTACTATTACTTGGGAGCAATTGCCTATAATTTCAAAGATATGGAAAATGCAAATTCTTATTTTCAGAAATTTGCAGATTTTAAATCTGAAGACCCTTCCCGTTTTCCGGATGATTATAAGAAAAAGCTGGAGGATATTCAGAAAGTAGTTGCCAAAATGAGCAGCAATGTTGATTTTACAAAAAATCCGGTTCCCTATAATCCGGTCGTTGTTCCGAATGTTAGTTCTAAATTTGATGAATATTTTCCGATGCTCTCGCCTGATAATGAATTGATCTTTTATACCAGAAAAGTAGATAAGACCAATAAAGGTGATATGATGAAAAACATCATTGAAGAGTTTACTTATTCAGAGCGTCCGAATTATATGGGGAAATTTGATAATGGTAAACCATTTTCCTATCCTTTTAATGACGGAACATTTCAAAGTTACGGAGCTGCTACAATGTCTTTAGATAATAAAGAAATGGTTTTATGTGCCTGTAAAGACGAGCAGATCGACGGGCAGACTTACAGAAACTGTGATCTGTATATTACCCGATTTGAACGTTCAGGAGAAGGAGGGAATGATTTTAAATGGACACCACTGGAAAACATGGGACCGCAGATTAATTCTCCTCGCGGATGGGATGCGCAGCCTTCACTTTCGGCTGATGGAAATACCTTATATTATACTACATTGAGGGCAGGAAGAGATGCTACTCAGGACAATGATATCTGGGTAGCGGAAAGAAATTCGGATGGGACTTGGGGAGCCGGAAAACCGCTAACGGAAATTAATACTGCAGGAAAAGATAAAAGTCCGTTTTTACATCAGGATAGTGAAACATTGTATTTTGTCTCTTCTGTTTCAGATGAACGGAAAGGTGTAGGTGGCCTGGATATTTTTTATACCAGAAAGGAAAATGGAAAATGGGCTGCACCTAAAAACTTAGGTTATCCGATTAACTCTCCTGAAGACGAGATCGGAATTTTTGTTTCTCTTGATGGTAAGCAGGCCTATTTCAGTTCCAGATCCGGAGGTAACTGGGATATTTACAGCTTCGAATTATATCCGGAAGCACGTCCCAAACCGGTTAAAATAGTTAAAGGAGAGCTGAAGGATAATGAGGGGAACCCGATTGAAGGTGCAGAGATAGAGGTTGCTTATTCCGGCTCTGATGAAACTCAAAAATTCAAAGTAAATGGCTCTGACGGTAAATATGCTGCGATAGTGAAAACAGATCATAAAGAAGATGTGATTGTTACTGTGAAAAAGGAAGGAGCGGCTTTTGACTCGAAATTAATAGCGAATGAGGATCTTAAAAAGTCAGAAGATCCTGTTATCCGCGGAACGGATATGGATGTGAAAGAATTGAAAGAAGGTGAAGCCTATACAATTAATGATATATTGTTTGCTACCAATTCTTATGCGCTGACAGATAAATCAAAATTTATTTTGAAACAGTTTGTAAAATTTTTGAAAGCCTATCCAACCATTGAAATAGTTATTCAAGGGCATACGGACGATGTAGGGGAAGATGATAAAAACCTCATCCTTTCAGAAAATCGTGCTGAAGAAGTGAAGCGTTATTTGATAAGCTTAGGAATTGCTTCAAAGCGCATGAGCTCTAAAGGCTATGGAGAAACACAGCCTAAAGTCCCTAATACATCTGAGGAAAACAGAGCGATTAATCGTCGAACCGAGTTCTTTATTCAGAAATTATAGGACAAAGCCCGATATCATTTTTTCGGGCCTTGTCTTTTTTATTTCTTGATGTATTTATGTAGTTAATTTTCTGCTACATTCTTAATAGCCATCAGAAGTTCATAGGCATTTTTAATAACAATTTTTTTGTTATATAAATCTTTTGGATCATTTATTCCTTTCCAGCCGTCTTGCTCTATTGTGGGTTTTACCGGAATCATTTCATATTTTCCATTTCCTTTATCAGTAAAGATATAATATATATCATTCCATTTGATAAATGCTTCTGATGGCAGACAAGCTGTTAAGGAACGATTTTGTAATATGGTAGTGTTGAGCATCATTCCGGGGATTGGATAAATGTCCTTGTTATCCCACTCTACTACAGCTATACTACTATTATTCTGATCCATTGAAGGTATTATGTTACGAATCTTACCATGCAATTCTTTTTCGTTATAATTGCTGATCACAGGGAGCCCGACAGTTATATTTGATAAATCTTGCTGAAAGAGCTGTAGGTGTGTCTCGGTAGCTTTTTCATTGATGATACTGAATAGAGGTTTTTCAATGGAGGAAAAAGCTCCTTTTTGGATATCAATAGAAACAATAACTCCGTCCGTATTACTTTTAATCGGTACACTTTTGGTAATGGTCTGAACACTTAGTTTTTTTGGATTGATACCGAGTAGTTCCAACTGCTCTTCCAGAGAAGCCATTTGAGCGTTTAGTTCATCAAAGGAAGATTTTGCCTGCTGGAAGTTTTTCAAGCTGGTTGCATTGTTTTTATCTAACTGTAATTGCCGATTGTAATCTTCTTTGGCATATTCCCAACCGGCTTTTGTTTTGAGGTAATTTTCCTGCATTTCTATTAGGTTAATGTTCTCAGCATAGGCTAACACCTGGCCTTTTTTGACAAAATCACCCATTCGGACAATAATGGTTTGAATCTGAACATTTATAGGGAAGCTTATGAATGCAGTACCATCGGGTGTGCTCATTACTCTTCCCTGAACTTCCAATTCTTTGGAGAGTTCTTTGAAATGGAGCGTATCACTGATTAATCCGGCATTTTTTATTTGTTCTTCGGTTAAAGTTATTTCCGTTTTTATGGCTTCTCCCTTCGGATTAGAATTCTGATTATTGTTGCTATTTGTACAGCTGTAAAAAATTAAAACAGCTATAAATAAAGAATGAATTTTACTCATTGTATAATTTTTTAAATTGAATAATTTGATCGTTGTAATTACTAAGGGCATCTAAATAATCATTTTGAATACGGATCACCTGTTGAATCATTATGAGCCATTGAAAGAAATCAATTTCCCCCAATTTTGATTTTTGATTAGCTTCGTTGAGAATGATAATGCTGTTTTTTAAAGCGGTATTTTCATAGAAATCTAATTGCTGCACAGCCTGTTTAATTCGTTGACGGACGGATTCCATTTCCATCTTGTATTCCAACATTGTAGCATCCAGTTGTACTTGTTGCACGTCAATCTGAAGTTGGTTAAATTTCAGTCGTTTAAGGGTTGGGCCAATAATAATCGGGATACTCAGACCTGCTTCAAAGGCATGAAAACGTTTGGAACGTCCGTAAAATATATCCTGATTGTTGATCGTGTAAGTTCCTGTCATACTTTGATTGTTATAACTGAAATAAAAATCAGGTAAAAGCGCAGCACGTTGGACTCTGAGATGCCATTTTTTTGCTTCGATCTGATTAATGATTCGCTGGTAAACAGGTAGTTGCTGAATAACCTCTTCTGTTATTACTAAACCTTTCGGCAGGGATAATTTTTCTGTTTCAATTTGAGGAATGAAATTAGAGTCAGACTGTAACAAATAATGGTATTGCTCAATTAGAATAGCTTCGTCTTGTTGAATAAGAGATAGCTGAACCGATAATTCCTCCCGTTGCGTTTCTGCTGTTGTCTTTTCCATCAGGCTTATTTCTCCTGTTTCGTAACGCTTTTTTGAGCGTTCTGCAAATAGTTGGAGTAAAGAATCTGTATAGTTTAATAGTTTTTTCTTTTGTTCCACTACCTGATATTGAAAATGAACTTTTCTTAGGAGATAAAGTAAATTCTGACGGATTACTTTCTGGTCTTGCAAAAGAATATCCATCTCTGCGCTGATTGCTTTAGCTGAATTACTATAAAAAGTAGGAAAAGCAAAGCGCTGGCCAATAGAAAAACTGATGTCATTCTTTTCTGAATTGTATTGCCCCCAGCCAACACCAATATCTGTTTTTTCAAAATCAAATGCTCCTTTTTTTAAGTGATTCATATTTTGATAAGTCATTTGATTCATCTTTATCTGGCGATTGTTTTCCAACATAATGGCCGTTGCCTGATCAAGGTTTAAAGGTGTTTGAGAGAAACTATAATTTGCACTTATGAACAATAATATTAGAGAGGTAACAACACCTGATTTAGGTATTTTTTTGAATGAGTGAAACATTGGATAAAGTATTGGTAAAAGGAACAATGTTAAAAAAGTAGCACTTATTAATCCGCCAATTACTACCGTTGCTAATGGTCGCTGTACTTCGGCTCCTGCACCATTGCTCAATGCCATCGGAATGAAACCAAGGGAAGCAACGCATGCAGTCATCAGAACGGGACGGAGGCGGGTTTTTGTTCCTTCTAATACTACTTTTGAAATATCCCATTCCGGATGCTGTTCTTTTAATTTATTAAACTCAGTAATTAGCACAATCCCGTTGAGGACAGCAACTCCAAAAAGAGCAATGAAACCAACTCCTGCACTGATACTAAATGGTAAATCACGCAGCGCTAATGCCAGAATTCCACCGATTGAAGATAAAGGAATAGCCGTAAAAATAAGAAGCCCGTCTTTTAAGTTTTTAAACGCTGCATAAAGTAATATGAAGATGAGCAACAAAGAGATCGGAACAGCAATAACTAACCGTGATTTTGCTTCCTGCAGATTTTCGAATGTTCCACCATATGAAACAGTATAACCACTGTCAAAATATAGTTCCTTGTCTATTGCTTTTTGAATATCATTAACAACAGATTCGACATCGCGTCCACGTATGTTAAAGCCAACCATGATTCTGCGTTTTGTTTGTTCTCTTTGTATCTGATTAGGTCCGGTTACTTCCTGAATATCTGCTACATTTCTAAGTGGTATATGGGCTCCTTGAGAAGTGGTAATGATGAGGTTCTGAAGTACGTCTTGTTCCTTTCTTGAGTCTTCTTTTAACCTCACAACTAAATCGAACCGTTTTTCTCCCTCATACACTATCCCTGCAATACCTCCGGCAAAAGCCGCATTGATTGTTTGATTGACATTCTCAATACTTACCCCGTATCGTGCCATTTCAGAACGTTTGTAATTGACAATCATTTGAGGCATTCCAACCATTTTTTCTATATATAAATCTGTTGTTCCTTTTATTTTTGTCACAATTTCTCCGATTTGTTCGGAATAAGAGGTGAGTTTTTCCAAATCTTCCCCGAATACTTTGATGACGACATCTTGCTTGGACCCTGTCATTAATTCATTGAACCGCATCTGTACGGGGAACTGAAAACTCATTGTAACTCCCAGATAAGCAGATTGTACTGCTTTTTGCATTTTGTCTGCCAATTCTGAATATGATTGTGCATTTTTCCATTGTTTTTTGGGTTTTAGAACGATGATCAGATCGCCACCTTCGATGGGCATCGGATCTGTAGGTATTTCAGCAGCTCCAATACGAGAAACAATTTGTTCGACTTCTTCAAACCGATTTTTAAGTAATTTGGAAATTCCATCAAAGGTTTCAATAGTTGTCTGCAGATTTGTCCCAACCAGTAGTCTTGTTTCCACGGCAAAATCACCTTCTTCCAACTGGGGAATAAATTCTCCTCCCATGCGTGAAAAAATCCAGATACAGGAGATAAAAAGTATAGAGATGACAATGATAAATATTCTTTTTGTACGTTGAAGCAATAGGTATATCTTCAAAAAAGCAGACTCAATCTTATCCATCAGTTTGTCTGCAAAAGTTTTTTTGAGTAAAATAGTTCGTTTTAGTAGAAGACTCGTAATCATAGGAACATAGGTAAGTGAAAGGATGAATGCACCTATAATAGCAAAAGCTACTGTCTGAGCCATCGGTTTAAACATTTTACCCTCAATCCCCTGTAATGAAAGAATTGGTAAATAAACAATTAGTATAATTATTTGACCAAAGACAGCTGCATTCATCATTTTGGATGCAGAGTGAGAAACTTGTGTATTCATCTCGTCTTTTGAAAGACGGTGCCCATTTGTATAAATACGGGAATAAAGGACATGTAATACTGCTTCGACAATGATTACTGCCCCATCAACGATCAGCCCGAAGTCTAAAGCGCCTAAACTCATTAAATTACCACTGACGCCAAAAAGCTGCATCATACTGATGGCAAAAAGGAGAGAAAGTGGAATTACTGAAGCTACGATAATTCCCGCTCTGATATTTCCCAGAAACATTATAAGCACAAAAATGACAATCAATGCACCCTCCAGTAAGTTTGTTTTTACGGTGGAAATAGCATTATTAACCATTTTTGTTCTGTCCAGAAATGGTTTTATTTCCAGACCGTCAGGTAATGTTTTTTGAATTTCTTTAATTCGGCTCTTCACATTTTCAATTACTTCGGATGAATTTGCTCCTTTGAGCATCATTACGATACCTCCGGTTACTTCTCCAATTTCTCCCGAAGTAAGTGCTCCATAACGAATTGCAGAACCAATTTTCACTTTTCCCAGGTCTTTGACAAGAATCGGTAATCTTTTGTCTGAATAGCTTACAATAGTATTTTCAATATCTGAAAGTGAATTAATTAGACCGGAAGTCCGAATGTAAAGAACGGATTTTTCACGTTCAATGTATGCTCCACCGGTATTCTCATTGTTTTTTGCCAGAGCATCATATAACTCGGATAAGCTTACATTACTGGCTTTCAGAAGCACGGGATCAACCGCAACTTCGTATTGTTTTAGTTTCCCGCCAAATGTTGAAATGTCAGCAACTCCTTTTGTTCCCAGTAATTGTCTTCTGATAATCCAATCCTGAATACTTCGTAGTTCTTCAAGAGAAAATTGTTTTTCAAACCCCTTTTTAGGCTCTAAAACATATTGATAAATTTCTCCTAATCCCGTAGTAATAGGAGCCATTTCAGAACTTCCTAATCTGGAATCATAATCTAATTGACTAAGACGTTCGCTGATTTGTTGTCTCGCCCAATAAACATCTACTTTATCGTCAAATACAACGGTTAAAATTGATAACCCAAAGCGGGACATACTCCGTATTTCTTTCTGGTGAGGGACGTTACTTATTAACTGTTCTAACGGAAAAGTGATAAGTCGTTCAACATCTTCCGCACCCAGTGATGGAGCAGTTGTAATAATTTGTACTTGATTATTGGTAATATCAGGCACGGCATCAATGGGTAATTTTGATGCTTGATAAATACCAATAAGTATCCATAATAATATAAATGAGCCAATAAACAATTTGTTCTTGACTGAGAAATCAATGATTTTTGATAACATAATTACAGCTGTTTTTAATAAAAATTTAAATTCAGGAAATTATTCCTTTAAAATTTTAAATAACAGCCGGTGGTTTTATGAGTATATCAATTGGGCGGATTGAAAAAAATGCCTGATAGAAAAAATAAGGCTTAGGCAATACTTCTGCAAAAGGAGCTAATTTAATAGAGTTTTCATACTTAATTAATAGCTGAAAACATGTATGATCAATTTTTTTAAAAGGCAGATTGTGGTCTGTTTCATCATCATTATCATCTCCATCACCGTTCTGGTCTAAATAGTGCAGACTTAAAAAAGTAGAAAAATCAATTTCATGTTTTGCCTGATGTTCAATATAATGCTGAATAAGAAGGGGGATTTTAGCAAATTGATCAGCTGTTATTCCCTGAAGGATAATAAAAAAGATTAATATATTTCTGAACAATTGCATTGTTTCAAAAGTAAGCATTACAAGAATAAAATTTTATGAAATAGTTTTTTTTTGATTTCATAAAGAATAAATTAACAAATAAGGGATTTAAAATAACGAGTTGTTTTTATACCTTCAATAGAAAAATGACTTGCATGTATACAATTAAACCAGCTATTAAAGTATGGGCGGAAGACGATCGCCCGCGAGAAAAAATGATATTAAAAGGTGATAAAGCCCTTTCGGATTCCGAGCTAATCGCAATATTGATTGGTTCAGGAACTAAACGAAAATCCGCGATTGATTTAGCACAGGAGCTACTTGAAATTTCAGGGAATAACCTAAGTGAATTTTCAAAACGGAGCATTAAAGAATTTCAAAAAGTAAAAGGTATAGGGAAAGCAAAAGCAGTAACCATTGCAGCTGCGTTGGAATTAGGACGCAGAAGGAAAGAAGTGATGATAACCCGCCGCCGTCCCAGAATAAGAGAATCCCGAACAGTTTACGAACATTTAAAACCATATTTTGAAGACTTAACCATCGAAATGTTTTATGTTTTATTAATGAGTAGAGGCAATATGGTTATGGAAACCATTTGTATCTCTCAGGGGGGAACTTCAAGTACAATAGTTGACGGAAAAGTGATCTATAAACGAGCGATAGAGTCCGGAGCACATGCCATTATTTTGTCCCACAATCACCCGAGTGGTTCACTGATACCTTCAGAAGCGGATCGGAAGCTTACAAAAAAACTGGTGGAGTTTGGAAAGCTGATTGAATTACCAGTTTTGGATCATTTGATTTTTTCTGATAATGGTTATTATAGTTTTGCAGATGATGGACAATTGTAACAATAATTATTGACTTTATTATCTTTGTTTGATATAAGTACATAAAAGATGCACAAAAAAACAATTGTGGCGCTGATAGGAGCTCGTCCTCAGATTATAAAACATTCAGCTATAGAACGTGCCGTTCAAAATCATTTTGCAGATAAGATCAACCTGGTAACGATTCATTCCGGGCAACATTATTCACCTGAAATGTCTGCTGTATTTTTTGAAGAAATGGGAATCTCTCAACCAGATATAAATCTGAATGTAGGGAGTTCTTCCCATGCGCAACAAACGGCGATTATGATGCAAAAGTTAGATGAGTACCTTGATGGACATCGTTGTGACGCATTTTTAGTATATGGGGATACGAATTCTACATTGGCAGGTGCTCTCGTTGCTTCAAAACGACAAGTTCCATTGATTCATATTGAGGCAGGACTGAGAAGCTTTGATAAATCAATGCCTGAGGAAATCAATCGAATCCTGACAGATCATGTCAGCTCCTTGTTGTTTTGTCCTACTAAAACAGCAGTTATTAACCTGTCAAATGAGAATGTACGTCATGACGATAAGGGAACGATGAATAATCCTTCTGTTTTTGAGTGTGGCGATATAATGTATGATAATTCACTTCATTTTGCTGAAATGGCTGGAGAGCAATCGAATGTCTTATCAGTAAACGGGTTAAATCCGGGCGCTTATATTTTATCAACCATTCACAGAGATAGTAATACTGATAATAAAGACAACCTTTCAGCAATTTTTAAAGCTCTTCTAAAAATTGTTGAAAAAAATGATATTCATGTGATTCTCCCTTTGCATCCGCGAACAAAAAAAATGATGGAGCAGCTTCTTAGGGAAGAACTAAAAAGTGAAATCTATTCAGAAAAAAGACTAAAAATTATAGAACCTGTCGGTTTTATAAATATGATTGCTCTGGAGAAAAATGCAGCGCTTATTCTGACAGATAGTGGAGGTGTCCAGAAAGAAGCATATTTTTTCAAAAAGCCGGCAGTAATTTTGCGTCCGCATACAGAATGGGTAGAGATTGTTGAAAAAGGTTGTGCTACATTAGCCGGGGCTGACGAATCTAAAATCATCAATGATGTTGAAATGCTCTTGGGTAAAGAGCGTTTGGAGTTCCCGGAGATCTTCGGGGATGGAAAGGCTGCTGAATTTATCTTGTCGAAAATTGTAGAATTGTGTTAAAGGTTGCCGTTGATAAAATTACACCTCGTATTTGCTATGTTTTTGACATAATAAGACTTTTTCGACGTGTTGATTTTCAACCGGTTTTGATTGAATATTTAAAAGAGGAAGAACAGGCCTATTTTTATTCGCAGGAATTATCGGTTGAAAATAAAGGATTAAAAGCTTCTGTATTGCTGTACGAAGACGCTTGGAGAGTACCTGGGTTGACAAAAGGAATGTTTGAAGGCGAAGAATGTCTTGCTTTTGAAGGAGTAGCGGATCCATTAGCAGCTATATTCTACCATTTAACGAGAATGGAAGAATATAACTACACAAATTACGATAAACATGGGCGTTTTCAGTTTAAAGATAGTTTTGTAAACCAATTTAACTGGGAAACTAAATTGATGACGGAACGTTGGATAGATATTTTCTTGAAAGATGTTTTTTTCCAGTTACAGATATTTCCCATAACAGTTGAGGCGTCTCTGAAATTGCGGCTGACATTCGATATTGATAATACTTTTGCATTTAAATGGAAGCCTGCTTCACGAATTCTCGGGTCTTATTTCAAAGATTTAATGCGATTAGATTTCAAGAGGATAGCTGTAAAAACACAAACGCTTTTAGGATGTAGAAAGGATCCTTATGATACCTTTGATAAAATCAAATCTTTTCAAATGAACGGAATTGATGTTCAGCTATTTTGGTTATTGGGAGATTTTGGTGCTTTTGATAGAAATGTTCCCAATACCTCAAAAAAACATCTGAATTTTATCCGGCAGTTGGGAAAAGAATTGAATATAGGGCTTCACCCAAGCTATGCTTCTAATACAAATAGTGAAAGGCTGTCTAATGAAAAGCAACTACTGGAAAAAGTGCTAGGGAGACCCGTTGATAAATCCAGGCAACATTTTTTAAAGCTTCAATTCCCATTCACTTATCAAAGAAATATGGAGGCTGGGTTGAAAGCAGATTATACACTGGGTTTTGGAGATGCTCTTGGATTTCGGGCGGGAACATTGAGATGCTTTCCATTTTTTGATATTTCTGAAAATAAGCAGTATGACTTTTGGATTTACCCATTTGTTTATATGGATGGAACGCTGAGAGAATATCTCCGATTTTCGTTGGAGGAAAGCAAAAGAGCGCTATTGCCTTTAATTGAAGAAGCGAAGCGGTTCGGAGGTGATTTTATTTCAATCTGGCACAATGAAACAATTAGTGATTGGTCTGATTGGAAAGGCTGGGTGGAATTAATAGACTTTACACAACGTAACATCTATGAAACTGACAATTGATTTTGATATTCCGGAATCCGGCTGGAAAATTCTACCACAAGATAAGCTGGTAAGCCTGGGGAGCTGTTTCTCCGATGAAATTGGATACTTATTAAAAAAAGACGGATTTGATTGCTTTATAAATCCCTTTGGAATTCTTTTTCATCCGTTATCAATTGCAAAACTTATCAGTAAAGCCCTGAATGAAGAACACGAAACGGAAATAGCGCAACAATACGATGTTTTCTTCTCGTGGGAAGCATCAGGAACTTTTTTTGCTTATGATGAAGAATCGTTGAAAATAAAATTTTCGAAAACTTTAAAGCAATTAGCAGCCGCATTAAAAAATGCAGATGTATTAATGGTTACATTCGGAACCGCTTTTGGATACCGGTTGGCAGAGTCAGGAGAACTGGTTGCGAATTGCCATAAGCAGCCGGGAAGTCTTTTTCGCAAAGAACTTACTACACTCGAAGAAATGGTATTTGTCTGGGAAGATGTTTTAGGTCAGCTGAAAAAATTTAATCCAGGTTTAAAGATTGTTTTTACTGTTAGCCCGGTTAAGCATATACGAGACGGCGTAATTGAAAATGTTCGAAGTAAATCAAGATTGATTGAGCTGGCAGCTGTTCTGGGAGAAAATTATTTCCCGGGTTTTGAGATCATCCAGGAAGAGTTGAGAGATTATCGTTTTTATAAAACAGATCTTGTTCATCCGAATGAAGAAGCTATTTCAATTGTTTATTCCCGTTTTATGACAACTTTTTTTTCGGAAGAAGCAATTAAATTTCAAAGAGAAGTCAGATCTTATCGAAGAATGTCCGAACATCGCTTGACCTACACGAAAAGTAGTCAGGTTGAACTTTTTCAGCAGCAGAAACAGCAGCTTTTTGAGGTTTTAAAGAAAAAATATCCCTTTTTGGTAATTGACTGAAAAGTATCTGCATCTGTTTATTCGTTAAAAAATGAAAAATATGTGCATCATAATACGATATGTTATTAATATTTCTATCTTCGGGAAAACTATAAATTGAAAAATATGAAGAAAGTAACCTTATTATGTGCTTTAGTATTAGCTTCTTTTGGAGTAAAAGCGCAAGGATTTTATGCAGATTTTAATGTTGGATATGGATTAGGATTACCGGGAAATGTATTGGGTACAACAACTCATACAGATATTTTAAACGGTGCTTCTACGATGGAGTCGAAAAATTTAAAAGGTTCTTTAGGTCAAGGGTTAACATTACAATTGACACCGGGTTATATGTTTAATGAACATATCGGAGTGGAATTGGGAATTAATTATTTTTTAGGAGCGAAAGTTCTTATAAATGAGCAAACTTCTAATTTTCAACTGACAGCTTTAGGAATCAATGAAGATTATTCAAACAGATACGATCATGCTCAGTCGAATCAATTAAGAATAATCCCTTCCGTGATTATTTCGACAGGTACATCTAACAAAATTTCCGGTTATGCAAAAGCAGGTTTGGTTATGCCTGTTTTGGGTTCAACGATTGTTACTACAGACGCAATTACTGCTGTTTTTACAGGTACGGCAATTCAAAGAACAACTCTTGCTGCAGAAACAGAAGTTAAAGGAACATTTTCTTTAGGATTCAGAGGAGCTGTAGGTTTGAATTATAACATTACGGATAACCTTTCTATTTTTGGTGAGCTTTATGCAACAGGTTTGAATATCAAACAAAAACACAGAGTATTAAATAGCAGAACAATAGACGGAGTTGAAACAACAACAACAATGACGACGTATGATAAAGAGATTGAATACGTGAAAGAATTGAATTCAAGCTCTAATAATTCCACTTACAATGCTAATATTAGTGCAGGATCACCTAAACAGGAATTATTTGCAAAAACTAATTTTAATCAGTTTGGCTTACAGATCGGAGTTAAATACAACTTCTAACTAGAGAAGTCTTAAACTTGAATAAAGAAGCATTTTAAAAAGCTTCAAAAACCTTGGGGATGACCCAAGGTTTTTTATTTTCTGATAAGGCCATTTCGGGCTCCTATCGAAATAATAATTCAGGTATAAATTAAATTTCCATTCGGTCAATGTTTTCCCGACAAATCTTTTAAATTTGCATTCATGCAAGAAATGATTCTTATTTTGGATTTTG
The DNA here is from genome assembly GCA_001899145.1 of Flavobacteriia bacterium 40-80. Taxonomy (GTDB): domain Bacteria; phylum Bacteroidota; class Bacteroidia; order Flavobacteriales_D; family Crocinitomicaceae; genus 40-80. The sequence goes on from MKVF01000030.1 coordinate 149,423, forward strand.
GTTCTCAATATACGCAGTTGATCGCGAGAAGAATCAGAGAGATTAATGTTTATTGTGAAATCCATCCATGGAATAAAATTCCTGAGCTTACGGGGAATATTAAAGGTGTGATTTTATCGGGTAGTCCGTTTTCCACGCGGGATGAAAGTGCTCCAAAGCCCGATTTATCGCCAATTAAGGGAAAAATACCTTTGTTGGGTGTTTGTTTTGGTGCTCAGTTTTTAGCCAATAATTACGGAGGAGAAGTATTACCTTCAACGATTCGTGAATACGGCCGGGCTAATCTGTCGTTTGTTTCCTCTGAAAATGAGCTGACGAAGGGGATGAATACCGGTTCCCAAGTGTGGATGTCTCATGGAGATACAATAAAAAAAGTTCCGGATTATTATACGATTATTGCTTCGACTAAGGATGTTGAGGTTGCAGGATATAAGGTTGAAGGAGAGGCTACCTATGGCGTTCAGTTCCATCCTGAAGTTTATCATTCCCTGGAAGGAACGGTTCTGCTTAAGAATTTCGTAATTGATATATGCAAATGCGAGCCTTCATGGACCCCTGACTCTTTTGTGGATGCAACAGTAAGTGAATTAAGAGAAAAAATAGGAACAGATAAGGTGATTCTGGGATTATCAGGTGGTGTTGATTCTTCTGTTGCGGCTGTGCTTTTGCATAAAGCGATCGGTGAAAATCTTCACTGTATTTTTGTGGATAACGGTCTGTTACGCAAAAATGAGTTTACTTCTGTGCTTGATTCCTATAAAGATTTGGGATTAAATGTAAAGGGAGTAAATGCCTCTCAGCGTTTTTATGATGCTTTGAAAGGCCTTACTGACCCTGAAGCGAAGAGAAAAGCAATAGGAAAAGTATTTGTTGATGTGTTTGATGACGAGTCCAAAAAAGTGACCGATGCGAAATGGCTGGGGCAAGGAACGATTTATCCGGATGTTATTGAATCAGTTTCTGTCAACGGAGGACCTTCACAAACGATTAAATCACATCATAATGTGGGAGGTTTACCCGATTATATGAAACTTAAAGTTGTTGAACCTTTACGCTTACTTTTTAAAGATGAGGTAAGAAGAGTAGGGAAGTCGTTGAACCTTCCTGCGGCCATTCTGGAAAGACATCCGTTCCCGGGACCTGGATTAGGAATACGTATCCTTGGAGAGGTAACTGCAGATAAAGTAAGGATTCTTCAGGAAGTAGATGCGATTTTCATCAACGGATTAAAAGAAGACGGGTTATATAATGACGTTTGGCAGGCAGGAGCTATTTTTCTGCCGATCCAAAGTGTAGGGGTTATGGGAGATGAGCGCACTTATGAAAACGCGGTAGCTTTACGTGCAGTAACTTCAACCGATGGTATGACTGCTGACTGGTGTCATCTGCCATACGAATTCTTGGCTAAAATTTCCAACAAGATCATTAATCAGGTCAAAGGAATCAACAGGGTAACTTATGATATCAGCTCTAAACCCCCTGCAACAATCGAATGGGAATGATTTTTGATATTTTGAGTGTGGTTTAAAATCGGAATTATGAAAAATATCTTACTTGTTCTGTTTCTTTTTGCCGGTTTGTATGTGGCGGCGCAAAATTACGAAACAATAAACGGAAGGAAATTTATTGTTCATCAGGTGGTGGCAGGAAATACACTTTACAGTATTGCCAAGCAGTATAATGTCACTTTAAGTGATGTTCTGAATAATAATCCGGAAGCAGAAAACGGCATTAAAGTCGGACAAAATATTTATATTCCTGTTAAAGAGGAGGTAACAACAAAAACGACAGCTGCGTCCCCAGAAGATGCAGATGTTAAGCTGAACCGTTTTCATACTGTCCAGAAGCAGGAAACATTATACAGTATAGCCCAGAAGTATGATTTAACAATGAATGATCTTATTAAGCTGAACCCTGGAATTGAAAACGGGGTAAAAGTCGGTCAGCAGATTATTATTCCTGATGCGGCAAATAAATCCAGCAAATCTAACTCTGCAAATATTGTTTTTTACGATACGATTATAACCCATGTTGTTTTGCAGCATGAAACGCTGTATAGCTTGTCCAAAAGATATATGGTTCCGCAAAAAGATATTGTGGCATACAACGGGATTAAAAATAATTCGATAAAGCCTGGAGAAAAAATTTCGATTCCTTTGAAGAAAGAAGAGATCAAGAAAGTAGAGGTTCGGGAAGTTCCTGAGATCCAGCCTGTAATTGTGAAGGAAAAGGTAAAGACCAGTGAATTTGTATTCCGAAAAAAAGATTCGTATAAAATTGTTCTGGCGCTTCCGCTTGGGTTATCTAATCCGAAGGAAATGTTCGGAACGATAGCGACGGAATTCTATATGGGAGCTGAATATGCACTCGATTCTTTACAAAAGAATGGTTTGAATGCAGATGTCTTTGTTATTGACTGTTCAGGCGATACAACTGCTTTCTTTAATCGTTTGACAGCTCATAAGGATGCCGATTTAATGATAGGCCCTTTTATAGGGGCTTCTGTTGATGTTGCTGCGAAATTCTGCAGAAATAATGATATTAAGCTTATTAACCCGCTTATTGGTTACACAAAACCGCTTCAGCATAATCCATCTTTAGTGAATGCCATGACATCAGATATTACGCTGATGGAGGGATTGGCAACTTATGTGTCTAAGAAAAGTGATACGGGTAAGATAATCCTTGTAAAGTCTGGTGCAGCAGACCAGACACTCTACAATGCGTTCAGAAATAAGCTGCAGTCATTGAACACCATGTCAGGAACAAAATTCATTGAGGCAGAATTAGCTGATTTTACTCAGTATCTTGCGAAAGGAGTGAACGCAACCATTATTTATCCTTGTAAAGACAAGAACAGTGTCATTAAGTTTATGAATATTGTTCATCAGAATAATTCGAAAACAGGGTCAGGTAAGATTGAAGTATACGGGACAAAGGAGTGGACCTCAATGGAAGAAGTAAAGAACTATTACAAGAATACATACAGCTTACATTTTAGTATGGCTAATGATTTTGAATATTCCAAGCCTGAAACAGAGACATTACTAAAGGGGATCCGTAAAAAATACAATACAGACCTTACAAAAATTACCGCACAGGGTTTTGATGTGGTTTATTATTTTGTTTCCTCCTTTTTGATGGATAAGACTCCCGGTAAATTAGTGATGAACGACTTTAATCTAAAACAAGTTTCACAAAACAGTGGATTTGAAAACACCTCGACCTATATTTACAAGCAAGAAAATTTTGACTACATCCTGCTTGAAAAGATAAAATGATATTTTCTGCCAATCGGTTTTTATGGAGTAGCTTTCTTCTTCCGTTATTCTCGGGAGTATTGTCTGCATTGAGTTGGCAGTCTGATGTGCTGTTTTTTGTACAGTTGGTGGCATTGGTTCCGTTTTTTATGGCACTCAAATCCATTACTGAGGTAGCTGATACTTTCTTTAATAGGTTAATAAGACTGTTCGCGGCAGTAGTTTTTTATAAAACATCCTTTTTGTTACTGGCAACGGGCTGGATGTATGAAGTTTCTCCGAGTGTTTTAATCCTGGATGTATTAACTGAAAATCTGTTATTCACCTTGTTATTGAGCATTTTGCTTTTCAGGAGAATTAATTTTTCTGCTGTTATTTGTCTTTGGGTGATTTATGAATTTTTGATGCAAAAGCTGTTCATCTTATCTCCCTTCTATCTTCTCGGATATGCCTGGGCTAATAGAATTGAGCTGATTCAGTATTATTCCTGCTTAGGAATTGAAGGAGGCTCCTTGGTTATTCTTCTTGTGAACTATGCTGTTTTTAGCATGATCAAAAATAAAAAGATCAAAAGACTTGAGATCATCGTATTCTCCGCTTTAATAAGTCTTTCTGCTTTCAGCCTGATCAAATTTTATTCTTCCCGGAAATATGATTTTGACAAAGAAGTGAAGATCTCGGTTATTCATACGGAAATACAGTCAAAAACGGAAAGTTATCTGAAATCTCCCGAACAATTGATTAAAGGTATAGAAAGTGTGTCTTTACCCAATTCATTAGTAATTTTACCAGAGGTATTCTTTAACAGTTTAGGCTGGATAGGAGGTTTTGCGGATAATAAAGTTATCAGAGAAATTGATTCATTGAGCCAGCTAAAGCATCAGAATTATCTGCTGGGAGCTTACGTCTTTTCTCCGACAAATGAACTGACACCACAGTCAAGGCCTCTGGAAGGTTATAATATTAACTATAATACACATAATGTTTCTATTTTATTAGACGATAAGATCAGTATAAAATCGAAGCAGATTTTTATTCCGTTTCAGGAATATGTTCCGGATAACTTTCTGGCGCAATGGATCAATCAATATATTTCAAATATCGGAGATGATCGGAAAATATCGGTCTTGGAAGCTACGGATGAATTTGAATATAAAAAGAAACGTTTTGATGTTCTACTTTGCTACGAGAGTCTCTATCCGCACGTTGTGGCGGAAAGAGCAGCATCTAATGATTTTATGGTTATTCAGGCAAATGAAGAATGGCACGAAAGTGAAAGATGTTCCCGTTTGTATCTTAATACCAACAAAGCAGCAGCAATTCAGTCAGGAATTCCTTTTTTCAGGGTTTCTAATCATGGATATTCTGCTGTTATTCTGCCTGATGGAGCTGAAAAGGATTTGTTCAGAACAGGGAAGCAGTATTCTGTATTAGAAAGTTTTTTGCCGGTAGCCGATAGCTCGCTCTTTATTTATGAAAATATAAAAGGATATAGTTATTTGATCTGTCTTTTATTTTTATTGTGGATTTTTATAAAAAATAGCAACTATTTTAAAGAAACACCGTTTAGAAAGTAACAAATTGGAATTATGAAGAAGTTAGTACCTTTTTTTATGCTTGTATTTTTTCTTGCTTTATCGCAGGATTTATTTTCCCAGGAACAACAGTTCCCTGTTGTGGGAACTTTTAAAGTAACAGAAAGTGAAAAAGGGCTTTTTGATAAGGTGGTAACAACTAAAAATACAGTGACACTTTTTAATAACCAGGAGGTTATGAAGACGTTTATTTTGGTAAAAAACAATCAGAATAAGGCATATCATTTTGAGAGAAAAGATGAAGAAGGGAAAGTGGTGGAGACAATTATTGTCGAATATAAAGAGAATGAAGGTAATTCAATAACAGTTATTGTGCATTCAGGTAATTTTCAGGAGAAGTTTTTATTAAATCGTATTTAATTTGTTAAGATGAGATTTGTTTTTATTACTTATATACTTTTTGCTTTTTCTTCCTTATTCGCTTCGGGTGGAGGTTCTTCTGCTTCAGGTTATGAGCAGGACTGTATGAACGCTAATGGTATTTGTTCCAGTACCAATTATTCTTTTCCGAATACAACACAAGTCCCATCCTATGGCTCATTTGACTGTATGTCCACTTCACCGAATCCTGTTTGGTACCACATGCAGGTAGATCAGTCAGGTAAAATTGATTTTACCATTAGCCAGACATCAGGTGATGTTGATTTTATTATCTGGGGACCTTTTCAGGATGTTCAGTCAGGGTGTAATTCTTTGAGCAATAGTAATGTGGTTGATTGTAGCTATTCAACAGCTGCTACAGAAAATGCTTCTATTCCGAATGCACAATCCGGCCAGGTGTATATTATGCTCATGACCAATTATGCGAATACCAGCGGATCGATCAGTTTTAATCAGACGAACGCAGGAGCGAGCAATGCCGGAACCATGGACTGTAATGTTGCTTGTGATGTTCAGAATGCAACCGTTTCACCTTCTGCATGTGATCCGACAAATGGTACATATTCCCTGACAGCAAATGTTTCAGTTTTTGCTCCTCCTACATCAGGAAATGCTGTATTTAAAAGTTCATGTGGTGATTCTGTTATAATTTATCCCCCTTTCAATAGTAATATTTCTGCGACTATTCCGAACTTGCTGTCCAACGGAGGTGCATGTCAGGGATATTTTTACTTCTCAAGTAATCCGGCGTGTTCTGCAGTATTAAATTACAACGCTCCAGCATCTTGTAATGCGTGTCCGTTATCCGCATCTTCAAATTCTCCGGTTTGTACGGGCGATTCGATTAAACTGTCGGTCGATGTGTCATCAGGAGTTACGTGGACAGGTCCGAATGGCTTTACATCTAATCAGTTGAATCCGGTGATTCCGAATGTATCAGCAGCTGCATCAGGAACTTATACCGCTACTTATACGACAGGTTCGTGTACTTCTGTCGCTTCGGTTCAGGTAAACGTACTAAATTCGCCTTCGATCAGTCAGACAGCACCTTCTTATTCTATATGTAGCGGAGATTATGTCGATATTAACTTGACATCAGACCAGTCAAATGTCACCTTTGGCTGGGTAGGATTAATTCCTCCGAATGATACTATAGACGGTACAGGCAATCGTATAAATGTACCAATAACTAATAACTCGGGAGCGCCTGTAACTGTTAATTTCGTTGCAGTAGCAATGGCTGCAAACTGTATGTCTCAACCGTTGCCGATTCCTGTAACAGTTAATCCTCATCCGGTTATAAATGCCGGTCCTGATGTGACTGTTTGCCCTGGAATTCCTGTTACTTTGACAGCTGCCGGTGCGCAAACTTATTCCTGGACAGGGGGCATTCAAAATGGAATACCTTTCATACCTTCTGCCAATGCTACTTACATAGTTACGGGGACAAATGCGCAAGGGTGCAGTGCAACAGATACTGTTAACGTAACTATAGGAGATTCTTTGGTACCTGCTTTCGTTCCAAGCGTTTTAGATGGATGTACGCCATTACAGGTAACATTTACTTCTTCTAACGATTCTACCAATCATTTTGTGTGGTACCTGGGTGATGGCACCATTGATTCTTTGTCAGGTCGCCAGATAAGCTATACTTATACGAATGGAGCATGCTATGACATTTCATTGAAAGTTACTTCTCCTCAAGGGTGTACAGGAATTTTGAAGCTGGATGATCTGATCTGTGCTTATCCTACTCCGGAGGCAATGTTTATTCCTCAGCCAAGTCAGGTAAATACGGTAGATTCTAAATCTATAATGATAAATAATTCGACCGGTGCTCATACTTACTTGTGGAATTTTGGAGATGGAACACCAATGGATTCGAACACTAATCCGATCCATGTTTTCCCTAATGAGGAACCGGGATCTTATTTGGTGACTCTTTATGCAACTTCATTGGCGGGATGTGTTGATTCTATGAAAGTTTATGTAAGAGTTGTGGAAGATGTGATATTTTATATACCAAATGCTTTTACTCCCGACGGTGATGAATACAATAACGTGTTTAAACCGGTCTTCTTTTCAGGATATGACCCTCATGATTTTTATTTTAGAGTTTATAACAGATGGGGCGAGCTCATTTTTGAATCACGGGATGTAAATTACGGCTGGGATGGAGTTTATAAATCAACAGGAAAGCTGTCTCAGGAAGGTACATACGTCTGGACTGTCGAATTTAAGACAATTGAAAATGACGAAAGACGTACATACCGGGGACATTTTACTCTTTTGAAATAAAAGAAATATGAAAAGAAGATGGGAAACCAGTCTTCTTTTTTTATGAAAAAAATAATATCTTTATAATTTAATTATAAAAAATTAAAGATCCGTTAAAATGAAAAATTATATTAATTTGAGATTAAACACAATGACATTCTCTTTGTTCTTATTGTTTATACTCTCAGGGGCTCATGCCTCTTTTGCTCAGGTTAAGCTTCCTCTGAACGGAGTTTATAAGGTGGTTGAAGGTTCCACTATTGAAGAATTTGATATTACCGATGAAAAGATTTTAGCAAAAACCGGAGGTGAAATTGTAGAAAAGTTCTTCGTGGTAGGCAAAGAAGAGGAGTACTATATCCTTGAAAAAGTAAAATTGCATGTTGAAACTGTGGACCTGAACGAAAAGCGTGACAGATTCCTGCTGAAAGTAAAGGTTACCCCTTTAGAAAATAAACAGAACCTGTTAACCATTTTTTACCCGAATGATTTTGTCCAAGAGATTAAAATAAATTAAAATGAAACAACTAATTACAATCACTCTACTTCTCCTAAGCGCCATCTTTATGCAAAGTAATGCCTTTGCCGGCGGAGGAGGCTCTTCGGGGTATGTTAACCCACCGGCGGGAATGCCTGCTTGCGGTTCTCAGAGCGCACCTGGTGAAACAGCTTGTAATGCTACACCTATATGTGATATAAATGGTTATTGCGGTAGGACACTATCTTCTTATTCAGCAGATTATTGGAGTCAATTGAACAGCTCTTTTTGCGGATCTATAGAAAACAATGCTTTTTTATCTTTTACCGCAACAGCCAGCTCAATTAGCTTCGACGCTTATGTATATGACTGTGACGCAAGTGAAGCAATTCAGGTGATGTTATTTTCTTCTGCCAGCTGTTCCAGTGGATCGGTTACCAACCTTGCCTGTGTGGATGAAATGTATGCGAGAAATACGCCTTATAATGTCAGTGCTAATGGTTTGGTTGCCGGAAATAATTATTACATCATGATTGATGGTTTTGGGGGAGATGTATGCAGCTACACATTTGTGGCGACTTCGGGTGTTGCACAGCCAATAAGCTTGAATATCCCTCAGAATGATACGATTTGTGCCGGTGAAAGCTTAGCTGTAACCGCCAGCGGCGGTCTGGGAACTTTTGACTGGTCAGGAGGACCAGGGCTGGGTGCGACGATCGGAGCGACAGTAACAATTACTCCTCCGGCAACTCCGGGAGTTTATAATTATCATGTCGAGTCAACAGGTACAGTTAGTTTATGCCCGTCTTCTATGGAATATGATTTTTCTATAACTGTTATTCCTAATACGGCTACTCAGTTTACCCAGATTCCTCCGATTTGTTCCGGAAGTCCTTTAACGTTGCCGACCGTGTCGAATAATGGAATTACAGGATCGTGGTCTCCGGCGGCAAATAATACTACAACGACAATGTATTATTTTACTCCAAATCCGGGGCAGTGTGCAAGCACCGATTCCATGCAGGTTTCAGTTATCCCCTCTCCGTCAATTTATGCGGGACCGGACACTGTTGTTTGTCCGAATGCACCAATGGTTCTGACCGGTTCCGGCGGAGCGATATATTCTTGGTCAGGTGGTATCCAGAATGGCGTGCCTTTTATTCCTACAGCAGATGGATCATATATTGTTACAGGTACCAGTTTAGATGGGTGTGTAGGGACAGATACTGTTTATATTGAGATAGAAGATTCTATTATTCCGTCTTTTGTTCCCAGCGTGCTTGAGGGCTGTGCTCCATTAGAAGTAACTTTTGCAGCTCCTTATGATTCTACATACACACTTAGCTGGACAATGGAGGGAACCCAGCTGGCAGGAGATACGGTAACACACTCATTCACCGGATCAGGGTGCCATGATGTAACATTAAAAGTGACTTCTCAATATGGATGTGCTTATACGAATACGATTGACAGCCTGATTTGTGTTCTTCCCAACCCTGAGGTATTTTTTATCCCTCAGCCTGCGCAGCTTGATATGACCAATTCCAAATCTACAATGATCAATAACTCCAAAGGAGCGATACGCTATGTATGGAACTTTGGAGATGGTACACCAATGGATTCGACTACTAATCCTGTTCATATCTTCCCTAATGAAGAGTCAGGGTCATATATGGTTACTTTGTATGGATTTAACGAAATGGGGTGTGTGGATTCAATGAAAGTGGTAGTGAGAGTGGTCGAGGATGTTGTTTTTTATATACCGAACGCTTTTACTCCTGATGGTGATGAGTATAATAACGTGTTTAAGCCGATCTTCTTTTCAGGATATGATCCGCATGATTATTTCTTTAGAGTTTATAACAGATGGGGACAGCTGATTTTTGAGTCGAAAGATGCAGATTACGGCTGGGATGGCGTTTATCAGCAAACCGGAAAATTATGCCAGGAAGGCACGTATGTCTGGTCCATAGAATTTAAAACGATTGAAAATGATGAGCGCAGAAAATACCAGGGACATTTTACACTGCTGAAATAATATTGATAACGGCTGATGAAAATCAGCCGTTTTTTTATTTAATGCTCAACTACTTCAGAATAAAATTCCTCGAGATACAGTTCCATAAACTGATGTCTTTTATCTGCAATTGATCTTGCTGTTTCTGTATTCATTAAATTTTTCAGGATTAAAAGTTTATCATAAAAATGCTGGATACTGGAACTGTTTTTAGATAAATTATCCGGATTGTAAATTAGGTTGCCGGAGCTTCCTCCGTATGCAAAACAGCGGGCAATCCCAATCGCCCCGATTGCATCCAGGCGATCGGCATCCTGTACTATTTTTGCTTCAATGGAACCAGGTTTATTTCCTTTGCTGAATGAAACTTCCGATACAATTTTGACTACTTTTTCAATAATTAAATTGTCTGCGTTCTCTTTTTTTAAAAGGCCGGTTATTAATTCTTCCGAGCGGTCAATACCATTGTGTAATTTATAATCTCCGACATCATGTAACCAGGCAGCGAGCATTACTAATTGCTCATCAGCCTGTTCTGTCCGGCAGATTTTTTTTGCATTGAGAACGACCCGCTGAATATGAAAAAAGTCGTGTCCCGATGCGTCTTTTTCGAATGATTTTCGAACAAATTCTTCTGCTTTCTTGATCAGGTCATCTGAAATAAGGTGGTCGTTCATCATGTTTTTTCTATTATTAATATGAAGTTAGGGAAATTCGTTCTTTTTTTTCAATTTATCGTAAAAATCCGTGCAGAAAAGATAAAATAATCCTAATTTCGTAGGGAAAAATAAACAGTGTAAATTATACTGTGTTTTTGTTTTTTAATTTTTAAAAGATAATTACATCATGTCATTACAAAACGAGGGCGCAAACTCAGAAACTACTACAGAAATTATCTTGGTTGGTTCCGGAATTATGAGCTCAACTTTAGGTGTATTTTTAAATTTATTGCAGCCCGGTTGGAAGATTAAGGTTTTTGAAAAGTTAGATGAGATCAGCAAAGAAAGCTCTTCTGCCTGGAACAATGCAGGCACGGGGCATGCGGCTTATTGTGAACTGAATTATACGCCGGAAAAGGATGGTAAGATTGATTGTACGAAAGCTTATGCTATAAGCGAGCAGTTTGAAGAATCAAAACAATTCTGGTCCTATCTTGTCGAAGAAGGTATTTTAAAAAATACGGAGTTTATTAACAGAGTTCCGCATTATAGTTTTGTAACGGGTGACAAAGATGTTGATTTTCTTAGAAAAAGACATGAAGCCCTTGTTAAGAGCCCTTTGTTCAGCAGTATGGAATATACGGAAGACAAGGATAAGTTGAAAGAATGGTTTCCGTTGATGATGGAAGACAGGGATCCTTCTGAGAAAGTTGCCGCTACCAGAATGGACCTGGGAACGGATGTCAACTTTGGCCTGCTTGCTTCTCTGATGTTTGATTCCTTAGAAAGCAATTCATCCGTTGATTTGTTTACAGGTCATGATGTTAGAAATATTTCCAGAGCATCTGACGGTAAAAGGTGGGAGGTGAAAGTAAAAGATCTGCACTCAGGAGAAACAACTGTTCATATTGCTGATTACATCTTTATTGGCGCCGGCGGCGGAGCTTTACCGCTATTAATGAAATCAGGTATTCCTGAATCGAAAGGATACGGAGGTTTTCCGGTTAGCGGACAATGGCTGAGATGTGTAAATGAAGATATTATCAGACAACACCATGCGAAGGTTTACGGAAAAGCAAAAGTAGGTGCGCCACCCATGTCTGTTCCGCACCTTGATTCCCGTGTGATTAATGGAAAGGCCGAATTATTATTCGGGCCATTTGCTGGTTTTTCTACAAAATTTTTAAAAGAAGGTTCTTACTGGGACTTACCATGCTCTGTAAAGACATCGAATATTATTCCGTTAATACAGGTTGGTTTGTCAAATATTCCTCTCACGAAATATCTGATTCAGCAAGTGATGCTGAAACCAAAAGAGAGAGTAGATGAATTAAAGGAATTTTTCCCGAATGCAAAATTTGAGGACTGGGCACTGGAAATAGCAGGACAACGGGTACAGATCATCAAGAAAGGGAAAGATGGAAAAGGAATTCTTGAATTTGGTACTGAGCTGGTAAGCTCTGCCGACGGAACGATCTCTGCCTTATTAGGAGCTTCTCCGGGAGCTTCTACAGCTGTTTCTGTTATGCTGAATCTTTTGAAAAAATGCTTTCCGCAACAATCAAAAGAAAATAATTGGGAAGCTAAGCTGAAGCAAATGATCCCTTCTTATGGACTTAAGCTGAGAGATAACGAAGAACTATTGAAATCGGTAAGAGCAACCGCGGCTGAAAAACTGAATATTAAAGATTGATCAATTTATTATTTTTATTGAAAATCAGAGTTGATGACAGAGAATGCTGCTTTATTCAATTTCTGTTTCCCAGGTAAAAGTTCTTGAGCCGTTTATATTTCGTTTTATATACAGGTAAATAATGTTGTCAGGAAGCAGGTGTACTGCTCGTGAAGGCCATTCAATAAACGCTATGGAGTCACCATAGATGATCTCTTCTAATCCGATATCGTACAATTCTTCTTCCGTATCTGTCCGATATAGATCTAAGTGAAATACTTTTCCGTATTTCGGAGAAAAATATTCATTCACAATGGAATAAGTTGGAGATCCTTCAGGGTGTTCGATTCCCATCGCCTGTAAAACAAATTGTGTAAATGTTGTTTTTCCTGCTCCCATTTCTGCTTCGAGACAGATAATAGCATGTCCCGGTAATGTTTCCAAAAAATTTACAGCGAGACTTCTTAATTCATCAATTTCGGAAATTGTGTATTCGTGTTTTATTTTCACCCTTCACTATTTTGGCTGCAAAACTACAAAAGGAATGAATAATTCTTCCAAAGAAACTCCTCCGTGCTGGAATGTGTCACCGTAAAAGTTTACGAAATGATTGAAATTGTTCGGGTAAACAAAAAAATCATTTTCCCTGCAAAAGACAAACTCATCGGAAACAGAGGTTTTCGGAAGGAATGCGTCCGCCGGGTTTTTGATGGTAAATACTTCTTTGTCTTTATAGCTTAAATTGCGACCTACCTTGTAACGGAGATTCGTGTTCGTACTTCTCTCACCCACAATTTTTACCGGGTTGGTTACTTTGACAGTTCCGTGATCCGTGGTAATAATCAGCTTCGCTTTTGATTCAGCTACTTTTTTACAAAATTCATTGATGGGAGAATGCTCAAACCACGATTCTGTAATAGAGCGGTATGCGGATTCGTCATCTGCCAGCTCACGAATGACTTCCATATCTGTCCGTGCATGGGAAAGCATGTCCACAAAGTTGTAAACGATCGCGTTAAAATCATTTGTTTTCAGCTGGTTAAAATTGTCCACCAGCTTTTTTCCAGCCTCATTATTTGTTATTTTAGTGTACGACCATTTGTTTTTTTTTCCTAAGCGCTGAAGATGAGCCTCTAAAAAATCTTTTTCGTGCATGTTTTTTCCACCCTCATCATTTTCATTTAACCAGAGCTTTGGAAAACGCTTTTCGATTTCAGAGGGAAGCAGTCCCGCAAACAGTGCATTTCTTGCATAATGAGTAGCTGTCGGAAGAATACTCATGATAATTTCTTCTTTTTCTACATTAAAATATTTTGACAGCATCGGCTTAATGACCAGCCACTGATCGTAGCGAAGATTATCTATTACTAAGAAGAAGATTTTTTCATTCTCCATTAAAGGAGCGACTTTTTCTTTGATGACTGTATGAATCATTGTCGGCGCATCTTCATCGCCATTGATCCAGTCAAGGTAATTTCTTTCAACATACTTGGAAAAAACGGTATTAGCTTCTTTTTTCTGCATTCCCAGGATAGAAGCCATTCCCTGATCTTCGATTTTATCTAATTCCAGCTCCCAGAAAACCAGTTTTTTGTAAACATCCATCCATTCGTCTATATCTAACCGGCCATTCAGCATCATCCCCAGTTGGCGGAATTCCTGCTGATAAGAGTGATTCGTTTTTTGAGATACAAGCTTGCTTTGATCCAGATTTTTTTTCAGGCTCAGAAGAATCTGATTCGGATTTACCGGCTTGATCAGGTAATCTGCTATTTTTCCACCAATGGCATCTTCCATGATAGATTCCTCTTCACTTTTAGTAATCATCACAATCGGGAGCAGCGGATGTTGTTCTTTTATGGAAGAAAGCGCTTCCAGACCAGATACACCGGGCATATTTTCATCTAAAAAAACAATATCAAAAAAATCTTCATTGCACTTTTCGATTGCGTCCGCGCCATTGTTCACGGTTGTTACAGAATATCCTTTTGATTCAAGGAATAATATGTGAGGTTTCAATAAGTCTATTTCGTCATCTGCCCAAAGTATTTTCGCTTGCATTCGCCTGATTTTTTTAATTTTGAAAACTAATCTTTAAAGATATTGAATTGCGTCCACATCTTCAACGAAATAATAAGAATAAAATTGTGAACGATCCTGTTTATGGATTTATAACAATTCCGAATATCTTAATTTACGATCTAATTCAGCATCCTTATTTTCAGCGGTTACGAAGAATTACACAACTCGGATTATCCAACCTGGTATATCCCGGCGCAATGCACACACGTTTTCATCATGTTCTCGGCGCAACTCACCTGATGACACTCGCTATCGCTGTTCTTCGTCGTAAAGGGCATGAAATTACACTGGATGAAGAAGAAGCGGTTCTTGCGGCTATTCTTTTGCATGATATAGGCCATGGGCCATTCAGTCACGCATTAGAGTATGATATTGTCAACAATGTGAGCCACGAAAAAATATCAACCTTTTTTATCGAAGAAATCAATCGTCAGATGAACGGTAAGCTGGATCTGACGTTGTTAATTTTTCAAAATAAATATACCAAAAAACCTTTTCTGTATCAGCTGGTTTCTTCCCAGCTGGATATGGATCGCCTGGATTACCTGAACCGTGACAGTTTTTATTCAGGTGTGACAGAAGGACAAATCGGAGCAGACCGTATTATTGAAATGCTGAATGTTTACGAAGGAAATCTTGTTGTGGAAGAAAAGGGGATTTACTCAGTTGAGAAATTTCTGGTGGCGCGACGGTTCATGTACTGGCAGGTTTATTTGCATAAGACAGTAGTCGCGGCAGAATTTATGCTGATTAATATTTTACGGAGGGCAAAAGAGCTGACGAGGCAAGGGAAAGGAGTTTTTGCTCCTCCTGCGCTGAAATTCTTCCTGGAAAATGATATCCGGGAGCAGGATTTTTTGGAGAATAAAGAAGTGCTGAAGCATTTTGCCAACCTGGATGATGCTGATATTATTTCCTCCTTTAAAGTCTGGCAATATCATGAGGACAAAGTATTGTCCATTCTTTCGAGAAAGCTGATCCAGAGAAAATTATTTAAAATTGAAGTCGATAAAAGCGAATACGGGATTGACCGTATTAATTTTGAAAGGGAATTAGTTAAGGCTTATTATAGTCTGACAGATGAAGAAGCAAAGTATTTTGTTTACTCGGAAACACTGACTAACAGCGCCTACAATCTAATGAAGCAGAATATCAAAATTCTGATGAAGAGTGGGGAAGTGGTGGATGCTTCCAAAGCTTCTGATAATTATAATTTGGAGGCACTTTCAAAAACGGTAACAAAATATTTTTTGAGCTACCCGTTGATGGATAAGGTTTAGTTCAGGCACGTATATTTTTCATCTGTATTGATTGATTCAGAACCATTTCTTCCGCTTAAACCAAATTAACGGAATTGTAAAGCTTGCCAAAAGCAGCAGAATAGCATAAATATAGCCGTATTTCCATTGTAATTCAGGCATATTGATAAAGTTCATTCCGTAAATCCCGGCGATAAGTGTGGGCAGGGAAATACACATTGTAACTATGGTAAGGATTTTGAAAATTCTGTTTTGCTCTAAGTCAATCCGGCTTGAAACATAATCTTTTAAATCATCCAGCCGTTCGAAATTGTTTTGTATATATTCATTAATTACTGACAAGTCATTTAATTCCGAACTGATAGAATTGACTGTCGCGGCTGTTAGTTGCCGGCTTTTTCGCAACAAGTGCATGATTCTTCTAAATTCATTTAATGCTTCTTTTATAATCAAATTGTTGAATTTCAGCTTTATGATTTCATTGATTTCCTGTTCTGAAAAGTTATTCTGTTGTTGGATATGAGCGTAAGTGGCCTTAATATTTTTTGCAATCAATTCTGTCAGGTCGGCAAAATAATCTGAAATGATTTCTAATACCAACAGCAGAAGTGTATTTGCGGAAAATGTCGAGCTACTTAATTTCTCACTATGCTGACGATTCTGATTTTCAGAAAAAAACTGGTCAAAGTCGATTTTCATAAAAGAAATCAGGGTGTCATTTTTTATAATGATGCAAAGAAATTCCTCTTCTATCTTTTTTTGTGAAGTATAATAGGGCAAGGAAAAACTGAGAGCCAGCTGGTTGTCTTTTTCCAGATAATGAGAGCTGATCTCAATGTCTTCGTTATTATTCAGAATGGAGGCATCAATAGCATATAAATTTTCAATTGAAGAAATATCATTCCTGGTAAAATCAGTAATCTGTATAGCTGCCAAGTCGTTCAGATCACGTGGAAGCTCATCTATATTGTTCGTTTTTACCGTCTTTTTATTGTTGTATAAGAGCTCTATTGTCATTTGATGAAGGTTTTTATTTCTGTGGGTTTAAATTAAAGATTTTTTGGAAATATTTGTTTTTTTAGAGCACTTTAGGAGATCTTGGATATTTGAAAAGAGGGTTTCATTATTAATCAACTTTTCCTTCTCCTCTATTTTTGCTTATAGCGAGTTAAACCAATCTTAATCTAAAGACATCTGACATTTCAAATCTAAAGACTCTAAGCTTGATTACTTTCATTGAAAATTTCTTCCTTTGTAAATGTTTTTCCCCAACCGTGATTTTCACTAATTGAATATTTTTTTAATAGATCAATATTGGGTAATTCAATATTCTTCTCATTCATTATTTCGATTCCTTCAAATGTTATTCAAAATCCGTTTCGTCTAATTTTACATAGTATTCCGACAAACAGTATTTATTTCCTCTTTTAACTAAATAGTAATTAGATTGACTCTCTTGAAGACTTTCTAATAAAAATTTTTCATCAGTATTGTGGCTCAATGTAATTCCTGAATTAGAAATTATACTTACTAGGTATAATTTTCCGTGTCTGACTTTAATTAAAAAATTTTGAAAATCATATTCTGTCAAATATTTAGGGGATTTAGGATCAACAATGATTTCTGAACCCATATAGTCTTTAGTAGAATATTCACCCCTTGCAATTTGTTCATCATAAGCTTTCCATTCTTCATCGTGTTTTTTATGGTATCCGGATGAATTTTATAGGCGTAATACGTTGTTATGAAAAAACAAGTTTTTTTAGCATTGAATATTAAAATTGGACTATACCCCCAATAACGATATATGCTAGTATCACTAATATTACTCCATGTTCTTATTGAATCCTTTACAATTGCTAGGTAGTTATCATAAGTTTCTTTTCCAACAAATTTTTTATTGAACTCAAGTAACTTTTCATAATTATCATTTGCATTCAGCTCAATACAAACGTTTCTATCATCTTTCTTTTTAGCAACTTCATTTATGCAGGAAGTAAAACTTAGAAAAGTAAAAATTACACCAAAAGTACTCAGCGCACTATCTTTGTTTAATAAGACCATTTTTTCATCTTCGCTTTTTTAAATATCCAAAAGTAATTTGCATGATAGTGCGAAGCTCCATATCCTTTTCTTGTATTCTCAGATTCTTGTATTTTTACTATATTATATTCTAAACCAGGTATATATTTTTGAGGAGCAATCCCATCCTGCCGCATTTCTTAAAGTATAGTCTATTCCACAACATCGGATTTAATACCAGAGGTGGGCCGAAGGTAAAATCAGATAAAATGCTATGGAAAGTAAATGTTTCACAAAGATTTTTTTGTATCGTGTATATAATCGTAAATTTCCTTTGCCCATTGTCGAATCTTTTGAAGATCTGCCTCGGTAAGTAATTCCGTGTCTACTCGTAATTCTGTACCATCCCAGTTCGAACAAGAGATTTTTATGGTTATTCCATCTTTAATGAAAAAACCACTTCCACCATCTATAAAATCATGTTTAATGCTTCGCTCAGATTCAAGAGTATTTTCATTGATAAATTCAATTGCTTTATCGAACGAAGAATAATTATCACCATCTTCATCCAAGATGAAAACTTGTTCTTTTGAATACGTTGAAAAATATTCTTTCATATTATTTTATTGTTGGGATTTTAAATACATTATCTACGGTTGGCCTTCCTTTCATTGAAGAATTGATAATTTCTTGATATATCGCGTCATCAGTAAAACCTTTATCAATTTTTTCTTGTACTAATTGCTCCCATGTTTTATTAAGTTCTTTTGTATCGAGATAATCTGCTATATCAGAATCCTTCATCGCTTGTCGTGCTCCACTACGAATTTCATTTCGTAAATTCACTGCTTGTTTTGCTTGGTTTTCTAAAGATAATTTTTTGTTAATCATGTCTCCTATCTTTGCTTTTCTCCATGAATACCAAACACGAGTTTGATAAGGTGTTAAACTTTTAGCTGTTGGTGTAATTGGCAAATTGAGTTTACTTGCTAATTCAGTAAGAGTAGATGCAGATTGTATTTCTTTTGTAGATTTTGCTACTCTTTTTGCAAAGTCAAAATTGTTATCTACAAACTTAAAAATATCGTTTAATTCTGCTCTGGTCAGATGAGAAAGCCCATTTTGACTAGCCCAAGCAACTAAATCATCTAGGCTAGCTGCGCCTTTAACAACTAATCTCCTTACTTTATTCTTAATGTCAAACAGGTTTATCCCCTTTAGATAAGGGCTTCCCATAGCACCTCCGGAAGTAAACGAAACCCATGCACCCCAAAGGGCTTTTTCACGCCTGTATCCTCCGTAAGCTACATCATCAACGAAATCCGACAAGCTGGTTTTAATGCCATCATATATAAATCCGATAAAAGTTCCATTATAATTCTGATAGGCATGTTTCAAATTCGCTAAGGGATCCTGCCCGTTTACATAATCAATCGCCATTTGAACAAACGGAGACATCATTCCTCCAACAGCATTTGTTATATCCAGAAATCCTGGGTTGTCCCAGTTATTCCCTGATTTATCAATGTACCATGCAGCTTCTTCATCCCACATATATTCAGTGCCGTCGTCCCATCCAAATCCTAAGATAGTCCATTCCACAGGATCTGATTCAATTGCCATTAAGATGAAATAATCAGCTTTGGTTGTTTTATCCCATATACTTTTCTCAGTTGCCAGCATGTCGCCGTTCAGGGCATTTTGATCACTAATATTATTGGTAAAATATAAATCACCGATGGTCACATTTTCTCTAGGCCTGTTAGCATACAAGTATTCTAACGGAACTATGTTACCATTAAATTTTAAGGCTGTTTCAAAAGTAAATTTACCGTTTTTAAAATACCGTTTTACTGTATAAATTTCATGAGCATATTTTTTATATGAAAGATCATAAGACATTAACGAATCACTAGAACGATAAAAATATCGGTCATAGCTATTACCATTCCAATGATAATTGTAATAAACAACCCTTTTATGTTTTATTGATTGGACGAATTGACCATTTTCCCATATTTTATTAATAACAGTTAACTCATCTGCTTCGTAATTTTCAATAATTTGATTTCCATTTTTCGTTTGAACCCAGTCTTTACGATAAAGTGGTTTACGGAGCAGTATTTTATCCCCTTGTTTGATGACATTGAAATATCCCACTAATTTTGCTTGTGTCATCCCTTCCTCATCATCTCCTTCAAACCATCCGACAGAAACGGGATCATCAATACCTTCCCATTGCGGTACATATAAATCCGTAGGATTTTGAACATAGTCCATGAGATTTTTAGTCATTCCCTGCATAGAAGCACCCAGTTCTTCATCTGAAAAGATATGCCGTAAATGAAATGCTCCATGACCGATTTCGTGGGCAAGCACATCACCGGCATCAGTAGTATTGGTGAACACAAATCCGATCTTGCTTTTCCGGGGCATGTAACCGGTAACACTATTATTGCAGCTTAATCCGAAAACGATGTAATAATCGTCTTTGTCATAATTGTTCAGATCTTTAACGGCACTTACGTAGTCCCTTAATTCTTTGGTATAGCTGGAGAGCAGCCCGCTGCTTTCAATGGTAATATCTTTTGCCCAGGATGGATTTGCGGTGATATTCTTTGTTGCACTGATGTTGAACTTAACACCGACAGGATCATACATTTTCTTTAAAGCGGCAGCAATATCCTGCTGTGGAATGGCAGCTCCATCAACGGATACCAGATGCAGGTTGATGACCTTTTCCGTATAAACATGCACCATGAATGAACCCACCAGGTAAGTGATACTGTCCTGGGTACTTTTGTAATAAATTCCGAATTCAGCAATCTGGTTGGCAGGCAGATTTTGCGGGAGCTTTATTTTTAAGCTGTCTGTTGAGCTTCCTGATTCCAGTTCGAGAATCTGTTTCGTAGCTATATAGACTACTTTGAAGTTTTGTTTTAAGACGTTTTCTTCCCGTTTGTGAATGGCGATAGAAATTGGTTCCGAAGCTCCTCCGGCTACAAACAGCTTTGCGGGAACATACGCATTCTGTTGTGTGAACAAATCATACACCTGCGTGTAATAGGAATCGTAATTTTCATATCGGAAAGTATCTATATCGTATTTCGATCCGTTGGTGTTGTGCAGTGTAATATAAAGCGGTTTGGTATTGATTTCCGAGATCAGGTTTTCCGGCTTCTTTCCACACTTTCCCGGATTTTTTCTCAGACATTGGGCTGTATAATCCATTCCGGCCTGAATAGCACCTTCAAAAAGCGCTGAGTTGTTGTAATTGATGGCCGTATTTTTAAAAGGTGCGTTAAGCCTGTTGGTAATGCTGTCAATATCAGCAGAAGTAAATTTACAATGTAACTCCTCTGAATAGACAACAGAAAACGGAGTGGAAGGGAAGTTGGGGTTAAAATAATACCGGACAATTCCTTCACTTCCGCTTTCCAGTATAAAACGGATGACTTTCTGCATGGCCAGCTCAAAGCCTTTGATACTTTGCGGGCTTTGCGATGAATTAGAAGGTAGCAGCTGGATTTGAACATTGTTCGTTGCTTTAAAGTTTTGCGTTTTAAGCAGTATCGTCGGATTGAAATAGACTTTTTTTACAAAATCCAGAAAGCTGGTATTCGCAGCAGTATTCGTAACAGTAGTATCCGACTGAGCATAGCCGTTAAGAGATAAAACAATAAACAGGAAAAGAATATATAGTTTTTTCATCTGTGTAGTATGTTAAAAGAGTTGTGTATTAATTGTGTATTCCAGTTGTGAATCCACTACCCATTTTCTTACCTTTTCCAGCGCAGTTTCATAATCGCCTGTGAGAGATCCTGAACGATCAACACTTACAGGGAAGTTTAGGATATAAGGAGCTATTTCTTCCAGAATGCGGTAAGCACAAAGTATTTTTTCCGGAGAGTCATTATTACCCGAGTAACATCTCGCGATCGAATGTTGAGTATCCTGTAAAAGAAAATCGAACACACGTTTGTTTCGTGTGTAAATCATGTCTGGAAGGATCGAATAAACCAGCTGATCATTAATAACACGACTGGTAATATCCTGTATGTATTGATCCACACTTTCCGGGTCGCCCAACCTCACCAGTGCTAATAAAGTTTTATACTGCTCTTTTTTTCCCAGCGACACAAACTTACTAATACCTTTTAAGAACGAGATATCTCCTTCGTTTCCGATAAATCCAATGATTTCAATTGCTTCAATACGGGCAAGGTCATTAAAGCTGACTACCTGTAATATGTTCTCTTTGCTGGCTGAAGTAAAATGCTTTCGCTCAAAAGCTCGCATTGCTTTTAGTGCCATTGCGGCCTGTTTTTTATTTGCAATTGCAATTTCAGATAAGCTGTAAGCCAGGATCTCCTGCACTTTTGAATTTGAGATTTGTTTTTTTTGCATCTGCCTGATAAGATAGATGGTATTGGCAAATTCAGTTTTTGTACTGTCTACAGCAATTTTCTGAATAGCGGAAGCTACTTGCTGAACGTCCGTTTGCTGCTGGATTTTTTCAAGTACCTGTTCGTTTAAGTTCATTGAAAAACAAAACTGATTCACCAAAGTCTGAATATCTTCCTGAGCTGATACAGTTGTATTGATTGTCAGGATTAAACCAATAATCGCTAAATATTTCATCTCATTCTGTTTTTAAGAGTTGTCTGACCTGCTTCCGAGATCGTAATTTACATTCATATCAAAACCACAGCTGATTCCTATGATCGTTATTTCGCCTCTTAAGCCTCCTTTGATAAAACCTTCCGGAGCTGCTTTGTAGTGCGCATAACCACCTACAGATATGCCGGCGAGTGTCAGTCTTTTCGTATTTCCTCCGGCGACTTCATAGTCAACTCCGATGGCTGCTCCGGCGGATAAATAAACATAGGCTTCTTTCAATGCAAATTTAGGATCGAAATCAATATCAACATACGTATCCAGTTTGATATACATTTCCCCGAATCCTCTGAACTTAACCGCTGTCAGCTTGATCCACGGTGTTTTGGCCTTAATGTCAATGTTGAGGTTGACTCCTGCGCTAAAACCTGCATTGTTGGCTTCAATAAACGAAGTGATAGATAACCAGTCTTTACACAGTAATTTGGCATAAATAGGGTTCTGCTGTGTACCTGCATACACGAACCATTTGTTATTTAAGCCGTCAAAGTTAAAAGCCATCTGACCTCCTGCACACAGAATCGGGGAAGTATTAAATTTAATATCCAGCTGTCCTTTAAATGTCTTTATAGCGCTGTAATAGCCGATGACTCCCGTACAAGTGGCAAGTGGAGGTAATTCTGTGTTTTTGAATTTGAAGTTTCCGACGTCCGCAAAAGTGAACATTTCCATTGACCAGGCTCCCTGATTAATGACTACTTCGAGCTGCATATCCAGCTGTACGATCTTTCCGGATACCGGTGTGTCATAAAACTTAAACTTCATTCCGAGTCCCAGTTTATTTTGGCGGCAAGGCTCAACCGGAGCCGTAGGAGAGGAGCGTTGCATGTGATGGAACGCATAACCGCCTATTCCGTATAATGAAAGAGGGATAGGAGACAGTGATATATTGATTCCTTCGACATCAATGCTGGCGAACCAGTAGCTGAATATGGTAGTATCGCTGGCCATGGCTTCCTGTTCTTCCTGGTATGCCTGATAAGCAGCTTCGTCTGAAGGATCTACCGGCACGACATAATTATCTGAAAGTGGAACTGAATAGCTTGTTTTACCGGTAATGAACAACGCTTCAATGGTTATTTTTTTAGGCTTTTTCAATGCCACACGCACCATTGCCCTCCAGTGATCACCATAAACAGGATCATCTTTGGTATGTTTCAGCATTCCTTCGACATCGCATGCGGCTGTCTGGATTTTAATATAGGTCGGGTCAAATTTGACGATCTTATCAATTTCGCCGTTTTTGATCTTATCACCCATATTGCTGAAATCGAAAGAAACGTTCTTCAGAATACTGGAAGCGATTCCGTTTTCATCATTGAGCATTCCGCTTAAGGCATCTCCGACCAAAGCATTAAACCCTTGTGAAGCACATTCTCTGCCGATGTCCTGCAGGATTTTATTCCAATCGATACCGTTACAGGCATCTAGCACGAGATTTTTGCCGGTATTAAGAATGTTTTTAAGACTGATGCTTTTAACTCCGTCCACAATGGTATCTCCCAGATTTTCAAAAAGATTTCCTGCATTCTGAATAATATGGTTGATGCTGATGTTTGCATTTTTTCCGTTTTTAATCAGCTCAACTCCCATATAACGGATCTGCTCCGCGATGAAATCCGTGATTTGTTTGGAAATGGCATTTTCAATGAAGTTGGTAATTTTACTGGTTACGTTATTTTCAAAGGAGTTGGCAACAGACATTTTTATCTGTGAGACCATTGAGTTTTTTGCTGTTTTTACAATAGCAGTAATAGCTTCTCTCGCCTGGTCATTTTCTATGTTGTTGATTAATTGTGTCTGTATCTTGTCAAATATCTTTGACACGAG
This sequence comes from Flavobacteriia bacterium 40-80, assembly GCA_001899145.1. Taxonomy (GTDB): domain Bacteria; phylum Bacteroidota; class Bacteroidia; order Flavobacteriales_D; family Crocinitomicaceae; genus 40-80. The sequence goes on from MKVF01000030.1 coordinate 173,632, forward strand.
CGAATCAATCTGATTATTGATCGGAACAACCGCTTTGGTATTAACGAAATTCCTGAATTTGCCGGTCGCTTTAGTTGTGGCGTTGATTATCGGTTGATTCACCCTTCTGATGACACCTTCCAGTGCGTTCAGCATCAGATCGTCGAGGAATTCTTTTGGATCTTTATCTATAGCTGTTTGTACCAGGTTTGAGTTGAGCGCCTGATAACCTACTGTGATATAATCTCTTGCCTTTCCGACTTTCTCTTCATCAATGAAAAGAATAACCATTTCGGCAGCTTCCAGTATTGTTTTTAATGTTGCAATCGTATTACTGGATATCAGTACATTTTTATTATCAGAGACAGAAGAGGTATCTCTTATGTCAATCCCTGCGTCTTCAGAATAAGCCAATAAATCATCTGACAGATTGGAGGTGCTTGCCTGCGTAGCATCAGAGACTCCGGAAGTATCTGTTTGCGTAAAACCCGGAAGAACGGAGGAAACATCACTTCCGCTTCCTGTAAATACACCAGATAACAATGGGTTTACATACATAGAATAGGCATTAACGACCGGAGCACTGTTTTCTCCGGCGATGTTTTCCGCCATATTCATTTTTGCCGATACACCGAAAGCGTAGACATTACGATCCCTTCCACAGCCTACATAATCAATGACCATATTGTAATCACCGCTTTTGGCAAATGCCTGAGAATTAAGAGAAGCAGGCGTGTTAGGATTATCAAATCCTATATTTCCATTCCCCCAGGCTGTAAATCCCTGAAGATTTTTAAGCTCGGTCTGAAAATGAGTCCAGGCCGCGTCAATATCCATTTCAATACGGTTATTTCCTTTAAAAACCGCACGGGTAATTTTCATTTCAACCTGTTCTTCTATAGCTCCTTTAGCGTTAAAGACAAATTCTAAATCAACAAGTGATTCATCAATATTTCCTTTTTGGAATCCATAATTCGTGACAGGGATTGTAAAAGGAAAGAACCGTGCTGTATCAATCACGGGAATCTGAATATCTCCGGTAAGATGGCCTTTCCTGAAAAGATTCTGTTGGATATCAATTAAAAATACTGTTGAGGAAGAAGGGAATGTGTTGAATTTTATGGTGTCATCAGAGGAAAAAGGGATTGTACATTTAAAAGTCAATCCGGCAGGATCAACAAAAAATTCATTGGAATCTGCAAAATCATTGTACACAGAAACATTCAGTTCTCTGTCTGAGATTAATTGCTTGCTGTCGTCTCCATCCACAGGAATTATCAGCTCTGCGTACTGAAAATAAACTCCTTTCCATAAAGAATCCGCACGATGGTCACCGGGAGATTTTCTCTCAGAAATGTCAATAAAATAATGTTTACCCCGAATACCATAATTCGTATTTGCAACAAAAGCAATCTGTTCTGTCGTGTAATTCGGGTTATTTTCTTCCATATAGAACAGCTGCTGCTGATTTTTAAACGGAACCATTACGGTTGTTCCGATTAAGTCATTGACTTTGGAAGGAAGCTCAATGAATCCTTCTATTCCAAGATCATATTTGTTCTGAACTACTTTGATGGCAGATGTTTTCTGTACCAGCAAATTAAACCCGTAAGGTTCTAATAGCGGAAATGTATAATCTTCTCTGAGGAAAAATGGCTGTTCATTTCCAAGAGTAAAGGAGTAGTTGGCCAGTTGTAATTTTGTATAACGGGAGCGGAGGATGGGCTTTTTGTTGTTTGCCATCGCTAACGGAATCTCCCAGGAACAGATTCCGCCTAAACGAAGCTCCTGATGAGTGATAAAAATACTGTCCGGCTGAAACGTCAGTATCCCGTTTTCTGTTATTTCTTTGGGTTGGATGGTATAGGCAGAGATAAGTATTTCATCTCTGATTTCACCTCCGATCATCAGCCATTTGTTATTTCCTATAGATTCTAAGCGGACATTATTGAACCTGAAAGAAGTATAATTCGGATTAGACTCTTTTAAGAGTGTTTTTCCTGTTCCGGATATCAGGTTGGTCAGCGTATCATATGCTGTAATTTCAGTTACTTCAATTAAGAAATTAGCTGCATAAAAGTTTTCGATCGGAGGAGGCCCGATGAAGGTATTTACTTTACTTTTTGCAATAATCTGCTGTCCGCTTTTCCCCGTTACCTGCCAGGCATAGGGTTTCATCTTTTCAAAAGAATTCAGTCGCTCATTACTGAGTGTATAAGCGCTTTTTTTATCCAGTCCCGGATTGGATGTATAAGTTGTGATCGCCTGATTATTTAATATGGCGTCCTCTGCAGTCTGGTCTGTGTTTATCTTTACCAGCTTAAAATCATAAGATACGAGCTGTCCGGAAATGGTATTAGCCGGTCGTTCCCATATAAATGTTCCCTGATCACTTAAGGAAAGCATACGATTATCTTCAGGAGATATTAAAGGTATTTCACCTCCTTCCGGATAACCATAATAAAACCAGCAGGGAGCGGAGTATCCGTTGTTCTTGATCTGGGTGCGTGGATAATTTTCTATTGCCTGGATGGTATAAGCATATCTTTTTCCTGTTTCCAGAACAGGATCAGCAATTGTATAATTATATACATAGGAGGATAATAATTCCGATTGCCATATCAGAAGTGCCTGATTATTAAGAATTGCTTTTGCCGGATATTCCGTATTCGTGGTGATCTCATATAGATTGATCTGATACTGTGTATTCGCGTAATCTATCTGAGAATTGGAATTTGTCAGCATCCAGTTGAAAATAAAATTGGGAGGTTCTATTTGCGTCACAACACTTCCGCATGCCGGTGCTATAATAGTAGGCGGATCACTTAATGCTAATTGTACGACAATACAATGCTCCTGTGATAACACCACATTTTGCTCATAATCATATATCGTGAAACACAGGGTATATTGTCCTTCGGGAAGCCGTCCGTTAGTTTCCAGCTGCTGGCGTGTGATTCCTGAAAAAATTAACCGGTTAAAATCAAAGATATCTGCGAGGTCTCCTCCCGTAACAATGTTGGGTTGTCCGGAATAAAGCGTCAGAGGACCAGACGGTCTTACGCCCGGAACAGATCTTATCTGAATTCCGGGCCCGGTCATTTTTAATGACAAATAAACATCGCGTGAAGGAATCGACTGATCGTGAAGCTGTACATTTAGCTGCAATTTTGGTTTAATTGCAGAATAAAAATCATCAAAATAGATGGAACACGGTCCAAGAGCAACAGGTGTAACGGAAGTAGGATATACCTGAGATAATACAGGATATGCTGTTGTGATGAACAGGAATACGAAAAGTAATTTGGAGTAAATAAATTTTATCTTCATGATCATTTATTTCTTATCAGTAAAACAGAACCTGTGTATTTTCTCTTGGAATTATCAAAGGAGATAATGTAATAATACATACCGTCGGGTAATAGTTCTCCGGTTTTATTTTTCCCGTCCCAGGTATTATCATATGTCTTCTTAAAGAATACCTCATGTCCCATTTCATCGTAGATGTTTATGGTGTTATCAGGATAGCTTAAAATATTTTCGATGATCCAGGTTTCGTTTTTTCCGTTTCCATCGGGAGTGATGAAATTATAGGGTTTTATGTAGTAATCATTATTTACCAAGATAAAAACAGAATCGGTATTAATACAGTGATAATTATCCGTTCCGGACACAAAGTAAGTGATTGATTCCTGAGGTGTAATGACAGGATTATAAACCGTAGGGTTGTCCATTGCTGTTGAAGGATACCAGGTATATTCCTGTGCTCCTGCAACCGTAAGCTGAACGCTTTCTCCTTTGTTAATTATAATTGTATCCTGCTTGATTTTTACAAGCGGCAACGGATATACAACAACCGGTTTGGAAATTGAATCTGTACAACCCTGATCGGATTTTATTTTTTGAGTGACAATATAAATTCCCGCTTCTGAATAAAGATAAGCGGGAGCATATTCCGCGGAACTGTTTCCGTCTCCGAAATCCCAGGTAGTATAAAACATTCCGGCAGTTAATATTGTTGTATTATTAAACGTCAGCTCCTGTCCGTCACAGGCATTTAAAACTTCAAAATTTGCAATCGGAGCTTCATAAACAAAAACATCCTGAACAACTGTATCTTTACACCCGTTAGAAGAAACGGCAATCAGCGAAACACTATAAGTACCTTCATTCAGATATCCTTTGATGGGATCGGGAAGAGTAGAGTTGGTGTTATCTCCGAAATTCCATAAATAGGAATCTATCACACCATAATTAACCATTGATGTATTATGGAATTCTATGGGAATTCCATAACATTCGCTCTGGAAATCGAATGCTGCTTCAGGTCTGTCAAAGATGACAAGTGGTTTCTGTATGGTGTCGGAGCAGCCCCGATCTGACACGACTGTCAGTTGAGGATAATAGATGGCAGAAGAATCGTAATGTGTTTTCGGTGAAAGTTGCTGTGCTGTTGTACCGTTTCCAAAATCCCAATTGTTTTGAAATGTTCCGTAAGGAATGGAGCTCAGGCTGGTGAATGAAACAGAATCTCCCTGACAGGCATTCTGAACAAGAAAATCAGCAACAGGCTTCGGATAAATCTGAATGGTTTTGGTTTTTTCCTGTACGCAGTTAGAATCTGAAATAACTTTTAAATGAACAGGATACTGGCCATAATTGGAGAAAATATGCGCAGGATTTAACAAACCGGAAGTAATCCCGTTTTCAAATAACCACTGAACGGTAAACTGAGAAACAGAATCTACCTGAATATGGAAAAAGGAAGTGTCTGAAAAACAATTATCATTGAATGTGAAATCAATAACCGGTTGTGGTTTTATATATACATTTTTCAGGATACTATCCATGCAGCCGAAAGTAGTGGTTGTTTTTAAAGTAACAACATAAGTTCCTGCCCCTGAATAAGTATGTTGAGGAGCAATGGAAGAAGATTGGGTTCCGTCTCCGAAGTTCCAGTTATGACTCGCTGCGGCAGTTCCGGAAAAGCTCTGATTATAAAAAAGGGTAGATGTCCCGAAGCAATTATTGGCTGCCTCGAACTGAGAAATGGGCTTATCCCGCAAGATAATTGTTTTAATGATTGAATCGACGCATCCGAAATTACTGGTTCCCTTTAATTTTACAGTGTTATTCCCGGATATGAACTGATTAAAGACAGGATGTTCCAGAGCAGATGTTCCGTTTTGCCCGAAGCGCCACGAGTAGGCTATTATTGATCCACCTGAAATAGTACTGAGGTTGGTCAACTGAATATCATCTCCGAAGCATAAAGTATCTGCAGTTGAGAAATTAATGACCGGAACAGGATATATCTGTACGTTCTTTGTGACAGAATCCATACAGCCATTAAAGCTGGTTGCTTTTAGTGTAACAGCGTAAGTTCCTGAAAGCTCATATCTGTGGGAAGGATTTTTTACATGTTCACTTGTTCCGTCCCCGAAAAACCATTCATAATTGTTAGTTCCCGGAGTTGTATTTTGAAAAGCAGCACTGATATTTCTACACTGATTGGAAACGCTGAAATCAGTTGCTGGCAATGATTCCACATTTATTTTTTTGACGGTGCTGTAAACGGCCGGGCACTGTCCATTTTGCACATGTACTCTGAAATAGCTTGTTACATCTAAAGGAGAGGTTGTGAATCCTTCTGCTGTATTTGAAACCTGCGACCAGATCGTTTGATCCGTTGAAGTTTCCCATTTTGTAATTTTTCCGGTATAATTTGACAGATGCAGCGCTACATTTTTATTCTCACAGATATTTTCGATTCCGCTGATACTGCCGCCTGCGGAAGGAGATGAAACAATAAGTTTATGCGTATTGCTGTAGGAATCCGGGCAGTATTGATTGGCAACCTTTACTCTGTAAAATTGCGATTGTAAAATGTTATTCTGCTGAAAGAGCAGATTATCAACAGATGTATTGATCCACGGACCATATTCAGCACCGGATGATTCCCAGATATAGCTGATTCCGGCAGCTCCATTTAAGGACAATTGAACAGAATTTATCCCTGAACACAAAGAGTCTGTTCCGGAAATTGTTCCGCCTGCGGTGGGAGTGTGAACAGTAACTGAAAATGGATCTGTTAATTCGGAAGGACAAATGCTGTTTTTCACGGATAACCTATAGAGTCTGTTTTCTGAAAAAGAGCGATATAGCTGGTTACTGTCCGTAGAATTAGCTATAGTTATCCATGATAGCCCGTTATTAAGGCTGTATTCCCATCCCTGTATTTTTCCCTGCTGATTTATCAGTTTTAATAATCCACCTGCATTTTCACAATAATTATTCTCACCTGTTATAATACCTGATTTTGAAGGTTCTACAATCTTTATTAATAGTGGATTGGAAGCCGCGGGCAGGTATCCCGGTTCCTGAACAATGACACGGAAATGTAATGACTGTGAAAGATTAGTGAAATTATAGGTAGAGGAAGTGTGCATAATAGGTGTCCATGGGTCACCTCCTGATCCGCTGTATTCCCATCTTAAAATATTGCCGGAATGAGCATTTAACGTCAACACACCGCTATTTGTGACTCCACAGACAAGTGTATCATTACTGGTCAGCTGCCCTCCGATACTTCCCTGAGAGAACAGGAAAAAAAGAGGGGCATTAAGCAGATATAATAATATTAATAAGTATTTCATTTCTTTATTTTTAATAACCATGGCTCACCGTTCAGATAGTTGGAATATTCTTCTTTCTTTTCTTTTTTGAACAAGACAAGCTTATCTCTTGCAATTTTCACATCTGAATATTCTGTTGATAATGTGATGAAATAGAGCTTCTTTTCATCGGAATCAAAAGACTGTACAGTTGTTTCATAATTTAACTCCCGTTTTAAGGTCTTTTTAAACATTTTTGCATTATCAAGGTTCTTAAAGGCTCCTAAAACGATAAAATACTTGTTATTAATTTCATTACTTAATTTTTCTATAACGGATTCATTCTGTGTTGAAACCACTTCATACGCTTTTTTACCGATAGTTTCCTGAGCTTTCTTTTCGGTGTTCTGGTTTTTCTTTTCAGTAGTTCCTGAAGCTAAAGTCTTATTAATCTCTTCTTTCGAAATTTGTTCTGTTTTTAAGTTCAGAATCTCGCTTTTCTGATATTTCATGGTTTTCTCAAGAGAATCGATGCGTCTTTTCAATTCCATTATTCTGAGCTCATTCTGATCCATTTGCTCTCGTATTTCTGTGGATACATTCGATGACCGGCTCCATTTTATATCTTCGGATGATTTAGGACGGCTGAGGTAAACTCTGATTCCTATTTCATGAGTATTTGAAAAAACAGTGGAGAAAGCAGACAGATTACGCTGGTAAGCATAGCTTATTTTTACCTGACGTAATATGTCTATTCCGAAATGGATGTAAAGATTATTGCTTTGTCTGTACCCGATTCCGAAATCTATTTTGTTGGCATACGAGAAAGAATGCAGATTATCAATATTGAACGGAAGTCCCTGAGTGCTCATGATGATTAACGAAGGGATATAGCTCCAGTTTTTGCCGATTTTTACAGGGTATCTGAAAAACAATGTGTAATAAGGAACTTTCCGGACATTTAATTTTTCCTGTAAGACGGAATTCTCTATCTGGAAAGATTTTCCGAAGAATAATTGTGCGGAAATACCTGCCTGAAGTGTTTTATAACGGTATTGAAGACCAACTGTTGTCTTCCCTATTATCCCTGACATTCCGCCGGTGTACATCATAACCTCGTCCGGATCGGCAGCAATGACTCTCTGAAAGTCAATCTGATTTTTTTCTACCCCTAGCTGAACTCCGAAATTCACGAAATTATTATCATTGATTCTCAGACTTTGACGATATCCCACTGCTCCGCTAAGCCTGCTTGAAAAGCTGACATTGTACTTTGCCAGATGAAAGCCCAGCCCGAACTGGTTACTTTTTAAGCTGGTTTCTGCAAGCAATGAAAGATTCTCAGGAGCTCCGGAAATTCCCGACCAGTATTTCTGGTAATTAAGAGCCAAAACGGGAATCTTTGCATATCCGTAATTAGAAGGATTAATTGTGCTGATATTTTCATGAATAAGATTGTTTGTCGGGAAATTCTGAGACAATCCTTCCCGGAAAACACAACACAGCAAAACAATGGTGACAAAAATGATGTGCTTCATAGATTAATTCACTTTAACAAGTTTGAAATGTTTATTGATTCTTCCTTTCATGCTTTCTGAAACAATCGTGATGTGATAGAACCCGGCAGATAAATAGTGTAAATCATATGTCAGTTCAATCTTTTTAGTGTCTTCAAAATTGTTGTGCTGAATTAATTGTCCCAAATGGTTATATAAAGCGATTACTGTTGACGCTTTATCATTTAGTGAAACAGAAAGGAAAGCGTTTGTCTCAGCCGGATTTGGATATAGATTTACATTTTCAAAGTCTAAACTATAGACTACTGGTGAATATTCCGGCTGTACGTAAAATGCTTTCGATTTGATCTCCTTTTTGTAAGTACTGTAACAATAACCATTTGAAACAGTAAGGGAGGACATATAAGTATCTGCTTTTACATAAACGTGAACGGGATTGGCAACAGTATCTGTCGTTCCGTCACCAAAATTCCAGAGATAGCTGCTTGGCGAAGGTTCTGATAGATCAATAAATTGAAGTGTCAGGTTTTTAGTAGTATCAGTATCAACCAGGTAGAATGCGCTGATTTGCTGTGGTGATGTTACTAATTCGAAAGTATCTCTGGAAATACAGTTATTGACGCTTGCTGTCAGATAATAAGTTCCGGTTTCAAATACTGAGATATTTTGGGAGGAGGAATTAAATCCGATGTTGGAGCTCCAGCTATTTATACCGAACAAACTTCCTTGTAATTGCACAGGTGTTTCTCCACAGATATAATACAGAGGAGCATGATTCGGAATAACAGGAGACGGTAGGAAAGTAACGCTGACGGCATCGCTGGCTTCACATCCTTGTGGTGTCCGGACAAAAACGGTATATAAATCACTGCTGGAAGGTGTAAATACCGGAGACGAACTGACGATTGCATTAGAAGTGGAACTCCATTCAAAAATATAACCGGTCTGAGAATAGTCAAAAGTAACCGGCGTGTTAGAACATACGGTTATATCTGCTCCTAATTCAATTGATGGGATCTGGTTTATTATAACATTTATGGTATCAGCTGTAAAGCAATTGTTTGAAGGATTAGTTATCGTCAGAATATACGCTCCTGATGAGGTTAAGGTTTTTACTGCTCCTGTCCCGCCATCACTCCAGCTGTAATTATAGTTACTGTTATTTCCTGCGATCAGAGTATATTCTCCGCAGGAGGAAACAGAAGTTCCGGTTAAATTTGACAGCGGATTCTCATTAATGCTGATGGAGATAGTATCACTATCGGTACATCCGTTGTGATCCGTCACAAGTACATGATAGTTTCCTGTATGAATAACCTGAAATTCAGAGAGATTACTACCATTCTGCCATTGGTAAGTGTTATAATTACCTGCACTCAAAACGTAAGGTGTCTCACTTTTACATAAAGTGATGTCCTGACCAAGATCAATGACCGGTTTTTGATATACCTGATAAATCTGTATGGTATCAAATCCGCTGCATCCGTTCTGATCGGTAACTTCTACCCAATAGATTCCCGGTTGATTTACTTGCAGTACTGCATCGGAAGATCCGTCATTCCATAAATAATCTGCTCCGAAAATTCCGGTATTTAAAGTTGTACTTTCACAAATGGAAGCATCACTTCCCAGGTTTGGTTGAAGCGCAGAGTTTAATGTTACTGAAATAGGGAATTCCTTAGAGCATCCGTCAGCAGAAGTAATCTGTAATGTATAATTTCCTGTCTGGGTTACTGTATATATAGGTGATGTTATGTTTCCCGGATTCCATAGGTAAGAAGCATTTGGCGTGGTGGCATCAAGAGTATAAGAGGCGCCGCATGTCTGAATTTGAGAAGCACCAAAAGCAGGCAATGATTTTACTGGTACATTTTTAGCTATCGTATCTTTACACTGGTATTCATCTGTAACTATCAATTGCACATTGTGATTACCTGCTGAGGAAAATAAATAAGATGTGTTGAGCAATGTACTGGATCCGGTTCCTCCGAAATTCCACTGGTAATTCAAATTATTTCCCAGTGAAGAAGAATTGAAATCTGTCGGAGTTCCGTAACATACTTCGCTGTAAACGAAATCTGCGGCAGGTTTAGAGTGTATAAGAATTGTTTTCTGACGGGAAGCAATACAACCATTGATATCGGTAACATTTAGTGTCACAGATTTACTTCCGGCAGTAGTATAATTGTGCTGCGGATTTATTTGGGTAATATCAACTCCATCTCCGAATTCCCAGTGATATTGACTGGAGGTGTTGATTGTTCCGCTTGGAGTAAAGTTAATTTGTTCATTTTGACAAGCTGAAGCAGTCACAATAAAGTCAGCTGAAGGATTTGCAAAAATCTGAAATGCCACACTGACGCTGTCGATACAAAAATCATCTGCATATATATACAATGTTGCTGTTTTTATCCCGGAAGTAGTAAAAGTCTTGTTCGGAATATATTGATTATAAGTGCTTCCATCACTGAATTTCCACTTGTAATGAGCATTGGAATTCAAAACGATGGAATTATTTTCGATTGTTAAAGGTGTATTGATACATCCGTTGTACACATGAATACGCGCAGTATCCGTAGGATAAACAATAAAATTCTGTTGTACACTATCTATACAGCCCAGCCCGTTCCCGATAGTCAGGCTTACTGTGTGAGCTCCGGGTGTAAGCTGACTTAATGTAAGCTGATCAGGAACAGCGCTTGTTACCGGCATCTGATCCAGACTCCAGGAATAGGAGCTTATATTATTAACAGAAGGGATTGTTGTCGGAATTGATTGAGAGGCATCAAATGTAAACGCCTGATAATAACAATTAAAATCATAATTGACAACCGCCTGAGGGGGATTAAAGGAAGGAATATTTATAACAGTATCAGCTTTACAGCCATAATTTGAAATCAATTGGAGTTTTACCGGATGAGTTCCTGCTGTATTATAAATATGATAAACCAAGGAATCTCCGGAATTATAAGAGGAGGAACCGTCAAATATCCAGGTGCTTGAAAAACTTCCAGATGCGATGACAGAAGTATTTTTAAATTCCGTGGAATCTCCCATACAGGAAGCATTATAGCTGAACGATGCTTTTGGATTAGGGGCAACTTTAGCAATTTTTAAGGTGTCTCTTATAAAACAACCTTTGTTATTATATATTTCAACTCCTATTTCCTGCGGAACAGTTAGCGGATAAAAAGTTCTGTCAGAATGAAAAGAATCATCGTCCCAGTAACAGTTCTGGCTTAATAAAGAAGAATTAGTCTGAAAAACGATAACATTGAGACTATCTGTACTGCAAAGATGAACAACGCTGTCCGGAAGATTGGATTGAGGATATTCGGAGCAGAGCGTGTCCGCCAGCGTTATCCTGAATTTCATTGTCTGCAGATTTACAATGGGGTGGGAAAAAACACTGGTATCTGTTATTGCAACGCTGTCGTAATGATTTGTATAAATGTTTTTGATTCGTATAAAATCATTATCCTGAAACTGTTTTGATATATATACTCCCAGCCGTGCCGGATCTACTCCCATGCTTAAATAATCCACATCCGGCAAATAACGTATAGAAACAGAGTCAGGGCGGACAACATCATGAGTTATCGTATCGGTAATTGAAATATCAAAAAAACGGTCAATGCTGCCGTTTCCTGCGTATAGCTGTTTTATGTGGCCTCTGTAAAATTCCACCAGCTTCGATTGTTCCGTATTCAGGTACAGGCCGGTATTAAATTGATTTTCAGTCATACTGTCCGATACGAGGTATTTAGAATATAGGAATCCTTTTCCTTTAAATTGTTTCTGAGCATTTTCTCCTACAATGAAAGGATTGTTTTTTACACTGTTCGTCCCCAAACTTAGATCAAAAAAGACTCTTGCAATGGAATCCAGTATGATATTACCTTTTATAAAAAATATACTGTCTCTTACCGATACATTATTGTAAATGTATAGATCACCGGTGGATTTATCAACAATCAGCTGATTCAGTTTAATTTTTACCGTATCAGAAATAGCAGAGCTGTTTAACTGTATTATTCGTGAATCAGTATTTCCGACGAAGGTCAACCTTGCTCCCTGATAATTTGTTTCAGGCCGCTCGAAATTAACTTCTTCCCGGTTTACAATAAAATCTTTTGTGATCCGGATCTCTCCGTTAATCGCCTGAAATCCCGGATCGGATTTTAAATGTTGAAAATCTCCGTCCACATATAAAAGGGAATTTTTTTTCATAGTAAATACAGCAGCGGTGTCATTAATGAAAAATCCCCGCTGACCGGAAACCATCGTAAATATCCCCAGAAAAAAGATAAGGAGAAGTGCTTTCATAAACAGATGTTAAGGTAGTTTGATGATATAGGCTAACACATAGTAAACCGGACGGTTATCAAATGGCTGTGCATTCAGGCCGTCTGATGTTCCGTCGCCGGTAGTTCCGGTATGACGGTGGGCACCTGCTCCAGATGTTGAGACGTTTCCTGTATTTCCGGGATATCCTCTTACTACATCAGTACCTGTATTTCCCCCTGATTTTTGTTGTGAATCATAACCTATCAGGTGTGAATGATTTCCGTCCTGAGAAAACGTACCTCCATCAGATCCTTCTCCGATAGTATGCTGATGTCTGGGTAAATTAGCTTTCTCCAGTGTTACTTGATTTGTCCCGCTTGAGTTTCCGATTGTTGAATAATCAGTATTTGACGGATCATAACCGGCAATGAATTTTCCCCTTAGGTCTGGTTTGGGAAAGAATGTCATATTTCCGTTTAGATTATAGATATAGAAGCTACCATCGCATAAAGCCCAACCTGACGGAATACTGGCAATGCTTCCGGACCACATAATAATTGCTCCGGTAGGTACAAGTGCATTACTACTGAATCCGGTTACATTAAGATTGGGGGTTTGTACTCTTCCGCTGTCTATGATAAGGTCGCCTTTTACTTTTGGAGAGACATCAGGAGTATTATTGTTAGGATAGGAACTATTGGGATTTTCTTTAGGTAACAAGCCTACCCAGCGATTCCCGTCAAAATAATAAAAGATTTTTTCATCAGTATCAAATACGAGGAGAGATGATGCCGGATTTGTAATGGATAATCTTTCCAGCCTGGATACCCGGGGAAGCAAAGCCCCTCTGACTTCGTTGGCGGGTGATTGAATATCTATAGCAGCGGTTTCATCCGGTGTCGCTGTATTGATTCCGATTTGAGCATTAAACACATTCAAGCAAAGAATGTTTCCTAAGATTCCTAAAACTATCTTTTTCATAATTATTTTTTTAGAGAGACTTTATGTTTATAAATTTCGCTTCTGTAAATATTTCCTTCCTTATCATAAATTCTGATTTGATATTCCATGTCTTTATCGGATAACAGATCAGAATCAGAAAATTTTCGTTCATGGCTGATATATTTGAGCACTTTAAATTCCCCGCCGCTCACTCTTCTGAAGAGTACTTTTTGGGCGATTTCCTGTTCTTCGAAATCCTGCTCATATTTCCACGCTAAGTGAAGCGTATTGATTTTTCTTGCATATTTTACTTTTGAAAAATGGACAGAAATAGTACTTTCTTTCTTTTCCCGGGGAACTGATAATTTAAACTCATTGGAAGGCCGGGAACGGTTTCCTGCTTTGTCTGTAGCTATAAGCCGGTAAACATATTCGGTTCCTAGTTCATAATTTCTGTCAAAATACATATTAATATCCGGTGGAACCAACGTATGGTTTACCTGCTCAAAGATAGCTGCAGTATCTTTTAACTTTTTTCTGAAGATGTTATAACCCAGCAAATCCAGCTCAGTATTTTTCACCCATTCAATCCTGATTTTCTGATTTTCCAGAATTATGTTTTTCAGGAAAGGTTCTCTCGGTGCAGTAATGTCTATCATAGAATTTGAGGCCAGAGCTGATAGCTTACTTTCGTTGAGATTAGTATCCAGGGATATGACAGCATAGCTGAACTTGTTCATCGCATTTTTCGGCAGAGAGTCTATAAAGAAATTATCTTTAAACGGAGCAGCTGTTAATAAGCTCAGATTATTGATGTCATTTTCGATCGATCTGTATATTTTATAACCTAACAGATCTTTCTCCTGGTTCGCCTTCCATTTGACAATCAGGCGGGCAGAGTCGCTTACAACAATAACATTTTCAGGAATTCCAGGAGGAATGAGGTCCAGTATTTCCACTACGACTTCATTGGAAAAAGCTTTGTTACCTTCTTCATCTACAGCTGCAACTGTTATAAAATAAAGCCCTTCATCAAAATTTTCCGCTTTGAAGGAAGAATCCTGGAAAAACAAGGTGGAATTTGTATTTAATGATTTTAACAGGGTATCATCCGGTGTTTTGTAATACAGCTTATATTCCCTGAAATCCTCTTCTTTTTCCTCTTTATACCATTTTAGGTCAACAGTCTTGCCATAGATCACCTTTCTCAGATGTACGGGAGCTGCGGGTAATGTTTCGTCTTTAATTCTGATTTTTATAGGTTCGGATGGTACTGTAGGCTGATTAAAAAAATCCAGTCCTACAAGCGTATAATAGTATGTGTGCTTTTCTTTCAGGAATTCATCGCTATAGAAAAAACGGGGATATTCACTTTTACCCTCTTGATTTTTCACTTTTGAAACTAAAATGGGATCCTTTGTGATTAATGCTCCTATCGAATCTTTTGAATCAGATCGGTATATATTTACACCGTAATAACTCAGGGGATCAGGTTTCCATCCAAAAGTAACACCCCGTCTTTTCTGATCGTAGTAAATGCTGTCTATTTTTGCAGAAGCTGTTTCTGCTCCAAAACGGATGGGTTTACTTACACCAAATATTTTTCCCGATTGATTTTCCAGCCTGTAGTAAAAAGTTTGCGGTTTCAGTTCAAGGTCATTGTCTGAATAATATATTCCCAAGTATTTTGATAACGGAAGACTTTTAAACGATTTTAGCGTTAATATAAGTTTGCTCAAATCTTCTAATTCCGTATTATTTTTAAGTATCTCTTTTAAATCGGACAGTTCATTATCTTCGTTCAGATCGGTGGAAGAGAAAGAATAGTCAAATCTTTTAATCGGGGCATTATTTAATTTTACCCAGTTGGAGGAATCAGTAGAACGATAAATATTTACACCTTCTTTTAAAATTAATTCAGGTGCGTACCACTTCAGTTCAATACTGCTTTTATTGATTTTTGCAACAATCTGAACAGATTGGGAATAAACCACAGTAGTGCCTATAAAAAGTATTATTGCCAGTAGTTTATTTATCATTTTTCCGATTATTAATGTATGTTTTTATTTGTTTGTAACCCGTATTAAAATTGTAACTGTAGGTCAGAGTCATTCTGTTTTCAATAAAATCCTGCGCTCCTGAGGTGACTGCTTTTCTTTGAATAAATGCATAATTTATCCTGAAGCTTTGAGATTTTGTGATAGAGTAATTAATTCCTGCTACAATGGAAAAATTCTGATTTGTCAGCACTTTGTTTTGTTTAGCCTGCTGAAACGAAAAACTGGAATTCAGTTTTATTTTTTTATTCAGAAGAGAGCTGTTTATTCCAAAAGTCGGCCCCATGTTAAACAGCATTATTCCGGCAGTTTCATTTTGACTTATGTTCAGACCAAGAACAAAACCGATGTTCTGAGGCTGAAGCTGAATATTGTATCCGGGATTTATTAATACTAAAGTGTTTGTTTCCTGCTTGTTTCCTGAAGATTTTTGTAAAGTGGACTGAACGGAAAAAGTATGTCTGATATCTTTTCCCAAAGAATAATTCAACATTATGTTTCCGGTTTCATTCAGCTGAGCAAACCGGATAGAGTCATAGTAAATGTCATACAGGGCAACAACGTTACTGCTGAAATTAGAATAGGAGAGATTAATATTAAGATTTTTCACAACATTGATACCTACCATTAAACTTCCTGCAATTTTTCGTTGTGTTGCGATTTGTTTTTTGTCCAGGTTATTTTCCTGAAGACCTATGCTTCCGTTTAGCACTAATAAATTATTCTTAAAATTCTTTCCTAATGAAAGTGCGTATTCCTGAATATCATTTGCAATGAATGGAGAGCCTAAACTGGCATAATCAGGATCTATCCGCTTAAATTTTGCACCGATTGTATATCCTTTCAGCTCATAATCTATTTGAAAATTATAGGCTGAATTGATTTGTGTATTAGCTCTGGGAGTAAAAATTTTATTCAGATATGTGAATTTTTCAAATTTTTGTTCCGGTAGAAAAGTGTTGGGATTTAGGATACTCAGATGGTAGCTCCCCTGAATTTTTAACTTCTCAAAAAAAGTATTACCAAACTGGACTCCGAAGATCTGATTTTCAGATGGTGAAATTCGATTTGCCGTATCAAAAGCAATTGAATTTTTATTGTCAAATCCATTGAAATAAATAAGCTCTATATGATGTTTTTCCTTTCCGATTCTTAATTTTGCAGCGCCTCCCCATCTTTCATAGGCAGGGTAAGAAACCATCACGCCTTCCACTCCTCCCTTGGGGACTGCTTTCATTAATCTGCCGAATCCAACACTAGCCGATACAATTCCTTTTTCAGGTTTAATTTCTATTCCTCCTCCCAGGAATAATGTTCCATTCATGGTATAGTCGCTAAAATTCATGCTTCGATATCCCATATGCACCGTGAGCCACTTGTAATTGGGACTAAGGCCGAATTGGTTAAAAGGCTGACTGAATTTATCTAATCCATGAGTGAATTTTTTATCCTGCTGGGTAATTGTAAATGTTAAAGGACAACTTATTTTTCCTAATAATGTTATATTGAGATTAGAGTTTATACTCCAATAAAAAGGATCTCTTCGGGGGTCTATTCCTTTTACATTGTAAAAAACCGCACTGGCATTTATCCCTCCTTGCAGGGAAATAGGATCTTGCTTCAATAAACCTTTTGCGTCTTGTACAAGGCGTTCCACGTTTTGTGCAATAGCGGACTGGATCATGAAGCAGAGAAGTATAAGGGCGGTTTTAGACAATTATTTTTTTTGACAAATTTAACATTAAAATTGATATTTATTCAAACTTTTTGAGATTGGGCCTTATTCTGAATGTCAAGAGTATTGAATTATAATATTTTAAATGGTTTAGACATATGTTTTATTTCGAATAAAAAGAGAGACAATAAATCTCTCCATTTATAAAAATCCCCTTAGTTTTTTCACTCAGGATTATTTCGGTAACTTTGCCGGGTATAATTGAAGATTACAACCGGAAAATAATTATACTGCAATTTAACTGTATGACGATTCCGGAATTAAAAGTAAGTAATGAAATTCGAAGAATTAAATCTGACAAAACCGCTTTTGAACGCGATCGAAGGCATGGGATATGATACCCCGACATTGATTCAGGAAAAAGCATTCCCTGTGATCATGTCCGGAAAAGACATTCTGGGAATTGCCCAGACAGGAACAGGGAAAACCCTTGCGTACCTGTTGCCATCCCTGCGTTTGTGGCAATTCGCTAAAAATCCCTATCCCCAGATTCTGATCATTGTTCCTACAAGAGAGCTTGTACAGCAGGTTTGTGATGAGCTGGCACGTCTTTCCATGTATATGAATGTAGTGACTGTAGGTGTTTACGGAGGCGCAAATATTCGTACACAGGCGGCTGAGATCTTGCAGGGAGTCGATGTGGTGGTAGGCACGCCGGGGCGCGTTATGGATTTGATTCTTCACGGAGATTTAATTGTCAAAAATATTAAGAGACTGATCATTGATGAGGTCGATGAAACGCTGAATCTGGGATTCAGGAAGCAGCTGACAACTATTTTAGACCTGCTCCCGGAGCGAAAGCAATCCCTGCTTTTCAGTGCGACAATGGATGAAGAAATTGAAGCGATCATTGATGAATACTTCGTTTCCCCGACTTATGTGGAAGCAGCACCGTCAGGAACCCCGATTGAAAAAATTCAACAGCTGGTTTACGAAGTCCCTAATTATAATACGAAGCTAAATCTGCTTCACAAATTGTTGGATGATGAGGATTTAAAGAAAGTGCTGATTTTTACAGAGAGCAAAAAATATGCAGATGCTCTTTTTGAAAAGCTCAAACTGAAATATGAAGAACGGGTGGATGTAATTCATTCGAACAAAGCTCAGAATTACCGTTTTAATGCGGTTAATAAGTTTAAAAGCGGTGAGCTGAAGATTCTTGTAGCGACAGATTTGGTTTCCAGAGGTATGGATATCAGCGAAGTAACGCATGTGATCAATCTGAATGTCCCGGTGAAGGAAGAAAATTATATCCATCGTATCGGTCGTACTGGTCGCCAGGAGAAAAAAGGAGTGGCGATTACGTTGGTTTCCGCTCTGGAAAAAGACAACTGGGATGCCATTGAAAAATTTATCAATATGGAAGTCGAACGTTTGCCAATTCCTTCTGATGTGATTATTTCTGAAGAGCTGACGCTGGATGAGCAACCGGAAGTGAAAATGAAAAATGTTCTGGTAAAGCTTCCAAAGAGGGAAAATGTCGGTCCGTCATTCCATGAAAAAAAGCTCAAAAACCAAAAAGATAAAAAGAAGAACGTAAAGCCGAAGGATAAGAAAAAAATCAAAAAAAGAAGATAATTTTTTGAAAGTTAATATGGCACAGAGAACAATATCTGAAAAAGACGGGGCAGAGCTGCTTAAGATTCTGAGAAAAAGATTCGAAGCGAATATGCCACGGCATAATAATCTTATATGGGACCTGATTGAGCCGAAGCTCAAAGCTCAGCCGGAGAAACTATGGTCTCTGAATCAAATGGAGCTGACAGGCGGAGAGCCGGATGTGATTGGCTATAATGCTGAAAAAGACAGCTATATTTTTTATGATTGCTCTCCTGAAAGCCCGAAAGAGAGAAGAAGCTACTGTTACGACCGTCCGGCGCTTGAATCCAGAAAAAAATACCCACCGGAGAATAATGCGCTGGATGTTGCGGCTGCAATGGGAATTTCTCTTTTAACCGAAGAGGAATACCGAAATTTACAGCAAACAGGCGCTTTTGATTTAAAAACTTCCAGCTGGATACAAACGCCCGAATCTGTCAGGAAGCTGGGTGGTGCGCTTTTTTGCGACAGACGTTACGATACCGTTTTCGTATATCATAACGGAGCGGATTCTTATTACAGCTCGCGAGGTTTCAGAGGGAAGCTTGAAATATGATTTTTTCTGCAGCCGTTTTGATAGAATGACATCTTTATTCTCAGGATGCAACAGGCTGTTTTTGTAATGTAAAATCTTATTTCCGGATATCTGATCGTATTTTCCCATTTTCAATTGCGCATTTTTCACTATATTTGTGTACCTTAATCCAAAGTTATGGCGAAAGAAGCAAGTGAATTAAAATCCCCTCAAATAGACTTTGAAACATTTAAAGAAAGTGTTTTAAATGATTACAAACTGGTAAACCTTTCTCGTGAAACTTCCCTGCTCGGAAGACGCGAAGTGCTTACCGGAAAAGCCAAATTCGGTATTTTCGGTGACGGAAAAGAATTAGCGCAAATCGCGTTGGCAAAACAATTCAGAAACGGAGATTTCCGTTCCGGGTATTACCGTGATCAAACGTTGATGATGGCAATAGACCAGCTTACGGTAAAAGAATATTTCGCCGGCTTGTACGGACATACGGATGTTGAGCTGGAGCCGCAATCTGCGGGTCGTCAGATGGGCGGACATTTCTCTACCCGGAATCTGGATGAAAACGGAGAATGGAAAAACCTGATGGAGCAAAAAAACAGTTCCTCCGATATTTCTCCGACAGCGGGGCAGATGCCGCGTTTGTTAGGATTGGCCCAAGCTTCAAAAGTATATCGTAATAATCCTGCACTTCAGAATGAAAAATTCAGCAAATTCTCTGACAGCGGAAATGAAGTCGCTTTTGGAACAATCGGAGATGCCAGCACATCGGAAGGCCCTTTCTGGGAAACGATGAATGCAGCAGGAGTCTTACAGGTGCCAATGGTAATGTCTGTATGGGATGATGGTTACGGAATTTCTGTTCCTCGTGAAAAACAAACGACAAAAGGAAGTATTTCCGAAGCACTGGCAGGTTTTCAGAGAACAGAAGACAAGCCGGGATTTGAGATCTTTGTGACAAAAGGATGGGACTACGTTGATTTGGTTCAGACGTATGAAAAAGCGGTTGCAATTGCCAGAGAACAGCACGTTCCCGTTCTTGTTCACGTCAAAGAGGTGAACCAGCCACAGGGGCATTCGACTTCCGGTTCTCATGAACGTTACAAATCGGAGGACCGACTGAAATGGGAAGGAGAATTTGACTGTATCGCGAAATTTAAGAAATGGATCCTTTCTTATGAAGCAGAAGGTCAGGTGATCGCTACTGCAGAAGAATTGGAAGCGATTGAAAAAGAAGCAAAAGTCACTGTCCGGAATGCTAAAAACGAAGCATGGAAAGATTTAACAGATAGCATCAAAGCGGACTTCAATGAATGCGTCGATATTCTGAAAGCAGTTTCTGCTGAAACGAAACATAGTGAATTTGTTTCCGCTCAGGTGGAAGAATTGAAAAAAGCGCTGGAGCCTATCCGTAAAGACATTTTAAGTACGGCACGTCTGGTGCTTCGTACGATCGCCGGAGAAAATATTCAGAGTAAATCAATGCTGGCGGCATGGATTCAGTCCAAAATTGAAGACAACAAAGAACGTTACAGTTCCTATTTATATTCAGAATCGGTTCAAAATATCCATAACATTTCATCTGTAGAACCGATTTACGATGAAAATGCAAAGATGGAGGACGGCCGTATCATTTTACGTGAAAACTTCCGTTCCATTTTTGAAAAATACCCGGAAACTTTGATTTTTGGAGAAGATGCCGGAAAAATCGGAGGCGTTAACCAGAGTTTGGAAGGCTTACAGGAAATTTTCGGCGAATTGCGTGTAAGCGATGTCGGTATCCGTGAATGTACAATTGTCGGACAAGGGATCGGAATGGCGATGAGAGGACTCCGGCCGATCGCAGAAATTCAATACCTGGATTACCTGCTGTACTGTCTGCAGGTGATGTCGGATGATCTGGCGACCGTTCAGTACAGAACGAAAGGTGGTCAGAAAGCACCTTTAATTATTTCTACAAGAGGACACCGCCTTGAAGGAATCTGGCATTCAGGTTCTCCGATGGGAGCAATTATAAATGCAGTACGTGGTATTCATGTCTGCGTTCCCCGGAATATGACAAAAGCAGCAGGCTTTTACAATACATTGATTGAAGGCGATGAGCCGGCATTAGTGATCGAACCGCTGAACGGCTACAGAACAAAAGAAAAAATGCCGTCAAATATCGGTGAGTTTAAAATTCCGCTGGGAATTCCGGAAATTGTAAATCAAGGCTCCGATCTGACATTGGTTTCGTACGGATCGACATTCAATTTATGCAGCAAAGCTGTGGAACAGCTGAATGAGCTTGGAATCAATGTGGAATTGATAGACGTTCAGACACTGATACCTTTTGATATCAACCATACGATTTCAAAATCGTTAGCGAAAACGAACCGTTTACTGATTGTTGATGAAGATGTAAGCTCCGGAGCGACAGGCTATATTTTAGATAAGATCTTAGTAGAGCAGAACGGATATTACCATCTGGATTCAGCCCCTAAGACACTTTCGGCGAAAGATCACCGGCCTGCTTACGGAACAGACGGAGATTATTTCTCTAAACCAAGTATTGATGATATTGTTGAAAAAGTATATGAGATAATGCACGAAGCCGATCCGCAAAGATTTCCGGCTTTGTACTAAAAAGAAAATTTCAGAAAGAGGAGGAGAGGTTTGAAAGACCTCTCTTTTTATTTTGGAAGAAATAGTTCTATATTCATTACTAAAATGGAAAAAAGGGTATTGTTGTAAATTTTAATTAACTATCTCTATATTTGTATCTGGTAATTGATTTAAAATAAACGAAATGAAAAAAACACTTTTTCTTTTTTTAATGCTGTTAGGAGTAGTATTCACTGATTCGGCTATGGCACAAAATACTTGTACTATTCACTTGTTCAGTAAAGGTTCACCATCAAAAATATATGTGAACGATCAGTTAGTAACAGGTTTGAATAAGGATGAAGCATTGGAATACACGCTTCCGGCTAATGGTCGTGCAGTGGTAAGTGTACGTTTTAATAATGATGCTTCTGCTGAGGTTACTGTTGATACAGAAAAAGACAGCGATGCCTACATCATTGCGTATGTAAGAGCAATCTCCAATGGTAGTACTATTAGTAGTAGTTTAATAGGGCTGACGAAAATCGTTGATATTGAAAAGTGGAATAAAAAGTCCAAGAACTTTAAAGACCTTGTCAAATTGACTGCAAAATAATAGCAGTACTCAAATTAATAAAAAAGATGTAAGCAATTACATCTTTTTTTGTTTTTAATATTCTCAGTTTTGCCGGTGTCTGGTTCCGGAATCCATTCTGCTTTTTAGCTGTTTATAATAGGGGGAGTAGTAAACACAAACAAATGTTATTTTACGGATTATCGTAAAATTTTAACGTGTAAAGAAATTTCCCGTATCTACTTTTTCACAGAGAATCCGTAATTTTACCCGTTCAAAATATTCCGGATGAGTCAGCAGTATATTCATATAAAAGGCGCAAGAGTTAACAACCTTAAAAATATCGATGTAAAAATTCCACACGGAAAAATGGTGGTTATTACGGGATTGTCAGGTTCAGGGAAATCGTCTCTAGCTTTTGATACCCTTTATGCTGAAGGTCAGAGACGTTACGTGGAAAGTTTGTCTTCCTATGCAAGACAGTTTTTAGGCCGTCTGGATAAGCCGGAAGTAGATTTTATAAAAGGGATTTCTCCTGCAATAGCGATTGAGCAAAAGGTGATTTCCACGAATCCCCGTTCGACAGTAGGAACAACCACTGAAATTTACGACTATCTGAAATTGCTTTTTTCCCGTGCCGGAAAAACAATCTCACCGGTTTCCGGAAATGAAGTAAAAAAACACACAGTAACAGACGTTGTCAACTTTATTGCTTCACAGCAGGAAGACAGCCGGCTTTATATTTTAGCACCTATTGCCAATATTCAGAAATATGGAGCGGAACGCCAACTGCAACTATTGAAAGAACAGGGATATCTCCGGATTTTCATTGAAGGAGATGTTTTTGAGCTGGATGAAGTTTCGCCAAAACAAAAGAATTTTGAGAAAGCAATGCTGTTGATTGACCGTATTCGCGTGCAGCATTTTGATGAAGATGAAAAGCACCGGATTGCTGATTCCGTCGGAATGGCGTTCGGAGAAGGTCATGGAACATGCTGCATTTATCTGCTGGAAGATGAACAATTTTTCGAATTCAATAACCGTTTTGAGCTGGACGGGATCGAATTTGTCGAACCGAATGAACACTTTTTTACGTTCAATAATCCTTTTGGGGCATGTAAAACCTGTGAAGGCTTTGGTAATGTGATTGGAATTGATGAGAAGCTGGTGATTCCGGATCCGGGTCTGAGTGTATATCAGAATGCGATTGTCTGCTGGAAAGGAGAAATGATGAAAGAATTTCAGGATGAGCTGATCCTGAATGCGAAAAAATTTAACTTTCCTATCCATAAGCCAATCGAAGAGCTCACACCGGAACAGTATCAGCTGTTGTGGGACGGGAATCAGTATTTTCAGGGTCTGAACACGTTTTTTAAATATCTGGAGTCCAATACTTATAAAATTCAATACCGGGTAATGCTTTCGCGCTACAGAGGTAAAACGCTGTGTCCCGATTGTCGTGGAACACGGTTAAGAAAAGATGCTAATTACGTTAAAATAAAAGATAAATCAATTACAGATATTATTTTGATGCCGATTGATGAAAGTCTGAAATTTTTTCAAAACCTGAAATTGGAAGATCACCAGCAGATGATTACGAAGCGTTTGCTGCCAGAGATAACTAACCGCCTGCAGTTTATTTCAGATGTCGGGTTGGGATATCTGACACTTAACCGGAATTCAAATTCCCTTTCGGGAGGAGAATCACAACGGATCAATCTGGCAACCTCTTTAGGAAGCAGCCTCGTCGGTTCGATGTATATTCTGGATGAACCAAGCATCGGGCTCCATCCGAGAGATACCGACAGATTGATTTCAGTTCTGCATCGTCTCAGAAATTTAGGAAATACAGTGATAATTGTAGAGCACGAAGACGCTATTATGCGTGCTGCGGATGAAATTATCGATATCGGCCCGAAAGCCGGGATTTATGGAGGTGAAGTGGTCTTTCAGGGAGATCATACGCAATTATTGAAAGCAAAGAATAGTTTAACTGCTGAATACCTGACAGGAAAACGTAAAATCGAAATTCCGAAGCTAAAGCGAAAATCACCGAACTATATAGAAATTGTCGGAGCAAAACAAAACAATCTGAAAAATCTGAACGTTAAGTTTCCACTTTATTCTTTTGTCTGTGTAACAGGAGTTTCAGGTTCCGGAAAAAGTACGCTGGTGCGGGAAATTTTATATCCTGCTGTCCGGCAGAAATTGGGGCAATTTGGTGATGCGGTCGGAAATTTCAGAGAGATCAGAGGAGATGTAAAACGCGTCAGTCATGTGGAGTTTATCGACCAGAATCCGATAGGAAAATCATCACGAAGTAATCCGGTGACCTATGTGAAAGCATTTGATGATATTCGTGATATTTTCGCTAAAACTCCTAAAGCAAAAGCATTGGGATTGAAGCCGGGTTATTTCAGTTTTAATGTGGAAGGCGGTCGTTGCGAAATGTGTGAAGGAGAAGGAGAAGTAACCGTAAGTATGCAGTTCATGGCGGATGTCCATTTGACTTGCGAGGCTTGCCAGGGAAAACGTTATAAGTCGGAAGCACTGGATATTTTATTTGAAGGAAAAAACATTTCTGATATTCTGGAAATGGACATTCAGGAAGGCATAGAATTCTTTGGTGGTATAAAAGACCGTTCCGCTGAAAAAGTGGTAGATAAGATCAAACCTTTGGCAGATGTGGGATTGGGCTATCTGAAGATGGGGCAGGCATCCAGCACACTGTCCGGAGGAGAGGCACAGCGTGTTAAGCTGGCTTCTTTCCTGATAAAATCTAACGAGCAGAAAAATACTTTGTTCATTTTTGATGAACCGACCACCGGACTACATTTCTACGATATAGAAAAGCTGCTTATTGCTTTCCAGCGCCTGGTGGATCATGGAAATTCACTGATAGTGATCGAACACAACTTAGATGTTATAAAATGTGCGGATTGGGTCATTGATATCGGTCCGGAAGGTGGTGAAAAGGGTGGAGAAGTGGTGTTTGAAGGTAAACCGGAAGAGTTGGCAAAACACCCAATGAGCTATACCGGAAAGTTTTTGAAAGAAATTTTGTGATAATATACTCCTCACAGCCATGCTTAAAGTAGTTTGTTTATTTTGCATATTGATCTTTGGCTTTTTTCAGCTTCTGTTTTCACAGGTAGTTTCTGAAAGAGATAAATTATTTGCAGGTATCCGGCCGGAACGAACATGCTTTGATGTAACGCATTATCTCCTGAAAGTGAAGATTGATCCGGAAGAAAAGACGATTCAGGGCAGCAATACGATCAGTTTCAATATTACGGAACCATGCAGCCGTATCCAGCTGGATTTATACGAACAGCTACAGATAGACGCGGTGACTTTTGAAGGAACTGATTGTATAATAGAACGAAAGTATGACGCTTTTTTTGTCAGTTTGCCCAGAAAGCTTTCAGAAGGAGAACAGGCAAAGATCATTGTCACTTATCATGGTGCGCTGATTGCAGCAAAGAATCCGCCTTGGGATGGAGGGTTTGTCTTTACGAAGAGCGAGAACGGAAAGCCTTTTATCGGTGTAGCCTGTGAAGAGATAGGAGCAAGCTCCTGGTGGCCGACAAAAGAGCTTTTCGCTGATAAATGTGATAGTGCAGACCTATATTTTGAAGTGCCTTCAGATTTACAAGCGATTTCCAACGGACAGTTTAAAGGAGTTGAAAAGAACGGAGCTGCTTCTGTTTATCACTGGAAAGTAACCTTTCCCATTAATAATTATAATATTTCAGTAACTATTGGTGATTTCAGCCATTTTGGAAAAAAATACCGCTCAAAAAAAGTGAGCTATAATCTGGACTATTATATACTTCCCGAAAATCTGAAAAAAGCGAAACAACAATTTAAGCAGGTTGTACCAATGCTGAAATCGTATCAGCGCTTATTTGGCCCTTATCCGTTTTCAAGGGATGGATACAAGCTGGTGGAAGCTCCCTATTTGGGAATGGAGCACCAAAGTGCTGTTGCTTATGGAAATGGATATCAAAATGGCTATTCCGGTAAGTTTTTTGCTCCGGTAAGCCAAAAGTTCGATTTTATCATCATTCATGAAACCGGGCATGAATACTGGGGAAATAATGTCTGCATGTCCGACCGTTCGGATATGTGGATCCATGAGGCATTCTGTACATATTCGGAATTATTATATGTGGAAGATGTTTTTGGGAAAAAGTATGCAGATGATTATGCTTTTTACTGGACACAGGTAGTCCGGAATATGGAACCTATGGTGAATGAACGGTTCAGCAATCAGGAACCTTCAACCGATATTTACTATAAAGGAGCTTTGCTCCTGCATACAATCCGGAATTTGGTTGCGGATGATGCAAAATTTATTGCTTGTCTGAAAGCAATCCAGGAACATTTCGCATTAAAGACGGTGAGTACAAAAGATATAACGGATTTTATGATTAACTATTTTAATAGGGATCTGTCAGCTATTTTTGATCAGTATTTATATAATGCTAATCCACCAATCTTAAATTTTACACTGACACCGAATAAACAGGGAGAAGGATATGTTTTTCGCTATAAATGGGACGGAACAGTAGAAAAATTTAACCTTCCCGTTACTGTTGATGTTGATGGAGCAAAGCGAACTTTCAATGTATCTGACGATTGGCAGGAAACAGTAATAAATAAACCGGTTGTCCGGAATCTGGAATTTGATCATTCTAAATCATATTATATCGTGAAATATGAATAATAATGACTTTTGGATAAACTCTTGTTGTTTTATATGTTTTCTATAAACCATATCGCACTATAACAAGTCTTTTATGAAATTACAACTATTTTCAATTCTATTGTTTATCATATTATGTGCTCAGAATTCCTATCTTTTTTCTCAAAACAACGATCAGAGCTTATTATCCAAGTGTTATGATCTATATAATAAGAAAATATCCTCTGGGAAAATTATCAGCTATATAGAAAAGAGCTCAAAATCAATCGATCAGCACAAATTAGAACCTATATATGATTCATTAATTCTATGTGCATGCAAAGATGCTAATTATGACTATTGTTTAGATCTGACATTAGCAAAAGTAAGAAATGGTTACCTCCATATCATGGTTTTGGAAGACTCTATTGCCAATGTAATTAAATCATGGTCTCCTGAGAAATATAAGATGCTGGAACGAGTAGTCAATGAAGAGTTTATAAGAAATTCCCAAAAGTACAATCCTGACATAAATTTAGAACTTGCCTTTACTATCAGGCATTTGTATAGACTCGATCAAAGAACTAAACTAAGAATATTTTATAAGGCAAATGAGCCTATACTGGACTCGCTCAGAAAAATAGCGATAAAACAGGACTCTATCACAGAAGCAATGCTTGGGCAGATCTTCGATGAATATGGTTATCCGGGCATTTCTTTAGTTGGCGGAATAGATGCTGGCTCATGCTACATCATGATGCTCCATGTAAGTGCAGATTTTGCAATCAAATACATGCGTCTTGTGCAGGAAGCGATTAATTCGAAGGAACTTTATGCAGATCTTGATTTTCTGGTTGATAAGACACTGCATAAATGTTGTCAAAGGACAATTTATGGTACATTATGGTCTAAATATTCACCATTGGTAACCGACCCCGAAGAGATAAAAAAAATAAAAGCGTTATTAAATATTCAATGATCTTAATTTTTAGCGAAACAAACATCTTTCTCTACTTTTAAAAGTACGTGAATGAGTTAGGTTATTTGAGGATTTGAGGCAACCTAAACAAAATAAAAAGCCCCTGAAAACATTTTCAGGGGCTTTTTTATATTTTAAGTTGCCTTTGTTATTTAACAACGAACGTTACACGTCTGGTTTTAGCGGATTTTAATTCGTCATTATCTGACTCAATAACTTCCGTACTGCGAACGCTGTTTGATTTTTTAACAATGGTGATGCGATTGGCCGCGATACCTGCTTCAACAAGATATTCTTTTACAACATCAGCACGAACTTCGTCTAAGTCCTGGAACATAGGATTTTCTCCTGCTTTTTCAACTTCAATATCTTCCATGTGTCCCTGAATTTCCAGCTTCAGGTTCGCATCAGCTTTCATTTGAGAGACGATCTCATCCAAAGAAGCTTTTCCTGCTGCCGGAACCTGTGCCTTTCCGAATGCAAAGAAAACACTTTGAGCTTCGATCTTATCTTTTGGCTTCATTTTGTCTGTTACGACAATTGATTTCTGATACACCAGCTTGGAATAAGAATCTTCTTCACTTTGAAGCGAACAGTCGCATTGGGTGATGTCATCAATTAATTTTACAGAAACATTATCAAGGTAATAATATGCTGCTACGATCTGTGCTCCCTTATAATAGTTAGGCTTTCTCATTTTTTCATAACCAACCTGGTTATTATTTGTGAAATTACCGATCGTGATGTATTTTTCGCCACCTTCAGCAGTATAAACATTACAAACTTTATCCCATCCGTAGAATCCGGAAAGAATTTTATTGTCGCTGCGCTGAATATGTGTTTTTTCGATGATGCTTGTCTTAGCTTCTGAAGCATACGGCTTTTTTGAGAAGTTCGCTCCGATAGCATTTGTGGAATATTTGGATGCTTCTGCTAATGAAACATGGAATGTAACGCAATATCTCGCACCCTTTTTCAAAGGTTGTAACAATTTTGCCATGGCGTAAGAACGCGGCATTTTGTCGTTATAGGAATAAGCGACAATACCGGCATAATTTCTTCCGTCCTGTGCTTCTTCTGTTCCGTAAAAATTATCAGGAGTACCTATTTCCGGTACTTTTACTGCAGGGATGAAAAAATCTGCCGGCTGGCCTGTCGGTTTTATCCAGCCATTTGATAATGACAGCGCGCCTAGTTTTTTAGGCTTTCCGGTAGAAGCTTCGAAACTCCCGTTTTCAACTAAATTTTCGTCTTGTGCAAAACCTACTGCTGCTAACATAAGTGTCGCTGCCAGTATAGAAGGTTTAAAAAAGTTAATCTTTCTCATAGTTTCTTATAATTAGAATCGTCTTAGACCAATCGTCAACGAATTTAACAAAATTCTTTCAATTGATTCACTGAAATTAAAATGAATTGCAGATTATTTCAAAAGACGATAAAATTCAATTAATTTTACCGCTCTCAAGATATATGCCAAAACAATAAATGGGACGCTTCAAAAGGTTTGTAATAAGATTGTTTCATACAGTGGAAAAATTCTTTTTTTGGGTTAAGACAAAGACGAACAGCAGGCAGTTTATCATTTTTTCGAGCTTTTTAATCGGGATTACGGGAGGATTGGCAGCTGTGCTTCTGAAACAGTTTGTTCACTTCACACATTGGATCGCTTCTTATGATTACAAGCTGCCTTTTAAGCTGAACGCTTATCTGTATTTGATTTTTCCGATACTGGGGATTGTTCTTACGGTATTTATTATCCGGAGGATCTTTAATAACAAGCTGGGAAGAGGAACATCCAATATCATTCGTTCCATTGTCAAAAAATCTGCCTTTTTGCCGAAAGACCAGATGTATTCACACATACTTACCAGCGGTATAACCGTTGGTTTCGGAGGATCTGCAGGTTTGGAATCACCGATTGTAACAACAGGTGCGGCGATCGGTTCCAATTATGCTAAGACTTATCACCTGGTATTTAAAGAGCGGCTGCTACTCCTTGCCTGTGGTGCGGCAGCGGGAATCGGAGCAGCTTTTAATGCACCGATTGCCGGAGTTCTGTTTGCTTTGGAAGTGCTGTTAAGCTCAACCTCTATTTCGGCATTTACCCCGCTGATTATTTCCGCAAGTGTGGGAGCATTGATCTCCAAAATACTTTTAAGAGAAGATGTACTGATGAGCTTTTTAGTGACAGAAAGCTTTAATTATTACAATGTTCCCTATTATCTCATCTTTGGTGCTGCTTGTGGATTGATGGCCGTCTATTATTCCAGGATCTTTGCAAGAATTGAACAGGCGTTATCCTATTTTCCAAGAAATTCGTACAGAAGGGCATTTACCGGTGGTTTGATCCTGTCGGTTATGATCTTTCTGATGCCACCGCTGTTCGGAGAAGGATACGAATCAATAAAATCCCTTGCCAATAATAAGCCTCATGAGCTCCTTAATGTCAGCTTATTTTCCAATCAGTTGAGCAATGAATTTTTCGTCATGTTGTTTGTCTTTGTAATCATGATCTTGAAAGCAGCGGCGACTTCTCTGACAATTAATTCCGGAGGAAACGGAGGAAGTTTCGCACCGTCCTTATTTGTCGGAGCTTACCTGGGTTATTTATTTTCCAGAATATTGACTTTTTTAGGATTTGAGCAGATCAGCACCAATAATTTCACGCTGGTAGGGATGGCAGGAGTACTTTCCGGGATTTTTCACGCACCGCTTACCGGAATTTTCCTTATTGCGGAGATCAGTGGAGGATATGCTTTGATGATCCCTCTGATGCTAGTTTCAGCAACCAGCTATGCAGTAGTGAAAAGTATTGATCCGATGTCTATGGACGAACGGAAATTGGCAAAAAAAGGCGGTATTGACAGGACTTCTACGGACACGACCATTCTTTCTTCGATAAAGACTAAAAAGCTGGTGGATGAAGATTATCCGGTTTTAAGAGAGGATGATACGTTGAGAAAGCTTATTTCCCTTATACCATCCACATCTAAAACGACTTTTGCAATAGTGGATACGGATGATAAATACCTCGGGATTATTTCACTTGAAAATATCCGAGAAGTGCTGTTCGATGCTGAAAAATACGATTCCATCCTGTTGAACGAATTGGTGTACAAACCGAAATATGTTATTGAAGTTACAGATAGTGTACAGGATATCATTAAAAAGTTTGAACTGCAGGAATTGGAATTACTTCCTGTTCTTGAAGATCAGAAGGTGATCGGCTTTATCAAAAAATCAAAGCTTCTGGAGCATTATCGTTCGATGCTGATCAGCACCACTTCTTTTGATTGATTTCGCTTTGTAACAAAAGTGACGGTAAAATCCGGTCTAAAGAACGAACTTTGTATAATTAATTTTTGGAATATGACATTTAATGAAATAATTAATCAGGATAAATCTGTTTTAGTAGATTTTTTCGCAGAATGGTGCGGGCCGTGTAAAATGATGGCTCCTGCGCTGGAGGAGCTGAAAGAAAGGGTCGGAGATAAGGCAGTTGTGATCAAAATTGATGTAGATAAAAATCCTCAGGCAGCGGCAATGTACCAGATCAGGAGTGTCCCGACATTAATGATCTTTAAAAAAGGAGAGGTGAAATGGAGACAATCCGGAGTTTTCCCTGCGAATGAGCTGGAACGATTGATCAATGAAAATTTATAAAATTATGATGAAATATTTTTTCGCGGTTTTTACCATGTTATTGATAGTTGGCTGCGGTAATTCGCAACAACAGGATGGGATTGAAAAGGTTACGCCTGAAGCTTTTTCTAAAAAATTGGAGATGGCGGAAAAACCTCAGTTGATAGATGTAAGAACTTTAGCTGAATTTTCTGAAGGACATTTACAGAATGCCCTGAATTTAGATATAAATGAGGATGATTTTGAAAAACAGCTTCAGACCTTAGATAAGGCTGCTCCTGTGTATGTCTATTGCCGTAGTGGCGGCAGAAGCGCAAAAGCTGTTGAACAGATGAAAAAAATGGGATTCCGGGAAATCTATGAGCTGGAAGGAGGTATTTTATCCTGGAAAGGTGAAGTAGTTACCGAATAATCATTGCTTTAAATAATAATAACGTGCTAAAAATCAGAGTGCCGGGAGTTTTGCTGGTAATAGCTGTAATGATTATCGCTAATCTTTTGGCAGCAATCATTCCTTACCTCGGAACAGCACTGCTATCTCTTTTGCTGGGGCTGATCATCCGGCAGCTTTCATTTAATTTTGAGAAATTCATTCCCGGCATTTCCTGGTCAGAGAAATATGCGCTTGAAGCAGCGGTTGTACTGATGGGATTAGGATTTAATTTTTCTACTTTAATAACCGCCGGAGCTTCAACTGTTGGGATCATATTTATCAGTATCATAATAATAATTCTTATTGTTTTGCTTTTGCAGAAAGTGGTCAAAGGAAAGGATAAGCTGTTGTGGCTGCTTGGAGCCGGGAGTGCTATTTGCGGATCTTCTGCAATCGGAGCGACAGCGCCATTGATCAGAGCAAAAGAAGAGGAAACAGGCGCTGCGATGGCTGTTATCAATTTTCTCGGACTTTTAGGAATGCTGATTTTACCGGTGATTGCCGTTTTTGCAGGATATAATTCTTTGGACACCGGAATTTTATTGGGAGGAATATTACAATCGGTAGGGCACGTTGCGGGAGCTTCATTTTCAGTAAGCGCAGAGATCGGACAGCTGGCGATGATTGTTAAAATGGGAAGAATAATATTCCTGATTCCTTTTCTGATATTTATCTATCTTTTATTCCGGAAAAATATAGATGGAACGGTTTTAAAATTTCCTCTTTTTATAATCTTCTTTTTGGCAGCGGTTTTAATTTCTCAGACAGGAATTATTTCAGGCAATATTTTAAAAATCTTTACAAAAACAGGAGATGTTTTGCTGAATGGTGCAATGGCAGCGATCGGCCTGAAAATTAATATCCGTTCGTTATGGAAAATCAGCGGCCAGGCTTTGACAGCCGGATTGGTTATTTTTATTATTCAGATAGTGATCTTCATTGTCTTTTTAGCTTTGAACTGATTTGAAAAATTTCCGGGGTATATTGCTCTCAGTGATAACTCTCAGCGTATTATTATCTGCAAATTTCTCCGTGCAGGCGCAACAACACTTTAATCTTTGGTTAAGAGGAACGGTGACCTGTCCGGTACATGACAGATTAAAAATAGCTGCTGAAATTCAGCATAGAAGACAGAACGGTTCCGGTAATAAGAATATGTTTGATAAAGACCTGATGTACACTTTTCGTACTTGGATTCACTATAAATATACAGACGATATCACTTTTTCACTCTCTCCATTTGCTTATTTTTCAAACTATAAGATCATTCAGAAACAGGCAGATGAGTACGAGCCGCCTTCGCATGAAATCCGTTTTTCACTTGCAGCAACTTTGAAACGGGCGCTGGTTGAAAAGATTAATATATTTAACCGGACAGCAGTTGAATATAGGCTTTTCGAAAATAACAGAGATATTATGCGATTGAGAACCCGTCTTGGGTTGAGCTATGATTTTCCGAAAAATGTCCGGATGTCGATATTTAATGAGCTGTTTGTAAATATTGCGAATGCCGGCAAAGCACATTTTTTTGATCATAACAGAACAGGACTGAATCTGGAATGTAAGTTGTTTTCAGCGTTCAGAATAGATACCGGTTATATGTACATTATACGGCTGCCACTTTTTTCCGCAACGAAAATACAGGAGAATGCACTTTTTCTGAACCTGACGTATGAGTCGAAAAGGATCCGTACGGTTAAAAAGCACTCGTTGCAGAAATTGTAAAATTTAACTCCTTGCGCCTGTTTCAATGGCTTCCAGATTCTGGATCTTATCACCATCTATTTCAAAACGAAGCAGGGTTTTTACCTTGTGAAATCCTTTGTTTCCGCAAGCTCCGGGATTCATCCAGAGCATATTGAAGCGCGGATCTTTTTGTACCAGTAAAATATGAGAATGCCCACAGACAAAAAGCTGAGGACGATGTTCCTGGATCAGCGGATAGGCGTTGGGAGTATATTTTCCCGGTCGCCCGGCGATATGTGTAATCAGCACCTTCACGTCCTCACAGTTAAAAACGTCGAATAAAGGCAGTTCCGCCCGGACTTTCTGATCGTCAATATTACCATAAACACCCCGTAACGGTTTAAATGCGCGCAACTTGTCAATGACTTCCACTGAACCGACATCTCCCGCATGCCATATTTCATCAACGTCCCTGAAATAATGAAAAATTTTCGGATCTAAATCTCCATGCGTATCCGAAAGCAAACCGATTTTTTTCATACACCAAAAATACAATCTTTTATTTACCATGCGAATCAGGAATCCAATTTGGAACGGAAACACGCAAAATTTGTATCTTAGCTTCCGTAAGTCCGGTAAATGAACGATCAGCATCTTAATAAATGGTTTGAAAACAGGAAAAAACGCCTTGACAGTTTTTCTTCCGGGGAATTACTGGAAGGGATTCTGAATAAAGATATCAACCGTTTGTCTCAGGCGATTACGCTTGTAGAGAGCAGTCGGCCGGACCACCAGAAAGCAGCCAGGGAACTGGTAGAAAAATGCCTTCCTTATACCGGGAAATCAATTCGTGTGGGAATCACAGGTGTTCCGGGAGTGGGTAAAAGTACTTTTATAGAATCGTTCGGTAAAGTGCTGACAGATACAGGTCATCGCGTGGCAGTGCTGGCGGTTGATCCGTCCAGCAATGTAACCGGCGGAAGTATTCTGGGAGATAAAACCCGGATGAACGACCTGGCAACGAATCCGAATGTATTTATTCGCCCTTCGCCTTCAGGCGATTCTCTGGGCGGAGTGGCAAAGAAAACCCGTGAAACGATTTTCTTGTGTGAAGCGGCTGGTTACGATATAATATTAGTGGAGACCGTTGGTGTCGGACAATCCGAAGTGGCTGTTCACTCCATGGTGGATTTTTTTCTTTTGCTCATGCTGGCGGGTGCCGGTGACGAATTGCAGGGAATTAAAAGAGGAATTATGGAAATGGCAGATGCGCTGGTGATTACCAAAGCAGATGGAGACAATCGTAGAATGGCAAATGTTGCCCGGCAGCAATATGAAGCTGCTCTGCATTTATTTCCGCCAACGGAAAGTACCTGGATCCCGAAAGTACTGACATGCAGTGCTTATGAAAATCTGAATCTGGACAAAGTCTGGAAAGTGATTGAAGAATACGTCACTAAAACCCGGGAAAATAATTATTTCTTCAACAGAAGAAAAAAGCAGGACAAATACTGGCTGAAAGAACGGATAAATGAATTGCTGCTGAATGACTTTTATGGAAATGAACTGCTCATGAAATCCATGAAACAAACCGAACAGCAGGTCGAGGAAGGAAAGAAATCTTCTTTTTCAGGAGCAGATGAACTGTATCAACTTTATAAAAATCAGTAAGATGAAAGAAATTGAATTTAAAATTGAAGGAGAATATATTGAGCTGGTCCAGCTGCTGAAAGCAATCGGTTTAGCACAAACAGGCGGCCATGCGAAGATGATTGTCAATGAAGAGATGGTTAGTCGCAATGGAGAGCTGGAAACGAGAAAACGGGCTAAATTACGACCGGAAGAAATTATTGAGGTAGATAAATACAAGATTTTTCTGAGATGAATTCCAAGAAATGAATCCTATTTAAATGAAAAAACCGGTATTTAAACCGGTTCCTGATTTTATTTTCCTATGTGATAAATTTTTTAATCTCTTACCAGATCATATCCCGGGTATTTCTTCGGATCGTAAACAAATTTCGCATCTTCCACAGCTGGGTTTTCGGTGAATTTAGTTAGCGTATAAGTCATTACCGTTCCGTTTTTCATTTTTACTACCGCTTTTCTCAGCTCATTTGCAGCTTTTGAAATAGATATATAAATGGAATGGAATTCTGCTTTTCCCGGATTGTTAGGAACCAGGCGAATAACAACAACTGTTTCTCCGTTCAGCGTTTCTTCTTTTTCGAAGTTATTTTTGAAATCTTTTTCCCAGATGGTCATTAACTTTTTCGGATTCAGCAAATCATCCGCTTTGGAAGCGTCCGCTTCATAAACAGATTTATCTTCCTTGACAATTGTCCATTGCTTTAAGCCATTTGAAAGAATCGTATTGTCGCCGTATGCTGCTGAGAATTTATTGCCTTTTACCCAGCCTTTGCCAATCTCACTTTCTGTTTTACCATTCGGAGATTTAACGGTTGCATTGAATTCTATGTAAAAAGAACTCAGACCTTTGATTTTTGAAGATAACTTATCTAAAACTGCCTGCGATTTAGTATCCTGTCCAAAGCTGATAAAAGATACAAATGTTAGAATGGCAACTAAATATTTCATAATTTTAATTTTCAATGCAAATATCAGAAATTATGCCAAAATAATATCTATATTTCTGAAAAATCATTCTTTTATGAATATTCTTTATTTTTGAAGCTATGAATGTAGAGTCAATAATCGGGGAAGTCAGTAAAAAGCTGTTCAAACCTGTGTATTTATTACACGGTGAAGAAGCTTATTATATTGATGTGATCGGGAAGGCTATTTACGAAAATGCGCTGGAAGAGCAGGAGCGCGATTTCAATCAGACCATTGTGTATGGTAAAGATACCGATGTGCTGACTGTTATCAGTGAAGCAAAAGGATATCCGATGATGTCGGAAAGACGCCTTGTGATTGTACGGGAAGCGCAGGATTTAAAAGATATTGATAGGCTGGAAGCATATTGTTCCCAGCCAAATCCCACGACGGTGCTAGTTCTGGAATACAAATACAAAAAATTCGATTCCAGGAAGAAAATCGTTAAA
The DNA here is from genome assembly GCA_001899145.1 of Flavobacteriia bacterium 40-80. Classification (GTDB taxonomy): domain Bacteria; phylum Bacteroidota; class Bacteroidia; order Flavobacteriales_D; family Crocinitomicaceae; genus 40-80. Next base: position 210,540 of record MKVF01000030.1, read on the forward strand.
GAAATTGCTAAAAACGGGATCGTTTTTCAGTCAGATAAGATCAAAGATTACCAGCTGACAGATTGGATCAATAAATACCTGGCAAAAAGAAACTATTCCATTACGCCGAAAGCCAGTCAGCTGCTGGCTGACTCGCTGGGGAATGACCTGAGTAAAGTTACCAACGAATTAAACAAGCTGGAGCTGCTACTGCAGGCAGGAACAACGATCAATGAAATTCACATTGAAGAAAATATCGGAATTTCCAAAGATTTCAATGTTTTTGAATTAGTAAACGCATTGGCTGTCCGGGATATCCCGAAAGCATTTCAGATTGTGGATTATTTCGCACATAACCCGAAAGCCGGGCCATTGGTGATGATCGTTTCCAGTCTGTTTACGTTCTACTCGCGTTTGATGCGTATCCAGTTTGCGGCATCTAAAATGCCCGAAGATCTGGCAAGACAGCTGGGAGTACACCCGTTTGCAGTGAAAGAGCTGATTCAGGCGAGTAAAATTTATCCACCTAAAAAAGCGGCTGCAAATATTTCCGTTTTGTATGATTATGATTTAAAATCGAAAGGTGTCAATAATAGCTCCATGACGGAAGGAGAATTAATGAAAGAAATGATTTACAAACTGATGCACTGATGAATCTGTTTTACGATCCGGAAATTGAAGCAGGAACAGAAGAATTTCAGCTCAACGAAGAAGAGTCGCGCCATGCGTGCAAGGTGCTCCGGATGAAAAACGGAGATCACCTGCATTTGCTGAATGGAAGAGGAACATTGTTTACTGCGGAAATTCTGGATGCCGCTACGAAAAAATGCCGGTTGAAAATATGCGCTTCGGAACAGCAGAAATCACCGGAAAAAGAAATTCATATTGCTGTTGCTCCGACTAAAAATATGGACAGAATAGAATGGTTTGTGGAAAAGGCGACCGAGATCGGCGTTACTGAAATCAGCTGGATCCTGTGCAGGAATTCAGAAAGGAAAGTGGTGAAAAATGAACGTATAGAGAAAATTGCGATTTCAGCCATGAAACAGTCAAAACGTTTGTATTTACCGAAAATCAACGAATTGATAACATTAAAAGATTTTTTGAAAATACATCCGAAAGGTGCAATCGCTCATTGTTTTGACGGAAGAGAACAAACAGTCCTGAAAGAAATTTTTCAGGCTACAAATTTTCCGATTTTAATTGGTCCTGAAGGTGATTTTAGTTTGGAAGAAGTACAACTCATTGAAAATTTGGATTACAAAGGAATAACTCTGGGTGAAAATCGTTTAAGAACAGAAACAGCTGCGTTGGTAGCTTGTATGCAATGTGTATTTTTATGAGGACATGGATAATATTGTTGATGCTGTTTCCCTGCGGGATTTTTGCACAGGGAGCATATCAGATTGCTGTATTGAAATACAACGGTGGCGGTGATTATTATGCAAATCCTACCGCTGTTCCTAATTTAGTTAAGTTTTGTAATCAGAATCTGGGAACAAAAATTTCCGGCGATGTTCCTTTCGTTGAAGTGGGAAGTAAAGACTTGTTCAACTATCCGTTTGTTCACATGACAGGTCACGGGAATGTTGTCTTTTCTTCACAGGAAGCGCAGAACCTTCGTAACTACCTGATGGCAGGAGGCTTTTTACACATTGATGATAACTACGGAATGGACGTATTTATCCGTACGGAACTGAAAAAAGTCTTTCCAAATGCGGAGCTGGTGGAGCTGCCTTGTAATCATGAATTGTTTACAATCAAATATAAGTTCAGCTGCTTGCCGAAAATCCATGAGCACGACGATAAACGTCCGCAGGCATTCGGAATTTTCCAGGAAGGAAGGCTCATGCTTTTATATACTTATGAAACTGACCTTGGTGACGGCTGGGAAGATCCGGAGGTTCATAATGATTCACCCGAAAAGCATAAGCAGGCGCTTCAGATGGGAGCGAATATTCTGAGCTATGTGTTTTTAAGATAATTTTTTTAAAGTCCTATTCTACTACATTCAATGTATTCATATATTCATCGCAGACGTGAATTGTAACCGGAGCTTCATTAAATACACTTATTGACATTAATTTTCCGAAGACTTTTAATACAGAGAAATAATCTTCATTATTTTGAAAATCCGGCTTAACGACCATTTTAAAGATATAGCCTTTTTCAATCTTTTCCAACTGAACGGTTTTAGGCGTGTCTTCTTCGCTAAATTGTGAATCAGCCAGAAAGTCAGCCAGCTTTTGAGCTAACCCGTTTGAAACAGATTTATCGTAAATTATTTCTGTCTGACCAACTGTAACAGAACGGGGAACATCTTTGGCTTCGATTGTTCTGATTGTGTTGAACAGCTCATCACACAGCTGGAAATTAACAGGCATTCCAAATTCTTTCGATATATTCCGGGAGAAGCTTTCGAAGATCATATTGTACTGTTCATCCTTTGCGGTTTCTTTGCTGGTTACCATTCTGAAAGTCAGCTTTCCGCTTTTTTTATCCACGACTAGCTGGACAGATTTTTTTGTCCCGTCTGTAAAACCTTCTTTCTGAAGGTAATTTCCTAATTTTTCAGCTTGTTCCTTTGTCGCTCCGTCGGTATAAAAAATTTCTGTTCCGTCAAATTCCAGCTTATCGCCATAATTTGAACAAGATACAAGCATCGCAACAGCTAATAAACAGAGTAATTTTTTCATGAGATTTTTAGTAATGTCCTGCTGCAATATTAAAAGCTTTATTTAGAGAAAACCATACGGATTTTGCCGTATAAAGTACCAGAACTTAATTTTAAAGTCGTTTTTTTCGGGGCGATTCTATACAAAGAGGCATGTAAAGATTTTCCGTTAAAAACAAAAAGCTGTCTGCAAAATACAGACAGCTTTCCAAAATGATTGAATACTTATTTATTTCCTGAAATTCGGAGCAACGATCAGGTCTTTTGTTCCATGTCCCCAAGAGTAGAAACCTTCGCCGGATTTTACACCTTTCTTGCCTGCAGTTACCATATTTACCAGAAGCGGGCACGGAGCATATTTTGGATTTCCGAAACCTTCGTGTAATACCTCCAGAATAGCAAGGCAAACATCCAGTCCGATGAAATCAGCTAACTGTAACGGTCCCATCGGATGCGCCATTCCTAATTTCATTACTGTATCAATTTCCTCAACACCCGCAACACTTTCATACAACGTGTAAATTGCTTCGTTGATCATCGGCATTAAAATCCTGTTAGCGACAAATCCCGGATAATCATTTACTTCTACCGGAACTTTGCTTAATTTTCTGGATGTTTCCATAATTAGATTCGTTACTTCATCAGAAGTAGAATAACCACGGATGATCTCCACTAATTTCATGATCGGAACGGGATTCATAAAGTGCATTCCGATTACTTTATCCGCACGTTTTGTAACAGATGCGATCTTAGTGATAGAAATGGATGAGGTGTTTGTTGCCAGGATAACGTTTTCTGCTGTCAGTTCATCCAGCTGCTGGAATATTTTCAGCTTCAGATCTATATTCTCAGTTGCCGCTTCAACGACCAGTTCTACATTTTTTACACCTTCCGCAACGGATGTAAACGTAGTAAGATTAGCTAAAGTAGCCGCTTTTTCTTCTTCTGATAAAGAGCCTTTTGAAACCTGGCGGTCAAGATTTTTTGTAATAGTGGATAAACCTTTTTGCAAAGCTTCTTCAGAAATGTCAATTAAAGAAACTTTATATCCAAACTGAGCAAACGTGTGAGCGATTCCGTTCCCCATTGTTCCTGCCCCGATAACAGCTATATTTTTCATTCGTATAATTTTTTACAGTCTTAAATTTTTGTCGCTCAAATATACTCAGAAACTGTTTAAGTACACGACAAAAATTATAACATATTTAATTACAAAGTATTATTGTTTTGTTGCAAATATTCATATAATGAATCTTAACTTTTTGTAATGGAATTTTTTTATGTATCTTATATTCAGTTGTTTATATATTTCTAATTATACAGAAATCAGTCGGAATTCCATGTAGATTATTATGGGTTTGAAAATCAGTCCTTTAAGATGAAAAATAAAGCTATTTAGAAAAAAAGCTATATTTGTCAACGTTAACAGTTTCAACCTAAATAATTTATAATGAAAAGAATTATACTTTTTACACTATTTACCGTACTTTTTTCTACAAAAATTTCTGCTGCTGTCTGGTATGTCAATATAAACGCAACCGGTGCAAACAACGGCACTTCATGGGCTGACGCCTATACAGATCTTCAGGATGGAATTGCAGCATCAGCTTTCGGAGATGAAATCTGGGTGGCTGCCGGAACATATAAGCCAACATCGACTACAGATCGGAATATTTCTTTTGCTGTTAAAAACGGTACAAAAGTCTATGGTGGGTTTAACGGCACAGAAACTGTTTTAAGTGATAGAAATATAACTTTAAACGTAACTGTTTTAAGTGGGGAAATAGGTACGGGTGCAGCAAATGACAATAGCTATCGTGTGGTACGTTTTAATAACGTTGCTAACCAAACAAGGTTGGATGGCTTTACTATTACAGGAGGATATAATAGCGTATCTATGAGTTATGGTGGTGGAATAGTTAGTGTTAATTCAAGTCCTGTTATTGCTAACTGCATTGTTATGGGGAATTTCGCAGCTGAAGGAGGAGGAGGATTAAATCACTCAGGTTCCGGAGCATTAACAATAGAAGGCTGTATTTTTGATGGTAATGTAGGTAATACTTATGGAGGAGGTGCTTTGCGTCTATATGCAGGACCTGTTAACATATCTAATTGTTATTTTAAGTCTAATCAGAGCAATACTTATGGAGGAGCTATATTTGTGTATGGTGCATTAGTAAATATTACAAACAGTGTATTTGCCGGAAATATAGCTCAGTCAACAGGAAGTGCTATTCGTATCGGAGATGTGGGTATATTTCATTTGAGTAACAGCCTTGTAGTAGGAAATTATACTAACGGAAATGAAGTGATATACGCTTCCACATTTTCTAACAGTGGTGAGCATACAATAAAAAACACCACCATAGCCCACAATAAGCAGGCAAACAGTAGCGGTGGCAGTAATCCAAGTGCAGTGGCATTAAATAAGCAGGCAAGCATTACTAATTCCATTATTTATGGCAACAGTAATTCTATTCAGGTTCTCGGGACGGGTTTAACTTTTTCTCATAATATCACGCAGAGTGCATCTAGCAGTGCTTCAGGAACAAATATACTTTATAAAGACCCGTTGTTTACTTTGTCTGGGGATGTAAATAACGCTCCGTTTGATACGACCGGCCTGAATTATCACGTATCCGTTCTTTCTCCGGGTATAGATTTCGGTCTGAATGCGAATGTACAGGGAACATCAGACTTAGCCGGAAATCCGAGAATTCAGAATACGACAGTAGATTTGGGGGCTTATGAAGCCGGTTTCTGCGTTTCTCCTTTAACTTTGTCTCCCAGTGCACCGTATGTTATTTGTGGAGGCTCTCCCATTACATTAACTGTAAATAATGCCACTGATTATTTGTGGTCAACAGGAAGTACGAATAGTTCAATAACAGTATCGTCCGCCGGATCATATTCTGTTATTTTTGAAGATGAGAATGGCTGCCGGGGAACGGCGCAGGCAACTGTTGCAAGCAGCTCGCTTCCCAACCCGGTGATTACTTTTTCAGGAGGTACCCTGAATGCCGGAAATTTTGCATCCTATCAATGGTATTTTAATGGAGTACCGATTTCGGGATCAACAAGTAATACACACGTCCCTCTGGAAGGTTACGGTACTTATTCTGTAGATGTAACCAATAATGCAGGATGTTCCTCAACAGGGACTTTTTGTCTTTCACCAGCAAACCTTACAGCATCGGGCCCTGTTAGCTTTTGTCAGGGAGAATCTGTGACTTTAACTGTAAATAACGGAACAAACCAGGTGTGGTCAACAGGCTCCCTTGATTCCGAAATTACAGTATCGACATCAGGAACTTATTCTGTAACGGTATCAAATGTCGCGGCAGGATGTTCCGTAAATCTTCAGCAGGCTGTAACTGTCAATAACAATCCTGCTCCGGTAATTAACCTTTCCGGAGGGAATCTTACAACACAATCTTATGCGTCTTACCAATGGAATTATAATGGTACTCCCATTTCGGGAGCAACTTCTCAAACGCTAATTCCGACAGAAAACGGTGAATATACTGTCACTGTTACAAATGCTTCAGGATGTACAGGGACCTCACAGGTGTACAATCTTGATAATGTTGGTTTAGAAAACATAACAGAAGATGCGTTTTTGTTTTATCCTAATCCTGTAAAGAGTAATGGAACTTTGAATTTCTCCTGGGGAAAACAATATACGGGAAAAGCATATTTCCGGATATATGACCTGACAGGAGCTGTGGTTTTTGATCTTCGATCTGAAGAATTTCCTGAATCTATTGTTCTTCCGGATTTAAAATCGGGAGTCTATTTTATAGATATTGAATCTCTTCAGAATAGAAGATTAAAGTTGATTATCCTTTAAAATTTAATGACAGGATTTAGAATTTTTTGAGAAAAATAAACAGCGCATGAAACTTTTCCTGATTCTTATTTTTCTTGTGAATTCTGTGTTTGCCTTTTCTCAAAAGGGCAGATTTTATTTTTCTGATTCATTGTGTGCATACGAAGGATTTTTCAGGGAAAAGAAAATTACGGGAGATCAGCTCTACAATACTTTTTTCAACCTGCTGACTTTTCCGGATTTTGAATATACAGTAGTGCCTGGAACATTCGACGAGCTTCTGTTTCTGTCGGAAGAAACACTGAATGATGATGTGGATTTTAAATTGCTTGCATTGAATCAGATACTTATTCCGAATAATACGTATTGGGAGAAGATCAGAGAAAAGCGGATTTATTACCAGCTGGAACGGGCAAAGCTCCGCAAAGCGGTCTTAAGGGCGTATCAGTCACCGGAAGCGTTGTTAACGATTTCTGTTCCGGTCGGCTCGGCAGCTTATTCTTACCGGGAATTGCTGATCGGTAAAGATTCAACCGGAATCATGGTTGCATTGCAGAGCATCAAGGCAAAAAATCAGGAGCTTATCTTCTGTGAAGAACAGGATCTCCGCCATTTGAAGTTTGATCTAATCCGCTATGGATGGTGGCCGGAAGCACAGAAATATCTTCCCGGATTACCTTCATATGAAGAGTTGTTTGATGCTTTCTTAAAATTATTTAAAAAAGTAAAGAAATCCTGTTAATGCGTTTTTCTTTCGTTTAAAAACTTATTTTAGTTCTGAATTACACCTGCCCTTATGGAAGAAAATAAGCTCAACGAATTGAATGAACAACTGGCAAAAGTGCTGGATTTACAGCAGAAGTTGTCCCTTGAAATCATGTCTCTGAAAAATCGGCTGGATGTGGAACAAAGGAAAACAACCATCGTTCCGTCTCAGGAAATTGTTCAGGAAGAAATAAACTTAGCATCAACAGATGCAGAGGAAAAAGCTTCCTTTCAAACTGCCATTAAAGAAAAAGAAACAACTTCCTCAGAAGAACATCTGAAAGCCACTACTGTTAAATCTAAGGCTTCAGGAAACCTGGAAGCTTTTGTAGCAGGCGATCTGTTCAGTAAAATAGGAATCGGGATATTGATCCTGGGAGCGTCCATCGGAATTAAATATGCCTATGATCATTTCTTGATTTCAAACTGGGCTAAAATCATCTTTGCATACCTGGGCAGTATGGCTGTCGGAGTGGTAGGGTTATATCTGAAGAAAAAATATCATCAGCTGAGTGCTGTGATTGTAGGAGGAAGCCTGAGCTTGCTGTTTCTGACCACTTATTTTGCTGCTGATTATTACCAGCTGATCTCGTTTCCCGTAGCTTTTATCATGATGCTGGTATGGATGGTGCTGACTATTTTTGTCGCATTCCATTATGACATTGAGTATGTCGCTGTTATTGGTCTGGTAGGAAGCTATGCCACACCTATTTTACTGAATCAGAACAACGGAAAGTTAGGACTGTTTTTCTCATTCTTATCACTGCTGAATGCCGGGATCCTGTTTGTCTCTTACAGGAAAAACTGGAAATCGTTGTATTATGTCGCTTTCTTAGCAACCAGCCTGATCTTTTTTACGATTTTATCTGAAAGTCCGGCACGTAATGCTTTGCCACTGGGGATCTGGCTGCTGTTCGCGGTTATTTACTACTTTACCTTTGCGGGGATTTCCTGGAGCTTTATACAACGGAATAAAGAAATAAGACGATGGGATGAATTAACTATCCTGCTGACATCCAATATGTTTTTTATCGGTATTTCATATAACCTTTTAAATCATTTTTTAGCCGAAAACGCGGATTACTATGCGGCAGGAATTTGCATAGGAATAGCAGCCTTAAATGCGGTGCTGGTGATCGTTTCATTCAGACAATCGGCACATCTTTCAACTATTTCTTTGTTGCTGGGAATCACTTTTATCTCTTTAACATCCGGATTGGTATTTGCATTAAACCTGAATGCGCTGATTATAGCTTTGGCGCTGGAGATTTTATTGGTTTGCCGGGTGGCAGCCCGCTTTCATTTGAAGAGCTTTTCCGTATTTGCAGTTTTTGGTGGTATTGTTTTGGTGGTCCTGACGCTTTTTTATCTGTTTTTCGGGGACAGTCTCCTATACGCAATCAATGAAGACCAGGAGAACCGTTATGTGGAAGTAGCTATTGTTGGTTTATTGTTTTTTGTAAATCATTTGTCTTTCAGAGTGAAAGAAGGAGAGACTTTAGGTAAAGAATTCACACTTTTAAAGGTACAGAGTCTTGTCTCGTCTTATATAATTATTTATTTCTGTGTTTTGAAAGGAATGTTTGAGTTCCGTTTTACAGAGAACGGAAATGCGTTTATAGGGATTGTTGTGGTGTGGACTAATTTATTCAGCTATCTCATTTACAGATTTATCCAGCCGAAATTTAAAATTACTGAACTGGAAAATTTTTTCGTGTTTATATTTCATGTCTTATTGTTTTTTAACCTGATACTTTTTTCCCTTCACAATTCAGATATAGTGTATCGGGGAAGTGGTTATGATACTTCTTACACCAACTATTTATTCTGGAGAATATTAATGTATATTTCATTTGCGTTGATCGTAGCTGAAATTTTCAAAGGCTATAAAAAGAAAAGCAGCTTTGGAATGCCTAAATTCATGATGACCATTTTTCTGGTTATCCTGTTTTGGATCACCAGCCTTGATATTTACAAATTTCAGGATTTTCTCGGGCTGGAAAGATTTAATCGTTTCGGAATCAGCATTTACATGATGATCTACAGTGTGGCCGTAGTTTATCTTGGATTCAGGAATGCACTAGTTTATTTCCGGAAGCTGGGACTGATTTTCATGCTGCTGACACTTTGCAAATTATTCCTGATTGATCTTATTTTGTTGGGAACCGGCGGAAAAGCCATTGTGCTGATTGTCTTTGGTGTAATAATGCTGTTGACCTCTTATTTGTACAGCAGATACAAAGAAATATTAATTGGTAGTGAAGAAATTAGAGGAGAATATAAGTAGTTACCGAATATTCTGTATATTGCTGAAATATAACCGGATTTTAATTGATGAAATTTAATACAATACTGTTCTTATTGATCCTGATTCTCTTTTCCTGCCGGAAAATTGAGTTGCTGCGGCCTGCACCAAAATGTATCCAGGGGAAAATCCGACACTCCTTAAATGGAAAAGGGATCGTGTTGAAAGAGGTGTGGGCAGAAGAATACGCCAACGGAAAAAAATATTACTTTCTTATTCCTGAATCGGAAAATGATTTCAGTGAAATCTACGATGAAGATTGTAATCTGATGTGTGTAAAAGCAAGCGGAACTTCCGGTGTGGGAACAGGCAGCGATTGTAACTTTAATTCAAGCATTTTTCTACGAAAAGTCAAAGTCTGGGAGAAGTGATCTGCCATTCAGTTAAAATCATCTTTAGGTTTAACGATCTGTTTCCAACAACGCGTAAATAACATCGTCCACCCATTCTCCTTTCCAGAAAAGGCTTTTCCGAAAATGAGCTTCTTTGCGAAACTTCAGACGTTCAAGCAGACGGATAGAGCTTATATTTTCAGGATCCACAGAAGCAATAATACGGTGTTTTTTCAGATCACGGAACAGGAATCCGATCACTTTTTCCACGGCTTCTGTTGCGTACCCTCTCTGTTGAAAATCTTTATGTAAAGTAAAGCCGATTTCTACCTGCTGATGCTCTGTTCCGAAAAAATGCAGACCGATATCACCGATTACCTTATTCAGCTTTTTCTCTTCCATAACCAGCTGGAACCAGCTTTCAGGCTCGTTTATAGCTATTGCTGATTTTCGGATGAACACTTCGACATCTTCTGTTGTTTCAGGAATCCATCCCTGGTACTTATTGGTTATTGCATCCGAACGGTATTCAAAGACATCTGATGTATGATTCATTCCGATCGGACAGATAATTAATCTTTCTGTTTCTAATCTCATACCAGGTCTGCTGCTTGTGATTCCCATTCTTGTTCGCTGATAACCGGAAACAGATCTATTTGTTCCAGCATGTCCTTTATGCGTAGTAGTTCCGGGTATTGCTGCACCTCAAAAACGTGATATTTTTTTGTTATTCCGATGATCCGGATTTCTTCAAATTCTCTTTCACTGAGAATTTTATAGAAATGCTTTTCATTGGAAAGTTTCCTAAATTGAGGAAACTCTGTAATTTTGTCATTCATTCAGATACCGTATGTTGGATTTATCATTTGCAAATATAATTGAATCACTTGTTAAAAAGGAGCCGGAAGCTGCACGTAAAGATTTCGGGTTGCTGAGCCCGGCGTTGGAAGGATACGAACTGATCCATTTTTTTATTGAGCTGGACATTGACAGGAACGCCGCCTTTAAAATTTGGAATGCTATTGATAAATCAACTTTGGATCCGCTATTTGCAGAAGTGATAAACGTTTATCTCTTGTATTTAAAATCGGAAAAAGAACAGTTAAAAGCGTTTGTTGAATCAAAAGATCAGGAGAAAATTTTCAATGTCATTGAAGCGAATAACCTTGCATTTTATGCACATGAGCTGAATTTGAAAGAACAGGAATCCCTTCTGAAAAAGGCAGACTCGCTCAGCATCTCTTCTCAATTGCTGCAACCGGAAAAACAGGCAGAAAAATTTCAATTATTTCACCCGGTTACTTTGTTGAATATCCATTTTCAGGTGATCCGGTTTTTAAACCAGCATTTTGAGAAAGAGGAAGATCTGGATGAAATGATCCGGAGAATTAATCAAGAAAAACCACTTTGAACATGACAAAAAAAGAAAAAGCAAAATACATCATTGATGAATTGGAGAAATTGTATCCCGAAACACCTGTGCCGCTGGATCATAAAGATGCCTACACTTTGCTGATTGCTGTATTGCTTTCGGCACAATGCACGGACGTACGGGTAAACCAGATCACCCCGTCTTTGTTCAGGCGCGCGGATAATCCGTTTGATATGGTGAAGCTTTCTGTGGATGAGATCAGAGAGATCATTCGTCCTTGCGGCTTATCACCCAGGAAATCAGCTGCTATTTTTGAGCTTTCACAGATTTTGATAACAAAATATAATGGCGAAGTCCCTCAAAATATGCACCTGTTGGAAGAATTGCCGGGAGTAGGGCATAAAACCGCATCCGTGGTCATGTCTCAGGCATTTGGAGAACCTGCCTTTCCGGTAGATACACATATTCATCGGCTGCTGACCCGCTGGGGAATTACTTCCGGTAAAAACGTCGTTCAGACGGAACAGGATGCAAAAAAGATTTTCCCGAAAAGTTACTGGAACAAGCTGCATCTGCAGATCATTTTTTACGGAAGAGAGTACTCGCCGGCACGTTCACCAAAGTACGATAAAGATTTCATAACGCGTACCATAGGAACGAAAAAGGCATTGGAGGAATTGGTGTAATTTAGCCTTTTACTTTTGCATGGACCAAATTCGTTATAAATTTGTGCTTTGGTCAGTGAATTAAAAAAGCAAACAGTATATTTGTTTAAATAAAATTAAAAAGATTGTCCTACGCCAAGCAAATCTCAATAGTTGTTCCTCTTTTTAATGAAGAGGAATCTTTACCGGAGCTACACGGGTGGATTGTTCGTGTAATGACTGAACATCAGTTGTCCTATGAAGTTATTTTTGTAGACGACGGAAGCAAAGATAAATCCTGGAAAGTGGTGGAGGATTTAAAAGCGAAAGATGCCAATGTCAGGGGAATAAAATTTCAGCGTAACTATGGTAAATCCGCTGCTTTGCAAAAAGGTTTTGAAGCTGCTGAAGGAGAAGTGGTGATTACGATGGATGCCGATTTACAGGACTCTCCGGATGAAATTCCTGAATTGTATCGTATGATTGTACAGGATGATTTTGATGTGGTCTCCGGCTGGAAGCAGAAGCGTTATGATCCTGTTTCAAAAACAATCCCGACAAAAGTATATAACTGGGCAGCCCGGAAAATGACCGGAATTTATCTTCATGATTTCAATTGCGGCTTGAAAGCATATAAAAATGCAGTAGTGAAAAGCATTGAGGTGTACGGAGATATGCACCGTTATATTCCACCTCTGGCTAAATATTCGGGATTCAACAAGATCGGTGAGAAAGTAGTGGTTCATCAGGCAAGGAAATACGGGACATCCAAATTCGGGCTGAACCGCTTCATTAATGGCCCGCTTGATCTTATGACAGTTGTTTTCATGGGGAAATTCGGTAAAAAACCAATGCACTTTTTTGGAGTTTTGGGAATGATCATGTTTATAATTGGTTTCGGAATCGTCTTTTACATGATTATAGATAAAGTCTTTTTTGATACGACTGCCCGTTTGATTGCCGGCAGGACAGAATTTTATATATGCCTTGTAGCGATGCTGATGGGCGTTCAGTTTTTTCTGACAGGTTTTTTGGCGGAGCTTGTCGGAAGAAATTCTTCAACAAGGAATGTTTATCTGGTTGAAAAAGAAGTATGATGCAGTTCCCGGAGATCGATAAGACCTGGACCTTGTTTCTGGACAGAGACGGTGTGATTAACGTCCGTAATTTCGGAGGGTATATCACCAGAAAGGAAGAATTTCAGTTCTTGCCGGGTGTTCCGGAAGCCATAACAGCGCTCTCCGTTATTTTTGGAAGAATAATTGTATGTACCAATCAGCAGGGAATCGCAAAAGGATTATTCTCAAAAAGTAACCTTGATGAGATTCATCGTTACATGGAGCATGAACTAGCAGAAAGAGGAGGGAAGATCGATGGAATTTTCGCGGCGTGTGAGCTGAAATCGGACGAGAAAAATACCCGGAAGCCGCAGCCGTTCATGGCATTAGAAGCGAAAAAACAGTTTCCTGAAATTGATTTTAATAAATCAATTATGGTGGGAGATACAGATTCTGATATTATCTTTGGCAGGAATTTAGGCATGAAGACCATATTGATTGAGTCGGAAGAAAAAGTGAAAGAACAGGCAGATTTTAAGATAAATGGATTATGGGAACTTTTAAAACTGGTTCGGCAAAAATGAAAAAGATAACAGGGATATTATTATTGATTTTAGGAACTGTATTTTCTTACGCCCAGCAAAATCAGGTGGACAGTAAAGGCCGTAAGCAGGGAGACTGGGTAAAGTATTACCCGAATTCGAAACACATAGAATATAAAGGAACATTTAAAGACGACAAGCCGACAGGTGTATTCTATTACTATGAATATGACGGGACAGTAAAAATGGTCGCAAATCACAATCCGGTGACAGGACGTTCCGAGGTATATTTTTATCACGATAATAAAGCCGTGAAAGCATCTGGAATTTTCAGAAATATGAAAAAAGACAGTGTCTGGACGTATTACAGCAATACCGGCATTATCAGTAAAAGAGAGACCTATAAAAATGGTTTCCTGGAAGGAATGGTTTATTCTTACTATGTAAATAATATGAAGAAAACTTCTCCGCAAAAGGTGTGTGAAGAAATACCTTATAAAGGCGGAAAGAAAAACGGTGTTGCTAAAGAATATTATATTGACGGAACCTTAAAAAAGGAGTGCATCTACAAGGATGATAAGCTGACAGGAACTTATAAAACATATCTTCCCGGAGGTGTGCTGGAATCAGAATCTTATTTTTACAACAATAACAGGCACGGTGTCGGCGTTTTCCATACGGCATCCGGCAAACAATATTCTTATTTCATATACGGAGAAAAAGTTCCTCAGGACGACTATAAGAAATGGCTGGAAAAATGTGCTCAGAATAAAGTGAACACTAATTTACCGAAGTGAAAATGAAGAAAAACCTGTTTTTGCTCTTGTTGCTGGCTGTTGGAATCATTTCTTCCTGTAAGAAGAATAATTATCAGCCGGTCGATTATGGCTATAATTATTATGGATTGGAAAAGGGCAGATTCATTGAATATGAGATCCGGTATATGGACCATGATTCCTTACTGAATAAGCACGATACCAGTGTTTTCTATCTGAAAACTGTTATTGGAAGTGAATATACGGATAATGAAGGTAGAAAAGGGTTTGAATATTTAAGATACAGAAAAGATTCTTTATCAGGAAAATACGTTTTTCTGAATAAATGGGTAACCCTGATCGCTGATCGTAAAGCACAGCTGGTGGAAGAAAACCAGCGAAAAGTAAAATTAGTGTTCCCTATAGGAAAGGAGCAGGAATGGGATGCCAATATGTATAATAACTTAGGGGAGCAGACAGCGCATTATGAAGGAATTAATGTACCTTATGCAAACAGTTTTTTCAGTACTGACTCATCCGTAACAGCAGAGTTTTACAAGTATAAAACGCTCATTGATGACCGTTTAGAGCAGGAAGTATATGCCAAAGGGATAGGGATGGTCTATAAAGTTTCTAAGAATTTATATTATCAGTTCGGCTGGACTTCTCCTTATAAAGGTACAGAGCTTTACTATTCAGCTATAGCAACCGGAATAGAATAACTTATTGAGAATCTCATCTGGCGCTTCTTTTCTGTTGATTTCAACCTTTTTAATTTGTAATCATTTGATTTGTAGTAATATAATATTTTTTTGTCTTTCTGAAAAAAGAGCAGGAAAGTGTGATTATGAATTATTTGTAAACCAATGTTTTAAATTCCGGAGAAAGTTACAGTTGCCGAACTTTAGGACAACTGCTGACCGCTTGCGAATAAAAATTGAATAATCATTGAATATAATAATTCTAAATTCTATATTTGCAGGCTTGAAATAAATAAAATTTATAAAAACAGATGCGTAACAAAGGTTTTTTCTGGTTGTTAACGACGGTGCTGATAGCGGTAAGTATTTACCAGCTGTCATTTACATTCGTTACATTTAACGTTGAAGGTAAGGCTGATAAAGAAGCTGAGAGAAAAGTCGCTGCTTTGATGGAAACTGCAAAACAAAATAACGGAGTAGCAGTATTGCCAAATGGAGAAGAAGTGAATTTTAATGAGCCTGAAGCTTTTGAAATAGCAAAGTCAACTTTTGTCAACCAGATTTTGACGGAAAAAGCGACTAAGAAAGTTTATCCGATAATCGGTTCGAATTTCCAGGATGTAAAAAACAGGTCATTAGCCTTCGGTCTGGATCTTGTCGGAGGGATGAGTGTGACACTTGAAGTTTCTGTCCCGGAGCTGGTTTATAGCTATGCCCGTAATCCGAGAGATTTGAAATTCAAAAAGCCATACGATGCAGCGCTGGATGAATATCATACAAAAGGAACAGATTTCCTTACGGCATTTGTAAATAACTTTAAAAAAGAAAACGGCCAGGACGCTTTAATCGTAAGAGAACTGAATATTGAGGACCTGGACGGTCTGGACAGAAACTCTTCTAACGAGCAGGTAGTCTTAACATTAAAAAATACGATTAAAAAATCCATGAATGGCGTTGAGCAGATCATGGAGCGTCGTATTAACCAATTTGGTGTAGCGCAGCCTAACATTCAGAAAGATGAGTCCTCTAACAGGATTTATATTGAATTACCGGGTGTTCAGGATGAGGCGACTGTTGTAAGCCGTCTGAAATCAACCGCGAACCTTCAGTTATTTGAAATTTACAATTTTGAAGAGATTCAGGCTTTATTACCGGAAGCAAGCCGTCTTTCTATGACAGACGAGCTGAAATATAAAGAAATAGATGATTCTATTGTAGTAGATTCTTCTGCTGTTTTAACCAAAGGTTCTCTTAAAGGTTTATCTGAATACTTGTTTAACGGTGGATATAACATCGTTGGAAATGTGGAAGTGGCGAACAAGCCGATCGTTGAAAATATGCTGAAACGTCAGGATATCAAACGCTTATTTCCTTCTGATTTAGTATTCATGTGGTCTGATAAGGCTTCTTCCAGCCAGTACACCAATAATAAGCTTTCTTACCAGCTATATGCTGTACGCGTTCCTGAATCAGGAAAAGCAAAAGTAGGAGGAAACCACGTTAAAAAAGCATATTTCCAGAGAAACCAGCAATCCAATGAAATTACGGTAAACGTTGAAATGACAACCGAAGGTTCTGAAAAATGGGCGGAAATGACCCGTGAGAACATCGGACGTTCCGTAGCGATCACAATGGATGATATCGTTTACTCCGCTCCGCGTGTAAATTCAATTATTTCCGGTGGAAATACGGAAATTTCAGGAAACTTCACAATTGAAGAAGCGGAAAGCTTAAGCGGATTGTTGAACGGAGGTTCACTTCCTGCTCCGTGTGTGATTAAAAACCAGTCTAAAGTAGGTCCTACGATCGGAGCTGAGAATTCCAGAGCAGGTTTGGTATCTTTCGGGATTTCTTTCTTGTTCATTTTTGCTTACATGTACTTCTACTATGGAAAAGCAGGATTGTTCGCAAACGTTGCTTTGGTTGCAAACGTTGTTCTGCTTATTGGTACACTGGCATCATTCGGAGCTGTTCTGACACTTGCAGGTATCGCAGGTATCGTGTTAACGCTGGGTACGGCGGTCGATGCCAATATCCTTATCTTTGAAAGGATCCGTGAGGAGAAACGCAAAGGCTTATCTGATGCGGCAGCTGCTCCGATCGGTTTCAAAAAAGCGATGCCGGCGATTATTGACGCGAATATGACCCACTTGCTGACAGCTGTAGTATTGAAAATTTTCGGAACAGGTGAGATCAACTCTTTTGCGACGACATTGATCATCGGGGTATTCACTTCTGTTTTCTCAGCTATTGTTATTACTAAATTGCTGACCTTTGCTCAGATTGAGAAAGGAAGAAAAGTTTCTTTCTATACAAATGGTTCTAAGAACCTGTTCCAGAACTTCCATTTCGACTGGGTTCACTACCGTAAATTCTTCTACATTATTTCCATTGTAGTAACAATTGCGGGTGTGGCTTCACTTTTTACAAGAGGATTGAGCAAGTCAGTTGAATTTACGGGAGGTAGAACGATTTCTGTGAAATTAGACAAAGAAGCGGACGTTGAATTATTGAGAGCTAACCTTGAATCCGTGTTGAAAGACGAAAAAGGAAATGCGGCTTCTGTTGAGGTGAAAACAAAATCAAACAATTACAACGTTGAGATCCTGACAAACTATAAATTATCTGATGACGGAGCGTCCAATGAGGTTGAAAGCAAGATCAAAGAAGCGCTTGACAAAGGTAAAGCGAAGATGGGTAACTATAAGATCGAAGAAACAAGAACTATTTCGAACTCTGTTTCTCAGGAAATGCTGAATTCATCGAAGATTTCTATTTCCATTGCAATCGCCCTGATCTTTATCTATATTCTTATCCGTTTCGGACAATGGCAGTATTCACTTGCTTCGATCCTTGGTTTGGTTCACGACGTTATTTTTACGTTGTCGATATTCTCATTACTGCACGGAATTTTACCGTTCAATATGGATGTCAATCAGGCATTTGTAGCAGCTATTCTGACGGTGATAGGTTACTCGATGAACGATAAGGTGATCGTGTTTGACCGTATCCGGGAGAATTTGGCGGGATTACCGGTTGAAGCGAACCATAAAGATATTATCAATAAATCCCTGAATACGACATTAAGCAGAACCTTCAATACATCGATGACATTATTCGGAGTATGTTTGGTCATGTTCCTGTTCGGTGGAACAGCGATCAAAGGATTCTTGTTTGCGCTATTGATCGGTGTATTTATCGGTACTTATTCTTCACTATGTGTATCAACTCCGATCTTGATTGATTTCTCAAGTAAAATCCACGTTGAAGAAGAAAAAAAGAAATAATTTTTTGAATCAAAACATAACGAAAGGAGGACGTTCATTTTGAACGTCCTTTTTTTATTGATGAATGCTGTTCTGCTCCATCCCGGAACTGTTGCCCGGGATAATTCGGGATTCTAATTATTTTTTCTGTCAAGGTGTTGTTAATCCTCTGTGGAGATGTTGTTTCTTTTTTATTTTTGCAGGGTATGAAGACGATAAACGTAAGCGAGTTAAAGCGAAAGATGGACAATGGCGATGATTTTCAGTTGATCGATGTCAGAGAGCCATCCGAATATGATATCTGCAATTTGAAGGGAGAATTGATTCCTGTTAATACAATCCCTGAAAATGTTGAATTAATTTCAAGAGACAAAGACGTGATCATTCATTGTCGTTCCGGTGTAAGAAGCGCAAATGCTATTTCTTACCTGGAACAACATTTCGGGTTGGATAATCTGTATAACCTGGAAGGAGGAATCCTTGCCTGGATCACCTACATTGATCCTGCCATGGAATCCTATTGATAAGGAATGTTGATATGAACAAAAGATCTGTTTTTACTGCTGTTTTCCTGGGATTGATATGTTTGATCTCTATTTTGATGATCCAGTATATCTGGATTAATAAAACCATTCATGCGCAGAAAACAGAGATCATGATTCAGATGAAAGAAGATTCTCTGAATATTTCCAGGTTCACACAAAAAGTGCATGAAGCTCTTTCTGCAGTGTTAAATGAGATATCTTATACTACGAAGGACAGCTCTGATCGTTACGGCGCGATAAGACAGATAGCTCCAAATATGTATTATGTGGAATATCAGGGAGATATTGAGCCGCTGTATCTTGAAAATATTTTAAAGCGGGAATTTTACAGTACACATATCACCAATGATTTTCAGTATGCACTATATAATTGTTTTCATGATTCCGTGAAATACAGCAATCTGATACGATTTAATGTTGATTCATTGTATGAGACAACGAATATTGTGATCAAACATCCGCTGATCTCTTTTTCAAGTAACAGCCATTATTTTGCCGTATTTTTTCCGGGGATGATCACGCATCGGGTAGACGATGTCGAAGATATCGGTTCTCCCTGGGTATTCTTATTTCTTGTCAGTATTTTGATCATCACTTACCTGACGTATTCGGTTTATGTGATTATCCGGCAGAAAAAGCTGTCCGACATCAAAACGGATTTTATCAATAACATGACGCATGAGCTGAAAACTCCGATTGCAACGATCGGATTGTCCAGTAATACATTGCTAAACGATGATTTTTCACATGATTCTGATCGTTTAAGGCGTTATGCAAGTATTATTTACCGGGAGAATAAACGACTGGAAAGCCAGGTAGAGCGTGTCCTGAATATCGCGAAGATGAATAAGAATTCGACACCTCTTAAAAAATCGTTGTTTGATGTGCATGAGTTTATTCTTGAAGCGAAAGAAACATTCGATTTTAATTTAGAGGAGCTGGGAGGAGAATTGAATATTGAATTAGGAGCGGATAAATATTGTGTATTTGTTGACCCGGTGCACATTAAAAATGTTATTTACAATCTGCTGGATAATGCTGTAAAATACCGAAAAGACGATTATCTGAAAATTACTATCCGCACCCGGAATGATAAAAGACACCTGATCATTGATATCTGTGATAATGGTGTAGGCATCAAAAAGGAAAATATAGGCCTTATTTTCGATAAATTTTACCGTGTTCCTACCGGAAATATCCATGATGTAAAAGGGTTCGGCTTAGGGCTTTATTATGTAAAAACTATCGTAGAGCAGCACGGCGGAATGATTCAGGTGAAAAGCATTCCGGATAAGGGCACGACTTTCTCTGTCTTCCTGCCGTTGCGGGTAAAAGATTTAGAATAATTCCTCTCTGAGCTGAAGCAGGGAATGATCAGCATTCAGATGATGGCGATTGATGAATTTGAAATAATATTCCACAAAGAGCTCTTCTTTTGACCGGTAGTATCTGGTAGTATCCCGGTAAAACCGGTTAAGCTTTGAAGTATCCTCAAGGTCTTTGGATTCTTTCTTTTTAATGATGATCACTTCCCTGTGATTATGACTGTTAGAATACTCTATATGGGTAATGATATCTTCATAAATTGTATGCAATTCATCATCGAGTCCCGAGGCCTTCATGGTTTTCAGCAGCTTTAAATCCGATTTTTTTCTGCTTTCGAAATCGGTATTCCACTTTTCGAGCTCTTCAGATGTAGAAGAGGAAGCTGAAAACGCTTCGAAGTAATTTTTGTAAAACGTATGGAGCTCTAACAAATGCTGATGATATTGTTCTGCTGTCATTTTTTTAGAGCAGGATAATTGAACGAACAGAATAGCTGTTCCTAAAAAGAATAATAAGATCTGTTTCATTTTCTATCTGCGTTAAATTGTTTTTCAGCATGGTGAAAGAAAAGATTGGCTGCCAAAGCATCAATCTCTGCTGAAAAGCGTTTTTATTAGTACAATTCCCGCTAAAATTACGGAAAAAACAAAGAAAAAGGTGATAAATCCGGATTTGATTTCACTGACAATTAGCAGGGTGGAGCAGAACAACATTAATGCAATAAGAATAATCGGTGTGTAATTCACAGATTTTCTGCCGGATCCGTTTTGATGGTGCGCCTGTATATGGTCTGTTTTTTCTTTTTTAATGGCTGTCACGATATCTCTGACATCTTTCGGGAATTCTTTAAAGTAATAAGCGTAATCATTCAACAGATCCCAGATGCTCATTTTGATTTTACTGAAATTGTAATTCTCCATGATACGCTCGCGGGCGTAAGGGCGTATGAGCGCAGGAAGAGAAATCTTTGCTCCCAGCTGTTCCGCGAAATTCTGAATTGTGCCGATCGTTTTGATGATCATGTACAGATTCGCCGGGATTAAAATGCCGTATTTACTTAAAACCTTGAATACATCATTAAACACGTTTGCAATGTCTATTTCTTTAAAAGACATAATGCTGTACGTTTTGATGATTTCATTGATCTCGAACTCGATGTCATCTATGTTTTTTACCTCTTTTGTTTCGGTTAAAACTAAAAGAGAACGGGTGATCTTCTTGGAGTTCTTCTCGGAAAATCCGAGTAAAAAGCTGATCAATCCGTCAATTTGCTTCGGCTTTAACGTCCCGCACATTCCGTGGTCGATCAGTACGATCTGGTTATTTCCCCTGATAAAGAGATTGCCCGGATGCGGGTCTGCATGAAAAAAGCCGTGTTTCAAGATCATTGTCAGGATGATATGCACCCCGTTCTCAGCAATTTTTTGAGTTGAGAAACCTTTCGCTTTCAGCAGGCTGACGCTGTTAGGAGTATAGCCGTTGATAAATTCCATTATCAGCACTTTGCTCGTAGAGTATTGTGTGTACACTTTCGGAATATAGCAACGGTCATCTTCTCTGAAAATAGTAGTGAAACGAAGCATATTGGACATTTCGTGCTGAAAATCCAGCTCTTTAAGCATTATTTCGCTGAACGTCTCAATAAATTTTTCGAGATTAAAGCTGCTCATCTTCGGATTGATCCGGTGGATTTTTTTTGCAAGGATGGCCATCAGCGTCAGGTCCATCTCAATAACCTTTTTTATTCCCGGGCGCTGCACTTTAATAACCACATCTTCACCGTTAAGAAGAGTGGCGCGGTAAACCTGCGCGATAGAGGCGGAAGCTATGTGGTGGCGGTTAATTTCTTTGAATACATTATTGATGTTATTTCCAAGCTCTCTTTCCACTATTTCAATGGCTTCATCGTCATCGAACGGACGCGCTGAGTTCTGAAGCTTTTTCAGCTCCTCACAAAGCCTCTCGTCAACGATATCCGGACGGTCCGCAAGAATCTGTCCGAACTTAATAAATGTCGGCCCTAGATCTTCAATAAGTAAGCGGTAACGCTGATGTCTCGAAATTCGTGAGCGCCCTTTAGGATCGAAAATTTTGCGAATAGTGCTGCCATGAAACCAGTTTTTGATTCCATGCCCGATTACAATGAAAAGGATATGAATGAACCGAAAGGTGATTTGTACATTCCGGTTAATTTTCAGCAACCACATTCTGTTTTGAACTTTTGTCAAAAATAGTTGCAATTTTTTGTACAAAGAAGCACAGGAGGTCGAAAATGGTTATAGTTTGTTAAAAAGAATTGTTATTGAATGTTAATATGATTAATCTTGTTGACTTTAAGTGACGTTCCTAAATCAGTGATTATTTGTGTTTATTCTTTTTTTTGTTTTGTTTTTCCTGATCTTTTTTAATCTTGTCAAACGTGCCTATCGGGACTACTGTCAATTGGTCTGTTTCACAGTCCCAGATGTTTAGGTATTTTTGAGAAACTACATTGTGGGATTTCCATTTTGCAAATTTTTCATACAGCATCAGTGTACAAATATCTGTTGCTGTTATAAAGTCGCCTGTTTCAGGTAAATGATTGTGCATTGAACCTTCAACTTGCTCTCCTTTTTCATTTCCGTAATAAATTGGGATTATGTTTTTATGAAGCTGTTTTTTTGTCAATAATTTATTGTCTTTATCAAATGTCAGCAGATAATCATTTCCAAAAATCACAACACCACTTTCTTGTGGTCCGGTCAATATGTAAACTTTCTTTTCTTGTTCGTTAATTAGTGGAATTATATTTGGATTTGTGTTTTTGTAAAACTTGAAAAGCGTGTCAGATCTTAATTCTTCTAATACAATTTTTCTGATTTGATAGAGATCATATTCTTTATCTGTGAAATCCCTTTCGGATAAATCTGTTTTAGCTTTTTTTAAATCATATGAGCTGTTGAAAGAAATCGTACCGATTACCTTCGGTGTGTCTGACTTTGAGAAGAAAATACATTTTGCAAGGTCATTTTCAGTATAAGAAAAATAACCCCCGATATTTGCTCTGTCCTCATACTTTTCTAAGAATAGATCTGTCCCGTACCAGGAAGCCATTTCAGACTTATAAAGTAATTTTCCCTCTGCAACAATTGATTGTGCTTCTTCAGTTGGATTGGTTTGTCCAAATACAGTTATAGTTAACAGTATCGGAATAATTGACAGTATTTTATTCATTTCGTTGCAGTTATTGATAGCTCATTCATGTGTTGATCAAAAATATAAACTAGATATATTATATTAAGTCAAAACCTCAGTGTATTCTCAATCGCAGTCTTTACCTTCTCCGCATTTGGCAACAATGCAGCTTCCAGAATAGAATTTAATGGAATTGCAGGCGTGTCAACCGATCCCACAATTTCTACCGGAGCATCCAGGTATTTGAAATTGTCTCTCTGGATTCTTCCTGCCAGACCAAGCGCAAAGTTATTTTCGATGGATTCTTCTGTTACTACGATACATTTTCCGTGCTTTTGAACAGAATTATTGATTGCTTCAAAATCAATCGGATTTAAAGAACGCAGATCGACAATCTCTACTTTCCCTTCAAATGATTTAGCCGCTTCCAATGTCCAGTAAACGCCACGCCCGTAAGTGATTACAGTAATGGAATCTCCTTTTTGGATGTTTTCGGCAGCAGCTTCCTGAACGATTCTTGCTTTTCCAATCGGAATGACGTAGTCTTCAGACGGTTCGATAGACATCGCTCCTTCTGTTCCCGGAATTTTCGACCAGTAAAGTCCTTTATGTTCCAGTACAACAACCGGATTAGGATCATAAAATGCAGCTTTTAACAGACCTTTCAAATCGGCCCCTGTGCTTGGATAGACTACTTTTATACCTCTGATATTTGTCAGCACGGATTCAACAGATGATGAATGGTAAGGGCCTCCGGAACCGTAAGCGCCGATCGGCACACGGATCACACAGCTCACCGGCCATTTTCCATCCGATAAATAGTTAGAACGGCTCACCTCTGTAAACAGCTGGTTCAATCCCGGCCAGATATAATCAGCAAATTGTACTTCAACTATTGGTTTTAAGCCCACAGCAGACATTCCTACTGTAGATCCGATAATATACGCTTCCTGGATCGGCGTGTTGAAAACACGGTCATCTCCGAAAGACTGCGCTAAAGTTGCCGCTTCACGGAAAACACCTCCTAATCTGCCGCCGACATCCTGGCCATAAAGCAATGCTTCCGGATGGTGCGACAGGATTTCTCTCATGGCAAACAGCGCGCTGTCCACCATAATTGTCTTTTTCTTTCCTTTGGGCTCGCGCTCTCCTGTTTCTTCTGTAATCGGAGTAGGAGCGAAGATATAATTCTGAACACTTTCCGGAGAAGGATCTTCAGCATTTAGTGCTTTTTCATATTCTGCATCGACAAAAGCTTTTATTTCTTTTTCGATTGCAGTGATCTCTTCATCTGAAATGCCTGCCTCCATTAATTTCGCAACTAATTTCGGATACGGATCATTTGTTGCCGCTTCTTCCAGATCGTCCCGGTACCATTCTTTCCGTACTCCGGAAGTATGGTGTCCTAAAAGCGGAACTTTGGCGTGAATGAGGAACGGACGGCGTTCTTTTCGTACTGTATCAATGACATGATTCATAGCAGTATAGGAAGCCGGAAAATCACTTCCGTCAACAGAAACACATTCGATTCCATGGAATCCTTTGATGTATTCGCTCATATCCTGAGCACGTGTTTCTTTGGCATTGGCAGAAATGTCCCAGCCATTATCCTGTACCAGGTAAATGATCGGATATTGTTTTAAAGCAGCCATTTGCAGTGCTTCGGAAACTTCTCCTTCTGTGCAGCTGGCGTCGCCGAGTGAACAGATCACTACAGGATTTAATCCGTTGAAATCCGGAGCTAATCCTGTCTTTTCTTTGTATTGGATTCCCATCGCAACTCCTGTTGTCGGAATAGCCTGCATTCCTGTTGCAGAAGATTGATGCGGGATTTTTGGCATATCATCGCGATCCAGAGAAGGGTGGGAATAATAAGTCCTTCCTCCTGAGAACGGATCGTCTTTTTTTGCGAATACCTGTAACATTAATTCATAAGGAGTCATTCCGATTCCCAGAAGAATACTGTCATCCCGGTAGTACGGAGCAACCCAGTCCTGAGGTAATAGCTGCATTCCGGCAGCCAACTGAATCGCTTCGTGGCCTCTGGAGGTTGCATGTACGTATTTCGCTGTTATTTCTTTATTTGCCTCGTACTTTTCCGCCAATGTTTTGGCAGTGCACATCAGGCGAAATGCTTTTAGTAGGGTACTTTTGTCAATTTGCTGACCTTTTTTGCTTTCTGAAGTTTTTTCTTGGAGCATTTTGATTACTTAATTTTGAGCTAAGTTAAGGATTATTTTTGAAATAATATTTCCGTTATCGGCTTCCCTGTCGTACCGCTTGGCTGTGTGATATTGAGTATCTGCGCAATAGTCGGTGCAATATCAACAATTTCAATTGCCCGGGTGATCCGTTTTGCCGGAATGTTTTTTCCGAAGAACAGTAAGGGAACCTGCGTGTCATACGTGTAGGCTGAGCCGTGAGAAGTGCCTTTTGTTTCGGCTTCATCACTGATCGTTAAATATCCGGATTCGAGCATAAAAACAAGATCTCCCGAGCGTTGGGGCTTAAATCCTTTTTCGGCCAGTTTTTTCCATTTGTTCTGAGCAGATAATTCTGTCAGCTCTTCACTTGTGAAAATATATTTGATATTCGGATAATTTTGACATGCTTTTTTAATAAAGTTTAAGACTTCATTTTTATCAATAGCTGATTCTTCGATTCGTTTATCGTCCAGGTAGATATTATTATTGGTGATTTTGGTGATGAAGTTCTGGTGGTATTTACGATCAAGCTCTCCGGCCAAAAACGATTTGAATTTTCCTTTACGGAAATAGCCACCTGGAAGCTGTTTATCGGAAAGCTGTTGAGGAACAGGAACCACTGCATGATCGGCCGTTAAAAACAAAACGTAATTTCCCTTTCCAACCTGCTTGTCCAGTTCTTTCAATAAACGGGCAATTTCCAGATCAAGACGAATGTAGGTGTCCTCGATCTCTTTGGAATAAGGGCCAAATTCGTGGCCGATGATGTCCGGAGAAGAATAGCTGATACACAGAAAATCAGGAATATTATCCTGACCTAAAAGCTCGGAAGAAAGAGCGGTCAGCGCAAAATCGGTCAGATAGGTGTTGGCAAAAGGTGTATGAATAAATAATTCAGGAAGAGAAGTGTGTTTGGAAAGCTCTTGTAATGAGTAAGGAAACGTAGGAGTTTCTTTTCCTTTGAATACCACTTCATACGGACTGTTGTCTTCCATGCTTTCGTAATAGGAAGCAATATCGTAATAAGTGTTCCAGGTTGAATTTCTGTGACCTTCAACAATTTTTTTATTATTGAAATCTGTTACCCATGGAGGAAGAAAAGATCTGTAAAACGAGCTGGAGATCATATTACCGTTCTCGTTGTCATACCAATAGCTGCCATCGGAAAGATGTCCTCCGGGAAGAATGGCGCTCCGGTCTTTTATGGAAACAGAAATCACTTTTGAAAATGGGTATGCTAATTTTAATTGATCTGTAACTGTATTGACCAGTAGGTTTTTAGGTGATCTCAGCCCTTTTGAATTAGAAGTTCCTATACTGGTTATGTTGTTATCTTCCACACAGTAAACTTCTTTGTTATTGTAGCGGTCGTACCAGTCGTTGGCAATGATTCCATGATCGGCTGGTGTTGTTCCGGTGTAAATGGAAGCATGCCCTGGTGCAGTAAATGTTGGGATGTAGTTGTAATGCGTGTTGGAGCAAAATGCTCCTTTTTCTTTTAGTTTATTAAATCCGTCTTTGGAAAATTTATTCTCAAAGCGGTGCAGATATTCGTAACACATCTGATCCACAACAATCCCGACAACTAATTTGGGGGCCTGAGCGAAATAGATATTGCAAAAAAGGATAAAATTCCCAAGGATTAAAAGCTTTTTCATTTAGCGAATTAAATACATTTTTCCGAATTCCTTCTTGAAATATTTGTCAGCTCCGCTTTCACGATGCTTTATTTCTTCTCCGTTAATACGGCTCAATACCCGGTAAAGATATACACCATTTGCAAGCTGATCACCAAATTCATCTTTTCCGTCCCAGGCATATTCGGTGATATTTTTACCGATTCTTATTGCTCCAAGCTCATTTTCAGTGATCTCTCTTACCACTTTTCCTGTTACGGTCATGATTTGAATAATAATGTCGTCCGGAACTTCGCTTCCTGTTAAAGTAAATACAAACCGCGTGCTTGTGGAGAAGGGATTCGGATAATTCATCAGATGAGTGATGGTGGATTCATTGATGACCTCAAACTGGATCCGGTATTCCGTCTTCCCGGATAAGTTATTGCTTTTATCCGTTCCCTGGACTAATAATGTATAGATACCGTCCGTTGTGAAATTACTGTTGTAGATAATTTTAAACCGTTTGTTCTGGCTGTTAGCAGGAATGACCTGCATGATTTGATTTCCCTGCGCGTCGATAAATGGAATGCGCTTTTGAACACCATTCGGATCAATGATGTAAATTCCGAACTTTACGGTATCCGAGAGATCGTTCATTATCAAATAAGGATTTTCATCTTTTAAAGTGATGATGATCTCACTTTTCGGACTGATAATATCTTTGTTAAGAATATGGGCGCCGTTAAATGTAACATCCAGAATGGGATTTATCTTATCTCCGCCTATCTGAAACGGAATTGAAATAATGTTATTGAAATGGTATTGTTCAGGTTGATCCAATACACTATTCAGGTATGGATTGACTTCCATCCAGAGAATGTTTGTTCCACTCAGCTGCGTTGTTTCAATTTCCAACGTATCCCGAAGTGTTTGTAATACTCTCAGAGAATCCTGGCGAGGGTAAGAAACAGGTATTTTATTTCTGTTGACATCTTCAATCCAATAGTGTACTAATAATGAATCCATAGGATAGTCACTGATGTTTTTCACGTCAATGGCAAACTGAATTTTTTCTCCCTGCGCAATTGTATCTTTATTCGGAAGCCAGGTATAAAGATCAGATCCGTCAATAGCGGCTTCCGGCACTGGCTGATAAAGTACATGCCAGCGATCCAGCTGAGCAGGTGTGAGATGGCTGGTGTCAATATAGGTCACGGATAGCTTTAAATAAGGATAAAGTGAGGCATTCACAATGGAATTAAGATTCAGGATAGAATCCTTAGGAGGCATCTGATACGTTAAAGTTCCCGCCAAATTATTGTTGGGGTAATAATACCGGATATTCAGCACACAGGAATCCGTGGAAGGATTTTCCTTAGAATCATGTTTCCAGTAAACGGTTTCCCATTTTTGGGCTGGCCCGATTAGCGTGGATTCTTCTATCCCGGTAGTTCGTACACTTGTTATAGGAACCGCAAAAACGAGCTGTTCCCGAGCTGTTTCAGTTGATAGAGCTTCATGTACAAAACCAGGATCTCCCTTTCTGAATACTAATACAAACGATTTATTATTGCTGCTTTGAACCTGCGTTGCTCCGATGTCTGTAAATGTCTGAAAAATGGAAGGAGTAACATTATTCCATGCTGTCGTGTCAGATCGGTACCCCGTATGGATAATTACATAATACCCGTTCGGAATCTGGGCAAGCATATTCTGAAAGTTCTCCAGTTGCTGAGTAGTTGTCTGCCGGAAAATAAAAAAACTCTCTATTCTTGTTCTGCATCCGTTGCCGTCATTGACGTTTCCGAACTGATGTTCCGGGTTTTGCCCATTGAAATAAGTTTGCCATGGTTTCAGGGTAATAGGATCCAATACCGTAACATGGAAGGAAGGCGTTGTGGTACAAATCCCATATTCAATAGACTGGCCGTTTAAAGCCGAAAAGCTGCCATTGTATTCTTCGTTGGTTGCCGGTTTATTTATGATCTTAGCTCCGATAGTTTGTGGTACGGTGTCAAAAATTCTCTGGCGGCTGTTTCGGTCGTATTCAAGACTGTAAAAGTTGTTGTTTTTGAACTGAAAAAAATGGTCTTGTCCCCAACCGTTTTTATTTGGAATATATTGAAAAGAGAATTCTTTCCAGTCCAGTACGGAGCTGTCAACGGATACTCTCCAGAAATATACCGTGCTGTCGGTACAGGTAAGCGGCTTGGAGGCTCCGTTTGCAGAAAGCCATTGATTATATTTTACTTCTTTTACGCCACCATAGCCGGAAATGATTGCATATCTTTTTTCCGGGCTGTTGTACAGATCTGTAGTATCGAGCTCAAACCGGTAAGACCGCCAGGAAGCCAGCGGATTAATCGTACTTGCTTTAACTGTAACTGTATCTTTCGGTACAACGGCATAATTATAGGGATAGACAGGCAGGATGCCTTCTACGTTTATGAACAGGTTCTTTTTTAATTGATTATTGGTAATATTCTCATATTCATCAATCATTGAAGGTAAATCAACATCTGCGCTGATGTAGTTCATTCCGGCAGCATTGCTTCCGTCCAAAGGAATTTTAAAGGTCAGAGTATCTTTATAATGTAATTTGGGAACCGTAAAATGATAGACAGAATCCACACCGTTGGGATAGGAGCGGGTAAAATCCACCGTAAAAGTATCTGTTACGGATTTACCAATATTTGTAAGGATTAAATTAACGGAAATGCTATCCAGAGATAAGTCAAATGACTGTGGCTCAAAATAAAGTGATTGTTCAGTGATCTCAATTTCACTTTTTTCATGTGAGTTAATGACTAACAGCGGATCACCGTGTAACGCCATTTGCTGGCAGGTAGTTTCGTTATAGATGTTCGGTGTAAAGTTGGAACGGATGGTTCTGATTGTTTCTTTCATCAGGTATCCGAGTGATTTCCGGTAGTTTTTATAGCCTAATTGCCGGTATAATTCTGACGTGAAGTAATTCAGGGAAAAACCGAATCCTGTTTTAACGGTGGAAAGAAAAGCAATGGCTCCTTCCTGTGGTGTTAATACAAACTTCTCACTTACAGAGGTAGATAAATGATAAATGTCACCGGAATAGCAGGCATTTCCTATAACGAGCGGGTATTTTCCCTGGTTGTTCCAGTTAGAAGGCTCATCTACATTGATCTCAAAACCGTCAGCAGATGCGTGTCCGAAGAAATTTAAAATCGAAGCTCCTTCCGAAATCCGGTCAGTAACTTCTGAAATAACTACGGGATCCAGAGGAAGGCTGTTCATCTTCCGGATAGTTGTCACTTCCCCGCCGTAAAGCGAATCCTCAATGGTTTTTTCCATTCCGCTCAGATAGTAATAGAATTCATTCTGCTCTGATGTCGTTCCGCCACCGGAAAAGTGAATGATATGCTTTTGCCAGTCTCTGTTTTCAGAAGTATATTCTTCCAGGTTCGGATTGTTAAAAGCATCATGCTGCTTTACTTTATCAAGGTACAAATCAAGCTCACTGTCATTTTTTGCCGCGATCCTTCCTGTCGGAACCAGCGGTTCCCAGATGGTAGTTCCCAACCCTGCAGTAATTAAGGCATCGCTTGAAGGATATCCGAAGCTGGGTATGAAATTCAAGTCCGCATAAGCGCTGCTTTTTCTGGCACCGGCCGTATTTCCATTTAAGTCATTTGCTTCGCGGATTCCTTTGCCCAGCAGGTACAAGGCCTGAGGGATGTAGTTGGAATTGCTTGTTATTTCCTGTACAAAACGTCTGACGCTCAGAATGTGGCGGTCAATTCCTCCTCCGTACTGATAGCTGAGCTGATTGATATCCGCGAGAATTACCGTGAAATTTCCTCCGTCGCTGCTTCTTCTGTAATCGGCATAACGCTGGGAGGATGACTCCATTGACGGATGGTAAATCATCAGGATGGTTTTGTCATCGTTTGCATCGACTGTGTAACGAATGAATTTATTATTGGAAGAAACAGGGCTGATTTCATTTACGTTGATATAGCTGGCTGCGTTTGCAATGATGATTTCCTGTTCCGGCCCTGAGGTATTGTTTGGCAGCAGAAACCGGTAATTATCCGCAGATACATACGTTGCCGGAATAACTTTCGGCTGTGCTCCCTGAACAAAGATCCATCCCTGGTTTCCCAGCGGAGCTTGGGCTAATTCAATCTTACTGCTTGTTGCTGAAGTATTATTTTTTACCCAGTAACGTCCGTAATTTTGATTGTTGAGCGTAGGAATTTTCGGATAGCGCAAGGAAATGTAGGAAACAGCCTGGTAATCGGTCGCATAACTTGAGGAAGCCAGTATCTTGTAACGGACAGGTGTATTGCCGTTTACGAGCAGGCTTGTCGGAATGTCCAAAGAAATTCTTTTCTGCTCATATCCCTGAAACTCTTCGTAATATAATTGCAGCTGGGATGTTCCGAACAACCAGGCGAAGTTGTGATTCGGACCGGTTATGGAAGTGGTATTAGTGGCGTTGGAATTGGAAACGGATAATCCTATGAAATGTGTCACAGGTGCATCGCTGCCGGTATAAGGAGATGGAGTTGCAATATTGTAAGTTTGTGTAGTTCCGTTTACTCCGTTGAATTGATTGCTTCCCCAGCCTTCCCCATTTAGAAAGTACGAGCTGGAGCTGTAACCGTTCGCATCTTTCATGTCATAGTAATTGCCGGAATTGGACAAGACAGCTTTACTGATCAGATACGTGGTGGTATTGCTTACATTTCCGAAATTCTGATCATCGTACCATTGGTAACGGAGATTATTTCCCGATGAGTTCCAGGTAAAGAAGTAATGGATCGTATCGTTGTAAAGACTGTATCCGGGATTTCCGATCCCGACAGGATCAACATACAATAAGGAGTCGAGCCACCCGTCGTTCTTTTCTCCGAAAAACAGTATGTAATCGCCTGCATCAAAAGAGTTGTCATTTCCTCCGACGATGTAAATAGGCAGCTCTTTCTGCTTTCCGAAAATTTGAAATTGCTGCGGAGAAACTGAAGAAAGATTAACTCCGGCAGCGTTCAGAGTTTCGTATGTCAGCTTGTGTATTCCTGTGGAAAATACCTTGAATTTGTAGTATTCCTGATTATAGTTAATCCATTCATTCCCGTTCGCCTGGGAAAAAGATAAGAAGTGAAAAAGCAGAACAGTGGTGAAGGTTAAAAATCTCGTCATAGTTTAGAACTCTTTTCTTTGTTTAACTTAACAATTCTGGCCCTTAAAGAAATAACGTGTGAATATAAAGCGGTGGATACATCTCCGATGTCCGTGAAAGCATAATCCAGTGTAACATATTTAATTCCTACGCTGACACCGATATTTGGCTGCAGTGTGAAGCTTTTACTGTCGTCAAAATTTTTGATATACTGCATATTTCCGACTCCTGCTCTGATGGTTACATATTCTTTAAAACCAATTTCAACTCCGGCATAAGGATCGAAACTGAAAGGCTTTGACTTAAGTAACGTATTACGTTTACCATCGGTTGTCACGGCAACGTCAATTTCTCCGCCTGCAAAAAATCCTTTTTTACCCAACGGGTAACGGGTATGTGCGCCAAAAATCAAACGTGGAAGCGTGAGCTCCAATCCATTTTCCGGGAGCTCATTACCGGTATTTATGAACACCTGTTGCATTTGAGGATTCAAGTTAAAAATCCATGCATTAAAGGTGGAAGTAACGTCCCGCATCATTAAACCGAATTTCCAGTGATCGTTCTTCTTATATTGAATTCCTCCGTCAATTCCGAATCCCCATGCTTTTGCAAAGTCACCGATCTGACGGTAAATAACCTTAAAGTTTCCTCCGACGCTTAACCCTTCAATTCCTAATTTTCTTGCATAAGAGAACAGGAAAGCATAATCACCGGCAGTAAATACACTAATCCGGTCATAATCAATATTTCCCTGATTGTCGATTAATTGGGTTGTATTTGGGATGTCATCCACCGCGAAGCGGATAAAAGAGAAGCCAAAAGCACTTTTTTCATCGATCTTTTTTCCGATAGATAAATAATCATATTTAGCGATTCCTGCAAAGTATTCCGAGTGCATTGCGCCGATATGAAAACCTTTTTCTAATTCTGTCAGCCCTGCCGGATTCCAGTAACCGGAATGGACATTATTGGATTTCGCCACAACAGCATTGGACATCCCTAAGGCATCCGCGCCCACACCGATTTGTAAAAATTCATTGGAATACTTGGGAGCGATAGAGCTTTGAGAGTAAATAATGTTTTGCAGATTGAAAATCAGTACAGTGAATATACTTAGTAAAAATCTCATTTTGTGCTTCATTAAAGTTTATTCTTTAAAACGTCGAAGCTAAAAAATATTGTATTTAGTCTTCATCTCAAAAAACGTGTAAATTTACAAATTGAAATTGAGACATATTTAATTTTTGATCAGATTGATGTATTTATTTAACATTCCTAACATATTGACTGCATTTAATTTAATATGCGGTATTTTTTCAATCATCTTATCCTTGTCCGGAAGAGTGGACCTGGCTGTTTACCCGGTTTTCGGATCGCTGTTTTTTGACTATCTGGACGGATTTACGGCCCGTTTATTAAAACAGCAGGGTGAGATAGGAAAACAGCTGGATTCACTGGCAGATGTGATTTCATTTGGCTTGGTTCCGGGAATCTGGATGCTGGTGATTTTACCTTCAGTTTTAGCAACAGATATGATTTCATTCAATTCGTATGAAGTATATTATTATTTTACGATGTGGCTTGCGGCAGTAATGAATGGTGAAACGTTAAATTATCTTCCGTTTGTTGCGTTGCTGATCCCTGTCTTCTCCATGTTCCGCCTTGCAAAATTTAATATTGATGAGCGTCAGACAACTTCGTTTATCGGTTTGCCTACTCCGGCGAATACGTTGTTCTTCTCGCTGTTCCCGTTGCTGTTGTTTACAGTGGAGAAGAATGCTGTTGCCTTATCTTTTATTCAGTTCTTTTTTCAACCTGTAGTAATCGTAGCTTGTATTTTAATTTTCAGCTTTTTGTTAATTGCTGAGCTGTCTTTATTTTCATTAAAGTTCAAACAATTCTCATTCAAAGGGAATGAAGTAAGGTATTTATTTTTGTTAATGGTCCTTATCGCTGTTGTTTTATTGAAATTCCTGGCGATTCCAATTATTATTGTCTTATATCTTGTTTTTTCGGTAATAGACAATAAATTTGTAAAAAATTAAAATCATGAAGTTTAAAGCAGAAATCGACGTAATGCCTCTTGAAGCTTTGCTTGATCCCCAGGGAAAAGCAGTCAGCAACAGTATGATCAATATTGGTTTATCGGAAATTACAAATGTTCGTGTCGGACGGCACATTCGTTTGTTTGTTGAAGCAGCATCCGAGGAAGAAGCGAAAGAGCGTGTTGAAACTGCCTGCAAAAAATTGTTAGCCAATCAGATTATGGAAAGTTATTCCTACAACATAGAAAAAATTCAGTAACTTAATAGCCAATCAAACGATTGGCTATTTTTTTATGGATTTATCAATAAAAGGAACAAATTTTTTAGGTTACTTACCTTCTCAAAAAGGCACACAGACATTTTCTACATTTTCGTGCCGTTACCAAAAAAGCAACGAGGAAGTATTTCATCAGATTACAGAAAGCGAATTAGAAATTGCGCTGGAGAAAGCAAGTGCTGCTTCAGAAAAATACGCTCTGGCTCCCATTGAAAAGCGCAGGAATTTTTTAAGAGAGATCATTGCTCTTCTGGAAGAGCATCGGACACTGCTTGTTCAGCAGTTCAGTAAAGAGTCTTCCTTGTCCGAAGACCGGGGAAATGTTGAATTAGCAAGAACACAAGCACAAATTCAAACCTATCTGGATTTCATTTCCCGGAAAGACTGGAATTTGCTTCATTCGCAGGAGCTGAACGGTGTTTCCTTTGAAAAACGGCTGTGTCCTATCGGGCCTGTTGTGGTGTTCGGAGCAAGTAATTTCCCTTTTGCCTATTCAACTGTTGGTGGAGATGTTGCTTCTGCTTTGGCTGCCGGAAATCCGGTAATTTATAAAGCGAATCCTTTTCACGCGGGACTGTCTGAAATGGTAGCTGGAATTGTATTGCAGGCAGCAGAGAACAATGATCTCCCAGATGGTGTTTTTTCTTTGGTTCAGGGAAATGATTACTGGATTGGTGAAACGCTGCTGAAAGATGAACGTGTGAAAGCAGTGGGTTTTACAGGAAGTGTAAGAGGAGGAGAGGCATTATTGAATTATGCGAAAGAGCGTAAAACTCCTATTCCTGTTTTTTGTGAGATGGGAAGCCTTAATCCTGTCTTTATCTTTAAAGATGCTTTTGAAGGCAGGACGAAAGAAATGGTGGAAAAGCTTTCGTCTGCCATAAAGAATGACGGCGGGCAGTTTTGTACAAAGCCCGGATTGCTGTTTATAGAAGAAAGAGGATCGGAAATGTTCATAAATGCGATGCGTGATGAATTTACTTCAGCAGCGGCTGTTCCCTTGCTGCATCCGTCGATTTACAATTCATTTTTGAAATTAAGCAGTGTTTTTGATCGTTTTCCTGTTTACCGGGTAGAAGCGACAGCACCGGAATATAGTGTATATCCGCAGCTGACAGAGATGACGGCTAAAGAATTTTCAGCTTTCCCTGCTGCAAAAGAAGAGGTATTCGGGCCCTTTTCAATTATTGTGAAATGTGCGGATGAATCAGAAATGAAAGCTTGTTTTGAAACGATCGGAGGCCATCTGGCAGCCAGTGTTTGGACAGATCAATCACTTTCGGAAGAATGGATGTATCTGTTATCGTCGCGAGTGGGAAGAATTATAAAGAACGGAGTTTCCACCGGTGTGGCGGTTATTGATTCCATGCACCATGGCGGAAATTTTCCTTCTACGTCAGACAGCCGTTTTACAGCTGTCGGTAAAGATGCGATTTATCGTTTTTTACAGCCGGTAACTTTACAAAATTTTAAATCTTGAGAGAAGAATTGATAAAACGCGCGATGTAATCGTATCATTTTAAGATTTTTTCTCGTTTGAAATTAATGAGGAATTGTTAAAATCTCAATTCTAAATGTAAATTTGTATAATAAATAAAATAAACACCTATGTCAAGTTATCAGGAAAATACCCAGAAAAGTAATACGGGATTATATGTGATCCTTGTGTTGCTGGCTTTAGTCGCGGCTACTATGGCGTTTTTGTGGTCAAAACAAAAAAGTGCTTTAAAAGATTGCGCTACGGCAAATGAATCGCTGCAGAAAGAAATGAATGATTATGCAAGCATGCTTGCCGGTTATTCAGATGAAATCACACGTGATTTGAAAACGGATTTCAGAAACATGCTGGAAACGTATGACAAATTAAAGGCGAAAGATGCTTCCAAAGCAGATTCAATCGAGGCTCAGAAAGCTAAAATCCAGGAATTGCTGGATGAAATCGGAAAAAACAAACGTTTATCCGCTGCTCAGCTTCAGAAATTAAGAACAGAGAACGAAACACTTCGTAACATCATGAAAGGTTATGTGAAGCAGATCGACTCTTTGAATACGCTGAACCTGAAATTGAATTCCGAGCTGGAAACCAAAACGCTTCAGCTGACAGAAACATCAGCAGAGCGTGATGACTACAGAAATAAAGCAGAAGAAGCCGGCCAGCAGGTGAAAAAAGGTTCAAAACTTTCAGCCTATGCGTTTTCTTCAGGTGGTTTGAGAATGAAACTGAATAATACGACAGAAGAAACCAATAAAGCTAAAAACGCGGTAATGGTGAAATCTGCTTTCACAATTGGTGAGAACCCGATTGCTAAAGCCGGAAGACGTTACGTATATCTGCAGGTTGTTGACCCAAGCGGAAAAGTACTTCAGAGCAGAGCTTCCAATACGTTCCAAGGTGATGAAGGAACAATCGCTTACTCCGATAAAAAAGAGATTGATTATAATAATTCAGCGATTGACGTAGCGATTTACTATAATAATGATGGTAAAGATTTTGACAAAGGAACATATAAAGTACGTGTTTACTGTGACGGACAGTTGATAGGTACGGATAGTTTCAGCTTGAAATAGTGAATTATTAAAATGAAAATGTCAAAGCCCCGGAATTCCGGGGCTTTGTTTTTTAAGCGAATATTATTTCGCTTTTTTTCTTTTTCTAAACCATCGAATTGAAAAGAATAAACCTGTTGAAATAATAAGGAGCTGAGGCCATTTTGTTACTGACCAGAAGAAAAAATCGTTTATTTTCTTCCAGCCTTCTTTCGTGCTTTTCCAGAGGCGATTCTCTGAATCAGCATCTTTCTGATGTGCCTTCTCTTTTTCACCGAACTGAATTTCAATAGTTGCTTCCTCAATGCGCTCGTCCATTTGGTTCAAAGTGCTTGTCTGCCCGTTAATTTCTTCTACCAGCGGTCGGATCCGCTCTTCGATTTCCAGAATTTCCTTAATGGAATTGGCGCGTTTCAGTAATTCCTGGTAACGTTGCAAATATGCCTTTTTAGTTGATAGCAAGCTTACAGCTTCATAATACCGTTTGGTGACATTTTGTGTTTTGCTCGTAAATTGACGGACTTCAACACCTTCTGACTTTTCAACGGAACTCATGAATGCATCCGCTTTGTCTGTCGGAATTTTAATTTCCAGTGAGTGCTCGTGAGTGCTGTAATTTGAATAACGATGATAAATGATTCGTGCATTGAATTGCTTAACACGTTCCCGTAACAGCTGCAAAAAGACTTTGTGATCCGGAACAATATAACTTACGTCGATATCGCGGATAAGTTTTTCGGAAGAGGAGCTTTCCTGCTCAAAAGAATTGGAAACGACCGGAGGTAAGAATGCCGTTTGATCTTCCATAGGAATAGCTTCTTCCTCTATGGATTCCTCATAGTAATCAATCACCACTTGATTTAGTGGTTCTGAATTTTCATCAGTTACTGTTTTGTTTTGGGAGCAGCTTGTCAATACTATCAGTATAAACGCCACATGTAGAAGTTTGCCTGTTGTTTTCATAAGCCTGCGTTTTTCTGATGTAACGCTTTGGCCGTTGCTGATCGTATTTTGAAAGTCAGGACATTGATGGAACGGCTTGTTTCAATGCCTGAAAGATACAAAAGATTGATTCTGAATCAATCTTTTGCAACTTCAGTGTATTTAATTTTAGTCAATCCGTTGATAGACTATTCAAAATCCGTATTGTAATTTTCTGTTTTTATGAATTTGGCAATGGCTTCAATGTGGCTGGTGTGTGGAAACTGATCGACAAATGACAGCTTTTCCAGCTGATAACCTGCTTTTATCAGTGTTTCCGTATCTCTTGCCTGTGTTGCCGGATTACAGGAGATATATACAATTCTGTCAGCTCCCAGTCGTATTACCTTTCGCAATGTTTTTGGAGCGATTCCGGCTCGTGGAGGATCCAGTACGATTGTTCCTATTTTACCTTCAAATTCCGGATACTGCAATAAAAATTTCCCAACGTCTGCCGCATAAAATTCAACATCTTTGATTCCGTTTCGTTCTGCATTGAGTTTTGCGTCTTCGATGGCTTCTTCCACAATATCCACACCGATAATACGCACATCTTTTGCTCGCTGTGCCAATATCTGACCGATTGTTCCCGTACCGCAGAATAAGTCCATCACGACTTTCCTGGTGAGATCGTTGCCTTCAAAAACATAGTCCAGCGCTTTTGAATAGAGCTTTTCAGCACTTTTTGGATTGGTTTGGAAGAAGCTTTCCATGCTGATCTCGAATTTCAGGCCGAGCAATTCCTCTATAACCTTAGGCTCACCGAAAATGAGCGTATTTTCACCGTTCTCAATTTTTGCCCTGTCTGCAACATTGTCGTTGATGGTATGCTGAAAGCCGGCGATCTTCCCGGGAAGAAGATCCTGCAGAAATTTTCCGAAAGCGGTTGCGTCAAACTTTTTTAAGTCGTTCGAAGAGGTAACCAGATTAATAAGAAGCTGGTTTTGATAAAACGATTTTCTTACGACAATATGCCTGAAAAAGCCTTCTTTTTTTGGGGGATGCCATGCCGGAAGGCTGGTTGATTTTAAATAATCCCTGATCTGGATCAGCTTTGTTTCAAACTCTTCGTCAAACAACCCCGAAGGTTTATTGAGGTTTTCTACCTTCCACCACGTTCCGCGTCGTT
Source organism: Flavobacteriia bacterium 40-80 (assembly GCA_001899145.1). Taxonomy (GTDB): domain Bacteria; phylum Bacteroidota; class Bacteroidia; order Flavobacteriales_D; family Crocinitomicaceae; genus 40-80. Next base: position 249,770 of record MKVF01000030.1, read on the forward strand.
TAAAGCCGAGGGCGAAAGCGTCATCTTTTTCTTCTCCGGTATAAACATCGTGCTCAATGCAGGAAAAGCTGTATTCCATCTTATTGCGGTAATGGTAGTGTAAAGGAGAAGAAATAAATTCATCAAAAATCTCCGGAACATTCCGGATATTTCCAAGCTTGCGGTAAATGTCCTTTGTAGAAGAAGTTTTATACTCTTCCTGAATTTCAACGGGAACATACAAATACGGCGCTCCGGAAATTTCCTGAAAACCATTCAGCTGTTCCAGAGGTGAACGTTCAATAATTTCCAGGAGCTTGCATTCAGCGTGTTTTTTGCGTTTTTTTTCCACGCGTGCTTTTACCGTCTGGCCGGGAAAGGTGTTTTCCACAAAAATCACAAAATCTCCGTTTTCCGTGGGAATTTTTGCCAAACCATTTCCTCCGAACGCAAAATCAGTAATTTTTACTTCTATAATTTCTCCTCTGTTGAACATTTCACTTTGTTTTGGGTTGCAAAGATAGAATTTAGGAGGTAAAGAGTAAAGTAGGCTGTTATATTTTGTTTGGTTAAAGAAAATAAGATTTTTGTAGTTATTTTTGAAACAATTATTTACTAAAATTGTCACAATTTCTAATTGTCGAAAATATAATGCGATACAAATTAGTTATTTTTATTCTTTTCTGCTGCTCGTTGACCTTTTCTTATGCTGAGGGGTCAAAAGATTTATATCCGGCAGGAGCACAAGGCGGAAGAGCCTGGTTGTATTCAGGAGCTTATTCCAGCTTTGCTATTCCTTTTCCGACACAAGGAGAGCATTATGTGTATGTTAACGCCGGAGAGTGGATTTCAATGGCTACATCTTATCAAGGATTAAACAGTTCAACTGCCTCGAAGATTGAATTATATGATCCTTACGGGAATGCGGTTTCATTAACTTTTTCAAATACCAATACAGGAAAAATACCCGGCAGGGCGAGTGAACTTGCCGGTCCGCATTTTCCAACACAATCGGCGGCCGGAAATCAGTATGATGGTGTATATCACCATGCAACGATATCGGGAATTTATAAGGTATTGTTAAAAACAAACTTATCATCATCAACTTCTTATACGGGTAACATAGGTAATTTCGGGGCAAATGAAAATTGGACGCAACCCAGTAACACCAATTTGATTGTAGCCTGGGATATTTCCGTTTGCAACTCATCAGAAACGAATTGGATTCCGGGTAGAGTGTATGCTTATAATTTTGTGATGGAAATTCCGATGCCAACACAAAATCCCTACAAGGGTGGGTTATATAACAAGTTTAAAATTCTTACTAATGATGGATTTGTCTATAATGTAAATATGAATGGTCAAAATGGAATTGGTTTTTCTTTTATGGTTAACAGTAGGGGCTTTTATCAACCACAGGCACCCACCCAACCGATTTATAAAAGTATTAATATAACCGGACAGAATGCCCAGTGGATTGCAAATAGATATCATGATCCACGGCTTCCCGATGACCAATTCACCGTTACGCATAAAATTTTCTACAATTTACCTGATGGGAACATTCCCGCAACAGCCATTGGTGGACACATACCCGGGCAAAGCACCTGGTTGTTGGCCCAACAGCCAGCGTCGGTAAGTAATTTGTCTTTTGCTGGAGCGGAAACTACACCTAATCAGATGGCTAGCAATAAAGGTGGTTATATAAGATTTAACAGTTCCAATGGCGGAAATTATTCCATTAAAATCAGCCCTGCAACTGGTACCCAAGCTTATACGCCCCGCATTTTATATGGCGTTGCAGCTGTTGGTTCTAATGAAGTTTATTTTGACGGAAAAGATGGTAACGGAAATGAATTACCTGAAGGAGTTTCTAACATAACAATAGAATTCAACCTGGGAGAAGTCCATTTCCCTTTTTTTGATATGGAATTAAATCCAAATGGGATAATTATTGAACGTTACAACCAAACATTTTCCTCTATTGAATCTGATACGGTTTTCTGGGACGACTCTGATATTCCTTTAGTTAATACGTTTGGTGGACCCAATGTCAATCCTGCTGTTAATCTGAATGGTATTTCAAGTAACATCAACGGCCATAAATGGGGTTATGACAATTGGCCAACATACAATTGGAGTGGTCAGGGGGACAATATGGGAATGGACACATGGGCCTATCTTAAATCTCCTACTAATACAATGATTCAGATAGTTGTTAAAAAAGCAGATTTAAAAGTAAATGTTACAGCGGATAAAAGTAGTTGTGTTCAGGCGGGAGATGAAATTACCTATACTATTCATGTGAAAAACGACGGTCCCTCAGATGTTGATGGAGCAGCTTTTTTATTTGAATTATCCAATAATTTGAACAATGCAAATTCGGCAGGATTTAACAGTGCTGGTTGTGGAACAGAAGCTCAGCCTTTATCCTTCAATACAGGAGCAAACTCTTATTCGTCTTCGTTAAATTTACCTGCCGGGTGTGAAGTTACTTATACAATTAAGGTAAATATTGCTACAAACGCAACGTCAAATGTTAATACGGTTGCATCTATATTGAGGCCAAATGATGTTAATGATCCTGACGCGACCAATCCTGCGTTATTGGATGTTAATAGTAATCCGTATCAACCTGACAATATCCAGGAAGAATGCACAAATAACATTCCACAGTCTTCAAATGGATGTAATAATATCGCAAATAATTCTATTTCAATATTGTTACATCCTGTATTCAGCCAGATAGCTGATATATGTGCGGGAGATAATTTTAATTTACCAACAACTTCCGATAACGGAATTCAGGGCGTCTGGTCTCCGGCAGCAAATAATACACAAACAACCACCTATATCTTTTCACCAAATGCAGCAACCTGTGCTGATACGATTATGATGACTGTTGTTGTTTACCAAAAGCCCGTTTTCAATGTTTCCTTTACTGCTCCTTCTGATTGTCAGTCGTCTGATGGAACTATTATTCTTTCTGGCCTGATTCCTGATGAGACTTATCATGTTTCACTCAGTAATTTTGATTCTGTGGTAACAACAAATCAAAATGGGGAGATTATCATTAATAATATCTCTAATGGAATTTATTCTGATTTCGAAGTGTCATTAAATGGTTGTACCGGAGGAAATAGTATTTCATTGGATATAAAAACACCTGACTTTCCAGTTTTAAATATGAGTTCGAATGTTACTATCTGTGAAAATCATACGGCGGCAATCTCTGTGAGCTATCCCGGTAATGGCACAATAACCTGGAATCACGGTCTGGGAAATAGCTCCTCTCAGAATGTGGCCCCAAATTCTACGACAATTTATACGGTTATTTATAAAGATGGTTATTGTATGGTCACAGATTCTGTCATCGTATTTGTAAAACCTCTGCCCAATGTATCTGCTGGTAATGATATTTCCGTTTGTGAAGGAGATTTGGTGGTTTTATCAGGAACGGGTAGCAGTGCTGTCTACTCCTGGGATAATAATATAATCAACGGTACTCCTTTTAACATTTATTCAACCACGACATATACTGTAACGGGAATTTCAGCCGATGGGTGTAAAAATACGGATCAGGTAACTGTTAGTATTGATGAAGTTCCTGTTATTTCGTTCGTCGCGTCAGACACACAAGGTTGTGCACCCCAGCTTATAATGTTTGATAATACAACCATCGGAGGAATCGGATATACTTGGAGCTTTGGAGATGGAGCAACTTCGCATTTATCGGAGCCAAATCATGTTTATAAAGAAGCAGGCTGTTACGATATTACACTAACCGCAACTAACAGTACAGGTTGTTCTTCTTCACAGGTCTTTGAAAATTATATTTGTATCCACACCTCACCGAATGCTGATTTTGCTGCTTCTGACTATACATTGAATGATATTAGTAATACGATTAATTTTACCAATTTATCTGAAAATGCAACATCTTATCAATGGGATTTCGGAGATAGCACTACAAGTGCGTTGGTTGATCCGCAGCATATTTATCACAATCTGGACTTAAATCAAAGCTATTACACAGTTCAACTCATTGCCTCAAATGAATATGGTTGTGCAGATACGGCAATTGCTGTTTTGAAAACAAAGCAAGAAATAATATTTTTTGTTCCTAATTGTTTTACTCCTGATGGAGATGGATTCAATAATATCTTTAAACCTGTTTTTGTTGAAGGTTTGGATTTACATGACTATTCCATGGAAATTTATGATCGATGGGGAGAATTGATTTTTGAAACATACAATGTGGAAATTGGTTGGGATGGTGTTTATAAAGTGACCGGGAAAATCGTTCAGGACGGAATATATGTCTGGAAAATTAAAGTAAAAATCAAGGATCTCGGCAATCGTATTGTTAAAACAGGGCATATTACTGTTTTAAGATGATAAACGGCAACCAGATAATAAAATGGGTCAATGGTGTTTATATTTACTTATATAGTTTCGTTTCAGAAGCTCTCTTTTTCTCTTCCTGACGTTTTTTGTAAAACTCTTTTGTCGCGACGTAAATTTCCTTTTCAACTGTTGCGAATACGATCGTTTTGCACTTATTGGTCAGATCCACTTGTTTCATGAACGTATAAGAGCCGTTTTCATCTGCCTGTTCCCGGACGTTTTGCAATTCTTCTCCAGATACTTTGAAATCAATCCAGACATTTTCTTTTGCCGGACGTTTGAATTGTATTTTAGCTGTCTTATCCCAGATCACATATTTGTGCCCGAGCAGCTCATTAAACTGGATCATGAAGATAGGATCCGTTGCGGAAAATAAGCTCCCGCCAAACATGCTTCCGTTATAATTGATATTTTTATAAGAGAGCCTGATCCGGACAGTTATACAGGACAGATCATCTGTCACGTGAATTATTCTTCCGCAGGTACGCCTGTACATGGGAGAAAGGTTGAACAGGTATTTATAAATGGTTGATTTACTTATGAATTTTTGTAAAAACAGGTTGATTTTTTTGTACATCTTTCGACAAAGTAATTAATCACATTTGCATTTTTCACATTCTTCTTTTGTTTGAAAACCAATGGCGTTACAACCACTGTATCCTTTCCATTCACACTTCTTTTCGCCGGAATTGTAGATCCAGCTTTCAAAATAAGCCTGGCAGGTCATTCCTGTATTCGGCTGCTCGCTGCACCGGGAGTCATTGCCGGAGGTACACTTTTTACCACATGAAAATGATAAAAAGATAAGACAGAGGATAAAAGCGTATTTCATGATAATTTGATTTTTCCGAAAGTTACGAAAAAGCGGGATAACCTGGAATTATTTTAAATAGTGTTTTTAAAACATATTTACCTTGACAGATAATATAGAAATTGATACTTTTAGGCGCTTAAAAATTAAGATAACAATGGCCGAGTTTTTTTATCAGGATCCGTATCCGGTTTTACAAGACACTACAGAATATCGAAAAATCACATCTGATTATGTTGAATTAAAAAATTACGGGGACAGAACCGTTTTACATATCGATCCGAAAGGAATTGAACTATTGGCAAAAGAAGCGATGACTGATGTTTCATTCATGCTTAGAGCTTCACATTTAGAAAAATTAAAAGCAATTCTGGATGATCCCGAAGCTACGGATAATGACCGTTTTGTGGCATATAATTTATTGCAGAACGCAGTGGTTGCCGTGGAAGGACAGCTGCCTTCCTGTCAGGATACCGGAACGGCGATCGTGATGGCGAAAAAAGGAGAAGATGTTTATACAGGTACTGATGATGCCGTGCATTTGTCAAAAGGTATTTTTGATACGTATCAGGAGAGAAACCTGCGTTATTCGCAGATTGTTCCGCTGACGATGACGGAAGAAAAGAACTCAGGAAGTAACCTGCCTGCCCAGATTGATATTTACGCGAAGAAAGGAAATACGTATGAATTTCTGTTTTTGGCGAAGGGTGGAGGTTCTGCCAATAAAACGTTCTTATACCAAAAAACAAAATCATTGCTGAACGATGCTTCGCTGGAGCAGTTTGTCCGTGAAAAAATAAAAGACTTAGGAACAGCAGCATGTCCTCCGTACCACCTGGCGTTTGTTGTCGGAGGAACTTCTGCAGAAGCTAATTTAGCAGCAGTTAAAAAAGCATCCGCGGGATATTACGATCACTTACCGACTGAAGGAAATATGGGAGGACAGGCATTTCGTGACCTGGAATGGGAAGATAAGATCCGGAAAATTTGTTACGAGAGTGGTATCGGAGCGCAGTTCGGCGGAAAATATTTCGTTCATGATGTGCGCGTGATCCGTTTGCCGCGTCATGCGGCTTCCTGCCCGGTTGGATTAGGAGTTTCCTGCTCTGCGGACAGAAATATCAAAGCTAAAATTACGCCGGAAGGTGTTTTTTTAGAGCAATTGGAGAGAAATCCGAAAAGATTGTTGCCGGAAGTTCCTCCTCATCTGGATCCTCCTGTGGTAATTGATCTGGACCGCCCTATGAAGGAAGTATTGGCTGAATTGACGAAATATCCTATAAAGACGCGTTTGATGCTGAATGGGACACTGATTGTTGCGAGGGATATCGCTCATGCAAGAATAAAGGAAATGCTGGATAATGGTCAGCCGATGCCGGAGTATTTTAAAAATCACCCGGTTTATTATGCCGGTCCCGCAAAAACTCCGGAAGGAATGCCATCAGGTTCTTTCGGGCCGACAACAGCAGGTCGGATGGATTCGTACGTGGATTTATTCCAGCAGCATGAAGGGAGCATGATCATGCTGGCAAAAGGAAACCGTTCGAAAGAGGTAACAAACGCTTGTGCTAAATACGGCGGTTTTTATTTAGGATCGATTGGAGGTCCTGCGGCAATTCTTGCAAAAGAAAATATAGAATCCGTGGAAGTGGTGGATTTTGAAGAGTTAGGAATGGAAGCGGTTCGTAAGATCAAAATAAAAAATTTCCCTGCGTTCATCATTACGGATGATAAAGGAAACGATTTCTTTGAGAATTTGTAAATTTTCAGAGTTGTGGAATATAAAAAGAGGCTGTCGGAAGGCAGCCTCTTATAGTTTCTATGCTCTTTTTTATTACTGAAACATATCTTTCATTCGCTGAAAGAACCCTTTTTCAGAACCGTCATTTCTCGGTTTGAAATTCTCGCTGTTTTGTAATTTTTCTAATAATTCTTTTTCCTCTTTAGAGATTTTTGACGGTGTCCAGATATTGATATGAACATATTGGTCGCCAGTACCGTACCCCTGAATATTCGGAATTCCCTTTCCTCTTAAACGCAGCACTTTCCCGCTTTGTGTTCCCGGTTCAATCTTAATTTTTGCTTTGGAAGTAATTCCCGGTACTTCTACCTGCGTTCCTAAAACAGCATCTGCAAAATTGATGAATACATCACAATGTACGTTCTCTCCTTCACGTCTCAGCTCCGGATGAGGAATTTCCTCAATAACAACGATCAGATCTCCCGGAACTCCGTTAAATGGTCCTGCATTTCCTTTTCCTGTCACGCTGAGCTGCATGCCGTCTTCTACTCCGGCCGGAATATCCAGCTCGATAATCTCTTCTTTTCTTACTAGTCCGTTTTCATCCGCATCCGCAGGTTTTTTGTCAATCATTTTTCCCGCTCCGTGACACACATGACACGCGGACTGTGTCTGCATTGCCCCTAAAAAGGTTTGTGACACTCTTGTGATCCGCCCGGTTCCATTACAGGTTGTACAGGTTTTGAACGTCACATTATCGGCATTAACCAGCTTGTTGACTTTTATTTTCTTTCGTACACCTTCGGCAATTTCTTCCAGAGACATTTTTATTTTGACGCGCAAGTTGGTGCCTTTGACTCTTCTTGGACCGCTGCTTCTGCTGCCTCCGAAGCTTCCGCCGAACGCTCCTCCGAAAATATCGCCGAATTGAGAGAAGATGTCATCCATGTTCATTCCTCCTCCAAAACCGGCATTACCGTTCACGCCGGCATGTCCGAACTGATCGTACCGGCTTCTCTTCTGATCGTCGCTCAGCACTTCGTATGCTTCAGCGGCTTCTTTGAATTTCTCTTCGGCTTCTTTGTCTCCGGGATTTTTGTCCGGGTGATATTTCAATGCCATTTTCCGGTAAGCTTTTTTTATTTCTGCTTCCGAAGCATTTTTAGCGACGCCTAAAACGTCATAATAATCTCTTTTTTGGCTCATTGATGATTTATTGACCTACAACAACTTTAGCATAGCGAATGACTTTATCATTCAGATAGTACCCCTTTTCGACATCATCCACAACACAACCTGCAAGTTCAGGTGCAGGAGCAGGGATGTTAGCGATTGCTTCGTGGATTTCACTGTCAAATGGCTGGCCTTTCGCTTCCATTTGCTTCAACCCCTTGCTTTCCAGAACGGCCTTGAATTTATTGAAAATAAGAAGGAAGCCTTCTTTTAAAGCCTCAATATCTTCTGTTTGCTGATTGTTGGCGATGGCGCGCTCAAAATCGTCCAGCGTGGGAATCAGATCTTTCAGCAATCCTGCATTTGCAGAAGAAATGATATCAATTTTTTCTTTATTGGTTCTTTTTCTGTAATTGTCAAATTCGGAATAGAGCCGAACATATCTGTCATTCAGTTCCTTTAGCTGCTCTTCAACAGACGAATTGTTATCCTGCTCCTGATTTACTTCATTTTCTGTTTCGCTGCCATTTTGCCCCGCTGTATTTTCAGCCCCTTCTTCCGGTATATTGTCTTCGATATCTTCTTTCATGATGTTTATTTAAATAAATAATCCCTTATTGCGCTTAGCAAAATGTTTGCCATGGCAGAATAAGGGACAAGCTGTCATTATCCGTAACTGAAACAATGAAAAACTGTCAGTTAGCTGATCCTTCTGATATCCGCTCCGATGTTATTCAGACGGATGTCGATATTTTCATATCCGCGGTCGATCTGATCAATATTATGAATAGTGCTTTTTCCTTTTGCGGAAAGCGCTGCGATCAATAAGGAAACACCTGCACGGATATCCGGCGATGTCATTGAGATTCCTTTCAGCTGATGCACTTTGTTCAGCCCGATTACCGTTGCTCTGTGCGGGTCGCAAAGGATAATCTGAGCTCCCATATCGATGAGCTTATCAACGAAGAATAACCGGGATTCGAACATCTTCTGATGTATAAGAACACTTCCTTTGGCTTGTGTTGCAACCACCAGGATGATAGACAATAAATCCGGGGTGAATCCAGGCCACGGAGCATCTGCAATCGTTAATATTGAGCCGTCGATAAATGTGTCTATTTCGTAAGAGTCCTGTGCAGGAATATAGATGTCATCATTGATACGCTCCATTTTTATTCCGAGTTTTCTGAAAACATCCGGAATGATACCCAGGTTATCGTAGCTTACGTTTTTAATGGTAATTTCAGAGCCTGTCATTGCTGCTAAACCGATAAAAGATCCTATTTCGATCATATCCGGAAGAATACGGTGAAAGCAGCCGTCCAGTGAAGTTACACCTTCTATTTCCAGCAGGTTGCTTCCGATCCCTTTGATCTTAGCGCCCATTGAATTCAGCATCTTGCAAAGCTGTTGCAAATAAGGCTCACAGGCAGCATTGTAAATTGTTGTTGTCCCCTCAGCAAGAACAGCAGCCATGACAATATTTGCAGTTCCTGTTACGGAAGCTTCGTCCAGCAAAATATAAGTTCCTTTTAAAGCGTTGGATTCGATGGAGTAGAAGTGCTCACCTGCATCGTAATTAAATGTAGCGCCTAATTTTTTCAGTCCTTCAAAATGCGTATCTAATCTTCTTCTTCCGATTTTGTCGCCGCCCGGTTTAGGAATGAAACCTTTTCCGAAACGGGCTAATAACGGACCTACAATCATGATAGATCCTCTCAAAGCACTCGCCCGTTTTTTGAAATCTTCCGTTTCAAGGTATTTTAAATCAATATCTTTTGCCTGAAAAATGTAAGTGCCTTTCTCTACCTTTTCAACTTTGACACCAATGACCTGAAGCAGGTTGATCAATTTGTTCACGTCAATGATATCCGGAATATTAGCGATAGTTATTTTTTCCGAAGTCAGCAATACTGCACATAATATCTGAAGCGCTTCATTTTTTGCACCCTGAGGATGAAGCTCGCCTTTTAATTTTCGACCACCATGAATTTCAAATGATGCCATATCTTAAATTTTTTTCTTGAATTTCTTCTTTTGATTTTTATGAACTTTCTTATTGTTGTTATTGTTTTGCGACAACCCCATGCTTTTTAATAGTTGGTTGGTTTGCTGCAATGAATCCGGATCTTCCAGAGACAGAACTCCTTTTGAAAGTTCTCTTAATTGATTGGCTATTACGTGATTTTCTACCGTATTGTTATTATACGTCAGAAATTGCTTTTTCATGAAATTGGCAATAACCTCCTTGTAAAATTCACGATCAGATTCGTTATCCATTTTGGAGATTTTCTGAATGATTTCCTCCGTATATTTACCATAATGTCCGTAAGTGATTTTCCCGGAAGGATATTTAATCAGCTGTGGTTTTTCTTCCAGCGATTCTTTAGTCGGGATTTCATAAGGAGAATCAACATCCAGCTGGAAATCAGACATGATGAACAGGTGTGTCCATAATTTATGTTTGAAATCTTCTACGTCCCGCAAGTGAGGATTCAGCTGTCCCATCACCTCTATGATTGCCTGAGCAGCCGCATTTCGCTCTTTTTTAGAAGGCAATTCCATCGCAAAAGCGATCATATTCTGAACGTTTCTTCCGTATTCGGGCAAAGCGAGATGGGGGCGTTGCGTATTGTATTCCATTCTTAATTTTTTTTGTAAATGATTTGGTAAATACCCGTATGAAATTTAGGGTAATAAGTTCCGGGTTCAAATTTAATATTATAAACCAGATTTTTTGCTTTAATTTTTGCAGGAGTAGATACAATAGTTGTCCGCTCTTCAAGAATATCCGCGGCAGTAATTGTTCCCTCACTGTTGACACTTATTTTAAAAGTGATCTTTCCGTCATAATTGGATGGCTTGATTACAGGTGTAATATCAGAAATGATTTTCCGGCTGTCTTTAAGCAGATCCCCTTCGATCAATTGGGAAAATCCCGGTACAGAAAAGCAGAAGATGAAGCTAATGAAAATGCTGTTTTTTATCATGATGTAAATAAACGAAAAAAACGGCAATTGCCGTTTTTTTATAAGAAATTTATAGATTTTCTATCGCAGAATGGTTACAAAACCTTTGAATGTTCTCACATCATCCGTCAGAATATCTTTTGCCCGTACAATATAGGTATATGTTCCGGCAGGACAGAGTGTCCCGTTGTAAGTGCCGTCCCAGAAAACGTCCGGATCATAATTTTCCCAGACGGTTTCTCCCCAACGGTTAAAGATCAGCATCTGGAAGCTCGTTTTATCGATTCCGTCAATGTAAAAGACAAATTGGTTGTTGTGCTCATCTCCGTCCGGTGTAAACGCGTTCGGTGCGTAGAATGTAACGTCATTAACCACATGAATAACACTTTCAGTCGTGTCCCGGCAGCCCAGATCGGTAATTACAATGAGCTGTACCGGATAATCTCCTTCAATTCCTTCCGGAAATCTGAATTTGGGATTCCGCTCATAACTGAAAACCGTTGAGCTTCCCGGAGCGTACCATTCCCATTCTGAGACATCATCGCTGGAGGTTTCCGTAAACTGAATCTCTGTGTTGAATATGGTTACAGGATTTCCGCTTGTAGCAAAGCCTGCTGTTGGTTTCTTTGCAACTCTGACAAAGTCTTTTAGTGTATTGATGTATTTACAGCCGTAAACAGATTCTGCCATTAGGTCAATAGTATAGCTGTTTGGTACGGTAAATATTTTAGAGAAATTAAATGTGTTTCCGACAATAGTGTCCGTGCCGTTTCCGAAATTGATGTACAGGCTTACTATCTGGTTGTTGATCGCGGAAGTATCGTTACTGAATGTAAAAAGTCCCGGTTGGCAGTCTTCATGCTTGTCTGTCAAAAGTACAGGAACAATCTGCTGAGGGAAGGAAATGGTAACCGTATCATATGCAGGAGTAGATCCGCATACCTCGGAAACTCTCAATACGTATCTTGTTCCGGAGGTGTTAGGATCAACTCCGGCGACCTGACTGTTGGAAATAACAGGTGTCAGAGAATAATTATTGATAACGAACCAGTCATAGATATATGCTGTGCTTCCTCCGGCACCAAGACCTGTAAGGTAGATCGAATCTTCCGGACAAATGGTTGAATCCGGTGTTATTGAGGCAACGGACAAGGCAATGGGCTCATTCAACGAAACATTAAAAGTATCGATACAATTCTTTGCATCGGTTATAACTACTTTATTTAAGCCTGTGTATAAATCGGAAGCAGTGGTGCTTGTGGAATTTGAATTTAACCAATGATAAGAATACGGAGCAGTTCCGTCTGTTACACTAACAGTGGCAATACCGGTATTCTTTCCGTGGCAGTTAACATCTGTCGAACTTACAAGGGAAATATTCATCGGAGTAATAGTCATTACATCTACGGTGATCGTATCCACACAGCCGCCACTTGTTGAAACAATGCAGTAATAAGTTCCCTGGCTTAAGCCGGTCGCTGTGGCTGCAGTTTGTCCTACCTGATACCAGTTATAGGTTGTTCCGGCTAATGTGGCAGAAGGAATGACTGTTGCTGTTCCGTCATTTCCTCCCTGGCAGCTTACCGGAGTTGAGCTGGAAGAATAAGTCGGCTGTACGCTGGCAATTGTAGCAGAGGCCGTTGCGGTACACCCAAAGTTATCAGTGACTGAAACATTGTATGTACCGGCTACGACATTGCTAATGGTTTGCGTTGTATAGTTACCCGGAGTCCAGGCATAGGAATAATTATAGGATGGCCCCTGAGGATTCGGAACAGCAGTCGCGCTTCCTAATCCTAAGCTGCATGTATCAGTTGTTGTCGTGATGGTGACAGAAGTATTGGACTTTGTGATCCAGGTGGTGTCACTTACAGATCCCAGACCTGCTCCACAAGCATTTCCCTGCAAGTAGAAACCTGTTGTGCCGGCTGGCAGGCTCGATGCATTAATGTTAAGCGAGCCATTGTTATATGCGGCATATTGCTGGGAGTTGTTATTGGTGGAAAACCATGCCAGATTATTTCCTGTGGATGTAACATATGTATATGGAATCTGAGTGATGGTGTAGCTGTTGGTATTGGTCAGGCTGGCAGGAGAAAATCTTCTTGAATCCTGGTTTGCTGTCCACTGAGTCACGTTTCTTCCCGGTGTCATAAAAGCAGTTGTTCCGTTTGCATTTTGAACTCCCTGAGCGGCGAGACCACCATTGAATGAAGTACAGACAGGTTTATTTCCTATGTGAGCTTCAAGCTCATTAGTGCCTTCATACAATATCATTGCATAATAGTTGCAGACAGTCGTACAGGAGAAAAAATAGATGTTTTTATACAACACGACGAATTTTCTGTTGGGTGCAGTTCCAATCGTTTGATACTGAACCTGAGGTGTCATGGCATTTGTAATAGCAGGATTGATATCCTGGTAACAGCCCATGAAAGAAGCCCTGGTTGTTTGTGAGGTATAAGGAAAGGAAACTCCGGTCAATGAATACGCACAATATGCGCCGCCGTTATTGGCGTAAAAGCTGATGATTCCGTTTGAGCCAATTGCGCACCGTGTATAATTGGTGCCGAAAAAGTTAAAGGTAAAACCGATGTTGACAAGCCCGCTGTAAACGTCATCAGTTAAAGATAATGTAGTAGGATTGTTTAATGTGATTGATTGTATGTTTGACGGTACGCCTGAACTATTGCAGTTATTAATTGTAACAGACTGGTTGCCACAGATTGTGGTGTCTGTTCCAAGACATATCTGGCTGTGGATTACGCCAAAAGGTAATAAATACAATAATGCCAGAACATATTTTCTTACAGAAATGTTCATAGAATTTGAATGTTGTTTAACTTTAGACGGGCAAGTTAATTAAAAGTTGCCCGTCTTTTTCTTAAAAATTAAAAACAGATTATCTTTTAATGAAAATTAAGAAATGTCACAGCGGAATATTCAATTCATAAGAGGAGTAGGACCGACCAAAGCTTTATTAATAAATGAACAGCTGAATTGCCTGACAGTTAATGATTTGCTGTTATACGTTCCTTTTCGTTATGTTGATCGCTCCGTGATAAATAAATTATCGGAAGTTTCTGATGTTAATCTGTATTATCAGTTTTCGGGAAAAATTCTGTCTGTGAGTGAATTTGTTTTTGGCAGGAAAAAAGGACTGCAGGCGATGTTTTCCGATGGGACAGGTACGTTGAAGCTTGTATGGTATCAAAAGACCGATTGGATTGTCCAGAAAATAAAGATAGGGACACCTGTTGTAATTTTTGGAAAGCTTTCTTTTCAGAAAAAGGAAATGCAGATGGCACATCCGGAAGTTATTTTCTCTGCTGAAAAAGTTCCGGATTCATTAGTGGGAGTTTATTCTTCAACGGAACAGCTGGGAAAGGCAGGACTCAATTCTTCGGGCATTTCCAAGCTGATTAAAAGCATTCTGGAGGATCCGTCTGTTCAGTATAGTGAAACACTACCCAGGTCGATCCGGGAAAAATACCGTCTGTTAAATTACCGCGAGGCAATTTACAATATTCATTTTCCGGAAAACGAAAAGATGCTGGCTCAGGCACAGCGGACACTAAAGTTTGAAGAGCTGTTCTACCTGCAGCTGGAACTGCTGTTGACAAAGCAGATCAATCTTCAGAAGATTAAGAGCTTTGTTTTTGAAAAAAAGAAGGATTTACTTACAGATTTTTACACAAATTATCTTCCTTTTGAGCTTACGAATGCCCAAAAAAGAGTAGTTAAGGAAATCAATAGAGACTTACATACCGGAAATCAGATGAACCGGCTGGTGCAGGGAGATGTGGGAAGCGGAAAAACACTCGTAGCCCTGTTGTCAATGCTGTTGGCAGTAGATAGTGGGTTTCAGACAGCATTGATGGCTCCTACGGAGATTCTGGCGCAGCAGCACTTTCTTGCCTTTAGAGAATTACTGAAAGAATTGCCCGTGCGCGTTGAGTTGTTGATCGGGTCTTTGAAAAATAAGGAGAAGCTGGAGCTGATTGAATCTGTAAATTCCGGGGTAGTTGATATTGTGATCGGCACACATGCGCTTATTGAAGAGCGTGTGAAGTTTGATAATTTAGGCATGGTAGTTATTGACGAGCAGCACCGGTTTGGAGTTGCTCAGCGATCCAGGTTCTGGAAAAAAAATATATTACCACCACATATTTTGGTAATGACGGCAACGCCGATCCCGAGAACATTGGCTATGACAGTCTACGGAGATCTGGATGTTTCGGTCATTGACGAGCTCCCTCCGGGAAGAAAACCGATTACGACAAAGCACTTTTTTGAAAAGGATCGCCTGAAAATTCTCGGATTTTTGAAATCTGAAATAATGAAAGGAAGACAGGTATATATTGTTTATCCACTGATTGAGGAGTCCGAATCGCTGGATTTTTCTAATTTGATGGAAGGGTTTGAATACTTGTGTCATTATTTTCCTAAGCCTGATTACCAGATAAGTATGGTTCATGGAAAGCTGAAGCCGGAGGTAAAGGATTTTGAAATGAATCGTTTTATAAAAGGAGAAACGCAAATCATGGTGGCAACAACAGTTATTGAAGTAGGAGTGAATGTTCCGAATGCTTCTGTGATGGTCATTGAAAGCGCCGAGCGTTTTGGTTTGTCCCAGCTGCATCAATTGCGGGGCAGAGTAGGGAGAGGAGCGGAGCAGTCCTATTGTCTGCTGGTTACGAAAGACAGGTTGTCACAGGAATCAAAAAAGCGCATGACGACAATGGTTTCTACAGGTGATGGTTTTAAAATTGCTGAAGTTGACCTGGAACTGAGGGGACCAGGTGATTTAATGGGAACACAACAGAGCGGGCTGATGAATTTTAAAGTAGCGAATCTTATGACGGATATCGCAATTTTGGAAGTTGCTAGAAATGAAGTTAAATTGCTCCTGGAAGAAGATCCGATGCTGCATAATCCCGAAAATCAGCTGGTAAAACAGGAAATCAACCGAAGACTGAAGAACAAGCCCAACTGGAGCCAGATTTCCTGATAACAAAAAAGAGGGCCTGAGCCCTCTTGATTTCAATTATTATGATTAATTATAAGCTTCCGTCCACGGGGATTTTCAGTACGCCTTTTACATCGTAAATCACTGCATTATCTTTTGTCAGCA
Organism: Flavobacteriia bacterium 40-80; assembly: GCA_001899145.1. Taxonomy (GTDB): domain Bacteria; phylum Bacteroidota; class Bacteroidia; order Flavobacteriales_D; family Crocinitomicaceae; genus 40-80. Next base: position 265,984 of record MKVF01000030.1, read on the forward strand.
GATTGAAGTCCAATTCAAAGAAATCCTCGTGGGAAACGCCCAAAACAACAGCGTCAAACTTTTCAGCAGGTAATTCCTTTAAAGTAGAAATGCCGTATTCGTGCTTTACTTCATCCTGATCTGCCCACGGATCGAATATTACGACAGAAACTCCGTACGATTTAAGAGCATTTACAACGTCGATTATCTTAGTATTTCTGACATCCGGGCAGTTCTCTTTGAAGGTAAATCCGAGCATCAGCAACGTGCTGTTTAAGACGGAAATTCCTTTTTTGATCATGAGCTTAACAATCTGGCTGGCAACATATTCACCCATTCCGTCGTTCATTCTTCTTCCTGCAAGAATGATTTCCGGATGATAGCCGTGCTCTTGTGCTTTTTGTGCAAGATAGTAAGGGTCCACACCAATACAGTGGCCGCCTACTAATCCCGGCTTGAATGGAAGGAAGTTCCATTTTGTGCTGGCTGCAGCTAATACGTCATGGGTATTGATTCCTAAGGAATTGAATATTTTCGACAACTCGTTCACGAACGCGATGTTGATGTCCCGTTGAGAATTTTCAATCACTTTTGCAGCTTCGGCAACTTTGATTGTTGGGGCTAAATGCGTTCCGGCAGTAATAATGCTGCTGTACAATGTATCCACTATTTTCCCGATTTCAGGTGTGGAGCCGGAAGTAACCTTCAATATCTTGTCAACAGTATGGTTCTTATCTCCCGGGTTAATTCTTTCCGGAGAATATCCGGCATAAAAATCTACGTTGAATTTCAGCCCGGAAATTTTTTCAAGGACAGGTACGCATTCCTCTTCCGTTACTCCCGGATAAACGGTGGATTCGTAAATGGCAATATCTCCTTTCTTTAATACTTTCCCTACTGTTTCACTTGCTTTATAAAGTGGCGTAAGATCCGGCTTATTATGCTTGTCAACCGGTGTGGGAACTGTCACGATGAAAATAGTGCAATCTTTGATGTCTTCAATTTTATTCGAAAAGAACAGCCCGTTCTGACTTAAATCCAGCTCATTTTTCAGAACGGATTGTAATAATTCACTGCTTATTTCCAAAGTAGTATCCACTCCTTTTCTTAATTCGCTGATTCTTTTTTCATTGATGTCAAAGCCGACTACCGGATATTTTGTAGCGAATAATCTTGCAAGAGGCAAGCCTACATATCCTAAACCGACAACACAGATCTTTTGAGACATAATTTTTTCCAGTTTAATTTTTTAAAAAATCCCAATACCATTTGATGGATTCCTGAATTCCGTCTTTTATGGAATACGCGGGATCGTATTCTAATAATGTTTTGGCTTTATCAATTGACGCTAAAGAATGAGGAATATCTCCTTTTCTTTCCGGGCCGTAAACCGGCGCTATATTTTTAATGTTTTCGTCGTAGTGGGAAAGTTCTTGCTTCAGTAATTCTACAAGCTCGTTCAGCGAAGTGGTTGTACCGAAAGCGGTATTATAGATCTGATTCAGCGCTTTCGGGTTGTTTGTCTGGAGCGCTCTTTCATTCATGTGGATCACATTCTTGATATATGTGAAATCCCTTGAAAAGCTTCCGTCGCCGTTAATTACAGGCGCTTCTCCGTTCATGAACTGTGAAACAAACTTAGGAATAACCGCAGCATAAGCTCCGTCAGGAGTCTGGCGCTGCCCGAATACATTGAAGTAACGCAGCCCGATATAATCTAAACCATAGGTTTTGTGAAAGACATCTGCATAAAGTTCATTGACATACTTCGTAATAGCATAAGGAGAAAGTGGTTTTCCGATCTTGTCCTCCTCTTTCGGGGAAATTTTGGAATCTCCGTAAGTAGAAGAGCTTGCAGCGAAGATAAAACGCTTTACTTTCTCATCTTTGGCTGCTACAAGCATGTTTAAAAAACCGCCTATATTTACATCATTAGTGGTAATCGGATCGTTTATAGAGCGCGGAACAGAGCCGAGAGCGGCCTGATGCAATACGTATTCACATCCTGAAACAGCATTTTTGCAAACATCCGGATCCCTGATATCTCCTTCAATAAATGTAAAATCAGGGTGACCTTTCAGGTGTTTTATATTTTCATAAAATCCGGTGGAAAGATTATCTAAACAAACAACTTCATAGCCTTTGCTGATAAAATGGTCGCACAGGTTGGAACCGATAAATCCGGCACCTCCGGTGATTAATATTTTAGACGTGATTGTTGGCATGCTGTTGTTATTGCGGAGCAAATATATTAATTAGAGTTTTAATAGAAATTATTTGACCGGCCTTTTTCATTGGTAATGATGAAAATACATGTTAATTTGAATTGGGGTCAATCGGGAATTTTGTCATTATCTGGTATTTGTCTCCCAGCTTATTCATGAAATAAGACCACAGGTCTTCTTTATGAAGCATGACCTCTTCCGCTGAATCCACTTCTGAAACAACCCAGGCATTTCGGTCAATTTCGCTTTGCAGCTGCTCTTTTTCCCAGCCTGAATACCCGATGAATAATTTTATGGCTCCTTCTTCGATCAGATCGGGAGTCATGATTTTATATAATTCCTCATAGTTGGATCCTAAATAAATTCCATTTCCGAGTAACTGACTTCCTTTTACTTTATCTCCTAATGTATGGATGTAAAATAAGGAGTCTTCTTCGCAGGGTCCGCCCCGGAAAGCAGTAATGACCTTATCAGAGAATTGCTCATTTATCCCGGAGATATTGACAGATACGGATTTGTTCAAGATAAATCCGAAACTGTTTTCGCTATCATGCTCACACAGAAAAACGACAGAGCGTTCAAAATACTCTTCATTTTTAAACGGATCAGATATTAAAACGCGCCCTCTTCTGGGAGGAATATTATTTTTAAAGCTTATGTCAATCAAAACAGGCTGATTTCTTTAGAAGTTATATATTTTCTTGGTTTTAACTTTGGTTGTTTTCCCGTATTTATTTAAAATGGAACTGTCAAACTTTTTACTGTTTCCGACAATGCTCAGCTTTAGATCAATCGGCTGCACTTCTTTTTTGTAGAAATCAACCAGGTTTTTAAATTCCAGCGAAGGCAATTGCCCGGCTAATTCCAGGTTCATATTATCCTTATAACCTTCCAGTACAGATTCTTCATATTTCTCATTGTACTCTCTGAATCCAGGATTTGAGCTTTCAATGGAGTTTTTTATAGAGTTTACCACTGATTTGGAGCGTTCTTCTTTTACTGGCATATTTTTTATAAGGCTGTAAAGAAGCTCCAGTGCTTCAGGTGATTTATCGCCCTGACATCCGACATAGGAGACAAAAACGTTTTGGTTCTTTTCATTTCTTCCGTTTCTGATAAAACCATAAGTCGAATAAGCAAGGCTTCGGAATTCACGGATCTCCTGGAACAGAATAGAAGACATGTCATATCCGAAATAGAAATTAAAAGCTTCTTTGCTCAGTGTCTGGTTTTTGTTAAAATCAGAGCCGATTCCAATGAAAGTAATATGTGACTGAACACTTTTCTTATTGTCAAGGAAAAATACTTTTTCGTTAGAAGAAGAGTAGGAGTAAACAAAATTGTCACTGCTTTCCTGTCCGTTCTGTAATTTCAGATTGTTTAAGATGGGCTTTAGAATTTCCGGAGTTATTTTTCCGGTGTAGTTCACATGAATTTTATAATTTTTCAACGTTGAGTACAATTCATTGAACGTCTCTGCTTTCATTTTTTTGTAATCAGAAACAGAAGATTGACGCACGTATTTGGATTGATTACCGTACAATGTGTATTCTCTTAAAACAGTGCTGAGCATCTGTACCTCATTGGTTTCCATTTTTCTGCTTGTTTTGATCTGCTGGCTGATAGTCTTCAATTGGCTGTCTTTAATAACAGGTGACTGGATCAGCTCATAAACCAGTTCCATGCTGGCTTCCAGGTTTTTATCCAATCCGCTGACGGATAGAATAAAAGCATGATCTCCGGCGCTCCAGTTAATGGTTGTTCCCAAGGCATAAAGCTCATTTCTGAAAGCATTTAATTCATAGTTCGGGCTTGAAGTGCTGTTGAGAATGGTGGCAAGCATTTCTAATTCCGGATGCTGGCGGTATCCTGCCTCCCATACAATATCGAGATCAAAAATCTCATTGATGGGATTTGTTGTCATTTTAAGAGAGCTTCCGTTCTCCAGTGTTTCAAACCTGATATGGTCTTTAAATGAGATGATTTCTTTTGGGTTCGCAGAACTTTTGATTTCAGCCCATTCGTTATAAAAATCGGAATGAGTTTCATTATTAGGAATGATCGGATCGTATGCCGGCTTGCTTAATTTTTCAGTTGTATGTTTTCCCATTTTGGAATAAAGTGTGTAATAATTCTTAGAGAAGTATTGCTTTGCAACTTCGACGATCTGTTGCTTATTAACTTCCTTGACTGCTTTTGCATAATTCAGATACTCATACCAGTTCTGATTATTACCATACACTTCCACCAAAAGTAAGGCACGTTCCCTGCTGTCTTCCAGCTCCGTTTCAAAATTACGGATCCATTCATTTTTAGCACCTTCAAAAAGTTTATCTTCAAAATCTCCGTTGATCAGCTTTTGAATTGCTTTGTCTAAAACTGAATTGGCATCTTCAAAGGACTGTCCTATGATTTTAGGAACAGCAAAAAAGATCGTGGCACCGTAATCTTCCATGGTCATGGGAATTGCTTCCAGCGCCATTAGCTCACCATTGCTGACAAGCTGATTGAACAATCCTGAATTTTGATCATTATTCAGAATGTTTGCAACGATTTCCATCATCAGGGCATCGTAGGAACCAAATTTTGGGGTACGATATCCTCTTGCAAACATTTTTACCGGAGTTACGGCAATTGTTGTGGATTCTCCCGGCTTGAAATCATCTTCCGGATAATTTGGAAAAGAAGGGATTTCTCCTGTTCTCCAGTTCGAAAAATACTGTTCGATCAACGGTTTGATTTCTTCCGTTTTAAAATCTCCGACCATGCACAATACCATATTGTTGGCCACATAGTATTTGTCGAAGAACTCGTACATTTTTATCAGGGAAGGATTTTTCAGGTGCTCTGTTTCTCCGATAATGGATTGTGTTCCGTAAGGATGCTTTTTATAGAATTTCTTCATGAATGTTTCAAAAGCATAATTGATCGGAGATTCATTTCCGCGGTTCTTTTCTTCGTAAACCGTTTCCAGTTCAGATTGAAATAAACGGAATACAGGATTAACAAACCGGTGTGAGTAGATACTCAGCCATTCTTCCATCTTATTTGCGGGAAATTCATTGTGATAAACCGTCATGTCGTTGGACGTAAAGGCATTCACGTTTTGCCCGCCGATTTCTGATAACATGCGGTCCATTTCGTTGGGAATAGCATATTGTCCCGCTAATTTGGATTGCTCATTGATTTGCTTTTGAATCGAAAGTCGTTGTTCGCTATTACTGGTTTTTCCCAGTGACTCATATAATGAATCAATCTTGTCCAGATAGATCTTTTCCTCTTTAAAATTAGTGGTTCCCAGGCTTTGCGTACCTTTGAAAAGCATGTGCTCAAGATAATGAGCCATCCCTGTTGCATCCGAAGGGTCATTTTTTCCTCCTGCTTTTACGATCACCGTTCCCATTACCGTCGGCTTGTCGTGATTCTCCGATAAAACGACAGTCAACCCATTTTTTAATTGGTATTGAACTACATTGATGGGATCTTCAAAAAGCGGATAGTTTGTCTGTGAAAATACTGCCTGGCAGAATAAAATAAAGCATATAAGTGAAAAAATATTTTTCATATAAGCATGGAATTTTTATGAGTTTTTGATTCAGTAAATCTAATTAAAATTGGGTAGATAAGGCATGATAAGTTTAAAATAACAATTCAGGTGGCTTTCTGATACTGTATTTTGCACTTGAGAATAATTTGGATGTTCCCATAATTGTAACCAGGAAACTTTTATTAAAGCCGATCGGGATCCAGTTGACAGACATCCGCCAGCAGTGCATATCGCGTACCAGATCAATTTTCAGATTCGTGATGGTTTTGCTCTTTATATCGTAATAGGCTGTAGTGGTAATTTTCCAGCGCTTGGTAATGCTGATATCACCGTTTACTGTGATCGTATGAGTGAGATTGTATTTGTCAGGATTATTCGCGGTCTTCGCTTGATTGGTATTTACCGAAAAGATATGACCAAGGTTTACTTTCCACGGAATGTCAAAATCAAGGAACATTTCAGGATGGAGCGCATAAAATTGTAAATCTGAATTCCAGTACTGACTGAATAGTTCCTTGTTCTGATTTATTTTTTCCTGATTTTCTTTGGAAGTGATCGTAAAGATCGTGTTTAAGTCCAGATAAGTGACGCGTCCAAGTTTGTTACGATCAGTTAAGGCCCATTCTTTCGTTGTTTTTCCCGTAGAATCATTCCATGAATAAGGACTGAAGAAGCTGCGTGCTACAAAGTTGATGAACTTCGCGGGAGATATTCTTAAATCAAACGTGATATCACTTAATTTCATGGAGTCTTTCAGCATGTCATAAGAGCCGCTGATGGTGAAGGCATCAATGATCCGTGTTTTTTTATACCCTGTCAGTGTATCTTTGTCTGATTTCTTCTTCAATTCGAACGTATTATTGAGTGAAAAGTTCAGAATAGATTGATTTTTTGTTGCGCTAACCGTGTACAAGCTCCGTTCATAAGGAGAATATGCTACTGATTTATTATCGGCATTGACATAGTTAAACGTGTTGTCTAACATCGGGATGAACCTGTATCCAAAGCTGGGTGTCAATACATGACGGAGTAGAGGCTCTTTTTTTCCGACAAAGCGATAATAGCTGTACACAACGGTGGTCAGCTGGAAATTAGTAGTCAGTTGGTTTGCCATTCCTGCTTTTCCGATTGTATCATAGAGTAAATTCGAAGTAGCTGTATCATATTCCTTACGGATCTGCTGGAAGTTGATAATATTTCTGTAAGTAACGGACGGAGTTAATTTCCATGTGTTCCCGAACAGTGGAATAGTAGTCTGTAACGTTGCGTTTTGGTTGATTCCATTGAAAAAAGATTGTCCGATGGCTCTGAAATTTCCTGATTGCAATAAAGAATCCTTAAAAGTGGACATATTCTTGGCTTCCAGGTCGTACGTCATCCCGATCTGCTCGTACCATTTCACACTTCCGATTTTGGATTTCCTGAACACTTTGAAAGGATAAAACCGGGTGACATTGGTAGTAAATGTTGGTAAAGTCAGCATCAGATTTTGGGTAGAGGTATTTTGACTTAAAGCGATTTTCAGACCCATAGTCACCGGTTTTCCCGGGAAAAATCTCCTGAGGTTGATATCTGAATTGAACGTATTGTTGAAATAGTTCGAGTTTAAGGGATCGATATTGTTTTTCGAATTGTTATCAGAAACAAAATTGACTTTTGCCGAGAAGTTCCAGTAGGGATTTGCTTTGGTATCCTGCGTATGTGTCCAGTTGACGGACAATTTGTTACTTCTGCTTTTAGAAGGGAAGGATTGCCGGAGCTGCTGAAAGGAAACTCTTGTTGAACCGGAAAATTTATAGCGGATTTTGTAAGAAGTCATATTACTTAAATCCCAGGAACCTCTGCTATATCCGGAGGCCATGAATGTGGTTTGTATGGTATCATTAAAAGGAATAAAATATCCCAGGTTCTGCAATCCCATTCCCATTGGTGATTGAGGTGCTATCTGCGGGAAAATAAACCCGTGGGTACGGTCGTTTTCTTTTTTTTGCGGGATGATGGCAAAAGGAAAACCGATAGGAGTAGGTACATTTTTAATCCACACATTCATTGCTCCGGATACTATTCTTTTTTCGGGAATCAGAATAGCTTTTGATAATTGAAAATGATAATGTGGTTCCGGCAGGTCACAAGTGGTAAAACGTCCCTTTTTAAAATGAATTTCTTCGTTTTCCTGTCTCTTTGCCACATCCATATACAGGAAATTCTCATCCTGCTTGATTTTAACTTCCTGAATGAACGCTTTTTTTGTTTCGTAGTTAAGCCGGATTTTTCCTACTTCCATTTCCTGCCCGTCCATTTTGATGTTGGGAACACCAACTTTATTGCTGTCCGCATCATAGGTGTAAGTTGCGAGAATCTCATGTTTTTCCATGTCGATCTCTATGTAGTCAGCCGTCAGGTCGATGTCAGTATAATGAACTTTAGCATCCCCGTACAGGTAGATTCTGTTCTTTCTTATGTCTGCGTAAATGGAATCTCTTGCTGTAAATGTTGCGGTATTCTCAAATGACTCATCTATCGTATAAATGGTATCTATTTTGATTGGTTCCTGCGAAACAGGGAAAAGCACATTTGCGGAAGAATCCGGAATGGTAGGAATAAATCTTGTGCTGTCAGTTTGTCCATACAGGGAATTATAACCGGATATTATTAACAATCCAACGATTATAAGTTGATAGAACAATTTATTTCTGAACAAGTATTCCAAGTATTTTTGTTTATTAAACTCTATGTTCGATAAAAAAGTATGCAAAGCTATAAAATAAAGAGAATTAATACGGAAAAAATCTTTCTTATTGTACTGTTTACGGGATTTTTTCTTTTCCGGAATGCTTATTCGCAAACATCGGGCACGCAGGCAATAAAAACGGTATGTATTGATGCCGGTCATGGAGGTAAAGATCCCGGTTGTCACGGAGGAATTGTCAATGAAAAGACGGTATGTCTGAATATGGCTTTGAAGCTGGGAAAAATGATCAAAGAGCACTACCCGGATGTAAAAGTGATTTATACCAGAGACAAGGATGTTTTCGTTGACCTGGATGAACGTGCAAAGATCGCCAACAGGAATAACGCGGACTTATTTATTTGTATTCATGCTAATTCCGCTTCACCGGCAGCTTACGGAACGGAAACGTATGTTTTGGGATTGCACAGGACTGAAGCACAGCTGAAAATTGCAGAGAAAGAAAACAGCTCGATTTACCTGGAGGAAGACGGCGGAGCCAAGTACAAGGATTTTGACATGAGCCCGGACGCGATTATTTTCAAACAGCTGCAGATGGCTGTTTACCTCGACCTGGCAATTAAATTCGCGACAAACTTACAGTCGGAATTCAAACGATTGGGAAGGTATGACAGAGGAGTGAAGCAGGCAGGATTTATCGTTCTGTATAAAACAACGATGCCTTCTGTTCTTATAGAATCCGGATTTCTGACGAATCCTTCCGAAGAAAAGTTTCTGGCTGATGAAGTTTCTCAGACAAAGATGGCAGAAGCGATGTTTGTTGCTTTTCAAAAATATAAGAACGAATTGGAAGGAGTGGATGTCATGAAAGGAGTAACACCTGTCAAAGAATATAAGCAACCGGAAAAAGTGGCGGAAAATAAGGTAGTGACTTCCGTAGAAAACAAAACAGCTGCTCCGGCAGTACAAAATATTTCAGAAGAAGAGCTGATTAACAAAGTCGTGTTCAGAGTCCAGATCGAAACTTCCGGAGTTAAGATACCTGCATCCTCTTCGAAATTTAAAGGACTGACGGTGTTTGAGTATTTTCAGGACGCTCTTTACAAATACACGACAGGTGTTTATATTAATGATTTCAAATCTGCGAATGCCCTGAAAAATGAGCTGCGCGAAAACGGATTTGCGAATGCGTTTGTTGTTGCCTTTTATAATGGAGAGCGGATCAGTCTCGATGAAGCATTGAAACGTTCTAAATAAGGTTTTTTATATTCATTTGTGAAATAAAGCAATCAGATTTAACCTTAATTTTTATATTTTTGGATGCTTTTCACAGTTTACTAAGCGTACATGAAATTAAACAAAGAGATAAAAACAGGAATTTTTGCCATACTGGCGATTGTTCTTTTGGTTTTGGGAATTAACTTTTTAAAAGGAAACAGCTTTTTTGGGGGAGATGACGAGTATTATGCGTATTTTACCAATTCAGGAGGAGTAACACCGGCTGCTTCTGTTATTGTGAACGGAGTTGAAGTGGGTAAAGTAATGGCTGTGGAGCTGACGAATGATCCTGATTCCACAAAAAGAGTAAGAGTGAAATTTAATATTCAGGTGGACAATTTCAGGATCCCTAAATCTGCTAAGCTGACTGTCGGAGCCATTGAGCTGCTCTCCAAAGGATTGATCATTGAGCCGGGCGATGATATTACCCAGGGCTTTTATAAGCCTGGAGATAAAATTAAAGGATATGTTGCAGTGGATATTATTTCACAGGTAAAAACATACGTGGAGCCGATTAATCAGAAGTTACAGAAGCTTATGGCTTCTGTTGATAAAGTGGTAGGATCGATCTCTGCATTCTGGGATACGACAGCGACTTCATCCCTTGAAACAAGCCTGGAAGAAGTGCGCATTGCCATCCACAGATTTGGTGTTGTTGCCGGAGATCTGGAAGATCTGGTAAAAACGGAGAAAATCCAGATTCATAAGATCTTTTCAAATGCGGAAAGTATTACTAATAACCTGAGACTAAGCAATGAAAAAATTTCCGGAATTATCGGAAATGTCGAAAAGCTTACGGATGATCTTGTTACGGCAGATTTCAAGAAGGTGATCGGTGACGCTCAGGCTGCAATTAACGGATTAACAGGAGTTTTAAATGATATTAATGCCGGGAAAGGATCTATTGGTCTTTTGGTGAAGGATGAAAAACTATATAACGAGCTGGTGAAGTCAAACAAATCCTTACAAGATTTGCTGAATGATCTGGAGCTGCATCCTGAACGCTACGTTCACTTCTCTGTTTTCGGGAAGAAGAACAAAGGAGTAGTGTTAAGACCTTCACAGGAAGAAAAATTAATGAAGCTTTTAGATTCAATACCGGAATAATAACCAATCAAACACAAATGAGTATTGTAATTTTTGCGCTGCTGCTTGCAGCTGGATTCGGGTTCTTTATTTGGAACGTCAGGCTGGTGAGGCAAAATATTTTGCTGGGAATTGATGTGGACAGGACGGATCATCTGCCGGAACGGTTTAAGGTGATGACACTGATTGCCCTGGGACAGAAAAAAATGTTCAAACGCCCGGTTCCCGCGTTGCTGCATCTGGTTATTTATGCCTCTTTTTGCATTACTCAGATCGAACTGATCGAGATATTTGTAGATGGGCTTATAGGCTCTCACCGTATCTTCAGACCGTCACTGGGTGGCTTTTATACCTTTATGATCTCATTGATAGAAGTATTGTCATTGCTGACATTCTTCGTAACGATTGCTTTCCTGTGGAGACGTAATATTTTAAAGGTTCCGAGATTAAGTATGAAAGAGCTGGCAGGATGGGCGAAAACAGATGCCAACCTGATCCTGATTTTTGAACTGCTACTGATCACCTTTATCTTCATGATGAACGGAGCAGACGAGGTGCTGTACCGAAGAGGATTGTCTCATGCTGAAAATCTGGGAGATGGCTCATTTGGATTTGCCGTAAGCTCCTTTTTGGGGCCAAAACTATTTGGAGGAATGTCTGAGCACGGACTGCATATTGTTGAAAGAATTGGTTGGTGGGGACACATTTGCATGGTATTTACATTTATGAACTACCTTCCGTATTCTAAGCATTTTCATATTTTGCTGGCTTTCCCGAATACATTTTATTCCAACTTATGGCCAAAAGGCCGCTTTACAAATCTTGCTTCCGTAACAAAAGAAGTTCAGCTGATGATGGATCCGAATGCCGATCCGTTTGCAGCGGCTCCGGAAGGAACAGATGCTGCTCCTTCCAGGTTTGGTGCCAGAGATGTAAATGACCTTACGTGGAAAAATCTGCTGGATGCCTACACCTGTACGGAGTGTGGGCGTTGTACGGCGAATTGTCCTGCGAATATTACAGGCAAGCTGCTGTCACCCCGTAAAATCATGATGGATACCAGGGATCGGCTTGTTGAATACGGCAATAATATCCGTCAGCACGGAAAAGATTACGACGATGGAAAATCTTTATTGAGCTATATCACCGAAGAAGAAATCTGGGCTTGTACTTCCTGTAATGCATGTACTGAAGCCTGCCCCGTAAATATTGACCCTTTGTCCATTATTATTGATCTGAGAAGGTATTTAGTGATGGAAGAATCCAAAATGCCGGTGGAATTAACGGGGATGCTTACAAACATAGAAAATAACGGTGCGCCGTGGCAGTTCTCTCAGGCAGACAGAATCAACTGGAGAGATGAGTGATTTTGTCGCAGCAATTTTTCAGGAAAGAAAAATAGCAGGTGTTGTTTATGTGGAAAGATAATAAAGGTATTAAAAAGATAAAATTATGAGTAATCTGAGAGTGCCGACAATGGCAGAGATGATGATGAACGGAGAAACTCCGGACATTCTTTTCTGGGTGGGTTGTTCCGGAAGTTTTGATGATCGTGCAAAGAAAATTACGAAAGCTGTGGTGAAGATTCTGAACCATTGCGGAGTGAAATTTGCTGTCTTAGGTGCGGAGGAATCCTGCACCGGAGATCCCGCAAAACGTGCCGGAAATGAATTCACTTTCCAGATGCAGGCGATGATGAATATCCAGGTGCTGAACGGTTACGAAGTTAAAAAGATAGTAACGGCTTGCCCTCACTGTTTCAATACGCTGAAAAACGAATATCCTGAATTAGGAGGAACTTACGAGGTGATTCACCATACACAATTGATTCAGAATCTTATCAATGAAGGAAAATTGACAGTTGAAGGTGGCGTTTTTAAAGGTAAGAAGATCACTTTTCACGATCCGTGTTATCTGGGGCGTGGAAATGATGTTTATGAAGCTCCGAGAGAATTGATTCAGAAGCTGGATGCGGAACTGGTGGAAATGAAGCGTTGTAAAACCAACGGTTTATGTTGTGGCGCAGGTGGTGCCCAGATGTTTAAGGAAGCGGAAAAAGGTAATAAAGAGGTCAACGTTGAACGTACTGAAGATGCATTGGAAGTAAAGCCGAATATTATCGCAACCGGTTGTCCGTTCTGTAATACGATGATGACAGACGGAGTAAAGCATTTTGAAAAAGAGCAGGAAATCCAGGTACTGGACGTTGCCGAGTTAATTGCTAACGCTGTTGATCTATAAATTGCTTGAGATGAAATTTGAAGATTTAGATATAAATTCAAGAGTGTGGGTCTATCAATCTGATAGACCTTTTTTGCCTTCTGAAACAGAGGTGATTGAAAAAGAAATTGCTCTTTTTGTGAACGAATGGAATGCTCATGGAAATGAGCTGACTGCAGGAGGTAAGATCGAGGAAAATCACTTCCTGATCCTTGCTGTTGATCCGCAATATGGAAGCGCTTCCGGTTGTTCCATTGATTCTTCCGTTCGTTTTGTCAAATCCTTAGGTGAGAAGCTGGGCGTTAACTTTTTCAATCGCTTAAAAGTCCTCACAATAAATGAACAGGGAGAACCGGAGTATGTCCCTTACGGTAAGCTCAGGGATTTTCCGCAACGTTTAATGTTTAATACTCTGGTGGATACCAGGCAGGATTTTGAAAAAGCATTTAAAATTCCGGTGAGCCGGTATCTGGACTCTCTGAAATAATTTAGTTTTGATTACATTTGCACAAATTTTTATAGAATGGCATTAAAATGTGGAATTGTAGGTTTGCCAAATGTGGGTAAATCGACTTTGTTCAATTGTTTATCGAATGCGAAAGCACAATCAGCTAATTTTCCGTTTTGTACGATAGAACCGAATTTAGGAACCATCACAGTTCCCGATCCAAGATTAGAAGCACTGGAAAAATTGGTAAAACCGGAGCGTGTAGTTCCGACAACAATGGAAATTGTAGATATCGCAGGACTGGTAAAAGGAGCTTCCAAAGGAGAAGGTTTAGGAAATCAGTTCCTTGCAAACATTCGGGAAACAGATGCTATTATCCATGTGCTTAGATGCTTCGATGATGGTAACATCATTCACGTTGACGGAAGTGTAAATCCAATGAGAGATAAGGAGATTATCGATATTGAATTACAGCTGAAAGACCTGGAAACTGTTGAGAAACGTTTACAGACCATTGCCCGGAACCTGAAATCGGGAGATAAGGAAGTTGTAAAAGAGAATGAGATACTTTTGAGAATCAAATCAGAGTTGGAAAAAGGAAATTCTGTACGTTCTATTGACTTTGAAGAAACAGAACAGGAAATCGTTAAAAAAGCACAGCTGATCACAAGTAAGCCTGTTCTTTATTTGTGTAACGTGGACGAGGCTTCTGTAAAGTCAGGCAATCAATACGTTGATCAGGTAAGAGAAGGTGTGAAGAATGAAAAAGCGGAGGTATTGGTGATAGGAGCTAAAATTGAAGCGGATATTACAGAGCTGGAAACATACGAGGAAAGACAGCTGTTTCTTGAAGAGCTTGGTTTGGAAGAACCTGGAGTAAACCGCCTGATCCGTTCAGCATATAACCTGCTGGATCTGCAAACCTACTTTACAGCAGGAGTAAAAGAAGTGAGAGCCTGGACAATTAAAAAAGGAATGACAGCACCTCAGGCGGCAGGAGTGATTCATACGGATTTTGAAAAAGGCTTTATCCGTGCAGAGGTGATGAAATATAATGATTTTGTACAATACGGCTCTGAAGCAGGCGTTAAAGATGCAGGAAAATTCAGAGTGGAAGGAAAAGAATACACAGTTGAAGACGGAGATTTGATGCACTTCCGTTTCAATGTATAAAACAAGACTTTTTGTCAGTAAAATTACTTTGGAATAATTTTCGACAATAACACATCATTATTATAATATAACCAACAAAAGTATGATTGGAGGATTATTAAAGAAAATTCTTGGAGACAAGTCCGCTCAGGATAGAAAAAAATATCAGCCCTATGCTGAAAAAGCAAATGTTTTTTTTGCTGAATTTCGTTCATTGACGGACGATCAGTTGAGAGATAAAACGATTGAATTCAAGCAATTGATTCAGCAACGGACTAAATCTCTGGAAGATGAAATTTCATCCCTTCGGATTCAGGCAAACGATCCGGCAATAGATGATCTGGATAAAGATGAGATCTTTGAGAAAATCGATAAGCTTGAGAAAGAAGTGGATCAGAAAATTGAAGAAGTTCTGGAAGAAATCCTGCCACAGGCTTTTGCTGTTGTAAAAGAAACATCACGTCGCTGGGTTGAAAACGGAAAATTAGAAGTAACAGCCACTGATTTTGACCGTCAGGTGATCAATCACCGAAAAGACGGGATGGAGATCGCCGGAGATAAAGCGATCTGGTATAACGAATGGACCGTTGCGGATACGAAGGTTCTCTGGAACATGGTTCACTACGACGTTCAGTTGATGGGTGGTGCTGTGCTTCATAAAGGAAATATCGCAGAGATGCAGACTGGTGAAGGGAAAACATTGGTGTCAACATTACCGGTTTATCTGAATGCGCTCGCGGGAAAAGGAGTTCATGTTGTTACGGTCAATGATTACCTTGCAAAACGTGACTGCGAATGGAACGGACCTTTATTTCAGTTCCATGGTCTGTCAGTTGCATGTCTGGATAAAACAAGACCTTATTCCTTCGAAAGAAGAGAAGCTTATAAATCAGATATTATTTACGGTACCAATAATGAATTCGGATTTGACTACCTGCGTGACAATATGACGAGCAGTGTGGAAGAGCTGGTTCAGCAGAAGCATCACTTTGCGATTATTGATGAGGTGGATTCCGTTTTGATTGACGATGCACGTACGCCGTTAATTATTTCCGGGCCTACCCCGAAAGGAGATGAGCAGGAATTTGACGTATTGAAGCCGCGTGTTGAAACGGTGGTGAATGCTCAGAAGCAATATGTTCACCAGTGCCTGACAGATGCTAAACGTTTGCTTGCAGTAATAAATGATCCTAAAGCGAGCGCTGATCCGAAGAAAGATATTGAAGAAGGAGGAATTGCTTTACTGAGAGCTTACCGTGGATTACCTAAATCCAAACCTTTAATTAAGTTTTTGAGTGAGCCTGGAATCAAGGCACATTTGCAGAAGACAGAAAACTTTTACCTGCAGGAGCACGGTAAAAACATGAAGAAGATCGATAAAGAATTGTTTTTTGTGATTGATGAGAAAAACAATGTGGTGGAGATCACTGAAAAAGGGATTGATTTACTTTCAGGAAAAGAAGATAAGAACTATTATATTTTACCGGATATCGGTGCTGAGCTGGCCGCTCTGACAAAAAACTATACTGATAAAAAAGAGTTGGATCAGCAGAAAGAAAGGTTGATGGCTGATTATCGCGTTAAGTCAGACAGAATCCACTCATTGAATCAATTGCTGAAAGCATATACCCTGTTCGAAAAAGAAGTGGACTATGTGATCATGGACGATAAGGTAAAAATTGTCGATGAGAAAACAGGTCGTATCCTGGACGGAAGACGTTATTCGGACGGGCTGCACCAGGCAATTGAAGCAAAGGAGAATGTGAAAGTCGAGGCAGCTACACAGACATATGCCACAGTAACGCTTCAAAATTACTTCAGAATGTATCACAAGCTGAGTGGTATGACCGGTACGGCAGAAACAGAAGCAAAAGAATTCTGGGATATTTATAAATTGGATGTGGTGGTTATCCCGACGAACAGATCCATTCAGCGTCAGGATAAAATCGATTTGATTTTCCGTACGCAGAGAGAGAAATTTGCAGCCGTTATTGACGAAACTGTCCGTTTGGTAGGAGAAGGACGCCCGGTGCTGATCGGTACAACAACCGTTGAGATTTCAGAGTTCCTGAGCAGAAGCTTGAAAATGCGTGGAATCCCTCATAATGTATTGAATGCCAAATATCACCAGAAAGAAGCCGAAATTGTGGCTGAAGCGGGCAAGCCTGGAGCGGTGACAATTGCGACAAATATGGCCGGCCGTGGTACTGACATTAAATTAGGAGAAGGTGTTAAAGAAGCCGGAGGTTTAGCAATTATTGGTACGGAACGCCATGATTCAAGACGTGTTGACAGACAGCTGAGAGGCCGTTCAGGCCGTCAGGGAGATCCGGGATCTTCCCAGTTCTTTGTTTCCCTTGAAGATGACCTGATGCGTAAGTTCGGGTCGGAACGTATTGCCAGAGTAATGGATACGCTCGGATACAAAGAAGGAGAAGTAATCTCTCACAGCAGCATCTCTAAATCCATAGAACGTGCACAGAAAAAAGTTGAAGAAAATAACTTTGGTGTCCGTAAGCAGTTACTGGAATACGACGACGTGATGAATGCGCAGCGGAAAGCGATTTATAAAAAGCGCAGAAACGCTTTGTTCGGAGATAAGCTGGGGATTGATATTGCTAACATGTTCTACGATGTAATTGAGGACTTTGTATATTTCTATAAAGAAAAGCCGTCTTTAGAGGATTTCAACCTTCAGCTATATACCAATGTCGGAGTGGAGCTGGAAATCGCTGATGAAGAATACAAAACGATCAGCAATGAAATGCTGTGCTCTAAAATATACGAACAGCTTCAGGAAAAATATCAGTCTAAAAATGCTGAGATCATCGAACGTGTTTTGCCTCAGGTAAAAATGATCTTTGATGCTCCTAATAACCAGTATAAAAACTTTGTTTTCCCGTTAACGGATGGCATTAAAACATTGGAATTAGTTGTGAACATTGAAGACGCTTACAGAACTGAAGGCCGTTCCATGATTAAAACATTTGAAAAATCAGTTGTTCTTTCATTGATTGATGATGAATGGAAAGAACATTTGAGAGAAATGGATGATTTACGTTCTTCTGTCCGTGGGGCGGTTTATGAGCAAAAAGATCCGTTACTGATTTATAAGCTGGAATCGTTTGAGTTGTTCAAAGCCATGATGAAACGCCTGAGCGGAGAAGTGGTGAACACATTAGTGAATATGGATTTGCCTGAGATGGTAGAAAAAGTAGCAGTGACAAATAAATCGGAGAATTTACCGAACAGCTACGAAGATGCAATGGAAGTAAGTCAGATTTCAGACGGAGCGGAAGAACTGATTCCTGAAAGACCAAAACAACAACCTGTTGTTGCAGATCCTAAGGTTTACAGAAATGACCCGTGTCCTTGCGGAAGCGGTAAGAAATATAAAAACTGTCACGGTCAATAAATATTAAATCCGCCGAAAGGCGGATTTTTTTATTTGTTTTGATATTTTTGAAACATGCTTCCATCAATTCAAAGTATTGCTATCGCAGGTCTGGGAAACGTAGGTTCTCAGCTGGCACAGGCGTTTTCAGATGCAGGCATTCCGGTTAAGGAACTTTACAGCAGAAATAAAGAACTTACCCGAAGCTGGGCAGATAAGCTGCATACAAAGGCTGTGGACTCTTTGAGTAATATTTCGTCAGATATATGTATTGTCTGCGTTTCTGACAGCGCGGTGGAGGAAGTTATCAGCCAATTGCCGGTAACAATCAAAACAGCTTATACTTCGGGAAGTATTCAACTTCAGGATTTATCCCGTTCCGGACAGATTGGCGTATTTTATCCGCTTCAGACCTTTACAAAAGGAAGAAAAGTTAATTTGTTTGAAGTTCCCTTTTTGATCGAAGCAGAAAATCCGGATTTTGCGAAGCAATTGTTTGATTTAGCCTGGAAAATCAGCAGAAAGGTCATGTATATGGATTCCGAAGAGCGCAGGAAAGTTCACCTGGCAGCTGTATTTGTAAATAATTTTGTCAATCATCAGCTCTATATTGCGGAACAGCTTGCAAGCCAGTATGATTTTGATAAATCCTTACTATATCCGTTATTGGAAGAAACAGTTAGAAAAGCGATGGAACAAGGTGCTTTTTCTTCACAAACCGGCCCCGCAAGAAGAAATGACCTGAATGTTATTCAGGCCCAGGAAGCCATGCTTTCAGGTGCAGCTAAGGAAATTTACCAGGTTTTAACCAAGAGTATTATCAGCACATATAATGATCAGTTATAAAGAAAAACTAAAGAATATAACCACTTTTTTGTTTGACATCGATGGAGTATTTACCGATGGAAACGTTATGGTTTTCGAAAATGATTATATCCGAAAATTCAATTCAAAAGATGCATTCGCAGTTCAGCTAGCTGTAAAGAAAGGATTTCATGTTTTCATCATTTCAGGAGGAAGCAGTGAATCTGTTCGTCATATCATGAGTAATTTAGGCTGTAAAGAGGTCGTTTTAAAAGCTTCAAACAAGTGGAATTCATTTTTAATTCTTAAGGAAAAGCACGGAGTTGATGAAAATACCTGCCTTTATGTAGGAGATGACCTTCCGGACATTCCTCTGTTGAAACGCGTACATGTTTCTGTCTGTCCTCTTGATGCCGCAATTGATGTAAAGCAGATGTGTGATTATCAGTCTTTATATAATGGCGGAGCAGGCGTGGTAAGAGACGTGATCGAGCAGGTTTTGAGAGTTCAGGATAAGTGGAATAATGATGAAGAACATGAATGGTAAAAGACTGGCAAGCGTAGTTGTAGATGCGGGCGGGACTTCTACTTCCTGGGCATTTAATTATAAGGATAGCACACGGACTGTTATTGAGACAGAAAGCTTCCATCCGTTTAATTTTAATGAAACATTTTTTTCGAGGAACAGAATCTTTTTAAAAAACCAGGTAACAGAAAAAGTTCCGCTGTATTTTTTTGGAGCAGGAATGGGAAAAATGGAAAATAAGCAGATCTTGTCTAATTTTCTTCAGCCCTATTTTTCAGAGCTGACAATTCTGACTGACATTCAGGGATTGGTGCTGTCGCTTGGAATGGATAATGGCGCTATTGCGATTATGGGAACAGGTTCGGTGCTGGTGGAAATACTGAATGGTACGATTCGCCAGCAGATTGGAGGATTAGGACATTTATTGGGAGATGAAGGTAGTGCGTACTATTTTGGAAGACTGGTTTTGACAGCGTATTTTGATGGTCAGCTTTCAGATAACCAGATCAGCGAATTGCGAAAAAGAATTGATTTATCCCAAAAATCAAAAGAGGAACTTTTAAACATGAAATACGAAGTAGCAAGATTGGCTGCAGATTTAGATCCGGAACTTTTTTATGAATACCATGTCTGGAATATAGATTCGTTCTTCAAAACACATTTTGATGATAAAATTGAAGTGGACAAAGTTGCTTTCGTAGGTTCGTATGCTTTTTTTCAAAGACATTTGATTAGCAAAGAATTACAAAGCCGGGGAATCCGTATGGTAAAATTCATCCGGAAACCAATCGAATTATTTTGTGATAAATTTGCTATTTATTGAGCGGACCTATAAGAAAAATGATAATTTTGGGAGTATTACCGAACATTTAGAAATGGATCTCATTATAAATTCAACGTTTGAAACCCCTGCTGTTCGTTTTATTGAATCGAACGGAGATTTTCAAATTAAGGGAAGAATAATACCAAATTCAGGAAATGCTTTCTGGAAAAATATTCATACCTGGGTGACAGATACTATTCCGAAGGTAAACGTTCCTGTTACCTTAACAATAGAAATAGAGTATATCAATGCTTATTCGGTGACACAACTCTTAAATTTAATATCCTCACTGAAGTCCGTAACAGACAGAGGTTGCTTATTTTCAATTAATTGGATCAGTGATAAAGACGACGGGAATGAAGTATATCTGATCGGTCAGGATATCGCCGCGGCCACCAATTGTCCTTTTGAATTTTCAGGTGTGCTTGAAAATTGCAATTAATTGCTAACTTTGGGGTATGAGAGTTATCGCAGAGATTCCGCACGAACATTATAAAATTCAGATTTTTAACTATAATTCAAAATTTTTATTGAAAGTGGAGTTGGGGCAGTTTGAGCAGGTATTTAAAATAGCTGAGCAGGATGTGATGGGGCTGGATGATGTAAAAAAGATGATAACTCCTGAATTATTGTCCAATTGCCTGAGACGTTTTATAGATATGAGAAGCGATTGGGAGAATTCATTTAAAATACTCAATACTTAAAGAAAAGAAATGAAAAAACTAACTGTTTTATTGCCGGTAGTTGCACTATTGTTCGTGGCTTGTAACGGAGGGAAAGAGAAAAACAAATCCAATGCTACAACAGAAAATGTTCCGATAGTACGGACAGAAGGCTTAAAAATCGCTTACTATATTCAGGACAGCTTAAAAACAGGATATAAATACTATGCGGAGCTGGATTCTACTGTAAAAGTAAAACAGCTGGCCTTTCAAAAAGAGCTTCAGAAAAGAGAAAGCGCATTGCGAAACTATATTGCTGCAAATGAGGAAAAAGCCAATTCAGGATTGCTTTCTGCTTTTGATATCCAAAAAGTGCAGGAAGAAGCTCAGAAAAGACAACAAGCCTATCTGCAGTATCAGGAATCCGAAGGAATGAAGCTGGACCAGGAAACAACGCAACATTTGGAAGTACTATCGAACCGGATCAACGATGCGGCTAAAAAATTCTCCAAAGAGAATGGTATTGATATCCTGATGATGCATGGTATGGGATCCGGATTAACCTATATTACGGAAGAGATGAATGTGACTCAGGCATTTATTGAATATCTGAATAAGTATCAGGCGGAATTAGATAAAAGCATAGGTAAATAAGGATGCTGGTAGCTCATCAGAAATTAAAAGAAAATATAGCCGAATATATTATCTATATGTATCATATAGAGGATATTATACGCGCATTTGATTTTGATTTAGAGGCTATTATTGAAAACTATGTAAAACCGCAGCTCCCTGATCAGGGGTTTATCGGTCAATATAGAGAGTGGTATTCTCGTTTGATCCTACAGATGCAGGACGAGAAAATTGAAAAATCAGGCCATCTGCTGAGCTTAAAAGAATATATCATAGAATTGAACTATCTGCATAAGATGCTGATAGAAGTCCTGAAAGAAGAAAAATACATTGAATTGTTTGAAAGAACAATTCCGACCATTGAGGAATTTGCTGAAAAATCCAATTTAAAAAATCATAATCACATAGAAGTAGCCTTTCATTCCCAATACATGAAGTTGCTTTTAAAGCTCAGAAAACAGGAAATCTCCGCAGAAACAGAAGAAGCCTTGGATCAGATGAGATTTTATCTGGCTTACCTGTCCAAGAAATATCACCAGATGAAGCAGGAGAATTGATAAAAAATGAAAATAAAATAACTTGTTTGCTTAAAGCTATTAGATTACCTACCATTCACTGTTGTTATTATCCTCATACATGTAATTCTCGATCGTTTTTCGGTAACGAATAGCATTTTCATAATCACCATAAAAATAGTAGGCATTTGCCATTGCTTTGAATAGTATTTTGCTTCTGACACCTCTTTTCTCAACCGAATTGCAGATATCAAGAAATGGTTTGTAATCTTTTTTATTGGTATAAATGGAGTACAGTAATTCAATTGTGCTACCGTTGTTCGGTTTTAAATCAAGCTCTTTCTTTAAGAAAATTATTGCCGTAGCCGTATCCTTGGTATATAATTCGGTTAGACCTATTAAATGATTCACACTCCTGTATGTCGAATCTAATCGATAAGTAGCCATAAAACTATGATTTGCACTATCCAACATTCCGTTCCTAAGGTAGGAGATTCCCATATTGTACCATGAAGATGCATGACCGGGCATTGAACGCAATACTTTTTTATATTCAACAATTGAGAGATCAAGATTTTTTTTATACTTAATTGTATCAGAAGGGTCAATTCCTGTTTCTCTGGCGTACTGATTTCCTCTTTCAAAATGAGGGAAAATAGATTCCTCCAAATGCTTCATGTCTGCATCATAAAGTGTAGTTGCATTGTACCAATTCTTATTACGGTTAATCACATAGATAACAGAAGACAGGAAGATAGCTCCGACAAATACTGTAAATAAAGTAACATATAACTTATTGAGCTTTTTGAGATAGTGAAATACTTTAATAATTATTCCTCCTAAAAGCATGGAAAAACCTATGGATGCAATGAAGGAGTGTCGCTCTGCGACTATTCCTATAACCGGTTCTACTAATTGCGAAAATAAAAAAATACCGCCTAGGTACCATAAAATAGAAAAGCTGTAAAACGTTCTTTTTTTCAGCCCTTTAATTCCAAAGAAGAGTAATCCTCCATTAAGGATAGCTGATAACCATACAACAGGATTATTCCATGAAGGAATATTGATTAGCCCGGTTCCGTAATAAAATCTTAAAGGGTATGGGAATATGTTAAGTTTGAGGTAATACCACCATGTAATTAAAGATAATTTCAGTGTATTAATAAAATTTTTATTTTCTCCTATTAGTGGAGTTTCATGAAGCTCGGAATTTCTGAAAGCGTCTGGAATAATAATGGATTTATAGAATACATAAGATAAAAAAACGGAAATAATAAAAAATACATAAATGAAAATATACGTAGATTTCATTTGTTTAAAATAGGATATCAGATAAATGAAAAAGCCGAATATAATACCATCTACTTTTGAAAAAACGGAAAAGAGTAAAAAGATAACTGAAAGAATAAAATGTTTGATCGCCCTTTTATCTATGTATTTTACAGCTTGTAAACATGCTAATAATCCGAACAATGTGCTTAGGAGGTTCTCTCGGTTTTTAATATTTGCAACTACCTCTGTATGAATAGGGTGTAATACAAAAATTAAAGTACCCAGGAAAATATATTGATAATAATTTTCGCTGAATATTCTGGTAAATAACCGAAATACAAGCATGCAAATAATCCCGTAAATAATCGTATTGAAAAAATGATTTGCATGTGGGTTATTTTCGAATAATTCATATTCAATAGCAAACGAAATTTGTGCTACAGGCCTGAATTCCCCTTTTATTTTATCTTCTGTCATATAAGGAGAGGTTAAGATATCGGGGATACCTTTCAATCCTTTAGTCACATAAGGATGGGCCTGTGTAACGAGATAATCGTCTAATGAAAAATCGTTTTTTACAGTATTTATATACAGCAATGTACCAACGATAAAAAACAAAAATGAGATCTTATTATAATTGTATTTGTCTTTTTCCGATTTATTTAAAGGAAGATATTGATGCTCCATTACTTTTTCTATTGTTGAAATATAACAAAAATCCGATAAATATATAGAATAAACTGAGAATGAAATGCAAAGAGGTTAAAGCATGTAATTTCGAGAGAGGAACATAAAATAAAAATGCCATTAGTGACCATGCACCTTCTTTTGTTCCCAGTCCTTTGTAAGTAAACGTTAAAAACGTAATTAAATAAATGATGGGCACGCTTAAGAATAAGAATATTAAGGAAATAGATATTTCAAGGGATAAGCAAATAAAATAAATGGTCAGGGCATAAAAGATATAATTTAAATAATTTAAAGATAGAAGCAATATGAAATAAGCAGGATTTCTATTGAAAAAGTTGAAATTTTTTTTTAATTGATCGATAGTTTTTGTAATGAAAATTCTGATTTTCTTTTTTCGGTAGAAATAGAGTATAAATGCCATGAGTAGCATAAAGAATAGCACACAGAGCATAATGACCTGCAATATTTTTTTCTGATTTATATCTATCCGGAAATTAAAGAAGTAGAAATAAACCAGAGTAAAAGGTAAGAGTAAAAGAATACTAATAAGACCTATGCTTTTATTAACTATAAGCATGGAAACTGCTGTACTGCTCTTATGTGTCTTGATTTTAAACATGAAGAAAAAATATAATTCTTCTCCTTTTGGAAATACTGATATTATACTAAAGAAAGGTGCTATACAAGTATATTTTAAAAGAGTATAAAAATTGATATTAAAATTGAACGTATTGCTAATGTATTTCCATTTCCAGCTTTCAGTTATGTTTTTAAGAAAGTAAAAGAAGATACTTAATAAAAAATATATTTTATCGGAATTTTTTATATTTATTAACAGCTCCTCCCATTGTACGTAATACTTCAAATATAAAATGAATAATACCAAAAATAATATCTCTATCAACAGCAGTATTTTATTCTTGGTTAATAGAGATGTCATAAAACTGTGTGTGCTGATTTGACTTAGGTTTCTAATATATTGAATTTTTGTAAAATTAATATATAGAATAATATTTCTTTTTTTTTGTTTATTTTGCAGAGTAATTATTTTTCAGATTATAATGCCGGCAGCCTACATAAATATTATTGATTTTTCACTTGCAAGAAATGAAATAACAAATGTGCAGCTAGCATCTGAATACCCTGACTATACGGCAGATTCGATATATAAAAACTCAGGGGTCCTAAAACGTTTCTCAGTGGATAAGGGATGTGTTTGTACTGATTTTGCTGCAGAAAACGTTTC
Source organism: Flavobacteriia bacterium 40-80 (assembly GCA_001899145.1). Lineage (GTDB taxonomy): Bacteria > Bacteroidota > Bacteroidia > Flavobacteriales_D > Crocinitomicaceae > 40-80. Next base: position 291,173 of record MKVF01000030.1, read on the forward strand.
TGAATTGTTGAATAAACATAAGATTGATAAACATAAGATTGATTTTTTGATTTATTGCACGGAAGCGCCTGATTATATTGCTCCGGCATCTTCCGTTGTGTTACATGGGAAACTAGGGCTAAGTAAAGAAGCGGGAACTTTTGACCTTCAATTCGGTTGTTCCGGATATACTTATGGTTTGCTTCTTGCGAAAGCATTAATAGAAAGTTCTGCGGCTTCGACAATTTTATTTGTGACTGCAGACATACCTACTCAAGTAATTTCGGAGAAAGACCCTCATTTACGTTTTTTATTTAGTGATGCCGTATCCATATCTATTATTTCTTCTGAAAAAAAAGGATATAAGCTCGGAGAATTTATTAAAGGTACGGATGGAAAAGGAGAAACAGCGTTACGCGTTATAAATAGTGGATTTAATTCTCCCAGAAATGAAGAATGGTATCATCAGGAGGGGAATGAGAATCTGTCAGTTGGACGGATGGAAATGGATGGCGAAGCTGTATTCCGCTTTTCTGTGGATGTTGTTCCGAAAATTGTTGAAGAAGTACTGAATAAAAATAAGTTGAAAAGGGAGGATATTGATTTGTTTGTTTTTCATCAGGCGAGCCGGATTATCCTGAAATCTTTACAACGGAAACTTAAAATCGAGGAGGAAAAAATTTATAATAATTTGGAAAGAGTAGGAAATACTGTCTCTGCAAGTATTCCGGTTGCTCTGTCCCAGGCATTGTCAGAAAATAGAATAACTAAAAATATGAATATAATGGTTGTTGGCTTTGGAATAGGTTTTTCCTGGTCAGCAACTGTTTTCAATACCACGAACTTATGATGGATATAGATACATTTACAAGAAATTTGGAAAGTGAATTTGAGGAGGTAGAAACCGGAAGATTGACGCCTCTGACGAACTATAGAGATATCCCTGAATTTAATTCAATGTATGCTTTGATTATTATTGCTTTTATTGACAGTGAGTTTGATGTTTTGCTGACAGGCGAGGAGCTTCGAAAAACTAATACTGTTAAGGATTTATATGAGCTTGTCAGAAACAAATTACAAGAAAAGGAATAAATGGCCATATTTGAAATTGAAAAAGTAGAAATTACAGGTATAGCTTGTTGTGTTCCTGAAAATACAATCAGAACAGTTGATTTTCCTTTTTCATCGGAACAGGATTGCAGGGCTTTTATTAACGGGACAGGAGTAGAAGAAACAAGGTATGCACCAGAAGAAGTATGTGCTTCAGATTTGTGCTATGAAGCAGCTGAACGTTTAATAAAAGATTTAAATATAGATAAGGAGCAAATAAAAATAGTCGTTTTTGTTTCTCAGTCTCCGGATTACTTCTTGCCGGCGACTGCAATTATTTTGCAGGATCGTTTGGGAATTTCTAAGTCATGTATGGCCTTTGATATTGGTCTGGGGTGTTCCGGATATGTATATGGGCTTTCTGTGATTTCCGGATTATTACGGAATATACCATCCGGGCATGCATTGTTATTATGTGGAGATAAGTCGACGTTTTCGACTCACCCGAAGGATAAGAGCACGAGACCTCTTTTTGGAGATGCCGGTTCGGCTACTATACTTACAAAAAGAGAAGAAGCCTCCCCTATGCATTTTAATTTGCAATCCGATGGTTCAGGGTTCGAGTCTATAATTATTAGAGGTGGAGGAACCCGCAATCCGTACAGCTTATTTTCAACAGAGGATAGGGAAATTGAAAAAGATATTTGGAGGAATGAGCTAAGTTTGGAAATGGATGGAGTGGAAGTCTTTAATTTTTCGCTTAGAGAAGTGAAAAAGAATATATTTCATTTGCTTGACAGCTTGCATGTTGATAAGGAAGAAGTTGATTTTTTTGTGATGCACCAGGCGAATAAATTTTTGAATGAAACAATACGAAAAAAAATGGGTGTGGGAATAGATAAAGTACCGTATTCGATTGGCAGATTCGGAAATACCAGTTCTGCATCGATTCCTCTTACACTTGTTACCGAATTGGCAGAAAAATTACAAAGTGAACAGTTGAACTTGTTACTTTGTGGGTTTGGAGTAGGTTATTCATGGGGAAGTGTATATCTTCATACTTCAAATGTAAAAGTATATCCATTAATAGAACTGAAATGATTACGCCCTTTTTACTTGAAAATAAAACCATCTTAGTAACCGGAGCTACTTCCGGTATAGGTCGTTGTATTGTTGAGTTGATTATTTCGATGAAAGGAAAAGTTATTGCGACAGGTAGAAATTCATCCATTTTAAAAGAATTGGAAAATAGATATTCATCCGAAAAAGTTACGGTAGTTTCTGCTGATCTGACAAAGGAAAAAGAGCTTATACAACTGGTGGAAAGTAGTCCGTCTATAGATGGGGTAGTGTATAGTGCAGGTATTGTTAATTCCCAACCCATAAGATATCTCTCCCGACAAAAGCTGGAAGAAACAATGGTCATAAATTTTTATGTACCGGTAGAATTAATTGGGAGTTTGGACAGAGCTAAAAAAATTAATAAAAAGGCATCATTTGTTTTTATATCATCCGTCTCCTCTCTTCATCCCCATAAAGGAGGAACAAGTTACAGTGCATCTAAAGCATCATTAGATGCATTTGTTAAAGTATTGGCTTTAGAATATGCTCACCGCGGAATAAGAGCTAATTCAATTAGTCCGGGAATGGTGAAAACACCTTTATATGAACAAGCTAGAGAATTGGCAGGACATACTTCTATGAATGAGCATCTTAGTCAGTATCCTTTAGGTATAGGAGAGCCCGAAGATGTTGCAAATGCTGTAGTTTATTTATTGTCTGATGCTTCCAGGTGGATGACCGGTTCAACAATTACATTAGATGGAGGATTGCTGCTTGGATACTAAAAAGGACTTGTCTGTTGTTATCCCTGTCCATAATGGGGAGCAGACGATTGAAGAATTGTTTCAGCGTTTGATGAATGTACTAAGCAAATATTCAGAGAACGTAGAAATTATATTTGTTGATGATTGTAGTAAAGATGGTTCTTGGAAAATTATCCGGTCTCTTAAAGCATCTTTCCCTTTAATTGTAAGAGGAATACGTTTTGCCCGGAATTATGGACAACATAATGCGACTCTTTGCGGGATTAAACATACTACATCAGATATTATTATTACAATAGATGATGATTTAGAATTTCCGCCTGAATCTATCCATCTATTAATGGAAAAATATTATCTGGAAAACCAGGATGTTGTATATGGTGTAAATAAGAATAAAAAAGTTAGTGTAGTTAGAAAACAGCTAACATTTTTATTCCGTAAATTACAGGGACTTGCAGAGAAGTATGTCGTAAGAGGTTCTAGCCTTCGACTGATGAAAGGGGAAATTGCCAGAGCCATCATCGTAAATGCTCAGGAGTTTTCTTTTATTGATGAGTTTTTATTATGGTACACTTCTGCTATTTCAGTGGTGGATATTGAGTCCGAAAGGCTACCGGTAAAAACAAGATATAAAATCACCGGTTTGATGAGAATGACAAAAGATCTCATTTATTTATCCTCTTCTGTTCCTCTGAAACTTGTAACTGTATTCGGCTTTTTAATGATGGCCGGGAATTTTCTTGCTGGTATTATTGTGGTATACAGACGGCTGGTCTTATCTATTGATGTAAAGGGATATACTTCAATTATAGTGGCTATTCTGTTTTCGTCGGGAATGATAATATTTTGTTTAGGAGTAATAGCCGAACATATAGGAAAAATATTGAAAGTCAGCTATAAAAAACCTGCATTTTTTGAATCAGAGATAGCATGATAATAGAGCAATACGGAGTGAAATTAAAGCGTCTGGAAATTGGAGATATTGAGATCGTCAGAAAATGGCGTAATCATACTGAAATTAAGAGAACGATGAATTTTCAAAAATATATTACCCGACAAATGCAATTAGACTGGTTTAATTCGATAAATAATAAATACAATTATTATTTTTTGATTATCTATGATCAAATTCCTATCGGAATGATCAATGCGAAAGATATTTCCTTGAACGAATTTACTGGGGAAGGAGGAATATTCATAGGAGAGAAAAAGAAAGAATATGAGCTGATCTCCGTTTATGCAAGTCTAAGCCTTTTAAATGTTGTTTTCAAAGTGTTGAATTATTTTGAAAAGTCTGTTATTCAGGTAAGAAAAGATAATCCTAAGGCTATTTCCTATAATTCTTTGCTAGGATATAATATAAACAAAGAAAAATCGACAGATGAAATTTATTTTTTTGAATTGACAAGAGAAGGTTATTTCAGTCATACTGAACGATTAAATAAAACGGCGCAAAAATTGACCGGGGATTTTGCGGAGCCAAGAATAAAGGGTATTTACTCAGATGATTTATTTCTGGAAGTGTTTAAGAAAGTATTGAAAGTAAACTAAAACTAAGAATTCAGGAATTGAAATCAAAGAAGCCTTGTCTGAACCATTTCATCCAGGTCTTTTTATCAGCGTAATTTAAAAGATTCTGATCATTTAAGTTTTCAATTTTATATCTGCATATTTCTTCTGCAGTATATCCACAATCAGGCTTTGCAATATCAAACATTAACACCACTCTTATTTCATCAGACTCGTTCCAGGCTTCATGGGTAAAGCTATCATCGAAAATAACTAATTCGTTTTTTTTCCAGTAATGAGTTATATTTTCAATCCGGATGGCGCATTTTTGCCCTTCAGGAACAATTAGCGGGAGATGGTTTCTTAGAATTAATTTACTGTATCCTTTATGGGGTAGGATGTGGGATGCGGGGTGTAAAATTGAAAATTGGGCAGAAATGATTTGAGGTATTTCACGAATAATTTCAGCAGTCCGGGGACATCGCTTACTATTTTCTATGTGGTTTATGCCGAAAAAAAGAAACTCAAAGGTCTTCCAGAGGGAGCTGGAAGTTAAATAATTAGGGTAAGCACTGGTCCAATTCTGAACATCTTCTTTTAAAAGAGATGTTAGTTCCTCAGTAATGATGGCTGATTTACTTTCTATGAAGGGAACGTAGCTAAAATTTTCTTTATCAAAGAAATAGGAAGAGGCCATGGGCTTATTTATTTTTTATCCGGTAAAAGATGAACACAAAAAAATGTAGAGTAGGGTGTATCATTCGCGTTAAAATTCTTGGAAATACCTCAATAATAATTGCCAGATATTTATAGCTCCTTGAAAGTATCAGTGTTGCAATAACGCCTGCATTAACTTTATTATATTGAGAAAGATACTTAGGGTTCATCAAATCAATAATTAATACAGTCCTTTCTTCTGTGCTTAGGTTCCATGAGGAATGAAAATAAATATCATTAAAAGCAATGCATTTGCCCTCTTTCCATTCCAGCTTATGGCCTGCTACTTCCATTCCGCAATGGGGTAGTGATGCCGGGATGTTCATACCCAAATGGATGCGATAAAAAGCATCTGTATCTCCTACATGACCCTTAATTCGGGCATTTTTGTCTAAAAAACTAAAATAAATTGTAGATACCCCTTCAATTTTGCTAAGGATTTCATAGGTTTTTGGGAAAAGTTTTTTTTTATCCTTATATGTTAATCCATAAATCATTAACTCTATTTGTGTCCATTTTGGGGTTTTAGAAAAGGATTTTTTTTTGAAGGCTAGTGCTGCAAGTGACTTATCTTTAATAACATTGAGAAGTTCTTCCTTGAAAAGGGGATAATTTTCTTCAATGTATTTGATTGCATCTATTTTGTTTGTGTCATATATCGGTGGTTCATGCCCGGTATATAAATCCTGATGGGTATTAAAGAACGCCTTCATGCATGAATAATTTTATTGATCCAGTTATAAGGAGGTGTTAGGATTATAGCAGAGGTGCGAGCAAAGAAATGAAGGAGTTTTAAAATGGTTTTTGGAGGTTCTTTTATTTTGAGTCTGATGGAGCTGGACTGTAGAAAAATAGAGCTTAAAACAGATCCACAGATCATTTTTTTCTGAGGAAGAAACTCAGGAAGGATGACATCGAAAAGAAGGATGATTCGTGGCATAGAGCTGTTATTCCACGCTGTATGTGTGTATCCATCACAAAATATCAGCAGCTTTCCTTCTTCCCATTCTCTTTCCTCATTTTTTACCTTAAACCCTACCTCCGGAAGCTGTCCTGGAATTTTTATTCCATAATGGCATCTGACGATAGCATTTGTATCTCCAAAATGTGCAGAGATCTTAGATTTAGGTTCAAGTAGATTGAAAGAAATGGAAACTAATCCTGGGATCTGCCGGAGAAGAGAACACGTTTCAGGAAAAAACCTGGCATTTTTGTAAAAATGGACTCCCCAGCTCATTAATGGGACCGTTTTCCAGGCCCCCGGCTTATTGACCATTTCATGATTGAAATAACTTACCGGAGAATTATTACCATGGTTTAAAAAATTATTGAGTTCATTATAAATGATTTCGTGCTTGTTATCAAAAATATGCTCCCATTCAAAGTAATTTTCAGGATAAAAAGAAGGGGAATTCCCCTGATATTCATATCTGTCAATTAGGGAAAACCAAATTTTTGAAGTTTTCATTGTTTTTTCAATTAGGCAAACAAAATTATCGATTTTTATTTAAAATTGCATAAAAAGTAAGTGAATGTTTTATAGCTCTGAATCTTTCCCATTACTTAAAGTGTTTGAAGAAAATTTTGATCAGATAAAGGGAGAATTGCTTTCTGTCATAGAGAGACCTGTTGTTGAAGTTTATAAATCTACATGGATGCAGGAACGCGAAAATATGGTTCGTACAAAAGACAATGGATGGAAGACCTATACCTTCAGATTTTTCGGGATAGATCATCTGCCTAATCTGGAATCCTGCCCCTTTATATCCAGACTGATTAAAGAAAATCCTTCTATTGTAACGGCTGAATTTTCGCTGTTGTCCCCTGATACGCATATTCTCCCGCACAAAGGATATACTAATAAATTACTGAGGGGACACCTTGGTTTGGTTGTGCCGAAAGGTGATGTTCGGATAAAGGTTGAAGAAATTGAACAAGCTTGGGAGGAAGGTAAGATTTTGATTTTTGATGATAGTGAGCTTCATGAGGCTTGGAATAGGACCCAGGAGCATAGAATTGTATTCATGTTTGATTTTGAACCAACCTTTAATGTCGCTGTATCAAAACAGATCTGTAGAGATGTCTTACTTTCGACCAATGACAAATTTATTCATTCTATTGCTTCCCGAGATAAATGGTTAGAGTGGTTGGAGGTAGGAAGTTTCCCTTTAGGGGGAGTTTGATGATCACTTCGAAGTACTTTTGATCAGAATAAAGGTTACGATTAATGATGTTTGCATAAAAGTTATTAACATATGTTGATAAAATGATAGTCAAACATTTAGGCATTATCTTGTTTAATAAGCAACCATTCAATTATTTTGCCGTTTAAATCACTGAAAATATATCTTGATTTAAAGCTAAAATTTGAAATATATGCAACTAACACGTATAACCTTTATACTTATACCCACGCTTTTGATGTGTCAATCCCTTTTCTCTCAGGTAGTCAATTACAGTTATTCTGATGCAAAAAGGTTTAATGATGAGCTTTATAAGAACTGTCCGCAATATCAGGGAAAGGAATATGTAAAGCTGTCTTATGATC
>MKVF01000031.1 GCA_001899145.1 Flavobacteriia bacterium 40-80
CTCGGAATCAAATGATAGCTTGAAATAATTGGCTCTTCCGTAATAGAGCTTTTCGTTGGAGAAGCGGCACTTGAATCCTATTGGAATGTTTTTGATGAAGAGCTTGTTTTCGGTCTCAAAGAAGGCATATCCTGCGGCATAGGCATTGCGGTAAACAGGAGAGATTCCATAATTTGCACCGAACCGTATAAGTGTGCGCTCATGCCACCCGAAATCCGCTTGTCCAAAAACCGGGAGACAGAAACAGATGATAAGTATAACGAGCGTGGTTCTCAATCCGATTGTTTTGCGGCCGGAAAATTATGAATTTTTAGCTTATTATTATTTAAAATTTCACTTGTTTTTACAAATATTTTATAACTCGTTTTGTGTCAGATTTTTAATTACACTGTTTTGACAGCAGTAAAATTAAACGGAAATAAAACAGGCGGACCTTTCGGATCCGCCTGTTTGAAAATTATTTGGTTTATAATTATCTCTGTCCCTGAGAGGTATAATGTTTTACAAGTGTTTCCAATCCATTAGTTGAAGCATCATTCATATTAATAGTGAGCTTAGCAATATTTTCTTTGGAATAGGCTTCCACACTTTTAATCGGTTTTGTATAATATGCGGACGGATTCTCTTCCTGCTCAAGAACGGAAGTCACATAATTCATATCTAAAAACAGTTTCAGGACATTTCCGTTGATATCTGTATTTTTTGAATACTTTATCGCTTTCGGAGCCTTAAAAATCGTACCTTGAATGGTATTGTCCGTAATTTTAATGTCTGAAGAAGGATCCCACGTTTTGATCAAACCGGCTAGATATTCTTTCATTCCTTTGTTAGACGAGCCCAGGTAGAAATTCAGATGAGGCATTTTATAATTTTCCTTGTTTTGTTCAGCGGTTAAGAAGAAAACTCCGTTAGACAGACTTGTCAGCGGGTGATCTCTTGAAATGAATTTTTTGGACAGCTCCAAAAGCTCTTGCTGTTTTGATTTATAGATCAGCTCTTCCTCATCCATTTCCTTATATTCCGCCAGTTCTTCATCCAGTTTTCCCATCAGGTAATCAAATAGTTTTTTATTTTCTTTTTCTACCTTTGAAAAGTCAGCGTTGAGTACAAAATAGAAAATATCCGTCCCTGAAATTTTCAGTGATTTCGCTTCTCCTGAGTTATTTACAAAATCCAGCTTTTTCAATTTTGCCTTATCTGCAATGAATTCAGAGGTAAGCTCAATATTTCCTTTATTAAATTTGATATCCATACATTGAATTACATCCTTGTACAAATCTGCGTTCATGAGCTGTTTGTATTCCTCATTCGGATTTAGCTTCTGATATTTATCAGCAAGCAGCGCCACAACAAAAGGAGCATCTTTGTCCAGTGCTTTTGCGATATTTTCATTGCTGATCGTTCCGGATTTAAGTGCTTTGAATGTTTTGATAAAGTCTGCTTTACTGTTGTTCTTGCCTGCTCTTAATGCAATCATGTTCTCATCAAATACAAGAACCATCTCGTCTTCTTCCGTAACGTAAAGGTTATTATCTTTTGAAACAGTATTTCCCCTTTCTTTCAGATATTTGTTCAATGAATCTGCATTGGCTACTTTCGCAAATGCCGTTACTGAAAAGTCAGTTTCATCCTTTGCCTGGATTCCGAAATATACATAATCTGCGATGTCTATTCCGGACTGAACGTTTGACAATTCTTTTTTTACAATTTCACCAAAAAACGGAACAGTTTCAATTTTGGACTGATCTCTTATCTGACCAATCGAAATCTTTCCGAATCCTATAATATCAGCCTGCCCGGAAAAATAATTTCCCGCGACTTCCTGTAATTTCTCATTGCTTTTTTTGCTACATGCAGCAAAAATGAATAAGATTGCCAGTGTAAAGAATAAGTTTAATCTTTTCATAAGTTTAAAAATTTGTTTCAAAGTTAAACGTTTATATCTTAACTTTAGTTAATAGTACTTTTTTTATGCATTACATCGAACCTCATTTTCTTTGGAGAAATCATTACATCGCTTCTGAGGATGCTAACAGTCCTTTTTTCGAAAGGGAATACAGTGAATTCGAATTTTCGGATGCTGTTTACAATTACCTGCTTCATCCGCAATGGGATAGCTTTGGTTCAAAAACGTTGTATATTAAGATATTGTTTGCTGATTACGAAGAAGGTTATTGTATAATTGAGATGATCGGTGAATGGAACGATGCCTTGTATAATGATATTATGATTTTAAAGCGGGAAATTTTAGAGGTATTGATGGAACACGGTATTAACAAGTTTATTCTTATCGGTGAAAATGTCTTAAATTTCCATTATTCGGATGATTGCTACTATGAAGAATGGTTTGATGAAATAGAAGACGGCTGGATCGCTGCGGTTAATTTTCATGAACATGTTGAAATGGAATTCCGGCGAATTAATATTGATCATTACATTGCCTTCGGTGGAGAGCTGGATGAACAGGAATGGCGGACGATGGCCCCTCATCAGTTTTTCAGGCGAATTGACAAGATCATGTCTAAGCGGCTGGAATGATCTTTCCTTTCATTCCCGGTTTCTGAAAATCTTTTTTGGTTGTAAATAAAAAACCATCTGTGAACAACGCTCACAAATGGTTTCAACAACAAACGATTTTTGCTATTCCAGGATTTCCGGTTCTTCTAACGAAACCTTATTTCCAAGAGCGTCTTTAATTTTCTGTTCTAATTCTGCCATCAGTTCGCGGTTATCTGCGATCAGTTGTTTTACGGCATCTCGTCCCTGTCCTAATTTTGTTTCCCCGTAAGAGAACCAGGAGCCGCTTTTTTTAACAATGTTCAGCTCTACGGCAAGGTCGATGATTTCTCCTACTTTGGAAATTCCTTCGCCGTACATGATATCAAACTCTGCTTTTTTAAACGGAGGTGCGACTTTATTTTTCACCACTTTTACTTTGATATTATTTCCTATTACGTCTTCACCTTCTTTGATCTGAGACGCACGGCGGATGTCGATTCGTATGGATGAGTAAAATTTCAGAGCATTTCCTCCGGTTGTCGTTTCCGGATTTCCGAACATCACCCCGATTTTATCACGGAGCTGGTTAATAAAAATGCATGTACATTTTGCTTTGGAAATGGAGCCGGTTAATTTACGCAGCGCTTTAGACATTAAACGTGCCTGTAATCCCATTTGGGAATCACCCATTTCTCCTTCAATTTCCGCTTTGGGAGTCAGCGCGGCTACAGAGTCCACAATCACCAAATCTACAGCTCCGGAGCGGATAATATTATCCGCGATCTCTAACGCCTGCTCGCCGTTATCCGGTTGGGAGATCAGCAGATCTTTAATGTTTACGCCTAATTTTTGAGCGTAAAACTGATCGAAAGCATGTTCTGCGTCAATAATCGCAGCAATGCCTCCTTGTTTCTGGCATTCCGCAATAGCATGAATTGCCAGAGTTGTTTTTCCTGATGATTCAGGTCCGTATATTTCTATAATTCTTCCTTTCGGATAACCGCCGACACCCAATGCAAGGTCCAGCGTAAGTGATCCTGAAGGTATAACTTCCATTTCTTCAATTGGAGAATCTCCCAGACGCATAATAGTTCCTTTACCATATGTCTTGTCCAGCTTTTCCATAGTAAGCTGTAACGCTTTTAATTTTTCAAGGTTTACTTCTTTTGTTGCCATAATCGTTTATTGTTTTTTGTTGTACAAAGTTGCACGGAGAAGAACATAATCTATTTATGTTCTATTTGTTTTTTTCGTAAACAGCTAAAATTTCTTCTGCGTGGTTTTTGGTATTCGGTTTTTTTATGATTTCAATGATCTCATTTTTTTCATTCATTACAAAAGTGGTGCGGTGAATGCCGTCATATTCTTTACCCATGAATTTCTTAGGGCCGAAAACTCCGAATAGCTGAATAATTTCTTTTTCAGGATCGGAAATGATGTCGAAATTCAGCTGTTGTTTTGATGCGAAACGTTCATGAGAAGTTACAGAATCAGCGCTGACGCCAATCACTGTAATTCCGTTTTCTTTTAATCGCTGTTCCCCGTCCCGTATACTGCAAGCTTGTGCTGTGCACCCCGGTGTAGCATCTTTGGGATAAAAATAAATCACATATTTCCTGCCAATGAATTTCCCGGTATCGACTTCTTTTCCGTATTGGTTCAGTCCCTTAAATAAAGGAGCCTGATCTCCTGTTGATAAATGAAACATAATGTTGTTGTTGAATTTTAAATCAAATATACATTCTTTTTTGATGATTCCAAAAAAATAATCATTATTTGACTAAATTATAATCAAAATATATGTTGTGGCTAAAAAGCCAAGGTAAAATAAATTTATAAGAATATGGATAGTTGTCAGTGTTACAATTGTTAATTCACAATTGATATTCTTTGAAAGGGTTATGAATATAAACGATTAGCTGATAATAGCATTTGTTTGATCGTTCTGAATTCTTTCCGGAATAGATTTTACAGGCAATAGTAATATCAAAAAAAAGACCGCTTTTTAAAGCGGTCTCTTAAAATTATTTCACTGGTTTCACGAATATCAGGTAATTCGGATTGGCCGGCGGAGCTGTCTGCGGATCAAATTCCATTGACAGTACCCTTGCATCCGTACGACGATTTAACTGATGTAAACGTTCAAATTCTTTTTTATCTTTCTTGAACTGATTGATATAAGCTTCTGTTAACACCACATTTTTACCATCTACAACAATAGTTTGTGGAATATCTTCTCCTCGTCCTACCGGAACGATACGTCTCGGATCGATCCCTTTCTCTTCTACCAAGTATTTGTAACATGCTTTAGCACGGTTATCGGAAAGCATACGGTTATAATTGTTGGAACCACGGCTGTCCGTATGTGAATTCAGCTCAAGAACCATTCCCGGATATTCCATCAACAGGTTGTACACATATTCCAAAGAGTCTTTTGAGTTAATTGTAGAATCCACTAACAATGTCCACTGATCCAAAGGATAACGAACTTCCGGCAGTACGAATGTTCTTTCCGGAACCAGCTGCATCTCGATGTAAAAGTTTTGGTCTTGTTCAAGGCCAACTGTGGTAACACCTGTTGTTTTTGTGTTTTCCTTGTAACCTTTTACTGTTCCTAAAGCAATGGTGTAAGACATTTCTTCATTAATAAATCTGGACCCGTCTGCTTTTTTATCCCAGAAAACTTTTCCCTGTGCATTTGTAGTTCCCGTGAATGTTTGTCCGTCGTCTGTCTTTACAGTAACAGGAACTCCTGCGATACGTTTTGTTTTCGTTTTGTCACCTACTTCACCTACTACTACTGTAAGGTCATAAATAAACGGAGGTAATTCATATTTCCAGATGTCTCCTTTAAATTCGGAAACGTTTCCATTTCTTTCAGAAGTAAAATAACCTGTTCTTTTTGTATGCTCCACTAATGCGTAGTCATTCCATTTTGTATTGATCGGTGTTCCATAGTTTTTAGGGTTTTCCCACTGCGTATCTCCGACTTTTTTCGCTTTAAAAATATCCAGTCCTCCGAAACCAGGTAAGCCATTGGATGCGTAAATTAAATCGTCATCTAAAGAGAAAGAAGGGAATAATTCATCTCCTGCAGTATTGATTCCTGGACCTAAGTTAACAGGAGCTGACCATGAATCAGATCTTTTGTCATAAGTTGTGTACCATAGATCTCTTCCTCCGAATCCGCCCGGGATGTCAGAAGCAAAAACCAATATTTTTCCGTCTTCGGAAACACATGGGTGCCCAACGGATAAAGAGTCATGAGTTTTCAAAATTAATTTTTCCGGTTTTCCCCATGTTTTACCGCTAAGCTCTGAAACCCAGATATCACATCCTAAATTTTGTTTTTTCTCGTTCGGACAACGTGTAAAGAACATTTTTTTCCCTTTATTGGAAAAAGAAACCGTTCCTTCATTATCTTCCGTATTGATTCCATCTCCTTCTATTAATTTAGGCTGTGTCCAGTTTCCTTTTTTGTCTAATTCAGCAACCCATAGATCAAAATAAGGCTCACATGTTCTGGAGTCTGTTCCTCCTAAGTTGGATTTTGTCTGAGAAAATGTCATCTGGACATTTTTCTTATCCCCGAAGTTTGGAGCCATTTCCCAGCCTGCAGTATTGATCTTGCTTTCGTTAGATACTTTATAGCGGGTTGGTTTTGCTTCCATTCTTTCCTTAATAGACGCCAGACCATTTTCTGCTCTCGGATCTCCCGGAACCATGTTCAGAAATTCCTGATAATTTTTCTTTGCCTTAGCATCATCTCCCATGATCAGATACATATCTCCATTGTACAGATATACTTCAGGATTTACATTCTGATATTTCAGGATCACCGCTTTTTCATACCACTCCGAAGCCAGCTTAGGGCTTTCCGTATTCCGGTAGCATTCAGCGGCTTTGAATGCCATCTCAGCCTTGCTTTTGAGGGCACCGGCAGATTTGCGGACAATTTTGCCGTAGGCTGTTTCACATTTTTGGGCTGCCTCACAGAATTCCTGATTCCGGAATGCTTTTCTGGCATCTTCAATGTGGTTTCTTTGTGCTAAAACCACTGTAGCTGAACCAAAAGCAACTATCGTCGCTAATGTCTTAATATTCATAGAAAAGTATTTTTTACACATACGAAATAGCAATGTAAATAGTTATTACCAATATAGAAAACGGCTCTAATGTAATAAAAAATTATTAAATTAGCATAGGACCGTTAATTTTTACGGATTAAAATCGAATAAGTTATACTATCCGTCGAATTTTTTGATTTTATCAATCAGATTTTGGAACCCTTCCGGCAGCTCTGAATCGAATACAAGCTCTTTTCCCGTCACCGGATGTTTAAACCCCAATAATTTTGCATGAAGTGCCTGGCCGGGAATCAGATCAAAACAATTCTGGATGAATTTTTTATAATTTGCCGTGTTTGGTCCCGCTAAAATACTATCACCTCCATATTCGAGGTCGTTGAATAGGGGATGTCCCATGTGTTTCATGTGGACGCGGATCTGATGCGTTCGGCCGGTTTCTAATATGCACTCCACCAGCGTAAAGCAGGAGAACCGTTCTAATACCTTATAATGTGTTATTGCAATCTTTCCGTCATTTTCATTGTCGAAAACGGTAATTATCTTCCTGTTTTTGGGTGATCTTCCCAGGTAATTCGTAATGGTTCCTTCATCTTGCTTTATATTTCCCCAAACCAATGCCTGGTATCTTCTTTTCGTCGTTTTCTCAAAAAACTGATTGGCAAGATGTGTCAGCGCGAATTCCGTCTTCGCAATAACTAATAAGCCTGTCGTATGCTTATCAATACGGTGTACCAGCCCGGGACGTCCGTAAAAATCCTGTTTTTTTTCCGGTAAATTCTGAAAATGGTACATCATCGCATTTACCAGTGTTCCCGTATAATTTCCGTACGCCGGATGAACAACCATATTTGCAGGCTTATTTACTACCGCAACATCATCATCTTCATATACAATATCAATCGGGATATTCTGCGGAATCAGTTCAATCTCCCGGATAGGATAGGGCATTACCACAGATATCTCATCTCCGGGCTTTACTTTATAGTTCTGTTTTACAGCAATCTTATTTACCAGAACATTTCCGGATTTGCAGGAATTCTGAATTCTGTTTCTGGAAGTATTCGGCATACGGTCCATCAGGAACTTGTCGATGCGGACCATTATCTGTCCTTTATCGGCCTTAAAGGAATAATGCTCGTATAATTCCTCGGATTGTTCTTCTATCTGTTCCTGCTCGTCGTTGATCACTTCAATTATTTTGTAGAATAAAGGCTGTATGGGGAATGGAAAATTCTCCTGGTTACAGGAATCCCAGCTCCAGCTTTGCTTCCTCGCTCATCATGTCTTTGTCCCAAGGCGGGTCAAAAACAATATTGACTTTTGCTTCGTTCACACCTTCAACCGCTGCCACCTTGTCTTCCACTTCCTTCGGAAGCGATTCTGCTACCGGGCAGTTCGGAGAGGTCAGCGTCATGTCGATCTGAACATTGTTGTCATTATCAATACGTACTTCATATACCAGTCCCAGCTCGAAAATATCCACAGGTATTTCGGGGTCATAGATGGTTTTCAGCACGTCAACTATTTTATTTTCCAGTGGATTCATTGCTTGTTTTCTGCTAAGCTTGTTAATGCCAATAATTTAATTCTCTTTACCATGCTCAACAATCCGTTGGAGCGGGTAGGTGAGAGGTGTTCCTTCAGGCCGATCTCATCAATAAAGAATAAGTCGGTTTTAACAATGTCTTCCGGTTTTTCATCGTTCATGACACGAATGAGCAGCCCGATGATCCCTTTTGTAATAATTGCGTCAGAGTCAGCGGTAAAGTACATTCTGCCATTCTTTACTTCCGCATCCAGCCAAACCTGTGACTGGCAGCCTTCAATAATGCGGTCTTTTGTTTTTTTCTCTGCGGCAATTTCCGGAAGGTCTTTCCCGAGCTCAATAATATATTCGTACTTTTCCATCCAGTCATCGTAAATGGAAAACTCCGCTATAATATCTTTTTGTTTTTCGTTAATTGTCATCACTTCAATAATTGAACGCTTTTCTGTACGGCTTCAATAAAATAATCGATCTCCTCCTTTGTATTGTAAAACGCAAAAGAAGCCCTTACTGTTCCCGGAATTTTGAAAAAATCCATCAGCGGCTGTGTACAGTGATGGCCCGTCCGGACGGCGATTCCCTGTTTGTCCAGCAGAGTACCGAGGTCAAACGGATGAATCCCTTCTATATTAAAGGAAACAACACTTGCTTTTTGTCTGGCTGTCCCGACCGGCTCAATGTCCTCAAAAGTACTCAGCAGATCCTGTGCGTAATTCACCAGTTCTGCTTCATAATTTTCGATATCCTGAATATTGAACTGATCAAGATACCGGAATGCTTCTGCCAGGCAGATTCCTCCGGCAATATGAGGTGTTCCCGCTTCAAATTTCAGCGGGAGCTCGTTATATGTTGTTTTTTCGAATGTCACTTTCGCGATCATGTCGCCTCCGCCCTGATACGGCGGCATCTTTTCCAGGATAGCTTCTTTCCCGTAAAGCACACCTATTCCTGTCGGCCCGAAAACTTTATGTCCGGAAAAAGCGTAAAAATCACAGCCCAGTTCCTGAACGTCGATCTTCAAATGCTGAATGCTCTGCGCTCCGTCAAGTAAAACCCTTGCTCCTTTGGAGTGTGCTTTGTTGATGATTTCACGGACAGGATTAATAGTTCCGAGGGTATTGGAAATATGGGTAATGGCTACCAGCTTTGTTTTTTCGGAAAGCAATCTGTCAAATTCTTCCATGATCAGCTCTCCTTTGGAATTGATCGGAACGACTTTCAGCACGCATTTTTTACGTTCGCATAATAACTGCCACGGAACGATGTTCGAATGGTGCTCCATTGCCGAGATAAGTATTTCATCACCTGCAGAAAGTAATTCGCCAAAAGAGAAAGCTACCAGGTTGATGCTGTCTGTTGTTCCTTTGGTGAAGATAATTTCATGAGTATGTTTCGCGTTGAGATAGTTTGCAATGAACGTTCTTGCTTCTTCGTAATGGTCTGTCGCTTTCTGGCTTAAATAGTGAACACCCCGGTGAATGTTTGCATTTTCCTTTGTATAAAAGCGATCGATAGCATCAATTACTCTTTGAGGCTTCTGAGAAGTTGCGCCGTTATCGAAGTAGATCAGGTTTTTATTATAAACCAATTGTCTGAGTGCCGGAAAATCTTCCCGCACTTCTCTAACGCTAAATCTTCTTTTTGTCTGATTTTCCATACTTAATCTGCAAAGATACACACCCTCTCAAAAGTTTTCAAACTTTTATTTTAGTATTTAGGCAGAAAGCGTAAACTGTATGGGGTCTGTCTTCCTTCTTTTTCTTACCAGGAAGAAAAAATTATCGATAATATCTTTTATATAAGATAGTTAACACAAATCGGACAGAAAGATCCGCCCTAAAATATTTTTTAGTTAATCTTCGTTTTCTGCCAGCTGTTGTCCACCAGCTTATAAATAAATTTCTCCTGTGTTAATTCCTCCAGCTTTTTTGCTGCTCCCCATAAATGGGAAACGTATTCTGTCTGAAATTCTGTTCCGTTAAAAAACCTGGATTGCTGCACCACATCAAATGTAAGCTCTTCTTCCGGGCGTTCTCCTTCCTCCATCTTGGCAACCTGAAGGCACTTCTGAAGACGGTTATTGTTGAAATACGAAGCAAACACCAACATCCCGTCGTTTTTCTCTTTCTGGTTGGAAGAAGTATAATTCAGGCGCCAGAAAAGCGCGAACAGACTGTCATTCACCTGCATTTTACCCATTGCGTAGCATTCGGATTCAAATTCCTGAAGAGAGTCAGGTTGTTCTTCCGTCTGATTCAGAAAGCGTTGAATATAATATTTTGAGTCTCCGTAATTTTCATCGTTGAAAAGATGCAGGGCTAAAGCAGCCACCAGCTCTTGGGAGATCCGCTCAGCCAGTGTGTCCTTGATGGTGATAGTATCAATAATACAGAAGCTGCTTTTTTCCTGGAATTTGCTTAAATTTTCTGATACGACTTCCGGAAGCTGTTCTGTTTTATGCGGAACATCGTTCTTCCCTTTCGTATCATTATTGGAATGGCATGATACCAACAGGAGCAGACAAGAAAAAAATAGCTGTATTTTCATGTTTTCAAAAATACGCACAATTTGCTTTTGTTCCCTGATGCTTTTCAAAATAATGTATGAACATCTGATTGTGGACGTTTAAAACCTGTTCTGTTTTCAAATTCCGGATTTCGGGGTTTAAATCAAGAACTTCCAGGCCAGGATAAAAACATTCTATAGCTCCATATACTAAACGCTTAAAACAACGTTATCAACTTGATTCATTTTTTCATTCTGTTTCAATAATAATATTTCCTAATTTTGACCTATGAAAATTTATACGCTCATTTTCATTTTACTTATTTCCTCTGTCGGTTTTTCCCAGAAGAAAAACTGGAAGGAAAATACGGTATCTACATTTTTAATAGGTGTACACTATGCGCCCACCTTTGCTTTGGGAGATTTAGGGGATCGTTATGGTTTCCTGAACCACCTTGGAGGAAGCATTTCATACAAGACATCCGGTAATTGGGTTTTTGGGGTTGACGGAAGCTTTATTTTCGGGAATAACACCAAGATGACGGGATTGTTTGATCACCTGGTGGACAGTCATGGTAATATTTCTGATGCAAACGGAGATGTGGGAATTGTACTGGCAAATCCGCGGGGTCTGTCATTTAACCTGCATGCAGGAAAAGTTATCCCGGTTGCCAAGTCCAATCCGAACTCGGGAATCTTTATCCGGATCAACGCCGGTTATCTTCAGCATAGGCTAAATGTGGAGACGCGCGATCATGTTATCCCTTCGCTGGAATTAAAATATCGTAAAGGTTATGACCGGTTTACAACAGGGCTCGCTACGGAACAGTTCATCGGGTACCTGTATATGGGCAACAGTGAATTTGTAAATTTCTATGCAGGTGGGTTTATTCAGGAAGGTTTTACCAGAAACAGAAGAAATCTGAATTATGATCAGCCGGATGTCCCTGTAGATAAAAGTCTCCGCCTGGATATAATGGTCGGGATCAAGGTTGGCTGGATGATTCCTGCCTATTCCAGGAAGTCCAAATCTTATTACTACGACTAAAAATGCGGTTTTTCCACACGCTGGGTGTTTATCTTTATGGAATGATCATTTTTCTGCTGATGCCATTTCATGAAAAAGCTTCAAAATGGTGGAACGGAAGAAAGCATTTCTGGAAACAGCTGCCAACGGTCCCGGAAAAAAAGGTTGTATGGTTTCATTGCGCTTCCCTCGGAGAATTTGATCAGGGAATTCCTGTTATGCGGCTTTTAAAAGAAAAAGATCCTTCAATTTTTCTGATCGTAACATTTTTTTCTCCTTCGGGAATGGAGCACTATCACAAGCGTAGCCATCTGGCGGACTGGGTGGGATATCTTCCTCTTCCGACTCCGGGAAATGCCCGCAGGTTTATCCGGTACTTTCATCCGGAAAGTGTATTTTTTGTGAAATACGAATTTTGGGAAAATTACCTGGTAGCGGCTCGTGATTCAGGAGCAAAAACCTATTGCGTTGCTGCAAATTTCAGGGAAAATCATCGTTTTTTCGGGCGGTTTAAATTTCTGTTTGCTCCCGTGCTTTTTCTTTTTGACACCATTTTTGTTCAAAACCAGCTGTCTCTCCGGCTTTTAAAACAAATTAATTATAAAAACGGAATTCTCGCTGGCGATACACGGATAGACAAAGTGCTGGAAAACAAACAAAAGGTACAGAAGGACTCCATCGTGGAAACGTTTCTTGAAGGAGAGCAGGCTATTATTTTAGGCAGTAGCTGGCCGGTGGATGAGCAATTCTGGAAAGTGTATATATTAACGCACCCTTCTCAGAAATTCCTTATTGCTCCGCATGATGTGAGCGAAAAGCATATTGAACAGATTTCAGCGCTTTTTCCGGAGGCGCAACGCTATACTTCGTTTAGTAAAGCAGCATCTAACATTCTGATCGTTGATTGTATCGGAAAGCTTTCCAACCTCTATCAATATGGAAAGCTGGCATATATCGGCGGTGGTTTTACCGGAAAGCTGCACAATATTTTAGAGCCTGCTGTCTTCGGTCTTCCTGTTTTGACCGGGCCAAAGCATCATAAGTTTCCGGAGGCACAACAATTAATTGATAAAGGAGTGGTGATTACGGTAAGTGAGCCCGGAGAGCTGGAAGCGCTAATCTCCGATATGCTGGAAAACAGAGAGGAAATTATGCGAAAGGCAACTGCATTTTTTGAAAACAATCAACATGCTGCTAACCGGATTGTGGAAAGGATCTCAGGACGATAGGACTTTGCGATATTATTTATAATTTTCGCTGAAAATAAAGCGAGGCTCATCTTTTTCAAGAGAGCCTCGCTTATTAATTAATCTTATTTGATTATTTCTTTCTTACCAGATGGAAGAATCCATGACCTTCATGAACCTCATCCTTCAAGTCCGTGATACGGTATTTATAGAAGTACACTCCGTCCGAAGCTCCGTTTCCATCCCAGGTATCTGTTGCGTTTTCTAATTTGGCCATCAGGTTCCCCCAGCGGTTGAAGATTTCAACATATACTGTTTTTGCATAATGTGTTTCTATAAGGAATTCTTCATTGGCTCCATCTCCGTTAGGTGTGAAGACATTCGGGATATTGATAACGATTTCAGGGAATCCCAGCACAATAATGCTTGTGGTTGCGGTATCTGAACACAAACCGTTGCTTGCCACCAGGATAACTTCATATTGTCCCGGAGCAGTATAAGTTGCCGAAACCGTTGCGCTTCCGGAGTTGCTTGTCTGCCCGTTTCCGAAATTCCATGCATACGTATTGGCATTGGAAGATGCGTTGGTGAAAACTACTTCCAGCGGTGGGTATCCAGTGTCAACATTGGAGCTGATCGCCGCATTCGGGTCAGGTAATACGGTAACTGTTACATTTGCAACACCTGTACATCCGCTTGCATCGGTGCCTGTTACAGAATAAGAAGTCGTTACTGTAGGATTAACCGTTATACTTGGTGTACTTCCTCCTGTTGTCCATGAATAAGATGTCCCGCCTGAGGCTGTCAGCGTGGTTGATTGTCCCGCACATACGGTCGTATTTCCGGAGATGCTGATAGCAGGCTGCTGAGATGTTGTAAGCGCAACATTTGCTGTTGCCGTACAAGCCAGGTCATCTGTAACGGTAACAACATAATTTCCGGCTCCAAGATTCGTAAATGTACTTGTCGTTTGACTGCTTCCGCCTCCTAATGAATAAGTATAAGGAGCCGTTCCGCCGGTAACATTTACGGTAATGGTACCATCTGTCTGTCCACAGCTCGGAGGAGTTGTCGCTGTTGTGATCACAGGTATATTTCCCGGAAGAATCTGAACCTGGCTTGTTGTTGTACAGCCACCGGCATCTTTCACCGTAACGGTGTAGCTGCCATCGTTTAAACTATTGAATGATGTTCCGTTCTGGAAGTTCGTTCCATCAATGCTGTAAGTCAGTGTTCCCGTTCCGCCGGAAGCCTGAACGGTGATCGTCCCGTCATTATTATTACATGTTTCATCCGTTTTATTCAGCTGATCAATTGCCGGAGCATTGTCATTCTGTACGGTAACTGTTCCGTTTGTGGTACATCCGCTGCTGTTTTTTACTACTACATTGTAGTTTCCTGCTCCTACATTATTGAAGACATTTCCGGACTGGAAGGTCTGACCATTATTAATACTGTATTCAAAGCCTGTTGTTGATCCGGTAATGTGAATTGTAATACTGCCATCGTTTCCTGAGCAGGTCGCGTTTGTAGAGGAAATATTGTTTATTACCGGAGCACTGCTGCTCTGAATGGTCGCTGTTCCGTTCACCGGACAGTTGCTGTCATCAATTATTCTTATGGAATAATTTCCGCCGGCTAATCCTGTAAATACATTGGACGACTGAAATGTCTGTCCGTTGTTGATACTATATTGAACGTTTGTTGTCTGTCCTGAGACATAGATCGTAATTGTTCCGTTGCTGCTGCCGCAAGGAGGATTGGTGACATTTACACTGTCAATGGTCAGCGCGCAGCATACACCATCAGTTGTTACATTTACGATATCCGACACGGTAACACAACCTGCAGTATCAGATGCTGTTAGTGTATATGCAGTGTTTACTGTCGGACAAACAGTTGGTGTTAATGTACTTTCTTCTCCCGGGCTCATATAAGTTGTCGGGGACCATGTGATATCCGGAATATAGCTGTCTTCTTCATCATCGAAGGTGATCGACCAGCCGTCAAATGTCCCGGAACCGGAGAAGGCACTTGTTGTAACTGATATCGACCAGGTTCCGTTAGCCAGACAACCGTCAATATTTGAGAATGGCTGATTTGAATTGATATTACCTGTAATAGGGACCGCTGCACTTGTGTTGCTGGAAATACTGGATATGTTTATTCCTCCGGAAGGGACAAAACAAACATTCTGATAATAAGATGCTTGTGGAGGAGATCCAAGAGGAGGAAAATAAGGAGATTGCCCAGCTAATCCCGAAGGAGCACCGCCTTGTGGTACCAATATTACGGACGCACCGCCCGGGCAAGTAAGTTTCAGAGAGAGTGTTTCGACTCCGGAAGGAGGTAAATTCAATCCGGTAAATTTCAAATTAGAAATACAAACTTTTAAGAGAGATCCCGGATTTACATTATCCATATTTAAGTCCTGAATGTTGACATTCACAGAGGCTCCGCTAATAATAGATGCATCAAACGTTTCTACTTGAGTATTAGAAAAGGTTTTGATTCCTCCCGGATCATTGACAACTTTAGCGACTCCCTGCAAATCAATACATTGTCCCGGGCAAACAGAAAGGTCAGGACCTGCATTTACCTGAACATCCGGGTTGGTTACAACTACTTCTACGTTTGCGGTACATGTTCCGGAACTGGAAGTCATTGTGACTGTATAAGTCGTTGTTGTGTGTGGAGAAACGGGTGTTGGGTTATCTCCGGGCAGAGAGGTTGTGTACCCGTCGTGCGACCATGTATATTGAACGTTCGGGTCATTTACAATGATCTGTACATTGTCTATTCCCCAGTGATCATAAGCCGCTCCGGAATCCGCATCCTGAAACCATCTGAATTTTACGCCGTTGATCAATGCCGCTGCCGGGATGGGAAAACACCAGTTATTCCAGTTAATCAGCTGAGGGTCATATCCTCCGTTCGGATCGAAATAGTGAATGGTTACCCAGGTTGCACCGTTATCTATTGAATATTGCAGGAAAACCCCTTCATCTGATTCATCCGGCCCTTCACAAGGCGCGTTCCCGCCTTGTTCTGCCATCAGCAGATCAAAACAGATGGTTCCTCCGGCAGGAGCAACAGCAGGACCGAAGTTTAAAGGGTTTGTTTCCAGTGTTCTCGGAACTCCTGACTGGCTTCCCATCCAGATGTGGGTTGTTCCGTCAACACCGTTGGGACTGCAGGGATTTGTAAACGTTGCCTGTTGGGTAAACGCCCATCCCGTTGCAGTACCATTATTAAAATTTTCGCTGAATGAAACATTTCCGGGAGTTGTCCCTACATGTGATAAGGTAACCGACTGGCCGCAGATAATGTTCAGTTTGGAAGCATTTGCGTTTACGGTACATTGTGAAAAAGCACTTGTCCGGAAAAGACAAGTGATCAATACTATAATTAGCAGTAGTTTTTTATTCATAATAAACTTGTTAATTATTCTTTAAAATACAAATATCATTATTATTCTTTGAATAAGACGTAAGTTCTGCCAAAAAAGGTGCATGTGATTTAACATATACATAAAGTAATTTTAATTTACTACTTTTGAATCATTCTAAATAACGATGAAACTGTCAGCGCTGAAAAAAGGTCAGAAAGTGATTGTAAAACGAGTGATTTCTTCGGAATTTTCCTCAAAGCTTATTGAATTAGGTTTTGTGGAAGGCCAGGTAATACAATTTTTACACAGCGCTCCTTTTGGCGGTCCGAAAGCATTTCAGGTGGGAACTTATATGCTGGCTTTGCGAAATTCGGAAGCAGCAGTTGTTGAAGTAGAAATGGTGGAAAATGAATAAAAGAATCGCGCTGGCCGGAAATCCGAATACGGGAAAAACCTCTCTGTTTAACAAACTGACGGGTTTACATCAAAAGGTAGGGAATTATCCCGGTGTGACCGTAGATAAAAAAACAGGCGTTTTTAAAGTCGAAGACACCACTTTTACTTTAACTGACTTACCGGGAACGTATAGCTTGTTCCCTCATTCCAAAGATGAGGAGATTGTCTTTGAAGCATTGAAAAAGGCCAGTGAAAATAAGGAATTTGATAAGATCATTTATGTTTTAGATGCTAACAACATCGAAAGAAACCTTTTGTTCTTCAGTCAATTGCATGATATGGGGCTTCCGCTTATCCTGGCGGTAACAATGAATGATATTGCGGAACGCAAAGGCATTACTATTGACTTTGATGCCTTAAAATCCTGTTTTTCGGATGTAACCATTGTCTATGTAAATCCAAGGATCGGGTTGGGAATCGACCGGCTGAGAGAGGCGCTGAAGACAGATAATTATCAGCAAAAGGATAGCTTTTATTCGGAGGAAATAAAATCCATTATTCTCACCGATAAGGCAAAGCAGCAGGAAGATACAAACGATCGTTTCCGGAAAATCAGACAAATTCTGAAAACAATATTCAGACAGGAGAAAAAAGATAATATTCAAAATTCCGGGTTAGACAAAATCCTTGTGCATCCGGTTTTCGGGTACCTGATCTTTTTCTTTTTAATGTTCCTGATGTTTCAGATGGTGTATTCAATCTCCGAAAAACCGATGGAATGGATCGAGCTTTTATTTGAATGGATTTCTTCCACTGTGAATAGCTTGCTGCCGGAAGGAATTTTAAGAAGCTTACTTGTAAACGGGGTTCTGGCAGGCCTTGCGGGAACGCTGGTTTTTATTCCTCAGATTGCCTTGTTGTTTTTCTTTATTGGTTTACTGGAAGAATCCGGTTATATGTCGAGGGCAGTTTTCCTGCTGGATAAATGGATGCGTCCGTTCGGACTGAACGGAAGGAGCGTGGTTCCGCTGGTTTCCGGTGTTGCCTGCGCTATCCCGGGCATTATGGCAACCCGTACCATTTCCGATTGGAAGGAACGCCTGATCACTATCCTGGTCACACCGCTGATTTCCTGTAGCGCACGGATCCCTGTTTATATTCTGCTGATCGGCCTGGTCATTCCGGATAAAACAGTTGGCGGAGTGTTCCATCTGCAGGCACTGGCTTTGTTTTCTATGTATTTTCTTGGTTTTGCCGGCGCTTTGCTGGTTGCTTTCCTTTTTAAATTTATTCTGAAAACAAAAAGTCTCAGTGTATTTATGCTGGAGCTTCCGGAATTAAAAGTTCCCTTGTTAAGAAATGTGCTCATCCAGATCTATATGAAGGTCAAAACATTTGTGCTGGAAGCAGGAAAAATAATAGTGGCGATCAGCATTGTCCTGTGGTTTTTGTCCAGCTATGGGCCTTCTTCCTTTTCCAAGAAAGAAATGTCTTTTTCGGAAAAGCTGAAAAATACAGACATTCCGATAGAGGATTCGTATGTTGGAATAGTAGGAAAATCAATGGAACCGGCAATAAAGCCGCTGGGATATGACTGGAAAATAGGAATTTCCCTGATAACCTCTTTTGCAGCAAGGGAAGTATTTGTCGGAACGATGTCCACCATATACAGTGTTGAAACGGAAGACGATGATCCGGGAAGGCTGATTGAGCGAATGCGGCAGGAAACAGACGCGCAGGGAAAACCTGTTTATACGTTGGCGACCGGGCTTTCGCTGATGGTGTTTTACACATTTGCGATGCAGTGTATGTCAACGATGGCCATTGTTAAGCGGGAAACAAAATCATGGAAGTGGCCGCTGATCCAGTTTTCTTTTATGGGATTTATGGCGTATTTTGCGGCTATGCTAACCTATAACATCTTTTCGTGATGGAAATAATTGTAGTGATAGCTCTTGTTGCCTTGTCGGTCTTTTTTATCGGGATAAAGTTTTTTGCCGGAAAGAAAAATGACAAATGTGATAAGTGTGGAAAATCTTAGATTTTACGACAATAAGATCTTACGACTTTAGGATGAATCAATCGTTATAAGCTATATTTCTCTACTCAAAAATTATCATCCGTCAATTCAAAATTCAGTATTCAAATATTCAAAATTCTCTCATCTTCCTGACCTGCGTCATTTTTTTTGGAATAAATTGAGCGTTTCTTTGCATTGTTTTTGACACCTGTTTCTATGAAAGAAGTGCTGTTATGCGATCACTGCGGAGATGAAATCCTTAATCGCAACGTTTATACTTATAAAACCAAATCATTCTGTTGCAATGGCTGCATGACGGTTTATCAGCTGCTGGTCGACAATCAGCTGGGCACGTTTTACCAGCTGGAAGAAAAATCCGGTATCCGTCCTAAGAATGTTCAGGAACATAAATATGATTTTCTTGAAGTGGATGAGATCCGTTCGAAGCTAATTGACTTTGAGGATGAAAATTATATAAAAATCACTTTGTTTCTTCCGGAAATTCATTGTTCCAGTTGTATTTACCTTCTGGAAAACCTGCCAAAGATTTTGCCAGCGGTAACATCCTGCCAGGTAGCTTTTGTTCAGCGGGAAGCCTTAATTACTTTTCGCAAAAACGAATTGAAATTGTCTGAATTGGCAAAATTCCTGAACAAAATCGGGTACGCTCCGAACTTTGGGAACCGCAAGGAAGAAAGCAAAAAATTTGATAAAGTATTTTTCTATAAGCTGGGTGTTGCCGGTTTTGCTTTCGGAAGCATCATGCTGTGGAGCTTTCCGGAATATCTCGGAATTGAAAAGCAAGATGACAACCTGCGGAATTTTACCTCCTACCTTTCTTTTTTTGTCTCTGTTCCTGTCCTGCTTTTCTCCGCAAGAGATTATTTTATCTCTGCCTATAAGGCCGTGCGAAGCAGGAATCTGAATCTCGATGTGCCGATTACGCTTGGGATCATCGCGTTATATGCACAAAGTGTTTATACAATCCTGACAAACGGAGGCCCCGGTTACATGGATTCTTTTGCGGGATTTATCTTTTTCCTTCTGATCGGAAAATGGTTTCAGAACAGGACTTACAAATCGCTTTCCTTCGAACGGGATTATACGTCTTATTTTCCGGTTGCCGTAACCCGGCTGACGGATGGAAAGGAAGAAATTGTTGAAATTGAAAAAATCAATGCCGGAGAAATCTTATTGATCCGCAATGAAGAGGTAATTCCGTGTGACAGCGTCCTGGAAAGTGATTCCGCTAAAATCGATTATAGTTTTGTCACCGGAGAGTCTGATCCTGTTTACAAATACAAAGGAGATTTTATTTATGCCGGCGGAAAATTACTCGGTCAGAAAATAACCTTAAAAGCAGACAAGCCTTCTAGTCGCAGCCTGCTGACACAATTATGGAATGATATTAAAATAGATAAGCTGAAACCCAACCGGTATAAATTCCAGGATGTTGTTTCCAAGTATTTTCTGGCTTGTGTCCTTGTAATCGCTGCTTTGGCCTCCATTGCATGGATGTTTATTGATCCGAAACGAATCCCTGAAATTGTTGTCGCTGTCTTAATCGTTGCCTGTCCGTGTGCGCTGGCGCTTTCATCTCCGTTTACTTACGGAAACATCATGAAAGCGATGGGAAGAAAAGGATTGTATCTGAAAAATACTGCAGTCATTGAACGCATGGATGAGGTGACAGATATCGTTTTCGACAAAACCGGAACATTGACAGAAAGTGTTCACCTGCATGTCCGGCAGACAGGAGATGAATTAACAAAAGAAGAAAAAGAAATGCTGTGCTCGCTTGCCAATTCATCGACACATCCATTATCCAGAGCAATTGTCCATTTTTTCCGGACACAGAACATCTATGGGAACCTTGATTTATCTGATTTTCTGGAAAGAGTGGGACTTGGATTGTCCGGAGATTACCTGGAAACCAAAATAACATTAGGGAGCCATTTGTTTATCTACGGAGAAAAAACCATTTCCAATGAAACGGAGACCTATTTTAAAATCGGCGATAAATCCGGAAAATTTATTTTCCATTCAGAATTAAGAGCGGGAATCAAACAGCTGATCGGAAATCTGAAAGGATATAACATCCATGTGCTTTCAGGAGATAAAGATAAAGACCGGGAATTAATGGAGTCTTTAGTAGGAAATAAAGCGAATATTCGTTTTAACCAGTCACCGAAAGATAAGCTGGACTACGTTCTGGAGCTGCAGGCACAAGGTAAAAAAGTACTGATGGTCGGCGACGGACTGAATGATTCCGGAGCATTGGGTATTTCCGATGTGGGAATCGCTGTTTCAGAAGATGTATTCCGTTTCACACCTTCCTCTGATGCCATTATCCAGGCAGGGCGGCTTCACGAGCTGAATACTTTTCTGGGTCTGAGCCATTATGCTAAAAAAGTATTGCGGATTTGCCTGACCTTCTCACTGACATATAATCTCATCGGGTTGAGCTTTGCGACAACCGGCAGCCTGACTCCTTTGGTAGCGGCAATCATTATGCCTGTCAGCTCTGTTACTGTTGTTGGGTTAAGCACTGTTCTCGTATTGCTGAAACGGATTTAAACAAAAAACAAATCCCTTTTCCGTACCGAAAAAGACAGGATTTTGTACCCGGATTCCATTGTTTTTATTGATACCCCCTGAAAAACTGATAAAAATCATGTTTTTTGGTTGTTGAAGGTCATTCTTTATCCGTGACATTTCTATGACATTTGCACTATGGGAATTATCTACATAATGCTAATTATCAGTTTGCTGATCGCGCTGTTTTTTCTGCTCATTTTCATGTGGGCAACAAAAACAGGGCAATTTGATGATGATTATACGCCTTCTGTAAGGATTCTCTTTGATGATGAAAATAATGATCAACAAACAAATCAAACAAACAATGGAAATTCAGAAGTTTAGTTATGACAACAGAATTGTCAAGTACTTCGCTTATGCCACCATTATCTGGGGTATAACCGGAATGCTGGTAGGGTTGATTGCAGCGCTGCAATTGGCTTTGCCTGAGTTTTTTAATGATTATTTAGGCTTTAGCTTCCTGTCCTTCGGACGGATTCGCCCGCTGCACACCAATGCCGTGATTTTTGCCTTTGTAGGTAACGGTATTTTCACCGGCGTTTACTACTCGTTACAGCGTTTGCTGAAAACGCGCATGTGGAGCGATAAGCTGAGCTACATCAACTTCTGGGGATGGCAGTTTATCATCGTCTGTGCGGTAATAACCCTTCCTTTGGGAATAACATCTTCCAAGGAATACGCCGAGCTGGAATGGTGGATAGATATTTTAATCGCCGGGATCTGGGTGGTTTGGGGCTGGAACATGTTCGCAACTATTTTAAACCGCAGAGTAAAGCATTTCTATGTAGCGATCTGGTTTTATATCGCGACATTCGTAACCGTTGCTATTTTGCATATTTTCAACTCTTTTGAGCTGCCGGTCAGCTTTCTGAAAAGCTATTCCTGGTATGCCGGAGTTCAGGATGCGTTAGTACAATGGTGGTACGGGCACAATGCCGTGGCATTTTTCTTAACAACACCTTATCTGGGGCTGATGTATTATTTTGTCCCGAAAGCGGCAAATCGTCCGGTCTATTCTTACAGATTATCGATCATTCACTTCTGGGCGCTGATCTTCATTTATATCTGGGCAGGCCCTCACCATTTGTTATATACTTCTTTGCCGGATTGGGCGCAGTCGCTGGGAGTTGTGTTTTCCGTGATGCTGATCGCTCCGTCCTGGGGAGGAATGTTAAACGGTCTGCTGACCTTACGCGGAGCCTGGGACCGTGTCCGTGACGATGTAACTTTAAAGTTCCTGGTAGTAGCGCTGACCTGCTATGGTATGGTAACGTTCGAAGGACCGCTGCTTTCCCTTAAAAATGTAAATATCATTTCACACTTTACCGACTGGACCGTTGCTCACGTGCACGTAGGAGGGCTGGGCTGGAACGGTATGTTTACCTTTGGTATGTTGTACTGGCTGTTTCCTAAGCTGTTCCGTACAGAGCTGTATTCCAGGAAAATGGCAAATCAGCATTTCTGGATCGCTACTTTAGGAATCATTCTTTATGTCATTCCGATCTACATTGCCGGATTTGTACAAGGTCTGATGTGGCAGGAGTTTAATCCGGACGGAACGCTGGTTCACGGAGAGTTCGTTAAAACAGTGACCGACCTGAAACCTTTCTACATTTTTCGTTCAATTGGCGGAGCAATCTACCTGATAGGAGCAGTAATGATGTTCTATAATCTCTTCAAAACAGCTAAAAAAGGAAGTTTCTTAGCTGATGAACCGGCAGAAGCTCCTGCATTGAGCGCAGTTCTTCATCCGGGAGAAAAAGAAAACTGGCACAAAAAGCTGGAAAGAAAACCTGTTCAGTTTATGATCTGGAGCATTATCGCGGTTGCGATCGGCGGGCTGGTGGAGATCATTCCTACGGCGATCGTAAAGAGCAATGTTCCTACCATTGCCAGCGTGAAACCTTATACGCCGCTGGAGCTGGAAGGACGGGATATTTATGTCCGTGAAGGTTGTTACAACTGTCACTCTCAGATGATCCGTCCGCTGCGTTTCGAAACGGCACGTTACGGCGAATATTCAAAAGCGGGAGAATTTGTTTACGACCACCCGTTTCAATGGGGATCTAAACGTACCGGCCCGGATCTGGCACGTGAAGGAGGATTGCGAAGCCATTACTGGCATTATCAGCACATGATCCGTCCGAAGGAGGTAACTCCGGGATCTATTATGCCGGCCTATCCGTGGCTGAAAGAGGATAATCTGGATCTTTCGCTGACCAAAAAGAAAATCATAGCGATGCAAACCTTAAATGTTCCTTATGAAAAGGGCTATGAAAATAAAGCGGTTAAAGATTTAAAAGCCCAGTCGCGTGAAATAGCATCCGCGCTTGTGACGGACATCTATAATAAATTGCCTAAAAATATCCAGAAAGAGTTCGATTTTGACGGAGAAGTGGCAAAACTGGAGAAAAAAGAAATTGTTGCACTTATAGCTTACTTACAACGCTTGGGTACTGATATCAAAGCAACGGAGGAGCCAACTAAGAAATAAACACCATGTTACGATTTATCAAACAAAATCTGGAAACGATATCGGGAGTAGAAATATTCCCGCTGATTTCCCTTCTGATATTCACATTGTTCTTCTTAATTGTGATTATCCGTGTTATCCGGATGAAGAAATCAAGTGTGTCAGAAATGAGTTGTTATCCATTGAATGATGGATGTGAGGAAGAAGAGTTCTATCAAAAACAGCATTAATACTATGAAAGCAAAATATATATATACTCTAATTGCCGGATTGTTCTTTTTCGGGAATGTGCTTGCTGAATCAGCAGTGGCGGCAGAACCTGTCGTTAAGACAGTTCCGAATTACGCGAGAAATTTTGACCTGTTCATCGCGTTTGTAATTCTTACAGGTATTTTGCTGCTGGCAATATCAATGATTGCAGTAAATATCAAATCATTGCTAAGCTCTGATTTTTACAGAGATAAGCTGATCGCGAAAAAGACAGCGGGGCAAAAAGACCGTGACGGCTCTTCTTCTGTCCTGCCACTTGTCATTCTGGGTGTGCTGGTATTGTCCGGTAACAGTGCGATGGCCTTAACGTTCAATCCGGAAGAAGGAGGAAACGGTATGCCGTGGCTTCGCGTGGAAAATTCCGACCTGACCTTATTGCTGGTATTGGACATTGTGCTGTTGTTCGTGTTTTTCTACCTGAGAAAGCTTTTTACGCAGCTGCTGAGCAATATCCGCGCGGAGAAAAAAGAAGCCGAAGCTAAAACAACTGTGGCGTCTTTCAAAAAGATCAACAGCGTACTTACGGATTCTGTTCCGATCGAATACGAAGGATCCATTATGCTGGAGCATGAGTATGATGGTATTAAAGAGCTGGATAACAACCTTCCGCCGTGGTGGGTAGTGATGTTTTTCATCACCATTATCTTCGCCGTTGCATACTTGTTCCATTATCATATCCTGAAAACAGGAGACCTGCAGCTGGCAGAATACAACAAAGAAGTAAAGAAAGCAGACACGGAAGTTCAGGAATATCTGGCTAAGATGGCGATGAATGTGGATGAAACAAACGCAACGGTAATGACCGGAGCAGACGATCTGGCTGCCGGAAAAACGGTCTTTAAAAATAACTGTGTGGTATGCCATAAAGAGAAAGGAGAAGGAGATATCGGCCCCAACCTGACAGATGATTACTGGCTGTACACAGGAGATATTAAAGCGATGTTCGGAGTGATTAAGAAAGGAACTGTCAACGGGATGCCTGAACATGCGTCTAAGCTGAACCCGATTCAGATTCAGCAGGTAGCTTCTTATGTCCGGAGTCTTCCTTATACAGAAGGAAAAGAGCCTCAGGGTGAAAAATATGTAAAAGAGCCGGTAGCGGCAGAATAGAAAGAGAAACGCCATGGCGGAAGAAAACGAAGATTTCAGAGACAGGATAGCTACTGTCGATGAAAAAGGCAAACGAATCTGGATCTTTCCGAAAAAACCTTCCGGAAAATTCTTTAACAAACGTAAAATCGTAAGCTACGTTCTTTTGATAGTGCTGTTTGCTCTCCCTTATATAAAAATGGAGGGAGAGCCTTTTCTGATGTTCAACATCCTGGAAAGGAAGTTTATTATTTTCGGTAAAATTTTCTGGCCGCAGGATTTTTACCTGTTTGCGCTGGCAATGATTGTCGGAGTGGTATTTGTCATTCTTTTCACCATTATTTTCGGAAGGCTTTTCTGCGGATGGGTATGTCCTCAGACCATTTTTATGGAAATGGTTTTCCGCCGGATCGAATACTGGATTGACGGAGATTACACGCACCAGAAAAAGCTACGTGATGCTCCGTGGAATAAAGAGAAGATCTTCAAACGGGTGCTCAAGCATACGATCTTCTGGATCATTTCCTTTGCGATTGCCAATACGTTTCTCGCGTATATCATCGGAAGTGACCAGCTGTGGCAGATCATCCGGGAGCCGGTAAGTGTTCATTTGGGCGGATTTATTTCCATAATCGTTTTTACCAGCGTGTTTTATATGGTTTTTACCCGGCTGAGAGAACAGGTGTGCACCACTATTTGTCCTTACGGGCGTTTGCAGGGCGTTTTGCTGGATCCGAACTCGATGGTCATTGCGTATGACTATGTCCGTGGAGAAGAAAGAGGAAAATTCCGTAAAAATGAAGACAGGAAAACAGCGGGAAAAGGAGATTGTATTGACTGTAAGCAATGCGTTCTGGTATGCCCTACGGGAATTGATATCCGGAACGGTACGCAGCTGGAGTGTGTGAACTGTACCGCGTGCATTGACGCCTGTGATCACATGATGGAAGGAGTCGGGCTGGAAAAAGGGCTGATCCGCTATGTCTCAGAGAACGGTATAAAAGACAGGAAACCGTTTCAATGGACAACAAGAGTAAAAGCCTATTCCGCATTGTTGGTGTTTTTAGTTCTTACGCTTATCACGCTGCTCGTGACGAGAAATGATTTTCAGGCAAAAGTGACGCGCTATCGCGGAACTACTTTCCAGATCACACAGGACGGACAGGTAAGTAACATTTTTGAAATTTACCTGCTGAACAAGACGCGAAAAGGGTATAATATCCAGTTAAAGCTGGAAGGAAATCACGGGACGATTGAAACAGCAGTGAAAAAATTGCGCCTCGCTCCCGAGAAAGAGCTGAAGGAACGGTTTGTAATCAAAATTCCTTACAAGGAAGTGGAGGATAAAGAAAGGGTTTCCATTATCGTATATGGAAACGGGAAGGAGATCCAGCGTGTGAAAACAAAATTTATAGGTCCGAATTTTTAAAATTAAATGCTATGAACTGGGGAAAAGGATTGACAATAGGGATGGTTATTTTCATGAGCTTCATCATTACTCTGACCACCATTATGATGCGGAAAAGCTCTGACCTGGAAAGTGAGGA
This sequence comes from Flavobacteriia bacterium 40-80, assembly GCA_001899145.1. Lineage (GTDB taxonomy): Bacteria > Bacteroidota > Bacteroidia > Flavobacteriales_D > Crocinitomicaceae > 40-80. The sequence continues at coordinate 26,637 of MKVF01000031.1, forward strand.
TTACTATTCCCGGGAAGTAAATTACGAACAGGAGATCCAGGCACAGCGCAATGCTAATTCGCAGGAAAAAATAGCGGTGAATCATGACGAGGAATTTGTGGTTTTAACGATTCCAGAAGCATTAAATGTGCCGGGAGTAAAAGTACTCTTCATCCGTCCGAATGATAAGCTGCTGGATAAGGAATTTCAGTTTGAAGGAACAAAAACACTTCTGATTTCCAAAAAGGAATTAAAGGAAGGCAGATACAAGCTGGAGATCACTTATCAGCTGGAAAATAAGGATTGTTTGCAAAAAGAAGAAATTATCATCTGATCATGTGGGCGGTTTATACAAGTAGTCTGATCATTGGTTTAAGCGCCTCGCTGCACTGCCTGGGCATGTGCGGCCCTTTGGTGATGGCAATCCCGATGAAGACGAATAACGTGTATGAACGTTCCCTTGGAATGCTGCAATACCATATCGGGAAAACGTTTACCTATGCGCTGCTCGGCTTACTGGCAGGATTGATCGGGATCAGCCTCCAGACATTCAAATGGATGCAGCTGCTTTCCGTTATAAGTGGTGTGGCCATCGTTTTTTTCGCATGGGCAAAATTCGTCCGCTTTCCATTCGGAAAAAAATTACAGCAATTGTTTATTCGTTTTTCCGGAACGACACTCCGGAATCTGTTTCAGTCCAACATACCATTGAAACCATTGTTTTTTGGGATCATTAACGGACTGCTTCCATGTGGGCTTATCTATATTGCACTTATAAACAGTCTTTTGGCAGGCAGTCCGTTTTCCGGTATGATAGCAATGATTTTTTTCGGTTTGGGAACAGTGCCGGTGCTGACACTTGCCCGCTGGATTTCGGGTAAATTTCAGTGGAGAACCAACCGCTGGACTCCTGTATTGATCACACTGGTGGGATTGATGGTTGTTTTCAGGGGTCTGAACCTGGGAATCCCTTATCTGAGCCCGAAAATCGAAGTACAACAGGCTACAAACGATGTAAAGGAAGAAACGGAAGAAGTCGTCATGAGTTGCTGTCACAAGGGAAAGGCCTGTGAGAAACCTTAATTTATAAATTTATTAAATGTTATTGCAACTGTTTGGATAACTTTATGTTTATCTTTGCAGAAAACAGTGCAATGTTGGATAAGTCTCACAAATACGTAAGTTGTGAAACATGCCAGGTAAGAAAAGACTCATTATTCAGTTCCTTTTGTACGGAAGAAGTACATCAGCTGGACGAGAATAAGGTATGCTCTTTTTACAGGAAAAATCAGCCGCTCTTTGTGGAAGGAACCTTCTCAAGAGGCGTTTATTGCATTAATGACGGCAAGGTCAAGATCTTTACCATCGGGGAATCCGGAAAAGAGCAAATCATCCATATTGCCAAGGAAGGAGATGTTGTCGGGTTCAAAGCCATGTTCAGCGATGATCCTTACAAGCTGTCCGCAACCACACTGGAAGAAAGCAACATCTGTTTTATTAAAAAGGAAGACTTCCTTTCTCATTTAGAATCCAATCCGGGCTTATTGCAGACTGTTCTGAAAGAGCTTTCGAAAGAATTGGGAGAACGGGCCGTATTTATCAAAAATATGGCGCAGAAAAGCGTCCGGGAGCGGTTAGCTACCATTCTGCTGATACTGGACGGCGTTTACAAAGATGAAATGATCAACCTTTCACGGGAAGATCTGGCAAATTTTGTCGGAACAGCTACAGAGACAATTATCAGGCTGCTTAAAGAGTTCAAGGAAGAGCAACTCATTGAGATCCACGTCCGGAAAATCGAAATTTTAGACCGCAAAAAACTTCTGAGAGAAGCAGGAAGCTAAAGAAGTTGTTTTTATTGCGGAGAAAGCTTTGAATATGATTTTTTAAATTATAATTTCGAATTCTGATTACTAATTAAAATTTTTTACCCTTGAGAAAAAAGTTTGTTTTTACGAGCATTGCTGTTGTTTTACTTTTATCAATAGCAGGTTATTACAGCTGGAACGGCTGGTGGTATGTTTTGGGAATAGTAATGATTCCTGTAATCATCGGCTATGTCGATTTTTTCCAGAAAAAGCACACCCTGATGAGGAACTTCCCGATTTTCGGAAGACTGCGTTGGACGATGGAAGCCTTACGGCCTAAAATGTATCAGTATTTTATTGAAAGTGATACTGACGGAATGCCGATAAATCGTATCGATAGAAGTACTATTTATCAGCGTTCCAAAAAAGAGGTGGATTCTATGCCGTTCGGAACACAGCTGGACGTTTACAAAGAAGGGTATGAGTGGATGATGCACAGCATCGTCCCTAAGAATTTTGAATCGGTGGATCACGATCCGCGGGTGCTGATAGGAAACAAAGACTGTACACAGCCTTACAACGCCAGCATATTAAACATCAGCGCCATGAGCTTCGGCTCGCTTTCCACTGCAGCTGTTGAATCATTGAATTCAGGCGCGCAGATTGGTGGTTTTGCCCACAATACAGGCGAAGGAGGTATTTCTCCTTATCACCTGAGAAATAACGGAGACCTGATCTGGCAGATCGGAACGGGATACTTTGGGGCACGGGACAGAGATGGCAATTTCAGTATTGATGTGTTCCGGAATAACGCAACGCTTCCACAGGTAAAAATGATCGAAGTAAAGCTTTCCCAAGGCGCGAAGCCCGGTCACGGAGGGATTTTACCGGCCAAGAAAAATACGGAGGAGATCGCTGCTATTCGTAATGTCGTGCCGTTCACTACGGTCTATTCTCCGCCTTATCACTCTGCATTCAGCACTCCGAGGGAATTGATTCAGTTTATTCAGCTGCTTAGAAAAGAATCCGGAGGAAAACCTGTTGGCTTCAAATTATGTATCGGTAAGAAAAGCGAGTTCGTTGCGATCTGTAAGGCGATGGTAGAGCTGGATATTTACCCGGATTTTATCACTGTGGATGGTGGTGAAGGTGGGACAGGAGCTGCTCCCCAGGAATTCAGTAATTATGTCGGCGCTCCGTTTCTGGATGCGATCGCTTTTGTAGATAACATGCTGACAGGATTTAATATCCGCCACCATATCAAGCTGATCGGTTCCGGAAAGATTGTTTCTGGATTCAGCATTATCCGTGCAATGGCATTAGGTGCAGATGCTGTTAACAGTGCCCGCGCCATGATGATGGCCTTAGGATGTATCCAGGCGTTGGAGTGTAATACAAATACCTGCCCGACCGGAGTTGCCACGCAGGATCCGCAGCTGGTTGCCGGTCTGGATGTCAGCCTGAAAAAAGTCCGTGTTGCGAACTTCCACAAAGAAACTCTCAAAGCGTATGTCGAGCTGCTGGCTTCTGCCGGGTTAAATCATGCAGACCAGATTACAAGGGATCTAATTTACAGAAGGGTATTCTTGTACGAGACCCGTTCTTATGAGGAGATTTTCCCAAGCCTTGAGCCAGGTTGCCTGTTAGAAGGGATCATTCCGGAGAAATACCGTGAGGATCTGAAAAAAGCGAACCCGGATCAATGGTAATTATTTGATATTTATTTATCCTCATCAAAAAATAATAAAAATGGGAGTCGCAGAGCTGCTTTTAAAGAGAAAACAGGAACAGGCAAAGAAAAACCTGGAGGAAGGTATTGCTTTCCAGGAGGAGAATGCTAAAAACCCGAATGTGGTGACGCTCCCGAGCGGGCTTCAGTATGAAATACTCATCGAGGGAGCAGGAGAGAAGCCTAAAGCTGCTGACAAGGTAAAATGTCATTATCACGGAACAACGATTAAAGGAACTGTATTTGACAGTTCGGTGCAGCGCGGCCAGCCGGCAACATTTCCCCTGAACAGGGTGATTAAAGGCTGGACAGAAGGTTTGCAGCTGATGAATACGGGCAGCAAATTCAGATTTGTTATTCCGCCCGGGCTGGCTTACGGAGAAGAGCAGATCTCAAAAGAGATCGGCCCGAACTCCACACTGATCTTTGAAGTGGAATTATTAGGAATTGGATAATTGTCTGTGAATAGTATTCTAAATTATAGACTTTTAAACTATTTAAAAACAATCGGGTGAGCATTATGCTCACCCAATTTTAAATATATTAAAATAAATTCTGTTTTTCAGTATGTTACAAAGATAAATTTTGATATTCGATGATGAGCATTACCGATTTAAAAACTCTTCCATTTTACGAACATATTCATCATGAGACAAGATAAAATAGTTATCCTCAAAAATTATTTTTTTACCAATATCATCAAGTAAATATATAGTTTGGTTTGCCCCAGATCTAATGGTATTAAAACCTGTCAAATTCACTTTATTTCCCTTCGTCTGTCCATTAATTAAATATACCAGAGGTGAATTATACATTGATTCAATATAAAAAAATGACAATTTAAAGTTATTCCCATTCAAATACAGTTTCCCACTAAATATCTTTTTTAGAGGTTCATTCTTAACCACGTGCCCAAAAACCAAATGAGAAAAATCAACTTTTACTAATGAATCTTTCAGAAATTCAAGATGAAATGTATCTGGTCTTTGTTCTTTTTCGGTATCCCAAGGAATACAACGTGTAGAATCTATGATAGTTAGTTTTACAATCGAATCCGATTTATAATCAATGGTTATTCCAATATGAACTTGTCCGTAAGAAATGCTTATTATAATTATAAAAAATGATATTATTAATATGATTTTATTTTTCATATCTAATCTGTATTTATAGGTTCTGCTCTCTATAATATTTAATTTTTTTTATTAATCCTTCAGAGGTTCTAATAGCATTAATATTGTTCGTTATTGTATAATATTTGTCTGTATTGAAACCGGCACTTAAATTTTTAACCAGGCACGTTTTTAATACATCATTATCAAAAAGATAAATTCTGTAATCTGAAATATCCTTCTGTTCAAAAATGGCGTTTACAATAACAATACAATACTTCTGTTTAAAGTAGAAACATACACTATATTTTATTGAAGGATTAATATTGTAACTTTTAACTTTAATTAATTCATCAAGTTTATAATACATCTCCAAGTTAGGATCTACATGCTTTTTCTTTATATTGCCATCATTTTCAATGGGATAATCGATTTTATTAATTTCAGAAAAAATAGCATTCAATTTTAAATCACTCTTTAAGTAATGTTTTTCATTAAATTGAAAGTCCAATTCAATGGTATCTTCTAAATCTATTGCTGAAGAATGACCCTCATTACATGAAATCAGTAAGCACACTAATAAAATATATAAAGCCTTTTTAATCAAGTTACAATTCATCACCCCTTTTATAATTATTTTTACCTCTTTCAATCAACTTATTCTTAATAAGCCCCCTACCTACCAAAAAAAGATTTAATACATTCATATTTATCAAATTCATCCCAAGAAAAATTATCATATCCTAAATTAAAATGGAAAAAGTACACAACTTCTAAGCTTGAGCAGTCGTCAATTTTGATTTTTTCAAATAAAATAGGGTCATTCTCATGCTGTTTGTTGTACCAGATATTTTCAGAATTAAAATCTTCTATTTTTAAACTCTCTTTTTTTATCCTATAGATTGAAATACAATAATGTAATTGTTTATAGTAATCGAAAAAATAAGGAGCTATATATTTTGGACATTTTTTTTTGTTGATTTCTTCCTTTAAATTATAAATAAATTTACCATATCCATTTTCGTTAAAAAATTGCAATGGATTGCTATAATTACTACTGAATTGATAATCAGCCTTTATTCTAAAGAAAACAGGGCCGTATAAAAGTATGTCGCCATATACTTGTTGTGCTTGCCCTTCCATAATAGAAGCAATAAAGATATAACTTGAATCATCTTTATTATCAGATTTTTCCATTCCGCTCACCCTTATAGAGAGTAATAAAACAAAACAATAAAATATAATATTTTTTTTCATGGTTTCAAAGATTCATCGTTCATTATAATCATAAATAATTCAAAAATAGTAGGGTTAGTTACTTTTCCTGAACGCCCCAAAATATTACTGCCATTTATTACTTCTCCATCTATTCTTATATGATTGTCAAATCGAACTGCTGGATTCCAATATCCATTCAACGACCATATAATCTGGTACTTCACCTTGTAATTCACTCATTTTCAAATACACTTCGAAATATTTGTTTTAAAAAGTTCGTAGAAGTTGCAATTTAATTAATTGAAAATGAGAAATAAATAAAAATAGCAGATAATCTGATACGCAACCATTCACCAATACTTATATTTATATTTCAGTTTCAAAATAATCATATTCTTGTAGACTTCATCATATTTTATAGCTTCTGAGATATAACCCTTTTTATTATATTTACATTGTACAAGAGGACTATCTTGCTTGCAAAAATCGTATGAATTAGTTATTAAGAATGGAATAGTGTTTCCTGTTTTATCTCTCTTTGCAATATTTTCTTTTATTTTCTCACCTTTTCCACTAAAATTTGTAATTGCAATACAATGTCCCAAGTCATCGTAATCATAAGTTGTTACGTGGTCAATATGACAATCATTATTATAAAAAACCTCTTTAACTTTCTTCCCGATGCTGTCAAAACTAGAGGTACTATAAAGTCTACTTTTTCTTAAAATATTTCCTGTTTTACTATCTCTGAAAGAATATTCATTGATCTCTTTAATGAGATTGAGATTTGATTTTTGAGAAAAACATCTAATATTAATAGATAAAAAAAGTAATAAATAAATCAATTTCATTGCCATAATATTTATTTATGGTACTAATCCCCAACAAAGCTTTTAAATTAGAGATCAAATAAATTGCACGAAATATACACACTTTTGATTGTTTTAACAAATAAAATCGAACAATCATCCCCAAAAATAAATCTTCACAACAGCCAGTAACATCATCAGAGATTTTGAATAACAAATAGTTTTGCGGTTTAATCTTTTTAAGTGTGTTCGCAAATTCAGATTTTGGCGT
>MKVF01000032.1 GCA_001899145.1 Flavobacteriia bacterium 40-80
CATTGCCTGCCTGAACCTGTAAAGCTAAAAGCTCTGCATCACTGTAAGCCAGCACTACATCTACATTACCACTGCCGGACAGGCCGCTGCCATCAACATGGACTATTCTGCCCAGATAAGCTGTCCTGTATTTAGGATCGGAAGGCAGATCACAAGCTCCCTGGATAGCAGGAGAGCCTACACTTGTGCTCATGGTTACTATTCCTGTTCTGCCTTGTGGGTTGATGGAACCAATATAGTTATTTGATGCATCATAGAAATGGATCGGATTGGAACCACTCACGTAGCACGTACCGGAACTGTTCGAGGATAGCAAAGCATTTCTTGTTGGAAGGGCATACGTGATTCCTGTTGCTAAGTTCTGAGCAGGACACGCGCCGTTGGCTGTAACTCCGACATAATATGTATTCGATGCGGTTGGTACTAGTGTTTTTGTGCCGTTGCCCGTTGTCCCCAGCTGGCTGCCACCATTTGTTGTGCCCCAGACATATTGGGAAGAACCTTGTAATGTACCACCGTTTGCTGTTAAGGTAATTTCTCTGCCCCAGCAGTTATTCATATTGTTATCTACTGTAATTGAAGTCGGAAGTGTGGGTTTCTGATCGACTGTAACTGTCCACGAATTAGCTGAAACGGTAAATGTTGTGTTACAAGTTCCGTCTTTTACCCAACGTGTATAGGTTGTTGTTGCAGTTAATCCTGATGGAGGATCGTATGTGGCAGCATTACTACCTACAATATCAATTCCATTAGCTTGCCACTTATAAGTTATTGTACCATCTCCTCCACTTGCTGCAATTGTGCTTCCAATGACAGCCGGATCACCACCATTACAAATTGTTTCGCCTGTATTTGCAATAGTCCCTGATGTGAATTGAGGGTGTACTGTTACTGTTACCGGAGCTGACTCTTTTTCGCATTCCTTACCGTTTAAAGTAACAATAGTAACCCTACGATATTTGGTGGTTGCTGTTAAACCTGCAGGTGCATCATAAGTTGCTGCTGTAGCAGCTGATATAGCGCTCCATGCAGTAAATGGACTGACTGACTTTTCCCAACGATACGTAACTGCGCCCCGGGTATCACCACTTCCTGCTGTTGTACTTGTAAATACAGCCGGATCTCCTCCGTAACATATTGTTTGGTCAGCAGCTATTGCTCCTTCGTTAATAGGTGCCTGTACAATTACATGTAATGCTGCCGAGTGTTCATATAAATCTTTTATATCAGTTGCGGAAAGTGCAGATGAATATACTCTGATATCATCAATCTTTCCGTTGTAGTTCCCGGCATACCCTGTCCCGATAGTTACTGGTAAACTTCCCGCTACCGCTGGATTATACAATGCTGTAGTTTGATTTACTAATACTCCGTTTTTATACCAGTACAACTGTGAATTTGTTAAATCTCTGACAATAGCAATATGAACCCATTGATTTACAGCTATAGGGCTTGACATTGTAAATCCCTGATAACTTCCTCCGTTACCTCCACTTGTTCCGTAATAGTAATTGATGGTGCCATCTGGTTCCTGCGTAATTGTTCCTTCACCTCCATATGCTTTTGCATAAGGATTTCTTCTCACTCCATCATTTAAAACAGCAGGGTTTATCCACATTGAAATAGTCTGATTACCTGTTATTTGTAATGACGAAGAATTCCCTACATCTATATGTGATGTTCCATTAAACTGATATGCTCCTCCGTTCACGCCATTATTATTGTCTGCTACCCATACAGGTGCTGTTGCTAAAGAAATCGTCCCGCGATTACCATTGCCGGAGTAGTCAGTTACTAAAGCGGAGGATAATGTACCAATATGAAAAGCCGTTGCACCCTGTCCCATCTCCATTTGAGGAGCGCAAAGCCATGTTCTTGTATTAGGATCTCCTGCTGCGCTCCCGTAAGCGACAGGGTCATTTATACCATATGAATAATTAAACGATAAACTTTCTGATTGACTATTACCAGGTATATCTATCGTCCATGAGACTCTATGCCACGCTCCGTCATTCGGAACACTCATCCAATCACCCCATACTCTGCCAAGCTCACTATTATCAGCTGTATAACATCTTATTCTAAAGTTATTATCTAATGTCTTTACATAAATTGAAACAGTGAACGTTTGCCCGGGCGTTTGTCCTGGTGCATAATTTCCGTAAGAATACCAATACCCGGACGCATCGCCTCTGTTAAAACCAACAGTTGGAGAATTTATCCCAGATGGCGCAGCTATTTCATTAAAAATAATACTTTTATGATATCCTTGCGCCCATCCTGTATTTAAGTCAGTATTTGTAACAATATTAGTTCTCGGCTGGATCACCCCATCAAATTTATAATGTAATCTTAAATTAGAAGTAGGTGTTATAGGAGTGGAATAAGCCACTCCGCAATCATTATCCGTTACCTTACGTCTGTAATACTTATCTGCTGTAAGGTTGTTACTTTCCGTATATGTAGCTGAAGTTGCACCTGAAATATCAGTCCATGCACCGGTTAAGTTAGCTGCAGATTGCCATTGATACGCGTAAGCACCTCCTCCTCCTGTAGGAGACGTTTGGGTGAATGCAACTGGTTTAGTGCCGTTGCAGATTGTTTGGTCTGCTGCAATAGTACCGGGATTGAATTGATTCACTGTCACTGTCACCGAAGCAGGTGCAGAAGTACAGCCATTGACTGTTGTTGTTAAGGTGTAGGTAGTTGTAGCAGTTGGGCTGGCCACCGGATTAGAAATGTTAGTTGCGCTGAGCCCCGTTGAAGGACTCCAAGAATAAGTTAAAGGGGTTGTTATAGTAATATTATCGATGCCTATCCCGTCATAAGTATTACTATACATATTCGGTCGAAAGCGAAGGTTTGTGGCATTATCAGGAATAGTGTACTCTTTATAAATCCATCCGTCTGTAGAGGTACCACTGCCAGCACCATTGTCAATATCCGCCAGTGTTGTCCATGAAGAACCATTGTAATAATCTAAAAATGCCTCATCAAATCCAGCAGATGAGTTGCCGGGATTAATAAAATAAAATGAAATTTTCCTTGAAGTACCTGCCGGTAAGGTCCCGTTAAATGTAAGATAATAGCCGTTATTACCGCTACCACCTGTCATTAGCGCAAAATAAGATGATCCTGATCGGTTTGTTATAGTTGAAATACCTGTGCTGCGTGCCCATGGTGAAGTGAATGTCCAGTTCCCAGTACCAGTCTCAAAATCATCAAAAACATCTATGGATGTTCCCAGTTGTACGCTATTATTCCCACAAGAAATGGTTTGATCAGAGCCTGGATTAGCAATGGGTGTATTAAGGACAAAGTTAAGAATAAGACGGCTATCCCCAGAGTTTTCTGCTACGCGAATTTCAACCTCACTATTTGCATCTAAATTTCCGGACCATGCCAGCCCGGTCATAGCACAACAACCGGTATTTTCATAAACCTGAGCGCCATTGACATAAATACGTATAGCATCATCAAATAAAATATCTGATATAGAATAGCAGCCCGTAGGGAATCCTTTACGTTTGTAAACAAATATATGCTGATTGTTGTTGACGGAACAACCTGCATAACCTGGTGCCGCACTTGGAGAAGCTGTTACCCCCCATCTACCTGATGTATTAATATTCAATGTATTATCCACATAATACCCTCTATAAGTTGCTCCTGTCAGATTTAAAAAATTAGTTGCATTCCAAGTGCCACCGTTATAAGCAGCGACATTCCATGTATTAATGCCGAAAGCAACAGTTGTCGGTGTTCCTGTTATCTGCCAACGCCTTGTTCGGTTGCCACTTCCAGTAGCACATGATGCTCCATGCGTCCAAAAACGAACATTTCCGGTAAAAGTAGCGGTCCATGTTGCGTTTTGGGTTCCGTACGCTAAAACAGTGTTGTCCGTTTGTGCAATTGTAGTTATATCCGTAGCTACAGAACTTCCAAACATGTAGGTAAATCCTTCAACAACAGATACCAAAGAGTATTCCCCACGATATGTATTTGTAGCTATATTCGTCCAGCTGCCTTGGTTAGGGCAAGTAGATGTGCCTGTAGGGTATTGCCCGTAAGCGTCGTTCGTACACTGTCCCCAGCTCCTCGCACTTATACCAAAAAGTAAAAGCGCAAAAGTTAAAACGCCCAGTAATCTGGTTTTTACTCTAAATTTTTTGTAAAATATTTCCATAAAATTATATGTTGTTGATAGTGGTTCAATTTATTGGTATACACCTGTTAATCAGAATCTTTACAGGTAAAGGATATATAAATTTATAAAAATTGCATTAAAAAACAAATGTTAAGTTATTTCCAAATGAGTAAATAAGTCTTTTTGCTGAATATTTATTGATAATAAATGAATATTTTTTAAAATAGCTATAATTCAGAATCTCCCATTAAAATATCATCCACAGTCATTAGGTTTTTTTCTATTAAGCACATATATATGCAAAATCAAATTATGCTAATAAATCAATCATTTTCAAATATTTATTTTTACACTATTCCTATCCTATCAACTTTAAAAACCAAAGGACTGCTTTTGCAGTCCTTTGGTTTGTTTATATTTTATCTTAAATCTGAATGTCTATCAGTCTAGCCTCTGCCTTCTAACAATCTGAGATTTAATCCACCTTTATGAACTTCAACGGTGAATACTTATCACTCTGATTCATTCTAATGAAATAAGTGCCCTCTGACAAACGGTGTAGATCAAGCTCGAAAATGCTCGTGCCTGCTTTGATCTCCACTTGTTGGGTAGTCACCACTCGTCCGTTGATATCCGTAATCACAAACACATCATGGCTCGTCTCTGTAGCTGTTACTGTTACTGTAGCTTTCACAGAAACAGG